>NZ_LSTV01000006.1 GCF_001644225.1 Microbacterium oleivorans | reverse complement strand
GTTGCCTCACTACGAAGCCCTTGCGGGGGTGGTGTGGGAGCATCCGATCCTTGAGAACTCAACAGCGTGCACTTGTCAAATGCCAAATAACCTCGATCTCGGCTTCGGCTGAGGTGAGATTCCTTTGGATCAAAGTCCGGCATTTCGGTGTCGGCGATGGATAGTCAGCAATGATTTATCTCTTTGGTCAGTTCAAACTCGCTGCTTCGGCCTATTCCGGTCGTTGTCAGTATTTTTCTTTTACGGAGAGTTTGATCCTGGCTCAGGATGAACGCTGGCGGCGTGCTTAACACATGCAAGTCGAACGGTGAAGCAGAGCTTGCTCTGTGGATCAGTGGCGAACGGGTGAGTAACACGTGAGCAACCTGCCCCTGACTCTGGGATAAGCGCTGGAAACGGCGTCTAATACCGGATATGAGCTGCGATCGCATGGTCAGCAGTTGGAAAGATTTTTCGGTCTGGGATGGGCTCACGGCCTATCAGCTTGTTGGTGAGGTAATGGCTCACCAAGGCGTCGACGGGTAGCCGGCCTGAGAGGGTGACCGGCCACACTGGGACTGAGACACGGCCCAGACTCCTACGGGAGGCAGCAGTGGGGAATATTGCACAATGGGCGAAAGCCTGATGCAGCAACGCCGCGTGAGGGATGACGGCCTTCGGGTTGTAAACCTCTTTTAGCAGGGAAGAAGCGAAAGTGACGGTACCTGCAGAAAAAGCGCCGGCTAACTACGTGCCAGCAGCCGCGGTAATACGTAGGGCGCAAGCGTTATCCGGAATTATTGGGCGTAAAGAGCTCGTAGGCGGTTTGTCGCGTCTGCTGTGAAATCCCGAGGCTCAACCTCGGGTCTGCAGTGGGTACGGGCAGACTAGAGTGCGGTAGGGGAGATTGGAATTCCTGGTGTAGCGGTGGAATGCGCAGATATCAGGAGGAACACCGATGGCGAAGGCAGATCTCTGGGCCGTTACTGACGCTGAGGAGCGAAAGGGTGGGGAGCAAACAGGCTTAGATACCCTGGTAGTCCACCCCGTAAACGTTGGGAACTAGTTGTGGGGTCCATTCCACGGATTCCGTGACGCAGCTAACGCATTAAGTTCCCCGCCTGGGGAGTACGGCCGCAAGGCTAAAACTCAAAGGAATTGACGGGGACCCGCACAAGCGGCGGAGCATGCGGATTAATTCGATGCAACGCGAAGAACCTTACCAAGGCTTGACATATACGAGAACGGGCCAGAAATGGTCAACTCTTTGGACACTCGTAAACAGGTGGTGCATGGTTGTCGTCAGCTCGTGTCGTGAGATGTTGGGTTAAGTCCCGCAACGAGCGCAACCCTCGTTCTATGTTGCCAGCACGTAATGGTGGGAACTCATGGGATACTGCCGGGGTCAACTCGGAGGAAGGTGGGGATGACGTCAAATCATCATGCCCCTTATGTCTTGGGCTTCACGCATGCTACAATGGCCGGTACAAAGGGCTGCAATACCGCGAGGTGGAGCGAATCCCAAAAAGCCGGTCCCAGTTCGGATTGAGGTCTGCAACTCGACCTCATGAAGTCGGAGTCGCTAGTAATCGCAGATCAGCAACGCTGCGGTGAATACGTTCCCGGGTCTTGTACACACCGCCCGTCAAGTCATGAAAGTCGGTAACACCTGAAGCCGGTGGCCCAACCCTTGTGGAGGGAGCCGTCGAAGGTGGGATCGGTAATTAGGACTAAGTCGTAACAAGGTAGCCGTACCGGAAGGTGCGGCTGGATCACCTCCTTTCTAAGGAGCACTGCACTCTTCGGAGTGACAGAGCCGGTTTCGAGACGAATGTTCTCGACCGGAGCTCATGGGTGGAACATTTGACGAGGCATCAGGTCTGAAGGTTTTCTCTAGTACGCCGCTTGCGGTGGGAACGGGAGGGCTGGTGGGTCTGGTGCATGCACGCTGTTGGGTCCTGAGGGACCGGATGAGAGTCCGAACCTCTGGGCCTTTTCTTGTGCCGGCAGTGCCGGTGCGGGGGAGGTACCGCCCGTACTTTGAGAACTACACAGTGGACGCGAGCATCTTGCGAGCTGATCTTCGGATTGGTTCGTGATAGATGATCTTAAAGATCATTAGTCAATTTCGATTGACGATTCAACTCATGTGATTTCAAGTCTTTAAGAGCAAACGGTGGATGCCTTGGCATCTGGAGCCGAAGAAGGACGTAGCAATCTGCGATAAGCCTCGGGGAACTGATAAGCAAGTTTTGATCCGAGGATGTCCGAATGGGGAAACCCCGCCAGGGCGCGTGCGTACCTGGTGACTCCCGCCTGAATATATAGGGCGGGTAGAGGGAACGTGGGGAAGTGAAACATCTCAGTACCCACAGGAAGAGAAAGCAACCGCGATTCCGTTAGTAGTGGCGAGCGAAACCGGAACAGGCTAAACCTAGCGTGTGTGATAGCCGGCAGGCGTTGCACGTTGGGGGTTGTGGGACTTTTCAGACAGTTCTGCCGATCTGTCGGCGTTACAAGAAGGTATAGACGAACCGCATTGAAAGGCGGGTCATAGAGGGTGCCAACCCCGTAGTCGAAATGCTTCTCTTGACGCGAAGAGTATCCCAAGTAGCACGGGGCCCGAGAAATCCCGTGTGAATCTGTCAGGACCACCTGATAAGCCTAAATACTCCCAGATGACCGATAGCGGACAAGTACCGTGAGGGAAAGGTGAAAAGTACCCCGGGAGGGGAGTGAAATAGTACCTGAAACCGTTTGCTTACAAACCGTTGGAGCACCCCTGGTAGGTGTGACAGCGTGCCTTTTGAAGAATGAGCCTGCGAGTTAGCGATATGTGGCGAGGTTAACCCGTGTGGGGTAGCCGTAGCGAAAGCGAGTCTGAATAGGGCGATTCAGTCGCATGTCCTAGACCCGAAGCGAAGTGATCTATCCATGGCCAGGCTGAAGCGACGGTAAGACGTCGTGGAGGGCCGAACCCACTTAGGTTGAAAACTGAGGGGATGAGCTGTGGATAGGGGTGAAAGGCCAATCAAACTTCGTGATAGCTGGTTCTCTCCGAAATGCATTTAGGTGCAGCGTTGCGTGTTTCTTGCCGGAGGTAGAGCTACTGGATGGCCGATGGGCCCTACAAGGTTACTGACGTCAGCCAAACTCCGAATGCCGGTAAGTGAGAGCGCAGCAGTGAGACTGTGGGGGATAAGCTTCATAGTCGAGAGGGAAACAACCCAGACCACCAACTAAGGTCCCAAAGCGCGTGCTAAGTGGGAAAGGATGTGGAGTTGCTGTGACAACCAGGAGGTTGGCTTAGAAGCAGCCACCCTTGAAAGAGTGCGTAATAGCTCACTGGTCAAGTGATTCCGCGCCGACAATGTAACGGGGCTCAAGCACGCCACCGAAGTTGTGGCATTGACATTATTGGTAGGCCTTCGTGGTCCAGCCGTGTTGATGGGTAGGAGAGCGTCGTGTGGCCAGCGAAGCGGCGGTGTGAACCAGCCGTGGAGGCTACACGAGTGAGAATGCAGGCATGAGTAGCGAAAGACGTGTGAGAAACACGTCCTCCGAAAGACCAAGGGTTCCAGGGTCAAGCTAATCTTCCCTGGGTAAGTCGGGACCTAAGGCGAGGCCGACAGGCGTAGTCGATGGACAACGGGTTGATATTCCCGTACCGGCGAAGAACCGCCCCAGCTAATCCAGTAGTGCTAAGAGTCCTAACCCGGCTGAGTGGATCCCTTCGGGGTGAAGCCGGCCGGTCTAACGCTCGAACCCGTTCTGGTGCGGCTAGCGTATTAACAGGTGTGACGCAGGAAGGTAGCCCAACCCGGGCGATGGTTGTCCCGGGGCAAGTGCGTAGGCCGAGAGATAGGCAAATCCGTCTCTCATTCAGGCTGAGACACGATGCGGATAAAAAGTGGGTGATCCTATGCTGCCAAGAAAAGCATCGACGCGAGGTTCTAGCTGCCCGTACCCCAAACCGACTCAGGTGGTCAGGTAGAGAATACCAAGGAGATCGAGAGAATCGTGGTTAAGGAACTCGGCAAAATGCCCCCGTAACTTCGGGAGAAGGGGGGCCATCCACTTATACGGACTTGCTCCGGAAAGGGTGTGGTGGCCGCAGAGACTAGTGGGTAGCGACTGTTTACTAAAAACACAGGTCCGTGCCAAGTCGCAAGACGATGTATACGGACTGACGCCTGCCCGGTGCTGGAAGGTTAAGAGGACCGGTTAGCCGCAAGGCGAAGCTGAGAATTTAAGCCCCAGTAAACGGCGGTGGTAACTATAACCATCCTAAGGTAGCGAAATTCCTTGTCGGGTAAGTTCCGACCTGCACGAATGGCGTAACGACTTCCCAACTGTCTCAACCGCGAACTCGGCGAAATTGCATTACGAGTAAAGATGCTCGTTACGCGCAGCAGGACGGAAAGACCCCGTGACCTTTACTACAGCTTGGTATTGGTGTTCGGTGTGGCTTGTGTAGGATAGGTGGGAGACTATGAAGCGGTGACGCCAGTTACCGTGGAGTCATTGTTGAAATACCACTCTGGTCACTCTGGATATCTAACTTCGAACCGTAATCCGGTTCAGGGACAGTGCCTGGTGGGTAGTTTAACTGGGGCGGTTGCCTCCCAAAAAGTAACGGAGGCGCCCAAAGGTTCCCTCAACCTGGTTGGCAATCAGGTGGCGAGTGTAAGTGCACAAGGGAGCTTGACTGTGAGACTGACAGGTCGAGCAGGGACGAAAGTCGGGACTAGTGATCCGGCAGTGGCTTGTGGAAGCGCTGTCGCTCAACGGATAAAAGGTACCTCGGGGATAACAGGCTGATCTTGCCCAAGAGTCCATATCGACGGCATGGTTTGGCACCTCGATGTCGGCTCGTCGCATCCTGGGGCTGGAGTAGGTCCCAAGGGTTGGGCTGTTCGCCCATTAAAGCGGTACGCGAGCTGGGTTTAGAACGTCGTGAGACAGTTCGGTCCCTATCCGCTGCGCGCGTAGGAAATTTGAGAGGATCTGACCCTAGTACGAGAGGACCGGGTTGGACGAACCTCTGGTGTGCCAGTTGTTCTGCCAAGAGCACCGCTGGTTAGCTACGTTCGGGATGGATAACCGCTGAAAGCATCTAAGCGGGAAGCCGGCCTCAAGATGAGATTTCCATACCTTCGGGTGAGAGGCTCCCAGCCAGACTACTGGGTTGATAGGCCGGATGTGGAAGCGTGGTAACACGTGAAGCTGACCGGTACTAATAAGCCGATGACTTGATAACACACCGTTTAGGTGCTTGCGTCCACTGAGTGGTTCTCGATGTACGGTCGAGAACCGCATAACGAACAATCGTTGTGCAGACTGAAACATCAATAGTGTTTCGGCGGCCATAGCGTGAGGGAAACGCCCGGTCACATTCCGAACCCGGAAGCTAAGCCTCACAGCGCCGATGGTACTGCAGGGGGGACCCTGTGGGAGAGTAGGACACCGCCGGACTTCTTTCG
>NZ_LSTV01000005.1 GCF_001644225.1 Microbacterium oleivorans | reverse complement strand
ACGCTCGCCGGCGGCACCCACGTCTGGGAACGCCTGTTCCACGACCCCACCACGGGTGTCACGGTGTCGACCGACTCATATCGGGTCCCGTCCGGGATGCGACGTTTCCTGCAAGCCCGTGACCAGCACTGCCGGTTCCCCGGATGCCGCGTCGCCGCGATCCGCTGCGAAGTGGATCACACTCACGACCATGCCCTCGGCGGACGGACGGAGCTCACCAACTTGGCTCATCTGTGCCAACGGCATCACTCCATGAAGCAGTTCACCGCGTGGAGGGTGCGACAACTGAAGGGTGGCGTCCTGGAATGGACCTCACCCCTCGGCAGGATCTACCGCGAAGACGCACCTATCCCCGCGGTCGCCTTCAGCCCTGCCGCACCACCACCTCCACCGCCGCCAATCGCACCAGTCGAACCCGCACCATTCTGACGCCCGCGGCGCGAACAAGCGCGTCCCCGCCGCGCACGCGTCCACCACAGCCCACTGCCTACACTCGACCAATGCCGATGTCCGACTACGTCGCCTCCCTCCGCGCGCGCATCGGCACGGACTTCCTGCTCCTTCCGGGCGTGACCGCCGTGATCCGCGACGGGCGCTGGATCGACCGCGTCACTGGCGACGTCCGCGACGATCTGTAGGGTGCCGCCATGACGACCGACATCCGCGACGACCGCACCGTCGTCCTCCTGCACGGCTGGCCGGGACTCCCCTCCGACTACGACGTGGTCACCGCCGACCTGACCGACCTCCGCACCCTCACCCCCGACATCCTCGGCATGGGGGCCGGGTTCGACGGCATCCCGAGCGTCGAGGCATCCACCGCCGAATCACACGCCGAACGCGTCCTCGCGCAGCTCGACGACGCCGGGATCACGAGCGGCGTCATCATCGTCGGCTACGACATCGGCAGCCGCATCGCCCAAGCCGCCCTCCGCGCAGACCCGAGCCGGTTCCGCGGCGCCGTCCTCACCCCCGCCTACCCGGGCATCGGCGACCGCGCCGCATCCCCCGCCCTCGCCTCCGTGTTCTGGTACCAGCACTTCCACCGCGACCCCGTCGCCACCCAGCTCATCGACGGCGACGAACGCGCCGTCCGCATCTACCTCACCCACACCTGGAACAGTTGGCGAGCGGATGCCGCACCCCCGCCGCACCTCGACGAGATCATCGCCGCCTACGCGCGGCCGGGCGCGTTCGCCGCCAGCCTGCAGTGGTACGTCGCCAACCGCGGCTACACCGCCGACACGGCCCCCATCACCGTTCCGACCACGATGCTGTGGCCCGGCGCCGACCCGCTGTTCCCGACCGACTGGGCCGACAAACTGCCCGACCACTTCACCGACGTCCGCCTCGACGTCATCCACGGATGCGGGCACTTCGTCCCCGTCGAGCTGCCCGACGCCGTCGTCCGCGCCATCCGCTCGCACCTCGACTGACCGCTCAGGTCGCCGCGAGCCGCGCCTTCTCGGCCTCGACGTCGAAATCCGCCGCCGGCCACTGCGGATCGATCCGCTCCAAGACCTCGATCAGCAACGCCTGCACCGCCAACCGCGCGTACCACTTGTGGTTCGCGGGCACCACGAACCACGGCGCACGATCCGTCGACGTCCGATCGAACACCGCCTGATAAGCGTCCATGTACGCCGGCCACAGCTCCCGCTCGTCTACGTCGCCGGGGTTGTACTTCCAGTGCTTGTCCGGACGCTCGAGCCGCTCCGTCAGACGCGCCTTCTGCTCATCGCCCGAGATGTGCAGCATGACCTTCACAAGGTGCACACCGCGCTCCGCCAACCGGTCCTCGAAGTCGACGATGGCGCCATACCGTCGCTCGATCTCCTCGGGAGCCGCGAGCTGCCGCACCCGACCGATCAGCACGTCCTCGTAATGCGACCGGTCGAACACCCCGATGTACCCGGGCTCGGGAACCTCCCGCTCGATCCGCCACAGGAAGTCGTGCGCCAGCTCCTCGGGCGTCGGCTTCTTGAACGCCTTCAGATGCACGCCCTGCGGATCCGTCGCCCCGATCACGTGCCGGACGATCCCGCCCTTGCCCGCCGAATCCATCGCCTGCAGCACGAGCAGCACCGACGGCGCATCCGACTGCGTGCGACTCTGCGCGTACAGCCGCTCCTGCAACTGATCGAACTCCTCCGCCGCGGCGGCGAGATCCGCCTGCCCCGACTTCTTGTCGCCGTCGTACCCGGGCGTCGACGCCGGGTCGACATCGGCAAGGCGGAACCCCGCCCCCACCCGCAACAGCGTCGACGGTGACCCGGTCCAGTGATCGTCAGCACTCATGCGGCACATCCTGCCCTGCCGGAGTCCTCCGCGCGACGGTCTTGCGGATGCCGCGGCTACCGCGTCAGCGGGACCTCGATGATCTGGCGCCCCCCGGCCGGCGAGGTCAACGCCTGGTCGAGCGCGCCCCGCGTCGTCACCCGGCGGTACTCCCACCCGTACGCGCGGGCGATCTCCTCGATCCGCGCCGTCTGCGGCGTGAACTGCACCCGGTCGAACGCCTCGGCACCGGCGACCCCGGCAACCTCGAGACCGTCGAAGATCGTCCCGCCGCCGTCGTTGCCGACGATGACCTGAATCCGCGGCTCCCCCTCGGCCGGAGGATGCAGCAGCGCCCCCACGTCGTGCAGGAACGCCAGGTCGCCCAGCAGCACCCGCGTGACTCCCGGCGTCGCACCGCGCTGCGAGGCAGCCGCGATCCCGAGTCCCGTCGCGACCGTGCCGTCGATGCCGGCGAGCCCGCGGTTCGCGTGCACCGGCACCTTCTTGCCGCCGAGGATCTCGTCGGCCACCCGGACCAGCCGCGACGATCCGAACAGCAGCCGGTCGTGCGGCCACGTGGCCCGCCACACGGCATCCACCAGAACCGCCCGATCGACGGGCGCGCGGATCGCGCCGAGCTCGGCCGAGATCGCCCCCAACCGCTCGGCCGGCACCGCCGACGACAGCGCATCGGCATCGGGCGCGGCGGGACTGAGGTCGACGATCTGCTCCCGCGACGCCCGCATCCACGCTCCGAGCCACTCCCGGTCCGCGGCCGCCGACGGAGCGGTCACGCCGTCCACGGCGACCGTCGTGCCGTTGAGGTTCAGCTGCTCGCCCGGACCGCGCACCGCGAGCACCTCGACGTCCGCGCGACTCAGCAGCCGAGCGACCTCGCGGCTCAGCGTCGGGTGCCCGAACACGACCGCCCGTTCGACGCGGCCGCCGAGCTCGGGGTCGGACAGCAGCCGCCGGTACCCGTGCACCAGGTGCCGACCGAAGCGCGCGCCACTCACGATCTCGGCGATGAGCGGGAACCCGCCCTCGTGCGCCAACTGCTCGGCATCCGTCCCCGCATCGGCGCCCGCGACGACGACCGTCCGCGGCCCCGGCTCGAGCACCACCGGCTCCGCACCGGCGACCTCGAGCGCCGCGCCGACGCCCCCGCCGCCCTGGTAATGGGCGCCCCACTCCGCCTCGGCGGTCTCGTCGGCGGCGTCCGCAGGGTCGGATGCCGCGACCACACCCGTCGACGACGGCAGCCACTCCGGCAGCGCACCGGCGAGCGGCTCGCGGAGCGGGACGTTGAGGTGCACGGGCCCGGCGACGCGGGATCCGGCGCCCGCCGCGGCATCCCACCCCTCGTCGGCGGCGGCGCGGAACGGCGCCACCTCGTCGCCGTCGATCGCGTCCGCAAGCGCCTCGGCGACCGGCAGGTCGGATTCGAGGCGCACGAAGCCCGAGAACATCCCCGGCTGGCGGGTGGCCTGGTTCGCGCCGACCCCGCGCAGCTCGGGCGGGCGGTCCGCGGTCAGCAGCAGCAGCGGCACACCGGAGTGGTGCGCTTCGAGCACGGCGGGAAGGAGGTTCGCGACCGCGGTGCCGGACGTGCAGATCACGGCCGCCGGCATCCGGTCCTCGCGTCCGATGCCGAGCGCGGTGAACCCGGCGACGCGCTCGTCGATGCGCACGTGCAGCCGGATGAGGCCGCGCGACTCGAGTTCGGCCGCGACCAGCGCGAGGGCCTGCGAGCGGGAGCCCGGCGAGAGGACGACGTGGCGCAGCCCGCGCTCGATCAACCGGCCGAGCAGCGCCGCCGCGGCGTCGGTCGCGGGCGCACGGCCGGATCCGTCGCGCGTCATGTCAGGAACGCGACCCGCGCGACTGCTCGTCGGAGTCGTCGTCCGCCGGCGGGTCGACGGGGCGCTCGCGCGGGTCGGGCGCCTCGGAGTCGAGGGCGGCGAGCTCCTCCTCGAGGCGGCGGATGCGCTCGTCCTGATCGCTCGTCGTGTTGAGGCGACCGAGGAAGTCGGGGTCGTCGTCGGGGGCGCGGAAGACCACCCGGTTCGACGACGCGCGGGAGCGACCAATGACGAACCAGAGGATGCCGCCCACGACCGGCAGCAGGATCACGATGAGCAGCCAGATCGGCTTGCTGACCCCGCGGTGACGGGTCGGAGACTGCACGGCGCAATCGACGATGCTGTAGACCCAGAACGCGGCCAGCAGCAGCGCCAGAACGAGGTACACGCGCGGCATTCCTCCATCCTAGGCGCGCGCTCGCGGCCCGAGGCGGCCGGGGCGAACCCCCGGGGCACGGCCGTAGAATGGCGGTATGCGTGTCCGGTCAGCCCTCGTCTACGCGCTGCTGCGGCTGCTCGCCTTCTTCGTCCCGTTCGGGATCATGATGCTCTTCCCGGTGCTGCGCGAGCAGTACTGGCTCGCGGCGATCTTCGCGGCCCTCATCGGACTGAGCCTCTCGATGCTCTTCCTGCGTCGCCCCCTCGACGAGGTCTCGACCGGCATCGCCGAGACCCGCGCGGCACGCAAGCGCGCCGAGAGCGACGAAGCCGTCGAGGACGCCGCGAACTGACGCTCAGGCGACGTACGCCCAGAGGATGAACGCGCTCCACGCGAGCGACGCGAGCGAGCTGAGCTGCAGCGCGACAATGAGCTCGCGCGGGGTGCGGTACGTCCAGACGATGAGCGTCGCCGACAGCGTCGCGAGCAGCACGATGAGCGACAGCCACGCCACCGGGTAGAAGACCGCCAGCACCGGCACGACCGCGAACGGCACGAGCATGAACACGGTGTAGAGCACCTGCGACGCCCGCTTGCCGATGAGCACGGTCAGCGTGCGCTTGCCGGCGACGCGGTCCTGATCGATGTCGCGCAGGTTGTTCGTCACGAGCACGCCGCACGCGAGGGCGCCGACAGCGATCGAGGGGACCCAGGACTCCTGCGGCACGGACCCCGCCTGCACGAACGTCGTCCCGATGACCGCGACGGGGCCGAAGAAGACGAAGACGAACAGCTCGCCGAGGCCGAAGTAGCCGTAGGGACGCTTGCCGCCGGTGTAGAACCACGCCGCGACGATGCAGACCGCGCCGACGGCGAGCAGCCACCAGAACTGCGTGCGGATAACGATCGCGAGGCCCGTGACGGCCGCGATCCCGAAGAAGAGGAGGGCAGCGATCAGGACGGCACGGGGGGCGACGCGTCCCGAGGCGGTGAGGCGGGTGGGGCCGACCCGGTGGTCGTCGGTGCCGCGGACGCCGTCGCTGTAGTCGTTCGCGAAATTGACCGCGATCTGCAGCGACACCGCCACCACGAGGCAGCACAGTGCGAGCACCCAGTGGAACCCGGCGCCGACGGCGATCGCCGCGCCCGTGCCGACGAGGATCGGGCTGATCGCGAGGGGCAGGGTGCGCAGCCGCGCGGCGCCGATCCAGTCGCGCGCCGTCACCGGGGCGGGCTTCGGCGGGGCGGACGAGACGCGCGCCTTCGCCGGGTTGCCGCGCGAACCGGAGCGCTTCGCGGCGGGCTTACGGGAGGTCTTTCGGGATGCGGCCACGAGCAAGGATCCTATTCGTCCTCCGCCAGCAGCCGCCGGAGCAGCGCCCGGTCGGGCTTGCCGCTCGTCGTCAGCGGGACGGCGTCGAGCACGAGCAGCTCGCGCGGTCGCGCCGGCGCGCCGATCGCCGCGGCGACGACCCGGCGCGCCTCCTCGAGCACGTCGGGCTCGGTCCGGTCGGCGAGCGCCGCCCGCGAGAGGACGACGACGGATGCCGCGCCCCACCGCTCGTCCGTCGTCGGTACGATCATGGCGGCCTCGAGTCCCGGCACGGTGCGCACGGCCTGCTCGACCCGGTCGAGCGAGACATTGACCCCGCCGGAGACGATGACGTTGTCGCGGCGCCCCGTCACCCGCAGCACGCCGTCCTCGACGGACCCGGTGTCGCCCGTGCGGTACCAGCGCGTCCCGTCCGCGTCGCGCACGAACACCTCGGCGGTGAGCTCGGGCTCGCCGAGGTAGCCGTCGGCGAGCGTCGGACCGCTCAGCTGCACCTCGCCGTCTGCGATCCGCACCTGCACCCCCTCGAGCGGCCGCCCGTCGTACACGCAGCCGCCGCTCGTCTCGGTCGACCCGTAGGTGCGGACGATCCGGGCGCCGAGGGCCGCGGCCCGTTCGGCGAGCGCGGGCGGCAGGGCCTGCCCGCCGACGAGCACGGCCTCGAACGAGGCGAACGCGCGGGCGACCGCGGCATCCCTCTCCCCCGCCTCGACCAGCGTCTGCACCTGCGCCGGCACGAGCGACGTGTACGTCGGGATGCGGCGCCCGTCCTCGCTGGCGGCCATCGCCGATGCGGCGGCGGTGAAGGTCTGCGCCGTGAACGAGCCCGCGAGGATCGCCGGGTCGCGCCCGGCGACGAGCGCGCGCACCATGACCTGCACGCCGGCGACGTAGGTCGCGGGCAGGGCGAGCAGCCAGGCGCCGCTGCCGATCCGCTCGGCGGTCGCGAGCGCCGACGAGGTCAGTGCCGACCGGCTGAGCGCGACCGACTTGGGGTAGCCCGTCGATCCGCTCGTCGTGACGACCACCGCGGTTCCGGCGGGCACCTCGTCCGGCAGGTCCGACGCGGCACCGAGCGCGACCGCGGGCCCCGCACCGAGCACCGCGGACCGCAGCGCGCGCAGCACGTCGCGGGGATCGGCGGAGTCGAGCGGGCGCAGCTGCATCGTGGGACTCAGAAGTGGTACGGGTACGGCGACCAGTCCGGGTCGCGCTTCTCGAGGAACGCGTCGCGGCCCTCGACGGCCTCGTCGGTGCCGTAGGCGAGCCGCGTCGCCTCGCCGGCGAACACCTGCTGGCCGACCATGCCGTCGTCGATCGCGTTGAACGCGAACTTCAGCATGCGGATCGCGGTCGGCGACTTGCCGAGGATGGTCCGGGCCATCGAGATCGCCTCGCGCTCGAGGTCGGCGTGCGGCACGACGCGGTTGACGGCGCCCATCTCGTACGCGCGCTGCGCCGAGTACTCCTCGGCGAGGAAGAACACCTCGCGCGCAACCTTCTGGCCGACCTGACGCGCCATGTACGCCGAGCCGTAGCCCGCGTCGAACGACCCGACATCCGCATCGGTCTGCTTGAACCTGCCGTGCTCGGCGCTGGCGATCGAGAGGTCGCAGACGATGTGCAGCGAGTGCCCGCCGCCGGCGGCCCAGCCGGGGATGACGGCGATGACGACCTTCGGCATGAACCGGATGAGGCGCTGCACCTCGAGGATGTGGAGGCGTCCTGCCCGCGCGGGGTCGTGGACCGCCCTCTCGTCATCGGAATACTTGTAGCCGTCGCGACCGCGGATGCGCTGGTCGCCGCCGGAGCAGAACGCCCAGCCGCCGTCCTTCGGGCTCGGGCCGTTGCCGGTCAGCAGCACGACGCCGATCCTCGGGTCCTGCCGCGCCGTGTCGAGGGCGCGGTACAGCTCGTCCACGGTGTGCGGGCGGAAGGCGTTGCGCACCTCGGGCCGGTCGAACGCGATGCGCGCGATCCGCCCGTCCGTCGAGACGTGCGCGGTGATGTCGGTGTAGGCCTCGGCGCCGGGCGCCGCGGTCCACTCCGCCGGGTCGAAGAGCTCGGAGACGGTCACCCGGCCAGCCTACGCGCGGGGCCGATCCGAGCGGATGCCGCCGGGCGTCACAGTCGCTGGGCGCCGCGCCGTGCGGCCCTACCCTGGAGCGGTGACGTTCCGCGCCCTCCCCGCCCTCGCCGCCGCCGTGCTGGCGCTCGCCCTGTCCGCCTGTGCGCCCGCCGCGCCGAACGCCGACCCCGGCTCGCCGTCGCCGACGGCGTCCGCCGCGGACTGCACCGCCGACTCCGGCGTGACCGTGATCGTCGACGGCGGCAACCTGCCCGGCGCCGATGGGATCGCGCTCGACACGTGCGTGCCCGCCGATGAGCCGATCGCCGCGACCGATGCCCTCGCCGCCGCCGGGGTGGAGCTCGAGGGGACGACCGAGTACGGCGACGAGATCGTCTGCCGCGTGAATGGACAGCCGTCGGCCGACGAGCCGGTCGGCTCGACCGAGGACCCCGACTACGTCGAGACCTGCGAGAGCATGCCCGCCGGCTTCGCGTACTGGGGCCTGTGGGTGCGCCCGTCCGCCGATGCGGAGTGGGGCTTCGCGCAGGAGGGCATCGCGACCCTGCAGCTCTCGCCCGGCGAGAGCCTCGAACTGCTCTTCTCGCTCGACGGCGAACCGGCGGCGCCGACGCCGTGACTGTCCGACCCGGACCGCTGCGGGCCGCGGCCGCCGTCGCGGCCGGGTTCGTCGTGGTCCGGGTGCTCTACCGCGTCCTGTTCGGCGGTGCCGACGGCAACGGGACGCTCCTCCTCGACCTGCCGTCCTGGCGCCTGCCCGCGCCGTTCGCGCACGTCGAGGTGCTCGGCCCGGTGACCGCCGGCGGGATCGCGGAGGCCGCGGCATCCGCGCTGCCCATCGCGGTGCCGCTCCTGATCGTCGGCGCGCTCGTCGCGGTGCTCGACGTGCCGCGACTTCTCGCGCGCGGCGCCCGTCGCGGCCCCGTGCAGGGCCTCGCCCGCGCCCTCGCGCTCGCGTGGGCGACGCTCCCGGCGCTGGCCGACGCGGTGCGCGCCGCGCGACGGGCCGCGCGCCTTCGCGGCGAGCGCGCCGGCGTGCGGCTGCTCACCCCGGTGCTCGAACGCACGCTCGAGCGGGCGGTCGCCCTCGGCACGGCGCTGGAGCTGCGCGGTTACGCCGGCGCGGGCGCGGTCGCGCAGGCCGACCCGGTCGTGCACCTCGACGATGCCGCGTGGGGCTTCGGCGACCGGACGGTCGCGGCCGTCGACCGGCTCGACCTGACCGCCGGCACGCTCACCCTCGTCGTCGGTCCCACGGGCGCCGGCAAGAGCACCCTCCTGCGGGGACTCGCCGGTCTGCACACGACGACCGACGGCGGGTGGAGCGCCGGGACGATCGACGTGGTCGGGATGCCGCGCGCAGCGCGCCTGCCGAGGGACACCGCCCGGTCGGTCGGGGTCGTGCTGCAGGACCCGCGTCAGGGGTTCGCCGCCGAGCGGGTCCGCGACGAGATCGGACTGGCGCTCGACCTGCGCGGCGCGGCGACCCCCGAGATCGATGCGCGGGTCGCCGAGGTCGCGGAGCGCGTCGGGGTGACGTCGCTCCTCGACCGCCGCGTGCGCGAGCTGTCGGCCGGCGAGGCGACCCTCGTCGCGATCGCGGCCGCGGTCGTCGACACCCCGGCGCTGCTGCTCGTCGACGAGCCGCTCGCGGATCTCGACACCGCCGCCCGCGCCCGGATCGTCGCGCTGCTCACGGATCTCGCCCGCCGGTCGGGCGTGTGCGTCGTCATCGCCGAGCACCGCGCGGACGAGTTCGCCGGCGTCGCGGACGGCGTCGTCGGCGTCGGGCGGCGGGAGGAGGTGCCGCTGCCCCGTTCGGGCGCGCGGCAGGTCGGGGCGACCGTCCTCGAGGCGCACGCGGTCACCGTCCGCCACGGCGCGCGGACCGTGGTCGACGGCGCGGACCTCCGCGTCGCGGCGGGCGAAATCGTCGCCGTGCAAGGACCGAACGGCGCGGGCAAGTCGAGCCTCCTCACGGCGCTCGCCCTCGGCGCGCCGGGAGTCAGGGCGACGGGTCGCGTCGCGCTCGTGCCCGACGCCTCGGACGACCTCTTCGTGCGCGACACGGTCGAGGCCGAGTGCCGTCATGCCGACCGTCGGGCCCGCACGACCGGCACCGCCGCGGTGTTCTTCGACCTGATCGGGGTGCCCGCGGAGTCCTCCGCGTCGACGGCGCTGAGCCGGCGGCATCCGCTCGATTTGTCCGCCGGCCAGCGACGGTGTCTCGCGATCGCGATCCAGTGCGCCCGGCGACCCGCGGCCCTGCTCGTCGACGAGCCGACGCGCGGCCTCGACCCCGCCGCCCGCGCGCTCGTCGCCGCGGCGCTCGTGCGCACCGCCGAGGCCGGCGCCGCCGTCGTGTTCGCGACGCACGACGCCGAGCTCGCGGGCGTGCTGGCCGATCGCGCGGTGCGGATCGACGGCGGCGTGCTGCGCCCGGGCGGTCTGCCGTCGGATCCGGCGATCGTCACCGGATCCGGATCGAACGTGCCCCCGGCATCCGCATCCCGCGACGTCGTCCGAATCCGCGAACAGCCGGATGCCGTACCGCGCAGCCCTCGCTCGCGCGGTCTCGTTCTGCTCGCCGCCAACCTGCTTGCGGCCGGTGCGTTCGCGTGGCCGCTCGTCGCCGCCGCGTTGCCGTCGCAGGCGCAGGCCGCGGCGCCCGTCATCGCCCTCGCGCTCGCCCCGCTCGCGGTCGTGCTCGTCGCGACGGCGGTCGACGCGTCGATCCGCTCGGCCCACACGCTGGCGCTGCTGGCGACGCTCGCCGCGATCGGCGGTGCGATCCGTCTCGCCTCGACGGGCGTCGGCGGCGTGGAGGCGCTGTTCGTGCTGCTGATCCTCGCGGGCCGCGCCTACGGCGCACGATTCGGGATGCTGCTGGGCGCCGCGTCGCTGCTGCTGTCGTCGCTCGTGTGGGGCGGGGTCGGGCCGTGGCTGCCGTTCCAGATGTTCGCGTGCGGCTGGGTCGCGGCGGGCGCCGCTCTCCTGCCGGTGCGGGTGCGGGGGCGCGGCGAAGTCGTCATGCTGGCGGGGTACGGGGTGATCGCGTCGTACCTGTTCGGCCTGGTCATGAACCTCTGGTTCTGGCCGTTCGCGGTCGGCGCGGGGACGTCGATCTCCTACGTCCCCGGCGCGCCGCTGACCGAGAACCTCGCGAGCTTCCTGCTGTACTCGCTCGTCACCTCGACGGCCGGCTGGGACACCGTGCGGGCCGTCACGACCGTCGTCGGCCTCGCTCTCGTGGGTCGTCCGCTACTGCGCTCGTTGCGGCGGGCGAAGCCGATGTCGCGCCCGGTCGCGCCCTCCGGGGCGCCCGAACCCGTCGCCGTCGTGCGAAGCTTGTAGGGCGGCTCTCACCCCCGACGAGCGCCGCGGAGGGACCCCGCATGAAGATCACGAGATCCTCCGATTGGCGGGACGCTCTTCCGTTCGAGACGCCCGTCCTCGCCGCCGACGCGGTGCCCGGCGAACCGACCCGCTGCGTGAGCTGCCCCGCCGGCAGCGAGCCGCGCGAGCGCACCGAACTGTGGGTCGTCAAGCACCGGCATCCGAACAATCACGCCGGCTTCGTGCGGTACTACTGCGCCGAGCACGCCCCGAAGACCGCCCCGCCGCCCCCGCCGTCGGTCGCCCGGCCCGGCAAGGCGCGCGGCACCGCCCCGAAGCCGCGCCCCGAGCGCACCGTCGCCCCGAAGCGCCCCGCGGCCTCGCTCGACGTCGTGCGCGCGATGTGCCCGGACTGCTTCGTCGAGGTCTCCGCGACCGGCGTCTGCGGAATGTGCGGCCAGCAGGTCGCCTGAGCCCGGGTCAGGGCTCGCCGGGCGCGGTGTTCGACAGCCACCACTCCTCGAGGTCGTCGACCGCCGCGAGCGACAGCAGACCCGAGCGGGTGGACGGGAGACCGATGATCTCACCCTCCTCGCCCTCGGCGGCGACGGAGAGGCTCCGGAACAGCAGGACGTCGGCGCCGTCGACGGTCAGTCGGAGGTGCGGCTCGTCGCCGTCGTACAGCTCCCATCGGCGACGGTCGTCGTCCGTCGATGTGGCGACGTCGTCGCACGCGGCGATCAGGCCCACGAACGGTGCAGCAGCGGCATCCGCCGCCGAGGGGAACCGCCAGGTCGACGCGGCATAGGCGAACTCCGCGCCGGTCGTCATGTCGACCCGCACGCGAGCCGAGGTCTGGCGGAGCGCCCCCGCCGCGAACATGTCATCGAGAGGTGCCGACAACGCCGGGGAGTCCCCGATCACGGGCGAGCAGACGGTCGTCGCGCTCTCTGAGGTCCCCTCCGGGACACACGCTCCCTCACCTCGCTCGTATCCCGCCAGGCTCCACTCCATCGACGCCACCTCATCGACGCCCGGCAACCCGTCCGTCGAGTCCGCGACCGGGAGATCGACGCTGCGTTCGCGCGTGCAGGATGCGGGCTCCGCGGGCGGGCGGTCGATCGTCCGTGTCGGCGTCGGCGACGTCTCGGATTCCAGCTCCGCCGTCGAGACGCACCCGGTGAAAGCGAGGAGGGCGACGGCGGCGATGACGGACAGCCCCCGGAACGGCCGCATGGTCACCCTCGAGGCTCGCGGCTCAACGCTGCGGCAGCCTGCGCCTGCCACCACTCCTCGGCCGCGTTCACGCTCGCTTCGGGGAGCAGCGACGATTCCGTGGCCGTCAGCCCCGCGTCCTCGCCCTCCGTGGTGACCGGCCGCGCGCTGCGGACGACGAAGACATCCCGGCCTTCGACCGACGCCACGACCGCAGGCTCGGCCCCTTCGAACACCCGCACGCGACCGTCGCCGGCCTGCGAGCCGTCGCACGCGGCGAGCGCGTCGAGGATCGGCGCTGCCTGAGCGTCTGCGGGCGTCGCGAACCGCCACGCCTGCATCCCGAGGATCATGTACTCCCCATCGGCCGTGCGCCCTTCGACATAGCCCGCGATCTGGCGCTCCGCTTCGGCGGCGAACATGTACTCGACGGGAGCGCTGGAGACGGCCCGCGACACGTCGTCGAGCGGGGCATCCGGCGCGGTGCAGGTCTCGACGGTGCCGACCGGCTGCGTGGAAACCGGCGCGCACGCGCCCTCACCCCTCACGAGGTCGTCGCCGCCCGCGAGCCACCCCGCCATCGGGTCCGCCGGCTCGATCACACCGAGCACCTCGTCGAGGTTGATGAGCATCGTCGTGTCGCCGGCCCACTCCGCGCACCGCGGCGGCTCGGCGACCTCCTCCGCCGCCGCGGCGGGTGTCCGCTCAGCGGTGGGCGCCGGGGTCTGCTCCGACTCGAGGCTCGAGGTGGAGACGCACCCGGTGAGCGCGACCGAGGCGAGCAGCACGAGCGCGAGGCGAAGGGGACGCATCCTCGCAGTATGCCGTGTCCGAGCCCCCGCCTACCGTCGGCACGGTGACGGAACCGGTGCGGTGGTGGTGGCAGCGCCGCCAGTTCTCGCGCGGCGTCGAGGTGCCCTACCCCGTCGGCACCTACCGGTCGGCGTGGGCCGCGTACCCCGAGCTCGTGCGGCAGTACCACCCCGACCTCAACGAGGGGATCTCGCTGTCCCAGATCCCGCCGGCGGCCGACGTGCTGCTGTGCTGGGAGTGTTCGGCCGGCCACCGGTTCGCGGCGACACCCACCGAGCAGCGCGAGCGGCCGGGACGCATCCGGCGGAGGTCGGCCTGGTGCCCGGAGTGCTCGGCCCTCGCGGCGCCGCGACCGGTCAAGGTCGTCGAGCGCGTCGATGCTGCTCAGGTGCTGGCCGCCGTGGAGCGCGCCAAGGCGGTGCGGATGCCGGTGGCCCCGGCTTCGGCGCCGCGTCCGAAGCGTGCGGTGCCGACCGTTTGCGAGAAGACCCCCGACCTGCCCGTGGGCGAGCCGTTCGTCAGCGCGTGCGCGCCGCGACCGGCATCCGCTGCCGAAGGGCGACTGCGCCTGCAGCTCACCAAAGCCCTGCTCTTCACCGAGGGGATGACGGCGGTGCGGGTGGGGCGGCCGTTCTTCCGGCACCGCGAGGTGTGGCCCGACATCCTGCTGCCCGAACTGCGAGTCGCGATCGAGTACGACACCCCGGGGCGCCACGGGCTCGAGCACGTGGGGAAGCGGGAGGCATCCGACCGGCGCAAGGATGCGCTGCTGCGCGCCGCCGGCTGGGAGGTCGTGCGGGTCCGCACCGGCGGGCTCGAGCCCCTGGGTCCGCACGACCTCGTCCTGCGGACCGCCGGCGCGAAGACGGTGCCGGCGATCCTCGACGCGCTGCGGGGGATCCGCGGCGACCTCGTCGTCGACGCCTACCGGCGGTGACTCAGATCGGCTGCTCCCAGCCGATCACCTGCGCGTTGCCGAGCGGCACCGCGCCCGGCGCGAGCACGTGCGGGATGCCGTGGAACCACGCTCCGCTCACGCCGCGCCGCACCATCTCCTCGAGCCACGCCCGGTTGGCCGCGGGGGCCTCGGTCGCCGTGACGAATGATGCCGGGTGGAACGCCGCCACCTCCGACGCGTCGATCGGATCCCCCGTCGAAGTGACCGTCCGATCGAGGGCGACGGTGCCCGCGGGCAGGTCGTCGACCGGAATCGCCCAGAACTCCGCGCGCGGAAGCTCCTTGCCGCGGACCTCCCGCCACGCCCGCCAGATCGCGTGCGGGTGCACCGGGCTGAGGAACACGACCTCGGTCCACGTGCGCGCGAGCCCCGGGATCTCCGTCGCCCGCAGCCGCTGCCGCTCCGGAGTGTCGTCGTACTTCGCCATCGCTCGCGCATACCCCGCCGGGTCGAGCGCAGCCAGATCGGATGCCGGGACGAGCGCGTCCCCGACGAGGTCGACCCGCTGGTGGAAGACGAACTTCACGACGCGGGGCGCACGCCGTCGAAGGGCGACAGAGTGATCCACTGGTCGTGGTCGAAGCTCAGATACAGGCAGAGAGGCGCGTCCTGGAGCATCGGGTCCCCCTCTGCATAGACCGGCGACGCGCAGTTGTCCGCGGTCGAGGCGACCCGGAGCTCTGACCCGTCGGTGAGGTCGCCCTTGATGACGGTCAACCCCGACACGAGGTACGCGTTGGCGGGGTATCCGTAGACGGCGCTGGTTCCGTCCGGCCGGACCGACTCGACCTCGACGACAAGGTCAGCGGCTTCGAGCCGGTCCTCGTCGGACGCGTAGGTCGCCCACGACACGCAGGTGACCGACTGTTCATCGCTCGGCGCGCACCCCGCGACGCCCGCCGCGAGTGCAACGAGCCCGACGACCGCCACCGCACGCCTCATGCCGACCCCCTCACCCGAGAGTTTCGCACCTGCGGCATCCGTCTCAGCCCAGCGCGACCGCCGTCCACGACACCGGGGGCAGCGTGATCGTAAGCGTGCCGCCGTCGAGGACGGCGGACTCGTTGGCGCGCGGCGCGACGCGCTCGCGATCGGCGAGCGTGTTCTTCGCGTAGACGTCGTCGTCCGAGAGCGTGTGCGTCTCGGCGATCGAGGTGGCCCCGAGGCCCGACACGTCGACGGTGACCTCGATCGACTCGGTCGTGCTGCGGTTGACGAGGAACACGGCGCTCCGGCCCGTGGCGTCGTCGTGCGTGGCGACGGCGTCGACGAGCGGCACCTCGCCGAACACGGCGGTCTCGTACGACGGCGCGTCGACGAGCACCCGCATCGCCTCGCCCTGCGCGAGGCGCGACGTGAGCGAGAACGGGAAGAACGTCGTCTGGCGCCAGGCCGGTCCGCCGGGCTCGGTCATGATCGGCGCAATGACGTTCACGAGCTGCGCGAGCGACGCGCTCGCGACGCGGTCGGCGTGCTTGAGCAGCGAGATCATGAGGCTGCCGAACACCACGGCATCCACCACCGAGTAGACGTCCTCGAGCAGTCGCGGCGCGACCGGCCAGTTGTCGATGCCGTCGATCTTCTCGACGTTCTCCCACCGCGAGAGGTACCAGACGTTCCACTCGTCGAACGAGATGTCGATCTTCTTCGACGACCGCTTGACGGCCGCGACGTGGTCGGCGGTCGCGACGACCGTCTCGATGAAGCGGTCCATGTCGACCGCCGAGGCGAGGAAGCTGCCGATGTCGCCGTCCTTCTCCTCGTAGTAGGCGTGGCACGAGATCAGGTCGACGTCGTCGTACGTGTGGGTGAGGACGACCCGCTCCCATTCGCCGAACGTCGGCATCGTCGCACCCGACGAGCCGCAGACGACGAGCTGGATCGACGGGTCGAGCTGCCGCATCCCCTTCGCCGTCCGCGACGCGAGCTTTCCGTAGTCCTCCGCGGAGCGGTGACCCAGCTGCCACGGGCCGTCCATCTCGTTGCCGAGGCACCACATGCGCACGTCGAAGGGCTCGGTCGCGCCGTTCGCGACGCGCTGGTCGCTGAGGGTCGTGCCCGAGCGGACGTTGCAGTACTCGAGCAGGTCGATCGCCTCGAGCGTGCCGCGCGTGCCGAGGTTCACGGCCATCATCAGGTCGCTGCCGACCTTGTCGAGCCACGACGAGAACTCGTGCAGGCCGACCTCGTTGGTCTCGGTCGAGTGCCAGGCCAGGTCGAGGCGGCGCGGGCGCTCGGTGACGGGACCGACCGAGTCCTCCCAGCGGAAGCCCGACACGAAGTTGCCGCCCGGGTAGCGGATCGTGTCGACCCCGAGCTCCTTGACGAGGTCGATGACGTCGGTGCGGAACCCCTCGGCATCCGCCGTCTCATGACCCGGCTCGAAGATGCCGTCGTAGATGTGCCGGCCGAGGTGCTCGACGAAGCCGCCGAAGATCTTGCGGCGGACCTCGCCGATGGGGGCTGCGGCGTCGACGATGAGGCGTGCGGAGGTCATGTAGGACTTTCTTGGTCAGACCGGTAAACGTTGTAATTCATGATGGCGGCGCGGATGCCGGGCGTCAAGGTCTCAGCCGGTCGTCAGCGCCTCGGCGCCGACTCCCGCACGCGCACCTCGAAGGGTGCCGACACCACGCGCGCCTCGCCCGCGGCATCCCCCACCCGGCCCAGCAGCGTGTCGACCGCGGTCTGCGCGATCCACCGCCGACCCGGGTCGATCGTCGTGAGCGACGGGATCGCGTACGCCGCCTCGTCGAGGTCGTCGAACCCGACGACGGCCACCTCGTCGGGCACGCGTCGCCCCGCTTCCTGCAGCGCGCGGATCGCGCCGAGCGCGAGGGTGTCGTTCAGCCCGAACACCGCGTCGAAGTCCACGCCGCGCGCGAGGAGCCCCCGGACGGCGTCTGCGCCGCCCGCACGGTCCCAGAACCGCGTCGCGACGATCAGGTCCGGATCGTGAGCGACGCCCGCGTCGGCGAGCGCGACGCGGTGGCCCCGCAGGCGCAGCCCTGCCGCGCCGTCGCCGTCGTGCGCGCCGAGGACGGCGATGCGCCGGCGTCCGGCCGCGAGCAGATGCTCCGTCGCGGCCCGCGCCGCGTCGACGTTCTGCATCGTCACGTGGTCGACGGGCGCGTCGTACACCCGCTCGCCGAGCAGCACCGTCGGATACGTCCGCGGGCGGTCGGCGAGGTCGGATGCCTCCAGGCCCAGCGGACTGAGGATGAGGCCGTCGGTCAGCCCGAGCCGGGGACTGCGCAGCAGCTCGCGTTCCCGATCGCGCTCTCCGCCGGTCTGCTCGACGAGCACGACGACACCGCGCTCCTCGGCGCGGGCGATGACCATTCCGGCGAGCTCGGCGAAGTAACTGAACGACAGATCCGGCACAGCCAGCGCGATCACCCCGGTCCGCCCGTTGCGCAGGTTCCGCGCCGTCAGGTTCGGGGTGTACCCGAGCGCCGCGATCGCCTGCTGCACCTTCTCCCGCGTCGACGCCCGCACGTGCGGGTGGCCGTTGATGACGTTCGACACCGTCTTGATCGAGACGCCGGCCAGCCGCGCCACGTCGTGCACCGTCGGTGTCATCCGCCCTCCCGGCGTCACTGTACAGCGCAGCGCAACCCCTCCGTCGTCGGCGGTCGCGGTGCCTAGGCTGACGCCATGACCTCGACAGCCAAGAGCGCGGCCCACGACGCCAAGAACAGCCGGGCGGTCCATGTCCTCGCCCGGGCGGGCTTCGCCGCGAGCGGGATCGTCCACATCCTCATCGGCGTCATCGCGATCTCGATCGCCCTCGGCGGCGCCGGTGGGCAGGAGGCCGACCAGTCGGGCGCCCTCGCGCAGCTCGCCGCAGCCCCCGGTGGCATCTTCCTGCTGTGGGCCGTGACGATCGGGCTGGCCGCCCTCGGGCTGTGGCATCTGCTGAGCGCCGTCCTCGACCGCAGCGCCGACTCCGGCAAGGACCGCGCCGTGCACATCGTCAAGAACGGCGCGAAGGGGCTCGTCTACCTCGCCCTCGCCGTCACGGCGGGCACGTTCGCCGCCGGCGGGTCGTCGAGCTCGTCAGGCTCGACGACCTCGCTCACCGCGGGCCTGCTCTCGACGCCCGGCGGTGTGTTCGTCGTCGTCGCCATCGGGATCGTGCTGATCGCCATCGCGGGGTACCTCGTGGTCAAGGGCGTCACGCGACGCTTCGAGCGCGACCTGAGCATGCCGGGCGGGACCGCGGGCCGCGGCGTGCGGATCCTCGGCACCGTCGGCTACATCGCGCGCGGCATCGCGATGGCGGGTGTCGGCGTCCTGTTCCTCTTCGCCGCGGCGACCAACGACCCCGAGAAGTCCAGTGGACTCGACGGAGCCCTGCGCACGATCGCCGACCTCCCCGCCGGCAAGATCCTGCTCGTCCTCGTGGGCGCCGGCTGGATCGCGTACGGCGTCTACGCCTTCTTCCGCGCCCGCTACACGCGACTCTGAGGCGTCACACCGAGAAGTACTTCGCCTCGGGGTGGTGGAACACGAAGGCATCCGTCGACTGCTCGGGATGCAGCTGCAGTTCCTCGCTGAGCTCGACCCCCATCCGCTCGGGATGCAAGAGCTCGACGACCTTGCGCCGGTCCTCCATGTCGGGGCACGCCGGGTACCCCAGCGAGAAGCGCGCGCCGCGGTACTCGAGCTTGAAGAGGCCGGCCGTGTCGGCGGGATCCTCGCCGGCGAAGCCGAGCTCGGCGCGGATGCGGGCGTGCCAGAACTCCGCGAGCGCCTCGGTCAGCTGCATCACGAGCCCGTTGAGCTCGTAGTAGTCGCGGTACCGGTCCTCGGCGAACAACTTCGCGGTGACCTGGTCGATCCGGGCGCCCGCCGTCACGAGCTGCACGGGCAACACGTCCACCTGCCCCGACTCGCGGGAGCGCACGAAGTCCGCGAGGCAGAGGTGCCGGTCGCGGCGCTGGCGCGGGAACGAGAACCGGAGCCGCTCGGTGCCGACCTCGCCCCCGGATCCGCCGTCGGGCGCGAGCAGCCCCGGCACGCCGAGGCGACCGGCGGCATCCGCGCCGTGGTGCAGCACGACGACGTCGTCGCCCTCGCTGACGACGGGGAAGTAGCCGTAGGCGACCGATGCGTCGAGCATGCCCTCGGCGAGGATGCGGTCGAGCCAGTACCGCAGCCGCGGCCGCCCCTCGGTCTCGACGAGCTGCTCGTACGTGAGGCCGTCGTCGCCGCGCCCGGGTTTGAGCCCCCACTGCCCCATGAACGTCGCGCGTTCGTCGAGGAAGGCGGCGTAGTCGGCGAGCGCGACACCGCGCACGATCCGGGTGCCCCAGAATGGCGGGGCCGGGACGGGGTTGTCGGATGCCGCGTCCGACCGCCCGGGCATCGCCTCGGGCTCGGTCAGGGTGAGCTTCGACCCCGCCGAGTGGATGCGCTTCTTCAGCGGCGGGAGACCGACGGATGCCGGGTCCGCCCCGCGCGCGATCTTCACGAGGGGCTCCATGAGCGCGAGGCCCTCGAAGGCGTCCTTCGCGTAGCGGACCTCGCCCGGGAAGATCCCGGCGAGGTCGTCCTCAACGTACGCGCGGGTCAGCGCCGCGCCGCCGAGGATCACGGGCCACCGGCCGGCGAGCCCGCGCGACGCGAGCTCCTCGAGGTTCTCCTTCATGACGACCGTGGACTTCACGAGCAGGCCGCTCATGCCGATGACGTCGGCGTCGTGCTCCTCGGCGGCGGCGATGATGTCGGCGATGGGCTGCTTGATGCCGAGGTTCACGACGGTGTAGCCGTTGTTGGTCAGGATGATGTCGACGAGGTTCTTGCCGATGTCGTGCACGTCGCCGCGGACGGTCGCGAGCACGATCGTGCCCTTGCCCGACGCACCGGTGCGCTCCATGTGCGGCTCGAGGAGCGCGACCGCCGTCTTCATGACCTCGGCGGACTGCAGCACGAACGGCAGTTGCATCTGGCCCGCGCCGAACCGCTCGCCGACGACCTTCATGCCCTCCAGCAGGTGGTCGTTGATGATCTCGAGCGGGGCGATGCCGACCTCGCGCGCGAGGTCGAGGTCGGCCTCGAGGCCCTTGAGCTCGCCGTCGATGATGCGGCGCTCGAGCCGCTCCCCCACGGGCAGGGCGGCGAGCTCGGCGGCGCGCTGATCGCGCAGGGCGGCCGTGTCGACCCCGGCGAACATGTCGAGCATGACGGCGAGCGGGTCGTAGGTGACGTTCCCCTCGGCATCCGTCTCGCGCCGGTCCCACACGAGGTCGAGCGCGGCCTTCCGCTGCTCCTCGGGGATCGAGGCGAGCGGGACGATCTTGGCCGCATCGACGATCGCCGACGTGAGACCCGCCTGCGTCGCCTCGTGCAGGAAGACCGAGTTGAGCACCGACCGCGCCGCCGGGTTCAGCCCGAACGACACGTTCGAGACGCCGAGGGTCGTGTTGATGCCCGGGTACTTCTCGACGAGTCCGCGGATCGCCTCGATCGTCTCGATCGCGTCGCGCCGCGTCTCCTCCTGACCGGTCGCGATCGGGAAGGTGAGGCAGTCCACGACGATGTCCGAGACCCGCATCCCCCACTCGCCGACCAGCTCGTCGACGAGCCGCGACGCGATCCGCAGTTTGTCGAGTGCGGTGCGCGCCTGCCCCTGCTCGTCGATCGTGAGGGCGATGACGGCGCTGCCGTGCTCCTTCACGAGCGGCATGATCCGCCCGAACCGGCTGGTCGGCCCGTCGCCGTCCTCGTAGTTCACCGAGTTCACGACCGGACGCCCGCCGATCAGTTCGAGACCCGCCTGCAGGACGGCGGGCTCGGTCGAGTCGATGACGAGCGGAAGAGTGGATGCCGAGGCGAACCGCGACACGATCTCGCGCACGTCCGCTACCCCGTCGCGACCGACGTAGTCGACGCAGACGTCGAGCAGGTGCGCGCCGACGCGGATCTGGTTCCGCGCGATCTCGACGCAGTCGTCCCACCGCCCCTCGAGCATCGCCTCGCGGAACGCCTTCGACCCGTTCGCGTTCGTGCGCTCCCCGATCGCGAGGTAGGCGGTGTCCTGGTCGAACGGCACGTGCTGGTACAGCGACGCGACCCCCGGCTCGGTGACGGGCGACCGCGGTGCCGGCGCCGCGACCGGGCGCAGGCGCTCGACGACGGCGGCCATGTGCTCGGGGGTCGTGCCGCAGCATCCGCCGACCAGTCCCAACCCGAACTCGCGGACGAACTGCTCGTGCGCCGTCGCCAGCTCGTCGGGGGTGAGCGGGTAGTGCGCCCCGTCGGCGGTCAGCACCGGGAGTCCGGCGTTCGGCATGCACACGACCGGCACCGTCGCGTGCTTCGACAGGTGCCGCAGGTGCTCGCTCATCTCGGTGGGACCGGTCGCGCAGTTGAGACCGATCGCGTCGACACCGAGGGGCTCGAGCGCCGTGAGCGCCGCACCGATCTCCGACCCCATGAGCATCGTGCCGGTCGTCTCGACCGTCACCTCGACGAGGATCGGCAGACGGATGCCGCGACTCACGATCGCCTGCTTGCAACCGTTGACGGCGGCCTTGGTCTGCAGGAGGTCCTGCGACGTCTCGATCAACAGTGCGTCGGCGCCGCCGTCGATGAGACCCTCCGCCTGCAGCGCGAACGTCTGCTTGAGGTGGTCGTAGGTCGTGTGACCGAGGCTCGGGAGCTTCGTGCCGGGGCCCAGGGATCCGAGCACCCAGCGGAGGCGGCCGTCGCGCGCCTCGGCGGCGTCGACGCGTTCCCGCGCGATGCGCGCCCCGGCGGCGGCGAGCTCGTGGATGCGGTCGTCGATGCCGTAGTCCGACAGGTTCGACCAGTTCGCCCCGAACGTGTTGGTCTCGATGGCGTCGATCCCGGTGGCGAGGTACTCGTCGTGGATGGCGGCGATCATGTCGGGGCGCGAGACGTTGAGGATCTCGTTGCAGCCCTCGAGCTGCCGGTAGTCCTCGAGCGTCGGGTCGTGCCGCTGCAGCATCGTGCCCATCGCGCCGTCGGCGATCACGACCCGCCCGGCGAGCGCGTCCAGCAGCGCCTGCGCCCGGGCGGGGCGCGGGACGGACTCGACGTCGAGCGGGTGACGGAGGGCGAGGGGGCTGCTCACCCGCGCGAGTCTACTTCCGGCGCGGCGTCGCGGACCCGCCCGCCGACCGCGGGCGTCACGACCGCGACGAGGGCCAGGATGGGGGCATGCACCTGCCTCCGCTGGCCGACCTGCGCGCGAGCGCGCGGGTGATCGCCCTCCCGCTCCACACCCGCTTCCGCGGCATCGACGTCCGCGAGGCGCTGCTGCTCGAGGGACCGGAGGGGTGGGCCGAGTTCTCGCCCTTCGTCGAGTACGACGACCGCGAGTCGGCGGCGTGGCTCGCGGCCGCGATCGAGTACGGCTGGGAGCGCACGACCGCGGCGGTGCGCGACACGGTCCCGGTGAACGCGACGGTGCCGGCGGTGGCCGCGGCATCCGTCCCCGAGGTGCTCGCCCGGTTCGACGGATGCCGCACCGCGAAGGTCAAGGTCGCCGAGCCCGGGCAGACCCTCGCCGACGACGTGGCGCGCGTGCGGGAGGTGCGCGCCGCGATGGGACCCGAGGGCCGCATCCGCATCGACGCCAACGGCGCGTGGAACGTCGACGAGGCCGAGCACGCCGTGCACGCCCTCGCCGGGTTCGACCTCGAGTACGTCGAGCAGCCGTGCGCGACGGTGCCCGAGCTCGCCGAGCTGCGCACCCGCATCCGCTGGATGGACATCCCGATCGCCGCCGACGAGAGCGTACGCAAGGCGGACGACCCGGTCGCCGTCGCCCGCGCGGGCGCGGCGGACCTGCTCGTGATCAAGGTGCAGCCCCTCGGCGGCGTGCGACGTGCGCTCGAGATCGTCGCCGACGCGGGGCTGCCCGCCGTCGTCTCGAGCGCCCTCGACACCTCGGTGGGCCTGGCGATGGGCACCGCCCTCGCCGCGGCCCTCCCCGACCTCGCGTTCGACTGCGGGCTCGGCACCGCGTCGCTGCTCGCCGCCGACGTCGCGGCGGAGCCGCTGCGGCCGCGGTCCGGTGCGCTGCCGGTGGGTCGCGTCACCCCCGACGCCGCGCTGCTCGACGCCCACGCCGCAGCGCCCGAGCGCCGGGATTGGTGGCTCGCGCGCCTCGAACGCTGCCACGCGATCCTCGCGGCGGAGGGGTCAGGGCTCGCCGACCAGTAGCGGCACGAGCTGCTCGAGGCGCGACTGCATCGCCCGGTTGGCCTGCCGTTCCGACAGCCGCTCGAGGGCCGCCTGCACGCTGCACTGCTCCGACACGTCCAGCAGCAGCGACGCCGCGTCGGCGACCGGCATCCGCAGCGGCAAGCCGTGGCGCTCGCTCACGTCCCGGACGATCGTCTCGATCCGGCCCAGCATCTGCGCCCGCCACGCGAGGAACGCCTCGGCCAGGCGCGGGTCGCGGAGCGCCTGCGTCCGCACCTCGCTGAGCAGCTGCGGCTCCATCCGCTCCGCGAGCGACATGTCGGCGATCTGGCGGACGAGGTCGAGCGGGCTGTCGGTGCCGGAGAGCCGCCGGACGCGCACCGACACCTCGTCGAGTTTGTCCTCGGAGAGCCGCGTGATGAGGGCGAGGAACAGCTCGTCCTTCGACTCGAAGTTCGAGTAGAACGCGCCGCGGGTGAACCCGGCGCGCTCGCAGATGGCCTCGACGGATGCCGCATCCAGCCCGACCTCGGCGAACACTTCGTGGGCCGCCTCGAGCAGGCGCGCTCGCGTGTTCTCGCGGCTTCGCGTCATCTCACACCCACCCTTCAGGCTCGGCACCGGCGTGCGGGTCTACGATACACATGTGTATCGGATACAGCGCTGTATCGAACCCCTCCGACTCTGACCAGGAGCGCCCGTGTCCACCATCCTCTTCACCCTCGGCCGATGGGCCTACCGCCACTCGTGGCGCGTGCTCATCGCGTGGATCGTCCTGCTCGGGATCGTCGGCGGCGGTGTCGCCCTCTTCGCCAAGAGCACCGACAACTCCTTCACGATCCCGGGCACCGAAGCGCAGCAGGGTCTCGAGCTGCTGAACCGCACGTTCCCGCAGGCGAGCGGCGCGAGCGCGCAGCTCATCGTCGTCGCGCCCGAGGGCGAGACCGTCGAGGACCAGCCGCTCCGGGGAGAGATCGACGACCTGGTGACGACGCTCGGCGACATCGACGGTGTCACCTCGGCGACCTCGCCGTTCGACGAGATGGTCGACGGCCTCGTCTCCGACGACGCCCGCGCGGCGCTCGTCCAGATGCAGTTCGACGGTCAGTCCACCGAGGTGTCCGACGCGACGATCGCCGCGGTCGAGAAGGCCGCGACCGACTTCCACGACCAGCTGCCCGCCGGGGCGCAGTCCGCGCTCGGCGGAGACCTGTTCGCGGCGTCGATCCCCGCCCTATCGATCGTCGAGGTGATCGGTGTGCTCGTCGCGCTGTTCGTCCTCATCGTGACGTTCCGCTCGTTCGCCGTCGCCTGGTTCCCGCTCGTCAGCGCACTCATCGGCGTCGCCCTTGCGATCGCCCTCATCTTCCTCTCGACCGCCGTCACGACGATCTCGTCGACCACCCCCATGCTCGCCGTGATGCTCGGGCTCGCGGTGGGCATCGACTACGCCCTGTTCATCGTGTCGCGCCACCAGGATCAGGTGCGCGCGGGCATGGACCCCGAGGAGTCCGCCGCCCGCGCCGTGGGCACCGCGGGCTCGGCGGTCGTGTTCGCCGGCGTGACGGTCATGATCGCCCTCGTGGGCCTCAGCATCGCCGGCATCCCGTTCCTGTCGACCATGGGCATCGCCGCCGCCGTCGCCGTGGCGGTGGCCGTCGCGGTCGCCGTCAGCCTGACACCGGCCCTCCTCGGGTTCGCGAAGGGCCGCGTGGTCGGCTGGGGCGGACGGATGCTGCAGCGCGGCGTCCCGACGCGACGCCGCAAGAAGGAGGCCGACGAGACCGAGGCCGAGGCCGACACGACGGATGCCGCGCCCGCGGCCCCGGCCGTCATGCCGCCCAACCGCTGGGTGATGCTCGTGACGCGGCATCCGATCATCGCGACCGTCGCCGTCATCGTCGGACTCGGCGTGATGGCGATCCCCTCGGCGAGCCTGCACCTCGCCCTGCCCAACGCGGGCGTCCAGCCGCCGTCGAGCCAGGCGCGACAGGCCTACGACCTCAACGCCGAGTACTTCGGCGCCGGGTCGAACGGCCCCCTCGTCATGACCGGCACGATCGTCACCTCGACCGATCCGCTCGGCCTCATGGAAGACCTGAAGAAGGAGGTCGAGGCGATCCCCGGCGTCGAGCGGGTCGCGCTCGCAACGCCGAACGAGACCGCCGACACGGGCCTCATCCAGATCGTTCCGACGACGGCTCCCGACGACCCCGCGACCGCCGACCTCGTGCGCGAACTGCGGTCTCACCACGACGAGTGGGAGAAGGAGTACGGCGTCGACCTCAAGGTGACCGGCTTCACCGCCGTCGGCATCGACGTCTCCGACCGGCTCGGCGCGGCGCTGCTGCCCTTCGGGATCTTCGTCGTCGGCCTCTCCTTCATCCTCCTGATGATCGTCTTCCGGTCGATCTGGGTGCCGCTCAAGGCGACCCTCGGCTACCTGCTGTCGATCCTCGCCGCCTTCGGTGCGGTCGCCGCCGTGTTCGAGTGGGGCTGGCTCGCCGACCTCCTCCACGTCACGCGGACGGGCCCCGTCATCAGCTTCATGCCGATCATCCTCATGGGCGTGCTGTTCGGCCTGGCGATGGACTACGAGGTCTTCCTCGTCTCGCGCATGCGGGAGGACTTCGTCCACGCCGTGCGCGCCCGCGGGGGCCGCGCCGACCGCGCGACCGCCGTCGCCGCCGTCCGCTCCGGCTTCACCGCCTCGGCGCGCGTCGTCGTGGCCGCGGCCGTCATCATGTTCGCCGTCTTCGCGGCGTTCGTCCCCGAAGGCGACAGCTCGATCAAACCGATCGCCCTCGGGCTCGCCGTCGGCATCGCCGTCGACGCCTTCCTCGTGCGCATGACCCTCACCCCCGCCGTCATGGCCCTGCTGGGCGAGAAGGCGTGGTGGATGCCGCGCTGGCTCGAACGCCTGCTGCCCAAGGTCGACATCGAGGGCGAGGCGGTCGAGCACGAGCGCAGCCACGCCGACTGGCCCGAGCCGGACTACCGCGGCGCGCTGGCGGCCGACGACCTCGAGGTCCGCGCCGAGACCGCCGACACCGACCTCGTGCTGTTCTCGGGCGCGAGCGTCCGGCTCGACGACGGCGGCACGCTCCTCGTGACCGCCGACGACCCGCACGTCTCGCGGGCGTTCCTGCTGACCGTCGCCGGGCGCATCGAGCCGGCGGCCGGACTGCTCCGGGTCTCCGGGCACCTGCTGCCCGGGCGCGCGCCGTGGGTCCGCGCCCACGTCTCCGTCGCCGACCTCGCCGGCGCCGACGCCCCCCTCGGCGAGCTGCGCAGCGCCCTCGCCGGGCGCACGCGCTTCGTCGTGATCGCCGGGCTCGACACCCTGACCGGGGCATCGCGCGATCAGGCCGCCGCGCTCCTCCGCGACGCCGCCAACGCGATCGCCGCGAAGGCCGGTGCGCTGACGATCGTCGCCTCGGCGCGCGACCTCGACGCGGCGCGGACCCTCCTCGCCGACGCCTACCGGCCGAAGCCCGAGCTCCTGCGCCTCACCGCCCCCACCCTCCGCACGACCGACGCCGACACCCAGGTGATCCCCTCATGACTCTCCCCTTCGAACGCGCACAGACCCGACGGCCCGTTTCGTGGCTCACGCTGCTCGGCGTGCTCCTGCTGCCGGCCGTGATCGGCGGCATCCTCGTCGCGGCGCTCTACAACCCGACCGAGCGGCTCGACGCGATGAACACCGCCATCGTCAACAACGACGAACCGGTGGAGGTGAACGGGCAGACGACCCCGCTCGGGCGCCTCCTGACGGCCGGGCTCGTCGAGGGCTCCGACGACCTCGACAGCAACCTGACGTGGACGATCTCCAACGAGGACGACGCGACGGAGGGCCTCGAGGACGGCACGTACGACGCGATCGTCACCATCCCGAAGAACTTCTCGGCCGCCGCCACCTCGACCGCTCCCGGCGGCACGCCCGAGCGCGCGACGATCGAGCTGACGCCCTCCCCCGACGCGCGCATCGTCGACGACGCCATCACCAACCAGGTGACGAGCACCGCGGCATCCGTCCTCGGCGAACAGCTGACCACGACCTACCTCGAGAACGTGTTCCTCGGCTTCACCACTCTGAACGAGCAGCTCGGCAAGGCCGCCGACGGTGCGACCCAGCTCGCCGACGGCGCGACGAGCGCCGCCGACGGTGCCGCGCAGCTCGCCGACGGCGCGACGACCGCGGCCGACGGCGGCTACTCGCTCGCCGACGGCGTGCGACAGCTGTCGTCCGGTGCGTCCGGCATCTCGTCGGGCGCGGGGGCGCTCTCCACCGGCGCGAGCCGTCTCGCCGACGGCGTCGGCGAATGGGCCGACGGCGCACGGCCGATCGCCGAGGGCACACAGGACCTCGCGAACGGACTGGCCGAGGCGGCCGAGCAGACGGCGGCGATCCCGGCGGTGCCGAGCGACATCGTCGACGGACTCAAGGCGCTCACGGCTGACGGCGAACAGAATCGCGAGGCTGTGACGGCAGCCGTCAGCGCGATCTCGGCGGCCGCAGCAGCCTGCGACCCGGAGATCTCGGGTGCCGACCTCTGCGACTCGTTGTCTCGCGCGTCGACCCAAGCGCAAGCGGCCCTGCCTGGGCTCCAGGCCACCGTCGGTGACGCGGCGCAGCTGTCGAAGGACATCGACGCGCTCGCGAACTTCGGTCCGACGCTCACGGAGGGTCTGCAGACCTCTGCGGCGGCCGCTCAGCGACTCGCCGACGGCATGGGGCAGCTCGCGGACGGTGCCGACGAGCTGTCCGGCGGCGCGGGCGAACTCGCCTCGGGTGCCGAGCAGCTGTCGTCGGGTGCCGAGGCCCTCGCGGACGGCGCGGGCACGGCCGCGACCGGTGCCGACCAGCTCGCCGACGGCGTGGGCGCGCTGGCGACCGGGGCCGGCGAGCTGTCGACCGGTGTCGGCAAGCTCGCCGACGGTACTGGCGACCTCGCCGGCGGGCTCGACCAGGCAGTCGACGGCGTACCCTTCTACACCGACGCGCAGGCGAAGGACCTCGCCGCGGTCGTGGCCGAGCCCGTCGTCGCCGACGGCACCGGCACGTCGCTGTTCGGGGCCTCGGCCGTCCCGCTCCTCGCGACGCTCGCCCTCTGGTTCGGCGGTCTCGCATCCTTCGTCGTGCTGCAGGCGATCCCGCGCACGGCGCTCTCGTCGCGGCGGTCGTCCGCGGCCCTGGCGCTCCGCGCGCTCGCCCCGGGCGCCGCGGTCGGCGCGCTGCAGGGCGTGCTCGTCGCGGGTGTCGTCCAGCTCGCCGCCGGGTACGACCTCGGCGCGTGGGCGCTGTTCGCGGCGATGTGCGTGCTCGCCGGTGTCGCGTTCGCCGCGGTGAACCACGCGCTCGTCGCCCTCCTCGGCGGCATCGGACGCTGGATCTCGGTGCTCGTGGGCGTCCTGGCGGTCGCGACGGGCATCGTCTCCACCGTTCCGGGCACGCTCCTCGACGTGGCCGGGCTCCTGCCGACGGCCCCCGCCTACACGGCGATGCTGGCCGCATTGACGGATGCCGGGGGCGGCGCCCCCGCCGCGATCGCCCTCGTCGTCTGGACGGTGCTCGCGATCGCCGCGAGCGTGCTGGCCGTCACGCGGCACCGCTCCACGTCCGCCCGCGCGGTGCTCGCCCAGCCCGCCTGAGCGGCGGCGCTGCGCGCCTGCCGCTGCCACTGCCACTGCGACTGCGACTGCGACTGCGACTGCGACTGCGACTGGGAGCCTCCTCGCTCACATCCGCCGAATCACCAATCGGCTGCCGAATCGCCACCGGATTGCGGGCAGGCCGGTGGTGATTCGGCGCTGGAGTGGTGATTCGGCGCACAGGCCGGCTCGAGCGCGCGGGGCGCGGGCGCGACGCGCGGGTCAGCGGGCGAGGCGGATGCCGGTGGTCATCGTCAGCTCGACGCCACCGGGGACCTCTACCGAGGCCAGGGCGGCCGTGATGGCCTCGACCTCGGCGAGCGAGGTCAGGTGCGTGCCGCCGCACGGCAGCTCGACGGCGCCCTCGGGCAGCTCGCAGCGCCACGTGCGCCGCCCGGCGAGGGTGCGATCCTCGCGATGGATGCCGATGGCTCCGGGTGTCCCGGCCCAGCCGGCGAGCGTCGCGTTCGCGCGCTCCTCGACGGCGCGCAGGTCGTCGAGCGCAGCGGGGTCGAAGCCCTTCCGGCGCAGCGACTTGCCGATGCGGTAGACGTCGGTCGAGCCGTACGCGGTGATGCGGGAGGTCTGGATCGCGAGCATGTCGAACGCGGGGTGACCCGCGGCATCCGTCGGCGCGTCCTTCTTCCAGGCGTCCGCGAGGGCCGCGTCGAGCGCGAGCGAGGCGAGGTGGCACGCCGTGTGCCCGGCCGACAGGGCGGCGCGCACGTCGGCGTCGACCTCGGCCTGCACGTCGGTGCCGGGCGCGGGGGCGGGACCGTCGACGACGTGGACGACGACGAACGTCCAGCCCTCCGTCCCCATGCGCACAGGCAGATCCGCACCCACGACGAGATCGCCGTCGTGCACTCCCCCGGTCACCGTGTCGACGACGCGGAGCTCCCCGTCCGGGGTGCGCAGGATCCCGGTGTCGGCGGGCTGGTCGGGCCACGCCGTGTCGACGGGGTGGAACGGCGTGCTCTCGAGGACGACGCCGGCGCGGCCGCCTGCGAGGGTCGCGACGTGGGTGACGACCGAGGAACCGGTCAGGGCGCCGTCGGGGTAGGTGACGACGGTGGCGGCGAGCGGGGTCACGGGATCAGCTGGGCAGGCCGCTGTAGGAGTGCAGGCCCTGGAAGAACTGGTTCACGATCGTGAAGTTGAACAGCACCGCCGTGAAGCCCACGATCGACAGCCACGCCGACCGGGTGCCGCGCCAGCCGCGCGTCGCGCGGGCGTGGATGTACCCGGCGTAGACGACCCAGATCACGAAGGTCCAGACCTCCTTGGTGTCGAAGCCCCAGTAGCGGCCCCACGCGTCGTTGGCCCAGATCGCACCGGCGATGAGGGTGAAGGTCCAGAGCACGAACCCGATGATCGCGAAGCGGTAGGCGAGCGACTCGAGCACGTCGGCGCTCGGCAGGGTGCGCAGGAACGGCAGGCGGGTGCGGGGCGCGGCATCCGACCCCACCGCGGCCAGCGCGAGCCGCTCGCGGCGCGACTGCAGCAACTGCACGACCGAGAGCGCGAAGGCGATCGCGAGGAACGCCGACGCCAGCGACGCGACGAAGACGTGGATGACGAGCCAGACGCTCTTGAGCGGGTCGGACAGCGGCACGACCTCGACGTAGTACGCGAGGGCGGCGCCGCCGAGGAGGACGACGATGAGGCCGTTGATGAACGCGCCGAGGAAGCGCAGGTCGTACTTGACGAGCACGGTGAGGAAGACGGCGACGACGAGGAGCGTGCCGGTGAGGGCGAACTCGTAGTTGTTCGACCACGGCACCCGGCCCGCCGCGATGCCGCGCGTCACGTCGGCGCCGAGGTGGAACAGCCACGCGATCGTGGTGAGCACGACACCCAGTCGCGCGAACAGGTAGCGTCCGCGCTGCGACGGCGCGGCCTCGAGCGCGATCTTCGCGGCGGCCTCCTCCGCGCGGATCTCGTCGATCGTCTGCCCACCGCCGGCGGCGACGAGCGTGCGCGCCTGCGTCTTGGCCTTGGCGTCCTGGGCGGCGATCGCGAGCTCGGACCGGCGCGCGAGGTCGACGGTGAAGGCGAGGAAGCCGAGCGTGTAGATCGCGATCGCGGTCCACAACAGCAGGACGGAGATGTCATCGAACGACATGGGGTCCTCCGGAGGAGATGGGTGGTTTCAGTCTACGTTCGCCGGGCTGACCGGGGCGGATGCCGGTTGCTCGCCCAGCGCGGTGCCGTGGCGGCGGGCGAGGTCGGCGACCGCGACGGCGATCGCCGGGTCCTCGCCGCGGGCCAGGCCCGCGTACTCGATGCGCACCTCGTCGTCGCCGACGGGGGTCGCCTTCACCCACATCCGGCGGCGCGGCACGAACAGCGCCGTGAACAGCCCGAGCATGGCGAGGATCGCGAACACGAGCACCCATGTGGCGCTCGAGTCGTTGTGGATCGACAGCGAGACGTACCGCTTGACCGACTCGGATGCGCCGGCGCTGCGCTCGTCCTCGAAGGTCACCGTGCCGCGGCCGCCGGGCAGGTCGACCGTCTGCCCGGGCGAGAGCTCGAGCGAGGGGGCGTCGGCGTTGCGGCCGGCGATCTCGGTCATGCCGTCGGTGTCGAGCGCGTACACCGAGCGCGGCGTGCCGTCGTCGATGCCGAGGTCGCCCTCGTACACGAAGAAGGTCAGCCGCGGGTCGAGGAGGTCGCCGTACGCCGAGGTCAGCGCACCGGTGTCGAGCTCGGCGACCGTCGGGTAGAAGAAGCCGACCATGCCGAGCTGCTCGCCGCCCGTGTCGGGGATCTTCACGACGCCCTGCGAGGTCATCGTCGCGCTCTGCGGCAGGAACGGGACGGACTCGCTGAACACGACGTCGCCGGCACCGTTGCGCACCGTGATCGTCGGCGCATAGCCGTTGCCCATGAGGTAGACCCGGTCGCCGGCCATCGTGATCGGGTGGTTCACTTCGATCACCTGGTCCTCGGGCTCCTGACCCGGGAACCGCGTCGTGACGTGGGCGGCGAAGTCGCCCGCCTGCCCCGAGCCGGGCGCGTAGGTCACGTCGAACCGGTCGAGGGTGATCGAGTACGGCGTCAGCGCCTCGGTGTCGACGAACCGGCCGGGGTTGAACGACGTGTAGCCGAGGCCGAGCGAGTTGACGAAGCCGTCGCCCTCGGTGATCACGGTCTGTCCCGTGTAGGTGAAGCCGCCGCCGATGCCGACGGACAGGAGCACGCCGACGAGGGCGCCGTGGAAGATCAGGTTGCCCGTCTCGCGCAGGTAGCCGCGCTCGGCCGAGACCGACGCGACGCCGTTCCGGTCGTAGCGCTCGACGCGGTAGCGGGCCGAGCGCAGCTGCGCCTCGGCGAGGTCGACGGCGTGCGCGGCGTGCCCCGCGGCATCCTCTCCCTCGGGCACCGCAACCGTCGTCTCGCTGTGGTCGGCGAGGCGCGAGAGCCGCACGGGGGTCCGCGGCGGGCGGGCCCGCAGCGCCTTCCAGTGGTGCTTCGTGCGCGGGAGGACGCATCCGATCAGCGAGATGAACAGCAGGATGTAGATCGCCGAGAACCACACCGAGGTGTACACGTCGAACAGCTGCAGCGCGTCGAACGTCGGATACAGGTCGGGGTTCGTGGCGCGCCACTGCGTGACGCCGTTCGGGTCGGCGCTGCGCTGGGGCACGAGCGATCCGGGGATCGCGGCGATCGCGAGCAGCAGCAGGAGGACGAGCGCCGTCCGCATGCTGGTCAGCTGACGCCAGCCCCACCGGAGCCACCCGACGAACCCCAGCGCGGGCTGGGTGATGCCGTCGGACTCCTCGCGCCCGCGCACGGCGGGGTCGAGGCGGTCCTCGGTGCGGTCGAGGTGGTCGCCCGGTCGGAGCGGGCCGTCGACGACGTCGGCGCGCGGGTCAGAGGAACGTCGGGACACCGGCCACCACCCCCTGGAACGAGGCCATCAGGGTCGTCCAGATCCCCGTCACCATGAGGAGACCGAGGAGGACGAGCATCGCACCGCCGATGATGTTGACGACGCGGATGTGGCGGCGGATGAACGCGACCGACCGCGTGGCCCACGAGGCACCGAGGGCGAGCAGGACGAAGGGGATGCCGAGGCCGAGCGAGTACGCGACGGCGAGCAGGCCCGCGCGCGTCGGATCGGCCTGGCTGTAGGCCATGCTCAGGATCGTGGCGAGAGTCGGCCCGATGCACGGCGCCCAGCCGACGCCCATCGCGACGCCGAGCAGCGGCGCCCCGACGAGTCCGAGGTTCTGCGTGAGCTGCGGACGGTAGGTGCGCTGGGCGAGCCCGAACACCCCCACGAAGATCAGGCCCATGACGATCACGACGGCGCCGAGCACCCGCGTGATGACCTCTTCGTACTGCAGGAACAGGCGACCGAGGCTCCCCGCGAACACCCCCATCGACAGGAACACGACCGTGAACCCGGCGATGAACAGCAGCACCCCGACCAGCAGTCGGCCGCGTCCGACAGCGGGGCGGGCGGGTGCCGCGGTCGCCGTGGCGACGCCGGCACCGGATGCCGCATCCCGGGCCACCGGCATCCGTCGTCCCTCCTTCGGGGTCATCGCGCCGCCGAGGAAGCCGAGATAGCCGGGGACGAGCGGGAGGACGCAGGGCGAGAGGAACGAGACGAGACCGGCGAGCGCGGCGATCGGGATCGCGATCCAGAGCGCCCCGTCCGCGACGACCGCGCCGGGGTTCACGGCGTCTCCGCCAGGGTGTCCTCGACGAGGTCGCGGAGGGTCGTGGCATCCGGCAGCTGGCCGAACAGGCGCGCGGCCACGCGCCCCTCGCGGTCCACGACGAGGGTCGTCGGCGCCGCCTGGAGCGAGGTCCAGTCGGCGAACGCGAGCTTCAAATCGACGTCGCCGCGGGCGAGGATCGAGGGGTAGGTGATGCCGTAGGTCTCGTCGAACGAGGTGGCCTGCTCGGGGCCGTCGTAGATGTTGACGCCGAGGAACTGGGCGCCGCCTGCCTTCGTGTCCTGGAACGTCTCCTCGAGGACGGGCGCCTCGGCGCGGCAGGGGCCGCAGGCGGCATACCAGAAGTTCAGCACGACGACATCGCCCGCGAAGTCGTCGCTCGAGATCGTCGACCCGTCGACGGACGTCCCCGAGAACGAGAGGGCCTCGCCGCGCTTGTCGGCGGGGATCGTCTCGACCCGCCCGTCGCTGGAGATGAAGCCCTGCGTGTTGCCTTCGCGGTAAAGGTTCGCGAGGTCGTCGTTCTGCCCCGAGCAGGCGGCCAGGCCCGCGGTGAGCGCGATCGCCGCGACGGCGGCGAGGATGCGGCGCCTCATACGGCCCCCACGTCCACGGCGCCCGCGGTCGGGGCGGGCTCGACGTAGTCGACCTCGCGCCACACGTCGCCCGCGAGCTCGAAGCTCGTGATGCTCGACAGGTCGCACCGGCGTCGGCGCGGGTCGTGCCGCAGCGGCAGGCCCGCGACCGAGAGGTGCGTGATCCAGATCGGCAGCTGGTGCGAGACGATGACGGCGTCGCCCGACGGGGTCCGGTTCCACGCGTCGCGCATCGCGGCCTGCATGCGCTCGACCACGTCGAGGTAGGCCTCGCCCCAGCTGGGGAGGGCGGGGGTGCGCAGGTGCCACCAGTTGAGCGGGTTGCGCAGGGCACGCTGCATCCGCTTGCCCTCGAAGACGTTCGTGGGCTCGAGGACGCGGGCGTCGATGACGGGCGTGAGGCCGAACAGCTCCGCGATCGGCGCCGCGGACTCGCGTGCCCGTTCGAGGGGCGAGGACACGAGCGACTTGACCGGTCGCCCCTGCGCCTTGAGGTGCTCGGCGGCGGCGCGTGCCATGTCGCGGCCGTCGTCGCTCAGATGGAACCCCGGGAGGCGTCCGTACAGCACGCGCTCGGGGTTATGGACCTCCCCGTGGCGCACGAGATGGAGGCGGGCGGCGGGCACCCCTCCAGTCTACGTGCGGCCCTCCTATGCGGGGCCTGAGCGCCGGTCGCGCACGGCGGCGCGGATGCGGACGAACAGGAACCACGCCACCAGCAGGACGACGATGACGATGACGATGTTCTGGAACACCCCCGCGTACTGCTCGACGATGTGCCAGTTCTCGCCGAGGAAGAAGCCCGCCAGCACGAAGATCGAGTTCCAGATGAGGCTGCCCGCCGCGGTGAGGAGGCCGAACTTCCACCAGGGCATCTTCGAGACGCCCGCCGGGATCGAGATGAGGCTGCGGAAGAGGGGCACCATCCGGCCGAAGAAGACGGCCGCGGACCCGTGTCGGTCGAACCAGGCGACCGTCTTCGTGACGTCCTCGCCCTTCATGAGCGGCATCTTCTCGGCGACGCGCGTGAGGCGCTCGGCGCCGAGCACACGGCCGAGCCCGTACAAGAGGTAGGCGCCGGCGACCGACCCGAAGGTGGTCCACCCGATCGCCTCGGCCAGGGTGAACGAGCCGCGCGACGCGGCGAGACCGGCGACCGGCAGCACCGCTTCGCTCGGGATCGGCGGGAAGAGGCTCTCGAGACCGACCGCGATCGCCGCGCCGATCGGACCGATCGTCTCCATCAGCGTCACAAGCCAGTCGGCCAGGGCCGAGAGCCAGGAGCCGCCGCCGGAGCCGGAGCCGGACGCGGCGTGGAACATGTCGGTCATCGGGTGCTCTCTCGCGCTCGGTGATCGGATGCCCGGCCGGGCCCCCTGTGGTGCTCCAGCCTAAGCGGGCGGGCATGGGCGCCGGCTGGGTGCCGCGTAGACTCGTCCCTCGTGAGTGAACGCACCCTCGTCCAGCAGCTGCAGTCCCGTGAAGACGGTCCCGTCTCGGTCTCCGGATGGGTCGAGACCGTCCGTGATCAGAAGAAGGTGCAGTTCGTCATCCTCCGCGACGAGACCGGCGCGGTGCAGCTCGTGAACCCCGCGACCCGTCCGGCCGAGGACGGCACGGAACAGGATGCCGCGGCCCTGGCGCTCACCGACCTGATCTCGAACCTGTCGACCGGCACGTTCCTGACCGCGACGGGCGAGCTCAAGCACGACGAGCGGGTCAAGCTCGGCGGTGTCGAGATCAAGATCAGCGGACTCGAGATCGCGGCCGCCGCCCTCCCCGAGACGCCGATCGCGGCCGACTCGGGTCTCGACAAGCGCATGGACTGGCGCTTCATCGATCTGCGCCAGCGCCGCAACAACCTGGTGTTCCGCGTGCAGACGACCCTCGAGCACGCGATGCGCTCGTACTGGGTCGAGCGCGACTACATCGAGGTCCACTCCCCCAAGCTCATGGCGTCGCCCTCGGAGTCCAACGCCGAGCTGTTCGAGGTTCCCTACTTCGAGGAGAAGACGGCCTACCTCGCGCAGAGCCCGCAGTTCTTCAAGCAGATGGCCCAGGTCGCCGGGTTCGGCAAGATCTTCGAGATCGCCCCCGCGTTCCGCGCCGACCCCTCCTTCACCTCGCGCCACGCGACCGAGTTCACCTCGATCGACGCCGAGATCAGCTGGATCGACTCGCACGAGGACGTCGCGCGCATGCAGGAGGAGCTCCTGCAGACCGCGATCCGCGCCGTCGCCGACAAGCACGGCGACGAGATCAAGGCCCTCTTCGACATCGACGTGGTCGTGCCCGAGCTGCCCTTCCCCCGCATCCCGCTCGCCGAGGCGCGCGAGATCGTCGCGGCCCGCGGCTACGACATCCCCCGCACCGACGGCGACCTCGACCCCGAGGGCGAGCGCCAGATCGCCGCGCACGTGCAGGAGACCTACGGTCACCAGTTCGTGTTCATCACCGACTACCACCCCGAGATCCGCGCGTTCTACCACATGCGTGACGAGGAGACCGGGCTGACCAAGTCGTACGACCTGCTCTTCAACGGCGTCGAGATCACGACCGGCGCGCAGCGCGAGCACCGCGTCGACGTCCTCATCGAGCAGGCGAAGGAGAAGGGTCTCGACCCCGAGCACCTCGACTTCTACCTCGACTTCTTCCGCTTCGGCGCGCCGCCCCACGGCGGCTTCGGCATGGGCCTGGCCCGTGTCCTCATGCTGCTGCTCGGACAGGACTCGATCCGCGAGGTCACCTACCTCTTCCGCGGACCCACCCGTCTCGCGCCGTAAGGCGAGACCCGCACGTTCGGCAAGCGCTCGGCTTCGGCCGGGCGCTCGTCGTATCGTGGCTGATTCCCCGACGGAAGGATCAGCTGCATGTGGGATGGATGGATGGACTTCGCGATCGCGACCCTCGTGGGGATCGCGATCGGCATCGTCGTCGCCGTCGTCGCGACGATCGTCCTGGCGATCGTCGCGCGCCGTCGCCGGTGGGCGGGGGTCCTGAGCCGGCAGTCCCGGGCACCGTTCCGGATGCTGCTGCTCGTCGTCGCCCTCTGGGCCGCCGTGCGGGTGGCGTTCCCCGATGACACGTGGCGCGGCATCCTGAATCAGCTCCTGACGATCCTCATCATCGCGGCGAGCGCGTGGCTGCTGGCCTCGCTCGTCGTGGTCGCGACCGACGTCGCGCTCGGCCGCTACCGCATCGATGTGCCCGACAACCGGGTGGCCCGCCGCATCCGCACCCAGACCCTCGTCGTGCGGCGCCTCGCCATCGCGATCATCGTCATCATCGGCATCGGGGCGGTCCTCTTGACCTTCGACGCGGTCCGGGCGATCGGGGCGAGTGTGCTCGCATCGGCGGGGATCGCCTCGATCGTCGCGGGCCTCGCCGCGCAGTCCGTCCTCGCGAACGTTTTCGCGGGGCTGCAGATCGTCTTCAGCGACGCACTGCGGGTCGACGATGTCGTCGTCGCCGACGGCGAATGGGGGCGCGTGGGCGAGATCACCCTCAGCTACGTCGTGCTCGACCTGTGGGACGACCGCCGCCTCGTCCTGCCGTGCACCTATTTCACGACGACCCCGTTCGAGAACTGGACCCGGAGGGGCTCGGAGCTCCTCGGCGCCGTCGAGATGGACCTCGACTGGAACGTCTCCCCCGACCGGATGCGGGCGCACCTGCACGAGGTCGTGACGGCGACCGAGCTCTGGGACGGGCGCACGGCCGTGCTGCAGGTGACCGACGCGGTCGCCGGCTACGTGCGCGTCCGCATCCTCGTGACGGCGAAAGACGCTCCGACGCTCTTCGACCTGCGCTGCCTGGTCCGCGAGGCGATGGTCACCTGGGTGCAGCGCACCCTGCCCGACGCCGTGCCCGTGCAGCGGGTGCGGATGACGGATGCCGCCGGCGCGGCACCGGCCGACGACCCGGCGGCACGCCCCCACGACGGCCTTTTCACGGGCAGCGTCGAGGCCGAGCGCCGCGCATCGACATTCACGAACGCGATCCAGATCGTGCGCGAGTCCGACGCGGAGCGCTGAGGCCGTCAGACCTCGAAGTCGACGGCCATCCGGCCGCCGGCGACGCTGCGGATGTACGCCGCGACCTCCTGGTGGGCGGGGTGGGTCTGGTAGGCCTCGAGCGCGTCGAGGTCGTCGACGTCCATCACGAGCGAGACGTCGGCGTTGGCCTCGGGGACGGCGACGTTGGTCCCCACGCTGAGGGAGCGGATGACGGGCACGGCGGTCTCGAGACCCCGCAGCAGGCGCACCACCTCGGCGGCGTGCTCGGAACGGGTGTCCGCGTCGGCGGCCGCCATCTTCCAGATCACGACGTGGCGGATCATGCGGAGGCCTTCTCGACGAGCGCGGCGCGCAGCCGGTCGGCGGAGACGCGCCAGTGCGCGTGCAGGTCGCCGTCGATGAGGACCACGGGGATCTTCTCCCACCATGTCGCGTACAGGGCCGGGTCCTCGGTGATCGACAACTCCTCGACGTCGACCCGCCCCTCGGGGAGCTCGGCGACGACGGCGTCGACGATCTCGCGCGCGACGTCGCAGAGGTGGCAGTCGGGTTTGGAGATGAGGGTGAGTGCGGTCACGGCATCCATTCTCCCCGACGCATCTGCGTCACGGACGCAACACGAAGCGCCCCGACGCCCGGCGGACCGGACGGGGGCGCTTGTGTGCGATGCCGCTTACTTCTTGTTGCGGCGCTGGTGGCGAGTCTTGCGAAGCAGCTTGCGGTGCTTCTTCTTCGCCATGCGCTTGCGGCGCTTCTTGATGACTGAACCCACGGTAAACCTCACTAAGTCGGGGTCTGGACGCGCGGTGTCGGCGTCCGGGAACGGCAAGACGGAAAAATGCCTCGGATCAGTCTAGCCGACGTCGGCGATGGGACGTTGCAGAGCGGCTGTGACCGCCGTTTCGGGCACCCGGTAGCTGCGGCCGAAGCGCACGGCGGGGAGTTCCCCTGAGTGGACGAGACGATAGACGGTCATCTTCGAGACGCGCATGAGGTCGGCGACCTCCGCGACCGTGAGAAAGCGCACATCCGAGATGTCCGACATCGTGTCCCCTTTGTGGTTATCAGCCCCCGTGAATCCCTCCACATTAGGGGGTGGGTGAGACGCGTGTAAACCTGTGTGACTCGTGGGGCGGAAGGCGGGTCAGCGGCCCGGCAGTTTGTTGAACACGCTCGTCACGGCATGCTTCGCCGAGGCGGCCGCGCGACCCACGACCTCCGCGGCATGCGCTGCGCCGTCGGGCAGGGCGTGCGCCGCCGGTGCGTCGTCCTCGTCGACCGCGAAGAACGGGAACAGCCAGTCGTCCACCGCGTCCAGCGGCGCGGGCGACAGGCTGTAGTAGCGGTGCTGGCCCTCTTCGCGCACGGAGACGAGGGATGCCTCCCGCAGTACCTTCAGGTGCTTCGAGACCGTCGGCTGGCTGACCCCGAGGGCGGAGACGATCTGCGAGACGCTCGTCCCCTTCTCCCCCGACGCCCCTCGTTCACGGAGCAGCTGGAGGATGTCCCGACGGGTCCCGTCGGCGATCACGTCGAAGATGTCCGCCATGGCATTAGGTTAGCCCGCCCGCGCGCGGGAGTACCATGACAACGATCCGAACGAGGAAGGGGCGCGAATGACGGGCCTTGCCGTCGATGAGCGCGCCCCCCGGCGCGGACCGGCGTGGCATCGCCGCGCGTTCTCCGCGATGCGCGATCTCGCGACCGCGTCGCCCTCGCGCTTCGCCGTGCTCATCTTCTCGGCCCTCATCCTGCTGTTCACGGCGATCTTCTCGCTGCCGGTGATGGCCTCGGACGGGCAGGTGACGCCCCTGCCCGACGCCCTGTTCACGGCGGTCTCCACGATTTGCGTCACGGGCCTCGCGACGGTGGACATGGCCACGCACTGGTCGCCCCTCGGTCACGTGGTGGTGTTCATCGGTGTCAACGTCGGCGCCCTCGGCGTCCTGACCCTCGCCTCGATCCTCGGCCTCGTGATCTCCAAGCGCCTGGGGCTCCGCGCCAAGCTGCTCGCCGCCGGCGACAGCAACCCGATGCGCGCCCACGGCGGACCGGTCAACGAAGGCCAGGCCGTCCGGCTCGGCGAGGTGGGTCAGCTGCTGGCGACCGTCGCCCTGTCGACCCTCGTCATCGAGGCCGCCCTCGCCGTCCTGCTGTACCCCATGCTGCTCGCCAGCGGCATCGACCCCCTGACCGCGCTGTGGGAGGCCCCGTACTACGCGGCCATGGCGTTCACGAATACGGGCTTCGCGCCCAACTCCGAGGGCCTGGCGCCGTTCGCGCAGAACTACCTGCTGCTCAGCGTCCTCATGGCGGGCGTCTTCCTCGGCTCGATCGGCTTCCCCGTCATCTACGCCCTTTGGAAGCATCACTGGCACGTCCGCCGGTGGTCGATCCACGTCAAGCTGACGCTCATCACGACGGTCGTCCTGTTCTTCGCGGGCGCGATCGCGTTCGTGATCCTGGAGTACGGCAACCCCAAGACGTTCGGGACTATGGATGCCTGGGACACGACGTTCCAGGCCCTGTTCCTGTCCGCGATGACCCGTTCGGGCGGCTTCTCGATCATCGACATCGGCGAGCTGCACGAGTCCTCGATCGTCGTCGGGTCGATGCTCATGTTCGTCGGCGGCGGATCCGCCTCGACGGCGGGCGGCATCAAGGTCACGACCCTCGCCGTCCTCGCCCTCGCGGTGTGGTCCGAGGCGAAGGGCCGGCCGAGCGTCTCGGCGTTCGGGCGCCGCATCCCGAGCGACGTCCAGCGCGTCGCCCTCTCGGTCGTCGCGTGGGGCGCGACGATCGTGGCACTGTCGACCATCACGATCGCGCACCTGACGAAGGCGCCCCTCGACGAGGTCCTCTTCGACGTCGTGTCGGGCTTCGCCACCGTGGGGCTGTCGACCGGGCTGACGCAGGAGCTCCCCGACCCCGCCGTCTTCGTCATGGCCCTGACGATGTTCATGGGCCGCGTTGGTACAGTGACACTCGCCGCGGCGGTGGCCGCGACCAGCCGAACGCAGCACTACGCGCTGCCCGTGGAAAGGCCCATCGTTGGTTGAGCAGTTGCGCAGCGATTCGCCCGTCCTCGTCATCGGACTCGGTCGCTTCGGCGCCGCGTGCGCGGGCGAACTCGACCGCCTCGACCGCGACGTCCTCGCGATCGACGACAACCTCGACCTCGTGCAGAAATGGTCCGAGCGCGTCACGCACGCCGTCCAGGCCGATGCGCGCAACATCGAGGCGCTGAAGCAGATCGGTGCGCAGGACTTCCAGGTCGCCGTCGTGGCCGTGGGGTCCTCGATCGAGGCATCCGTCCTCATCACGGCCAACCTCGTGGACCTGAAGGTCCCGCAGATCTGGGCGAAGGCGGTCTCGCAGTCTCACGGCAAGATCCTCGCCCGCGTCGGCGCCAACCACGTCATCTACCCCGAGCGCGAAGCCGGCGAGCGCGTCGCGCACCTCGTCAGCGGGCGCATGCTCGACTTCATCCGCTTCGACGACGACTTCGTCCTCGCCAAGATGTACCCGCCGCGGTTCATCCGGGGCGTCGGCCTCAACGAGTCGGGCGTCCGCTCGAAGTACAACGTGACGGTCGTCGGCGTGAAGAGCCCCGGCAAGCCGTTCCGCTACGCCGAAGCGACGACCGTCGTGACCAACCACGACCTCATCATCGTGTCGGGGACGAACTCCGACATCGAACGCTTCGCCTCGCTCGACCGCTGAGCCCGCTCAGGCGACACCAGGACACATCGATGGCATCATCCGATGACGCCGAGCTGGCGACCCCGCCGCACGACGCGCGGCTCCATGAGGCGCTGCAGTCGATGCGATTCGCCGCCGGCGGGCCGTCGTACGCCGAGATCGCCGCACGGGTCACACGGCTGCGCGCGAGCCGCGTCGGCGGCGCCCGCAGCGTCACCGTCGCGCGTTCGACCGTCTACGACCTCTTCCGGCCCGACCGAACGAGAGTCGATCCGGCCCTCGTCGCCGACGTGATCCTCGCCCTCGGCGGATCGGAGCACGACGCCGCCCACTGGCGTCGCCACGCCGCGGTCGCGAACTCCCTCGGACACCGACCGGAGTCCGTCGCCGAGGCACCGGCCCCGCCCGCTGCCACCCCGGAGACCCCCGGGCCGCCGCCGCACGATCCCACACCCTCGCGCAGTCACACCGCGACGCGGCGCGACGCCGACGAGCCACGGACGCTCGATCCGCGCCCGCCGCGTACGAGGGCCTGGCGCGTCGGGGTGATGGCGATCATCATCGCCCTCTGCACCCTCGCGAACGTCGTCGGGGGCCAGCTCGTGCTCTGGTCGTCGCTCCCGCTGTTCCTCGACATGGTGGGCACGGCGGTCGCATCGATCGTCCTCGGCCCCTGGTACGGGGTGCTGGTCGCGATCGCCACCCAGCTGACCGGCGCGGCCTACCATTCGAGCCCGATCGGGCTGCCGTTCACCGCGGTCGGGATCGTCGGTGCGCTGCTGTGGGGGTACGGCACGCGCTCGTGGGGCCTCGGACGGACACCCGTGCGGTTCTTCGTCCTGACGGTGATGGTCGCGCTGGCCTGCACCCTGGTGGCGACACCGATCACCCTCGCCGTCTACGGCGGCTACTCCGCACATGTCGCGACCGTCACGTTCACGGACCAGCTGCTCCACCTCGGCGATGCCCTCTGGACCGCGGTGCTGTCCGCGAACCTGGTCTCCTCGCTCATCGACAAAATGATCTCCGGATTCATCGCGCTCACCGTGGGGTCGTCGCTCATCCACCGGATCGACTTGCGTCGCCGACGGCGCGGCGCCGACCCACTGCTGTTCGACCCGCCACGCCTGAACGTCCGCGCCTCCGCCTGAGGTCGCCCCGCCCGACCGCCGCGCGGCCTCAGGCCTCGCGCTGCGCGTTCGCCAGCAGCCGGGCGAGCAGGTCGGCGAGCGTCTGCTGCTCGGCCTCGCTGAGCCCGTCGAGCAGGCGGGCGTCGTGCGCAAGCGCGCGCGGCATCTCCCGCTCGACGACGGCACGACCGGCATCCGTCAACGAGAGCTCCACCGCCCGACCGTCGCGCGTCGACCGCTCCCGGTGCAGGAGCCCGGCGGATTCGAGCCGGCTCGTGAGCTTCGTGGTGGCCGCACCGCTGAGCATCGTCTCGGCGGTGACCTCGCTGGCCCGCAGGGGCCGGCCGGTGCGGGCCAGCGCGCAGAGGACGTCGAACTCCGAGCGCGAGACGCCGCTGTCGGCCAGCAGCCGCTCGATTTGCGCGGTCGCCACCACAGAGGCGCGGTTGAGCCTGCCCCACACGTCGATCGGCGACGTGTCGATCGCCGGCATCTGCTCCGCCCACGCGGCACGGATGCGGGCGATGAAGTCGGCGCGGTCGGTCACCACTCCACTGTAGCGAGGCGGACCTTTTAGTTCACGGGTGAAGTACCGGTGTATAATCGGACGAATGACCGCGCTCGACACCGGAACCCGCCCCACCGTCCCCGCCGCGACGCCACGCGGACCGCGGCTGCTCTCGCAGCCGCCCGCGGTCTGGGCCATCGCCTTCGCCGCGATGGTCGCGTTCATGGGGATCGGTCTCGTCGGTCCGATCCTTCCGACGGTCGCCGCCGCACTGCAGGCGACCCCCGTGCAGACCTCGCTGCTGTTCACGAGCTACCTGACGGTGACGGCCTCGGCGATGTTCTTCACGAGCTGGCTGTCCACCCGCATCGGCACCCGCGCGGTCATGATCCTCGGCCTCGCCGTCATCGCCCTCGCCGCAATCGGCTGCGCACTGTCCCCCAGCATCGGCGCCCTCATCGGCTTCCGCGCCGTTTGGGGCCTCGGGAACGCCCTGTTCCTCTCAACGGCGCTCGCCTCGATCGTGTCCGCCTCGGGCGGGCGCAGCGAGCACGCCGTGATCTTCTACGAGGCGGCGCTCGGGATCGGGCTGGCGGTCGGACCGCTGCTGGGCGGCCTGCTGGGCGAGATCGGGTGGTTCGCGCCCTTCTGGGGAACGGCGTCGCTGTTCGCCGTGGGGGTCGCCGCCCTCCTCACCCTCGTCCGCGATCCGGGTCACGCAGCGGAGCGCAGCCGGGTCAGCGCCCCCTTCCGCGCCTTCGCCGATCGCGGACTGCTCGCGATCAGCGTCGTGGCTTTCCTCTACAACGCCGGCTTCTTCGTGACGCTGTCGTACACGCCCTACGCCCTGGAACTGCCGGCGGTCGGCATCGGCCTCGTCATGATGGGCTTCGGCGTCGGTCTCGCGATCGCGGGCGTCCTCATCGCTCCGCGGCTGACCCGGCGCTTCTCGGTCGTGACCGTGCTGCTCTGGTTCCTCGTCGCGTTCGCCGTGACGCACGTGCTGGCGGCGCTGAGCGCCGGATCCCGGCCGCTGCTCGTGGTCTGCGTCGTGCTGCTCGGCATCGAGATCGGTGCCGTCAACACGATCCTCACCGAGGCCGCGATGGAGGCGACCGCGCTCCCCCGCGCCGTCGCCAGTTCCGCCTACTCCGGCTTCCGGTTCTTCGGCGGCGCGATCGGCGCCCCCGTCGGCACCGCGCTGGCCGTCTTCGGCGTCGGCGCACCGTACGCCGCCGCGGCCCTCTCGGCCGCCGCCGGCGCCGCGCTCCTGTTCGCGTTCCGGGGGCTCATCGGACGCGCCGACCACACCGCCCGGCTCACCGAACGGACGACCGCCGAGGACCTGACGCTCGGCGACGCCTGAGCGGATGGCTCAGACGCCGGTCGCGAGCTCGCGGGCGCGGGCCAGTGCGGCATCCGTCGCCTGCGAGAACAGCCCGTCGAGGTTCGCGGTCTGGAGGACGCCGATCGCGCGCTCGGTGGTGCCCTTGGGGCTGGTCACGCGGCGGCGGAGCTCGGCGGGGTCGTCGCCGGTCGCGGCGAGCAGAGCCGTCGCACCGATGAAGGTCTGCTCGGCCATGAGGCGCGCGTCGGCCTCGTCGAAGCCCTTGCCGCGGGCGGCCTCGGTCAGCGCCTCGACGAGCAGGAACACGTAGGCGGGGCCGGATCCCGAGATGGTCGAGAGCGCATCGATCTGCGCCTCGGGCACCTCGATGACGACGCCGCAGGTCTCGAACAGCGCCCGGACGAGCGCGACGTGCTCCGCGGTCGCGGTCGACCCGGCGGCGAGGCCGGTGACGGCCTTGCCGACCACGGCCGGCGTGTTCGGCATCGAGCGGATGACGGGGATCTCGGGGCCGACGATCGACTCGAACGTCTCGATCGTGACGCCCGCCGCCAGGCTGACGACGATCGTCCCGGGGCGCAGGGCACCGGCGATCTCGCGCAGCAGGTCGGGGACCATCGCCGGCTTGACGCCGATGAGGACGATGTCGGCGGATGCCGCGGCATCCGTATTCGCCGACGGCACCTCCGCGAGCGCCGCACTCGAGACGGCGTCCAGGCCACCGAGCTGGGCGGCCTTCGCGGCCGTGCGGTTGGTCACCACGACGGACGAGGCCCGACCCGAGCGGGAGATCCCCTGCGCGATCGCACCCCCCATCGAACCGGCTCCGAGGATGGCGACGGGAGGGAGGTGGTGCGTCATGCCCCCATCCTGTCATCCACCCCCGCGGCTTATCATCGGCTCATGACCCTCCTCGACGGAATCACGTCCCGCATCATCGACACGGACCGGCTGAGCGTCAACATCCTCGAGCGCGCCGGCGACACGGCCGACGCCGCCCCCGAGCGCACCGTCGTCCTGCTGCACGGCGCCCTGTCCTCCGCCCTCGTCTGGCAGGAGCTCATGCAGGACCTCCCCGCGGAGTTCCGGGTCGTCGCCGTCGATCTGCGCGGTTTCGGCGGTACCGAGCACATGCCCGTCGACGCCTCCCGCGGTGTTCGCGACCTGAGCGACGACGTGGCGCTCACGCTCACCGAGCTCGGCATCGAGGCGCCGCACCTCGTCGGATGGGACCTCGGCGGCGCGGTCGCCCTGCAGTTCGCGCTCGACCACCCGGTGCGCACGATCCTGCTCGAGTCCCCCGTCTCACCGTTCGGCCTCGGCGGCACGCGGCTCGACGGGTCGCGTCTGACAGACGACTACGCCGGCTGCGGCGCGGGCACCGCGAACCCCGAGTTCGTGCGCCGATTGACCGCGCGCGAGGCGGGCGCGGAGGCATCCACCTCGCCGCGGAGCGTCTTCCGGGCCTCCTTCGTCGCCGAGGGTTTCGAGACCGAGCACGAAGACCTCTGGGTCGAGGCCATGCTCTCCACCTCCACCGCGACCGGCAACTACCCGGGCGAATCCATCCCGAGCCCGCACTGGCCCGGCTACGCGCCCGGCCGGTTCGGTGTGCTCAACGCCCTTGCGCCGCGCAACTTCGACGTCTCGGGCATCGTCGACCTGCCCGAGAAGCCGTCGATCCTCTGGATCCGCGGCGTGCTTGACCCGCTCATCTCCGACACGTCCTTCTCGGACCCGGGTCACTTGGGGTCGCTCGGGATCCTCCCCGACTGGCCCGGCGCCGACGTCGCCCCGGCCCAGCCGATGGTGTCGCAGACCCGCGAGGTGCTCCGTCGCTACACGGATGCCGGGGGCATCGCGACCGAGCTCGCCCTGCCCGGCGTGGGGCACACCCCCCACCTCGAGCGGCCCGCCGTGTTCCGGCGCGCGCTGCTCGAACTGACGGGTTACATCGGTTCGCCCGCGTCCCCCGCGCCGCCCACCGAGGCGATCATCCTCAGCTCGTCCGACTGACGAGCGAGCGGCACCTCAGCGCTTCGCGTCGAAGAAGCCGCGCAGCAGGGTCGCGGCCTCGCCCGCACGGACCCCGCCGAGGACCTCGGCGCGGTGCGGCATCCGCCTGTCGCGGAGCAGGTCGTGGACGGAACCGCCCGCACCCGCCTTCTCGTCCCACGCGCCGAACACGACGCGCGCCACTCGCGTCTGCAGGATCGCGCCCGCACACATGACGCACGGCTCGAGGGTGACGACGAGGGTGCAGTCGTCGAGGTTCCACGATCCGAGGGCGGATGCCGCGGCTCGCAGCGCCACGACCTCCGCGTGCGCGAGGGGGTCGCCGTCGCGTTCGCGGAGGTTGCGTCCCTCGCCGACGATCCGGCCCGCCTGCGTGACGACCGCGCCGACGGGGACGTCGCCGTGCCCCGACGCGAGGGCGGCGAGCTCGAGCGCCCGCACCATCGCCGCGTCGTCGGCGGCGGGGACGGGCAGGCTCACGTCGTCAGCGTAGCCCCGGTAGCCTGGACCCATGCGTGTGCACGTCGCCGACCACCCCCTCATCACCCACAAGCTCACGGTGCTGCGCGACAAGCGCACGACGTCGCCGGTGTTCCGCCAGCTGACGGCCGAGCTCATCACCCTCCTCGCGTACGAGGCGACCCGCGGCGTGCGTGTCGAGGAGATCGAGATCGACACCCCCGTCACCCGCACGACCGGGCTCAAGATCAGCGAGCCGCGGCCGCTCGTCGTCCCGATCCTGCGCGCGGGCCTCGGCATGCTCGACGGCATGACGACGCTGCTGCCGACGGCCGAGGTCGGCTTCCTCGGCATGGCGCGCAACGAGGAGACCTTCGAGCCGTACACGTACGCCGAGCGTCTGCCCGAGGACCTCAGCGACCGCCAGTGCTTCGTCCTCGACCCGATGCTCGCCACGGGCGGCTCGCTCGGCGCGGCGATCGACTTCCTCTTCGCGCGCGGCGCGCAGGACGTCACGGCGGTCTGCATCCTCGCGGCGCCCGAGGGTCTCGCCGCGATCGAGAAGCAGGTCGGCGACCGCGACGTCACCCTCGTCCTGGGCGCTCTCGACGAGCGCCTGAACGAGAAGGGCTACATCGTCCCCGGTCTCGGCGACGCCGGCGACCGCCTGTACGGCACGGTCTGACGCGGCCCGACCTATCGCGGGACCGCGACGGCCTCCGATGGGATGCCGGTGGCTTCGACGAGGCGGGCGAAGGCGCTGAGCCGCGCGACGCCGTCGGGGGTGCGCGGCAGGTCGTCGAGCACGCCGGTGCCGTAGACGACGAACGCGGTGTGCATCGCGCGCGAGACCGCGACGTTGATGCGGTTCTGCAGCAGCAGGAACTCGAGCCCGCGTGGCGCATCCCGCCCCGACGAGGCGGCGAGCGAGACGATCACGACGGCCGCCTCCTGCCCCTGGAACCGGTCGACCGTGCCCACGCGGACGCCGGAGAACCCAGCGGCGGTGAGGACCTCCTCGACGAGCACCTGCTGCGCGTTGTACGGCGTCACGACGATGACGTCCTCCGGCCCGAGCGAGCGTGAGGTCGCGCCGTCGGTCCACGGGGTGCCGACGAGGTCACGGACGATCCGCAGGACCTCGTCCGCCTCCTCTGGCGACTGTGTCGCGTTGCGCGTGTGCGCGAGCGGCACGGGCACGACCCCGGCGGGGACGCCGTCGAGGCGGCGCAGCGCCGTGTCGGGGTGCGCCTCGAGTTGCCCCTCGTAGGCCAACTGCGACACCGGCTCGGCGACCTCCGGACGCATCCGGCGGGTGCGTGCGAGGAAGTAGCCGCGGTCGGCGGGGATCACCGCGTGGTTGTCCATCACCCAGCCGAGCGCCGACGTGTCGACCGGCTCGGGGTGGGTGCCCTGGCTGACCTGCGGCAACTGCTGCGGGTCGCCGAGCAGGAGCAGACGGCGAGCGGAGGCGGCGACGGCGATCGTGGAGGCGAGCGAGAACTGCCCCGCCTCGTCGATCACGAGCAGGTCGAGCGAGCGCCGGCCCACCCGCCCCGTGTGGGTCAGGTCCCACGCCGTACCGCCCACGACGAAGCCAGCGGGCTGCGACCCGATGTAGGCCGCGAGCTGGTTCTTGGCGATCGCGGTGAACCGCTCGGTCCCCGTCGCCGCACCCTTGGGTGCCTTGGCGACCTGGGCCGCATCCAGCCCCGCCTCGACGATGCGATCGAGCATGTGCTCGACGACGTTGTGCGACTGCGCGACGACGCCGACCCGGAACCCGCGCTCGCGGACCAGCCGCGCCACGACGTGGGACCCGACGTAGGTCTTGCCCGTACCGGGCGGGCCCTGCACGGCGAGGTAGCCGTCGTCGAGGCCGGCGAGCGCCGCCGCGATGTCGGCGACGTCGTCGCCCGTGCGCGGCAGCGGTGTCTCGCGCCGCGGCGGGCGACGCAGCAGGAGGTCGGTGGCGGGATCCGCGGGCAGCGCGGGGGCGGCGGCGAGGACCGCATCGGCCCACTCGTCGATCGCCGCCTGCTGACTGCCGGCGCGCGGCGGTGCGGGCGGCGTCAGGGCGACCGGGAGCTCCTGCCACGTGAAGCCCTGGAAGGCGTTCTCCTCGATCACGACGCCGTCGTCGAGGACGTCGACGACGGACACGGAGCGGGCCGCGTGGATCCACCGCGGGCTGGTCTCGATCGGGAACGGCGCCGGCAGCTCGTAGACGGCGTACGGGTTCTGCCCCACCGTCAGCCGGGTGCCGGGGGCGAACTCGCCGCGGATCTCGACGACCCGGCGGACGGCCGTGAGCCCCTCGGGGCGGTGCCAGTCCGACAGCACGCGGCACCGGTCGCGGTCGACGACGACGACGTCGCGGGTGTCCTCCCAGACCGACACCGGTTCGCGCAGGCGGAGGAAATGCGTCGCCCAGAAGGTCTTCGCCTCGCGCGGGTAGTAGTCGATGGCCGCCGCGCCCAGGCGCAGCGCCTGCGCGGTGGCCTCGTCCTCGGCATCCGCCGCGAACCGCGAGAGCGCCTCGGCGCGCGGCGACGGCTCGTACACGGCCTCGCCCGCCTCCGGCTCGCGCGAGGGCACGAGCTTCGCCTCGCGCGCGCGGTCGACGAGCCAGTCGCGCAGGCGCCGCGTCGACACGCAGTCGTACCGGTTGTAGTCGGCGAGGTCGTCGAGGATGCGGCGGGCCGCCGCGTCGTCGCCGGCGTCCTGCAGCGCCCGCGCCTCGACGTAGCGGACGATCGAGTCGTCGCCGCGCTGCACGTCGCTCGTGCGGACCTCGTCGCCCATGTACAGCGGCTCGAGCTTCTTGATCGAGTACGAGCGCGACCCGACCCGCAGCGCGCGGCGCACGATCGGGTAGAGGTCGACGAAGACGCCGTCGCGCAGCAGCCGGTCGACGGCGGCCTCGCCCACACCGTGCCGGGCCGCCATGGCGAGCAGGTGCGTGGGCTCGTAGGGGGCGTAGTGGTAGATGTGCAGGCCCGGGTGTGCTCGCCGGCGGACGGCGACGAACTCGAGGAACTCCTCGAGCGCCCGCTTCTCGTCGGCGAACGAGTGCGCCCAGAGCGCGGAGTACTGCTCGGTCTCGTCGACCCAGCCGAAGAGGTAGTCGATCCCCCACTGCACCGCCGCACCCTCGGTGTAGAGCGGATCGCCCTCGAAGTCGAAGAACAGGTCGCCGTGGTCGGGTCGGGGAAGGGCGCCCAGCGCCTTCGGGAAGACGACGTCGAAGGTCGGGATCGCGGGCCCCGTCTGCGCGGGGGCGTCGTCGACGCCGCCGGCGGGGCTCTCGAGCTGCAGCCGCGCCTGGGTGCGAAGGCCCGAGAAGGTGTCCCACGACATCCGCGGCGGCGCCTCGCGGGAGGCGGCGAGCGCGTCGATCGTCGTGACGCCGGCAGCCCGCAGCCGGTCGCGCTGGACCGGCCGCATCCCCGCCACCAGCAGCAGGTCGCGGTGCGCGACGACCTCGAGGTCGCACGTCGCGCACCGTCCGCACGCCACGACCCGCAGGTCGCCCCGGTCGTCGCCCCACGGGATGGGCGACCCCGCGGACCCGGCGGCGACGTCGCGGTCGGCGATGAGGGCCCACAGGCGGGCGCGGCGCAACCCGAACACGGGAAGGAGGTCGCGGACCGCGTGGGTCGACACGGTGCCGTCGCCCAGCAGCAGCTGCACCTCGTCCGCGCGGGAGACACCGAGCCGGTCGAGCTGATCCACGTATGCCGCCAGCTGCATGAGAGCGGTCACCCGGGCGTGCCGGGCGAGCTTCGTGTCCTGCACGATCCACCGGCCGTCGTCGGCACGCACGAGGAAGTCCGCGAATCCCACGAACTCGTCGGTCGAGAACGCCGCCTGGTAGACGACGTGCACGGCGGGGTCGGCGAGCGCCGCATCCGTCGCCGCCACCGCCGCGGCGAGGCCCTCGGCATCCGACGACCGCGTCTCGGGGATCTCGACCACCGCCCCGGGGTGCGCGGCACGGTACGCCTCGTACACGCGACGCTCGTGCTGCGTGCCCAGCCGACCCGCCCGCTCGAGCGTGAGGTCCTCGGGGTCCTCGACCGCCGCGATCCGGCCGAGCTTCGCGTCGATCGCCCGCAGCCAGGCGAACTCGCACTCGGCCGCGGCCTTCAGGTCGCTCGCGCTCCAGACGATCCGGCCGTCGTCTTCGATGTATCGCATGATCCCCTCTCGGAATCGACACTATCCGCGGTCACCGACACGCCTCCCGCACGCGCACAAGCCCCCTGGTGGCCGACGGGGCACCTGACAGACTGGACGCGTGACCCAGGACCTGCCCTTCGAGAACCCGTACCGGCACGGGTACGCGCGCGTCGCGGCGTGCACGGTGCCGGTCGTCATCGCCGACCCCGCCGCGAACGCCGACGCGATCCTGGCGAGCGCGCGCGCCTGCCACGACGACGGCGTCGCGGTCGCCGTCTTCCCCGAGCTGGGCCTCACCGGGTACGCGATCGAGGATCTCGTGATGCAGGACGTCGTCCTCGACGCGGTCCTGGTCGCGATCGAGCGGCTCGCCGCGGCATCCGCCGACCTCTCCCCCCTGCTCATCGTCGGCGCGCCCCTGCGGATCGAGAACCGGCTCTACAACTGCGCCATCGTCATCCACCGGGGCCGGGTGCTCGGCGTGGCCCCCAAATCCCACCTGCCCACCTACCGCGAGTTCTACGAGTCACGCTGGTACGCGCGCGGCGATGACGCGCCCGCGACCGTGACCCTGGCGGGCGACGCCGTGCCCGTCGGCACCGATCTGCTGTTCGAGGCGACCGACGTGCCCGGCCTCGTCGTGCACGCGGAGATCTGCGAGGACTTCTGGGTGCCCGTGCCGCCGTCCTCGCACGCGGCCCTCGCCGGGGCGACCGTGCTCGCCAACCTCTCGGGGAGCCCGATCACGATCGCCCGCGCCGAGGACCGCCGCATCCTCGTGCAGTCGCAGTCCTTCCGGTGCCTGGCCGCCTACGTGTACGCCGCCGCAGGACAGGGCGAATCGACCAACGACGTCTCGTGGGACGGGCAGACGCTCATCTACGAGAACGGCACCCTCCTCGCCGAGACCGAGCGTTTCCCCGACGGTCCGCGTCGGGCGATCGCCGACGTCGACCTCGACCGGCTGCGCCAGGACCGGCTGCGCCAGGGCACCTTCGAGGACAACGCGCGCACCGTCGGCTTCCCCGTGCGCCGCATCCCGTTCACCGTCGCCCCGCCGGCGTCGGTCCGGGGCCTGCGCCGCCCCCTGGACCGGTTCCCGTTCGTCCCCGACGACCCGGCCCGCCTCGACCTCGACTGCTATGAGGCGTTCAATATCCAGGTCTCCGGCCTCGAGCAGCGCCTGCGTGCGATCGGGCAGCCGAAGCCCGTCATCGGCGTCTCGGGCGGTCTCGACTCGACGCACGCGCTGCTCGTCACCGCGCGCGCGATGGACCGCATGGGACGCCCCCGCAGCGACATCCTCGCCTTCACGATGCCGGGCTTCGCGACCGGCGACCACACGAAGTCGAACGCGATCGCCCTCGCCGAGGCCATCGGCGCGACGATCGAGACGATCGACATCCGGCCGATGGCGACCGAGCTCCTGGCCGGCCTCGGTCACCCCTTCGCGAAGGGCGAGCCGGTGTACGACGTGACGTTCGAGAACGTGCAGGCGGGCGCCCGTACCGACTTCCTGTTCCGCCTCGCGAACCAGCGCGGCGGCATCGTCATCGGCACCTCCGACCTCTCCGAGCTCGCCCTCGGGTGGGCGACCTACGGCGTCGGCGACCACATGGCGCACTACGGCGTCAACGCCGGCGTGCCGAAGACCCTCATCCAGCACCTCATCCGGTGGGTCATCGCGCACAGCGACGAATCCGGTACGACCCTCACCGACCGGGCGAAGGAGGTGCTGCAGGCCGTCCTCGACACCGAGATCAGTCCCGAGCTGATACCGGCGGACGTCGACGGCAAGGTGCAGTCGACCGAGAGCACGATCGGACCGTACGCGCTGCACGACTTCACCCTGTTCCACGTGCTGCGCTACGGGTTCCGCCCCTCGAAGATCGTGTTCCTGGCCGAGCAGGCCTGGACGGACGCGGATGCCGGGGCGTGGCCGCCGGGCTTCCCCGAGGATGAGCGGTACGCCTTCGACCGCGAGACGATCGTGCGCTGGCTGCGGGTGTTCCTGCAGCGCTACTTCGGCTTCGCGCAGTTCAAGCGCAGCGCGGTGCCGAACGCGCCGAAGGTGTCGCCCGCGGGCTCGCTGTCGCCGCGCGGCGACTGGCGGGCGCCGTCCGACGGGAACGCCGCGGCCTGGCTCGCCGAGCTGGATGCCGCCTTCCCCCGCCCCTCGGACTGACCGCCGGATGGGATGATGGATCGGTGAAGCTCCTCGTCGCCGCCCTCGATTCCGAACTCGTCGCCTTCCCCGAGGAGCTCCCCGGCTTCGACCGGCTCGTGACGGGCCCCGGCAAGCTGCAGGCGACGTACGCCCTGACGCGCGCGCTCGACCGGGCCGACTACGACGAGATCGTCGTCGTGGGGACGGCGGGTTCGGTGGATGCCGCCGCCGTCGGCGTGCACGATGTGACCACCGCGCTGCAGCACGACGTGTCGGACGTCGACGGCATCGCCGGTCAGCACGTGTCGCTCCCGACGACGGTGTCGATCGCGGGGCGCGAGGGGACGACGATCGCCACGGGCGACCACTTCGTCGACGACGCCGACACGGTCGAGGCGATCCGCTCCCTCGGCGGCACGCTGGTCGACATGGAGGCCTACGCGTACATCTGGGTGGCGCAGCAGTTCGGCGTCCCGATCCGGGTGCTGAAGGCCGTGTCCGACAGCGCGCAGGACGACGCGATCACCGACTGGCGGGAGGCCGTCGCCGCGTGCAGCGTCCAGCTGCGCGAGCGCATCACCGAGCTCTACGGCGTCTGAGCCCCGCGGTCGTCAGGCGTCGCGGCGCGCGAAGAGCGAGCGCAGCACGAAGAAGACGATGAGCGCGACGATCGCCACGACGACCAGCTTCGCCGCGAAGAAGACGAGCTTCAGCACGACGTCGACGACGATCCACGCGATGACGATCGCGACGATGACGCCCAGGACCGTCCAGATCATGCCCTTCTTCATGGTTCCAGCCTAGGGGGCTCGGCGCTCATCCGGCGGCGGGGCTCAGCGCCTCCTGCCGCACGACGCTGGGTCCTTCCGATGTCGCCTCGACGACGAGTTGAGCGGGGATCTGGTCCTTCATCGCCTCGACGTGGCTGATGACCCCCACGACCCGCCCGCCGGCGCGCAGCTCGTCGAGCGTCCGCATCGCGAGCTCGAGGGTCTCGGGGTCGAGCGAGCCGAACCCCTCGTCGATGAACAGGGTATCGAGCCGGATGCCGCCGGCGCGCGAGGTGACCACCTCGGCGAGTCCCAGCGCGAGGGCGAGGGAGGCGAGGAAGGTCTCCCCGCCCGACAGCGACTGCGGCGAGCGGAGTCGACCGGTGTGCGCGTCGAGGACCTCGATGGACAGACCGGATGCCGCGCCCCGGGCCTGCTTGGCGTCGGAGTGCCGCAGCGTGTACCGGCCCGACGACATCTCGGCGAGCCGGAGGTTCGCGGCGGCGACGATCTCCTCGAGCTCCGCGGCCAGCACGAACGTCTCGAGGTCCATCTTCATCGTGTTCGGCGCGCGGCCCGCGACGGTGTCGGCCAGACGCGTGACCGCCGCGGCATCCTCGGCCTGCGTCGCGACGGCACCGATGGCCGTCTCGATGCGCTGGAGGAGGTCGCGCAGCCCTGTCGCGACGCTCGCAGCATCGGCCTCGGCGGCGATGGCGGCGGTGCGCGCCTCGTCGGCCCCCGCGGCCGCATCCGCTGCGGCCTCGACCGCCCCGGGGTCGAGGGTCTCGTCGACGGCGGCGAGCTCGAGCTCGAACGCGCGTGCCTTCGCGGCGGCGAGGGCGGCGGCGTGCGCGTCGATGCGCTCCGAGACCCGCGTCAGCTCGGCGGCGGGAAGGAGAGCGTCGAGGACGTCGGCCGGGCCGCTGAACGCGGAGTCCGCGAGACGTTCGTCGCGGTCGCGATCGGCGGCGTCCGCGGCCTCGCGACGCGTCTGCTCGTGGCGTCGGGCCTCGAGCAGACGACCGGCGAGCCGGCGGTGGTCGTCGTCCGCCGCGATCCGCGCGGCGACGCTGTCGTACTCGCCCCGGGCCGCGTCGACGGCCCGCCGTGCCGAGGACAGCGCGCCCTCGGCCGCGGCGATCTCCTCACGGAGTGCGCCGGCGCGCTGGCGCAGCTGCACCGCCTCGCCCTGGGCGGTGGCCTCGAGCTCATCGATCTCGGCGGCGGCCTTCTCGAGGCCGTCGAGACGGTCGCGTGCGGCACGGGCGGCGGTGAACTCGGCGTCGAGGTCGGCCAGCGCGGTCGCGAGGGCGTCGACACCCCGGTCGCCCGCGGTGGCCGCGGCGGCCGCGACGGCCTCCCGCGCGGCGGCGGCGGCCTGCGCGGCATCCCGCTCCGCTGCTGCAGCGTCGTCGCGAGCGCGCTCGGCGGCGGCGAGGTCGTCGTCGGTGACGTGCGCGAGGTCGTGGGCGGCGGGTCGGGGGTGCGCGGTGGCGCCGCAGACGGCGCACGGTTCGCCGTCGACGAGGGATGCCGCGAGCTCGCCCGCGTACCCGCGCAGGCGGCGGCGGAGCAGCTCGCCCACGTGCGCGGAGGCCGCCGCGGATCGCGCGTTGGCCTCGGCGTAGGCTGCGTCGGCGGCCGCAGCGCTGGGCGTCAATCGTTCGAGGGACCGTGCCGCGTCGAGGCGGGTCGCGAGCTCGGCCCGCGCTCCGGCGAGGTCGTCGTGCCGGCCCGCGACGGCACGGGTCTCTGCGAGGTCGGTGGCCACGCGCTGGCGGCGCTCGGGCACGGCGGCGAGCGCGGCGTCGAGCGCGTCGAGCGCCGCGTCGACCTCGGCCAGCTCCTCGCGGCGCAGCCGCTGCGTGTCGGCGAGAACCGCGGCATCCCGCTCTTCCTCGGCGGCGGCCTGCGCGCGGGCGATGCGGCCGGTGAGGTCCTCGATCACGGCGGGAAGGTCGTCGTCCGCGGAGCCGCCCGCGGCGACCCACTCCCCCTCGGCCGCACGGCGCGACTCCTGCGCGGCGGACCATTCGCCGGCGGCGCGAACGGCCGATTCGACGGGAGCCCGCAGCGCATCGGCGGCGCGGGCCCGCTCGACCCGGACGCGGAGGGCGGCGACCTCGGGGGTCTCCGCCTCGCGGGCGGCGAGGTCGTCCCGCGCGGTCTGCAAGTCGGCGAGCCGCCGGGCGACGTCGAGGAGTCGTCGGTGCTCGGCGACCGCGGCGTCGGCGCGTGTGGTCGCGAGCGCTCGTTCGTTGCCGCGCGCCTCGACCCGGTACTCCGCCCGGACGAGCGCGCGCTCGACCGCGGACGTCCGCGCGAGCACGTCCACCTCGGCCGGCGGCTCGCCACCGTCGGCGGGATGGAGTCCGTGCTCGGTGATCTCGCGCTCGGCGACGTCGAGCAGCGTCCGGACGCGGGTGCTGCCCTCGTCGAGCCGCTTCTGCGCGTCACGGCGGCGCTCCTCGAGCGCCTCCTTGCAGGCCTCGAAGCGCCTCGTACCGAAGAGGGTCCGCAGCAGCTGCTGCCGCTCGGCGTTCGGTGCGAGGAGGAATCGCGAGAACTTGTTCTGCGCGAGCAGGATCACCTGCTGGAACTGCTGCGCGCTGAGCCCGAGCACCTCGTCGAGGGCGATCCCGACCTCGCGCTGCTTCGCCGCGCGCCCCACCCACGCGCCGTCGACCCACTCCTCGAGCTCGGCTCGCGCGGGCTCGAGGGTGAGGCCGCCGCCGCGTTTGGCGGGACGCTCGTACTCCGGCGCGCGCGTGACTCGCCACCGCGTGCCACCGACGGTGAACTCGAGCCGCACCTCGGTCGGGTCGGTCAGGAAGCTGTGGTCGCTGCGCAGCCGCCGGTCGCCGCCGTCGTACCGGGGCACCGAGCCGTAGAGCGCGAAGCTGACCCCGTCGAGGATGCTGGACTTGCCGGCGCCGGTCCGCCCCGAGATGAGGAAGAGTCCGTCGTCGTCGAACGCGTCGAAGTCGACGCTCTGGCGCTCGCGGAACGGCCCGAAGCCGGTCAGTTCGAGGCGGTGCAGCTTCACGCGAGCGCCTCCTGGCGCACCCGCTCGTCGAGCACGTCTTCGAGGATCTCGGCCTCGCGTTCGGTCGCCCCCTGCCCCTCGCGCACGTGCGAGAGGAAGGCCTCGACGAGCTCGCGGTCGGTGCGCGCCGCGCGCACCCGCTCGACGTAACTCTGCCGGTCGCCCCGTCGAACCACGGCGGGGGCGTGCACGACCTTGGCGCAGAACGGGAAGCGCTGCTGCAGACGACGCAGCGGGTCGGCTTCGGGGAGGTCGTCGGTGTACTCGACGCACACCCAGGCGTCCTCGGCGTCGGCGTACGCCTTGTCCGCCAGGATGTCGGCGAACGGGCCGCGGAGGGTCACGAGCCGGCGCGGCACGGGCAGCGCCAGCCACTCGACGGTCGAGAGTCCGTCGGCGTCGAGGTCGACGAGCCACGACCCGCGGGGTTTGTCGCCCTCGCCGAAGCTGTAGTGCAGCGGCGCCCCGGCGTAGCGGACGTTGTCGGCCAGTCGTTGTCGTCCGTGGATGTGCCCCAGCGCCATGTAGTCGACCCCGTCGAAGGTCGACAGCGGCACGACGTCGAGCCCGCCCTGCTGGATGTCGCGCTCGAGGTGCGGCGTCGGCTCGACGCCCGCGGCGAAGCAGTGCGCGATCGCCACCGAGCGGCCACCCCGCTCGGCGAGGTCGGTGCGGACGAGGTCCATCGCCCGGCCGAGGACCGCAGCCTGGGTGCGGACCCCCTCCCACCGGTGCCGCAGCAGCGCGGGCTCGAGGTACGGGATGCCGTAGAAGTGCACCGGCCCGTGGGCGTCGTCGATCGTGAGCGGGGTGCCGACGGCATCCGGATCGGTCAGGACGTGGATGCCGTCGCGCAGCAGTCCCGCCTGGAAACCCAGCCGCGCGGCGGAGTCGTGGTTGCCGCTCGTGACGACGACCCGGGCGCCGGCGTCGGCGATGCCGCGAAGCGCGTCGGAGAGCAGGGTGTAGCACGCGGCCGCGGGGGTCGCGGAGTCGAACACGTCGCCCGCGACGACGACGACGTCGACGTCATGCGCGCGCACCTGGGCGGTCAGCTCGTCGAGCACTCCGCGGAGCGCGTCGAGCGTGGAGTGACCGTGGAAGGTCCGCCCGATGTGCCAGTCGGAGGTGTGCAGGATGCGCATGCTCACACGGTAGATCGGGCCTCGGACATCGCCTTCGAGGCGTGCCGGGACCGCGTCAGTCGGCGCCCGGAACGAGGGTGCCGCGACGTCGCAGCCCGATGAGGTCGACGACCGAGACGAGGGTCGCGATCGCCAGGAAGACGCCGACCGCGGCCATGCCGTAGGCGTACGCGTCGTGGTACACCGCGAGGGAGTCGAGCCCGGCATCCTTCTCGCGGTAGATCGACGCGTAGAACAGCGACAGACCGATCGCGGTGCCCACCGCCGTCCCGACGCGCTGCCCGAGCTGTCCGACCGAGCCGGCGAGGCCGCCCTCGCGCACGGCGATCTCGGACAGCGTCAACGTCTGGTTGGGCGAGACGACGAGCCCGCCGCCCGCCCCGGCGACGAGCAGCGCCGCGGCCATGCCGTAGGCGACGGTCTCGCGGGGCATCGTGTAGGCGACGATCGTCAGCGCGACGACGCTCACGAGCACCGTCACGAGTCCGATCGTCACGAGCTGCCGGCCGAGCCGGTTCACGAGCAGACCGCCGTAGTACGAGCTCGCGGCACTCGCGACGGCGAACCCGATGGAGACCATGCCGGCGAACACCGGCTCGAGGCCCACCCCGAGCTGCAGGAACAGCGTGCCGAGCAGGAACATGGGCGGGATCGCCGTGAAGTAGGCGACGACCACGAGCGTGCCGTTGCGGAACGACCGGATGCGGAACATCCGGAACGGGATGAGGGGCTGACGACCGGATGCCGCGTATCGCCGCTCCCACCAGAAGAACAGCGCCGCGAACAGGACGAACGCGGTCAGCAGCCACCACCGGTTCGGGTCGTCCTCGGGTGAGCCGGTCGTGAACAGGAACGGCCACATGAGCGAGACGATCATGAGGCCGAAGAGCACGATGCCGACGGGGTCGAGCTGGAGGGGCCGGCCGCTGGCCTGACGGGTCTGCGGCAGGATCCAGATCACCCCGGCGAGCACGAGGAGGCACAGCGGCACGTTGAACCAGAAGATGCCGCGCCAGCCGTCGGTCTCGCCGCCGATCGCGATCATGAGTCCGCCGAGCGTCGGCCCGAAGGCCGTCGCGATGCCGATCGTCGCGCCGAACAGACCGAACGCGCGGCCGCGCTCCTTGCCGGTGAAGAGCTGCTGGATCGTTCCCATCACCTGCGGCATCTGGATGCCGGCCGCGATGCCCTGGACGAGCCGCGCCGCCATGAGCACCTCGATGCTCGGAGCGAGCGCGCAGACCGCGCTCGTCACCGTGAACAGGCTCAGCCCGACGATGAACAGCACCTTGCGGGACCGCTGGTCGCCGAGCCGACCGAAGGGCACGAGCGCGAGACCGAACGTGAGGATGTAGCCCGAGACCACCAGCTGCAGCTGCGTGGACGTCGCGCCCAGCGATGCCTCGATCGCCGGGAGACCGACGTTGACCTTGCTGAGGTCGAGGATCGTGAACGCCGCCACCGAGACGCAGACCCAGAAGGCCCGCCAACGCTGCGAGGAGGAGAGGGGGATGCTGGCGGTGGCGGGGGATGTCATGACCGTCCCACGCTACCGGCCCCCTGCCGGGTCAGGGCGGGCGTGCTCAGGACGCCGCGGCGCGCTCGGCCTTCTTGCGCTCCTGGAACTCGCGCAGCGCCTCGTACCGGTCGGCCGAGCGCGCGCGGCGTTTCTCGGCCTCCTCGTCGCGGTCCTTCGGTGGCACGCTCGAGACCAACTCGTCGAGCAGGCGGCGCGTCGCGGCGGCGATCTGCTCGACGGCGCGGTCGAACGCTTCTTGGTTGGCACGCGAGGGTTTCGTCATCCCGCTGATCTTGCGGACGTACTGCAGGGCGGCGTCGTGGCATTCGGCGTCCGTCGCGGCGGGCTCGAAGTTGTGGAGCGGCACGATGTTGCGGCACATGGCCGCCACGGTACGCCGCGCACCACCCCGCCACCAGGGTCACTCGGCGCGACGCTCCGCCTGCTCGTCGGTCAGGACGTCGGGGTCGAGCCCCTGCTGGATCTCGGCGCTCTCGACGAACGGGTCGGGGGCGGCATCCGGCATCGGTGCACCCTCGCCGCGACCGCGGTCGGCGGCATCCTGCTGTTCCTTCTCCTCGTTCGTCACCGCGCCTGCGGCGATGATGGAGGACTCGTCCTCCGACCAGCCGCCGGCCGGGGCGGCCTCGCTCGTCCGGTCGTCCGCGTCGTGTTCCATGGCCGTCTCCTCCGTCATCTGTGCAGCCATCGTCCGGTGCGGCGGCGTCGCCGTCGACGGGCTTGACCGCGTCGCCGCGGGACGGCTACGAACGAGGAGGACACGGAAAGGGAGCAGGATGTCGGGACACGGGCGCGACACGGCGGGAGGGCCCTTCGTGGTGACCCTCGTCGTCGATCTACCGATCGCCAAGCCCGATGCGCTCGAGACGATCGCGTTCGCGTGCGACGGTGTCGTCGAGCATGCGCGCACCGCCTACCCGCGCGTCAGCCTGTCGCCGGGGGCGTGGGCCGAGGTGCAGATCCCGAAGTTCGGCGATCCGCCGCCCCTGGCGGTCGACGTCTGCTCGGACGAGTCGGGCGAGGTCGCACGGGTCGCGGCCGATCGCCTGAAGGGCGCACTCGAGCGGCTCGGGTGGCGGATCCGCGATCCGCGACCCGGCGAGGCCTGACCCGCTCAGGCGGTGCGGCGCTCCTGCAGGAGCGTTTCGTGTCCGGGGTTCGCCTCGAACCAGTCGGCGACGTACCAGCAGACCGGGATGACCCGCCGGTCTCCGCGTCGCTCCAGGTCGGCGACCGCGCGGCGCACGAGCTCGCCGGCGTAGCCCGCGCCCCGGAAGGTGGGGATCGTGTACGCGCGCGTGAGTGCCACGGTGCGGCCGTCGTCGTTGTAATCGAGGACGCTGACGAGGTCTTTGCCGCGGTGCAGGGTGTAGCGCGCGGCATCCTTCTCATCGGTGAAGATCAGGTCGCTCATGCGATCACGCTACGCCGATCCGGCGACGCGCGGACGACGCCCAGCGGATTGAGCAATCTGTCACATTCCGTCATGCGGACGCTGTCGAGGGCGGGCGGTTTGACACATGGCGACGCGCTTCGTCATAATCGGCCACATGACTGACTTCGCACGCACTCTGTCCGCCCGGGAGGCGAACGGAACTGCCGGCATCATGATGCCGCAGCGTGCTGTCATGTGTTGCCGAATGTGTCGCTGACACGGTGATCCCCGCCGGGTCGCGCCGCCGTTTCTGAACACGGCGTCGTCCGACCCCCGAGGCTCCGGCTCCTCCGCCCACAACGCGGATGCCGGTGGCCTCGCACATCGGCCCCAGTGAGGCCATCCGCGCAACACTCCCGAACCCGCGTCCCGCTCCGGGTTCCCCCTTCGAAGGACATCGCCATGTCGACCTCCGCTCTCCTCTCCGCTCCCACCGCCCCCCGCCACCTCCGCGCCGTCGAGGACATCGCGCCGGCCCGTCCCGCCGCTCCCCGCCCCGCGCCGTCCGCGAGCGGACTGCCCGCCGGCACCGCGCCGCGCGGCTTCGCCCTCTACGTCGGCCTCGACGAGCTGAAGGCCGCCGCCGACGGCGTCAGCCTCTCGGTGATCGTCGACGCGCTCCGCCGCACCATCGCCGAGCTCGCGCCCTCCGCCGAGACGCACGCGACCGTCGCCCTCGCCCCCGTCGGCGCCGGCGGCCGTGACGTCGACGTCGTACGGCTCGCGCTGCACGAGCCGGCCGCCGTGGCCCGCACGAAGCCCGAGGAGCCGCTCGACGAGCACGTCCCCGGTGGCGTCACGATCGACATCTCCCGCCGCCGTGTGCACATCGACGGCGAGACCGCGTCGCTCACCTTCAAGGAGTTCGAGCTGCTGCAGTACCTCGTGCTGCGCGAAGGTCGCACGATCGAGCGCACCGAGCTCGTCTCGTCGCTGTGGAGCCACGCCGACGGCGACGACGCGCCCGGCGAGCGCACGATCGACGTGCACGTGCGCCGCCTGCGCTCGAAGCTCGGCCGCTACGAGGACATCGTCCGCACCGTGCGCGGCATCGGCTACCGGTTCGACCGCCACGCCGACGTCGTCATCCGCTACGGCCACGGCACCCCTTCGCCCGACCGCTTCTGACCGTCGCGCCGGGTGCGCTGTCAGCACCCGGACGTAGGGTGTCGGCATGAGGACGGGACTGCGCGAACGGATGCCGCATCCGCCGCCACCCTCGTCGGTCAAGCCGCTCGAGGCCGAGTACCGACCGAAGGTCCCGACCGATGGGGCGGGCGCGATCCGCTATCAGCAGCGGGGCGCGCACGACCCGTCGCAGACCACGGTCGACGGCGTGATCTGGCGCGCGACGCGGACACCGGAGGGGATCGCCACGATCGCGATCCGGCCGGGGCTCCGGACGGTGCGTGCGGCGGCGTGGGGTCCTGGCGCGGCGTGGACGCTGGATCAGTTGCCGCGGCTGTGCGGCGCGGGCGACGACCCCGAGGGGTTCGATGCGTCGCGGCATCCGCTCATCGCGGCGACCCACCACCGGCGACCCGATCTGCGGATCGGCGCCACCGACCTCGTCTTCGACGCGCTCGCGAGCAGCGTCTTCGAGCAGAAGGTGACGGGGCTGCAGGCGTTCGGCGCGTGGCGCTGGATCCTGACGCACCACGGCGAGCCGGCCCCCGGCCCGACGCCGCGGCCGATGTACGCGCCCCCGGCGGACTGGCGGATGATCCCGAGCTGGTCGTGGCATCGTGCGGGGCTCGAGCCGCCGCAGTCACGCACGATCGTGGATGCCGCGCGCCGTCGCGCGTCGATCGAGCGCGCCGCCGAGTCCGCGACGACAGGGGATGACCGCGATCGAGTCTTCATGAGCCTGCCCGGCGTCGGCGTCTGGACGAGCGCCGAGACCCGCATCCGCGCCTTCGGCGACCCCGACGCCGTGAGCTTCGGGGACTATCACGTCGCCCACCAGGTCGGCTACGCGCTGACCGGATCACGCGTCGACGACGACGGGATGCGGGAGCTGCTCGAACCGTGGAAGGGTCACCGGCAGCGCGTGATCCGCCTGATCGGTGCGAGCGGCGTCGTGGAGCCGCGGCGCGGTCCGCGCCTCGCGCCGGAGGATCACCGGGCCCGCTGAGGACCCCGCCGTAGGCTGGGCGCATGGCGCAGCGGCAGCGGGGACGACGGTTCTGGGTGATCGGCACGGTGCTGCTGTTCGTCGGCGGCATCCTGTTCGGACTGATCCTGCAGAACGTGTGGATCGGCCTCGTCCTGGCCGCCGCGATCTCGATCGGCTGGCTGATCGCCTACGAGTCGCGCCGCGGGCGCAACGAGGGCATCTACGACCGCGACGACGACGGCGCGCAGCTCTGACGTGAGCACAGACATTCCGCTCGATCTGAGCGACGGCTGGTGGGGCTACCTCGCCTGAGACCTACCCACGCGGGAGCGACGGTCGGCGGCATCCTCGCTTCCGTGTCGTGCAGCCAGCCGCACGACCCAGTAGATCCCCCAGACGATCAACGCGATCATCAGGACCACTCCGAAAATGATCAGGAGATGCCAGCCGAGGAGTCCACCCATGCGGCCACCCTGCCACACGTCTCAGGCATGCGCACGATCGACCTTTGACGCGACACGCCCGGGCCGCTAACGTAGCAGGGCTGTGCCGACCGGCACGGCGAGAACCCGGAGGACGCGATGACCACGCAGCAGCGTGATCTGCTCCAGCGGAACGAGACCAAGGTCCCGTTCCGCTACGAGCCGTACCCTCCGGCGCGCGCCGTCTGACGCCATCACCGTCCGACGCCCCGCACCGCACAGGTCCGGGGCGTCTTCTCGTGTGTTCCTCTCCGCACGAAGGCTCCCGGGCCCTCCACGAAGGAAAGGAACCATGGAGAAGCTCTCGAACAGGCTGCTGTCGTGGGCGAGCATCATCGACGAGAAGACCGTCGAACAGGCTCGCACCTCGTCACGCATGCCGTTCATCCACCCGCACCTGGCGCTCATGCCGGATGCGCACCTCGGCAAGGGGGCGACCGTCGGCTCGGTCATCCCGACGCTGGGCGCCATCATGCCGGCGGCCGTCGGCGTCGACATCGGATGCGGCATGATCGCCGTCCGCACGCAGTTCACGAAGGCGCAGCTCGTGGAGCGCGACCTCGCGGCCCTGCGGGAGCAGATCGAACGCGCGATCCCGCTGTCGGCCGGCCGCGACAACCGCAAGATCGTCGCCACCGCTGAGCCGCGCGTCGCCGAGCTGGAGGAGCTCGCCGCGAAGAACGGGTTCGACCCGGCATCCTACGCGGGGCACTGGCGGAACCAGCTCGGGTCGCTCGGGTCGGGGAACCACTTCATCGAGATCTCGGTCGACGAGACCGACGCGGTGTGGATGTTCCTCCATTCCGGCTCGCGGGGCGTCGGCAACAAGATCGCCACGCATCACATCGCCGTCGCGCAGCGGCTGGCGACGCAGTGGTGGATCGAGTTGCCCGATCGCGACCTCGCCTACCTCGTGGAGGGGACGGACGAGTTCTGGGAGTACATCCGTCAGCTGCGGTGGGCTCAGCACTTCGCCCTCCTCAACCGGGAGGAGATGATGGACCGGGTCTCGCGTCAGCTCTCCGAGGTGATGGGAGAGGACGTCGTCGAGCACGAGCGGATCAACTGCCACCACAACTTCACCGAGCGCGAGAAGCACTTCGGCAAGGAGGTGTGGGTGTCGCGGAAGGGCGCCATCCAGGCGGACAAGGGACGGCCCGGGCTCATCCCCGGGTCGATGGGCACGGCCTCGTACGTCGTCTCCGGACTCGGCAACCCGCTCTCGCTGAACTCCTCACCGCACGGCGCGGGGCGGGAGTACTCGCGGTCGGCGGCGCGTCGGACGTTCACGCACGAGCAGCTGCGGGAGGCGATGTCGGGCATCGAGTTCCGTGACACGGACGCGTTCATCGACGAGATCCCGCAGGCGTACAAGCCGATCGACCGGGTCATGGCGGACGCCGCCGACCTCGTCGAGATCCGGCACACGCTGCGCCAGCTCGTCAATGTGAAGGGCGACTGACCGGCGCTCTCTCCGGGCGGCGGCCCCTACATCTCCTCGTGGGTGTCGGGGTCGCCGTCCCACAGCCGGCCGCGCTCGAGCGCGGAGATCGCGGCGACCTCGTCGTCCGTGAGCGAGAACCCGAAGACGTCGGCGTTCTCGGCCTGGCGTGCGGGATCGGCGGACTTCGGGATCGGGGTGGTCCCGAGCTGCACGTGCCAGCGGAGCACGACCTGGGTGGGCGTGACGCCGTGGGCGGCGGCGGCATCCGTCACCACCTGTTCGCTGAGGAGCTCCGACCGCCGCGCGAGGGGGCTCCAGCTCTCGGTGCGGATGCCCTGCGCGGCGTGGAAAGCGCGCAGGTGCGCCTGCGGGAAATACGGGTGCAGCTCGACCTGGTTCACCGCGGGCACGACGCCGGTCGCCTCGATGATGCGGGCGAGCATCGGCTCGGTGAAGTTCGAGACGCCGACCGATCCGACGCGTCCCTCCTTCTGCAGGTCGACCATCGCGCGGTAGGTGTCGACGTACTTGTCGACGCTCGGGTTGGGCCAGTGGATGAGGTACAGGTCGATGCGGTCTAGTCCGAGGCGTTCGAGCGAGCCCTCGGCGCTGCGACGCGTCTCGTCGTACCCGTGGTCGCGTCCGGGGACCTTCGTCGTGACGATCAGTTCGTCACGGATGCCGCTTCGCCGGACGGCCTCGCCGACCTCGCGCTCGTTCTCGTAGTTCACGGCCGAGTCGAGCAGCCGGTAGCCGCCCTCGATCGCCGCGACGATGGCATTCGTGCCGTCCTCGCCGCGGAGGTTGTACGTGCCGAGACCGAGCTGCGGGAACGCGGTGCCGTCGTTCAGGGAGACCGTGGGGATGCTGACCATTCCGCCACCGTACGCCCGATCCCGGCCTCTGGGGGATAACCCGAAGCGAGGTCTCCGGACGGCCCCGATGTGGGGGGCTGACCCCGCCCCTAGCGTGGGTGACATGACTTCCGACACCTCCTCGCCTCCCCGACGGCTCCGCCCGCTGCGGCGGCTCGGCGCGCTCGCGCAGCTCGCCGCCGTCGCTCTGGTGGGCATCGGCATCCTGACCACCGTGCTCACCCTGTTCGGCACGGGTGTCGGACTCGCGCTCGTGTTCGGCATCGGCATTCCTTTGATGATCGCCGCCGTCTACCTCGCGTGGGCCGGCGCTTGGCTCGAGCACGAGCGCGCCGAGGGGCTGTACGGTCACGGCATCCCCTCGCTGGCGATCCGCACGAGCGGCCAGCCGGGCTTCCGCGGATTCCTCCGCACACTGTGGCTCCAGTTCATCGACGGGGCGATGTGGCGCGGCATCGGCAGCTTCGCGATCGCCTCCGTGCTCGGCTGGATCGTCATCGGGGCCACGTCTGCCGGCGTGACCGGCATCGGACTCGCCGTCTCGCCTCTCGGCGGCGCCGCGGGCGGCCGACTGCCGGTCCTCGGCGTCCCGGTCACGGGCGGCTGGGCCGTCGCGGGCGGCATACTCGCGGTCCTGGTGAGCCTCGGCATCCTGTTCGGGATCTCCCTCCTCGACGACCTGCTGACCCGGTCGATCCTCGTCCCCTCCCGCGAGGCCGTCCTCGCCGAGCAGGCGCGTGCCGCCGGCGCGCAGCGTGCCGGCGCGGTGCGGGCCAGCGAGGTCGAGCGCACCCGCATCGAACGCGACCTGCACGACGGCGTCCAGCCGCGGCTCGTCTCGGTCGGGATGACCTTGGGGCTCGCGCAGCAGAAGATCGACTCCGACCCGGTCGCCGCGAAGGCGCTGATCGACGAGGCGCACACCTCGACGAAGGCCGCCATCACCGAGCTGCGACAGTTGGCCCGCGGCATCCACGCGTCCGTCCTCGACGACCGGGGACTGGATGCCGCCCTCTCGGCCCTCGCGGCACGGTCCCACGTGCCCGTCGCCCTCGACGTCCGCCTCGACGAGAGGTGCAGCGCCACCTCGGAGGCCGCGGTCTACTTCGTCATCGCCGAGTCCCTCACCAACGCCGCCAAGCACGCCCGCGCCACCGAGGTGCGCGTCGTGGTCCGCAGCCGCGGCGACGCCCAGACCGGACGGCTCATCTGGGCGCGCGTCGAGGACAACGGCATCGGCGGGGCCCGCGTGCTCCCCGGCGGTGGCCTCGACGGGATCATGAACCGGGTGCTCGCCGCCGGCGGCACCGCGACACTCGACAGCCCGGCCGGTGGGCCGACGTCCCTGGAGGTGACGCTCCCGTGCGCATCCTGATCTGCGAGGACTCCACGCTGCTGCGCGAAGGCCTGGTCCGCGTGCTCGAGGACGCAGGCCACACCGTGGTCGCCGCCCTCCCCCACGCCGACGGCATCGTCCAGGCGGTGACCGAGACGGCGCCGGAGCTCTGCATCCTCGACGTGCGGCTGCCGCCGACCTTCACCGATGAGGGCATCCGGGCCGCGCTGACGCTGCGGGCGCAGCATCCGACCCTCCCCGTCCTGGTGCTCAGCCAGTACGTCGAGGAACGCTACGCGAGCGACCTCATCACCGGACAGAACGCCGCCCTCGGGTACCTGCTGAAGGACCGCGTCGCCGACGTGCGGGACTTCCTCGACTCGATCGATCGGATCGCCGCCGGCGCGACGGTCCTCGACCCAGAGGTGGTGGCGCAACTGCTGACGCGCCGCGCCCGGGACGAGCGGATGTCGCGCCTCACCGACCGCGAACGCTCGGTGCTCGCGCTCATCGCCGAGGGCAAGAGCAACGCCGCGATCGCGTCGGCGCTGTTCGTCTCGGAGGCGAGCGTCGAGAAGTACATCACCTCCCTCTTCCAGAAGCTCGGCCTCGAACAGGACGAGCACGGGAACCGACGGGTGCTCGCGGCTCTCGTCCACCTCGAACACAGCGCACCGCCCGCCCCCGGGCATCCCGATCAGAACGGAACGAACCGATGAGCATCGACCTCACTCCCCCGCCCACCGCTCCCACGACGCCTGCCCCGCAGCCACCGCAGCAGCCGCGGCGCGCGTCGGCGCAGATCGTCTCGATCATCGCGATGTCGCTCGGCGGCGTACTGCTGCTCGGGACGCTCGTCTCGGGCATCGGCTCGATCGCCTACGCGAGCACGAATCGGGGCGCCGGCGATCAATCGGCCGATGTCGCAGGAGTGACGGGCCTGTCCTTGGACGTCTCGGCCGGTCACGTCGTCGTCGACTATGCGGACGTCGACGAGGCGACCCTCACCGTCGACGGGAACCGCGACTGGAAGCTCGAGCGACGCGGCGAGACGCTGTCCCTCTCCAACTCGCGCCCGTGGTGGATGCTGCAGGTGGGATTCGACGCGGCCGAGAACCGCGCCACACTGACCCTGCCCAAGGAGATGGCGGACCAGAAGCTGGATGCCGACGTCAACGTCGCGGCCGGATCGGTCACGGCAGACGGCACCTACGGGCTCCTCAACGTGTCGGTCGGTGCGGGCGACGCGACGGTGACCGGCACCGCGGACGACGTCCGGGTCGATGTCAGCGCCGGTGATGCCGACGTCGCTGTCGACGGGGTGCAGCGTGCGAACCTCACGATCGGCGCAGGTCAGATCACTGCCGACCTCCGCGGCGAAGCCCTCGACGACGTCCGTGTGGATCTCAGCGCGGGGACCCTCGTGGCGACCCTCCCTGACGAGGCGTACCGCGTGACGTCCGACGTCTCCGTCGGCACGTTCGACAACCGTCTGCAGACCTCGACGAGCGCCACGCGCACCATCGACGCCACCGTCTCGGCCGGTACGGTCACCCTCCGCCCCGGCGTCTAGCCCCTCACGCACGACGAGCCGTCGCAGATGGTCGCCCCCGAACCGGGGAAACGACCGTCCGCGACGGCTCGCGGTGTGTGAGGCGTCAGCCGACGGCGGCGATCTCGTTCGGGACGTGGTCGAGCGTCACGGTCTTCGCGATCTTGTCGGCGTCGAGGTCGACGACGACGAGCTCGCTGTCGGCCGGGTCGGTGACGTAGGCGAGGGAGCCGGCGACCTTCACGGACGGGTGCGGGTCCTGCCACTCGGCGGGGCCCTCCCACGGGTCGACGACGGGCAGCGATCCGGTGATCTCGCCCGTGGCGGGGTCGATCGAGTGCAGCTGACCGTCGGTGCCGATCAGGACCGCCTCGTCATCCGGGCCGCGGCCCACGCCGCGGTAGGTGTACTCGACGCCCTCGGGCAGTGCGACCTTCTCAAGGGTGTTCGCCTCGGTGTCGATCAGAGTGATGTTGCGCAGGAGGTACCCCTCGGCATCCGGGTCGTCCTTGTAGTCCATGACGACCAGCGGGCTGTTCTCGGAGACGTAGGCGTTGCCCATCCGGCCGTACTCGTCGGGCGAGGTGAGCTTCGTGATCTCGCCGTCCTTCACGACGAGGGCGCCGTTCTCGCACCCGAACACGACCGTCTCGTCCTTCGCGGTCCCCTCACCGTGGACCCCGGGGCACTCGTCGTTCGACGCGATCTCGTTGCGGTCCTGGTCGAGGACACGGATACCGGTGCGCCCCGACTCGTCGCCGACGGTCGTCAGCAGCGTGCCGTCCTCCAGCTCGACCGAGACGCCGTGGTGCGCGGTGACGCCGGGGACGACCTCCGCCTTCGGGAGGGCGTCGCCGGTCTTCGCCAGCTCGGCGGAGTCGAAGATCGTCGTGTCGCTCGTCGCGTCGTCGTAGAGCACGGTCTTGCCCGCGTGCGAGACGACGTGTCCCGCGGCCGCGGCGGGGACGACCAGGTCGGTCAGCTCCGGCTTCTGCACATCGAGCAGCTGGAAGCCCTCCGACGTGGTCACCATCACGTGGCGGCCGTCGCCGGCCGCGTTCAGACGGATGAAGTCCTCCGAGGCGAACTCGCCGAGGTTCTCATAGTCGGCGCCGCCGAGGACGAGCACACCGCCCGCGTACGCGACGGCGACCCGGGGCCCGTCCGGTGCGGTCTGTGCGGCACTGTCGGCGGGGGCGGATGCCGGTGGTGCGGCGCTCGCGCATCCGGCGAGCACGAGGGCAGCGGCACCGGCGAGGGCGCCGAACTGCAGGGTCTTCTTCATGGGTTTCCTTTCCAGGGAATGCCTCACGGGGTGAGGTCGTCGGCGATGCTCTGCAGGTTGCGTCGCATCATGTCGAGGTAGGTGCCGCCGGGTGAGCCTTCGGGGGCGAGCGATTCGGTGAACAGCGAGACGACGTCGACGTCGCGGCCGGCTTCGTCGGCGAGCACCCGCATGAGCCGATCCGGCTGCGAGGAGTCGGCGAAGATCGTCGTCACGCCGGCCTCGTCGATCGCGTCGACGAGGTCCTGCAGGTCGGCGGCGCTGGGAGCGGCGAGCGTGGTGCCCCCAGGGATCGCCGCCCCGAGGATCCGTACGTCGTAGCGGCGCGCGAGGTAAACGAAGACGTGGTGGTTCGTGACGAGCGCGCGGTGCTCGGCGGGGATCGCACCGAGGGTGTTGGCCATCTCGGCATCCAACTCGTCAAGCTGGTCGAGGTACGCCGCCGCGGCGTCGTCGACGACGGATGCCTCGACCCCGTCGATCCGTACCAGGGCGGGCGCGAGCGCCTCGACGACCCGCGCGGTCTGGGTGGGGTCGGTCCAGAAGTGGGGGTCGACGGCATCCGAGTCGGCGTAGTCCAGCGGCTCGATGTGGTCGCCCGCGACGAACGAGGTCGCCCCGTCGGCGACGGCGGCGTCGATGTGATGCTGCACGCCCTCCTCGAGCCCGAGGCCGTTGGAGACGAGGAGGTCGGCCGTGCGCAGGGTCGCGGCCTCGCGCGCCGACAGCTCGAACGAGTGCGGATCGCTGCCGCGCGGCATGAGGGTGACGACCTCGACCTCGTCGCCGACGAGGTTCGCGGTGATGTCGCCGAGCAGGTCGGTCGTGACGACGACGGTGGGACGGTCGGGTCCGGCGGCGGCGCACCCGGCGAGTGCGGCGACGCCCGCGACCAGGACCACGGCGAGCGCGCGCCTCATCGGCCCGTCTCCGCGACGAAGGCGGGGGCGTCCGCGTCGAAGGTGCGGGCGATGCGCGCGGAGTCGACGTGGTCGATCTCGAACAGGGCGTCCTCGGCGGGTCCGTTCAGGTACGTGCGGTTCGCGTCGATCTGCAGCGTGACGCCGGGGGCGAGGGCGGCATCGGCGAGGGATGCCGCCACGAGCGGCTCGGTGCGGGCGAGGTGCTTCCCGGTCTCGCCGTCGAGGACGAGCACCTCGCCCGTCGCGGTGAGCGCCACGACGTGCTGGTCGGCGTCGTCGACCGCGACGACCCGCGCAAGGGGCTCGCCGGCGTCGATGCGGGTCCACGTGCGTTCGCGGGTGTCGAGCAGCCAGAATGCGTCGCCGCCGGTCGCGCCGGCGACGGTCGGGCGACCCTCGCGTGCGGCGAACGAGACGGCGCGGTCCTCGGCGCCCGCGGGGTAGGGGATCCGCTCGAACGTGGTGCCGTCGGCATCCGTCACCGCCAGCACCGCTCCGTCGGCGCAGCCCACGACGACGCCGACGTTCGTGGTGATCGAGCCGGCGGGCTCGGTGCAGGGGACGGTCTCGAGCTCGGCGCCCGTCGCATCGACGTGGCGGAGGCCGTCGGCATCCGCCACGAGGGCGCCGGTCGGAAGCGGGACGACCATGCCGGCGCCAGCGGGCACGTCGAGGCGGAAGCGCTCCTCGAGGCGTCCCTTCTTGAGCGCGTCGAGGTCGAGGAGGACGGCCTCTCCCCCGTCGAAGTGGACGCCCGCGCCGAGGTCGCTGGCGACGACGGTCGGTTCGCCGCCGCCGGTGAGGTCGCCGAGCAGAGCGGCGGGGGCCTCGTAGTAGTGGAAGTGGTCGACGTGGTTCCAGGTCCAGACGCCGCTGTCGACGATCCCGACGCCGCCGTCGCGGCCCGCGTAGAGGAAGCGGCCGTCGGTCTCGAGCGAGGTCGGCCGGGCGATCTCGCCGAGGCTCTCGCTCGTCTCGTCGAGCAGGTCGAGGTGGTGCACCTCACCGGCCGGGGTGACGCTCGTGAGGTGCAGCGCCGGCTCGGCCAGCTCGGTCGCGCCGGCGATGGCGCCGTGCCCGTCGCCGGTCGGCTCGGGGGCGGACGCCGGCGCTGACTGGCAGCCGGCGAGGGTGAGGGCGAGGACGGGTACGAGGGCGATCGGGACGCGGCGGTTCATGCGGTCCTTTCGGCGAGGGTGGGGCGGGTGAGACGGGCGAGGGCGCGGATGCCGGTGGACACCGCGCCCGAGCAGATCGCCGTGAAGGCGACGGTGGCTCCCGCGGCGGTGCCGAGGTGCCACGAGAGGACGAGCCCGGCGGCGACGGCGACGACGCCGATGACGGCGGCGAGCAGCATCGTGGGGACGATGCGGCGGGTCCACGCGCCGGCGGCGACGGCGGGACCGAGCAGCATGCCGACCACGAGCAGCGAACCGACGGCCTGATAGGCCGAGACGACGGCGAGCGTGACGAGACCGACGAGCAGGACGTGCGCGAGGCGCGGGCGCAGCCCCAGCAGGTGCGCCTGGCGCGGGTCGACGGTGAGGGCGACGAAGGAGCGGTGTCCGGCGGCGGCGACCAGCAGCGTGACGACCGCGGCGCCTGCGAGCAGCACGAGGTCGCCCCGCTCGATCGCCAGGATGTCGCCGAAGAGGATGGCCGAGGCATCCGTCGCGAAACTGCGCGAGGCGGAGATGACGATCACGCCGAGGGAGAGGCTCGCGACGAAGAGCAGGCCGATGCTCGTGTCGGCCGACAGCCGCCCGCGGCGTTGGAGCGCGCCGACACCGACGGACATGACGGCGGCGCTGACAGCCGCGCCCGCGACGGGCGGGAAGCCGGTGAGGGTGGCGATCGCGATGCCCGGGAGCATGCCGTGGGCCATCGCCTCGCCGAGGAACGCCATGCCGCGCAGGACGACCCACGTCCCGACGACCCCGCACACGACGGCGACGAGCGCGCCGCCGAGGAGGGCGCGCTGGACGAAGGCGACGGCGAACGGGTCGAGGAGGACGGACACGGTGCCCGACTGTACACGTAATTGAGAACGGTTTTCATTTGCAATAATGGCCGGATGCCGCACCCCGACGAGTCCGTCGTCCGCCTGCGCGACGTCCGCGTCGACCTCGAGGGGCACCGCGCGCTCGACGGGGTCGACCTTGACGTGCACGCCGGACGGCTCACCGCCGTCGTCGGCGCGAACGGATCGGGGAAGTCGACGCTCGTCTCGGTGCTCGCCGGACTTCGCGCACCGACGTCGGGGTCGGTGCAGCGGCGCCCCGGCACCGCCGTCGCCCTCGTCGCGCAAAAAACCGACGGCAGCGCGCGCCTGCCGCTCACCGTCACCGACCTCGTGACGATGGGCCGGTGGCGTGAGCGCGGCGCGTTCCGCCCGCTGCGGCGGAGCGACCGGGACCGCGTCGCCGAGGCGATCGACGCGGTCGGGCTGGCGCGGCTCGCCAGGCGTCCGCTCGGCGCCCTCTCCGGCGGTCAGCGGCAGCGGGCGTTCGTCGCGCAGGCCCTCGCGCAGGACGCGGATCTGCTGCTGCTCGACGAGCCGACGAGCGGTCTCGACGACGCGTCGAGGCGGGCCGCGGCATCCGCTCTGCGTGTCGCGACGGGCAGGGGCGCGGCGGTCGTCGTCGTCACGCACGACCTCGGCGAACTCGGGGAGGTCGATGGGGTGGTGACACTGGCGGAGGGCCGGATCGGCGCGTCTGTCATGCGTGGACGGAGCCTCGAGAACGTGAGTAGCGTTGAGGGGTGACCAACGCTCCGATCGATGCCACCACCACCTCCGCCTGGGCTGAACTCGAGTCGCTGAAGGCGGGCTTCACCCCGGACCTCCGCGGCTGGTTCGCGTCGGACCCGGAGCGCGTCGCCAAGCTGACGCACGACGTCGCGGATCTGCACGTCGACCTGTCGAAGAACCTCGTGACCGACGAGGTCGTCGCCGCGCTGGTGCGTCTCGCCGAGCAGACCGGTGTCGCCGAGCGGTACGCCGCGATGCTCGCGGGCGAGCACATCAACACGACGGAGGACCGCGCCGTGCTGCACACGGCGCTCCGCCGTCCGGCAGACGCCGTGCCGTCGCTGACGGTCGACGGCCAGGATGTCGACGCCGACGTGCAGGGCGTGCTCGACGCGATGGCGGAGTTCGCCGGACGGGTGCGGTCGGGTGAGTTCACCGGCATCACGGGCAAGAAGGTCGAGACGGTCGTCAACATCGGCATCGGCGGATCGGACCTCGGTCCGGTGATGATCTCGGCGGCGCTGGAGCCGTATGCGGATGCCGGTATCTCGGCGCGCTTCATCTCGAACATCGACCCGTTCGACATCGCGTCGAAGACGAAGGACCTCGACCCCGAGACGACGCTGTTCATCGTCGCGTCGAAGACGTTCACGACGCTCGAGACGCTGACGAACGCGCGCCTCGCGCGGGATTGGCTGTGGGAGGGCCTCGCGTCGGCGGGGGCGATCGACGGCAGCGACGAGCAGAAGAAGGATGCCGTCGCCCACCATTTCGTCGCGGTGTCGACGGCGCTCGACAAGGTCGCGGAGTTCGGGATCGACACGGCGAACGCGTTCGGCTTCTGGGACTGGGTGGGTGGCCGCTACTCGGTGGATTCGGCGATCGGGCTGTCGCTCGTGATCGAGTTCGGACCCGACACGTTCCGCGAGCTGCTCGCCGGGTTCCACGCCGTGGACGAGCACGTGCGGACGACGCCGCTGGCGCAGAACGTCCCGGTCCTGATGGGGCTGTTGAACGTCTGGTACACGAATTTCTTGGGCGCGCAGTCGCACGCGGTGCTGCCGTACGCGCAGCAGTTGAGCCGGTTCGCCGCGTACCTGCAGCAGCTGACGATGGAGTCGAACGGCAAGTCGGTGCGCTGGGACGGCTCTCCCGTCACGACCGACACCGGCGAGGTGTTCTGGGGTGAGCCGGGGACGAACGGTCAGCACGCGTTCTACCAGCTGATCCACCAGGGCACGCGGCTGATCCCGGCGGACTTCATCGCGTTCGCGAACCCCGCCTACGCGCTGACCGACGGCGACCGTGACGTGCACGGACTGTTCCTGGCGAACTTCCTGGCGCAGACGAAGGCGCTCGCGTTCGGCAAGACGGCCGAGGAGGTCGAGGCCGAGGGCACGACCGGCACGCTCGTCGCCGCGCGGACGTTCCCCGGCAACCGTCCGACGACGTCGATCTTCGCGCCGTCGTTGACGCCGCGGGTGCTGGGCGAGCTCGTCGCGCTGTACGAGCACATCACCTTCACGCAGGGCGTGATCTGGGGCATCAACTCGTTCGACCAGTGGGGTGTGGAGCTCGGCAAGCAGCTCGCCATGCAGATCGCGCCGGCGATCGAGGGCGACGGCGACGCGTTCGAGTCGCAGGATGCCTCGACCAAGGCGCTGCTGGAGTACTACCGCGACCACCGGGCCTGAGGGTCCGGATGCGCCTCGAGATCGAGGTCGGGGGCTGAGAGCACGACTGTTGCGGCCCTGAACTCGTCCGGTTCACGAACGTGGAATGGACCTTGATCCCCATGGCCGACGGTCCATTCCTCGAGACGCATCACGGATTGGATGAGACGGACGGCCCCGAGGTCATCGACGTCACCGGCACGATCGTGGAGCTGGAGGCCATCGAGCGAGATGGCTCGCGCACGACGATCGCACGAGTGCCCAGCGGGCGCGCCCTCCGCGGGATGCACGAGGACGACGCGGGTGACGTCATCGAGCTGTACACCGACCGCCTCATCGACGTATCTGACGATGGCTTCATCGTGACGGTCGACGTCGCGGACTGAGATCGCACCGCAGGGCGGGCAGTGTCGTTCGCCGGCCCGGTGGCGTGGTGGCTCCGTGGCCTGGTGGCCTGGGAGGCCCCTGGCTTCGGTGCGTCCGCTGATCACTAGAACGGTGGCGGTCCGGGTGGGTCGACGGTGAAGGTGGGGATGCGGCGTTCGGGCTGGACGAGGTAGACCCGGCCGGCGGGTGAGGTCCATTCGAGTGCGCCGCCGGGTTTGGCTCTGACCTGCCAGTCGGATTGGTGTTTGAGGGTGTGATGCCCGCGGCACAGCGGGGCGAGGTTGTCGGCGGCGGTGTTCCCGCCGTGCTGCCAGTCGGTGGTGTGGTCGAGGTCGCACCGGTCGGCGGGGATGCCGCATCCCGGCGCCATGCACCGGGCGGCCCGCCAGGTGACCAGCCGTCGGAGGTCGGCGGGTGGCCGGTAGTGCTCCCGTCCGACGGAGAGGACGACCCCGGTCTCGGGGTGGGTGAGCACCCGCATCCACCCCGATGCCGCCCCGCACAACTCCCGCGCCTTATCGAGCGGGATCGGGCCGACGCCATCGACCTGCGCGGCCGGGCCGTCACCGGTGAGGAGGGTGAGGGCGGGGACGGTGATCGCGACGGTGGGGCGGATACCGCGCGCGGTCTCGGGCAGCGCGTCGGTTTCGCCGTCGAGGAGGAGGTCCCCGAGCACGTCGGCGCGTTTCTGATCCAGGGTGCGCTCGTCGTCGGCGGAGTCGAGCGTCTTCGCGATCGCGGTGAGACGCCCGGCGATCGCGTGTGCTTCCACTGCGGGGAGGTGTGCGGTGAGCCACGCCATCCCATCCACCCCCGCATCCACCCGCACGTGCCGGTGCGCGACGGCGGCGGCGTGCTGCTCCGCCAGGGTCGCTTCCTGCTCCCGGTCGACGATGCGTTTCATCGCCCGCCGGAACGGCCCGGTCGGGAGCTCCTGGGCCAGGCTCAGCACCTCAGACACCAGCCCGGCGGTCACGTCGTCGAGCTGGTCGAGCCCGTCGACGATGATCGTCGCGTGGGTGTCGGTGATGTCCGCGCGGCTCATCGCCTCCCACACCTGCGGGTACCGGCGCAGCAGCGCGTGCCCGACACCCATCAACCGTCCCGCCGCGTGTTCGGTGATCCGCAGCGCGGATGCGACTTCGAGTCGCACCGACCGTTCCACGAACGCGACCGGTTCCTCCCGGCGGCGNNAGCACCACCCAGTCCAGCGTCGACGGGATCCCCTCCGGGACCTCGTCGCGAGCATCGGCTGAACTGGACATAGTCCCAGACTAGGAGGGGGTTCCGACATCGATTCCGGCACCGTGGCCTCGCGCTCGACACCCCCGAAACGCCTGCCTCGCCACCCCCGGCATCCCCCTTCCCCCGAACGGCACCCGGGCCTCTCCACCACCGCTCCCCTGTCACGAAGTGCAGCCCGCCACGGCATGTTGCGACAGGCGAGCGAACCCACCCGGCGCCGCCCACCTTCCCCCGTCGCAAAGCGCCGCAGGCGGCGGCGTGTTGCGACAGGCGAAGGCCGCCCCCGGCATCCCCTCTCCTGAACGGCACCGGGCCCCGGCGCCGCCCCTTCCTCTGTCACGAAGTGCAAGCCACCACGGCATGTTGCGGCAGGCGAACGCCGCCCCTGCCCGAACCACACCGCGGCGTGACGGCACGCGCTAGCGTGCAGGCATGCGCGGACGCAGACTCACCTGGACGATCGGCGGCGTCGGACTGATCGGCGCGGGTGTCGCCGGGATGCTGCAGAGCGCCACCCCGGGAACACCCCTCACCGACACGCTCGCCCTCCTCGTCGACATCCTGTGGGCGGCGTCGGTCCTCGTGTTCGCGATCGGGTCGTCGGCGCACGACAGCGTCACCGCGCGGAGGCCGCTCGGCACGATCGCACTCATCCTCCTCGCGCTCTGGTCGCCCGCGATGCGGGTCGTCGGCCTGTTCCAGGACCCGACGAACCCGACGCCGATCGTCCCGTGGGAGGTCACCATCCTCGTCCCACTCGCGCTCAGCCTCGTCGCCGTCGTGCAGATCGCGCGCGCCGGTGTCGTGCCGCGCCGGTGGCGGTGGATGCCGGCGATCGCCCTCGGTGTGCAGGTGGCATCGGTCGCCCTCGGCCAGCTCCTCATGATGGACCGGGCGACCGCGATGCAGACCGTCGGACTCGCCTCCGCGCTCGGGATTCTCGGCTTCCTCGCCGGCACCCTGGGCCTCGGCATCGTCGCTCTTCTCGCGGTCGCGTCGGAACGCCCGGCATCCGTGCCCGTGTTCTCCTCGCCGAACGACTCACCCACCGACTGACCCTGGACAACTCCCAGCCGCAGCGGGACCCTGGTCGCACACCTCGGCGAAGGAGACGACCATGTTCCAGGTGGACGGCGCGTACAGCGGCTTCGCGGTCGACGACATCGATGCGGCGCGAGAGTTCTATGCCGACACCCTCGGCCTGGAGGTCGTCACACTCGACAACGGCTTCCTGCAGCTCCACCTGGCGTCGGGAGCCGCTGTGCTCATCTATGCGAAGCCGCACCACGAGCCGGCCGGCTTCACGATCCTCAACTTCCCCGTCGACGACGTCGACGCCGCCGTCGACGAGCTCAACGCGAAGGGTGTCGAGACCGCGATCTACGACGACATGCCCACCGACTCGAAGGGCATCATGCGCGAGACGGGCGGCCCGGTGATCGCATGGTTCCGCGACCCGGCCGGCAACGTGCTCGCCGTGCACGAGCGCTGAGGATCAGGCCTCCCAGTACCCCACCGCGCACAGCAGCCGCGTTTCGTCGTCGGCACCCGCGGGCGGTTCGATCGCGGGCGGGAACACACCCCACTGACGCCACTCGTCGGCGTGCGGCACGACGTGCTCGTTCAACCCCGCGATGAGCTCGGGCGACAGGTGGAACGGGATGCCGAGCCGTTTCGCGATCAGCCACGCCTGGAACGCGCGGTACGTCGCCAGGTGCGCGTACCCCTCGTCGGCGGGGTAGTCGCCGTACTGGAAGCGGAACCTCGTCCCGGGCTCGACACCTTCACGCACCGCAGCGGTCGCGGTGTCGTTCAGCCGGTCGTACGACGCGATCGGGTCGTCGCCGAGCAGGTCCGCGTTCCGGAACTCGTCGCCGTCGGCGACCGACTTCCCGGCGAGGACATCGGGGACCCACGCCTCGTCGTACGCGTGCGCGAAGAGGATGTCGCGGAAGGTGGGGTCAGGGGTGGACGTCCACTCCTGCGGCGCCGGCTTCGACAGGTCGGCCGCGTCGATGCGATCGATGACGGAGCGCAACGCGGCATCCGCCTGGAGGAACAGCTCATCGGCTCTCATGGCGACACCGTACGACCGGCCCCCGACACCGTCACGCCCCGTGCACGTGGATGCGCTCGCCCGACGAGCTGAAGATGCTCACCACCTCGGCCGGTCCGTCCGAGCTGGCGCTGATGCTGTGCGGCAGGCGGGTGTCGAACTCCGCCGCCTCGCCCGCCCCGATGAGATGCTCCCGCCCGTCGAGCACGAGCCGGATCGTGCCGCTCAGGACGTAGAACCACTCCACCCCCTCGTGCACCTTCGGCGACGGCGCGGCACGAGAGGCGGGGAAGCGGATCTTGTACGTCTGCACCGGCGAGTGCTCGAGCGTGAGCGGCGCGACCACTCTGCCGTGTCGCCGCTCGGTCGCCCGCCGCACCCGCGGGTCGGCGGGCTCCCCGCGCACGAGGTCGTCGAGACGCAGATCGAGGACCGACACGAGGGGCAGCAGCAGTTCGAGGGATGCCTGGCGTCGCCCGGACTCCAGCCGCGAGAGCGTGCTCGTCGACATCCCCGCCTTCGACGCGAGGTCGGCCAAGGTCCATCCTCGCTGCTGCCGCGCCGCGCGCAGCCGCGCACCGACCCGACTGAGATCCATCGTCATGCAGATCAGTTTGCCATTTCCGCAAGACCGTTTGCCGAAAGCACGGCCACCGACACAGGGTGGAGTCATGACAGACATCCGCTACGACGCCGTCATCGTGGGCGGCGGCACCGCCGGCCTCAGCGCCGCCCAGATGCTCGGCCGCGCCCGCCGCCGCACCCTCGTGATCGACGCCGGCGCACCCCGCAACCGTTTCGCCGCGCACATGCACGGCGTCCTCGGTCACGACGGCCGCTCCCCCGCCGACCTCCTCGAGACCGGACGCGCCGAAGCCCGCGCCTACGGGGTCGAGTTCCTCGACGGCGTCGTCCTGTCGCTCACCGACGCCGGTCACCGGATCACCGTCACCCACGAGCGCGGAGAGGTCTCCGCCCGGGGCGTCGTGCTCACGACGGGTGTCGTCGACGACCTGCCCGAGATCCCCGGGCTCCGCGAGCAGTGGGGCCGCAGCGTCTTCCACTGTCCGTACTGCCACGGCTACGAGGTCGCGGGCCGCCGCCTCGGCGTGCTCGCGACGTCGCCCGCGAGCCTGCATCAGATCGAGCTCATCCGGCAGTGGAGCGATGACGTGACGGCGTTCACGGCCGCGATGGGCGAGCTCGACGAGACGGTCGCGGGCCGCCTCTCGGCGCGCGGCATCCGGATCGTCACCTCCCCCGTCACCCGACTGCGCACCGAGGACGACGCGATCGTCGCGGCCGTGACGGCGGACGGGACCGCGCACCCGATCGACGCCCTGCTCACCGCGCCGACGCCCCGGCTGAGCCTCGCCTTCGCCGAGAACCTGGCCCTCGCCGTGTCCGACACCCCGGGCGACGGGCTCCGTGTCGACATGCGCGGCGCCACCAGCCACCCGCGCGTGTTCGCCGCCGGCAACGTCGTCACGCCGTTCGGCAACGTGCCGCTGTCGATGGGTCAGGGATCGATGGCGGGCGCCGGGCTCAACGCGGCGCTCGTGACGGAGGACGCGGCGCGCGCGTCACTCCTGCGCGGCTGAGGCAGCCGCCGCGGCGGCACGTGCCAGCCACGCGGGTGGCTCGCCGTACCGCTGGAACGGCACGAGCCGCCCCGCCGCCGAGTCCTCGACGAGCGTCGCGAGCCGGTCGGCACGCGTCTGCTCGCGCTTCGCGCTCTGCACCCAGTTCGCGACCGCCCGCCGGTACGACGGCGTCGCGGCATCCCAGAACGCCTGCGCGGCGGAGTTCGCGGCGAGGGATGCCGCCTGTTCCGCCGTCAGCTCGTTGCGTTGCTCGTGCGAGTAGACCCCGGTGAGGTCGGCCGTCCGCTTCTCGAACGCGGCGAGCCCGGCCGGGTGCATCCGCCCCTCGGCCTGCAGGCGTTCGACGTGCGCGATGTTGACGGCGCTCCACACCGAGCGAGGCTTCCGCGGCGTCCACCGCTGGATGCGGGCTCCGTCGCCGATGCCGCGGCTGATCGAGTCGATCCACCCGAAGCGCAGCGCCTCGGGCACCGCGTCGGCCCACGTCAGACCGAGGCGCGGGTCGCCCTTCCGGTAGAAGACGGTCCAGACCTCGGGCGCCGTCGCGTGGTGCGCCTCGAGCCAGTCACCGAACTCCGTCGCCGAGGCGAAGAAGATCGGTTCGGATGCCGGTTCCACCATGGTCGCGAAGCTACCACCGGCATCCGACTCCGCTCAGCGCAGCTGCAGGCTGTTCCAGGCGCCGGGCTCGTCGAGCTCGCCGTAGACGACCTCGGCGCCGCCTGCGGAGACGGATGCCGCGCACACGAGCAGCGACAGCGTCGGATACCCGTGCGAGCGGTTGTCGCGGATGATCGCGCGGTCGTCGGTCGGCGGCAGCGCCGTCGTGCGCTCGAGCGCACCCAGCCAGTCCGCCACCCAGTCGTCGTCCGCCGGCGCGGCGAAGGCATCATGCCACGCGACGATGCGCGCGGTCTTCGGGTCGTCGACGTCGTCGTGCGCGATCATGTGCACGCCCGGGGCGAGGTCGACGGTGCGGACGGCGGCGCCGTCCCACATCGCGACGCGCGCACGACCGGGGGTCACCGTCAGGAGGTTGAAACCGTGGGTCGGCGGGGTGTCCGGCAGCCCGCCCCCGGAGGCGGCGTCGAGCACGATGTGCCCGCGCGAGCCCGTCGCGAGGGTGTCGTCGATGAGGTCGGCGCGGTTGAGGACGACGGCCAGACGCGCACCGGCGGGATCGGCCGCGAGCCACGCGCCGCCGGCCCGGGTGTCGCGCACCCCGATGACACCGGGACGGTCCGGCCACCAGGCGCCGAGCGGATCCCATGCGCGCCCCGGGTCCTCGTCGCGCACGGCGAGCAGCCGGATCGCCGCGGCGGGATCCTCCGGGACGTGGACGATGACGGTGCACATCGTTCCGACCTTTCGCGTCCGACCCCATGGGAGGATCGGACCATGTTCGTCGTCGTGGGCGTCTCGGGCGGCATCGCCGCGTACAAGACGGTGCAGGTGGTCCGTGCGCTGGTGACCAACGGGCACGAGGTGCACGTTGTTCCCACCGAGGACGCGCTCCGCTTCGTGGGGACCACCACGTGGGAGGCGATCAGCCGCCATCCTGTCACGACGAGCGTGCACGACGACGTCGCCGAGGTGCGTCACGTCGCCCTCGGCACGCAGGCCGACCTCGTGATCGTCGCGCCGGCGACCGCCAACACGCTCGCGAAGATGGCCGCCGGGATCTCCGACAACCTGCTCGGCGTCACCCTCCTCGCGACGACCGCGCCCGTCGTCGTCGCCCCGGCGATGCACACGGCCATGTGGGACCACGCCGCGACGCAGGCGAACATCGCGACCCTCCGTGAGCGCGGGATTCGCATCGTCGGGCCCGCCGACGGACCGCTGACCGGCGGCGACAGCGGACCGGGGCGCATGGTCGAACCTGACGAGATCGTCGCGGCGGCCCTCGCCGCCGCCGGAGCCGTCGATGTCGTCGGAGCCCCGGCATCCGATCTCGCGGACCTCCGCGTCGCGGTGTCGACCGGCGGAACGCGCGAACCGATCGACCCGGTGCGCTACCTCGGCAACCGCTCCAGCGGAAAGCAGGGTGTCGCCGTCGCCCTCGCCGCTGCCGACCGGGGCGCGTACGTCCACCTCGTCGCCGCGCACGTCGAGGGCACCGTGCTCGATCGCGCCCTGCACCACCCGAGGATCGCCGTCGAGCGCGCACTCACGGCCGCGGAGATGGATGCCTCGATGCGGGCCGCGGCCGGCGAGGCCGACGTCGTCGTGATGGCCGCCGCGGTCGCCGACTTCTCGGTTCCCGAAGTCTCGGACGTCAAGATCCGCAAGGAGGACGGCACGCTCACGCTCGATCTGATCGAGAACCCCGACATCCTCGCCGGCCTCGTCCGGGACCGCCGTCCGGCACAGACCCTCGTCGGGTTCGCGGCCGAGACCGCGGCCGACGAGGCGGAGCTGCGCGAGCGCGGCATCCGTAAGCGCGCGCGGAAAGGTGTGGACCTTCTCGCCGTGAACCGCGTCGGCTGGACCCAGGGCTTCGAGTCGGGCGAGAACGCCGTGCTGTTCGTCGACGCGTCGGACGAGGTCACCGCCCGCGCGAGCGGGACGAAGCGCGCCGTCGCCGACGCGCTCTGGGACGCCGTGCTGCGCCTGCGCTGACCGCGCCGTCGCGCGGAACCCGCGGCATCCGATCCGTCGCGCACTCCGAATCATCGGTGTGCCGCAGATTCACACTCCCCTTCTCGCGCCCGCGGACGGGTACCGCAACGTCACCGACCTGCTCGTCCGGCGGGCCGAGCGCGCGCCGGATCACGCCGCGTTCGACGTCCCGGTCGGCGACGGATCGTGGCGTCAGGTGTCGACGGCGCAGTTCCTCGCCGACGTCCGTCGGCTCGCGAAGGGGTTCGTCGCCGCCGGGGTCGCCGCCGGTGACAGCCTCGCGATCCTCGCCTCGACCCGCTACGAGTGGGCGGTCGCCGACCTCGCCGCGTGGTTCGCCGGCGCCGTCGTCGTCCCCGTCTACGAGACGTCCGCGCCCGTCCAGGTCGCCGGCATCGTGCGCGACGCCGACGTCGTGCTCGGCGTCGGGGGGACCGAGGCGCAGACCCGGCTGCTCGCGGACGCCTTCGCCGAGACCGGCACCGGCCGGCTCGGGGCGTACGCGATGGACCCGCGCGACCGGGTGACCGGCGGCATCCCGGTCCTCGACGACCTGCGTGCGCGCGCCGACGAGGTGACGGATGCCGACCTCGAGGAGCGTCGCAGCGCCGCCGACCGCGACGCACCCGCGACCATCGTCTACACCTCGGGCACGACCGGCGAACCCAAGGGCGCCGTGCTCACGCACGAGAACTTCCTCGGCCAGGTGCTCAACATCGCCGCGGCGTACGGCGAGGTCGTCCACGAGCGCGGGAACACGATCATCTTCCTGCCCCTCGCGCACGTCCTCGCGCGGGGTCTGCAGCTGATCTGCCTCGCGAACGGCATGCGGATCGCCCACCTCAGCGAGCCGAGCACCGTCGTCGAGACCCTGCCGGTCCTGCGGCCGACGTTCCTCGTGGTCGTCCCGCGCGTCCTCGAGCGGATCCAGGCGGCCGCCGCGCAGAAAGCGGATGCCGCGCACCTCACCCGTGTCTGGCGCGCGGCCGTCGCCACGGCCGTCTCGAGCGGGCGGGCTGCGGAGCGCAGCGCGGACGGGCGGGCACCGGCATCCGTCCGTCGCCGCTTGTTCGAGGCGCTGTTCTACCGGCGCCTGCGCGCCGTGATGGGCGGCCGGGTGGACTACATCCTGTCGGGCGGGGCGCGGCTCGACCCCGAGGTGTCGCTATTCTTCCGCGGGATCGGTGTGCCCGTGATCGAGGGGTACGGCCTCACCGAGACCACGGCACCGCTCACCGGCAACCTGCCTGGCGACATCCGCGCCGGGACCGTCGGGCGTCCACTCCCCGGCTCGACGGTGCGGATCGACGAGGACGGCGAGATCCTCGCGAAGGGGATCGGCGTCTTCCGCGGCTACCGCGACCCCGCGCACGACGCCGACGCGTTCATCGACGGGTTCTTCCGCACCGGAGACCTCGGCCGCTTCGACGCGGACGGGCGACTCGTCATCGAGGGGCGCGCGAAGGACGTCATCGTCACCTCCACGGGCAAGACCGTCGTCCCGGCGCCGTGGGAGTTCGCCGTCGAAGCGGACCCGCTCGTCTCGCACGCCGTCATGGTCGGCGAGGGCCGCTCGTACCTGTCGGCGCTCATCCTGCTCGACCCCGAGGAGGTCGCCGCGCGCGGCGGCGCTCCCGTCGGCGGTGCGCTGCGCGAGGTGGCCGACGCGGACCTGCGCGCCCGCATCCAGCGGAGCATCGACGCCGCCAATGCGCGCGTCGCCCGCAGCGAGCAGGTGCGACGGTTCGTCCTCGTCGCGGCCGACCTCGCCGACACGACCATCGTCACCCCGACGCTCAAGATCAAGCGTCGCATCCTGCTCGAGCGCGGCTCCGACGTCGTCGCCGCCCTCTACCGCTGACCTCACCCGAAAGGCCCCCATGTCCCCGCAGAACCGTTCCGCCCTGATCACCGTCGTGGTGGGACTCGTCATCGGCGCGCTCGTCGCCCTCGCCGGCAGCCAAGGCGGCGCCACCGTCGGCGGCGTGCCCGTCTTCGCGATCGCCGTCGCCGCGGCGTTCGCCGTGCAGGTGCTCGTCTACATCCCCTCGGCGATCGCCCGCACCGAGCGCTTCTTCGACGCGACCGGCAGCGCGACCTTCATCCTCGTCACCGTCGGCGTCGTGCTGCTCTCGCCGTCCCCCGACGCGCGGTCGCTGGCCCTCGCCGCCATGGTGATCGTCTGGGCGGTGCGCCTGGGCTCGTTTCTCTTCATCCGCATCCACCGCTCCGGCAGCGACGACCGCTTCGACGCGATCAAGGTCAACCCGCTGTCGTTCCTGCGCGTCTGGATCATGCAGGGCCTCTGGGTGAGCATCACCGCCGCGGCGGCGTGGATCGCGATCGCCTCGGGCGATCAGCGCGGCTTCGACGTCTTCGCCGTCGTCGGCATCGTCGTCTGGGCCGTCGGCATGCTGATCGAGGTCGTCGCGGACGCGCAGAAGACCGCCTTCAAGGCCGACCCGGCCAACAAGGGCCGGTTCATCCGCACCGGGCTGTGGTCGCGGTCGCGGCATCCCAACTACTTCGGCGAGATCCTCGCCTGGATCGGCGTCGCCGTCGTCGCGGCGCCCGTGTTCGAGGGCTGGCAGTGGATCGGTCTGCTCTCGCCCGTCTTCGTGATCCTGCTCCTCACCCGCGTGAGCGGTGTGCCGCTGCTGGAGAAGAAGGCCGACGAGCGCTGGGGCGGTGACGCCGACTACGAGGCGTACAAGACCGCGACGCCCGTGCTCGTCCCCATGATCGTGCGTCCGAAGGCCGTGAAGGCCGCCGCACGCTAACGCGCGGACAGACGACCGGGGCTCGGGCGCCCCGGGGGACGTCGGGCACGGGTGTGTGCGCCGGCGTCCGGAGAGCGGGTACGTGGGGGCGTATCCGCTCTCCCGAGTGAGTCCGGCACTCAGCCGAGCCCGGCGACCTTCGGTGCGGGCTCGCCGTGGATGTGCTCGCCGAGGAAACCGAAGACCGTCTCGTACCAGACGACGGCGTGCTGGGGCTTGAGCACCCAGTGGTTCTCGTCGGGGAAGTACAGGAACCGGTGCACCGTCGTGCCGTCGTCCTCGCCGAAGTGCTCGTTGAGCTCCGACCAGAGGCGCAGGCTCTCGCCGATCGGCACGCGGTAGTCGCGGTCGCCGTGGATCACGAGCAGCGGCGTCGAGATGTCCTGCACGAAGCGGTGCGGTGAGTTCTCGGTCATCCCCTCGGGCGTGAAGATCTCCTGCCAGTACGACGAGCTGTCGGTCGTGCCGGCGAACTGGTCGAGCGCCCACAGGCTCGCGTGGGTGACGATCGCGCGGAACCGATCGGTGTGGCCGGCGACCCAGTTCGCCATGTACCCGCCGAACGAGCCGCCCATCGCGGCGGTCTTCGTCTCGTCGATGTCGGCCCGTGCCACGACCTCGTCGGTGATCGACATGAGGTCGGTGTACGGCTTGGCGCCCCAACTGTTCCAGCCGCGCGCGATGAACTCGAGGCCGTACCCGGTCGATAGGGCGGGGTCGGGCAGCAAAACGGCGTACCCGCGGGCGAGGGCGAGCTGCGGGTTCCAGCGCCAGCTCCAGGCGTTCCAGCTGTTCAGCGGCCCGCCGTGGATCCACAGAAGCAGGGGTGCAGGGGATGCCGCATCCGCCCCCTCGGGCAGGAGCAGCCAGCCGCGCACCCGGGCGCCGTCCTCGGCCGTCGTCTCGACCTCGGTCATCGTGCCGGCCGGTGTCGGCAGCGGAGCCGGGGTCGCCAGCACGGTCACGGTGCCGTCGGGGTCGATGCGGACCGGATGCGGCGGCACCATCCACGACGAGCGGAGGGCCACGAGCGCACCCGTCGCGCGGTCGACCGACACGTTCGAGTACGCGTGATCGTCGGTCGTCAGCTGCACGGGCGTGCCGCCGTCGAGCGGCACGCGGAACACCGGCCCGCGCCCGTCCTGGTCGGCCGTCACGATGAGCGCGGTGTCGTCGTGAGCGAACGCGATGCTCGTCGGCCAGCGGTCCCAGCCCTCGGCGAGGCGGCGCGGCTCGGAGCCGTCGATCCCGGCGACCCACAGCTCCTGGTCGGCCGGGCCGGTCGGGTCCGAGAACGCCGCGCGGCCGTAGGCGATCAGCCGGCCGTCGTGGCTGATCGCGGGCGACTCGAGGTACGTCGAGCGCTCCTCGAACAGCGTCGTGCGCTCGCCCGAGGCAACGTCGATCGAGACGATCGCGAAACGCTCGGCGCGCCCCTGCGGAAAGCGCATCGCGGCGATGAGCGTGCGCCCGTCGGGGGTGAGCGCGGCGCCGGCGGTGTCGGCCGTGCGGCCGGGCGCGGGCGTCAGGTCGCGCGGGCGCGGAAGGGATGCCGGGTAGGGGGTCGTGGCATCCGGTTCGTCCTCGGCCGTGTCGGAGGCGGCGAACGACCGGACCGAGTCGGAGAGGTCGCCGAGGTCGAGCGAGAGCAGGTGCGGCTCGGCGGGGCCGAGGTCGTGATCCCAGTACCGCACCGGGTAGGTCGTGTGCAGGATCGCCGACAGCTTGCGCTTCTTGCGCTCGGCGCGCAGCGTCGCGTCGGCCTCGAACGAGTCGGCCGAGGGCAGCAGGTCGGCCGACAGGACGGCGACGGATGCCGCATCCGCGACGGCCGCGATCGCCGACACTCCCCCGGCCAGCCGGGTGATCGCGCGGGCGTCTCCGCCCCCGGCGGGCAGCAGCCAGAGCTGCGCGGACTCGTCGTCGCCGTCGCCTTCGGCGTCGGGGCGGGCGCTCACGAACAGCAGGTCGCCGTCCGCCGTGAATGCGGCGCCCTGCTCGCCCTTCGCCGACCGCGTGAGCCGCCGCGCCGAGCCGCCGCCTGTCGCGGGGACCTCCCACAGCGCGCGGTCGTACCCGGTCTTGTCCTTGTTCAGCGTCGCTACGGTCAGGACGGCGCGGGCGCCGTCGGGCGACAGCGCGACGGCGTCGATGCGGGGCAGGGCGATGTAGTCCTCGAGCGAGGCGAAGGGGGTATGCGGCATCCCTACACGCTAACCGCGCACCCGCCGGGGCGACAGGACCCGGCTCAGCGCAGCAGGTCGGCGGTGGTGACGACCGTCGCGAACTCGCCGTCGAGGTTCGTCGCGGTGACAGCCGCCAGTGTCGCGGCCGGGACGACCGTGCCGTCGGGCGCCGTGCGGTCGAACGAGTGGGTCGCGTCGAGGGCGAAGTACACGTCGTACCCGAGATTGCCGCCCACGCGCGCCGTGGTCTCGCAGCAGTGGTTCGTGGAAATGCCGGTCACGACGAGCTGCGCGATGTCGTTCGCGCGCAGCCACGCGTCAAGGTCGGGCGCCCCATGGAACGAGGAGTTGACGCTCTTCGTGACAAGCAGATCCGGCGTGCCGGTGATCTCGGGCTTGAGGTCGCTGCCCGGCTGCCCGGGCCGCAAGGGCGAGGCATCCGACGTCGAATCGTGCCGGACGAACACGACCGGCCACCCCCGCTCGCGCCACCGGGCCAGGAGCGCGGCGATGTTCGCCTCGCATTGGGGGTTGTCGCGCTCGCCCCAGTGGGCGGTGTCGTCGAACCCACGCTGCACGTCGACGACGAGGAGGGCGGCACGGTCGAGGGCGAGGTCTCGCGGCGGGATCTGCACGCTTCGAGCCTGGCACGCGCTGTTGCCGAGCGACGGTCAGGGTGCGGCGGGATCCTGCCAGCCCGCGAGCGTCAGAGGCCGGACGGATGCGGCGACAGCAAGTCGCGATGAGCGTTCACGAACTCGTCGCGCTCCTGCGGCGTCGGAAAGATGATGTCGACGCCGGCCCAGTAGGGGCAGAACGCCCAGGTCACCTTCTTGTCCGTGAAGACGGCGTACCCCTCCTCCGCCACGATCTTCAGGAAGGCCTGGTTGACGGCCTGCGGGGACGGCCACTCACTGGCCCAGTAGTAGGCGACGGCGATCCCGTCCTCGTCGACGGGCAGCTTCCGCCAAGCGAAGCTGTCAACCGGTATCGACTTCGACCATCCACCGGCCATGTCCAGGACGCCGTAATCTTCCACGATCATCCGCAGATCCGAGTGGCCTTCCCAGGGCAGATCATCGAGCAACGCGCGCAACGTCTTGGCTGCGTCGATGTCGAATGCAGCGTCCGCGGGACCGCGCGTGTGGAATCGAGCCCATCGGTCCGGGAAGAGGTATCGAAGAAGACCCGTGGGCGGCGCGTCTCCGAAAGCGCGCGTCCAGAGCTCGTCCAGCTCTCTGCAACGAGGGCTCGATTCAGGTACTCGGAACGTACGGTGACGGCCTCGTGCGAACCGAACAGCGAGACGCATGAGATGCAGAGGATTCGGGATGTACACGATGCAGGTCCTATGGCCACGAAGCCTTATCGACGCACGCGAGCCGTGGCCGCGCTGGACCGCGAATGCGTGGAGTACCCGCTCTTGCTGCCCGTCACCTTCACCGAGATCTTGTCCCCGACGAGGCCGGAGGTCAGCGTCAGCGACGAGCGAGTCGCTCCCTTGATCCGAACACCGTCGGCATACCACTGGTACGTGAGCGACGTCCCACGCGTCCAGGCGCCGGGCTGGACGGTCAACGTCTTGCCGCGAGCGGTGACCCCGGTGATCCGCGGGGTCGACGAGGTCAAGGTGCCATAACCGACCGTCTTCGCCGCGCTCGTGCGGGACGCAGTGGCGTAGCCCGCCTTCTTCCCTGTCACCGTGACGGTCAGCTTCGCACCACGGTCGGCTGCGACCGGTGTGTAGGACGACTTCGTGGCCGACGCGATCGGCTTCCCGTTCCGGCGCCATTGATAGGCGACGGTGGTCCCGGACGTCCATCCGGTGGTCCTCGCGGTCACGGAGCGGCCGACGGCCGGCGCCGTGGAGAGGGTCGGTGTCGGCGTCGCGAGCACTCGCGTGAGGGCTATGTCCAGCGTCGAGATCCGGCGGTTCACACCGGTCACGTGTGTCGAGTACTTCACTGTGGTGGCCCGGGCAGCGACCTCGACCGTCGTCTTGTGCCCGCCTTCGAGCCACGCCTCGAACCGTCCGGATGAATCCGTGCGCACCGTCACGGTCTCGGTGCGACCCCTTACAGTCACGACGGCCCCCCGAACGGGAGTACCGCTCTCCCGGACGATCCCGCGCAGGGTCGCGTGGTTCGGCTGATCCGTCTCGTCCGGCATCTTCTCGTCGACCCGGACCGTCTGCCCCTCGGCGAGGGTGAACACGCGCGAGGTCCTCCAGTCACCCTCCGAAGCCAGCCACACGGGGGCCACACCGTCCGTCCAGCGGGGATGATCGTCCATCTGCAGGTGGTACCGGCCGGGGAGCAGGCCAACTATCCGGAAACGTCCCTTGGCATCGACGATGCCTGTGCCGGCGCGTGCGACGGAGTTGCCGGTCTCCGCCCACGCGATGACGCGCGCGCCGTCGAACAATTCAGGCAGCTTCGACGAGAGGGTGCCGACGATCGTGGCCGACTCCGGCGGGAGCGTGCGCGCGAGCGTCGGCCTCACACTCGTCGTCTTGCCGGCGTCGACACGGATGAGGGTGGCATCCGCGAGGTCGCTGCCGCCCCACCAGGTCGTCGTGTAGCGGTAACGATGTTCCGACCTGCTGTCCGCGAAGCGCAGGCGGTAGTCGCCGGGCGGGAGGGCGGGGAACGTGACCGAGTCGACCTGCAGGAGGGCGTACCCGCGGACGAGACCGTCCGCGTCGTACAGCCAGACGGCCGAGTCGGTCACCGGTTCGCCTTGCGGTCCGACCGCGGCGACGGAGATGCTCCCGCTGTTCGCCGGAGTCGCACGGCGCAGCCGGTAGTCGACCGGCGTGCTCGTTCCTGGCGCAACGGTCACGGTCCGCGCTTCCGCGCTGGTGGATGCGCCGTCGTACCAGCCGCCCAGGATGTCGCTGCTTCCGTCCGCGCCCAAGAAGTACTCGCCGGCGTCGAGGTCGTCGAAGGTCACTGTTTCAGACAGGCCACGCTCACTGAGCTGCCGCTTCGCGATGAGTTTCAGGTCGCCGTCGTAGAGCGACACGGTCCGGCCGACGATCATCTCGTCAGCGCTAACGGTCACGGACAGAGCACCGCGCGGCGAGAGGCCGACGTCCAACGGCGTCGTCTCGCCGAGCAGAACCCGCGCGGTCGTCGACAGACGTGAGTGGCCATTGCCCGACGACGTGATCCGGTAGTCGCCCGACCGCAGAGCGACGATTCGGTACCGCCCCTCGCTGTCCGCCTGCGCCCATCCCGCTTCGACACCCGCGCTCGTGTATGCCGTGACGTAGGCTCCCGCAACCGGTGCGCTCGTTCCTGCGGATACGACCCTGCCCTCCACGACGCCGCCCCGAACGAGGTCGGCCGTGATCTCGGTCGTCTGCCGAGAACGGATCGTGATGATCCCGGCATCAGCCCGCGTTTCGCCCGCGGGCCACCAGGTCTCGACGAAATCGTGCATCCCGCGCTCAGGTCTGATGCGCAGGTGATAGTCGCCTGGCGGGAGGTCCTCGGCGTTGATGACGTCGCTGCCGGTGGGCGCGTGGATCTCGCGCTCCTCGCCCACGGGGATCAGATCGGCCCGTACCGAGGAGTATCGGCCCGTGGTCACACGCAGGGTGCCCGTGGGCTCGGCGGAGACGGACCACGTCGTGAAACCTTCCGACACGGTGAGCGACGTGGTCGCAACGACGTAATCGCCGTCAGAGGGAGACTGGACCCTGACGTCGTACGCTCCGGGCGGCAGCTTCGAGAACCGGTAGCGGCCGTCGCCGTTCGTGGTGTCGCGTGTGCGAAGAGGTCCGTCCAGCGAGACGTCCGCCCCCACGACCGGCTGTCCCGTCAACGCATCGGTCACGACTCCGGTGATCCCCGGGCCCACGGCTCCGAGCTGCCACGACGCATCGATCGTGCGGCCCTCCGCGAGAGAAACGATCTGAGCCTCTTCGGCGGTTCCCACGCCCGGGTACCACCGGCCGTCGTACACCTCGAGCGCCGGATCGTGATGCGAGGACGCGGACACCCGATAATCGCCTGCGGGCAGAGTGCTGCCGAACTTCCCGACGACGTCAGGGGACGTGTCCGAGACGCGCCCGGTGTCGACGTTCTCGAACCGGATGGTTACGTTCCGGACCACGTCGCCGTCGACGTCGGTGAGCACCCCGGTGATCCGCGTCGGAGCAACCTCGGCGGCCTGTGCGGGGAGACCGGTGAACACGAGCGCCACGACGGCGATCAGCGCGCCGACGAACCGAAACCGAAACCGCATGCGTCCCCCAGGATGACGTGCCGACCCCCTCGACCGGCATCTGCATACTACGGGCGTGTCAAGGGTGTCCGCAGATGCCGTTTCCTCGACGACCGTGGAGGGATGCCACGCCGCTCCACCTCTGCTCCGTCCGCCCCCGACCGCGCCGAGGTCGAGCGCGTCGCCGCCGAGCGGTTCGGGCTCACGCACCTGCGCCCGGCCCAGCTCGACGCGATCGAGGCGGCCGCCGGCGGACGCGACGTGCTGGTGGTCTGGGCGACGGGATCGGGCAAGTCCGCCGTCTACCAGGTGACCGCGGCCCTGCGCCCGGGCGTGACCGTCGTGGTCTCCCCCCTCATCGCCCTGCAGGAGGACCAGCTTGCGGGTCTCGAGCACGCACCCGACGCACCGACGGCGGTCGCCCTGCACTCCGGTCGCGGTGAGAAGGCCCGCGCCGAGGCGTGGCGCCGCCTGCGCGCGGGCGAGGCGACCTACGTCCTGCTCGCACCCGAACAGCTCGCCAACGACGAGGTCGTCACCGAGCTCGCGAAACTCGACATCGCCCTGCTGGCCGTCGACGAGGCGCACTGCATCGCCTCGTGGGGGCACGACTTCCGTCCCGACTACCTGGCCCTCGGAGAGGTCGCGGCGCGGCTCGGGCGGCCCCCGATCCTCGCGCTGACGGCGACGGCATCCACTCCCGTCCGCGACGAGATCGCCGCCCGTCTCGGGCTCGACGACCCCTCGGTGCACATCGGCGACGTCGACCGGCCGTCGATCCGCCTCGGTGTGCGCCGTCACGGCGACGACCGCGAGAAGCGCGCCGCCGTCGTCGACGAGGTCGCGTCGCTGCCGGTCCCCGGGCTGCTCTACACCTCGACGCGACGCTCGGCGGAGCTCTACGCCGACGAGCTCGTCGGCCGCGGCAAGCGGGCGCGCGCGTACCACGCGGGCCTGCCGGCGAAGGAGCGCGCCGAGGTGCACCGGCAGTTCCTCTGCGACGACCTCGACGTCGTCGTCGCGACGAGCGCTTTCGGCATGGGCATCGACAAGGAGAACGTGCGCTTCGTCATCCACGCCGACGTCCCCGAGTCCATCGACGCCTACTTCCAGGAGCTCGGCCGCGCCGGCCGCGACGGCGAAGAGGCCCACGGCACCCTGCACTACCGCGCCGAGGACCTCGCCCTGCGGCGCTACTTCGCGACGAAGAACCCGGATGCCGCGGAGCTGCGCACCCTCATGCGCGCCATGTCGACCCGGGCCCGCACGAAGTCCGCCCTCGCGACGGACGCGGGCCTGTCACCCCGGCGCGTCACCGGGCTGCTCACGCTGCTCGTCGACACCGGGTCGGCGCGCGCGTCGAAATCGGGTGTCTCGCTGCGGCGCAACCTCGACGAGCGCGCCGCCGTGAAGGCCGCGCTGGAACGGGTCGAGGAGCGCGAGCGCATCGAACGCTCCCGCATCGAGACGATGCGGGAGTACGCCGAGACGCGGCGCTGCCGACGGCAGGTGCTGCTCGGCTATTTCGGGCAGGAACTCGACGAGCCGTGCGGCAACTGCGACACGTGCGCGGCGGGAGCCGTCGACGCCGCGCGGGCCGCGGCATCCCCCTCCGACTCGGGCTTCGTGGTCGACGAGAAGATCTCGCACCGCGAGTGGGGTGCCGGCACCGTCGTCTCGATCGACGACGACCGGATGCGGGTGTTCTTCGACAGCGAGGGTTACAAGGTGCTGTCGCTCGAGATCGTCGAGCGGGAGCACCTGCTCAAGGCCGGCTGACGTCCCGAGTGCAGGTCAGCCGGCGGCTTCGGGCCGCCACGGTCGCCACTTCTCGCCCTGAACCTGCACTCGGCACAACCACCGCGGCTCAGGGTCGAGCTAGCCGCGGACCCCATCGCCGACGACGTACCGGGCGTCACCGCAGGCCGACGCGTGCCGAGTACAGGTCAGGCGGCCGCATCAGGCCCGTACGGGCCACGCAACGCACGCTGAACCTGCACCCGGCACACCCAACCGGATCCCGGAGATCGAAGCCCGCCTCAGACGTCGATGCCGACCGCGGCGGAGCAGCGGGCGAGCTCGTCCGCCGAGAGCTCGAGGTTGCGCGCCTGGAACGAGTCGGTGATGGATGCCGGGCGGCTCGCCCCGGGGATGGGGATGACGGTCTCGCCGAGCGACAGCTCCCACGCGAGGACGACCTGCTGAGGGCTGACGCCGTGCTCGCGGCCGATCTCGGCGAACGCGGTGAACCGCTCGCCGACCGTGCCCGCGCCACCGATGCCGCCGAGGGGGCTCCACGGCAGGAAAGGGATGCCGTGCTCGACGCAGTAGGTCAGTTCGCCGTAGCTGCCGGGATGCCGCGGCGAGAACTCGTTCTGCACGCTCGTAAGACCTCCCTCGCCGAGCACCTCCTGCGCGATCTGGATCTCTTCGACGCTCGCGTTCGAGATGCCGACCGTGCGGACGAGTCCCTCGTCCTGCAGGGTCTTCAGGTTCTGCATGATCTCGCCGTAGACCATCCACCGGTCGGGCCGGTGGTACTGGTACAGGTCGATGACGTCGACCTTCAGGTTCTGCAGCGACTTCTGCACGGCGCTGCGAAGGTAGTCGAGCGAGCCGTCGCGTCCGAAGTCCTTCTCCGCGGTGCGCGTGATGCCGCCCTTCGTGGCGACGACGATCGACGACCGGTCGCCGTCCCAGCCGGCGAGCGCGTCGGCGACGATGCGCTCGTTGTGGCCCATCTCGTCCCAGCTGGGCGCGTAGATGTCGGCGGTGTCGATCAGGGTGACGCCGGCGTCCAGCGCCGCCCGCACGGTCGTGACGGCGTCCTCGTGCGACGGGATGCCGTTGCCGTTCATCGAGACCGGCATGGCGCCGAGTCCGATGGCCGAGACGGTGAACGGTCCGAGGGTGCGCTGCGACATGGGTCTCCTTCGACGGGGTGGTGGGGGTGCGGCATCCACCCTGCCATTCACGGATGCCGGCGGCGAGAGGCCTTGACAGATCAGCGCGCGGTCAGCTGCTCGCGCACCTGACGGCGCAGCACCTTGCCGATCTGCGATCGCGGCAGGTCGTCGAGCTGCACGACCTTGCGCGGCACCTTGTACGACGCGAGGTGCGACCGGGCGAAGTCCTTGAGAGCGGATGCCTCGAACGCCGTCCCCTCCTTCATCACGACCGCGGCGACCACGTCCTCGCCGCCGGTCGGCCGCGGCACGCCGACGACCGCGGCGGACTCGACGTCGGGATGGAGGGTGAGCACCTGCTCGACCTCGCTCGGGCTGACGTTGAATCCGCCCGTGATGATGAGCTCCTTGACGCGGTCGACGACGGTGACGAATCCGTCCTCCGAGACGGTGACGATGTCGCCGGTGCGCAGCCAGCCGCCGTCGAGCAGGACCGCGGCGGTGTCCTCGGGCCGGCGCCAGTACCCCTGGAACACCTGGGGTCCGCGGATGAGCAGTTCGCCCGCCTCGCTCGCGGGGCGGTCGACGGTCGGGTCGTCGGGGTCGACGACGCGGATGAAGGTGCTCGGGAACGGCACGCCGACCGTGCCGGGCCGCCGAGTCGGGCCGATCGGGTTGCCGAGCGCGACGGGCGAGGTCTCGGTCATGCCGTAGCCCTCGACGAGCAGGCCCCCCGTCGCCTCCTCCCACCGCGTCACCGTCGGGACGGGCAGGCTCATGGCACCCGAGATCGCGAAGCGGATGCTGGAGAGGTCGACGCCCTTGCGGGTGCTCGCGCGCGACAGCGCGTCGTAGATCGGCGGGACGCCGGGCAGGAAGGTGGGCGGCGACTTCTTGAGCGCGCCGACGACGAGGTCGACGTCGAACTTCGGGAACAGCACGATGCGCGCGCCGATCGACACCGCGAAGGTGAGGCAGAGCGTCAGCCCGTAGGCGTGGAACATCGGCAGGACGGCGTAGAAGGTCTCCTCGCCTTCGCGGAGCCCCGGCACCCACGCGCGCCCCTGCGCCGCGTTGGAGCGGAGGTTGCGGTGCGACAGGACGGCGGCCTTCGGCATCCCGGTCGTCCCGCTCGTCAGCTGCAGGAGCGCCGTGTCGTCGAGGACCGGGCGCAGGTGCTTGCGCGACAGCCGGCGGGCCTTGGTGAACTGCGACCACCGGATGATGCCGCGGGCGGTGGGCTTCGAGGTCATCGCCTCGCGCCGCTCCCGCAGCGCCGGCACCGGCACGCGCAGGGCCGTCCGCATCGCCCACGGCAGCGCGTCGGTCATATCGACGGCGACGATCGCGCCGGGGGCGACGTCGCTCGGGAACTCCGCGACGATGTCGGCGACCTTGTCCCAGACGATCGCGACGACCGCCTCGTGCACCTCGAACTGGTGCCGCAGTTCGCGGGCTGTGTAGGTCGGGTTGTGCTCGACGACGATCGCGCCGATCCGCAGCGCGGCGTAGAACGCGACGATGTGCTGGGGGCAGTTGGGCAGCACGAGGGCGACGCGGTCACCGGCCCCGACCCCGAGCTTGCGCAACGCGTTGGCGGCGCGGTCGACCTGCTCGCCGAGCTCGGCGTAGGTCGTCTCGGCCCCGAAGAACTCCGTCGCGACCTTGCTGCCGTAGCGCTCGACCGCATGGTCGAGCAGATCCACGAGAGTCTCGTCGACGGGGTCGATGTCGGTGGGGACGCCGGGGGCGTAGGCGGCCAGCCAGGGGCGGTCCTGCAGATCGGATGCCGGGGGTGTCGGGCTCATGGTGATGTCCTCCTCGGTGTCCCGCCAGCGTAGGGCGGCGCTCCCATGGGTCGACTGAGGGTTGACGCGGACGTCAACGGGGGCGCTCGTACGCGGCGAGACCTGCCGACAGCGCCCGGATGACGTCGTCGATGTGCGCGTCGTCGCCGGTCGCGAGCCACCACCCCGCCAGCCCCTCGGCGGCGGCGTGGATGACGGCGACGAGCGTCGCGGTGGGGACCGTCGTCGCGGCGCCGCGGGCCGCCGCCCACGCCTCGACGAGCCGTTCGATCTCGGTGCGCACGGCCTCGGCGTCGGCACGGGCGGCGTCGGCGAGCGCTGCCGATGCGCGGGCCATCGCGGTGAGCTCGGCCAGCCGCTCGTGGCGCACGCGGTCGCGCTGCATTACGGCGATCACGGTCGTCAGCGCCGCGGCGACCGCCTCCGCGAGAGGCAGAGGGGCGAGCGGCTCGGCCCAGAGTCGCCCCGTCAGGAGTTCGGACTCGCGGCGCAGCAGCGCCGAGACGAGCTCGGTCTTCGAGCCGAACGCGTAGCTGACGACGCGGTGGGCGACGCCGGCGCGCTGGGCGACGGTGCGCAGCGACAGGGCCGAGACTCCGTCGTCCACCATCACCTGCACCGCGGCGTCGAGCAGCTGCCGGCGTCGGTCGTCGACGTCGAGGTAGGTCCGGCGGGGTGACGGATCGTTCACAGTGATCTCCGAGCGGGCGGCGCGTGGGCGACTCCATACTAGTTTTATCCACCTGGACCAATTCAAGGAGAGATCATGATCACCGTGACCCCCGCCCGCGCCGACGACCTCGCTCCCGCCGCCGCGGTCCTCGCCGAGGCGTTCGAGAAGGACCCGGTCATGGCGAGCGTCGTGCCCGGCTCGGCCCGGCGACGCGAGCGGCTCACCGACCTGTTCCACGCTCTCCTCGCCAGCGGTCCCTACGCGACGGGTACGGTCGATCTCGCCCACGACGCCGACGGGACGATCCTCGGTGTCGCCGCCTGGGAGGGGCCGCACGCCGAGCGCGGCTCCCTCGCGCGCCAGGTGGGCGAGCTCCCTCGGTTCGGGCGCGCGCTCGGCTGGCTCGGCATCCCCCGCGCCCTCGCCCTGCTCTCGCGACTGGCCCGTCACCGGCCGCGCGCCCCGCACTGGTACCTGGCCGAGATCGGGGTGAGCGCCGCCGCGCGCGGCAAGGGCGTCGGCAAGGCGCTGCTGTCGGCGCAGCTCGACACCCTCGACACGACGCGCCAGGTCGCGTACCTCGAGTCGTCCACGCCCGACAACCGCCGTCTCTACCGGCGCCTCGGGTTCGAGGAGCTCAGCCCGATCGCCGGCCTTCCGGGTGCGCAGCCCGTGGCGATGCTGCGCCTGCCCGCCGCGCGGTAGCGTGCTGCACATGACGGCGGACGGACGAGCACCGGGCGACGGCTGGCGACCGATCGTCGCCGCGCTCGCCAACGATCGCGCGCGCGAGGTGTTCGCGCGGCTCACCCTCGGCGAGAGCCTGACCGAGGCGGTCGCGCGACTCTCTCCCTCACGCCGCCGCCACGTGGTCGAGACGCTGCAGCGCGCCGGCCTCGTCACCGGCGACGGCGACGACCTGCGGGCCGACGGCTCGGCCTTCGCTCGGACGCTGGCCGAGACACCCGCCGCGCCGCGGCCCACGGGTGTCGAGCGGTTCCTGTCCCCCGACGGTCGACTGACGGGCTATCCGGCGCACGCCGAGGAGAGGCGCCGCTTGCTCGCGCTCATCGCAGGTCGCATCCTCCGGCCCGGCGAGGTCGTCGACGAACAGACCGTGAACGAGCGCCTCGCCTTGATCAGCGACGACGTCGCCGTGCTGCGGAGATACCTCGTCGACCACGAGCTCGTGGAACGCACGCGTTCGGGTACCGAGTACGCGTTGGTGGCGGATCCGACCGCCGGGTAGCGCTCCGCGACCGTCACCCGACGTTCACCGTCGATTCACCCGGTCGCAGGAACAGCGACCGATCCTGGAGCGGTGACGATTCTGGAACCCCCCACCACCCGTACGTCCCTCCCCCTCGCGGCCCACGCCGTCGGCAAGCGGTCGGCGGTGACCTGCCGGTTCAAGTGCGCCGACGCCTGCCTCGGCCCCGAGTGCAACGGGTCGGACAACCCGACGTTCCGCAGCATCGCCGAGCTCGCCCTCTCGCGCCGGACGCTCCTCGGCGCCGCGGCGGCCGGCGCGGTCGTCGTCGCGACCGACGCCTTCGGCCTCGCGAACCCCGCCGCGGCGTCGGCCACACCGGGCGGACTCCTCGAGGCGACCCGCGGCCACGGCGGGCACGGGCACGGTCTGCCCTTCCAGCCGATCGCTCCCGTCCCGGCATCCGTCGACGCGCTCACCGTGCCGAAGGGCTGGACCTGGTCGCCGATCATCCGCTGGGGCGACCCGCTCTTCTCCGACGCACCGACCTTCTCGCTCGACGCGCAGAGCCCGGCCGCGCAGGCCCGTCAGTTCGGGTACAACAGCGACTACCTCGACATCCTCGCCGACCGCAGCGGCAAGACGGGTGTGCTCGTCAACAACCACGAGTACGTGAACCCGAACATCATGTTCCCGCCGTCGACGGATGCCGCCGAGCTCCGCCGTCGCGGGGAGGTCTACAAGGCGGCGCAGGGCATGTCCGTCGTCGAGATCACGCGCCGTCGTAGCGGCGCGCCCTGGCGCTACGTCGTCGACGGCCGCCGCAACCGCCGCATCACGGTCGAGACGGTGTTCGAGCTGACCGGTCCCGCCGCGGGTTGCGACCTGGTCAAGACCGCCGCCGACCCCGAGGGTCGCTGGGTCAAGGGCACCCTCGGCAACTGCGCGGGCGGGACGACGCCGTGGGGCACGATCCTCTCGGGCGAGGAGAACTTCAACGGCTACTTCGCCTGGGCGGCCGACACGGCGGGCCAGAAGCGGTACCAGGCGAGCTCCTCGCGCACGACGTCGACCGGATGGGAGCAGTACGACCCCCGCTTCAACTCGTTCGACGCCGGCTACGTCAACGAGCCCAACCGCTTCGGGTACATCGTCGAGATCGACCCCGAGGACCCCACCTCGACGCCGAAGAAGCACACCGCGATGGGACGCTTCAAGCACGAGGGCGCGAACGTCATCGTGGCCGAGGACCGCCGCGTGGTGGCCTACATGGGCGACGACGAGCGCAACGACTACCTCTACAAGTTCGTCTCGAAGAACCGCATCAGCTCGTCGCGCAAGAAGAACATGACGCTGCTGTCGGAGGGCGACCTGTTCGTCGCCCGCTTCCGCGGCGACTCGCCGGCGGGCCAGATCGACGGCTCGGGCACGCTGCCCTCGGACGGCGCCTTCGACGGCACCGGCGAGTGGGTCGCCCTCACCCGGAACGGCAAGAGTGTCGTGCCGGGGATGACGATCGAGGAGGTCCTCGTCTTCACGCGGCTGGCCGCCGACAAGGTGGGGGCGACGAAGATGGACCGGCCCGAGGACGTCCAGCCGAGCCCGCGCACCGGCAAGGTCTACGTCGCGCTGACGAACAACACCGACCGCGGCAAGACCTCGATGGTGGATGAGGCGAACCCCCGCACGGGCAACCGGTACGGTCACGTGATCGAGCTGACCGAGCGCCGCGGCCAGGCCGGGACGAGCTTCGGCTGGAGCATCCTGCTGCAGTGCGGCAACCCGTCCGACCCGAGCACCTACTTCGCGGGCTGCCCGAAGGACAAGGTGTCGCCGATCTCGTGCCCCGACAACCTCGCGTTCGATGAGGACGGCACCCTTTGGATCTCCACCGACGGCGCCCCCAGCGCGATCGGGTTCAACGACGGACTGTTCCGCGTGCCGCTCGAGGGTCGGGAGCGCGGGCACGTGCAGCAGTTCCTCGCGGTCCCCCGTGAGGCCGAGACGTGCGGACCCGTCATCCACGCCCGCGAGAAGCTCGTGTTCGTCGCGGTGCAGCATCCCGGCGAGAACGGGACGGTCGCGGCACCCACGTCACTGTTCCCCGACTACGGGTCGACGCGACGGGGCGACGTGCCGAACGCGCCCCGCCCGTCGGTCGTGCAGGTCTACCCGGCCTAGCTCCGGCCGCAGCGCACGAGGGCTCGCACCCGCTCCGGGTGCGAGCCCTCGACGGCGTCCGAGGCGCGATGGCCTCAGTGCACGCCGGGCCACCACTCCGGCATCAGCCGGAAGATGCGGGCCTCGGCGGCCGCGGCATCCGTGTCGTCCTCGCGGATCCAGACGTCCATCACGCCGACCAGCCCCCCGGCGATGAAGGCCGCGGCCTCGTCGCGGTCGCGCGGCGAGCGCGGTGCGTCGCGGACACCCGCCTCGGCGAGCTTCTCCAGGGCGATGTGGGCGCGTCGGCGCAGGCTGTCACTGAGCGCGGCATGCAGTGCGCCGCGGGCCGAGGACTCGAGCAGGGCGCGGTAGAGGTCGCGGCGCCCGGCGAGCCACTCGAGCAGGCGGCGGGTCGACGCGTGGTAGACGCGAGCCGCATCCGCTTCGGTGGCGATGTCCGCACCGATCGCGGCAATCGCGTCGATCTCGTCGGTCAGCATCGTGACGGCGAACTCGTCGACCCCCAGGGCGTGCTTGTAGAACGTGGTGCGGTGCACGCCCGCTTCACGGCAGAGCTCCGCGACCGACACCGCCGCGAGCGGCCGGTCCGCCAGCAGGCGGACGAGCGCCGCGCGCAATGCGGCGCTCGTCCGGGCCTGCCGAGGGTCGATCGTCACGCCCCGTAGTGTGCCAGACCGGCCGTCTCCCCGCCGTCGGCGACGAACTCGGCGCCGGTCGAGAAGCTCGACTCGTCACTGGCGAGGAAGAGGACGAGCCGCGACAGCTCGACGGCCTCGCCCATCCGGTGCAGGGCGACGTGGTTCTGAGAGGCATCCAGTCCCTCGGTCATCGGGGTGCGGATCGCGCCCGGGTGCACCGAGTTGACGCGGATGTTGTAGCGCCCGAGATCGAGGGCGGCGTTCTTGGTGAGCCCGCGCACGCCGAACTTCGAGGCGTTGTAGCCGGGCAGCGCCTCGTAGCCCTGCAGCCCGGCCGTGGAGGAGACGTTGATGATGGAGCCCGCGCCGCTGCGCTTGAGCGGCTCGATCGCGGCCTTGATGCCGTGGAACACACCCGTCAGGTTGATCGCGATGATCTGGTTCCACTGCTCGAGGGAGTACTCCTCGATCGAACCGAAGGTCGCGATGCCGGCGTTGTTCACGACGATATCGAGCCGGCCGAACTCCTTCTCGGCCAGCGCGACGGCCTTCTCCCAGTCCCCGTACGCCGTGACGTCGAGGTGCACGTAGCGCGCCGCGTCACCGAGTTCGGCGGCGAGCGCCTCGCCCGCCTCGTCGAGCAGATCGCCGATGACGACCTGAGCGCCCTCCTGCACGAACAGCTTCGCGTGCTCGGCTCCCATGCCGCGCGCGCCTCCGCTGATGAGGGCGACCTTTCCGCTGATTCGTCCCATGGTGGAACTCCTTTCGATCCCCTCTAATCTACACCTGTCGATTAGAAGAGGGCTGGGGATCGAGCGGGTTCCAGCGCACCCCTTGCCCGCCCATCACAAATTGATAACAAGAAACCCTTGCCACCGTTATCTCGTCGTTATACATTCGTTGCACGGTAGATGTTTTGCTGTGGCAGCTACCGACATGTGATTGCAGGACACTCTTGGTGCAAAGGGACAAGGGCCGGCTGGATGCCTCTCCAGCCGGCCCTTACTGCGTGACGCGTCAGACCGTCGCGCTCCGACGGCGTCGCATCACCAGCACGGCGCCGAGCGCGAGAAGCGCCGCACCTGCACCGCCTGCGATCCACACGGGACCCGACTGACCGCCGGCCGACGCGAGCTCGTTGCCGACGGCGACCACCTCTTCCGCGGCCACGGTGACAGAGGCCCACCCGACCAGCTCACCCGACTCGTCGACGACGGCCACCCGGTGACGGCCCTCGTCGAGGTCTGCCGGCAGCGCGAAGCTCGCCGAGCCGGCGGCATCCGCCGTCACCCATCCGAGAGCGGTGGGCGTCGAGTAGAGGAAGCCGTAGTACCGCTCCCCCGCGGTCAGGCCCGAGACGAGGACGCGATCGCCGCGGACGGATGCCTGGATGCCGCCTTCCGCCGCAGCCGGCAGATCGTCACCGTTCGCGACGGGAGCGCTCGGAGCGCCACCGGTCGAGGGGAGCGAGGGCTGCGGGCCCGGAGTCGGCTCGGGGGTGGGCGTCGGCTCGGGGGTGGGCTCGGGCGTGGGCGTCGGCTCGGGCGTGGGCGTCGGCGTCGGCTCGGGGCTCGGCCCCGGGGTCGGCTCGGGTTCGGGGGTCGGCTCGCCACCGGCATCCCCGATGACAACCGAACCGTCGTCCTTCACCGTCACCTCCGCCGCCATGGCCGCGGCGAGGTTGAGACGCTGCCAGCTCTCCTGCTCGCCGACGTCGAGCGGGTTGCCCGAATCCGCGGCGGTCAGCGCGAGCACCCGGCGGCGCTGCTCCGGCGTCAGGTCGGGCTGCGCCGAGACGAGGAGCTCCTCCGCTCCCGCGGGGACGACGACCGGCTCGCCCTTCGGTCCGACGTCCGGGAAGCCGTAGCCGAGGTGCTCCTCGTAGTAGGCCAGGGCGTCCTCCGTCGACATGTACGGGGTGTCCTCGGCGATGCAGTTCTCGAGCGTGTCGCCGCAGCTCGCCTCGAGGACGTCGCGGATCTCCTGACCCGCCTCGTCGACGAGGGCGCGCATCTCGGGGTCGGCGAGTCGCAGGGCGATGATCTTCTGCCCCATCATCCGGCCGCTGATGACGTCGAGGGCGTAGTGCGCCGCCATGACGATGCGGTTGTTCCCGGCCTCGGCGGTGCGGGCGAGGATCTGCGGCGCGAGCTCGGGCAGCATCTCGGCGAGCGCCGTCCCCTGCCAGTACGCCTGCGAGGTGTGCCCCGAGGGGAACGACCCGCTCGTCGAACCCCAGGCGTCGCCGCCCTCCTTGTCGCGGTACTCGAGCTGCGTCGTCGTGTCGAGCCGCAGGTAGGGGCGGTCGTAGTCGAAGTAGTTCTTCGGCGGGTTGCTCGACGAGGTCGAGCCGAGCTTGCCGCTCTCCTTGCTGAGCAGCCACGTCGTCTTGGGCAGCTCACCGGCCAGCGCCGCCTCGGTGTAGATCGCGCCGAGCTTCTCGCCGAACGCGTCGGCCATGCTGATCGACATGTCCTCGTACTGGTCGACGATGGCGCGCTGGACCTGCGCGTCGGATGCCGTCAGGTTGATGCGGCTCGTGATCTCGTCGTTGTAGTCCATGACGGCCGCGTCACCGCCCTCACCGCGGTCGGTGCGGAGGTCGTCGAAGACGTCCATCATCTGCACCGACCAGTTGTCGGCGCTGGGGGCGCTCGAATCCCCGGTCGACGCCGTCGCGTCCGACGCGTACGTCGCGTTCTTCTGCTCCTCGGTGAAGCCGGTGGCGGCGAATGCCGGCCCGGCGGTCAGGGTGCAGGCGACGAGGATGCCGAGTCCGCCGATCGCCGTGCCGGCGCGGACACCGGCTCGACCTGTCTGTTTCTTCACGCTCACGGGCGCGCCTCACTTCCGTTGGGGTGCGGGGGTCGTCGCAGACTATCGACGCTCGCCCTGCTTGTCAGGACATAGCGACAAGAGTCTTCGTGAGAATCCTCTCCTCGAGAGGCGAACGCAGCGTGACGGCGCGGTTACCGTCCGACGTCGGATCGGTCAGACCCCGCCGCCACCGCCGCCGCCTCCTCCGCCGCCGGCACTCCCGCCGCCGCTGGACCCGCCCGTCGACGCGGACGAGGTCGATGCCGCCGACAGCGACCCGATGCTCGACGAGAACGAGGCCGCATCGAAACCGCCGGTGCCCGCGTACCAGACCGGCGCCGCGACGCCCGCGGAGGCGTAGAGCACCGCGAGGTGCCCCGCCCACTGCTTCTCCTGCCCGAACACGACCGCGTACGGAAGCAGGCGCTCGTAGAGGTCGAGCATCACGCGCGGATCCCCGGTGTCGATGGGTCGGCGCTCCGCGCCTTGGGGCGATTGCAGCATCCGGATGCGGTCCGCCTCCGCCCATTCGATGAACTGACGAAGCCCCGCGAGATGGTCCCTCACCTCGGCGCCGCTCTCCGTGAGCGGCTTGCGGGCGATCATCCCGATCACCACGACGGCCACCGCGATTCCGCCGAACAGCCCGATGAGCGGCCACAGCGGATCGACCGCCCGATCGGACAGCGCGATCGTCGCGATGACGAGGAGAGCCACGAGCACCGCCGCGACGAGGGCCGGGACCGCTCGCACCCACGCGGGGACCTCGCGTCGATAACCGCGATCGCGGAGCGCCGACTCGGCATCCTTCAGGATCCGCTGCGCCGTCGAGGAGAGGCGCGTGTCGGAGGTGCCGAACTCGAAACGGTCACCCGTCCGGCCGTCGGGGAACAGTCCCGTCAGAAGCGCCCGGCCGTCGGCGTCGGCGCGCGCGGGGTCCACCAGTTCGGCGACGAGCTTCGCGGACCCCCACCGGGGCTTCTCCCCCTCGGTGATGCGGATGGAGCCGACGATGGCCTGCTCGAGCACCTCGGCCGGGATCGCCTTGCCGGTCTTTTGCAGCAGCACCGCCGCGTGCAGCGCGTCGACCCCCGCGGGCGGTTCGGATTCCGCGATCACCGTCGGCCTGCCGGCCACGTCGGACAGGTGACGGCGCCGCAGCCACAGCGTCCACCCCGCGACCCCGACGAGGCCCGCTCCGGCGGCGGCGTGCCCCCACCCCAGCGGCGTGCCGAGGTACGAGGTGTCGAGCGGCTCGAAGGTGCCGTCGGCGAACCCGACCGCGAACGTCAGCGACTCGTGGGGACCGAGCCCGGCCTGCCGCGCGACGACCGTCGCGCCCGAGGAGGACGTGTCGGTGTCGATGCCGTCGCACGGCGTCTCGGCCCCGAACGGTCCGGCATAGCAGGCGAGGGAGCCGGCGGCATCCGCGATCTCGCCGTCCAGATGCAGCCTCACCGTCACCTCACCGAACGGCTGCGCCCAATCGAACCCGTTCACGTCCCAGTAGAGCTCGAGTCCTGTGTCGGGGAACTCGCGCGTCACGTTGTCGAGCGAGTAGGTGAGGACGAAGGTCTGGCGGCCGTGGACGTAATCCTCGGACCTCGCGGTCACGACCAGTCCGTCCTCGCCGTCGTCGGTCTCGACGACCTCCCACGGGTCGCCCTCCGCGTCCACCGCCGATTCGAGGCTCGGCCGCAGCGGCTGACCGTCGTACTCGTCGGGGATCACCCGTCGGATACCGCGATTCTGATCGGTCTCGGGGAAGCGCGCCACGAACTCCTCGACCACCCGCATCCGGCTCGTGCCGTCCTCGGCGCGGGTCAGCGTGTAGTCGACGGTCAGACTGTCGAAGGAGAAGTCCTCAACGTCGGCGTTCGCCGCCGAGGGAGCGCCCACGAGAACGCCGAGCGCGACGGCGACGACGGCTCCGGCACGGGCGAGACGACGGGACCAGGGCTGCACGCGGTCAACCCTATGAGCGACGCTACAGTTGACGCCATGACCGACCGCCGCCTCGCCATCGCTGCCTGGGAGAGCCTCTTCCGCGCGCAGCACGAGGTCCTGGCGGAGATCTCACGGGACTTCGAGGACGACGACCTCTCGAGCGCCGAATACGACGTGCTCCTGACCGTCACGCGCTGCGAGGGTCACACCGCGCGGCTGCGCGACGTGACGGCGAACATGCTCATCAGCCAGCCGAGCGTGTCGCGCCTGGTCGACCGGATGGTGGCGCGCGGGCTCGTCGCGAAGTGCCCCGACCCCAACGACGGCCGCGGCGCCGTGCTGCGCGCCACGGAGCAGGGCGCGGCGATGTTCCGCCGGCTCGCGACGACGCACGGCCGCACCATCGCCGAGCGGATGTCGGTGCTCACCGACGACGAACTCGCCGAACTCGAGCGGCTCACCGCTCGCCTGCGCGGCGTCTGACGACAGGAAAATCGCCCCGCACCCGAGACGGGGTGCGGGGCGATCGTCGTCTCACCGCCGGAGCGGTGCGCCGGTCACTGGTCGATCGGCTGCGGCTCGCTCTCGCGCGCCGAGATGGTCGGGGACGAACCGTCGGCGACGACCTCGACCTTGCGCGGCTTGGCCTTCTCGCTCACCGGGATGGTGACGGTCAGCACACCGTTGTTGTAGGTCGCGGTGATCGCGTCGGTGTCGATGCCCTGGCCGAGGTTCAGCTGGCGGAGGAAGCTCGCGGTCTCACGCTCGCGCGTGATCCACTTGACCCCCTCGCCCGACGACAGCGTGCGCTCGGCGCGGATGGTCAGCAGCTGGCCGTCGACGTCGATGTCGACCGAGCCCGGGTCGATGCCGGGGAGGTCGGCGTTCAGCACGTAGTGGTCGCCGTCGCGGTACAGGTCCATCGGCATCCGTCGCGGGCCGCGGCGCGTGTCGAAGAGCGTCGACGCCAGGCGGTCGATTTCACGGAACGGGTCGTAGGTCGCCATGATTCTCTCCTTTGTCCAAGTGGTCTGAAAGTTGAGCCCCTGCGGCTCAAGTATGTCCAGATTAGCACTCGCGCATGGAGAGTGCCAATGGTTCTCGCACGGCGAACGACGCGGCGGAGGTGCCACGTAGGCTGACCGCATGAGCGCCCACGAGATCGCCCCCGAGCCCGCCGACCCGTTCCTCTGGCTGGAGGAGATCGACGGATCCGCGGCTCGCGCGTGGGCCGCGGAGCGCACCGCCGAGACCGAAGGCGCCTATGCGGGCGCTGCCCGCGACGCGCTCGAGACCAGGCTCACCGGCATCCTGCAGGACCCCGACCGCCTCGTCGTCCCGAGTCGTCACGGCGACCTCATGTACGACCTGTGGCGGGATGCCGACAACCCGCGCGGCCTCTGGCGCCGGACGTCCCTTGCCGCCTTCACGGCGGGCACGCCGGACTGGGAGGTCCTGCTCGACGTCGACGCACTGGGCCGCGAGGAGAGGAGGACCTGGGCCTTCGCCGGCGCGACGCACGGGCCGGCCGGCAGCAGCCGCGCGCTCGTGCGCCTGAGCCCCGACGGCGGAGACGCCGCCGTGGTGCGCGAGTTCGATCTGGAGACCCGCCGCTTCGTCGAGGACTCCCCCTTCGCCCTCGACGCGGAGAAGTCCATGATCGCGTGGGTCGACCGCGACACGCTGCTCGTCGCCACGGCCCTGCACGGCGGCGGCGTCACGGACTCGGGTTATCCGATCACCGCCCGCGCCTGGCGCCGCGGCGAATCGCTCGAGGACGCGCCGCCGATCCTCGCGGGTGTCCCCTCGGACGTCGGCGTGTTCGCGCACGTCGACCACACCGGCGGCACCGCGACGCCGATCGTCGTCATCGCGCACGACTTCTTCCACTCCGAGGCGTGGGTGTGGGACGGCGCCGAACCGCACCTGATCGCCGTGCCGCAGGACGCGCACGCCGACGTGCACGGCGACCTGGTCGCCGTCCGGACGACGACGCCGTGGCGCATCGGCGACACGACGCATCCGTCGGGCACCCTCCTGCTCGGCCCCCTCGAGACCGTGACGAGCGGGGACGGGTCGGACCTGCGTGTCGCGTTCGCGCCGACCGACACCGCGGTGCTCGAGTCCTGGACGTGGACGAAGACCCGCCTCGTGCTGACGATCCTCGACCGCGTGCAGAGCCGACTGGTGTCGCTCGACCCGGCGACGCTGACCGGTGTCGACCTCGATCTCGGGCTCGGCGACGACGACCTCTTCAGCGCGAACGTCGCGACAGCCGACGACGACGAGGACGACCAGCTCTGGGTCGTCGCGCGCGGCTTCCTCACGCCGCCGACCCTGCTCGTCCTCGACCCGGGAGCAGCACCGCGGGTGGTCGACCGCAGCCGCGCGACCTTCGACGCGACGGGTCTCGTCGCCGAGCAGCACTGGGCGACGTCGGCCGACGGCACCCGTGTGCCGTACTTCGAGGTCGGCCCCCGCGAGCGTCACGGCGCACTGCCCGTGCTGATGAACGGCTACGGCGGCTTCGAGCACGCGCTGACGCCGGAGTACCCGACGATCGTCGGCCCGGCCTGGCTCGAGCAGGGTCGGGTGTACGTCGTCGCGAACATCCGGGGCGGCGGCGAGTTCGGCCCGGAATGGCACCTCGCGGCGCTCCGCGAGGACCGCCACCGCGCGTACGAGGACTTCGCCGCCGTCTCGCGCGACCTCGTGGCGCGCGGGGTGTCGACCCCCGACCGCATCGCCTGCCACGGGCGCAGCAACGGCGGGCTGCTCGTCGGCAACATGCTGACGCAGTACCCCGACGACTTCGGCGCGATCATCTGCGGCGTCCCACTGCTCGACATGCGCCGGTACACGCGCCTGTCGGCCGGCGCGAGCTGGATCGCCGAGTACGGCGATCCCGACGACCCCGCCGACTGGGAGTTCGTGAAGACCTTCTCGCCGTACCACCTCATCGAGCCCGGGCGGCGGTACCCGGCATCCCTCATCTACGCGGCGGCCAGCGACGACCGGGTCGGACCGGTGCAGGCGCGCAAGATGGCGGCGCGGCTGGCGGACGAGACGGATGCCGAGGTGCACTACCTCGAGCCCGTCGAAGGCGGTCATGCGGGCACCATCGACGCGGCGGCCACCGCGGCGCTGCATGCGACGATCCACGCGTTCCTCGACAGCACGGTGGGCCGCGCCGACTGAGGCGGGAACGCCCGCCCTCTACGCTGGGAGCGGGAGGTCCACCGCATGAGCACCATGGGGGCCGTCGAGGAGGAACTCGCGGCCACGCTGTCGACCGTCGCGGAGCGCACCCGCGTCGACGAGGCCGCGGCGGACCGCATCCGTCGGCACCTTCCCGCGCTGCACCACGCCCTCGCCGAGCGGGCGGACTCCTCGTCGTCGCTGCTGGCCGACCTCGTGACGGCCGCGGTGGTGGCGGCGAACGGTCGCTCGCTCGAACTCAAGGTGCACGGTGAGCAGCGCGCGGCGCACGCGCCGAGTTCCCGCTCGCGTTACGCCCTCGGCGCGGCGTGCTTCGCGGATCGCTACGCGGGCAACCTCGCCGGGCTCCGCGACGAGATCCCGGCGCTGCGCGAACTCGGCGTCAGCGTGCTGCACGTGCAGTCGCCGTTCGCCCGGCGCGAGGACGGCGCCGTCGACCTGCGCCGTGGCGACCCGGGACTCGGCTCGATCGACCGGCTCTCCGACGTGGCCGCCGAACTGCGGCTGTCGGGGATCGCCCTGGCCGTCGACGTCCCCGCCGCCTCGGATCTGCGCGAGTTCGTCGACGATCTGCTGTTCCTGGCCGGCCGCGGCGTCGAGGTCTTCCTCGTCCCCGACCGCGAGACGGCGGCGGTCATCGCCCCGGTGCTCGCGATCGGTGCGCCCGGGGTCGAGGTGCTGCCGGCGTCCCCCGGGTCCGCGCCGCTGTGGCAGGCGTTCGCCACGGGCGACGCCGCTCCCCTGCAGCACGCGCTCGAGCGGCGTGACGGGCGCAGCGACGTCGTCGCCGTCCGCGACGCCGACGCCGTCGTCTGGCAGACGGATGCCGCCGAGCTCACCGCGCGTTACACCGACGGCTCCACTTTCGGCCGGGGGATCGCAACCGACGGCGGCGTCGCGGGGACCACGGCCTCGCTCGCCGGCGTCGAGGCGGGCGACCCGCTCGGCGAGGCGCGGGTGGTGCTGGCCCACGCGCTCCTGCTGAGTGTGCCGGGGCTGCCGATGCTGTGGCTGGGCGACGAGGTGGGACAGCTCAACGACCCGACGTTCCGCGACGATCCGGAACGGCGCGACGACGCACGGTGGACGCATCGGGGCCAGAAGCCGCGGGACCGGTACGCCCAGATGACGGATGCCGCCACCTCGGCCGGCCGGCTCCGGCGCGACATCACGAAGCTGCTCGCGGTGCGTCATACGACGCCGGAGTTCGACGGGGCGCGCCTCATCGGTTTCGACGTGCCGGCGCCGTCGGTCGTGGGCTACCAGCGACCCGGCGACGGGACCGTCGTGCTGGTGCTGGCGAACGTCGCCGCCGAACCGGTGCACGTGCCGGCCGTGACGCTGTCGGGCTTCGCGCCTACCGCCCTGGATCTCGTCGAGGGCGTCGACGTCGGGATCGACGAAGGGCTCACGCTGCCCGCCTGCGGATTCCGCTGGCTGCGCGTGAGCCCTCTCGCCTGAGTCCGGCCCTCTGCGTCCGGTTCTCTGAGACCGGCGGAGGTCAGTCCTCGACGACCGTGACGGTGACCTCGATGTTGCCCCGGGTGGCGTTGGAGTAGGGGCAGACCTGGTGCGCGGCATCCGCGAGCGCCTGCGCCTGGTCGTGCGGGAGGTTCGGGATGACGACCTCGAGCTCGACGGCGAGGCCGAATCCGCCCTGGCCGTTCGAGCCGATGCTGACGCGCGAACCGACGCTGGTGTCCTCGAGGGTCACCTTCTGCGCCCGGGCGACGGACTGCAGGGCGCTGTGGAAGCAGGCGGCGTAGCCCGCGGCGAAGAACACCTCGGGGTTCGGCGCGCCACCGGCGCCACCCATCTCCTTGGGGACGCGCACGTCGGTGTCGACGAGGCCGTCGACGGTGCGGACGTGACCGTTGCGGCCGCCTCCGGTCGCGAGGGCTTCTGCGGTGTAGAGGGCTTCCATGGGGGTCCTTTCGTCAGGAGGCGATCGCCTCGTCGGTGGTGCGCATGACGCGGTTCAGGTCGTGGACCACGTCGAGCAGCATCCGTGCCTTCTCTTCGGTCAGCCCGGTGCAGCGCGCGATCTCCGCGCCGACGACGGACAGCTCCGAGCGGAGAGCGCGGCCGTCGTCCGTCAACGCGACCTCGACGACACGTTCGTCGTGGGGGCTGCGCGAACGGGAGACGACACCGCGCGCTTCGAGGCGGCGGATGAGGGGCGAGAGGGTGCCCGAGTCGAGGAACAGCTCTTCGCCCAGTTCCTTGACCGACCGGGGCTCTTGCTCGCCGAGAGCGACGATGACGAGGTACTGCGGGTACGTCAGCTTCCACGGCGCGAGCACACGCCGATAGGCCTGCGTGAACGCGTGGCTGGCCGAGTACACCCCGAAGCACACCATCTGCTCGATCGCTCTCATGCGATTATGGTTGCACGCAATTGAGTTGTGCACAACTTGATCGGTGAGCCTGGTCGCGAGCAACCCGCGATCTCCGGCGGTCGAAGCCTCGACCGTCAGCGCACCGGTCGGACGCGGAGCGCGCGGCGGTACCGGCGGCGCGCGATCCTCTGCGCGACGAGGAGGACGGGGTACAGCAGCCGCCAGCCGGCTCTCTCGGCCGGGCGGGTGAGGGAGCGGATGGTCAGCAGGACCACCCCGCCCTCCTGGTGCACGATGAATGCTTCCTCTCCCGAGACGGGATGACCGGGGAGGGTGCGGTAAGCGAATCCGACGCGCGTCGACGTCTCGACGACATCGACCACCTCGACGGGTTCTCGGATCGCCAGGCCGAACGGGCGCGCCGTGATGACGGGACGGTCTCCGCGGGCGACCTTCGCGGCGGGCTCGACCGAGAACCCGCTGCGGGTCTTCACGCCCCAACGCAGCACCTGGGTGGTGGCCCACTCCCACGCCTCAGCGCGGGTGCCGAGGACGACCGAGGTCTCCCACCGCCGGAAGCCGCGACCAGGGTCCGTCCAGACCTCTTCAGCGGGACGCGTCCGCGTCATCGGCACCGCGCTCGTCACGGAACGATCCTGACACGGCGGTGGCTCGCCGTGAGCGATCCCGCCGAAGAACAGGTAAGGCCCCGCCGAAGCGGGGCCTTACCTGGACTGTCTCAACACAGTGTGCGCCCGAAGGGACTCGAACCCCTAACCTTCTGATCCGTAGTCAGATGCTCTATCCATTGAGCTACGGGCGCATGGCCTGTTTCCGGGCCGAGGAACAGCATACGTCACCGCGGGCCGCATCCGAAATCGAGGCCTACTCGAGCTCGCCCGGATCGATCCCGCCGGGGCCCGCCTCGAGGATCGGCTCGGGTTCGACGCCCTCGTCGCGCAGCGCCTGCTGCTTGGCGACGCTGCGTCGGTGCGCGCGGAGTTTGGGCAGGTCGACCAGGCGCAGCGCCTGCATGCGGGCCACCCGCATCCGCTCGTAGTCGGCGTCGAGGTCGGGGCGCGCCGCCGTGATCCGCAACGAACGGTCGATGTTCTTCGACACCTCTGCCCACGCGGCGTCCCGCGCGTCGACGACGAGCTTGCGCAGCTCTTCCTGGTCCTCGGCCCGGGCGCGCAGCTCCTTCGCGACGTGCAGCGACTGCTTGCGGCGGCGACGGAGGTTGCGGACGTCGCGGCTGCGGTAGTCGTGCGTCCCGCTCGAGTCGGAGTAGCGCGTGCGCGCCGCCTTGCGCTCGCGGTCGGTGCGGGCGGCATCCGCCTCTGCCTCTTCGGCGAGCGAGATCAGGATGTCGCGGGCATCTCCGAGGAAGCGCTCCGGATCGAAGTCGTCACCGTCGACGAGGATGTCGACGAGGATGCGGTTCTTCAACGCCAAACGCGTCGCCGCGGACGCGATGTAGAGCCCCTCGGCGACGACGTCCCGGGTCCTGACCCGCTCATTGTCCGTCACGCTCACCCCTCACCGACGATTCTACCGAGGCAGGCGCAGCGGATGCCGGTCAGCCGAGCGACGGCAGCGCGTGACCGGCCGGGCCGTCGCCGCGTAGTGGCGGGAACCGCCAGGCGATCGAGGCCGCGCCGCTGGGGGCGATGTCGACGAGGAGCGAGTGCGGTGTCTGGATCATGCGCAACCGGGCGTGCCACGCACCGTCCGCGTCAACGCCCGCGACGGCGCGGAAGGGCACCGCGTCGAGCCCGTCGGCGGGCGCCGGCCACTCCCCCTCCGCCCACGTGCCGCGACCGACGGGAAGAGTCACATCGAGAGCGTCTCCGAGGAACCGGAGCGTCCACCCGTCGCCCGTCTCGGCGACCTCGACGCGCTCGGCACCCGGCACAGCCTCACCGAACGAGAACGGGCCCACGACCGGCGACGACACGTCGGCGTCGAAGGTTCCCGCGAAGCCCGCACCGGTGTCGTCCGGCAGCGGGAGCGCCAGCGACGAGAGCCGCGCCGCGAGTGCCGCATCGGCCTCGGCGGTGCCCGCCCTCGTCATCGCGGGGCGCAGGTGCGTCGTGATGAGGCTCAGCAGCTCCTGCATGTCGATCGTCTCGCCGGTCGTGACGATCACGGCGTCCTCTTCGGGCCACACGATGATGAACTGGCCGTACGCCCCGTCGCCGCGGAAGCCGTGCCGGTTCATCCAGTACTGGAACCCGTACCCCTGCTGCCAGTCGATCGGCTCGGGTGCGCCGGGGCCGCGGTGCGCGGTGTCGTTGTCCATCTGCTTCGACGTGGCGGTGGCGACCCACTCGGGGTCGAGGATCTGCTCGCCCTGCCAGCGGCCGCCGTCGAGGACGAGCTGCCCTGTCTTGGCGAGCGATTCGGTGAAGACGTGGATGCCGCTGAAGCCCATCTCGACGTCGCCGAGCATCATCCACTGCGCCTCGTGGATGCCGAGCGGTTCGAGCAGGCGGGGGCGCAGGTAGTCGAGGATCGTCCCGCCCGTCGTCTTGGCGACCAGCCGCCCGACGCCGTAGATGGTCGGCTGGCTGTAGGCGAAGACGCTGCCCGGCTCGCGCTCGGGCGGAACGCGGAAGAACCCGGCCAGCACGTCGCCGCCCGCACCCTCCGCCGCGGCCGCGGCACGGTCGAGCGCCTCGCTCTCGTGCCCGCTCGACATCGTCAGCGCGTGACGCACGAGGTACCGGCGGTACTTGTCGTCGACATCGTCGGGCACCAGCTCCGGGAAGTGGTCGATCATGACGTCGTCGAGTCCGAAACGTCCCTCCGCGACGGCGAGACCGGCAGCGGCGGACGTGAAGGTCTTCGACAGCGAGTACACGAGGTGCTTCAGATCGGGCGCGAACGGCGTCCACCATCCCTCGGCGATCACGTTGCCGTGGCGCAGCACCATGAGGCTGTGCATCTCGGCTTCGGTCTGCCCGACGGCGTCGAGCAGGCGTTCGACACCGGTGGCATCCACCCCCTGCGCGGACGGGGTGGACCGGGGCAGGGAGGAGGACGTCGACGTCATGTCGCCATCCTAGGGATGACGACGCGGGGTCAGATCGCGGCGATACGCCACGACGCTGCGAACTCGGCGCCCGGCTCGAGCACCAGCAGGCCTGCGTCGTAGTCGTACGAGGCGGCGTTGAACGCGTCGGGCGCGCACGTCATCGGCTCGACGGCGACACCGTTGCGGTGCGCCGGGTTCGCGGGGCCCTCGGGCTTGTCGCCCGTGTAGACCTGCACCCACGGGCACTCGGCACCCCAGGTGACCTCGACGCCGACACCCGACGGGTCGGTCAGGCGCAGGACGGCCGCACCGGCGGCATCCGTCTCGAGGTCGGTGAACGCGTGGTCGAGCTGCACGTCGCCGAGGGGACGGGGCGCGCGCCGATCGAACCGCTCCGGGTCGTGGTCGGTCACGGGGTGCAGCGCGACCGGGCTGAGCCGGTCGGGCGTGACTTCGAGGACGGATGCCGCGGGCAGCGCGAGCGTCCATTCGTCGAGCGGCGCGGGGCCGGCCTTCAGGTACGGGTGCGGGCCGGTGCCGAACGGTGCGGGGCGGTCGCTGAGGTTGCGTGCACGCACCGTCTGCGTGAGCCCGTCCGCGCCGAGGGCGTACGTCGTCTCGACGCGCACACGCCACGGGTACCCCGACTGCGGGACGACTGTCGCGCCGAGGGTCACCGCGCTCTCGGTGCCCGAGACGCGCTCGAAGTCGGCCCACGAGAGCAGGCCGTGGAGGGCGTGCGAGCGCTCGGGCTCGGTCAGCGCCGCCACGAGCTCCTGGCCGTCGAACGTGTACGTGCCGTCGACGATGCGGTTCGGCCACGGAGCGAGCGTCGTGCCGCGGTAGTCGGGGCGCACCTTGTCAGCGTCGAACGGGACGATGAGGTCGCGGCCGTCGTGGCGGAGGACGCGCAGCGAGGCGCCGGTCGAGGCGATGACCGCCTCGTACGGGCCGAAGCGAAGGGTGTGCTGGGTGCCGGAGAGCGGCAGGGCGGAGGTCACGGGAGGAGCATCACTTTCAGGGCGGCGCGGTCATCCATCAGGCGGTAGCCGTCGGCGGCTTCGCCGAGGCTCAGTTCGCGATCGAAGACGGCCCCGGGGTCGACTGTACCGTCGAGGACGCCCGGCAGAAGGTCGTCGATGTAGGCCCGCACCGGTGCGACGCCGCCGGTGACCGTGACGTTCTTCTCGAACTGCACCCGCTGCAGCGGCGCGTCGGCGTACTGGGGCACGCCGACGCGGGTCACGGTGCCGCCGGCGCGCACGGCGCCGAGGGCCTGCTCGTACGCCGGCAGGTGACCGACCGCGTCGATGACGACGTGTGCGCCGAGGCCGCCGGTCAACTCGCGGACGGCGGCGACGCCCTCGTCCCCGCGGGCCGCGACGACGTCGGTCGCGCCGTAGCGGCGGCCCAGGTCGGTGCGCGCCTCGTGACGCCCCATGAGGATGATGCGCTCGGCGCCGAGCTGCCGTGCCGAGAGGACGGCGAGGAGGCCCACGGCGCCGTCGCCGATCACGACGGCGTCCTTTCCGGGTGCGACACCGCCGGTCACAGCGGCGTGCCAGCCCGTGCCGTAGACGTCGCTGAGGGTCAGGAGGCCCGGCATCCGCGGGTCGTCCTCGGCGACGTCGACCCGATACAGGGTGCCGTCGGCGAACGGGGCGCGCCGACGCTCGGCCTGCGCACCGCCGGCGCCCGTGGGCACCGAGAGGCCCGCGAAGCGGCACGAGGTCTGCAGTCCGGCGCGGCAGAACTCGCACGCGCCGCACGAGAAGACGAACGGCACGATGACGACGTCACCGGGCGCGACCGTGCGGACGTCGGCGCCGACCTCCTCGACGACGCCGATCATCTCGTGCCCCATCGAGCGACCCCGTTCGGACGGGGTCATCGAGTGGTACGGATGCAGGTCGCTGCCGCACACGCACGCGACGACGGTGCGGAGGACCGCGTCGGTGGGCTGTTCGATCCGGGGCTCGGGGGCGTCGATCACGCGGACGTCACCGGGACCGTACATATACGCAGCTCGCATCCTTGAATTCAACTACGGATGCCGGGGCGACGCGCTGTGCGAGGCTGTCGCCATGGCCGCACTCCACGATGTCGTCGTCATCGGCGCGGGCCTCGCCGGGCTCCGCTGCGCGACGCTGCTCGCCCGCGCCGGACGCGACGTCGTCGTCCTCGACGCGGCCGACGAGGTCGGCGGTCGGCAGCGCACCGACCGCGTCGACGGGTTCCTGCTCGACCGGGGGTTCCAGGTCGTGAACCCCCGCTATGACGCGCTCGCCCGCGCGCTCGACCCCGCGAGCCTCGACCTGCGCCCGTTCCCCGTCGGGGTGCGTGTCGTGCGCGGCGGACGGTCGGACGTCCTCGCGCATCCGCTGCGGCATCCCGAGCTTCTGCCGGCCACCGTCGCGGGTGCGCTGTCGGGACTCGTCCCGATGCGCGATCTCGCGGCAGCCGCGCGGTGGCTCGTGCCGGCGCTGGTGCGCCCGGCATCCGTCGCCGAGGGACACGACGCGACCCTGCATGAGAGGTGGGACCGCGTCGGGCTGACCGGCCCGCTGCGCCGCTCGGTGCTCGAACCGTTCCTCACCGGCGTGCTCGCCGACGACGGGGCCGCGACGTCCGGCGCGTACGCGACGCTGCTCGCCCGGCTTTTCGCGCTCGGCCGCCCGGGCGTGCCCGCGCAGGGCGTCGCGACCCTGCCGCGACGGCTCGCTGAACTCGCCCGTGCGTCGGGTGCCGACATCCGCCTCTCTCATGCCGTACGCGGCATGGACGTCCGCGCAGACCGTGTCGAGCTCGAGGGGGCCGCGACGATCGCCGCGCGCGAGGTGGTCGTCGCCGTGGGCGGCGAGGCGCTGGCGGGGCTCACCGACCTGCCGGCACCAGCGATGCGGGGGTTGCAGACGTGGTGGTTCGGCACGGGGCCGGAGGCACCGGCATCCGCTCTGCTCGCGGTGGACGGCGAGCGCTCGGGACCGATCGTCAACAGCGTCGTGATGTCACGGACGGCCCCCGCTTACGCGCCGGCCGGCCGGCACCTCGTGGCGGCGAGCTGCCTGCTGGGCAGCGGTGCCGACGAGCGTGCCGTGCGCGCCCACATGGAGCGGATGTGGGGCGGCGAGGCGCGGAGCTGGGAGCTGCTGCGCCGCGACGACATCCCCCACGCGCTGCCGGCCCTGCCTCCGCCGCTGCGGCACGCGTCACCGGTGCGGCTGTCGGAGCGGGTGATCGTCGCGGGCGATCACCGCGAGACGCCGTCGATCGCGGGCGCGCTCGTCTCGGGTGAACGCGCGGCCCGGGCCGTCCTCGGCTGAGCGTTACGGGTGATCGCCGGTCGCGACCGGGCGGTCGGGGTGGTTCGCCCACTGGCTCCACGATCCGCCGTAGAGCGCCGCGTCGATGCCGGCGAGGCTCAGCGCGAACGCGGCCTGCGCGGCCGACACCCCCGAGCCACAGCTGACGCCGACGGTCGTGTCGTCCGTGACGCCGAGCGCCGCGTAGCGCTCGCGCAGTTGCTCGGGCGAGAGGAAACGCCCGCGCTCGTCGACGTTGCCGCCCGTCGGCGCGTTGACCGCGCCGGGGATGTGCCCCGCCCGCGGGTCCATCGGCTCGACGTCGCCGCGGTAGCGCTCGGGCGCGCGCACGTCGAACAGGATCCCGGATGCCGGCAGTGCCGCCGCCTCGTCGATGTCCAGGCGCGGCAGGTGCCCCGGCGTCAGCGCGACGTCGCCGCGAGCCGCGTGCACGGGGCCCGACTCGAACGGCAGCCCGGCGTCTCGCCACGCCCCGAGGCCGCCGTCGAGCACGCGAACGTCCGGCACACCGGCATCCGTCAGCACCCACCAGGCGCGCGCGGCGCCGAACGTCTGCCAGTCGTCGTAGACCACGACGGTGTCGCCCGTGTCGACGCCCCAGCGCCGGGCGGCGGTCTGCAGGTCGGCGATGTCGGGGAGCGGATGCCGGCCGTCCTCCGGCGCGCCATGGGCGGCGAGCTCGTCGTCGAGACTCACGTACACCGCGCCGGGGATGTGACCCGCCTCGTAGTCGGCCCGGCCGTCGGGCCGGTCGAGCCGCCACCGCACGTCGAGTACCGTCAGCGGCGCGGCATCCCGCATCATCCGCTCGAGTTCATGGGGGTCGATCAATCGCGCGCGTGCCATGGCTCGACCCTACGACCGCCCGCGCCGCCGCCCCAGCGCCGAGCCGACGCGAGGTGCCGGCATCCACTCCCGATGGCGGCCGTTCGCGTCGGCTCGACGAGCCTCACAGCGCAACGAGGCCCCGAGCCGGAAGAGCTCGGGGCCTCGTTGACGCGAGCGCAGGGCGGAGCGCCCTGCCGCGGGCGGTCAGTCGCCCAGGATGCCGTCGACGAGGTCGTTCACGTCGGACGTCACGTCGCCGACGGTGCTGTCGACGTCGCCCGTGATGCCGTCGACGAGGTCGCCAGTCGTGTTGGTGACGTCGCTCGTGATGTCACCGGTCTCGGTGGTGACATCGTTCGTGACGTCGCCCACCTCACCGCTCACGTCCGGCGAGACGTCCGTGTTCGTCTCGGGCGAGACGTCGGTGTTCGGCGAGACGTCCGTGTCGTTGCCCGAGCCGACATCGTTGCCGTTGCCGACCTCGTTGCCCGAACCGACCGGGGCGTCGAGCGACGTGTCGTTACCCGATCCGATCGGTGCATCGACGCTGTTGCCGGAGCCGATGGGCGCGTCGTTGCCGGAGCCGATGTCGCCCGTCGAGATGTCGCCGACCGACAGCAGATCGCCGCCGTCGACGGATCCGCCCAGCAACTCGTTGATGTTGAGGACGTCGGTGAATGCTTCCGTCGCCGTCGTGGTGGTGGTGTCCTCGCTCTCGGCCGCGTTGGCCGGCAGGGCGAAGCCGGCGGTCAGGGCGACCGCCGCGAGTCCGGTGGAGCCGAGGACGAGGGTCCGCTTCAGGTTGGTACGCATGTGTCTGTTTTCCTTCCTTCAGTGCGGCTTTCGCACGACGGGTCATCCGGGGGGCACCGCGGATCGGATTGGCCGGGCTGAGCGGAATCGGCCTGGCCGGGTGCTCTCGCGCTCTCGAGATCCGCGTGTTCACGCGGGCAAGCGGCGGAACCTGGAAACTCCTTATGAGACGCGCCGAGGCGACCCGGATGGCGGGTCGGACTCGAAATGCGGAGTTCTCCCCCTTCCCCTCTCGCACCTCGCGCATAGCGTCGTGGCAGGAGGGGGCGCCATGGGCATGATGTTGCCGAACGAGCTGGTCTGGATCATGCAGAAGCTCGGTTTCGAGTGGCCGGACATCGACGAGGACGAGATCCGCCGCGCGGCGACGATCGTCCGGACGTTCGGCGGCGAGCTGGAGGGCGTCATCCAGTCGGTCGATCGAGTCGTCAACAACGATCTCGCCACTGCCCTCCGCGGCCAGACCGGACCCGCCACCGTCGCCGCGTGGACCACCACGCGCTCCCAGAACCTGCAGCGGCTCGTCGACATCATGCCGCCCGCCGCGACGGCGATGGATGTGGGGGCGGGCGTCGTCCTCGGACTCAAGATCAAGGTCATCGCCGACGTCACGACCACCGCGCTGGCTTTCATCGGGATGCTGACCAACCCGATCACCGCCGCCGGCGCGGGTCCCATGCTCATCATCAAGAAGAAGCTGCTCAACGCGGCCGTCGACACCGTCGTCGAAGAGCTGGTCGCACAGCTCGCACCCATGGTGATCGAGCCCCTCGCGGACGAGCTGCCCGCCATCATCGACGCGGTGCTCGACGCGCCGGTCGTCGAGGGCCAGGTCGGCGACTCGGATGAGTTCTACGCCGATCTGCAGGCCCTCGGCAACGCGCAGGCGGCCCTGAACACCCACAGCACCGATCTGCAGCAGCTCACGGGCAACTTCATCGCGGATCTCGCTTCCCTCGACTTCGGAGGAGACGCCTCATGAGCGCCGTCGGCCGCGCCGTCAAAGACTCCCTCGACGCGCTGCGCCGCGGCGCCGACGACCTGCACGTCCGCCTCGACACCGGCGTCACCCGCAAGATCGACACCCACCTCACCCTGACGAACAGCGACGTGGAGGTGCTCGACGGGAACACCGTCGACCTGGATGCCCCGACCGTTCCCCGGGTGCCGGTCATCCGCGACCAGGTGAATGCGTCGGCGGACGGACTTCATCGACCAGGGACGTCGGGCCCGCAGGTCCGGCGTTACGACGGGCTCATTCAGAACGTCGACGGGACGTGGACGGGGATCGAGGTGAAGAGCGGCTCGGCCACGCGCAACCCTGCACAGTTGCTCTTCGACACTACGGTCGGTCCGGACACCCCCGCGATCGCGAAGTTGCACGGCTCCGAGATTAGGATCGTGCGAGTGCTCCTGCAGGAGGTTCCGTGACGACGCCGACGCACATCGTGCAGCTCAACGGGTTCGCGCGCTCTCCCCTGGTGGACGTGGCCCGTCCGTACGAGGACCAGATTCGGTTCTCCGTCCGGCGGATGGACGGCGCGAAGCTGTGGGCGTACAGCCTCTGGCGTGCACCGGACGGGGCCGACCTGTTGGCGGAGATTCCGTTCTCCGAGGAGTACATCCAGTGCGCCGGGGATGCCGAGGGGGTGACCGTCGAGGTCCGCGTGGTCGACGAGGCGGGCACCGCCCACCAGTACACCGTCGGCAAGCCGACCGGCGGCGACGACGCGGAGCCGACCGAGACGATCCGCTGGGACGAGGGGCGACACAGCACGAAAGTGCACCCGCACGAGGTCTTCAGCCTCGACGAGGCCGCCGACCTCTTCGTCGCGTACTACCGCGACAACCACGTGCCCTCCGACCACACCCTGCGCGAGATCTGATCGTCGCCGAGCCGACGCCACCGGCATCCATCGCCACCCGATGACCGCCGTTCCTGTCGGGTCGAGACGAAAGAAGGACCCGTGACCACGCCGACGCACATCCTGCAGGAGAACGGCTCGAGCAGGTTCCCTCTGATCGACGCGCTCCGTTCTTTCGAGGACCAGATCCGGTTCACCCTGACGCAGATGGACGGCTCCTCCTTCTGGGCGCTCAGTCTGTGGCGTGCGCCCGACGGGGCCAACCTGCGCGCGAGCCTGCCTCACTCCGAGGAGTACATCCAGTGCGCCGGGGATGCCGAGGGTGTGACCGTCGAGGTCCGCGTGGTCGATGAGGCAGGCACGGCCCACCAGTACACCGTCGGCAAGCCGACCGGCGGCGACGAGTCGGAGCCGACCGAGACGATCCGGTGGGACGAGGGGCGACACAGCGCGAAGGTGCACCCGCACGAGGTCTTCACGCTCGACGAGGCGGCCGACCTCTTCGTCGCCTACTACCGCGACAATCACGTACCCGCCGACCACACACTGCGCGAGATCTGACCGTCGCCGAGCCGACGCCACCGGCATCCATCCCCTGCCGATGACCACCGTTCCCGTCGGGTCGAGGCGTCGCAGATGGTCGCGCGGCGGGTGGAGGCGGCGACCATCTGGGACGTCTCGCGAGCGCGGCGGAATGGGTCGTTCTCCCCATCGCCGTCGGGGTGACCGCTCGCTACTGTCGACGGCGGAGGTGGTACCCGTGGGGATGATGTTGCCGAATGAGCTGATCTGGATCATGGACAAGATGGGGCTGGAATGGCCCGACATCGACGAGGACGAGGTCCACAAGGCGGCCGACCTCGTGCGCGGCTACCGCGACGACATGGAGTCGATCATCCAGGCCGTCGACAGCCGCGTGAACGGCGACCTGGCCACGGCGCTGCAGGGCAACGCGGGCACGGCGCAGGTCGAGGGGTGGAACCGCAACCGTTCCGACAACATGCAGAAGCTGCTCGACGTGCTCGGCCCCGCGGCGACGGGCATAGACATCGCGGGCGGCATCGTCCTCGCGATGAAGATCAAGGTCATCGCCGAGGTGACACTCACGCTCATGCAGCTCGTCCCCCTGCTCGCCGCGGGTCCCTTCGGCGCCGGCGGCGCGGCGGTGCTGCTGCTCGCCCGCAAGAAGCTGCTCGCGATGGCGATGGAGGCGACGATCGAGCAGGGCATCAACGAGGTGCTGCCCCTCGCCGTCGAGCCGCTCGTCGAGCAGGTCCCGGTGATCGTCATGGCCCTCATGGACGCGCCCGTCGTCGAGGGCGCCGTCGGAGACGTCGACGAGTTCGAGGCCGACATCGAGGCGCTCGAGGCGGCCGCCGACGAGATGGACGCGCAGGCCGTCGACATCGAGGACCGCACCGATCGGCTGCTCGCGGACCTTGCCAACCTGCAGATCTCGGGAGACTGACATGACGATGAAGAGCCTCATGCGCGAGATCGTCGACGCCGTCGACGGCGCCGGCCGCGAGTTCAAGAAGGGATTCGGGAGCGCGTTCCGCAAGCGCGGCGGCAAGCACCGCGCCGACGCCGCCCGCATCCGCGGCACGGACCGGCGCAACGCCGCGGACGCCGGGAAGCACCGTCGCGACGCCCCAGTGGCCAGCCACGCCAAGAAGTACGACCTGCTCACCGACGTCACCCGCGGCCGTCAACAGCTCGGCCACACCGGACGCCACGCCGCGCCCGACTACAACGTCGCGAACGACCTCGGGACCTCGATCGGCAAGGCGGTGCGCGAGACCCCCGGCGAGGTGGGCAAGGAGGTGCTCGGCACGCCGAAGAAGATCCCCGGGCAGATCGTCGAGGAGCTGTACGAGGACGCCATCGGACAGGACAACCCGGATGCCTACGGGCAGACCAGCAGCGGGGACATGGAGTTCCTCGCCCCCGCCGGCGAGGCGGCCGAGCTGCGCCGCCTGAGCCGGGGCGCCCTCGAGCAGCGCTTCGACCTCCCGCCCGGCACGCTCGACGGCGCGACGTTCGAGGTCCGCCCCGTCCCCGGCACGAACTTCGTCACCCTCGACATCTCGCGCCCCGACAACTGACGCCGACCTCGAGCCGACGCCACCGGCATCCGTTCAAGGCGGATGACCGCCGTTCCCGTCGGCTCGAGGCGTCGCAGATGGTCGCGGCGGGTGCGGCGGGGCGACCATCTGCGACGTCTGCGACGTCTGCGACGTCTCGACGTCTCGGCGGCGGGTCAGCCGTGCAGCGCGCCGGGCGCGACGCCGAGCAGCGCGGCGAGCGCGCGGCGGGTGAGGTCGGCGCGCGAGGGATCGTCGCGCCAGCGAACGAGGCCATGGGCTCCGAGGCCGTCGATCATCGCGAGCAGGTGCCAGGCGACGGCATCCGCATCGACCTCGGCGAATTCGCCCCGCCCGGTTCCGCGCACGATCTCGGCCGCGAGCGCGCGCTGCCACGCGTCCATCTCGGCGCGTACGCGTGCGGCGAGCGCCTCGTTGCGGGCGCCGAGTGCCCAGCCCTGGACCCAGACGAGCGTGACGGCGCTCGGCTCATCCCCGAGGACGGTGTCGAGCAGGATGCCGAGCCGCGCCGTCGCGGCATCTTTCACCCTGATCGCGGCCACGACGGCGCGCAGCTCGTCCGCGACGACGGCGCCGAACGCCTCGGCGACGAGCGCGTCCATCCCGTCGGCGTGGTGCGCGACGAGTCCGGGGGCCACGCCGACGCGCGCGGCGACGGCGCGCAGCGTGACGGCGTCGAGACCGTCGGCGAGCGCGATCCCGCGCGCCGCGGCCGCGATCTCGTCGCGGCGTTCGGCGGGCGTCTTGCGCCGCCGGCGGACGGTTGACGTCTGCGTCATGGACTCGATACCCTCCCCTTGTTGATCAAACGATCAATAAGCTACCCGACACCCGAGGGAGACGCCATGGCCTGGCGGATGCCGAGCGAGACCGCCCCGCACGAGCGCACGTGGATGGCGTTCCCCCGAGAGGGTCTCACCCTGGGTGACACCGACGCCGAACGCGAAGAGGGGTACGCCACCTGGGCCGCCGTCGCGGCCGCCGTCGCGCGGTTCGAGCCGGTGACGATGGTCGTCGATCCGACCGAGACGGCGCGCGCACGCCGCATGCTCCCCGGCGAAGTGACGCTTTTCGAGGCCCCCGTCGACGAGTACTGGATGCGGGACCACGGCCCCACCTTCGTCGTCGACGACGAGCGCCCCGGCGTCCTCGGCGCGGTCGACTGGATCTTCAACGGCTGGGGTGCGCCCGACTGGGCGCAGTGGCAGGATTCCGCGGCGCACGCGCGCCTCATCGCCGCCGAGGTGGGCGCCGAGCTCGTCTCGTCCGTCCTCGTGAACGAGGGCGGCGGCATCCACGTCGACGGCGAAGGGACCGTACTGCTCACCGAGACCGTGCAGCTCGACCCGCGGAGGAACCCCTTCGCCGACCGCGCCCGCGTCGAGGCCGAGATGGCCCGCACGCTCGGTGCTGCGAAGGCGGTCTGGCTGAGCCGCGGCCTGACCCGCGACTACGACGAGTTCGGCACGAACGGGCACGTCGACATCGTGGCGACGATCCCCTCGCCCGGCCGCATCCTGCTGCACGATCAACGCGACCCGGCGCACCCCGACCACGCCGTCACCGCGCAGCTGCACACCGAGCTCAAGGGGCAGACGGATGCCGCCGGTCGCCGCTTCGAGATCGTGTCGCTCCCCGCCCCCGAGACCCTGACCGACGCCCACGGGCCGGTCGACTGGAGCTACGTCAACCACCTCGTCGTCAACGGCGGCGTGATCGCCTGCGGCTTCGGCGAGGAGAAGGCCGACGCGCAGGCCCGCACGATCCTGGCCGAGGCGTACCCGGGCCGAGAGGTCGTCACGGTCGACGCCCGCGGCCTGTTCGCCCGCGGCGGCGGCATCCACTGCATCACCCAGCAGCAGCCGGCGGTGACGGCATGATCGACGTCGTCGAGGCGCCGATCGCCGACCTGCGCGCCGCCCTCGAGTCCGGAGAAGCCACGGCGGTCGAGCTCGTGGACGCCTACCTCGCGCGCATCGACGCGTACGACGGGCCCGACACCGAGACGGCGTTGAACGCCGTCGTGGTCCGCAACCCAGACGCGCGAGCCGAGGCCGCGGCATCCGATGCGCGTCGCGCCCGCGGCGAGACCCTCGGACCCCTCGACGGCATCCCCTACACGGCGAAGGACAGCTACCTCGTGCGCGGGCTGACCGCCGCGGCCGGGTCGCCTGCCTTCGCCGACCTCGTCGCGCAGCGGGACGCGTTCACGATCGAGCGCCTGCGCGCGGGCGGCGCGATCTGCCTCGGCCTCACGAACATGCCCCCGATGGCGAACGGCGGCATGCAGCGCGGCGCGTACGGCCGCGCCGAGAGTCCGTATGACGCCGCGTGGCTGACCGCGCCGTTCGCGTCCGGCTCGTCCAACGGGTCGGGTACGGCGACCGCCGCGAGCTTCGCCGCGTTCGGCCTCGGCGAGGAGACGTGGTCGTCGGGTCGCGGCCCCGCGTCGAACAACGCGCTCTGCGCCTACACGCCCTCGCGCGGTGTCATCTCGGTGCGCGGCAACTGGCCGCTCGTGCCGACGATGGACGTCGTCGTGCCGCACACCCGCACGATGGCCGACCTGCTCGAGGTGCTCGACGTCATCGTCGCCGACGACACCGAGACCCGCGGCGACTTCTGGCGGGTGCAGCCGTGGGTGACGCTCCCCGCGGCGTCGCAGGTGCGGCCCGCGTCGTATCCCGCGCTCGCGGAGGGCGCCTCGCTCGCCGGGGTGCGTCTCGGCATCCCGCGGATGTACATCGGTGAGGACCCGGATGCCGGGACCGGCACGGGCATCGGCGGTCCGACGGGTCAGCGGATCGAGACCCGCCCGTCGATCCTCGCGCTGTGGCGTGCGGCCCGCGCCGACCTCGAAGCCGCGGGCGCGACCGTCGTCGAGGTCGACTTCCCCGTCGTGAGCCGGTACGAGGGCGACCGCGCGGGAGCCTCGACCATCCGCGACCGCGTCCCCGAGGGGTATCTGCAGCGCGAGATCGTCGACCTGTCGGCGTGGGCGTGGGACGACTTCCTCGCCGCCAACGGCGACCCCGCGCTCTCGACCCTCGCCGACGTCGACGGCGCGACGATCTTCCCGCATCCGCCCGGGGCGCTCCCCGACCGGTACACCGGCTTCGACGACGACATCGCCGAGTACCCCGACTGGGTGCGCGCGCATCCGGGCGCCGGGCTGGGCGACATGCCCGAGCTCGAGGAGGGTCTGCGTGCCCTCGAACGCGTCCGCCGCACCGACCTGGAGGAGTGGATGGATGCCGCCGGCCTCGACGCCGTCGTCTTCCCCGCCGTCGCCGACGTGGGTCCCGCCGACATGGACGTGAACCCGGTCTCGGCCGACCTCGGCTGGCGCAACGGCGTCTGGATCGCCAACGGCAACCTCGCGATCCGGCATCTCGGCATCCCGACCGTGACCGTGCCGCTGGGCACGATGACCGACACGCGGATGCCGGTGGGCCTCACGATCGCGGGCCGCGCCTACGACGACACCGCGCTGCTGCGCCTGGGCGTAGCCTTCGAACGTCTGGGCACCCGCCGGACCCGACCGCCGCGCACACCCGCGCTCCCCCGCTCGACCTCGGAGAACCGATGACCCAGCCCGCCCGTATGCACGACGTGACCGACGAGACCCGTCAGATCGTCGACCTCGTCCTCGACTACTCGCGGCAGCGGCTGCTGACGGACGACAATCCGCTCGACAAGCCGTTGCCGCCCGCCGAGCTCGCCCGCCTGGCCGGCGTGACGATCACCGAGCAGGGCATCGGGGCGCGCAAGGCGCTCGGCGTCTTCGAGCACGTGCTCGCTCCCGCGTGCATCACGACCGACGACCCGCGGTACCTGTCGTTCATCCCGAGCGCGCCGTCGAAGGCGGCTGCCGCGTTCGACCTCGTCGTCTCGGCGAGCGCGCTCTACGGCGGGTCCTGGCTCGAGGGCGCGGGCGCCGTCCACGCCGAGAACGAGGTGCTCCGGTGGCTCGCCGGCGAGTTCGGTCTGCCCGCGACGGCCGGCGGCGTCTTCGTGCAGGGCGGCACCCTCGGCAACCTGTCGGCGCTCGTGGCCGCACGCGAGACCGCGCGGGACCGCGGCATCCGTCCCGACCGCTGGCGCGTCGTCTGCTCCGCCGAGGCGCACTCGTCGATCGCGTCGGCGGCCCGTGTGATGGACGTCGAGGTCGTGCCCGTGGCTCCGGATGCCGGGGGTGTCCTGCACGGCGACGCGGTGCGCGCCGCCCTCGAGGAGCACGGCGACAGCGTCTTCGCCGTCGTGGCCACCGCGGGCTCGACGAACTTCGGGATCGTCGACGACGTCGCCTCGGTCGCCGAGGTGACCCGCGAGTTCGGGGCGTGGCTGCACGTCGACGGCGCCTACGGCCTCGCGGCTGCACTCTCACCCGAGGCCCGGCACTACTTCGCCGGCATCGAGCACGCCGACTCGCTCATCGTCGACCCGCACAAGTGGCTGTTCGCCCCGTTCGACGCGTGTGCGCTGCTGTACCGCGACCCCGAGCTCGGCCGTCGCGCGCACACGCAGCACGCGGAGTACCTCGACACCCTCACCGAGACGAGCGACTGGAGCCCGTCGGACTTCGCCGCGCACCTCACGCGACGGGCCCGCGGACTGCCGCTGTGGTTCTCGCTCGCGACCTACGGCGCCGAGGTCTACCGCGAGGCGATCACGTGTTCCATCTCGCTCGCCGAGCGCATCGCCGCCGAGATCGAGTCGCGCGAGGAGCTCGAACTCGTGCGCCGTCCGCAGTTGAGCGTCGTCGTCTTCGAGCGGCGCGGCTGGAGCAAGGACGACTACACGGCCTGGTCGAACCGCCTGCTCGACGACCAGCACGCCTTCGTCACCCCGTCCAGCCACGCCGGCCGCACGAACGCCCGATTCGCGATCCTCAACCCCCGCACGACGTTCGAGGACCTCGTCGGGATCTTGGACACGATGCGCTGACACGATGCGCTGACGCCCGGCATCCGCTCCCCCATCCACAACGACGTACGGAGGAACCCATGGCAGCATCCGAGACCGAGCTGCAGGCGATGGCCCGCGACCACCTGTGGCTGCATTTCGCGCGGCAGTCGTCGATGACCGAGGGGGCGGGCGTCCCGATCATCGTCAAGGGCGAGGGGCACCACATCTGGGATGCGAGCGGCAAGAAGTACATCGACGGGCTGTCGGGTCTTTTCGTCGTCGCCGCGGGGCACGGCCGTGCCCGGCTGGCTCAGGCGGCGGCGCGGCAGGCCGAGGAGCTCGCGTTCTTCCCCATCTGGTCGTACGCGCATCCGTCCGCGATCGAGCTCGCCGACCGCCTCGCGCACCTCGCCCCCGGCGATCTGAACCGCGTGTTCTTCTCGACCGGCGGCGGCGAGGCGGTCGAGACGGCGTTCAAGCTCGCCAAGCAGTACTGGCGGCTGCAGGGCAAGCCCACGAAGCACAAGGTGATCTCGCGTTTCGTCGCCTACCACGGCACGCCGCAGGGCGCGCTGGCGATCACGGGGCTGCCCGCCATGAAGTCGATGTTCGAGCCGGTGACCCCGGGCGGATTCCGCGTGCCGAACACGAACTGGTACCGCGCCGCCGAGCAGGGCTTCACCGGCACCACCCCTGAGGAGTACGGGACCTGGGCGGCAGACCGCATCGAGGAGGCGATCCTCTTCGAGGGAGCCGACACTGTCGCGGCGGTCTTCCTCGAACCGGTGCAGAACTCGGGTGGATGCTTCCCGCCGCCGCCCGGCTACTTCGCGCGCGTCCGCGAGATCTGCGACCGGCACGACGTGCTGCTCGTCTCGGATGAGGTGATCTGCGCGTTCGGCCGCCTGGGCGAGTGGTTCGGTGCCGACCGCTACGGCTACCAGCCCGACATGATCACGTTCGCGAAGGCCGTCACGAGCGGGTACTCGCCGCTCGGCGGCACGATCGTCAGCGACCGCATCCATGAGCCGTTCTCGCACGGGACGACGTCGTTCCCGCACGGGTACACGTTCGGCGGGCACCCCGTCTCGACGGCGGTGGCGATGGAGAACCTCGACATCTTCGAGGAGGAGGGGCTGCTGCAGAACGTCCGCGAGAACTCGCCCGTCTTCCGCGCGTCGCTCGAGCGGCTCCTCGACCTGCCGATCGTCGGCGACGTCCGCGGTGACGGCTACTTCTTCGGCATCGAGCTGGTGAAGGACAAGGCGACGAAGCAGACCTTCGACGCCGCCGAATCCGAGCGCCTGCTGCGCGGCTTCCTCTCGAAGGCGCTGTTCGACGCGGGTCTCTACTGCCGCGCCGACGACCGCGGCGACCCCGTCATCCAGCTCGCCCCGCCCCTCACCATGGGGCCGGCCGAGTTCGCTGAGATCGAGGGGATCCTGCGGAGCGTGCTGACCGAGGCATCCGCTCGGCTCTGAATCGCCGAGCCGGGCTCACGCGATGACGTTGCGTCGCGTGAGCTCGGGCTCGCGGGGCGGCACGAGCCAGTTCACGGCCGCGATCCCGAGCGGCAGGGCGACGGCGAGCGCCCCGAGCAGCCACCACGGGATGTCGGCGAGGTTCATCGGCTCCCCGGACGTCTGCGACTGCAGCCAGAACCCGATCGGTGGAAGGATGCCGGCGGCCGCCCCCGCGAACGTGCCGAACCCGGCGATCACGAGCCCCTGCCACAACCCGATGCGACGCCGGAGTCCCGGCGTGCCGCCCACGGCGGCGAGGGTCGCGTCGTCGGGCCGACGCTCGAACCGCGCGAGCCCGAGCGCGACGGCGCTCGCGCCGAGCACGAGGACGGCGACGGCCGCGAGCAGCGGGACGAGCCAGGCAGCGGGGCTCGGCGGGCCGGTCTCCACGGAAACGTAGACCGAGTGGTCGTTGGTCGTCAGGCTGTCCCCCAGCGCGTACGCCCGATCCCAGTTCCGATACGGGGAGTCCTCGGGCATCGCCGCGAACAGGGCCGTCGGCTCCAGGTTCAGGCCGAGCTCCTCAGCGGCAGACGGATGCAGCACAACGCTCAGCGGCTGATCCGGCGCGTCGAGCGCGATCGCGGGGAGGGTCGTCCGCCACTGCGGCTCGGCGAACGCGGCATCGTTCGCTGGAGCGAAGATGTTGTCCGGCGCCTTGCCCGTCGCCCATTCCTGCTCGGTCCACGCGGCGACGTCGATGCGTCCATCGGTGATCAGGTCGCTGTCAGTGATCAGCGCAGCGCCCTGCTCGAACGCCCTCTTGTCGGCGGCGCTCAGTTCGACCCCCATCACGGTCGGAACGTCCGACGCGTCCATCACGGCGATGTTGTTGGTCGGATCGTCGAAGACTCCCGACCATCCCTGATCGGTGTCGTCCCCGCTGAGCAGGTTCCGCTGGGGAACCATGACGGTCGCCCGCACAGCGTCGCCGGGGATGACCTCCTCGCCGCTCCAGTACAGCTGGTATTGGCGCTGCACGAGCGCGGTCGCCGTCGCCCCCGCCTGCTCGAAGGCGTCGCGGACGTCCTCGAACACGGCGAGCCGTACGGTCGGGTCGAGCTGGTCCCCGTCCATGCTCGACACGTCGGCGGTCACGGTCCCGATCGGCGCGGAGTAGTCCCACGTCCGCACCTGCGTCCCGGCCGACATCATCCCGACCCCGACCGCGAACACGCCGACGAACACCGTGGCGCCGATGGCCGCGAACGCCGGCACCGTCCGAGCGCCGTTCGCGACCGCATCTCGCGACGCCATCCGCGCCGCTATGCCGAACCGAGACAGCAGCCGTGAAGCCAGCCAGAGCAGCCACCGCCCGGAGATGAGGATGCCCACCTGCGCCAGGACGGGCCCCGCGATGATGCCCACAACGGGGAGCCACCGGAAGGGCGAGTCCCAGGGGAGCATCGTGTCCGCAGCGACGGCCGCTGCCGCCACGCCGCAGAGGATCGTGACGACGACGCCGACGAGGATCAGCAGCGATCCCCACAGCGGCCGCGCAGCATTCACCCGCTGGGGACGACGTGCTCCGCGAAGCGCGCTGATCGTGTCCGATCGCCCGACGGACCGGGCGGGCACGAATGCGGACGCCGTCCCGACGAGCGTCGAGAAGAGCAGGATGCCGATGAGGATGACCCAGGGCACATGGAAGCCCCAGAACTGCATCGCCGAGCCGGTGTCCGTCAGCCGCATCACGACGGCCGCCAATCCGACGCCGGCGGCGAGCCCCACGCCGCCGGCGACGAGACCGAGCACCGTCCCCTGGAGGAGGACGATTCTGCGCACGTCCCGCGTGTCGGCACCCACGCTGGCCGCGATAGCGAGAGCACGCTGCTGTCGCCGCGCACTCACCGCGAAGGCCGCTCCAGCGAGCATCACCACCATGTAGGCGGCCGCGAGGCCACCCGCGCCCAGGCCCGCTGCCAGGGCGAGCAGTCCTTGCTCTTCCGCTGTCGCCGCGGTGTACACCTGAGAACCGTCCGGCCAAGAGAACGCCGGTGGGTCGAGGACCACCTCGCGCGAGTAGACCCCGATGCCCTGCTCGTTCAACTTCCGGATCTCCGTCCACGACAGGGAGGTCTCGGGCAGGTACCAGGTCGCCCCCTCGAAGCGGTCCGCGTCCGGGAAGGCGACAGCGCTCTCGGTATCGGCGAGCTCCGCGGCATCGAAGGTGCCGACGATCCGAAGGACGTCATCCGAGTCGACCAGGCGCAGCTCTCCGCCCACCCGCGCCCCCACACGATCGAGTGTCGCGGTGGTCACCATGACCTCGCCGTCGCCGTTCGGCGCGTTCCCCGAGACCATGTCGAAACGACCCGTGAACCGAGGATCCCCGATGTCGCCCGCCCAGGCCCGGATCGCCGCGATCCCCGCGCTCGTCTGGACGCGCTCGCGTCCCTGCGACACCTCGATCGTCTCGGTCCCCGCGGGCAGCGCGGAGGTGGGGTCCGATAACGGTTCCCCCTCTGCCTCGGAGGTCCACTCCGGCCCTGTCCCGTACCCGTACGAGTACGGCTCGTCCGGCGCCTGCCAGAACCCCGCATCGGGGACGCCGATCGGCTCCACCCAGCCCTGCATCTCTCCGAGTTGCACCGCCACGCGCTCCGCCGGTGTCGCGATCATGCTCGCGACGTACACCGCGACCCCCGCCATCCCCGCGATCGGTAGCGCGATGAGCGTCATGATGAGCAGCGACGACACCCACGCGCGGCGCACCTGGCGCCGAGCGATGCGCACGGCGACGCGCACCCGCGCCGTGCGCGACGGCGTGGGCCGCTCGGCGCGGCGGCGCGCCCCGGCATCCGCTCGGGGCCGGTCCTGCACCGCGGTCATCGCGTGCCCGACAGCAACGCGTCCGCGCCGTGACGCTGCGACTCGTCGACGATGCGACCGTCGCGGAGGAACACGATGCGGTCCGCCCACGCCGCATGGCGCGGCTCATGGGTGACGAGGATGCCGGCGGCCCCCTGGTCGACGCGGTGGCGGATCATCTTCATGACCGCCTCCCCCGTGGCCGAGTCGAGCGCACCGGTCGGCTCGTCGGCGAGGATCAGTCGGCGGCCGCCGACCACCGCGCGGGCGATCGCGACGCGCTGCTGCTGACCGCCCGACAGGTCGTCGGGGTAGGCGTCCACCTTGTCCTCGAGACCGACCGAGGCGAGCGCATCCCGACCCGCACGGCGCGCCACTCGGGCCCGGAAGCCGTCGAGCTCGAGCGGCAGCGTCACGTTCTCGACGGCCGTGAGGGTCGGGATGAGATTGAAGTCCTGGAAGACGAATCCCAGGGAGCGCCGCCGGAGCTGCGCGAGATCGCGACGTGTCGCCGTCGAAAGGTACGTCCCCTCGACGACGACTTCGCCGCTGGTGGGCTTCTGCAACCCGCCCGCGATCGACAGGAGCGTGGATTTGCCCGAACCGGACGCTCCCATGATCGCGACGAGCTCCCCCTTGTCGACCGTCAAATCGACGCCCGACAGTGCCGAGACGCTCGTCTCGCCCTCGCCGTACTGCTGCGTGACCCCCACCAGCTGCAGGACGGCGGCGCTCACCGCACGACCGCCTCGGCGTTGCCCGTCTCGGATCTGGCAGGCCTTCCCCGCTTGGGTGTCTCGGTGGACAGCTCCAATCCCATCGTGTGGTGAGGATGCCGCGCGAGCCGCTGCTCGGTGTGGTCGAGCCATCGCACCTCGGCCTCGGCGGAGAAGATCATCGAATCGACCACGAGCGACCAGGCGAGTTCCTCGGGGCCGTCGGGGTTCGCACCGGCGTACTTGGCGCGGTTCAGTTCCTGCAGCTGCCGCAGCGACGCAGAGCGCTGCCGTTGGATCACGGCGGCCAGGTCGACCCCCGGCAGGGTGGCGGCGACGGCGAGCTTGATCGCCAGCTCGTCGCGGGTGCCCTGCGAGCGCTCGACGGGAGCGTCGAGCCACGCGCGGACCTCGGCGGATCCGGCATCCGTGATCTGCCAGTAGACGTGACCCTGCTCGTCGACGTCACCCTTCTCGACCAGGCCGTCGCGCTCGAGGCGGTCGAGCGTGTTGTAGATCTGACCCACGTTGAGGGGCCAGGTCGACCCGGTGCGGCGGTCGAACTCCGCCCGCAGCTGGTAGCCATAGCAGGGACCCTGATCCAGGATCGCCAACAGGCTCGAACGTACCGACATCGGGACTCCTCGCTGCATACCGGGTATGTGTTTTCTGAGTATATGCATACTCGGCAACGCCGCCGCAAGGACGCCGCGCCTTACGCTGGAGGAATGGCCGATGACCGCGGCATGGACGACGACCCCCGAGTGAGGGCAGCGCGGTACCGCGTGGAGCAGGCGGCGCGCGAGCACGGCGACGAGCGGCCCGCCGAACCCGAACGCCACGCGGGCACACCGACCGGCACCGAACGCGCGATGTACGTCGAGACCGCCATCCAGCAGGCGATCCGCCGCGGCGATTTCGACGACCTGCCCGGCGCCGGCAAGCCCCTCGAAGGGCTCGGCGGGTCGCACGACCCCGACTGGTGGATCAAGCGCAAGATCCAGACGGAGCAGCTGTCCGGGCTCGGACCGCCCGCCCTGCGGTTGCGCATCGAGCACGCCGAGTTCGAGCAGCGCGTCGACGTCTTCCACCGGGAGGAGGACGTCCGCGAGTACACCGCGGACTTCTCCCGCCGCGTCGTCGAAGCGCGCCGTCAACTGCTCGGCGGACCGCCCGTCGTCACCCCGACTCGGGACCCCGACGCGGAGGTCGCCGCGTGGCGCGCCCGGCGCGCGGCGCGGGCCGCGGCATCCGCTCCCCCGCCCGAGCCCGAGAAACCGCACCGTCGCCGGTGGTGGCGGACCCGCTGACGCTCAGGCGATGCCGCCGCGCCACTCCGCGAGCAGCCGCGCGATCGTGCGGGTCTCGGCCCACGGGATCTCGGGCGCCTCGGTCCGCCCCTCGCGGAGGGCGCGGATGGTGGCATCCGCTTCGGCCGCCATCGGCTGCACGGTCGGCACCTCGATCTCCTCACGGGTGCCGTCGGTGCGGATCAGCGTCGCCGCCGCGGTGCTGTCGGTCCGGCTCCCCCACACGTTCGGGATCTCCAGGCTCGCCTCGCGCCCGACGACGCGGGTGAGGCGCGGCAGGTCGTGGACGATCGCGGTGCGGATGTTCGCCGACGCACCCCCGAGATCGACGGATGCCGCTGCGCTCTCGTCGACGCCGGTCCCACCGATCGTGCCGGCCACCGCCTGCACCTCGAGTCCGTCGAGGTCGTGCCCCGCCCACGCCGCGACGCCGACGACGAGCGACAACGGGTAGCACCCGACGTCGAGGATCGCTCCGCCCGCCGTCGCCGGGTCGAAGAGGCGTCCGGTGCGGCTGCCCGCGGCGAAGCCGAGCGAGGACTCGATCTCGACCAGGTCGCCCAGGGCTCCCCCGCCCACCAGCTCGCGGAGGCGGTCGGCGAACGGTCCGAAGCGGTACTTGAAGGCCTCGACGAGAGGCAGTCCGGCAGCGCGAGCGGCCGCGATCGCGGCATCCGTCTCGGCAGGATCGACGCCGAGCGGCTTCTCGCACAGCACGGCCTTGCCCGCGGCCAGCGCCTGCTGCACGAGGTCCGTGTGCGTCGTGTGCACCGTGCCGACGTAGACGGCGTCGATGTCGTCGCGGTCGAGTATCTCGTCGTACGTCCCCACCACGGGGGCGCCGTGCGCGGCGGCGAACTCCTCCGCCCGCGAGACGTCCCGCGCGCCGACCGCGTACAGCCGGCCGAGGTCGGAGTCGGGCAGCGCGTGCGCGAAGTCGCCGCTGATCGCGCCGGCACCGAGGATGGCCCATCTTGCGTGTGTCATCCGGCCACGCTATCGCCCGCCCGAGACCTCACCCCGCCCGAGCGGCGGAGATCCTCGCCGACACGCCACCCGTTCACCCCGCCACGTCGGCGAGTCGCGAGAATCTCCGCGGTTGCGCTCGCGCCCGCCGGCGTCAGGCCTGCAGCGCCTGCTCGATGTCGGCGAGCAGGTCGGCGGCGTCCTCGATGCCGACCGACAGGCGCACGACCTCGACGGGGACGGCCGCCTCGGTGCCGCGGACCGAGGCGTGGGTCATCGCGTCGGGGTAGTTGACGAGCGACTCGACGCCGCCGAGCGACTCGGCGAGCGTGAACAGCCGCAGCGACTCGGCGAACCGGCGCGCCGCCTCGCCCGACTCGAGCGCCAGCGAGACGATGCCGCCGAAGCCCGCCATCTGCCGCGATGCGAGCTCGTGTCCGGGGTGCGACGCGAGGCCCGGGTAGTAGACCTGCGCGACCCGGTCGTGTCCGTCGAGGAAGGATGCCACGGCGAGCCCGTTCTCGCTGTGCTGACGCATCCGCACGGCGAGCGTCTTGATGCCGCGGGTCGTCAGCCACGCGTCGAGGGGTCCCGACACGGCGCCGACGGCGAACTGCAGGAAGCCGATCTTCTCGGCGAGCTCGTCGTCGTTCAGCACGAGCGCACCGCCGACGACGTCGGAATGACCGCCGAGGTACTTCGTCGTCGAGTGGACCACGACGTCGGCGCCGAACGACAGCGGGCGCTGCAGCGCGGGGGTCGCGAAGGTGTTGTCGACGACGACGAGCGCGCCGACGCCGTGGCCGATCTCGGCGAGGCCGGCGATGTCGGTGATGCGCAGCAGCGGGTTCGAGGGCGTCTCGACCCAGAGGATGCGGGGCGCCCGCTCGGCGACGGCGGCCCGGACCTTCTCGGGGTCGCTCATGTCGACGACGCGCAGCTTCACGCCCCAGTCGCCGAGGACGCGGGAGATGAGCCGGAACGTGCCGCCGTAGACGTCGTTGCCGAGCAGGACCTCGTCGCCGGGGCGCAGCACGGCGCGCAGCAGTGCGTCCTCGGCGGCGAGCCCCGAGGCGAACGAGAGCGCGTGAGTGCCTCCCTCGATCGCGGCGAGCTGGGTCTGCAGAGCGGTGCGCGTCGGGTTGCCGCTGCGGCCGTACTCGTAGCCGCCGCGGAGGCCGCCGATGCCGTCTTGCGCGTACGTCGTCGAGAAGTGGACGGGCGGGATGACGGCACCCGTCGCCTCGTCGGGCTCCTGACCTGCGTGGACGGCGAGGCTCGCGAAGCCGCGAGCGGAGGACTGTGCACTCATGCGAGGCTCCCGGTGGTGGTCTCGGTTTCGGTGTCGACGGTGAAGCCGTGGTCGGTCATCCAGCCGTCGTCGTAGATCTTGCTGAGGTAGCCGCGCCCGTGGTCGGGCAGCAGCACGACGAGCACGGCGTCGGCGGGGAGGTCCCGTGCGACGCGGAGCGCCGCGACGACCGCCATCCCCGATGAGCCGCCGACGAGCAGACCCTCCTCGCGCGCGAGGCGACGGGTCATCGCGAACGACTCGGCGTCGCCCACCCTCTCGTAGCGGTCGACGACGGTCGGGTCGAAGGTCGCGGGCATGAAGTCCTCGCCGACCCCTTCGACGAGGTAGCCGTGGATGTCGCCGCCGGAGTAGATCGAGCCCTCCGGGTCGGCGCCGACCACGGTGACCGCTCCCGAGCTTGCCTCCTTGAGGAACCGCCCCGTCCCGCTGATGGTGCCGCCGGTGCCCACGCCCGCCACGAAGTGCGTGACCCGGCCGTCGGTGTCGCGCCAGATCTCGGGGCCGGTGGTCTCGTAGTGGCCGCGCGGTCCGTGGAGGTTCGCGAATTGGTTGGGCTTGAAGGCGCCGGGGATCTCGGCGGCGAGCCGGTCCGACACGCTGTAGTAGGAATCGGGATGCTCGGGCGGGACGCTCGTGGGCGTCATGACGATCTCGGCCCCGTACGCCTTCAGCACCGCGACCTTCTCGCCGGCGAACTTGTCGGGCACGACGAAGATCATGCGGTACCCGCGCTGCAGCGCGACGAGCGCGAGCCCCACCCCGGTGTTGCCGCTCGTGGGCTCGACGATCGTGCCGCCGGGTTTCAGGTGCCCGTCGCGCTCGGCGGCGTCGATGATGTTCCGCGCGATGCGGTCCTTCGCCGAGCTGCCCGGGTTGAAGTACTCCACCTTGGCGAGGACCGTGGCGGCGATGCCCTCGGTGACGGAGTTCAGACGGACGAGAGGGGTGTTGCCGACGAGGTCGGCGATGGAGCTGGCGTAACGCACGGATTCTTCCTGACGGGATGCCGCGCTCACAGAGGCGCGGAAGCTGATGGGGTCGCGGGAATCGCCGGGTAACCGGCGGTCAGCGACGACAACAGCGAAGGGTCAGCACCCCGCCATGATACCGGACACCCGGCATCCGTGTCCGTCCGCTCTCGTCGTCATCCGGCGCAACAGGACGAAAGGTTCGGACACATGACCCTCCCCCCGTCCGCGTGATCGTAGGTTCGAGGTATGACTTCTCCCGCACACGCCGCTTCGGACGATCACGGACTCGCCGCGTCCGGGCTCGGCGAGTCGCTCTCGCCCGAGGAGTTCAAGGCCGTCTTCCGGGGGCACCCGGGCGGTGTCGCCGTGATCACCGCGGATGCCGGGAGCGGCCCGGTCGCGCTCACGGCGACATCCGTGTCGTCGGTGAGCGCCGATCCCCCGCTCCTGATCTTCTCGGTGTCGTCGCAGTCGTCGGCGGCGCCCGTGCTCGCCGCAGCCGAGACGCTCGTCGTCCACCTGCTGGACGCCGACGACCTGCGCCTCGCCGAGATCGGCGCGACGAGCGGAATCGACCGCTTCGCGGAGCTGCCGTGGTCGCGCCTGGTCACCGGTGAAGCGGTCTATCACGGGGTGCGAGCCTGGGTGCGGTGCGCCGTGATCGACCGGATGGATGCCGGCGGTTCGACGGTCATCGCCGCGCACGCCCTGCAGGCGAACATCTCGCGCGACTCGACGTCGCCGCTCGTCTACCACAACCGCACGTGGCACCGGTTGGGGCCGGACACCGTCATCTGAGAAGAGCCGCGACCCCCTCGAGGGTCGTGGTCAGCCGCGACGGGCGAGCTCGTCGAGCGCTGCGGCGATGCGGCGGATGGTGTCAGCCGTGACGGTCGCGGCCTGCTCGTCGAGACTGTCGATGACCGAGACGACGGCGCCGTGGTGGGCGCCGTAGACCTCGTCGACGAGATCGGCTGCGGTCTCCGTCGGCACGAGATAGTGGGCACGCCGGTCCGAAGGGTGCTGCTCCCGGATGACGTAGCCCTTGCTCACGAGTCGCTCGATCACGTTGGTGACGGTGGCACTGGAGGTCCCGAGCATCACGATGAGGTCCTTCGGGCTGACCTCCCGCTCCTCACGCCGCGCCTGCACGAGATAGCGGAGGGCGGCGAGGTCGATGCCGCCGAGGCCGGAGATGCGCTGGGAACGGTCCGCCTGGACCTGCTCGGCATGACGGAGCTCGAGGATGGCGCTGCTCAGCTCGCGGCCCGCGTTGGTCTTGGGCTGCGCGGCGTAGAGGTGCGTGTGCTCGTGTCGCACGATGGACTGAGGCATGTCAACTCCTCGGCTCGTGACGGGTGTCCAACATCATCCGATCGCCGCCCGAGCCTCAGCCGCGTCCGGATACTTCCCCACGAACCCGCCGGTGTGATCTCGGGCGATCCATCCCGCGGGATTCTGTTCGACGGTTCCGAGGAACGCGCCGTGGGTGTTGCCGACCCAGAAGCCCGCCTCGACCTCGTGCCACGTCGCGACGGTGTCGCTGACGTCCACGGAGCCGTACGAGTCGAGCACCTCCATCGACTTCACCACCTTACATGTCCGAATCTGTGACAGTTCTTGTCCTTCTCGGAATCAATGATAGACAAGAGATGTGAAATCTACTAGATGTATTGTTTAGCTAGTAATTCAGGAACGGAACGATGACACCTACACCCTCACACCCCATCCCGGCGCCCTTCACGGCACTCGGGGTCGCTCTCATCCCCGAGCAGCGGACGGGCTGGAGGGCGCTCATCCTCGATTCGCTTTCACGACAGCGGCCCCACCGGTCTACGGCCCGGCCGGCCCACCACTGACCCCCTCACCACGACCCACACCAGGAGAACGTCATGGGAAGCCTCTACTACGGGAACGTCGATTCCCCCATCGTCATGCCGGACCGCATCCTCGCTCACCTCGCCGCCGTGGCGACGACCAAGCTGCGGCGCAGCGAGAGCTTCGTCGTCTCGTGGAAGGGCACCGGAGGGGAGGGCGAGGGCCGTACGACCCTCTGGTTCCAGCCCGCCATCCCGCTGCGCTTCGTCTACGACCAGGCCGCGGCGATCCCCCTGAACCCCGCGACGCTGCGTGAAATGGCCGACCAGGCCACCTCCAACGGAGGACTCGTCCTCGATGCCGATCTCGACATCCCCGAGATCACCGCCGCCCGTCCTGAGACTCGTCGCCCGGTGGCCGCCGCATGAGTCACCCCGACTTGATCGACGAGGCGGACGCCTACGAGGACGCCCTCGCTGCCGACTTCACCGAACGCTTCGGGAGTCCGCCCCTGCTGGTGTGACCCCACAGGCTCCCCCCTGCCGCCCCGCTCGCCGACCCCCCACGGCGCGGGGCGGCTTCTTGTGCGGACGCCACGGATGCCGCGCCCGTCACCCGTCCGCGCGCGTCGCCTCGACGGTCTGCAGCAGCAGGGCCAGCGCAGCCCCGACCGCCTGGTCGATCACCTCGACGGGATCCCCGTCGAACCGCACGAGCTCGTGGCCGGCGGCATCCGCCGTCGCCCAGCCGAGGTAGACGGTGCCCGGAGCGTGCCCGTCCTGGGCGTCCGGTCCGCCGACGCCCGTCGTCGACACGGCGACATCCGCGTTCAGCAGGGCCCGGACCCCGCGTGCGAGCTGCTCTGCGCACTCGGGCGAGCAGGGATCGGTTCCGGGTTCGAGGCCCAGGACCTCCTCCTTGACGCGCACCTGATACGCGACGACCCCGCCCGCGAACCAGTCCTGGGCGGACGGGCCGCGCCCGACCTCGGCCGCCAGACGCCCGCTCGTGAGGGATTCGGCGACCGCGCAGACCACCCCGACGCGGCCTGCCGCGTCGGCGATGCGTTCGACGAGATCAGGCAGAGCTCTCCGCCTCACCGGGATCGGCGGGCTCGGGGACCAGGTGCAGACCGGCCGGCGAGTTGGCGGCGTACATCAGGGCCTCGGACCACGCGCGATTGATGCGCGACTGACGGCTGCCGTAGTACTTGAAGACGAGCGACGCGTGGGGGTGGAGCCAGACGGACGTGCGGCCCTCGCCGATGCTCCTGTCGTCGCGCCACGTGAAGTGGAAGGACTCGCCGCGGCGCAGCTTGTTGCCGATGACCTGCTGCAGGTGAGCCAGGGTGCGGTCTTCGAAGTCCACCTTGATGGAATCCTCATAGATGAACTTGCCCACTGCCGTCCCCTCCTCGTGTCATCGCGGAGTCGCGACGGACATCTCCCATTATGGTGGCCCCATGGGTGTGATCTACTACGGCAGCTCGGCGATGCCCATCCGGATCGCAGATCGCGCGCTCGCTCACCTGAAGATCGTGATCGCGACCAAGCTCCGGCGTTCCGAGAGCTTCACCGTCTCGTGGCAGCACCCCGAGAACTCGCCGCAGGGACGCACCACCATCTGGCTGCACCCCGCCATCCCTCTGCGTTTCGTGTTCGACGAGCCCGAGCCGCCCGCGCTCAGCCGCGAGTGGATCGAGGAACTGGCGGCATCCGCCAACTCCTCCGGCGGCATCCAACTCATGCCGGAGATGTTCCACGACGACCGCGACGGCCACGTCACGGAGTGACGCGGCCGTCGACGGAAGCTCTCGTCGAAGGATCATCGAGGAGTGCGGTTCTCCGCACTGATCATCCAGGCGAACTGCTCGAGGCTCTCGAGGATGCCGTGCAGGATGTCGGCGCTCGTCGGGTCCTCCTCGTCGACCTCGTCGTGCACGTCGCGGCACGTCGAGATGGTCGCCTCGAGGCGCTCGGTCACGAGGTCGATGACGTCCGAGGTCAACACCTCGCCGTGGGGGAACTCGGGCAGCGTCGTAGTCTCGGCGACGGTGTCGCTGCGGCCGTCGGGGACGGCGTGCAGGGCGCGCATGCGCTCGGCCACGGTGTCGCTGAACTCCCGGGCTGCGTCGATGATCTCGTCGAGCTGCAGGTGCGTGTCGCGGAAGTTCTTGCCGACCACGTTCCAGTGCGCCTGCTTACCCTGGATCGACAGCTCCAGGAGGTCGACGAGGACCGCCTGCAGGTTGTCACTGAGCTTCTGCGACGCGGTGAAGCCGCGCTCCGCATTCTGCTCCTCCGTCAGCTGCGCACCCGACTTGGCGGGGCGACGCTTGTTGCGGGTCGCCGAGGTCGCGGACTTCGTCTGGGTTGTCGTCATGACACATCCTTCTTTCTCGGAACGGGGTCGACTGTCACGCTACGTCCGCGTCGCCGCAGACGACATCGGGTTGCGCCGCCGGCGGCCCCGGTGATAGCCGGGCGGCCGGGCTCACGCGCCCAGGCGCGCCACGGCGGCGGTCATCTCCTCGTCGGAGAGCGTCAAACCGGCGTCCTGCAGTCGGCGCTCCAGCAGCAGGCGCACGTCCGCGCCCTCCTGCCCGGCGAGGTCGGCCTGGCACTGCACGATGATGCCGTCGATCTTCTGCGCGGCATCCGCGGGGTTCTGTGACATCGAGGGGCCGGACTGGACCCCTTCACGGGGATCGATGGCGTCGCTCATGCAGGACAGTCTGCGCACCGGGCGGCCCAGGTGTCATCCCCTTGACCGCCACCGGCACCGGGGATAGAACTCAGACGGACCGCTGCCGATCCGGATGGATGCGGGGGCCGCGCCAGAACGGCGGCAAACCGTCGGGGTCGGGGTCGTCGAACGCCGGCGCCTGGCCGTCGGTGGGCGGGTCCTGCGGCTCCGGTACGGGAATGACGGCGATCGGAACACCCGGGGTGATGAAGAGGTAGGCGGGCCGGGGGCTGCCCTCCCCGTCGTTGACGGCGAGCCAATGCTGCCCTGCGTCCACCCCCTCCTGGATCTCCTGATGGACCTCGTCGAGGGTGCGATTGCCGATGCTGTACCACTGGCCGCCGTACGAGATGTCGATGCGGTTCATCGGTTCTCCTCGGCCTCGGACGGACATCGGAGACCCAGCATGCGCCGGATCGTCCGCGGAGTCACGACCTTGACAGCCGGCGATGAGGCGATTAGCCCCTACAGAGCCGCCAGCGGCGGACGGTGCGCGATCGGCTTCGGCTTGGCGCGGCGGGGCGCGGCTGCCGCGAGGTAACGGATCGCCCCGCGCAGCAGCTCGTCCACGGTGGGGTACCACCCCGTCCCACGACCGCAGAAGACCCAGGTGACGTCGTACCCGCCGTCGTCGGCGGCCTCGACGTACGCGATCAGATGGGCGGCGTCGGACGCCGCCGCCGTCGCGTCGCAGAGCCGCCACGCCGACGCGGACAGCGGCTCGAGGATCAATCGCCCGCGGGGATCCTCACTCACGGTCGCACCTCCGGATGTAGCGTGTTCGCAGATCTTCGTCGATCTGCCGCGAGCTGACCGCCTCGCGGGTCTCACCATCGCTCCGAGCAGGGCGCGCGCCGAGGGGCTTGACACCGCCGGGACCGAGGGTTAGCCGGGGCGAGTAGCAGACGCCGGGATGCGGCGTCAATGCCCCCGGCACGTCAGGTGCGCTCGCCTAGCGTTGACGGTGCAAGGTACGTAGGCGGACGGTCGAGACGAGAGGTGTTCGGGTCACCGATTTTTCTCCCGCGCTTACACCGGGCCCCGGCGATCGGGCTTATCGCCGGGGCCTCACCTGTGCAAGCCCCTGCCCTGCGGCCCGGCGTCTCCGTAACGTCGGGACCTCGACGAGAGGAGCAGTCATGGACCACGACGCGCAGCACACCGAGTCGGACAAGCCGATCCCCGGAGGTGCACTCCCGGACGAGGACCCGATGGATGCGGTCAAGAAGGCGGTCGAGGACGATGCGGCGGTGCCCATCGAGAAGGTCGAGCCGGGCGTCGATCCAGACTCGGCGGATTCCAGCAGGTCGCTGAAGCGCACCGACCATTGATCGCGAAGGCCGCACCCCGTGTGCGGCCTTCGTCGTGTCAGCCCGCCGGCGCCATCTGCGCGTACTCGTTCGCGCGGGTCGCGACGTCGTCGATGTAACGGGTGAGCGGGTTGTAGGTGAACACGGCGTCGCGCCAGGCGGTCTCGGTCGCCATCGGGCCGGACCGGCACAAGTAACGCGCAGCCGCCAGGGCGGCGTCGTCGATGTGGTTCGGGTCGCGGGTGCCGTCGGCGTCTCCGTCCGCGCCCCATCGCCGCCAGGTCTCTGGGATGAACTGCAGCGGCCCGACCGCGCGGTCCCACCGGTCGTCACCGTCGAGGTTCCCGCCGTCCGTGTCGGCGATGGCCGCCACACCGTCCCCGTCCAGCCGCGGCCCCAGGATGCGGGGTGTCACCAGGCCGCTCTCGTCGAGGCGCGACCCGCCGTACGACCCGTGCCGGGACTCGACCCACCCGATCCCGGCGAGGGTGTTCCAGCCGATCGCGCAGGACGGCTGCTCGTGCGCGACCGTGAGGTCCGCCGCCGCGTACGCGATGACGGCGCGACGGGGGATGCCGGTGGCCGCCGCGACCCGCGACGCCCACTCGGCGTCGACGAGATCGACCGCCGGCGCACGGGCGGGGTCGGCTCCCGCGACGGCGAGGGCGGGTGGCGGGGTGTCGGCCCAGCGCGACGAAACCGGCGGCAGGGGCTCGCCCTCGGGCTCGGCGGGACGCAGCGCCGCCGGCAGGCACGCGGCGAGGAGGATCACGACGGCGGCGGGGGCGACACCGATCCCGACGGCGAGCGCCGCGAGCCGGCCGCGCCGCGCGCGCGACGGGGATCGCCTGCGGCGTGCCGCCATCTGCGCCTCCCCGGTCCGACTGCCCGCACCACGCTAACCCGTCGGCGTGAGGGCCCGCTGTGGGCTGCCCGTGTCGCACGTCGCGGTCAGCTCGTCAAGGCCCCTCACCGACCGGAAGAGCGCTGCCTACGGTCCCCGGACGCGGCTCGGATGCATCCGGCATCCCTCCCGCCGCGGCGACCGGACAGGAGACAGGATGTTCTTCCACAGACAGGAACTGCAGTTCACCGCGACACCCGACAAGCCCGACGCGATCTTCGCGCGGCGGATGCAGGAGGTGCTGGGCGGTCAGTACGGCGAGATCACCGTCGCCATGCAGTACGGGTTCCAGGCCTGGAACGCGCACATCCCCGGCAAGTACCGCGACCTGCTGTACGGCATCGGTGCCGAGGAGTTCGGCCACGTCGAGATGCTCGCGATCATGATCGCCCAGCTGCTCGAGAAGGCTCCCGTCGAGCAGAGCGAGGCGGCGGCGGCATCCGATCCCGTCCTCGGTGCGGTGATGGGCGGCATGGACGTGCAGGCGGCGATCGTCGCGGGCGCGGGCGTGCGCCCGGTCGACAGCAACGGCAACCCGTGGCAGGGGTCGTACATCACCGCGAGCGGCAACATGCTCGCCGACTTCACGGCGAACGCGAACGCCGAGATGCAGGGGCGCGTGCAGGTGGCCCGCATCTACAACATGACCGACGACCACGGCGTCCGCGAGATGCTGTCGTTCCTGCTGGCCCGCGACACGATGCACCAGAACCAGTGGATCCGCGCCGCCCAGGAGTTGCGCGAGGAGGGCGTCGAGGACATCCCCGTGCCCCTCAACTTCCCGCTGTCGAACGAGGCGCGGGACCACTCGTACAAGTACATCAACTTCTCCGACGGTCAGGCCGCGGCGGAAGGCTCGTGGGCGAGCGGCCCGACCCCCGACGGCAAGGGCGAGTTCAGCTACCTCGACGGGCCCGACACGTCGGTGCCGATGCCCCCGCCGACGCAGCCGGATCCGCGCTTCTACGGCACCGACGCCAAGCCGAATCTGATCGACAAGGCCGACGGCGTCATCAAGGACAAGCTGTCATGAGACGAGTCGGATGTTGGGCGGCGACGCCCGGCATCCGCTCAGATCGACTCGATGGTCCCCGTCTGAGGGTCCTCGGGCGGCTCGGACATGACGAACAGTCCGCCCGACGAGTTCGCGGCGTACGCGAGCTTCTCGAGCCACGTCCGGTTCATCGCCGGCGCGCGAGACCCGTAGTACTTGAAGTCGAGGTCCGCGGACGGGTGGATCCAGACCGATCGTCGCCCGTCGCCGACGCTCGCATCATCGCGCCATGTGAAGAAGAAGGACTCGCCGCGGCGCAGCTTGTTGCCGATGACGACCTGCAGGTGTGCGAGCGCCCGGTCCTCGACCTCGGTCTTGACCTGACTGCTGTAGTTGAATCGACCCATGGGGCGGCCCTCCCGCCGAGACCGCACCGTCACCCGCGGACACGCCGTGCGTGACGGCGCTGCGGATCCGCAGGGCGGTGCATCTCCGTAGCCGTGCCACGATCCTCTCCCCGCCCGCGCCGCGCAACCCCCGTCGCGCGGTGCGCCGGGGGTCGATGTCGCCCCGGGCGTGTCGGAAGACCGTGTCAGCGGCGGGATGCCGGGGCCACCGCCGCGCGGACGATCCGGAAGACGACCACCGCGGCCACCACCCACGGCCCCACGACGAGGACGGGATCCATCCAGGTGTGGCGCACGTCCACGCGGCCCCGCCCGACACGCGAGGAGATCGGGCCGCGTCCGCGTTCGCCGAGGATGCCCGACTGCGTCACCGGGTCGTCGGGACGGCGGGAGAACAGGGACCTCGCGTGAGCGCCCGCCGACTCGACCCGGTCGCCCAGGATCAGCAGCATCCAGTGCGGTGTCTGCCCCTCGCTGAACCTCGCGTAGGCCAGTCGCCGGATCGCCCCCGAGACGCCGTGGAGCGGCTGCGCGGTCCCGAACACCGGGGTGAGGCGCTCGTGCTCGATCGAGCGCTCGCGACCGGACCCGTGCGGCTGCTGCTCGGGCAGGTCCCAGTGGGCGCCGGTCTCGATCCCGGGCTGCTCGCGCGGGAAGGCGGGGCGGTCGGCGGGGTCGAGGTCGGCGCCCCAGCCGGGGATGCGGCGGCGGAGGTCTTCGGGGTCGGGGGTCTGGCCGGGCTTGTCTGCGCGGTACGGCATGGTTCCTCCTCGCTCAGGCGCCGAACGTCACGACGGGCTTGATGATGCCGTCGAGCTTCGACGAGAAGACGTGGTACCCCTCGGCGATGTCGTCGAGGTCGAAGCGGTGGGTGATGAGCTCCCGCGGGGCGATGTGTCCGGCGCGGATGTGCTCGAGCAGGCGCGGCCACTGCCGCTTGACCGGCGCTTGGTTGGCGCGGATCGTCAGTCCCTTGTTCATGGCGTCGCCGAACTTGATCGCGCTGAACAGCGGCCCGTAGGCGCCCATGACTGAGACAGTCCCGCCCTTGCGGACCGCGTCGATCGCCCAGTTGAGAGCGATGGGCGAGCCGCCCTGGAGCTTGAGCTTCGCGGCCGTGACGTGCTGCAGGACGTGGCCGTCCGCCTCGGCCCCGACGGCGTCGATCACGGCATCCGCGCCGAGACCGTCGGTCATCTTCTTGAGCGTCAGCACGATGTCGTCGACCTGACCGAAGTGCACGGTCTCGGCGAAGGCGAACTCGCGCGCCTTCTGCAGCCGGTAGTCGAGGTGGTCGACGACGATCACGCGGCCGGCCCCCATGAGCCAGCACGAGCGCGCCGCGGCCAGCCCGACGGGACCGGCTCCCAGCACGACCACAGTGTCGCCCTCGACGATGTCGGCGAGCTGCGACCCGAAATACCCGGTCGAGAACGCGTCGGTCAGCAGAAGCGCATCCTCGGACGCGATGTCGTCGGGGATCACCTGAGGGCCGACGTCGGCGAACGGCACGCGCACCAGCTCGGCCTGACCGCCGTCGAACCCGCCGGTCGAGTGCGAGTATCCGTAGATGCCGCCGATCGCCGTCGCATTGGCGTTGACGTTGTGGCAGTTGGAGAAGAGGCCGCGGGCGCAGAAGAAGCATGATCCGCAGTAGATGTTGAAGGGCACCATGACCCGGTCGCCGGGTTTCAGGGCCCGCACCGAAGAGCCGACCTCCTCGACCCAGCCGATGAACTCGTGCCCGAACGTGTGGCCGACCCGGGTGTCGGGCATCATGCCGTGGTACAGGTGCAGATCGGAGCCGCAGATCGACGCCAGCTCGACGCGCACGATGGCGTCGTTCGGGTGAGCGATCACCGGGTCGCTCTTGCGGTCGACGCGGACCTTGTACGGTCCGCGATAGGTCATCGCCTTCATCGATCCTCCTCAGGTTCCGGGCGAGCCTGGTCGGAAGGGAGCACGCGAGCGAGGGGGTTGCGCCCGTCGCGGGGACGTGTCAGTCCGAGGCGCCGAGCTCGAAGCGGTACCCCATGCCCGCCTCGGTGAGGATGTGGCGCGGCTGAGCCGGGTCGTCCTCGAGCTTGCGGCGCAGCTGCGAGACGTACAGGCGCAGGTAGCCCGTGTCGCTCACGTGCTCGCTCCCCCAGATCGACGTGAGGATCGTCTGGCGCGTCACGAGCTTCCCGGGGTTGCGCAGCAGGATCTCGAGCAACTGCCACTCCGTCGGAGTCAGCCGCACCCGCTCGGTGTGCCCGTCGGTCGTCTTCGTGACGCTGCGGGCGGCGAGGTCGACCGAGATCGACCCGAACTCGGTCACCGGGTCGGGCTCCTGCTGCGGCGCGCGCCTCGTCAGGGCGCGGATGCGCGCGAGCAGCTCGTCGATCGAGAACGGCTTCGTCACGTAGTCGTCGGCGCCGGCATCCAGCGCGTCGACCTTGTCGGCGGCTCCCGTCCGGCCCGAGACGACGAGGATCGGGGCGTCCGACCACCCGCGGATCGCGTGGATCACCTCGATCCCGTCGAGCTGCGGCATCCCGAGGTCGAGCAGGAAGATGTCGGGGTGGTGATCCACTGCGGCGGAGATGGCCTGCGCGCCGTCGGCCGCCGTGAACACCTCGTAGCCGCGGGCCGAGAGGGTGATCCGAAGAGCGCGGACGATCTGCGGATCGTCGTCGGCGATGAGGATCCTCACGCGTGCTCCTCCTCGCGGGCCAGCGGCAGGGAGACGACCATCGTCAGCCCGCCGCCCGGCGTGTCCTCGGGGGTGAGCGTACCGCCCATCCCCTCAACGAACCCCTTCGAGAGGGCGAGACCAAGACCGAGGCCGGTGCTGTTGTCGGTGTCGCCGAGACGCTGGAACGGCACGAAGACGTCGTCGCGACGTTCGGCGGGGATGCCGGGGCCGTGGTCGATGATCCGGATCTCGACGGCGCGGCCGAAGCTGCTCGTCGCGATGCGGACCTTGCTCCCCTCCGGCGAGAAGCGCAGCGCGTTGGCGAGGAGGTTGACGATCACGCGCTGCAGCAGAACGGGATCCGCGCGGACGGCGGCATCCGGTTCGAGGTGGATGTCGACGGATGCCGGTCCCGCGTCCAGTTCCTCGAGGGCCGGAAGGATCGCGTCGGCGGGGTCGACGGACTGCAGCGCGACGGCGAGCGCCCCCGCCTGCAGCCGGCTCACGTCGAGCAGATCCGTGACGAGGGTCGCGAGTGTGCCCAGCGATTCGTCGGCCGTCTGCAGCAGTTCCGCGCGATCGCGGTCGCTGTACGTGCCGCTGCGCAGTCCCCCGACGGCGGCGGTCGCCGCGGCGAGCGGGCGTCGCAGGTCGTGGCTGAGCGCCGACAGCAGCGCGCTCCGCACGCGGTCGGACGCCTCCAGCGGGGCGAGCCCGCTCGCGACCTCGGCCAGATCGGCGCGCTGCAGGGCGGCATCCAGCTGCGCGACGATCGCCGACAGCAGCCGGCGCTCCGACGCCGGGAGGTCGTGACCGTGCAGTTCGAGGACGGCGCGGTCGCCGACCGGCAGCGCCGTGTGGCGCCCGTCGCGCAGCGGCTCGCCGCTCGAGGCGAGCGTCGTCTCCCCCGACACGAGTCGCACGCCGGCCAGCCGGAACGCCTCGCGGGTCCATTCGACGAGTGCCTCGACCGCGCCGCCGCCGCGGAGGACGCTGCCGGCCACCGTCTGCAGCAGCTCCGCCTCGGCGGCCGCTCGGCGCGCGACGCGCGTCGTGCGGGCGGCGCGGTCGACGACGACGCTGACGAGCACGGCGATGACGACGTACAGCAGGACGGCGAGCACCTCGCGGGGCGATTTGATCTGCAGCGTGTAGAGCGGCTCGACGAAGAAGTAGTTGAGGGTGACCCCGCTGAGCACCGCCGCCCACAGCGCGGGCCAGATCCCGCCGATGAGAGCGACGACGACGACGAGGAGCTGGTAGCTGAGGACGTCGCTCGTGATGGACTCCGCGGAGTGCAGCGTCACGAGGAGCCAGGTCAGCAGCGGCCCGCCGGTGAACGCCAGCGCGAAGCCCGCGACGCGACGGCGCATCGACAGCGCCCCGCCCAGACGCGGCAGCGCGAACCGACCGCCGGCGGCGGAGTGCGTGACGATGTGGACGTCGATGTCACCGGATTCGCGGATGACGGTGGCGCCGATCCCCGGCCCCGTGACGAGCGCCGCGAGGCGGCTGCGGCGGCTGACGCCCAGGACGAGCTGCGTCGCGTTGACGGAGCGCGCGAACTCGACGAGCGCCGTCGGGACGTCCTCGCCGACGACCTGGTGGAAGGTGCCGCCCAGCTTCTCGACGAGGGCCCGCTGCGCGGCGAGCGCCCCCGGGTCGCCGCTGCGCAGGCCGTCGTTGCTCGTGACGTGGACCGCGAGCAGCTGTCCGCCCGCCGAACGTGCCGCGATGCGGGCACCGCGGCGCAGCAGGGTCTCGCCCTCGGGTCCCCCGGTGAGGGTCACGACGACGCGCTCCCGCGCCTCCCAGCGGCTGTCGATGCCGTGCTCGGCTCGGTACGAGGTGAGCGCCTGGTCGACCTCGTCGGCCAGCCACAGCAGCGCCAGCTCGCGGAGCGCGGTGAGGTTGCCGAGACGGAAGTAGTTCGACAGCGCCGCATCCACCCGCTCGGCGGGATAGACGAGACCGCCCGCGAGGCGGTCGCGCAGGGCCTGCGGCGCGAGGTCGACCACCTCGACCTGGTCGGCGGCCCGCAGCACCTGATCGGGGACGGTCTCGCGCTGCGGCGCTCCCGTGATCTGCTGCACGACGTCGTTGAGCGACTCGATGTGCTGGATGTTGACGGTCGAGATGACCGAGATGCCGGCATCCCGCAGCCGCTGCACGTCCTGCCAGCGCTTCTCGTTCGCCGAGCCGGGGGCATTGGTGTGGGCGAGCTCGTCGACGAGGGCGACGTCGGGATTGCGCGCGATCACCGCGTCGAGGTCCATCTCGGTGAGCGCCACGCCGCGGTGGGCGATCTCGCGGCGCGGCACCTGCTCGAGGCCCTCGGTCATGCGCGCGGTCGCCGCGCGGCCGTGGGTCTCGACGACGGCGATGACGACGTCCTGCCCCTCGGCGGCGAGGCGGCGCCCCTCCTCGAGCATCGTGTACGTCTTGCCGACGCCGGGGGCCGCGCCCAGCAGAACGCGCAGCCGTCCTCGTCCCCCCACTGTCAGCCTCCGAGCCCGTCCAGAGCGAGATTGAGTTCCACCACGTTCACCGTCGACCCGCCGAGGTAGCCGAGGTCGGGCCCCTGCGTGTGCTCGGCGACCAGCCGTCGGACCTCCGACACGGGCAGACCCCGCGCCGCGGCGACGCGGTCGACCTGGATCGAAGCGTACGCGGGGCTGATGTGCGGGTCGAGTCCGGATGCCGAGGCGGTCACGGCGTCGGCGGGCACGGCCGACTCGGGCACACCCTCGCGCGCGGCGATCGCGGCCTTGCGCTCCGCGATCGCGGCGACGAGGTCGGTGTTCTCGGGGCCCAGGTTCGAGCCCGACGACGCGCCGCCGTCGTAGCCGTCACCGGCCGCCGACGGGCGCGACTGGAAGTACTGCGGGAGCGCGGCGCCGTCGGCATCCGTGAAGGACTGACCGATCAGGGCGGAGCCCACCACCTGGCCGGCGTCGTTCCGGACGAGCGAACCGTTCGCCGGCGCCGGCAAGGCGAGCTGCCCGACGAGGGTGACGACCCCGGTGTACCCGACACCGAGCAGGAGGGTGAAGACGACCATCGCGCGGACGGCCACCGCGACGGTACGACCGGTCGCGCGGGAGGTGCTGTTCATGAGAAGAGGTCCTTCGGGTCAGAAGCCGGGGAGGAGGCGGACGAGCAGGTCGATCAGCCAGATCCCGATGAAGGGGGCGACGACGCCGCCGAGGCCGTAGACGGCGAGGTTGCGGCCGAGGATCGACGAGGCGCCGCCGGGGCGGTACCGCACGCCGCGCAGGGCGAGCGGGATGAGGGCGATGATGACGAGCGCGTTGAAGATGATCGCCGAGAGCACCGCGGATGCCGGAGAGTGCAGCCCCATGATGTTGAGCGCCCCGAGCTGGGGGAACACGCCCATGAACATCGCCGGAATGATCGCGAAGTACTTCGCGATGTCGTTCGCGATCGAGAACGTCGTCAGGGCGCCGCGGGTGATGAGCAGCTGCTTGCCGATGCGGACGATGTCGATGAGCTTCGTCGGGTCGGAGTCAAGGTCGACCATGTTGCCGGCCTCCTTGGCCGCCGACGTGCCCGAGTTCATCGCGACGCCCACGTCGGCCTGCGCGAGCGCGGGGGCGTCGTTCGTGCCGTCACCGGTCATCGCGACGAGGTTGCCGCCCTCCTGCTCCTTGCGGATGTAGGCGAGCTTGTCCTCGGGTGTGGCCTCGGCGAGGAAGTCGTCGACGCCCGCCTCCGCCGCGATCGCCGCCGCGGTCAGCGGGTTGTCGCCCGTGATCATGACGGTGCGGATCCCCATCGAACGCAGCTCGGCGAACCGCTCGCGCAGCCCGTCCTTCACGACGTCCTTCAGGTGGACGACGCCCAGCACCCGCCCCGTGCCGGCGGCATCCTTCGTCGCGACGACGAGCGGGGTACCGCCGGACTGCGAGATCTCCTCGGTGCGGGCCGTGAGGTCGGCGCGGACGTCGGCAGGCAGGGCCGCGCCGTCCTGCTCGAGCCACCCGACGATCGCGGAGCCGGCGCCCTTGCGGATCGCCGAGCCGCCGGGCAGGTCGAGACCGCTCATGCGGGTCTGCGCCGTGAAGGGAACGATGACTCCGCGCGGATCAGCGGACACGTCGACGCCGCGGCGGGCGGCGAGGTCGACGATCGAGCTGCCTTCGGGGGTGGGGTCGGCGAGCGACGACAGCGCCGCCGCGCGGGTGAGCTCCTGCTGCGCCATGCCGGCGAGCGGCACGAACTCGGCCGCCTGCCGGTTGCCGTAGGTGATCGTGCCGGTCTTGTCGAGCAGCAGCGTCGTCACGTCGCCCGCCGCCTCGACGGCGCGGCCCGACATCGCGAGCACGTTCCGCTGCACGAGCCGGTCCATGCCGGCGATGCCGATCGCCGAGAGGAGCGCGCCGATCGTCGTCGGGATGAGGCAGACCAGCAGCGCGACGAGGACCGGGATGCTGACGGGTGCCGCCGCGTACGACGCGACCGGGTTCAGGATGAGGGCGACCACGACGAAGATGATCGACAGGCTCGCGAGCAGGATGTTCAGGGCGATCTCGTTCGGCGTCTTCTGCCGCGCCGCGCCCTCGACGAGCGCGATCATCCGGTCGACGAAGGTCTCACCCGGCTTCGACGTGATGCGCACGACGATGCGGTCCGACAGCACCCGCGTGCCGCCGGTGACGGCGCTGCGATCGCCGCCGGATTCGCGGATGACGGGGGCCGACTCGCCCGTGATGGCCGACTCGTCGACCGAGGCGATGCCGTGCACGACGTCGCCGTCCCCGGGGATCAGGTCACCCGCCGCCACGACGACGACATCGCCCAGGGTGAGCTCGGCCGACGAGACGTCGTCGATCGTGACGCGCTCGGCTGCGGCATCCGTCTGCTCGTCGTAGCCCGACACGCGGTGCGCGACCGTGCTCGTGCGGGTCTTGCGGAGGGTCTCGGCCTGCGCCTTGCCGCGCCCCTCGGCGACGGACTCGGCGACGTTCGCGAAGAGGACCGTCAGCCACAGCCAGACCGCGATGATCGCCGTGAAGGGCGTCGGCACGGCCGTGCCGCCCGACTCGCCCGGACCGCCGAGGAAGGGTTCGGCGATCGCGAGCACCGTCGTGAGGACGGCGCCGACCCAGACGACGAACATGACGGGGTTGCGCCACTGGGCGCGGGGGTCGAGCTTGCGGAGCGCCCCGGGAAGGGCGGCCGCGATCGCGGCGCCGTCGATGCCGCGGCGGGGCGCGGCAGCCGGGGCGGCCGGTTCGAGAGTGGTGGTGGACATGTCAGATCAGTCCTTCTGCCAGGGGACCCAGCGCGAGTACGGGGAAGTAGGTGAGGGCGGTCACGATGACGATCACGCCGATGAGCAGCCCGACGAACAGCGGACGGTGCGTCGGCAGCGTGCCGGCCGTGGCCGGGACCTTGTCCTGCGCGGCGAACGACCCGGCCAGGGCGAGCACCAGCACGATCGGCACGAACCGGCCGAGCAGCATCGCGACACCGAGGGCGGTGTTCAACCACGGCGTGTTCGCCGTGAGCCCCGCGAAGGCGGACCCGTTGTTGTTCGCGGCCGAGGTGAAGGCGTAGAGCACTTCACTGAAGCCGTGGATGCCGGGGTTCCAGATCGACGTCGTCGTGACGTCCTCGCGCACGGCGGGGATCGCGAAGCTGAGCGCCGTGCCGACGAGCACGAGGATCGGGGTCACGAGGATGTAGATGCTCGCGAGCTTGATCTCGCGCGGACCGATCTTCTTGCCGAGGTACTCGGGGGTGCGGCCGACGAGCAGACCCGCGATGAAGACCGCGAGGACCGCGATGACGAGAATGCCGTACAGCCCGGACCCCACGCCGCCGGGGGCGAGCTCGCCGAGCATCATGTTGAGCATCGGCATCATGCCGCCCAGCGCCGTGAACGAGTCGTGCATCGAATCGACGGCGCCGGTCGAGGTCAGCGTGCTCGTCGAGCCGAAGATCGTCGATCCGACGATGCCGAAACGCATCTCCTTGCCCTCGAGCGCGGCACCGGCGAGCTCGGGAGCCGTGCCGCGACCGGCCAGCTCGAAGGTCGTGAGGGCGAGCGTCGAGCCGACGAAGAGGATTCCCATCGCCGCGAGGATCGCGTAGCCCTGGCGCTTGTCGCCGAGCATCGTGCCGAACGTGCGCGGCAGCGAGAACGGGATGATCAGCATGAGGACGACCTCGAAGAGGTTGGTCCAGCCCGTCGGGTTCTCGAACGGGTGCGCGGAGTTCGCGTTGAAGAACCCGCCGCCGTTGGTGCCGAGGAGCTTGATGGCCTCCTGCGAGGCGACCGGGCCGCCCGGGATGCTCTGGGTGGCACCGGCGACCGTCGTCACCTGCGTGAATCCGGCGACGTTCTGGATGACCCCGCCCGCCAGCAGCACGATCGCCGCGACGATCGACAGCGGCACGAGGAGGCGGACCGTCCCGCGGGTGAGGTCGACCCAGAAGTTGCCGATCGTGCCGCTGCGGCGGTACGCGAGACCCCGCACGAGGGCGACCGCGACGGCGAGGCCGACGGCCGCCGACACGAAGTTCTGCACGGCGAGCGCGGCGAACTGCACCGTGTAGCCGAGGGTGAGCTCGGGCGAGTACGACTGCCAGTTCGTGTTCGTGACGAAGGAGATCGCCGTGTTGAACGAGAGCGCTTCACCGGGGGCGGGCAGGCCCAGCGACCACGGCAGCCACTGCTGCACCCGCTGGATCAGGTAGACCGCGAGTACGCCGACGAGCGAGAAGGCGAGGACGCTGCGCGCGTACGCCTGCCACGTCTGGGCGGATGCCGGGTCGACGCCGATGAGCCGGTACAGGCCGCGCTCGGCGCGGGCGTCCTTCGGCGAGGTGTAGACCCAGGCCATGTAGTCGCCGAGCGGACGGTACGCGACGGCGAGGATGAGGGCGAGCGTCGCCAGCGTGAGGACGGCGGGCAGCCACCCCATCAGAACTTCTCCGGCTTCACGAGCGCGACGAAGAGGTAGACCACGGCGGCGACCCCGAGGACCGCGGCGATGACGTCGAACGCGGTCATACCCGGTCCACCGCCTTCGCGAAGAGACCGATGATCACGAACAGGACGATGACGCCCAGCACGTAGACGAAGTCGAGCACGAGAGAAGCTCCGTTCCGAGGGACCGCGGGCGCTGGACGGGCCCGCACGCCGGTGTGGCGCATCCCCGATGGAACACCTCGCCGCGCCCCGCTCCCGCGGTCCTCACGGAATCCATACGGCGCCGCACGCCGTCCTCACGGGATCCTCACGGCGCCCCGCTGTGGTGTTCAGCGCGTGGCGGCGCCGGTGTTCAGCGCGCGGCGGCGGCCCAGGTGGCGAGGTCCGCGACGAGCGCGGCGTGCCCGGGCGCGTCGTAGGCGCGCGCGTCGTGACCGAGCACGTCCACCGCGACGCGGGAGGGGCCGACCGTGCGCCGCCACGCCGTCGGCTCGCGGTGACCGGCGTCGCCCTCGTGCCAGGCGACGACGTCCCGGTCGCCGGTGGCCTGCAGCGCGCAGTACCGCTCGTCCTCGACCGTGAACGGCACCCCGTCGCGGGCGTCGACCACGACCCGGCCGAACGGCGGATGGAACGACAGCGTCGGCAGCCAGACCGCCCCGATCGCCCCCGCCCAGCGCGGGTAGTCGCGCAACGACGCGACCGCGCAGTGCATCGCGAGGACGCCGACCCCGCGGTCGAGTGCCGCATCGAACGCCGCGATGGCCGCGGCATCCACTCCCCGCTCCCCGCCGCGCCACGTATCGCCCGCGTTGACGACGACGAGGTCAGCGTCCGCGAGCGACGCCATCGCGGCGTCCACGTCCTCGCGGACGGTCACGTCGTGACCGATGCCCTGCAGGATTGCCGCGAGGCGGGCGGAGGTCTCGGCGAAGGGATGCCACGGGTCGGCGTACCGCCCCGCGCCCGACAGGATCACGGTGCGCACGGTCATGCCGGGAGGCTACCGCGTCGGCGCCCTGCGTCGGGCCGTCAGTGCAGCTCCGCGTCGGCGGAGCCCCGCCGCCACGACGCGAAGGCGACGGTCAGCCCGGCACGGGTCGGGGCGCAGACGAACGGGCCCGCCGCGGCATCCAGGTCGGCCGCGAAGGGGATCACGCGGACCAGCCGCAGCGGCTCGTCGTCGGAGCCCGCCCGCACGGTGAGCGCGTTCCCGTCCCGGCTCACGCGCACCGTGATGCGGCGGCCGAGCCACTCCGGCACGGGAGCGAGCGACCAGTCCGACATCCCGTCGGTCACGACGGCGCCCAGCTGCAGGTCGCCGTCCGAGAACTCGACACCGGCCTTCACCCACCGCGTCTCGTCCACCCGGACGAACAGCCCGGCCTGGTCGAACTGGGCCTCGAAGGTCGCGTCGAAGGCGACCTCCATCGCGGTGCCGTCGGGGATCGGCGCGAGCAGCGCGTGCTCGGTGTCGTGGACGAACCCGTAGGAGGTGATCCGCCACGCGTCGCTGCCCTCGACGGCGGTGACGCGCAGCATCCCGTCCTGCTCCACCACCGCCTGCGGCGGGGTCGTCCACGTCCCCTCCGACCAGGCGACGGGCTCTTCTGCTCGGGTGACGGCGCTCATCCCGTCAGGCTATCGGGCGCCTCAGCCCAGGCGGAGGCCCGCGGACGCGACGGCGCGGAGGGCGACGTCGAGCACCGCCGCGCTGTGGTCGAGCCGCCGGTCGCGCTCGGCGAGATCGTGCTCGGCGATCATCCGCACGAAGGCCCGGAACTCTGCGATCATCCGATGCGGGTCGTCGTCCAGAGCGATGCGCTCGCTCGTCCCGTCCCGCAGCTGCAGCTCGACGGCGGCGATCTCGTTGGGCGGTCCCTCGACGATCATGACGCCCTGCGTCCCCTGGATCTTGGTGCGCGAGGGGCCCGGCGAGTCCTTCGCCGCGACGCAGACGGCCGTCAGATCGGGGTAGCCGAGGACGGCGACACCCGACGTGTCGACACCGCGTTCCATCCGGGGCGTGTAGACGACAGAGTCAGGGGCGCCGACGAGACCGACGACCAGGTGCAGCGCGTAGATGCCGAGGTCCATGAGGGCGCCGCCGCCGGCCGCCGGGTCGAAGGCGGGCGCGACGTCCCCCGCGCGGAACGCGTCGTATCGCGAGGAGTACTGCGAGTACTCGCTCTGCACGAGCCGCAGGTCGCCGAGGCGGCCGAGGTTCCGCCGCATCCACTCGACGTTCGCGAGGTACTGCGTGCTGATGGCCTCCACGAGGATCAGCCCGCGCTCCTCGGCGAGCGCGCGGAGCTCGGCGAGGTCCTCGGCGCGCAGCACGAAGGGCTTCTCGCAGACGACGTGTTTTCCGGCGAGCAGCGCCCGCCGCGCGACGTCGGCGTGCAGCACGTTCGGCACCGCGACCCACACGGTGTCGACGGCGGGATCGGCGAGACAGGCGTCGAGGTCGGTGAAGACGGACGGGATGCCGTGGGTCGCCGCCGTCTGCTCGAGCTTCGCCCTGCTGCGCTGGGTGCCGACGATCGCGGCGAGGGTGACGCCCGGGATCTGCCGGGCGTGGGGCAGGAACTCGGCGACGATCTTGCCGGCGCCGACGACCGCGAGTCTCAGAGCGCCAGGCCGATCGCCAGCAGGACGACGCCGAGCAGCGGCGCCGTCAGCTGGATCATCGCGGCACGCGCCTTGGAGCGATCCGACAGCAGCAGCACGAGACCGGCAGCAACCATCGACCCGGCGCCGACGAAGACGAGGGTCGCGCCGATCGCGGTCGACCCGGTCGCGACGAAGACGATGCCGAGGAAGACGGCGATCGCGAGGAACAGGTTGTAGAAGCCCTGGTTGTACGCGAACGGCTTCGTGACGTGCACGGTCTCGTCCGTCGTGCCGAAGGTGCGCCGCGCCGCTGCCCCCGTCCATGCGATCGACTCCAGATAGAAGATGTAGACGTGGATGGCGGCGCCGAGCGCCGCGAACACCAACCCGGCGATGATCATGCCGCCATCATCCCAGACGCACCGCGTCGCGCCAGAGCGACGCGACCTCGATCGGGTCGCTGATGCCGAGAGGGGCGCCCCCGGCATCCCGCGTGAAGGCGAGGAGCGCCGGCGAACCGTCACGACCGCGGACCACCCGACCCGCATAGGCCGGGGCAGCGGCGATCAGGCGGGCGTCGTCGGGGCTCGCGTCGATCGGGACCTGCCCCGTCGGCATCGCCCAGACGCCGTCGACGCCGTCGGAGCGCGTGGCGCAGAACAGCGTGAGGTGCTCCTCCCCCACCTGGACCGTCTGCAGGACCTCGAGGTGGGGAAAGCGCGTCGACACCGCCCCGAGGTGCGGCTGAGCGGTCCAGGTGTCGAGGTCGGGCGACCAGGCGTGGCCGACGACGCCCCCCGAGCGGTCGTCCGCGCCCTTCGCGCGCGCGGTGAGGAGCATGTGCCAGCCGTTGCCCTGCGGATCGCGGAACACCCACGGGTCCCGCCAGGCCTCGTCGGCCCACGAGCTGTCACCGAGCTTCTCGTACAGCTCCCCCGCCGCTGCCAGGACGAACCCGTCCCGCTTGGTCCACGCAATCAGATCGGGCGACGTGGCCATGAGGACGGATTCGACGTTGCGGGTCGAATCCTCGTCGAGGAACACGGTGCCGGTGTAGAACATGCGCCACAGCCCGTCGTCGCCGCGCACCACGGATCCCGTCCACGTCGCCGTACCGTCGGGGCTGCCCGCCCCTCCCGGACCGAGGACGACCCCGTGGTCGGTCCAGGTGCGCAGGTCCCGGGAGCTCGCGCGCCCGATGCGGGCGTGCCGGTGGCGCCGCTCGGGGTCGCCGAGGCTGCGCGGTGCGCGCAGATGGAACAGGTGGAAGGCGTCGCCGTCGTCGGCGACCCAGAAGTCCCACACCCACTCGGACTCGAGCCGGAAGGTCATCTCAGCCCTTGAGCGAGCCCTGCAGGAGCGCCGAGACGAAGTGCCGCTGGAAGATCAGGAAGATGATCAGGGTCGGCGTGAGGATCAGGAGCGACCCGGCGCACAGCAGCGGGATGTCGGTGCCGTAGCGCCCCTGGAACGCCCCCAGCGCGCCGGCCATCGTCCGCTGCTCCGGGTCGTTGACGAGCACGATCGCCAGCAGGAACTGGTTCCACGTCCATAGGAACAGCAGGATCGCGAGCGAGGAGAGCGCCGGGACGGACAGCGGGATGTGGATGCGCCAGAAGAGCTGCCACGTGGTGGCCCCGTCCATGCGCGCCGCCTCGGAGAGGTCGGCGGGCATGGTCACGAAATGCGCCCGCATCCACATCACTGCGAACGGCATGAACAGGCCGATGAGGGGCAGGATGATCGCCCACCGCGTGTTCAGCAGGCCGAGCTCGCGCACCTGGAAGTACAGCGGGGTGATGATGCCCTCGAACGGCAGCGTGAGACCGAGGATGAAGGCGACGAACACGATGCGACCGCCCCGCGGCTGCAGGTGACCGAGCGCGAAACCGGCGAGGGTCGCCAGCAGGACGGCCACCGGGACGACGGCGATCTCGATGAGGAAGCTCGACTGCAGGAGCGCCCACATGTTCGCCGACTCGAACGCGGTGACGAAGTTGTCCCACCGCGGGGTCTCGGGCCATTCGAGCCCGCGGGGGTAGGTCCCCGGCTCGTGCAGCGCCGTGACGAAGAGGCTGACGAACGGCATCACCGTCACGAGCATCAGGACGATCAGCAGGATGCGGCCGATCCACTTCTCCTGCGGGCGGACGATCACGATTCTTTCCCTCGGAGGATCCGCTGCAGCGGGAGGACGATCAGGAGGACGAGGGCCATGAGCACGAGGGCGAACGCCGACGCGGTGCCGATCTCGCGCTCGTAGAAGGCCAGGTAGAAGATCTGCAGACCGGGGACCAGCGTGCTGTCGCCGGGGCCGCCCTGGGTCGCGATGTAGATGATGTCGAAGCTCGCGAGCGCGGCGATCACGGTGACGGTGATGCAGACCGCGACCTCCTGGCGGACGCCGGGCAGCGTGACGGAGAGGAACTCCCGCACGGGACCGGCCCCGTCGAGGCGCGCGGCTTCGTAGAGGGCGGGGTCGACCTTCGTCATACCGGCGAGGATGAGGACGAGGCAGAGCCCCACCTGCACCCACGCTCCGATGACGCCGACCGCGGGGAGCGCGGTCGAGAAGTCGCCGAGCCAGGCCTTCGTGACGCCGCCGAGGCCGATGAGGCCGAGCAACTGGTTCACGAGGCCGTTGGTCGACAGCTGCCAGCTCCACATGATGCCCGCCGCCACCAGCGGGATGACCTGGGGCAGGAACAGCACGGTCCGCGCCACCCCCGCGAGAGGGCTGGCCGCGATCGCGCGGATCATGTTGGCCGCAACGAGGGCGATCGCCACCGGGATGAGGCTGAAGTAGATGATCAGCTCGAACGCGTTGAGGATCGCGCCGATCAGCTTCGGGTTGCTGAAGACCTCCACGTAGTTGGCGAAGCCGACCCACGTGGCGGGGCCGATGCCGTTCCACTCGTAGAACGAGTACTGCGCCGACAGCGTGATGGGGCGCAGCACGAAGAAGATGTAGAACGCGGCGGCCGGGAGCACCAGGAGGTAGGCGGCCACGCTCGCGCGGAAGCGCCGCCGTCGGCGGCGCTTCCGGAGTCCGGTGTCGTCGAGCGCTGCTGCGCCGGTGGCGACCACCGGCGCAGCAGCGGCAGGAGCGGAGGTCATGCTCAGCCCTCGACCTGGCTCTCGTAGTCGGCCTGCACCGAGCTGAGCAGTCCTTCGGGGGTCTGCTCGCCGGCGACCAGGCGCTGCAGGTTCGGCGTCCAGCTCTGCGCGTAGATGGCGCCCGTCGCGTTGGCGATGAAGTCCATCGCGCCGTTGGCCTCGCTGAGCTGCGCGCCGGCGGCGAGGGTCGCCGCCGTCGTCGAGTCGGGGTCGACTTCGGGCATGAACGCGTCGGCCGGTCCCATCGGGTGCGAGCCGCCGACCTCGACGCTGATGGTGCGCGCCTTCTCGTTGGTCGCGGTCCAGTTGAGGAAGAACGCCGCGCAGTCGGGGTGCTCAGCCGTCGCCGCCACGCCGAAGGTCAGCGGTGCCGACATGGCTCCGATCTGGCCGCCCTCCTCGCGCGGGGGCATGAGGAAGAAGCCGGCCTTGCCGGGCATCTGGGTGTCGAGGTTGCCCGACTCCCAGTCGCCGTCGAAGATGAACAGCGACTCGCCGCCGATGAAGCGGCTCATCATCTGCGCGTAGTCGAACGAGTTCACGTCGTCGGCGAAGTAGCCCGACTCGATCCAGCGCGCGAGGTGCTTCGCGGCTTCGAGGTTCTCAGGGGTGTCGATGGTCGCGCCCGGCTGCTGGAAGATCCAGTCGTTGATGGCGGCCGGGTCGCCGTACGAGGCCATCAGCGCCTGGAGCGGGAACGCGAGTCCACCGGTGGCACCACCGTTGAACTGGGCGATCGGAGTGATGCCAGCATCCTTTGCGGCCTGCAGCGCCGCGTCGAACTCGTCGAGCGTCTTCGGGGCTTCGGTCATCCCGATCTGCGCGGCGAGGTCCTTGTTGTAGAACACACCGGTCATCGAATAGTTGAGACCCAGGGCGTAGAGCGGGCCGTTGCCGCGGCGCCCCTCGTCGTCCACCCGCAGCTGCTGCAGCTGCGAGTCGGGCCAGTCGGTCCACCCGAACGCCTCGGCGTACGGGTCGAGGTTCAGCAGCAGGCCGTCAGTGGCGAGCTCGGACATCTGCGGCAGACGCATGAGGTCCGGCGGCGAGTCCTGCAGGACGCGCGGGGCGTTCTGGGTGATGACGGCGAACTGGTCCTCGCGGATGTCGAAGGTGACGTTCGGGAACTGCTTCGTGAACTCCTCGGTGAGGGCCGTCGGCAGCGGGAAGCCGGTTTCGAAGTAGCCGCTGAGGACGACGTCCTCGTCGCCGCACGTCGGTCCTTCCGCACCGAAGTCGGACGTCGAGGAGGCCTGCGGGGCCGCCGTGCCGCCGGGAGGGGCGCACGCCGTCACGCCGAGCGCGACGGTCGTGAACAGGCCGGCCAGGATCAGCGGGCGGAGGGGGTGCTGTGAGGATCGAGACATCGATGTCTCCTTTCGGGGAACCACATCGTTCGGGTGATCGCGGGGAGCGCCTGCGTGCTAAATCGCGTTAGCAAGGTCATCTTGCGGCACCGGAGCAGAGGATGTCAATGGGATGCCGCGCCGCGTGATGCAGCTGTGATCCACGGATGCGTCGCGGTCGCCGCCCTCGCGCTCTCCGGCGGCGGGCCGCCCCCGCACTAGGATCGCGGGACAGGAGGAAGCCGTGAGCAAGAACCGCGTGACGCTCGCCGACGTCGCCCGCGCGGCCGGCATGTCGCGGACGACCGCCTCCCTCGTCCTCTCGGGGCGCGGCGACGAGATGCGCATCGCGGAGTCCTCGCAGGAGCGCATCCGCCTGGTCGCCGCCGAGCTGGGCTACCGGCCCAACATGATCTCCGCGGGCCTGCGCAGCGGCACGAGCCGCACGATCGGGTTCATCTCCGACACCGTCGCGACCTCGCAGCTCGCCGGCGACATGATCAAGGGCGCGCTCGAAGGCGCGCGCCGCCACGGGCACCTGCTCTTCATCGGCGAGTACGAGGGCGACGAGTCCGAGCGCGGGCGACTGATCGACGCGATGCTCGACCGTCAGGTCGACGGGGTCATCATGGCGTCGATGTTCACCCGCGAGCGTCGCGTCCCGAAGGCCCTCGCACACCGCAACGTGGTGCTGCTGAACACCCTCCCCGAGGACCGGGCGGCCGACGTGCCGGCGATCCTCCCGGACGAACTCGACGCCGGCCGGCGGGCCGCCCGACTCCTGCTCGAGCAGGGGCATCGCAACGTCCACCTCATCGGGGCGGGGCCGACACTCGTCGACGTCCCGCGGGACACCGTCGCCGGTCGCGAGCGGCTCGAGGGCATCCTCGACGAGCTGGCGGGGGCCGGGCTCGCGCCGGCGTCGGGCCGCGTGCTCTCGATCTGGCTCCCCGTCGACGGCTGGAAGGCGACCTCGGATCTCATCTCGTCGGGGGTGCGGTCGGGGGCGATCATCGCGTTCAACGACCGCATCGCCTTCGGCGCGTACCAGGCCATCGCCGAGGCGGGACTGCGTGTGCCGGAGGACTTCTCGATCGTCTCGTTCGACGACCATCAGCTGGCCGGGTGGGTCCACCCCGGCCTCACGACGTTCGCCATCCCGCACTTCGAGCTGGGCCTGCGGTCGGTCGAGGCACTGCTCGATCCCGACGCCGACGCCGCGACGGGCGTGCAGCGGATCCCCCTGCCCCTGCGCAACCGGGGGTCGGTGAGCGCGCCGCGGCAGGCGTGACGCGCACCACGGCATCATCCGCTATCCTCCGAGCTAACGCGATTTAGCTTCGGAGAAGGGATGCCGGCGGTGCAACGGAGCCCCCACGCAGCGAACCTCGACGGCGCCGTCGCGCGGCCCCCGTTCGACCCGGACGTCCGCGCCGCCCTCGACACCGCCGACGACATCGTGGTCTCGCTCACCCCCGCGGAGATCCCGGCGCTCCGCGCGCGCGCCGTCGTCCCGACCCGCGACGAATACACCCTGGGCGGCCGCTTCGACGCCGAGGAGCACGTCGCCCGCAGCGCCGACGGCGCACCGGTACGGCTCGTGGTCCTGAGACCTCGACCCGGGGGCGACGCGCTCCCGGTGATCTACCACGTCCACGGCGGCGGCATGGTGGTCGGGACGCCCTACGACGTGCTCCCCTCCCTCGGCGAGCCGGCGCTCGAGCTCGGCGCGGCGATCGTGTCGGTCGATTACCGCCTCGCGCCCGAGCACCCCTACCCGGCCCCGCTCGACGACGTCTACGCGGGCCTCGTCTGGCTGTTCCAGCACGCGCGGGAGCTGGGCTTCGACCGCGATCGCATCATCCTCGAGGGCGTCAGCGCCGGCGGCGGACTCGCGGCCGGCGCCGCCCTGATGGCCCGGGATCGACGGGGTCCCGCGCTGCTCGGGCAGATGCTCGTCTACCCCATGCTCGATCACCGCAACGACTCGGCATCCGCTCATCAGATGGCGGGTGCGGGCACGTGGGACCGCACGGCCAACGCCACGGGGTGGGCGGCGTACCTCGGCGGGCTCGCGGGCGACGACGTACCGACCTACGCCTCCCCCGCTCTCGCCGACGATCTCGGCGGGCTGCCCCCGACGTTCATCGAGGTGGGATCGGCCGAGACGTTCCGCGACGAGGACGTCGACTACGCGCGCCGGATCTGGGCGGCCGGCGGCGATGCCGAGCTGCACGTCTGGCCCGGCGGCGCGCACGCCTTCGACGCCCTGGCGCCCGATGCCCCCCTCAGCCGCGACGCCCGCCGCGCGAGACTGCGCTGGTTGCAGCGTCTGCTCTCGCGCTGACGGGCGCCGCGGCGGTGACCGTCGGTGGTCAGGATGCCGGGACGAGCACCCGGTCGATGGTGTGGATGACGCCGTTGGAGGCCTTGATGTTGATCGCGCGGAGCACGAGCTTGGGGTTCTTCAGCTCGGGCGTCTCATCGCGCAGGACGATGCCGCGGGGCTCGATCGTGCCGCCGTTCGCCATGTCGATCGAGCGCGAGAAGAGCACCTTGACCGGCGACAGCTTCTTGCCCGCGACCACGTGGTACAGCAGGATGTCGCTGATCTGATCCGCCGTGAAGGTCGACGTGATCGCCTCGAGGGCGGCCGCCTCGGATGCCGGCGCCGTGCCGGTGAGATCCGTGACGAGGCGCAGGAAGGCCCGATCGTTCGGCGCGAAAACGGTGTAGGTCGAGCCCGTGTCGGCGAGGCTGTCGTCGAGCCCGGTCGCGACGAGGGCCTGGACCAGGATGTCGTAGTCGGCCGCGTTGCCGTCGGGGTTGCCGCCGCCGGAGGCGTTCACGGCGACGTCGACGATGGAGCCGGCGGGCTTCGTCGCCTGGTGCGCCGACGCGGGCGAGGCGGTGAGCGCCAGCGCGCCCGTGACGACGGCGGCGAGGGCGATCCCGAACTTCTTGTTCATCATGCTGCTCCTTCGATGAGAAGAGTCGCGCCCGGCGGACATGTCGGGCACCACTGTGTATTCCCGTCGAAGGGCCGCCGTGGATGCACCCGGCGGAAGAATCTGCGCGTTACGGCGACAGCTCGGCTTCGAGCCTGTCGAGGAGGACCTCGAGGGCGGTCTCGAACTCCTCCTTGCTGTGGTCCTCGCTCAGGAGGGGGCGTAGTCGGCGCACCTGCGGTGCGTCGTCGAGGTCGTCCTCGCCCTGGCCCGAGAAGGAGGGCTCCCCCGTCCCGGACGCGGCTCCCGCCCCACCGACGTCGGCACCGCGGACGGCGGCCTCGAGGAGCAGCTGACCGAGCAGGAAGCTGCTGAAGCCGCGATAGGCACGGACGGCCTGCTCGTCGGAGAACCCGTGCGCCAGCAGGACGCGCAGAAGGATGTCGACGGCCTCGATGCTGCGCAGCGGCGGGCGCAACCACGGCGCGGCGGGGTGGCGGGTCGCGATGAGGGGGAAGGCGAGCGGATGCGTGATCGCGATCTCGCGCACGGCGTGGGCCACGTTCTGCAGGAACGTCTGCCAATGCTCCTCGGCCTCGCGCTCCATCACCTCGGTGAGCTCCGACGTCAGCAGGTCGACGACGCCTTCGAGGAGGTCCTCTTTGCCGTGGACGTGGCGGTACAGCGACATCGCTTCAACGCCCAGGTGATTGCCCAGGGCGCGCATCGACAGCCCCGCGGGACCCGAGCGATCGACCAGCTCGAGCGCCGCGTCGACGATCCCTGCGCGACTCAGTCGCGGCGTCATCGCACGATCGGTCTGTCTGCTCATGAGGAGCCTCCACGCCGATCCTCCCCCTTTCTCGGCGGATCCGCATGCTTACAGCGTAAGCTTGCGCTGATGGGACGTTTGGCATTCGGCTCCGAGACGGTCACGCTCGATGACCGCCTCCTCGCTCACCTCGAAGTCGTGATGGTGACGAAACTGCGGCGTCGCGAGCCGTTCATCCTCACCTGGACGGTCGACCCGAGCCTCGGAAGCGGCCGCGTCTCGCGCTGGGTGGGCGTGTCCACCAGTTGGGACGTGCGCTACCAGAGCCGTTCCAGCGGTCCGCTGAATCCCGCGTGGATCGAGAGCCTCATGGCCACCGCGAACTCCCCCGGCGGACTCCGCATCGTGCCGGAGCCCGACGAAGAGGAGCAGGTCGCCGGTCTCTGAGAGCCGGCGATCAGGCGCCCGCGACGCGGCGGGCGGCATCCCCCATCGCGTGGACGGCGTCGCGCAGGACCGGGCGCGGCGTCGCGAACACGATGCGGACGAAGTCCTCGTAGCCACGGCCGAGCAATGCGCCGTCGGTGAGGACGACTCCCGCGTCCTCGCGGAAGAAGGTCGCCGGCGATGTCGGCAGCTGGAGGCCGGACGCGTCGATCCACCCGATGTAGGTCGCCTGCGGCGGGGTGTACCGCGCGGCGGGGAGGTGCTCGGCGAGCAGTCGCCCGAGCTCGTGCCGCTCGGCATCCAGGTACGCGATCACGTCGTCGAGCCACGGCCGCCCCTCGCGGTAGGCGGCGATCGCCGCGACGACGCCAACGGTCGCCGCACCGTGCTGCACCGCGAACCCGAAGCGGCGGTACGCGGCCTGGTCGGCGTCATTCGAGGTGATGAGCTGCGCGGTCTTCACCCCGGCGAGGTTCCACGCCTTCGACGCGCTCGTGCCGGTGATCGTGTGGGCCGCCGTCGCCTCGGACAGCGACGCGTACGGCACGTGGGGTGCGCTCTCGTAGCGCAGCGGCGCGTGGATCTCGTCGGCGAACACCCGGCCGCCGTGCCGTTCGACGACCTCGGCGAGCGCGGTCAGCTGTTCGCGGGTCAGAACGGTGCCGGTCGGGTTGTGCGGGTTGCACAGCACGAGCGTCCGCGCCCCGGCGGCGAACGCCGCATCGATGCCGTCGAGGTCGTGCTGCCAGCGGCCGTCCACCACGACACCGGATACCTCCACGACGGGGTGTCCGATGGTCGGCAGGTAGGTGAGGAAGGGCATGTACGCGGGGGTGGGCACGATGACCGCCGACCCCGCCGGCGCGTACTCGGTGATCGCGACGCCGAGGGCGGCCATGACGTCCGACACCGGGTGAACCCGCTCGGGGTCGACCTGCCACCCGTATTCCGTCCGCATCCAGTCCGCCGTCGCGTGCCCGAGTTCGGCCGCGAGCGGCGGGGACAGATAGCCGAGGATGCCGTCGGTCACCGCTCGCTGCAACGCCTCCGAGACCGGCGGCGCGATGCCGAAGTCCATCTCGGCCACCCACGCGCCGACGGACCCCGGGTGCAGGCTCCACTTGCGGCTCTCGGGACGATCGAACCGCGACCGATCGATCCGGTCGAACGGGTGGGATCCGATCGGGGGGATGACGCTCATCCCCCGACGATGCGGGGCGCGCGACGGCCGTGCAAATCGGGTGGTAACACTGGGCATCCGAAACGCCGGAAGCCCCGGCGAACCGGGGCTTCTCGTGGCGGAGACATGGCGGTGTCGCCTCCTGCAGCAACCCGAACGGCGCGATCACAGCCGCCAGTGCTCGGAAATGGTCCCGCAGACGCTCCTGCCGACTCGTCAGTCAGGCGTGCGCGGATAGGGCTTCGTCCAGCGTCCAGACACCTGCACGTATACGCGATCGGTTCGAATACGCTTGCCTTTCGGTCAGGATGCAGAGATCTCCCGCACCGAGACGCGCCTGCGCATGCTCAACATAGCTCGTCGACGTGTCCGCGCCGTTCAGCAATTGTTCGAGGAAAGCCTTGTCCCAAGCGACATCGTGCAATATCCACGGAGCTTGCCCCGCGCAGACAGTCCTCAGCACTGCGTCGAATTTCTGAGCCGCGGTCAGGCGATCATGGCCGGACTTGAGTTGCGCGATGTGATTACCCGTCTCCACCACCGCAGTGATGGGGAGAATGAACCGCTCACCTGAGTTGAGCCGCTCTCCCATCTCGCGGACGACTTCGTCCCTATGTTGATCGAAACCAGGTACTGGAACGAGGTTGCAAAGGATGGACGTGTCGATGAAGGTGATCGCGCCCATCAAGCGATACCCAGCAACCGGCGGAACTCACTAAAGTCTTCCTCTTCCGACAAAGACCCACCCAACTTGCCAGCGGTGAGCGCGGCGCCGAGGCTACCCTCCGCGAGCGCCTTCGCGTAGCCCGGAAGATCGATGATCGGCGTCAGGAGACTGTGTCCAGTGGTGAAATCGCGGTGACAGACAATGATGTGCTCGTTCAATTTACCCTCCGCCGCATCGAGCAGGGAGGGGCTGTGGGTAGTAGCGAGAACGCTCGTTTCCGCGCCATCACTGCTGTCGCGCACAAGCGCGAGTATCCGATCGGCCTGTGAGGGGTGGAGGCCGTTCTCGAGTTCTTCGAGGACGACGAGCACACCGCTCTTGACCTCGCCAGTCCCATCAGGCTGAATCGACGGGACCAGGGTATCGATGTCCAAGCCGGTCTGAGCGGATAGAAGAGCGGTGGCGATTCCGATGAGTCGCAGTAGTCCATCGCTCATTTCCCTGGCCGGGGTGATCTCGCGCAGATTTTTAGATTCACCCCGATCTTCTTGAAGCGCAAGCATGACATCCCCGAGGTCAGTCCCGACGAATCCGATACCCGCTATTGATTCGTCCGCGACCGTACGGGCCAAGTCTTCGATTCGCGCAAACGCTTCTGCATCGACCTCGCGGAGATTGGCCAGGGCAGCCGAGAGATTCTGACCGGTGCGGCGCAGTTCGATGTCTCGCTCCTGCACATAGCTGCGCATCAAATGGGGGACGGGGTCGAAGTGGAAAACGCCGCGCAACGCGCCGAGCACCGTATCGACTGCGGTAAGCACCGACTTTTCGGCGCGGTTTGCGCCGCCGACTGCCAAAGCAATCTGAGTAAGGATCAAGCGGTTGTCACGGAACCTGGAAACACTGTTCGGCCCTCTCTGACCGTTGTGGATCTCGACGTCTATCCCCATACCCGGCTCACCGGCAGGGCGGGTCTCGAAGATGACTCCGCGGGTGATCGAACCACTCTTCACAGCGATGCCTGGCCCGACCAGACGCTCGCGCACGATGCGCAACTCCGGTTCCACCTCTATTTGCACCTCGTACTCAAACGAGTCCGTATCAGTCTTGACTTCGCACCCGAGCCGAAAGCGATTCATCCCGTGCGGTGCGCATCCATGCGATCCGCCGCGCACAGCACCGCTCTCTCGTCGTCGCCCATCCAAGGCGTCGACGAGGTCATCACCTTCGGCGAGCCTGGCCAGCACCTCGAGGCCGTCAAGCGCGTTCGACTTCCCAGAGCTGTTCCGTCCGATTAGCAGCGTGGTCCCGCCAAGCGGGAGCGTCGCGTCTCGGTAGGACTTGAATTCGCCAATGCGGAGTTCGGTAATTCTCGCTGCGGCCATGAGCCGATCGTAGGGCATAAAGTCGCTTGCGCTGGCCCTTTGGCTGCGCGCGGCCGCAGTCGGCCCGGCCGCGGTTCCCCTCATTGTCAAGGAGGTTCCACCTCATAGTCGCACTTCGGGTTTCGCCGGGCGGACGACGGAACGCCGGGAGGACCGAGGTAACGGCTGGCGCCACTGGGCTTAGTGCGCAGGATGTCGTTTTCCTCTGCAACTTGGTGAGCGGCCACGGCCCTTCGCGTGCAAAATGATTTGGATCCTGAGGACGCGGTGGATCCGCGATGGCGAGGCCCGGTCGGAGCTCAAGACGTCTAAAGCCAGAGCAAACGCACGTGATGAAGAACACTCGGCATCCGAAACGCCGGAAGCCCCGGCGAACCGGGGCTTCTCGTGGCGGAGACGGAGGGATTTGAACCCTCGGTCCCCTAAAGGGGACTCCACCTTAGCAGGGTGGTGCACTAGGCCTGACTATGCGACGTCTCCAGGCATCCGGCCGCGAACGGTGCGGATGCACCACGCAAGCATAACCGCTCTGCGGCGCCTCACCGAACCGGGGCTCAGCGCTGCGCGACGGTGCAGGTGACCTCGTTGGCCGACTGGCCCGTGATCTCGCCCGGCAGGTCGACGGCGCCCTCTTCGCCCGCCGGCGGGGTCGCCGTGGCCCCGGGGGTCCCGCTCGGGTCGGGCGTCGCGGATCCGGTCGGATCGGGCGTCGCGGATCCGGTCGGATCGGGCGTCGCGGATCCGGTCGGATCGGGCGTCGCGTTCGGGTCGTCGGCCTCGCCGACGACCTCGACGCCGTTGCCGCCGCTCGCGGAACCGGTCACCCGGATCGGCTTGTTCTCGGACAGCGCCGTGAAGAGCACGTCGGCCGCCGACGTGACCGGCAGCACGCGCGCGCCGCCCGGCGCATACACGGTCGGGTACTGCACGAAGACGATGTCCTTGTACGGGACGTCCGCGACGGCCATCGCGATCTGCACCATCCGCTGCGGGTTGGTGAGCGACTCGCTGAGGACCAGCTGCTTCTCGTTCACCTGACGGAGCGCCGTGTTGGCGAGGTTCAGCAGCGCGGGGTAGTTCGAGAGCACCTCGCCCGACTGCAGCTTGCGCACAAGCGAGCTCATGAACTGCTGCTGGTTCGAGATGCGGCCGAGGTCGGACCCGTCGCCGATGCCGTGGCGGATGCGGAGGAACTGCAACGCCTCGGCGCCCACGAGCGTCTGATTGCCCTTCTTGAGGTCGAGACCCGTGTGCCGGTCTTTGATGTCGTCGCTGAGGCAGACGTCGACACCGCCGATCGCGTCGGACATGTTGATGACACCCGTCCAGCGGATCGCGGCGGCGAACTGAATGTCGATCCCCGTCAGCTCCTCGACGGTCGCGACCGAGCAGCCGAGGCCCCCGTAGCTGTACGACGTGTTGATCATCTGCGCGCTCATCGCAGAGGACGTCGTGCCGTCGGGCGAGGTGCACGACGGGATCGGCACGATCATGTCGCGCGGGAACGACACGACGGTCACACGGCGGGGCGCGTCGCTGATGTGCACGAGCATCGTCACGTCGTTGCGCTCGCCGCCGTCGTCGTGCGCGCAGCGCGGGAAGAGCTTGAGGTCCTGACCCTCGCACGAGTCGGTGCCGACGACGAGCATGTTGACGCCGCCCTCGATCTCGCCGATGTGCGGCGGCAGGGCGGCGTCGTCGCCGATCGCCACACCGTTCTCGTCGAGGCTGCGCGCGGCATCCCACACGTAGAAGCCGCCGATGGCGACCGTGCTGACCAGCGCGACGGCGAGGACCGCGGCGAGGATCGTGAAGACCTGGCGCAGCGGATGCGGCGACGTCAGCGCTCCGTGACGGGCGACGGGTTGACGGCGGAACTTCGTCGCCTTCGCGTCATGCCTTGCGCTCACGGATCACCTTTCGGACAGTGCGGAGGGTGTGGGATTCGAACCCACGGGACATTGCTGCCCACCGGTTTTCAAGACCGGATCCTTCGGCCGCTCGGACAACCCTCCCGACCGCGCAGACAGCCCCGGTCGAACAGGCCGAGTCTAGCCGACCCCAGAACCCGTCCATTCTCGCGGCAGCGCCTGTGGGCGGCCTGAACGAGGCCGGTCAGAGGGCCTTCAGCACCGCCGTGACCCCGCCCTCGGTGACGGATGCCGTGAGCTCCGACGCCTCGGAGGTCACCTCATCGGGCCCCTGGCCCATGGCGATCGCCCGTCCGCCGTTCGCGCGCGCCCATCGGAACATCCCGATGTCGTTGCGCCCGTCGCCGATGACGACGACGTGGGCGGGTTCGATGCCCAGCCACTCGCGCACCTTCTCGAGACCGGTCGCCTTGTCGACGCCCTGCGGCGCGATGTCGAGCCACGCCGACCAGCCCACCGCATACGAGACCTCGTTCAGGCCGATCCGCGACACGAGGTCGACGAAGTCCTGATCGGTGCCCTCCTCCGACACCACGACGACGCGCGAGACCGGCTGCGCGGAGAGGTCCTCGAACGGGACGCGGTCGGCGCGCGACACGTTCCACTCGTCCATGTCGTCGGTGTAGAGGCGACGCCCGTCGGGCAGTTCGACCATGTACCGCGCCGAGGGGAGGTGGTCGCGCAGCAGGGTCAGCACCTCGGACGCGTCGAACTGCTCGGTGTGGAACCGCTCGTACTCGCGGGTGCCGGCTGGGCCGGTGCGCCGCAGGATCACGGCGCCGTTCGAGCACACGACGTACTCGGGGGTGAGCGCCAGCCCTTCGAGGATGTGGCGCGTCCCCTCCCACGAGCGACCCGTCGCGAGCATGACCTCGTGCCCGGCCCGCTGCGCGTCGGCGATGGCGTCCACGACACCGGGACTGTAGCTCTCGTCCTCGAGCAGGATCGTGCCGTCGACGTCGAGCGCGATGAGCAGTCGCTCGCGCGGGGGCTCGGCGGCATCCGTCGCGATCTCGTCGACCACCTCGGCGGCGTCGTCGGGCGAGACGGCGCGGAACTCGCCGGTCGCGGGCGCTCCCTCGGGGCTCACGCGATCGGCTCCGCCACCTCGAGGCCGCCCAGGTAGGGGCGCAGGACCTCGGGGATGACGACCGAGCCGTCTTCGCGCTGGTGCGTCTCGAGCAGGGCGACGATCCAGCGGGTTGTCGCGAGCGTGCCGTTCAGCGTCGCGACGGGAGCCGTGCGGCCGCCCTCGGGGCGGTACCGGATGTCGAGGCGGCGAGCCTGGTAGGTGGTGCAGTTCGACGTCGACGTGAGCTCGCGGTACGCGCCCTGCGTCGGGACCCAGGCCTCGACGTCGTACTTGCGCGCGGCGGACGACCCCAGGTCGCCGGCGGCCACGTCGATCACGCGGTACGCGAGGCCGAGGTCCTGCAGCATGCGCTCCTGCATCTCGACGAGGCGCAGGTGCTCGGCCTCGGCGTCGTCGGGCGTCGTGTAGACGAACATCTCCAGCTTGTTGAACTGGTGCAGACGGATGATGCCGCGGGTGTCCTTGCCGTACGAGCCGGCCTCGCGGCGGTAGCACGTCGACCAGCCGGCGTAGCGCTTCGCGCCCGCCTCGAGGTCGAGGATCTCGTCCATGTGATAGCCGGCGAGCGGGACCTCGCTCGTACCGACGAGGTAAAGGTCGTCGTCGTCGAGGTGGTAGACCTCGTCCGCGTGCTGACCGAGGAAGCCGGTGCCGCGCATGACCTCGGCGCGGACGAGGGTCGGCGGGATCATGGGGATGAAGCCGGCCTCGAGCGCCCGCTGCATCCCGAGGTTCATGAGGGCGAGCTCGAGTCGGGCACCGATCCCGGTGAGGAAGGTGAACCGCGCGCCCGAGACCTTCGCCCCGCGCTCGGTGTCGATCGCCCCGAGCATCTCGCCGAGGGCGAGGTGGTCGCGGGGTTCGAAGTCGAACGTCGCGGGCTCGCCGTGCGTGCGCAGGGTGATGAAGTCGTCCTCGCCACCGGCGGGCACGCCGTCGATGACGATGTTCTCGATGCGCGCGAGGGCCGCCGAGGCTGCCTCCTCGGCCACGGTGACCGCCTGCTGGGCGGCCTTCACCCGTTCGCTGAGGTCCTTCGCCTCGGCGACGAGCGCCGCCTTCTCGTCCTTCGGCGCCTTCGCGACGCGTTTGCCGTGCGCGTTCTGCTCGGCGCGGAGCTCCTCGAAGGCGGTGATCGCCGCGCGCCGCTCACGGTCCGCGGCCAGGGCGGCGTCGACGGTGTCGGGCGACTCGCCGCGGGCTTCCTGCGAGCGCTTCACGAGGGCCGGGTCGTCACGGAGGAGGGCGAGATCGATCACCCGTCGAGTCTAGTCGCGGGCCTCCCGCCCCCCTCCCCTGGTGCGGATCGCGCAGCCGCGCAAGGGGCCCCGGGAGACGGATGCCGGGCCCTATCCTGTACGCATGGCGACCGACCCCGGCACGACGCACGGCTCCGACGACGCGCACGACCCGGCTGCTGCCGCAGAACCCGACGGCGTCATCCGCGAGCCCGACGACATCGCGCCCGACACGGAGGACGGCGAGACGGGCGAGGCCCGCCGCGTCGACCGCAGCGGATCGACCGAGCCGATGCCCGACGAGGACGGTCGGCCGAGCCCGAAGGCCGCCCTCGTCTACAACCCCGTCAAGGTCGACGGCGATGCGCTGCGCGAACAGGTCGCGACCGCCGCCAAGGCGGCCGGCTGGTCCGAGCCCCTCTTCTACGAGACCACCGTCGACGACCTCGGCGACGACGTCGCCCGCCAGGCCCTGAAAGAAGGGGTGGATGCCGTCCTCGTCGCCGGCGGCGACGGCACCGTCCGCGCCGTGAGCGAGGCGATGACGGGCTCGCCCGTCCCCCTCACGATCGTGCCGAGCGGCACCGGCAACCTGCTGGCCCGCAACCTCCGGCTCCCGCTCGACGACCCGGCGGCGATGATCGCCGCCACCTTCGACGGCGACACCCTCGCGATCGACGTGGGCCTCGCGCAGCTGCGTCGTCCCGACGGCGAGACCGCCGAGCACGCGTTCGTCGTCATGGGCGGGATGGGGCTCGACGCCGCGATGATCGCCAACACGAACAGCGACCTGAAGAAGAAGGTCGGCTGGGTCGCCTACGTCGACGGCGCCGCCCGGTCGATCGCCCAGGCCAAGCCGTTCCCGGTCGTCTACCAGGTGCCGGGTCACCGCATCCACCGGGCCGACGTGCAGAGTGTGCTCTTCGCCAACTGCGGGTCGCTCCAGGCGGGGCTCGAGCTGATCCCCGAGGCATCCATCACCGACGGCGAACTCGACGTCGCGATCCTGCAGCCGCGCTCCGCGTTCGGCTGGCTGCTCGTCTGGCGGCGCCTCGCGTGGGACAACAGCGTGCTGCGCAAGTTCCGCACCGGGCGCAAGATCCTCTCGCTCCGCACCGCCGACAACTCCGTGCGCTACTCGCGTGGCAAGGGCATCGACCTCGCCGCCGAGGAGGCGCACCCCGTGCAGCTCGACGGCGACGAGTTCGGCGAGGCGACCCGCATCGCCGTCCGCGTCATCGCCGGCGGACTCACCCTCGCGATCCCGCGCGGGCACTCCGTCGAGGCCGTCTGAGGGATTCCGCGCCGGATTGCAAGGGGCGGCGCCGGCCTCGTCGGGTGACGAGGATGTGGGGATGCCGTCCCCTTCGATCGTCTGGTTCCGCGACGACCTGCGCCTCGCCGACCACCCCGCCCTGCGCGCGGCCGTGGACCGCGGCGAGCCCGTCATCGGTCTCTACGTCCTCGACGAGGAGTCCGAGGGCATCCGCCCGCTCGGCGGGGCGGCCCGGTGGTGGCTGCACCACTCGCTCGCCTCGCTCGCCGAACGGCTCGCGGAGCGCGGTTCGCGGCTGATCCTGCGCCGTGGACCCGCCGCCCGGGTCGTGCGCGACGTGGCCGACGACACCGGCGCGGGCGCCGTGTTCTGGAACCGGCGCTACGGCGGGCCCGAGCGCGAGATCGACGCGCAGCTGAAGGCGGGCCTGCGGGACGGCGGCGTCGAGGTCGCGTCGTTCGCGGCATCCGTCCTCTTCGAGCCGTGGACCATCCAGACGGGGTCGGGGAAGCACTTCTCGGTCTACAGCCCGTTCTGGCGGGCGTGCCTCGCGCAGCCCGCTCCCCGCGCACCGCTGCCCCAACCGCGGGAGGTGACGGGACCCTCGCGCTACCCCGCGTCGGACGACCTCGACGACTGGGGTCTGCTGCCCACCGCACCGGACTGGGCGCAGGGCCTGCGCGACACGTGGGAGCCGGGCGAGCCGGCGGCCCGCCGCCGCCTGCGCGAGTTCCTCGACGAGGACCTCGGCCACTACGGCGACGCCCGCGACCGCCCCGCCGCCGGGGCGACCTCGATGCTCTCGCCGCGCCTGCGGTGGGGCGAGCTGAGCCCGCACACCGTCTGGCACGCCGCGGTCGAGGCGACCGGCGCCTCGCAGTTCCTGTCCGAGATCGGCTGGCGCGAGTTTGCCTGGCACACGCTGTACCACTTCCCCGACCTCGCGACGAAGAACCTCCGGCGGGAGTTCGATGCGTTCCCCTGGCCGCGCCTGAAGCCCTCCGCACTCGAGGCCTGGCAGAAGGGGCGCACCGGCTACGCGATGGTGGATGCCGGGATGCGGGAGCTCTGGGAGACCGGCTACATGCACAACCGCGTGCGGATGATCACGGCATCCTTCGTCATCAAGAACCTGCTCATCGACTGGCGCCGCGGCGAGGAGTGGTTCTGGGACTGCCTCGTCGACGCCGACGGGGCGAGCAACCCGTTCAACTGGCAGTGGGTCGCCGGGTCGGGCGCCGACGCCGCACCGTACTTCCGCGTCTTCAACCCGGAGCTGCAGGCCGACAAGTTCGACAAGAACCGCGAGTACGTCGGGCGGTGGGCTCCGGAGTACCGGGATGCCGACGGACAGCCGCCCCTGCCGATCGTCGACCTGAAGGCGACCCGGCAGAACGCGCTCGACGCCTACGAGAAGGTCAAGCAGGCCTCGCGCGAGTCCTGACCGAACGCGGCCGCGCCGCGGGTCGGAGCCCGGAGGCCCGACCCGCGGCGCGGATGCGTGGTGTCAGCGAGCCATCACTCGGAGACGGGGATGGACTGCGCCTTGAGGGCGTCGACCGTCTTGGTCTGCGCCGCCTCGAGCGCCTCGAACAGCGTGCCCTGGCCGGTGGCGGCCTTCTGGAAGCCGTCCGACACGTCGGCGTAGGTCTGCGTCATGGTCGGGCCCCAGACGAAGTCGGGGTTGACCTGCGCGGCGGCCTCGGCGAAGACGTCGTAGATCTTCTGCCCGCCGTAGAACTCGACACCCTCCTGCAGCGACGGCAGGGTCAGACCCTCGGTCGTGGCAGGGTAGATGTTCGCCGACTCGTTGAGGGCGGTGAGGGCCTCGTCGGACGTGTTCAGCCACAGCGCGAACTTCGCGGCCTCGTACGGGTGGTCGGTGCCCTTGAAGACGGCGATCGACGATCCGCCCCAGTTGCCGGCGGCCTTCTCGCCCGCCTTCCACTGCGGCGACGGCGCAACCGACCACTTGCCGGCGGTGTCAGGAGCACCGGACGAGATGGAGTTGGCACCCCACACGGCCGAGTTCCAGGTCCAGACCTCACCCGAGTTGTAGGCGTTGTTCCACTCCTCGGTCCAGGCCGGGTAGGTGGAGACGAGGTCCTCGTCGATGAGCTCCTGCCAGTAGTCCGCGACCGTCTTGGACTGGTCGCCGGTCAGGTTGACCTTCCAGGAGCTGCCGTCGTTGGAGAACCAGTCGCCACCGGTCTGCCAGACGAAGCCGGCGAACTGGTTGATGTCGGCGGTCGAGAAGTTGGTGATGTACCCACCGGCCTCGCGCACCTTCTTGGCGGCCTCCTTGTACTCGTCCCACGTGGTGGGGACGTCGATGCCGTTCTGCTCGAACAGGTCGGAGCGGTAGAACAGCGCCATGGGGCCGGAGTCCTGCGGGATGCCGTAGACGCCGTCGGTGCCGAGCGTGACCTGGTTCCAGGTCCATGGGATGAACTCGTCCTTGGCGGCGGCGACGTCCTCGCACGCGGCCAGGTCCTCGAGACCGTCCTGCACGCGGAAGCTCGACAGCGCGTCGTACTCGATCTGGCCGAGGTCGGGCGCGTTGCCGGCCTCGAGCTGGCTGAAGAAGCTCGAGTAGGTGCCGGAGTTGCCGTTGGGGCCAGTCTGGACCTTGACCTGGATGTCGGGGTTCTCGTCGTTCCACATCTTCACGACGTCCTCGATGCCGGGGATCCACGAGGTGAAGTCGAGGGTGACCTTGCCGTCCGACGGGGCGCAGGCCGCGGGGTCGGCTGCGCCGCCGCCGCCGTTGCCGGTGCCGCCATTGCCGCCGGCGCAGCCGGCCAGGGTGAACGCCGTGAGCAGTGCGACGCCGGCGACGACTGCCTTCTTGGTGTGCTGCATGGGATTTCCAATCTGATCATTGATCGGGTGTGACAGGAACGGGTACTGCAGGGATGCCGCGGGGTCCGCCCGCGGCGGGAACTCACTTCACGGAACCGGTGCCGAGTCCGTTGCGCCAGAAGCGCTGAAGCAAGAGGAAAGCGACGATGAGCGGCACGATCGACAGGAACGCGCCGACCAGCACGTAGGTCCGCAGCTCGGGGATCTGGTTGAGCTGCGTGTTCCACGTGTAGAGGCCGTACGTGACCGGGAACAGCTCCTGGCTGCGCAGCATGATCAGCGGCAGGAAGAAGTTGTTCCAGATCGAGACGAACTGGAAGAGGAAGATCGTCACGAGCGCCGGCGCCATGAGACGTGTCGACACCGTGAAGAACGTGCGCACCTCGCCCGAGCCGTCCAGGCGCGCCGCCTCGATGAGCTCGTCGGGCACCGACGACGACGCGTAGATGCGGGCCAGGTAGACGCCGAACGGGCTGACGATGCTGGGGAGCAGCACCGACCAGAATGTGTTCGTCAGGTTCACCTGGCTGAACAGCAGGAACAGCGGCAGGGCGAGGGCGGTCGCAGGGACCAGCACGCCGCCGAGGACGATGTTGAAGAACGCCTCGCGGCCGCGGAAGTTGTACTTGCCCAGCGCGTAGCCCGCCATGCCGGCGAAGACGGTCGCGAGCAGCGCCCCGAGGCCGGCGTAGGCGAGGCTGTTGAGCAGCCAGCGGAAGTAGATGCCGTTGTTGTACGAGACGAGGTCGCCGATGTTGGCGAACAGGTTCCAGTCGGCGAACCACAGCGCGTTGGTGGTCAGGAGCTGGCCGCGGTCCTTCGTCGAGGCGATGAACAGCCACCAGATCGGCACGAGGAAGTAGAGCGTGAACACGCCCATGACCAGCAGGGCGGCGGTGCGCGACAGGATGCTCTCGCGCGGTCCGCGGGTCTTCGGCAGGTCGGTCGCCAGGGCGCCGTTCGTACGGGTCAGGAGGCTCATTGCTCGGCCTTCCGCTGGGTGAGCTTCAAGAACGCGAACGACAGGACGCAGGTGGCCAGGGCCAGCACGACCGAGAAGGCCGCCGCGAGGTACGGGTTCGGCACGGCGCTCGTGGCGTAGATCGTCATGTTCGGGGTGTACGTCGAGGAGACCGCCGAGCTGAACGAGCGGAACACCTGCGGCTCGGCGAGCAGCTGCAGCGTGCCGATGATCGAGAACACGGCCGTGAGGATGATCGCGGGCGCGACCATCGGGATCTTGATCGACCAGGCGATGCGGATCTGACCGGCGCCGTCGAGGCGTGCCGCCTCGTACACCTCGGCGGGGATCGCGAGCAGCGCGGAGTAGATGATCAGCATGTTGTAGCCGACGAAGACCCACGTCACGACGTTCGCGATCGACCACAGCACCATCTCGGGCGAGAGGAAGTCGACCGTGCGGGTGACGTCGGTGAAGGGCGACAGGTTGGGCGAGTACAGGAAGCCCCACATGATCGCGGCGATGACGCCGGGTACGGCGTAGGGCGCGAAGAAGGCGAGGCGGAAGAACCGCTTGCCCTTCAGGACCGGCGAGTCCAGCAGCAGCGCGAACAGCAGTGCGAGCCCGAGCATGACCGGAACCTGCACGACGCCGAACAACAGCACGCGCCCGACCGACTCCCAGAACGGCGCGTTCTGGAACACCTGGATGTACTGGGTGAGCCCGCCGAACACCTCGGTCGGCTCGCCGTACAGCCCGTCGCGCTGGACGACCAGGAGGGACTGCCAGATCGCGTACCCGATGGGGATCAGGTAGAAGAGCAGAAAGAGGATGCCGAACGGTCCGGTGAAGACCGCGATCGCCCCCTTGTGCGGGGTCTTGGCCCGCGGGATCCGCTTCGCGCGCGGCGGCTTCGCCGACGAACGCGTCACGAGGACTTCCGTGGCGGTCATGCGGCCGCCTCCTCTCTGATGATGCGCACCGCTCCCGCAGGAACGGTGACGTGGCCGGCGACGGATGCGCCGGTCACGAGGTCGACGCCGTCGGAGTCGACGTGGACCTCGGTCTCGCCGTGGTTGATCACGAAGAGATACGACGCCCCCTCGCCGCGTCGGCGGACGATCTCGAGATCGCCGGTGCCGGGCTGGGCGTGGGCGGCGGGGGCGATCCCCGCCTCGGCGGCGAGGCGCGCCGCCAGGTCACGGTAGTCGGCGTCGCTGAGAAGCGTCGCGAGATAGTGCGCCGTCCCGTCACCCCACGCGTTGCGGGTGACGGCCGGCATCCCCTGGGCGGGTCCGTCGGTGAAGGACGCCTCGACCCGGGCCGTCGTCGGGCGCGAACGCTCGGACCACAGCCGCGCGGTGGACCCGTCGCTCAGTGTGAGCGCGGCGTCGGGGGCGACGGGAGCGAACTCCTCGATGTGGAGGCCGAGCGCCTCGCGCAGCGGACCGGCGTACCCGCCGGTGTAGACGCGGTCGTTCTCGTCGACGATGGCGGTCGAGAAGGTGATGAGCGCGGTGCCGCCCGCCGCGATCCACGCGGTGAGGACCCCGGCATCCGCTTCGGTCATGAGGTGCAGACCCGGCACGACGACGAACCGGTAGGCCGACAGGTCGGCGCCGGGGGCGACGACGTCGACGGTGAGACCGTTCGCGTGGAGCGCCCGGTAGGCGGCGTGGACCTGGTCGAGGTAGCCGAGCGACTGGCTCGGACGGGTCTCGCTCTGGCTCGCCCACCAGGACTCCCACGAGAAGAGGAGGGCGACGTCGGTCTCGACGCGCGAGCCGGCGACCTCGCCGAGGCGGTCGACGATGCCGCCGAGCTCGACGACCTCGCGCCAGACGGCCGAGTCGGTGCCGGCGTGCGGCAGCATCGCGGAGTGGAACTTCTCGCTGCCCTGCACCGACGCCCGCCACTGGAAGAAGCAGACGCCGTCGGCGCCGCGGGCGACGTGGGTGAGAGAGTTGCGGATCATCTCGCCCGGCGCCTTGGGCTTGTTGAGCGGCTGCCAGTTGACGGCGCCGGTCGAGTGCTCCATGAGGATCCACGGGGCGCCCTGCGCGAGGCCGCGCGAGAGGTCGGCAGCGAAGGCGAGCTCGGACCGGGGGTCGCCGAGGCGGTGGTCGAGGTAGTGGTCGTTCGCGATGACGTCCATCTCGCCCGCCCACGACCAGTAGTCGAGGTTCTCGATGTGCGCCGTGACCATGAAGTTGGTCGTGACCGGCACGTCGCTGTGCGCGCGGATGGCCTCGGCCTCGGCGCGGTAGTGCTCGAGCAGCGCGTCGCTGCTGAAGCGGTGGAAGTCGAGGACCTGACCCGGGTTGCGGCTGGAGAGCGTGGCCTTCGGGGTGAGGATCTCGTCCCACTCGTAGTAGGTCTGGCTCCAGAAGGCGGTGCCCCATGCGCGGTTCACCTCGGCGACCGTGCCGTAGCGGGCCTGCAGCCAGGTGCGGAAGGCGGCGGCGCTCTCGTCGCAGTGGCACAGCGCGTTGTGGCATCCGAGCTCGTTCGAGACGTGCCAGAGCGCGACGGCCGGGTGCGCGCCGTAGCGGGCGGCGACGGCGTCGACGAGGGCGAGGGCGGCCTCGCGGTAGACGGGCGAGCTCGGGCACCACGCCTGGCGTCCGCCGGGGTAGCGACGGGTGCCGTCGTCGACGACGGGGAGGATCTCGGGGTGCGCCGTCGTCAGCCATGCGGGCGTCGACGCGGTGCCGGTGCCGAGGTTCACCCGGATGCCGGCGGCGTGCAGCCGGGCGATGATGTCGTCGAGGCGGGCGAAGTCGTACTGCCCCGCGCGCGGCTCGAGGTGGGCCCACCCGAAGATGTTGATCGCGACGAGGTCGACGCCGGCCTCGCGCATGAGCGCGATGTCCTCGTCCCAGACGTCCGGCGTCCACTGTTCGGGGTTGTAATCGCACCCGAACGCGATGCCGTCGTGCTCGAAGGGGCGGGCGGGGACCGACATGTTCTCCTCTGGATCCTGTGAACGTGCACAGGTCCGAGCGGTGTTCCTCCGCGTTGAGGCTCTGTGAACGTGTACAGAGTAGAACGGCCCGCGATGGCTGTCAACACTGGTCGAGAACCTCGGTGCGCGGTGTGTGCGTGCACATACGATGAACGCGTGAGCAGCGATCGCACGGATGTCATGGGCCGCCGCCGTCGCGCGACCGTCAAGGACGTGGCCACGGAAGCCGGCGTCTCGCGGGGCACCGTCAGCCGGGTGCTCAACGGGCAGCCTTACGTCTCGGACGAGGCACGCGAGGCCATCGAGGCCGCCATCGCCAAGGTCGGCTTCGTCCCGAACCGCGCCGCCCGGAGCCTCGTCATGCAGAGCTCGCAGGCGATCGGCCTCATTGTCCACGAGCCGCACTCGCTCTTCGTCGAGGACCCGAACATCGGCTCGATCCTCCTCGGGGCCAACGCCGCCCTGTCGGAGGCGGACTACCAGCTGACGTTCATGATCGCCGACACGACCCGCGACATCGAGCGCCTCGCCCGCTATCTGAGCGGTGGCCTCATCGACGGCGTCATCATCGTCTCGGCCCGCGTCGGCGACCCCATCACCCGCGCCGTCGCCGACCTCGGCCTGCCCGCCGCGTTCGTCGGACACCCGCGCGACATCGGCGACGCCGCCTTTGTCGCCATCGACAACCGCGGCGCGGCGCGCGAGATCACGAACCGGCTCGCCGCGACGGGCCGCCGCCGGATCGGCATGATCGCCTCCGCTCTCGACCGCGACTCGGGATCGGACCGCCTCGCGGGATTCGTCGACGCCCTCGGCAACCGCTTCGACCCCCAGTTGGTCGAACGCGTTCCGCTGTACTCCTACTCCGACGGGCAGGAGGGCATGCGCGCCCTGCTCGAACGTGCACCCGACATCGACGGCGTCTTCGCGTCGAGCGACGCCGTCGCCGCGGGCGCCATGGACGTGCTGCAGTCCGCCGGCCGGGTCGTCCCCGACGACGTCGGCGTCGTCGGATTCGACGACAGTTCGTGGGCGCTGCGCTGCGATCCCCCGCTGTCGACCGTGCATCAGCCGGCCGATCGACTGGGCCGTGCGGCGGCGGAGTCCGTGCTGCGACAGCTCCGCGGCGAGGCCCCCGACGCAGGCGGGCACGTCCTCGAATGCCCCGTCGTCTGGCGCGGCTCCGCCTGACGCGTGCACATATGCGCAGGTCCCGCCCCGCGCATTGACATCCCCGACGCCGCGATGCGACTCTCTGCGTGCACGTTCACAGGCGACTCATCACCGAATCCGTGAACGTGCACAGCCACACCGGGCATCGACGCCCGGCACCCCACGAGGAAGTAGGAATCCGTGCCGCATCACGTCCCCCGACGGCGTCTGGTCGCCGTCTCCGCAGTGGCCGCCCTCGCGGCATCCCTCTGCATCGCCACCCCCGCCCTGGCCGCGCCCCCAGCGCCGACCGCTGCCACGGCGACCGCTGCCGCGGCGGAGGCCGCGAGCGTCTCCCTCGACCTGGAGGGCACCTGGAAGTTCGCGAAGGGCGATGACCCGTCCTACGCCTCGCCGGAGTTCGACGACTCCGCGTGGCAGGACATCGAGGTCCCGGGCGACGGCACCCCGTTCGCCGACTACGACGGCTTCGGCTGGTACCGCCTGACCTTCACGCTGCCGGCCGAGGCCGCCGGGACGAACCTCGTCGCCTCGCTCGGCTTCCTCGACGACGTCGACGAGGCTTTCCTCAACGGCACGCGCATCGGCGGCTCGGGCACGATGCCGCCCGCCGCCAGCAGCCAGTGGTTCGAGAAGCGGCTCTACCCCGTGCCCGCCGACGCGCCGAACTTCGGCGGCGAGAACACCCTCGCCGTCCGCCTCTACGACATGAACGGCGGCGGCGGCTGGTACGAGGGACCCGTCGGGATCTATTCGAAGGATGCCGTCCGCGCGAACGTCTACGGCATCATCGGTCCGCGCGCCTCGGCCGCGCAGTCCGCGGCCGTCGCCACGGTGCTCGAGAAGCAGCGTGCCGCTCTCGCCGCCGGCGACGTCGACGCCTACCTGAAGACCCTCGACAAGGGCTACTTCCACGACGGCCGCTCGAAGGAGCGCCGCGCCCGCGAGCTCCGCCAGTGGATGAAGGAGTCCGGCACCCTGACCCTCACCGACGGCGAGGTCGAGGTCGTCACCGGTGACGACGGCGCGCTCATCGTCGACACCAACCGGGAGATCACCGGCACCCGCGACGGCACGGCGTACACCTTCCAGCCCCCATCCCAGCAGTTCCTGCACATCGACGCCGCGACGCTGCGCGAGACCGGCAACGACTCGCGGTTCTTCCGCGAGACGGTGGACTCCGAGCTCGAAGGGCAGCCGCGCGAGTTCGCGACCTACCTGCCGCCGTCGTACCTGAGCCAGCCGAAGCGCGAGTACCCGGTCGTCTACCTGCTGCACGGCATCAACGGCGGCAGCCGCGAGTGGGAGCCGCGCGACATCGACGATGTCCTCGACGGACTGTGGCAGCAGGGCCTCGCCGAGTCGATCGTCATCATGCCCGACGGCGAGTCGCTCTGGTACTCCGACCAGCCCGACGGCGGCACGCCGTGGCGCAGCATGTTCCTCACCGAGATGGTGCCCCTTGTCGACAAGGAGTACCGCACCCTCGAGGGCCGTGACTTCCGTGCGCTCACCGGTGTCTCGATGGGCGGCTTCGGCGCGTGGTCGCTGGGACTGTCGAACCCCGGCATGTTCTCCTCGATCGCCTCGCACATCGGCTCACTGAGCTACTCGGGCTCGGCCCTGCCCACGCCGCTGAAGCAGGCGGGCGACATGACGGCGAAGCAGCTGAAGAAGTTCGACCTGTACTTCGACGCGTGCGAGTTCGACGAGTACCGCTTCGACGACGCCGCCCGCTCGATGGACACGATCCTCACCGGAAAGGGTGTGCCGCACACCTGGGCCGTGTACCCCGAGGGTCGCCATAACGACGCCTGCTGGATGCCGCACCTGAAGGACTCGTTCGGCATGCACTCGACGCACTTCCGCGACGCCGGCCTGCGCGAGGACTTCGTGAAGCCTGAGATCAGCGTGCCGGCATCCACCTCGGTCCGCTTCGGCGCGACGTTCGACGCCCTCGCCGGGGTGAGCGCCCGCGACGCCGTCGACGGGGACGTCACCGCCGACCTGAAGGTGCGCGGCACGGTGGACACGCGCAAGCTCGGCACCTACACGCTGACGTACACGGTGACGGATGCCGCCGGCAACCGCGCGCGCGTCGACCGGGTCGTCACGGTGGTGGCCGCCACGCTGACGGTCGGGACGCCCACCGTCACGGGCACGGCCGCCGTCGGCCGCACCCTGACGGCGAAGCCGGGCACGTGGACGAAGGGCACCGCCTTCGCCTACCAGTGGATGCGGGACGGCGCGCCCATCCGCGGTGCCGTCACCGCGACGCACCGCCTCACGGCATCCGATCTCGGCGCCCGACTCTCGGTCCGCGTGACGGGAACCCTCACCGGACACGTGACCGCCGCGAAGACGTCGGCGGCCACGGCGAAGGTGGCGAAGGGGGCGCTGAGCGCGTCGACCCCGAAGATCACGGGCTCGGCGAAGGTCGGGAAGACCCTGACCGCGCGCGCCGGCACCTGGACCGAGGGGACGCGACTGTCGTACCAGTGGCTGAACGGTGGGAAGGCGATCAGCGGTGCGACGAAGGCGACCTACACGGTCACCCGCACCGACCGCGGGGACCGCCTCACGGTGCGCGTCACCGGCAGCCTCGCCGGCTACGACACGACGAGCCGCACCTCGAGCGCCGTCCGCATCGCGCGCTGACCCGCGCGCGGCGCGGAATGCGCCGCCACCGGCCGGGGTTGCAGTGTTCGTTATGAGCATTGCGACCCCGGCCCTCTCCGTTCTCGACCTCGTCCCCGTCCGCACGGGGCAGACCAGCAGCCAGGCGATCGCCGCCTCGCTCTCCCTCGCGCAGCGCGCCGACGAGCTCGGCTACCGGCGCTACTGGTTCGCGGAGCACCACAACATGCCGGCCGTCGCCTCGACCACTCCCCCGGTGCTGATCGCCGCGGCGGCGGCGCGGACCCGCCGCATCCGCGTCGGCTCCGGCGGCGTCATGCTGCCGAACCACTCGCCGCTCGTCGTGGCCGAGCAGTTCGCCGCCCTCGAAGCCCTCGCCCCGGGCCGCATCGACCTCGGCATCGGCCGCGCCCCCGGCTCGGACCCCGTCATCACGCAGCTGCTGCGCCAGTCGGGCACCACGAGCGACGTCGAGCGGTTCCCGAACCACGTCACCGACATCCGTTCTCTCGTCTCGGCCGAGGGCGCGACGCTGCGGTTCACCTCGGGCGGCACGTACGACGTGCGGGCGACGCCCGCGTCGACCAGCACCCCCGAGGTGTGGCTGCTCGGCTCGAGCGACTACTCGGCCCAGCTCGCCGCGGGGATGGGCCTGCCGTACGTGTTCGCGAACCACTTCTCGGGCGACGGTCTCGAGCGTGCGCTTGACCTCTACCGCGGGCAGTTCCAGCCGTCCGAGACGCTCGCCGAGCCCCGCACCTTCGTCACGGCCAACGCCGTCGTCGCCGACACCGACGCGCAGGCCCGCGCCGCCGCGCTGCCCCAGGCGCGCATGATGGCGCGTCTGCGCGGGGGCAAGCCCCTCACGGCGCTTGAGACCGTCGAGCAGGCCGCGGCGGCGGAGGCCTCGGACGGGCTCGCCGCCCCCGTGTTCGACGCGATGATGTCGCGCTGGTTCGTCGGGACCGGACCCGAGGTCCGCAGCCGGCTCGCGGAGTTCGCCGCCCGCCACGGCGTCGACGAGGTCATGGTGTCGCCCGTGTCCGCCGCGACCGAGGACGAGCCGATGGATGCCGCACCCTCGCGCATCCGCACGCTCGAGCTGCTCGCGGCCTGAGCCGCGCGCGGGCGGCGACAACCGAGGAGATCCGTCACCGAGACGCGGTGGTAACCGGTTCCACCCGCCGCGCAGCGGCACATCTCCGTGGTTGGTGCCGCGCAGGCGGGCGGGTCAGGCCTCGGGCTCGCCCGAGACGAGGCCGCGCAGCCAGTCGCGCGCCTCGACGAACACCTCGTCGGAGTACCGCTCGGGGTAGCGCACGATCGCGCGGTCGGCCCGCGGGTACGAGCCGAGGTAGAGCACCCGCGGCGAGAAGCGGCGCAGGCCCAGCAACGCGTCGGCCATGCGCTCGTCCTCGATGTGCCCGTCGGCGTCGATGACGAAGCGGTACCGGCCGAGCTCGTCGCCGATCGGGCGCGAGGCGAGCAGCGACAGGTTGATGCCCCGGGTCGCGAACTGCTCGAGCAGCTCGAGGAGGGCACCGGGATGGTCCTCGGGCAGCTCGACGATGAGCGACGTCTTGTCGGCCCCCGTCGGCGCGGGCGGCGGAGCCGTGCGGCTCACCAGCACGAACCGCGTCACGGCGTGCGGGTTGTCGCCGATCTTCTCGGCCAGCAGGTCGAGGTCGTAGAGCTTGAGGATGCCGGGCGGGGCGATCGCGGCATCCGCGGAGATCCCGCCGTCGACGAGTCCCACGGCGGCGGCGACGTTGCTCGTGGCGGGGATGTGCGAGTGCTCGGGCAGCGCGGCCGTCAGCCACGTGAGGCACTGCGCGTAGGCGACGGGGTGGGCTGCGACGACCGAGACGTCCTCGAGCCGCACGCCGGGCCGGGCGACCAGCACGAACTCGACCGGCACGAGGTACTCCCCCACGATGCGGAGTCCCGGCACGGTCGCCAGGGCGTCCTGCGTCGTCGAGACGCCGCCGTCGACGGAGTTCTCGATCGCGATCATCGCGGCATCCGACCGGCCCTCGATGACGTCGGCGAGCGCCTCGCCGACGTTGCGGACGGGGCGCCAGGTCTGGTCGCGTGCTTCGGGGACCTGCGCGAGGGCGGCTTCGGTGAAGGTGCCGGCGGGGCCGAGGAAGCTGTACGTGCGACGGGTGGGGGAAGCCGGGGGCTCGGATGTCACGCGGACAGCCTAGTGGGCACCCCCATGAGCCCCACCGCCTGCGGCATCGGCTGTCGACGACGGATGCCGCTGACCAGCACGCCCGCGACGAGAACCGCGCCGCCGACCACCTCTCCGACGCTCGGAGCCTCGCCGCGCAGCAGCGCGGCCGAGGCCATCGCGACGACGGGCGCGAGCAGGATCCACGGCACGACGGCCGCAGACGGGTTGCGGCCGAGCAGTCCGTTGAAGACGGCGTACGCGAACAGGGTGCACAGGCCCGCGGTGTAGAGGGTCGAGACGACGGCCTGGGGTCCGATGGCGGCGAGCCCCGCGCCGATCGCCGCAGGACCGTCGATGACGAACGACAGGGCCAGGGCGGGGATCGGCACGACCAGCGACGACCAGACCGTCAGTGACAGCGTGCCGCCACGGCCGATCCCGGTGACGACGCCCGCGCGGCGCGAGATCACGTTGCCGACGGCCCACGACAGCGCAGCCGCGAGCGCGAGGCAGACCGCGAGCACGGGAGCGTCGCCGCCGCGGAAGAGCGCCACGATCACGAGACCGACGACGCCGAGGCCGACACCGATGACCTGCAGCGCGGAAGGGCGCTCGCGCAGGGCGATCGCCGCGATCACGATCGTGAAGACCGCCTGCGCCTGCATGAGGAGCGCGGCGAGGCCCGGGCTCAGCCCCAGCGCGAGCGACGTGTAGAGGAGCGCGAACTGGCCGAGGCTCATGAACAGGCCGACTCCGACGATCACGCGCCACCCGGTCTGCGGCCGCGGCACCACGAGGACGGCGAGTGCGACGACGGCGAACCGGATCGCCGCGAACAGCAGGGGCGGGATGCCGCTCATCCCCCAATCGATGACGACGAAGTTCAGGCCCCACAGCGAGGCGACGAGGGCGGCGAGGAGCATGTCACGGCGGGTCACGGGACCAGTCCACCCGCGGCATCCGTGAAGGACAAGCGATCATTGCGCGACGTGAATCGGTAGCATCGCTTCATGATCGATCTCGAGGCCGTCGTGTCCCTGCGCGCCGTGGCCACGGAAGGGAGCGTCGCCGCCGCGGCGACCGCTCTCGGCTTCACCCCCTCGGCAGTGTCGCAGCAGATCAAGCGCCTCGAGCGCGACACCGGCCTGACGCTACTCGAGCGGGTGGGGCGCGGGGTCGTGCTCACCGAGTCCGCGACGCGCCTCGTCGTCTCGGCGACGCCGATCCTCGCCGACCTCGAGCGCGTTCGCGCCGACCTCCACGGGGGCGGCGAGCCCGACCGGGTCGCCGGTGAGATCCGGATCGGGGCGTTCTCGACGGTGGTGCGCGGGGTCATGGTGCCCCTCATCGCGGACCTCGGCCGGCGGCATCCGGACCTGCGACTGCCGCTGCGCGAGAGCGAACCGTGGGAGACGGTCGCCCTCGTCGCGTCGGGCCAGCGGGACCTGGGACTCGTGCACCGCTGGGGCAACGTCGCGCTCGCGATCCCCGACCACCTCGTCGAGACCCCGCTGTTCACCGACGTCGCCGACATCATCCTGCGCCGCGACCACCCGCTCGCCGGCCGCACCGAACTGCGCCCCGAGGACCTCGGCGGCGAGCCGTGGGTCGCGACGTTCGAGTCGACGATCTGCCGGCAATGGCTGCGGCGGCTGTTCGACGGTGTCGGCGGCGCCCCGCGGATCGTGCATGAGTCGATGGAGTTCGAGAACCACCTCGAGATCGCCCGCGCGGGCATCGCCGTCGCGCTGGTGCCGCGCCTGGGCCGCCCGCCGCTCGGCCCCGACCTGGTCGCGATCCCGACCGTGTCGCCGGAGTCCATCCGCGAGGTGTCGGCGATACACCGCCGGACCATGTCGGACTCGCCGGCCCTGCGGACCGTGCTCGACGCCCTGTCGGAACGGGCGGCGGCGATGGTCACCGAGGCGGGCCGCCTTCCGGCGTGAGCTCGCTGCGGATCCGCGACACGCAGGCGCTCCCGTCCGACTTCCCTGGCAGACTGGGCGAATGAGCCGCGCAGGACAGCCAGCCGAAGCCTCTGACCTCGTCGACGTGGACGCCCTCATCGGCGCCTACTACGACCTGAAGCCCGACCCGTCGGTCGCCGCGCAGCGGGTCGCGTTCGGGACGAGCGGCCACCGCGGCTCGTCGCTGTCACGCAGCTTCAACGAGGACCACATCCTCGCCACCACCCAGGCGATCGTCGACTACCGTGCAGCGCAGGGCATCACCGGCCCGCTGTTCCTGGGCCGCGACACGCACGGACTCTCGCTCCCCGCCGAGCACACCGCCATCGAGGTCCTCGTCGCGAACGGCGTCGACGTCCGCGTCGACAGCCGCGACTCGTGGGTGCCGACACCCGCCCTCAGCCACGCGATCCTCACCTACAACAAGGGCCGGGACGAATCGGATGCCGGTCGCGCCGACGGCATCGTCGTCACCCCGTCGCACAACCCGCCGCGCGACGGCGGCTTCAAGTACAACCCGCCCCACGGCGGACCGGCCGACACCGACGCGACCGGCTGGATCGCCGACCGCGCGAACGCGCTCATCGAGGCGGGCCTGGAGGGCGTCCGACGCATCCGCCACGCGGACATCGACGACGCGACCCTCGGCCAGTACGACTTCCGCGAGGGGTACGTCGCCGACCTGGCATCCATCATCGACGTCGAGGCGATCGCGCGCTCGGGCGTGCGGATCGGCGCGGACCCGCTCGGTGGCGCCTCGGTCGAGTACTGGGCCCTCATCGGCGAGCGCTACGGCCTCGACCTCACGGTCGTGAACCCCGAGGTCGACCCGACGTGGCGGTTCATGACGCTCGACTGGGACGAGAAGATCCGCATGGATCCCTCCTCCCCCTCGGCGATGGCCGCCCTCGTCGCCCGGCGCGACGAGTTCGACATCCTCACCGGCAACGACGCCGACGCCGACCGTCACGGCATCGTGACGCCCGATGCCGGGCTCATGAACCCGAACCACTTCCTCGCCGTCGCGATCGACTACCTCTACCGCCACCGCGAGGGCTGGCCGCAGGATGCCGCGATCGGCAAGACCCTCGTGTCGTCGATGATCATCGACCGCGTCGCCGCTTCTCTCGGCCGCACCCTCCTCGAGGTCCCCGTCGGGTTCAAGTGGTTCGTCCCGGGTCTGCTCGACGGCTCCGTCGCGTTCGGCGGCGAGGAATCGGCCGGTGCGTCGTTCCTGCGCAAGGACGGCACCGTCTGGACGACGGACAAGGACGGCATCCTCCTCTGCCTGCTCGCCGCCGAGATCCTCGCCGTGACCGGCAAGACCCCCTCGCAGCGGTACGCCGAGCTCGAGGCCGAGTTCGGGGCATCCGCGTATCAGCGCGTCGACGCGCCCGCCTCGCCCGAGCAGAAGGCGGCCCTGTCGAAGCTCTCGGGCGACGCCGTCTCGGCGAGCGAGCTGGCCGGCGACCCCGTCACCGCGAAGCTCTCGCACGCGCCCGGCAACGGTGCGGCGATCGGCGGGCTCAAGGTGCAGACGGAGTATGCGTGGTTCGCGGCTCGCCCGTCGGGCACCGAGGACGTCTACAAGCTGTATGCCGAGAGCCTCAAGGGTCCCGAGCACCTCGCGCAGGTGCAGGAGGAGGCGCGCAAGGTCGTCGCTGCGGCCCTGGGTTCCTAGAGCTGCGCGCGTCGGGAGCGTCCGTCCCGCGCCAGTAGGCTCGGGACCATGAGTTGGCTCGTCACCGGAGGCGCCGGGTACATCGGCGCGCACATCGTCCGCGCTCTCGCCGAGGCGGGTCTCGACCCGATCGTCCTCGACAACCTCTCCAGCGGACACGCCGCGTTCGTGCCCACGGGGGTCCCCTTCGTGCAGGGCACGATCCTCGACCAGCAGCTCGTCGCCGACACCCTGCGCACGCACGGCGTCGAGGGCGTCATCCACGTCGCCGGGTTCAAGTACGCGGGCGTCTCGGTGCAGCGCCCCCTCCACACGTACGAGCAGAACGTCGAGGGCACCCGCGTGGTGCTCGCGGCGATGGCGGATGCCGGGGTCACGAACATCGTGTTCTCCTCCAGCGCCGCCGTGTACGGCACCCCCGACGTGCCCCTCGTGACCGAGGACCTGCCCAAGCGTCCCGCCTCGCCGTACGGCGAATCGAAGCTCATCGGCGAGTGGCTGATCGCGGCGCAGGGCGTCGCGACGGCGGCATCCGATGCACCCCTGCGTCACACCTCGCTGCGGTACTTCAACGTCGTCGGCTCGGGCGACCCGTCGGTCTACGACACGAGCCCCCACAACCTGTTCCCCATCGTCTTCGAGATGCTGCTGAAGGGTGAGACGCCGCGCATCAACGGCGACGACTACGACACCCCCGACGGCACGAACGTGCGCGACTACGTGCACGTCGCCGACATCGCCGCCGCGCACGTCGTCGCGGCGCAGCGCCTGCGCGCGGGCGAACCGGTCGAGCCCGCCTACAACCTCGGTTCGCAGAACGGGCTGTCGGTGCGCGAGATCATGGATGCCGTCGCCCGGGTCACCGGCATCCCGTTCACCCCCGAGATCGCCCCGCGCCGCGCCGGCGATCCCGACCGCATCGTCGCCACCGGCGAGCTCGCCGCCCGCGACCTCGACTGGAAGATGCGGTACACAGTCGACGAGATGGTCCGCACCGGTTGGGACGCCCGCCGCACCGCCGGCTGAGAGCCCCCGGTCACGCGCGAGAGCGCGCGTCCGTGCCGACAGCGCCCCCTGCTGCCGCGCTCGGACGGGCGCTCTCGGCAGCAGGGGGCGCTTTCGCGCGAGCAACCGCGAGCGCGAGGGCGCGTCAGCCCGACGCGCGGGCGATGAGCGTTGTCGGGACGACCGTCCGTGTCGCGGGCGCGCCGTCGAGCGTCGCCGCGAGGGCGGCGACGGCGGCCTCGCCGAGGGCGTCGAAGTCCTGCCGCACGGTGGTCAGCGGCGGGCGGTAGTCCGCGGCATCCGCCACGTCGTCGAACCCGATGACGGCGACGTCCTCCCGTCCCGCCTCGGCGAGCGCGCGCAGCACGCCGAGCGCCATCTGGTCGTTCGCGGCGAACACCGCGTCGACGCCCGGGTCGGCGGCGAGGACGACTCCCGCCGCGTGACCGGATGCCGCGCCCCAGTCCCCCCGCAGCGGTTCCCGGGGCGGCGGCCCGTCGTGCGCCGAGCGCCAGCCGCGCTCGCGCTCGGCCGCCGCGAACGACCCGGCGGGCCCGGCGACGTGCGCGATAGCGCGACGCCCGGCATCCGTCAGCCTGCGTGTGGCCGCCTCGGCGCCGCCGGCGTGGTCGGACTGGACCGTCGCGAATGCCCCGCCGGGCGAGTCGACTGCGACCAGCGCGAGACCCGCGGGCGGCGCGACGCCCTCCACGATGGCCGTCGCCTCGTTGAGGACGATCGCGCCGTCGACGCCGAGGTCGTGCAGGCGGTCGAAGGCGTCGGCGATGCCCGTCCGCTCGGCGAGGGAGATGAGGGTGACCGCCAGGTCGCGCCGGGCCGCAGCGGATGCCACGGCCTCGAGCATCCGCGAGTTGCCGACGGTCGCGAGGGTCGCGACGATGACGCCGATCGTGCCGGAGCGGCCCGTGCGCAGGGCCCGGGCGGCGCGGTGCGGGCGGTAGCCGAGGTCTGCCATCGCCGCCTCGATGCGCGCGCGGGTCTCGGGGTCGACGCGCGGGCTGCCGTTGACGACGCGCGAGACGGTCTGGCCGGACACCCCCGCCGCCGCGGCCACGTCGGCCATCGAGACGCGTCGCTGCACGGCATCCTCCCCGCCCCGGATCCTGCCCCGCGAATACGTGCGCAACTCCGGAGACTTGCGTGATGTTGACGATAACACAGCCTTCGGCTACCGTGTTGACGTGAACACACCGGAGAACGGCATGCACGCGCCTGCCGAGACGAACGACCTCGGCGCCGGCGTCGTCAAGCGCAGCACCCGCCTCGCCGACGGCCGCGAGCTGATCTATTTCGACGACCCCGGCACGACCCTCGGCGCAGAGCGCGCCGTCGACACCCGCGACCTCGACGCCCGCCCCGAGACCGCCACGATGCGGCAGGACGTCCTCACCGGCGACTGGGTCTCCGTCGCCGCCAACCGGCAGAACCGCGCGTTCCTGCCGCCCGCCGAGCTCGACCCGCTCGCGCCGCAGACCCCGACGAACCCGTCCGAGATCCCGTCGCTCTACGACGTCGCCGTCTTCGAGAACAAGTCGCCCTCGTTCGGTCCCGCCCTGGCCCAGGCGACCGACGACGTCCCCGCCGCGGTCGACCCGCCGCGCGGGCTCGACGACCTCGCCCACCTCGGGCTCGGCCGCACCCGCACGAGCGTCGGCCGCACCGAGGTCGTCTGCTTCTCGCCCGAGCGCACCGGCTCGTTCGGCACGCAGACCGTCACCCGCGCCCGCACCGTCATCGAGGCGTGGGCCGACCGCACCGCCGCCCTGTCCGCCCTCCCCGGCATCGAGCAGGTGTTCCCCTTCGAGAATCGCGGCGAAGCGATCGGCGTCACGCTGCAGCATCCGCACGGCCAGATCTACGCCTACCCGTACGTCACTCCGCGGACGACCCGCCTGCTCGACTCGATCGACCGCACCGCCCCCGACCTGTTCCAGCGCATCCTCGAGTTCGAGCAGGCCGGGCCCCGCGTCCTGCTGCACGGCGAGCACTGGACCGCGTTCGTGCCGTTCGCCGCCCGCTGGCCGCTGGAGATCCACCTGCTCCCGCACCGTCACGTCGCCGACTTCGCGGGCCTGACCGACGAGGAGAAGGACGAGCTCGCCCCGTTCTACCTTCGCCTGCTGCGCGGCGTCGACGCCCTCTACGAGTCCGAGACTCCCTACATCGCCGCCTGGCACCAGGCGCCGGTCCACGTCGGTCGCGACACCGTGCGCCTGAGCCTGCAGCTCACGAGCCCGCGCCGCGCCGCCGACAAGCTCAAGTTCCTCGCCGGATCCGAGGCCGCCATGGGCGCCTGGATCGGCGACGTCCCCCCGGAGGACGCCGCCGCGCGCCTCCGCACCGCCATCGAAGGAGTCACCCTGTGACCGCTGCCGGCGAGGCCCACGGCCTCTTCTCCACCCTCACCGGCAACGAGCCGGTCGGCCTCTGGTCCGCGCCCGGTCGCGTCAACCTGATCGGCGAGCACACCGACTACAACGACGGCTTCGTCTTCCCGTTCGCGACGCCGCACCGCACGCACGTTGCGCTCGGCCGACGGTCGGACGGCCGCATCCGCGTCGTCTCGACCTTCGACGAGTCGCCGGTCGAGGTGGCGCTCGCGGACCTCGACGCGCTCTTCCCCGAGCGACGCGACGAGGTCGTCGAGTGGGCCCGGTACCCGCTCGGTGTCGCGTGGGCGCTGCTGCAGGCGACCGGGACGGATGCCGCATCCGTCACCGGTGTCGACCTCGCGTTCGCCTCGGACGTCCCCGTCGGCGCCGGGCTCTCGTCGTCGGCGGCCATCGAGGGTGCGACCGGCTCGGCGCTCAACGACGTGTGGGGGCTCGGCCTCGACCGCGTCGCACTCGCGCAGGCGGGACGCCGCGCCGAGAACGAGGCCGTCGGCGCCCCGACAGGGATCATGGACCAGATGGCGTCGATGCTCGGTGAGACGGATGCCGGCACCTTCCTCGACTGCCGCAGCCTCGACGCGCAGGTGGTCGCCCTCGGCTTCGACGCCGCCGGGCTCGAGCTCATGGTCATCGACACGCGTGTCGCCCACGCACACTCGACCGGCGGCTACGGCGAGCGGCGCGCCGCGTGCGAGCGCGGTGCGGAGGCGATGGGCGTCCCGGCCCTGCGCGACGTGCGCGTCGACCAGCTGCCGCAGGTCGAGCAGCTCGTCGACGAGGTGACCTATCGGCGGGTGCGTCACGTCGTCACCGAGAACCAGCGCGTGCTCGACACCGTGCGTACGCTGCGCGAACATGGCCCCCGCGCCATCGGCGACCTGCTCTACGCCTCGCACGCCTCGATGCGCGACGACTTCGAGATCTCGGTGCCCGAGCTCGACCTCGCCGTCGAGACCGCCCGCGAGAACGGCGCGGTCGGGGCGCGGATGACGGGCGGCGGATTCGGCGGGTCGGCGATCGCGCTCATCGACCGCGCCGCCGTCCCGGCCGTGCGGGGCGCGGTTCTGGCAGCCTTCGCCGCGGCGGGGCACACCGAGCCGCACGTCTTCACGGTGCGACCGTCCGAGGGTGCCCGCCGCGACGGCTGATCCCGTTACGGCTCGGTAAAGCCGGCGATCCGCCCGTGCGCCCGCGGCGGGCGGAGGGCAGGATGGACCCATGCCCTTCGCCACCACCCCCGCCGCCGGCACGCCCCTCCTGCAGGTGCGCGACCTCGCCGTCGAGTTCCAGACCATCGACGGATCGGTGCGCGCCGTGGAGGGCGTCGACCTCGACCTCGCCGCGGGTGAGACGGTCGCGATCGTGGGCGAGTCGGGCTCGGGCAAGTCGACGACCGCGATGGCCGTGATCGGCCTGCTGGCCGGCAACGGACGCATCGCCGACGGCAGCATCCGCCTCGACGGACAGGAGCTCGTCGGGGCCTCCGAGGCGACGATGCGCGGCATCCGCGGGGCGCAGATCGGACTCGTGCCGCAGGACCCGATGTCGAACCTCAACCCGACGTCGAAGATCGGCACGCAGGTCGCCGAGACCCTGCTCGCGCACGGGCTCGCGACGAAGAAGGACGTCGACCGGAAGGTCGTCGAGACCCTCGCGGCGGCCGGCCTGCCGAACGCCGAGGAGCGCGCGAAGCAGTACCCGCACGAGTTCTCAGGCGGCATGCGCCAGCGCGCGCTCATCGCGATCGGTCTGGCCTGCAACCCGCGCCTGCTCATCGCCGACGAGCCGACGAGCGCGCTCGACGTGACGGTCCAGAAGACGATCCTCGACCAGCTCGGCCGCATGACGACCGAGCTCGGCACGTCCGTCCTCCTGATCACGCACGACCTGGGTCTCGCGGCCGAGCGCGCCGCCCGGGTCGTCGTCATGCACCGGGGCCGCATCGTCGAGCAGGGCCCCGCGCGGCAAATCCTCGAGGACCCGCAGCATCCCTACACCCAGTCCCTCGTGCAGGCGGCACCCTCGGTCGCCGTCGCACGGTTGCGTCCCGAGGCGTTCACGACTCCGACACCGGATGCCGCGCCGAAGCCGGTCGACAACATCGTCGAGGTCGAGGGGCTCACCAAGCTGTACAAGGTCCGCGGGCAGAAGGAGGACTTCGCCGCCGTCCGCGACGTCTCGTTCTCGATCCCCCGCGGGGAGACGGTCGCGATCGTCGGCGAATCCGGCTCGGGCAAGACGACGACGGCACGGATGCTGCTGAAGGTCGTCGACCCGACGGAGGGTGTCATCCGCTACGACGGTGCGGACGTGGCATCCCTCAAGGGACGGCAGCTGCGCGAGTTCCGACAGAAGGTGCAGCCGATCTTCCAGGACCCGTACTCGTCGCTGAACCCCATGTTCACGATCGAGCGGATCGTGCAGGAACCGCTCGACTTCTACAACCGCGGCTCCGCGAAGGACCGTGCCGCGCGGGTGCGCAAGCTGCTCGACGACGTCGCCTTGCCCGAGTCGATGCTGCGGCGCTACCCGTCGGAGCTGTCCGGCGGTCAGCGTCAGCGCGTCGCGATCGCACGGGCCCTTGCCCTGTCGCCCGAACTGATCGTCTGCGACGAGCCGGTGTCGGCGCTCGACGTTCTCGTGCAGGATCAGATCCTGTCGCTGCTGAGCGACCTGCAGAACGAGTACGGCCTGAGCTACCTGTTCATCTCGCACGACCTCGCCGTCGTGCGGCTGATCAGCGACTACGTCTGCGTCATGAAGGACGGCGCACTCGTCGAGGCCGCCTCGAGCGAGGAGATCTTCACGAACCCGCGCGACCCCTACACGCGCAACCTCCTCGCCTCGATCCCCGGCAACGAGCTCGACATCGCCGTCTGACCCTCGCCGCCCGCGGCGCGGCGCGGCATCCCTCGCCTGTCACAAACTGCCGCCTCGCACGGCACATTGCGACAGGCGAGCGCAGGATGCCGCACCCCCGCATCCCTCCCCTGTCACAACACGCCGCCCCACACCGCACAACGCGACAGGCGAACAGCGGATGCCGCACCCCCGCAACCCTCCCCTGTCACATAACGCCGCCCCACACGGCACAACGCGACAGGCGAACGGCCCCTGCACGCACGGGCAGCGAAGCGATCCCGGTGGGCCGGACAGTCGGGGAAGGGGCCCTGTTGTCCGACCCGCCGGGATCGCGCAGCGGTACCAGCCGACCCGCCGGGATCGCGCAGCGGTACCGTCCGACCCGCCGGGATCGCGCAGCGGTACCAGCCGACCCACCGGGATCGCGCAGCGGTGCCCCGGCGAGTATCCCGGCGGGACTACGGCACGACCGCGTTGCCGAGCCCACCGAGCGTGTACAGCACGACCAGCCCCACGACGACGACGGCCGCCAGCCCGACGACGACGAGCAGCGCCCGCCGGCTCACGATCAGCGCCCGCGCGTCCGGGGGTCCATGGCTTCGCGCAGCGCCTCGCCGAACAGGGTGAAGCCGAGGGCGGTGATCGCGATGCAGATGCCGGGGAGGAACGCGAGCCACGGCGCGATGGCGAGTTCCGCCTGCGCGTAGGTGAGCATGCGTCCCCACTCCGCGGTCTCGGGGCGTCCGCCACCGAGGCCGAGGAACGACAGCGCCGCGGCGTCGATGACGGCGGTCGCGAGCGACAGGGTGCCCTGCACGATGACCGGTCCGACCGCGTTCGGCAGGACGTGGGTCATCGTGATGCGCCCGCGCCCGAGGCCGAGGGTCTGCGCCGAGAGGACGTAGTCGGCCGACCGCTGTTGCAGCATCGAGGCGCGGAGCAGGCGCGCGAAGATGGGCACCTGCGCGACACCGATGGCGATCATGACCGAGTTCTGGTTCTGACCGAGGATCGCTGCGATCGAGACGGCGAGCAGCAGGCTCGGCACCGAGAGCAGGATGTCGACGAGTCGCATGATGACGTTGTCGACCCAGCCGCCGAACGTGCCCGCGATGAGGCCCAGCAGCATCCCGCCGACGAGTCCGTAGGCGGTCGAGATGACGCCGATGAGCAGCGACGACTGCGCTCCCCAGATGAGCTTGGACAGCACGTCGCCGCCGAATCGGTCGAGGCCGAGCGGGAACGCGGCGATCTCGCCGGGGCCGGGGATGTAGGTCGGGGTGATCTCGCGCGCACCCGGGAGGTCCGTCTCGGGGTACGGGGCGAGCAGCGGTGCGAGGATCGCGACCAGCACGAACAGCAGCACGATGACGAGGCCGGTCCACGCGACGGGGCTGCGCCGCAGGCGACGGAAGACGTCGTGCCAGAAGCCGCCGCGCGGCGCTCCGCCGCTGCCGGCCTTCAGGTCGACGGCCGTGGCGTCCTCGGCGGGGCTTCCGCCGGCGGCGGGGGGAAGGACGGTGCTCATGAGACCCTCACTCTCGGGTCGATCAGGCTGTACGAGACGTCGACGAGCAGGTTGATCAGCGCGTAGACGATCGCGATGAAGATGATGAAGCCCTGCAGGACCGGGAAGTCGCGGTTGAAGATGGCGCCGGCGAGGAACGAGCCGATGCCGGGGAAGGCGAACACCGTCTCGGTGAGGATCGCTCCCGACAGCAGCAGACCCGCCTGCAGGCCGATCGTCGTGATCACCGGCAGCATGGCATTGCGGAGGATGAAGCGGTTGCGCAGCAGCGCTCCGGGCACGCCCTTGGCCTTGCCGGTGCGCACGTAGTCCGCGTTCTGGACCTCGAGGACGGATGCCCGGGTGATGCGCACGATGATCGCGAGGGGGATCGTGCCGAGCGCCACCGCCGGCAGGATCAGGTGGAGGACGGCATCCCATGCCGCGTCGAACTCCCCTGTGATGAGGCCGTCGAGGACGTAGAAGTTCGTGTAGTGCGTCGCGTCGATCCGGGGGCTCTGGCGACCGTCCGAGGGCAGCCATCCCAGCTGCACGGCGAAGACGTACTTGAGGATGAAGGCCAGGAAGAACACCGGCACGACGATGCCGAGCAGGCTGAAGACGACAGCGGCGCTGTCGGCCGCCTTGCCGTGGCGGCGGGCGGCCCAGTATCCGAGGGGGACGCCGACGCCGACGGCGATGATGAGCGCGGCGAGCGAGAGCTCGATCGTCGCGGGGAAGCGGCGCAGGAACTCGTCGAGCACGGGGCGGCTCGTCTGCAGCGAGCTGCCGAAATCGCCCGAGAGGAGCCTGCCGATCCACGTGAAGTACTGCTCGAGGAGCGGGCGGTCGAAGCCGTAGAGCTCGTTGATGCGGGCGACCGCTTCGGGGGTGGACTTCTCGCCGAGCAGAGCCTGGGCGGGCCCACCGGGAAGGGTTCTCACCCACCAGAAGAGCAGGATGCTCAGTCCGAGGAGGGTGGGGATCAGCAGCAGGAGCCTTTTGCCGATGGTTCGCAGCACGGGTGTCGCTTTCGTGGAGGTCGGTGCGGGGCGGGAGGGTGTCCCGCCCCGCACCGGTCAGGCGGCTGGAGCCGCCTCGATCGGCTTACTTCGTGAGGACGATCTCGCTGAACACCTCATCGTTCACGGGGCTCGCCGGGTAGCTCTCGACGCGGGGGTCGAAGGCCAGGGTGGGAGCCGGGTGGGCGAGCGGAACACCGGGGATGAACTCGGCGACCTGCTCGTTGATGTCGGAGTAGACCTGCGTCTGCTCGTCGAGGTCCGCGATGCCGCGGGCGTCGGTCAGCGCGGAGAACAGCTCGGGGTTGTCGAAGCCCCACTCCGCTGACTTCTGACCGAAGAAGACGCCGAGGAAGTTGTCGGTGTCGTTGTAGTCACCGGTCCAACCGAGCAGGTGGATGCCGTGATCCGTGCCGCCGGTGATGAGGTCGAGGTACTCGCCCCACTCGTTCGACTTCGGCGTGGTCTCGATGCCGACCTCGTTCAGCTGCTTCGACAGCACCGTGAAGATCTGCTCGGGGTCCGGCATGTACGGACGCGAGACGTTGACCGGGTAGTTGAAGGTCAGCGCCAGCGGGTTGGCCTCGTCGTAGCCGGCCTCGGCGAGCAGCTGCTTCGCCTTCTCGGGGTCGTAGTCGTACGTCGTGACGTCGGCGTTCCAGCCGTTGACGGTCGGCGGCATGAACTGCGTCGCCTTCTCGGTGCCCTCGGGGAGGACCTGCGAGATGAGCGCGTCCTTGTCGACGGCGTACGAGAGAGCCTCTCGGACCTTCGGGTCCTGCAGCTCCGGGACCGCCTGGTTGAAGGCGAGGTAGAGGATCGTGAAGGGCGGACGCGACACCATCTTGTAGCCGTCCTCCTCGAGAGCGGCCGTATCGGCGGGGCCGACGAGGTCGTACCCGTCGATGGAGCCCGACTCGAGCGCCTGGCGGCGGGCGGTCGGGTCGTCGATCACGCGGAAGATGATCTCGTCGATCTGGCCGGCGTCGCCCCAGTAGTCCTCGTACGAGCTCAGCGTCAGCTGCTCGCCCGGCGACCACTCATCGAACTTGTAGGGACCGGTGCCGACGGGGTGACCCATCGCGTACTCGCTGAGGGTCGGGGCCTCGGCGGTGCCGCCGACCTCGTCGGCCTTGTACTCCTCGAGGGCGGTCGGCGACTGCATCCCGAAGGCGGGGAGCGACAGCGCCGCCACGAAGCCGGCGAAGGGCTTCTTCAGCGCGATGGTGACCGAGTCGTCGCCGTCGGGCGTGCAGGAGTCGTAGACCGCGGTGTCGGGGCTCGACGCGTAGCCCTTGAAAAGCTTGTTGTAGTAGTAGCCGAGCGCCTCGCTGGCGGCCAGGCCCTCCCAGTTGTACCAACGGTCGAAGTTGACGCAGACGGCCTCCGCGTTGAACGGGGTGCCGTCGTGGAACGTGACGTCCTTCTTGAGGGCGAACGTGTAGCTCAGCGAGTCGTCCGAGACCTCCCACGACTCGGCGAGGAGCGGCGCCGGGTCGGCGGTGCCGGGCTTGGTGCCGACGAGACCCTCGAAGATCTGACGCGAGACGCGGAACGTCTCGCCGTCCTGGGCGAAGGCGGGGTCGAGGCTGGCCGGGTCGGCCGAGGCGCCGAAGACGAACGTGCCGTCGACGTCGGCCGAGCCTTCGCCTTCGGTCTCGCCGCCGCGCTGACTGGCGCACGCGCTGAGCGCGAGCGCACCGATGACGAGGGCCGCGGCGCCCGCGACCACCCGCTTCCTGGACATGGGGAGCATTGCTGTGCACCTTCCGATGAGGCTCGTCGGCGACGCGCCTGGAGGGCGGCGTTGCCGAAGGGATGCCGCTGACGCTACCTGCCGCACTGCGGGCAAGCGGTTACATCTGCATCTCGATCGTGTTTCTTCCTGCGGGCTACCGTAGACGAATGGCCCGCTCCCGCGACCCGATCGACCCGCCTGTCGCGAGACTGTCCGACGGCCGGCAGGCGCGCATCGTGCCGGGTCGTTTCGCCGGCGGCTGGGAACTGATCGTCGACACGACCCCCCAGTCGCACGTGGACCTCGACGATCCGTCGCACCTCCACTTCGAGTACGTCGCCCGGATGGGTGCGGTGATCGACCAGATCGGGATGCCGGGCGAACCCCTCACGGCCGTGCACCTCGGTGCGGGCGCCCTGACCCTGCCGCGGTACGTCGAGCACACCCGGCCGGGGTCGCGGCAGCAGGTGATCGAGCTGGAGCAGGCGCTCGTCGACCTCGTCCGCGCGCACCTGCCGCTCCCCCGCACGGGACAGCTCCGGGTGCGCATCGGCGACGCGCGCGACGTCGCCGCACGCCTGCCCGCGGGGCTCGTCGGCAACGTCGACCTCGTCGTCTCCGACGTGTTCGCGGGTGCCCAGACCCCCGCTCACATCACGAGCGTGGAGTACTACCGCATCCTCGCGGGGCTGCTCGCACCCACCGGCATCCTGCTCGTCAACATCGCCGACGGGAGCGGACTGGCCTTCGCGCGCCGCCAGGTTGCGACCGTGCGCTCGGTGCTCGAGCACGTCGTGATCCTCGCCGAGGTCGGCACGCTCAAGAGCGGTCGGTTCGGCAACATCGTCATCGCCGCCTCTCCCACTCCACTGCCGATGGACTGGCTGCCGCGGCTCATGGCGGCGGGGCCGCACCCCGCGAAGGTCGCCCACAGCGCCGAGCTCGAGGCGTTCGCGCGCGATGCGCGGATCATGACGGATGCCGACGCCACCCCGTCGCCGAAGCCCGCCGCATCCGTCTTCGATCGCTGAGGCCACGACGCGCGGCGCGCCCTCAGCCGATTCCGGGTCCCGCCCGGCGACACTGGAGGCACACGTCGCTGGGTGGGAAGGATTGGCCGTGGGCTTCATCAAGGGATACGACCCGGAGACACTCCGAGAGATCGTCGACCTCGACGAATGCCAGGCACGGCTCGTCGAGCTCGGCGAGCAGCGCAGCCTCGCGGCGATGCTCGAGAAGGTGTGGCTCCTCAAGGTGACCGGCCGTCTCGACGACGCGCTCGTGGTGTCGGAGGAGTCGGTCCGTCTCGCGCGGATGGCCGGGACCCGCAAGGACCTGCTGCGCGCACGGATGCTGCACGCCACCGTCCAGCAGTTCCGCGGCGCCTACGCGGCCGCGATCCACGAACTCAACACGTGCGTCGAAGAGGCCGAGGGCCAGGGCTGGGCGGCGGTGGCCGCGTTCGGCTGCCAGCACCGCGGCAAGGTGCACTTCGACGCCGGTGACGATGCGTCGGCGCGCGCGGACTTCAAGAAGGCGCTCTTCCTGCGGCAGGAGGCCGGAGCGCCCGAGGAGCAGCTGGAGTCGACGCTGCTCGCGATCGACGCCGTCGATCGGCGCCGCAACCGTTCCACGGTCGCCAGCTGAGCCGTTCCCGGCGAGTGTCGTACATCCGTTCTATCGTGCTGGCATGAGCGATCTGATCGACGTCCGCCGCGAGGCGGAGTCCCTGCTGCGGCAGCTGCTCGACGACTCGTGGAGCTTCGCGTTCGACAACGCCAAACGGCGCGCGGGCGCGTGCGACTACCTGCGCAAGCGCATCACGCTCTCGCGCTATCTCGCCGCGCGGTACGACGCCGAGACCAACCGGCAGACGATCCTGCACGAGATCGCCCACGCGATCGCGGGGGCCGCAGCCGGGCACGGCGCGGACTGGAAGCGCATCGCGGGCTCGCTCGGCTACACCGGCGGCGTGACGCACCGCGGTGAGACGGCGACCGAGCTCGCCCCCTGGGTCGGGGTCTGCCCCGCGGGGCATGTCGCCTACCGGCACCGCAAGGCCACCCGGGCGACGTCGTGCGCACGCTGCGCACCGACGTTCGATCCGCGCCACCTGATCACCTGGCGGCGGCGCGAGATCACCGCCGAGACACGGCGCGCCGCCCTCACTCCGCGCTGATCGTCTCGTACGCCCGCCACACGCCGCCGCGCAGGACCGGTACCGCGTCGTCGGCGTCGTGGGCCGCGGCGGCGAGCACCTCGGCGCGGCGGTCGGCCTCGAGCAGCTCCTGCCCCGAGCCGCTCGCCGTCAGCAGGTGACGGACGGCGGAGCGGAGCCCGCGGAAGGACTCGGATGCCGCCGCGGCCTCCGGCGACGAATGGTCGAGCCCGAGCGCCTCGAGGGCGGCGAACACCGCGCCCGCGCCCAGCTGGTCCTCGACGCTGAAGCGGAGGACCGCGGCATCCCCCTGCCCGGACAGCTCCCCCGCCGCGATGACGTTGACGCTCGTCCGCGCCGCGCGGCGGTTCTGCTCGGCCAGCACGGCGTGCGCGACCGCGGTCGCGTTGCGCAGGCACCCCAGGAAGACGACCGCGCCCGCGTCCGCGGCGGCCGAGGCGACGGCGGCGCCGTTGCGCGAAACGGCGTGGGCCGCGTCGTCGTGCGGCACGGTTTCGCCGCCCACGATCCGCGCCGACACGGTCGACGAGAACCGCAGGACGTCGACCACGACGACCACGTCCGCGGGGGCGAGGCGGCGCAGGCCCTCCTGCCCCCAGTCGAAACGCAGTTGGTAGCGGGACTGGTCGAACGGGCTCGCGGTCATCCCTCCAGCGTACGAGCGTCGACGACCGGCTTCAGCGCGAGCGCCAGGCCGAGGACGTTCCGCGCCGTGCGCTGCAGCTCACCGCGGGTGAGGCCGTCCGCGCGGGCGAGCGAGTCGAGGATCGACGTGTCGGCGTACGCCTGCGGCGCGCCGTCGCGCTTGACCCCGCCGGGCATGAGGACGTCCACCTGCGCGCGGACGCGGTAGGCGTTGTCCGCGAGGGCGGGGAAGTCGGGGTCGGCGGACTCCTCGATCCACCAGTCGGTGATGACCGTGCCCCCGTACCCCCACTCGCCCCGCAGGACGACCGTCACGAGGTCGTGGTGGTAGTGCGCCCACACCCCGTTGATCTGGTTGTACGACGTCATGATCACGCGGGGCGCGGCTTCGCGCACGCAGATCTCGAAGCCGCGCAGGTAGATCTCGCGCAGGGCGCGTTCGGAGACCCGCGAGTCGTTGCGGGTGCGGTTGGTCTCCTGGTTGTTCGCGGCGAAGTGCTTCGGGCAGGCGGCGAGTCCGGTGCTCTGCACGCCGCGCACGACGGCGGCGGCGATGCGTCCCGAGACGACCGGGTCCTCGCTGAAGTACTCGAAGTTGCGCCCGCACAGGGGGTCGCGGTGGATGTTCATGCCCGGGCTGAGCAGCACGTCCGAGCCCTTGCGCAGCATCTCCTGGCCGTGCAGCGCGGCGAGGTCCTCGATGAGCGGGACGTTCCAGGTCGAGGCGAACGCCGTCCCCGAGGGCAGCAGCGAGGCGTAGGCCGCGAGGCGGATGCCGCTCGGCCCGTCGGTCGTCGTGATCGGCGGCACGCCCTTGGCGCGCAGCGATTCGGACACCCCGCCCAGCACGCCCGCGTTGCCGGCGGCTCCCAGCGGGCTGTCCATCGTGACGTCGCCGCGGGCGAGGAGCGACAGTTCCTCATCGCTCAGCTGCGCGACGAAGTCGTCGAGGCATGCCGCACCCGCGGCGACGTCGGCGAGGTCGACACCCCTGTCGCCCGTGTGCGGGACCTCCGCGGGCAGGGTGGTGAGGATCCGGTCGGCCCGCGCGACGGTACGCGTCGGGACGGTCTCGTGGGCGACCACGGCCGAGCCGTTCGCCGCTCGCGCGAGCGTGAGTCGCTCGAAGGGCAGGACCGGGGCGGCGACCTCGGTGGCCGTGCGCACGACCCGCGTCTCGGGCACGTCGAACGCCGCCACGCGCGTCGCCGAGCGCACGTCGGTCCCCACGAACACGGGGTAATCCCCGGCTTCGAGGACCCAGGCGCTGCGGGTACCGGTCGCGCCGGCGTCGTCGTACGAGGCGAGGTCGTCGAGACGCACCGTGAGCCGGACCGTCTCGCTCGCCCCGGGCGCGAGCAGCCCGGTCTTGCCGAACGCCGCGAGCTGACGGGCGGGCTTGCCGAGGGCGCCGTCCGGAGCGCCGGTGTAGACCTGCACGACCTCCTTTCCGGCGACGGACCCCGTGTTGGTGACGACGACCTCGAGGGTCAGGGCACCGGCATCCGCCGTCACCGTCGTCGACAGCTCGAACGTCGTGTACGACAGGCCGTGCCCGAACGGGAACAGCACCCGGTCGGGGGCGAACGTCTCGAAGTAGCGGTAGCCGACGAAGACGTCCTCGGCGTAGACGTTGACGTCGAGGTGACCGAAGTTCGGCGCGCTGGGGTAGTCCTCGTAGCTGAGGGCGATCGTGTCCGTCAGCTTGCCGCTGGGGGCCGATTCGCCGGCGAGCACCCCCGCGACGGCGCGGGCACCCTCCATGCCGCCCTGCCAGGCCAGTAGCACGGCGCTGATCCGGTCGCCGTACGCGACGACCCACGACAGGTCCATCACGTTGCCCGCGTCCACGACGACCACCACACGCTCGAAGTGCGCGGTCACGGCGTCGAGGAGGACGCTCTCCTCCGGCGTCAGGTAGTAGCTGCCGGGCTCGAGGATGCTGTCGCGCGCCTCGCCCGCCGCGCGTCCGATGGCGACGACCGCGGTGTCGGCACGGGATGCCGCGGCCGCGACCTCGGCGTCGGCGATGGGCATCTCGGGGAAGTGGTGCGGCCACTGGCCCCAGTTGGCGGTGAACACCGGCCGGTTCTCCGCGGACCACGTCGAGTACCGGGTCGCGAGGTCGTCGTCGACGCGGACGCCCGCGTCGCGGAGCCCGGCGAGCAGGTTCCAGATGTAGGGCACCTTGACGTCGCCGCCCGAGCCGTAGCCGACGGCGAACCAGTCCACCTGCACGCGCCCGAAGACCGCGACGGTGCGCTCGCCGAGCGGCAGGGTGCCGTCGTTCGTCAGCAGCACGACACCCTCGGTGGCGGTCGCCCGCGCGATCTCGGCGAGGGCGGGATCGAGGGTCGGGTCGGTGTCGAGCAGCATCGACGAGATCTGCGCGACGGACTCGACGGGAGCGAGCGTGTGCGAGCGGTCGCCGGATTCGATGGCGGGTTCGAGGGGCATGGCGGTCTTTCGCAAGGGTCGCCGAGGCGACGGGAGGTATGGGAGCGCTCCCAACGTACCGACTCCCCCGCCGGAATGCGAGAGTGGAGGCATGCGGATCCTGCTGAAACTCGAACTCGACTGCACCGCGGATGCGGCGTGGCGCGCCCTGCACTCGCCGCGGGCGGTCACCGAGCTGTACGGACCGCTCCTCGACATGGCGCCGATGGCCGCCTCGCTCCCGACCTCGTTCGAGCCGGGCGCCGACGTGCCGGTCGAGATCCGCGCCCTCGGCCTCCTCCCCGTCGGTCAGCAGCTGATCCACGCGAGCGACCGCTACACCGAGGACGCGAACGGTCCGGTGCGGATCTTCCGCGACAGCGGCATCCCGCTCACCGGTCCCCTCGCGGCGCTCGACGTCTGGGACCACCAGATGGCGGTCAGCCCGCTGCCGGGTGATCCGTCCAAGACGCTGTGGCGCGATCGCCTCACGATCGGCGGGATCGCGGCGGTGCCGCTGTGGCCGATGCTGTGGGCGGCGTGGCAGTACCGCGGCATCCGCCTGCGGGCCCTCGCCCCGACCTGGTCGTACGACCCGCCCGCCGCGGAGACCGACTGACGGACGGGTGCCGCCCCTCCGTGCGACCCGGACAGGTCGCGCGGAGGGGCGACGGTCTCACTCGGACAGCGCCTCGACGGGAGCGGTGCGCGTCGCGATGCGCGTGGGGGCGACGGCTGCGCCGAGGGTGAGGGCCGCGGTGGCGACGATCACGATGGCCACCGGCAGGAGCGGGATGGCCGGGGCGACGAACGTCGGCGACATCCAGAGCGGCGGTACCGCGACCGAACCGAGCAGCGATTGCGCCGCGACCCAGCCGTAGAGGACGCCGAGAGTCAAGCCGAACAACAGCGCCGTGATCGTGACGTGTGCGGCCTCGATGAGCACCATCCGGCGGATCTGCGCCGACGTCAGTCCGAGAGCGCGCAGCAGGCCGAGCTCGCGTTTGCGCTGCACGATGCCGATCGTGAGGAGGTTGACGAGACCGACGGCGGCGATCACCGCGCTGACGGCGACGAGGCACATCATGACCGTCGAGAACACGTCCATCATCTCGTTGAACGCCGGGTCCGGCTCGCCGCCGCCCGACGCCGTGACGAGGGCCTTGGCGGACTCGGCGGCGACAGCGAACATCACGACGAGTGCCACGCCCATGACGACGCCGATGGCCATGCGGCTCGAACGCTCCGGATAGCGGACCGCGTTCTCCGCCGCCAGTCGCGCGGTGACGGACTTCCCGAAGAAGCGACCGGTGACCTTCAGGAGCGGCGGCATGATCGACACCGCGCTGAGCGAGACGGCGGTGAAGGAGAACAGACCGCCGAAGAAGGCGACCAGGACACCGATCGGGCTCAGGAGGCCCAGCAGCAGGCCTCCGACGAGCAGGACGGCGCCGATGACGCCGAGGACGATGGCGGCGGCCTTGCGTCCGCGACCCTCCGCGATCTCCTCACGCGACCGCTCGACCGAGCCGCCGAGGGCCTCGAGGGGCGTGACCGTGAGCACCCGACGCGATCCGGAGCAGGCCGCGATCCAGGTGGTGAGGGCGACGGCGACGGTCGGCACGAGAAGCGACGGCTGCACGGGCGACCAGGCGGCCGTCACGCCCAAAGCGCGGTCGAGGAACGGGACGGCGACGAGCATGAGGATCGTCGTCACGACGAGGCCGAGGACGGCGCCGATCGCGCCGACGATGAGACCCTGTCGGGCGACCTCGGTGCGCTGCGACCGGGCGGTCGCACCGATCAGACGCAGGAGCGCGATCCGGCGGGTGCGGCCGGCGATGATCGTCGAGAATGTGTTGGCGGTCACGATCGCAGCGACGTAGACGGCCACGGCGAGCAGGATGCCGCTGAGCAGCATCAGCACGAGGGTCATCGTGCCGGAGGCCCCGTACTCCGGGTTCGACCCGAGCGCGTTGGAGAGGTACCCGGTGGCCGAGAGCAGGATGACACCGAACGCGGTCGAGATGGCCGAGACGAGGATCGTGGCCCCCATCCCGCGTTCCCGCAGCCAAGCGAGTCGAGAGGTCCGAGCGGCCGCCGGCATGGCGGTGACGGGGGCGGCCGGAGCGGCGAGCGCGGTCACGCGGTCACCTCCGTGCTGAGCATGTGGGCCGAGATCTGCTCGGCGCTCTGACGCGGCTTGTCGGCGACGATGCGGCCGTCGCCGAGGAACAGCACGCGATCGGCGTACGACGCGGCGACCGGGTCGTGCGTGACCATGGCGATGGATTGGCCGTGCTCGGTGCTCGCGGCGGCGAGCAAGGAGAGCACCTCGCGCCCGCTGCGGGAGTCGAGGTTGCCGGTCGGCTCGTCGGCGAAGACGAGGTCGGGCGCCGTCGCGAGGGCACGGGCGATCGCGACGCGCTGCTGCTGCCCGCCCGAGAGCTGGTGGGGGCGGTGCCGCAGGCGCGGGCCGAGGCCCAGCGTCTCGACGAGTCCGTCGATGCGGGCGCGCTCCTGCGAGGTGGGCCGGCGACCGTCGAGGTCGAAGGGCAGCAGGATGTTGCCGATCGCATCGAGGGTCGGGACCAGGTTGAAGGACTGGAAGACGAAGCCGACGCGGCGGCGGCGCAGGATCGTCAGCTCGACGTCGGACAGGCCCGTGATGTCGGTGTCGCCGATCCAGACGCGGCCGGAGGCGGGGGCGTCGAGTCCCGCCATGATGTGCATGAGGGTGGACTTGCCCGAGCCCGACGGTCCCATGATCGCGGTGAACTCCCCGCGGCGGATGCCGACGGTCACGTCGTCGAGCGCGCGGACGATCGACTCGCCCCCGCCGTAGGTCTTGGTCAGGTGCTGGACGCGGGCGGCGAGGCCCAGGTCGGTGGTCGTGATCTCCATGCCTTCGACGCTACGGAGGAGGCCGTTCGCGCCGCGTCGGCCTGACGGCGCCTCCGCGTACATCGTGAGGATGATCCGGCATCCCCCGTCGCGACGGTGGTCAGGCCAGGCCGTGCTCGAACGCGAAGACGACGAGCTGCACGCGGTCGCGCAGGCTCAGCTTGGCGAGGATGCGGCTGACGTGCGTCTTCACGGTGGCCTCGGAGAGGAACTCGCGCGCGGCGATCTCGGCGTTGGACAGGCCCCGTGCCGCGAGCCCGAAGATCTCGCGCTCGCGCTCGGTGAGGGCGTCGAAGGCGGGCGGGACCGGACGGGTCGGCCCGCCGAGCGAGGCGAACAGGTCCCGGGTCGCGGCCGCGGCGATGACCGACGACCCGGCGTGGACCGTGCGGATCGCGGCGAGCAGGAACTCGGGGTCGGCGTCCTTCAGCAGGAACCCGCTGGCGCCGCGCTGGATCGCCCGCGCGGCGGCCTCGTCGAGGTCGAACGTCGTGAGCATGACGACCTTGGGCGGGTCGGGGTCGGCCAGCAGCGCCTCGGTCGCGGCGAGTCCGTCCATCACCGGCATCCGGATGTCCATCATCACGACGTCGGGCCGGGTCGCGCGGACGACCTCGATGGCCTGCGCGCCGTCGGAGGCCTCGCCGACGACCTCGAGGTCGGGCTGCGAGGCGACGACCATGCGGATGCCGGCGCGGAAGAGGGCCTGGTCGTCGACGAGGACGACGCGGATCGGGGTCATGCGGGGTCTCCAGTGGGGGTCATGCGGCGGGTGCGCCGATCGGCAGCGATCCCGACACGAGGAAGGACGAGCCGGCGGGGGCGGCGTCCAGGCGGCCGCCGATCAGCTGCGCCCGCTCGCGCATGCCGATGAGCCCGTGACCGGGGGCGCGCTTCTCACCCGCCGACACGTCGACGAGGTCGTTCCGCACCGACAGGTCGACGCGGTCGGGATGCCACGCGAGCGCGACGTCGACTCCGCCGGCGCCGCCGTGGCGGATCGCGTTGGTCAGGGCCTCCTGCAGGATCCGGTAGACGGCGAGCTGCACCGAGGCGGGCACCTCGACGGTGGGGGCGGGATCGACGTCGACGCGCAGCGGCGTGCCTGCCGCCCGGACCTGCGCGTACAGCTGCTCGAGGTCGGCGAGCGTCGGCTGCGGCCCCTCGGCCTGCGAGTGGCGCATCTGCGTGAGCAGCAGGCGCACGTCCGAGAGCGCGGCGCGGGCCGTCGACGAGATCGTGCCGAGGGCGTCGGACTGCGCCTTCGGATCGGATGCCGCGGCGTACCGGGCGCCGTCGGACTGCGCGATGATGACGGCCAGCGAGTGCGCGACGATGTCGTGCATGTCGCGGGCGATGCGGGTGCGCTCCTGCTCGGCCGCGGTCTCCTCCTCGGCCCGCGACTGCGCCGCGCGGTTCGCTCGCGCGCGGAGGGCGGTGCGGACGAGAGCGCCGGCGGTCCACGAGAGACCGAGAGCGAAGAGGGCGGCGAGCAGGACGAAGATCAGGGTCGGGATGTCGGACAGCGAGCCCGTGCCGAGGAACGCCCAGCGGAAGAGATAGGCCGTGATGGTTCCGGCGCCGAGCACGACGGAGGACAGTCCCAACCAGAAGACGCGGCGCGACCCGTAGGCCGCCGTCGCGTACAGGACGGCGAAGATCGCGATGTCGGCGAAGCTCGGCCCCCGGCCCAGACCCATCTGCACGACGGCGCCGACCCAGGCGACGGCGAGCGCGAGACCCGGCGAGAATCGTCGCAGGCCGAGGGCGCCCGCCAGGAGGAAGACGACCGGGACCGCCGACCACCCGCCGATGGGTGACGACATCGTGCCGGTGTTCAGCTCGTACGGCAGCGCCACCAGCGCGAACAGCACCGCGACGGCCGCATCGACGGCGGCCTGGTAGGGGCGGAGCTTGCGGAACACTCCCCCGACGCTACGCGGTCGGCGGCGGCGCGGCATCCGCCCCGGGATGTATCCCGCGCTCAGCCGTCGGCGGCGGGAAGGTAGACCCGCAGACCGTCCGCGACCGCGCGTACCCGCATCCGGAATCCGTCGGCGCCGACCTCTTCGAGCTCGCCGTCGTGCACCCAGATGTCCGGCGCGCTGCCGGCGGCCACCTCGAGTTCGAAGTCCTCGTCGAGGATCCGTTCCAGATCGGATGCCGGGGGCATCACCCGCAGCGCGCGGAGGACCTTGACGGTGTTCCTCCCGAAGGCGAGCGAGGCGATGGCCCGCAGCCGCGACCCGCGGGCGTGGTGGACGCGGACGTCGATGACGGCGTCGTGCAGGGTGGCCCGCTGCATCGTCGCGATGTGGTCGGGGTCGTTGCGCCCGACGCCCGCGAACACCGACCACACGCGGGCGCGCTTGCCGCCGCGGACGACGTCGACGGGGTGGGCGCCGTGGACCTCGCGCCAGGCGGCGACCGCGCCGCCCCACCACTTGCCGAGGCTCGTGCGGCGCTCGCGCTCGGCGAGGAACTCGGGGTACGCCCCGAGCGAGACCGCGTTGAGGACCGTGATCGGATCGCCGCCGTCGACCGAGACCTCAGCGACCGCGACCGGACGCACGTGCCCCGCCCTGTAGGCATCGAGCCCGGCGTCGACGTCGTCGATCCCCGCCGAGCGCGCAAAGTGGTTGAACGTGCCGTTCGGCAGCACCAGGAGGGTGAGGTCGTGGCGGCGAGCGAGGTGCGCGGCGCGCGAGACCGATCCGTCGCCGCCGAGGATCGCGAGGACCCGCGGCGGACTGTCGTCGGCCACGGCCGCCGTGACGACGTCGTCGAGGGTCTCGTCCTCACCCAGGCGGTGCACGGTGGCGCCCGGCATCCGTCGCTGCACGTCGGGGACGCGATCGGGTCGCCCGAGCGAGGCGCCCGAGCGGGCGTTGGCGACGACGAGGACCTCGGAACCGATCGGGGTGTCGCTCATGCTGCCACGGTAGGCGGCCTCGGGGTCCGTCGCCTCCCCTTGACACCCTCACGCGGTTCGCCGACGCGCACCGCCCGGCGCCGAATCACCGCCCCTGTGCCGAATCACCACCAAATCGGCGACATCGCGATGGTGATTCGGCAACCGAGTGGTGACTCGGCGGTGAGGGGCGGGGGCGGGTCAGGCCGGCGAGAGCGGACGGTGCTCGAAGAAGGTCTGCAGCACGACGGTCGTGCGGGTGTTCACCGAGGCGGCCGAGCGGATGTCGCGGATCAGCCGCTCGAGGTCGCGCGGGGTGGCCACGCGCACGAACAGCATGTACGCCGCGTCGCCGGCGATCGAGTGGCACGCCTCGATCTCATCGAGGTGCGCGATGAGCTCGGGGGCGTTGTCGGGCTGCCCGGGGTCGAGCGGGGTGATCTCGACGAACGCGGCGAGCGGCTTGCCCGCGACCTCGGGGTCGATGACGGCGCGGTACCCCGAGATGAGCCCGCGCGCTTCGAGCCGGCGCACGCGCGCCTGCGTCGCCGAGACCGAGAGCCCGGCGACCGCGGACAGCTCGTTGAGCGTCGCGCGCGCGTTGGCCGAGAGGGCGGCGATGATCGCGGTGTCGGCGGTGTCGGTCTCGTCTGCGGCCACGCTCCGACCGTACCGCAGGCGGGTTGCACACGAGATCCTTACGGCCTTACCCTGAAATGACCGGAAATCTTCCCGCATCAGCGCGAGGAAACCGTGAGGAACCGATAGGAGGTCCACCATGAGCACCGTCACCACTGCGCCGACGATCATCGGGATGCCCGAGGTCGTCGAGGACGCCCGCACGGCCGAGACCTCCGCGGCGTGGGCGATGCTGCGGGATGCCGCGACCGCCCTGCAGGAACTGCAAACCACCGACGGCTCGGTGCCCGACGCCGCCGACCACGACGCCGCCCGCCGCCACGTCGAGGCGATCACCGCCGGCATCCGCTCGCTCTCCCCCGCCTTCCCGCACGACGCCGCCTACCTCGAAGCGAGCGTCGCGGACTTCGACCGCTGGGTCTCGGAGGGCTTCGGCGTCCCGGACTTCCTCGACTCGCTCGTCGCCTTCCAGCCGCAGGAGCACCGCATCGACGGGCTCCGCCACCTCGTCGTGTTCCCGATGTACACGCAGAACGGCACCCGCGACCGCAAGGTCGAGGCCGTCCTCGTCGACACGATCTGGCCCGAGTTCATCGCCGAGCTCGAGCAGACCTACACGAACCGCCTGTTCGTGTCGTTCCGCCTGCTCGACTTCACGCCCGGCTACGACACGAACTCGGCCGTGCTCTTCCCCGAGACCGTCGCGATGCGCGAGATCCCGACCTTCACGTGGGGCGCGATCTTCCAGGACCGCGAGGCGGCCCGCTACCGCCGCGTCGTGCGCGCCGCCGCGGACATCACGCGGCTCGACCTGCCCGACGCCGCCGCGCGGCTGCTCGACGACCAGCGCCTCGCCGAGAAGACGTTCGTCATGTGGGACCTCATCCACGACCGCACGCACATGCGCGGGGACCTGCCGTTCGACCCGTTCATGATTAAGCAGCGGATGCCGTTCTTCCTGTACTCGCTCGAGGAGCTGCGCTGCGACCTCACCGCCTTCCGCGAGTGCGTCGCCATCGAGAAGGACCTGTCGGCGAAGGCGCAGCTGACGGATGCCGAGACCGAGATGCTCGAGCACGCCGGACTCGTCCAGTACGCCGTCATCTTCGACCGCATCTTCCGCTTCGCTATCACCGGCACGCGCGTGCGCAACTACGACGGGCTCGGCGGGCAACTGCTGTTCGCGTGGCTGCACCAGCGCGGCGTGCTGCACTGGACCGACACCTCGCTGGCGTTCGAATGGGACCGTGTCGCCGACGCCGTCATCGCCCTGAGCGACGCGATCGACCGGCTCTACTGGGAGTCGATCGACCGCCCGAAGGTCGCGCACTGGCTCGCCGCCTACGACCTGGTCCGCCAGACGGTCACCCCCCACCCCGCCTCGCAGTGGGCGCGCGGCCTCTCTGACGAGATCCTGGCCGGGCCCCCGAAGGGCTACACCGACGCCGTGATGGACGACGAGTTCCCGCTGTCGATGTTCTTCGAGGCCCTCGAGAAGAAGATGCGTCCCGTGATCGCCGGCGTGGCCGGCATCCGGGCCACCGACGCCTGATCCGCGGCGGCCGGCTCCGGGGGGATGCCGGCCGCCGCGGTTCAGTGCGCGCACGGTCACTCACCCGCGACGCCGCCCGCGGCTTCGCGTGACGACGACGGGATGCCGGGAGCCGCCGCATCCGCTTCGGTCGTCTGGGGCGCCTCGCGGTACTCGGCCGAGAGCGTCCGGTAGGAGCGGGTGAGGAAGGCGGCGAGCGCCGCGGCCACCATGACCAGTCCGCCGACGAGGAAGATGAGCGCGATCCCGCGCATCTCGCCCTCGCCGAGCAGCCACGACCAGGTGCGGCGACCCTCGTCGGTGCGGAGGGCCGGGATGATCCAGAACTCGGCGATCGGGGCGATCGCGAACGACGTGATCGGCCCCGTCGACACCTCGAGGGCCGTCGCGGCGCCGAACACCCGCCCCTGGCGCTCGAACGGCACGACCTTCTGGATGACGGTCTGCTCGGCGGACTCGATCACGGGGACGAGCGTCATGTACGCCCAGATACCCAGGGCGTAGAGCCACCACCACTCCCGCAGGGTGAAGACCGCGCCGAGCAGTCCCATCGCCGCCACCGCAAGCAGAAGCGTGCGGATCGGGTTCGCGCCGAGGCCCTTCGCGGCGACGATGCCGCCGCCGATCAGGAAGCCGGTCGCGGTCACCGCCAGGACGACACCCCAGATCTTCACGTCGAAGAGTTCGAGACCGTAGGGGTCCATCAGCGCCATGTAGAGGCCGCCGATGAGGTTGTTGAAGGTGGAGAAGAGGATGAGCGCGAACAGCCCGGGGACGGCGCGGATGGCCGCCGCCGCGCCCCGGACGTCGAGGATCTTCGAGCCCGGGTCGGGCGTCGGCGCCTCCTCGGGGATGCGGACGAACAACAGGTGGACGAGGGGGACCGCGGTGAAGGCGATCGCGACGGCGAGCGTGCCACCCATGCCGACGAAGCCGACAGCGAGACCCGACAGGGCGCTCGTCACGATGAACGCGATGCCCTGCACGGTGCCGACGAGACCGTTCGCGTTGGCGTGGCGCTCGGTGGGGACCAGAAGCGTCACGGTCGTCGACAGGGCGATGTTGCGGAGGTTCTCGACCACCGCCCCGATGAGGATGATGCCCGAGAAGAGCCAGAACCAGGGGCCGCCGAGGTCGAGGATCGTCGACTCGGGCTGCGCGAGGTAGATCGCACCGGCGGCGAGGAAGGCGGCGAGGGTGAAGACCCCGGAGAACACCATGACGGCGTGCTTGCGGAACCGGTCGACGAGGGTGCCGAAGACCATGCCGAAGATCGCGAGCAGCAGCATGTAGGCGCCGCCGATGATGCCCGTCGCGAGCACGGACTCGGTCTCGAGGTACACCCAGAAGGTCAAGGCGAACCACAGGAAGCTCGTCGTGACGTTCGCGACGGCCGTGTTCACCAGCACGTGCAGGAACGTGCGCATGCCGCCGGGCGGGACGGTGCGGGATGCCGGCGTCGCGTCGCTCATGCCGCGAGGGTATCGCCGGCCTCCGACACGGGAAAGAGGGTCCGCGCGCGACCTAGGCTGGAAGGGTGACGACGCTCCACGACCCGACGATCCGTTCCTTCGCCAGCGACAACTACTCAGGGGTGCACCCCGAGGTGCTGGCGGCCCTCGCCGCAGCGAACGACGGACACCAGATCGCCTACGGCGAGGACCTCTACACCGAGCGCCTGCAGCACGTCTTCGCCCGCCACTTCGGCGACGACGCGCAGGCGTTCCCCGTCTTCAACGGCACCGGGGCGAACGTCACCGGCCTGCAGTCGATGCTCCCGCGCTGGGGCGCCGTGGTCGCGGCATCCACCGCCCACATCAACGTCGACGAGGGCGGCGCCCCCGAGAAGGTCGCGGGCATCAAGATCCTGAACGTGCCCACCGACGACGGCAAGCTCACCCCCGAGCTCGTCGACCGCGAGGCGTGGGGCTGGGGCGACGAGCACCGCGCGCAGCCGCTCGTCGTCTCGATCACCCAGTCGACCGAGCTCGGCACCCTCTACACGCCCGACGAGATCCGGGCCCTCGCTGACCACGCGCACGCGCGCGGCATGCGACTGCACCTCGACGGCGCACGGCTCTCGAACGCGGCAGCGGCCCTCGACCTGCCGATCCGCGCGTTCACGCTCGACGCGGGCGTCGACGTCGTCAGCGCCGGCGGCACGAAGAACGGCGCGCTCGCGGCCGAGGCGATCGTCGTGCTCGACCCCGCGGCATCCGCGGGGCTTCCCTTCCTGCGCAAGCTCAACATGCAGCTCTCGTCGAAGATGCGCTTCGTGTCGGCGCAGCTGATCGCGCTGTACGAGGACGACCTCTACCTGCGCAACGCCCGCCACGCCAACGCGATGGCCGCACGCCTGCGCTCCGCCGTCGAGGGCGGGCTCGCGGACGGGTCGATCGTCGGGGTGCGGTTCAGCCAGCCGACGCAGGCCAACGGCGTGTTCGCGATCCTGCCCGACGGCGTCGCCGACCGGCTGCGCGAGTCGTTCCGCTTCTACGACTGGGATGCCTCGAAGAACGAGGTGCGCTGGATGTGCTCGTTTGACACGACCGAGTCGGACGTCGACGCCTTCGTCGCCGAGCTCTCGCGCCTGACGCGCGGCTGAGGCTCAGCGCAGGGCGCCGACTCCGCGGCCGCGCCTGCGCGTCCCCCGTCGCCGAGTCACCGCCGGAATGCCGAAACACCACTCGAATGCCGACATTTCGGTGGTGATTCGGCAGGTGGATGGTGATTCGGCGTCAGACGCGAGGCGCACGGCTCAGCGCAGGGCGCCGACCGAGGCCAGCGCCTGCCGCACGAGCGTCGAGCGGCCGCCCTCCATCTCGGCCGCGAGGGCGTCGGATGCCGCCTCCTCGGGCGACATCCACGTCACCTCGAGGGCGTCCTGACGCGGCTCGCACGTTCCCGTCACCGGCACGACGAAGGCGAGAGACACCGCGTGCTGCCGGTCGTCGTGGAACGCGCTGACGCCCGGGATCGGGAAGTACTCCGCGACGGTGAACGGTGCGGGCTGCGGCGGCAGCAGCGGGAAGGCCATCGGGCCGAGGTCGTTCTCGAGGTGACGGAACAGCGCGTCGCGCACCGTTTCGCCATACCGCACGCGGCCCGACACGATCGTGCGGGAGATCTCGCCCATCGGTGTCGCGCGCAGCAGGATGCCGACCTCGGTCACCGCACCCATGCCGTCCAGGCGCACCGGCACCGCCTCGACGTAGAGCATCGGCAGACGCCGACGCGCCTCCGCGAGCTCGACGTCGCTCAGCCAGGCCGGGTTGCCCGCCGAGCCGGGGCGCCCCATCGACGAGCCGAGCCCCCGCAGCGGATCGCGCGCGGCCCCCTCGTCGTCGCGCTCGTTCGGGTCGGGGTCGGGAGTGCGGACGGCCATGCCTCCATGTATACCCGAGCGGATGCCGCGCCGCCCCGCTCGTGCACGGGTGCCGCCGGAGCGGTGTCGGCGCCCTGGTGCAGGATGGACGCATGGCCGCCGCCTCCCCGCTCGATCCCGACGTCGTCCTGTGGTCCGCGCCCGCCGAGGAGCGCGGCGACCGCCCGCTGCTCGTGCTGCTGCACGGGTACGGCTCGCATGAGGGCGACCTGTTCGGGCTCGTGCCTCACCTGCCCTCCGCGTTCGTCGTCGCCGCCGTGCGGGCCCCGCTCGCCCCCCGGTTCCCGATGCCCGGGTACTCGTGGTTCACAATCGACGGCGTCGAGAGCCGCGACCACGGCGAGGTCCTCGCCTCGACCGAGGCGGTCTGGGACTGGGTCGACGAGGTGCGGGGGGACGCGGCATCCGTCGGTCTCCTCGGCTTCTCGCAGGGTGGCGTGATCGCGCTGCAGATGCTGCGGATGCGGCCGCAGAGTGCGGCGTTCGCCGTGAACCTCGCCGGCTACGCGTTCCCCGAGCCGCACCCCGGCGACGCCGAGCTCGCCGAGGTGCGCCCGCCGGTGTTCTGGGGGCGCGGCGCGCGCGACGAGGTCATCCCGCCGCGGTTCGTCGACCACACGGCGCAGTGGCTGCCGGGCCACGTCGAACTCAGCGGACGCGTGTACCCGAACCTGGCGCACAGCGTCTCGGAGGAGGAGCTCGGCGACGTGCGGGTGTTCCTCGAGAAGCAGCTCGCCGCACCGGCGAGCTGAGGGACCCCTGGCATCCGCTCGTCGTCGCGGCTACCATGGTCCGGTCCCCGTCCCGAGTGTGAGGAAGAGCCGTTGAAGGCAATCGACGCGATCGCGCTGTGATCCCGCGCTGACCCGTCGACCCTCCTCGAGGACGATTCCGACGGTCCGCCCGGTGATCGATTCACCGACCGGCGCGGACCGTCCCTCTTCGACCGCAGCACCTCGTGCTGCCCGGCTGCATGAAGCGCTGCATCCGGACCGTCGACGCCGGCGTCCGCGCACCCCGCTCACAGGGAGGCGCTCATGCCCACCACTCTCACCTCCGCGGTCACCCTCGACCGCGTCACCTACGCCTGGCCCGACGGCACCGTCGCGCTGAGCGACGTGTCCGGCGCCTTCGGCGGCGGCCGCACCGGCCTCGTCGGCCGCAACGGCAGCGGCAAGTCGACACTGCTGAAACTCATCGCGGGGACCCTCGTCCCGGCATCCGGATCCATCTCGACGGCCGGACGCGTGGACCTGCTGCCGCAGCAGCTCACGCTCGACACTGGACGCCGCGTCGCCGATGTGCTCGGGATCGCGCCGGTGCTCGACGCCGTCCGTGCGATCGAGCGCGGCGACGTCGACGAGCGGCACTTCGACACCGTCGGCGACGACTGGGACGTCGAGGCGCGCGCGACGGCGGCCCTCGCCGAGGTCGGCCTGCCCGACGGGGCGCTCGACCGCCGTGTCGGCGAACTGTCGGGCGGCGAGGCGGTGCTCGCCGCGCTCGTCGGCGTGCGGCTGAGCGGCGCCGAGATTGCGCTGCTCGACGAGCCGACGAACAACCTCGACCGCGACGCGCGGGCGCGGGTGCACGAGCTCGTGCGCACCTGGCGCGGCACGCTGATCGTGGTCAGCCACGACGTCGCGTTGCTCGAGGAGCTCGACGACACCGCCGAACTCTACGAGCACGAGCTCTCGGTGTTCGGCGGCCCGTACTCCGCGTGGAAGGCGTGGCTCGACACCGAGCAGGCCGCGGCCGTGCAGGCCGAGACCGCCGCGCGGCAGCTGCTCCGGCGCGAGAAGCGCGACCGGCAGCAGGTCGAGTCGGCGATCGCCATGCGGAACGCGCACGGCAAGAAGCTCGCCGCGAAGAAGGCGGCGCCGAAGATCGTGCTGGGCGCCATGAAGCGCTCCGCCGAGGTCACTGCCGGCAAGCTCCGCGTCGAGGCCAACGAGAAGGTCGAGGCCGCCCGGGCCGCCGTCGACACCGCCGGCCGGCGCGTGCGCGACGACGACACCGTGCACATCGACCTGCCCGACCCCGGCGTCGGCACCGGTCGGCGCATCGCGACGATCGGCGACGGCGAGCGCTCCTGGACCATCCAGGGGCCCGAGCGCGTGGCGCTCGTCGGACCGAACGGCGCAGGCAAGACGACCCTGCTCGAGCGGCTCGTCGCCTCGGCGGGGGCCCGGGACGTGCCGTATTCAGTCTCCGTGGACGCGACGCGCGTTGAGGGCGCCGATACGGCGGGAACCGCGGGCGATGCCGGGGCGGCGGGACTGAATTCGGAACGCGGGGTGGCGGCGACCGCGGTGCCGAATGCAGGTTCAGCCGGCGGCGACGGGGGCGAAACGGGGTCGGATGCAGCTTCGGCCCTGCACTCGGCACATCACGACGTCACGGCCGAGGCGCACACCGACCGGATCGGATACCTGTCGCAGCGGGTCGACGGCCTCGACGAGGCCGCGTCGGTACTCGCGAACGTGCGCGCCGGGGCGCCGGGGGTCGGGGACGTCGAGCTGCGGAACCGGCTCGCCCGGTTCCTCATCCGCGGCGACACGGTCCTGCGGCCGGTGTCGGCGCTGTCGGGCGGCGAACGGTTCCGCGTCGCACTCGCCCGGCTGCTGCTCGCCGACCCGGCGCCGCACCTCGTGGTGCTGGACGAGCCGACGAACAACCTCGACCTCGACACGGTCGACCAGCTCGTCGACGCCGTCTCGGCGTATCGGGGCGCCGTGCTCGTGGTCAGCCACGACGACGCGTTCCTCGAGCGGATCGGTCCCGACCTCACGCTGGAACTGCGGGACGGCCGGATGACGGAGCTCTGACGCGCGGGCCGGGGCGCAAGCCCCGGCCCGATGTCGGTGGTCCGCGTGATGATAGGAGCATGGCGGACGTGCTCGAGCGCTTCAGTCCTGCGACGCAGGACTGGTTCCGCGGTGCCTTCCACGCCCCGACCGCGGCGCAGGCCGGCGCCTGGCAGGCGATCTCGGCGGGCAAGCACGCCCTCGTCGTCGCGCCCACCGGCTCGGGCAAGACGCTGTCGGCGTTCCTGTGGGCACTCGACCGCATCTTCCGCGACCGTGTCGCCGAGGCGCCGACGCAGGACGCGAAGCCGACCAAGAAGCGAGCGGATGCCGCATCCCCCCGTACGCGCGTCCTCTACGTCTCCCCGCTCAAGGCCCTCGGCGTCGACGTCGAGCGCAACCTCCGCTCCCCGCTGGTGGGCATCGGCCAGTCGGCCCGGCGGCTGGGGATGCCGGCGCCCGACGTCACGGTCGGCGTCCGATCCGGCGACACGCCCTCCGCCGACCGACGCCGTCTGCTCGCGGATCCGCCGGACATCCTCATCACGACGCCCGAGTCGCTGTACCTGATGCTGACCTCGCAGGCGGCCGAGACGCTGCGCGGCATCCACACCGTCATCGTGGACGAGGTCCACGCCGTCGCCGCGACCAAGCGCGGGGCCCACCTCGCCGTCAGCCTCGAGCGGCTCGACACCCTGCTCGACACCCCCGCCCAGCGCATCGGGCTGTCGGCGACGGTGCGTCCGATCGACGAGGTCGCGCGCTTCCTCGGCGGCGCGGCTCCGGTGGACATCGTCGCGCCGAAGGCGAGCAAGGCCTTCGACCTCTCGGTGGTCGTCCCGATCGACGACCTCACGAACCCGCCCCCGCCGCCGGGTGCGCCCGAGGAGGAGGCGCCCGTCGCGACCGATGACGACGATGACGGCGACGGCGGCAACTGGTACACGCCGCCGCAGTCGTCCGAGATGACGGGGTCGGTCTGGCCGCACGTCGAAGAGGCGATCGTCGACCGCATCCTCGCGCACCGCTCGACGATCGTGTTCTCGAACTCGCGCCGGCTCGCCGAGCGGCTGACCGGCCGGCTGAACGAGATCTACGCCGAGCGCGTCGGCATCGACGTGCCAGACCAGACGGTGCCCGCGGCAATGATGGCGCAGGCGGGCTCGTCGGCGGGCGTCGAGGCGATCCTCGCGAAGGCGCACCACGGTTCGGTGTCGAAGGAGCAGCGTGCGCAGGTCGAGGACGAGCTGAAGTCCGGCGCCCTCCGCTGCGTCGTGGCGACGAGTAGCCTCGAGCTCGGCATCGACATGGGCGCCGTCGACCTCGTCATCCAGGTCGAGGCGCCGCCGTCCGCGGCCTCCGGTCTGCAACGCGTCGGCCGCGCGGGCCACCAGGTCGGCGAGGTCAGCCGCGCCGCGCTCTTCCCCAAGCACCGGGGCGACGTGCTGCACACCGCGGTCGTGACCGAGCGGATGCTGGCGGGCCAGATCGAGGCGATCTCGGTGCCGCAGAACCCGCTCGACATCCTCGCGCAGCAGACGATCGCCGCCTCGGCCGTGGCCGTCCTCGACGTCGAGGGCTGGTTCGAGACGGTCAAGCGGTCGGCCCCGTTCCGCTCGCTGCCGCGCTCGGCGTACGAGGCGACGCTCGACCTGCTCGCGGGGCGTTATCCGTCCGACGCGTTCGCCGAACTGCGCCCCCGCGTCGTGTGGGATCGGGATGCCGGCACCATCACCGGGCGGCCCGGTGCGCAGCGCATTGCGGTGACGAGCGGTGGCACGATCCCCGATCGCGGACTGTTCGGCGTCTTCATCTCGGGCGAGGCCCGCAACGCGCGCGTCGGAGAACTCGACGAGGAGATGGTCTACGAATCGCGCGTCGGCGACGTCTTCACCCTCGGCACGACGAGCTGGCGCATCGTCGAGATCACCCACGACCGCGTCAACGTTCTGCCCGCGTACGGGCAGCCGGGCAAGCTGCCGTTCTGGCACGGCGACGGCCTCGGCCGCCCCGCCGAGCTCGGCGAAGCACTCGGCAAGTTCTCGCGCGAACTGTCGACGGCGAAGCCCGAGAAGGCGACCGAGCGACTGCGCGAGTCGGGCCTCGACGACAACGCGATCGGCAACCTGCTGGCCTACATCGGCGAGCAGCGCGAGGCGACCGGCAGCCTGCCCACCGACAAGACACTGACCGTCGAGCGGTCCCGCGACGAGGTCGGCGACTGGCGCGTCATCCTCCATTCCCCGTACGGCATGCACGTGCACGCCCCGTGGGCTCTGGCCGTCAACGCCCGCATCCGCGAGCGTCTCGGTGTCGAGGGCGCCGCCGTCGCCAGCGACGATGGGATCATCGCGCGCGTGCCAGACACCGACGCCGAGCCGCCGGGCGCAGAACTCTTCGTCTTCGACGCCGACGAGCTCGAGCAGCTCGTGACCTCCGAGGTCGGCGGCTCCGCGCTGTTCGCCTCGCGCTTCCGCGAGTGCGCCGCACGGGCCCTCCTCCTGCCGCGCCTCAACCCGAACAAGCGATCGCCTCTCTGGCAGCAGCGCCAGCGCTCCGCGCAACTGCTCGAGGTCGCGAAGGAGCACCCGACCTTCCCGATCATCCTCGAGACCCTGCGCGAGGTGCTGCAGGACGTCTACGACCTGCCCGCCCTGCTGCGCATCGCGCGGAGCATCGCGGACCGCCGCATCCGCCTCGTCGAGACGACGACGAGCTCACCTTCGCCGTACGCACGCGACCTGCTCTTCGGATATGTCGGGGCGTTCATGTACGAGGGCGATTCTCCCCTCGCCGAGCGTCGCGCGGCCGCGCTCTCGGTCGATCCGGCGCTGCTGAGCGAGCTGCTCGGCAAGATCGAGATGCGCGAACTGCTCGACCCGGGGGTCATCGAGCAGTACGAGCGCGAACTGCAGCGGCTCGACCCGACGCGGCGGGTGCGCGGCGTCGAGGGGGTCGCCGACTTGCTGCGTCTGCTCGGGCCGCTCTCGCCCGCCGAGGTCGCCGAGCGGCTTGAGGGCGCATCCGTCGATCCCGACGCGCCGGCGCCGGCCGCGACCGAAGCGGATGCCGCGGCCCTCCTCGACGAGCTCGTCGAGGCACGCCGGGCGATCCGCGTCACGTTCGGCGGCGTCGCACGCGTCGCGGGCATCGAGGACGCGGGCCGCCTGCGCGACGCCCTCGGGGCGGCGCTGCCCGTCGGCATCCCGACCGCCTTCCTCGAACCGGTCGCCGATCCGCTCGCCGACCTCGTCGCCCGGTACGCCCGCACACACGGCCCGTTCCGCACCTCCGACGTCGCGACCCGCCTCGGCGTCGGCGGTGCGGTCGCGCGCCAGACGCTGCAGCGACTCGAGGCGCAGGGGCGCCTGGCGAGCGGATTCTTCCTGCCCGCCGACTCCGCGCACACCGACGACCTGGAATGGTGCGACAGCGAGGTGCTGCGCCGGATCCGGATGCGGTCGCTCGCCGCGATCCGCGGCAGCGTCGAACCCGTCGCCCCCGACGCGCTCGGCCGCTTCCTGCCGGTCTGGCAGCATCTGACGCGTCCGCTCGAGGGGGTCGACGGGGTGCTCGCCGTCGTCGAGCAGCTGGCGGGTGTGCCGCTGCCGGCGAGCGCGTGGGAGTCCCTCATCCTCCCCTCGCGCGTCCGCGACTACTCCCCCGCACTGCTCGACGAGCTCACCGCGACCGGCGAGGTGCTGTGGTCGGGTCACGGCTCGCTGCCCGGTCGGGACGGCTGGGTCGCCCTGCACCCCGCCGATGCGGCATCCCTCACCCTGCAGGTGCCCGAGGACGAGCCCACGCCGTTCGAGCAGTCGATCCTCGACGCGCTCAGCGCGGGCGGCGCGTACTTCGCGTCGCAGCTCGCCGGGATGGTCGAGGCCCCGAACGAGCAGTCCGTCATCGACGCGCTGTGGAATCTCACCTGGTCGAGGCGAGTCACGAACGATACATTCGCCCCGGTCCGCGGCCTGCTCGGCGGCGGGTCACAGGCCCACCGCGTGACCCGACGCACGCCGCGCACGCGCATGTTCCGCGGCACGCCGATCGCGGCCGCCGCACGTCCCGCACCGCAGCGTCCCGCGATGGTGGGCGGGCGATGGTCGCTGCTGCCGACGCCCGACTCCGACGCGACGCTGCGGGCGACGGCGACGGCCGGTCTGCTGCTCGAGCGCTACGGCGTCGTCACGCGCGGCTCGGTGCAGTCCGAGGGCGTGCCCGGCGGGTTCGCGCAGGTCTACCGGATCCTCGCCGGATTCGAGGATGCCGGGCACTGCCGCCGCGGCTACTTCGTCGAGAAGCTGGGCGCCGCCCAGTTCGCGACGTCCGCCACCGTCGACCGGTTGCGCGAGTTCGCGTCGGTGCCCGAGCCCGCGCCGCTCACGGCACGGACCCTCGCGGCGACCGACCCGGCGAACCCATACGGTGCGGCGCTCAACTGGCCCGCGCTCGAGGGTGTGAACCACCGGCCCGGGCGCAAGGCGGGCGGGCTCGTCGTTCTCGTGGACGGCGCCCTCGTGCTGTACCTCGAGCGCGGCGGGCGCACGGCGCTGGCCTTCACCGACGACGAGGAGGTCCTCGCCGCCGCCGCCCGCAGCCTCGTCGACACCGCCCGCGCGCGGAAGCTCGACACCCTCACGATCGAGCAGGTCAGCGGCGCATTCGTCTACACAACCGCCGCTGGCCGCGCCCTGCGCGACGCCGGGTTCGTCGAATCGCCGAAGGGCCTCACGCTGCGGCGCGGGGCTCGCGAGCCGCAGCGAGCGTAGGGAGGCCGGATGCCCGAGGGCGACACCGTCTTCCGCGCCGCGCGGAAGCTGCACGAGGCACTCGCCGGCCACGAGGTGACCCGTTTCGAGGTGCGGGTGCCGCGCAGCGCGACCGTCGACCTGCGCGGCGAGACCGTGCGCGAGGTCGTCCCCCGCGGCAAGCACCTCCTCATGCGCATCGGCGCGCAGACCCTGCACTCGCACCTCAAGATGGAGGGTCGCTGGCACGTCTACCGGCCCGGGCAGAAATGGCGCGCGCCCGCGTTCCAGGCGCGTGCGATCGTCGGGACGAGACCCGCGGATGCCGTCGGTTTCGAGCTCGCCATGGTCGAGGTCCTGCCGACCGCCGACGAGGGCCGCGTCGTCGGGCACCTGGGGCCTGATCCGCTCGCCGCCGACTGGGATGCCGCAGAGGCGGTGCGCCGGGTCGCCGCCGACGAACGGGCGATCCACGTCGCACTGCTCGACCAGCGGAACGTGGCCGGGTTCGGCAACGAGTACGCCAACGAGCTGCTGTTCGTGCGCGGCATCCGTCCTACCGCCCTCGCGCGGGACGTCGACGTGGCGGGACTCATCGACACCGGGGTGCGGATGATCCGCGCGAACCGCGACCGGCAGGGGCGGACGTTCACGGGCGACAACCGCCCCGGCAAGCAGACGTGGGTCTACGGGCGCGGCGGCAAGCCGTGCCGCCGGTGCGGCACCCTCATCCAGGGGTCCGAGCTCGGGGCGCGCGCGACGAGCGAGCGGATCGTCTTCTGGTGCCCCGTCTGCCAGCCGTGACGGGGGCTCACTCCTCGGGTGGCAACCCTTCGATGCGGTAGCGACGTTCGATGCCCGCCGTCGCGCGGCCCCACTCGCTCTCCGCCGTGCGACGCTGGTGCGCGCGGAACGCCTGCGCGTCGGTGAAGAGCTCCTCGACCGACCATGCGCGACCCCCGCCAAGCGGCGTGATCTCGAACAGCAGGCACCCGGGCTCGGCCCGCGTGCGCTCGATGTGCGCGTCGAGGTGGCGACGCACGGCATCCGCTTCTTCCTGCGTGTGGCAGATCATGCGGCCCGACAGACGGACACCTCCGATGTCGACCATCAGTGACCGATGTACCGGCCGGGCCGGTGGTTGAGGGCGAGCACGAGGTTCAGCACGACCGCGCCCGCCGCGCTGAGCAGGACGTTCGGCCACGGGACCACGAGGAGGGCGAGCAGGATGACGAGGACATCGAAGACCATCATGGTCCACCCGACGCGGATGCCGGTCGCATCCTGGATGATCAGTGCCACGACGTTGACGCCGCCGAGGCTCGCGCCGTGGCGGAAGACGATGAGCAGCCCGATGCCGGCGAGGAGGTTCCCGGCGACGGTGCCGAAGATCGGGTCGATGCGCTCGACGACGAAGAAGTGCTCGATGAGCACCGAGAACCCCGAGACGGCGCCGATGCAGACGAAGGTGCGGAGCGCGAAGTCCCAACCGCGCTTCCAGACGGCCAGGATGCCGAAGGGCAGGTTGACGACCGCGAACAACGCCCAGAAGGGCCATTCCACGGCGTAGTTCAGCAACAGGGAGAGCCCGGCGGTGCCGCCGGTGACGGCCGTGCTGAGGTGCAGCAGGAACAGTCCGAGCGACACGGTGAAGGTGCCCGTGGCGAGCCCGACGACATCGTCCAGCCACGAATGCGGGGCGGCCTTCTGCTCGAACACGAGCGACGGACCGGTCTCGGGAGCGGCGGAGTCGATCGGGTGTGCGGGCGCGGTCACCGAATCAGGTTACCCAGCCCAGGTCAACCCCATGATTTCGGTGGTCGCAGGGGAATGAAATGCCTTGTGGGACGTTGTATCCGTCAAGGAGGACCCGTGGGCAAGAACTACATCGACATCGAGAACGACCGAGGCGAGACGCTGCGCTACCGCAAGCACGCCAACGGACGTGGCTTGATCGCGAACGGCGCCAAGGTGCACCCGAGCGCGGTCGTCGAAGCGGGCGCCTACGTCGAACCGGGAGCGCAGATTGCGGCCGGGGCACGGATCGGACGCGGCGTCTGGATCGAACCCGATGCCATGATCGGCCCGAACGCCGAGATCGCACCGCACGCGCACATCGGCCCGGGCGCCGTGATCGGCGCGGGCGCGAAAATCGGCGTGCGCTGCTTCGTCGGGGCGGGCGCCCGTGTGGCGAACGAGTCGCTGATCGGCGACGACGAGAGCATCGGCGACGGCGAGCGTGTCGCGACCGACCGTCGCGGGCTGCGACTGGCGGCCTGACCTGATCGGACGACCCGACCCTCACCCGGTCGGGCCGTTGTCCGTGCCGCGGGTTAGCCTCGGCGGGTGAGTACTCCCCGGTCGCGTCGTGTCGTCCTCGCGGCCGTGATCGGGTTGCTGGTGGTCGCCGGGGTATGGGTGGCGTGGTTCGCTGTGCCCCGGCCCGCTGGTGTCCCCGAGCCCGCTGGTGTTCCCGAGGACGCGGTTGCCTACACGGTTGAACGGGTCGTCGACGGCGACACCCTCGTCGCGCGAGGGCCGGACGGCGAGGTGCGTGTGCGCCTCATCGGCATCGACACCCCCGAGGCGCGACCCGAACCGGAGTGCGGAGCGGATGCCGCGACCGCCCGGCTGCGCGAACTCGCCCCCGACGGGAGCCGCGTCTGGGCGACCGCCGACCGGGAGCCGGTCGACCGGTACGACCGGGCGCTGCGCTACCTCTGGACGCCCGACGGGGTGTTCGTCAACAAGACGCTCGTCGCCGAGGGCCACGCCGAGACCCTTCGCATCCCGCCGAACACGCGCTATGCGACGCGGTTCGCCGACGCGCAGCGCACCGCCGAGGCGGAGGGCATCGGCCGGTGGGGGTCGTGCTGAGACCCGCGCGGCTACGCTGACAGGCATGGCGACACGCGGCGGACCCCACCGCAAGGCCGGCCGCCCCGGCCCGGGGAAGGCGTCGGCCAAGCCGAAGTCGCCGGCGAAGCCGCGCCCGAAGGCCGTGCCGGAGCCGGCGACCGTCGCGGCACCTCCCGCGGGACCGTTCCGGCTGGGCGCCGTGCCCGGCGCGACGCCCGGCAAGTGGATCGACACCTGGAAGACGCGGATGCCGCGCACGCCGCTCGAGCTCGTCCCCCTGCTCGTCGCGGAGCAGCGCACCGCGTTCATCCGAGGCGAGGTCGACGCCGCGATCGTGCGGTTGCCGATCGACCGGGACGGGCTGCACGTCATCCCTCTGTACGAGGAGACGACGGTCGTCGTGTGCGCCGCGGACTCGCACCTGACCGCCGCCGATGAGCTGACCGTCGAGGACCTCGCCGGCGAGGTGCGGATCGTCCCGCGCGACGATGTGCTCGGCGTCGACCTGCCGGGAACCGAGGCGCCCCGCTTCGCCGCACCTGCGACGACGGGCGAGGCGATCGAGACCGTCGCCGCCGGCGTCGGTATCGTCATCGTGCCGATGTCCCTCGCACGGCTGCATCACCGCAAGGACGTGACGTTCCGCCCGCTCGCGGGGGCCCCGGCATCCGCTGTCGCCCTGGCGTGGCCGGCGGACGGGACGACCGAGCTGGTCGATGCGTTCGTGGGCATCGTGCGGGGCCGCACCGCCAACTCGTCCCGCTGACACACGGCGTTCGGCCTCCGACCGGGCATTTAGACTGGACGGATGGCCCCGCTCGTCTACCTCTGCGTGCGCCCGCAGGTGGATGCCGCGGACGGCGAGTACGCGTCGTTTCAGCACGCGATGGGCGTGGACGAGACCGGGCTCGAGCGGTGGAACCTCGTCGAGGACGACCTGCCCGCCGACGCGTTCACCCGGTGGCGCGGGTTCGTCGTGGGCGGGAGCCCGTACAACACGACCGATCCCGCCGACACGAAGCCGGTGGAGCAGCGGCGGATCGAGGCGGGCCTCGGTGAGGTCGCGGAGGCTGCCGCGGCGGGCCGGACGACCGCGCTGTTCACGTGCTTCGGGATCGGGGTCGCCTCGCGCGCGTTGGGCGGCGAGGTGACGCGGGACTATCCGGAGGGGACGGGGCCCACCGGCATCCGTCTCACCGACGATGGTCGTCGCGATCCGCTGTTCGGCGACCTGGCGCCGGAGTTCAGCGCGCTGACGGCGCACAAGGAGGGCACCGCGCGGTTGCCCGGGGGTGCCGTGCTGCTCGCCACGAACGACGACTGCCCGGTGCAGGCGTATCGGCTGGGCGAGCGGCTGTACGCGACGCAGTTCCACCCCGAGCCGACCGGGGTCGCTTTCACGGAGCGGATGACGATCTACCGCAACCACGGCTACTTCGACGCGGACGAGTACGACGCCGTCGCGGCGCACGTGCTGTCGGCCGACCTCGCAGAGCCGCAGCGCCTGTTGCGCCGTTTCGCCGCGATGTTCTGACCCGGTCGCGGGGCACCTGCACGACGCGTGGGGCGGGTGTGCACGCGCGACCCGCGTGAGGCGACACCGGCCTCAGCGCCCGTGCGGACGTCAGGCGCGGGCGAGGGCGAGTTCGCCGCGGCGTCCGCGGATCCAGAGCGCGATCGGGACGAGCACGACGACGGCGGCCGCGATGAACGCCGCGATGGCGATCGGGGTCGACTGGGGCTCGCTGACGGTGCGGCCGACGCCGATCCAGAGCAGGCCCCACGCCGAGGCGAGGGCCGGGGCGAGGCGGCCGCCCGTGCCGATCGCGCTGGCCGCGGCGATGAGGGCGACGACGATGAGGACGGCGACGCCCCACGCGTTCGCGGCCTGACCCCACGACTCGGGGGCGACCTCGGTCGTGAGCCAGGCTGTCGTGTTGGCGACCGTTGCCAGCGTCACCCACCCCAGGTGGAGCCCCACGGTGACGTCCGTGAAGAACGTCTCGGCCACCGTCCGCGGCGGGTTCAGGACGAGCAGACGCATGGTCCAGCCGAGCGCGACGAGGAGCGCGACGATCGTCACGACGGTCAGCAGGAGCGTCGTGTACTGGGCCGCGAGCAGCCACAGACCGTTGAGGACGGCCGTCAGGGCGATCGGGTAGCCGACGCGACGCTGACGATCGCTGCCGCGCTGCGAGGGCAGCGCCTGCCACACCGTGTACGCGATCATGAACGTGTAGATGACGCTCCAGATCGAGAACGCGGAGCTCGCCGGCGCGAGCACGGTCGAGGTCGCGGAGAGCGCACCGTCCTGCAGATCCTGCACCGGGGTACCGCCGAAGACGCCCGAGCCGAACAGCGCGGCGATGATCATGAACGACACCGCCGAGATGACGACGATCTGACGCGTCAGGTCGGAGGAGCGGGATGCGGTGGAGCTCATCATGCCGCCACGGTACGTCGCGACGACGCGGCGCAGCGAGCTCTTGACAGTCGGATGCCGGGGCGCAGGCGCCGCAGCATCACTCCCCGATGACGACCGCGGAGTCCGGCGCGACGACGAGTCGATCGCCCTCGCGACCGGGGTCGGTCGACGCGATCCAGACGTCGCCGCCCGGCACGTCCCAGGGCTCGCTCGACAGGTTCACGACCACGCGCGCACCGCCGCGTTGGAGCACGTACCGGTGGCCCGACGCCGTCGGCAGCACCTCGGCATCCCGCCCACCCGGACCGGGATGCGTCAGCTCGGGGCGCGAACGCCGCAGCTCGGCCAGCCGCCGGTACAGATCCAGCAGCCGCGAGTGATCGCCGACCTCGAGCTCCGACCAGTCCAGCTTCGACCGCTCGAACGTCGCCGGCTCGTTCGGATGCGGCACGATGCTCTCGTCCCAGCCCATCTTGACGAACTCCTCGATGCGTCCCTTCGCGGTCGCCTCGGCGAGCTCCGGCTCGGGGTGCGACGTGAAGAACTGCCACGGCGTCGACGCCCCCCACTCCTCCCCCATGAACAGCATCGGCGTGCCAGGAGCCGTCAGCGTCAGCACCGCCGCCACCGCCAGCCGATCCGTCGACAGCGTCGCCGTCAACCGGTCGCCCGCCGCACGGTTGCCGATCTGGTCGTGATCCTGCGCGTAGGTGACGAGCCGCCAGGATGCCGACTCCTCGGGCACCGGCTTGCCGTGATCGCGCTCCCGGAACGACGAGTACGTCCCGTCGTGGAAGAAGCCCTTCGTCCACACCTTCGGCAGCGCCTCCGGATCGGCGAAGTCCTCGTAGTAGCCCACCGTCTCGCCCGTCAGAGCGACGTGCACGGCGTGATGCCAGTCGTCCGACCACTGCGCCGTCAGACCGTACCCGTCGGCCTCGCGCGGCAGGAACATCACCGGATCGTTCATGTCGCTCTCTGCGATCAGCGTCAACGGACGCCCGACGTGCGCGCTCAGCGCATCGGTCCGCTCCGCGATCTCCTGCAGGATGTGCACCGGCTGCGCGCCCGACTCGTGCAGCGCGTGCACGGCGTCCAGACGCAGACCGTCGACGTGGAAGTCCCGCATCCACATCAGCGCGTTCTCCACGATGAATGACCGCACGGCCGCCTCATCCAGGTTCAGACTGTCGCCCCACGTGTTCCGCGACCCGTCCCGCAGGTACGGCCCGTACTCCGGCAGGTAGTTTCCGCTCGGACCCAGGTGGTTGTAGACGACGTCCTGGATGACCGCGAGACCCCCGGCGTGCGCGGCATCCACGAACCGCTGATAAGCGGCCGGCCCGCCGTAGGTCTCCTGCACGGCGTACCACAGCACACCGTCGTAGCCCCAGTTGTGGGTGCCGTTGAAGGCGTTCACGGGCAGCAGCTCGATGTGCGTCACCCCGATGTCGATCAGGTGGTCGAACCGGGCGATCGCGGCATCCAGCGTTCCCTCGGGTGTGAACGTCCCCAGGTGCAGCTCGTAGATCAGCCCGCCAGCGAGCTGACGCCCCGTCCACGCGTCATCCGTCCACGAGAAGGATGCCGCGTCGAACCACGCCGACGCCTCATGCACTCCGCGCGGCTGCCGCCGCGACCGGGGATCCGGCCGCAGGTCGTCGCCGTCGCCCAGCACGAAGCCGTACTCGTCGCCTTCCGCGAGCGCGACGTCGGCGCGCCACCAGCCGTCGCCGGCCGCGACCATCGCCACGTCGTCCTTCCCGGGACGGCGCAGCCGCACCCGCTCGACCCGCGGAGCCCAGACCTCGATCACGATGCGTTCCCCTCGATGACATCCGTCGGCGCCAGCAGCGCGACGGGATAGGTGTCCAGCAGATCGGCCAGGCGCACGCGCCCACCCTCGACACGTCGGCCGGTCAGCACGTCGACCATCGCGCCCGTGCGGGTCAGCAGCTCGGTGTCGCCCCAGCCGCCGCGCGCGGCGAGACCGGCGGGCAGGCGCGTCGCCACCGCGACGACTCCGCCGCGGTCGAACGCGACCGTGTGGTCGGCGGCCTCGCCCACCGCCGCCATCGGCGTGTACCGCGTGAACAGCTCCGGGTGGTCGCGCTTCAGCCGCAGCGCGCGCGACACCACGAGCAGCTTCGCCGCGCCCGAGCCGTCGACCGGCGGCATCCATCCCTCGTCGAGACGCGCGAGAAGCCGGCGACGCTCTGCGAAGTCGACCTCGCGGCGATTGTCGGGATCGACGAGCGAGTGGTCCCACAGCTCGGTGCCCTGGTAGACATCGGGCACGCCAGGTCCCGCCAGCTGCAGCAGCTTCAGCGACAGCGAATTCGACCGGCCGAGCGGCGCGATCTCGTCGACGAACCCTTCGACGATGGCCCGCGCATCGCCGAAGGCGGCGTCGACGAGGTGGTGCATCTTCTCTTCGAACGCCTCGTCGGGCTCCGACCAGGTCGTGCTGTTCCCGGCTTCGCGCGACGCCTTCTCGGCGTACGCGTGCAGCCGCTCGCGCGACGCGGGCCACGCCCCCACGATCGCCTGCCACAGCAGGTTGTCGAACGGTCCGTCACCCGTGGACGAGACCTCGCGCAGCGCGCCGAGCACGTCGGCCCACCGCTCCGGCATCTCGGCGAGCACCGACAACCGTGCACGCACGTCCTCGCTGCGCTTCGTATCGTGCGTCGACAGCGACGTCATCGCCGCGGGCCACGCCGCCTGACGATGAGCGGATGCCGCGTGGAACCCCTCGGCATCCACCGCCCACTCCGTCGGGTCCCCGCCCACCTCGGTGAGCGTGCCCAGTCGGGTGAACCGGTAGAAGGTCGTGTCCTCGACGCCCTTCGCCATGACGGGACCGGTCGTCTGCATGAACCGTCGCGTGAACTCCGCCTCGGGCTCCGCGACCAGCCGGGCCGCGATCGCCTCGAACGCGGCGGCGAGCTCGGGGCGCCGCCCCGACGCCAGCGCGACCGCCGCGTCGAGCTCCTCGGCCCCCGCCGGCAGGTACGCGCGGTACACCGGGAACGCCGCGAGCAGCTCGGCGAGCGCGTCGAGCCACTGCTCGTCCGACGCTCCGCCGCGCTCGGCGGCAGGCACGAGGGCCGCGAGCCGCAGCACCTCGGCGTGCAGCCCGTCGGTCGCCCAGGCGAGCTTCGCCTCGTGCATCATGTCGGCGTAGTCGGCGTCCTGGCCGCCCCGCAGCCGGGCGTCGAGCTCGGTCAGCGCCTGCTCGCCGGCCGGATCGATCAGTACACGGTCGAGCACCGCCATCGCGTCGTACCCGGTCGTGCCGTCGGTCGCCCACCACGCGGGCAGCTCCTCACCGTGCTCGAGGATCTTCTCGACGAGCACGTACGCGCCACCGGTGGCATCCGCCAGCAGGTCGAGGTATCCGCCCGGGTCGGCCAGGCCGTCGGGGTGGTCGACCCGCAAGCCGTCGGCGAGGCCCTCTCGGATCCACCGCACGATCTCGACGTGCGAAGCGTCGAAGACAGCCGGGTCCTCGACGCGCACACCCGCGAGCGTCGTCACGGCGAAGAAGCGCCGGTAGTTGAGCTCCGCGTCGCCGCGCCGCCAGAACAGCAGCTCATAGTGCTGCCGGGCGAGCACGTCGCGCACGTCGCCCTCATCGGTGCCGTCGGCCAGCGGGAACTCGTGGTCGAAGTACCGCACGACTCCCGCTGCGGCGTCGACCTCGATCTCGCCGTCGTCGATCGCCTGCTCGAGCTCACGACCCAGCACCGGCAGCCGCAACCGCCCGCCGAGCGCCCAGTTGATGTCGAACGCCGCCGCGTGCGGCGAGTCCTGACCGCGCCGCAGCACGTCCCACCACCACGGGTTCTCCCGCGGGGCGGACACGCCCTGATGGTTCGGCACGATGTCGATGAGGATGCCGAGGTCCGCCGCGCGAGCGGCGTCGGCGAACCGCTGCAGACCCTCCGGGCCGCCCCGGTCGGGGTCGACGACGGTCGGATCGGTCACGTCGTAGCCGTGGTCCGAGCCGCTCGTCGCCTGCAGGATCGGCGACAGGTAGGCCCAGTCGACGCCGAGGTCGCGCAGGTAGTCGGTGAGCTCGGCCGCGGCATCCAGGTCGAAACCCTTGCGGATCTGCAGCCGGTACGTCGACCGGGGAGTGCTCCGTCGCCCGGTCATCAGTGGGGCAGCTCGATCTGCGGCGCCTCAGCGGGGATCACGTCGATCGCGCCCGTCAGGGCGGCGAGCGACGCCGCGACCGACGGGTCCGGCTCGACCGTTTCGTCCTCGTGGTCGCGCAGGACGACGAGCGCACGACCACCGACCGAGACGGTGCCGCCCGGGTCGACGAGGGGGGCGTCGGCCGCACCGCCGGCGGTGTCGACGATCACCTCCCAGCGGGGGCTCGCCGACGCGGTCGGCACCGTGAAGTCGATGTCCTCGTCGCTCGCGTTGAAGAACACGAAGAAGTGACGGTCGTGAATCTCCTCGCCGCGACGGTCGCGTTCGCGGATGCCGTCGCCGTTGAGGAACACGCCGACCGCGCGCCCGAACCCGGAGTCCCAGTCCTCGGGCTGCATCTCGGACCCGTCGGGGCGGATCCACGCGATGTCGGGGAGCGGCGCCCCCTCTTCGCGGCGCACCGGTCGGCCGTCGAAGAACCGCCGACGCCGGAACGTCGGGTGGTCGCGCCGCAACCGGGCGAGCACCGAGGTGAACTCGATGAGCGGCTGGTCGACGGAGCTCCAGTCGATCCAGGTGATCTCGTTGTCCTGCGCGTACCCGTTGTTGTTGCCGCCCTGCGTGCGGCCGAGCTCGTCGCCGTGCGCGATCATCGGCACGCCCTGGCTCAGCAGCAGCGTCGCGAGGAAGTTCCGCTGCTGCCGCGCCCGCACCCGCAGGATGTCGGGGTCGTCGGTCGGCCCCTCGACGCCGTGGTTGTAGGAGCGGTTGTGCGATTCGCCGTCGTTGCCGTCCTCGCCGTTGGCGTCGTTGTGCTTCTCGTTGTACGAGACGAGGTCGCGCAGCGTGAACCCGTCGTGCGCCGTGACGAAGTTGATGGATGCCACCGGCCACCGCCCGTCCTGCTCGTACAGGTCGGCCGACCCCGTCAGGCGCAGCGCGAATTCGCCGAGCGTCGAGGGCTCGCCGCGCCAGAAGTCGCGGACGGTGTCGCGGTACTTGCCGTTCCACTCCGTCCACTGCGGGGGGAAGTTGCCGACCTGGTACCCGCCGGGGCCGATGTCCCACGGCTCGGCGATCAGCTTGACCTGGCTGACCACCGGGTCCTGCTGCACGAGCTCGAAGAAGGTCGACAGACGGTCGACGTCGTAGAACTCGCGGGCGAGGGTCGAGGCGAGGTCGAAACGGAAGCCGTCGACGTGCATCTCGAGCACCCAGTAGCGCAGCGAGTCCATGATCAGCTGCAGCGCGTGCGGGTTGCCGACGTTGAGGCTGTTGCCCGTGCCGGTGTAGTCGGTGTAGTACCGCTTGTCGTCGTCTTCGAGCCGGTAGTACGCCATGTTGTCGATGCCGCGCATCGAGAGCGTCGGGCCCATGTGGTTGCCCTCGGCGGTGTGGTTGTAGACCACGTCGAGGATGACCTCGATGCCCGCGGCGTGCAGCGCCCGCACCATCGCCTTGAACTCCTGCACCTGCTGGCCGACGCCGCCGCCCGCCGAGTACGTGTTCTGCGGGGCGAAGAAGGCGATCGTGTTGTAGCCCCAGTAGTTCGAGAGGCCCTTCTCCTGCAGCGTGGAGTCGTTGACGAACTGGTGCACCGGCATGAGCTCGAGCGCCGTGACGCCGATCTTCTTGAGGTGCTCGATGACGACGGGGTGCGCGATCGCGCTGTACGTGCCGCGGATGTCTTCGGGGATGTCGGGGTGCGTCATCGTGAGGCCCTTGACGTGCGCCTCGTAGATGACGGTCTCGGCATAGGGGGTCTTCGGCTGCCGGTCGCCCTGCCAGTCGAAGAAGGGGTTGACGACGACGCCCTTCATGTTGGCCGCGGCCGAGTCCTCGTCATTGGTCGAGTCGGGGTCGCCGAACGTGTAGCTGAAGACCGACTGCCCCCACTCGACCTGGCCGTCGACGGCCTTGGCGTAGGGGTCGAGGAGCAGCTTGTTCGGGTTGAAGCGGCATCCGTTCGCGGGGTCGTACGGGCCGTACACGCGGTAGCCGTACCGCTGCCCCGGCTGCACCGACGGCAGATACGCGTGCCACACGAACGCGTCGACGTCGATCAGCTCGACGCGCGTCTCCTCGCCGTTCTCGTCGAACAGGCAGAGCTCGACCTTCTCGGCGCCCTCGCTGAACAGGGCGAAGTTCGTCCCATTGCCGTCGAAGGTCGCTCCCAGGGGGTAAGCGGAACCGGGCCAAACCTGCATGCGAACTCCCGTGATAGGTGGAAGGCCACACTACCCAGGGGGCGTGACCGGTCACGGGCCCTTGACAGGTCAGCGCAGCGACAGCATGTCGTCGAGGTATGCCGCGAGCGGCCGCGGCGGTCCCGTCGTGCTCCACGCGACGTGCGGCACGCCGCCCACGAGGGACAGGATGCCGGAGCTCTCGCCGCGGTCGACGGCTGCGGCATCCATCTCCGTCCATCCGAGGTGCAGCACCTCGCCCTCGGCGAACCCGCCGCGGAAGGCCGCCGCGGCGCGCTCGGAGCGCGCCCGCTGGGCTTCGGCGGTGTACCCGCGGACGGCGTCGTGCCGCGCGCGCAGGACCTCTCCCGTGGCGAACACCCGGTCGTCGCCGATCAGCAGGACCCCGACGTGCCACGCCTCGGTGACCGGGAGGATGCGGGGCGCACGACCGATGCCGAGGATGCGGCGGTTCGCCGCCCAGTCCCCCAGTCGCTCACGCGGGGAGCCGGCGAGCCGCGCGCGCGCCGCGTCGAGCAGACCGGTGGTCGTCGAGGCATCCGTCACCGTCCCATTCTGCGCATCGTGCGCCGGCGCGGCACTTCCCCTGTCACAACACGCCGCGCGAGGCTGCACTTCGCGACAGGGGAAGCACCCGGGGCAGCCCCCGCGCGGGGCAGGCGGCGTCAGACGAGGCGGGTCGGCGCCGACGCGGCGCCGCCGCGGATCTGCTGGTGCAGCCGCGCCATACGCGCGTCGAGCTCGGCGGCGGCGTCGGCGGCGTCCTTGAGCTGGCCCAGCAGGTGCGCGGGCACCTGCCGCTCGTACTTGTAGTAGATCTTGTGCTCGAGACTCGCCCAGAAGTCCATCGCGATCGTGCGGAACTGCACCTCGACGGGCACGTCCACGCGCCCGGTCGAGAGGTACACGGGCACCTCGAGGATCGTGTGCAGGCTCTTGTACCCGTTGCCCTTGGGGGTCGCGATGTAGTCCTCGACCTCGCGCACCGTGATGTCGTCCTGGGCCGTGAGCAGGTCGAACAGCCGGTAGACGTCGCTCACGAAACTGCAGGTGATGCGGATGCCGGCGATGTCGGTGATGTGCGCGCGCACCGAGTCGAAGTCGGGCTCGATGCCACGGCGCTGGATCTTCTCGACGATGCTGTCGGGCGACTTCACCCGGCTCGAGACGTGCTCGATCGGGTTGTAGTCGTGCATCTCGTGGAACTCCTCGCGGAGGATCGAGATCTTCGTCTCGATCTCCTGCAGCCCGAACCGGTACTCCATGAGGAACCGCTGGAACTCGTCGCGCATCGCCCGGAGGGAGGATGCCGACACCGTGATCTGCTGCTCGTCGAGCGGAGTGGACATGCTGCGACGCTATCGGGAACCACTCTGAGCGTGCTGTGAGGGGGGCGCCGTCGTCGCCCGCGGCACGAGCGCCGTCGGCAGGCGCAGGTGCGTCGCGGCCGGCGTCGCCCCGCCCATCAGCTCGAGCAGCATCGTCACGGCCTCGGCGCCGAGGCGCTGCATCGGCTGACGGACCGTCGTGAGCGCCGGGTCGGACTGCGACGCGTCGGGGACGTCGTCGAACCCGACGACCGACAGATCGCCCGGCACCGACAGCCCGTGCTCGTGGGCGACGCGGATGACCGTCAGGGCCGAGACGTCGTTGGCCGCGAACACCGCGGTCGGCCGATCCACGCGGCGCAGCAGACGTGTGGCGGCCTCGCGGGAGATGTCCTCGACGTACTCCCCCACGCCGACGAGACTCGGATCGAACGGGATACGGGCGTCCTCGAGCGCGCGGCGGTACCCGCCTTCGCGCAGCATCGACGAGCGGAGATCGGGGCGGCCGGCCACGAAACCGATCCGCCGATGCCCGAGCGACAGGAGGTAGGCCACCGCGTGCCGGGCGCCCGCGTAGCTGTCGGACTCGACGGTGGGCAGGTCCGCTGGACCGGTGTGCGGGTCGATCGCCACGACCGGCACCTCGGCGGTCACGTTGACGACGGTCGGCGTCACCATGATCACGCCGTCGACGAGCGTCCCGCTCAACCGGCTGAGCGATCGCCGTTCCCACCCCTGGCTCGACACCTGCCGCGATCCGCTGTAGGCGAGCAGGTCCAGGCGCGAGTCGCGCAGCGCCGCCCCGACGCCCTTGAGCACCTCCGCCGAGAACGGCTCGAAGTCCGCCACGAGCACCCCGACGACCCCCGTCCGACGCGCGCGCATGCTGCTCGCGACCAGGCTCGACTCGTAGCCGAGCTCCTCGACCGCGCCGAGGACGCGCTGCACGGTCGCCGGCGCGACCCCGTAGCGACCGTTGACCGCTTTGGAGACCGTGGCGACCGACACACCGGCCGCCGCGGCGACGTCGTGGATGGTGGTGCGCCTGCGCATGCCTCGAAGCGTAGCCCCATGGAAAACATTTTCGAAAACGTTTGACGTCGGCGACAACAATTCCGACACTGGAGCGAACCCGGCACGCACCGCCGGGACCACCCGCACCTCGATGACCGAGCGTGCACTCAATGAGGAGATTGGTGATCACATGAGGACCAGACGGTTCGCAGTGGGACTCGCGGCCTTCGCGGCGGCGACCCTCGCGCTCAGCGCATGTTCGGCAGGCACCGGCGGCGGCAGCGGGAGCGGCGACGTCGAGATGACGCTGTGGCAGAACTCGACCACCGGCCCCGGTCAGCAGTTCTGGAAGGACGCGATCGCGGCCTTCGAGGCCGAGAACGAGGGCGTCACGATCACGATGCAGTCCGTTCAGAACGAGGACATGGACGGCAAGCTGCAGACGGCACTTAACGCGGGCGACCCGCCCGACATCTTCCTGCAGCGCGGCGGCGGCAAGATGACCGCGATGGTGAACGCGGGCCAGCTGATGGACCTCACGGACCTGATCTCGGACGACGTCCGCAGCGAGGTGTCGGAGGGTTCGTTCGCCGCGGAGACCTATCAGGACAAGGTATGGGCCATGCCCCTCTCCGTCCTCCCCGGCGGCTTCTTCTACAGCCAGGACGCCTTCGACGCGGCCGGCATCGCCGAGAACCCGAGCACGATCGACGACCTGAAGGCCGCGGTCGAGGACCTGAAGGGCACCGGGATCGCCCCGATCGCCCTCGGCGCGAAGGATGCCTGGCCCGCCGCTCACTGGTACTACTTCTTCGCCCTTCGCGAGTGCAGCCCCCAGGTGATCGAGGAGACCGGCGACTCCAAGGACTTCAGCGACGAGTGCTGGACGCGCGCCGCTCAGGACCTCACGGACTTCGCCGCCATCCAGCCGTTCAACGAGGGCTTCCTGACGACCGCCGCCCAGCAGGGCGCCGGCAGCTCGGCGGGCCTCATCGCCAACCGCAAGGCCGCGATGGAACTCATGGGCGCGTGGGACCCGGGCGTGATCGCGTCCCTCACCCCCGACGAGAAGCCGCTCCCCGACCTCGCCTGGTTCCCCTTCCCCGAGATCTCGGGCGGTGACGGCGAGCCGGGCTCCATGATGGGCGGTGTCGACGGCTACTCGTGCGCCGCGCAGGCGCCCAAGGAGTGCGCCGACTTCCTCAACTTCATCGCCGGCTCCGAGCAGCAGACGAAGTACTACGAGGCCTTCCAGTCGCCGCCGGTCAACTCGGTCGCGCAGGAGGCGGTGGAGGAGCCGTACCTGCAGCAGATCCTCGAGGCGTACAACAACGCACCGTTCGTCTCGCAGTGGCTCGACACGGTCCTCGGCCAGAACGTCGGCAACGCGCTGAATGTGGCGGTCGTCGACATGCTCGCCGGCAACAGCGACCCCGAGAAGTTCATTGCCGCCGTCAACGCCGCAGGCGCGCAGGGCTGAGCATGACCGTTCGCGAGATGTCCGCTTCGGACACCCCTGCTCTCGCGGCGCACGCCGGGGGCGGCGACTCGTCGCCCCCGGCACGGCCGCGGTCCCGCCGCCGGCGGGGCCTCGGCTGGTCGGGGCGCCTCGAGGTGCTCCTGCTCGCCGGGCCCGCCGTCGTCTTCTTCGTCGGGTTCGTGATCCTGCCGGTGCTGATGGCCGCGTACTACGGCTTCTTCCGCTGGTCCGGGTTCGGGCCGGCCACCGAGTTCGTCGGGCTGAAGAACTACATCACGATCTTCAGCGACCCGAACTTCCAGAGCGCCCTGCTGCACAACGCCTTCATCGTCGTCATGTCGATCGTCTTGCAGGGACCGATCGCGATCCTGCTGGCACTGCTGCTCAACCGCAAGATGCGAGGGCAGTCCGTCATCCGCGTCCTCATCTTCGTGCCGTACGTCATCGCCGAGGTGGTCGTCGGCACCGGGTTCAGCCTGCTGCTGTCGACCAACGGCGCCGCCAACGGGATGCTCGAGAAGCTCGGCCTCGGCGGACTCGCGCAGGACTGGCTCGCCGACCCGGCGATCGCCATCTGGACCCTCATGGCGATCCTCACGTGGAAGTACGTCGGCTTCGCCGTCATCCTCTTCCTCGCAGGACTGCAGGGCATCCCCGAGGAGCTCTACGAGGCCGCCGCCATCGACGGCGCGTCGTATTGGCAGATCCAGCGCCGCATCGCGCTGCCCCTGCTGGCTCCGACCCTGCGCATCTGGGCGTTCCTGTCGATCATCGGCGCGCTGCAGCTGTTCGACCTCGTGTACATCATCTGGGGTCAGTACGTCTCGTCGGTCGCCGGCACCAACACGATGGCGATCTACATGGTCGTCACCGGTCGCAACGCCGGGAACTTCGGCTACGGCAACGCCGTCGCCGTCGTGATCTTCGTCATCTCGCTCATCGTCGCGCTGTTCTACCAGCGCTTCGTGCTCCGCCGCGACACGGCCGGGGCGATCACAGAGAGGGGCGTGCAGTGAGCGCCACCATGACCCTCGTCACGGCTCCGCCCGTCGACACCCGCCCGCGCCGTGCACCCAAGAAGGCGCTGCCGTGGGGCTCGCCGGTCGTCTACTTCGTCGCCCTCGTCGTCATCGCCCTCATGCTCGGGCCGGTGATCTACATCATTCTGGGCGGGTTCCGGTCGAACTCGGCGATCACGGTCGACCCGGCCGGCTTCCCCGACCCGTGGAACGTCGAGAACTACGTCGGGGTGATCACGAGCGGTCAGTTCTGGGGGCAGGTCGGGAACTCGACCATGGTGGCGCTCGCCACCACCGTCGGCGCCGTCGCCCTCGGCCTCGCCGCGAGCTACGTCATCGCTCGCTACAACTTCCGCGGCCGCGGCGCGCTCTACGCGCTTTTCGCGTCGGGACTCATGTTCCCCATCACCGTCGCGATCACGCCGCTCTACATCGTGATCCGCTCGCTCGGGCTCATGAACTCGCTGCCGGGCATCATCCTCCCGCAGATCGCGTTCGCGCTCCCGACGACGATCATCATCCTGGTGCCGTTCCTGCGCGCGATCCCCGACGAGATCCAGGAGGCGGCGTCGATCGACGGCTGCAGCCGACTCGGGTTCTTCTGGCGGATGGTCCTGCCGCTCGCGGTGCCCGGTGTCATCACCGTCGGCATCCTCGCCTTCATCGGCAGTTGGAACGCGTACCTGCTGCCGCTGTTCATCCTCAACAACGAGGCGTCGTTCACGCTCCCGCTGGGCGTGCAGGCGTTCTCGTCGCAGTACTCCGTCGACACGGCGCGCGTGCTGGCGTTCACCTCGCTGTCGATGCTCCCCGCACTGCTGTTCTTCAGCCTGTTCGAGCGGCGCATCGTCGGCGGCCTCACCGGAGCCGTGAAGGGCTGACATGACGGACACGACGGTGCGCGCTTCGGCGCGCGTACGCGACCTGCTCGCGCGGATGACGCTCGAGGAGAAGACGGCGCAGCTCGTCGGCTACTGGGTCGACCAGGGCGGCGAAGTCGTCGCTCCGCTGGCCGACGAGATGGTCACGACGACGAAGTACGCGGATGCCACGACCCACGGCCTCGGCCACCTCACCCGGGTCTACGGCACACGCCCGGTCGATCCGGTCGAGCGGGCCGCGTGGCTGTGGCGGGAGCAGCGTCGCCTGCAGACCGAGACGCGCCTCGGCATCCCCGCGATCGTCCACGAGGAATGCCTCACGGGCCTCGCGGCGTGGCAGGCGGCGACGTACCCGACCCCGCTCGCGTGGGGCGCCTCGTTCGACCCCGACCTCGTGGCCGAGATGGCCGCCGCGATCGGCGAGTCGATGCGGGAACTCGGCATCCATCAGGGGCTCGCTCCCGTCCTCGACGTCATCCGCGATCCCCGCTGGGGGCGCGTCGACGAGTGCATCGGCGAGGACCCGTATCTCGTCGGGACGATCGGGACGGCCTACGTCCGCGGTCTGCAGTCGACGGGGGTGGATGCCACGCTGAAGCACTTCGTCGGATACTCCGGCTCGCAGTCCGGTCGCAACCATGCGCCGGTCCACGCGGGACCCCGCGAGCTCGCCGACGTCTTCCTGCCGCCGTTCGAGATGGCCCTCCGCGACGGCGGCGCGCGATCGGTCATGAACAGCTACGCCGAGATCGACGGCGCTCCGGTCGGCGCGAGCCCGTACTACCTGAGCGAGGTCCTCCGCGGACGCCTCGGGTTCGAGGGGCCGGTCGTCGCGGACTACTTCTCGGTCGCGTTCCTCCACTCCACGCACGGTGTCGCCGCCGACCTGGGCGAAGCGGCGGAGCTCGCGCTGCGCGCCGGGATCGACGTCGAGTTGCCGACGCTCGACGCCTTCGCCGGTCCCCTGCGCGACCGCATCCGCTCGGGGGCGCTCGACGAGGGCGTCCTCGACGACGCCGTGTTGCGGGTGCTCGCGCAGAAGGAGCGCCTGGGACTGCTCGACGCGGACTTCGCCGAGCCTCCCGCGAGCGTCGACCTCGACGGGCCGCGCCACCGCGAGCTCGCGCGGCGCCTCGCCACCGAGTCCGCCGTCCTGCTCTCGAACGACGGCACGCTGCCCGCGGCAGCGCCGGGGCGCATCGCGGTCCTCGGTCCGAACGCCGACTCGTCCGAGGCGCTCATGGGCTGCTACTCGTTCGTGAACCACGTGCTCGCCCACCACCCCGGCACACCCGCGGGCATCGAGATCCCGACCGTCCTCGACGCGCTGCGCGCCGAGTACCCGGCGGCGCGGATCGAGTCGGTGCGCGGGTGCGACGTCGAGGGCGAGGACGCGGCGGGGATCGCGGATGCCGTGGCCGCGGCATCCCGCGCCGACCTGGCGATCGTCGTGGTCGGCGACCGCGCCGGACTCTTCGGCCGCGGCACCGTGGGCGAGGGCAATGACGTCGACGACCTCGAGCTGCCGGGTGTGCAGCGCCGCCTGGTGGAGGAGGTCGTGGCGTCGGGCACGCCCGTCGTGGTGCTCATCCTCTCGGGGCGGCCCTACGCGATCGGGTGGGCGCTCGACGGCCCCGCCGCGCCGGCCGCGATCGTGCAGTCCTTCTTCCCGGGCGAAGAGGGCGCGGACGCCCTCGCGGGGATCGTCTCGGGTCGGGTCACCCCGTCGGGCCGCCTGCCCGTCTCGCTCCCCCGCTCGGCCGGTGCGCAGCCGTTCACCTACCTGCACCCGCGGCTCGGCGGGGCGAGCGACATCACGAGCGCGGACCCGACGCCGGTGCGACCGTTCGGCTTCGGCCTGACGTACACGACGTTCGCGTACGAGGATCTGCGTGTCGCCTCGCACGCCGGAACCGGCGAGGGCGTCACCGCGACCGTGACGGTGCGCAACACCGGAGCAGTCGCCGCGACAGACGTCGTGCAGCTGTACGGTCACGACGTCGTCGGGACGACGACGCGGCCCGTGGCGCAGCTGCTCGCGTACCAGCGTGTGCCGTTGGCCCCGGGCGAGGCGACGACCGTCGAGTTCCGCGTGCCGCCCGCCCGCCTCGCCTACGCCGGCCGCGACGCGGTGCGCGCGGTCGAGCCGGGACGCGTCGACCTGTGGGTCGGGCCCTCCAGCGCCGACCGCGAAGCGACGGGGACGGTCGAGTTCACCGGTGAGGCCTACGTCATCGGACCGGACGACGCGCGGCTGGCGACGGCATCCGTCCTCGAGGGTGCCGCACTCTGATCCGCACGCACGACGACGCCCTCCCCGAGAATCGAGGAGGGCGTCGTCGTGTGCGTCAGTTGAGGAAGAACGTGTACGTCGCGGTGTTGCCCGCCACGTCGTGCACGATCATCTCGTTCTCACCGGCGACGGCCCCGAACTGTCCGGGCCGGATGCCGTTGACGTCGGACCAGCGGTTGTTCGTCAGGTCCTTGGTCACGCCGTTGATGACCACCTTGTCGACTCCCACCGCGTCGTACAGCTTGTAGCTGACGACGTCCCAGGTGTCACCGGCACCTGCGACGGAGTCAGCCTTGGCGGTGGCCGTCGGCGCGTCGACGTCGACCGCGAACGCGAACGTCCCTGTCTTCGAGATGTTCCCGGCGGTGTCGCGGGCGTTGTACTTGACGGTGTAGTCACCCGAGGGGAGCTCGACCGTGGCCGTGTGGGTGCCGCGCTCGGCGCCGCCCAGAGCGGTCTGCGTACTCTTCACGAGCGTCGAGCCGCGGTACACGTTCGCCACGATCCGGTCGAGTCCGCCGACGTCGGCGGCGTCGACCTGCAGCTCCACCTGACGGAACGGTCCGGCGCTCGTCGGCGACGCCAGGGTCGCCTCGGGGCGCACGGTGTCGGCCGGCAGCGACTGGAACAGCCGCGGGGCGAAGTTGATCAAGTTCTGCTGCCACACATCCCAACCGTGCGGACCGACCGTGACCCCGTTGAACTCGTAGTCGATTCCGAGTTCGTCGAGCACCGGCAGCGAGTTCACGACGGCACCGTAGGTGAAGTCCGTGATGTCACCGGTGTAGAGGCGGTACAGCTCCGTGCCCTCGTTGATCGCGTCGACGTCGACGCCGGCTGTGCCGCCGAAGCCGGCGGCGAAGGTGCCGATCCACGCGAACTCGCCCGGGTGCGCCTTCAGCATCCCGACGGTGCGCGCACCGCCGGCCGAGAGCCCGGCGAGCGCACGCTTGTCGGGATTGGCGCTGACGTTGTACGCGTCCTCGACGGCGGGCACGACATTCTCGCGGATCTCCCGGTTGTAGTCGCTCACGTTGCCGTTCGGCATGACCACGACCATGTCCTTGAGGTCGCCGTCCCGCGACAGGTTGTCGAGGATCTGACGCGCGCGCCCCATCTCGACCCAGTCGGTCCAGCTCTGCCCGCCACCGTGGTTGAGGGCGAACATCGGATACGGCTCGGCGCGGTCGGCGTCATAGCCGGCCGGCGTCCAGACGTAAGCGCTCCGCTCCTGGTTCGCCACCGCGCTCGGGTAGGTGAGCACGTCGAGGTCGCCGCCCTCGCCCGCGGGCACATCGGCCAGCAGACGCGACCCCTCGCCGGGGACGAGGAAGGTGCTCCACGCCGGCTCCGAGGTGACCTTGGTCGGGTTGGAGGCATCCTTCACCGACTGCCGGTCGACGATGAACCGATAGTGGTAGAACTTCTCCTCCAGCGGCCCGACGGTCGCCCGCCAGCGGTCGCCGACCTTGTTCATTTCGACGCGCAGCCAGCTGCCGCCGGGAGCCCAGTTGGCCCACACCGACACGTAGTCGGCATCGGCGAACTCCGTCGTCGTCTCGAAGGTCACGAAACCCTCGTCGTCCTGGAAGGGCGTCGGAGTCGTGCCCGCTGCGGGCGGCTCGAAGCGCTCGGTGAGTGCAGTGTGACCCTCACTCATCCCGGCGTCTCCGCCGGCGCCACCGAACAGCCGCGGCGCGAAGTCGCGGAGGTTCTCCTGCCAGGCGTTCCAGTTGTGCCCCGCGTCAGGGTTGACGCCGTCGAACTGGTAGTCGAGGCCCCGCTCGTCGAAGGCCTTCAGCGAGTCGTAAACGTCGTTGTAGGCGATGTCCGTCTTGTTCCCGACGTAGACGCGGAACAGGTCCGTCCGGTTGTTCATCTTCTTCACCGGGATGTCGTCGAGCTCGCCGAATCGTCCGGCTCCGAACGTACCGATCGCGGAGAACTCGCCCGGGTGCTCGCTGAACACCTCGAACGCCTGACCGCCTCCCATCGAGAGGCCCGCCAGCGCGCGCTTCTTGGCACTCGGTGACACGTTGTAGGCGTCCTCGACGGCCGGCACGATGTTCTCGAGCAGCTCCTCGGAGAAGTCGGAGACGTTGCCGTCGCCCATGACGACGAGCATGTCGGCGAGATCACCCTCCAGCCAGAGGTTGTCGAGGATTTGCTCGGCGCGACCCACTTCGACCCAGTCCCGGTCGCCCTGTGCGCCGCCGTGCTGCAGGTACAGGACCGGAAGCTTCTTGCCCTTCGCCTTGTACGTCGGGGGCACCCAGACCAGGGCCTCGCGCTCCTCGTCGGCAACGGCGCTCTCATAGGTCAGCGTCTCGATCGTGCCGGCTTCCTCGGCAGGCTCCGCCAGCCACTCGGCTGACTCGCCGGGGATGAAAAAGGTGCTCCACTCGGGCTCGGACGTGACCGCGGTCGGATTGGAGCCGTCCTTGAACACCTTCGAGTCGTCGCCGGTCACCTGGTAGTAGTACAGACCCGGTTCGAACGGACCGTAGGTGGCGGTCCAGTTGGCACCGCTGCGCTGCAGCCCGATCTGCGCCCAGTTGTGGCTGGGGCCGAAGTTGCCCTCGACCACCACCTGCGACACGGCGCCGATCTCCTGCTGCACGGCAGCGTCGGGGACGGCGATGCGCAGATAGCCGTCGTCCTGGACCGTGATCCAGGCGTCGGCGGCGACCGCCGGCGACGCGGCGACGACGCCGGTCAGCGCCAGTGCACCGCCGGCGACCATCGCCGTGATGCGTCCTCCGAGCCGGCGCGACCGCCGACTCCGGGATGTGATCTCCATCGATACTCCATCTCATCGTGGTGGCCGCGCGCGTCCGACACCTGGGGAGTGGCAGCGCGGAGGACGGCCCTGGGGATGCGGATCCACGGCGTCAGGTCAAAATTTACAACGTCGTAAATCTCGTTCGCGGCAACTCTTGCAGCCGATCGCCCGGGGGTCAAGAGGAAATGTACAACGTTGATAATCACGCCGTTGCCAGCGGGCGCGTCGGCCGCCCGAGCGGCCTTTCGCGGCTCGGGCGGTCGCAGCGACGGTCACCGGGGGTCGTCGAAGGGAGAGGGCCCCAGCTCCTCGAGCAGCCTCGCCATGAGGACGTAGGCCCTGTTCCGGTAGGCGATCAGCTCATCGGTGCGCGCGGCGTCGATCGCGCGGAAACCGCCACCGCTCTTGGTGCCGAGCCGCCCTGCGGCGATGCGCTCACTCAGCATCGCGGGGGTCGGGAACCGGTCGGGCAAGCCCTCCTGCAGCGAGGCGTAGCAGAACGCGTATACGTCGAGTCCTGCCATGTCCGCGATCGCGAAGGGGCCGAAGAACGGCATGCGGAACCCGAACGTCGATCTCACGATCGTGTCGATGTCGGCCACGGACGCGACACCCTCCTCGACGAGCTGCGTCGCCTCGTGGAAGAGCGCGTACTGCAGTCTGTTGAGGACGAAACCGGTGACGTCCCGCACCCGGGCCGGGAGCTTCCCGACGCTGCGGACGAACTCCTCGGCGGTTGCGATGGCTTCCTCGGAGGTGCCGTCGTGCGGGATGATCTCGACACCCGGGATGAAGGGCGCCGGGTTGGAGAAGTGCACCCCGAGGAAGCGATGCGGGTTCTCGACCGGAGGTGCCAGCTGCCCGAGAGCGATCGTCGAGGTGTTGCTGCCGATCACCGCGTCGGGATTCGCGCGCGAGATCCGCGCGAGCGTCCCCCGCTTCAGTTCCAGCCGCTCGGGGACGGCCTCCTCGACCAGGTCCGCGCCGACCACGGCGCTCTCGACATCGTCCGCCGCGGCGATGCCGTGCCGGACGGCGGCCGCGGCGCCCTCGGGGAAGAGCCCCTGCGCCTCGAAGGCGTCCGCTTCGGCGTTGATGCGATCGAGGTTGGCGCGCGCGATCTCGGGGGTCGCATCGGTGATGACGACCTCATGACCGGCGATGGCGGCGACCTGCGCGATCCCGCCGCCCATGTAGCCGCTTCCGACGACCGCGATACGGCTCACCGGTTCGCTCCCGCCTCGTACTCGGAGATCGCGGCGACCTTCGCCGCCGACGGCGACGACGTGTCGAACCGATATCCCAACCACTCGGTCACGAGGCGCTTGGCGAGTTCCAGTCCGATCACGCGCTGACCCAGTGCGAGCACCTGGGCGTCGTTGCTCAGCACCGCGCGTTCGACGGAGTACGAGTCGTGAGCCGTCACGGCGCGCACTCCCGGCACCTTGTTCGCCGAGATGGCGACCCCGAGTCCCGTCCCGCAGATCAGCAGCGCCCGATCGGCGGCGCCGGCTGCGACGCGCTCAGCCGCGGCGACCGCGACGAGGGGGTAGTCGGTGTGCTCGTCGCCCCCGACGCCGACATCGACCACATCGGCGACCCGGTCGTCCGCCTCCAGGAGCGCTCGTAGAGCGGTCTTGTACTCGTACCCGGCGTCATCGCTGCCGATGACGATCCGCCATCCCTCTGTCATGCGTTCTGCTCCAGGTGTCGGGCCACGGCGGTGGCGATGAGGGCGAACGAGGTCGCGCCCGGGTCAGGGTGGCCGAGACTGCGCTCGGCGAGAGGTCGTGCGCGCCCCTTCGCGGGGCGAAGACCGGCGGTGGCCTCCGCCGCCGCGGTCGCCGCGCGAGCGGCGTCCGTGAGGAGCGGCCGGATGCCGACATCCGCCGTCGCACCGGCGCGCAGCGCGTCGGCGTAGGGACGCATCGCGTCGAGCATCGTCTTGTCGCCGATCACCGCTCCCCCACGCTCGGCGACCGCGTCGACCGCAGCGCCCACCGCGGATGCCAGCTCCGCGGGGGTGACTGAAGACCGCTCATCAGCAGAGGGGAGTTCGGAGGCGAGCCGGCGCAGCGCCGTCGCCCACAGGGCACCCGAGGTGCCGCCGGCACGCTCACTCCAGGCGTCGGCTGCGGCGGTGAGCGCACCGCGCAGGCCGACCTCCGGGTCGAAGGCCGCGACGGCCGCATCGACACCGGCGCGCATCCCGACACCGTGGTCGCCGTCTCCGGCGACGGCGTCGAGCGCTCCGAGGTCGGCGGCCGCGGCAGTGATGACGTCCTGCGCCGCCCGCAGCAAACCCTGCGCGTACTCGGCCCGCCGGCGGTCATCGGGGGTGGCGACCGGACGCGGCGGCGCGGCGGGCGGCGACTCGATCGGGGCGGCGACGGCGCGGCTCGACGGCGCCGGGACTGCTGCACCTTTCCGGTAGGCCGGGGTGTCGGCGGCGGCAGCCCACAGCAGCTCGAGCTCGTCGTCGAGCCAGACGAGGGTCACCGATGCTCCCGCCATGTCGAGGCTCGTGACGAGGTCGCCCACCTCGGGCTGGACCACCGTCACGCCCGCAGCGCGGAGTTCGACGGACACGTCGCGGAAGAGGACGAACAGCTCTTCGTGCGAGACCGATCCCAGGCCGTTGACGATGACCACGGCGCGGTCGCCGCGCGTTTCGGGGACGTCGTGCAGCAGGTCGCCCACCAGCATCCGAGCGAGCTCCCGTGACGAGGTGCGCGGGACGTCGCGGATGCCCGGCTCGCCGTGGATGCCGAGACCGATCGACATCATGCCCTCGGGGACGGTGAACAACGGCGCGTCCGCACCCGGGAACGTGCAACCGCCGAAGGCGACGCCGAGGGTGCGGGTGCGCTCGTTCGCGTGCCGCGCCAGACGCTCGACCTCGTCGATGTCGTCGCCGCGCTCGGCCGCCGCCCCGGCGATCTTGAAGACGACGAAGTCACCGGCGATACCGCGTCGCCGGGCTCGTTCGGCGATCGGCGCGCTCGCGATGTCGTCGGTGATGAGCACGGTCCGCGCGTCCACGCCCTCGGCGCGCAGGCGGTCCTGCGCGTCGCCGAAGTGCAGGACATCCCCGGCGTAGTTGCCGAACAGGAAGAGCACCCCACCTCCGGCGTCTGCGGCACGGGCGACCCGATACGCCTGTCCCGCGGAGGGCGAGGTGAAGATGTTGCCGCAGACGGCGCCGGCCGCCATGCCGGGCCCGACGACACCGGCGAACGCCGGATAGTGACCGGAGCCACCCCCGACGACGACCGCCACGGACCCGGGCGCGAGCGATGTCGCCCGCACCACCCCGCCGTCCACGCGGCGCACCGCGTCCGCGTGCGCGGCGGCGAAGCCCTCGAGTGCGTCGTCGACGAAGGTGTCGGGATCGTTCGCGATGCGCGTCATCGTTCGGCTCCTGTCTGCGGTCCGGTTCCGCCGAGCTGACGCACGCGGCTCGACCCGAGCTGCGCGGATGGGCGGCGCGGCAGCACGTGGCGTCGGAGGTAGTCACGGTTGTCGGCGCACACGCTGAGCCCGTCGCCCCCGTAGTTCTCGACGCAGATGACGCCCTGGAATCCGTTCGCCAGGGCGATCCGCATCGCCCGCCGGTAGTCGATGACCCCCGCGACCATGGGCGCCGGTGTCGCGGTGTAGAAGTCGCGGGAGACGTCCTCGTCGCGGGTGTAGTTCTTCACGTGCCAGAAGTTCGCGTACGGCAGGGTCTGCTCGCACAGCTCCAGCCAGGACTCCACGGGCCGGTGCAGCCGGATGAGGTTGCCGATGTCGGGGTTGAGCCCCACGCCACGGAAGCCGATCTCCTCGACGAGCCGCACCGCGGATGCCGCCGTTCCGAGGAAGGTGTCCTCGTACATCTCGAGTGACATGAGGATGCCGAGCTCCTCCGCATGGCGGCCGAGCTCGCGCAGTCGCGTGACCGCGAGGTCCCAGTCGGCGGGGTCGTCCTTCGGCCCGTCCACCGTCCAGAACCAGAGCTGCGCGGACTGCTCGGCGGTGAGAGGACGGTGCAACCCGAACGACACGGTGCCGATGCCGACGGATGCCGCGGCCTCGAGCACGCGGTGGCTGTAGGCGAGGTTCTCATCGCCGTCGCGCGGGTCGATGACGCTGCGTCGGATGGCGGAGAGCGAGAGTGGCCTCACACCCGTCTCCCGGGCCACCGCGAGGAAGTCCGCGCGACCCGCGGCATCTAAGTCCGCCAGCCGGAGCCACGAATCGGTGACATCGAGGGCGTCGAAGCCGGCGTCCGCGATCTCGGCGAGCGTGACCGCCCATTCGTCCGGTCCCGCCTCGGTCACCGACCGACCGTCGGTGAGCGTGCCGGAGAAAGGCAGCGCCGCGGCGGCGATCGGCCAGTCGTCGGCCGTCCACGCGCTCATGCGTCGACCCCCTCGACACGGGTCGGAGTGTCGAGGACCGCGTGCTCGACGCGTCTCGTGGGGCCCGCGAGACGGAGGAGCACCTCGGCCGAGCGGTCACCGACCGAGCGACCGCTCGAAAGGAGGATGTCGCCGGGCTCGACGACGCGCCGTCCCTCGAGACCGACGAACGAGAACCGGTCGGCGTGCACGTCGAAGTGCACCCGCGCAGCGGCACCGGGGTCGAGCTCGACCCGCGCATAGCCGAGCAGCTGGACGACAGGCCGCGTGACCTGGGCCACCGGGTCGGAGGCGTACAACTGCACGACCGTCGCGCCCCTCCGGCCGCCGGTGTTGCGGACCGTCACCGCGACCGAGGTGCGGCCGTCGGTGGGCAGGTCGCTCGCCGCGGGCTCGGGCGTGCCGACCTCGAACGACGTGTACGACAGCCCGTGACCGAAGGGGAAGGCCGCGGCGATCGACAGGCTGCTGATGCGATCGCCGTCCTGACCGAGGGGCGGGGCGAGGTAGGTGTGCGGGAGGGCATCCGCGTGACGCGGGATCTGGACGGGCAGGTGACCCGACGGTGCGGTGTCCCCCGCCAGGATGCCGGCGATCGCCGCCGGTCCCTCGACGCCGGGGAAGAAGGCCTGGACGATCGCCGCGGCCCGCCCGACATAGCGTCCCAGCGCGTACGGACGCCCCGAGACGACGAGGAGGATGACGGGCGTTCCCGTCGCGAGCACCGCGTCCGCAAGGCGACCCTGATGCCCGGGAAGGTCGAGCCCCGGCGCATCGGAACCCTCGCCCGACGTGCCCTTGCCGAACATGCCGGCCCGATCGCCGACGACCGCGATCGCGACATCGGCCGCGGCGGCCGCGTCGACGGCACGCTCGATCTCACCATCCGCCGGCGGCTCGACGAGAGGGACCCCCGGAACGACCGAGACCTCCGCGTCGTCGAAGCGGCGGCGCACGGCATCCGCGATCGACTCGGCGTCGATGCCGAGGCCCAGCTCCGGGTGTCGCGGCAGGACGTGGATCGGGTACGAGTAGGCGCCCATGAGGACGCGCGGGTCGTCGGCGCCCGGCCCGACGACGGCGATCCGCGCAGGCGGGACGTCGAGGGGAAGCAGGTCGCGCGGGTTGTCGAGGAGGACGACGGACCGCTCGGCGAGGCGACGGGCGATGCCGCGGTTGCGCTCGCTGTCGAGATCGACGTCGGCCGGTTCGGGAGGTTCCCAGCCGTCGTCGAGCAGACCGAGCGCGAGCTTCTGGCGGAGGACGCGACGCACGGCCTCATCCACCTCGGCCGCGGTGCGCTCCGGGTCGGGGTCGTCGACGGCGAGCGCGGCGAACGCTGCAGTGTCGGGAAGTTCCACGTCCATCCCGGCGTGCAGGGCGAGCCGACCGGCATCCGCCACCGTCGCGGCGACGCGGTGCTTCGCCTTCAGGAAGGCGACCGCCCAGTAGTCCGAGACGACGGTGCCCTCGAACCCCCATTCGCCGCGCAGGATGTCGGTGAGCAGGCGCCGGTCGGCGGCGGCCGGCACCCGGTCGGTCTCGGTGTACGAGTTCATGACGCTGCCGGCACCGCCGATCCGCACCGCCATCTCGAAGGGCGGCAGGACGAGATCGCGGAGATCCCGCTCGCCCATCGCCACCGGTGCGTGGTTGCGCCCGCCGCGTGACGATGCGTGGCCGGCGAAGTGCTTGAGGGTGGCGATCACTCCGGCCGACTGCAGCCCCTGCACGAAGGCGGTGCCCAGGGTGGCGACGACGAAGGGGTCCTCGCCGAGGGTCTCCTCGACGCGCCCCCAGCGGTAGTCGGTGGTCACGTCGAGGACGGGGGCGAGTCCTTGATGCACCCCGAGCGCGCGCATGTCGGCTCCGATCGCGGCCGCCGTCTCGCGGACGAGGTCGCGGTCGAACGTCGCCGCCCACGCGAGCGGCGTCGGATACACCGTGGCGCCGAGCGTCGTGAGACCGGTCAGGCATTCCTCGTGGAGGATCGCCGGGATGCCGAGGCGCGTCGAGTCCCGCAGGAACAGCTGATCCTCGCGCGCGACGGCCATGCCGTCGCGCGGCTGGACCGGCGTGGTCCCGAATCGACGGGTGAGGTGCCCCATGCCGTGACGGGCTGCGGCGGTGAACTCGGGGCGCCCCGCGCCCATGACGTCCTGCATCGGCGCGATGATCTCGCCGCCCGTCCGCCGATCGTTCCAGTGACTGCCGAGCTGGGCGAGCTTCTCCTCCCACGTCATCCGGGACAGGAGCTGCTCGATCCGCTCCGTCGTCGTCTCGATGTCGACGCTCATCGGATCTCGACCACGACCCACGAGACGGCCGGTAGGGTCAGCGTGGCGACGTCACCGTCGCGGTCGACCGCGACCTCGCGCAGCGACACCCGTTCGGGATCCTCGAGCGTGTTGCGGGCGTGGATGTCCGCGTCGGAGAGCAGGCGCGCGGAGAGCGATGCCGACGCATCCAGTCGGGACACGTCGATCTCGAGGACGACCTCCTCGTCGAGGCTCCGGTTGACGGCGAACACCGCGGTCGCCCCGCTGTCGGCGTCGTACGTCGCGACGGCGTCGACGAGCGGTACCCGCCCGAATCGCGCGGTCTCGTAGTCGGGCGCGTCGACCGCGACGTCGAGGGTCACGCCGCGGGCGTGGCGGGATGTCTCGGCGAAGGGGAAGAAGGTGGTCTGCCGCCAGGCGGGGCCGCCGGGCTCGGTCATGATCGGCGCGATCACGTTGACCAGCTGCGCGAGGCTCGCGGACGTGACGCGGTCGGCGTGACGCAGCAGCGAGATGAGCAGGTTGCCGACGACGACCGCATCCATCACGGAGTAGCCGTCCTCGAGCAGCCGCGGCGCGACCGGCCAGTCATCGACGTCGGTGATCTTGTCGACCTCGTGGAAGCGGCTCTGGTACCAGACGTTCCACTCGTCGAAGGAGATCGCGATCTCCTTGTCGCTCCGGCGAGCCGCCTTCACGGCATCCGCCGTGGCGACGACGCTCTCGATGAAGCGATCCATGTCGGTCGCGGAGGCGAGGAAGCTGCCCAGGTCGCCGCCCTTGGGTTCGTAGTACGCGTGGCAGGAGATGAAGTCGACGTCCTCGTACGCCCGCTCGAGCACCACCCGCTCCCACCGGCCGAACGTCGGCATCTGCGAACTCGAACTGCCGCAGACGACCAGCTCCAGCGCGGGGTCCACCTGCTTCATCGCGCTGGCCGTCTTGGCCGCGATCTCGGCGTACTCCTCAGGTGTGCTCGCACCGAGCTGCCAGGGACCGTCCATCTCGTTGCCGAGGCACCACATCCGGATGCCGTGGGGCTCGGTCGTCCCGTTCGCGACCCGACGGTCGGCAAGGGTCGTCCCGGCGCGACCGTTCGCGTACTCGAGCACGTCGAGGGCGTCGAGCACGCCGCGCGTGCCGAGGTTGACGGCGTACATGAGCTCGCTGCCGGCCTTGCGGGCCCACGAGGCGAACTCGTCCAGCCCGATCTCGTTGGTCTCGGTGGAGTGCCACGCGAGGTCGCGGCGACGCGGGCGGTCCTCGCGCGGGCCGACGCCGTCCTCCCACCGGTACCCCGACACGAAGTTCCCGCCGGGGTAGCGCACCGTGCTGACACCGAGCTCGCGGACGAGGTCGAGCACGTCGACGCGGAACCCGTCGTCGTCGGCGGCGGGGTGCGAGGGCTCGTAGATGCCGTCGTACACGCAGCGTCCCAGGTGCTCGACGAACGAGCCGAACAGGCGGCGGTCGATGGCGCCCACGGTCGCCCGCGGATCGAGGGTCAGACGTGCCGAGGGCATGCGGAGGCTCCGGGGGTCGAGGGCGGCAGGGCGTGGGCGCGGCGGGTCATTTGAGGCTGCCGATCGACAACCCGCCCTGCCAGTACCGCTGCAGGGTGAGGAAGGCGATGATCAGCGGGATGACGGAGACGAGCGAGCCGAGGATGATGATGCTCCACAGCGACGTGCCGCCCCCGTTGTTCGCCGACGCGAGGCCCTGCCAGAGGCCGATGCCGACGGTGACCGGGAACAGGCGGTTGTCGGAGAGCATGGCGAGCGGCAGGAAGTAGTTGTTCCACGACGCGACGATCGACAGCAGGAGCACCGTCACGATCGCCGGCCGCAGCATCGGGAGCGCGAGCTGCACGAAGATGCGGAAGTCACCCGCCCCATCGACGCGTCCGGCGTCGATGAGCTCGTCGGGCACGGCATCGCGGGCGTAGACGTGCATGAGGTAGACGCCGAAGGGGTTGAGCAGCGTCGGCAGGATGACCGCCCAGATGGTGTTCGTGAGACCCAGCTCGGAGAACAGGATGAAGGTCGGGATGACGAGCGCCGTCGCCGGCACCATCACCGATCCGAGCAGGATCGAGAAGCTCAGCCGGCGCCCGATGAAGCGGTACTTCGCGAAGCCGTACCCCGCCGCGACGGCCAGGACCGTCGCCCCGACCCCGCCGACGAGGGCGTACAGCGCCGAGTTGCCGAGCCACCGCAGGTAGATGCCGTCCTGGAAGGTGAAGAGCTGGGTGAGATTCCCGACGTAGTCGACGTCGTCGGCGAACCAGAGGGAGCTCCCGCCGCCGAACAGCCCGCCCGCGTTCTTCGAGCTGTTGACGATGACCCACCAGAACGGGATCAGGAAGTAGATGACGAGGAAGCCGAGCAGCACCTGCAGGGGCAGATACCGGCGCGGCGACGTGCGGCGTCGCGTGTCGACCGGGACGGGACGACGGGGCGTGTCGACGGTGGCGGTCATGACAGGAAGCTCCCCCGCTTGCGCGTGATGAACATGAAGAGATAGACGCAGATGAACACGACGGCGCCGAGCGCGAACGAGATCGCGGAGCCGTAGTTGTAGTTCGCCAGCGCGAACGCCTGCTGGTAGGCGTACATGTTGGGTGTGAAGTCGGCGGGGATCGCGCCGGCGGCGAGGTAGCGCAGGATCTGCGGCTCATTGAAGAACTGCAGCGTCCCGATCAGGGCGAACACCAGGATCAGGACGAGCGCCGGGGCGATGAGCGGAATTTTGATCCGGAAGATGATCTGCCACTGGCTCGCGCCGTCGATGCGCGCCGCCTCGTACAGCGTCGGGTCGATGCCCTGCAGAGCGGCGTAGAGGATGATCATGTAGTAGCCGGCCCACTGCCAGATGACGATGTTCAGCAGCCCGACGAAGATGAGGTTGCGACTCAGGAAGTCGGGGCCGACGAGCCCGAACATCCCGAAGATCTCCGCGAGAGGGCCGAAGCTCTTGCTGTAGAGGAACCCCCACATCAGCGCGCCGATCACGGCGGGGATGGCGTAGGGCAGGAACACCATCAGCCGGGAGAACCGCGAGAAGACGCCGGTGAGGACGTCGAGCATGAGCGCGACGGCGAGCGAGACCGCCATCTGCAGCGGGATGAGCACCACGGAGAAGCGCACGACGAACCAGACTCCGTTGAGGAAGCTGTCGTCCGTGAACGCCTTCACGTAGTTGTCGAAGAGGACGAACCGCTCCCCGCCGATGAGCTGGTTCTGGAACAGGCTCAGGTACAGCGCGAAGAGCAGCGGTGCGACGAGCAGGGCGAGGAAGACGATCGCAAAGGGGGCGACGAATCCCCAGCCGACGAGGCTCTGGCGCCCGCGGCGGCGACGCCGGCGGACGGTGGGGGCGGATGCGGGGGTGACGGCGCTCTGCGCCAGGTCGACGGTCATGGCGACTCCGGGTTCTCGGGTGGGGGCGCGAGGCGTGGGCCGGTCCGCGGGACGGACCGGCCCACGCGCGGGATCACTGGACCGTGAATCCCTGTTCTTCGGCGTATCCGACGACGTCCTCTTGGAGCGCGTCGGCCGCCTCCGACCCGGTCACGGAGCCCTCGTTGATCGCCGCGAGCTGCGACGTGAAGGCGTCGTAGTAGTACTGACCGAACGGGGTGTAGGTCATACCGCCGTACGCGTTGGCCGCCGGGACGTAGACCTCCTCGTTGGCCCGCTGCCCGCCGAAGAACGGCACCTCATAGTCGACGAACTCGTCGGAGTTCAGCGCCGTGAGGTTCAGCGGGAAGATGACCTGGTTCTGCCAGCCGTCGGTCAGCGAGGCGTCGTCGGCGTAGACGCCGAAGGCGGCTTTCGCGGCGAGCTCGGGATCGGCGGCCTGCGAGGTCACGGAGAAGGCCGAGCCTCCCCAGTTGACCGACACCGGGTTCGCGGCATCCCACTGCGGGAGCGGCGCGGTGCGCCAGACGCCCGCATCCTCACCCTCGCCGACTCCGGCGCCCGTCAGGTAGCCGGGAGCCCAGGCAGCCGAGATGTAGGTCGCGTAGTCGCCGCCGATCACGCCGGCGATGTACTCGGGGGTGAACTGGTCCTGCGTGCCGACGAGACCCTTCTCGACGAGCCCGGCCCAGTAGTCGAGCACCTCCTTGGAGGCGTCGTCGTTGAGCGAGATGCCGATCTGCTCGGGGGTCGCCGAGTCGTACTCGAACGGCTGCGCGCCGTTCTGGTACTGCAGGGCCATCATGACGGCGGGCACGTTCGCCCCGAGGTCGCCGAAGAGGGGACCGCCGGCATCCTTCATCTTCTGCGCTGCGGCCTCGTACTCCTCCCAGGTCGTGGGCGGAGCGATGTCGTACTCCTCGAAGAGGTCGGCGCGGTAGATCATTCCCATCGGTCCGCCGTCGACCGGCACGCCGTAGACGCCGTCACCGACCGACACGTCCTTCCAGGCGCCGTCGCTGTAGTCGCCCCGGACCTCGTCGAGGCCGTAGTCGGAGATGTCCACGAGGGCTTCCTGGATCTGGAAGGTCGGGATGCGGTCCGCCTCGATCATGATGACGTCGGGCGCTCCCGTGCCCGCCGTGATGGCGGTCTGGAACTTGTCGTACTCGTCGCCGCCCTGACCGACGTTGGTCCAGCAGACCTGGACCTCGTCGTTCTCCTCGTTGAAGTTGTCGATGACGGTCTCCATGTTGGGGTACCAGGCCCACATGGTGACGACGGGCAGATCGTCTTTGGGGATGTCGTTGGTGCAGTTGGTGGCGTTGTTGCCGCCGCCTCCTCCCCCGTTGCCGCCACCGCCACCGCTGCAGGCAGCGAAGGCGAGGGTGAGGCCGAGGGCGGCGGAGGTAGCGAGGACAGTCTTCGTCTTCACTGTGATTCCTTTCGGATGCTGGGACTTCTTCGTCGGCGCGATCACGATGCGGAGCGGGATTCGCAACGCAGGACTACAACGTTGTAGATCAACGTTGTAGATGAACCTAGAGTCGGGATGCGGAGGTGTCAAGATCCTCCGTGGGACGCCCTAGAGTGAGGGGGTCCTCGAGGGAGGGAGCAGCATGGGTGCGACGATGCACGATGTCGCCCGGGTCGCCGGAGTCAGCATCAAGACCGTCTCGAACGTGGTCAACGACTATCCGTACGTCCGCGATGACACCCGTCGACGGGTGCAGGAGGCGATCGCGAAGCTCTCGTACCGCCCGAACGTGTCCGCGCGCGGGCTGCGCTCGGGGCGCACCGGTGTCATCGCGCTGGCGGTCCCGGCCCTGCGGGAGAACTACTTCGCAGAGATGGCGGATCACATCATCCGCCTCGCCGACACGCGCGGCGTGGGAGTGGTCGTCGAGCAGACCGGCGGCCACCGCGACGCCGAGATCCTCGCGATCAGCGGCGGACGCCGCCGCCTCACGGACGGTCTGCTGCTGAGCCCGGTGAACCTCGGGCAGCTCGACGTCGACATGCTGGACGTCGACTACCCGCTCGTCCTGCTCGGCGATCGCATCTTCAACGGCCCGACCGACCACGTGGCGATCCACAACACCGCCGCCGCCCGGGCCGGCGTCGAGCACCTGCTGTCGCTCGGTCGCCGCCGGATCGCGATCCTCGGCGGCAGTGACGACGACCCGGCGCAGCCGAGTTCGGCGAGCCTCCGCCTCGCCGGGTATCGCGAAGCACTCGCCGCCGCGGGTGTGCCGGAGGACCCCGCGCTCATCCGACCTCTCCTGCACTGGACGCGGGACGCAGGATCGGAGGCGGTCCACGCGCTCGTCGCGGAGGGCGTCGCCTTCGACGGGCTCTTCGCCCTCAACGACACGCTCGCACTCGGAGCGCTCCGCGGTCTCGCCCGCGAGGGCGTGACGGTGCCCGACGACGTCGCGGTCCTCGGTTTCGACAACATCGACGAGGCGCGGTTCTCGGTGCCCTCCCTCTCCAGCGTCGACGCCGGGAAGGAGCAGATCGCCGAGACCGCGCTCGACCTGCTGCTCGAGCGCATCTCGGAGAAGGGCCCGCGCAAGGATCCGCGCACCGTCCAGCCGGCCTTCTCCGTGGTCGCGCGCGAGTCCACCGGCTTCGGCGGCGGGGACGTCTGACCCGCACGCACGACGACGGCCCCGAGGAGATTCCTCGGGGCCGTCGTGTGGGGGGAGGTGTCAGCGGGCGAGCACGAGGCGTGCACCCGCGACCATCAGCGGTGCGAAGCAGACGAGGCCGACGACCGCGCCGAGGGCGCCACCGACGATGGGGGGCAGGATCCAGGGCAGGAACGCGAGGGGCGCGATCCACCACGAGACGGCCCGCGCTCGCGCCAAGGCGAGAGAGAGGATGCCGGTCCCCAGCAGCCCGCCGATCATGCCCGAGTACTGCCACACGCCGACCGACCAGTCCTTGGCCGCCGCATCCATCGTGACGGCGAGGTCGATGGGGAGGTTGCTGCCGGCGCTGACGAGGAACCAGTCCGACAGCAGCAGACCCGACATCTGGATCGCGCCGAAGACGACGATCGCGACGGCCAGGGGCAGGAAGACACGGCCGCGACGCGAGCGCAGCAGGCCGAGGGCCGACACGGCGCCGATGGCGAGGGCGACCCAGCCGTAGTGCAGCAGGTTCGCCGAGACGAGGCTGAGGGCGGGGTCGGCCGCGAGCGACTGGATGTAGCCGGCGGTACCCTCGGCGGTCTGCGACGGCGAGGTGAGCATGCCGCCGGCGAACAGGGCGCCGGAGGCGGCGAGTGCGACACCGCCGAGGCGCTGCAGCAGGGTGGGGTTCACCCGGCCGAGGCCGGCCGTGCGGGGTGCGTCGGTCGGGGTGTCGAGCGTCGCGGGGGTGCCACCGGCGACGGTGGCGGGAGCGAAGAGATCCATGATGGTGGTGCCTTTCGGGGCTGAGGTCCTGTCGGCCGGAGGTGTTCCGATCCGATGACCTCAGACTCCCGGGCGCCCGACCCGGGCCCCCAGGGGCGGGCATCCCGACCGTGTCCCGAAGACGTGTCCCGGGATCAGGGGCGGCCGAGTCCCGCGTCCCGCGCGCGCACGATCGCCTCGGCGCGGTCGGCGACCTGCAGCTTGGCGAAGATGTTCGACACGTTGTTGCGCACGGTCTTGGGCGAGAGGAAGAGCGTCTGCGCGATCTGCGGGTTCGACCGCCCGGCCGCCAGCAGATCGAGGATCTCGCGCTCGCGGGTCGTCAGCTGAGGGAACACCTCGGCGACGGCGGCCACCGGCGGCGCGGAGAAGAACTGCGCCACCCGCCGGGCGATCGCGGCGCCGAAGACGAGCTCACCGCCCGCGACCGCGCGGATCGCGGCGAGGATCTGATGCTGACTCGCTCCCTTGACGAGGTACCCGCGGGCGCCTGCGCGCATCGCGGCGAACACCGTCTCGTCATCCTCCGACATCGTCAGCACGACGACACCCAGGTGCGGATGCCGCGCCACGACCTCCCGCGTCGCGGCGATGCCGTCCATCCGTGGCATCTGCACGTCCATGACGACGACGTCGGCCTCCACGGCATCGGCGACCTCGATCGCCTCGGCCCCGTCGCCGGCGGTGGCGACGACCTCGACCCCGTCGAGCGAACCGAGCAGCATCGAGAGGCCCTCGCGGTAGACGGGGTGGTCGTCGACGAGGACGACGCGGATCGGGTCAGACGACATCGAGGACCTCCGGGCGGGTGGGGTGCGGGGCGCCGCCGAGCGGCAGGTCGGCTTCGATCAGGGTGCCGCCGCCGGGTGCGGCGAGGATACGGGTGGCGCCGCCCAGCTCGGCCGCGCGCTCGCGCATCGAGCGCAGCCCGACGCCGCGGACCGCGTCGGGCGCGACGCCGGTGCCGTCGTCCTCGACGGCAAGGCGCAGCATCCCGTCGCCGTGCGCGAGGCGCAGGACGACCCGGCGGGCGCCGGAGTGGCGGCGCGCGTTGGTGAGGGCTTCGCCGGCGATGCGGAAGGCGGCGACCTCGACGGCGGGAGAGAGGGATGCCGGGACGTCGCCGACGACGTCGATGCGCGGCCCGTCGCCACCGCTCAGGCGCTCGGCGAGCTGCTCGAGCGCGCGTCGCAGCCCGAGGTCGTCGAGCGCGGGCGGGCGCAGATCGTGGACGATCCGGCGGATCTCGTCGATGACGTCGGCCTGCTCGGCGATGGCGGCGTCGACGAGCGCGCGGGAGCGTTCCGGATCGCGTTCGCTGAGGTTGCGGGCGGTCTCGAGGCGCAGCTTCACGCCGCCCAGGAGCGGGCCGAGTCCGTCGTGGAGGTCGCGGCGCAGACGCGACCGCTCCTCCTCGCGGGCCAGGACGAGGCGTTCGCGACTGCTCTGCAGGTCGCGGGCGAGGCGCGCCGCGTGGAGCGATGAGGCGGCGAGACGCACGAGGTCGCCGAGCAACCGCTGGTCGCGGCGCGAGACGACCGGGCGGCGTCCGGGGGCCATGAGGATGCGGCCGATCACCCGGCCGCCCGAGTCGATCGGCACCTCGACCGCGCCGGCGACGGGCGTGCCGTGCGCGGAGCACATCGTGTGCTCCCCCTCGGCATCCAATTCGACGCGGACGAAGGGCGAGCCGAACGCCGCGGCGACGGCCGATGCGAGTTCGTGGAGCTGGTCGGCAGGATCCGCGGAGCGCTCGAGTCGGTCGCCCAGCGACGACACGACGGCGTACGGATCGCCGCGGCGCCCGCTCACGACACGGCTCGCGAGGCCGAACAGCCTGTCGCGCAGCGGGGCGTAGACGAGCGTCACGGCGACGACGGCGAGCAGCATGGCGGCACGGTCGTCGATCGCCGCGCCGAGGGTCACGATCAGCAGCACGTCGATCGCGACGATCCCGGCGATGAGCAGGGCGTAGACGAGGGTCCACGACAGGAGCCGGTCGATCTCGTACAGCCGGTACCGGGTGACGGCGACGACGACGGAGGCTGCGACCAACCCGATCGTCACGCCCAGGAGGACGTCGACGACGACCGTCGGGACGAGCGGGAAGACCACGACGAGCACGACGAGGAAGACGAGCGACGACCACAGCAGCCAGCGCAGCTGCGCCTTGCGCTCGGGGTCGGCCCCGAACCGCCTGCTGATGCAGACGACGAGGCCGAGCAGGACGGCGAGCGCGAGGCACGGAGCGGACGCGGCCAGCAGCAGCGACCAGACCTCGGGCGGCAGCGGCAGCGTGGGGGTCGGGGCGTCGAACGCGTCCAGCAGCTCGACGCGTGCGGGGTTGTCGTCGCGCAGCGCGTCGGACGGGGCGAACACGAAGGTGACCGGCATCACCAGCGAGAGCGCCAGAGCGACCAGGGAGACCGCGCGCCACGGCCCTCGCCGCATCCGCCCGTCGGGGAACAGCAGCAGAAGGAGCACGATCGGGACGAGCAGGACGGCGCCCAGCCTGCCGAAGAACCACAGCCCCGCCGGCGCCCACCACGCATCCCGGTCGAAGAAGGCGGCGTAGTTGACCGAGGCCGACGCGAGCCCGTCGAGGATCCACAGCACGCCGAACCCCGTCAGGACGAGGGCGATCGGATGCCACGGCAGCCGCCACGACAGCAGCGCGCCGGGCACGAGCATCGCGACACCGGGGAGGACCCCCGCCCAGCCGGGCGACAGCGGCGGAGCGGGATGCTGCGGCAGCACCGCCGCGTCGAAGGCGATCGCTCCCGCCGCCGCGACGGCGGACACGACGAGCGCGGCGACGGTGGCCGCCCGGCTCGCGGTCAGCGCACGGGTCATCCGCTCATCGTGCCAGCGGCGCTGTCCCGCTGTCACGGGACACCTGTCCCGATCCGACCGGGTCAGTCGGTGACGACGAGGACCGCGTCGACCGGGAGCCGGTCGGCCGACGGGCCGGCGGCGATGCGGTACTCCCCCGACTGCACCCGCAGCGCGCCCTCGTACAGCCAGCCCTCGGGCGCCCCGTCGATCCGGACCGTGTCGTCCCAGACCGCGAGGCGCTCGACGGCGAAGGGGACCTGCACCGTGCGGGTCGTGCCGGGCTGCACCCGCACGCGGGCGTACCCGAGCAGCAGGCGGCGGGGAGCGGCGATGGGCAGCTCGGGCGCGACCGCGTAGACCTGCACGAGCTCCTCGACGGCCCGCGGCGACGTGTTCGCGACCGTCACGGTCGCGACGACGACGCTCTCGTCGACGCGCGGGTCGAGAGCGGGATGCCGGTGGCCGGGCGCCGGGGCGGCGACCTCGGCGGCATCCACCGTCACCGCCGTGTAGGCGACGTCGCCGTATCCGAGCCCGTGACCGAAGGCGAAGGCGTACGGGTCGGGCTGGTGCCGGTAGGTCGCCTGCTGGCGCTGCGTGTCGTAGTCGAACAGATCGCCGGCCTGCGCGGAGTGCGCGGGCCACGACTGGGCGAGGCGGCCGGTCGGTTCGCGGTCGCCGCTCAGCACGTCGAGCAGACCGTGCCCGAGCTCCTGGCCGGCGTGGCTCGACCACACGACCGTCTCGGCGTCGGCGGCGCCCGCGAGCACGTAGGGGAAGCTCGAGACGATCGTGAGGATGCTGCGCGGGTTCGCGTCGCGCGCGGTGCGCCAGAGATCCGTGGCGGCGGTCGGCAGCGACAGGTGCGGCCGGTCGACGGTCTCGCGCCCCGACAGGTGCGGATCGTTGCCGACGGCGACGATCACGACGTCCGCCGCTGCGGCGGCGCGGGCCACCTCGTCGCGGCCCGAGACGACCGTCTCGACCTCGAAGCGCGCGGCCTCGTCGAGGGTGACCGCCTCGGCGGCGAGCTGCCCGATGTCGCGCACGACCCGGACCCAGCGGCCCGAGCCGAGGTGCAGGAGCGACCACGTGCCGTCCTCGTGGACGTGACGGCGGAAGCTCTCCTGCACGACCCAGCCGCCGACCCGCGTCGCATCGGCGCGCATCGGCCAGCCGGCGCCGGTGAGCAGCCGGCCGCTCGCGTGCGACCGCAGCGTGAGCACGCCGTCGCCCCAGTCGGTCACGTCGAACAGCGTCGTGTCGGTGCGGGTCGCGGTGACGGCGTCGACGAACGCGCCGTCGGCCGTCGCGGCGACGTAGCCCGAGGGGGCGCGCAGGGCGACGGTGTCGGCTCCCGTGACCGCCTCGACGTGCGCGTCGGGGTACCGGTCGCGCACCCCCTGGGCGATCCCGACCTCGTAGGGCGGCGTGCCCGAGTACCAGTCGGTGAGCACGAGATCGGCCAGCGGTCCGACGACCGCGACCGATGAGGGCGGCGTGAGCGGAAGGATGCCGGCGTCGTTGCGCAGCAGCACGACCTGGCGCGCCGCGGCGACCCGGGCGAGCTCGCGGGCCTCCGCGGTGTCGATCTCGTCCGGGGCGATCCCGGCGTACGGATCGTCGTCGCCGTCGAACTCACCGGTCCGCACCCGCATCTCGAGCAGACGCAGAACCGCGGCATCCACATCCGCCTCGGTCAGCAGCCCCGCCGCGAGCGCCCCGCGGACGGCCTCGAGGGTGGGGCCGGCGTCGGGGCCGTCGTCGGTGAACGAGTCCATCCCGCTCGTCACGAGCGCCGCGGCGCCGTGCACCTTGTCGGGCTGCGCGCGCTGGATGGTCACGAGGAAGGTGGGGGCACCGGCATCCGACACGACCGCGATCGACTCGTCGCTCCAGCGGCGCGCCTCGGCGACGAGCTCAGGCTGCGTGTGCGCCGGCACCCCGTTCACCCGGTTGTACGCGAGCATCATGCTGCCCGCGACCTTCTGCTCGATCGCCGGGCGGAACGCCGGCAGCTCCTCCTCGTGGAGAGTGCGCAGCGACATCTCCGACGACGTCGCCGACCGGTCGGTCTCGTTGCTGTAGGCGAGGAAGTGCTTGAGCGAGGGCACCGTCTTCCACACGCGCGGGTGGTCGCCGCGCAGCCCGCGGCTGTACGCCGCACCCAGCTGACTGGTGAGGTGCGGATCCTCGGAGTACCCCTCCTCGTTGCGCCCCCACGCCGGGTGGCGGAGCGTGTTGACGACGGGGGCCCAGACGTTCAGGTCGACGTCGGCGCCCGACGCGCGCTTGGCGCGGACCTCGGTCGCGACGAGGTCGCCGATCCGCTCGATCAGGTCGGGGTCCCAGGTTGCGGCGAGGCCCACCGGCTGCGGGAACACCGTCGCGACCCCCACCCAGGCCAGCCCGTGCAGGGCCTCGCAGCCGGTGTGGAAGGGACGGATGCCGAGACGGTCGACCGCCGGCATCGCCTGATGCAGCATCGCGAGGCGCTCCTCCGGGGTCAGCCGGTCGAGCAGGTCGCGCGCCCGCTCGGCGAGGGGCAGGTCGACGCGGCGGAAGGCCTCGGCGCTCACCCGGCCGCGTCCACGCTGACGCTGCCGGCACCGGTCGCCGACGCCGTGCGGTCGCCGACCTGCAGGCTCCACGGCGCACGGGCATCGCTCGACTCGGCCGTGATGCGACCGCCCTCGCGGCGCACGCGGAACACGGTCGCGGGCGCGCCGTCGAAGCCGGGGACGATCGTCTCGGCGTCGTACCCGTCGGGCAGCTCGAAGCAGCGCAGGGTGACCCCGTCGGCCCAGTCGTAGTCGGGTCGGTCCTCGCGGGCGCCCCACGGCAGCACCGTGCCGGGCCGCACCCGCAGCGGGACGGAGTCGTACCCGTGGCGCTCGGCGTGCCAGCGCCGCCCCTCCGCGACATCGCCGGTCAGGAGCGAGGTCCACCGCCCGTTGGGCAGGTAGTACTCGACGTCGCCGTCCTCGCCGAACACCGGCGCCACCATCAGGGCGTCACCGAGCAGGTACTGCACGTCGGCGTCGTGCGTCGTGCGGTCCTCGGGGAACTCGAGCACGAGCGGACGCATCATCGGGATGCCGTCGGTGTGCGCCTCCTCCGCGACCCGCGCGAGGTACGGCATCAGGCGCAGTTTCAGGCGCGTGAACAGGCGCGTGACCTCGACCGCCTCCTCGTCGAACGCCCATGGCACGCGGACCGTCCCCGATCCGTGCAGTCGCGAGTGCGACGAGAGCAGACCGAACGCCAGCCAGCGCTTGAAGACACCGGCATCCGGCGTGCCCTCGAACCCGCCGATGTCGTGACTCCAGTAGCCGAACCCGCTCATCGCGAGCGAGAGGCCGCCGCGCAGCGTCTCGGCCATCGACAGGAGGGTCGAGTCGTTGTCGCCGCCCCAGTGCACGGGGAACTGCTGCCCGCCGGCGGTCGCCGAGCGCGCGTAGAGCACCGCTTCGCCGACGCCGCGCTCCTCTTCGAGCACCCGGAACACCAGCGCGTTGTAGAGCTGCGGGTAATAGTTGTGCATGCGCTGCGGGTCGGAGCCGTCGTGCCACACGACGCCCTCGGTGGGGATCCGCTCGCCGAAGTCGGTCTTGAAGCTGTCCGCGCCCTGCCGGACGAGTCGGCGCAGGTGTTCGCCGAACCACTCGGATGCCTCGGGGTTGGTGAAGTCGACGATCGCCATGCCGGCCTGCCACATGTCCCACTGCCAGACGCCGCCGTCCGTGGTCTTGAGCAGGTAGCCCTTCTCGGCCGCCTCGGCGAACAGCGCGGAGCGCTGCGCGATGTACGGGTTGATCCACAGCGACACCTTCAGACCCCGCTCCCGCAGCCGCGCGAGCTGGCCGTCGGGGTCGGGGAACATGCGCGGATCCCACGTGAAGTCGGTCCACTGGAACTCCCGCATCCAGAAGCAGTCGAAGTGGAAGACCGACAGCGGCAGCTCGCGCTCCCGCATCCCGTCGACGAACTCGGTGACGCTCGCCTCGTCGTACGCCGCCGTGAACGACGTGGTCAGCCACAGGCCGAAAGACCAGGCGGGTACACGCGCGGGCCGACCGGTGAGCGCCGTGTACCGGCGGAGCACGTCCTTCGGCTCGGGGCCGGCGATCACGTAGTAGTCGAGCGTCTCGCCGGGGACGGAGAACTGCACGCGCGAGTTGATCTCGGACCCGACCTCGAACGAGACGGCGTCGGGGCTGTCGACGAAGACGCCGTAGCCGCGGCTCGTCAGGTAGAACGGCACCGACTTGTACGCCTGCTCGCTCGAGGTGCCGCCGTCGGCGTTCCACGTGTCGATGGACTGCCCGTTCTTCGTGAACGCGCCGAACCGCTCGCCGAAGCCGTAAACGCGCTCGCCGGGCTCGATCGACAGCTGCTGGTGCACGAAGGCGCCGTCGGGACCGCTCATGTGTCCGATCGACCGGGGCAGCGATGTCGTGAGCACGCGGTCGCCCTGCTCGAACGCCATCCGCCACGCCCCCTCGCGCGAGACGCGGACGCGGAGGACACCGGCATCCAGCACCGCCTCGGCGTCGTCGACGGAGACCGTCGGCAGGTACCCCTCCTGCGCCGTCAGCGCGAAGTCGGGTCCGCGGTGCGCGGCGCCCGCGTGCCGCTGCACCCGCACCCGGATCACCCCGGGCGCCGGCGCCGTGAACGTCGTCGTGATCAGCGGCCGGTTGAGCGTGTCGCCGCGGTGTCGGATCTGCGCGGTGGGCGCGTAGACCGTGAGACTGCCCGCCTCGGCGTCGGCACGGACATCGTCCACCGTGCTCGCGTACAGCCCGGTCACTCCGGGCCGCATGAGCCAGTAGCCGTCGGTGAACTTCATGTCCTTCGCCTTTCCGTCACGACCCGCGCGTCCCCCCTCGGGACCGTCACGTGCTCGTCCATCTCGTCATCCGTCAACAGGTCGATCCACGCGCCCGGGAGCGGGATCGTCGCATCCTCGAGGGAGCGGTTCAGCAGGAACAGCGCGTCGCCGCGGCGCACCGCCTCGACTCCGGGCACGGGCTCGGCGAGCGCACCGGCGACCCCGGCCGCCTCGAGGACGTCGCCGACGATCCCGTCGAGCAGCGCGTCGTCGACGACCGCGCCGACGTACCACGCGCCGCCGTGGCGCGTCACGACCGGCCGCCCGGCGAGGTCTCCCTGGGCGAAGGCCACGACCGTCTCGGCCCCGTCCGAGCGGAGCTTCTCGGCGAGGACCGAGGCGACGGATGCCGGGTGCCGCCCGTCGTCCGGGGCGAGGGCGACCCCCGCGTCGGGGAGCGCGACCCACTCCTCGCCGCTCGCGCCGATCAGGTCGCGCAGGAGCGCCGGCGAGCGTCCCGTCAGGATGTGGCCGCGCTCGTCGGCGACACCGCTGAACGGTCCGATGGCGACCTGCGCACCGGCGGCAGCGGCCTCCGCGAGGCGCGCGGCGTCACCGGGGCGGAGGACGTAGCCGTGCGGCAGGACGACGACGTCGTAGCCGGTGAGGTCCGCGTCGAAGCGCACCACGTCGACGGACACGTCGCGCCGCCACAGCGCGCGGTACCAGCGACGCACCTGGTCGAGGCCGTCGAACCGGGTCGTCGGGCGGGCGGGTTCGTCGGAGGCCCACCACGAGGACCAGTCGAACAGGAGGGCCGTGCGCGCCGGGACGCGCCCGCCGACGACGGGCCGCAACCGCTGCAGGTCGCTCCCCTGGCGGCGGACGCCCGCGAACACCTCGGTGTCGGCGCCCGCGTGGGGCAGCATCGCCGAGTGGAACCGCTCGGCGCCGGCGGTCGACTGGCGCCACTGGAAGAAGCAGACGCCGTCGGCACCGCGCGCGACGGCCTGCAGAGAGTCCAGGCGCGCCCGCGCGGGCGTCTTCGGGAGGTTGTGGGGCCGCCACTGCACGGCGCTGATCGCCTGCTCCATGAGCAGCCACGGCCGGCCGCCGCCGAGACCACGCATGAGGTCCTGCGCGAAGGCGATGTCGGCGGGACTGTCGGGATCTGCGGGGTCGGGGTACTGGTCGTCGCTCACGACGTCGACGTCGTCGGCCCACGACCAGTAATCGACGTGCGCAAACGGCCCCATGAAGTTGGTGGTGATGGGTTGCGTCGCGCCGGCCTCGCGGATCGTGTCACGCAGCTCGCGGTAGCAGTCGCGCAGCTCGTCGGAGGTGAACCGGCGGAAGTCCAGCGACTGCGTCGGGTTGATGAGGTACGGCGCGCGCCGGGGCGGCAGGATCTCGGACACGTCGGCGTAGCGCTGCGCCCAGAAGGCGGTGCCCCACGCCTCGTTGATCCCCTCGATCGACCCGTACCGGCGCAGCAGCCACGCGCGGAACGCCCGGGCGGCCTCGTCGCCGTGGTCGATCTGGCCGTACTCGTTTCCGACGTGCCACATCCGGACGGCGGGATGCTGCGCGTACCGCGCCGCGAGGTCGGCCGTGATCGCCCGCGCAGCGTCGCGGTACACCCGCGAGGAGGGCGCGAACTGGTTGCGGGACCCGGCCACGAGTCGCACGCCGTCGCGGTCGACCGGAAGGGTCTCGGGATGCCGCACGCCCAGCCACGGCGGCGGCGAGGCCGTGGGGGTCGCTAGGTCCACGGCGATGCCGCCGGCGTGCAGCAGGTCGAGCACCTCGTCGAGCCAGCCGAACTGCCGGGCGCCGGGGGTCGGCTCGATCTCGGCCCAGCTGAACACGCCCACCGTGACGAGGTTCACTCCCGCCTGCTGCATGAGCTCGACGTCCTCGCGCCAGACCTCGCGCGGCCACTGCTCGGGGTTGTAGTCGCCACCGAAGAGGATGCCGCGCTCGGCCGTCAGTTCGGCGAAGGCCGCGGCGGCAGCAGGGGTCATGACCGAGGGCCTTTCAGCGATATGGACGACGGTGTCGAAGCGCTTCAACGATTCCAACCTATACTAGCGATCAGGACCGTGTCCATCGGTCCGGGGCGGGCGGCGTTCCCGGCTCATGACGAGCAGATACGCTCGATCCACCCGGGTGTCGGAGCAGACCCCGCGGAGAAGGAGTGTCCATGACCACGATCGCGGACGTGGCGCAGGCCGCGGGGGTCTCGATCTCGACGGTGTCCTACGTGATGAGCGGCAAACGGACCATCTCGCAGGAGACGCGCGAGCGCGTCGAGCGGGCGATGGCCGATCTCTCCTACAGCCCGCAGGCCAGCGCCCGATCGCTCGCCTCGCGTTCCACGAGCGTCCTCGGTCTGCAGGCGCCGATCCGCGCAGGCGTCGACGTGCACGTCGTCATGCAGATCGTCGCCGGCGCCCTCAAAGAGGCGCGCGCGCATCACCACGACATCCTCCTGCTGACCAGCGACGACGCCGCGGGGGTGGAACGCGCTGCGCGGGCGGGCATGGTCGACGGCGTCCTCATCCTCGACGTCGAGACGAGCGACCCGCGCGTCGGTGCGCTGGCCGAGCTCAGCATCCCGGCCGTGCTCATCGGACTGCCGGATGCCGCCGACGACCTCGTCTGCGTCGACTTCGACTTCGAGGCCGCCGGCCGACTGGCCGCCCAGCGGCTCGCCGAGCGCGGCCATCAGTCCGTCGCCCTCCTCGGCGCCCCGCCGCAGGTGCAGGCCCGGCACACGTCGTACTCCGACCGCCTCATGCGCGGGTTCCTCGCTGCGAGCGAGGCGGCCGGCCTCACCGCGCGCGCCCTGCCGTGCCCGTCGGGGCCGGGTGCGACCGAGGTCGTCGACGCCGTGCTCGCGGAGTCCCCCGATACGACGGCGCTGTTCGTCCACAACGAGGCCGCGCTCCCCTTCATCGCCGCCCGCCTCATGGGAGCGGCGGACACGGGCCCCGTTGAGATCCTCGCGCTGAGCCCCGCCGAACTCGCGCTGCACGTGCCGGGCGTCTCGGACGTCATCGACCTGCCGGCCGAGACCCTCGGCGCGCGGGGCGCCCGGGCGTTGCTCGACGCCATCGGCGGCACTCGCGGACCGGGGGCCGAACTGATCGCCCCGCGTTTCGCCGATCCGACAGGCTGACGGATGCGGATCGATCCGGAGAACCGCGCGGTCCAGGGCCTGACGAGCTTCCTCGAGTTCGTCGCCCTCAACATCCTGTTCCTCGTGTGCTGCGTCCCGATCGTGACGATCGGCGCCGCCACGAGCGCGCTGTTCGAGGTGACCCGACGCTACTCGGACGAGGAGAGCGGCCGCCCCGTGCGCGACTTCCTCCCCGCCTTCGGCCGGAACTTCCTCGCCGCGACCGGGCTCACCCTCATCCTGCTGTCGGTCGCCGTCGCGCTGGCCTTCAGCGGCGTGTTCTGGCTGTCCTCGCCCGAGCCGCTGTTCACGGGTCTCGCGGTGCTGGGCTTCGCGGCTGCGGCCTACGCGATCGCTGCGTTCCTGCACGCGATGGCACTCGTCGCCTCGTACCGGGCGCCGTTCCGCCAGACGCTCAAGAACGCACTCCTGCTGCCCGCGGCAGAGCCCCTGCGCACCCTCGTGCTGCTCGTCATCCCGGTCACCGTGCTGTGCCTCGTGATCGTCTTCCCGCCGACGATCTTCCTCGTCGCGACGATCGGCTTCTCCGTCGGCGCCTACGGCTGCGCGTTCCTGTTCCGCAGCATCCATCGGCGCCGCTCCGGCACCGCCGCCTGACGGACCGCCGCACACGGGAGCGATGTCAGACAGGCCGCCGGTGGCTTGAATCCCGAGGGTCGCTACGAGCCCTCGTGGTCCCCCTTGGAGCCAGGTTCGGGCATGCTGGCGTGCGGTTCGTCGCTCGTGCCGCGAGGCCGAGGATCACCTGACCCCGCATCAGCGGCGAGGACCTCATCGATCTTCCTGTTCTCGACGGCTCGACGTATCCAGACGACAGCGACAGCTGCGCCCACGATCGCGATTCCCGCAGGGATCCACCAGCCGAGCGCGGAGAAGATGGTCACCGCGACCACCAGCGGCATGAGAACGGTGACCTGAATCACTAGGCCCTTGTTCATCGGTCCTCCTCGAGCACTGGTGCGAGATACAGAGTCTTGCACCACGCTCGACGGCGCGGAGCTCACAAGACGTGTCTCATCGACCGATCCGTGTCCACAGGAGGCGCCCTCCGCATAGCGAAGGGCCCCGCCGGATCATCCGACGGGACCCTTCGTCACTGCGGGGCTGGGTCAGCCGCCGAACTCCGCAGCGACGGCCTTGCGCGCGGCATCCTGCTCTTCAGCCCGGCTCATGTCGACCTCGAGGACCTTGTCGTAGCCGAGGCCCTTCGCGGTCTCCTGCAGCGAGGCGAACAGCGAGTCGAACTGCGCGTCGTTCTCGGCGAACACCATCTGCCACGAGGTCTGCACGATTGCCGCCTTGGCCTGATTGCGGAGCGTCTCGATCTCCGACGAATCAGCCTCCGGGGTGTAGCTCGCGCCGGGTCCGACCAGCAGCTGGTCGTTCTCGCGCAGGTAGTCCATCGTCGTCGTGGCACCCATCTTGGCCGACCAGTCGTCGGTCACCGGGTTGCTCGTCTCGGCCTGATACGTCGGCCACAGCTTGTAGCTGTACGGGAATCCGGTGTTCGGGTCGGTGTCGATCGGCAGGACCGCGCTGATGTTCAGCTGTGACGCGCCGTCGATGTAGCTGCCGCCGCCCCACTCGGCCGGGACCTCGGCGTCACCTTCGAAGAACACCTTGTGGCCGAGTTCGTTCAGCTCCGGCTCACCATCCGCGTTGACCTCCCACGTGAGCCCCTCGGGACCGGCCGCACCCTGCGTCTGGCTGTTGTTGGCGAGCGCACCCTCGGGCGAGAACAGCCAGTCGATGAACGCGGCGATGCGCTCGGGGTCCTCGGCCTTCGAGCCGATCGCGAACACCTGCTTGCCGCCGTACGCCTCAGCCCCGTACGAGAAGATGTTCATGTCGTCCATCGGCGCCATCATGAAGCCGCGACCCTCTTCGACATTGGCGTCCGTGTTGTAGGCCGCCTGACCGAGCCAGGGCCAGAACGAATACAGGACCTGCCCGTTCTGGTACTTCGTCCACAGGGTGTCGTAGTTCTGCGTCGTCGAGTCGGGGTCGAGGATGCCGAGCTGGTTCGCCTCATAGAAGAAGCGCAACGCACGGACGTACTGGCCGTCGTCGTCGAGGATGCCCTGGTACTCCGAGCCGTCGCCCTTCGCGAGGGCGAAGCCGACCTCGTCGAAGCCGTAGTACGTGGTGGGCTGCTTGGCGTTGTTCAGCATGTTGCCGTCCCAGTCCTTGAACAGCGAGACCGCGTAGGTCTTCTGTCCGTTCGGGGCGGTGGGCTCGGCATCCTGCATCTTCTTGAGCACCGGCAGGAGGTCCTCGAGCGTGCCGATCTCGGGGTAGCCGACCTCTTTGTAGAGGTCCCAGCGCAGGTAGGGGCCGAAGGTCGGGTCGAGCCCCTCGGAGGGCTCGGTCGGCTTGAGCGAGGACACCTGCGAGGGGAAGGCGTACGTGGCACCCAGGTCCTCGTTGATTCGGTCGACGGCGGCGTCGAAGCGGCCGACGTTCTTCATCGCCGGATAGAAGCTCTCGGAGTCCAGCAGCAGACCGCCCTCGGCGAGCTCCTCGAGGCGCTGGCCCTTGTCGGTGATGATCAGGTCGCCGAGGTCACCCGCCGTCACACGCGTGTTGAAGAGCGTGTCACCGCCGCCCGCGACGTTCGGGGCGATGATGTTGAGCTTCATGTTGAACTTGTCCTCGACGAGCTTGCCGAACCAGCCCTCCTGCATGCCCATGTAGTTGGCGAGCCCGTCGAACACGTCGATCGTGATCGGCTTGTCCCATTTGTCGGGGAACTCGGAGATGGCCTCGCGCTCCTGATTCGCGGCGGGGCCGGTGCAGGCGCTCAGCAGCCCGACCGTCGCCAGAGCGGCGACAGCGCCGATGGCCTTGCGTGATAGCTTCATTGCTTTCCTCTCGGTGGTGTGACCGGGATCGGTCGATTCAGCCCTTGACCGCGCCGAGCATGATGCCCTTGACGAAGAAGCGCTGGAACAGCGGGTAGACGAAGATGATCGGCAGGATGACGATCACCGAGATCGTCATCCGGATCGACGTCGGGGTCTGGCTCGTGGCCGCGTCGACGATAGAGGTGAGGTTGCCGCCGTTCTGCATGGCCAGGGCCAGGCTGTTCGCCTGGTTGATGAACATGTAGAGCAGGTACTGCAGGGTGTAGAGACTCTGGTCGGTGATGTAGATGAGGGTGTCCTGGAAGCTGTTCCACTGCGCCACCGCCGAGAAGATCGCCACGGTCGCGAGGATCGGCGTCATGTTGGGCAGGTAGATCCGGAAGAAGATCTGCAGGATGTTCGCCCCGTCCATCTCGGCCGCCTCCTGCAGCTCGCTCGGCATCGCCTCGACGTAGGTCTTCACGAGGATGATGAAGAACGGCTGCACGACGAACGGCAGGACGTAGACCCAGAAGTTGTTCGTCAGTCCGAGGTTGCGGACGATGATGAACACCGGGATGAGGCCAGCGCTGAAGTACATCGTGATGATGACGAAGCGGTACCAGAACTTGCGGCCCCACATGCGGGTCTGCGTGAACATGAAGCCGAGGAACGCGGAGGCGAGCACCGCCGCGACGGTGCCGATGACGGTTCGACCGACCGAGACGATCGCGGCCTGCGTGAGCCCGCCGAGCTGGAAGACCTGCTCGTAGTTGGAGAAGTGGATGCCGCTGGGCAGCCACCGGATCTGTCCGAGAGCGGCGAGGTCGTTCGAGCTGATCGAGTTGATGATCAGGTAGTAGAACGGGTAGGCGCAGACGAAGGCGAGCGCGAGGAAGACGCCGTAGTTGACGATCGCGAAGACGAAGCGGCCCGATATGTCGGTGCCCCGTCGGATCTCGCGGCGGGTGGGAGTCGTGGTGACCATGACGGTGCGCTCCTGACTCAGACGATGGATTCGCCGCGCACGCGCTTGGCGATCCCGTTGACGGTGAACAGGAGGATGACGGAGATGAGGCTCTTCAACATGCCGATCGCCGTCGCCATCGACAGGTTGTTGCCCGTCATGCCGATGTTGTAGACGTACAGGTCGAGCACCTGGATGTAGTCCTTGTTGAAGGCGTTCTGGAACACGAAGTACTGCTCCATCCCGTTGTTGAGCAGGTTCGCAATCGACAGCAGCAGGAGCACGAGGTAGGTCGGCATGAGCTGCGGGACGGTGATGTACCACATCTTCTGGAAGCGCCCCGCGCCGTCGATCTCGGCCGACTCGTACAGCGACTGGTCGATGCCGGCGATCGCGGCGAGGTAGATGATCGCGCCCCAGCCGAGCCCCTTCCAGATCGACCAGAGCGTCATCGTGATCCACACGTTCTGGTCGGTGTCGAGGAACTTCACCGGCGTCGTGATCAGGCCCGCATCCGACAGGATGCCGTTCACGAGGCCCGAGCTCGAGAAGAGCGAGAAGGCGATCATGTAGACGAGCACCCACGAGATGAAGTTGGGGAGCGTCGTCAGCGTCTGCACCGAGTTGCGGAACCACGGCGCCTTGATCTCGTTGAGGAAGATCGCGAAGGCCAGCGGCAGGATCGACGTCGCGATCCCGAGGAAGCTGATCGCCAGCGTGTTGATGACGACCTGCCCGACCTGGGCGACCTGGGTCGGGGATCCCACGAGCAGCTGGAACCACTGCAGGCCGACGAAGTCGCTGCCCGCGAGCCCGAGGGCCGGTCGGTAGTCGTACAGCGAGTAGATCCACCCGTAGAGGGGGAAGTAGGAGAACAGGAAGACGAGGACGAGGAACGGGACGATGCACAGGAACATCCGGAACGATCGCCGGTTCTTCGAGACCCGCTCCTCGGGCCGGTGCGGTGCCTTCTCCTCGATCGTCGCGGCCGCAGCCTCGGTGACGATCGCCTGTTGCGTCATCGGTGGTGCCGAATCGCACGCTCGGACATGTGCCGGGTCATCTCACTCCTTCGTGATCGAAGCGCTTCCCTCTTTCGCCGTCGAACACCCGTCGAACCGCTTCGATACGAAGATAACGCTCGATCGGGGCAGCGTCAAACATCACATTTCGGTCACACGAAAACGCCGCCCCGTCCGGTCGGCGGGGCGGCGTTCAGTTCGCGCGGAAAGTGCAGGTCGGTGCGGCTATCGCGACCACTGTGCGGCGGGTGTCAACGGCACGAGCGGCGGCCTCTCGACGGCCGTGTCGAGCGTCACGCGACGCCCCTCGGCCGACGACCGCAGCAGGCTCTCCATCGCGTCGAGCACGTGCAGGGCCAGCGCTCCGCTCGCGCGGCCGGGCCCGCCCGCCGCGACGGCGTCGATGAGCCCGATGCCGCGGCCGGAGCCCTCGTAGCCGGCCGAGGCGGGGACCGCACGCCACCCCTCGCCGCCCAGCTCGTTCAGCCGGACCTCGCCGTCGAACATGTTCGGGTCGGGCACGACGAGCGACCCCCGGTCGCCGTGCACCTCGATCGGCGGGGACGTCGTCGCGACCGCGTCGAAGCTCGTCACGATCGTCGACACCGCGCCGCCGGCATGCTCGAGGAGCCCGCTGACGTGCGTGTCGACCGCGACCTCGATCCGCTCACCGGCCCGAGGACCCGTCGCGATGGTGCGTTCCGCGCGTGCGCGCCGCGCAGCACCCGTGACGGCCACGATCGGTCCGAGCAGGTGCACGAGGCTCGTGAGGTAGTACGGCCCCATGTCGAAGAGCGGTCCTCCCCCGGGCGCGTAGTAGAACCCCGGCGCGGGGTGCCACAGCTCGTGACCCGGCGACACCCACGTCGCGCTGGCCGCCATGGGCCGGCCGATGGCCCCGTCGTCGACGAGCCGACGCGCCGTCTGGATGCCGGTGCCGAGCACCGTGTCGGGGGCCGAGGTGACCCGCACACCGGCGGCGGACGCGGCATCCAGGATCGCCCGTCCATCGGCGACATGCAGGGCCAACGGCTTCTCGCCGTGCACGGACTTGCCGGCCGCGATCGCCGCGTGGGCGATGTCGGCGTGTGCGGCGGGCACCGTCAGGTTCAGCACCGTCTCGACCTCGGGGTCGGCCATGAGCTCATCGACGCTCAGCGCCCGGGCGCCGGGGACGGCAGCCGCCACCTGGGCCGCGCGCTCGCTGTCGAGATCCGCCACCGCGGCGACCCGCACCGACGGGCTCGCGGCGAACAGGTCGAGGTACTGACGGGAGATGACGCCGAGACCGACGATCCCTACGGAGTGCGGGCCGCCCACAGCAGTCCCCTTTCGACGATGGTGCGTACGTGCGGATCGGCCAGCACCTCGGGGGTGTGGCCTGGGGTGGCGACGAAGACGCGACCGGCGCCCCAGAGGCGGGTCCAGACCGCCGGGCTCACGATCGGGCGATGCCACGGGTGGTAGTCCTGCGTCGGATGCGTCGTCGTGGCGAGGACGTCGATGAGGTCGTCGTGCAGCACCCAGTACTGCTCGGTGTGCAGGACGAAGTCCTCGATCCCGGCCGTGATCTCGTGACGCCGCCCGAGGTCGGTGATCTCGATGGTGTGGTCGAGATAGTTGTCGCGCTCGTCGCCCGGCCGTTCGTCGGGATGCCGGCCCGGGTGGGTCGCGAACTGTCCGCCGACGAGCTGCAGGTAGTCCGAGCTGCCGCGGTACGAGTCCGCGATCCCGCCGTGCCAGCCGGCGAGACCGGTGCCCGCCTCGACCGCGGCGCGCAGGCCCGTGAGTGCGGCATCCGAGATCGACGACATTGTCACCGCCTGAACGACGAGATCCGTCTCGGCCATCGCGGCGGCATCGGCGTAGACCTCGTTGGACTCCTCGACGCGTACATCGAAGCCGTTCTCGGCGAGGAACGGGCGGAACATGTCCGTCGCCGCGACGGGATGGTGCCCGTCCCAGCCGCCGCGGACGATGAGCGCGTGCCGGCCCGTCACCGCACCTCCGCCGCTCGTCGCGCGGCGACGCGGTCGTAGCGCTCTCGCACTTCGGGACGGGGGTCGGATGCCGCATCCCGATCCATCTCGACCGGCCACTGCGGCCACGACCCGGCGAGCACGGCGGCCGCCTGGCGCGCCGCGCCCTGGGCGACGTACTCCCCCGGCGACGGTACGGCCACGGGCACGTCGAACACCTGAGCCGCGACGGCGGCGACGGCGGGGTTGCGCGCCGCACCGCCCACGAGCAGCACCCGCTCGGTGGCGACACCGAGGCTCCGGATCGCCTCGAGCCCCGTCGCGAGACCCGCGAGCATGCCCTCGACGGCGGCGCGGGCGAGGTTCTCCCGCGTCGTGTTGTCGAGCGACAGACCGTCGAGCGACGCGCGCGCCGTGGGCAGGTTGGGCGTGCGCTCCCCCTCGAACCAGGGCACGAGCACGACACCGCCCGCTCCGGGCTCGGCGGCGGCCGCCAGCTCGGTGAGACCGTCGTGGTCGACGCCGAGCAGACGCGCGATCGCGTCTAGCACGCGCGCCGCGTTCAGGGTCGCGACCAGCGGCAGGAACCGTCCCGTCGCATCGGCGAACCCGGCCGCCGTCCCGGTCGGGTCGATCGTCCGGGTGTCGCTCACGGCGAAGACCGTGCCCGACGTACCGATCGACACGACGACGTCGCCCGCCGTCGCGCCGACGCCGAGGGCGGCGCCGGCGTTGTCGCCCGCACCCGGCCCGACGCGGCGGCCGGCGGCATCCGTCACCCACTCGAGCGGACCGAGCACGCGGGGCAGCACCGCGTCGTGACCGAGCGCCGCCGCGAGCAGGTCGCGGTCGTAGCCGTCCGACGCGGGGTCCCAGTAGCCGGTGCCCGAGGCGTCCGAGCGGTCGGTGACGAGCTCGTCGAGCTGCGGATTCTCGGGACCGAACCCGCGCAGGCGCCACGTCAGCCAGTCGTGCGGCAGGGCGACCGCCGCCACCCGCGCCGCGTTGTCGGGCTCGGCGTCGCGCAGCCAGCGGAGCTTCGTGATCGTGAACGACGCGACCGGCACCAGACCCGTGCGCTGCGCGAGCGTCTCGGCGCCGAACTCGGCCGTGAGATCGGATGCCGCCTGCCCCGAGCGCGTGTCGTTCCACAGCAGCGCGTCGCGCACCACCGTGCCCGCCGCGTCGAGCGCGACCATGCCGTGCTGCTGGCCCCCGATCGACCACGCCTCGACGTCGTCGATGCCTCCGGCATCCGCGATCGCGCTCTGCAGCGCGGTCCACCACGCCTCGGGATCGACCGACGTGCCCTCGGGGTGCGACGCGCGACCGGAGCGGACGACCGCCCCGGTCGCGGCGTCGACGATGACGACCTTGCAGGACTGCGTCGACGAGTCGACGCCCATGACGAGCGTCACGTCAGCGCGCGCCCAGCAGGTGCTCGGTCGCCAGCTGCTGCAGGCGGACGAAGCCGCCGCCCTTGCCGCCGAGGTAGACGCTCGGGTCGAAGTCCTCGTAGGCGGAGCGGTCCGCGAGGAAGTCCTCGTACGTCTCGCCCGGGTTCAGGGTCGGCGTCGCGAGCTCGTCGACCTTGGCGGCCGCGAGGGCCTCCTGCACCTCGGGGTCGGCGCGGAACGCCTGCGCCCGCTCCTTGAGAAGCTGGTAGGTGCGCATGTTGGCCGCAGCCGACTCCCAGACGCCGGTCTCGTCCTCGGTGCGGCTCGGCTTGTAGTCGAAGTGGCGCGGGCCCTCGTAGGCGGGTACGCCGCCGGGGCCGCCGTTCTCGAGCAGGTCGACGAGCGCGAACGCGTTGTGCAGGTCGCCGTGGCCGAACACCAGGTCCTGGTCGTACTTGATGCCGCGCTGACCGTTGAGGTCGATGTGGAAGAGCTTGCCGTGGTACAGCGCCTGAGCGATGCCGGCGGCGAAGTTCAGGCCCGCCATCTGCTCGTGACCGACCTCGGGGTTGAGGCCGACGAGCTCGGGCCGCTCGAGCGAGTCGATGAAGGCGATCGCGTGACCGAGCGTCGGCAGCAGGATGTCGCCGCGCGGCTCGTTCGGCTTCGGCTCGATCGCGAAGCGGATGTCGTAGCCCTTGTCGGTGACATAGTCGCCGAGCAGGTTGACGGCCTCGCGGTACCGCTCGAGCGCCTGGCGGATGTCCTTCGCGGAATCGTACTCGGCGCCCTCGCGGCCGCCCCACATGACGAAGGTCTTGGCGCCGAGCTCGGCCCCGAGGTCGAGCTGGCGGAACACCTTGCGGAGGGCGAAGCGGCGGACGTCGCGGTCGTTGGCGGTGAAGCCGCCGTCCTTGAACACGGGCGCGCTGAAGAGGTTGGTCGTGACCATCGGGACGATCATCCCGGTCGCGTCGAGGGCGCCCTTGAGGCGGTCGATCTCGCGCTGCCGCTCGGCGTCGCTCGACCCGAAGGCGAACAGGTCGTCGTCGTGGAAGGTGAGGCCGTAGGCGCCGAGCTCAGCAAGCTTCTCGACGGCGTGGACGGTGTCGAGCGGGGGTCGCGTCGGTCCGCCGAAGGGGTCGGTGCCGTTGTAGCCGACGGTCCAAAGGCCGAAGCTGAACTTGTCTGCGGGGGTGGGGGTGGGCATGACGCTCCTTCGCGAGCCGGTAAATGTTGCTGCCGACAACGTATCCCATCGGAGGCGGCGCGCCAACCCCCGATGCCCGGCGCGCGGAAGGTGACATGATCGGGTCCGCCATCTCCCGCCGCCGTGAGGAAGCCGATGCCCGATCACCCCCGCGTCACGCTCGCGATGATCGCCGCCGAGGCGGGCGTCTCGAAGGCCACCGTGTCCAAGGTGCTCAACGGTCGACCCGACGTCTCGGCGGGCATGCGCACGCGCCTCGAGGCCATGCTGCGTCACCACGGCTACCGGCGCCGCCCCGCGACCTCGCCGAGCCGCACGATCGAGATGGTCTTCTCCGAGCTCGACGCGGGCTGGTCGCTCGAGGTCATCCGCGGGGTCGAGCGCGCCGCGCAGGAGGCGGGGTTCGCCGTGATCCTCACTGTGAGCGGCGACCGTCACTCACCCGCCGACGACTGGCTCGACGGGGTTCTCCAGCGCCGTCCGGCGGGCGTCGTGCTCGTGTTCGCCGACCTCTCCGCAGCGCATCGCGAGAAGCTGCGTGCGCAAGGGATGCCGTTCGCCATCGTCGCCCCGTCCGGCGATCCCGCACCGGGGGTACCGTCGGTGGGCTCGGCGAACCGCGACGGCGCCTTCGCGGCCACGCGCCACCTCATCGAATTGGGACACCGCCGGATCGCCGCGATCACCGGCCCGCGCGACATGATGTGCTCGGTCGCCCGTCTCGAGGGCTACCGCGACGCGATGGCCGCCGCCCGTCTGCCGGTGGACCCCGACTGGGTGCGCTTCGGGACCTTCCTCCCTGCGGGCGGTGAGGGACACGCGCGTGAGCTCCTCGCGCGGCCGGACCGACCCACCGCCGTCTTCGCCGGCAGCGACCTGCAGGCGCTGGGGGTGATCGCCGCCGCCACGGCGACCGGGCTCACCGTGCCGACGGACCTGTCGGTGGTCGGCTACGACGACATCGCCCTGTCGCGGTGGATGAGCCCGCAGCTCACCACCGTGCACCAGCCGCTCGCCCTCATGGGGGCCGAGGCGGCGCGCATCGTGCTGCACCTCGCGGGAGGCGGAGTCGCCGACTCCCGCCGCATCAACCTGCCCACGCGTCTGATCGTGCGGGACAGTTCGGCACCTGCGGCCGCCTGACGCATGCGCCGGCGAACGGCAGCCCGAAACTTCCGCCCGCAGGTTTCGTAACGGTTCCATCTCGGCACCTCCCCTCCTCAGCGGACCTGCATATGTTTGCGGCGCCGACAAATAACTCCGCGCAAAGGAGCGCTTGTGAACCCCCGCCCCCGACGCCTGACCGTCTCCGCCGTCCTCGCGGCGGCGGCCCTCATCGCCACTCCCCTCGCCCCGGCCGCCGCGGCCGCCGATCCGCCCCCACCCCTCGTCTCCGCCTCGTTCGACGACGGCACCCTGGGCGACGGCCTCCTCCAGAGCGGCGGGGGCGACGGCACGCTGACCTTCGCCGACGGCGCCCTCGTCGTCAACGATCGGACAGCCGACTACGTCGGCATCCAGACCGCCCCCGGAGTCCTCGAGCCGGAGACGCAGTACACCGTCAGCGCGAAGGTCCGGCTCGCGCCGGGCACACCGTCGACCTCCGCCCGCTGGGTCGGCTTCCCCGGCTACACCTGGGTCGGCACCAGCCCCGTGACGGCGGATGCCTGGACGACCATCGCCGGCACCTGGACCAGCCCCGCGGCAGCCGCCGACGAGACGAAGATCTACCTCGGCACGGGCGACATCGCGGGAAGGAGCAGCTATACCTATCTGGTGGACGACGTGCTCATCACCGGCCCCGCCGCGACTGAGCCCGAGCCCGATCCCGACGTCATCCCGGGTGGCGCGGTGAAGCCCACCGCCACTCCCGTCGCGACCGCTCTCGGCACCGGAGACGTCGCCGCGCTCACCTTCGACGACGGCCCCAACGGCGCGACGACCGCAGCCCTGCTCGACTACCTCGGCGAGAAGGACATCTCGGCCGTCTTCTGCGTCATCGGTCAGAACATCCAGGCCGAGGGGGGCGCCGCACTGCTGAAGCGCATGGTCGCCGAGGGGCACACGCTCTGCAACCACACGACCGGATACGCCGACATGGGCTCCTGGTCCGCGGACCGCATCCGCGCCGATCTCATCGAGAACCTGCGCGTCATCCGCGACGCGCTGGGCGATCCCACCGCCGCCGTGCCGTTCTTCCGCGCTCCGAACGGCAGCTGGGGTGCGACCCCCGGTGTCGCCGTGTCGCTCGGCATGCAGCCCCTCGCCGTCGTGAACACGATCTCGGACTGGGAGGAGACCGACGCGGATGTGCTCACCGCGAACCTGCGGACCGCGATGAAGCCGGGGCAGGTCGTCCTCGTCCACGACGGCGGCGGCGACCGCGAACCGTCGCTGCAGGCCGTCCGGACCGTCGTCGACGAGCGTCTCGCCGCCGGCTGGCAGTTCACGCTCCCCACCGGCACCCCGGGCGCGGACGCCCCGACCGACCCCACGGACCCGACGGAGCCGACGGAGCCCGGCACGCCGGCGCCCGGCACCGTCCTGGTGGACGACGACTTCGACGACGGCACCGTCGGCGCCTGGACCGCACGCGCGGGCTCGGGCGACTCGGACCCGACGGTGTCGTCGGTGGCGGGCGGTGCCGCGGGCACGGCCTACGCGGCACAGGTCTCCGACCGCACGCACGAGGGCGACGGCATCCAGCTGGACGTCGTCGACACCCTCCTCCCCGGCCAGGCCTACCGCTTCTCCGCTCAGGTGCGCTTCGCGCCGGGTACTGATCGCGGACAGGGCCTCACGGTCTCGATGCGCACCGTCAACGGCGGATCGGTGTCGTTCACGAACCTGCTGCAGGCCGACAGCGCCTCCGCCGGCGACTGGACCACGGTGAGCGGCGACATCACGATCCCCGGCTACGACAGCGCAGCCGAGCTGTACGTCGAAGCGCGCTACAACTCCGGCAACACGTCCACCTTCCTCGTCGACCAGATCACGGTCGCGGTCCCCGAGGAGAACGACATCGACCTCAGCCTCGTCCCGCTCAAGGACACCGTCGACTTCCCCGTGGGCGTCGCGATCGACGAGCGTGAGACGACCGGGTCGGCGGCCGACCTCCTGGAGCACCACTTCGACCAGATCAGCCCCGAGAACCACATGAAGGTGGAGGCCTGGTACGACGAGGATCGCCGCTTCACGCGGCACTCGCAGGCGACCGCTCTCCTCGACTACGCGCAGCAGAAGGACCTCCGCCTGTACGGACATGTCCTGCTGTGGCACTCGCAGACCCCGGCCTGGTTCTTCCAGGACGCCGGCGGGCGCGAGCTGACGGCATCCGCCGCCGACAAGCAGCTGCTGCGGGACCGTCTCGCGACGCACATCGACGATGTGGCGGCGTCCATCGCGGACGACTACGGGCTGTTCGGCTCGCCGACCAACCCGCTCGTGGCGTGGGACGTGGTCAACGAGGTCATCTCGGACCAGGCAACCCCGGACGGACTGCGCACGAGCCGCTGGCACGACGTGCTCGGCGAGGAGTACATCGGTCTGGCCTTCCGGCTCGCCGACGAGGCGTTCAACGACCGGTACGCCGCACCCGGCACGGATCGCCCGGTGAAGCTGTTCATCAACGACTACAACACCGAGCAGGACCGCAAGGGCGCGCAGTACGCCGCGCTCGTGAACCGGCTGGTGGATGCCGGCGTGCCGATCGACGGCGTGGGCCACCAGTTCCACGTCTCCGTGAACACGCCCGTCTCCGCCCTCGCGGGCGCGCTGGACCGCTTCGCGGGCCTGGGCCTGGCGCAGGAGGTCACCGAACTCGACGTCACCGTCAACCCGGCGACCGAGCCGAACCTCATCCGGCAGGGCTACTACTACCGCGATGCGTTCCGACTGTTCCGCAGCTACCACGCGGCGGCCCCGGCCGCCGAGAAGCTGTTCGCCGTCACCGTCTGGGGCCTGACGGACACCCGGTCGTGGCGCGCGGAGCAGGCGCCGCTGCTGTTCACGGGCGACCTCGCGGCGAAGCCGGCGTACTACGGCGCCATCGACGACGCGGACGGCATCCCCGCCCTCGTCACGACGGCGGATGTGTTCCGCGGCGACGTCCCGCTCGACGACGACTTCACCGAGTCGATCGCGTGGCGGAACCTGCCCGAGAAGACGCTCATCGGCGCAGCCGGCGGCGGCTTCCAGACCCGCTGGGACGACGACCACCTGACGGTGCTCGTGCGGAGCGAGGTCGAGCCGGACCGGATCGACTTCACCTACGGCGACGACGAGGTCCGCTACGGCGGGAACGGCGCGCTCGAGGGGCGGACGGCCGAGGTCGACGGGGAGTTCCTCTCGGTCGTCCACCTGCCGCACACCGCACCGACGGTGGGCGCCACGGCCGCCTTCGATCTGCGGATCGTGGCCGGCGGCGACGTCGTCGGCTCGTGGAACGAGGCGGGCGCGACCGGCCGGCTCACCTACCTGGAGCCGCTGTCCTTCCTGGAGATCCCGCAGGGCGACGAGGTCGAGATCGACGGCGAGGTGGACGCCGCATGGGCGGACGCCGCGACCGCTCGCACCGCGACGCGCGTCGAGGGCAGCGCCGACGGCGCCCAGGCGGACGTGCGCACGATGTGGCGGGGCAACACGCTGTACGCCCTGTTCGAGGTGACGGACGCGGAGATCGACGGATCCAACAGCGACCCGTGGAACCGGGACGGCGTCGAGCTCTTCCTCGATCTCGGCAACGCGAAGAACGGTCCGTACGGGCCGAATGACACGCAGATCCGCATCACCGCCGATAACGACGTCTCGTTCGGCACGGGCGACGCCGCGCTGCAGCAGGCCCGCCTGCTCGAAAGCGCGACGACGCGATCGGCCGACGGCTACGTCGTGGAGGCGGCTGTCGCCCTCGTCGGGCAGTCCGGCGGTCAGAGCGATGTGCCGCTCGGTGGCGAGGACACGTTCCACGGCATAGACTTCCAGGTCAACGACGGACGCGGCGGCTCCCGCTTCGCCGTGCACACGTGGGCGGAGCCGACCGGGACGGGTTACCAGACCACGGCCCGCTGGGGCGTCGCGCACCTCGTGACGGATGCCGGCGAGCCCGGCGAACCCGGTGAGCCCGGCGAACCCGGCGGACCCGGCGAGCCCGGCGAACCGAGCGAGCCCGGTCAGCCTGGCGAACCGAGCGAGCCCGGTCAGCCGGAGGAGCCCGGTCAGCCGGAGGAGCCCGGCGCCGACGAGGCGTGGGCGCAGATCGACGTCGGCTCGGGCCGGGTCTCCCGCGGGAGCGAGCTCGAGGTCCGCGTCAGCGGCCTGGAGCCCGGGCAGCGGATCGGCGCGACGCTGTTCAGTGAACCGATCGTCGTGCGCGGCATCCCTGCCGCGGACGCCGACGGCGAGATCGCCTTCACGGTGGCCATTCCGGCCGACTTCGAGCTCGGCGCGCACACGCTCGTCGTGACGTCGGCGGGACTGGCGGACATCCGCGTCCCGATCACGGTGGTGGCGGGACAGGCGCTCGGCGCGACGGGCGGTGAGATGCCCTGGGGCATCGCCCTCATCGGCGCGTTCCTCACCACGGTGGGCGGCCTGCTGGCGGTGACGCGCAAGCGGCGCCTCGCCTGATCGTCGATCGTTGCGGAGGGGGTCCCGGATGCCGGGGCTCCCTCCGCGACATTTTGCCGCGGTGGGCAACAAACCCCGGTGCGACCGGTTCCGCTTGGCTATGGTGATCAGGTGAGCGAGCAGGGTCGAACGATCGAGTCCGTGCGGCGTGCGAACCTGGGCGGCATCCTCGCCATCGTGCACCGCGAGGGACCCCAGTCCCGTGCCGCGCTGACCGAGGCGACCGGGCTCAACCGTTCCACGATCGCTGACCTCGTCAACACCCTCGCGGGCTACGGCCTCGTCGAGGAGCGCGCACCCGATCCGTCGCACCGCGTCGGCCGCCCCTCCCCCATGGTCGCCGTGCATCCTCGGGTCGTCGCGATCGCCGTCAATCCCGAGGTGGACGCGGTCGAGATCGCCGCGGTGGGTCTCGACCACGGCATCCGCGTCGTCGAGCGGCATCCGCAGGACGACCTCATCAGCCCCGAGGACGTCGCCCGCCTCGTCGCGCGACAGATCGACGACTGGCGCGCCGGCGACCTCGCCGACGCCTGCATCCTCGGCGTCGGGTTCGCCGTGCCCGGTCTCGTCCGCAGCGACGACGGCCTCGTCCGCGACGCCCCGCACCTGCGCTGGACGGACGCCCCGCTGCGCGACCTCGTCACGGCGGCGACCGGCCTTCCCGTCGTCGTCGGCAACGACGCGACCCTCGGCACGGTGGCCGAGCACCTGTTCGGCGCGGCGCGCGGCATCGACCACGTCGTGTACCTCAACGGCGGCGCGAGCGGCATCGGCGGCGGGATCATCGTGAACGGGATGCCGGTGGCGGGCGCCGGCGGCTACGCCGGTGAGTTCGGGCAGAACCGTCCCGGCATCGCGACCCTCGCCGACCGTCGCGCGCGCGACGGTGTCTTCGAGGACGAGGTCAGCCGGGCCCGCCTGCTCTCGGTGCTGGGACTGACGCGTGCCGACGATCGCGAGCTGGCCGCGGCACTGGCGGACGCGGCATCCCAGCCGTCCGTCGCGGGCGAGGTCGACCGGCAGCGCCGCATCCTCGCGACCGCCCTCGCCAACGCCGTCAACGTCCTGAACCCGTCGGCGATCGTGCTGGGCGGGTTCCTCTCCGTTCTCGCCGACCTCGACACCGAGAGCCTCGCCGCGGAGGTCCGCGCGCAGGCGATGCCGCCGTGCGGCGAGGACCTGCGCATCCTCCCCGCCGAACTCGCCGAGCAGCGCCTGCTCATCGGAGCGGGCGAAGCCGCGTTCGCCGAGATACTCAGCAATCCCGCCGCAGTCTGACCGGCGCGGTCAGCGCGGGCCGGGGCGGACGGACAGGTCCATGATGACGGCGTCGCGTGGCAGGTCGAGGGCGGTGAGGATCGCGGTGACGACGGATGCCGGCTGGATCCAGGCATCCGCGTCGTAGTCCTTCCCCTCCTGCGCGTGGACCTGGGCCTGCATCGGCGTCGCGGTGCGACCCGGGTAGACCGTCGTGACGCGGACGCCGTGAGCGGCTTCTTCGCCGCGCAGCGCGTCGGCGAGCGCCTTGAGCCCGTGCTTGGACGCGGCGTACGCGGCCCACTGCGGGTGGGCGGTGAGCCCGGCGCCGGAGTTCACGAACAGCACCTGTCCCCGCGCGGCGCGCACGCGCGGCAGCAGCAGGCGCGTGAGTTCGGCGGGCGAGACGAGGTTGACCGCGAGCTGGTCCTGCCACGAGGCGACCGTGAGGTCCTCGACGTGCCCGAGGTCGACGATCCCCGCCGCGTGCACGACCGCGTCGATCCCGTCGGGGAGATCGGATGCCGCGACCGCCGCGGCGAGCGATGCGGGCTGCGCGAGGTCGGCGACGATCATCGCGGCCCCGGGGTGCGCGGCCGCGAGATCCTCCGCCCGGTCGGCGTCGCGCGCGACGAGGACGAGCCGGTCGCCCCGTGCGGTCAGGCGCTCGGCGAGGAGCTGCCCGATGCCCGATCCGGCACCGGTGAGGACGATGGTGTGCGGCATCCCCTCATCCTGTCATCGGATGTTCCCGAGGAGATGCGGCCTCCCGAGGACCGATCGGGCCGAAAACCTCCTCGATAACCGTCATCTCCTCGCGAACCGACACGGCGAACCGACGCGAGGCGCCGCCTCAGTCGCCCAGCAGCGCGCGCCGGGCCATGCCGGCCAGGATGCCGCCCGCCCGGTCTGCGCTCGGCGCGGCCGAGTGCGGGGTCGAGTTCAGCAGGCCGAAGGCGGCGAGCAGCCGCGTCTCGCGCTCGGCGTCGGCGAGGTCGGGGCGGAGCGCGGCGAACGGCCGGTCCCACTCCCACACGTACTCGCGCTGCAGCCGCCGCACCTGCTGGTTGACGTCCGCCGGCAGGTTGGCGAGTTCCCGGTCCTGCACGCGGATGACGTCGGCGTCGCTCGTGGCGAACTCGAGGTGGAACGCGATGAGCGCCTCGAACACCTGCCGCGGGTCCCCGCCCGAGGCCGTCAGCGCGCGCCCACCCTCGAGCAGCCGCTCGCTCGCGTCGAGCAGCAGGTCGCAGAGCAGCGCCTCCTTGCTCGCGAAGTGCCGATACAGCGCCGGACCGGTCATGCCGACGGCGTCGCCGAGGTCGGCGGTCGAGACGGCGGCGAAGCCGCGCTCGGCGAACAGCCGCGCGGCCGACGCCATCAGCTCGGCCCGCCTGTTCGCCTTCTGCGTCGCCCGCCAGGTCGTCATCGCGACAGGGTCCGCCGCGCCTGTCTCAGCACGGGCTCGTCGATCATCCGTCCGCGGAACCGGAACACCCCGGGCTGCCGCGTCGCCTCGTCGATCACCGCCTCGGCCCACTCGACCTCGTCGGGGGTCGCCGCGTAGGCACGGCGGATGACCTCGACCTGGGAGGGATGGATGCAGGCGGTCGCCGCGAACCCCGAGGCCGCGGCATCCCGCGCCTCGTCCTCGAGCCCGGCGGTGTCGGTGATGTCGAGGTGCACGGCGTCGATCGCGTCGGCCCCCGCCGCCGCGGCGGCGATGAGCACCCGCGAGCGCGCGTACCGTGCGACGTCGCGGTAGCGCCCATCGTCGAATCGGCTCGAGCGTCCCCCGATGCCGGCGACGAGGTCCTCGGCGCCCCACATGAGTGCGTCGACGAGCGGATGCCGCGCCAGCGCGTCCGCGTTCTCGACCCCGCGCGGCGTCTCGCACAGCGCGATCACCCGGTACCCCTCGAGCGCGTCGACCTCGGGTGTTTCCTCGGCCTTCGCGAGCATCAGCCGACGGAACGGCGTGCCCTGCAGAGCCGCGAGATCATGCGCGAGTTCGGGAGTGGATGCCGGGTTCACCCGCACGATCACGCGTGAGGCGTCGACGTCCGCCGCCGCGAGCGCCGTCCGCGCGCCCGCTTTGCCCTCGGGCGCGACGGCGTCCTCGAGGTCGAGGATCACGGTGTCGGCGGCGGCGAGCGCCTTCGCGTACCGCTCGGGACGGTCGGCGGGACAGAACAGGAGCGCGGGACCGAGGCTCATGCCGCGGCCTCCGGCGACATCCGCATGAGCGTCGACCGACGTGCGGTCGCGACGATCTGGTCGTGCTGGTTGCGCATCGTGTGCACGAACTCGACGATCCCCTGCCCGGGGCGCGACGTCGACGCGCGCTTCGACGCGACGACGGTCTCAGCGTAGAGCGTGTCGCCGTGCCGCACGGGGGCGGGGAAGGCGACCTCCGAGAAGCCGAGGTTCGCGACGATCGTCCCCTGCGTGAGCTGCGCGACCGACAGGCCGACGAGCGTCGACAGGGTGAACATGCTGTTGACCAGCCGCTCGCCGAACTCGGTCTGCTCGGCCCACGCGGCATCCAGGTGCAACGACTGCGTGTTCATCGTCAGCGTCGTGAACAGCACGTTGTCGGCCTCGGTCACGGTGCGGCCGGGGCTGTGCACGTAGACGGCGCCCTCCTCGAGCTCGTCGAAGTACAGCCCGCGCTGCACGATGCGCCGGGGCACGTCCTCACTCATGCGTCCTCCTCCTGCGTCGGGATCACGACGGCGAGCGTCTGCCCGCGGCCCACGCTGTCGCCCGTCGCGACCCGCAGCGCCACCGTACCGGCGACCTCGGCCCGCACGACATGCTCCATCTTCATCGCCTCGACGACGACCACGGCATCGCCCGCCGACACCACCGCGCCGTCGGCGACCGACGTCATCACGACGACGCCCGGCATGGGCGAGACGAGCTCGGGCACGGCCGACGCATCCGCGTCGCGGCGGTGGTCGAGGCTCACCCGGCGCACCTCGCGCGCGCGCCCGCCGCCCGAGAGCCACACGGCGTCGCCGTGGACGGCCGCGACGACCGCGGCGCTGCGATCGCCGACCCGCACCGCGAACCGGTCGCCGAGGTCCCGGACGGACGCCGCGACCTCCGTCCCGTCGACGATCACCCGGTCGCCGACGAGCTCGACCGTGCACTCCTCGCCGCCGGCCGCCAGCCGGTACCGCCGCGGCGCGGGCGGACCCAGACGCCACCCGTCCGCCCGGTGCCACGGATCGTCCCCACGGGGGACGGCGGCGTCGAGCAGCAGCGCCGCCTCGACGAACACGTCGTCCGGGTCGCCCGTCGCGACGAGCCCGTCGAGCTCGCGGGCGATGAGCCCCGTGTCGAGCTCGCCCGCCGCCACCGCAGGCAGCTCGAGCAGCGCCCGCAGGAACGACAGGTTCGTCTCGAATCCGAGCACCGCGGTGTCGCCGAGGGCCGCGACGAGCCGGCGGCGGGCGTCGTCGCGGGTCCGCCCCGTGGCGATGACTTTCGCGAGCATGGGGTCGTAGTCGACCGACACGTCGAGCCCGTCGGCGAGGGCGCTGTCGACCCGGATGCCGGGGCCCACCGGGTGGACGACCCGCACGACGCGCCCGCCGGTCGGCAGGAAGCTCGCCGCGGGATCCTCCGCGTACACCCGCGCCTCGATGCTGTGCCCCGTGAGCACGACGTCGTCCTGCCCGAACCCGAGCGGCTCCCCCGCGGCGATCCGCAGCTGCGCCGCGACGAGGTCGATGCCGGTGACCTCCTCGGTGACGGGGTGCTCGACCTGCAGGCGGGTGTTCATCTCCATGAAGAAGAACTCGTCGGGGCGGTCCGCCGCCACGATGAACTCGACCGTCCCCGCACCTCGGTAGTCGACGCTCCGCGCCGTCTCGCACGCGGCCTGCCCGATACGCGCGCGGGTCGCCTCGTCGAGCAGCGGCGACGGCGCCTCTTCGATGACCTTCTGGTGCCGGCGCTGCAGCGAGCACTCCCGCTCGCCCAGGTGCACGACGTTGCCGTGCGCGTCGGCGAGCACCTGCACCTCGATGTGCCGCGGGGTGTCGACGTAGCGCTCGAGGAACAGGGTGTCGTCGCCGAAGCTCGCGCCCGCTTCACGGCGGGCGGCGGCGAGCGCGGCCGGGAGGGCCGCGGCATCCGTCACGACGTGCATCCCCTTGCCGCCGCCGCCCGCGGACGGCTTGATGAGCAGCGGATAGCCGACCTCGGGCGCCGCGGCGATGAGTTCGTCGTCGGCCATACCGGCTCGCGCGACGCCGGGCACCGTGGGTACGCCGCGCGCTTCGACGGCGTGCTTCGCGGCGATCTTGTCGCCCATCGTGCGGATCGCGTCGGCGCTCGGCCCGATGAACACGATCCCGGCCCGCTCGCACGCCGCCGCGAAGGCGGTGTTCTCGGACAGGAACCCGTAACCGGGGTGGATCGCCTCGGCCCCCGTCGCTCCGGCCGCGGCGATCACCGCGTCGATGTCGAGGTAGCTCTGCGCGGCGGGCGCGGGCCCGAGCCGCACGGCCTCGTCGGCGAGCGCGACGTGGCGGGCCCCGGCATCCGCATCGCTGTAGACGGCGACCGATCGGATGCCGAGCTCCCGCAGTGTGCGGATGACGCGGCAGGCGATCTCGCCGCGGTTCGCGACCAGGACGGTGGAGAACATGCGCATCACATCCGGAAGACGCCGTAGCCCGGCGCGTCGAAGGGGGCCCGCAGGCAGACGTCGAGGGCGAGACCGAGGGCGTCGCGGGTCTCGGCGGGGGCGAGGATGCCGTCGTCCCAGAGGCGCGCCGTCGAGTAGTACGGGCTGCCCTGCACCTCGTACTGCGCACGGATCGGCGCCTGGAACGCCGCCTCGTCGTCCGCCGACCACTCCTCACCGCGCGCTTCGATCTGCTCGCGGCGGACGGTGGAGAGGACGGAGGCCGCCTGCGGACCGCCCATGACCGACACCCGCGCCCCGGGCCACAGCCACAGGAATCGCGGTGAATACGCCCGCCCGCACATCGAGTAGGTGCCGGCGCCGAACGAGCCGCCGACGACGACGGTGAGCTTCGGCACCGAGGCGCACGCGACGGCGTTCACCATCTTCGCGCCGTGCTTGGCGATGCCGCCCGACTCGTACTCGCGCCCGACCATGAAGCCCGTGATGTTCTGCAGGAAGACGAGCGGGATGCCGCGCTGGTCGCACAGCTCGATGAAATGCGCGCCCTTCAGCGCCGACTCCCCGAACAGGACACCGTTGTTCGCGAGCACGCCCACCCGGTGACCGTGCAGGCGCGCGAACCCGGTCACGAGCGTCTCGCCGTACTCGCGTTTGAACTCGTGCCACGAGCCGCCGTCGACGATCCGGTCGACGATCTCGCGGGCGTCGTAGGGCGTCGTGAGTTCGACGGGGACGACGTCCGCGAGCGTGGCCGGATCGGCCGCGGGTGGGGTGACCGGCTCGGGCTGCTCGCGCAGGGGTGCCGGGGCGGGGAAGGTCGCGAAGATGTCGCGGACGATCTGCAGGGCGTGCTCGTCGTTCTCGGCCAGGTGGTCGGTGACGCCCGAGACCTTCGTGTGCAGGTCGCCGCCGCCGAGGTCCTCGGCCGAGACCACCTCGCCGGTCGCCGCCTTCACGAGCGGCGGTCCGCCGAGGAAGATCGTCCCCTGGTTGCGCACGATGACGGTTTCGTCGCTCATCGCGGGCACGTACGCGCCGCCGGCGGTGGACGAGCCGAGCACGGCGGCGATCTGGGGGATGCCGTCGCGTGACATCCGGGCCTGGTTGTAGAAGATGCGCCCGAAGTGGTCGCGGTCGGGGAAGACCTCGTCCTGCATCGGCAGGAACGCGCCGCCAGAGTCGACGAGGTAGATGCACGGCAGCCGGTTCTCGGCCGCGATCTCCTGCGCGCGCAGGTGCTTCTTGACGGTGATCGGGTAGTAGGTGCCGCCCTTCACGGTCGCGTCGTTCGCGACGACCATGACGTGGCGACCGTGGACGAGCCCCACCCCCGCGACCACGCCACCGGCGGGACACTCGTCGTCGTACAGGTCGAGTCCCGCGAGCCCCCCGACCTCGAGGAACGGGCTGCCCGGATCGAGCAGCGTGTCGACGCGGTCGCGGGCGAGGAGTTTGCCGCGCGCCGTGTGGCGCTCGCGGGCCCGTTCGGGGCCACCGCGCGCGGCGTCGGCGCGACGGCGCTCGAGCTCGGCGATCAGGTCGGGATACGTGGGGGCTGTCATCGTCGACGGCACCTCCGAGGAGAATGCTTCAGTTAACGTTCGCTAACCGAAGGAACGATAACACCGCGATCGCCGCTCCGGAAGGGTCAGGCCTCGAGGATCGCCCGCAGCGACACCCGCACCGGGAGCGGCGAGGATGGAGGGATGACGACATTCGACGACCCCGTGCTGCAGGCGATGGCGATGCGGCGGTCGCTCGCGAAGGTCGGGGCGGGCGCGCCCACCGACGACGACTTGCGCGACCTGCTCGCCGCCGTCACCCCCGTCGCCGACCACAAGGCGCTGCGACCCTGGCGTCTCATCACCCTCCGCGGCGACGACCGCGCACGCCTGGGGGACGCGCTCGACGCCGCCGCCGGAGTGGAACGCGAACCGGGTGACCGCAACGGCAAGCCCTTCCGCGCCGACCTCCTCATCGCGGTCGTCGCGAGCCCGAAGCCGCACCCCGCCGTCCCCGTCTGGGAGCAGCAGGCGACCGCCGCAGGCGCCGCGCACCTGCTCGAGCTCGCACTGTGGCGCGCGGGGTGGGGCGTCATGTGGCGGACGGGGCTGCTCGTGAACTCCCCCGAGGTCCGCGCGCTGCACGGTCTCGCGAACGACGAACTGCTCATGGGGTGGCTCTACGTCGGCAGCATCGACCCCGACCTGCGCGCCCGGATCGACGAAGCGCCGAGGAAGCCGCTCGATCCCGAGCCGTTCCTCGGCGCTCTGCCGCGCTGACGTGCGGCGTCAGCCGCGACGCATCGTCGCGGTGACGGGGCAGTCGAACGGGTCGCGCGCCGCGAGACCCACCCGATTGAGGTAGTCGATGACGATCGCGTACGACCGGCCGAGGCTCGTCTCGGTGTAGGGCACACCCAGCGTCGCGCAGTGCTCGCGAACGATCTCGCGCGCCTTCGACAGAGCGGGGCGGGGCATGTTCGGGAAGAGGTGGTGCTCGACCTGGTAGTTCAGACCGCCCATGAGCCACGTCGCCCACCAGCCACCGCGGATGTTGCGCGACGTGCGCACCTGCTTGCTGAAGAAGTCGAGCTTGGCGTCGGGGGCGATCACCGGCATCCCCTTGTGGTTCGGGGCGAAGGACGCCCCCATGTAGACGCCGAACACGGCGAGCTGGACGCCGATGAAGGCGAACGCCATGCCGAGCGGCAGCAGCAGGAACACCGGGACGATCACGACGGCCAGGCGGAGGGCGATCATGCCGATCTCGAGCCAGCGCCCCTTGACGTCCTTCTCGGTGAACAGGTACTTCAGTCCGAGGTAGTGGAGGTTCAGCCCCTCGAGCGTGAGCAGCGGGAAGAAGAGCCACCCCTGACGCTTCGTGATCGCGCGGCGCAGGCCGCGGGCCGATGCGGCATCCGTCTCGATGAACGAGATCGTGTCGATCTCGATGTCGGGGTCCTTGCCGACACGGTTCGGGTTGGCGTGGTGACGCGTGTGCTTGCCGGTCCACCAGGCGTAGCTGATGCCGACGACGCCCGCGGCGAGGATGCGGGCGAGACGGTCGTTGCCGGGGCCGGAGCTCAGGATCTGACGGTGCGCGGCCTCGTGGGCGAGGAACGCGACCTGCGTGAAGATGATGCCGAGCGCCCCCGCGATGAGCAGCTGGAACCAGCTGTCGCCGAGAAGGATGAAACCGGTGACGGCTCCGCCGAAGGCGAGAGCCAGCGCGGCGCCGACCATGAGGTAGAAGATCGGCGTGCGGCGCAGCAGCCCCGTCTCGCGGACGATGCGCGAGACGTCGGTGAACGCCTTCGCCATCGGAGGGAACTGCGCTGTTCCGGAATAGGTCTGACGGACGGGACCGAGACGTGACTCGGCGACGGATGAAGCGATGGGGGCACCTGCTCGGAATCGGGTGTCCGCTGCGGCGGAGAGGAAGCAACTGACGGATGCCGATCACTTGAGGGCCACGCTACGGGGAAGGGCATCGCGGTTGCGGCATGCATCGGCGATACCCACGCGACTGCCAGGGGGCGCCCAGGTCCAGCCGCTCAGCTCTCGCCCGAGCGGGCCGACGCCGTCTCGGGGAATTCACGCACCGGGACGATCACGACGTCGTGCATCTTCCAGTCCAGGGCACGGCACTCGGCCTGCGCCTGCTCGATCTCGGCGAGGCGCGGCATCCGTCCCCGTCGCGGCCGGACGAACGCCTCGACGTGGAAGAACTGACCCTGATCGCGGGTGCGGGTGCGTACCTCGTCGACCCAGCGCAGCGACGACAGGTGGTCATGGATCCGGTCGATGTCGGGATGCGGCTTCGCGTCGTCGAAGGTGGTCGCCCGTGTGTCCATGAGGTCGGTGATCGCGCCCTTCGTGTTCTTCACGCCGTCCCAGAGGATGCTGCCCGAGATGAAGATCGCCGCCGCCGCATCCGCCCACCAGATCCCGAGACCGATGCCACCGACCCCGACGATCGAGCCGACCGCCGTCATCCAGTCCGCCTTGTTCATGTCGGCGTCGGCATAGAGCACCTTGTTGTGCAGCTGCCGCGCGAGCCGCATCTTGACCCGTCCGAACCAGATGGGCAGCGGGATCGTCGCCGCCATGACGGCCATCATGAACCAGCCGAGCCACACGGACTGGCCGAACACCTCGACCGAGCCGATGGGCGGGCGCTCGCCGCGGACGAGGGTCAGCGCGGAGTCGACCAGGAGGAACGATCCCATGGCGAACAAGGCCACTCCGGCCACGAGGTGGGCGACCCCGACCGAGCGGAAGTAGCCGTAGGGGTAGCGCGGGTTCGCGGCGCGCGCCATCACCCGCACGGCGACGAGGAAGGCGAGGGGCGGGGCGAGCGAGAGCATGTCCTCGACCCACGCGGCGCGCATCGCCTGCGAACTGCCGGTCACGACGCCGACGACGGGGATCGCGACGGCGAGGAAGGCGATCGTCGCCCACTCCATGCGCACGGCGCTGCGCAGTGCGCGTCGACCGTCGTCGTCCAGGCCGTCCCGGAGCGCGTCGCGCCTCATCCGCGGGCCTCCTCGCGCAGGAACACCTCGAGCTCCATGAGGAACCCGTTCTCGCCCGCTCGCGTCAGCATGACGTGCTTCTCGACCTCGCCCGAGGGACTCGTCGTCTCGCGATACGTATCCGTGACCGCCGCGTCATCCTTCCACGGCGTCGCGTCGGTTAGTCCGCCGACGACGACATCGAGGCTCCCGGCATGAAGCGCGTCAACGAGGACCTCTTCGGTGCCCGCGCGCCACTCGACGGTAGCGCCGTGCTGCGCCGCGAACCGCTCGAGGAGCGCGACCTCGCTTCCGGACGCCCGGCCGTCGACGGTCGAGGTCCACGGCGGGTTCTCGGTCACCCCCGCCCGCAGCACGCCGCTCTCGGCCACACGATCCCGTGTGCCGTCGGTGTCCGCGGGTCGGACCCCGCAGCCCGCGAGCCCCAGGGCGACGATGAGGGATGCGGCGACGGCCGCCTGCGCTCGACGTGACATCCGAACCTCCTCGGCGTCACCCTAAAGAGGCGCCCGAACCGCCCTCACCGGGGTTGACAGCCGCGCGGTCGGCAGCCCCGCGGCGGGAGGTCAGCCGACCGGCTGCTCGGCGATCGCCGACGACGACGAGCGCCCGTTGAGGTCGAGGTAGAGCTGACGCTCGGTCACGGACACGGTCACGGCATTGCGTCGCTCGAGAGCCGACGCCGCATCCTCGACGAAGTCCTTCTCGAAGCTGTAGAGCGGGATGTCGGCGCCGCGGTGGATGGTCTTGCCCGCCCACGCCTGGGCCAGGCGATTCGGCTCGCGGTGCGTGTACACGGCCACGCGGCCGGCCGCCTTGCTGCCAGTGTGGAGTCGCGCGGCATCCGGGGCCCCCACCTCGATCCACGCCGTCAGGCGTCCCGTCGCGTCGCGGACGAGGACGGCCGGTTCATCGGTCGCGGCGATGCCCTCGCTGAACGCAATCCCCTCCTCGTACTCCAGGGAGTACGCGAGCACGCGCAGCAGGACGTTCGCCGCCGTCTCGGACGGGTGCCGCGCGAGGCGGAGCGAGAGTTCCTCGTAGACGCCGCGGTCGACGTCGGCGAGCTGCACGGTGAAGGTGTGCATCGTGGATCCGATGGCCATCCGTCGAGCCTAGGCCGGGATGCCCCGGGGCGCGGCCACGGGACATAATGGTCGCATCCCGACCGGCGATCCAGAGCGAGGAGCCACGCGCATGCCGTTCCACAGCCAGGAGATGCTCGAGCAGTGGCTCGAGGAGTTCGCCGCGCTGGGTTACTCGATCAGCGAGCGCGTGAAGGTCATTCCCCAGGACGGCGCCGACGGCCGCGACACGGGCCTCATCGCCCTCAATCTGCTCGACTCGATGACCCTGACCTATCTCCAGCCCGAGCCGCTGGGGTCCATCCACTGGGGCATCACGTTCGAGGCGCGCGAGACCGACCTGAAGATGGATGCCGGGCGCACCCTCGAGCTGTCCGCCGAGCTCGCGATGGTGTCCATCCTCTGCACGTTCCTGCAGACGAAGTCGCTCGCAGAGGTCGAGGTCGAAGCCGGCTCGGTCGATCCCGAAGCGCTCGGTCTCTGATGGACGAGAGCCTGCAGTCCGAGCTCCGCGCGCTGCAGGCACGGGCCTACGGCCCGGGCGACGGCCTGGCCGGCGACGACGCCGCGCGCCGGCGGCTGGAAGAGCTCGAAGGCCGTGCGCGGCGAGAGCGGTATCACCCGCCCGTCGTCGACCAAGTGCCGGCATCCGTTCGTGCGGCGACGCCGCACCCCGAGGTTCCCCCGCTGCCGCCGGTCTCCCCCGCGGACGCCGCCCGCGCCTTCGCGGCGCCTCCGCGCAAGCCCGAGGCTGACGTGCTTGAGCGTCGACGTCGACGCCTGAGGGGCCTCGCCTGGGTCGGGTCGCTCGCGATGGCGGCGACCCTGGCGGTCGGAGTGACGGCGGCCGTGACGAGCCGTCCGGTGTGGACGGCGGCATCCGTCCCGCCCGGGACCGACATCCGGCACGTCGCGACCCTGACGGAGGATCAAGACCGGGGTTGGCCGGACGGATACCTCGGCGGAACCGCCGACGGCGTCGTGTTCGAGTCGATCGGCGAGATCACCCCCGTCGTCGGATCCATGCCGACCGGTACGGGTGTGACCCGGTGCATGCAGTTGCTCCCACCCCAGGCGTGGGAGCCCTCGGGCGAAGAGGGCAGCGTGTGGGGCGGATACGGCGGATGCAGCGTCGAGCCGTTCTCCGTCACCGCCACCTTCGTCGTCGGGCCCGAGGCGCCGTCGGCGCTGCGGGAGAGGTTCGCCGAGGGGACGCGCCTGCAGTTCGTGGCCGGCGACGGTGTCATCGAGGTGTTCTCGGCGGACGCGCCGACGACCGAGGCGACGAACTGACCGCCTCGGCCGTCCGACGTCGTCAGGCCGCCTGGTAGGTGAGGCAGTCGGCGGACTCGGCTCCGGGTCCGACGCGGACAGCGGATGCCGTGCACTCGAGCGACGAGTTGAAGACGCACTCCGAGCGCTGACAGGCGCCGACGTGGCTGACGACCTTGTCGAGTCCGCCCTTCGTGCCGAGGGGGATGAAGGTTGCGCACTCGGCATCACCGGGGGCGCCGCCGATCGTCACCGCGGCGGCGTGGCAGTGCGAGTGGTCGTTGTAGGAGCAGCCGAGGGCGTTGCACTCGGACACGCGGGGCAGGTCATCGAGGGTCATGCTCATGGAAGCCTCCAGGGTCGTGGTGGTTCGAGGGTATTCCGCGGCCCCCGGAGGTTGGACAGCCTTAGTCGCAAGAAATCTGCCCGATCAGTCGCCTTTTCGAAGTTAGGTGAGCCTCGCCTCTCGGGGTCGTGACTCACGACCCGCCGAGGCCTGCCACAGGCTGTCGACTTCCACATCCGGCACCGCCGAGGAGCGCGGAAATGATAGATTCACTGCAGTCTGCAGCGCGCGGAAATCCCGGATCGGACGCGAAACCCGACACGGGCGACGGGGAACATCGGCGCGAGGCGGTCGGCGCGAGAAAGCGGGGTGCTCGTCCCGACGGAGGGAGAAGGATACGCATGGCTCTCGCTGCGTTGTCCGCCGACCTTCCGCCCGCCCTCCCGCTGTGGCCTCAGCTCGCGCTCAGCCACGTCGAGAGGGCCCTCTCGGAACCGGACCGACCGCTGCGCCTCGTCGTCATCGGTCCTGCGGGGTCCGACAAGTCGCCGCTGCTCGCGCAGATCGCCGATCGCCTCCCCACCCTCCCCCACACGCGGATCATCGACGACGGCCATCTCCTCGCCGACGACGAGCTGCACGCGCTGACCGCCTCGCTCGACGACCCGCGTACCGGGCTCATCCTCGCCTGTCGGCCGTCGCCGTGGCCGTCGACCCTGACGGCGCTGATCCGACGGATCGAACAGTCGCACCCCGCCCTCGCCCTCGGTCAGGTGGACACCGAGGACGTCCTCCGCGCGCTGTCCGCGGCCGGACGCTCGATCGACACCGGCTGCGTCGGCGCGATCGTGCAGATGGCGGCATCCGTCACCTGGCTCGTGAAGGAGGCCCTCGCCGCGCACGGCGACGGCTTCTGCCACGACCACTCCCACGAACGGGTCGCCCGCGCCGTCGGCGAAGTCATCGCCCTGCGGCTGGACACCCTCGACCCCGAGACAGCGCGCATCGTGCGTCTGGCCAGCCTCGCAGGCGACGGCCTGCCCCCCACCATCGACGGGGCGGCCATGGAGTCGCTCGCCCGCGGCCACGCCGAGGGACTGTTGCTGCGTGGCGGGCGCCCCGTGCCGATCGTCCGGACGACCGTCGCCCGGATGACCCCTGTCGCCGAGCTCATCGACCTGCTCGACACCGCCCCGCTCTCGCCCCTCGACCTCGAGATCGCCACCTCTCTCGGCGGTCATCTGGACCCGCGATTGGCTCTCGCCCTTCGCGGCCAGGCCGACGAGGCGGCCGGCTACGATCCGCTGCGCGCCACGGAGCTCTACGACGCCGCGCTCGCGGCCGGCGACGACGCGCCGCTCATCGCGATCCGCAAGGCTCGGATGGCCTGGCATCGCGGGGATGTCGACGAGGCCGCATCCCTCGTCGACGCCATCGTCCGGGGGGCCACCGGGGACGAGGGCGACGAGGCCCTGCGCATCCTCGGCTCGGCGTGGAGCGCCCGCGGTCTGCTCCGCGCCGGCGCCGCGACCTACCGCGCCCGACCGACCACGGACTTCGTCCTGCGTGCACAGGGGGCGCTCTCGGCCTTCGGCACCGGCGACGCGAGGCCGATGCACGACACGCTCGGCATCGTCGACAGCGGAGTGAGCGGCATCCCGACCACCCTCCACGTCGCCTACGTGAAGCTGCTGCGGGGGCTCGCGGCATCCCTCGCCGCCGCGACGGGCACCGCCTTCGACGAGCTCATCCGGGCCAGCGCGACGTACGGCGATTCGAACGAGCACGGGCCTGTGCCCGAGCTGCCCGCCGTCATCGCGGCGATCGGCGCGATCAACATCGGCGAGCTCGATACGGCCGGCAACCTCCTCGCCGATGCGCTGATGGAGGAGCACGGCGGCCCCTGGGCCCGCTCGCGACTGCTTCTGTGGGCCGCGTGGGTCGCGGTGCACCGGCAGCATCCGGAGGAATCCGCGGCGCGACTCGCCGACGTCGACGCCTCGGCTCTGCCGTTGGGCAGCCGCGAAGTGCTGGTCCGCGACTCGGTCATGCTCGCGCACGTACGGCGCTACGGGTCGCTCGACGAGCTGCGCGCGCTGTGGGAGCGGGTGCGGGACGACGTCCGCCATGTCGAACCCGACCTCTACCTGCTGCACCCGCTGCGCGAGTTCATCGAGACCGCCCCGCTGTTCGACGACTCGGAGCGTGTCCTGCCCACGATCGAGGCGCTGTCGGGCATCCTGCACGGTCTCGGCGACCCGTCGACGTGGTCGACGCCGTTCCACTGGTCGACCTACCATCGGGCGCTGCTCGCACGGGATGCGCACGGACAGGCGCACGCGGCGCGCGCGCTGTCGGCCGCGGCACGCGGCTCCCGCCTCGCCGCAACCCTGTCGGCGGCGGTCGGCGAGTGGTCGCGCAGCCGCGTCGACGACGGCGACATCGATCGCATCGAGCAGATCGCCTCGCGCCTGGCCGAGGTGGGGCTCGCCTGGGAGGGCGCACGGTTGGCGATCTCGCTCTCCGAGCGTTCCCGCGATCGCCGCGCCGGCACGCGCCTCGCCACCTTCGCCCGCGCCCTGCACCCGAACGCCGGACCGGGGGTCTCGGGCAACGACGTGGCCCTCGGCGACAGCGGGCTGTTGAGCGCCCGGGAGCGCGAGGTCGCCGGCCTGGTGCTCAGCGGCATGACGTACGCCGAGATCGGCGAGGCGATCTTCATCTCACCTCGGACGGCCGAGCACCACATCGCGCGCATCCGCCGCCGGCTGGGCGCGACCTCGCGCACCGACCTCATCGCCAAGCTGCAGGCGATCGTCGGCACCGACGACGGCGCAACCGACGCGGGCGGCAGCCGCTGACGAGGACCGCTCGAGAAGAGCGGACCCCCTCCGGCCAGTTCAGTGGGGACTGCGGCGGGAGAGGGTCCGCGAAACCATCCAGGTCGCCGGAGACGCGCAAGTTTGGGGACAGTACGCGTCGACACCGCTTGGGGAACGGTTCGGCAACCCATGGGGGATGGCTCTCACATGCTAAAGGAAAGCGCACCGCCGGAACAGGCATGACGCCAGATCTTGAGGTGAACGACGAGGATCAGGCGGCCGGACAACCGATCCGACCCGAGCGCACGTCGACGGGAGCGAGGAGCGGCGTGTGCAGAAGCCGTGGCTCCGCACCGTCCGTCTGCACGTCGGGACCGGCCACGAATCGGAAGGTCAGCACGTCGGATCCTCCCGGCGACAGCTCGACCCGATGGGTGACCGAGAGACGACCGTCGTCCTGCGCGTCGACGGATGTGACCGGCGCGCCGTCGAGCGTCACGCCGCCGGCGAACCAGCCGCGCGGCGTCACGACCGTCACCGTGGGGGCGATGTTGCCCGCCTTGACACCGTAGGCCCCGCCGCCGGTGACGCTGAGGGGTAGCGACGACGCATCCGCCGCCGCCAGCGTATTCCCCAGGTCGACGGCCACCTCGACCTCTCGCAGGCCGTCGGCGCGACAGACACCCGAGCGGGTCTGCAGCCCGACGGTCAGGTAGGGCGTGAGCTTGCCGCCGGTGGCGTCGTTGAAGTACACGGCGAACGCATCCGGACCGGCCGCCTCGAGGCGGGCGAGCGGACCGGCGAACGCCGTACCGGCGAGAACCGCCTGCTCCTCCGCCTCGCGGCTCCAGATCGAGATGCGCCCCTCGTCGACGACGCCGGCGAGCGCGGTGACCAGCGTGAGCGGGCGGGCACGCTCGGTCACCGCCGTGAAGACGGCCCCTGCGGCATCCGCGAAGTACCGGCTCTGGGCGTCCTGATCGAGGGTGCGGTACGGCTCGACGAGCAGCAGATCGATCGCGTTCGACTGATCCAGCGCACCCGAACGCGTCTCGACGGGGCCGACCGCCTTCAGGATCGCCGCCAGGACGACGGGGTCCATCGACACCACGACGTCCGGGGCCGACCCGCCGGACTTCTGCCACCACGCGGCGGCGAGGTTCGCCGTGACACGGAAGTCCGCGGTCATGGACGTGTTCTGGACGTATCGGCCGATGCCGTCCCCGAGCGCGCGGACCTCGGCGGCGGGCACGGTGCCGAGCGGCTTCTCGGACGGCGAGAAATCCGACGAGTCGCGTTGGGCTTCGAGCGAGAGCACGCCGTCCCTCGCCCGGAGCTCGAGGAACGTTCCGGTGATGCCGCCGCCGGTGCGCAGCTCGGCGGTGTTCTGGAGGACGATGAGGATGCCACGGTCGCCGTCGGCCCCGAGTATCGCCGGGACCAGCTCGGCAGCCTGTGCGGCTCCGTCCATCGCCGTCCGGAGATCGTCGACGGCATCGGTCACGCGCTCGACGCCGTCCGCGAGCCGGGGGATCAGGGCGGTACGGTCGATGCCCGCCAGATCGCGCGCGATGTCGTCCTGCGTGGCGGCCGCCCGACTCAGCGCCGGGGCTGCCTCGCGCAGCGCGTGGACCGCGGCGGGGGCGTCGGCATCCGTCAGGCGCCGCGCCGTCTCGAACACCGTCGGAGCGACCTCCTCACCCACTCGGACGACCGCCGTGGCTGCACGACGCGCCGCCGAGAGATTCGCACCCACCCCCGGGATGGCCTCCGCGGCGGACCAGACCGGATCGTCTGGGATCGCCGGCGCGATCCCGGCGACGAGTCGGGATGCCGCGCGTTCAGCTCCGTCGATGTCGCCCTCGGCGACCGCCGTCGTGGCGACGGCGGCATCCTCCGTCGCGACCGTCAGTGCCTGCTGCAGGTCCCAGGCGGATCGCCCGACGTGGACGACGGCGACCACGGTGCCGAGGAGGAGGAGAGCGCCGGCGACCCAGAGGAGTCGACGGCGCCTCGTCACGACTCGACCCGGCGGCGGCGGCGAGCGATCAGGAGGAGCCCTCCGGCGACGGCGGCGGCACCACCGACGGCGGCCGCGATGGGCCACTGCCCGCCCGTGAATGCCAGGGTTCCGGGAGTGCCGCTCGAGGCGACCCCCGTCGGCGTGGTGCACGTGTCGGAGTAGCCCGGGTAGGCCAGCGGCACGGCGATGCTCTCGTCGTCGACGCGCAGCTGAGCGGTCACGGCCCCCGTGGTCCACGCGGCGGCGTCGTCGCGTGGGGTCCACTGATCGCCGGAGCGCACCCAGCCGGGGAGGGCCTCCACGGTGCCGTCGCCGTCGACCTCGACGCCCGGCCAGAGCACGGTGCCGTGCCCTTCACCGGCGTCGTCCACCGTGAGCGGCACCGAGAGCTGGTGACCGTCGCCGGAGATGACGAGCTCGGCGGACGGCGCCGACGCGGTGCGTGCAGCCGCCGATGCGTCCGCGCGGACGATCGAGTAGTCGATCGCCGGTGCCTGGCGGACGCACAGCGACTGCACGACCGACCCGTCCAGTCCCGACTCGTCGGGAGTGTTCGGGACGTACGACCCGTCGGCCGCGAATGCCGGTGCCGAGCCGGCACCGACGATGACGGCGCCCACGATCGCGGCACGCCAAAGATTCCCCCACATGTCTGCCTCCCCAAAGGCGACGAGTCGGCAGCCTCGGATGGGCGCACGCTCGTGTTCAGGCGCCACGTTACCGCCCCTGCCCTCGGCAGACCTCCCGTGTTCTGCCCCGGAACCCCCTAATCATCCTCCCTACCTGTCCCCCATTTGGGGGACGTGAGATTAGGTTTGTCCCCCTATTGGTGGACACCGCCGGCGCCTGTAGCGTCTCCGATATCGCCGCCGCAGAAGCTTTGGGGAGCCGACACGGCACATGGCGGCAGCAGAATGCGTGGGGGCGAGCCTGGGGGCCGTACCCATATCTGCCTGGGCTCTTCGTACGTCTTCGTTCGCGCATCGGATTCGTACGAAGAGCCCTTAATCCCGCACACCGTATGGGGCGGTGGGCGGGATCGTTCGGGGGAAAGGAAGGACGGTGCGCCAAGGGGTGGCGCGTCGAGCGATGTCGCTGGGGGGCGGCGTCGCACACGGGGAACCGCGGATCGGATCCGCACGTCGGGGGGCGCGAGCCACACTTGCGCCGATGTTTTTCGGGGGATGGAACGTTCATGGGGACAGAACGGAACAGAGGTGCGCGTCTGCGTGACGCGCTCGTCGATCCGACGAAAGCATCGGTGCGCGAGGCATCCCAGGGCCCGAACGAACGCCGCCGGAGCCGTGGCCGCACCACGGTCTCCGGCGGCGTCACCCCGACCGCGAGGGCGGTCCGGTGATGCACACGCGCCTCGCTGCGCCCGCGCCGCTCTCGGCAGCTGTCGCTGACCGCCTCATCCCGTCGCCGACATCGCCCGTCGCCTCGGACCCCGCTGAGGGTCTGCGCGAGCGCGCGATGCCCGGCGGTCTGACGCCCGGCGCCCTCCTGGAGCACGCCGACGCGGAGCACTGGCGCGTGGCCGTCGTCGGGGGCTCACCCGCCCAGCGCGAGGAGCTCCACCGGCGCATGGTCGCCGACCGGCCCGGCGTGGCCCTCATCGGCCACTGGACACCGGTACACCCCGCGATCCGCTCGCGGCAGACCTCCCTCGACATCGCCGAACAGATCCGGCACGCCGAGGCCGACCTCCTGGTCGTCTGCCTGCAGACGCACCAGACCGACTGGATCGACACCTACGGCGATCTGACGGGCGCTCGCGCCCTGCTCGCTGTGGACGCACTCGGCGATCTTCTGACCGATCGAGTCCCGCGCATCCTCGCCGACGGCGCGCGCGGACGACTCGACAAGATGTGGCGGCTCGCGCTCGAGCCGAAGCGATGGGCGAAGCGGTACCTCGTCGAGGGACCCCCGGCCTCCCAGGCCGTCCGCCGATCCTCGGCTCCTCACGATGCGTGAACCGTCACCCGCACGCGGGCACGGCCGGACCTCCCCCCCCGTCCGTCCGTGCCCGCCTGGTGGATCAGCCGGCGCGGCCCGAGCGCCGGCTCTTCCGCGACCGCTCTGCCGCCTGAGCGCGGCACGGACCGTCAGCCCGCGACGCACGGCGGCGCCCCGCGCTGAGCGGATGCCGCAGCTCAGCGTCCGCAGCTCACGGCGCCCTCGCTGAGGGACGGAAGCGCCTCGCTCAGCGACCCGAGCGAGTCACCGTCTGCGCGTTCGCGAGCGCCGGAGCGCCCGGGTCGCGCAGGATCGCCACGATCTGATCCTGTTGCGCGGCCGTGAGCGTGCGCGAGACGGGCAGGGCGAGCGTGCGATCGGCGAACCGCTCCGACCCGGGAAGCCCGTCAGGAGGTGTCAGCGCACGGTACGGCGCGTGGCGGTGGATCGCCGAGCCGCCCCGCCGCACGGCGATGCCGGCGGCGGCGAGCGTGGCGAGCAGTCCGTCGCGGTCGACCGGATACGCATCCTCGACCTCGACCCAGAACGATCCGACGTTGCCCGTTCCCCACGCGGGGTCCACCGCGAGACGCAGCCCCCGCACGCCCCGGAGCCCGTCGCGGTACCGGTCGGCGATCTGCCGACGGCGGCGTACGATCTCGGGCAGGCGACCGAGCTGGACGATCCCCACGGCGGCCTGCAGGTCGGTCAGGCGCGAGTCCCCACCCACCTCCCGGTACTCCTCCGCGGGCGGCACCGAGCCGGGACGCGGATCGGCGGACGGGGTGATCATGCCGTGCTCGCGCAGCCGCCGCGCCCGCGCCGCCCAGGCCGCGTGCGTCGTGGTGAGCATGCCGCCGTCACCCGTCGTCAGGATGGCGCGGCCGTCGAACGACCAGGTGGCGATCTCGGCCGCGGCACCGACGGGGCGACCGCGACAGGTCGAGCCCACACCGCCGGCGGTGTCCTCGATGACGACGATCCCGAGGGGGTCCGTGACGTCGCGGATGCTCTGCAGGTCGACGGGAGAGCCCCCGTGGTCCGTGACGATGACCGCGGTCGTCGTCGGGGTGAGGGCACGCTCGACCGTGGCACCGGTCGCGGTCCCGGTGAGCGGATCGACGTCGGCGAACACCGGCGTCGCCCCCACCGAGCGCACGGCGTTCGCGATGGCGATGAATGCCAACGACGGGACGACGACGTCCTCGCCGGGCCGCACCCCTGCGACGAGCAGGGCGAGATGCAGGGCGTCGGTGCCGTTGGCGGTCGCAACGGCGTAGTTCGCGTCGACGAGAGCGGCGAAGTCCTGCTCGAAGCGCGCCACCCTCGGGCCCTGCCCGACCCAGCCGCTCGCGATGACCTCGGCGACCGCGTTCAGCTCGGCCTGGCCTAGCCAGGGGGCGTCGACGCCGATCTCCGACTCAGCCATGGTGGGCTCGCCCGTGGCGGCGCGACCGGCTCATGCCGCCACGTCGGCAGAGGAGCGGGCGTGCGGGATCGGATGCGGCGCACCGAAGGCCGCCAGACTGCCCGCGGCGGCGTCGAGGATCGACAGCACCCGGAGCCCGGACGCGCCACTCGTGCGTGAGGCGCGCTTCTCGCGGATCGCGGCGGCGAACTCGCTCACGACGAGCGTGAGCGCCTCCCGCTCCTCGAGCGCCGGCGCGAGGGTCGCGCCCGCCCGGTACGGGATGCTGACCTCCCGTCGCTCCTTCGCGGTCGCGCGCGAGATCGATGCGACGTCCGCGCCGCGGTCGTACATGGTGAGCCGCTGCTGCGTGTTCAGGTCGTCCCACACGAGGGTGTGGCGGGTGCCCCCGATCACCATGCGGCGCGTACGGGTCGGGCTCAGCCAGTTGACGTGCACGTGCGCCATCGCCCCGCCCGCGAGCGGCATCGCGAGGTGGCCGATGCACGACTTGCCGGTGTTCAACGGGTCGGATCCGTGCGCTGACACCGAGGTCGCCCGCAGGCCACCCGGCAGCACGAAGTCCATGATCGACAGGTCGTGCGGAGCGAGGTCGCGGAAGACATCGACGTCGGGCTGCACGAGACCGAAGTTGCTGCGCACGCTGTCGATGAACAGGATGTCGCCGAGCTCGCCGCTCGCGATCAGCTCACGCATCTTCATCACCGCGGGCGTGTAGCAGGACGTGTGGTCGGCCATCAGCACGAGGCCGCGTTCGGATGCCCGCCCGACCATCTCCTCGCCGCGTTGCTGCGTGTCGGCGAGCGGCTTCTCGACCAGCACGTGCTTGCCGGCCTCGAGCGCTGCCATCGCGATCTGGTGATGGGTCGATGCGGGCGTCGCGATGGCGATGGCGTCGATCTGCGGGTCGGCCAGCACGGAGTCGAGCTCGGGGACGACCCGGGCACCCCCCACGGCGTCCGCGGCGCGGCGCGCGCGGTCGATGTCGAGGTCGCAGATGGCGGCGAGACTCCACTCACGGCTGGCACGCAGCGTGCGCGCCAGGGTCGGCCCCCAATATCCCGCGCCGATCACGGCGACATTCAGTCGTCTCTTCACTTCGTCCCCCGGATTCCCCCCACGGATCACGCTCCCCACGAGCGCCCCCCGACGGCTGTCGCCGTCCACCGGTGGGGGTGATCGCCGCCGCACCGGTGTCGTCTCGCGGCGACCCTTCGAGGGCCGTCCGCGACGTCATGTGCCCGCACTGCGGTCGCCGAGCGAGCGCAGAGCTGCGGAAGTGATTCGGAGCGCTCCGTCAATCGGATGGCGACGCGCGGCGCTCGCAGGACCGGGGCGGCGTACGGCGTCCGGACGGCCGTGGCGAGGCGCGGTCGCGCGGTGGTCGCACGCGCGTCGATGCGCGTCGGACCCGTCCGGTGTACGCCGAGTGTCCCCGCAGTCCCCATGCTCTCCCCCACAACGCCCACACCCCGAGCAAGAGGTGCGGACGGTAGACCGGCGCCGTCGACGATCCCACTCGTCGCCGTTGCGCTCGCCTCCCCAGGCGGGCACGACCGGTGTCCCCGCGGCTATGAAACCAGACAGGGGCGGCGGGCACAAGGCGACCCGCTCTGTGAATCCCGTGGGTGTTCAGCCCCACCCGCCGAGGTAGGCGGCGACATCGGGCTCGCCGTCCAGCTCGCGCACCGCGTCCGCGGTCTCCGTCGTGCGGGGGAACAGGTCGTCCCGCTGCCAGCGTGCCTCGCGCGCCGCGGCCCGGAGGGAACGGATGCGGAGGAGCACCGCGCCGTCCTCATCGGTGAGGCTGGCGACGCCGAGGCCCTCCTGGGCGACCCGCTCCACGACCGCGTGAAGGCCCGCGGCCGCGCGGACCGGTCGCACGATCTCGAGGTGCAGCCGCACGCGATCGAGAACGCCGCGCCCCGCCGCCAGGTCCGCGGCGTCGACGGCGGCGGATCCGGGCACCGCCGCCACGACGGAGTCGACGCTCACGAACGCGGCAGCTTCCGAGGCGCCCTCCGGCGCGGTCACGGCGATGTCGATCCGCGTGGTCGGGAGCCCGCGGGGTCGCGAGCCCGGCACCGGGATCAGCTCCGACAGCAGCATCGCCTCGGCGTTCCGGTCCGTCTGGCCCGTACCCTCGCGCGCACCCGCATCCGGACCGTCGTGCCACGCCACCGCGGACGGCACGTGCGCGAGCACCGCTCCCCTCAGCCACGCGCGGTACGTCCACTCCCAGTCCTCCCCGCCGTAGGCCCGGAACGACTCGTCGAAGCCGCCGGCGGCCGCGAACATCGTCCGCGAGCACGCGAGCACGGCGCCGATCGCATGGCGGTAGCTGCGGTCGTCGGCGTCGAGCAGGTCGTGCGACCGCCGGTAGGCGTCGGCGAGCCATGCGGGCTCGGGGAGCTCCCGCCCCGCGACGACCCCGCGCACGTCGGCGACGGCGGGAGCGTCGGCGAGGTCGGCGTGGCGCCGCCGCCCGACCGCGACGACGTCCGGGGCGAGCCCCGGCATCCGCGTCAGCGCACGGATGAAGCCCGGCTCGGGGACCGTGTCGGCGTCGAGGAAGACGAGCACCTCCCCCGTCGCGTGCGCCGCGCCGAGGTTCCGCACCGCGGCGAGGCGGAATCCCTCGTCGGCCTGCCGGACGAGTCGGACGCCCGCCGGCACCCGCGGCGGCACGGCCGAGCCGTCGTCCGCGACGATCACTTCGAGGCGGTCGCGGGGGTGGTCCTGGCCTGCGAGGGCTGCGAGGCACCGCGCCAGCTGCGCGGGCTGCTCGTAGTGCGCGACGACGACCGAGACGGTGGGGGTCGCCTCCCGTCCGTCCAGCAGGTCCCAGCGGTTGCCCGGCAGGCCGATGCCCTCCGGCATCAGGCCACCCACCAGGCGAGGTACGACGCGGCGACGTCGTCGAGCGTCGGCGCGAGCGAGGCACCGGGAGCCAGCCACGTCGACGTCGGATCGAGCCAGGCGTCCACGAGGCGGGCGGCGAGCTCGTCGGGGGCGTAGCGGGCGAGCGTGCCGGGGCGGAGCGCATCCATCTCGGCGGCGTAGCGGGAGTCGACGACCAGCGGGCGGCGGCCCGCCTCGACCCAGTCCAGCATCGACCGCGAGGCCGACACGTGCTCGTGCGCCGCGAGGGGGATGCCGGGGGCGAGCAGCTCGGCGGCGAAGGCGTCGTCGCCCAGGAATCCGGTGACCTCGAACGCGACGCCTAGCTCGGCGGCATCCGCCCGCAACCGGACGACGTCCTCCTCGTGGCCGCGCGACGGCGCGCCGATCGCGCGCACCGCGACGTCGCCGACGACCTCGCCCCGGCGGCGGAGCTCGTCGGCGGCCCGGGCCGCCGCGACCACGGCGGGACGGTGACCCTTTCCGGGGTAGACGAAGCCTGCGATGAGGACGCGCAGGTCGCGCGTCGCCTCGCCGGGGCGCGACGGCGGGATGCCGGTGCGCGCCCCGAGCGCGATCGCCTCGGCACGGGCGACGCCGGGCAGGAACTCGTCCATGAGCAGTTGCTCGTGACGACTGTTGACGGCGACCCGGCTGGCCGCGGCGACCATCCGCGCGTAGGCGGCGCGGCGGCGCTCGAACATCGTGCCGTCGGAGGGCTGGGGCACGTCGTGGAGCGTGAGGGTCAGACGCACCCGCTCGGCCCAGCGTTCGACGACGTCCGCGGCGTCCTCGGGCGTGCTGCCGAAGAGGCGGTCGGTGGCGTGGAGGTGCACGCGCGCACCCGCGTCGAGCCCGGCGAGCGCCCGGTCGCCGGCGGCGACGTCCGCGACGCGCACCGTCCGCGCGGCGGGACGAAGGATTCCGACGGCGCGGGCGACATCGTCGCCGTACCGCGTGACACCGTGCCCCTCCGGACCGAGGACGAGCAGGAGCGGAGGCGCGGAGATCACCCGGCATGGTTATCCGCCCGGGGGAGCGAGGTCAAGCCCCCTCCATCCGACGCATGACGCGCCTACGGTCGGGGCGTTCCCGCGCACCCACTTCTCGGTCGGCGCGACGCCGTCAAAGGGAGAACAGTGGACACGAGCACGCCTATCGTCGCCCCCGCGGGTGCGGAGAGGACCGGAGCGATCACGATCGTCGCGGTCCCCGCCGGCCACCCGTACGTCCGGCAGACGACGGCGGATCCGCGTGTGAGCGTGCTCCCCGATCCCGTCGCCCCCGGAGCGGACCCCGCGGTGTGGTGGCCGCCCGCCGCCCTCGACCCGACCTGGATCCGTGCGCACGCCGATGCCGCATCGCTCCTCCACATCCACTTCGGCACCGAGTCGTTCCCGCCCGGACACCTGACCGCGTGCCTCGAGGCCGCCCACGCCGTCGGCTGGCCCGTCGTCTACACGCTGCACGACCTCGAGCACCCGCAGCTGACCGACGACTCCGGCTACCTCGCCCAGCTCGACGAGCTCGTGACGGGCGCCGACGCGGTGACGACCCTCACGGTCGGCGCCGCCCGCGCGGTGCGCGAGCGCTGGGGCCGGCACGCGACCGTCATCCCGCATCCGTCGGTCCTGCCGCGATCCGCCGCGATCGAACCGGCGCTCGGTGCGGGCCGCGTCGTCGGCGTGCATCTGAAGGACCTCCGGCCGAGCGTCGACGGACCGGGCACGGTCCGGGCGCTGGAGGCCGCGCTCACCGCCCTGCGCGACGCGGGCCACGACGCCCGCGGCGAGGTGCGCCTGCACCATCGGGTGCGGGACGCGCATGCCGCAGCCGAGGTGCGCGCGCTGTGCGCGGCATCCGCTGTCCTCGACCTCGTCGAGCACGAGCGTCTCGTCGACGCCGAGCTGTTCGCGGCCCTGGCGAGGCTCGACGCGTGCGTCCTGCCCTACCGGCACGGCACGCACTCGGGATGGCTCGAACTGTGCTGGGACCTGGGCGTCCCGGTCGCCGCCCCGCGACTCGGGTTCTTCGCGGAGCAGCATGCCGACGACACCGTCGCCTCGTTCGCGCCCGGCGACGCCGCGGAGCTCGCGCGCGCCCTCGCCGACCTGTGGGTCGCCCCGTCGGCGCGTCCGGCGAGCGCCGCGCGCGACGCCCTCGTCGACGAGCGCCGCGCGCTGCGCGCCGTGACGGATGCCGCGATCGCCGAGCGTCATGCGGAGCTCTACCGGCACCTGCTCGAGAGCCGCACCGCGTGAGCGCCCGTCCGCTCCGCATCGTCGTGATCGCCCCGCTGCGCTTCCCGATCCGTCGCCCGCACGCGGGCGGCCTGGAGTCCGCCGTCTGGGCCGAGGTCGATGCGCTCCGCCGCCGCGGGCACGAGGTGACCTTCATCGCCCCCGAGGGGTCGGACTTCCTGCCCGACGAGGCGGCGTTCCGGCTGCCCCCGGTGGTGTGGCCGGGCGACGCCGTACCGACCGACAAGACGTGGCCCGAGAGCTACCACCGCGAGAGCGCCCCGGCGCTCGACCGCGCGCTCAGCGTGATCGCCCACCACCCCGAGCGGTACGACGTGGTCTCGAACCACTGCCTCGACCCCCTCCCGCTGCGCCGCGCGGGCGCCCTCGGCGTGCCGATGGTGACGACCCTGCACACGCCGGTCGACGCCGCCGGCGTGGCCGCCCACGTCGCCGCGGGAGGGGCGGGGTCGCGGTTCCTCGCGGTGAGCTCGCACACGAAGGGGCAGTGGGATGCCGCCGGCGTGCCCTCGCAGCTGTTGCCGAACGGTGTCGACCCGGCCGCGTGGCCGCTCGGTCCCGGGGGCGACGGCCTCGTGTGGTTCGGCCGGATCGTCCCCGAGAAGGCTCCCCACGTCGCCGTCGAGGTCGCGCGCCGACTCGGTCGCCGCCTCGTGATCGCCGGCCGGATCGGCGACGAGTCGTACGCGCGCGAGGTGCTCCTGCCGGGCGTCCACGGCGCGGTCGAGTACGCCGGCGAGCTCTCGCCCGGGCCGCTCGCAAATCTCGTCGGGCGGAGCGGTCTCGCCTTGGCGACCCCCGCCTGGGCCGAGCCGTTCGGGCTGGTCGGACCCGAGGCGCTCATGTGCGGCACGCCGGTGGTGGGATTCGCGGTCGGCGGCGTTCCCGAGATCGCGGCCGCGACGATGGGGATGCAGCTCGTGACGCCCGGCGACGTCCTCGCGATGACCGAGCGGGCCGCGGCCGTGCTGCCGAGCGGGAAGGATGCCGCGTTCCGCGCGGTCGTGCGCGAGACGGCGGAGCGCCGGTTCTCGCTCGACGCCCGCATCGACGCCCTCGAGGCGACGTTCGCCCGGATGCTCGCGACGGAGACCGCCGCGTGACCGGGCGGACGCCCCGGCTCGGCTGGTACGTGCACCACCACGGCCGCGGGCACCTGACCCGGCTGCTCGCGATCGCACCGCACCTGGATGCCGAGGTCGACGCCGTCAGCAGCCTCGCGGCGCCCGCGGGCCTGCCCTCCGGCTGGACCTGGACCGTGCTCGACCGCGACGACGACGGCGGCGCGCCGATCGACCCGACGGTGGACGGGATGCTGCACTGGGCCCCGATCGGGCACGTCGGGCACCGCACCCGGCTCTCGGCGATCGCCGCCGCCGCGGCGGAGCGCCACTGGGACGGGATGGTCGTCGACACCTCGGTCGAGGTGACCCTGCTCGCGCGCCTGCTGGGGCTGCGGACCGTCGTCGTCACGCAGCCGGGTCATCGCATCGATCGGCCGCACCTGCTGGGGTTCGCCGCCGCCGACACCGTGATCGCACCGTGGGCCCGCGGCATCCTCTCGCCCCCGCACCTCGAGGCGCTCGGCGACAAGGTCGTGCACACGGGCGGGATCAGCCGTTTCACCGCGCGCGTCGCGGACGGGCCGCGAACGGACGAGGTGGTGCTGCTCGCGAGCGGGGGGACCGTCGGACCGGCCGCGATTCGGGATGCCGAGAAGGCCACCGGCCGGCCGTGGCGGGCGCTCGGGGGCGGCGCGTGGGCCGACGACCCGTGGCCGGTGCTGGCGACCGCGGGCGTCGTCGTGTCGTGGGCCGGCCAGAACGCGGTCGCCGACCTGGCGGCGGCCCGGGCGTCGGCGGTCGTGATCCCGCAGGATCGGCCGTTCGACGAGCAGCGCGAGACGGGGCGCGCGCTCCGGCGCGCGAACCTCGCGCAGGTCGAGGACTCGTGGCCGACCGCGGCGCAGTGGCCCGACCTGATCGAGCGGGCGGCGACCGCGCGGCCGGAGTGGGAGCGCTGGGAGGTCGCGGGGGCGCCGCAGCGCGCCGCCGCCGCGATCACCGACACGATGCGCGGTCGGCGATGAGTGTCGCCGTCGTGAGCCTGTGCTCGAGCCCCCGGCTCGCGCACCTGCGGCTCCAGTTGCGGGCCCTCGCCGGGGCGCCCGACGTGCGTCGTGTCGTGGTGTGGATCGGGGACGAGGAGCCGCCCGTCCTGGACGCCGAGACCGTGCTCCGGGTACCGCCCGGCGCGGACGGACTGCGCCTCGCCGCGGCCCGGAACGCGGGCGCGGCCGCCGCCGACGGCGCCGACCTGCTCGTCTTCCTCGACGCGGACTGCGTGCCCGGCCCGGATCTCGTGCGTCGCTATCGGGAGGCCGCCGTCCGTCACCCGGACGCCGTGCTGTGCGGGCCGGTGACGTACCTCGCCGAGGGGGTGTCGGCATCCGACCCCGCGCAGCTCGTCGCGCTCACCTCGCCCCACCCGGCGCGGCCGATGCCGCCGAACGAGGCGGAACGGACCGCGACGGCCGGCGAGTACCCGCTGTTCTGGTCGCTGTCGTTCGCGCTCTCCCCCGCGACGTGGCGACGGATCGGGGGCTTCGACGAGGCGTACGAGGGGTACGGCGGCGAGGACACCGACTTCGCGTTCCGGATGCGCGAGCGCGAGGTGCCCCTCGTGTGGACGGGCGGCGCCCACGCGTACCACCAGTACCACCCGACGACCTCGCCGCCCTGGCAGCACCTCGACGACATCCTCCGCAACGGGGCGCTGTTCGCCGCGCGCTGGAGCGAGTGGCCCATGACCGGCTGGCTCGACGCGTTCGAGCGGGGCGGCGCGGTGACGCGGGATGCCGCGGGCTGGCGCCGCGTGCCCTAGAAGCTCTCGATCGCCGCCGTCACCGGCGGAATCGACGTCGCTGATCGGCCGGCTGCGCCGTCACCGACCGGACACCCTGCGGGCCGCCCGCGGCGAGACGATCGCGCGCGGCGGGGTGCAGCCAGACCGGCGCGTCGGGGTGCATCCCGAGGACGTGGAACGTCAGGCGGGCCGTGCCGGCGGGGATGCGGAGGATCCACGGCGTCCCGTCCCAGAACCGGTCGCTCAGGATCACCCCGTCGGCCCGGACCACCGCCACGTCGCCGATCCAGTCGACGGTCACCTCGAGCGGGTGCGCCCGGAGGTCCGCCGGGATGTCGACGGTCCACGTGTCGCCGTCGCGCATGACGCGTGCGGTGCCCGGGGCCGCCGCACGGCCGTTCCGCTCGCCGTAGCCGGCGGCGGGGCCCGCGCCCGTCGCCCCCGGTGTGACCGGCAGCGCACGCGCCGGGACGACGTCGGGACCCTCGGGCGGCAGGGTGCGCAGCTGCAGGGCGACCGGATCGAGCCACTGCACGGTGCCGCCGCTGCGCGCCCAGGCCGACACCCCGGTGTCGTCGACGTCGATCTCGTCGTCGCTCACGTACACCTCGTCGCCCACCACCCACACGTCGGCCGCGTGCGCGGCGCTCAGCACGACGACGGCGTCGTCGCCGACGGCCCAGGCCCACACGTCGCCCGCCGCCTGGCGGACCTCGCCCGCGATCTGCACCCGCGGGGCGATGCCCTCCGACGCCAGGAGGACGAGGACGGTGCCGCCCCCGGGTCGGGTGAGCCGCGCGAGCGGACTCGCGGTGGCCCAGTCCACGGTGAGTCCGCCCGCGGCGACACCGAAGGGGAAGCGTGCGATGGTTCCTCGCGGGACGGCGATCGGCTCGTCCGGGAAGACGAGGGTGCGATCCGGCAGCGAGAGGTGGAAGCGCGCAGTGGGCAGGTCGTCCAGGACCTCGTGCGGCTGCTGCCAGGTGACGAAGACGACGCCGAATCGGCCGTCCGAGCGCACGGCCCACCGCGGCGTCGACACGTCGTGGACACCCGACGGGACGACGTCGGGAAGGGTGGAGGGCATGTCCGCGAGCTGCTCACCGAAGAAGCGGAGGAACGCGTGCTGCGTGCGCAGGAGCGCGTGGGTGCGGGTGGGGACGCCGGCGGCGCCGATGGGCGCGTGGAAGTCGTAGTCGAACTCCGGCAGGTCGTTGGGGTACCCCGTGGCCTGCGACTCCTGCAGGTCGTGCGCGGGGTTAAGGCCCCCGGCGTACATGTAGTACCCCTGCCAGGCCGAGCCGTTGCCGATCTTGACGTTCGCCACCGCGGCGATGTCCTCGGCGTCGAGGACCGGCCGGCGGTGGTATGCCGTCGCCATGCCCCCGCCCAGCTCGCACGTCACGGCCGGGAACCCGTCCGGGAGCGAACCCGGCGAGGCTGCGGCCTCGTCGCCCTGCGCTTCGCGCACGTCGGCACCGATGCCCGGGTCGTCCCACACGTGGCGGAAGAAGAAGTGCTCGCGGAAGGTGTCGTCCCAGGGCGCGTCGGCATCCACCCAGAAACCGTCGGCGTACCCGCCGAACATCGGCAGTACCTCGTCCGCGGGCAGCTGCGCCCCGCCCCAACCGGTCGCCATGTACAGCGGCGCGACGAGGCCGGCCTCGATCGCCATCGTCTTCAGCGTCGCGATGTGGTCGGGCTGGTCGTAGATCTCGTTCTCGATCTGGATGCCGATCACCCGGCTCGTGCCGCCGAGACGGCCTTCGAGCTGAGCGCCCAGGGCCTCGAACCACGGGCGGACGAGCGCGAGGTAGGCGGGGTCGTCCGTCCGGTGGGCGACGTCCGCGTCCTGCACCCAATCCGGGAAGCCGCCGTTCCTGACCTCGCCGTGGCACCACGGGCCGATCCGCAGGACCACGTCGAGGTCGGCGCGCACGCAGGCGTCGACGAGGGCGGCAACATCGCGCCCGTCGTCGAACGCGGGCGGCGCGTCCGGCCGGGGCTGGTGATGGTTCCAGAAGACGTACGCCGCGACGGCGGTGAGTCCGCCGGCGCGCATGAGTCGCAGACGTCGATCCCACTGGGAGCGGGGCACGCGCGTGAAGTGGAACTCGCCGGACACCGGGATGTGCGGCCGGCCGTGCCGCAGCAGGTGCCGATCCGTGAGGACGACCGGGCCCTGCGGGTCCGGGGTCATCGGATGCACGCGCCGCGGCGCGTCCCACCCCCGGATCTCGGCGGTGAGCATCGTCGCGTCGGTCGTCTTCACGGGCACCCTCTCGTGCGGCGGCAGGCCGGGCGTTCCAGCCTAGGGCGGGTCCGCGTCACGCCCCGCGCCTCACCGCCGTGGCACGTCGGTCTCCGCCACCACCCCGGACGACGAACGTGTACTCGTCGATCAGTCCCCACCCGGCGAGCGTCGTCGCGAGGGTGACCCCGGCGGTGTAGAGCCCCTTCCCCGGCGCCGCCTTGAGCCGTTCGACGTTCGCGCGCAGGTCGCCGGTGAGGAGCTCGGTGTTCCCGTCGACGGCGTCGAGGGTCGCGGACACGACGTACTTCTTCGCCCCGTCGATGGTCCGCGGGAACGGCTGCGTAACGGAGGGGGGGCGCACAGCGCGACCCTACGCCGGGATGGCCACGCGCGACAGCACCCTGTCGACGGCGGCCCGGAGGTCGGCCGCCACCGGCGCGGGGGCGAAGCGGTCGACTCCTGCAGCGGCGTGCGCCGCGCGGCGGCGGGCGGCGCCCGGGTCGTCGAGCACGGCGGCGAGCGCGGCCGCGAGGGCGTCCGGGGCGGCCGGCGGCACCATGAGGCAATCCGGGCCATCGGTGCAGAAGTCGTCGAATCCGCTGCCGGAGGTGACGACCAGCGGCGCCCCGGCGGCCATCACCTCGACGGCCACGTTTCCGAAGCCCTCCCACCGCGACGGACACATCACCACGTCGGCGGCCGCGACCGCGCCGTACAGCTCGTCGCCCGACACGTGGCCGAGGAACGTCACCCGATCGCGCGCCGCGGACGGCACCCGGTCGAGGAGGGCCGCCCGCGACGGTTCGAAGCGGTCGTCTCCCCCGGCACCGGCCAGCACGAGGCGGGCGGTGGGATGCAGCTGCGCGACCCGCGCGAAGGCGTCGACGCCGTCGACCACGCCCTTCCGCCGCTCGGCGCGGCCGAGGAAGAGGGCGATCGGGCCGTCCGGACCCGGCCAGCCCGCCGGCGGCCTGCGCGTCGCCGCCGCGTGCCGCACCGCCGCGACGTCGATGCAGTTGCGGACGACCTCGACCCGCGGCATCCGTCCCCAGATGCGCTCCGCCCGGTCGGCCATCGCGTGCGAGATCGCGACGATCCCGGCCGAGCGGCGCACCTGCCGCGCCTCGAGGCGGCTCTGCAGCACGACAGCCGGGCGACTCGATGCCGGGAGGTCGGTGAGCCGCAGGCCCGAGATCTCGTGCGCGAGGTCCACGCCTGTTGCGAGGTTCGTCACGAGCGGGGCGTCGCGCGGCAGCAGCGCACCGAGCCCCATCCACTCCGGCACGAGGACGCGGTCGTAGGTGTCGGCCAGGTACGCCCGCCGCAGTGCACGGGGGCGATGCAGGAGCGCCGCGAGACGCGGCATCCCTCCGGTCCGGTGGACGACCAGCCGACGGATGCCGGGAGTCGCGTTCACGTCGACGGGACCCTCCGTGAACACCACGAGGTCGATCTCGGCGCCCTGCGCGGCGAGGGCGGGCAATAGGGCGGCGTAATGCCTGCCGATGCCGCCGGTGTAGGACGTCACGCCGGCGTACTCGGTCGTGGCGACGAGCCAGCGCTCGGTCATCGGTATCGCCTCGGCACCGTCCAATGTCGACCGAACTCCGTGTTGAAGGACTCCGGGTGGAACGGGCTGTCACCGCCGGCGGGGAAGCTCGTCAGTTCGCCGAACACGATGCGGCCGTCGACGTCGTACAGGTCGACGCGCACGAAGTCGGTGTCCGCGCCGAGCGCCTCGGCGACTCGGATCATCTCGTCGAGGCCCGCCGGCCGCGGCGGTGTGGGATCGGCCCACGGCGGACCGCCGCTCAGCGGCAGGTGGGTCCAGTCGCGGTCGAAGAAGTCCTGCGTGCGACCGGCGAAGCGCCCGGCATCCACTTGCACGTACTGCACCCGGCCGTGGAACACGAAGAGCTTGTAGTCGTCGGGGATGCGGTCCGTCGCGCCGCCGAGCATCTCCTCGACGATGATCCGCCGCGGCACCCGGCCGTACACCCACTCCCGGTTCGGGCCTTGCCCGTAGAGCTGCGACAGCCAGTCCGTCGCGAGGCGCACGAGATGCTCCCGCGGGGCGTGCTCGGGCCGGACGTGGCGGTAGACCCAACTGCCGTCCTCGGGCAGTCGCGCCTCCACCGGCGCGGACGGCGAGACGATGATCGCCGCCCCGCTGCCGTGCGTCGGTTTCAGGACGAGCGCGTCGGGCAGGTCCGCCGTCAGCAGCTCGGTCGGCGCATCGAACACGGCGGCATCGGGCAGGTACCGCATGCCGACACGGTCGGCGACGTATTCGCGCACCGCCGCCTTGTCCGCGAAGGTGACGACGAGGGGCCGGTGGTCGCGAAGCATCTTGTAGCGGACCTTGTCGCGGAAAGTGACCGGATGCCGCGTCCGCCACAATCGCCAGGCGCGGACGAGTCGGCTGCGCTCCCGCAGGCGTGCGCGTCTCAGAACGACTCCTCGTACCAGGGGTCGTCCTCTTCGTACGGGTACTCGCCCACCGTCTCGGGCGGGTGCACGAGACGGTCGTTGCGACTGAGGAGGTCCATGACGGAAGCCTCGTCCTCGATCGGCACTGCGGGACCGGTGTGCGGGGTGGTGTAGAGCTGGCTCGCCGGCCCGATGAGCATCGACGAGACGGCAGGACCCTCGACGGTCGAGATGGGGACGGTGATGAGATCGGAAGCTTTCTGCTCGGCGAGGGTCTTCGCGTATCGCATCACCGCGTCCGCGATCGCGCCCGTCGTGACGACGTAACCGTCGGAGTAGTGCAGCTCGAGCATTGCTCGATGGTGCCCGCCGTCGGTCGAGGTTCGAGGGGGGTCGCGCCCCCGGCATCCGTCTCTTACACTGCGGCGTCGCGAGGTGATTCGTCCATCACAGTCGCCGGCCGCTCGCAACCCCCTGCCGCGGCCGTCCTTCGCGGCGGAGCGTGTGGGCATGAGCGAATCCGACGACATCCGACAGCCACTCGACCACCTGCCGAAGAAGGAGGACCGCGACCGCGCGGTCGAGATCGAGGAGCCGTCCTACCCTGGAACGGACTCCCCCCACGGCGGTTCCGCCGCGTCGCCCGCGACGGCCGCCGAACCGGACGAGCCGAATCGGCACGGCGTGGCGAAGCTCCCGCCCACCGGCCGTTGACGCCGGCCTCAGCGGTCCGAGGCCTCCTCCGCCCGTGCTGCCCGTGACCGGAACCACCGGGTGACGGCGAACAGCACCGCGCCGACCTCCGCCGCGAGCACGCCCATGAGGGCGTAGATGCCCGCGCCGAGCACGTCCCCGAGGATGAAGGCGAAAAGCAACGGACCGGTGATGCCCCGCTTCAGGCGGGTGGGGGTCTCGGCGTCCGTCATCGGTCCTCGTCCTCACCGTGGGCGAGGCGGATGCGGCGGCCCTCGTCGATGTCCTTCTGCTCCTTCGCGGCCTGCTTGTCGGACTTCCGCGTGTCGCGGGCGGGCAGCTGGATGTCCTCCTCGGCGGCGATGCCGCCCTGCAGCTGGCGGCCCCGTTCGAGCTCGGCGTCGAACTCCGCGCCGAACAGCAGCACGTTGTTGGCGATCCACAGCCAGAGCAGGAACACGATGACGCCGGCGAGTGAGCCGTAGGTCCGGTCGTAGTTCGAGAAGTTCACGACGTAGAAGGCGAACCCGGCGGTGGCGATGATCATCACGACGATCGCGATGAGCGCGCCGATGCTGATCCAGCGGAACTTCGGCTGCTTCGCGTTGGGGGTCGCGTAGTAGAGGACCGCGACGAGGAACACGACCACGAAGAGCATGACGGGCCACTTCGCGATGTTCCACGCGAGCAGCACGCCGTCGCCGAGGCCCAACGTCTCCCCGATCGCTCGGGCGACGTCGCCCGAGAGGACGAGGCCGAGCGCGACGAGGGCGAGCGAGACCACCGCGACGAGCGTCACGAGCAGCTGCATCGGACGCAGCTTCCAGAACGGGCGCCCCTCCTCGATCTCGTAGATCCGGTTCATCGCCCGGGAGAAGGCCCCGACGTACCCCGAAGCCGACCACAGCGCCACGACGATGCCGAGCGCGAGGGCGAGTCCCGCACCGGGCGACGACGCGATCTGCTGGATCGGGCCCTCCAGCGCGCTCGCCGTGTCGGAGGGCGCGACGTCGCGCACGATGCCGAGCACCGCGTCGGCGGCCGCCTGCCCCTGTCCCACGACGCCGAGCAGCGAGAAGATCGCGATCAGGGCCGGGAAGAGCGCGAGCACCCCGTAGTAGGTGAGGCCCGCCGCGGCATCCGTGCACTGGTCCGCGCTGAACTCGCGGATCGTCTTGCCCAGGACGTACTTCCACGACCGCTTCTTCACGTCGCCGACGGAGTCGGGCTTGCGCGACGCCTCGGGATCGGGCGCGTCGGTGCGTGTCGTCTGCGTGGTGTTCTGCTCGGCCATGGTGGTCCTCCCGGTCGGAGGTCACCCTGCGGTCGACACGGTCCGGTTCAGAGGGGGTTGCACGCGGCCCCGGTTCGTGGCATCGCGTCAGCGGTGGAACGGGCAGCGCGCGCCGGTCGTCGACCCCGCGGGCCGGACGCGTCCACCCGAGCGGGGCTTCGTGGGCATCCGTCGCTCGTTCACTTCAAGTCCGGCGGGCAGAATCGCCAGGCGGGGGTCGCTCAGGGCGCTGATGGATGCCGCGAGCCCCGCGATCGCGAGCTTCTCGCCCGGGCAGCGGTGCCCTGTCGCGACATCCGCGCCCCCGTGCGGCACGAACGCGGTGATCTCCTCGTAGTCGTCGACGCCGACGAAGCGCTCGGGATCGAAGATGTCGGCGCGCTCCCACGACCCCTCGTCGGTGTCGGTGCCGAGGATGTCGAGCACGATGCGCCCGCCGGCGCGGACCGTACGACCGTCGACCTCGATGTCCTGCGTCGCGAAGGCCGGCAGCATCGGGACGAACGGCGACGTGCGGCGGATCTCCTGTGCGAACGCGGTCGCGAGCGGGCCGTCGACGAGCGATCCCCGCTCGGCGACCTCGGCGGCGATGCGCTCGCGCCAGTCCGGGTGCTCCTGCAGCCGCTTCGCGGCGAAGGCGGTGAACCGGGCGACGGCGATCATCGGGCGGAAGCTGTTCTGCAGTTCCACACCCGCGAGGCGAGCGGGCAGCAGCTCACCGGCGCGGTCGCGGTGCCCTGCCCAGGCGGCCAGCGCGGTTGCCGGGTGCGCGTCGAGGCTGCCGGCGCGCACGGCGCGGATGAGACGCTCGGCGTGCCGGTCGGACCACCGCCGATTCAGAGCGGCCAGCAGGTACTCCGGGGAGTACGGCACACCGAATCCGTCGACGATCTGCGCCTGCCGGCGCGCCCACCGCGTCTTCGCCTCGCCGGTGCCGGGGAGCCCCGCCCACCGCATGATTGCGCGGCCCAGGGCTCCGACGGCGGCGTCGTACGCCGACCGCGTTCCGCCGGCGATCCACTCGTCCGCCTCGTGCCGCCACTCGCGCTCGAGGTGCGGGCGCAGCCGGGCGACCTGCTCGTCCTCGTACAGCGCGGAGACGAACGTCGCCTTGCGGTGCCGGTGCTCGTCGCCGTCGAGGCTGTGCACCGAGTCGTGCCCGAAGAGGGTCTCCTGGATGAACGGCGGCATGGCGCCGTGCCGTGCAACCCGGGCGTCGTCGTAGAAGGCTGCGACCCCCTCAGCTCCGCGCACCAGCAGGGCGTCGGAGAACAGCAGCCGCATCGGCGCCGAGCGCGCGCCGCGCGGCACGCGCCGCCAGATGCCCTCGCCGAAGCGGTAGCCGCGGGCCAGGAGAGAAGCGGAGTCGTCGCGCCACGCGGGCCGCGACACGACCCCGAGCGTGGGATCCGCTGCCCGCCCAGCGCGGGTCTGCGGAGCGGCGGTCGTGGACTCAGGAGTGGTCGGCATGCTCCGACGCTCGCAGCGCGGAGCCGTGCCGGCCAGGGGCGTGCGCCCGCGGGACCCGTGTGATACCCCGCGTCACTCGCAGCCGCTGCGAGGGCCGTCGTCGTACCAGACGTCGACATCCTCGGGAAAGACGACCGTCTGACCGTGCTCTACCGGGAGAGCATCGTTAATCCCGTTCTCAGGATCGGTCAACATCCGCCGAACCTCGCGTCCGTACTCCTGGAGGCATGCCTCACACCACGAAACCGCGCCATCTTCGGGCCGCCCTCATCGCCGGCGGCCTCACCGTCGCTCTCGCCGTCGGAGGGGCGACGGCGTGGGCCGCAGACCGCTTCCTCATCGAGCACGTCGAGATCTCCGACGTCTCGGCATACGAGGCCGAGAACTCGGCCGTCGAGCCGACGACGTCGGCAACGAATGCGGCGGGTGTCGTCGAGGGCGACACCTATTCGGACGGCGAGACCACCGTCACCGTGTCGCAGGTCGTCACCGGGTCGGGCGACGACACCCTCACCTACTACGTCGCCGATGTGGTCCTCTCAGAGGCCACCCGGTTGCGCTCCGCGTTCGCGAAGGATCAGTTCGGCGAGAACATCACCGAGACCACGAGCGGGATCGCCGAGGACAACGACGCCGTGTTCGCGATCAACGGCGACTACTACGGCTTCCGCGACACCGGCATCGTCATCCGCAACGGGGTCGTCTACCGCGATTCCCCCTCCCGCGCCGGGCTGGCCTTCTACGCCGACGGAACGGTGCAGGTCTACGACGAGACGGCCACGAGCGCCGACCAGCTGCTCGCCGACGGGGTCTGGAACACCCTCAGCTTCGGTCCCGCACTCGTCGAGGACGGCGCTGTCGTGGCCGGGATCGAGGACGTCGAGGTCGACACCAACGTCGGCAACCATTCGATCCAGGGTGAGCAGCCGCGCACCGCCGTCGGCGTGATCGACGACAACCATCTCGTCTTCGTCGTCGTCGACGGCCGCAGCGAGGGCTACAGCCGCGGAGCGACCCTCACCGAGCTCGCCCAGATCATGATCGACCTCGGCGCCGAGACCGCGTACAACCTCGACGGCGGCGGGTCGTCGACGATGTTCTTCGACGGCGAGGTCGTGAACCAGCCCTCGAACGGCGGCGAGCGCGGCACGAGCGACATCCTCTACATCGCGGAGTGAGCCGTGATCATCCTCATCCCGGCCTACGAACCCGACGTCGCCCTGACCGACCTGGTCGGCGCGCTCACGATCTCCGCTCCCGGCATCCCGATCGTCGTCGTCGACGACGGCAGCGGACCCCGCCATGCCGCCGTCTTTGACGACGTCGCGGCACTCGGGGCGACGGTCCTCGGACACGTGCGGAACCAGGGGAAGGGCGCAGCGCTGCGCACGGGGTTCCGGCACGCGATGAGCGCCTTCCCCGGACATTCCGTGGTCACGGCCGATGCCGACGGCCAGCACACGGTCGCCGACATCCTGAACGTCGGCGCGACCACCGTCGCCGCGGTCGACTCCGGCGCGCCGGTGATGGTGCTCGGATGCCGCGACACCGGCCGACGCGGCAATCCGATGCGCAGCAGGCTCGGCAACGCGGCGGCCCGGGCGACGTTCCGTCTCGCGGCGGGATGGACCCTCTCCGACACCCAGACCGGGCTGCGCGGCATCCCGCCCGTCATGCTGCCCTGGCTGCTCGCACAGCGCGGCGAACGCTTCGAGTACGAGCAGAACGTGCTCCTGCGCTGTCACCGCGACGGGTGGGAGACGTGCGAGGTCCCGATCGAGACCGTCTACGTGGCGGGGAACGCGTCGAGCCACTTCCGCCCCCTGGTCGACACCCTGCGCGTAGGGGTGCCGCTGCTGCTGTTCGCGGCCTCGTCGGTGTTCGCGTTCGCCGTCGACACCCTGCTGCTCCTCGTCCTGACCGCGGTGACGGGAGCCTTCATCCCGTCCATCGTCGCCGCCCGGGTCGTCAGCGCGACCGTGAACTTCGTCGTCAATCGGCACGTCGTCTTCCGTCGCGACGGTACCGGTGCGCTGCGCCGCCAGGCGATACGGTACGCGCTCCTCGCCGGCGCACTGCTGGCCTCGAACGTCGCCTGGATGACGATGCTCACCGCGGCCGGGATGCCGCTGCTCGCCGCCAAGCTCGTCACCGAGGCGGCGCTGTTCGCGCTCGGCTACCTCATCCAGCGGAGCGTCGTGTTCGGCCGCAACCCGCGCGCTTCCCGCCTCGAATCGGCGGTCAATGCGCCTCTTAGGAACGGTGAAGGTGCCGCCACTCGAATGGAGATCGTCACCACATCCCCACGGAGGAACCCATGACCATCGCCTCGATCTCGCTCATCGCGATCGACCTCGCCGCCGCCCTCATCCTCAGCCTGGGGCTCTACTACCGACGCCACCGCCGCCGCGACCTGGTCGTCGCCTTCCTCGGGGTCAACGTCGGGGTGATGGCCGTCGCGACCGTCCTCGGCACCGCCGAGGTCGCGCTCGGACTCGGCCTCGGGCTGTTCGGTGTGCTCTCGATCATCCGGCTCCGGTCGTCGGAGATCTCGCAGCGCGAGGTGGCCTACTACTTCGCCGCACTGGCCACAGGCCTCATGGCCGGCCTCCCGACCGCCGACATCCTGCCCGTCACCGGACTCATCGCGCTGATCCTCGTCGTGATGTGGGCGGCCGACCACCCGCGTCTGCTCTCCCGCAGCCGTCATCAGGTGGTGCGCCTCGACCGAGCCGAGGCCGACGAGACCGCGCTCCGCGCCCTCGTCGGGCAGCGGCTCGGCGGAGAGGTCACCTCGCTGACCGTGCAGGAGCTCGACCTCGTGAACGACACGACCACCGTCGACGTGCGCTACCGCATCGCGGACAGCGATCGCCCCGCGCCCGACTCGACGGGGTCGCAGGTGGACGGCCGCCTCGCAGCCGGAGCGGTCCGATGAGCCCCGACGCCCTCGCCCGCTTCGACGGGGTGAGCCTCGAGGACATGGTGGCCGAGGCGGCACTCCTGGCCCGCGTCGACCGCAAGTACGTCGTGCCCCAGTCCGCACTGGGCGGCCTGCTCTCGCGGGTCGACGAGCGCACCCGCGTCCTCGACATCGGCGGCGCCCGCCGATTCGCCTACGAGTCCGTCTACTTCGACACCCCCGACCTGCTGAGCTTCCACATGGCCGCGCAGCCGCGCCGCCGGCGGTTCAAGCTCCGCACCCGCACCTACGTCGACACCCACGCCGCGTACCTCGAGATCAAGACCCGCGGTGCTCGTGGGACGACGGTCAAGGAACGGTCGGAGTACGACGTCGCCCAGCGCGCCGTCCTCACCCCCGAAGCCCAAGAAGAGGTCGCCGCCGCCTTCGCCACGATCGGCGTCGACAGCGGTCGCGTCGACGAGCTGGATGCGACGCTCGTCACCCGGTACGCACGTGCCACACTCCTCGCCCCTGACCAGTCGTCGCGGGCGACCATCGACACCGACCTGCGCTGGGACCGCCCCGACGGCTCCGGCTTCTCCCTCCCCGATCTGGCGATCGTCGAGACGAAGTCGCCGTCGTCGGCATCCGCCCTCGACCGACTGCTGTGGCGTGCCGGGCACCGTCCCGTCTCGGTCAGCAAATACGCGACCGGACTCGCCGCGATGAGCCCCGAACTCCCCCGCAACCGCTGGGGACGCCTCCTGCGCGGCCCCTTCTCCCCCGCATCCACCACCATCCGAACCGAGGAGCTGCCATGCGCCGCCGCCTGATCCTTCCTGCCGTCCCCCTCGCCCTCGCGGGGCTCGTCCTCGCGGGGTGTGCCGTCACCGGCGTCGCCGCGACCGGCACGAGCGGGACCACATCCACGACGGACGACTCCGCCACCGTCGCGGTCGCCGAGATCGACTCCGACCTCGACCCGACGGCCGTCCTCGCCGCCAACGAGGACGCGACGGTCGTGGGCGACGACGAGTGGTCGGCGGCCGACGCGATCGACGTCACTCTCGAGGGATCGACCGCGACGGCGTCCGGCGACGGCGTGAGCGTCGACGGCGGCACGGTCACCATCTCGGCCGCCGGCGTCTACCGGCTCAGCGGCGACCTCGCCGGATCTGTCGTCGTCGCCGCACCCGACGACGCGCAGGTCGTCCTCGTCCTCGACGGCGTCGACATCACGAACGCCGACGGCGCCGCCATCTCGGTCACGACGGCCGACGACGTCGCCATCTCGCTCGCCGACGGCAGCGAGAACTCGGTCTCGGACGCCGCGAGCTACGACGACAGCGCCGCAGCGAACGCGGCGATCTACGCCGACGCCGACCTGACCATCGGTGGACCCGGTTCGCTCGTCATCTCGGGGAACGGCAACGACGGCATCGCCAGCACGGACGACCTCGCGATCATCGGCGGGACGATCACCGTGGATGCCGCCGACGACGCCCTCCGCGGCAAGGACGCCCTCGTCATCTCGGGCGGAACGCTCGAGGTCACTGCCGGCGGCGATGCGCTCAAGAGCGACGACGACGAAGACGGCACACGCGGGTACGTCTGGATCTCCGGCGGCGACATCAGCGCCACCAATGGCGACGACGGCATCGCCGCGACCACCGATGCCGTGATCACGGGCGGGACGGTGTCGATCAGCGCCGAGGGCGCGGCGGACGCCGGCTCGAAGGGCGTCAGCGCGGGGGTCGTCGTCGCGATCGGCGATGGCTCGGTCGACGTGTCCGCGACGGACGACGGTCTGCATTCGGACGGCTCGATCGGGGTCCTCGGCGGAACGGTCACGATCAGCGCGGGAGACGACGGTGCGCACGCCGAGGCGGCGCTGGAGATCGGTGGCGGCACGGTGACCGTCGGACAGTCGAACGAGGGACTCGAGGCGACCGACATCACCATCAGCGGTGGGGACGTCGCGGTCACGGCCTCCGACGACGGACTCAACGGCAGCGGGGACTCCGCATCGGACAGCGACGGCCAGGGCGGCATGGGCGGGGGCATGACCGACACCGGTGAGACCATCACGATCTCGGGCGGCACCCTGACGGTCGATGCCGGCGGTGACGGCATCGACTCGAACGGCTCCGTGACCGTGACCGGCGGCGACATCGTCGTCTGGGGTCCAACCTCGTCCGGCAACGGTGCGCTCGACAGCAACGGGGGCTTCGATGTCTCCGGCGGCACGCTCCTCGCCGTGGGCAGCTCGGGCATGGCCGAGTCGCCCGATAGCGGCAGCGCGCAGGCGTGGATCGCGGCGACGGTCAGCGGCTCTGCCGGCGACGAGATCCAGATCACGGATGCCGACGGCACGGTCGTCTTCTCCACTACGGCGGAGAAGGAGTTCCAGACCGTGGTGTTCTCCTCGTCCGACATCGACGCCGACGGGACCTACACGGTGTCGGCGGGCGCGACGTCGGTCACGGTGACGGCGGGAGAAGCCGTCACCGGCGGGATGGGGGGCGGAATGGGCGGCGGCCCCCGCGGCGGCACCGCACCCGACGGTGCCGCCGGCGCCGGCGAACGCTCCTGATCCCGCGCGACCGTGCGGCGTGCCTTTCCGGGCCGTCGCACGGTCGCATTCCCCTCTCGAACACGGAAAGCTGATGCCATGAACGCCACCCGCCCGACCCCGATGACCCGCATCGACGGCTCCCCGATCCGCGTGCTGGTCGTCGACGACGAGGCGAACCTCAGCGATCTGCTCCGCATGGCGCTGCAGAACGAGGGGTGGGACGCCCGCACCGCCGCGAACGGCCAGGAGGCCCTCACCCTGGTGCGCGAATTCGGCCCCGACATCCTCGTGCTCGACATCATGATGCCGGGCATCGATGGCATGGAGGTGCTGCGCCGCCTGCGCTCCGCCGGCAACGACGTTCCCGTCCTCTTCCTGACGGCGAAGGATGCGGTCGAGGATCGCATTGCCGGCATCAGCGCCGGCGGCGACGATTACCTGACGAAGCCCTTCAACCTCGAGGAGGTCGTCGTCCGACTGCGCGCGATGGCGCGTCGTCACGTGGCCGCGGCCGCCGCGGCCGAGACCCGTCTCCGGGTCGGAGACCTGACGCTCGACGAGGAGACGTACGAGGTGGAGCGCGGCGGCATCCCGATCAAGCTGACGGCGAAGGAGTTCGAGCTGCTCCGTTACCTCATGCAGAACCCCCGGCGGGTGCTCTCCCGTGCGCAGATCCTCGACCAGGTGTGGAGTTACGACTTCGGCGGCACGTCGAGCGTCGTCGAGATCTACATCTCCTACCTCCGGAAGAAGATCGACACCCTCGGCGAACCGCTGATCCACACGGTGCGGGGCGTCGGGTACACGATCAAGACGGCCTCATGACGGGGGCGGCTCGCAGCGGACGGCGCCGCTGGACGCTCCGGCGCACCCTCGTCGTCGGCACCGGTGCGCTTGTCGCGATCGCCCTGCTCGTCACGGGCCTGGCGACCTCGCTCGCTCTGCGGACGTTCGTCTACGACCGGCTCGACGGGCAGGTGCTGGAAACCCTGCAGATCGTGCGCGTCGGCGGGGGGATGCCGGGGGGCTCGTTCCCGTCCGGCGGCGCCTCCGGTGACCGCGAAGGTCCCGCACCGCGCATCGGGTCGCTGCACGCCGTGTTCGCCTCGGACGGTTCGGTGGTGTCGTCGAGCTACACGGGCGACGACGGCCAGGAGACGACGCTCGACGAGAGTCAGCTCGAGGCGATCACGCGCGCGGAGCTCCCCTCGCGCACACCCGAGACGGTCGACCTCGGCGAGGGCCTCGGCGAGTTCCGCCTCGCCGCTCAGGAGGAGAACGGGATGCGGGTGGTCGCCGGCATCTCGCTCGACGAGGTGACCGCCACGACATCCGCCCTCACCGTGATCCAGGTCGCCGTGGCCGGCACGGCACTGCTGCTCGTGCTCATCGGGCTGTCGCTCGTCGTGCGCCGGACGCTGCGCCCTCTCGACCGTGTCGCCGCGGTGGCCGACCGCGTCGCGGCGCGCCCGCTCGCCATCGGCGAGGTCGAGATCCCCGAGCGCGTGCCCGACCGCGACACCGATCCCGCGACCGAGGTCGGTCGGGTGGGTCATTCCCTGAACGTCCTGCTGGCCCACATCGAGTCGGCGCTGACCTCGCGCCAGCACAGCGAGGATCAGCTCCGGCGCTTCATCGCCGATGCCAGTCACGAGCTGCGTACGCCTCTCGCGTCGATCCGCGGGTACGCGCAACTCTCCCTCGGCGAGAACGCGCCGATGACACCCACCCAGCAACGCGCCTTCGACCGGATCGCCTCGGAGTCCACCCGCATGGCCGACCTCGTCGAGGACCTGCTGCTGCTCGCGCGGCTCGACGCCGGTCAGCGGCTGCGCCGCGAGAGCGTGGACCTCACGATGCTCGCGATCGACGCGGTCAGCGACGCCCATGCCGCGGACCCCACGCGGACGTGGCTGCTCGACCTCGGCGACGACGACACGATCGAGGTGACCGGCGACGAGAATCGGTTGCGTCAGGTGGTGGCGAACCTCCTGCGCAACGCGCGCACCCACACCCCGTCGGGGACTCGCGTGGTCCTCGCCCTCCGGCTGGACGGCGAGGACGCGGTGCTCCAGGTGACCGACGACGGACCCGGGATCGCGCCCGACATCCGTGACACGTTGTTCGAACGGTTCGCGCGGGGCGACGTTTCGCGCAACCGGGATGCCGGGAGCACCGGGCTCGGCCTGTCGATCGCCGAAGCGATCGTGGCCGCCCACGACGGCTCGATCGGTGTCGAGAGCACCCCCGGACACACCGCGTTCACCGTCCGCCTGCCGCTGGCGTGACCGCCGTCCCCTAACGCGTCGACGAAACCTCGTCCACCCCTTCCGCGGGGCGGCGCACTCGGGCCAGGGTGGACGTGTGGAATTCGACGACGACCTCGGTGCCTGGGTGGCACGGCAGCGCTGGTATGCGGGCAAGAGTCACGATCCGCAGTTCCGCGTGCTCGACACGCAGTCCGTGACGGGGGCGACCCGCTACCTCCTCATGGACGACGCCGGCGCGGTGCCCACGCTCTACAACGTGCCGCTCGCCGAGGTGAGCGACCCCGGCGACCTGGAGGTCGTCATCACGACCGCGGAAGGGCGTGCGGTGGTGGATGCCACGCGGCATCCCGCCTTCACGGTCGGCCTCCTCGCGGACATGGGTGTCGACACGAGCCGCGTGACGGGCTCGCGTGTGCTCACCGGCGAGCAGTCGAACACCTCGATCGTCTACGACGTCGACGGCGCACCCGCCATCATCCTCAAACTCTTCCGGACGCTGCATCACGGCGAGAACCCCGACGTCACGGTGCAGCGCGTGCTGAGCGAGGCCGGTTCGCCGTACGTGCCGCGGTTCTACGGCAGCGCGGATGCCGAGTGGCCCGACGTCGGCCGCGACTCCGGCACGGCACGCGGGACCCTCGGGTTCGCGCAGGAGTTCCTGCCCGGCGTGCGCGACGGGTGGGCGATCGCACTCGACGCCGCCCGCGAGGGCCGCGACTTCACCGACGCCGCCCACGACCTCGGGGTCGCCGTCGCCGGGGTGCACGGCGCGCTCAGCGACGCCCTCGAGTCGATGGACGCGTCGCCCGACCAGCTCGCTGCGGTGGGCCGCGCCTGGCGCCGACGCCTGGCGATCGCCTCCGCCGAAGTCCCCGCCGTCGCCGACCGGCTCGCGGCGATCGACGCCGTGTACACCGCGGCGCTCGAGCGCCCCTGGCCGCGACTGCAGCGCATCCACGGCGACCTCCACCTCGGACAGGTGCTCGCCGTGCCGCACGGCGGCTGGCGGATCGTCGACTTCGAGGGCGAGCCGCTGCGACCGATGGCGGAGCGGGCGATCCCCGACCTCCCGCCGCGCGACGTGGCCGGAATGCTGCGTTCCTTCGACTACGCCGGCGCCGTCGGCGCGGGACCCGATGCCGCGGCCTGGGCGGCGGCGTGCCGCGAGGCCTTCCTCGCCGCGTACACCGCGGCGCCGGGAGCGATCACCCTCGACCCGGTGCTGCTGCGCGCACTCGTGCTCGACAAGGCGGTGTACGAGTCGATCTACGAGGCGCGCAACCGGCCCGACTGGCTGCCCGTGCCGCTCGCCGGCATCGACGCCGCGCTCGCCTGAAAGGCGGGCGCGACGCCGCCACCGGTCAGTCCGAAGCGCCGCGCCCGGTCGCCTGCTGCAGACGGTCGATGTGCTCGGAGGCCTGCGCCTTCGTGAGGTCGGCGGGGATCTGCTCGCCCGCCTCGCGCGCCAGAGTGTCGAGGTAGCTGCGCTGCGCGCCGGTCATCGGCTCGTCGCCGGTGACCCACTCCTCGGGGTCCTTGACGGCGGTGTCGCCGCTCGGGCCGCCGAGCATCTCGCCCGACTGCCCGGTCTCGGGCGGAAGCGCGTGACCCTCGGCGGGGTCGGTGGTGTCGTTCTCGATGGGGGTGGTCTCGTCGCTCATGGGACGACGCTACGCAGGGCGCCGGACATCGCCGGGGGGCTTGCGCGCCGGCATCCGCTCCGTCAGTCCTCCTCGGCCTGCGGCTCGAGCAGCAGGAACCGGGCGCCGTACGCGGGCAGCGACACCGAGAAGCTCTGCAGGTCGTCTACGCGACCGATGACCTCGTCGGCGGCCGCGTCGCGGACCTCGCTCTGCGGGGTCAGGTGCTCCGACCGCACGGTGCCCTCGATGGGCTCGGCCGAGAAGTTCAGGACCGTCACCTGGATGGGGGCGTCGGCCTCCGGCATCCCCTCGTCGAGGCGATGGACCAGGACGAGCATGCCGGCGTGCGCGACCTCGGGGATGTCGACCTGCGTCGCCGTCGCCACCCCGTGCGCGCGGCGCAGGTCGATGATCGCCGACAGGCGCGACGCGAACGAGTCGGGGTCCTCGAGCTGCGCGGGCAGCGGACCATAGAGCGCCCGGCCGCGCGGCATGCCCGAGGTCGAACGGGTCGCGCCCGGGTCGACGTCGAGCAGGTCGTGCGCGCCCCGCTCGATCCAGCGGGTGTCGCCGGCGCCGATGAGGTCGGCCACCTCGTCGGCGGGCAGCGTCAGCATGCCGACGAGGTCCCAGCCCGAGAGCCCGAACACGCCCGGCTGCCACGCGTTGTACGCGCACAGCAGGAGGTGCGCGTCGCGGATCGCGGGGACGTCGTCGTCGGTGATGTCGTCGAGGGACGGGATGCCGCGGGTCGCCGCGATGAGCGACGTCGTCGTGCAGGCGATGCCGTTCTGCGTGAACACGCGGTTGTAGTCACCGGCATCCACCAGTTTCTCGGTCAGCTCCGCGCGGATGACCTCGGCGAGCTCGCCGCCCGTGATCGTCTCGCCGCGGAAGCCGTACTCCTCGTCGGCGTGGCGGGTCGCCCAGTGGACGAGCTCGTAGGTGAGCTCGTCGTGGTTCTGCAGCCCGTGCACGAGCTGCACCGGCGCGACGCCGAGCGCGAGCGACGAGGTAAGCGCCAGCCGCAGGAACTCGGTCTGCCCGGTGGCGAGGGCGTGGTGGTATCCCGGCCGTCCGATGAAGTCGTACGACAGGTCGGCGCCGACGGCACCCGTGTCGCGGATGTCCTCCATCGTCAGGTTCAGCTCCTGGAACGTGAAGCCGCCGACCTTGCGCACCATGCCCGCGATGATGTGGTTCGCGGCGTGCGAGAGCGGATGCCCCTCCGACCACGCCGGCAGACCCTCGGCGCTCTTCTCCACACCGAGGAATCCGTTCGCGTCGAGGCGCAGCGCGCTCGTGCCGAGCTCGCCCAGCGAGTGCAGGGCGTCGCCGATCACGAGGCGCATGCCGGCGAAGGTCGGGTCGAGCCAGTTGATCGAGGGCTGACCCTGCTTGAAGTAGTGCAGGTACACCCAGCGGCGGGTGACCCCGTCGGGACCGATGGCCGGAGCGGTCGCGCTCCAGTTCGTCTCCTTCACCCCGGGCGTGTAGAAGATGACGCGCTGCAGGGCGCCGATGATGTACCCGTGCTCGGCGAGGGTGTGCTCGGTCGCCGGATCGAGGTTGACGCTGTCGTAGCCCTCGGGGACGTCGGGCAGCAGGTGCCAGTCCTCCGGCGGGATCGCGACCATGTGGTAGATCCCGGGGTAGTCCTTGAACCCCATCTCGGCGAGGCGGAAGTCCGCCCCCTTGCCGGTGTGTCCGGGGACGATGTCGTCGATGATGCTGCCGCCGTGCGAGTCGGCCACGTCGCACAGCGCGCGGAACTCGTCCTCCGTGCCGAACGCGGGGTCGATCGCCGTGCTGATGCGGTCGAAGTGCCCGTCGACGCTGGGGGTCTCGCCCCATCCCTCGATGCCGCCGGCCCGCTTGACGGGACCGGTGTGGATCGCCGTGATGCCGATCCGCTCGAACACCGACCAGAGCTCGTCGTCGCCGAGGGCCGACAGGAACGACTGGCCCGGGCGCGTGATGAGCGAGATCGGGTACGCGGTGAACCACACGTCGCTCGTCGCGATCGCCCGGCGCGCGTCGGGGCGCGCGTAGGCGTTGCGCCACATCGTGGGCTGTCCCGAAAGCTGGCGCGCCAGGACGTCGGCATCCTTCAGCATCGACTGACGCACCAGCCACTCGACGTACGACGGGTTCGTCCCGTTCGCGGTGCGGGGATCGGTGCGGATGCGGCGCACGCTGCTGCCGCGCAGGTTGTCGCGCGGGCGGAGCCGACGCGGACGGGCGGGGTAGCGCTGCTCGTCGTAGCTGATCTCGGGCATCTCGAGATCGCCGTCCTCCGCGGCGAGCGCCGACAGGTCGATGGGTCCGGTGTAGAGGTCCTCGGGTCGGTCGTCGTCACGCGCCATGGCTCCACGCTACGAACTCCGCCCCGTCGCCCGGAAGGGGTGGTGCCGAGTTTCTCGCCGCGATATGGCGCCGCGTCCGGCCCGCCCGAACGCCGAAGCGTCGCAGATGGTCGCTCCCCCACCGCTCGCGCGACCATCTGCGACGTCTCGACGCCGCGACCCGGCGCGAAGTGCGGCTTCGGGGCCGGGATGGGCGCAGGTCGCGTCGGCTCGACCCGACGTCAGCCCGCGAAGGCGCGCGAGAGGAAGGCGTCGAGCTCGGCGGGCGCGTCGAGGGGTAGGACGGCGGCGACGTACTGATCGGGGCGTACGACCACCACGGCGCCGCGGGGGTCGATGCCGCGCTCGGCGAAGATGTCGACGGAGTTCCAGGCGCCGGGCCCGGCCGCGTAAACCTTCTCCCAGTCCATGAGGCCGAGCGGGCCGGTCCGCGGCCGGAAGACCTCCGGCACCGCGAGCAGGTCCACCTCGTCGTACGGCTGCGGGTACACGACCTTCACGTCGAACACCGCGTCGACGTCCGCGCCGGCGGGCGTGAACCGCACCAGCGGGGAGTCGGCGGATGCCGCCCACTCCGCCCACGTGCCCAGGGCCGCGGCATCCGGGTCGGCGAAGGCGTAGACCCGCCACCGTCCGTCGGCGCGGGCATGGTGGCCGAGGTGCACGACGTTGCCGTCGCCCACCCGGGTCACCGGGACCGACGCGAAACGCTTGCCGACGGGGTAGCCCTCGGCGAGCGCCTGGTGCCGGTCGTCCGCGACGATCGCCGACGGCTCGTAGCGGGTCATGAAGCCCGACGGGAACTCGGCCGTCGCGAGGTAGTAGTTCGCGAGGTCGTCGGGGTCCGAGATCTCGTGGGGCTTGCGGGCCATGAGCGAGGACCACTCGCGGTCGAAGTCGATGAGCTGCTGCGCGACCGGCTGGCGCTCCCCCGAGTACGTCGACAGGAGGGATGCCGGGGCCAGCCCGGTGAGCACGTGCCCGAGCTTCCAGCCGAGGTTGAATCCGTCCTGCATCGACACGTTCATGCCCTGCCCGGCCTTCGCGCTGTGCGTGTGGCAGGCGTCGCCGGTGAGGAACACGCGGGGTGTGCGGCCGTCGCCGTCCTCGACGTCGTCGAACCGGTCGGTGACGCGGTGCCCGACCTCGTACACGCTGTGCCAGGCAACCTGCTTCACGTCGATCGAGTACGGGTGCAGGATCTCGTTCGCGCGGCGGATGATCTCCTCGATGGGGGTGCTGCGCACCGCGCGGTTGTCGGTGTCGGGCACCTCGCCGAGGTCGATGTACATGCGCGAGAGGTACCCGCCCTCGCGCGGGATGTGCAGGATGTTGCCCGCCTCGGAGGTGATCGCGCACTTGATGCGCCAGTCGGGGAAGTCCGTGTTCACGAGCACGTCCATGACGCCCCACGCGTGCGCCGCGAACCGCCCGACGTGCCGCCGTCCGATCGCCTCGCGCACGCCGCTGCGCGCCCCGTCGCATCCGACGACGAACTTCGCGCGGATCGTGCGCTCCTCGCCGGCCCGCGCACCTTCGACGTGGCGCACCCGCACCGCGAGCGGGTACTCGTCCGCGTCGTCCCGGGTGATTCCGACGAACTCGACGCCGTAGTCGGGGCGGATGCGGCCGGGACCGAGCGCCGCCGCCTCGGCGAAGTAGTCGAGCACACGCGCCTGGTTGACGATCAGGTGCGGGAACTCGCTGATCTTCAGCCCGTAGTCCTCCGTGCGGCTGGTGCGGCGGATGCGCGACGGGTCCTCCGGGTCCGGGCCCCAGAAGTTCATGTACCCGATGTTGTAGGCCTCGGCGGTGATCCGCTCGGCGAACCCGAACGCCTGGAACGTCTCGACGCTGCGCGGCTGGATGCCGTCGGCCTGGCCGAGGGGCAGCCGCCCGCCGCGCCGCTCGATGATGCGCGTCGAGACCGCCGGGAACTGCGACATCTGGGCGGCCAGCAGCATCCCGGCCGGTCCCGACCCGACGATCAGGACGTCGGTCTCGTCGGGAAGCTCCTCGGGTCGGTCGATCCCCGTGCCGGCGGCGCTCTCGACGCGAGGGTCCCCGGAGACGTAGCCGTGGTGGTGGAACTGCATGGTGCTCGCTTTCGGGAGGACGGTCGGACGCGGCATCCGGGATCTCAGGCCCGGGACACCCCGTAGATCGGACTCTTCGCCTGCTCCTCCTCGTGATCGGGCCCGAGGGGGATGCCGGTGCGGTCGCGCAGCAACAGCGTCGCCAGCAGGCCGAGCACCGTCATCCCCGCCAGGTAGAACGCGACCGACCAGGTCGACCCCGTCGCCTGGACGAGCGCGGTCGCGATGGTGGGGGCGAACGCGCCGCCGAGGATCGCGCCGATCGCGTACGAGATCGAGACGCCCGAGAACCGGATCGAGGCGGGGAAGAGCTCGGCGTAGTACGCGGACTGCTGCCCGTAGGTGAAGCCGAGGCCGATCGCGAGGATCGCGAGGGCCGTGAACAGGAGCCCGAGGTCCCCGGTGTTCACGAGCGGGAAGAGCGTGAACACGCCGATCAGCTGCAGGATCCAGCCGCCGATGTAGGTCGAGCGCCGGCCGATGCGGTCGCTGATCCAGCCGGCGGTCCAGGTCGAGGCGAGCCAGAACAGGGCCGACCCCGTGACGGCCAGGAGCACACCGCTGCGGTCCATCGCGAGCGGTCCCTCGGGGTTGGTGGCGTAGTTCTGGATGTAGCCGCCGGTGGTCATGTAGCCGGCGGCGTTGTTGCCGGCGAACACGAGCGCCGCGATGACGACGAGGAGCGCGTGCTTGCGGAACAGCTGCACGATCGGGGTGCGGGTGCGCTCCTTGCGCTCGGCGAGCTCGAGGAAGACGGGGCTCTCCTCGACACGGCGGCGGATGTAGTACCCGACGAGGATCAGCACGATCGAGAAGAGGAACGGCACACGCCAGCCCCACTCGAGGAACGCGTCGCCCGGGGCGAGCACCGACATGAGCGCCATCATCCCCGAGGCCAGCAGCAGGCCGATCGGCACACCGATCTGGGGCGAGGCACCGAACAGTCCGCGCTTCTGCTTGGGGGCGTGCTCCACGGCCATGAGCACCGCGCCGCCCCACTCGCCGCCGGCCGAGATGCCCTGCAGGATGCGCAGGAAGATGAGCAGGATCGGGGCGGCGAGGCCGATGACGGTCCAGGTCGGCAGGAGACCCACGAGGGTCGTGGCGACACCCATGAGGATGAGGGTCACGACCAGCACCACGCGGCGGCCGTACTTGTCGCCGAAGTGTCCGGCCAGGAACGCTCCGAGCGGGCGGAACAGGAAGCTGATGCCGACGGTGAGGAACGACAGGATCGTCGCCGTGCTCTCGCCGAGCGGCGCGAAGAACAGCTGCGCGAAGACGAGCCCCGCCGCCTGGGCGTAGATGAAGAAGTCGTACCACTCGACGGTGGTGCCGACGACAGTCGCGAACACGACGCGGCGACGGTCGGTGGGGCTGCTGATCGTTCCGGTGGGGGTGAACCCCGTCCGCGAGGGTTGGTTCATCTTCATTGACTCCTGGTGACGACGTTGTCGGGGCCGCGGCTCCCGGTGGGGTGTTGCCTGCGGTCGACTAGATAATATACGATTTGGGATATGCCGCAAGAGCGAGGGAGCTCATGACTCACGACATCGAACCGACGGCCCCCGTCGACCCGCGTTTCGCCGCCCTTCCTCAGCGCCCGGGCAAGATCGTCGCCGTCCACCTCAGCTACGCCTCGCGCGCCGACCAGCGCGGACGCCGCCCCGCCGCGCCGTCCTACTTCCTCAAGCCGTCGAGCTCGCTCGCCGCGTCGGGCGACGAGATCGAGCGCCCCGCCGGCACCGAGCTCCTCGCCTTCGAGGCCGAGGTCGCGCTCATCATCGGCACCGATGCGCGCCACGTGGGCGCGGCGGAGGCCTGGGCGCACGTCGGGTGGGTCACGGCATCCGACGACTTCGGTCTCTACGACCTGCGCGCGAACGACCGCGGCTCGAACGTCCGATCCAAGGGCCGCGACGGGTACACCCCGATCGGGCCGCGCCTGATCGACGCCCGGCAGGTCGACCCCGCCGCGCTGCGCGTGCGCGCCTGGGTCAACGGCCGGCTCGCGCAGGACGACACGACCGCCGATCTGATCTTCCCCTTCGCGCAGATCGTCGCCGACCTCTCGCAGCACATGACGCTCGAGCGCGGCGACGTCATCCTCACCGGCACCCCCGCCGGGTCGTCGGTGGTCGTCCCCGGCGACGTCGTCGAGGTGGAGGTGGATGCCCCGGATGCCGCCGGTGCCCCCTCGTCCGGCCGCTTGCGCACGACGGTGGTGCAGGGTGAGCGCCCGTTCGACGCCGCCCTGGGGTCCCTGCCCGCCGCCGACGACCTGCAGCGCGCCGAGGCGTGGGGCTCGCGCGAGGCCGCGGGCCTGCCGGCGCCGGGGCTCGACCCGGCGCTCCGCGCGAAGCTCGAGCGGGCACCCGTCGCCGGGCTGTCGCAGCAGCTGCGCAGGCGCGGCCTGAACAACGTCACGATCGACGGCGTCCGCCCCCTCCACCCGGGCGCGAAGCTCGTCGGACTCGCCCGCACCCTGCGTTTCGTCCCGAACCGCGAGGACATCTTCGACTCCCACGGCGGCGGCTACAACGCGCAGAAGCGCACGTTCGACGCCGTCGGCGAGGGCGAGGTCATCGTGATCGAGGCCCGCGGCGAGTCCGGCTCGGGCACGCTCGGCGACATCCTCGCGATCCGCGCGCACGCGCGCGGGGCGGTGGGCATCGTCACCGACGGCGGTGTCCGCGACATCGACGCCGTCTCGGCCGTCGGTATCCCGGTGTACACGGCCGGCGCGCACCCGGCGGTCCTCGGCCGCCGTCACGTGCCGTGGGATGCCGACGTGACGATCGCGTGCGGCGGCACGACGGTGCAGCCCGGCGACATCCTCGTCGGCGACGCGGACGGTGTGATCGTGATCCCCCCGGCGCTCGCCGCCGAGGTCGCCGACGCCGCGCTGGAGCAGGAGATCGAGGACGGCTGGATCGCCGAACGGGTCGCCGAGGGCCACGCGGTCGACGGACTGTTCCCGCTCGCGGGCGAGTGGAAGGACCGGTACCGCGCATGGCGGGCGACGAACTGACGGCGCCAGCGGACCTCAGCAAGTCGCAGCGCGCCTATCACTGGGTGAAGGAGCGCATCGCCTCGCAGGAGTTCACGCCGGGCTACCGCCTCGTGCTCGGCGCGATCGCGGGCGAGCTCGGCATGAGCGTCGTGCCCGTCCGCGAGGCGATCCGCCAACTCGAGGCCGAAGGGCTCGTGACGTTTGAACGCAACGTCGGCGCCCGCGTCTCGATGGTCGACGACACGCAGTACCGCTTCAGCATGCAGGCACTGTCGGTCCTCGAGGGCACCGCGACGGCCCTCGCCGCGCGCCGCCTCACCGCCGACGACCTCCGGCTCGCCCGCGAGACCAACGAGCGGATGATCCAGTCGCTCAGCGACTTCGACCCGCACTCGTTCACGCGGCTCAACCAGGTGTTCCACGCGACGCTCTACGCCAAGTGCGCGAACCCGCGGATGCTGGAGCTCGTCGAGTCCGAGTGGGCGCGTCTCGGGCACCTCCGCGACTCGACGTTCAGCTTCGTCCCGGGCCGCGCGCAGGAGTCGGTGCGCGAGCACGAGCAGATCGTCGCGCTCATCGAGCGCGGCGCGCCGCTCGGCGAGATCGAGCAGGCGGCGCGGCGACACCGCTCCGCGACGCTCGACGCCTACATGATCCACGAACACCCGGGCGAAGCGCTCGGCCTCCCCAACTTCTGACCCTCGAGCAAGGACGCACGACATGACGGATCCCACCCTCGCGGCCCCGCACACGCCCGCGGACCTCCCCACCCGCATCCAGCACTACATCGACGGCGCCTTCGTCGACTCGCAGGACGGCGACACCTTCGACGTGCTCGACCCGGTGACGAACCGCGTGTACCTGCAGGCCGCTGCCGGCAAGAAGGCCGATGTGGATGCCGCCGTCGCCGCCGCGCGGCGCGCGTTCACCGAGGGCCCGTGGCCGAAGATGCTGCCCCGCGAGCGCTCGCGGATCCTGCACCGCATCGCCGACCTCGTCGAGTCGCGCGACGCTCGCCTCGCGGAGCTGGAGTCCTTCGACTCGGGCCTGCCGATCACGCAGGCGCTCGGGCAGGCCCGCCGAGCGGCCGAGAACTTCCGCTTCTTCGCGGACCTGATCGTCGCCCAGTCCGACGACACGTTCAAGGTGCCGGGTCGGCAGATCAACTACGTCAACCGCAAGCCGATCGGCGTCGCGGGGCTCATCACCCCCTGGAACACGCCGTTCATGCTCGAGTCGTGGAAGCTCGGCCCCGCGCTCGCCACGGGCAACACCGTGGTGCTGAAGCCCGCGGAGTTCACGCCGTTGTCGGCATCCCTCTGGGCGGGCATCTTCGAAGAGGCGGGACTGCCGCAGGGCGTCTTCAACCTCGTCAACGGTCTCGGCGAAGAGGCGGGCGACGCTCTCGTGAAGCACCCCGACGTGCCGCTCATCTCGTTCACGGGCGAGAGCTCGACGGGGCAGCTGATCTTCGCGAACGCGGCGCCCTGGCTGAAGGGCCTGTCGATGGAGCTGGGCGGCAAGAGCCCCGCGGTCGTGTTCGCCGACGCGGACCTGGAGGCCGCGATCGACGCGACGATCTTCGGGGTGTTCTCGCTCAACGGCGAGCGCTGCACGGCGGGCAGCCGCATCCTGGTGCAGCGCGAGGTGTACGACGAGTTCGTCGAGCGCTATGCGGCGCAGGCCGCGCGGGTGAAGGTCGGATTCCCGCACGACCCGGACACCGAGGTCGGCGCGCTTGTGCACCCCGAGCACTACGCCAAGGTCATGTCGTACGTCGAGATCGGCAAGAGCGAGGGCCGGCTGGTCGCCGGTGGCGGTCGTCCCGACGGCTTCGACGACGGCAACTTCGTCGCGCCGACCGTGTTCGCCGACGTGCCGCCGACGGCGCGGATCTTCCAGGAGGAGATCTTCGGCCCCGTCGTGGCGATCACGCCGTTCGACACCGACGAGGAGGCCCTCGCGCTCGCGAACGACACGAAGTACGGCCTCGCCGCCTACATCTGGACCAACGACCTCAAGCGGGCGCACAACTTCTCGCAGGCGGTCGAGGCCGGCATGGTTTGGCTGAACTCGAACAACGTGCGCGACCTCCGCACCCCGTTCGGCGGCGTCAAGGCCTCGGGCCTCGGGCACGAGGGCGGCTACCGCTCGATCGACTTCTACACGGACCAGCAGGCCGTGCACATCACCCTCGGCAAGGTGCACAACCCGACCTTCGGCAAGAACTGACCTCACTCACGCAAGGACGCTGACATGAGCCACCGCGACGACATGACCCTGACCTCCTCCGGCTTCTGGGTGAGCCAGGAGTCCCCCATCCGCTCCGACAACCCGATCCCGACCCCCTCCTCGCCCGCCCCCGACGTGCTGCGCTGCGCGTACATGGAACTGGTCGTGACCGACCTCGCGGCATCCCGCGTCTTCTACGTCGACGTCCTGGGGCTCCACGTCACGGAGGAGGACGACGAGGCGATCTACCTGCGCTCGACCGAGGAGTTCATCCACCACAACCTCGTCCTGCGGCAGGGTCCGATCGCCGCCGTCGCGGCGTTCTCGTACCGGGTGCGCTCGGCCGAGGACCTCGACAAGGCCGTCGCGTTCTACTCCGAGCTCGGCTGCGACGTGCGGCGCGAGCCGAACGGCTTCACCAAGGGCATCGGCGACTCGGTGCGCGTCGTCGACCCGCTCGGGTTCCCGTACGAGTTCTTCTTCGCGACCGAGCACGTCGAACGGCTGTCGTGGCGGTACGACCTCTACAGCCCCGGCGAGCTCGTCCGCCTCGACCACTTCAACCAGGTGACCCCCGACGTACCGCGCGCCGTCAACTTCATGCAGTCGCTGGGCTTCCGGGTGACGGAGGACATCCAGGACGAGGAGGGCACGGTCTACGCGGCATGGATGCGGCGCAAGCCCACCGTCCACGACACCGCCATGACCGGCGGCGACGGACCGCGCATGCACCACGTCTGCTTCGCGACGCACGAGAAGCACAACATCCTCGCGATCTGCGACAAGCTCGGCGCGCTGCGGCGGTCGGACGCGATCGAGCGCGGCCCCGGCCGTCACGGCGTCTCGAACGCGTTCTACCTGTACCTGCGCGACCCCGACGGGCACCGCGTCGAGGTGTACACGCAGGACTACTACACCGGCGACCCCGACAACCCCGTCGTCACGTGGGACGTGCACGACAACCAGCGCCGCGACTGGTGGGGTAACCCCGTCGTGCCGAGCTGGTACACGGACGCCTCGCTCGTGCTCGACCTCGACGGCAACCCGCAGCCGGTCGTCGCCCGCACCGACTCGTCCGAGATGGCGGTGACGATCGGCGCTGACGGCTTCTCGTACACGCGCGCTCCGGAATCGGCGGGCGACGGCGGCGAGTTCAAGCTCGGCAACCAGCTCTGAGGCGCGGAGGAGACCGGATGCTGCCTCCCGAGACCATCGCCGCCATCGCCGCCGAGCTGGCCGACGCCGAGCGCACGAACGGTGTGATCCCGCGCATCACGGCGCGGTACCCCGACGCCACCGTTGAGGACTCGTACGCGATCCAGGGCGTCTGGCGCGACCGCAACATCGCCGCCGGGCGCCGCCTCGTGGGGCGCAAGATCGGCCTCACGAGCAAGGCGATGCAGCAGGCGACCGGCATCACCGAGCCGGACTACGGCGTGATGTTCGACGACACGGTCTACCGCTCGGGCGACGAGATCGACGCCGCCCGGTTCTCGAACGTACGCATCGAGGTGGAACTCGCGTTCGTCCTGCGCGAGCCGCTCGAGGGGCCGGGCTGCACGCTCGAGGACGCCCTCGCAGCGATCGACTACGCGGTCCCGGCGCTCGAGGTGCTGAACTCGCACATCGAGCTCGAGGGGCGCACGATCGTCGACACGATCTCGGACAACGCGGCCTACGGCGCGATGGTGCTCGGGGACGTCCACAAGCGTCCCGACGAGATCGACCTGCGCTGGGTGCCGGGTGTCCTCTCCCGCAACGGCGAGATCGAGGAGACCGGCGTCGCCGCCGGTGTCCTCGGCCATCCCGCGACGGGAGTCGCCTGGCTCGCGAATAAGTTCGCCCAGCACGGTGCCCGGCTGGAGGCCGGTGAGATCATCCTGGCGGGGTCCTTCACCCGCCCCATGTGGGTGTCGGCGGGCGACGAGGTACGGTGCGAGTACGGCCCGATGGGGGAGATCACATGCCGCTTCGTCTGACCCCGACCTTCCGCGCGGTCCTCGCGGAGTCCGACCGTCCGCTGGCGGGGATGTGGGTGTGCACAGGCTCGCCGCTCGTCGCCGAGATCTGCGCCGGCGCGGGCCTCGACTGGGTGCTCGTCGACATGGAGCACGCCCCGAACGGCCTCGAATCCGTGCTCGCGCAGCTGCAGGCCGTCGCCGCGTACCCGGTGACGCCGGTCGTCCGGGTGCCGTCCGACGACGCGGTCGTGATCAAGCAGGTCCTCGACCTCGGCGCGCAGAACCTGCTCGTGCCGATGGTGTCGTCCGCCTCGCAGGCCGAGGCGGTCGTCCAGGCGGTGCGATATCCCCCGCGCGGTCGGCGCGGCGTCGGGTCGGCGCTCGGGCGGTCGGCCCGGTGGAACCGGGTCGAGGGATACCTCGCCGACGCCGACGAGCACGTGTCGCTGTTCGTCCAGGTCGAGACGGCCGAGGGTGTCGAAGCCGCCGGGGCGATCGCCGCGGTGGACGGCGTGGACGGTGTCTTCGTGGGACCGAGCGACCTCGCGGCATCCCTCGGCCTGCTCGGTCAGCAGACGCATCCCGACGTCACCGCCGCCGTTCTGCGGGCCTTCGCCGCGGTGACGGATGCCGGCATCCCGGTCGGCGTCAACGCGTTCGACCCCGAGGTCGCACAGTCCTACGTCGACGCTGGCGCGGACTTCCTGCTCGTGGGGGCCGACGTCGCCATGCTCGCCCGCGGGTCGGAGGCCCTGGCGGCGCGCTGGTCGCAGGCCGGCGACGAGGAGCGCGCGGGCTACTGAGACCGTCTCCGGAAAGGGAAAAACCCCCGACTCGCGGGGGTTTTTCTGGCGGTGACGGTGGGATTTGAACCCACGGTAGGGGGTTACCCTACACAACTTTTCGAGAGTTGCACCTTCGGCCGCTCGGACACGTCACCGTCGTCCAGTTTACGACACGAGAGCGGATGCCGCGAACCAGCGCCCCCTCGCGCTTCGCCGAGGCGTCGCGGATGGTCGCTTCCCGCCCGCGATGGCGACCATCTGCGACGTCTCGGCGCTCCGGCGGGCGGGTAGCGTCGGCGTGTGATCACCACGGGAGTCGACCTCGCGGCGCAGCCCGCGCGCACCGCCGTCGCGGTCGTCGCCTGGGGTGCGGACGGAGCCGAGCTCACGACGCTCCGCCTCGACAACACGGACGCCGACGTCGTGCGACTCGCGCAGGGCTCCGCCCAGGTCGGGATCGATTGCGCGTTCGGCTGGCCCGACGAGTTCGTCGCCTACGTCAGCGCACATACACGCGGCGAGCCGCCGCATCCCGACCTCCGCGGCATCGCCGGGCGCCGGCGTCTCGCCTACCGCGAGACCGACCGCGTCGTCCAGTCCCTGACCGGGCGTCTGCCGCTGAGCGTCTCGACCGACCGCCTCGGACTCACGGCGATGCGCTGCGCCGATTTGCTCGCCGCCTTCGCCGACGCCGGCGACGACGTCGACCGCTCCGGCGCGACCGGTCGCCTCGTCGAGGTCTACCCCGCCGCCGCGCTCCGCACCTGGCGCGTCGACGTGACCGGGTACAAGACGGATGCCGCGACCCGCGCCGCGGCGACGGCGAGCCTCCTCGACGCAGCGCCGTGGCTCACCGTCTCCCCTGAGCAGCACGCGCTGATGGCGGCATCCGACGACCCCTTCGACGCCGTGGTCGCCGCCCTCATCGCCCGCGCACACGCGGTCCGCGCGACGCATCCCGTCCCACCCGCCCGCACCGCCCAGGCCCGCCGCGAAGGCTGGATCGCCCTACCCGCGACCCCCCTCACCGACCTCGACCCGACGCGAACCGTCGCTTCCACCCCCGGGTGACGACCGTTCGCGTCGGCTCGGCTGCGGCGCGAGGGGTCTACGGTGAGCCTGTGAGTGCATCGACGACCCCGCGGTTCGGACTCATCGTCGCGATCGCCGCCCTCGCCTCGGCGGTGGCCTTCCTCGACGGCACCGTCGTCAACGTCGCCCTGCCCGCGATCGGCGAGGAGCTCGGCGGCGGCTTGTCGACGCAGCAGTGGACGGTGGATGCCTACCTCCTCACCCTGAGCTCGCTCATCCTGTTCGCCGGTTCGGTGAGCGATGCGTTCGGCCGCGTGCTCGTCCTGCGCATCGGACTCATTGGATTCGGCATCGCTTCGATCGGCGTCGGGCTCGCGCCGGACCCGATCGTCCTGATCATCGCGCGGGCCCTGCAGGGTGCGGCGGGGGCGTTCCTGGTGCCGAGCTCGCTCGCACTCATCACCTCGCTTTTGACCGGTCCCGCGCAGGCGCGGGCGATCGGCCAGTGGACGGCGTGGACGACTGCCGCGAACCTCGCGGGCCCCCTTCTGGGCGGACTCTTCGTCGACCTGCTGTCGTGGCGGTTCGCGTTCCTCGTGCAGATCATCCCGATCGCGATCACCTTCGTCCTGCTCGCCCGACTCGGACACGTCGACCACCGTCGCGACGACGCGCACCTCGACCTCGTGAGCGCGACCCTGTGCACCCTCGGACTCGGCGGGGTGGTCTTCGCCCTCATCGAACAGCCGAACCTGGGGTGGGGTCATCCGGCGATCTGGATGCCGCTGGTCGCCGGCATCGTCATGTTCGCCGCGTTCCTGCTGCGACAGCGGACGGTGCGCTCGCCAATCCTCCCGCTCGACATCTTCCGTGTGCGGAACTTCTGGACCGGCAACCTCGCCACCCTCTTCATCTACGCCGCGCTCACGCTCAACGGCTTCGTCGTCGGGGTCTACCTGCAGCAGGGCGCAGGGCTCAGCGCCACCCTCGCCGGGCTCGCCAGCCTTCCCGTGACCGTCGCGCTCATCGCGCTGAGCTCGGTCGTCGGCGGCTGGACCAACCGCTTCGGGCCACGCCTGTTCATGACCGTCGGCCCGCTCGTGATGGCGGTCGGCTCGCTGATGCTGCTCGCCGTCCGCGAGGACTTCGACTACTGGACGCAGGTGCTCCCCGGGCTCGTCGTGTTCGGCCTAGGGCTCGGGGTCACGGTGTCGCCGCTGACCTCGACGATCCTCGGCGCGATCGGCGGTGAGCGCTCGGGCATCGCCTCGGCGACGAACAACGCCGTCTCCCGCATCGCGGGACTCGTCGTCATCGCGATCCTCGCTGTGATCATCGGCGGATCGCTCGACCTCAACGGGTTCCACCGGGCCGCGTGGGTCACCGCGGTCCTCATGGCCGCGGGTGCGGCGGTCTCGTTCCTCGGCATCCGGCGGCCCGCGCCGGCTGAGGCGCAGCCCGCCTGATTTCTCCGGCCCGATCCGAGCCGCCCGCATCCGCCGACTGCCACACTGGCGGTATGAGCGTCATTGAGAACTCGAAACTCACCGTCGTCGGCGCGGGGGCCGTGGGGTCGAGCGTCGCCTACGCGGCCCTCATCCGCGGGTCGGCGCGCCACGTCGCCCTCTACGACATCGCCGCCGAGAAGGTCGAGGCCGAGGTGCTCGACCTCGCCCACGGCGCGCAGTTCACCGGCTCGAGCGACATCTCGGGCGGTGCCGACGTCTCAGTCGCCGCCGGATCGCACGTCGTCGTGATCACCGCCGGCGCCAAGCAGAACCCCGGGCAGACCCGCACCGAGCTCGCCGGTGTCAACGCCGGCATCCTGCGACGGATGCTGCCGCAGCTGCTCGAGGTCGCACCGAACGCCGTCTACGTCATCGTCACCAATCCGTGCGACGTGCTCACCGTCATCGGTCAGGAGGTCACGGGGCTGCCACCGGAGCGGATCTTCGCTTCGGGCACCGTCCTCGACACGTCGCGCCTGCGGTGGAAGCTCGCGCAGCGCGCGGGGGTGTCGACCTCGAGCGTGCACGCCTACATCGTCGGCGAGCACGGCGACACGGAGTTCCCGCACTGGTCGCGGGCGACCATCGGCACCGTCCCGATCCTCGACTGGCAGCCGCCCGACGGGCAGCCCACGTTCACGACCGAGGAGCTGGACGCCATCGCGGTCGACGTGCGCGACGCCGCCTACAAGGTCATTCAGGGCAAGGGGGCGACCAACTACGCGATCGGCCTGTCGAGCGCGCGGATCGTGGAGGCCATCCTCGGCGACCAGCACGTGGTCATGCCGGTCTCGACGGTGCTGAGCGACTTCCAGGGAGTCGACGGCGTCGCGCTCTCGGTGCCGTCCGTCGTCAGCAGCGCGGGCGCCAGGCCCATCCTCGAGACCTCGTTCTCGGCCGACGAGCTGGCGCTGTTCCACCGGTCCGCGGAGGCGCTGCGGACCGTCGCGACGTCGCTGCGCTGAGCGGGTCACGCCTGCCGGCGACGGAACGGAATCTGCTCGGGGAAGGTCCAGTCGAAGACCACCGCGGCCACGCGCACGGCGGTGGTGACGACGATGCAGACGATCCCCGCGACGAGAACGGGCACCGCGAAGGCGTTCAGGACGACGAGCACCGTGACCCCCGCGCCGGCGGCGACGGCGTAGAGCGTGCTCACCTGCAGGAACGAGAACGGCAGGTTGAGGGCGACGTCGCGCAGGATGCCGCCGCCGATCGCGCCGATGACCCCCACCACCACCGCGCCGACGGGTCCGACGCCCAGCGACAGCGCCTTGGAGGCGCCGATGGCGCCGAACATCCCCATGACGATCGCGTCGAGGAGGATGAGGGGCCACCCGACGCGCGAGAGCAGCGGCTGCACGACCATTCCCACCAGGGCGCCGGCGGCAGCGACCAACAGGTACCAGTTCGCCCAGATCACGACCGGCGGCTGATTGAGCACCACGTCGCGCAGGAGGCTGCCGCCGAGGGCGACGAGCAGCCCGATGACGAGCACTCCGAGCAGATCGATGCGCTGATGCCGGTGCTCGGCGGCGAGGAGCGCGCCCTGCGCGCCGCCCAACCCCGCGGCCAGCAATTCGGCCCACAGGGGGACGGCGAACGGGACGACGCTCATCTCGATCCTGCTCCTCGACACCCGCCGCGCGTCAGCGCGCCGACTCCGCGGCGTCGGCGATGACCTGCGCGACCGTCTCGGCCTGCGAGATGAACAGCGCGTGGCTGCCGGGGACGTTCGTGATCTGCGCGCCGATCCGCGATGCCATGTGCTGCAGCATCGCCTGGTCGAACGCCTTGTCCTCGGTGGCGATGACCGCCCAGCTGGGCGTGTCGCGCCACGCGGCGGTGGTGACGGCCTCGCCGAACACCGACATGTTGACCGGCACCTGGCTGTCGGCGAGGAAGGCGGCATCCGCCTCGTCGATGTCGGCGGCGAACCCGGCGCGGAAGTGGTCGCGGGCGAGGAAGCCGTAGCCGTCCTCGCGGACGTCGATGACGAACTCGGGGGTCGCGGCGAAGCCCTCGTACTGCTGCGCCGAGGTCTCGCCGACGTCGGGGATGAGCGCCGACACGTACACGAGGCCGGCGACCTTTTCGTGGGTCCCGGCCTGCGTGATGACGGTGCCTCCCCAGGAGTGCCCGACGAGGATCGCCGGCCCGTCCTGCTGGTCGAGCACGCGGGTGGTCGCCGCCACATCGGCGTCGAGCGAGGTGAGGGGGTTCTGCACGATCGACACGCGGAATCCGCGAGCCGTCAGCAGGTCGTGGACGCGGCGCCAGCCCGATCCGTCGGCGAAGGCGCCGTGGACGAGGACGACGTTGGTGATGCGGTCTGCAGTGGTCATGGCTCTTCTTCTCTCTGACGGGGCTCCGGGGAGCCGGGGTGATGACGGGTGTAACCGTGGTGATACGCAATATATTGCATATCCATCGAGGAAGTCCAGAGCGGATGCCGTCGTCGGTGATGTCGGATGCCGCGGCTAGCCTGTCGTCATGGCTTCACGACGTCCCACCCCGACCGCCGCCTTCCGGTGCACGGAGTGCGGATGGACCACCGCGAAGTGGGTCGGCCGGTGCGGCGAATGCCAGCAGTGGGGCACGGTCGTCGAGGCCGCCGCGCAGACCGGGATCACGGCATCCGTCACCCCCGTGACGCCCACCCGCAGCGCGCGACCGATCACGCAGATCGACACGCGGGAGACCCCCCGCCGCACCAGCGGCGTCGGGGAGTTCGACCGCGTCCTGGGCGGCGGGATCGTCCCCGGCGCGGCGATCCTGCTCTCGGGCGAGCCGGGTGTCGGCAAGTCGACCCTGCTGCTCGAGGTCGCCGCGCAGAGTGCCCGCGCCGGCCGTCGCGTCCTCTACGTCAGCGCCGAGGAGTCGCTCAGCCAGGTACGTCTGCGCGCCGAGCGCACCGGGGCGCTGCACGACGAGCTGTACCTCGCCAGCGAGACCGATCTCGCCACGACGCTCGGGCACGTCGACGACGTCCGTCCCGACCTGCTCATCGTCGACTCCGTGCAGACGGTGTCGTCGGGCCTCATCGACGGCGCCGCCGGGCAGCCGAGCCAGGTGCGCGAAGTGGCATCCACCCTCATCCGCGTCGCAAAGGAGCGCGACCTGCCCGTCGTGCTCGTCGGCCACGTGACCAAGGACGGTCAGGTCGCGGGACCCCGCATCCTCGAACACCTCGTCGACGTCGTCTGCCACTTCGAGGGCGACCGGCAGACGTCGCTGCGGTTCGTGCGGGCGCTCAAGAACCGCTTCGGCGCCACCGACGAGGTGGGCTGCTTCGACATGGCGGGCGACGGCATCGCCGAGGTGCCCGATCCCAGCGCACTCTTCCTCAGCAACCGCCCCAGCGAGCCCGGCACGTGCGTGACCGTCGCCCTCGAGGGGCGCCGCGCGCTGCCGGTCGAGGTGCAGGCGCTCACGCTCCACACGTCGGCACCCAACCCGCGCCGCATCGTGAGCGGCGTCGACGGCGCACGGGTCGCGATGGTGCTCGCCGTCCTCGAGAAGCGGGCCGGCATCAAGCTGTCGGACCAGGACGTCTACGTCTCGACGGTGGGCGGGGTGCGGTTGACCGAGCCCGCCGCCGATCTCGCCATCGCCCTCGCGATCGCGAGCGCCGCCACCGAGCGTCCGAACCCCGAGAAGTTCGCGGCGATCGGCGAGCTCAGCCTGTCGGGCGAGATCCGCCGCGTCACGCAGCACGACCAGCGCCGGTCCGAGGCCACCCGTCTCGGGTACCGCGCGGTCATCGACGCCGGCGCGGGCACGCTGCGCGACGCCCTGGCCCAGCGGGCGCGCCACCACCGCCCACGATCGGACGACCGCCCCGACTTCTGACGGCGGTCAGGCCTCGAGCGCGGCGATCAGGCCTCGAGCGCGGCGATCAGGTCCGCGGGAGCGGCCTGCATGGGGTGCGGGCCGGCGATGTCGAAGAACACCGTCGTGATCTGCTCGCCGTGGGTGCCGAGGAACGCGCGCAGCCACGCCGGGGACTGCAGCCCGACCCCCGGCGGGAGGGATGCCGGTTTGTTCGCCGCGTCGCTGAACAGCAGCAGCGCGACGTCGCCCGTGGCGGGGTCGCGGTAGGTCCAGACCTCCCCTGCGTCGCGGGGATCGTCGCGCGCACCGGGGCGCAGGAGCGGCACGACCGTCGGCCCGTGCCGCAGTGCGAACGCGAGCGCCGCCATGTCCTGCGTCTGGAGCGCATCGGCGAGTTGGGTGTTGCGGAACTCGAGCGGCTTCTTCTCGCGCTTCTTCCCGGCCATCCCCCCAGCCTACGGCGGCGCGGGCCGGCTCGGTGAGACGTCAAAGGGCCCCCTCGAACTCCCCATTGGGGACTGGAGAAGTCGAGAGGGCCCATCACTCACCGGCGGCGGGGGGGGGATCCGATCGCCGCACCTCTGGGGGGATTGGTGTGGCTCCGTTGCTGGGGACAACGGGGAAAGCCGCCGGGAGCTGCCACCAGGGTACGCGGCGAGCGCGAGGCGGCGACAGGGTCCTACCCGGCGAGATCATGAGAATCCTCTCAGAATCTCACCAGTGCGCCGGGGCGGAGCGGGTCAGCGGATCGTGAACGAAGCGGGTTCGACCGAGCCGATGCCGCCGATCGAGACCTCGAGGTTGTACCACCCGGGCAGCGCCTTCTGCCGGTCGCCGTCGCAGGTGTCGACCGACGAACGGGTGCGGTCCCAGACGATCGGCGCCGCGCTCGTGACGGTCTGACCGGCATCCAAGGCGACGATCTGGTCGCTCGGCTCGGTCTGGCAGTCCGTCGACCGCCACCAGGTGTCGCTGCCGCTCGTGATCTCGAACGTCTGCGCCGCCGTCCCCACGTTGATCAGACACGGCAGCTCGGTGTCGTTGACGAGGCGGATCGACAGCTGCGGCAGCTCCCCCGTCCCGTACGAGCTCTTGTCGACGACGGCGCTGACCGTGACGTCGCCGGTCGTGCAGGGGGCGGCCGCGGATTCGCCGTCGGGCTTCGCCCCGGTGTCACCGTCCGCCGACGAGGTGACGCGCGGCGTCGGTGTTCTCGAGGCCGCGGCGGATCCGCTCGGCGTCGGCGAAAGGCCGGCGCCCGGAGAAGTGGGGGCCGGGGAAGCGGATGCCGGGGCCCCGGCCGTCGGCTGCGGCGCGGCATCCGCCCACGCCCGCCAGGGCTGCCACGCGACCACCGCGACGATGCCGCCCACGATCAGGAGGGCCAGCAGCACGACGGCGAGCCGACGACGCCGATACACGGCGGGTGTCGGCTTGCGGCGGCGGGTCGGGCTGGTCACGGATCCAGGGTACGCACGGGTCCCCGGCCCGCCCGCCCGGCGCGCCTACAACTGCTTGAGCATGCGGGTGTTGCCCAGGGTGTTGGGCTTGACGTGCGCGAGGTCGAGGAACTCGGCGACACCCTCGTCGGGGCTGCGCAGCAGCTGCGAGTAGACGTCGGGGTCGACCACCTGTTCGCCGATCTCGGCGAACCCGCGCCGCGAGAAGAACGGCACCTCGAAGGTGAGGCAGAACAGCCGGCTGAGTCCCAGCGCGCGGGCGTTGTGTTCGAGCAGGTCGACGACCGCACCGCCGACACCCCGGTGCAACCAGTCGTCGGCGACGATCAGCGTGCGGATCTCGCCGAGGTCCTCCCACATGACGTGCAGGGCGCCGCATCCGACGAGCCGGTCGCCGGCCTCGGCGACGACGAACTCCTGCACGGTCTCGTACAGCGTGACCCGCTCTTTGCCCAGCAGGATGCGGCGCTGCACCCACGGCTCGAGCAGTTCCTGGATGCGGGGGACGTCCGACGTCCGCGCGGGTCGCACGGTGAAGGAGGCGTCCGATCCCGTCATGCCTTCCACTGTATTCGCCCGGCACCGGCGGGAACGCGCGGATCGACCGCGCCGCGTGCCCCTACGCTGGACCCGGAAGGGGACCTGCGTGAGTGTGCTCCGTGATTACGCCGCGGCCGTGTCGCAGCCGACGCTGCCGTTCGCCTCGGCAGCGCCGCGGTTCGACGAGGTCGTCGACGCCGACGGCACGCTGCGCCCCGCCTGGCAGGGTCTCGCCACCCTCGCCCTCGGTCTGACCCGCGAAGAGCTCGACCGCGTCGACGGCGAGATCGCCCGCTTCCTCGCCGACGACGGCGTCTCGTACGCGCGTGCCGGCGCCGAGCTGCAGCCGTGGCAGCTCGACCCGATGCCGTTCGTGATGGATGCCGCCGGCTGGGCGCGCCTGGACGTCGGACTCGCGCAGCGGGCCGAGCTGTTGAACGGGCTGCTCGCGGACCTGTACGGGCCGCAGGTCGTGCTGCGCGAGCGGATCGTGCCGGCCGCGGTCGTCCTCGGCCACGCCGGTTTCGTGCGCGCCATGGCCCGCGCCGGCGATGACGCCCCGCCGCCGGATCTGCTGCTGTCGGCGACCGACCTCGGGCGGGATGCGGCGGGCGACTGGCATGTGCTGGCCGATCGTGTGCAGGCTCCGTCGGGGCTCGGCTACGCGGCCGAGAACCGTCGCGTGATCTCGCAGGTGCTGCCCGACCTGCTCGACGAGGGCGCGCTGCACCGGATGGATCCGTACTTCGCGGCCCTCCGCGCGGCGCTCATCGCCGCCGCCCCCGAGGGCGTCAGCACGCCGAGGATCGTCGTCCTCTCCCCCGGCCCGCTGTCCGAGACGGCGTTCGACCAGGCGTTCCTCGCGAACGCGCTCGGGTTCCCGCTCGTGCAGGGCAGCGACCTCGTCGTGCGGGACGGCGCCGTCTGGATGAAGCCCGCACAGTGGCCGTCGCGGACGCCGCGCGAACGCGTCGACGTCATCCTGCGACGCGTCGATGCGGAGTGGTGCGATCCGCTCGAACTCCGCGCCGGGTCGCGGCTCGGTGTCGCGGGCCTCGCCGAAGCGGTGCGCCGCGGACGGGTGCGCGTCGTCAACGGGCTGGGCGCCGGCGTGCTCGAGAACCCGGCGCTCCTCCCCTATCTGCCGGCAGTGTGCGAGCGGCTGCTCGGCGAGCAGCTGCGGCTCCCGTCGGTGCCGGCGTGGTGGCTCGGCGACGACGACGCGCGCGCCGAGGCGCTGCCCCGGCTGGATGCCGCCGACCCGGCGCTCGAGGTGTTCGACATCGACGACCCCCGCCGGCCCCTCGCCGCGACTGACCCCGCCGTCCGCGGCCGGATCGACCGCGAGCCGCACCGCTTCGCGGCCGTCGAGCGGCTGCACCTGTCGCAGGTTCCGGTGTGGGATGCCGGGGGCGCGGCATCCGCTCGTCCTGTCACCCTGCGGGGTTTCGCGATCCGCTTCGGCTCGACCTACCGGCCGCTCGTCGGCGGGCTCGCGACGGTGCGCACCGCACCCGAGGCGGCGCCGCGCACGAAGGACGTGTGGGTCCTGAAGTCGGACGAGGCCGATCCCGACCAGGGGATCGCGGAGGTGGCATCCCTCCCGACGACGCGGAGCGACCCGACCCTCGCGCCGCGCGCACTGTCGGACCTGTTCTGGACCGGGCGGTACGCCGAGCGCGCCGAGGATCTGCTGCGCCTCATCATCGCGACGCAGGCGGCGCTCGATCAGCCCGGCGCGCACACGGCCGCGCGTGCGGCCGAGAGCGTCCGCGTGCTGCTCGCCGCGCTCGACCGCCTCGCCGGGACGCGCTGGACCGACCCCGAGGCGGAGTTCCGGTCGCTGCTGCTCGACGCCTCCCGCCCCGGCTCGGCGGCGCACTCGATCGCGCGGCTGCGCGACGCGATGGAGGGGGTCCGCGACCAGCTCTCGGGCGACACGTGGCGGGTCTTCTCGAACATCGACCGCGCCGTACGGGCGCTGCGGAGCGCCCCGCATCCGCACCGCACCGCGGAGTCCGCCGGACGCATGCTCGCGTCGATGCTGTCGCTGTACGGCGTGACGGCGAACATGATCCGCGACCCCGGGTGGCACATGATGGAGGCCGGTCGCTACCTCGAGCGCGGCCTGCAGCTGACGACCCTGCTGTCGTCGGCGCTGTCGGCCAGCCGCGGTCCCCGCACCGACCGCGAGGTCCTCGAGTCGCTGCTGCTGTCGGCCGAGAGCGTCGTGACGCACCGCCGCCGCTACCGCGGGGCGATGCGGGCGGCCGATGTCGCCGAGCTGCTGCTGCTCGACCGCGGCAATCCGCGCTCGCTCGCCTTCTCGCTGCAGACGCTGCGGGAGCACCTCGCGGCGCTGCCGGCGTCGACGGGGTCGTCGCGCGCCGAGCGCCTGCTCGACCAGCTCGAGACGGGTCTCGCCGAGGTGGAGGTGCTCGAGATAACCGCCGTCGTCGGCGGGCGCCGCGAGCGTCTCGTCGAGGGGCTCGAGAGCGTCCGCGCGCAGCTCGAGCAGTTGTCCGACGCGATCGCCGACCTGCACTTCGAGGCGGGTCCCCCCGCCGTGTCGATGACCGAGCTGTCGCTCGTCGAACTGATGGGCCCGCGCGTATGACCCGCTACCGCGTGTGGCACCGGACGGCGTACACCTACAGCGACGCCGTGCAGGACAGCATCGGCCAGTTCCACCTGCGTCCGCGCGACCTGCCCTGGCAGACCGTGGCGCAGGCCGAGGTCACCGTCGATCCGCTGCCCGGAGATGTTTCGCCGCGCACGGACTGGTTCGGCAACTCGTCGACCTACTTCCACGTGACCGATCCGCACGAGGCGCTGACGATCGAGGCGGCGAGCGAGGTGACGGTCGCGGTGCCCGAGTACGACGCCGAGGCGCTCGCGCAGCCGTGGGAGCTCGCGCGCCCGCTGCGGCATCCCGACCTGCCGGGGGCCGTCGAGGCGACCGAGTACGCGCTCGAGTCGACGCGGGTCGCGCACGACTCGACAGCGCAGGCGTACGGGGCGGAGTCGCTGTTGCCGGGACGTCCGATCGGCGAGGCGGCGACGGACCTGATGCAGCGGATCTTCCGCGACTTCGACTACGACAAGACCGCGACCACCGTGACGAGTACGGTCGCCGACGCGATGACGAAGCGGGCGGGCGTCTGCCAGGATTTCGCGCACGTCGCGCTCGCGTGCCTGCGCAGTCACGGCGTGGCCGCGCGGTACGTGTCGGGGTACCTCGCGACGCAGCCGCCGCCCGGAAAGGAGCGCGTGTTCGGCGCGGACGCCTCGCACGCCTGGCTCGCCGTGTGGCTGCCCGGCACCGACCAGTGGCTCGCGATCGACCCGACGAACAACCAGTGGGCGAACGACCGCTACGTCACCGTCGCCTGGGGACGCGACTACGGCGACGTCTCGCCCGTGACCGGCATCATCTTCACCGAGGCCAAGACCTCGACCCTGCGCGTGCAGGTCGACGTCGCCCCGCTCGACTGAGGGTCGTTGCCGTTCACGGATGCAACAGATCCGACCCGGAACGCCGTGCGGCGACAAGCGGATGCGGGGTGTCGCCCGGCATCCCTTGCATCCGCTGACGGTTGTCGGGCGTGCTCTACTCTGCAGTCATGGGGATCCGACGGCGGCGGCTCGTGGCATGGATCGTGGGCGCCGGGGTGGTGGCGCTCGCGCTGTTCGTGGCACTCCTCGGCGCGACCGTGACCGCGACGATCCTCGTGGATCAGGTTCCGGGAGCGGACGCGGGGATCGCATCGTCGCCCGCGCTGGACTCCGCCTACGCCACCATGGCGTGGACGTTCCCGGCGTTCGTCGCCGTCGTGCTCATCGGCGTCATGGTCCCCCTGATCGCGCACCGCCGCCGTTCACGGATGCAACAGATCCGACGCGACACCCCGCTGTAGGACCCACGGATGCCGCGTGTCGCCCGGCATCCCTTGCATCCGTGAACGGGACACCACAGACCGAGAGCGGTACGCCACGCGATTCAGCCCAAGAAGCCCCGCAGCAGCGCCTCCGACCCCGCGAGGTGATCGAGCACCGCCGCCTCGGCGGCGTCGGGCTTGCCGGCGAGGATCGAGGCCACCATCCGCTCGTGCTGGGCGTCGGAGTGCTCGATGTTGCGCGGCAGCAGGGGGAACGTGTCGAGCCAGGCGTTCACGCGCGCCCGGTTCTCGACGATCAGCGGAAGCAGTGACGGGATGCCGCTGGCCTCCGCGATCGCGAGGTGCAGCAGCGAGTCGAGCCGGCGGTACTCCCCCTCGTCGGCTCCCACGGTCGCGTGATGCCGCTGCTCGAGCGCGGTGCGCGCGGCATCCGTCAGCTCCCGTGAAGCCGCTGCCCGCGCGGCCCCCGCTTCGAGCACACGCCGCAGACCCAGGACGTCGTCGAGCTCAGCGGTGTCGACGGGCCCGGTCGGCACGGGGAGCGGGTCTGCGACGAACGTGCCGCCGTACCGGCCGCGCCGGCGCACGACGTACCCGGCGTCGGCGAGCTCGCCGATCGCCTGACGCACGGTGTCGCGGCTGACGCCGTACCGGTCGGCGAGGTCGCGCTCGGAGGGCAGCGACTCCCCCGGCGCGACCACGCCGAGCCGCACGGTCTGCACGAGGCGAGCGACGGTGTCTTCGAGCGCGTTGCCGCCGCGCACCGGCCGGTAGACGGTGCGGCCGAGATCCGGCGACGACGCGGCGCGGGTCACAGCGGCGTCACGTAGGCGTTGGTGATGCCGCCGTCGACGACGAAGGCGTTCGCGGTGATGAACGAGGCGTCGTCCGAGGCGAGGAAGGCGACGGCGGCCGCCATCTCCTCGGGTTCGGCGAAGCGGCCCATCGGCACGTGCACGAGGCGGCGCTGCGCGCGCTCGGGGTCCTTCGCGAAGAGCTCCCGCAGCAGCGGCGTGTTCACCGGTCCCGGGCAGAGCGCGTTGACGCGGATGCCCTGACGGGCGAACTGCACGCCGAGCTCGCGGGTCATCGCGAGGACGCCGCCCTTCGACGCGGTGTACGAGATCTGCGACGTCGCCGAGCCGAGCAGCGCGACGAACGACGCCGTGTTGATGATCGAGCCTTTGCCTGCCGGCACCATGTGGCGCAGCGCCGCACGCGAGCAGAGGTAGACGCTCTTGAGGTTGACGTCCTGCACCTTGTCCCACGCGGGCAGCTCGGTCGTCTCGATCGAGTCGTCATCGGCGGGCGAGATGCCCGCGTTGTTGAACGCGATGTCGACCGAGCCGAGGTCCGCGGCGACCCCGTCGAAGAGCGCGTCGACGGAGGCCTGATCGGCGACGTTGACCTGGCGGAAGACACCGCCCACCTCGTCGGCGGCCTTCTGCCCGGTCTCGGGGTCGAGGTCGGCGATGACGACGCGGGCGCCCTCGGCGGCGAACCGGCGGGCGGTCGCGAGGCCGATGCCGCTGGCACCGCCGGTGATGATGGCGACGCGGTCGCGCAGGCGCTGGGTGAGGTCCATTCGGGAGGTCCTTCCGGGTCAGGAGGTGGCGTAGAAGACGTTCTTGGTCTGGGTGAAGTGCTCGGCGGCATCCGGCCCGAGTTCGCGGCCGAGGCCCGAGGCCTTCATGCCGCCGAACGGGGTCGCGTAGCGGACCGAGGAGTGCGAGTTGACCGACAGCACGCCGCTGCGCACTCCGCGGGAGACACGGATGCCGCGGCCCAGGTCGCGCGTCCAGATCGAGCCCGCGAGCCCGTAGACGGTGTCGTTGGCGAGGGCGATCGCGTCGGCTTCGTCGTCGAAGGGCAGCACGGCGACGACGGGTCCGAAGACCTCCTCCTTCGCGATGCGGTCGCCCCGCCCGGCGAGCACGACGGTCGGCGCGAACCAGAATCCGTCGCCCTCCGGCGCGGTTCCGCGGAAGGCGACGTCGGCCCCGTCGACGTACCCGGCGACGCGGTCGCGCTGCGCGGCGGAGATGAGCGGCCCCATCTCGGTCGACTCGTCGTTCGGGTCGCCGACGCGCCAGGCGGCGACGGCGGGCTCGACGAGCTCGAGGAACCGGTCGTAGACCGAGCGCTCGACGAGCAGACGGCTGCGGGCGCAGCAGTCCTGACCCGCGTTGTCGAACACCGATCCGGGAACGGCTGCGGCAGCGGCCTCGAGGTCGGCGTCGGCGAAGACGATGTTCGCGCTCTTGCCGCCGAGCTCGAGCGTGACGGGCTTCAGCTCGCGCGCGCATCCCGCGGCGACCTGCGTCCCGACCCGGGTCGAGCCGGTGAAGACGACCTTGTGGACATCGGGATGCGTCACGAACCGCTCGCCCACGACGGGACCCGCACCGGGGATGACGGTGAACACCCCCTCGGGCAGCCCCGCCTCGACGGCCAGGTCGCCGAGGCGCATCGCGGTCAGCGGCGTGAGTTCGGCGGGCTTCAGGACGACCGCGTTGCCGGCGGCGAGCGCGGGCGCGAAGCCCCACGACGCGATCGTCATCGGGAAGTTCCACGGCACGATGATCCCGACCACGCCGTACGGCTCGTGGTAGGTCACGTCGAGCCCGCCGGCGACGGGGATCTGGCTGCCGATCAGGCGTTCCGGTGCTCCCGCGTAGTAGTTCAGGACCTGCGCGACGTGGGATGCCTCCCAGCGCGCGGACGAGATCGGATGCCCCGCCTCGAGCACCTCGAGCTGGGCGAGCTCCTCGACGTGGTCCTCGACGACGCGCGCGAAGTTCCGCAGCGCGTCGGCGCGGGCGACGGGGGCGAGGTCGGCCCACGTGCGCTGGGCGCGGACGGCGCGCGCGACCGCGGCATCCGTCTCCTCCACGGAGGCGAGCGCGACGTCGCGGACGGCGGCGCCGGTGGCGGGGTTCAGGACGGTGAACGCGCTCATGCGGAGACCCCCCGGTGCGAGGCGGCGTAGGCGTCGGCCGCGGCGACCAGGCCGAGGAAGAGGCGCCGGTCGGCGGAGTTCTCCTCGGGGTGCCACTGCACCGCGACGAGGTAGTCGTCTCCGGGCGCCTCGAACGCCTGCACGAGTCCGTCGTCAGTGCGGGCCGTGACGACGAGTCCCTCGCCGAGGCGGTCGACGCCCTGATGGTGGTAGCTGTGCACCGTGTAGGGGCCGGCGCCGATGAGTCCGGCGAGTGTCGTCTCGGCATCCACGTCGACGGTGTTCTCGGCGAAGACGCCTCCGCCGATCTTGTACCGCTCGGTGCCGAGCGCCTCGGGCAGGTGCTGGTGCAGCGTTCCGCCGTACGCCACGTTGATGAGCTGCAGCCCGCGGCAGATGCCGAACACCGGGATGCCGCGCTCTCGCGCGCCGGCGAGGAGGGCGAGCTCCCACTCGTCGCGGTCTGCGCGGGCAGGATCGGTGAGCGGATGCCGCTCCGCACCGTACAGCTCGGGTTGCACGTCGAGCCCGCCGGTGAGGATCAGCCCGTCGAGGCCGTCGAGCACGACGTCGGACGCCGCCTTCGCCGACGGCTGCGGCGGCAGCAGGACCGCGACCCCGCCCGACGCGGTCACGGCGTCGAAGTACTGCTGCGGCAGGAAACTGGCGCGGACGTCCCAGACGCCCTGCACCGCCCGCTCGAGGTAGGTGGTGAGTCCGATGACGGGGCGGCGGCCGCCCGCAGGATCAGAGACGTTCGAAGCCACGGATGCGCTCCCAGTCGGTCACGGCGGCGTCGTAGGCGAGGACCTCGACACGCGCCTGGTGCAGGTAGTGGGCGACGACGTCCTCGCCGAACGCCGCGCGCGCGATCTCGGACTTCTCGAAGAGGTCCGCCGCTTCGCGAAGCGTCGTCGGCAGGTGCTCGACGTCGGAGTCGTAGGCGTTGCCGGTGAGCGGCGCCGGCAGCTCGAGCTCGTTCTCGATGCCGTGGAGGCCGCCGGCGATGATCGCCGAGATGGCGAGGTACGGGTTCACGTCGCCGCCGGGCACGCGGTTCTCGACGCGCAGCGACGAGCCCTTTCCCACGACGCGCAGCGCGCAGGTGCGGTTGTCGACGCCCCAGGCGATGCCCGTCGGCGCGAACGAGCCCTTCGCGAAGCGCTTGTACGAGTTGATCGTGGGTGCGTAGAGCAGCGTGAACTCGCGGAGGGTCGCGAGGATGCCGGCGATCCAGTGCTCCATGAGCGGGCTGAACCCGTGCTCGCCGTCGCCCGCCATGACGGCCTCGCCGTCCTCACCCCGGACCGACAGATGGATGTGGCAGCTGTTCCCCTCGCGCTGGTCGAACTTCGCCATGAAGGTCAGCGACTTGCCGTGGGCGTCGGCGATCTCCTTCGCGCCGTTCTTGTAGATCGTGTGCTGGTCGGCGGTCTCGAGCACCTCCGCGAACCGGAACGCGATCTCCTGCTGGCCGTCGTGGCACTCGCCCTTGACGCCCTCGCAGTAGAGACCCGCGCCCTCCATGCCGCGGCGGATGTCGCGCAGCAACGGCTCGAGGCGGGTCGTGGCGAGCAGGTTGTAGTCGACGTTGTAGTCGGTGGATGCCTGCAGTCCGACGTAGCGCTTGGCCCAGGCATCCCGGAACGAGTCATCGAAGACGATGAACTCGAGCTCCGTGCCGGAGTAGGCGACGAGGCCCCGGTCGGCGAGACGCTGACGTTGCGCGTTGAGGATGCCGCGGGGCGACTGGATCACCGCGCCGCCGCGCACGTACTCGAGGTCGGCCATGACGAGCGCGGTGGCCGGTTGCCACGGGATGCGGCGGAGCGTGGCCATGTCGGGGCGGAGCACGAGATCGCCGTACCCCTTGTCCCAGCTCGACATCGCATAGCCGTCGATCGTGTTGAGGTCGACGTCGACCGAGAGCAGGTAGTCGCAGACCTCGGCCCCGTGCCCGGCGACCTCGTCGAGCCAGAACCGGCCCGCGACGCGCTTGCCGACGAGGCGCCCCTGGGCGTCGGGGAAGGCGACGATCACCGTGTCGATCTCGTCCTTCGCGATCGCGTCGGCGAGCTCGTCCACCGTCAGATTTCCGGGCATCCGTCATCCTTCCGTCGTGCGCTGGTCGGGTCTGTCACGAGAACGCTACATGCCAAAGGTAGACACGGCATACCAATAGACGCCACACTCGTCCGCAAGGCGTGAGCCAGCGCGCCGACCCGACGGCGCGCTGCGCGCCGACCGCAGCCAGGAGGTCTCATGACGAATCCGAGCACCACTCCGACCACGACGGGCGGCGTCCGTTACGCCCGAGCCGAGGACGGCTACTTCGAGAAACGCACGCTGAAGCGCTCCGCGGGAGTCTGGGGACTTTGGGGTCTCGCGGTCGCCGCCGTCATCTCGGGCGACTTCTCGGGCTGGAACTTCGGCATCGGTTTCGCCGGGTTCGGCGGCATGCTCATCGCCTTCGCGATCCTCGTGCTCATGTACTACGGCTTGACCTTCTCGATCGGCGAGATGGCCGCGGCGATGCCGCACACCGGCGGTGCGTACTCGTTCTCCCGCTCGGCCATGGGGCCCTGGGGAGGGCTCGCGACAGGCCTCGCCGAGACCATCGAGTACGTCGCGACGACCGCGGTGGTCGTCTACTTCTCGGGACAGTACGCCGACAAGGCACTGTCGCTGCTGACGGGGGTCAGCCTGCCCCCGTGGCTGTGGTGGGTCATCCTCTACGCCCTCTTCATCGCGCTCAACGCGGCGGGCGCCGCCGTGTCCTTCGGCTTCGCGATCGTCGTCTCAATCATCTCGATCGGCATCATCGTCGTCTTCGGCGTGATGGCCCTCGTCTCGGGCGCGTTCAACTGGGATTCGCTCTGGAACATCGCCCCGGATCCGGCGGCGTTCGGCGCATCGGAGTTCCTGCCCTACGGCATCGGCGCCGTGCTGTTGGCGCTGCCGTTCGCGATGTGGTTCTTCCTCGGCATCGAGGAGCTCCCCTTGGCGGCCGAGGAGTCCCACAACCCCGCCCGCGACATCCCCCGCGCCGGCCTTTGGGCCCGAGGCACGCTGATCGTGACGGGCCTCATCGTCCTGTTCCTCAACACGGGCGTCCTCGGCGCGGAGGCCACCGCACCGTCCACCGAGCCGCTGCTCGAAGGGTTCCAGGCGTTCCTGCCCGATCAGGCCGCCGCAATCCTTTCGCTGCTGGCCCTCATCGGCCTGTTCGCCTCGCTGATGGGCATCATGTTCGCCTACGGCCGCAACATGTACTCGCTGTCGCGGGCGGGCTACTACCCGCGGTGGCTCTCGCTCACCGGCAAGCGCCAGACGCCGTGGGTGGCGCTTACCTTCGGCGCCGTGCTGGGCTTCATCGCGCTCGTCATCCTGCAGGCCGCCGGCGGCGACACGAGCCCCGCGGGGGCGATCGTGCTCAACATCGCCGTGTGGGGCGCGGTGCTCGCGTACTTCCTGCAGATGGTGTCGTTCATCATCCTGCGCAAGAAGTTCCCGAACGCCGAGCGTCCGTACAAGAGCCCGTGGGGACTGTTCGGCGCGTATTCGGCCGGCATCATCGCCGCGATCGTTTTCGTCGGGCTGCTGTTCAACCCGAGCTACCTGCTGGCGATCGTCGCGATCATCGTCGTCTACGTCGTGATCTTCATCGGCTTCGCCGTCTATGGCCGCAAGCGCCTCATCCTCTCTCCCGAGGAGGAGTACGCCCTCTCCGGCGGGCTGCACGGCGACCCGCAGCGCGAGGGCTACGACGCCATGGAGAAGGACGTCTTCGGAGACCGCCGCTCCTGAAAGACCCGGACGGGCCGGGTGCTGCTGAGGGCGCACCCGGTCCGTTCGCACGTCCGGCCGCGTTCACGGATGCAACAGATCCGACGCGACAGGCCGACGACGTGACCGAGGATGCCGGGTGTCGCCCGGCATCCATTGCATCCGCTGACGCGGGTCAGCGGGCCCTGAAGCCCCGGAGGTACTCGACCGTCCGCGTCAGGTTCTCGTTCAGGGTCCGCATCGAATCGACGGTGATCCGTTCGTCGTTCCATCCGTCGAAGCCCGACGTTCGCGCCCGCACGTCATCCCAGGTTGGCTCGGCGAAGCCCTCGAGGGGGCGTCGTCGGGTCTCGAGGCGGCGGCGGTGCTCGTCCGGATCCGAGCAGACCACCTCGACGAACGCGACCGGGACCTTCTGCTCAGCGGCCAACGACCGCCACTGGTTCCGGGCGAGCTCGGCGTCGTTGACCGCGTCGACGATGACGTCGCCCCCGATGCGGATCTGCTCGCGGGCGAGATCCTCCGCGACGACGTACGCCGCGAGCCCCGTCGGCTGGTCGCGGTCGATGCCCGCGCGCCACAATGCGGACTCGATGGGGTCGACCGAAAGGATCGCGCAGCGCAGTTCACCGGCGATCCGCTCGGCCAGCGTGCTCTTTCCCGACGCGGGCAACCCTGCCATGACGATGAGCATGGCCCCATCCTCCACTACGCCCCGGCGGCGTTCGCGGATGCAATGGATCGCGTGCGACACGCCGGTGACGGCGACGCGGATGCCGGGTGTCGCCCGGCATCCGTTGCATCCGCTGACGCGGGTCGCCGTTGTACGCGGGCCACCGCTGGACCCGGCCGACCCCAGGACTAGGGTGTGGGCATGAGCCACGCCGGAGCGGGGATGCCCCTGCGCGACTATCGGGTCCACCGCTACGTCAACGCGTTCTGCCCGACGTGCCACGAGGAGGACCCGGACCGTCCGCTGAGCGAGGTGCGCCGACTGTCGGGGTGGCTCGCCGACCGAGACGGCACGGTCTGGCTGGAACGCGGATGCCCCGACCACGGCCTCGTGCGTACGCTCTACGACGAGTCGGCCGAGATCCTCACCTACCTCGAGCAGTGGACCGCCCCGACGAAGGTCCACGGTCCTGACACGACGGGGAACTTCAAGCCGGTGCCCTCGGCGTACGAGGACGGGCTGCCGCAGATGCAGACCCAGCACACCTGCATCCTCCTCGAGGACCTCCTGGACCACTGCAACCTCAAGTGCCCGACGTGCTTCGCGGAGTCGAGCCCCGCGGCCTCTGCCGTTGCGCCGCTGGCCGAGGTGCTCGCCTCGGTCGACGCGCGCCTCGCGAGGGAGAACAATCGCATCGACGTGCTGATGCTGTCGGGCGGTGAGCCGACCCTCTACCCGTGGCTCGAACAGCTCCTCGAGCATCTCGTCGCCCGGCCGATCGTCCGCATCCTGCTGAACTCGAACGGTCTCCGCATCGCGCAGGACGACGCTTTCGTCGAGGTGCTCAAGAAGCACCGTGAGCGGGTCGAGGTCTACCTGCAGTACGACGGCGAGTCGGCCGCGGCATCCGCCTTCCATCGCGGCGCCGACATCCGCCGGTTCAAGGAACGCGCGATCGAACGGCTGTCGGATGCCGGGGTGTTCACCACCCTCACGATGACGGCGACCCTCGGGATCAACGACGGCGAGATCGGCGCGGTGATCCGCCGCGCGATGGCGACGCCATTCGTCGGCGGCGTGACGATCCAGCCGGTGTTCGGCTCGGGGCGCTCTTCGGGCATCGACCCGAACGACCGTCTCACGCACACGGGTGTGCTGAACCGGCTCGGCCCGCAGACGGACGGCGAGGTCACGTGGCGCGACCTCACGGCGCTGCCGTGCAGCCACCCGCACTGCTGCTCGGTCGGCTACCTGCTCAAGGACGATGCCGGCGACTGGAAGTCGCTCGTCGGGCTCATCGGGCACGAGCGGTTGAAGGACTTCCTCGACCTGCAGCCCGACATGATCGCCAACCGCATCGCCGACAGCAACGTCAACAAGGCGATCCGCGAGGTGGTGAAGGGGTCGCTTCTCGACCTGCTGAGCGAGCAGTCGTCGCTGTCGCATCCGTCCATGAGTTCGATCTGGCGCGACATCTGCCAGAACTGCGACCTCGGGATCGGCACCCTCGCCACCCTCGCCGCATCGAAGCTGCCGGGGCAGCACGCGCGTCTGCGAAAGATGATGGGCGAGCGGGTGCTGCGGATCACCGTGAAGCCGTTCATGGACATCAACACGATGATCGAGGAACGTCTCACGCAGTGCTGCGTGCACGTGGCGACCGTCAACGAGTCGACCGACGCGCACCAGTGCGCCCCTTTCTGCGCCGTGCAGGCGTGGGCGCCCCTGGGCCGCACCCGACTGTCGACCGCGACGGGCGGTCGGCAGCAGATCCCGGTGAGCGTCTCGTGAGCACCGCCGGGTTCGGACACCTCAATCAGCGCGACGAGAGCGTCGCCGATCCGGTTGCGCCGTTCGACCCCTTGCGGCTGTGCGTCTTCGCGACGATCGCCGCGATCGCGGCCGTCACGGGGCCCTTCGCGGTCGCCGTCTTCGCCGGTGTCGCGATCGCGGGGTACGTGCGCGCCCGGCGCGCGGGGCTGCTGCGCTCGCGCTGCAAGCTCGGCGACACCCGGCTCGTCCTGGCCTACCTGTGCGTGCTCGAGGTGCTCGCCCTGGCGGCGATCCCGCTGTGGGTCGTGCTCTGGATGCGGCTGCTGGGCTGACCCGTGTTCCCGCTGCTGAGCGACCTCGCCCCCTGGCTGCCGCCTATCGACACGCACGCCGTGTTCGTGGGCCTCGGGCTGCTCGCCGCGGGGGTCGTCTTCCTCATCGAGAAGCGCCGCCGCGCGGTGACCGACCCGCGCATCGCCTACCTCGTGCTCGGCGCGCTCGTCGGCGCCGCCGTGCTCTCGCGGCTCGGAACATGGGCGCAGCACCTCGATCCGTCGAAGAACCTGTCGCTCGTCGATCAGCTCGCCTACGGCAACGCGTCGATGCTGTCGGCTCTCGTCGGCGCCTGGCTCGGCGTGCACGTCGCGAAGCGGATCGCGCGGTATCCGGATCGTTCCGGCGACCTCTTCGCCCCCGCCGTCGCGCTCGCCATGGCGATCGGACGGATCGGATGCCTCCTCACCGAGCAACCCGGAACCCCGACCGGCGCCGGGTGGGGCATCGTCCTCGACCCGGGCGCAGCCGCGCGGGTCGGTGCGCCCGCCGGCGTGCCGCTGCACCCGAGCTTCGTCTACGAGATCGTCTTCCATGCGGCGGCGTTCGCGGTGCTGTGGTTCTGGCTGCGGCACCGGCCGATCGCACCGGGCGAGACCCTCACGCTGTACATCGCGGCGTACGCCGTGTTCCGCTTCGCCGTCGAGTTCGTCCGCGGCAACGAGGTCGCCTGGCTCGGACTCACGAGGCCGCAGCTGTTCCTCGCCGTGACGATCCCCCTGCTGTTCGCCCGCCTCGCCTGGATGGCCTCGCGCGGACGACTCACCCTGCACGACACCCCACCGATCGGAAGGATGGCCGCCGATGTCCCCCGAACCTGATCGTCCCGACGACGCCGAGCCGACACCGCCTACCGACCCGCCGGCGGGTCCGCACGCGGGCCCGCCCTCCCCGACGCCACCGCAGGGCCCGCCCGCCCCGACACCACCGCAGGGGCCGCCCTATCCGACCCCGCTCTACCCCGGCGCACCGGGCATCTCGCCGGAACCGGCAGGGTACGCGCAGCCCGCGGGGCCACGGCGGCTGAGCTTCGGTGCGGGCGTCGGCATCGGCACGGGCATCGGATGCGGCGCCTACCTCCTCGGCGGCCTGCTCGCGATCGCGCTGATCTCCGTCGGCTTGATCGGCTTCCTCGCCCCGTTCGTGATCATCGCCGTTGTCGGCGTCGCGCTCATGTTCTCCGCCCGCACCCGTCCGATCGGCACCGGCATCCTCATCGTCACCGCGGCCGCGTGGATCCTCGTCCTCGGCCCGTGCGTCGCGCTCCTCGCTCCCGGCGGTTTCGCCTGATCCCGCCCGCTCGCGGATGCAACGGATCCGACGCGACACCCCGATGACGGCGTCGCGGATGCCGGGTGTCGTGCGGCATCCGTTGCATCCGCGGACAGCGGCTCAGAGGGGAAGGCGCAAGCACACGAGCTGTGCGCGCGACTCCCAGGACGGCGCCTCGACGAGGCCCTCCCGCGCGTAGAGCGCGAGCGCGTCAGCACGCCAGTTCCACACCGAGAGGCGCAGCCCCGCCGCACCCAGGGCGCGTGCGCGCTCCGCAGCATCCGCCAGCAGCGCCGATCCCGCGCCGGAGCGCCGACCCGCGGGGGCGACCCACAGGCGCTTGACCTCAACATCGCTCCCCGCGCGGTGCATCACCGCCATCCCGATGGCCGCCTCGTCGCGCTCGGCGACGAGGACAACCGCTCCGTCGAAAGACCTGACGGGGTCGCGCACCTCGACCGCGTATCGCTCGGGCAGCGGTCCGGGCTCGGCGAGCCCTCGCTCGACCTTCTCCCGCTCGGTCTGTGCGTGATACGCCGCCAGCATCGAGGCGACCGCGGCCCGGTCGGGCCCGTCGAGATCTGCCGGGCGGACGGTCACGGATGCGCGCACCTCCCCATCCTCCCGCGCTCACGGAGGCGACAGATCCGACGCGACACCCCGATCACGGCGACGCGGATGCCGGGAGTCACCCGATATCCGTGGCCTCCGCTGACGCGCGCCCGCGGTTGAATGGACGGATGCGCTGGACCCTCCGCCCCTCGACGCCCGACGACGCGACGTGGATCGCCGAGCTCCGAGCCGTGGTCATGCGCCCGGACCTCGACCGCCTGGGCCGGTACGACGAGCATCGCGTGCGGCAGCGGTTCCTTGACGCCTTCGATCCGACCGTCACTCGCGTGATCGTCGTCGACGGAACGGATGCCGGGTCGATCGCCGTCCGCCCGGCCCCTGACGGCACCTGGCTCGAGCACTTCTACCTCGCCGCGCACCTCCAGGGCGCCGGGATCGGCACGGAGGTCCTGCACGCAACGCTCGCCGAGACCCACCCGCTCCCCTGGCGCCTGAACGTGCTGCAGGGCAGCCCCGCCCGCCGCCTGTACGAGCGGCACGGCTTCGTGCTCGACACCGAGGACGAGGTCGACGTCTTCCTGGTGCGCCAAGACTGAACGACGAAGGGGTCGGATGCCTCTCGGCATCCGACCCCTGTCCGTCGTGTCGCTTACGACCCGGCGATGATGTCCGGGCTCGCGGTGATCTCGCCCGCGGCCCCGACGCCGACCGCCTCGCGCCCTTCCTGGCGGGTCGTCGCGAAGACGAAGCGGCCGTTCTCGGTGTCTACCTTCACGTGGTCGCCGGCGTTGAGCTCGCCGCGCAGGATCCGCTCGGAGAGCTGGTCCTCGACCTCGCGCTGCATGGCGCGGCGCAGCGGCCGGGCACCCAGCGTCGGGTCGAAACCGATCTCGATGAGGCGGTCCTTCGCGTCGTCGGTCAGCTCCACCGTCATGTCACGGTCGAGCAGACGCTCGCTGAGGCGCTTCGTGAAGAGCGTCACGATCTGGCGCAGCTCGTCCTTGTTGAGCTGCGGGAAGACGATGACGTCGTCGACGCGGTTGAGGAACTCCGGCTTGAAGTGGCGCTTCAGCTCCTCGTCGACCTTGCCCTTCATCCGCTCGTAGGTCGTCTGCGAGTTGCCTTCGACCTGGAAGCCGACGGGACCACCGGCGATCGCCGACGAACCGAGGTTCGTCGTCATGATGATCACGGTGTTCTTGAAGTCGACCACGCGGCCCTGACCATCGGTCAGGCGACCCTCTTCGAGGATCTGCAGCAGCGAGTTGAAGATGTCCGGGTGGGCCTTCTCGATCTCGTCGAAGAGGACCACGGAGAACGGCTTGCGGCGCACCTTCTCGGTGAGCTGGCCGCCCTCTTCGAACCCGACGAATCCGGGAGGGGCACCGAACAGTCGCGAGACCGTGTGCTTCTCACCGAACTCCGACATGTCGAGGGAGATCAGCGCGCCCTCGTCGTCGAAGAGGAACTCGGCGAGCGCCTTGGCGAGCTCGGTCTTACCGACGCCCGTAGGGCCGGCGAAGATGAACGAGCCCGACGGGCGGTTCGGGTCCTTGAGGCCGGCGCGCTGGCGGCGGATCGTGCGGGAGAGGGCCGCGATGGCCTCTTCCTGACCGATGACGCGCTGGTGCAGGGCCTTCTCCATGAAGACGAGACGGCTCGTCTCCTCCTCGGTGAGCTTGAAGACCGGGATGCCGGTGGCCTGAGCCAGGACCTCGGCGATCAGACCCTCGTCGACGACCGCGTGCGACGCGACGTCGCCCGAGCGCCACTGCTTCTCGAGGCGCAGACGCTCGGCCAGGAGCGACTTCTCCTCGTCGCGCAGAGCGGCGGCCTTCTCGAAGTCCTGCTCCTCGCTGGCAGCTTCCTTGTCCTCGCGGACCTTGGCGATCTTCTCGTCGAACTCGCGCAGCTCCGGAGGGCTGGACAGGATCGACAGGCGCAGGCGGGCGCCGGCCTCGTCGATCAGGTCGATGGCCTTGTCGGGCAGGAAGCGGTCGGAGACGTACCGGTCGGAGAGGTTCGCCGCGGCGACGATGGCGCCGTCGGTGATCTGCACCTTGTGGTGCGCCTCGTAGCGGTCGCGCAGGCCCTTCAGGATGTTGATCGCGTGGGGCAGGCTCGGCTCGGCCACCTGGATCGGCTGGAAGCGGCGCTCCAGCGCGGCATCCTTCTCGAAGTGCTTGCGGTACTCGTCGAGCGTCGTCGCACCGATCGTCTGCAGCTCACCACGGGCGAGCAGCGGCTTCAGGATGCTGGCGGCGTCGATCGCGCCCTCGGCGGCACCCGCACCCACGAGGGTGTGGATCTCGTCGATGAAGACGATGATGTCGCCGCGCGTGCGGATCTCCTTGGTGACCTTCTTCAGGCGCTCCTCAAAGTCACCGCGGTAGCGGGAACCGGCGATGAGCGAGCCGAGGTCGAGCGAGTAGACCTGCTTGTCCTTGAGCGTCTCGGGCACCTCGCCCTTGACGATGGCCTGAGCGAGACCCTCGACGACGGCGGTCTTGCCGACACCGGGCTCACCGATGAGGACCGGGTTGTTCTTCGAGCGGCGCGACAGGATCTGCATCACGCGCTCGATCTCCTTCTCGCGCCCGATGACGGGGTCGAGCTTGTTGTCGCGCGCGGCCTGGGTCAGGTTGCGGCCGAACTGGTCGAGGACCGCCGAGCCGCCCTGAGCGGTGGCCTGGGCCTGCTCGCCGGCGCCGGTCGCGACGCCCGCGGGCTCCTTGCCCTGGTAGCCGCTGAGCAGCTGGATAACCTGCTGGCGCACCTTGTTCAGGTCGGCGCCGAGCTTCACGAGAACCTGAGCGGCGACACCCTCACCCTCCCGGATGAGCCCGAGCAGGATGTGTTCGGTGCCGATGTAGTTGTGGCCCAGCTGCAGCGCTTCGCGCAGCGACAGCTCGAGCACCTTCTTGGCGCGCGGCGTGAACGGGATGTGACCCGTCGGCTGCTGCTGCCCCTGTCCGATGATGTCCTGGACCTGCTCGCGCACGGCGTCGAGCGAGATGCCGAGGCTCTCGAGGGCCTTGGCGGCGACGCCTTCGCCCTCGTGGATCAGGCCGAGGAGGATGTGCTCCGTGCCGATGTAGTTGTGGTTCAGCATCTTCGCCTCTTCCTGGGCGAGCACCACCACACGACGTGCACGGTCTGTGAATCTCTCGAACATCGTCCACCTCCACTCGACGCACTGGCGGCGTCTTACGTAGAGGCTAACGACGGCGGGATGCCGGTATGCCCGTGTTCGCCGTGGGCATACCGAAGCCGGGGCTTGCGGCCGCGGCATCCATGGGCATAACGTTTCTCGATAACAACGAATGTCGTTATGGGGGGACGCGGGAATGGTTTCGTGGACTGACTGGCAGGGAGCGCTGATCTACACCGCGATCCTGCTCGCCGTCGTCGCAGCGATTGTCGGCGCACAGATCTGGGACGCACGGCGTCGGAAATCGCCATCTGTCATCCTCGATGTGGTCGCCTCGATGGGCCGCATCTGGGTGGCGGCGGCCCTTTTGGGGACGGTGTTCCTCGCCGTCCGCTGGATCTGGGTCGACTGGGCGGAAGTCGACATCCCGATCAGCGGCTTCTGGCCGACCGCACTCCCCTGCGACCTGGAGGGGAATGGCGCGTCCGCCGCGACGGGGCCGGCGCTGTCCTGCGCGCGGATGCAGATCGTCGATGCGAACGTCGTCGGCTTGGACGGCGGCAGTCGTTGGCTCCTGGGGATCGGCCAGACCCTCACGACCGCCGTCATCGCGGTGCCCGGCTGGCTCGTCGCGGATCTGGCGCAGCGCGCCGTGAAGGGCCGTCCATTCGTGAGCGGCGCTTCCCGCTGGCTGATGGTCGGCGCGATCACGGTCCTCGTCGCAGGGTCGCTCGGCTCGGTGCTCACCGACGTGGGCTCGGCACTCCTCGCACAGAGCCTGTTCCCGCCGTCCGGAGCAGACGGGGGGATCACGGCGCCGTACACCGTGGGCTTCGCGATACCGCTCTGGCCCGCGGGGGTGGCGCTGGGACTCGCAGCGCTGAGCGTGATCTTCCGACAGGGCGCTCGTTTGCAGCGCGAGACAGAAGGGTTGGTGTGACGTGACCGTCAACTTCATCGTCATGGTGACCGTCATCCTCATCGGGGTGCTCATCCTGGGGGCTGCCCTCGCGGCCGCGGAGAAGCGACGGACGTCGAGCGATCCCACGTCACTGATCCGCGTGACGCAGGTCATCGCGATCGTGTGGGCGGGAGTGTCCGCCGTGGGCGCTCTCGTCACCCTCCTGGTCATCCTCCTGTCACCCACGGTGTCGATCACGATGCCGATCACCCAGTTCTGGCCCGAACTGCCGAGCTACGTCCGGGCCGACCCGTCCGAGGCGACACGCATCGGCGGCGGTTTCGAGTCGGTGACGCTCGACGTCGACGGCCTGAGTGTCGGAGCACGGATCACGTGGGCGATCGCCCAGACCGCCGCCTGGCTCATGCCCGCCTCGATCGCTGTCCTCGTCGCCGTCGCCTGCGGGCATCTGCTCTCCGGACGCGGTTTCGCGCCCGTGATCGCTCGCATGGCATCGGTATCGGCTGTCGCCGTCACCGCGGGCGGCGTCCTCGCGCAGGTCTTCGGGGACGTCGCGGGGAGCATGGCGTCGTGGGAGGTGTTCGCACCGACGGGGAGGCACTGGCAGGAGATCCGCGGGATCGAGGACCCCTTCGCCGCGTGGGTGCCCGAGCCCACCGTGCTCATCACGTTCCCGTTCTGGCCGATCGCGGCAGGGCTCGGCCTCGCTGCTCTGGCCGCGTTCTTCCGCTACGGCTCCCGCCTCCAGCGCGACGTGACGGGACTCGTGTGATGAGCACGACACGCACGTCCGGCGCCCTCGACCTCGTCGTCTACGGCGTCGCCGCGTCCCTCACGGCTCTGGCCGTCGCGGTCTATCGGATCACCGAGATCGTGAGCCCGGCGGGCCCCGCTGTGACGGTCGGGGCCGACGCGGCATCCGCGGCGCTCAGGCTCTCACCGGGCGCGGCGGTGGACGCGGTCGTCGTCCGCGCACCCGACCTCGGCGCGGGCGGTCGGGCCTGGATGATCGCCGCGGTCCTGATCGCCGCCGTCGCTGCGATCATCGTGGCCGCAGCGCTCATGCGCGTCGCCTTCGCCGTACGCCGCGGTCGTGTGTTCACGGGCGGTGCGACGCGGGCGCTCGCAGTCATCGCCGGCACCTTGACGGTCGCGGTGTTCGCCTGGCCGATCGTCGACGGGATGGGTCGACAGCACGCCGTGCAATCTCTCGGCATCCGATTCGAGACGCTGTCGATGCTCGATCTGCTGCCCCTGCTGCCGATCCTGCTCGCCGCCGTCGCCGCGGCGGTGCTGGCCGGTGCCTTCGCGCAGGGCGAGCGTCTGCAACACGACACCGAGGGACTCGTGTGACACCCGCCGAAGAGGACGAGCTCACCGGCATCCACTGTCGACTCGACGAGCTGCTCGCCGCGCGCGGGATGACGCTGACACGGCTGTCCGAGATCGTCGGGGTCTCGGTCGTGAACCTGTCGATCCTCAAGAACGACCGCGCCCGCGCGATCCGGTACTCGACCCTGTCGGCGATCTGCCGCGCCCTCGACTGCGAGGTCGGCGAGCTCCTCGTGCGCGCGGACTGACCCGCGTCAGCGGATCGGCACCGTCTCGGCCGCGTCGAGCACACCGAAGCTCAGCGTCGCATCGCGGTCGACCACCGCGTCGGGGTCGAGCTGCACGAGCGTGAGCTGCGGCGCCATGTCCATCGTGCAGACCTGATCGGCGGGCGGGGTCTCGAAGCGGACGACGACGGATGCCGGTGACGCGACCCGCGTGTCCTCGACGACGGGCAGGCACGACGACGACCCCCACGTCCGGAGCGCGATCACGCGGTCGCCGATCCACGAGGCGGACGGCGCGTACGCCTCGACAGGGCCGCCGGCGTACGCGGGCAGGTCGATGTCGGTGCGGACGTCCTCGAGTTCGACGCGGACTCGCTGGTCGGTACTCGCATCGACACCCTCGGGCACGGGCACCTCGAGGGCGCGCGCCACCAGGTCGTCCGTGCACGCATCCGCGGCGGGCTCACGCAGGGCGACGACGATCACCCCGTCCTCCGCCGTCACCTGCGAGACCTCGGGTCGGCACGACGAACTGCCGTACGTCACGACCCCGATGGTCGCTCCGCCGTCGAGCCACCCGGCGTCCACGCGGGGAGCCGGCGCCACCGCATCCGCCCCGCCCCCGGGGGCCGCATCACCCGCGGCGGGTGTCGCGCACGCAGCGAGCGCTGCGAGGACGACGAACGATCCGGCGAGCGCGACGATCAGTCGGGTGCGCATGTGGGTCTCCTTCCCAGCTGTGGGCACCCGGGAAGTGTCCACAGCCGACGGAACGTCTCACTGCAGCGCCGAGGTCAACCGTGCGAGGTTGTCGAGGATGACTGAGCGAATCGGGCGTTTCTCCCACTCCTCGATCGTCAGCTCGCGGGACATGCCGCGGTAGAGGTCCTCGACCGTGCGCAACTGCTGGACGAACTCGGCACCGCGCACGAGCATCGTCACCTCGAGGTTGAGACCGAAGGAGCGCATGTCCATGTTGCTCGACCCGACGACGGCGACCTCGTCGTCGATCGACATCGACTTGGAGTGCAGGATGTAGGGCTTCTTGTACATCCAGATCTTCACGCCGGTCGCCAGCAGCTGCTCGTAGTAGCTGCGCTGCGCGTGATAGACCATGGCCTGGTCGCCCTCTTCCGAGACGAACAGTTCGACCTCGACGCCGCGGTGGCACGCGGTCTGGATCGCCAGCAGCAGTCCCTCGTCGGGCACGAAATACGGGCTGACCATGACGATCTTGCGCGTCGCGCCGAAGATCAGACTCAGGAACAGCTTCAGGTTGTTCTCGTACTCGAAGCCGGGCCCGCTCGGGACGATCTGGCAGTCGAGGTCGCCGGTCCCGGCATCCGTCGAGAAGTCGGACTCGACCGCGAACACCTCACCGGTCTCGCCGTACCAGTCCGAGACGAAGACCGCGGAGAGGGATGCCACGACCGGGCCGTCGACGCGGACCATCATGTCCACCCACTGCAGGCCGCGGCGCAGGTTGGTCTTCAGGTTGTAACTGCGATCGGTGACGTTCTGCGAGCCGATGAAGCCCACGACACCGTCGATCACGACGAGCTTGCGGTGGTTGCGCAGGTCGGGCCGCTGGTACTTGCCCCTCAGCGGCTGCACCGGCAGCATGAGCCGCCACTGCGCACCCATGCGCTCGAGGCGCGAGATCGTCGCCTTGTAGTTCGGCTTCCAGCGGTTCGCCCAGTGATCGAGCAGCACGCGCACCGTCACTCCGCGAGCGGTCGCCCGCTCGAGAGCCGAGAAGAACTCGTCGGTCGCGCCGTCGGACTGCAGGATGTAGAACTCTACGTGCACGTACCGGCTCGCACGATCGATCTCCGCCGCCATCGTGTCGAGACTGCCCTGATAATCCGAAATGATTTGCGCGCCGTTGTCGCCCGCCATCGGCAGGGCGCCGAGCTTGCGGTTGAGGCCCACGAGCTGCTCGAACCAGACCGGCGCATCGGGACGCAGCGTGCCGAAGTCGAGGTCCTCGCTCGCTTCGCGGAAAGCCCGGTTGATCGCCTCCTGCTCCTTGCGGCGCTTGCGCGGCAGGCGCGGGTTGCCGATGAGCAGGAACAGCAGGATGCCGATGACCGGGATGAAGTAGATCGCCAGCAGCCACGCCATCGCCGCTGTGGGGCGCCGGTTTCGCGGAATGATGAAGACCGCGAGGATACGCACGGAGATGTCGAACGCGAGGACGAGGACGATCCACCACGTCCACGTCCAGTCGACGCTGATGCTGATCACTCGGCCCCCCGAAACTGTGGGCTCAGCCTATCGTTCGGCCCGTCAACCGGCGTTTTCGTCGGGTCGCGGCAGGCCGCGACGGCGGCGCTCCTCGGCCTCGACCTTGGCGTAGACCTTGCGCTCGGTGCGATCCATCCGAAGGATGCTGCGCAGCACGAAGACGAGCAGGCCCGCGACGACGATCGTGGGGATCAGACCCCAGACCACCGCACCCCAGTACTCGTCCACCCCTCCATCGTAATGTCGCGGGCCGAGGCGGGGCGCACGGCCTTCTCCCCAGGCAGCCGGATCAGCGGTCCGTCCCGAATCCGCGCGGGCAGCAGCCACCGGCATCCGCTCGGGTCGGACGCTGGGCCCATGTCCACGATCGTCGCCGCGGCCGATGCCGCACACCTGCTCCGCCTCGTTCCGCGCCTGCTCGACTACACGCCCACGCAGAGCCTCGTCGTGATCCCCCTGCGCTCCGGGCGCAGTCTCGGCGTGATGCGCGTCGACCTTCCCCCGGACGACGCGGACCTCGATGCGGTCGCCTCGACCGTCGTCGGGCTCGCCTGCCGCGTCGCCGGCGTGGAGGGCTTCGTCGCCGTCGTCTACACGGACGAGTCCGCCGACCGCACGCTCCCCGGCGCGGATCTCATCGGCGCGCTGCGGCGGACCGCCCGCGCCTGCGGCATCGACGTCGTCGACGCCCTCACCGTGGCCGCCGACGGCTGGGGGTCGCACCTCGAACCGACGCTGCCGCGCGGCGGTCATCCGCTCGCGCTGATCGAGCACCGGGCGCCCGCGTCGGACCAGTCGTCGGGTGCCGACCTGCCGCTCGTCGACGCGTCCGAAGTCGCCGGTACGGCGGCCGCGCTGGCATCGCTCGAGTCGGCGCTCACGGTGCTGTGCGGCATCCCGTCGACCCTCGGCGCCGAGACGCGGGTCGATCCGGCCGCTCTGCAGGCCGCCTGCGCGCTCGACGATCTGCCCGCGCTCTACGAGGAGATGCTCGAGTGGGATGCCGCGGCCCTCGACCCGATGCGCGTCGCCGTCCTGGGATGGTGCCTGTCACGGCCGTCGCTGCGCGACGTCGCCATCGTGCAATGGTCAGGCGATCAGGACCGCGGCGACGACGCCCTCCACGCGCAACGGCGGTGGGAGGACGGCGACGAGTACCCCGTCGACCTCGCGGAGGTCCTCTGGGGCGAGGGTCCGCGCCCCGACCCGGAGCGCCTGTTGCGAGCGCTCGAGCTCGTGCGTCAGGTCGCCGCGCGCCTTCCGGCCGACGAGCGAGCGGGCGCCTGCGCGACGGCCGGGTGGCTCGCGTGGGCACTCGGCCGCTCGACGCACGCGGGCAGGTACGCGGCTGCCGCTCTCGAGGTCGATCCCCGACTGGGGCTCGCCGAGATCCTCATGAGCTTCGTGCAGTCCTCGCACCTGCCCGACTGGGCGTTCCGCCGCTGAGCGGTCGTCAGCGTTCCACGATCGCGAACCCTCCGGCCGGAAGCGTGACGGTGCCGCCGCCCGGGCGCACCCGCACCTCGCGGCCCCGCGCGTCGTAGACCGACACGTCGCCCGTGCCGACCGAGACCCGCTGCGGCGTACGCGCGGCGGAGTGCACGAGCAGCATGCCCTCGCCGTCGCCGCCGAGTTCGAGGCGTGAGACGATCGGGCGCACGAGCAGCCCGTCGAGCTGCAGGTCGCCCCGCGTCACGTCGACACGCAGCCGGTCCTCGCCCTTCGGGAGCGCGCGGGTGAGCGTGTGAGGGTGCATCGCGCCCGCCGTCGGCGAGATGCCCTGCGCCGGTCCGGTGAGCTGCAGCGAGCCGAGCGGCAGCCGCCCGGCGCGCCACGTCGAGGCAGTGCGCTCGCGCACCTCCGACCACACGACCGGTTCGACCCACCGGTTGCCGCCGGTCCCGGCGAGGTCGAAGACCGCCGAGTCACCTCGCGACAGCGTCAGCCGATCGCCCGACCAGCTGGACTCGCCGGTCCACGAGTCCGGGGTGTCGATCTCTCCGGTGGTCGAGATCGCATCCTCGGCCTCGACGAACGACAGACCCTCGCGGTCGGTCACCTCGGTGAGGGCGACGGCGCGCTCGCGCACGTCGGGATGGGCGTCGAGCGCGATCGCCGTCAGCAGACCGTGGATCGTCGACTCCGCGCCGCTGTTGCGGTTGACCGTCCCGTCGGACTGCAGCCCGTCGTAGGTGACGCCCGTCGCGGGGTCGTACATGCGCTGCCCGGCGTGATTGGCGCCGAAGAACCACGCCGCCTGCATCGCGGCGAGCTGCGTGAAACCGTCCGAGCCGGTCGCCTCGGCGACGGCGAGCAGCGACTGCACACGCGAGTCCGCGCCGTACGCGATCTGCACCCGGTCGACGGGGCTCGGGTTCCAGCCGTTGTCGGGACCGCCCGCCGTCAGCAGAGTCGGCGTGAAGGTCGCCGCGTCGGCGACGGCGGGACGCACGAGCGACCGATCGCGCAGGACGACGGATGCCTCGGCCAGCGCCGCGGGCATCTGCGAACCCCACGCGTGCCAGATCGCCGGCGACTCCGCCCACGGCAGCACGGCACTGTACGGCCACTCCCGCACCCCGCCTTCGGCCATCGCGGCGATGCCCTTGGCGAGCTGGCGCAGCGCGGTCGCGGACTTGCCGTCGGGGCCGGCCTCGACGCGGGCGGCGAGTCCGAGCGCCGCCTCCGCCGAGGCATCCGCCCCGTTCGCGATGAGCCAGGCGGGCACACGCTTGCCGTCCGACACCGTCCACCGGCCGTATTTCGAGAGCACCTGACGGTTCAGGGCGTCGAGCGAGAGGTCGAGCCGCTCGTCGAGGAAGTCGGCGAACTCGGGATCCTCGTCCTCGAACGCCGCGTACCCCTCACCGAGCGCCCACAGGGTGCGCGCGAGCCAGTAGCTGGGGCCGCTGTCGGACGGATCGGGCAGTTCGACCGGTTCCGCCGACGGGTTCAGGGTGCCGTCGGGCTGCATCCAGAGGACGACGTTGCCGGCATCCGGTCCCTGCGTCGTCTGGAAGTAGGCGACCGACCGGAGCATCTCGTAGGCCTTCTCGCGGCTGTCGTCGTCGCCGGTGAGCTCCCAGTGACGCGTGTAGACGACGGCGGCGCGGGTCACGTCGTCGGCGTTGTAGGCGCCTTGGCCCCAGTAGCCGGTCTCGGGGTCGAGCGGACCGCCGCCGACCCGTTCGAACGTGCCACCGTCCCGGGCGTCGGCATAGGTCCACGGCAGGACGAGGGTCGGCTCCTCGTCCTGGCGGTAGGTGCTGTGACCCTCGACGTCCGCGGGCGGGGTGGCCTCGTCGAGCAGGAAGTCGAGGTGGTCGAGGTTCGTCACGGCGGTGGCTGCCGGGGCCGCGACCGCGGAGGTGGCACCGAGCGGGACAATCAGCGCGGCGGCCGCCAGAGCAGCGATCCCGAGGGTGCGCGCACGGCGTTGTGCGGAGGTGTTCACGGGGGATTCCTTTCGGATGCGGTGCCGAGTGCAGGTCAGGAGCCGTGCGGGCCGCCGTCACGACGGCCGATGAGCAGCTGAACCTGCACTCGGCGCGCGATCAGTCGGTGCGTTCGAGCAGGGCGACGCCGATCTTCGAGTCGGCCATGCCGTAGAACACGAACAGGCGGCCGTCGACCTCTTCGATCGCGGTCGGGAAGACGACGTTCGGCACGATCCCGCTGCGCTCGTCGTCTGTCTCCGGCGCCAGCAGCGGCTCCGGAGTGCGGGCGACGACCCTCGACGGGTCGTTCGCGTCGAGGATGATGGCGCCTGCGGCATAGTTGACCTTCTGCTGCTGCGAGAAGGCGCTGTCGATCGTGCCGGTGACTCCGTGGTGCAGGACGAGCCATCCTTCGGGGATGCGGCGGGGCGGCGGTCCTCCGCCGATCTTCAACGCCTCGAACGGGAACTCCGGCCCCGCGACGAAGCGGTGTTGCTCCCAGAGGGTGAGCGCCGAGAGGTCCGCGCGGACGGCGTCGAGCGGGATGTAGCTGATCCAGATCGACTGCCGCTCGTCCTCGACACCGGCTGGGACGCGCACGCCCTGACCGGGCTTGGTCTCGCCGAGGTCCCACATCGGCCGGTGCAGGACGGCGAGCGCCTCGCGCCCGCCCGGCGCGGTGACCGGCTCGGGGAAGAACACCGTGTCCTTGTTGTGGAACAGGTTGAGGTCCATGTCGAGGTCGTCCTGGTAGCGGAAAAGCGCCGGCCCCAGCCGCCGCCACTCCCGCAGGTCGCTCGACACCGCGACGGCGGTGCGCGGACCGAGCGGCCCATACGCGACGTACGTCATGACGTGGAGCCCGAGCGTCTCGATCCAGGTGACCCGGGGGTCCTCGACGCCGGCGTTGCCGACCCCGCGCTCCCAGCCGCGGTCGGGTTCGAGCACGACGCCCTGCCGCTCGACCGCGACGGGCACGCCGTCCTCGATGACGACACGAGCGAGGCCCACCCGCGACACGTTGCCGTCGGCGACCAGCCGGGGCAGGAGGTAGAGCTCGCCGTCGGGGCCTCTGCCCGAGGCGGGGTTGAGCACCCCCTCGGCCTCGTTCGGATCGCCGTCCGCGGGGGTCATGACGACCCCCATCCGGGTGAGGCGGTAGGGGACGTGGGTCTCGGCGGGCATGGTCATCCTTTCACTCCGGATCCGAGGTCGTTGGAGGTGAAGTAGCGCTGGAACACGAGGAACAGCGCCACTGCGGGGGCGGCGAGCACGACGGCGCCGGCCATCATGGCCCCGAACGGGTTGGCGGTGGATGCCGCGATGTTCGAGATGAAGTTCGCGAGCGAGACCGCGAGCGGCTGCATGGCGGCATCCTTCGTGATGAGGAACGGCCACAGGAACTCGTTCCACGGTCCGATGAAGGTCAGCAGCACGACCGTCAGCAGCGCCGGTCGGACGAGCGGCAGCGCCACGTTCCACAGCAGGCGGAACTCGCCCGCGCCGTCGATGCGCGCGGCGTCGAAGAGCTCCTTCGGCAGCTGCAGGAAGTACTGCCGGAAGATGATCACCGCCGTCGAGTTGATGAAGAACGGCAGGATCATGCCGAGGTAGCTGTCGGCGAGACCGTAGTCGCGCGCGATCATGACGTACAGCGGGATCATCAGCAGCTGGAACGGCACGACCTGCACGAGCAGCGCCAGGGCGAACGTCGCCCCGCGCCCGCGCCACTGCAGCACCGCGAGCGCGTACCCGGCGAGGACGCCGAACACGATCGTGCCGAGGATCACACCGCCGGTGAAGATGCCCGAGTTCGCGAGCCCCTGCAGCAGGTCGATACGCCCGTTGATGGCGGCGTAGTTGTCGAGGGTGAGGTTCGCCGGATTCGGGAACGCGCCCGCCGGCGTCGGGTCGACGTTCGTCTGCAACGACCCGACGATCATGTAGAAGAAGGGGAACAGGAACGCGAGCGCGCCGAGCGACAGCGCGATGTACATCGCGATCTTCGAACCGAGGGCCCGCTTCATCGCTCCTCACCTCCCACGAACCTGCGCTGCAGCGCCGCGATGGCCAGCACGAACACGATGAGAACGACGCCGATCGCGGCGGCGACATCGGGGTTCTGCTGCTCGATGCCGCGCTGGTACATGAGCAGCACGGGTGACGTCGAGGCGCCGTTGGGCCCACCGCCACCGGTCAGCAGGTACGGTTCGGTGAAGAGGTTCGCACCGGTGATGGTGGCGAGGAGCACGACGAGCAGGGTCGCCGGCCGCACGCTCGGAACGGTCACCGAGAAGAACTGGCGGAGCTTTCCGCCGCCGTCCATCGACACCGACTCGTAGAGCTCGCGCGGCACGTTCTGCAGCGCCGCGAGGTAGAGCAGGATGTAGAACCCGAGGCCCTTCCACGTGACGAAGAACGCGATCGTCGGCATCGCGAGCGCCGAGTTCACCAGCCACGACGGATCGGGCGCGAGCGGTCCGAGGACGTTGTTGACGAGTCCGCCGCGGGCGAAGAGGAAGAGCCAGACCGCGACGACGGCGACGGATGCTGTGACGTACGGCACGTAGTAGCTCACCCGGAAGAAGGTCCGCGCCTTCGTCACCCGGTCGAGGGCCGTCGCCAGCAGGATCGACAGGATCACCGTGAGCGGCACGTTGATGATCAGGAAGATGCCGACGTTGCCGAACGCGCGCCACACCTCGGGGTCGGTGAGGGCCGTGACGTAGTTGTCGAACCCCACGAACGGACGGTCGACCTCCGCGCCGGGCGCCGCGAAGAAGTAGTCCTGAAACGACATCCACACCGCGAAGACCACCGGGTACGCGAAGACGACCAGGACGAAGGCGATGTACGGCGCCGAGAAGAGCAGACCGTGCGGTTGCGCGCCGAAGATCCGGTGCAGGATGCCGCGGCGGCCCGCGGCATCCTGTCCGTCCTTCTGCGGCGGAGTACCGCGGGTCGCGCCGGGATCGGACCCGGCGCGACCCGGGACGACGGCGGTCATCTCAGCCCGCCGCCAGCTCGTCGACCTCGGCGGCCGTGTCGGAGAGGAATTGGTCGACCGGGGTCTCACCGAAGATGACCGACTTCGAGTACCCGTCGCGGAACGCCTGCCAGATCTCGACGGAGCCGACGACGTTCGGCACCTCGACGGTGCGGGCCGCCTGGTCGCCGAACTGCTCGTAGGCGGGGTTGTCGGCGAAGTAGTCCGGGTAGGTGCCGGTCAGGTCCTGACGCAGCGGCATCTGTCCGGTGGCCTCGAGCCAGGCGCCGTCCTGCTCCTCGCTCGTGGCGAACTTCAGGACGTCCCACGCGGTGCCCTTGTTGTCGCACGCCGTGAACATGCCGACGTTCTTCGCGTCGCTGAAGGTCCAGGTGTCCTCGGGAGCGGTGCCGTTCTGCGTGGGGACGGGGACGGAGCCCCAGTTGATCGCGTCGCCGTAGACGCTGATGGCCCACGGACCGACGATTGCCATCGCGGCGTATCCGTCGGCGAACGCGTCGCCCTGGTACTGCTCGTTGCCGGCCAGCTGCTCCTCGTAGAGCGTGCGCCAGAAGTCGGCGACGGCCGTGCCGTTCTCGTCGTCGAACGTCGCCTTGCCGTCTTCGAGCAGCTGGGTGCCGCCGGTCTGCGCGGCGTACAGCGGGTAGAAGTCGAACCACGACTGGAAGAACTCGCTCGTGGGCGCCGGGTTGATCGCGTACTCCGAGACGCCCTCCTCCTTGAGGGTGCGCGCGGTGTCGAGGAACTCGTCGTAGGTCGACAGCTTCGGGTTCTCGGGGTCGAGGCCCGCCTGCTCGAAGAGGTCCTTGTTGTAGAAGATCATGACCGGGTTCGACTTCCACGGCATCTGGTAGAAGTCGCCGTCGTCGGAGCGGTACTGCTCCGCGAGGTCGCCGCTTCGCGCGGTGATGTAGTCGTCGCCGTCCTCGAACTCCGAGAGGTTGACGAGTCCGCCCTGCCGCTGGAACCCGGGGACCGCCGCGGGCGAGGTGTTAAACACGAGACACGGGGCGTTGCCCGCCGTGATGGCGGCGCCGATGACCTCTTCGCTCGAGGCGCCGGCGGGGATCTCCTGGGCCTTGATCTGCTCGTCGGGGTGGTCGGCGTTCCAGGCCTCGACCATCGCCTTGCCCCAGCCGATCTCGGCTTCGTTGTTCGAGTACCAGATGGTGATGTCGCCTCGGGATTCGAGGTCGTCACCACCGCCCCCGCCGCCTCCGCCGCTGCAGGCGCTGAGGGCGAGCACACCGGATGCGGCTGCTGCTGCCGTGATGAGGATGCGTCGTCGCATGTCTCTCTCCTTCGTGTCGTGTCTGTCTGTCGTGCTCTCTTGCTGTCGTGCGACGCCGATCAGGCGCCGGCGGGGGGTGCCGTCGAGCCCCTGACGGCGAGGGTGGGATCGGGCAGGTCGATGTGCGCGGGCGGATCGCCGGCGATCGCGGCGAGGAGTGTGCGGGCGGCGGTCACGCCCCAGCCGCGGGCGTCGGTCGCCACGCTCGTGAGGGCCGGGTGCACCCAGCGCCCGATCTCGGTGTCGTCGAAACCGGTGATCGACAGGTCGTCCGGGACCCGCAGTCCGCGCTGGTGGGCGACACCCATCCCGGCGACGGCCATGCTGTCGTTCGAGTAGACGATCGCCGTGGGCGGGGTGGGCTCGTCGAGGAGGGATGCCGTCGCCCGCGCGCCGTCGGCGGCGCTGAAATCGGTCTCCACGACGACGACGTCGAGGCCGGCGGCATCCGCGGCATCGAGGAAGGCATCGCGGCGGCGGTGGGCGTGGAGCATGCCGGAGGGCCCTGCGACGTGCCCGACGCGGCGGTGGCCGAGGCCGGCGAGGTGCTCGACGGCGAGACGGATGCCGGCACCGTCGTCGGTCGACACGGAGGCGAACGGCGACGCGACGTCGGGACGGCCGAGCGTGACGGCGGGGATCCCGACTTCGGCGAGGAGCGCGATGCGCGCGTCCGCGACGCGGATGTCGGTGAGGATGACGCCGTCCACGCGCCGGTCCGAGGCGAGCGCCCGGTAGGTGGCCTCCTCCTGACGGCCCGGGTTCGCGACGGCGAGGACGAGGGCCTGACCGGTGACGGAGAACTCGTCTTCGAGCCCGGCGATGAACGAGGGGAAGAAGGGGTCGGCCGCGATGACGTCGGGGCTCCGCCCGATCACCAGTCCGCAGGCGAAGGCGCGCCCGACGCTGAGGGACCGGGCGCTCAGGCTCGGCGTCCAGCCGAGTTCGGCGGCGGTGTCCATGATGCGCTGCCGCGTCTCGGCGGCGACGCCGGGACGGCCGTTCAGTGCGAAGGAGACGAGGCCCTTGCTGACGCCCGCCGCGCGCGCGACATCCGCGATCGTGGGGCGGGTCTCGGGGGGCATCGGTCACTCCTTCGTGGCGGACCTGATCTACTAAACCGGTTCAGGCGACGAAAAAGCAAGATCTTGACACGCGCGTCGGCGCGGGCGTAAACGCTGATCAGCGGGTGGGCAGCTCCACGCGGACGCGCCATCGACCCTCGTCAGGGCCTGCCGCGAACGTTCCGCTCAGCACCTCGACGCGCTCTCGAAGCCGGGCGAGTCCGAATGCCGGGCCGGGGCGCTGACCCGACACGGGGCGATGCGGATCGTTCATCACCGACAGCACGACGGTGTGCGGTGTCACCACGAGCGACAGCTCGATCGTCATGGCCGGCGCGCCGTGCTTCACGATGTTCGTGACCGCCTCCCGCGCGGCGCGGGTGAGAGTCGTCTCGATGATGCCGGCGAGCGCCGCATCACCGGTGACCTCCGTCCGCACCGTGTGCCCGAGGTCGCGGAGCTTCTCGGTGAGGGAGTCGATCTCTCGGCGGATGCCGGGGGCGCCGGCATCCGTCACGCCGTCCATCCCCGTCCTGCCGTGGATGAGCTGCAGCACGCGACGCGTGTCGGTCAGCGCCTGAGCGGATGCCGCGACGATCGCGCGCTGCGAGCTGGAGCGGATCTCGGGGTCGTCCGTGCGCTCCAGGACGCGGGCGTGCATGACGGTGATGGAGATCTCGTGCGCGATGACGTCGTGGAGCTCGTCGGCGATACGGGTGCGCTCCGCCAGCAGCGCCGCGTCGAGCTGCGCCTCGTGCGCGTCGACCTGCGAGGCGAGGACGACGTTCCGGCGGACGACGCGACGCAGGCCCCGTCCGACCGTCGCCGACAGGAGCCCGACGACGAAGACGGCCACGACTCCGCCGACGTCGAGACCCGGCGGCACCGTGGCGATCGCCGCCACCCAGGCGACGGCCGCGACCCCGTACGCGGTCGAGAACACGGCGCTGCAGCAGTAGAAGACGACCCCGATGCTCATGGCGACCGCGGTCAGATACTCACCGCTCTGACCCGCGACGACGGCGACGAACCCGGCGAGCACGAGGACGATGGCTCCCCACGTGGGCCGCCAGGCCATCGCGATGATCGAGCCGTTGGTGAGCACGGAGGCGGCGATCGTCGGCCACGAGACCGACGGCCCCGATGTCAGCTGCGCCCACACGACGTCGACCGCCGCGAGCAGGGGCAGCAGAGCCAGGATGGCGCGGGCGACCTTCGGGGGGAGGACGTAGTCCCACAGCTCGCGCTGCACGGCACGGGCTGCTCCGCCCGCGCCGTGCATGCCGCGGGTCAGTTGCAGATGCGCAGCACCCGGCACAGGTGCGTCCACAGATTTGTCGGCTGACTCGCGAACGGGATCCATCGGAACATTCTTTCTCTCCCCATCTCGATTTCGTGCCGGAAGGAGCTCCCGGCACGCCCTGCGCCCATCCTGACGCGAGGAGCGCCGGGGGATGCTCCTGCTCAAGACGCAATCCCGTCACCGCAAGACGCAAAACCGGCACCTATGCTGATCGCATGGACCCCATCCGAGTTCTCATCGCCGACGATGAGGCTCTCGTCCGACGGGCTCTCCAGGTGTTCTTGAACGCAGAACCGGGGATGACTGTCGTAGGAGAGGCGAGCGACGGACCGAGCGCTGTCCGCCTGAGCCTCGAGCTGAAGCCCGATGTGATCCTGATGGACATCCGGATGCCGGGAGGCGACGGCATCCGCGCGATCGAGCAGTTGTCGGTCGACCTGCCGTCCGCGCGGACCATCGCGATCACGACCTACGGATCCGACGAGACAGTGGCCGGCGCCCTCCGGGTCGGCGCCGTCGGCTTCCTCGTGAAGGATTCCGAACCCGAGCACATCACGGCGGCCGTCCGCAGCGCGCACCACGGCGGCTTCGTCCTGTCGTCGGTCGCCGGCCGAGATCTCGTCCGGCGGATCGGTGCGCCGGCGGGTCAGCCGACCGTCACACTGAGTCCCGCGGAACAGGTCTCCCGTCGTGAGCTCGACGTCCTCGAGCTGCTCGCCAAGGGGATGTCGAACGCCGAGATCGGGCGGGACCTCTTCCTGTCCGAGGCGACGGTCAAGTCGCACCTGCGCCGGATCATGACGAAGTGGGGCGTGCGCGATCGGGTGCAGGTCCTCCTCTACGCCGCGACCACCGGCGTCATCCGACTCCCCTGAGCGGGGCGGCGTCCCTCAGCTGCGCGAACGGCTCCGGCGCGACACGATCGCGTACGCCGTCGCCGCGGCGGCGATGCCGGCCACGGCGGTGATCCCCCAGCGCAGGATCACCTCGACGTCGGTGAAGACGGCCAGGCAGATGTTGACCGTCAGCGCGACGATGAAGAGTGCGGCGAAGGCCGCGCCGTCCGCGGCGGTCCGCTTCTTGTCAGCCATGGGATTCCTTACGTCGCGGACGAACGGGCACCGTGTGTCTGCCGCGCGTCGATGTGGGTGGGAACGCCTCGGAGCCTAGCCGCGGCCTTTGCGCCTCGATACGGCGCGAGAGCGCATTCCATCCGGGGGCGGCACCCTCGGCGGTCCCGTTGCGTCTAAAGGCGGATGCGGATTGCGTCCCCCGCACGAACGCTGGGGCCTTTCGACTCAAGAGCGGCGACCCGAGCCGTCGGTAGCGTCACTTCCGGCGCTGCGATCGCGGTCACGAACGCAGCGTCACTGACAAACACCAACGGATCGAGAGGAAACATCATGGGGGCAGTTCTGAGGTTCATCGCGTGGGTCATCGCGAACATCGGCCGCTGGGGCCGTGCCGTCGCCGGCCAGGTCGGACGCATCACCGCGTGGGCACGCAACAACTGGCGTCGCGTGCTCGAGTGGATCAACGCGGGCATCTCGTTCGCGACGATCGTCGACTACATCCTGCGGATCCTCGGCATCGGCTGAGATCTGTCCCGATGGGACGGCACCACGTGCGTGCCGTCCCATCGGGACACCGCGACCACCTGAAAGAGAAGGAGAGACGACCCATGCCGCAGACACCGGACACCGTCATCCGCGTGAGGGGCGTCTCGAAGACGTACGGCGTCAAGCGCGTCCTCGACGACGTCTCCTTCGACATCCCCGCGGGCACCGTCACGGGCCTGCTGGGTCCCAACGGCTCCGGCAAGTCGACCGCGATGCGCACGATGCTCGGGTTGACGATCGCCGACGCCGGATCGACCACGTTCGACGGCGTTCTCTTCCGCGATCTCGCACAGCCGGGCCGTACCGTCGGAGCCCTTCTCGACCCGGGCGCCCACCACCCCGGGCGCAGCGTCGAGGACACGCTCGCGACGGCCGCCATCCTGACCGGCTCACCGCGCGAGCGGGTCGGCGAACTCATCGCCACGCTCGGCCTGGCCTCTGCCGCACGTCGCCGCTTCGGCGCGCTCTCCCTCGGGATGAAGCAGCGGGTCGCCCTCGCCGTCGCGCTCGTCGGTCGGCCTCGACACCTCATCCTCGACGAGCCCATGAACGGTCTCGACATCGAGACCGGCGACTGGCTGCGATCGACTCTTGTCCATCACGCGCACACGACGGGCGGCTGCGTCCTCGTCTCGACGCATCTCCTGCAGGAACTCCAGACCTTCGCCGATCGCATCGTCGTCCTCAGCGAGGGCGCCATCCGCTACTCCGGCGAGGTCGGCGACCTCACCGCCGACAAGAACGCGACGGCGATCGCTGCAGACTCCGACCTGCTGCGACGCGCACTCACGACCCGCGGCATCCCCTTCAGCGTGCGTCCCGAGGACGGGCGCTTCTCGGTCGGCATCGACCCCCGCTCCCTCAGCGAGATCTGCATCGCCGACCGCATCGTGCTCGACGAGCTCGCCGAGGACCGCGAGTCGATCAGCGACCTCTACCGTCGCCTGACGCGCGGCCAGTATCGAGTGGAAGGTGACGTCTTTGATCCTCGCTGACAGCCCCCCGCAGACCGCCGGCCGCTTCGGCCGCAGCCTGCGGTCCGAACTGCGGAACGTCCGCACGACACGGGGGACGCGGTGGGCGCTGGGCCTCACCGCCGCGCTCTGGGTCGTCGTCGGCGCCGGTGTCGCCGCGATCGCGCTGCTCGTCGACGCGGAATCGGTGAGCATCTCCGGCGCGCTCCTCGGCATGGGGGCGGCCGTCACCGTGTTCGTCCCCATCCTGGCGATCTTCATCATGGCCGCCGACTGGCAGTCGCGAGACGTGCTCACGACGTTCGCCCTCGAACCGCGCCGGCACATCGTCTTCCTCGCCAAGGCCCTGACGGCGCTCATCGTGTGCACCGTCCTCGTCGCCGTCGCCGCCGTCCTGGCCGTCGTGTTCACCGCCGGCCTCGCGCTCGCCGCCGGGGCGACCATCGTGTGGAACGCGGATGCCGAGAGCATCGCGGTCCTGCTCTGGAGCGCCGGCGTCGGCACCGTGTCGGGTATCGCCTACGGCGCGGCGACGCAGCGCGTCGCGATCGCCATCGTGTTCTCGCTCGTGCAGGGATTCGTGATCGACCCGCTGCTCATGCTCGTCCCGCACGGCATCGGCTCGTGGTTCCGACTGACCGCCATCACGGAGGCCGGCAGCGGCACCGGCGAGCTCGGCCCGGCGCTGACGGCCGGACTGCTGTGGCTGGTCGTCCCGCTCGCCATCGGATTCGCCCGCAATCAGCGGGCCGACGTGCAATGACCGGCGCCCCCTCCGGAAAGGGGTCTGGCTGGCGTCTCGGTCAAGACGCCAGCCAGGGGTGCTTCGAATCGGATCGAGATGAAGCGGGATCAGTTTACGCGCACCGAGGTTTCTATCTCCCGATAATCCAGGTCGGACGGATGCCCGCCGACGCCGCGGGTGCGGGAGTATCGGGATCATGACCGTCCCCGCGAGCACCCGGTCCTCGGGATACCCGCCTGCGCACGGCACCCGCGGTGACGCGGTGCTGGCACCCCGCGCGCTGACCTACCTCAACGTCCGCGAGGGCGCGACCACGGTCCTCGTCACCACGGCGCTCGCCGTCGCCATCGCCTTCCTCCCCGATCCCGGGTGGCGCACGGCCCTCTGGGTGATCGTCGGCATCCTCGCCGTCGTCTCCCTGCTGATCGAACTGCCCTGGCTCAACCGCAAGCAGGTCGAGAACACGAGCTACACCGCGACGGCGGACTACGTCTACATCACGCGCGGCTGGCTCTGGCGGCGGACCACCGTCATCGCGACGGCCCAGATCCTGAACGTCGAAGTCGTGCAGGGGCCGCTGCTGCGCGCGTTCGACGCCGTGAGCGTGCGATTCACGTGCATCTCCGAGGTCGAGGGCCTCGGCCCGCTCGAGCCGCGCGCGGCGGAGCGCATCCGTGCGACCGTGCTCCACGCGCAGGCGGAGCCGGCGCGGTGACCGTCCCCGCCGACGCGGCCCCTCGGCGTCTTCCACTGCGCTACCTTCCGGCGTCGTACCTGGAGTCCTCTCCCAAACTCGTCGGCAGTGTCATCGCCGGCGCCGTCTATCTCTTCGGACCGGCCGTGTGGCCGGGCGCCTGGGCGTGGCTGGCGCTCGGCCCCCTGATCGCCGTTCTCCTGTGCGAACCGATCTGGCGGTGGACCTTCACCCGGGTGGCGCTCACCCCGGAGCACCTGGTGGTGACGACCGGTGCGTTCACGCGCCGCCAGCAGTCCCTCGCCTGGGCCGACATCGGAACGGTCGACAGCAGGCAGTCCTGGGCTTTCGCCCGGTGGGACCTGCGGGTCCTCACGCTGTCCCAGGCCGGCGACGAGCGGACCAAGGTCCACATGTGGGCGGTCGACGAGGACCTCCATCGCGAGGTGACGGCGCGCGCCGGGCACGCGATCGGGACGGCTGACGCTGTTTCGGCCGCCGAGCAGCCTGCGGAGCAGGCGCGGCCGGCGCCCGGCATCCTGCTCTACCGGGTGCGGCTCACGCACCTGCTGCTCGCGAGCGTCGTCTACGGCCAGTTCGCCCTCATCGGCGGTGGCGCGGCGTTGGGGGTGTCCGAGACGCTGGGCATGTTCGGCGCCGACACGGCGCTCACCCGGTGGCTGCCGCTGCCCCCGGTCGTCTGGGCGGTGGCGATCGCCGTCGGCATCGTCGCGCTCGGCCTCGTGCTGACGGTGGTGCGCTACGCCTCGTTCGAGGTGCGACGGATGCCGGGCGACCGGATCGTGATCTCCTACGGCCTGTTCTCCACCCACACCCGGAGCGTCTCGCGGGCGACGACGATCGGCGTCGTGCTGCAGCGCAACCTCGTCGAGACGCTGCTCGGACGCGTCCGGCTGTCGCTTCTGACGACGGACTCGGCCGCGCAGCTCGGCACGAACCTCCTGCTCCCGTCGCTCCCCCGCCGGGTCGTGGAACGCCTGCTGCACGAGGCGTTCGACGAGGACCCGTCGACGCGCCTGCTCACCAGCGATCGGGGTGCCCGAGCCACCGGTACGGGTGTCGTCCTACTCGCCGGGCTGATCGCTGCCGCCGTCCTCGCCGGCTGGGTCGCCGCGGGGCTGGGGTGGCCGCCGCTGCTCGTCCTCGCGACCGGTGCGGTCGTCTTCGCGATCCCCTGGCCCCTCACGGTCGTCCTCTGTTCACGACTGCGGGTCGACACAGGTTCCGACCGGGTCGTCCTCCTCGTCAGCCATGTCGTGCAACGGCAGACGGTGCTGTCCGCCGCGGCCGTGCACATCGTGGGCACGAGCCGGCTCGCGGGGCATCCGCTCGTCGCCGACGTGTGCTTCTACGCAGGGATGCCGCGCACCTTCCGGGCACTCCGGTTCCGCCCCGCGGAGGTCGACGCGCTGTCGGCTCGGATCGCCGAGACGGTTCCGCTGGCGAGGACGCATCGCCGTGCGCCCGCGCCCGCGCTCACTTGACGAGCGGGAAGAGTATCGTCTCGCGGATGCCGAGGCCGGTGATCGCCATCAGCAGGCGGTCGATGCCCATGCCCATTCCACCGGTGGGCGGCATGCCGTGCTCGAGCGCCCGCAGGAACTCTTCGTCGACGCGCATCGCCTCGTCGTCCCCGCGCGCGGCGAGCTTCGCCTGCTCGACGAAACGCTCGCGCTGGATGACGGGGTCGACGAGCTCGGAGTAGCCGGTCGCGAGCTCGAAGCCGCGAACGTAGAGGTCCCACTTCTCGACGACACCCGAGATGCTGCGGTGCTCGCGCACGAGCGGAGACGTGTCGAGCGGGAAGTCCATGACGAACGTCGGACGCTCGAGACCGCCCTTCACGAAGTGCTCCCACAGTTCCTCGACGAGCTTGCCGTGGGTCGCGATCTTCTCCGGCACCTCGACACCCGCCTCGGACGCGAGGGCCTGCAGCTCCTCGAACGACGTCTCGGGCGTGACGCGGCGACCGGCGGCATCCGACAGCGACTCATACATCGAGATGCGGTCCCACTGGCCGCCGAGGTCGTACTCGGTGCCGTCGGCCCAGGTCACCGTCGTCGACCCGGCCACGGCGATCGCCGCGTTCTGGATGAGCTCCTGCGTCAGGTCGGCGATGCCGTTGTAGTCGCTGTACGACTGGTACGCCTCGAGCATCGCGAACTCGGGGCTGTGCGTGGAGTCGGCGCCCTCGTTGCGGAAATTGCGGTTGATCTCGAAGACCCGGTCGATGCCGCCGACGACGGCGCGCTTGAGGAAGAGCTCCGGCGCGATGCGCAGGTACAGCTCGGTGTCGAACGCGTTGGAGTGCGTCACGAACGGCCGGGCCGCAGCGCCGCCGTGCTGCACCTGCAGCATGGGGGTCTCGACCTCGAGGAAGCCGTGCTCCTCGAAGGTGCGACGCAGAGACGCGTTGACCTTCGCGCGGGCGACGACCGTCTCGCGCGCAGTGTCGCGAACGATGAGGTCGAGGAAGCGCGAGCGCACCCGGCTCTCCTCGCTCAGCTCGGAGTGCAGGTTCGGCAGGGGCAGCAGCGCCTTCGCGGCGATCGCCCACTCGGTGACCATGATCGACAGCTCGCCGCGCCGGCTCGAGATGACCTGACCGGTCACCGAGACGTGGTCGCCGAGGTCGACGAGCTCCTTCCACGCCTGCAGCGACTCCTCGCCCACCTCGGCGAGGGACACCATCGCCTGGATGCGGCTGCCGTCGCCCGACTGCAGCGCCGCGAAGCAGAGCTTGCCGGTGTTCCGGCTGAAGACGATACGACCGGCGACCGAGGCGGTCTCGCCGGTCTCCTCGCCCGCCTCGAGCGATGCGAAGCGCTCCCGCAGCGCGGGGATCGTGTCGGTCACCGGGACCGCGACGGGGTAGGCGCCACCGGCGGAATCCGTCCGCTCCGCCAACAGGCGCTCGCGCTTGGCGAGGCGGACCGCCTTCTGCTCGAAGATGTCCTCTTCGGTCGTCTCGGCGGGCGTGGGCGCGGACGCGTCGGTCATGGCAGAAGGCTCCTCGGGGATTCGACCCTTCAGTCTATCGGCGAGGCCCTGTGCGGATTCCGCAGCGAGAGCGGATGCCGGTGGCCGCCCGCCGTGCACAGTCGAGCGGGTCGCACGGGCTCAGCGGCGCGGCGTCCACCCGGGCGGGCGCGGGTCGCCGCCCGCGGCGCGCTCGGCGTCGGCCGCGGCCGACCACCCCTGCGCGGCGTCGACGGCGTCGAAACCGCCCCGCGCGACGCGGAACCCGACGTCGTCGTGCGTCATCCGCGGTCCCCCGCCGCGGCGGGTGCCGGCCCGCACGCTCCAGGCGTCGTCGGCGAAACCGCCGCCGCGGAACACGCGGTAGTCGTCGTACCGCTCCGTGTCGAGGAAGTCCCAGCACCACTCCCAAACGTTGCCGAGCGTGTCGAACAGCCCGTTCAGGTTGGGCAGCTTGCCGCCGACCGGCTGCGGTGCGCTCACCCCGTCGGCCGCCGTCCACGCGATCTCGGCCAGCGGACCGTAGTGCGGCCCCGTCGACCCGGCGCGGCAGGCGTACTCCCACTCGGCCTCGCTCGGCAGGCGGAATCCGTCGCTGTCGACGTGCCACCGCACCTCTTCGCCGTCGACGGCGTACGCGGGGTCGAGGCCCTCCCACTCCGACAGCGCGTTGCAGAACCGCACGGCGCGCAGCCAGCTGACCTCGACGGCGGGACGACGGGGGTGGGATGCCGCGATCCCCAGCACCTCGGAGAGCTGCTCCTCCGTGACGGGACAGACCCCGATCTCGAACGGTTCGAGCTCGACGGTCCAGCGCGTGCGACGGCGCGCGTCGTGGAGCTCCACGCGCCCGGCGGGGATGCGGGCGAGCTCGACGTCGCTCACGGCAGCGCCGTCGGACCGTCGCCGATCGAGGGGGCGGTCTCGGTGAGCGCGCGGTCGATCGTCGTGTGGACGAGGGCGGAGAGGTAGCGCGACGGATCCTCGATACCCGCGGCGCGGAGCAGGTCGGCGGACTGCCGCACGATCGACGAGGAGAAGGTCGTGGCGGTGGCGATCGCCTCGCCGTAGGCGGCGCGCTCGGCGTCCGAGACGACGACGGGCTCGCACCCCATCTCGACGGCGAGCGCCTGCGCGATCGGCATCACGGCGGCCGGTGCGGTCACCGCCGCGTAGGCGTCCTTCAAGGCACGGAGGTCCGTCGACGTGCCGGTGAAGGCGATGGCGGGGTGGATGGCGACGGGGATCGCGCCGCGCGAGGCGGCGGGACCGAGCACCTGTATGCCGTGAGCGGCATCGGTGTGCATCACGATCTGCCCGACCTGCCAGGCCCCGACCTCGGCGAGGCCCGCGACGAGAGCGGGCAGCTCGTCGTGCGGGACGGCCAGGACGACGAGTTCGCTGCGGCGGACGACCTCCTCCGCGCTCAGCCGGGGGAGGTCGGGGAGAATCGCGTCGACGCGGTCGTCGTCCGAGCCCGCCGTGATGCCGGTGAGGGCATGCCCGGCGCCCGCGAGGGCGGCGCCGACAACGGGACCGACGCGTCCCGCGCCGATCACCCCCACGCCGAGGCGGCCGTCCCGCGTCACGGCTGCTCGTCCTCCGGCCGGACGGGCGCGGACACGGGCGCGGCGGTGTCGGGCGCGGCGGTGTCGGGTGCGGACCCCGCCGCATCCACCCCCGCGGCACCCTCCTCATCCGCAGCCGGGCTCACCGATTCCGCGGATGCCGCAGCCACGGCCGCCGCGGTGATGTCGTTCCAGAGCGCGTACGCCTCTTCGTGGTCGAGCGAGGCGACGGTGCCCGACACCGGGCCGAGCACGGTGTGGCCGGTGAGCCCGGCGAGGCCCAGCCGGCGGTCGAGGGGACCCTGCGATATGCGTACGGACTGCAGGCGCGCGAGCGGCAGGATGGTGAGCTTCGGCCAGAGGCGCCCGGTGCGCACGAGCACGGCCTGCGGCAGGACGAGGATGCCGTTGCGTCGCCAGGTGAGCGGGTCGATGACGCGCGCGCGAGCCGGCGACGTCGTGTACCCGTCGCCCGCGGCGGGGCCGTGGAGGCCCGCGTCGAGCAGCGCCGCATCGATCGGGACCGACGGGAGCAGCAGGCGCAGGACGCGCTCGACGTCCGCCTGCGTCCCGATGGGCAGCACGTCGCCCATCTGCGCCGCCGACGTGTCGCTCGCCGAACGTCCCGAGATCTGGTTGATGCGGATGCGGTACCACCCACCCCAACGCCACAGCAGCGGCTGGCGGACGTCGACGGCGTGGATGCGGCCGGGCGGCAGCGTCTCGGTCACCGTCGTGAGCAGCCCGAAGGTCACCCGGACGCCCGAGGCCGACGGGGCGATCGAGTAGCGGACAGTGCGGACGAAACGACGCACGGCGTACGCGCCGAAGGCGATGGCGGTGGGGATCGAGGCGCCGAGCGCCGGGACGATCCACACCGGCTGCAGCACGAGCCCGACGATCACGGCGACCACCACGAGGACGAAGCTGATCGTCGATCCCGACAGCAGTCCCGCCAGGATGAGGCGCGACATCGGCACGCGCACAATCGACTCCGGTTCGGTGCCGTCGTCCTCGACGCCGTCGATGATCTCGGAGATCCCCGCCGTCACCCGCGAGGTGAGCGGACCGCCGGCCGCCGTGCGGGCCGCGGCATCCTTCGTCCGGTGTCCGGAGGCGAGGCGCAGGATGTCGCCGCGCACCGTCTCGGCGTTCGCCGTCGACAGGTACTCGAGCTTGACGTTCGCGTCGAGGCCCGCGCCGACGACCTCGAGCTTGGCCAGTCCGACGAGCCGGGCGAGGGCGGGCCGCGTGAGGTTCACGCCCTGCACCCGGTCGAGGGGCGCGCGCCGGTGCGTGCGGAACAGCACACCGCTGCGCACCTCGACCTCGTCGCCCGTGATGCGGAAGGTGTGGAAGCGCCACGCCATCCAGAACAGGGCGACCAGCACGATCAGCCCGACGACCACGGCGACGATCGCCTGGACGGCGATGCCGTTCTGCAGCACGAAGTCGACCGGATCCTCCTCGTCCCACCGGAAGCCCTCCGGCAGGAAGAACGAGATGAGCCGGTCGCGCAGGTTCGCGATCAGGATGCCGATGATGACGAGCAGCGTCAGCCCGCCGCGCAGCAGCGGCGACAGCGGATGCAGCCGGTGCCATTCGCCGTCGCTCATCTCGGACCGCACCGCGGCGGCCGGCGGCGCGGGCACGCCGACGTCCGCCGGAGCGGCCGGCTGCGGGTCGAGGTCGCTCACAGGCCGGTCCGCCGGGTCTCGGCCACCTCGATGAGGGTGTCGCGCAGCGCTTCGGCGTCCTTCTGCGGCAGTCCGGGGATCGTCACACCGGTGGATGCCGCGGCGGTGACGAGCTTCAGCTGGGCGATGCCCAGTATCCGGTCCAGCGGGCCGTGCGTGATGTCGACGAGCTGCAGCCGACCGTAGGGCACCGACACCATGCGCTGCCACAGGATGCCGCGGCGGAAGACGAGGTCGTCCTCGCGCAGCTGGTACCCGATCGAGCGCGCCTGGCGCGGTGTCACGATCAACGTCACGAGGACGATGACGAAGAGGATCGAGCCGGGGATGAGAGGCCAGGTCGCCTGGAACATGAGCCAGAGGGTGAGGACCGCCGCGGCGATCAGCACCAGCAGCACCAGGTTGCCGATGACCTGCCCGAGGACGTACTTGCGCGACAGCTGCCGCCACGTGCCGTCGCCGAGCGGCAGGCGGTTCGCACCGCGCGGTTCGAGGATCCGCGAGAAGGTCTCGTCGTCAGTCGGAGTGGGAGAGTCCGTAATCGGGTTCGTCGGGTCCGGGCTGGTCGTCATCATCGTCCTTCCGGATGGTGCACAGGTGTTCGGCGACGAGGCCGCCGGCGACGAGGAGCAACCCGCCCCCCAGTGCGGCGATCACCGCACCCGTCGAGCCTAACGAGGGTGACACCGGTCGTGTGAGGACGAAGACGAGGAGGCCGCCCGCGAATCCTGCGACGAGCGCGCCGACGATGCTCGACGCCTTGGCCATCATCGCGATCCGCAGCGCCCGGAACGGATCGACCGGCGCCGCCGCCCCGACGGTCGCCCGGCGCACCGGGATCGCCGCGGCGACCACCGCGACGGCGAGCGCGATGAGGAGGATCGGCAGCAGGGGCGACGGGGTGAAACTGGGATGCCCCATCCCCGTCAGCACCTGGTCGACGAAGAACCCGGCGACACCCGACACGACCGCGATGGCGGCGAGCAGGAGGGGGTTCGTGCGCGTCACGAGGCACCTCCGGGGAGGGCGGCGCGCAGGTCGGCGACACGACCGACGCCGGGGAGCACGGCGTCGGGGTCGATGCGGAGCCAGGGATCGAGGACGAAGTCCCGCTCCGCCGCCCGCGGGTGCGGCAGGACGAGCGCGGGGTCGTCGGAGCGCACGTCGCCGTACGTGATGAGGTCGAGGTCGAGGGTGCGGCTCCCCCACCGCTCCCGCCGTTCGCGTCCGTGCCGCCCCTCGATGGCGTGCAGATAGCCGAGGAGCATCGTCGGGGCGAGGCGGGTGTCGACGATCGCCACCGTGTTGAGGTAGCGGGGGGCATCGGCATCCGGTCCGCCCAGTGTGATCGCGACCGACTCGATCGGCTCGGCCGCGGCGACCAGTTCGGTGAGCGGCAGCCGGCCGAGGTCGGCGATGGCTTCGGCGATCGTGGCGGCTCGCTCGCCGAGGTTCGCGCCGAGGGCGATGACCGCGCGACGGGCGGGACCGGCGGCGCGCGGCTCGCGCGGCGGTGTCCCCTCGGCCAGGCGACGACTCATGGGCGCGACCGCCGGACGGTCACGGCGACGTCGCCGAACGGGACGGGGATGGGAGCTGCCGGCTTGTGCACGGTGACGGCGACAGTCTGGACGAGCGGCCACCCGGCGAGCACGGCGGTCGCGATGCGCTCGGCGAGCGTCTCGATGAGGTTGACCGGGTCGCCTGCGAGCAGCGCCGCGACCCGTTCGGCGACCTCACCGTAGTGCACGGTGTCGACGACGTCGTCACTGGCCGCCGCCGGCGCGAGCGACAGAGACAGCACGAGGTCGGCGACGAACTCCTGACCGTCGCGGCGTTCGTGGTCGTAGACGCCGTGATACCCCATGGCACGGATGCCGGTGATCGCGATCTCGTCGGTCATCGCTCCCCCTCCCACGCCGCGCGCACCGCGAGCGCGAGGCGTGTGGCGGCCACGTCGTGCACGCGCACCGCCCACACCCCCGCCTGCGCGGCGAGGACGCTCGTGACGGCGGTCGCGAGGTCGAGGTCGTCCTGACCCGCGAGCTCGACGCCCGCGCCGGCGGCGGCGACCGCCAGCATCCGCTTGCGGCTCGTGCCGATGAGGACCCGGTGACCATCGGCCAGGAGCCGATCGAGACCGCGGACGACCTGCCAGTTCTGCTCGGGCGTCTTGCCGAAGCCGAAGCCCGGGTCGACGACGATCCGGTGATCCGGGATGCCGGCCGCCCGGGCCGCGGCGACCCGCTCGCCGAGCTCTCCGACCACCTCGCCGACGATGTCGTCGTAGACGGCGGTGCCGTACATGTCGGCCGAGTGCCCGCGCCAATGCTGCAGGACGATGTCGGCGTCGGTGCCCGCGACCGCGGCGAGCATGTCCGCGTCGGCGAGACCGCCCGAGACGTCGTTGACGATCCGCGCACCCGCGGCGACCGCGGACGCGGCGGTGCTCGCGTTCATCGTGTCGACGCTGATCGTCGCACCGTCGGCGGCGAGCGCCTCGACGACCGGGAGGATGCGGCTCTGCTCCTCCTCGGGCGCGACGCGCTGGGCGCCCGGCCTCGTCGACTCCCCGCCGATGTCCAGCACGTCGGCCCCATCGTGACGCAGAGCCCGTCCGTGCGCGATCGCCGACTCGTGCGAGGCGTACCGCCCCCCGTCGCTGAACGAGTCGGGAGTGACGTTCACGACACCCATCACCAGGGTCACGTCCGGCCGCCCGTGAGCAGTGCGATCGCCTCGGCGCGCGCGGCCGCCTCGGTGTACAGGCCGCGGGCCGCCACGGTGACGGTGGATGCCGCGGTCTGACGGCCGCCCCGCATCGTCACGCACTCATGCACCGCGTCGAGCACGACGAGAACTCCACGCGTGTCGATCGAGCCCGCGATCGCGTCCGCGATCTGCTCACCGAGCCGCTCCTGCACCTGCGGCCGTGCGGCGAGGATGTCGATCACCCTGGGCAGGGCACCGAGCCCCACGACCTGCTCCCCCGGCAGGTACGCGACATGCGCATGCCCGGCGAAGGGCAGCAGGTGGTGCTCGCACATCGACTGGAAGCGGATGTCGCGCAGCATGACCGCCCCGGACGGGAGGGTGTCGGGGGCCGGTCCCCGCGTGACCGAGATCGTGCGGGCGAGGGGCGCCGCGGCATCCTCCCCCACTCCGGAGAAGAACTCGGCGTACGCGTCGGCGACGCGCTGCGGGGTGAGCTTCAGGCCCGGGCGCTCCGGATCCTCACCGATGGCCACGAGCAGTTCTCGGACCAGCTCGGTGACGCGCTCGCGGTCGACCGCCATGCGGGCCGCCTCAGGCCGTCGCGGGTCGAGCCTGCCCCGTCGCGTGGCGCGCGGGAGAGGTCTCGGCGGCCGGCTGCGCGGCCTCGGTGTTCGCCGCGACCGGCGCCTCGGCGCGGCGCGGGACTTCGACGGGAGGCAACGTCGAGACGGGACGCTCGCTGCTCGAGAGCCACTGCGGGCGCGGCGGGAGCTTCTTGACGTCCTTGAAGATCTCGGCGAGCTCGAGGTGGTCGAGGGTCTCCTTCTCGAGCAGGGCGAGGGCGAGCCGGTCGAGGATCTCGCGATTCTCGTTGATGACCTGGTACGCCTCGTTGTGCGCCTGCTCGATGAGTCCGCGCACCTGGGCGTCGACGCGCTCGGCGATCCGCTCGCTGAAGTCGCGGCCGTGGCCCATGTCGCGGCCCATGAAGACCTCACCCGAAGACGAGCCGAGCTTGACCGGTCCGACGTCGGTGGTCATGCCGTACTCGGTGACCATCTTGCGGGCGATGCCGGTGGCCTTCTCGATGTCGTTCGAGGCACCGGTGGTCGGGTCGTGGAAGACGATCTCCTCGGCGACACGTCCGCCCATCGCGTAGGTGAGCTGGTCCTGCAGCTCGTTGCGGGTCACGGAGTACTTGTCGTCGAGTGGCAGCACCATCGTGTAGCCGAGCGCCTTGCCGCGGGGCAGGATCGTGACCTTCGTGACGGGGTCGGTGTTGTTCATCGCGGCGGCGGCGAGGGCGTGGCCGCCCTCGTGGTAGGCCGTGATGAGCTTCTCCTTGTCCTTCATGACACGGGTGCGGCGCTGCGGACCGGCGATCACGCGGTCGATGGCCTCGTCGAGCGCGCGCATGTCGATGAGCTGCGCGTTCGAGCGGGCCGTCAGCAGGGCCGCCTCGTTGAGGACGTTGGCGAGGTCGGCACCCGTGAAGCCGGGGGTCTTGCGCGCGATGACGGCGAGGTCGACCGAGGGCGAGAGCGGCTTGCCGCGACCGTGGACCTCGAGGATCTTCTGGCGCCCCTTCAGGTCGGGGGCGTCGACGCCGATCTGGCGGTCGAAACGGCCCGGACGCAGCAGCGCTGGGTCGAGGATGTCGGGACGGTTCGTCGCGGCGATGACGAGCACCGAGACCTTCGGGTCGAAGCCGTCCATCTCGACGAGCATCTGGTTGAGCGTCTGCTCGCGCTCGTCGTGACCGCCGCCCATGCCGGCGCCGCGGTGGCGGCCGACGGCGTCGATCTCGTCGATGAAGATGATGGCGGGCGCGTTCTCCTTCGCCTCCTTGAAGAGGTCGCGGACGCGGCTCGCACCGACACCCACGAACATCTCGACGAAGTCCGAACCCGAGATGGAGTAGAACGGCACCCCGGCCTCGCCGGCGACGGCGCGCGCGAGGAGGGTCTTACCCGTTCCGGGAGGGCCGTACAGCAGCACGCCCTTCGGGATCCGCGCACCGACGGCCTGGAACTTGGCGGGGTCGCGCAGGAAGTCCTTGATCTCCTGCATCTCCTCGATCGCCTCGTCGGACCCGGCGACGTCGGCGAAGGTGACCGTCGGGGTCTCCTTCGTCACGAGCTTGGCGCGCGACTTGCCGAACTGCATGACCTTGCTGCCGCCGCCCTGGGCGCTCGAGAGCAGCCACCAGAAGAGCAGACCGAGGATGAGGATGGGGAGGAGGATCGAGATGAGGCTGCCGAACCAGCTCGTCTGCGGCACGACGTCGTTGTAGCCGTCCTTCGGAGCGGCCGAGTCCACCGCCTGCACGACCGCGTCGGCGCGCTCGGCCACGTAGTAGAACTGCACGTTCGTCGCGCCCTCGAACGGTTCGCTGAGGGTGAGGTCGACCCGCTGGTCACCGTCGGTGAGGGTCGCCTGCGTCACGGTGTCGCCGCCGAGGAGCTTCAGGCCCTCCTGCGTCGTGATGCTCCGGGCACCCGTCAGGTTGGTGATGAGGGTCATCCCGACGATCAAGAGCACGCCGATGAGAACCACGTAGACGAACGGGTTGCGGGAGAGCTTCTTGACGTTCATGGTGCGTTCAGGCTACCCCCGCAGGGCTATGCGGGGTCTGTGCGTTCGTTTTCGGCGTACCGCGCGGAATCAGGCGTAGACGTGGGGTGCGAGGACCGCCACGTCGCGGAGGTTGCGGTACTTCTCCGCGAAGTCGAGTCCGTAGCCGACGACGAACTCCACCGGGATGTCGAAGCCGACGTAGCGGCAGTCGATCTCGACCTTGGCGGCCTCGGGCTTGCGCAGCAGCGCGAGCACTTCGATCGACGCCGCGCCGCGCGACGCGAAGTTCTCGAGCAGCCAGCTGAGGGTGAGGCCCGAGTCGATGATGTCCTCGACGATCAGGACGTGCTTGCCCGAGATGTCGGTGTCGAGGTCCTTCCGGATCTGCACGACACCGCTGGACTTCGTGCTGGCGCCGTACGACGAGACCGCCATCCAGTCCATCTCGATCGGGCGCTTGAGCGAGCGCGCGAAGTCGGCCATGACCATGACCGCGCCCTTCAGCACCCCGACGAGCAGCAGATCCTTGCCCTCGTAGTCGGCCTCCACCTGCCGCGCGAGCTGTTCGAGTTTGGCCTGGATCTCCTCCTCGGTGACGAGGACATCGGTGAGCTGGTCGGCGATCTCGGCTGCGCGCATTGCAGAAGTCTAAAGTTCGCGATCGGATGCCGGGAACCGGGCGCCCGTCCCGGCCTCGGCTCCCGTGAACTCGATCATCGCGCCGACGCGGCGGGCGCGGCATCCGGGCAGGTCGATGGGACCCTGCCCCGCCCAGTCCGTCACCAGCCGCGCCACCTCGAGGGTCTGCGTGCGCGTCAGCGAGGCGTGGAACTCGCTCGCGACGACGTGCCGGATGATGCGGTGGCGCAACGCCGGCGGGTTGGCGGCGAGCGCGGCGACCGAGACGGCGATGCCGGCCTCGGCGTGCTCGACGATGTCCTCGATGGTCTCGTCGATCATCTCGTCGAAGGCCTCGGCGTCCTCCCGCAGCTGCGCCGCCGTCCTGGCGAGCGCCTCGGCGATACCCGGGCCGAGCTCGGCCTCGAGCACGGGCAGCACCCGCTCGCGGACGCGCACGCGGGTGTAGCGCGCGTCTTCGTTGTGGGGGTCGTCCCAGGGCTCGAGGCCCTGCGCGGCGCAGGCGGCCCGCGTCGTCGCGCGGCGCACCTCGAGCAGGGGCCGCAGCAGCGGCACGCCGTCGAGATCGGATGTCGCCGCCATCCCCTGCAGGCTGCCCGCCCCCGATCCGCGCGCGAGCCCCAGGAGGACGGTCTCGGCCTGGTCGTCGAGGGTGTGGGCCACCAGCACCGCGGCGGCGCGGGCGTCGCGCGCGGCATCCCGGAGCACGCGGTACCGCGCATCGCGTGCGGCGGCCTCGGGTCCGCCGTCGGCACCGACCTCGACGCGCACGACGACCGGGTCGAGGTCGAGGCGTGCGGCCGCGCGCGCGGCGCGGGCGGCGACCTCGGCCGAGTCGGCCTGCAGACCGTGGTCGACGGTGACCGAGGCGGCCCGCAGTCCGAGCTTGGGTGCCTCGAAGCCGACGGCCGCGGCCAGAGCCAGCGAATCGGCCCCGCCCGACAGCCCGACGATGACGACGGCGCCCTCCGGAAGCCCGGTCAGGGCGGCGCGGACGGCGCGGCGGACCTCGGCGACAGCGGGGTTCAGGGACGGCACGGCTCCACGCTATCCGGCCCAGTGTGCCGTACTCAGTCTGCGGCGCCGAGGCCTGTCGGGGCTCGCGCGTGATTCCGCGCCGGGCGGGCGCCCGCCACGGGCGTGGAGACTGAAGACGGTGCGCGGCGGCGTGCCGAATGCAGGTGAAACCGCGGCGACAGGGGCCGAAGGCGGCTGTTCGCGGCGCTTCTTCCGGAGTTCGGCACACGCAGCGGCGCCAGTAGGCTGGTCGGCGCATCCCACCGGACATTCAAAGGAGCACAGGCATGGGCGCGTACGACGCCGTCATCGAGATCCCGCGCGGCAGCCGCGTGAAGTACGAGGTCGACCACGGCACGGGCCGCGTCTTCCTCGACCGCGTTCTGTTCACCCCCATGGGGTACCCCGCGAACTACGGCTTCTTCGAGAACACGCTCGGCGAGGACGGCGACCCGCTCGACGTGCTGGTCCTGCTCGACCGCGAGATCTACCCGGGCGTGCTGGCCAAGGTCCGCCCCGTCGCCGTCCTGAAGATGAGCGACGAGGCCGGTGGCGACGACAAGGTCGTCGCGGTCCTCGCGAAGGATCCGCGCTGGTCGCACATTCAGGACGTCGACGACATCGACGAGTGGACCAAGGGCGAGATCGGCCACTTCTTCGAGCGCTACAAGGACCTCGAGCCGGGCAAGTGGGTCAAGGTCGACGAGTGGGCGAACGCCGCCGAGGCCGAGCGCCTGGTCGGCGAGGCGTTCGAGCGCTTCGAGCAGCACGAGGGCGAGACCCGCACGCAGGGTGAGGGCGAGTCGCCGAACACGCTCTGACGTGACACGAAGAGGGTCGGATGCCGCGCGGCATCCGACCCTCTGTCGTCTCCGGGCGAGCGGCGTCAGACGCTGATGCCGCGGGCGCGCAGGAAGGGCGCCGGGTCGATGCGGACGCCTCCGCGGTAAACCTCGAAGTGCAGGTGGCAGCCGGTGGAGGCGCCGGTGCTGCCGATGTAGGCGATCGTCTGACCGGCGCGGACGCGGTCGCCGTAGCCGACGTTGTAGCCGCCGTTGATGATGTGCGCGTACCCGGTGACGGTGCCGTCGCTGTGGCGGACCTGGATGTAGTTGCCCCAGGCTCCGCTGTAGCCGGCGAAGACGACGGTGCCGGATGCCGCGGCGTAGATCGGCGAGCCGCAGGAGCTGGCGAAGTCGATGCCGCGGTGGCCGCTGGCCGTGCAGCCGCCGGAACCGCAGATGCTGCCGCGCGTGCCGAACCAGGAGCTGATCCAGCCGTGGGCGGGACGCACCCACCCGGACGACTGGACGACGCCGCCACCCCCGCCGCCCCCGCTGGAACCGCCACTGCTGGAACCGCCGCCACCGCCGCCGCTCGAACCGCCGCCACCCTGGTTGTTCTTGGCCTCTTCTTCGCGGCGGCGCTTCTCTTCCGCGATGCGGCGGGCTTCCTCTTCGCGAGCCTTGCGGGCGGCCTCTTCACGCGCCTTGCGGGCGGCCTCTTCGCGCGCCTTGCGGGCGGCTTCGACGCCGGCCTTGTACCCGGCCACGGTCTTGGCCGTGGTGTCGCGGAGGGCGTCGAGCTGCGCTTCGAGGACTTCGCGGTGTTCGTTCTGGGCGGCGAGGGCGGCCTGCGCGGCTTGCGCGGCATCCTGCGCAGCCTGCATCTTCTGCTCGGCCTCGACCTTGCGCTTGTCGCGCTCGTCGCGTGCGACCTGGGCCTGGGCGGCGAGGCTCTTCGCGCTGTCGCGAGCGCCGACGGCCTCGGCGTAGACATCGCGGTTGGCGTCGACGAGGCGGTCCATGGTGCCGAGGCGTCCGAGCAGGTCGTCGGCGCTGGCGGACGAGTCGGAGAAGAAGAGCTCGAGGGTCGCGTCGCCCTTGCCGGAGCGGTACTGCTGTGCGGCGAGGACGCCGAGCTTCGCAGCGGACTCCTTGGCGCGGGCCTCTTCGGCGTCGGCCTTGGCCTGCAGCGCGTCGGCACGGGCAGCGGCGTCCTCGAACGCGATGAGGGCGTCCTGGTACTCGACGCCGAGGCGCTCGGCTTCGGCCTGCTTGGCGGCGACGTCGTTCTCGAGCGACGAGATGAGGTTCTGGATGCGGGTGATCTCAGAGCCCTTGGCGGCTTCGTTGTTGCGGGCCTTCTCGACGTCGTCCCAGCTGGGGTACGAGGTGGCGGCGAAGGCGGGAAGGGCGAAGCCCAGACCGGTGGATGCCGCGGCCACACCGAGGATGCCGAGTCCCAGGGCGTTGCGCCGACTGATGCGAGAGAACGATCGCATCTCGTCGGCGGTGGGCGCGCAGCCGCAATCGACGTCCGACGCCTCGGAAAGATCGGTCACTGCACACACCCTTCCCTCGGCCAGATGGCGTGCTGATCCGCCCATCACAGTAGCAACACTGTTCACATTCGTCACAGGGAAAGTGCGGACGGGCACCGACATCGTGCCTCGGCAGGAGACCTGGGAGAAGGCGGCGCGCCCTCGATTCGCACATTCGTCGGGGATCGCATATGCTTGACCCTCGGTAAGCGTGAGCCCCCGGGTTCGCTCGGCCCCATCGTTTAGCGGCCTAGGACGCCGCCCTTTCACGGCGGTAGCACGGGTTCGAATCCCGTTGGGGTCACTCCCACAATTTAATAAGCATGGCCCTGTAGCGCAGTTGGTTAGCGTGCCGCCCTGTCACGGCGGAGGTCGCGGGTTCAAGTCCCGTCAGGGTCGCTCCGAGCGACGAGCCCTTTGTTTTCAGAGGGCTCTTCGTCTAGGACATGGCACCTTCGGATGCCATGCGGCTCTGTAGCTCAGTTGGTAGAGCGCACGACTGAAAATCGTGAGGTCACGGGATCGACGCCCGTCGGAGCCACACGGACCGTCGTTACAACGGTCCCAGAAACCCTCGCCTAGCTTCTACATGGCGGGGGTTTTGCCTTTCCGACAGTGGACATCGGCCCCGCGCTTCGTGATGGTGGACGGATGGATCCGCTCACTGCCGCCGTGCTCGCCGTGACCTTGCTCGCCGTCTGGAGTTACGTCACGTATCTGGCGGTGCGTCGGGGCGTGCGTGATGGTCTGCTCGACCGCGAGCGCGACGCCGCCACCAACGCCGCGAACAGCAATCGCGCACAGCGCTGATCAGACGCTGAGCGTCTGCCCGTCCTCCGGGATATCGACGAACTCCACGATCCCGTGCGCCTCCGCTGTCGCGCGCACATCGGCGCGGGTGACGGTGCAGTGATCGAGCGCCTCCATGTGAACCGCGACGATGCGGGCATCGGGAGCGAGACGGTTCACGCGCACGACGTCCTCGGCTCCCATGAGGATCGGGTCCAGCCCCGGGAGCACGGCTTCGCCCGTGTTGAGGACGACGACATCCGGCCGGTGGGCGGCGAGCGCCTGCTCCACTGCGGGGTGGTAGACGGTGTCGCCGGCGATGTAGAGCGTCTGCTCGTCGGGGTGGGCGATGACCACACCCATCACCTCGCCGAGACGCGGGGCCGCGGCGAGCGTCGCGTCGGAGCCGTGCTGCCCGCCGGTGCGCGTGAACGTCGCGCCCTGCATCGTCGTCGGCTCGTCCAGGACGGTCACCCGCGTGAAGCCGGCGTCGGCGATCTTGGCGGCGTCCTCGTCGTGCTGGACGAGTACGGGAACGTCACGCGGCAGGAGCGCGGCGGCCGCGGCATCCCAGTGATCGGAATGCGTGTGCGTCACGACCACGATGTCGGGATCGAGCAGATCGGCGAGCGGGACGACGAGGTCGACCAGCGGGTTGCGGCGCTCGCTGGCGAATCCGGGCTGCGACCCCTTCGCCCCCAGCATCGGATCGACGAGGACGCGGATGCCGCCGACCTCGAGCAGCAGCGTGGCGTTTCGCACCTGGGTGATCTTCACCTCGGGATCGTCTCACGTGGGCGGCCTCGATAGCCTCGCAGGGTGACCCGCACGACTGCCGCGTACTCCCGCCGGGCGGCGGAGTACGTGGACGCGCTCGGGTCCATGAGCGCGATGCACGACGCGGATCGCCACCTCATCGAGACGTGGGGAGCCGCGGCATCCGGTCGGCTCATCGACGCGGGCTGCGGGCCGGGCCACTGGACGCAACACCTCGCGGAGCGGGGCGCCGACATCCGCGGGATCGACCTGGTGCCGGAGTTCATCGACCACGCTCGTGCGACCCACCCGGGCATCCAGTTCGACGTCGAGAGCATCGAGTCGATCGATGAAGCGGATGCCGCGATCGGCGGCGTGCTGGCATGGTTCTCGACGATCCACCACGAGCCGTCCGACATCGGGGTGCCGCTGGCTGAATTCGCGCGAGTGCTGCGGCCGGGCGGGACGCTGCTGCTCGGCTACTTCGACGCAGACGAGACGGAGGCGTTCGACCACGCCATCACGCGTGCCTACCGCTGGCGCGCGGGCGACCTGCAGCAGGTGCTGGAATCCGCCGGGTTCGACGTCGTCGAGACCCACCGCCGCGCCGGGCGCGGCACGCGACCCGTCGGGGCGATCATCGCCGAGCGCCGGAGCTGACCCTCACCGCGGCTCGGTCACCCGCACGAGCCCGCAGTTCAGGCACGAGCACGCGACGGTGAAGCGCTCGTCGTCGAGGATCTCGAAGCGCAGCGGGTCGCCGCAGGTGGGGCACATCACCGCCGGGCGCTCGCTCACGTATCGAGCCTAAACACGCCGCAGCCCACCGGGGCGGCCCGGCTACCCTGAGCGCATGCCGCAGTTGCTCAGCGCCGAACGACGGTCGCTCCTCCTCGAGATGCTCGCCGAATCCGGCAGCGTCCGACTCGAGCCGGCCGCCGAGGCGCTCGGCGTCTCTGCGATGACCGTCCGCCGCGATCTCGACGACCTCGTCCGCGAGGGTCTCGCGCGACGCGTCCGCGGCGGCGCGGTCGCCGCCATCGTGCCGCAGGACTTCACCGCCCGGATCGCCGCGCGCGGCGGCGCTAAGGCCGAGATCGCCCGCAAGGCGCACGACCTGCTCCCCCACGGCGGCGCCGCGGCGATGGATGCCTCCTCCACCGTCGGCGCGCTCATCTCCACCCTCGACGACGGCGACGAGCTCCTCGTCGTCACCAACTCCTACGACAACCTCCGCGCAGCCCAGGGGCGACCCGGCGTCGACGCGATCCTCCTCGGCGGACGCCTCGAACCGCGCACCGGCAGCTTCGTCGGCGCACAGGCGTGCGAGAGCGCCGCCCGCTTCCACTACGACCGTTTCTTCACGAGCGCCGCCGCCCTCGACCCGTCCTTCGGCACCAGCGAGACGACCCTCGAGGAAGCCGAGGTCAAGCGCGTCCTCTCGGCGAACGCCGACGAGACCGTCGTGCTCGCCGACTCGTCCAAGCTCGAACGCCTCGCCGTCGCGCGCGCCCTCGAATGGAGCGACGTCGACCTGCTCGTCACCGAGCTCGACCCTGCCGACGATCGGCTGTCGCCGTTCCGGGATCTGGTCGACATCCGCTGACTCTGTTAGATTGTGAAAGGTTTCACAACATCTTTCACGTCTGAGCCTCGCAGGAGAGTCGATGTCTTCCACGCCCACGGCCGCCGCCGAACTCATCGCGCGCAGCAACCGCCTCGGATCCGACCCCAAAGTCACCAACTACGCCGGCGGCAACACCTCCGCCAAGGGCACCGACACCGACCCCGTCACCGGCGAGCCCGTCGAGCTCCTCTGGGTCAAGGGCTCCGGCGGCGACCTCGGCACCCTGAAGCCCGAGGGACTCGCCGTCCTCCGCCTCGACCGCATGCGCGCGCTCGTCGACGTCTACCCCGGCGTTGAACGCGAAGACGAGATGGTCGCCGCGTTCGACTACTGCCTCCACGGCAAGGGCGGCGCCGCCCCCTCGATCGACACCGCCATGCACGGACTGGTGGATGCCGCCCACGTCGACCACCTGCATCCCGACGCCGGCATCGCCATCGCGACCGCCGCCGACGGCGAGAAGCTCACCCGCGAGATCTTCGGCGAGAAGGTCGCGTGGGTCCCGTGGCGCCGCCCCGGCTTCCAGCTCGGTCTCGACATCGCCGCCATCAAGGCCGAGAACCCCAACGCGATCGGGTGCATCCTCGGCGGCCACGGCATCACCGCCTGGGGCGACACGTCCGAGGAGTCCGAGCGCAACAGCCTCTGGATCATCGAGACGGCCCAGGCCTACATCGACGCCCACGGCGCCCCGCAGCCCTTCGGCGGCATCCGCTCCGGCTTCGAGGCCCTGCCCGACGCCGAGCGCCGCGCGAAGGCCGCGGCCCTCGCGCCCACCATCCGCGGGCTCGCCTCGACCGACAAGCCCATGGTCGGTCACTTCACCGACAGCGACGTCGTGCTCGACTTCCTCGCCTCCGAGAAGGCCCCGGCTCTCGCGGAGCTCGGCACGAGCTGCCCCGACCACTTCCTGCGCACGAAGGTCAAGCCGCTCATCCTCGACCTGCCGGCATCCGCGTCCGTCGAGGACGCGATCGCGCGGCTTCGCGAACTGCACGAGGCGTACCGCGCCGACTACCAGGCGTACTACGACGCCCACGCGACGGCGGACTCCCCCGCCATCCGCGGAGCCGACCCGCTCATCGTCCTCGTCCCGGGCGTCGGCATGTTCAGCTACGGCGCGAACAAGCAGACCGCCCGCGTCGCCGGCGAGTTCTACGTCAACGCCATCAACGTCATGCGCGGCGCCGAAGCCCTCTCGACCTACTCCCCCATCTCCGACGCGGAGAAGTTCCGCATCGAGTACTGGGCCCTCGAAGAGGCGAAGCTGCAGCGGATGCCGAAGCCCAAGACCCATCAGGGGCGCATCGCGTTCGTGACCGGCGCGGCATCCGGCATCGGCAAGGCGATCGCGACGCGCCTCGCCGCCGAGGGCGCGTGCGTCGTCGTCGCCGACCTCGACCTCGAGAAGGCGCAGGCCGCCGCCGCCGAGCTCGGCGGCACGGACGTCGCCATCGGCGTCGCCGCGAACGTGGCGGATGCCGCGGGGGTGCAGGCCGCGATCGACGCGACCGTCCTCGCCTTCGGCGGCATCGACCTCATCGTGAACAACGCCGGATTGTCGCTGTCGAAGCCGCTGCTCGAGACCACCGAGAAGGACTGGGATCTGCAGCACGACGTCATGGCGAAGGGCTCGTTCCTCGTCGCGAAGGCGGCGGCGAAGGCGCTCATCGAGCAGAAGATGGGCGGCGACGTCATCTACATCTCGTCGAAGAACTCGGTCTTCGCCGGTCCGAACAACATCGCGTACTCGGCGACGAAGGCCGACCAGGCCCACCAGGTGCGCCTGCTGGCCGTCGAGCTCGGCGAGCACGGCGTGCGCGTGAACGGCATCAACCCCGACGGCGTCGTGCGCGGCTCGGGCATCTTCGCCGCCGGCTGGGGCGCCAACCGCGCCGCGACCTACGGCGTCAAGGAAGAGGACCTCGGCCAGTTCTACGCCAACCGCACGATCCTCAAGCGCGAGGTCGTCCCCGAGAACGTCGCCGACGCCGTCTACGTCCTCACCGGCCCCGAGCTCTCGCGCACGACCGGCCTGCACATCCCCGTGGACTCCGGCGTCGCCGCCGCGTTCCTGCGTTAAACACGGCCCGCGGTCGAATCACTCCAGAGGAAGATGGTCCCCATGGTGCAGCGTCAATTCCCGAAGCCCGTCGAGCTGCTCGAGCTCATGCAGTTCAAGAAGCCCGAGCTCAACGGCACGAAGCGCCGACTGGATGCCGCGTACACGATCGCCGACCTGCGGAAGATCGCGAAGCGCCGCACTCCCAAGGCCGCGTTCGACTACACCGACGGCGCCGCGGAGGGCGAGACCTCGCTCGCGCGGGCACGGCAGGCGTTCGAGGACGTCGAGTTCCACCCCGACGTGCTGCGCCCGGCGGAGAACGTCGACACTTCCGTCGAGATCCTCGGCGGACCGTCGGCGCTCCCCTTCGGCATCGCCCCAACCGGTTTCACCCGCCTCATGCAGACCGAGGGCGAGGTCGCGGGCGCGGGAGCGGCGGGGGCCGCCGGCATCCCGTTCACCCTCTCGACCCTCGGGACCACCTCGATCGAGGGCGTGAAGGCCGCCAACCCGCACGGGCGCAACTGGTTCCAGCTGTACGTCATGCGCGACCGCGAGATCTCGTACGGACTCGCGAAACGCGCCGCCGAGGCCGGTTTCGACACCCTGCAGTTCACCGTCGACACCCCCGTCGCCGGGGCGCGCCTGCGCGACAAGCGCAACGGCTTCTCGATCCCGCCGCAGCTCACCCTCGGGACGATCGTCAACGCGATCCCGCGGCCGTGGTGGTGGATCGACTTCCTCACGACCCCCAAGCTCGAGTTCGCGTCGCTGTCGGCGACGGGCGGCACGGTCGGCGACCTGCTCAACGCCGCGATGGACCCGACGATCAGCTACGAGGACCTGAAGGTCATCCGCGAGATCTGGCCCGGCAAGATCGTCATCAAGGGCGTCCAGAACGTCGAGGATTCGAAGCGCCTCATCGACCACGGCGTCGACGGCATCATCTTGTCGAACCACGGCGGGCGCCAGCTCGACCGGGCACCCATCCCCTTCCACCTGCTGCCCACCGTCGTGCGCGAGGTCGGTAAGGACGCGACGGTCATGGTCGACACCGGCATCATGAACGGCGCCGACATCGTCGCCGCGATGGCGCTCGGCGCGAAGTTCACCCTCATCGGCCGCGCCTACCTGTACGGCCTCATGGCGGGCGGCCGGGCGGGCGTCGACAAGACGATCGAGATCCTCCGCAGCGAGATCGAGCGCACCATGAAGCTCCTCGGCGTCGCCTCGATCGCCGAGCTCGAGCCGCGGCACGTGACCCAGCTCACCCGCCTCGCGCCGATGCCCCGTACCGACGCCTGAGCCTGCGCGCTAGCCTGGCGCGGTGAGCGCAGCGCACGAGACGGGACCCTTCTTCCACGGCACGAAGGCCGACCTGCGGATCGGTGATCTGCTGGTCGCGGGGCGACGCTCGAACTACCGGCCGTCGATCGTGATGAACCACATCTACTTCACGGCGCAGCGCGACGGCGCGGGCCTCGCGGCCGAGCTCGCCGCCGGCGACGGCGAGCCGCGCGTCTACATCGTCGAGCCGACCGGGCCGTTCGAGGACGACCCGAACGTCACCGACAAGAAGTTCCCCGGCAACCCGACCCGCTCGTACCGGAGCACCGAACCGCTGCGCATCGTCGGTGAGATCACCGACTTTCCGCGCCTGACGCCCGACGCCCTCGCGGACTGGAAGCGCCGGATCGCCGCGATCGAGGAGTCCGGCGGCGAGATCATCAACTGATGACCGGCGTCATCCGCTTCTGTCGCAGCCGCAACGACGGCCGCCGGTGCACGCGGCCGCTCGACCACCCCGGCCTGCACCGGCACCGCACGATCATGTGGACGGATGCCGCGGCCGATCCCGCCGGCTGCCCCGGCTCCGGCGAACCCGGCGAGCCCGCCGCAGCGCTCCCGGACGGCTGGCCCCATGGGCGCGCCCTGTGCCCGGTCTGCCATCGCTTCGTCCCCCTCGGGGACGGCAGGCTCACCCCGCACGAGACGTCGGATCCGCACGAGACGGATGCCGAGACCGCCCACCGCCGGGAGTGGCTCAACACCCACGGCTGGTGACGGCCCCCGTGCCCTGAGCGCGTGTCATGCTGGCGGGATGCGCATCGCCGTCACAGGGTCCTCCGGCAAGCTCGGCACGGTCGTCGTCCGCGAACTCCGGGCCGCCGGTCACGAGGTCATCGGCTTCGACGTCCACGGCCGGCGCGGACCCGGCTTCGTCCAGGTCGACCTGACCGACTACGGCCAGGTCATCGACGCGCTGACCGGGGTCGGCGACCAGCACGACGGCATCGAGGCGCTCGTGCACCTCGCGGCGATCCCGGCCCCCGGCATCCGCTCGGACGTCGCGACCTTCCACAACAACATCGCGAGCACGTTCAACGTGTTCTGGGCGGCGCTGCGGATCGGCATCACGAAGATCGTCTACGCCTCGAGCGAGACCGTGCAGGGGCTGCCGTTCGACGTCCCGCCGCCCTACATCCCGGTCGACGAGGACTACCCCGCGCGGCCCGAGTCGGTGTACTCGCTCGTGAAGCACCTCGAGGAGCAGACGGCGATCCAGCTGACGCGCTGGTACCCGGCGGCATCCATCACCGCCCTGCGGTTCTCGAACGTGATGGTGCCGGAGGACTACGCGGAATTCCCTTCCTTCGACGCCGACGCCCGCGGCCGCAAGTGGAACCTGTGGAGCTACATCGACGCGCGCGACGGTGCGCAGGCGGTCGCGCGGGCCCTCGAGGTCGCGCCCGCCGGGTTCGACCACTTCCTCATCGCCGCCGCCGACACCGTCATGAGCCGCCCGAACGACGAGCTGGTCGCCGAGGTGTTCCCGGATGCCGAGACGCGCGGCGACCTCGGCACGCACGATTCGCTGTTCTCGACCGCGAAGGCGCAGCGCCTGCTCGGCTACCGGCCGCAGCACTCCTGGCGCGACCACGTGAGCTGAGAGGTCAGCCGCCGAACTCGGCGTAGACCGCGATCTCGCTGTGGTTCCACGCGCAGGTCTCCGCGATCGGCCGGTGCACCTCCCAGAACTCCTGCACCTCCGTCATCCCACCCGGGATCGGCGAGCGCTCCGCGAGAACGTCGCGCATGGCGGCGAACCCGTCGGCGAGCGACGTGTCCGACGCGTCGGCGAGCGCGGCCGCCGACCGTGCCGCGGCATCCACCCGTGTGTTCCATTCGTCGGCTCCGAACGCCGCGTAGAAGCCGTAGCCGTCGTCGGCGTTCGAGACCTGGCTGTACACCTGCGAGTATGCCTCGCACTCCTCGACCAGGTCGGCGTCCTGCACGAACGGCTCGGAGGAGTAGGTGACGGAGAGGGTCCACCCGACCTCCGGCCCGATCGACAGCCACAGCATCCCCGACGATCCGTACGTCCAGGGCCAGGCCAGGGTGCGGGAACCGTCGCACTCGCCCGACAGCTGCGCCTGCCCGAGCATCATCGCGTCGCCCAGCTCGGCGACGAAGTGCGACGGGGCGTCGCAGGAGAGGTCGATGAGCACGGAACGCGCGGCCGCGGGCACGGCCAGCGGCACCCGCTCCTCGGTCCGAGGGCCGACGCCCGACACGGTCTGCTCGCCGACGACCGGCCCGTCGGCGGGGATCACCACGGGGGTCGCCACCGGGGTCGGGTCGGGGCTCGCCTCCGGAGTCGGCCCGCTCGCCACCTCCGCGACACTCCGGGCCTCCGTCGCGGTCGCGACGCACCCCGTCGTCAGGACCAGCGCCGCGACGGCGAGGACGAGACCGCTCCGCACCCGGCGCGCTCGGGTGTCAGCGGCATCCCCCCAGATCATCCCCCTTGTCTAGCAGAGGGGTCAGATCGTGCGCAGCCGCGAGGCCCGGACGATCTGGATGACGCCGAGCAGGATGAGCGAGACGCCCATCCACAGCCAGGCCGAGGGCGATGCGGCCCACACGCGCCCACGAGCCCGCCGTGCGCGACGGCACCCGCCCCCAGCCCTCACAGGAGGTTCGCCGGGGACATCCTCAGTCCCGCCCGGGCAGGCGCCATTAGGCTGAGACGTCCCGTGCCCGCCGAGCATCGCGAGCCCCGCCATGGATCTGTCGATCATCGTTCCGACCTTCAACGAGGGTCCGAACGTCGTCGAGCTGCTGCGGCGCATCGGTGACACGCTCGACGGCCGCGTCTTCGAGGTCGTCTTCGTCGACGACTCGACCGACGACACGGCCGACATCATCGCGGCGGCGGCCCGCGCGTCGCCCTTCCCCGTCCGCCTGATCCACCGCGAGCAGCCGGTCGCCGGTCTCGGGGGCGCCGTCGTCGCCGGGTTCCAGGCGGCGAGCTCGCGCTGGTGCCTCGTCATGGACGGCGACCTGCAGCATCCCCCCGAGGACATCCCCCGCCTCATCAAGCGCGCCGAACGCGGCGACGTGGATGTCGTCGTCGCTTCGCGGTACGCGTCGGGCGGCACCTCGAAGGGACTCGCCGACGCGACCCGCACCGCCGTCTCGCGCGCCTCGACCGCGCTGACGAAGGCGATGTTCCCGCGCAAGCTCGCGAACTGCACCGACCCGATGACGGGGTTCTTCCTGCTCGACACGCACGCCGTCGACGTCGACGCCCTGCGCCCGCGCGGCTTCAAGATCCTGCTCGAGGTGCTCGCCCGTCGTCAGCTGCGCGTCGACGAGGTGCCCTTCGACTTCGCGCAGCGCCACGCCGGCACCTCGAAGGCGACGTTCACGCAGGGCGTCCGCTTCCTCACCCAGCTCGCGATGCTGCGCTTCGGCCGAATGTCGGCGTTCGCGCTCGTCGGCGGGTTCGGGGCCATTGCGAACCTCGTGATCATGTGGGGCCTCATCCGCCTCGGGATGGACTACGTCCCCGCCGCCGTCGTGGCGAGCGTCGTGACGATCATCACGAACTTCCTGCTGCTCGAGTACCTCGTCTTCGCCGACATGCGCTCCGAATCGGGCCGCATGCTCACCCGGTTCCTGAAGTCGTTCAGCTTCAACGGGCTCGAGGCGATCGTCCGCATCCCGGTGCTGTCGATCCTCGTCGAGGGAGCGCACATCCCGGCGGTCCTCGCCGCGGCCCTCACCCTCGTCGCCGCCTTCGTGCTGCGCTTCGTCTTCCACGCCCTCGTCGTCTACGCCCCCCGCAGATCCGGGCGCCGCGCGGCGCAACCCGACGCCGCGCCCACGGCGGTGGGCGGGCGTACGCTGGAGTGATGACCGACACGTCCGCTCAGATCACGATGTTCGGCGCCGACTGGTGCCGCGACTGCCGCCGCACGAAGGCGCAGCTCGACAGCCTCGGAGTCGACTACCGCTACATCGACCTCGAAGCCGAGCCCGACGCCGCCGATGTGGCCCGCGAGATCTCCGGTCGCACCAACATCCCCGTCGTGGTCTACCCCGACGCGACGCACCACGTCGAGCCGAGCAACGACGACGTCGCCGCGAAGCTCCGCGAACTCTCGCTCATCTGAGCCGACCCGCGCCGCGACGATGACGACGACGTCACCGGCCACGCCCCGGGACCTCTCCCCCGACGCCGACACCCGCGCCGCCCTCGACGCGGCGCTCGCGCGCCTGCGCACCGGCTCCGCGGACTGGCGCGCGCTCCCCGCGGCCGCCCGGCGCGACCTGCTCCGCGAGGTCCGCGCGGCCGTCGGCGCGGTCGCGGCGGAGTGGGCGCGCGTCGCCGCCGAGAGCAAGGGCCTCGACCCGCGGCATCCGCTCGCTGGCGAGGAATGGCTTGCCGGTCCCTACGCGGCGCTCGTCGCGCTCGACGCGTACGCCGCCAGCCTGGACGCCCTCGCGCGCGGACGCAGCCCGCTCGCCGGCGTCCGCCTCGGCACCGGCCCCGGCGGACGCACCGTCGTGCACTCCTCGCCCCTGAACGCCTCGGACCGCCTGCTGCTGTCGGGGTACACCGCCGAGGTGTGGCTGCAGCCCGGCGTCACCCCGCACGAGGCGAGGGATGCCGCGGGCCTCGCGTCGCGGCATCCGCACCGCGCCGGCGGCGTCGGCCTCGTCCTCGGGGCCGGGAACGTCACCTCGATCCCGTTCCTCGACGTGTTGTACGAGTTGCTGGCCGAGGGGCGCGTCGCGCTCCTGAAGGTGAACCCCACGCAGGACGCGCTCGTGCCCGTGTTCGAGCGCGCCTTCGCACCGCTGATCCGCGCGGGCCTCGTCGCCGTGGCGAGCGGCGGCGGCGACGTCGGGGCGTACCTCACGCGGCATCCCGGGATCGACCACGTCCACATCACCGGATCCGAGACCACCTTCCGCGCCATCGTCGGAACGGGCGAGGACCGGCTGCGGGTGCCGATCACCGCCGAGCTCGGCGGGGTGTCGCCGATCATCGTCGTGCCGGGGCGCTGGTCGAAGGCCGACCTGCGGTTCCAGGCGGAGCACGTCGCGACGATGCGGCTGCACAACAGCGGGCACAACTGCATCGCCGGGCAGGTCGTGCTGCTCAGCCGCGACTGGGACCAGCGCGAGGAGTTCGTGCGCGAGCTGCACCGGGCCTTCGGGCGGACGCCGCAGCGTCCCGTCTGGTACCCGAACGCCGCCGACCGACTGCAGCGCGTGAGGGACGTGTACCCGGATGCCGCGTGGTTCGCCGGCGACACCCGCGCCATCGCGGCGGGCGGCGGCGAGATCGAGACGACGGAGTACTTCGCGCCCGTGCTCGGCGTCATCGACCTCCCGGGCACCGGGGCCGCGTTCCTCGACGCGGCGATCGCCCACGCGAACGACCGGCTCACCGGCACCCTCGGCGCCAACGTCCTCATCGACCCGGCGACTTTGCGGGATCTCGGCCCCGGCTTCGAGGACGCCCTCGCGCGCCTGCGCCACGGCACCGTGGCCGTCAACGCGTGGACCGCCTTCGGATTCCTGACCCCGACCGCCACCTGGGGTGCCTACCCGGGCGGCACGATCGACGACGCGCCCAGCGGGATCGGAGTCGTGCACAACGCGCTGCTGCTCGACGGGGTCGAGCGGACGGTCGTCCGCGGACCGTTCCGGCCCTTCCCGCGCTCGCTCGGACGAGGCCGGTTCTCGGCCCTGCCGAAACCGCCGTGGTTCGTCACCTCGCGCACCGGACGGGCCGTGTCGGAGGGGTTCGCGCGGTTCCGCATGGACGGCCGGGTCGGGCCGCTGCTCCTCACCCTCGTGCGGGCGTTCGGCGCCTGACCCCCGGCCGCGTCACCGGGTACGGCGGGCGGTGACGGCGGGGCGGATGAACATCGACTGACGCCGGGTTTACGAATCGCACTCGCACGCTCGCCCGGTGCGCGCTACAGTTGCCTCCGAGTGGATCGCGCGGCCGGGGGGTCGCGCGGAGGTCTTTGGGGGACCGCGAAGCTCGCTTGGGGAACATGCAGCCGCCTTGGGGGCGGATGCAGTGACGCACATTGCTTGGGGGCATGATGCGGCAGCTGACCGATGTGTATGGGGACGTTCGGTGACCGCGGTCGACGGCATCGCACCGGGTCTCACGCTGCCCGGGCTCGCCCCGAAGACGGCGTCGCGCACCGCGACGACTGAGGCGCCTCGCGCCTCGGCGGCGCTCGTCGGCCGCCTGCAGTGGGAGCGACGGTTCCGCACGCGGCTCCGCGTGAACGACGCCGTCGTCGTGGCGGTGTCCTGCACCTTCGCGACCATCGTCTCGGTCACCGCCGCTGCGCCCGGCGACATCGCCGTCCGCAGCCGGGTCCTCATCGCCGTCGCGACCGCGATGATCTGGCTCATCTCGCTCGGGCTCTTCAACACCCGGTCGACGACGGTCGTCGGGACCGGACCCACGGAGTACGCGCGCGTCGCCCATGCAACCGGGCTCGCGTTCGGGCTGCTCGCGATCGTCTTCGTGATGTTCGAATGGCACGGCATCCGTGCGCAGCTGTTCACTGCGCTGCCGCTCGGCACCCTGGCGCTCCTCGCCTCGCGGTGGGCATGGCGGCGATGGCTCATCAGCCAGCGCGCCGAAGGCCGGTACGCCTCGCGCACCGTCGTCGTCGGCTCGCGGGACGACGTGGAATACGCGATCCGCTCGCTCGGACCGGCCGGTCAGCTGGGATACCTCGTCGTCGGCGTGGCCCTGCTCGACGACGACAGCGACTCGCTCACCGTCGACGACGTCGTGTACCCGGTCACGCGCGGCGATGACGCCGTCCTGCGTGCCGCTGCGATCCACGAGAGCGACACGATCGTGGTCGCGAGCCAGCCCGCCGGCGACCCGGCGTACGTGAAGCGGCTCGCGTGGGCGCTCGAGGGCACCGCGGCCGAGCTCGTGATCTCGAGCCGCCTGACCGACGTCGCCGGGCCGCGCATGTCGTTGCGCCCCGTCGAGGGGATGCCGCTCATCCACGTCAAGCTCCCGAGCTTCGAGGGTGCCGCCTTCTACGTGAAGCGGGCGCTCGACATCCTCGCGTCGCTCGCCGCCCTCGTCCTGTTCGCGCCGATCGCGCTCGTGATCGCGATCGCGATCACGGCCGACGACGGCGGTCCCGTCTTCTTCCGCCAGGCGCGCGTCGGCCGCGATGGACGCGAGTTCGCGATGCTGAAGTTCCGGACGATGCGAGTGGATGCCGAGGCCGAACTCGCGGCGCTCCTCGCCCACAACGAGGGGTCGGGGCCCCTCTTCAAGCTCCGGCGCGATCCGCGCGTGACGAGGGTCGGCCGGTTCCTGCGGTCGTTCTCGCTCGACGAGGTTCCGCAGTTCTGGAACGTGCTGCGCGGCGACATGAGTGTCGTCGGTCCGCGCCCGCCGCTGCCGTCCGAGGTCATCGCCTACGACGGCACCGTGTCGCGCCGTCTCTACATCAAGCCGGGCATCACCGGCCCCTGGCAGGTCGGCGGACGCAGCGATCTCTCCTGGGAGGAGAGCGTCCGGCTCGATCTCCGCTACGTCGAGAACTGGACCGTCATGACGGACCTGGTCCTGATGTGGCGGACCGCCAAGGTCATGGTCACCACCGAGGGAGCGTACTGATGGTCATCGAAATCCCGCGGCGGCTCGACAGCGAGCCGGTCCGCCTCGCCCAGGACGAGCGGCCCCGCGCTACGCGGACGCTCGAGATCGCGATGATCGGCACCCGCGGGGTCCCGGCCTCGTACGGCGGCTTCGAGACGGCGGTCGAGGAGATCGGTCGTCGGCTCGTCGAGCGCGGACACGGTGTCACGGTGTACACGCGGGGCTCCGAGAGCCGAGCCCGCGAGTACCTCGGCATGAAGGTCGTCCACCTGCCGGCCCTCCAGGTGAAGCAGCTCGAAACGCTGAGCCACACCGGGCTCTCGACCGTGCACGCCGTGTTCGGCCGCCGACCGGATGCCGCCTTCGTCTTCAACGCCGCGAACTCGCCGTTCCTGCCGGTACTCCGCGCCCGCGGCATCCCGACCGCCCTGCACATGGACGGCCTGGAATGGAAGCGGTCGAAGTGGGGCCGACGCGGCAAGGCGTACTACCGCTGGGCGGAGGAGTTCGGCGTCCGCACCGCCGACGCGCTCATCGCCGACGCCCCCGGCATCCGCGACTACTACGACCGCGAGTTCGGCGTGCCGACCGAGCTCATCCGCTACGGCGCCCCGATCCTCGAGGACGCCCCGGCCGACGGCATCCGCTCCCTCGGCCTGGCACCGGGCGGATACCACCTCGTGGTCGCCCGGTTCGAGCCCGAGAATCACGTGCTCGAGATCGTCGAGGGATACCGCGCCAGCTCGGCCACGATGCCACTGGTCGTCGTCGGCTCGGCCCCGTACGCCGCCGAGTACACGGAGCGGATCCGAGCCGCGGCAGGCGATGATCCTCGCATCCGCTTCCTCGGCGGGGTGTACGACCAGGATTTGCTCGATGCCTTGTACTTCCACGCGCTCACGTACGTGCACGGGCACTCCGTCGGCGGCACGAATCCCTCACTCCTGCGGGCGATGGGTGCCGGCACCGCGGTCCTGGCGTACGACGTCGGCTTCAACCACGAGACGCTGGCCGAGCACGGGCTGTTCTTCGCGGATGCCGCCGAAGCCGGCCGGCACTTCGCGACCCTCGAGGGCGACCCCGCCGACGCCACCGTGATGGGGCGGATCGTCCGCGAGCGCGCCCGCGAGGCGTTCCGCTGGGACGACATCGCGACCGACTACGAGGACCTCGCCGTCCGACTCGCCCGCGGCGAGTCGATGCACCTGCTCGGGCGTCGTGCGCGACGGCACGCGAGCGACACGGTGACCGGCGGATGACGGCGCCCGACACGACCCGAGATCCCGAGTCCCCCGCGATCGACGTCGTCGCGGCGGACATCGACGCAGGCATCGAACGGCGACTCGCGACAAAACGCGGAATGCTCACGTCGGTCGGCGGCAGCGCGATCGCCCGACTGATGGTGATGCCGGTGAGTGCGTTCCTCGGCATCGTCGTCACGCGGCTCATCCTCGACAACTACGGCGAGGCGACGTACGCCCAGTACACGCTCCTCGTCGGCATCGCCGCGCTCCTGCCGTTCACGGACCTCGGGCTGTCGGCCGCGATCCTGAACGCCGCTTCCGCCGCCAGAAACCCCCGGACCGATCCGGTGCTCCGCGGCGTCCTGGTCTCCTGCATGCGCCTGCTCGTGTGCTGCGCGATCGTGCTCCTCACGGTCGCGGTCGGGATCTATGCGCTCGGCTACTGGGACGTACTACTCGGCGACGGGTTGAGCCTCGGATCCGGCGCCCTCGCCGCGACGCTCTGCCTCGCGATCTTCGCGCTCAATCTGCTCATCTCCTTCGCGCAGCGCATCTTGATCGCGCTCGGCCTGAACACGCTCGTCGTCCTCCTCGGCGCATTGCAGACGCCGGTCGTTCTCGTCGTGCTCTGGCTGACGATCTCGGCCGGCGCCGACGGCGGGTACATCGCCGTCGCGTCGTACGCGAGCACGTTCCTGATCAGCGCCATCGCCTTCGTCATCGCGGTGCGTCGCATCTCCCCCACGATCGGTGTCGCCGTTCGAGAAAGTCTGAATCCCCGCGTACGCGGCGAGCGCGTCTTCAATGTCGCGTGGCCTCTGCTCGTCCAGATGATCGCGCTCCCCCTCGCCATGTCCTCCGACCGGCTCGTGCTGAGCCACCTGGGTTCCCTCGACGACCTGACCGAGTACAGCCTGGCGATGCAGATGTTCACGCCCGCGCTGGGAGTCCTCGCCACCGCCGGCATGTCCCTGTGGCCCGTCTTCGCCCGTGCACGCTCAGCGGGCACAGCCACGCCGTTCTCGCCGCACGCCATGGCGGGAATGTTCGCAGCGCTCGCGATGGGCGGCGGCGCGGTGATCTTCATGTTCTCGGGATGGCTGGCGGACCTCGCATCAGGCGGTCGGATTGAACTCGGCTGGCCCATCCTCGTGGCCGGCGGTGTCTTCATCATCGTCCAGGCGATCAAACAGCCCTACGGCATGGCTCTCACGGACCCCCGGGGGCTCACCTTCCAAGCAGCATGCGCGGTCGTGCTGTTGCCGGTGAACCTCGGCCTCACGATCGGTCTCACGCCGACTCTCGGCGCCCCGGGCCCGCTCATCGGCTCGATCGTCGCCGTCGTCACGTGCCAGCTCGTACCCAACGTCCTTCTCGTCCGGTATCGCTCCCGCCGGGCTGCACTCGCGGACGAGATCCCCGAGTCAGGAGCCCATCATCAGTGACGTGTCGGCCGATGAGAGATCGGCACGCTCGACGACCGTGAAGCTCGCCCAGGTCGGCGATTTCTCCGTGTCCAACTGGAGCGACCGGCTGTATCCGGGCGTCACCCGGCGTCTTCTCCGTCGCATCGGGATGGAGGCTGAAGTCGCCCACTTCGCCCCGCTCGCCGGTGCCACCCTCGCCGGGGAGCCGATCCGACCGCTCCGCGAGATCCGCCGCTCGAAGGTCTCCGCGGTGCTCGTCGGGGGCGGGGATCTGATCCGGCTGGACACCGCCACCGTCGCACTCGATCACATGGCGATTCCGGAGGACCAGCGCCGAGGTCGTCTTCTTCGCCTGCGCGCCGAACTGTTCGCGCGGAGGCACTTCCTCACCGGGCCGGGTGCGTGGCTTCCCGACGCGGATTGGGTGCCCGGGACGCCGACCGTTCTGGTGTCCGTCGGGGCGCGTCGAATGGCGCACGACGCTCGAGCCCGCGCCGCGGTGAGTCGCCTGGAGGGCGTCTGGGTTCGGACGTCCGACGCCGCGCATCAGTTCGAGGCCGCCGGCGTGCGCCCCGAACGCATCGTCCGCGCGCCCGACATGTTCTTCGCCCATCCCGCCCTCTCAGACCAGCCCGCATCCGCCGAGCGCGGCCATCAGATCGTGCGAGACCGGCTCGGTGTGGACGAACCGCTCGTCGTCTTCCATGCAGCAGCGATCCACGGCTGGCCGGAAGCGCGTGTCGAGGCGGCGCTCCGCTCTCTGAGAGGCTTGCCAGTCGCGGTCCTGTCGCTCGGTGCGCATGCGGGCGAGGACCGAGCGCTCACCGCCGCAGCTCAGCGGACGAGGACCAGCGCTCTCATCGGATTGAAGGCGGAGGAGATCATCTACGTCCTTGCGTCCGCAGGGGTCGTGTTCACGACGAGCCCGCATGTCGCGATCGTCGCGGGCTCGTTCGGGACGCCCGTGCTCACCCCTGGCGTCGCGAAGACCGCCGACGTGTTCTCTGTCTGCCCCTCCCCACCACAGGTCGAGGGGGTCAGCGACGAAGATCTCGCTGACACCGTTCGCGCTCGCAGGGGGAAGCGCGCCCACCACGACCACGCTCCGAACGCGGCCGCGGCGACGACGGCGCTCGCGTCGGTCCTGACGATGGCCGGTGTCCTGTGACCACGCCGAGGACGGTCCTCGCGGCCCATCCGGGTGCCGAGCTGTTCGGATCGGATCGGATGTTCCGCGAATCGGTCGCCGGTCTCATCGACGGCGGGTCACGCGTGGTCGTCGCGATCCCTACGAACGGTCCGCTCATCGACGAGCTCCGCTCGCTCGGCGCCGACGTGGTCATCGCACCCGGTCTCGTGCTGCGCAAGGCGCTCCTGCGACCTTCGGGGTGGATCCGCCTGATCAGGGAGACGTTCCGAGGACTCGGTTCGGCGTGGCGCATCATGCGCCGTGTCCGGCCGGACGCGGTGTACGTGAGCACCATCACCATTCCCCTGTGGCCCCTCATCGCACGACTGCGACGTGCTTCCGTGATCAGCCACGTGCATGAAGCGGAGGCATCCGGGAACGCTCTGGTCAACCGGCTGCTGTACCTCCCTCATCTGCTGTCGGACGAGGTTCTGGTCAATAGCCGCTTCAGCCAGGCGACCATCCGACACGTGCTACCGAATCTCGCGGCACGGACCGAAGTCGTTCTCAACGGAGTCGTGGGGCCCACGAGCCCGTCGCCTCTGCGAGCCGGCCCGGACGGCGCCCTGCGTGTGCTCTACATGGGCCGATTGTCACCCCGGAAGGGGCCGGACCTCGTGATCTCCGCCGCGGCACTCCTCGCGGGCGACGGCGTGCCCGTCGACGTCACGCTCGTCGGCGACACCTTCCCTGGGTACGAGTGGTTCGGCGAGCAATTGCGGCTGCAGGCCGAGAGCGCGCCGGAGCGAATGTCGGTGAGGTTCGCCGGGTTCCAACCGGACGTGTGGAGCTTCGTCGCTGACACCGACGTCGTGGTGGTGCCGTCACGCATCGACGAGCCGTTCGGAAACACCGCCGTCGAGGCTGTCCTCGGTCTGCGCCCTGTCGTCGTCGCCGACACCAGTGGGCTCCGAGAGGCGGCGGACGGCTACACGACGGCGCGCATGGTCCCCGTGAACGAACCTGCCGCCATCTCCGACCAGTTGCGGGCGATCACCGAGTCGTGGGCGAGCGTTCGCGCCGACGTCGAGCGCAGTCGCGCAGAGGCCCTTCGGCGACACGCCCCCGAGTCGTACCGAGCAGCGGTGCGACGTCATGTCGAGCGTGCCGTGCGATCCGGATCGACGTCGGCGGACGGGTTCCGGCGTCGAGGCAGCGCACGTCGCGACAGGCCTGGTACGAGCGCACGCGATACGACATAGAATGCGGGAAACAAGAGCATCCGCTGGGGCCGCTGGGGGGCGCACCGGGTGCTGTGGGGGGGACCTGTCATCGTGATCGACGTCGAACGTGCAATGAACGCGCTTCCAGGAGAGTCGGGGCTCCGACGGTGAGCCTCAACGACTACTTCTCGGCTCTCCGCAAACAGTGGTTCGCCATCGCCGTACTGGTGCTCCTCGGCGCGGCGATCGCCTACGGTTACGCGCAGACGCAACCGAACGTGTACCGCGCCCAGGCGTCCGTCGTCGTCCTGCCGACCCGCGGCGACAGCACCGCCGAGCTGGTCCAGGGCTCGAGCTACGTCCAGAGCCTCGTGAGCACGTACGCGCTGGTCGCGACATCACCCGTGGTGCTGGAACCGGTGATCGACAGTCTCGGACTCACGATCACGCCGCGCGCGCTCGCCGCGCAGGTCGTCGTCGAGACGCCTTTGGACTCGGCAGTGCTCAACATCTCGGTGAGCGGAGGATCGTCGACGGGGACGGCGGCGATCGCGAACGCGATCGCCGAGGAACTCTCGGATGCGGTCGAGGGCCTGTCACCCCAGACGACCACGTCCGGACCGGCGGTGCGTATCGAGACCATCAGCCCCGCCACCGAGTCCCGCGATCCCATCGCGCCCAACACGCGACTGCTGATCGTCGTAGGCGGGCTCATCGGGCTCGTCATCGGCATGGTGTACGCCTGGCTGCGACGACTGCTCGCCACGCGGCTGCAGTCCCGCGAAGACATCGCGGCGCTCACTGAGACTCCCGTCCTCGGCGAAGTCACCGGCGTCGGTCATGGGGCCACCCTCCCTGACGCCGTGCGGCGCGCGGAGACCGGCCTGGCCGCCGAGTCGATCCGCGGTGTGGCCGCCGGGCTCCGGTTCGCCAACGTCGACGGCGACACGAGCGTGATCCTCGTGACCTCGGCGACGTCCAACGAGGGCAAGTCCTCGGTCGCCCTGTCGACTGCCTTGATCCTCGCAGAACAGGGTCAGCGGGTCCTCCTCATCGACGCCGACCTGCGACGTGGATCGATCGCGAAGATGACCGGCCTCGAGGGTGGCGTCGGTGTCACGACGATTCTCGTGGGCGACATCGGGTTCGCCGACGCCATCCAGCACTGGGGCACCCGCAACTTGAGCGTCCTCCCCAGTGGGACGATCCCGCCGAACCCGGGTCAGCTGCTCACCTCGGACCACCTGCGAGACCTCGTGGGCGACGCGCGCAAACGGTTCGATGTCGTCGTGATCGACAGCCCGCCCGTCCTGGCCGTCAGCGACCCGCTGTGGCTGGCTCCGGTCGTGGACGGCATCCTCGTGGTCGCTCGTTACCGGTTCACCAAGCGGCATGCGCTCCGACGCACGCTGGACGAGCTCGAGTCGACCCGGACGAGGATCCTCGGCGTCGTCCTCAACGCCGTCAAGCGCGTCGACTCGAGCCCGTACCACGACAACGGTTCCTCGATCCCGCAGCCGTGGCGGTGGCGCAAGAGCGATCGTCGGGGTGGGAGATCGAAGCCGCGGCCATGAGCCCGCGTACGACCGCAGCCGACAGTGCGGACATTTTCACCCGCAGATGGACGGCGGAATCAGTCTTCGCGATCCTCCTCTGCGTCATCGTCGGACTCCGCATCGCGCTCCCGTTCAACGCCCCCGCGGGTGGAGTCATCGGGTTGCTGCTCGTCCCTCTCTGGCTGCCTCTGCTGCGGCGGGCTCGACTGTTCGTCGCACTGGCCGCCCTCCTGGTCGCCGCCGCCGTCGCGGGCGTGCTCCTCACATGGTGGATGTCCACCGATCACCTCGCACTCCCCTCGAGCCTGGTCGAACGCAGTGCTCTCGCGCTGGGTCTGCTCGGCGCCGTCGGCACCCTTCTCTGGGCACGGACCGTCATCGGACTGTCGGCGGTGTCGATCGCGTACGGGGTGGGCATGACACTCGGCATCCTCGGGGAGATCGACGCCAGCGCGAGCTGGCGATTCACTTTCTCGATCCCGCTCACGATCCTCCTGATGTCCATCGCCGCGCGGGGAGACCGATTGATGCCGCAGCTCGTCATCGTCGTTGTGCTCGCGGCGGTCGGGGTGCTGAATGACGCGCGCTCGAATACGGCGATGCTGCTCCTGGCGGCTGTGGTCCTCATCTGGCAACGGATCGGTCGAGCCTCGGGGTCCGGACGTCGCCGGGCGGGCAACGTCGTCGGAGTCGTCCTCTTCGGCATCGCCGTCTTCTTCGTCGCGCAGGCGGCGATCCTGGAGGGATTCTTCGGCGAAGCGACCAAGGATCGGACCCAGGCGCAGATCAGCACATCCGGCTCGCTTCTGCTCGGGGGCCGCCCCGAGATCGCCGCATCCGAAGCCCTCATCCGGCTGAACCCGTGGGGGATGGGCTCGGGCATCGTCGCCTCGCCGACCGACGTCACCGCGGCGAAGTCCTCGATGGCGGCGATCGGCTACGACCCTCACAACAACTATGTCGACAGGTTCATGTTCGGCGGTGGCATCGAGGTCCACTCGATGGTGGGCGACTTCTGGCTGTGGTTCGGCCTCCCCGGGCTCGCAGCGTGCGCGATCGTCGCCGTCATCGCGGGCATGGGGCTGGAGCGTGCGCTGCGAGAGGGCGCGTGCACCGTACTCGCGGTTTATCTCGCGACGCGCCTGATGTGGGATCTTGCCTTCAGCCCTGCGGTGTCGGCGATGAAGACGCTCCCGCTGGCACTCATCGTGTTGGCGGTGCCCGTGTCCGCCGTCATCGCGCAGCGCTCGTCGGCCCGGCAGGGTGCGCCACAAGGAGCCGCGGCGGCGGATCGAAGAGGAACCTGAAGAACGTTCGTCGCGAGATCCGATACAGGCCCAGCGAGAGTCCGATCGCGGCGAGTGCGGCGGCCGCCGGCAGCACGGGGGCCGCGGAGCGGACCACCGCGTGGTCCGCGATCAACGAGACAGCGGCAGCGAGCAGGATGACGATGGGCGTGTGCGCGAGGTAGACGGGCAGGGTCCGAGAGCCCAGCCCCACGAGCCACGCGGACCTCTGCAGGACCTGACTGATGGCGATACCCGCGAGCACGCCCAGGCAGGCAAGGGCGGGATACAACCCGGGGAGCCCGCTCAGGTCGAACACGGTGACAGCCCACGCCGCCGCAGCCCATGAGACGAACACGAGGCTGCGGAGGATCCATCCGCTGCGCGCCGCATAGGCGAACAACGCGCGCCGCCAGGTCATCCCGATGAGGAAGAACACGTAGTACTTGCAGACACCCGTCCAGCTCGGCGAGGGGAATGGAAGGATGCCGGTGAACCCGATGACGGACGCGAGGGCGGCGATGGGCAGAGTGACGGCCGTCGGCACGGCGCGCAGCGCCTTGTTGAGGAGGAAGAACAGGGCCAGCGCCCAGATGAACCAGAGCTCGAAACGAGGGATCAGCGGAGAGATCGCGGTGTCGAAGACCTCTCGCCGTGGATTGATCTCGATCCCGTGTGCGGCTTGACCGAGCAGATACGGACCGAGACCGAGCACCTCCCAGAGCAGAAAGACCCACACGAAGAGGCGGAGCTTGGCGTTCCAGAGTTGCGCGAGCGGCGCCTTCGCCCATTTGGCGGCGAACAGACCGGCCAGAGTGAAGAACAAGGGCATCCGCATCGTGGCGAGCAGGTCGTTAATCCACAACCACCCCGAAACATCGCCCGCCACTCCCGCGAACCAGCGCGCCGAGTGGAACAGTACAACCAGCGCGATCGCCAGGCCCTTGCCGGCATCCACCCATTCGACCCGGCCGTCGCGCGACGGCTGTTCCGATCGCCACAGCGAACCCCACACGATGACCCCCCATCATCAGCGCGGACCAAGCCCCGTCCGCAGAACGCCGTGCACCCCTGCACAGATGAAAAGTGTCTCATGGCACGCGGCTGAGAGCACGCTCCGTGTTCTGATGAGCATTCATCCACGCCACCCCCCCCACCCGAAGGCGACCCGCTGATATGACACATCCTCCTGCCCTTGCGCGTGCCCGATTCCGCGTCCGGGCCGCCGCCACCGCTGTAGCGTTCGCCCTCATCGCGGCGGGATCCGCCGTGACCGCACCAGCGGCGACCGCAGCAACGCATGTCCAGGACACCTTCAGCCGCACCGAGGCGGAGGGGTGGGGCACGTCGACCTCCGGCGATGCGTGGACCGTTTCCTCTCCGCGATCGACGAGCGTCCGCGACGGAGCTGCGGCGATCGCTCTGACGCCCGGATCGTCCACGGAGCAGGCGGCCCGCTCGACCTCGCTCGCCGACGCTGTCCTGGGAGCCACCGTCTGGCCGGAGAAGCCGACGACGACGGGGAACGGTTCGACCGTCTCGCTGGCACTCCGATCCGACGGCAAATATTCGTACCAGGCCCGGGTCGGGTTCGGAAAGACGGGTGTCAACCTCTGGATCAGCCGGTTCGACGGCGGTTCCGGCCGAGAGGCCGTGCTCCGTTCGGTGAAGCCGATCTCGAGCCTTCCAGCCGGAGGGCGCATCAACGTCGAGTTCTCGGTGACCGGTTCATCCCCGGTCCAGCTGCGCGCTCGCATCTGGACTCAGGGGTCGACCAAGCCCGCGTGGCAGGCGGTCTACGACGACACCAGTGCACAGCGCATCTCACGCGCGGGATACCCAGCCATCGCGTCCTACCTGTCGGGGAGCTCGCCGTCCTCGACCGTGCGTCTCGACGACGTCGGAGTCTCGGACCCCGCGTCCACCTCACCCGCACCGACACCTACAACGCCCCCCGGCAGCGATAAGGCTGTGGGCAGCGCTCCCGTCGGCTCGACGACGTACCCCGTTCCCGCGCGCGCGATCTTCGTCGTGCCCAAGGGAACGCAGACAGGCTCCGGCACGGCGGGCGATCCGTACGGAAGTGCCGCGTACGCGGTCTCGAAGGCACCGTCCGGATCGACGATCGTCCTCCGGGGGGGCAGGTACCGCGAGTACGTCTACGTCGGCTACAACAAGGCGCTGACCATCCAGGCCTACCCCGGCGAAGCGGTGTGGTTCGACGGCAGTTCACCGGTGACCGGCTGGGTCAAATCGGGCAACGTGTGGGTGAAAACCGGCTGGACCCACAGATTCGACCACACCGTGTCGTTCACGGCTGGTATGGATGAGACCCGCCGGTTCGTCGACGGCACGAACCCGCTCGCCGGATATCCCGATCAGATATGGATCAACGACAAGCCCCTCACCCAGGTCGGCTCGGCGAGCGCGGTGACGGCCGGCACGTTCTATGTGGACGAAGGCGGGAAGCGTCTGCTGGTCGGCTCCGACCCATCGGGTAAGAAGGTGGAGGCCAGCACACTGACGCGCGCCTTCAAGATCCAGGGCAAGCACACCACACTGCGCGGGTTCGGTGTCGAACGATACGCGACGACCCTCTCGATGATGGGAACAGTCACCGCGGAGGTCGACGACATCACCTTCGAGAACATGGTCGTGCGGGACAACGCCACGGTCGGTGTTTTCGCCTGGAACGACGTCAAGAAGTTCCACCGGGTCACACTGCAGGGCAACGGCTTGCTGGGCCTCGGCGCCAACAAAGTAGCGGGCCTCGCGCTGACCGATTCGATCATCAGGGGGAACAACACGCAGAGCTTCAAGCCCGCACCTGTCTCGGGCGGAGTGAAGATCACCGATTCGAACGATGTCCGCATCGACGGGAACATCGTCGATGACAACGACAGCGCCGGGGTGTGGTTCGACATCAACTCGCGGGATGTCGAGGTGACGAGCAACACCGTCGCCGACAACAGGACCGCCGGTGTTCAGCTCGAACTCAGCCAGCAGGCCACCGTCGCGGACAACGTGTTCTCGCGGAACGGTGCCGACATCCATGTGATGAACAGCGGCGACGTCCGGATCTGGAACAACACCATCGACGCTGGCGGGCGAGCCATCTTGTTCTGGCAGGATGAGCGCCGTCAGACGAACACGGCTCTGAAGACCGTCGCCCCGTGGGTTCTGGACGACGTCGTCGTGCGGAACAACGTGATCTCCTTCAGCACCGAGTCGGGCTCCTGCCCGATCCTCGCTCAGGACATCGAGCGTCGACTCGCCGGCGCCGGCGTCGGCGCATGGATGGAGAACAACCTGTATTACCGGCGCGACTCGTCGACGCCGACGAACCTCGCCTGCTGGGCGAACGGATCCTCGGGAACCAAAAGCCTGAAGACCCTTTCGGAGGTGGCGGCTTTCACGGGGAACGACAAGAGCTCCGCGCTGTGGACGGGTAGCCCGATCCTCACGTCGTCGCTCGCGTTGCGCAGCGACGTGCTCACCACCCCACGCGCGTCGCTCGGCGGGCTGCCGTCGGACATCGCCGCAACCCTCGGCGTCGGCGCGGGCACCAAGCGCCCGGGCGCATTCACCGCTCCGCTCGATCGATGATCCCTCCCCGTAGCCACGCGTCACTCGCGACGCATACGATGTGATCGTGGCTACGGGGGGTGGTGCGGGCGTCGTCGTCTTCTATCCCGCTCGTCGCGACCTGTCCGAATGGCGCGAGCGCCACGCAGTGGGCGCGGCCCCGGATCGGTGGCCGTACGGGCTGGATCGACTCGATGAGCTCCTCGCCGGCGTCACGGCAAGGAACCTCCCGGACGTGTCATCAGTGGGGCGTGCCTCCCGACGAGTGAGGGCGCTCTTCCCCCCCGGGCGGCGGCCCGGGTGTCCGGTGGGAATCACATGGGACGAGAACGCGGGAGCCCTCCTGTCGACTACCGGCTCGCTGAGCGCACGCTACTCGGGGGTCGTCTGGCTCACCGACAGCGTCGCACGACGAGGAGAATCGCCGTTCCGAGGATTGCGACGTTCGATGAGACGGATGGACGGACTGTGGGTCCTCTCGGATGCTCAGACTGCTCCCCTCACCGAGTTCCTCGGCTCCGGGGCACCGCCCGTCCACTACGTCCGTTTCGGAGTGGACCACGACTTCTTCCGGCACGTGGCGTACCCCAGGCGTCCCCTCATCGTGAGCGTCGGCGGCGACCGCGACCGAGATCCGGAGACTCTGCTCCGTGCGATGGCTGCATTGCGACGTTCCCGTCCCGATGTCGAGATCGTGGTGCAGAGCAAGACCAGCATCGATCCGCCTGACGGCGTGACGGTCGTCCCGTATCTCACGCACGCCGAGCTGCGCGATCTTTACGCGCGTGCGTCCGTGGTCACCATAGCGACCCGCCCGAACCTTCATGTGTCGGGCATGACGGTAGGCCTGGAGGCTCTGTCCACGGGTCGCCCGCTGGTGATCACGCGCACGCCCGGAATGGACGACTACTTCGGGGGGACCTCAGCGGTGCGCATGGTCGACGTCGGAGACGCCGACGGGCTCGCTCGCGAGACCCTGGCACTGCTCGACGATCCGGCGTCCGCGTCCGCCGCGGGGGCGGCTGCGCGCGACCACGTCGAGGGGGCCTTCACCACTGCGCATCTCGCTCGGCGAATAGCTGACGTCATCCGATCCCGGTAGGGTCGCCGGCTCGATGCATCCATTCGTGGGCTGCATGCCGCCCGTCGACGGACGGCAGGTCCGAACGCACGTGCGCGGGCCGGCGGGAGCTGCCGACCGCCTCGATGAGCGCCTCCCCGAGGCTGGCCGAAGCCTCCCCCTCCGGGATCACCCAGTGACCATGGCGCGAGAGCCACTCCGCGATGCCGGTCTCCGTGGTCGTCACGACGAGGCACCCGGCCGCCAGCCCTTCCACGATGGGCAGCCCCACCTGCTCCCGCCACAGCGGTCGACGACGGGAGGGCAGCACGAGGACTTTCGCCTCTCGGAGGAGCTGTGCGATGTGGGCGCGAGGGGGCTCGAGGACCGTGGTGACCCTCTCATCGGCTGATGCGAGAGCCGATGCCTCTTCGGAGCCCGCGCCGCGCCCGACGATCAGCAGACGAGCACGGGGCACCGCCGCCCTCACCCGGGGCCACGCAGCGACGACGTCGGGGAAGCCCTTCCTCTCCGACAGATCGCCGAGGAACATGATGACCGGATCACGTGCGGCATCCGTCCCCTCTGCCGGCGCGGGGAGAGCCTCGATCAGCGTGCTGTCGGGCCGGCCCTCTGTTTCACCGAAGACCCTGACATACACGTCTCGCGCGCCGGCTGTGCCGTATACGATCCGGTCCAACGATCGCCACAAGATGGGTGTGGCAAGGTGACGCAGTCGGTGGCGGATCCTCGCCTTCGGCGGAAGGTTCCGTACCAGCACGTCGGGATCGAAGTTCTCGATGGCGTAGGAGACGGCTAGGGGACGCGGTCGGCGTCGGACGGCGGCTCGGAACCGTGCCGCAGCGATGAACAACACGCTCGGCAACGACGAATCACCCGAGAGCGGCTCGTTCACCTCGACGATGTCGACGTCCGTGGACAGTGCATAAACGACCGACCGCCACAGACCCCGACGCTGCGCGTTCGATGCCTCTACGAGGGACGGGTCGAAATCGTATCTGGTGCGGCGGTACAGGATGACGGGCCGCGGCTCGACCGCCGCGGCCCGCTCCAGATGCGCGCTCCTCACCACCTCGTAGAGCTGGACGACACGCAGGTCTCGAGCGATCGAGTTCACTCGCTCCGCACGCCTCCTACGGTCACGGTGCTGCGACGATCTCGAGGTCATCGAACCTCAGCGCAACCGGCACATTCGCCGTCGCGCTCGGAAGGTAGCCGTAGAACCCGGCAGATCCCGGCCCCTGCAGCGCGGCGGTCGCATCGGTGCGCTCGATCTGCCAGGCGGTCGGCTCGGTGTCGCCGTCCTTCCAGAACTTCGCAGCGATCGCGGTCGTGGTCGTCGTCTTGGTGTCGATCTCGAAACGGTAGGTCTGTCCTGCCGCGACCGTCAGCCCCGCCGGCGACACTGCTGCGCCGACCGACGTGCTGTCACCGCGGAGGACATTGAGCTTGACGGCTCCGTCCGCCGCGATCCGAGCCCGAACGAGCCACTGGGTGGTCCCCACCCGACGAGCGATGACGCCGACGTACATGCCCTCGTTGACCTTGTCGACAGTGAACGACCCGCTCAGCGTCGTGGACGTGCTGTCGATGACAGGCGTGTCGGCGAAGAGCGACGTCCCTGCACCGACGGAGAACGTGCCCTTTCCGTCGGCGACCGAGAAGCGGGTCGATGCACCGCGGGTCGTCCACGCCGCCCCGCTGTCCGAGATCCCCCAGCCGGCGGTCGTCGAGCGGCCGAATGTATCGGCGAAGAGCACACCTGGCGCGGGCGCCGTCACCGTCACCTGCTGCGTCTTGGTGTCCGTCGCCCCGTCATCGTCGGTCACGGTCAGGCTGATCGTGTAGGTCCCGGCGACGCGATAGGTGTACGAGGCCGTGGCGCCTGTCGCTGTGCCCCCGTCGGCATCCCCGAACTGCCAGTCGTACGACGCGACCGTGCCGTCGGAGTCGGTTGACGTCTTGCCGTCGACCGCAACTGTGAGACCTGCCGGTGTCCGTGTGAACGCCGCCGTCGGCGCCACGTTGGCGGCGGGCGCGGCGACCGTCACCTCGTGGGTGACCGTAGCCGTCGCGCCGTCGTCGTCGGTTACCGTCAGCCGCACGGTGTACGTCCCCGCCGCCTCGTAGGTGTGCGACACCTTGGCCCCGGTGCCGACGCTTCCGGCCGGGTCACCGAACTGCCACGCATACGATGCGATGGAACCGTCGGAGTCCGATGACCCCGCACCGTCGACGTCTACCTTGAGGCCGTTCTTCGTGTGCGTGAACGCCGCTGTCGGTGCGGCGTTGGCCGTCGGAGGCACTCCGGCATCCGGGTCCGCGGCGACAATGCGGTCGAAGGAGACGGTCACAGGGTCGTTCGTCACCGCAGCGGGAAGGAATCCGAAGACCCCGATCCGACCGGGCGCCTGCAACGCAGCCGTCGCATCGGTGACCTCACGCTGCCAGGTGGGCTCAGCTCCCGAGGCAGGCCACACCTTCGCCTTGAGCGACGTCGGCGACGTTCCGGTGACGTCGAACGTGGCGTGGTACTTCTGCCCGGCCTGGATCGTGAACGGCAGCAGGAACGAGGAACCGATCGCCGTCGAACCGTTGCGCAGTACATACAGGCGGCCGGTCCCGTCCGCACTGATCCTCACGCGGAGGACATAGCTGTCCGCGCCGATCTGACGTCCGGTGACGGCGACGTACGTACCCTCGGCGAGCTTGTCGACGGAGAATGTGGCGTCGACGCGGACTCGATCGGTGTTCACCGACGTGGCGTCGGCGTACACCGTGGTCGCCTTCGGCAGGATCAGATTCCCGCTTCCATTCGCCACCGAGTACCGGCTGGCCACCGAACGCAGCGACCAGGCGCCTCCGATGTCGGCGGTGCCCCATCCCGACCCCGCGGTCCTCGAGAATTCGTCAAGGAACAGGGGCTTGGCCGCGGACGGGGCTTTCACCGTCACCGTTGCGGTCTTCGAATCCGTCGCACCGTCGTCATCGGTCACTGTGAGGGTGATCGTGTACTCGCCGGCGCTCTCGTAATCGTGCGACGCTGTCACGCCGGTGGCGGTCTCCCCGTCCCCGAACGCCCAGGAGTACGAGGCGATCGTGCCGTCGGTGTCCGTGGAGGCCGCACCCGTGACGGAGACCGAAAGGTCGGCCACCGTCGAGGTGAATGCAGCCGTCGGCGCCGCGTTGACCGGTGCCGTGACGACCACATCGAGTGTGGTCTTCGCGGTCGCGCCGTCGTCGTCCGTGACCGTCAGCGTGACGGTGTACGAGCCGGCCTCGGCGTACGTGTGGCTCGGCGACGGTGCCGTGTCGGTGCGTCCGTCCCCGAAGTCCCATGCGAATGCGGCGATCGACCCGTCACTGTCCGTCGAACCGGAGGAGGAGAACGTCGCATCGAGACCGACGGCGCTCCATGCAGCCTGTGCGGTCGGAGGCTCGTTGGCGATGACCGTGATGGGCACCTGAATGGAGTTCGTGGCGCCGTCGTCGTCGGTCACCTCGAGCGTGACCGTGTAGTCCCCGCCCGCACGGTAGCGGTGCGAGGGGTTGACTTCCGTCGACGTGTCGCCGTCGCCGAAGTCCCACGCGTACGACCCGATCGTTCCATCGGGATCCGTTGACCCCGACCCTTGGAAGGACGCGGCGAGGTGATCGAGCGAGTAAGTCACCTGCGCCGTCGGGGCCAGGTTCGGCGTCTGACCCGTCGAGCCGACGGCGTAGTGCTGGGAGACCTCGGCTGCGGTGAGTGCGCGGCCGTAGATCGCGGTCTCGTCATAGCTGCCCGTGAGGAACGGCGACGACGAGCCCCACGTGGTGTCACCGCCGACCCGCCAATAGCCGTTGTACCCCTGCGCCTGCGTCTGCGGGTTCGTCCCCACCTGCACACCGTCGACGTACATCGCCATACCGGCAGGCCCCTGCGTCGCCACCAGGTGGTGCCACTGACCATTGTTGTAGGCCTTCGGCGATGTGATCGTGTTCGCCTGCCCGGTCCAGGTTCCGAACACGAGCTGTCCGTTGTCCTGCATGTAGACGTGTCGGTCGTAGTTCGAGGACGTGCCCGCCTGCGCATCTCCGAAGCCGATGATCTTGCCGCCCTGCGTAGAGGTCGTCTTGAACCAGGTCTCGGCCGTGAAGGACCCCGGCGACCCGAACTGCGCGACGGAATGCACGTTGGACCAGCCCGAGAGAGCAATGCCGGGGTCCGTCGTCCCCGAGATCGCACCGGGCACATCGCGCGTCACGGTGCCGGCGATGGCACCGGCGTACCCCGAGACGCTGCTGTCTGCGACGTTCGTCCCCGACTTCTCGCTGTAGCGCCAGTAGAGGTCCGGTTCGGAGTTGTACACGACGGCGCCGTAGGCGTCGGTCGGAGCGTCGGGCACATCCAGCGTCCGCCCCGACTTGCGGTAGTGCGACTGCACCTCCGCCATCGTGAGCGCCTGCCCGTACACGGCCACATCATCGATGGTGCCGGAGAGGTGCGAGGAGGAGGGCTGGTTCGGCCATCCGCCGATGTTGTCGCCTCCGACCCGCCAGAAGCCGGAGTACGACTGGGCTGTCGTCGTGTCCGCGCGCTGCGCGACCCGCTTTCCGTCGAGGTACAGCTTCATCCCGTCGGCACTCATGCTGGCCACGATGTGGTGCCATTGGCCGTCGTTGTAACCGGCACCGGAGTTGAGCGTCCGCACCCCGCCGGGATAGACGCCGAACCAGATACGGCCGTCGTTGTCCATGTACACGTGCCGGTCGTAGCTGTTCGAGTTTCCACCCGAGCTGTTGCCGAAACCGATGATCTTGCCACCGGATGTGGAAGTCGTCTTGACCCAGCTCTCGACCGTGAACGTGTCGGGACCCTCGATCGAGTCCGTCGTGGCCCCGAACGCCCCGTTCGAGAAGGTCTTGGCGGTGTCCGGATCGGATGCGATAGCACCCGCGGCGGACTCCACCGTACCGGTGATCGTCAGGTCAGATGTTCCGGCCCAGTCGCTGGAGCTCGCGGAGTCCGGGTCGGAGAGGCGCCAGAAGTGCTCGGCGTCGTCTTTGAAGACGTCCTTCGCATAGTCGCCGAGGACCGCGTCCGAGACCGTCACGGTGATCCAGCTCGACTTGGCGACGTTGCCGTACGGATCGGTTGCGACCACGCGATAGCGGTGCGAGCTGCCCGGCTGCTGGTCGGCGTCGGTGAAGGTCTGCGTCTGCGGCTTCCAGAACACCGTCGAGATCGTCTTCTCCGCGATGGGCGCAGAAGACTCGGAGTCGCGATATACGCGGTAGGTCAGGGTGGTGTCGTCACGATCCCAGTTGGTCTCGTACCTCACCCGGACCTCGCCCGCGGAGAAGGACTTCGCGGAGAAGTTCCACGCGTCACCCGAGAATCGGGGACCCTGCTTGTTGGGCGCGAGGGCACGCGTGCCGTACCGCACGAGACCCTGCTGCCGGGTGCCGTTCACCACGGGGAATTCGCCACCGTAGATGACGTAGTCGGAGTTACCCGTAACCGTCCAGACGGCTTGGCCGGTGCCGGTGAAGCTGCCCGGCGTGGTCTGCGGGAACCAGTTCAACAGTTCGGGGCGCGGTGTTCCCGGGTGGTCCGGGTAGCCGTAGATGTCACCCGTGTTCGTCCCGCGCGCATCGGTGGTCCATGCGGTGGAGTGATAGAAGCTCCAGGGTTCGGTCTGGGGGAAGCCGCCACTGTTGCCGCAGTAGTGCTTGTGGCTGGCGGAGTAGGCGATGTCGTTGACTATCGCGATGTCGTACGTGTCGCCGTGGCAGTCCTCGATCCACGCGATGGCGCCGTCCGCCCAGTTCACGGCGAACGTGCCCTCCGTGTTACCGGTGCCGTTGAAGTGCCAGCCGGCCCCGTAGAACTTCGTTCCGTCAGTAGCGAGACTCATGAAGCCGGCGGTCTCACCTGCGTTGCGAACCTGCGTGTTCGCGGGGAGCGGGAGTCCGGCGCCGCTCGATGCGTCGGCGAGATACAGCCCGAAGCCCGGATTGTCACCGCCGCCGACCGACGTGAAGTTGCCGGAGAGGGCCACTCGGTCGCCGGCGGGGTTCACCGCGATGCTCTGCACCTGCCCGTTGTCGACGGGAACCGCGAACGGCTGGAGAGCTGTTCCGGTCGCATTCAGCTTTACGATGCGCTGTCGCGGCTGACCCGCGACGGAGGTGAAGTAGCCACCCACGAACACGCCGTCGGCGGTCGCATAGATCGTTTTCCCGATGTTGTTCAAGCCGACGGTCCCCGATACGAGCTTGCCGCTGGGGATGTCGAGGACGGCGAAGCGCTGCCGGTTCTGACCATCGACCTGACTGAAGGAACCCGTGACGTAGAGCTTCGTGCCGTCCGGAGACGCAGCGAGCTCGTTGATCCGATTGTTGAAGGTCGGAGCGAACGAGGCGATCAGCGCGCCCGTGGTCAGGTTGTAGGCGAGGATGTTGCCGCGCGCCGAGAGGTTGGTTCCCGGTGCCGCGCCCGCCGGTCGGGCGTTCGAGAACTGTCCAGCGGCGTACACCGTGTTTCCCACGATGACCTGGGACCACACCACGCCGCCGTCGATCTGCACGGTGGGAAGCGCGTCGGCCGTCACCGTCTGAGGGAGCGTCGACGGCGCAGCGGCCGGTGGCGAATCCGCCGCGATCGCCGCTGTCGGCACCACCCCAAACGTGAGTCCGGCCGCGACGACTGCCGCGATCATCATCGAAAAGGCCGCACGGCCTGCAGAAATCGTCCCCACGATTTACATCCCCTATATGCGCGTCGGCATTCCCACGCTGATCGCGTGGTGCTGACGGGTCCCCAGAAATCCCCCCAAAGGATTTCTCGCACAACATACGCCATAACGTGTGCTGAGCGCGACCTGTTTTCAGAATCGGCCCCTTGGCCGATCAGTCGATGTCGCCTTCGAAGGCGATCAGCGGGTCTGAAACGGACAGATCGACCTCGATGCGAACGTCGGCGCGCTGCCCCTCGGGCAGTTCGAAGACGAAGGCGCCTTCGGCCGTCTTTCCCGGCGCGACCTCGGACGGGAAAGCCCTGCCGGCCGGCTTCGTGACCGGACTGGCCTGCAGATCCGACGAGCCGGCGAACAGGGTGACAGCTGCGGTGGTGAGATCGATGGGCTTTGTGGAGCCGTTCTTCACCTCGACGGTGACGCGCACAGCCGGGCCGCTCACCTCACCGGGAAGGACGGCCTCCCCCGTGACGCTCTCGATGCGGCGCACCGACACCGTAGGCCCTCCGTCCACGGTGACGGGTGCCGCGAGGTCGGCCGGTGGAAGCGTCTCACGGGCATCGGGGGCCGGCGTGGACGGATCATCCGGCTCGGCCGAATCGGTTCCGGGCGTCGCCGCCGACCCGTCGGGTGTCTCCCCCGTCGCCGTCCCGCCCGGCGAGGCATCGGAGGAGGGCTCGCCGGCTCCGGGTGAGGCGCTCGAACCGACACGGCCCGGTGCCGCTGATACGCCGCCGCCGGTCAGTCCGACGGCGAGCGCGATGCCTCCCCCGATCACCACCACTGCGGCGACCGCCACTGCGATCATCGCCCTGCGTGGCGGGCGGCGCGGCTCGTCGCCGAGCAGGCGTTCGAACTCATCGCGATCACGCGCGAATGCTTCATCGTCCTTCATGCTGATGTCGTCCTCCCCCATGAACGTGCCGTCCTCCCCAGTGGACGCGCCGCACGATTCGCACAGATCCTAGCCCCTGGAGGCCGGCGTGACACCGTCGCCATCGGGCCTCAAGCCTTCATCCGCGATCCGACGTGCGTCGCGCACACCGCGCAGATAGGCCCGCCATGGCGCTGGCGACCTGAGCAGCTGCGCGCGCCCGCCACGGAGGATCACTTCACGAGCGGATGCCGTGACGCCCGCTCGCCAGCGACGGATCCCCTCGTCGTCGAGGAATCGAGTGGCGAAGAGCATCCGATTCCGGATGTTGAAGTAGTAATACGTCTCGGACTTGCTGCGATTCGTCTGACGACGCGATCGGTGGGTCGCCCCTTCGTCGTGCACGGCGACGGAGTCGGTCACCACCCGGAGCGTCCCGCCCGCGGCCACGACCCTGCGAGAGAAGTCAACGTCCTCCCAGTACAGGAAGTAGTCCTCGTCGAAGCCGCCCGTCACATGCCAGAGCGCGGCTGTGAACCACAGGCACGCCCCGGTCAGCCACTCCCAGGTCTCCTCGCCGGGGTACTGGGCCCGTTTGGCATGGCTGCGGGTGCGCCCGTCGACCAGCGAGACGTCCGACCCTGCGAACCAGACCGAGCCCCCGGGTGTCAAGATCCGTGGCGCGCACAGTGCGAGCGGGGAGTCCTCGGTCGCTCTCCGGAGCGTGCCGACGGCGTCCCCGTCGATCCGAGCGTCCGGGTTGAGCAGCAGCAGACCGGTCGCTCCCGCTTCGACAGCCGCGGCGACGCCGAGATTGACACCGCCTCCGAAACCGGTATTGACGTCGGGCTCGATGAGCGTCCAATGCTCCCGTCGGGAGAGGTCGCGCACGCGCTCGCGCTCGGCACCGGTCGTCGGGTTGTCGACCACCACGACGATGTCGGGCTCCGCCTCCGCCACCGTCGCGGCGAGGTTGGTCTCGAGGAGCGCGCTCGACCCGTAGTTCACGACGACGACGGCCCACCGTCCATCGTCAGCCGACACGGCGCATCTCGCGGAACCACTTAAGCGTCGCTGCGCTCAGGAAGAGCGCGTTGGCGGCGAACAGAGCGCCGTAGACCGCCAGGAACAGCGGCGACACACCCCACAGGAGAAAGGCGAGGCAGAGCACCCCGAAGTCAGTCGGCAGAAGGACCATCGACCGGCCGAAGGTACCGCCGCCGCGTGTGTGGGTGGACGCCACGCCGCGCGCGCCTTTCAGGAGGTCGTTCAGAATCATGCCGAAGAACGTCACGGTCGCGATCACGGAGTAGCCGATCGGGACGAGCAGGGCCACCTCGCCGAGGTCCCCGAAACGGTAGAGCCCGATCAGAACGGCCAAGTGCAGACTCGCGATCTTCAGGGCATCCACGAAGTGGTCCAGCCACTCACCCGCGATCGAGCCGCCGCCGCGGAGCCGAGCGACCTGACCGTCGGCGGAGTCCCACGCGTAGCCCGCCACGAGCAGCAGGGAGATGAGGACGCCGGACCACCATGACGGCGGCACCGTAGCGATGAGCGCGACACCGGTGAAGGTGTGGACGGCGCTCACGAGGGTGACGCGATTGGGTGTGAGGCCGAGCCGGTAGGCGATGGCGGCGAACAGCCGTCCGATACGACGGTTGACGTACACCGAGTACGCGGGCGCCCCGCGGGCGTGGCCCTTCTGCGCTCCGCGCAGTCTCGCCATCGTTTCGGCGAGATCGGGCGCGTTGGAATCTGTGGTCGTCATCGGGTTGCTCCTCGCAAGCGTCGTACGCGTGGGCTGCGGAGGGGCACCGCAACATGTTCCGGATCGGCGATCCCGGAGTCGGGGCGAACGGTGCGAGACATGGCACCGCACGCCTTCTGGATACGGGCGGTGACGCGCATCCACGCGACTCTCGCGCTCGCGTCCCCTACGAGCGAAGTCATTCGCGCCACCCCCAGTAGCTCGACATTCGCGGGCGCCGAAGGCGCCCATCCCCACGGACAGTATGCCGCGCAATCCCGGTGTTGTCTCGCGGGTCCGCCGGCGCAGTCCCTCTCGATGCCGATGGCGGAGGCGGCGAGCACGCAGAGCGGAGGCTGCCCGACGACCTGCCAGACTGTCCGCTATGCCGACCGGTGACAGCCTGCGCGTGATGCAATCCTTCGGGGCACCGCGACTCACGTCCAATCCTTACATCCACATGCTGGATGCCGCGCTGGACTCCGAACCCGGGCTCGAGCACCTGCGTTTCGACCGTCGGACCGCGTTGCTCGGCCGGTACGACGTCCTGCATTTCCATTGGCCGGAGACGCTTTTCGGTGGAGCGACGCCGGTGAAACGCGTCGCCCGGCGACTGTTCGGCACTGTGCTCGTCGCGCGACTGCGACTCACCGGTGTCGCGATCGTCCGGACGCTGCACAACGTCGAACTTCCGGACGTGGACTCGCGCTGGGAACGTTTCGTGTTGCGGTGGATCGACCGTCGCGCGGACTTCCACATCCGCCTGAATGACTCCACGCCGGTGCGCCCCGGCATCCCGTCGGCCGTCATTCCCCACGGCCACTATCGCGACTGGTTCGCCCGTTTCGAGACCGTTCCGGCGGCGCCGCGCTCGCTCGGTTTCGTCGGTCTCGTGCGCCGCTACAAGGGCGTCGAAGCGCTCATCGAACGGTTCCGGGAGACCGCATCCCGGCTCGGTGACTGGACGCTCCGGGTCTCGGGGAATCCCTCGACGCCGCAGCTCGCCGACGAGATCCGTGAGCTGGCGTCCCCGGACGACCGCATCTCCGTCGACCTGCGATACCTGTCGGAGGACGACTTCGCCCGCGCCGTGATGTCCGTATCGGGGATCGTGCTGCCGTATCGATTCATGCACAACTCGGGCACGGCCCTCGCGGCGCTCTCGCTCGATCGCCCCGTCCTCGTGCCCCGCAACGACGTGAATGAGGCACTGGCCCTCGAAGTCGGCGACGGATGGGTGACGATGTTCGAGGGCGACCTCACGGCGGACGCCCTGGCGGCGTTCGCCGAAGCGACGAACGCCCTTCCGGCGACCGGCCCGGATCTGGACGACCGCGGGTGGTCGCTCGTCGGTGCGCGTCACCGCGAGGCGTACGCCCGGGCGGTCCGGTCGCGGCGGGGTCACGCGTGAGCGCGTCGAAGCGTGTCCTCATCGCCGTACCGTCCTACCGCCGGCCCGATCGACTCGCCCGGCTGCTGACCACCCTCGCCGACCAGCGGGAGGACGTGGCGCCCCTGAGCGCAGAAGTCATCGTGATCGACAACGATCCGGCGGGGAGCGCCGCTGAACCGGCTCACGCAGCAGGGGTGCACTACCGGCTCGAACCGCGCCCCGGTCTCGCCGCCGTCCGGAACACCGCGATCGACGAAGCGATCTCCAGAGGTGTCGACGCCCTCGTCTTCATCGACGACGACGAGGTCCCCGCCGCCGGATGGCTGCAGGCGCTGATTTCGCCGTGGACGGCGGGGACCGCGGATCTGGTCTCGGGTCGCGTCGAGTCGGAGTTCGACGTCACTCCCGACGCCTGGATCGTGGCGGGCGGGTTCTTCCGACGCGTCCGATTCGCGGACGGCGAGCGGATGCCGGCGGCCCCGACCAACAATCTCCTGATCGATGTGTCCGTGCTCCGTACGACGGGCATCCGTTTCGACGAGGAGTTCGGGCGCTCCGGCGGCGAGGACATCCACTTCACGTCCGCCCTCACCCGAGCCGGCGTGCGGATCGCGGCCGCTCCCCACGCGGTGGTGACCGATCACGTACCGGCGGACCGCGCGACACCGTCCTGGGTCCTCCGGCGCGCGTTCCGAGTCGGCACCACGACCGCCCGCAGCGACATCGCACTGACCGACGGCTCCGTCCGCACCCTCCGACGCCGCCTCCGCTGGTTGGCCGTCGGCCTGGCGCGCACGCTCACCGGCGCCGGCCGATGGCTCCTCGGCGCCGTGGTGCGTTCGACGGTGCACCGGGCCCGCGGCGCGAGACTCGCGGCCCGCGGGATCGGGATGGCTGCGGGCGGCGCGGGATTCCGTTACCTCGAGTACCGGCCGCGGAACGAGTCGTGACGCCCCGCCCCACCGTGGTGTAGTCTCCCCCCATCGGGCTTTGGGGGCCCGGTTCGAGTTGGGGCTCGATCTAGCTGGCTGGGGAGCTCGCTATGACTGTGCGTATCGGTTACGCCGCGGGGGCGTTCGACCTGTTCCATGTGGGACACCTGAACATCCTTCGGCATGCCAGGGACAACTGCGATCTGCTCATCGCGGGGGTGGTCAGCGACGAGATGCTGCACCAGGTGAAGGGTGTCGATCCGTTCATCCCGACGTCGGAGCGCGCCGACATCGTGCGCGGCATCCGCTTCGTCGACCACGTCCACATCGAGACGGTGCCGAACAAGCTCGACGTGTGGCGGCAGGTCGGTTTCACGCACTTCTTCAAGGGTGACGATTGGCGCGGCACCGAGAAGGGCGACCGTCTCGAGCGCGAATTCGCGAAGGTCGGCGTCGAAGTCGTCTACTTCCCGTACACCGTCCACACCTCGAGCACGCAGCTGCGTCGCGCGCTCGAGGTCGCCTCGTCCGATCGCGAGCTCGTCCGTTCCGAGTCGGCGTGAGCATGGCAGCGTCTGACGACGCTGCATCCTCGACGGGTCCCGACGACATCATCGAGCTCTTCGTCGGACAGGTGATCGCTCTGTTCCCGCTCCGGATGAAGAGCGGGCAGATCCCGGGCCGGCCGCAGCCGACCGTGCGGCGGATCTTCCCGCGCTCCCCCGAGCCCGGCACCCCCGTGGACGGCGGTCCGCCGATGCGGGCGCGCACGTACTCGCTGTTCGTCGATGCACCCGGTCACGGCATCCTGACCGTCGGCGACCATCGCGTCGAGGTCGTCATCCTGCCGCTCGACGTGTCGACGCCGCGCCAGGCGACGGTGTTCCGCATCTCCGCCATCGCCGGTCGGACGATCGACGTCACCGGCGTCGTGATCCAGCCGCCGACGAATGCCGGGGGCTGAGGGACGTCCGACCCGAACGGACGACGAGAGCCGCACCCCGGTGGACGGGATGCGGCTCTCGGTCGTTCGAGGTCAGCGACCGCCGCGGCGGCCGGCGCCGTTCTGGCGGACGACCGAGCCGACGGTGAGCGACCCGCCCCCGGTGGCGCGACGGCCGGTGCGGCGCGCGCCGCCGGCCGGAGCGGCCTTCGGGGCGCCGTGCGAAGCGGCCTGGCCGTGACCGGCCGTGCGCGCGGGCTGAGCATCGCGACGCGGCGCGTCGGAGGTGCGACGCGCCGCCTCCGCGCTGCGACCCTGACCGCGCCCGCGGCCCCCGCCCTGGCCCTGGCGACCGCGGTCGCCCTGGCCCTCGCGGGCGGCGCGCTTGCGCTGCGCGTTGACGCCCTGGCTCTGCCCACCACCGCGGACCTGCGGCTGCTCGGGGGCCGGCGTGACGTGGGGGGCGACCTCGCCGACGAGCTCGACGACCGACGCGGATGCCGCGGTCACGGTCTCGGGCGTGACCGAGATGGACGCCTTGCGCAGCAGCTGGTCGACGTCGCGACGCTGCTCGGGGAGGACGATCGTGACGACGGCGCCCTCGGCGCCGGCTCGGGCGGTGCGACCCGAGCGGTGCAGGTACGCCTTGTGCTCCATGGGCGGGTCGACGTGGACGACGAGCTCGACGTTGTCGACGTGCACACCGCGGGCGGCGACGTCGGTCGCGACGAGCACGCGGGCGGTGCCGGCCGAGAAGGCGGCGAGGTTGCGGTCGCGCTGCGGCTGCGAGAGGTTGCCGTGCAGGTCGACCGAGGGGATCCCCTGCGACGTCAGCTGCTTGGCGAGCTTCTTCGCGGCGTGCTTGGTGCGCAGGAACAGGATGCGGCGGCCCGTGCCCGAGGCGAGGAAGCGCACGAGCTCCTTCTTCTCGTCGGAGCCGGGCACGTGGAAGACGTGGTGGGTCATCGCGGCGACGGGCGAGTGCGCCTCGTCGACGGAGTGCAGCACCTCGTTCTGCAGGAAGCGGCTCACGAGCTTGTCGACGCCGTTGTCCAGCGTGGCGCTGAACAGCATGCGCTGCGCCCCCTGCGGAGTCGCGTTCAGGATGCGGGTGACGCCCGGCAGGAAGCCGAGGTCGGCCATGTGGTCGGCCTCGTCGATGACGGTGATCTCGACGGCGTCCAGGCTCACGAGCTTCTGCTGCATGAGGTCCTCGAGGCGGCCCGGGCAGGCCACGACGATGTCGGCGCCGGCGCGGATGGCCTCGACCTGACGGTTCTGGTTCACACCGCCGAAGACCGTGGCGGTCTTCATGCCGTAGGCCGCGGCGAGCGGCGCGAGGGTGCGGTCGATCTGGGTCGCGAGCTCGCGCGTCGGAGCGAGGACGAGACCGAGGATGCGGCCGCGGCGACGGGTGCCACCGGCGAGACCCTGGCCGAGGCGCGCGACCATCGGGATCGAGAACGCGAGCGTCTTGCCCGAGCCGGTGCGGCCGCGGCCGAGGACGTCGCGCCCGGCGAGCGTGTCGGGCAGGGTGTCGACCTGGATGGGGAAGGGGCTGGTCTTGCCCTCCGCGGCGAGCGCGGCGATAAGGGGAGCGGGCACGCCGAGCGTGCCGAACGTGGGTTCAGTCATGAGAGAGCTAACTCGGGCGTGATCGCCCGGATCGGTGTCCCGGGTGCGAGTGCGCAGACGGGTTCGCCGTGAGAAGGAGTCGCCGGCGACGATCGATGGATCGGCAGCGGATGATGCGTTCTACGACGCGAGGGGCACCAGGGAAGGATGCCGCAACCCGCCCAGTCTAGCAGTCGGGGCTTCCGGCGGTCCTCAGAGCTCCCCCGCCGGGACCGCGAACGTGTCGCACGCGGTGCTGCCGCCCTCGTACCCGGCCATGAACCATCGCTGCCGCTGCTCGCTCGATCCGTGCGTCCAGCTCTCGGGATTCACCTGCCCGGACTGCTGCTGGATGTGGTCGTCGCCGACAGCGGCGGCCGCGTTCAGCGCACCGTCGATCTGCGCCTGCGTGGGTTCGAGGAGGAACGGCCGACCCTCGGCATCCTTCTGGTCGGGAGCGGCGGCGGTCCAGGCGCCCGCGAAGCAGTCGGCCTGGAGCTCGGTGCGGACGGCGTTGCTGTCCTCGCCGGTGCCGTCGCGCGGGTACTCCTCGAAGACGCCGAGGAGGTTCTGCACGTGGTGCCCGTACTCGTGGGCGAGCACGTACAGCTGGGCGAGGTCGCCGCCCTCGGCGCCGAGCTGTCCGCGCAGGATGCTCCAGAACGTCGGATCGATGTAGACGGTGCGATCGGTCGGGCAGTAGAACGGACCGGTCTGATTGGATGCCGTGCCGCACGGCGTCTGCGCCTGCTGCACCACGAGCACGAGCTGCGGCTTCTCGTAGCCCTCGAGCTCGCTCTGCCAGTACGTGTTGATGACCTCTTCGCCGGCGTCGAGGCGGCAGTCGTCGTTCGCGTTGGCGTCCGCGCCGCTCTCGCAGTTCTCCACGACGCCCTGGTCGGGGGACGTGCCACCCCCGCCGCCCCCGCCGAGGAATCCGCTGAAGTCCTGCCCCGTGAACATGAACAGCAGCAGCACGACGACGGCTCCCGCGCCACCGGCACCGCCGGCGATCACGGCGCCGCGGCCGCCGCGGCGGGTCGCGCGCGAGCCCCGTACGTCCGCATCCGGGTTGAAGGTCATGCCGGAACGGTACGCCCGCCGATGCCGCGCGGGGAACGGGTTGCGGCGACGGCCTCGACCGTGCTCGGATTCGCGGCACCGCCGTCATCGGACACAATGGGAGCGAGCGAGGAGATCACCGTGGACGCACACGCCGACCAGCCGACACCCGGCGACTACGCCGAGTCGCGCACCATCGCGATCCCCGACGACCCGATGACGGATGCCCCGGGGCTCGCCGCGGTCGATCCGAGCCCCGAGTGGTGGCTCGCCCTGCCCGCCGGATCCCGGCTCGTCGGTCTCGTCGTCTCGCGCCCCGACATGCCGAGCATCGTCGCGCAGCGCGAGGCACTCGCGAAGTTCGGGGTGCCGATCGCCGGGTTCCGGCATCCCGCCCCCGAGACCGGCGAGACGTGGGAGGACCGGCTCACGCGACTTTTCGGCCGCCTCGGCGCCGGGGACGTCCTCGTCGTCACCGACGTGAAGGCGCTCGGGCGCGACGCGCACGAGGAGACCCGGACGATCGCGGAGCTGCGCCGTCGGTCTGTGATCGTGAAGGTTCTCGACCGGGGCTGATCCGCCCCCTCAGGACGAGGCGCAGAGGCGCGTCGCGTCGCTCGTCGCGCCGTTCTCGCGCCGAACGCTGACGTCGATGCAGACCTGCGTGTCGCCGTCGAGCGGAACGACGACGCTCGTCTCCGCGACGTTCTCGGCGGCCGCCTCGCCGCCGTCGAGCCGCACCCGCTGCCAGACGTAGGTATCGCCCTCCTGCGGATCGGGGTTGACCCAGCGGAAGATCACCTTGCCGCCTCGGATCGTGTTGTCGCTCTTCTCCGGCGCGGCGATGAAGTCCGCCACCGGGTCCTGCGGCTCGGGGGCGGTCGTCGCCGTCTCCTGCGGGTCCGCCACCTCGGCGGGCGGCGCCAGTGCCGAGGCGACGAGGACCGCACCGACCACGACGACCGCGACGACGGCCGCCGCGATGAGGCCGATCCACAGCCCCTTGCGCGAGCGCGCCGGCGGCGCGGTCGTGTCAGTCGCGGGCGCGGGTCCCGTCGCCGCGGGGGTGGCCGCTGTGCGCTGAGGGGCACGCAACATCGTGCCCTCGTCGACCTCGCTCGTCACCGGCGCGGCCGGCGGGATGGCGGTCGGCGGGCGCAGCACGGTGGCGTCCGCTCCCGTGTCGGCGGGCGCGCCACCGGGCGCCCAACCCGAGGTGTCGCGCTGGACCGCCGCGTCGGGGCCCGTCCCGAAACCGGCGGCGAGAGCCGAACGCTCCCACGTGGGGCCCGCGGCCGGAGCGGTGTGCGGATCGATGCTGACGATGCCCCGCACGCGCGTGAGCTCGCCGTCCTCCTCCTGCTCCTCGACGGGCGGCGCATCGTCGAGGATGTCGATCGGGGTGACCGAGTGCGCGAGCTCGATCTGCACCTTCTGCAGCGCGCGGGCGAAGGCCACGGCCGACTCGAACCGGTCCACCGGGCGCTTGGCCATCGACCGCTCGAGCACCTGGAAGAGCGACGCGGGCGCGTCGGGTCGCTCCAGCCGCGCCAGCGGCTCGGATTCGATCCGGCGGATCAGGTCGGCGCCGCCGTTGCGACCGCCGGGCACCTCGAAGGGCGAGCGGCCGGCGAGCAGGTTGAAGACAGTGGCGCCCAGCGCCCACACGTCGGACTGCACCGTGAACTCGGGGTTGTCGGCGAAGGATTCCGGCGGCGACCACGGGATCGACATCCCCGCCGAAGGATCGCGGCCATCGGCGGTCGTTGCGATGCCGAAGTCGGTCAGAGCGGGGCGGTTGTACTCGGTGACCAGGATGTTCGCGGGCTTGATGTCGCGGTGCAGGATGCCGGCGCGGTGGGCCGTCTCGACCGCGGCGGCCACCTGGATGCCGACACGCAGCGCCTCGGCGACCGAGATGGGCGCCGAGCGGGCGCGCACCTGCAGATTCGGCTTGGAGCAGTACTCCATGACGAGGTACGACCGGCCGTCGTCGGCCACTCCGGCCTGGTAGATCGTGACAATGGCGGGATGCGTCGAGAGCATCGCCATGACGTTCGCCTCGGCTTGGAACTGCTCGACGGCACCGCTGGTCATCTTCTCGGCGAGGAGCACCTTCACCGCCACGCGGCGGCGCGGCAGGGCCTGCTCGTACAGGTACACGTCGGCGAAGCCGCCGGAGCCGAGGACCTGGACGTACGAGAAACCGGGGAGCTGCGGCGGCGCGGCGGGAGCGCGCTTCGCACTCATGGCAGATCCTCGAAGGTCAGCGTGACACCGTCGCCCAGGTCGAGCACGTCGGCGTCGATGACCATGGTCGGCTCGTTCGGGTGCAGCCGCACGGGGTCGTGTCCGCCGCGCAGCAGGACGGTGCCGTTGGTGCTCGCCAGGTCGACGGCGAGCACGTGCTCACCCTCGGCGCGGATCTCGACGTGGTTGCGCGAGATGTCGTGCTGCGGTCCGTCGACCGCGACGAGCGTGGGCAGCTCGTTCTCGGCGGGGCGGGTCGAGCGCGGGCGTCGACCGACGATGACCGTGCGCTCAAGCTCGATGACCCGCCCGTCGGCGAGGCGGATGCGCCCGCGCGACGGACTGCGCGGCGGGACGTCCTCGATCGAGTCGAAGGCGGATGCCGCGCGCATCGCGCGGGCTTCGGCGACCGACACCGTCGCGCCGTCGTGATCGCCGAGCTCGGCGGCGCCGGGCAGCGGCGGGGCGGGCAGGTGGGGCGGCACGAACGGCGGCAGCGCGGGCACCGGCGCGGTCCCCTGCGCGGCGGTGCGCGGGCTCGCGATGGTCGCCCCGAGTACGGGGTCCTCGTCGATGCCGGCGATGGTCTCGCCCCCGTCGGGCGCGCGGGTCGCCTCGGGGATGCCGGGGATCGACACCGGCGACCCGCCGAGCGTGTGCACGGGAGGAACCCCGGTCACCAGCCCGGGAGCGGCCGGCGACGCGGGCGAGGAGTCCTTCGCGAGCGTGCGCGAGGAGGCGATGGTCTCGCCGACGTCCTCGGCCACGGCGTCGTGGTCCGGCTCCGCGGGGTGCGGCTCCGCGGGCTCCGGCGCTGCGGCTTCCTGTTCCGCGGCATCCGACTCCCGCGCTTCCGGCTCCGCGGCATGCGACTCCGCGACGTCCGCCTCGGGCACGTCCACCGCCGGCGGCGCCTCCTCCGCAGGCTCGGCCACCGGCGACGCGGGGGCCTCGACGGGCGCGGCCGCCGGTGCGGCGTCGCGCGCGACGAGGTCGAAGACGATCTGGGCGGCGAGGACGACACCCGACTCGATGGGCAGCAGGTCGACATCCGATCCCGCGCCGATGTCGACGCTCACCCGGACGGCACGCGGCAGGAACCGCTCGGTCCAGGTCGCGACGCCCACTCCCGAAACCTCCTCGACGCCGTCCGCCGTCTCGACGACGAGCGAGACGGGGCCGCGCACTGCGACGCGGACGCCGTCGCCCTCGGCCACCGCGAGCCCGAACGGCGGGATCGCGGCGAGCGAGGTGCCGAATGCGCCGGTGAGCGAGTCGAGCACGGCGCCGATGCCGCCGCCCTCGAGACGGCGCCACACGCCCTCGACGGCGTGCGGCGTGACCGCGGGGGGCAGCACGGCGAGCGCCGACCCGGTCACCGCCGCACGCCACGCCTCGGCATTGCCGTCGGGCCGATACCGCACTGCGCGCATCAGGCGTCTCCTCCTGCCGCTGCACGCGGCCGTGTGTCCTCATCGGCGTCCGACGACTCGAAAGCCGGCGCCGTGTCCCCCTCATCCTGCCCCGCGACGCGCACGGCATCGACCACGACGGCCGTGATGTTGTCGCGTCCGCCGTGCAGCATCGCCTCGTGGACGAGGCGGGTCGCGGCATCCTGGGGATCGATGACGTCGCGCAGGATGCCGGCGATGCGCTCTTCGGGCACCTCGCCCGAGAGACCGTCCGAGCACACCAGGATGCGGTCCCCCGCCTCGGCCGCGAGCAGCCAGAAGTCCGCCTCGCCGCCGCTGCCGCCGCCGATCGCGCGCGTGATCTCGTTGCGGCGCGAATCACGACCGGCGGCGTCGCCGGTCAGTTCGCCCGCGTCGATGAGCTCCTGCACGACGGAGTGGTCCACGCTGATCTGCTCGAGCTCGCCGTCCGCGAAGCGGTACGTGCGCGAATCGCCCACGTTGACCGCGAGCCAGTAGCCGTGTCCGCCGACCTCGGTGACCCCGACACCGCTGAGCGTCGTGCCCGCCGCGCGCCCCGCATACCCGATGCGCTCGACGGCGACGCGGGCACGCGACAGGGTGGCCCGCATCCCCTCGATGCCGACGGAGTCCCACCCGACGAGGGCGCGGAACGCGGCGACGACCGCTCCACTCGCGGCGGCGCCGGCGTCGTGGCCGCCCATGCCGTCGGCGACGAGGAAAAGGGGGTACTCCGCGAGGTGCGCGTCCTCGTTGACGCGGCGACGCAGCCCCGGGTGGGTCGCCGCTCCGACGCGGACGTCGATCGCCGTCACCGGGCGCTCTCCACCGTGAGCCGCCGGTCGCCGAGTTCGAGGACGTCGCCCGACCACACGCGCGCCCGACGCCCGGGCATGAGGCGCTGCGGCTGACCGCCCCGCACGATGACCACCCCGTTGAGGGAATGCCGGTCGACGACCCACGTGCCCTCGTCGTCGGCGCCGATCTCGAAGTGCGTCTTCGACAGCGAGAGCGTCTCGTCGCGCACCGCGGTGCTGCGCCGTCCCGGCTGCTGACCGGGGCCGCGGCCGAACAGGGTGGGCTCGTAGACGGTGTGCCGGGTGCCGTCATCCCACCCGAGGATCGCGATCACCGGGGGCGCGACCCGCTCGGCCGTCGCGGGCCGGCCGTCGCGGTGCGGGCCCCCGGGGACGGTCGAGATCACGTCGACGGGGAGGGTGCGCGGGATGCGACGGTTCGCAGGGACGGATGCCGGGGCCCACGAGGGCGGCGGCAGAGGGCCTGATGCCGGCGCGGCGACGGGCTGGACGGCGCCCGCGGGGGCGGGCGGCACCGCGGCCGCGAGCACCGCCGGAGCGGGCGCCGGAAGCGGCGCGGGTCGCACATCCGTCGGGGACTGCTCGACGGGGGCCGACGGGCGCGGGGCGGGTGCCGCGTCGACGACGACCGCGCCCGAGGCGAGGTCGTGCCACCCGCGCCGCCAGCGCGAGGAGTCGAACAGCGGCGAGAAGAACCCGACGACGACGCTCGCCGTGAGGCCCCAGAGGAGGTTGCGACCGAGCGCGCGCCCGAATCCGAGTTCGGCGTCGTCGGAGGCGTGGGCCAACCGGACCCCCGTGAAGCGCATGCCGAGGGAGCCGCGACCGCCCTGCATCGCGGTGTAAACGAGGAACCAGGCCGTGCTGACGACGGCGAGCACGGGCAGCAGCCAGAGGATCGGGACCGCGGTCACCATCGACAGGGCGACCACGATGCCGACGGCGACCCCGTTCACGGCGGCCGCGATCGCGGAGTCGATGACGACGGCGAGGATGCGGTGGCGCATCGTCGCGGGCACGCGGGCGGTCATGGCCGTCGCGCCGTTCGCCGGATCCCACCCCGTCGCAGCGACCGCAGACTCAGGCGGGCGCGCAGCCGCTGCCAGAACGTGGCACCGCCCGCCATGCCCGCGACGATCTCGTCGACCTCGCGCCAGAACGCGTCGACGTCCTCCGGCGTGGGGTCGCCGGGGCCGTACACCTCGGCGTCGGCGCGCTGGGCGAGGGTCGCGACGCGGGGACCGTCGAAGGTCTCCCCCACGGCGCGGGCGCTCTCGGCGCGCGTGGACCCCGGCGGCACCGCGACGCGGTAGTCCACGGCGCGGTCGACGAGCTCGTCCCACCCGCCCGACACCCGGTCGGCGGTGCGCTCGGCGCGCAGGCGGCGGGTACGGCGGGCGGCCTTCACTCCGCCGATCACGAGGAACGGCGACAGCAGCAGCAGGAGGGTGCCCAGACCGATCCCGGTCCACAGGAGCACCGGTCCGAGCCAGTCGAGCCCCGGAGGCTCCTCCTCGTCCTGGTCGCGCTCCTCGGCGAGCGCCGGCGGCAACTCCGCCGGCTCCTGCGCGGGCGGCGGCGGCTGCAGGACCTGCGGCTTCGGGTTGGCGCGCGGCTTCGTGTTCTGCTGGCTCGGCTCGTTGTCCTCGTCGGGGGTCGGATCGAAGGTCACCCATCCGGCATCCTCGAACGCGATCTCGACCCAGGCGTGCATGTTGTCGCCGGTGGCGGTGAAGACCCCGCTCCCGTCCTGCTCGCCCTCGTCGGGGTACCAGCCCATGACCACCCGCGCGGGCATCCCGAGCTGCAGGGCCATGAGCGCCATCGTCACCGCGTACTGCTCGTCGTCGCCGACCATCTGCTCGTTCGAGACGAGCATCGTGATCCGTGCGGCGCCGTGACCCGAGGGCGAGTAGACGTCGTCGGCCAGACCGTGGCTGAAGTAGCCCTCGCTCTGCAGGTAGCTCTCGAGCGCGCGCGCCCGTTCGATCGGGGTCTCGGCTTCTTCCGTGGCGTCCGAGGCGAGTTCGCTGAGGGACTGGGGAATGCCGGTCTGCCGCGGCATCTTCAGCGGGGCGAACTGCTGGTCGGCGAGTTGCTCGTCCGTCGGCTCCACAGGCACAGTCGTGTCGATCGTGTACTGGTCGCCGGAGTGGACCCCGGAGGTGACGACGGCGGTGCCGGTGCCGTCGTTGAAGTGCGCACCGCGGCGCAGGTCGTTCGCCCGGTCACCGGCGAAGGTGATCTCGTGGGCGGAACCGACCGACGGCAGCCAGACGCCGTCGAGGTTCTCGATGTCGACGCGCACGGTCGCGTCGTCGCCCTTCGCCTGCGGCGACATGTTGGACCGGACGGGGGTGAAGGCGCTCGACGAGCCCGCGCCGTCCTCGGCGACGTTGTAGACGATGCCGTCGTAGGCGTCCATCGTCGCCAGCCGAACGCGAGCGTCGTCGGGGAGGCCGCTCAGGGTGAACAGGGGTTCGGTCTCGAAGTCGCGGACGTACCCGCGCCAGGACTGCAGGGGGCTCGCGTAGTCGTGGATGTCGAAGGGCGGCACGACGAAGTCGCGCAGGATGTAGCGCTGCGTGGGCGGGGCGGCGGTCGCCGCGACGGCCGCCCCCGCTCCGGTCGCGAGGGCGACGACGACCCCGCCCGAGACGAGGCGGCGCAGGCGTGCGGCACGCGAGGCATCCGCCCCGGGGATCGCGGCCTCGACCGCGGTGCGCTCCGGGCTCCACAGGGTGCGCAGCGCCAACCAGACGACGGCGACGATGACGAACAGGGCACCCTGCACGATCGGGGCGACGGTCTGCGCCGTGCCGAGCAGGATCTCGCCGGCGATGAAGGCGGATGCCGGGATCAGCGCCCACGCGGGCCGACGCAGCCGCAGCGCGAGCGATGCGGTCAGCACCGATGCCACGAGCGTCATGAGGAACGGGACGATCAGGTGGCCGTCGTCGGGCGCGACGGGGGGCACCGTGGTCAGCAGGTCCTTCCACGCCGTCACGATGCCGACCGCGAGCTGACGCCACGTCTCGAGGGTCGGGATGACGCCGAGGAACGTCGTGGCGGGCAGGGCCAGCGCGCCGCCGAGCAGGAAGTACACGGCGACGGTCGCGCCCGCGAGGGTCAGCACCCCCCAGCGCCATCTCGCGCCGACCCACGCGAGGGCGATGCCGACGACGAGGGCGCCGATGGCGGCGACGAGGTAGGTCGCACCCTCGAACGTCGCCGCGAAGCCGACGATGCCGACGGCGAGGAGGAGGACGACCGCGCCGACGTCGGCGACGAGGCGACGCCACGTCGACCCGGGGAGCAGGAGGAAGCGCAGCCGGTTCACGACAGGACCTTGCGGATCGCGTTCGGGAGCTGGTCGAGCTCGCCCAGGGCCACGACGTCCGCGTCGCCCACGCGGCGCAGGGCCGGGGCGTCGAGGCGGCTGTCAGCGATGATCGCGAGCGTGCGCACACCGAACGGCACGCGCGAGCAGGCGAGCCGGAGCTGCCCCGCGTCGACCGTGGACCCGCAGATGAGGACGGCCACGGCGGCATCCGGGGAATGCGCGGCCAGGATGCCGGCGAGCGCGACGATCCCGCCCTCGCGGGGCTTGCCGGGCTCGATGGCGGCGAGGGAGTCGAGGTAGCGGCGTCCGGTCTCGGCGCGGATCTTGCCCGCCGAGGTGCGGACGTCGAGGGTGCGGGAGTCGCGCAGCGCGCGCAGGCCGATCGAGCCGGCGACCGAGATCGCGGTCTCGAACTCCTCAGGGTCGCGGTACTCGCCGGGGTGGGTGGAGAGGGCGACGACGAAGTGGGAGCGCCGGGTCTGCTCGTACTCGCGGACCATCAGGGTGCCGGTGCGCGCCGTCGACTTCCAGTGCACGTGGCGCAGGTCGTCGCCGGGCTGGTAGTCACGCAGCGCGTGGAACGACACGTCGTCGCGCGCGAGGTGCTGGTTGGGTAGGCCCTCGAGGTCGCGCATCTGGCCGAGTGACAGGCCTTCGAGCGGCAGCGTGCGGGGGTGGACGAACAGGTCGACGGCCTGCCGGCGATCGTGGGTGCGCTCGAACAGGCCCAACGGGTCGCCGCGGAGCACGCTGACGGGTCCGACCGCGAGCACGCCGCGGGCGGTCGTGGGGATGGCGAAGAGCTCCTCGTGCTCGGCGCCCGCGGCCAGGCGCGGGACCTGGAACAGACCGCGGCCGGCGCCGACGGGCAGGACGACCTCCGACGGGAGCAGCGACCGCGAGGTGCGGTTCGCGAGGGTCAGTGCGCCGACGGCGCGCTCCCCCACGACGACGCGGGTGCGGGTGAGGTCGAGGTCGACGTCGTAGGCGGTGCGGCCGAAGAGGAAGACGGCGCAGATCAGCGCGAGGATCGTGGCCACCACCGCGGCGACGAACGCCTCCTGCCATCCGAGGGCGAACGCGGTGATCCACAGGACGACCGCGGCCGCGATGACCACCCAGCCGGTGACCTGGATCACATCTGCGATGACCGCGATGCGTGCCCCGGCGCGGCGCGCCCACACCCCGGCATCCTCCCGGACCTTCTCCCACCGCGTCGCCTGACGCGGGGCGAGCTGGGGCGCGTCGGTGGTCTCGTCCGGGGCGTCTGCGGGCACGCCGGAGGGGCCGGGCGCGTCGGGCGCCGCGGCCACCGTCTCCGGCGTCATCGTCATCAGGCCGACGCCCTCGCGAGGGGTGCCTCGACCTGCCCGAGCGCACGCTCGATGACCGACTCCGAGGTCGTGCCGGCGAACTCGGCCTCGGGGTCGAGGACGAGACGGTGGGTCCAGACGGGTGCAGCGAGCGCCTTGACGTCGTCGGGGATGACGTAGTGACGTCCCTGGGATGCCGCGACGACACGCGCGATCCGCATCATCGAGATCGCGCCGCGCACCGAGACGCCGAGCTTCGTGGCATCCGACTCGCGGGTCGCCTCGACGAGCTGGGCGGCGTACCGCGCGACGGCGGGGTCGACATGGACGGATGCCGCCAGGTCGGCCATGTCGGCGACGGCCTTGGTCGTGATGACGGGGCTCAGCTTGCCGGACGGGTTGCGGTCGACCTCGCCGGCGAGGATCCGCTCGGCGACGGCGAGCGACGGGTAGCCGATCGAGGTCTTGATCATGAAGCGGTCGAGCTGCGCCTCGGGCAGCTTGTAGGTGCCCGCCTGCTCGATGGGGTTCTGCGTCGCGATGACGAGGAACGGACGGCCGACCTCGTGCGGCACGCCGTCGACGGTGACCCGCGACTCCTCCATCACCTCGAGGAGCGCCGACTGCGTCTTGGGCGACGCGCGGTTGATCTCGTCCGCGAGCACGATCGACGCGAAGACGGGTCCCTTGTGGAACTCGAACTTGTGGTTCTGCTGGTCGTAGATCGTGACACCCGTCACGTCGGAGGGCAGCAGGTCGGGCGTGAACTGGATGCGGGTGGACGTGCCCTGCACGCTGGCGGCGAGCGCCTTCGCGAGGCTGGTCTTGCCGGTACCGGGCGCGTCCTCGAGGAGCACGTGGCCCTCGGCGAGCATCGCCGCGAGGACGAGGCCGACGACCTCGCGCTTGCCCATCAGCGCCTGGTCGACGTTGTCGACGAGACGCGTGAACGTGTCGCGGAACCAGGCCGCCTGTTCGGGGGTCATGCTCATTCGTTCAGTCCTTGCTCTCGGAGGGGGTCACCATTGGCTCGTCTCGTACCTCTTGCCGTTCAGCACTACCCAGACGTCGGCCCCCGGGAAGCCCCAATAGCACTCCAGCTGCACCGAGTTGTTCGCCGGGAAGTAAACGGGCCCCTCGTAGTTGTTGAACTTCGAGGCACCGTTCCGCCCTACGCCCCAACACTCGTAGCGGTAGTTCCCGGCCGGGAAGTCGGATGTCGTGACCTTGAAGTAGGCGCACGCCGAGCCGCTGCAGCCAGGCTGACCGCTGGCGCTCGAGCCGCGGCTCACGCGGGCGCGCGGGTCCGGCGGCGGCGGAGGTGCGGCCGTCGTCGCGCTGTCCTCCGCCGTCGTGGTCTGGCTGCCCTCGGCGCTCGTGCGCACCTCGATCGTGCGGGTCTCGCTGTAGTTCAGCCCGCTGTAGGTCTCGGAGCCCGACGCGGCGACCTGACGCCACCCGCGCCCGTCACCGGTGCGGATCTCCGTCGTGACGGGACGACCGTTCTCTGCCGGCGAGCTCCATTCCATGGTGATCTGGCGCTCATTGGTCCGGGTCGCCTTGGCCGTCGGGTTGCCGATCTGGCCGTACGGCCGCACCTGGTTGGATGCCGCCGAGGCAGGCCCCTCGTACGTCGTGCCGTCGGCGGTGGCCACCGCACGAATCCGGATCGTGTAGGCGCCGTTGTTGTCGACGCGGCCGTTGCCGATCGTGCCCGACGTGCCCGACCCGCCGCCGCGGACCCAGTCCGAACGCCAGGCGTTGCCGTTGACGCTGTACTGATACTGGATCTCGTTCGCGTTGGCCCCGTTGGACGCTCCCGGCTGCCATTCCACGGTGACCTGGTTGTCGCCCTCGCGCGCGACGACGTTCGTAGGCGCTCCGGGCGGGGTGAAGGCGCGACGCGGGGCCGACTGCGGACTCCGCTCGCCCCAGCCCGCCTTGTTCTGCGCGCGGACGTCGTAGGTGTAATCGGACTGCGACGTGTCGACGACGACGGCCTGGCTGGTCTGCCCGGCGGGCACGGCGATCGTGTCGACGACGTTGCCGCCGCGGATCACGCGGAGCTCGTATCCGTCGATCGCGTCGCCGTTGTCGGCGGGCTGGTTCCACGTCACGCGCATCTGCGCACGGTTGCCCACCGGCTCGAGCCGGGCCACGCTGGGCGCACCGGGCGCCGCAGGCGGGGCCGCCGGGATCTCACCCGCGGACCACTGCGAGAAGTCCGACGGCTCGGGCGCGCGGTTGTGGGCGCGGACGCGCACCTGGTACTCGGTGCCGTTCTGCAGGCCCTCCCAACGGTGCGTGTTTCCCGTGAGGCCGGTCTTCTGCGCGACGCCCGACGGCGGCGCGGGGGAGATCTCGAGGGTGTAGCTCTCCACCGGCGAACCCTCGGTGCGCGGCGTCTTCCACGCGATGTCGAGACTCCGGTCGCCGAAGGTCAGCGTCGGCGGGGCCGGCTGGTCAGGGCGCACGTCGGGGCGCGCAGTCTCCGACGGCACCGACGGATCGGACTCGCCGACGCTGTTCGTCGCGGTCACGACGAAGTTGTACTCGACATTGTTGGTCAGGCCGTCCAGCGTGCACGTCGTCGACGGGCACTCGCGGGTGTATCCACCCGCTGTCGATCGGACGGTGTACCACTCGATCCGGCGCCCATTGTCGACCGGCGGCGTCCAGCTGAGGACCACCGTCCGGCTCTCCACCGCAGTGACCGTCGGCTTGCCCGGGGCATCCGGGCGTCCCTGGACGGTGATGCGGATGCGCCCTTCGACGGCCCGGTCGGCGTCCTCCGTGGCGTCCAGCACCCGGTAGCGCACCACCACGTTGCCGACGAAGTCCGCGGGTGTCGTGACGTCGACACGGTCCCCGTTGATCACGGCGCGGCCCTGGCCGGTCTCGATGTTCGCCGACACGAGTCGCAGCGGCGTCTCCGGGAACGGGTTGACGTCGTTGGCGAGGACGTCGACGGGGATCGTCTCGCCCTGGTCCGCCTGCGGGATCACGTCGTCGTTGAGCGAGGCGAGCTCCCGGGTCGATGCCGTCACGGTCACCTGGATCGTCGCTTCGACGGGGTCGGTCTGGTTGTCGGTGACCCGGACGGTCAAGGGGAAAGCGGTGCCCTTCGCCGTGTCGGCGGCGGCGCTGACCGAGAGGGTGTCGCCCTCGATCCGAGCCGTCGTCCCCGCCGGCGCGTCGGACCCGAGCGAGAAGGTGAGGTTGTCGAGGTCGCCCGGATCGGGGTCGGTGACCAGTTCGCGGAGACCGAGGGTCGCCGGGTCTTCGCCCGGGGCGACGTTCAGGGCGGCACCGACCATCGTGGGCTGCTCGTTGTCGGGCGGGGTCACTGTGATCGGGATCGTCAGGGTCGCCTTGCGGCCGTCCTCGTCGTCTGGTCCACTTCCGTCGGTCACCTCGAACGTCAGCGCGTCCGAACCGAAGTACCGCTCGGCCGACGTGTAGACGAGCGTGCGCTCGTCCTGCACGAGGTTGGCGCCGTTGCTGTGCGAGGCGGAGACCTTCTCGGCCTCCGTGATGACGACGTTGCGGCCGCCCGATGCCCGGACGTACTCGGACAACGGCAGCTCGACCGTCTCACCGCTCTTGACAGTGATGCCCTCGGTGGAGATGAGGGTGGGCGGGAGGTCGGCGAGTGCCGGGACGCGGATGAAGGCCGCAGCGACCTGGTCGTCCTCGTCCGTGACGAGATAGGTGATCAGCTGGCGCTCGTCGCCGACGGTCAGGCTCACCTGGCCGTCCGACGAGACGCGGGCGTTTTCGCCGCCCTCACCGAGCGAGACCTCGAGGGCCGACCGGGTGCCGTCGGGATCGTCGTCGTTCTCGAGGACGTCGATGACGACGGTGCCGTCCTCCTCCACGTCCTCGGCAAGGACGCGGTCGTCGCGCGCGATCGGGCGCGACAGCGGGACGTCGGGGTCGACCGTGATCTGGACGGACGCCTTCGCTTCGAGTCCGCGCTCGTCGGCGATCGAGTAGAGCACACTCGTCTGCATCGGCTCGGCGGGGGAGGTGATCAGCAGTTGCTGACCTGAGACCTCGGCGTCCAGTCCGGGGACGTCGGGAAGCTCGACGGCGTCCTCGGCGAACCCGAAGTCGTCGCCGTCGGGGTCGGAGTCGTTCTGCAGCACGTCGACTGCGACAGTCCTGCTCGGTCGCATCGTGATGGTGTCGCGCACGGCGTACGGCGCCTGATTGGTCGACTCCGCCGGGGCGATGCCGACCTCGACGAGTCCCGTCGCCTCCTTGCCGAGGTTGTCGCGGACGCGGTAGCGGAAGCGGTCGACGCCGACCGAGTCCTCGAAGGCGGTGTAAGTGAACGAATCCGCCTCGATGGCCGTGACCGTCCCCTTCGCCGGGGCGGACGCGAGCCCCACCAGCTCGACGGAGTCGCCGTCTGCGTCGATTCCGTTGAGATCGATCGGCACCTGGACACCAGAGCCGCTTAGGGCTCGAATCGTGACATCGCGCGGCCGGGGTGCCGCGTTGGCCTCGTCGTCGCGAGGCAGGATGCGGATGGTGACGTAACCGGCATCCCGCTGTCCGGTCGAGTCCTCGACCTCGTAGGTCGCGTTGACCGTCTTGGGCTCGGTGCCGGCGCGGAAGCGCAGGGTGTCCTCGGACACGAACAGGTCGCCGTCAGCCTCGTCGACCAGGGGCGGTACCAGCTCGGGCGAGATGTGGATCTCGTCGCCGTTGGGGTGGTAGTCGTTGTCCATCACGGGGATGGTGACGACGTCGCCGACCCGCACGACGGCCTCGTCGTCGAGTGCGGTCGGGGGCTTGAGCTTCTCGGGTGCCGGGACGGGGATGACGATGATCTCGCCGTCGACCGACTGCGAGCCGTTGGAGATCCGGTACTGGATTCGGACCTGCTGGTCGAGCGCGGACTGGTCGCTGACCCGGATCGTCTCGTGACCGAGGACGGCGGCGGTGAGGCCGCTGTCGGCCCCGACCGTCACGGACTGGACGACCAGGATGCCGCCAGCCGGGTCCGTGTCGTTGCCCAGCACGTTGACCAGCACGTCCCCGCCGGTCGGGAGCAGCGCGACGTCGCGCACCGCGATGGGTGCGACGTCGGCATCCTCTTCGGGGAGGACGTCGATGCGCACGATGCCCGGAGCCGAGTTCGCACCGGCGGAGGCGAGGTACGTCGCGTAGTAGGTCCCGGTCGTGCCGGACTGGAACGTGAACGACTTGTCGGGGTAGTCCCGCGAGACGGTTCCGCCCTCGACGTCGTCCACGCGCGTGAGTCGGAGCTGTTCGCTGCCGGTGCTGGTGTCGTTGCTGAGGGGCCGCACGGTGACGGGGCGATCGGGGCGGGTCACGACGTGGTCGGCGTTCGTGACCGGCAGCGTCGTCCCGAGCGGACGGATGTCGTACCGTGCGACGCCGGCGCCGTCTTCGTTGCCGTCCGAAACCGCGATGGGAACGTCCTTGCGGCCCTGCAACCCGCCGATCGCGCGGTAGGTGATCTGACCGTCCGAGGTGAATTCGGCCTCGTCCCCGCCGTCGGGGGTGACCGACGACAAGAAGATGTCGTCGCCGTCCGGGTCGATCCAGTCGCTCAGAACGTTGTACGAGACGACACCACCGGTCTCGACGGTGATCGCCGTCTTGCGTTTCTGGACTGGCGGCGAGTTCTCGCTGAGCGGGCGGACGGTGAGGCTCACACGGGCGGTGTCCGTGCCTGTCCGGCCGTCGTCGACCTCGTAGGTGAACGATGTCGTCCCGCTCGCATCCTCCGGCAACTCGATCTGCAGGGCGGTGCCGTTGTAGATCGGCGTGACCTCGCCGATCGAGGGCTTGTTCACGACGCTCGCGACGAGCACATCGCCGTCCGCGTCGAGGTCGTTCTCCAGCACGGGGAGAACCGTCGTGCGGCCCGGGCGCACGCCGTAGCTGTCGTTCTCCGCCACGGGCGGGGTGTTGTCCTCGGTCCGCTCGGGGAGCGTCGACTGGATCGTCTCCTCCGTCGTCTCCTCCTCTTCCTCACCCTCGCCCTCGGGGGGCGTGAGGTCCTCCCAGTTGTCGACCTGCTGGAGGGCGTCGCTGGCCATCCAGGCGGACCCGCCGAAGATGTCGTTGAGGACCACGACGTCGCGGTTCACGCGGAAGCGGAGCTGGCTCGAGCGGTCGATCCCCTCGACCGTCTTGGTCAGGTCGTCCTCGTCGCCGACGCAGTCGCGGACGAAGGAGCCGGAGCCCGACCAGGCCCCGTACGCGCACCCCGCGACGTAAACCGGCTGCGCGGGGGCGCCGCCGTCACCGGCATCCGTCGTGACCGGGTCGCCGCCCGCGAGCGGGACGCGCACCAGCTGGGACGAAGTGGCGAGCGTGACGGTGTCGGTCACGTTCGAGGGCTGCTGCAGGATCGCCTCGTCGGGCACCTGGGTGACGAGGCCGTCGCTCGTGTACAGCGTCGAGGACGTGCGGTCGAGGACGACGCTCACGCCGCCGACGGACGTGATCGCCAGCTCGTCGTTCTTCTCGATGCCCTCGAGTTCGCGCTCGGCGGTCTGGACGAACACGCCCTGCGCGTCGGGCGCATAGGCGTACAGCGCGCCCTTCTCGGCGGAGACGGCGTAGACGAGGCCCGCCGTGCTGACCGTGACGGCGGCGCCCCGGCCGAGCTCGGCGATCGGATCGCCGGCTTCCTTGCCGACGGCGGCGAGCGAGGTGAAGGGCGCGGCACGCAGCGCTCCACCCTCGTCCATCGTCGCGACGGTCGGGCCGCCCAGCACGACCTGGGCGTTCGAGGGCAGATCGGCCTTGTCGGAGAGCACGACACGAGCCGGGTCGATCGCCGTGGCGGTGTTCTCCGCCTGGTCCGTGACCAGGACGCGGTTGCCCGCCTGCTGGATGTCGTACTCCTGCGACAGCGTGCGGAGGCCGCCGTCGAGGAGGCGCGACTCGTTGTTGAAGTGCCCGACCAGCAGGCTCGTCTGCTTCGTCAGCCAGACGCCGCCGTCGTTCAGTTCGACCTCGGTCGTCGGCTCGCCGTCGTAGGTGAGCGCGAGCACACCGACGGCGACCACGGCGGCGGTCACGGCGCCGATCGACGCCATCGTGCGGGGCCGCGAACGGAGCCAGGCGAAGGACTTCATGATCGTTCTGACTCCCCCCGGGCAGACGAGTTCGCAGGACCGACGGCCTCCGATCGATCGACCGGAAGGCACGGCGTGTGGACGGCATAAAGCCTAAGCGAGGGACCAATTTCGGGCGAGCGCGTGACGTGGGGAGTTCTCCCCACTTATGCTCTTCGGTTCGGTCGACTCAGACCGCGCCGACGTAGCGGGCGAGGTGCTCGCCCGTCAGCGTGCTGCGGTCGGCGACCAGTGCCGCCGGTGTCCCCTCGAACACGATGCGACCGCCGTCGCGACCGGCGCCCGGGCCCAGGTCGATGATGTGGTCGGCGTGCGCCATGACGGCCTGATGGTGCTCGATGACGATGACGGAGTTGCCGGCATCCACCAATCGGTCGAGCAGGGCGAGCAGGTTGTCGACATCGGCGAGGTGAAGTCCCGTCGTGGGCTCGTCGAGGACGTAGACCGCCCCCTTCTTCGCCATGGCGATCGCGAGCTTCAACCGCTGCCGCTCGCCACCCGAGAGCGTGTTGAGTGCCTGGCCGAGGGTGATGTACCCCAGCCCCACGTCGATCATGCGAGCCAGCGTCGTCTTCGCGGGGCCGGAGGTGAAACCGTGCGCCTCCTCGGCCGACATCGCCAAGACCTCCGCGATGTTGCGGCCGTCGAGCGTGTACTCGAGCACCGCGTCACTGAAGCCGGAACCCTCGCAGACCTCGCACCGCGTCTCGACGCTCTGCGAGTAACCGAGGTTCGTGATGATGACCCCGAGCCCCTTGCAGGCCGGGCACGCACCCTCGGAGTTCGCGCTGAACAGCGAGGCCTTTACCCCGTTCGCCTTCGCGAACGCCGTGCGGATCGCATCGAGCACCCCCGTGTAGGTCGCGGGGCTTGAGCGGCGCGACCCCTTGATCGGCGACTGGTCGACGACCACGACGTCCTCGAACGCCGGGACGTTGCCGTGGATGAGGGAGGACTTGCCCGAGCCGGCCACGCCGGTCACGACCGTCAGCACGCCCAGCGGGATGTCCACGTCGACGCCGGTGAGGTTGTGCTGCGTGGCGCCGCGGATCTGCAGCGCGCCGGTCGCCGGGCGGGTCGAGGTCTTCAGCGCTGCCCGGTGATCGAGGTGTCGTCCCGTGAGGGTGTCGGATGCCCGGAGGCCGGCGACATCCCCCTCGTACATGATCCGCCCGCCGCGCGATCCCGCGTGCGGGCCGAGGTCGACGACGTGGTCGGCGATCGCGATGACCTCGGGCTTGTGCTCGACGACGAGGACGGTGTTGCCCTTGTCGCGCAGCAGCAGGAGCAGGTCGTTCATGCGCTGGATGTCGTGGGGATGGAGTCCTGCGGTGGGCTCATCGAACACGTAGGTGACATCGGTCAGCGCGGAGCCGAGGTGACGGATCATCTTCGTCCGCTGCGCTTCGCCGCCCGACAGGGTCCCCGAGGAGCGGTCGAGCGACAGGTACCCGAGCCCGATGTCGACGAACGACGCGATGACCTTGCGCAGCCCGGACAGGAGCGGCCCGACGGTCGTCGCGTCGATCGTGTCGAGCCACGCGGCGAGGTCGGTGATCTGCATCGCGGCGGCGTCGGCGATGTTCACGCCGTCGATCCGGCAGGAGCGGGCGCCTTCGTTCAGTCGGCTGCCGCCGCACTGGGGGCACGGGAGGAACTTGACGGCGCGATCCACGAACGCACGGATGTGAGGCTGGAGCGCCTCCCGATCCTTCTGCAGGAACGACTTCGTGATCTTCGGGACCAGACCCTCGTAGGTCATGTTCATGTTCTGGAGCTTGACTTTGGTCGGCTCCTTGTAGAGGAAGTCGGCGCGTTCCTGCTCGGTGTACTGCGCGATGGGCTTGGCCGCGTCGAGGAACCCCGACTCGGTGAAGATCCGCACCATCCAGCCGTCCACGTTGTAGCCGGGGACGGTGATCGCGCCCTCGGCGAGCGACTTCGAGCTGTCGAAGAGCTCGTCGAGGTCGACGTCGCTCACCTCGCCGAGCCCCTCGCAGCGGGGGCACATGCCGCCGGTGACGATGTCGGACCCGGGCACGGTCGGGATGTTGAACGAGAACGCCTGCGGCGACGCCACCCGCGGCTCGCCGAGGCGGCTGAAGAGCAGCCGGAGCATCGCGTACGCGTCGGTTGCGGTGCCGACGGTCGAGCGCGCGTTGGCCCCCATCCGCTCCTGGTCGACGATGATCGCGGGGCTGATGTTCTCGAGGCCGTCGACCTCGGGACGGGACAGCTGCGCCATGAACTGCTGGACGAACGTCGGGTATGTCTCGTTGATGAGGCGCTGCGACTCGGTCGCGATGGTGCCGAACACGAGCGAGGACTTGCCCGACCCGCTCACCCCCGTGAAGACGGTGAGGCGACGCTTGGGGATCTCGACGTCGACGCCCTTGAGGTTGTTCTCCCGCGCCCCGATGACGCGGATGACGTCGTGCGCGTCGGCGACGGGAGGATCGGATGCCGGCCCGTCGACGTCGGTGATCTCGTGCTTCGCCATGTCCGCCTCTCCGCCCGCCGTCCCCACATGATCCTCGCGCACACCCCCGGGGGCAAGCGGTCAGCCGCGGGCCCGGTGACACCCGTTCACGTGGTCGTCGACCATGCCCGTCGACTGCATGAGGGCGTACATCGTCGTCGACCCCACGAAGCGGAACCCGCGCCCCCGCAGCGCTTTCGACATCGCATCCGACTCCGTCGTCGTCGCCGGGACCTCCGCGAACGAGGCCGGCCGACGATGGGATGCCGGGGCGAACGACCACATGAACGCGTCGAGCTCGCCCGGGGCCATCTCTGTGACGAGTCGCGCGTTGCCGATCGTCGCAAGGATCTTCGCGCGATTGCGGATGATGCCCGCGTCGGCCATGAGCCGGTCGACGTCGGCCTCGTCGAACGCGGCGACGGTCACCGGGTCGAACTCCGCGAACACCTCACGGAACCTCGGGCGCTTGCGGAGGATCGTGATCCACGAGAGGCCCGCCTGGAACCCCTCGAGGCTCATCTTCTCGAACAGCGCCCGGTCGCCGTGCAGCGGACGCCCCCACTCCTCGTCGTGGTAGCGGCGGTACTCGGCGTCGTCGCCGACCCAGCCGCAACGAAGGAGGCCGTCGGGCCCGACACGCAGTTCCACGCGTGTCAGGCTACCGACGGCCCCCGACGCTCACTTCTTCTTGAGCGACTTCTCCGGCACGGGAGCCTCACCACGAGCCGCGAGGTCCGCGTAGTGCGCCCGCGCCTCGTCCTGCCGCTGCCGCTCGATGCCGGAGGCGATCGGTGCGCGCACGTGCTCGGGCGCGAATCCGAACGCGTCGACGAGGTCCTGCGCGTGCGGACGCAGCCGCGCGCAGAGGCGGTCGATGTACTTCGACACCGCGGCGGCGCGCTGCGTCGACAGACGTCCGTTGATGAGGTGCCAGGCCAGGTGCTTCTCGATGAGGTGCAGACCGAAGAGGTCGCGCAACCAGGTGAGGACCTGGCGCGTGCCGTCATCCTCGGTGGCCTTCACCGCATCCGAGAACGCCTCCCACTGCAGCAGCTCGCCGTGCGCCCGCGCGGCCTCGATGAGTTCGGCCTGGTGCGTGTTGAACAGCGCCGCCGCCTCGGCCGCGGGGAGCTTGGATGCTGGGCGCAGCGCGCCGGCGATGTCGGCGACCATCTGCTCGACGCGTCCCGCGAGCAGTTCGTGCTGCTGCTCGGCCCGGAGTCCCAGCTCGACCGAGCGTGCGGTCGAGCCGAAGTCGGCCACCGTCTGCCCGAGGCTGCGGAGCCCTGCGCCGTGGAAGACCTTGCCCGCCGTCTGGCCGACGGCGAACTTCGCGAGGGTCGCGGCATCCGCCCCCTTGAACTGCTTCGCGAAGTCGGCGAGCAGGCGCTTGCCGACGAGCTGGAGCAGCACGTTGTTGTCACCCTCGAAGGTCACGTAGACGTCGAGGTCGGAGCGCAGCCCCACGAGACGGTTCTCGGCCATGAAGCCCGACCCGCCGCAGGCCTCGCGCGCCTCCTGGATGGTCTGCAGCGCGTTCCAGGTGCTGAGCGGCTTGAGCGCGGCCGCCAGGGTCTCGAGGTTCTCGCGCTCGGCGGGGGTGTCGGACGTGCCGCCGAAGACGCCGTCGAAGGTGCGCAGCAGTTCGTCGTGCGCGAAGTACTGGGCGACGTTCTGCGCGAGGAGCGGGAGGAGGCGGCGCTGGTGCTTGCCGTAGTCGAGGAGGACGACCTCGTCGGTGCCGGCGCCGGAGTCGAACTGCCGGCGCTGGTTGCCGTAGGTGACGGCGATGTAGAGCGCGAGCGACGAGGCGATCGTGGCGGCGCCGTCGAGGGAGACGCGCCCCTGGACGAGGGCGCCGAGCATCGTGAAGAAGCGGCGACCGGTGCTCTCGATGGGGCTCGAGTAGGTGCCGTCGGGAGCGACGTCGCCGTAGCGGTTGAGGAGGTTCGTCCGCGGCACGCGGACGTGGTCGAACGCGAGCCGGCCGTTGTCGATGCCGTTGAGCCCGCCCTTGACCCCGTCGTCCTCGCTCTGCACACCGGGCAGCAGTTCGCCGTCGGGCGTGCGGATCGGGACGAAGAAGCAGTGCACGCCGTGGTTCACGCCCTTCGTGATGAGCTGCGCGAAGACGGTCGCCGCCTGTCCGTGCTTCGCGGCGTTACCCAGGTAGTCCTTCCACGCCGCGCGGAACGGCGTGTGGATGACGAACTCCTCGGTCTCGGGGTCGTAGGTCGCCGTCGTTCCGATCGCGGCGACATCCGATCCGTGGCCGATCTCGGTCATGGCGAAGGCGCCGGGGAGCTCCGCGTCGCGGATCGCCGGAATCCACTTGTCGTGGTGCTCCTTCGTGCCGAGCTGCAGCACGGCCGAACCGAACAGCCCCCACTGCACGCCGGACTTGATCTGCATGCTCGGGTCCGCGAGCACAAGCTCCTCGAACCCGGCGAGGTTGGCCCCGTTGTCCTCCTCGCCGCCGTACTCCTTGGGCAGGGCGCGCGTCGAGCCGCCGTTCTTCGCGAGCAGACGCACCTGCCCCATGACGCGCTCACGGTGCTCGGCGACGCTCTGGCCGTCGATGCGCCAGTAGGCCGGGTCCTTGATGAGCTCGCGAACGGTGAGGCGCGTCTGGCCCCACGTGCCGCGGAGCATCGCGCCGACGGCGTCGATGTCGATGCGGGGCTCGTGCGCTTCGTCGGCAGTGTGGGGCGCGGTGGGGGCGCCGCCGGCGGGGGTGCGCTTGTCGGCGGCGGGGGTGGAGGAGCGGACGACGGTGTCAGTCATCACTGGCCTTTCTGAGGACGCCGGATCGGCGACGGGACAGGGAAGTTCGACCACAACGGTAGGAGTCCTCCAACTTTGGACCAACTGCGTTGTCCCTCTCGCACAACGCCGTCGGCGGACGTGATGACGCGCCGTTGTGCCGCGCCTACATCGGGCTATGTCGGCGCCCCGCGGCAGCCCACCGTCGCGTCAGGTCGAGGGCAGCGCGGGGGGATCCGGGAAGGCGCCGCGGAGAGGAACGTCTGTGCACGTTCCCAGGGCCTGCCAGACTGGGAACATGCGCGTCATCCCCGCCGACGAGACCGTCCTCCACCTCCGCTCCGGCGGCACCAGCGTCGTCCTCGACCTGCAGCCCGGGGCGATCCCCGCGATCGTCCACTGGGGGGACGATCTCGGCGACGCACCCCACGCGACGCTCGTCTCACTCGCGACGGCGTCACGGCTGCAGCGCATCTCGGGCGGGCTCGACCACACGGTGCGGCTCGGTGTCGTCGCGACCGCGGCCTCCGGGTGGGCGGGCACGCCGACGCTCGAGGGACATCGCGACGGCGAGGGCGTGAGCACGGTCTTCACCGTGGTCGGTACCCGCGCCTCGGACGATGCACTCGAGCTGGATCTCGCCGACGCCGAGGCGGGCCTGTCGGCGCGGTACGAGCTGCGGGTGACGGCATCCGGTCTGGTGCGGGCGCGGACGTCGGTGCGTAACGACGGGGAGGGGGTGTACACGGTGCAGGCTCTGCACGTGACGCTCCCCCTGCCGTGGGAGGCGACGGAGCTCCTCGACACGACGGGACGTCACTTGCGGGAGCGCTCGGCGCAGCGTCACGAGCTCACCTTCGGGACGCACCTGCGGGAGTCGCGGCGCGGCCGCCCGGGTGCCGACGCCACCTTGCTGTTCGCGGCCGGCGTCCCCGGGTTCGGGTTCGAGCGGGGTCGGGTGCACGGGGTGCACCTGGCGTGGAGCGGCAACTCGCGGATCTTCGCGGAGCGGGTCCCGACGGGCGAATCGTTCCTGGGTGCCGGTGAGCTGTATCTGCCGGGTGAGATCCGTCTCGCGCCGGGTGAGGAGATCTCCTCGCCCGAACTGCTGGGTTCGTGGGGCGACGGCCTCGACGAGCTCGCGGCACGGTTCCATGATGAGTGGCGTGCGCGTCCGCAGCATCCGACCCGTCCTCGGCCGATCACGCTCAACACGTGGGAGGCGGTGTACTTCGACCACCGGCTGCCGAAGCTGATCGCCCTCGCCGACGCGGCGGCGGAGCTGGGGGTGGAGCGGTACGTGCTCGACGACGGCTGGTTCCGGCACCGCCGTGACGACACCGCGGGGCTCGGCGACTGGTACGTGGACGAGACGGTGTGGCCGAACGGGCTGCACCCGATCGCCGATCACGTGGTCGCGAAGGGGATGGAGTTCGGGCTGTGGTTCGAACCCGAGATGGTCAACCCGAACAGCGACCTCGCCCGCTCCCACCCCGACTGGATCCTCCGCGGCCGCACCGACCTGCCCCCGTCGGCCCGGCAGCAGCAGGTGCTGAACCTGGCCCACCCCGACGCGTACGCGTACATGTTCCAGGTGATCGACGACATCCTCACCGCGTACCCGATCGCGTACGTGAAATGGGATCACAACCGCGACCTCGTCGACGCAGCCGCCGGTCCCGGCGGCGCGGCCCTCGTGCACACCCAGACCCTCGCCGTGTACCGCCTGATCGACGACCTCAAGGCCGCGCACCCGGGCCTGGAAATCGAGAGCTGCGCCTCCGGCGGCGCCCGGGTGGACCTCGGCATCCTGGACCGCACCGACCGGATCTGGACCAGCGACTGCCTCGACCCGATCGAACGCCTCGAGAACCAGCGGTACACCGCCCTCGCCGTGCCGCCCGAGATGATGGGCATGCACCTGACCACCCCGCACGTGCACTCCACCGGCCGCACCGTCTCCCTCACCCTCAGCGGAGCAGTCGCCCTGTTCGGTCACTTCGGGATCGAATGGGACGTCACGACCCTGTCCGAGACGGATGCCGCGGCCGTCGGCGCGTGGGTGACGCTCGCCAAACGGGTCCGCCCCCTCGTCGCGACCGGCCGCCTCGTCAACGCGGACGTCGCCGACCCCGGACTCGACGTCCGCGGCGTCGTCGCCGACGACCAGGCATCCGCCTTCTTCACCATCACCCAGACCCAGACCCTCATCTCCTCGCCGGCGGGGCGCGTACGCTTCCCGGGGCTGGATGCCGACCGCACCTACCGGATCGAGATCGTCACCCCCGGCGGGATCGTGCAGACCCCCGCACAGTCCCCGCTCGAATGGGCCCACCACGACACCGTGCTGACGGGGCGTCAGCTCGCCGTCGTCGGTCTGCGACCGCCGGTGCAGAACCCGCAGCAGGCCGTCGTCGTCGAGGTCACCGCGGTCTGAGGTCCGTCAGATCCGTTCGAGCTGGTCGAGGAACTCGTCGGCCATCTCGACCTGCCGACGGAGCTTCTCGCGACGCGCGGCGGCCTCGGCGCGCACGGCGTCGAGGCGCGCACGCACGTTCGGGTCGTCGGCATCCCCCGCCATCGCATCGACCACGTCGAGCAGCTCCCGCATCTCGTCGAGCGTGAAGCCCAGCGGCTTCATCCGGCGGATGAGGAGGATGCGGGCGACGTCGCCCTCGGTGTAGAGCCGGAAGCCGCCGTCGGTGCGCGCCGACGGGGTCACGAGACCGATCTCGTCGTAGTGACGGAGGGTGCGGAACGACAGCTCGGTCCGCTCGGCGACCTCGCCGATGCGCATCGTGCCGTCTGTCACTGGTTTCCTCCCGAATGGACGCAAACCTCCCGTTACGTTAGGTTTGCTCGTGCGCGTCCGCGCGCCCCCATTCTTCCGCGTCGCCGATGAGAGCGCGCACTCCCCCGATCACCGGAGTCTCCATGACGACCCCCACCCCTGCGCGCCCGCGCACGTCACCCACCGTGCTGCAGGCCCTCCGCAGCCCGCGCCTGCTCACCCGGGAGGCGCTCGCCGGGTTGGTCGTCGCGGTCGCCCTCATCCCCGAGGCGATCGCGTTCTCGATCATCGCGGGCGTCGACCCGCGGCTCGGACTGTTCTCGTCGTTCATCATGGCGGTCGCGATCGCGTTCCTCGGCGGACGCCCGGCCATGATCACGGCCGCGACGGGAGCGGTCGCCCTCGTCATCGCCCCGGTCGCCCGCGAGCACGGGATGGACTACTTCATCGCGACCGTCCTGCTCGGCGGTGCCATCCAGGTCGCGCTCGGCGCCCTCGGCGTCGCGAAGCTCATGCGGTTCATCCCGCGCAGCGTCATGGTCGGCTTCGTGAACGCGCTCGCGATCCTCATCTTCCTCGCCCAGCTGCCTCAGCTGATCGGCGACGGCATCCCCTGGCTCGTGTGGCCGCTCGTGGCCGCGGGTCTCGTGATCCTGTACGCCTTCCCGCGAGTGACGAAGGCCGTGCCCGCGCCCCTCGTGACCATCGTCGTGCTCACCGCGGCCGTCGTGGCGTTCGCGTGGAACGTCCCGACCGTGGGCGACCAGGGCGAGCTGCCGGAGAGCCTCCCGACGCTGTTCGTACCGAACGTGCCGCTGAGCCTCGAGACCCTGCAGATCATCGGCCCGTTCGCCCTGGCCATGGCCGTCGTCGGGCTGCTCGAATCGCTCATGACCGCCAAGCTCGTCGACGACATCACCGACACGCCCTCCTCCAAGACCCGCGAGGCGCTCGGACAGGGAGCCGCGAACATCCTCTCCGGAGCCTTCGGCGGCATGGGCGGGTGCGCGATGATCGGCCAGACGATGATCAACGTGAAAGCGTCGGGTGCGCGCACGCGCATCTCGACGTTCCTCGCCGGCGTGTTCCTGCTGGTCCTCGTCCTCGCGCTCGGCGACGTCGTCGCGATCATCCCCATGGCCGCCCTCGTCGCCGTCATGATCGTCGTCTGCATCGGCACGTTCGACTGGCACTGCGTGCGCCCCGCGACGCTGCGACGGATGCCGAAGAGCGAGACGCTCGTCATGCTCATCACCGTCGTCGCCACCGTCTGGACCCACAACCTCGCGATCGGCGTGATCCTCGGCGTCTTCGCGGCGATGGTCATGTTCGCACGCCGGGTCGCGCACCTGGTGACCGTCACCCGGACCGTCGACGACGCGGCATCCGCGGCGCACTACACGGTCGACGGCGAACTGTTCTTCGCCTCGAGCAACGATCTCACGAGACAGTTCGCGTACACCGACGACCCCGCGACGGTCGTGATCGACATGTCGCGTTCGCACGTGTGGGATGCCTCGACCGTCGCCGCCCTGGACGCGATCGTCGACAAGTACGAGCGACTTGGGAAGACCGTCACGATCGAGGGTCTCAACGACGCGGCATCCGCTTTCCACGGCCGACTCAGCGGACAGCTCGGCGCCGAGCACTGACGCGAGAGGGTTGACCCCGCCTGCGGCGGCCTGGAGGATGCCGGGGGCGACCGCATCGGGACGCCGCGACGAAGGGGTCTCATGACGCAGCCGGCACGATTCGCAATCATCGGCACGGGCTGGCGGGCGGAGTTCTTCCTGCGCCTCGCCGCGGCGGCACCGGACCGCCTCCAGGTGACGGGGGTGCTCGCCCGATCGGACGCGTCGGCGGCGCGCATCGCCACCTGGGGCGCGCCGGTGCACCGGTCGATGGACGACCTGCTTGCAGCGCGGCCCGACGTCGTGATCGCGTCGGTGTCGTGGGACGCCATGCCCGGCGTCATCACGGAGCTCGTCGACCGCGGGGTGCGCGTGCTCGCCGAGACGCCGCCCGCACCCGATGCCGACGGCCTGCGGAAGCTGTGGCACGACGTCGGCGCGAGCGGCCTCGTGCAGGTGGCCGAGCAGTACATGCTCATGCCGGGCCACGCCGCCCGGCTCGAGGTCGTGCGCTCGGGCGCCCTCGGCACGATCGGCGGCGTGCAGGTGTCGTCGACCCACCTGTACCACGCGACCTCGATGATCCGGACGTTCCTGGATGCCGGGATGGCCGAGGCCACGGTGTCGGCACGGACCTTCACCGCGCCGCTCGTCGACCCGCTCTCGCCCGCAGGCTGGTCGGACGACGTCTCGCCGCAGCAGCGCACGACGACCATCGCGACACTCGACTTCGGCGACGGCCGCATGGGCCTCTACGACTTCGTCGACAACCAGTGGTGGAACCCGATCCTGTCGCGACGGATCGTCCTCCGCGGCTCGCACGGCGAACTCGAGGGCGACACCGTGCGGCGGTTCGAGGGTTCCGAGGTGGTCGTCTCGCCGATCACCTACCGCCGCACGGGCGTCGACCTGAACCTCGAGGGGAACGACGTCGTGTCGGCCTCCTTCGAGGGGCGGATCGTCTACCGCAACCCGTGGGCCGGCACGCGGCTGTCGGAGGACGACATCGCCGTCGCGTCGCTACTCGAGACCACCGGACGGTGGGCCCGGGGCGACGGCCCCGAGCCCTATCCGCTCGCCGAGGCGTGCCAGGACCACCTGCTCGGTCTCGCGATCGGCGAATCCGCGCGGACGGGCGCCGACGTCCGGGTCACGCGTCAGCCCTGGGCCTGACGGTCAGCGGGCCGCCGGCACCTCCGGTTCGCCGAGGGACAGCATGAGGCGGTTGGCCCAGTTGAAGAACGCCGCTCCCCCGATAACGTCGACGATCGACGCGTCGTCGAGCCCGGCATCCCGCAGCCGGTCGACGTCGTCGGGACCGAAACCCAGCGGTGTCGCGGTGAGCGAGACGGATGCCGCGACGACGGCGTTCCAGCGCTCGTCACCGAGGTCGACGTCGGTGCCCTCGTCGAGCAGCCTCTGCACGTCGTCGCGCCGGCCCGACTCCCGCGTGGCGGCGGCCGAGTGCACGGAGGCGCAGAAGACGCAGCCGTTCACCCGGCTGGCCGCGGTCGCCGCGAGCTCCCGCTCCGCGCGGCCGATGCCGCCGTCGACGTTGAAGAAGATGTCGAGGTCGGTGAGCGTCCGCGCCTCGAGGGCGTCGGGGTCGCGGGCCAGCAGTCGGAAGTAGGGCATCTTCGTGCGGGCCGGCTCGACGAGGGCCTCGCGCTGACGCTCGGTGAGCTCGGCCTCGGGGACGGGCGCGAGCCAGGGCACCCATCCGAGACCCAGCTGCGTGAAGCGGTCGGGGCGGGCGAGGTCGGGGTACTCGGTGACGGTCATCGCGCGGCTCCTTCGAGGGTCTGGGCGGTGGTGTGAGCGGATGCGGACGCGCCGAGCACGCGCAGGCCCCACGCCAGCCGCAGCTGGAACGCGAGGAAGGCGACGAGCTGCGACAGGCTCACGATCGCGTCGGCGGACCACCCGGCATCCGTCAGCGCGCGCAGCGCCTGCGGCGACGCCTCGCGCGGACGGAACACCAGCAGGTGCGTGTGGGCGAGGGCCGCGGCGAGCCGGCCGCCGACGGCGGCGGATGCCGGGTGCCAGGCGACGGCCGGGGTGCTCTCGCCGGCGAGTCCGGGCTCGCGGTAGGCGCCGACGGGTCCGCGCTGCGCGGCGTCGGCGGCGAGGTCCGCGATGGCGTCGGCGAGGGCGACATCCTCCTCGCGGAGCAGATCGTCGTAGAACGCCGTCGCCGCGTCGAACCGGTGGATTCGCGCGGTGAAGGCGGCGATCGCGTAGCGCTCGACGAGGGGGAAGTCCCCCGGCTGCGCGGGCTCGAGGAGCGCCTCGAAACTCCGCTGCGCGTTCGCGCGCGCCTGCGGTCGCAGCGCGCGGGTCTCGGCGAGCGCGCTGCCGGGCGTGATGCCGGCGAGCAGGTCGATGATGTCGGCGGTCATGCGTACTCCTTCCGGGCCGCGGCCCGATGGTGGTCTCGGAGGTCGTCGGCGGCGTCGGGGCCCGTCGCCCAGCCGAGCCGGGGGGCCACCTGCGTGCCCAGAAGCTCGATGGAGCGGAGGGTGAGCTCGTGGGTCGCGGCGACCGAGTGCACCTGGAAGGTGACGTCGGTCGCCTGCGCGATGATCGGGTCGGCGGCGAGCGAGGCGACGACCTCGTCGACGGTGCCGACGTGGGTGTCGGAGAGCCGGATCAGCTCGGCGAGCGGCAGGTCGGCCGCGTACGCACCGATCAACTGCGCGGCGACGGCGCGGAGCCCGCGCTCGGCCAGCGCGAAGGCCTCGTCGCGACGGTCGGGGTCTACGACGAACGCGGTGCGGGAGGCGAGGATGCGGGGCGCCGCCCCCTCGGGCAGCGCGTCGAGGTAGGCGTCGACGATGCGCTGCTGGATGTCGCCGAGCGTCGCGTCGGGCGCCTCGGGCGTCCGCGGCTGCGTGCGCGAGAGCAGGAGCCCGTCGCCCGCGGCGCCCGCCCGGGCACCCCCGGCGGGCGAGAATGTCGCCTGCCAGATGCGGTCGGCGAGATCGCCGGCGGGCGGGTAGGCGACCGACTCCGTGCCGCGGACGCCGTCACCGCGCAGCGTCGAGCGGAACACGTCGAGGTGTTCCGCGTGCAGGGCGGCGCGGTCGGCGGCATCCTTCCCGAAAGCGGCGAACGAGCCGGGCGTCCCCCCGGAGGCGACGCCGAGCTGCAGGCGACCGCCGCTCAGGGCGTCGAGCACGGCGGCGTCCTCGGCCGCGCGGACCGGGTCCTCGATGGGGAGGGTCAGCACCGCGGTGCCGAGGCCGATGCGGCTCGTGCGCTCGGCCGCCGCGGCGAGGAAGACGATCGGCGAGGGCAACCCGCCCTCGTGCGCGCCGAAGTGGTGCTGGGCCACCCAGGCCGAGGCGAAGCCGGACCGCTCGGCGTGCTGGATCTGCTCCAGCCCGAACCGGTACCGGTCGGCGGCGGAAGCGTCCTCGAGCAGGCGGCTGAAGAAGCCCAAGCGGGGCGTCGTCATGTGGTGTCCTTCCGGAGGGCGGAGCCGGGAACGGCGTCGAGCAGCCCCCGGGTGTACTCGTGGCGGGGAGCGCCGAAGACGTCGTCGACGGTGCCGTGCTCGACCTGGACGCCGCGGCGGAGGACCGAGACGGTGTCGGAGATCTGCCGGACGACGGCGAGGTCGTGCGAGATGAAGACGTAGGTGAGACCGAGCTCCTCCTGCAGGCTCGCGAGGAGACGGAGGATCTGCGCCTGCACCGTGACGTCGAGGGCCGAGACCGCCTCGTCGAGGACGACCAGCCGCGGCTCGAGGATGAGCGCCCGCGCGATCGCGACGCGCTGGCGCTGACCGCCCGACAGTTCCCGGGGCCGGCGGGCGGCGATCTCGGGCGCAAGGGCGACCTGTGCGAGGGCGTGCGCGGCGCGGCTGCGGTGCTCGGCGGCCGAGCCCAGGCCGAAGTTCCGCAGCGGCTCCTCGAGGATCGTGCCGATGCGCTGGCGCGGATCGAGCGACGCGTACGGGTTCTGGTACACGAGCTGCGCGGTGCGGCGGTACCCCCGGCGGTGCCGCCCGGGGCGGAGCGCGGTCACCTCGACGCCGTCGACCGTGATCGTGCCGCGCTGCGGCGCACCGAACCCGGCGAGCGCGCGACCGATCGTGGTCTTGCCCGACCCCGACTCCCCGACGATCGCGTGGGTGGTCCCCGGCGCGACCGTGAACGAGACGTCGTCGACGGCGACGAGCGGCGGCTGCCCGGCACCGCGGCCGAACTCCTGCCGCAGTCCCGAGACGGTCACGAGCGGCGCGGCGGAGACGGATGCCGGGGCCCGGCGCTCGACGACGTGTCCGAGGGACGGGGCGTCGGCCAGCAGGCGACGCGTGTAGTCGGACTCCGGCGCCGCGAGGACGGAGCGTGCGGGCCCGGATTCCTGCACGGCGCCGTCCTTCATGACGACGATCGTGTCGGCGCGGTCCGCCGCGACGGCGAGGTCGTGCGTGATGAAGAGCACCCCGGTGCCGGTGTCGGCGCGCAGCCGGTCGAGCAGGTCGAGGACCGTGCGCTGGACGGTGACGTCGAGCGCGCTCGTCGGCTCGTCGGCGATGATCAGCTCGGGATCGAGGGCGAGCGCCGCGGCGATGAGCACTCGCTGGCGCATGCCGCCGGAGAGCTCGTGCGGGTACTGGCGGTACCGCGTCGCGGGGTCGTCGATCTCGACGCGCTCGAGCAGGTCGATGACGCGCGTACGGATCTTCGCGGCATCCCGCCAGCCGTGGATGCGCAGTACCTCCCCGATGCTCGCGCCGATCGTGGCGACGGGGTTGAGCGAGTTGCCGGGGTCCTGCGGGACGAGCGCCACGCGCGTGCCGCGGAGGGCGCGCCAGCGGCGGTCGGAGAGGCCGACGAGTTCGGTGTCGCCCTCGGCGCCGTGGAGCGTGATCGTCCCGCCGTCGATGCGTCCGTTGCCGGCGAGCAGCCCGATCGCCGCCTGCGCGACGGTCGACTTGCCCGAGCCGGACTCGCCGACGAGCGCGGTGACCTGTCCGCGGGCCACGTCGAGCGAGACGCCGCGGACGGCGTCGACGTCGCCCCGCTCGGTGCGGTAGCGGACGACGAGATCGCGGATGCCGAGCAGTGCACCGGTCATGGGCGTTCCCCTCCCCGGAGGGTCTGACTGAGACGGTTGGTGGCGAGGACGACGGCCACGACGACGAGGCCCGGCAGCACGGTGAGCCACCACGCGGTGGCGACGTAGTTGCGCCCCTCGGAGATGAGCAGCCCCCATTCCGGGGTGGGCGGAGGCGCCCCGTAGCCGAGGAACCCGAGGGTCGAGATCTGCAGGATCGCCGACCCCAGCTGCAGGGCGGCGAGCGCGAGGACGGGCGTGAGCGAGTTCGGCAGGATGTGACGCCAGAGGACGGATGCCGCGGTTCCCCCCGACCCGTACGCCGCTTCGACGAAGTCCGCCACCCGCACACTGACGACCTGCGCGCGGGCGAGCCGGGCGAACACGGCGACGGAGGTGACCCCGACCGCGAACGCCGCGTTGGTGGTGCCGAACCCGAGGAGGATGACGACGCTGAGCGACAGCAGGAGCGCGGGGATCGCGAGCAGCACGTCGACGACCCGCATGAGCACCTCGTCCACGGCGCCGCCCGCCGCGCCCGCCGTGACCCCGATCGCCGTCCCGGCGACGAGTCCGACGAGGACGGCGACGAGGGCGCCCGTGACCGAGTGAGAGGCGCCGTGGATGACACGGGCGAAGACATCACGGCCCGTGGCATCCGTCCCGAACCAGTGGGCGGGGCTCGGGCCCTGCAACGCCGCCGCCACCGTCTCGGTCGGGCTCGCGGCGGTGAAAAGTCCCGGGGCGAGCGCCCACGCGACCGCGACGAGGAGGACGAGGGCGGGGACCACGGAGCCGGGGCGGAGCACGCGGCGCGGGGCCGACGTGCGGGTGCCGGGCCGGGCGAGCGTGAGGGTCATCGCGCGATCCCTTCGGTGAGCGGGGCGGACGTCGGGACGGCCCCGGCGACGCGGCTGCGCGAGACGGCGAGCGGGCGTCCGCCGCGGCGCAGACGCGGGTCGAGCAGGGGGTACAGGAGGTCGACGACGAGGTTGATGACAACGAAGGCGACGGACGAGATGACGACGATCGCGAGCAGGACGGGGGTGTCGCGGTTCGCGACCGCCTGCGCCGTGAGCTGACCGATACCCGGCCGGCCGAAGACCGCCTCGGTGACGACGGCGCCGCCGACGAGCTCGCCGAAGAGGACACCCGCCATCGTGAGGGCCGGGAGGAGGGCGTTGCGCGCCACGTTGCGCCACAGCAGCCACGACGTGCTCGCGCCGCGCGAGCGCACGACCGCGACGAACGGCTGCTCGGACACCTCGTCGATGCTGCGGGTCAGCACCTGCGCGAGCGGCGCCGCGATGGGTACGGCGAGGGTGAGCACCGGCAGGATGAGCGCCTCGACCGGGTCGGCACCGATGAGCGGCACCCAGCCGAGCTGGAAGGAGAAGACCTGGATGAGGATGATGCCGATCCAGAAGACGGGCATCGAGACGAACAGCGGCGGCAGCTGGCGGAAGACCGCGCGCAGCGGCCGGAACGCGCCGTAGGTGGCGGTGAACGCGATGACGACCGCGAGGAACACGGCGACCGCGAGTCCCAGCACGGCGAGGGTCAGGGTGGACGGCAGCGCGACGGCGACGAGGTCGGCGACGGCCGCACCGCTCTGGACCGAGTAGCCGAGGTCGCCGCGCAGGAAGGAAGCGACGGTGTCGCCGTACCGCTCGAACAGGGGCCGGTCGGCGCCGTAGGCGGCCCGGATCTCGTCGAGCTGCGCGGGTGTGAGGCCGAGCTCGGGGCTGCCGTACCGCGCGAGCACACCGTCGCCCGGGAGGGCCGCGAGCAGCAGGTACGCGGCGGTGAACGCGAGCAGCAGAACCAGGAGGGCGCCGCCGGCGCGTCGCAGGGCGAAGAGCATGGTCACCTCTCGAGTCGGAACGGGATGGATGCGGGGAGGGGTCGCCTCCCCGCATCCGGGTCGGTCGTACTTCTTACTGGGCGAGCCAGGTGTTGTAGAACGACGGGCGACCGATCGACTCGGTCGCGAAGCCGTGGACGGCGTCGACGTAGCCGTAGACCTGCGGTTCCTCGAAGAAGGGGAGGATGTAGGCCTGCTCGGCGAGGCGCTGCTGGGCCGCGGCGGATGCCTCCTGGCGGCCCTCCTCGGTGGGGCTCGAAGCGATCGCCAGCAGCAGCGCGTCGAGCTCCTCGTCGGCGACGGTTCCGTCGGGGTACCCGTTCAGCAGCGCGTTGCGGTTGCCGGAGTAGTACTGCGACTTCAGGACGTCGTAGTCCGCGCGGCCGACCATGGAGTGGTACACCTGCAGCTCGCCGGGGACTCCGCGCGCGGCATCCTGCGCCGCCTGGTCACCGGGAAGCAGGGTGATCTCGACGCCGATGTCCTTGAGCTGGTCCTGGATGAGGGTGATCACCTCGCGGGAGCGCGGCTGCGGCAGCGCCTCGTTGACCGTGAGGGAGAGGCGGGTGCCGTCCTTCTCGCGGATCCCGTCGGAGCCGGGTACCCAGCCCGCGTCGTCGAGGAGCTTCGTCGCCTGGTCGGGGTCGTACACGTAGAACTCCGACGTGTCGGTGTACCCGCGCGCCGTGGTCGCGAGGGCGCCGGTGGCGAGGGGGTAGCTGTCGCTGAAGAGGGTGTCGACGATCGCCTGACGATCGATGCCGGCGATGAGCGCCTGGCGCACGGCGAGCTCGGAGGTGATCGGGTCGCGCAGGCGGAAGCTCAGCCCGTTGTTGACGCCGTTCGTCGCCGAGGCGAGCAGGTGCAGGCCGTCGGCGGAGAACTGCGCCTCGTCGGGCGCTTCGATGCCGCGGGCGATGTGCGCCTGACGCGAGACGACGGTGCCGACCCGCACGCTGTCCTCGGCGGCCACGACGTAGTCGATGCCATCGAGGTAGGCGCGTCCCTGGTGCTCGAGGGAGGGGGGTGCCCAGTCGTAGTCCTCGCGCGCCGTCAGGCTGATCTTCGTGCCGATCTCCTCGGACGCGACGACGAAGGGGCCGCTGCCGATGATCTCTGTCGCGTTGCCCGGGCCGAACTCCTCGCTCGTGCGGTCGAGCGTCTCGTCGGAGAGCAGGCCGGCGTTGATCGCCGAGGTCGCCTGCGCGAAACCGGGTGCGGGTGCGCTGAAGTGAAAGCGCACCGTGTGCTCGTCGAGGACCTCGCTGCTCTCGTAGTTGGTCACCTGCTCCGAGACGGTGAACTTCCGGTCGGGGTCGCCCAGGCCGAGCAGGTCGAAGTTCTTCGCGACGTTCTCGGCATCGAGCGGCGTGCCGTCGGAGTAGGTGACGTCATCGCGGAGCGTGAACGTGTACTCGGTGGCATCCGCGTTCACCTCGGGCAGCTCGGCGGCGATCCACGGCTCGAGCTCGAGGGTCTCGGGATCCTGGTAGAGCAGGCGGTCGGTGATGTTGTTGATGACACCGCCGTTCGGGTAGAAACCGCCCGACCCCGGGTACAGGGTGTTCCAGGTCTGCGGTTCGAGGTAGGTCAGGGTGCCACCGGTCTGCGGTTCGCCCGCTCCGGCGTTAGAGGTGGGTGCGGTGGCGGCGCCGGCGCAGCCGGCGAGCGCCGCGACGAGCGCGGCGCCGACTGCGGCGGCGAGGGTGGCGCGGAAGGGACGGGTCATGAGGACTCCAGGACGGATGAGGACGGGTGCAGGCCTCATCCGAGCACGCCCGCTCCGCGGCCGCACGCCGCGTGGTCACGGGAGGTAAGAGTGTTACGTCACATGAGGATCACGCCTTGTCGTGGAGGGTGATTCGGTAGCCGTCCGGGTCGGCGAAGGTGAACGTGCGGCCGAACGGGCCGTCGATCGGCGCGGCGACGATCGTGTGGCCGTCGGCGACGAGGGTGTCGTGGATCGCCTGCACGTCGGTGGCTCGCATCCAGATGGCAGCTCCGACTCCGGGATGGTCGGTCGCCGCAAGGTCGGTTCCGGGCACGAGGTCGCGGAGGGCGAAGGCGATCGGGGCGGTGTCGAACACCACTGCGTGCGGGGGTCCGGCGGGTGAGCGCACGAGTCCGAGGTACTGCTCGTAGAACCGCTGGGAGGCGTCGAGGTCGGTGACCTGCAGGGAGACGAAATCGGGTCCGATGGTGGGCATGAGGCATCCTTTCTTTGTGTCAGTTTTCTGACACCGATCACTGTATGTCAGACTTCTGACATGGTCCAGTTGGAAGAGATCGACCTCCCCACATCGCTCGGCTATCTGCTCAAGGAGGCCTCGAGCGCGCTGCGGATCGCGATGGAGGACGTGCTTCGGCCGCTCGGGATGACCGTCACGTCGTACTCCTGCCTGGAGCTGCTGGCGCAGCGACCCGGTCTCTCGAACTCCGCGCTCGCACGGGGAGCCTTCGTCACGCGGCAGAGCATGAACGTGCTGCTGCAGTCCCTCGAGCGCGAAGGCTGGGTGACCCGCGCGACGACCGCGTCCGAGGGGCGGGCGCTGCCGGTGACGTTGACGGATGCCGGGCGGCGGCAGCGCGCGCAGGCGAGTGCCGCGGTCAAGACGGTCGAGGACCGGATGCTCGCCGAGCTGTCCGCGCCGGAGCGTCGCCAGGCGTTCGAGTTGCTGACGCGGATGACGCGCGCCCTCCGCGACGGCTGATCAGGCGTTCGCGGCTCAGGCGTTCGCGGCGATGACGGCGACGACGGCCTCGCCGTAGGCCTCGCGCTTCTTGGCGCCGATGCCGGTGATGCCGTCGAGGTCGCCGACCGAGCGCGGGCGGTGTTCGGCGAGGGCGCGGAGCGTCGCGTCGCCGAACACGATGTACGCGGGGACGCCCTGCTCGCGGGCCTGCTCGGCCCGCCATGCCCGGAGCGCCTCGAACAGGTCGCGGTCGCCCTCGGGCAACGAGTCGGCCGTCGACGACTTCTTCGCGCGGGTCCCTCCCCCACCGGTGCGGCCGAGGACGTCGCGCCGCAACGGCACCGGCTCCTCACCGCGCAGCACGGCGGCCCCCGTCTCGCCGACCGTCAGCACCCCGTACTCACCCTGCGCGACGAGGATGCCGCGGGCCAGCAGCTGGCGGACGACGGAGCGCCAGTCCTGCTCGGACAGATCGTCCCCGATCCCGTACGTCGAGAGCTTGTCGTGGCCCTGCTGGCGGATGCGCTCGGTCGAGGCGCCGCGGAGGATGTCGATGAGGTGCCCGGCGCCGAACGCCTGGTTGCGCTCCCGCTGCAGGCGGATGATCGTCGACAGGAGCTTCTGCGCCGCGATGAGGCCGTCCCACGTATCGGGCTGGGTGAGGCAGGTGTCGCAGTTGCCACAGGCATCCGATGACTGGCCGAAGTAACCGAGCAGGTTCTGGCGCCGGCACGAGACCGTCTCGCAGAGGGCGAGCATCGCGTCGAGGTGCTGACCCATGCGCATCTTGTAGGTGCGGTCGCCGGGCGACTGGTCGATGAGACGGCGCTGCTGCACGACGTCGCCGAGGCCGTACGCCATCCACGCGACCGCGGGCTCGCCGTCGCGGCCGGCGCGGCCGGTCTCCTGGTAGTAGCCCTCGACGGACTTCGGCAGATCGATGTGGGCGACGAAGCGGACGTCGGGCTTGTCGATGCCCATCCCGAACGCGATCGTGGCGACCATGACGACGCCGTCTTCGCGCAGGAACCGCGACTGGTGCCGGGCGCGGATCGAGGCATCCAATCCTGCGTGGTACGCGAGGGCGTCGACGCCCTGCGTGCGCAGGTACTCGGCCGTCTGCTCGACCGACTTGCGGCTGAGCGCGTAGACGATGCCGGCGGCGCCCTCGGGCTGCGAGCGCACGAACTGCACGAGCTGGCGACGCATGTCGACCTTGGGCTCGATGCGGTACTGGATGTTCGGGCGGTCGAAGCTCGCGACGAAATGCCGTGCGCCCTGCAGGTGCAGTCGCTCGGTGAGCTCGGTGTGCGTCGCGCGGGTCGCGGTCGCGGTGAGCGCCATGCGCGGAACGCCGGGGAACCGCTCGGCCAGGTCGCCGAGCGCGAGGTAGTCGGGGCGGAAGTCGTGGCCCCACTGCGACACGCAGTGGGCCTCGTCGATCGCGATGACGCTGAGCTGCGCGCGCTGCAGGAGCGCGGTCGTCGCGGGGACCGACAGCCGCTCGGGTGCGACGTAGATGAGGTCGAGTTCGCCGTCGAGGAGCGCCTGCTCGACGCCCGCGCGCTCGGCCGGGGTCTGGGTGGAGTTCAGGAACGCGGCGCGCACGCCGTTGGCGATGAGCGCGTCGACCTGGTCGTGCATGAGCGCGATCAGCGGGCTGACGACGAGTCCCGTGCCGGGGCGGACGAGCGCGGGCACCTGGTAGGTGATCGACTTGCCGCCGCCGGTCGGCATGAGGACGACCGCGTCGCCCCCCGCGATGACGTGCGAGACGATGTCGCCCTGGTCGCCGCGGAACGCCGTGTAGCCGAAGACCTCGGTGAGGACCTTGACCGGATCGTCGCCGACGTGGTCACGCCGCTCGAGACGCAGGACGGATGCCGGGGGTGCGGCCGGGCGTGCGGGCTGGGTTCGCGCGGGCTGGGGGCGTGCCGGTTCGGCGCGCGTCCCGCGGGCGACGGACGCGGCGTAGTCGTCGAATCGCGGGTCAGGCGGAGGCGGCGAGTCGAAGTCGTCCGGCGGCGGAACGTCGTCGGGATCCCACACGAGATCGGCGTAGGGGTCGTTCTGCCATCCGCCGTCACTCACCCGGTCAACCCTAGCCGCGGCATCCGACACGGTCTGCGGATGTGGACGACGCCCGCGCCCTTGCGAGGATGGGGAGGAGGGGCGGCACGTTCCGCGAGACTGCACCGGCGCGACGAGGATGCGGCGCGCGAACGTCGTCTCGACGCGCGCGTGCAGTCTCGGCGTGAAGGGTGCGAGATGGGGAGGAGGGGCGGTCATGGAACTGATCAGGTGCACGGCGGCGGATGCCGGTGAGGTCGAGGCCTTCCTGCGCGAGGTCGACCTGACCGTCACGGGACTCGACGCGCCGTCGACCCGGCTGTGGGTCGAGCGCGACGAGTCGGGGCGGATCGTCGGGAGCACCGGGTACGAGTTGAGCGGCGACGGCACGCACGCGCTGATCCGGAGCGTCGCCGTCGCGTCGGCGTCGCGCACCCGCGGGCGCGGGAGGGAAATGGCCGGTTTCGCGCTCGAACGCGCTGCGGACGAGCGGGCGACGACGGCGTGGCTGTTCAGCCGCCGGTCGGGCGCGTTCTGGCAGTCGCTGGGCTTCGTCGCTGCGGACCTGTCGGAGCTCGCGCGCGTCCTGGCCGACACGCATCAGGTGCGGGCGTTCGTCGCGACCGGGCAGATCACGCGAGAGGTCGCGTGGACGCGGGTGCTCGGCGGGGCGTGAGGCCGGCGGGTGCTGCGCCGAGGCGTCTCAGATGGTCGGCCGGCGGCATCAAAGGTGACCATCTGCGACGCCTCGACGAACGGCGGGACGGATGCCGGGCGGCAGCCGAAAGCGATGTCGGAACTCCCTCCTAGTCTGGGACTATGTCCAGTTCAGCCGATCGACGCGATGAGGTCCCGGAGGGGATCCCGTCGACGCTGGACTGGGTGGTGCTNNCGCCGCCGGGAGGAACCGGTCGCGTTCGTGGAACGGTCGGTGCGGCTCGAGGTCGCCGCCGCGTTGCGCATCACCGAGCACGCCGCGGGACGGTTGATGGGTGTCGGGCACGCGCTGCTGCGTCGGTACCCGCAGGTGTGGGAGGCGATGAGCCGCGCGGACATCACCGACACCCACGCGACGATCATCGTCGACGGGCTCGACCAGGTCGAGACCGTGACCACCGGACTCGTCCACGAGGTGCTGAGCCTCGCGGAGGAGTTGCCGACTGGGCCGTTCCGGCGCGCGATGAAACGCATCGTCGACCGGGAGCAGGAAGCCAGCCTCGCCGAACAGCACACCGCCGCTCTCGCGCACCGGCACGTGCGTGTCGATGCGGGCGTGGATGGGATGGCGTGGCTGACCGCGCACCTGCCCGCAGTCGAAGCGCACGCGATCGCCGGACGTCTCACCGCGATCGCGAAAACCCTCGACTCCGCCGACGACGAGCGCACCCTGGATCAGAAGCTGGCCGATGTGTTCGGGGATCTGCTCCTCGACGGCGAAACCGACGCGCTGCCAGAGAACGCGCGTGGGATCCGTCCCACCGTCGCGATCACCGTTCCCGCCCTGACCCTCCTCACCGGTGACGGCCTGGCCGCGCAGGTCGACGGCGTCGGCCCGATCCCCCTCGACCGTGCCCGGGAACTGTGCGGGGCGGCATCGGGGTGGATGCGGGTGCTCACCCACCCCGAGACCGGCGTCGTCCTCTCCGTCGGACGGGAGCAGTACCGGCCACCCGCCGACCTCCGCCGGCTCGTCACCTGGCGGGCAGCCCGGTGCATGGCACCCGGATGCGGCATCCCCGCGGACAGGTGCGACCTCGACCACACGATCGACTGGCACCACGGCGGAGACACCGCCTCCGACAACCTCGCGCCACTGTGCCGCGGGCATCACACCCTCAAACACCAATCCGACTGGCAGGTCAGAGCCAGACCCGGCGGCGCGCTCGAATGGACCTCACCCGCCGGGCGGGTCTACCTCGTCCACCCCGAACGCCGCATCCCGACCTTCACCGTCGACCCACCCGGACCGCCACCGTTCTAGGCGGTGTCGCCGAAGGCCGAGTCGGGTTGCGACCCGACGGCTGAGGCAGGATTGGGGCGTGAGTGTCACGCTTCGCCCGTGGGATACCGGTGATGCCTCCGCGCTGAGCGAGGCATCACGCAGCGCCTCTGATCTGGCGACGCAGTTCGGAGGCGTCGACCTGCCGAGCCGGGCAGCTGCTGAGGCGTTCATCGACCGATCCCTACGCTTCGACGAGTACGTGAAGAACTGGGCCGTCGTCGAGGACGGCAACGTCGGAGCGGCTGCGATCGAGTTCCGGCACGAGACGGCGTGGATGTCCTACTGGCTCGCACCCGCTGCGCGCGGCAAGGGCTACGCGGCGGGCGCGCTCATCGCGGTGAGCGAGTGGGCCTTCGCGAACGGGCTGTACCGGCTCGATCTCGGACATCGGGTGAACAACCCTGCGTCATGCCGAGTGGCGACGGCGGCGGGATTCCTCGCCGAGGGGATCGAGCGGGAGAAGCTCCGCTACGGCGAGGTTCGCTATGACGTCGAGACCCACGCGCGACTCGTCACCGACCCCGCTCCTGCAGCGAGACTCGTGCTGCCGATCGCGCACTGATCGCAATCCCGCGTTCTCACCGCACCATCCGCGCTTCCACGATTCCCGCCGTTCCCGAGTCGCTCTGCTCGGCGCCGTCGAAAGCGAAGCCGTTGCGGCGGTAGAACGCGATGGCCCGAGGATTCTCTTTCGCGACCCACAGCACCGCCGGACCCGGCGGGAGCACTCCGTCGAACAGCCTCTGCCCGATCCCCGCGCCGTGCTGCGCCGCCAGGACGTAGAGCATGTACAGCTGCGGGATTCCCTCATCGGAGATGCCCGACATCGCGAAACCGATCAGCTCGCCGCCGGCCTCCGCCACCCGTACGACATGCTCCGGGCGCGAATCGGTGAGGATCCGCGTCCACATGCGACGCCGCCGGTCCAGGAGCTCTCCAGTGAAGAAATCGTCGGGGAGCAGATGCCCATACGTCTCACGCCACGTCGTGACGTGCAACGCGGCGATCGTCTCGGCATCCGTCAGCCGAGGCTCGCGAATCACCGCATCCACGCGCTGCACCACTTCTCGGCCAGAGCCAGGACCACACTCGCGTTCCGGTTCGTCGCGGCGCCCAGCCGCGACGCCGCCCCGAGTGGGTCGACGGTGCCGTCCTGATACCCCGGCTCGAGCAACGCGTGCGCCGCCCTGCCGCGAACGACCATCCGACCCTTGTCGGACGCTCTCGCCTCGACGTCGGCGACCTGCGAGGTCGTCAACTCGTCCTTCAGCAGGTAGACGTAATGACGCGCGAGCCCGGGGTTCTCCTCGTCCAGCTGCCGCGTCTCCGCAGCGAGCGCCGCGAACTCCTTCGCCCCGTAGACGATGGTCGGCACCTCGAACCCGCGATCCGCGGCGAACGCGGTCTCCAGCGTGCGCTCGATCCGCTCACGCGAGCGCATCCGCGACTCGAAACGGACGTTGCCCGTGTTGATGTGGGTGACGACCTCCTCGAACCCGACACTCTCGACGACGCGCCGGATGTCGTCCTTCGGGAACACCCGCTTCGCCCCCAGGTTGATCGCACGCAGGAATGCCAGGTAGGTCGCCACGACGTCAGTCTGCCCGCCCGCACCGACATCGTGACACCTCGGACAGGATGGGAGCATGAACGAGCTCACCCGGTGGCTCCGCGCCCAGCCGTCCCTCACCGGATCTCCGCCGCCGCTCAACCCCTCGGACCTCCCGGCCGACCCCATCACCTTTTTCGAGACGTGGATCCGCCACGCCGCCCACGCCGGAGTCGCCGAACCGCGCGCGATGACCCTCGCCACAGCGGATGCCGGTGGTCGCCCCGACGCGCGCACCCTCATCCTCAAGGGGGTCGATGCGGACGGCTGGCAGTTCGCCGGTCCGCGCTCGTCGGCCAAAGGCGCGCAGCTCGCCGAGAACCCCGCCGCCGCTCTGAGCTTCTGGTGGCAGCCCGTCACGCGCGCCGTGCGCGTCCGCGGCGCCGTGCGCGAGGCCGCACCCGACGAGAGCGCGGCCGACATCGCCGGCAGTCCGGCCGGTGCGCTCCTCGCGCCCGGCGACTGGGTGCTCTGGCGCCTCGTCCCCGAGCGCATCGAGTTCTGGCAGGGCTCCCCCGACCGCCGCCACACCCGCATCGTCTTCACACGCGACGGCGAGGATTGGACCCGCGAGCTCTAGAGCCGCACGACCTCGGTCACCCGCACGACCGCAGCGCCTTCTTCGACGGATGCCTCGAGGTCGACCTCCGCGCGGCCAAGCGCATCGGGCCTCATCGCCATCGAACGACCAACAGAAACGTCAACGCCAAGACGCGGCGCGGCCCACCGGCCGAGCGGGGTTGCCCGCGACGATCGCTCCCGGCTCGACATCACGGGTCACGACGGCACCGGCTGCGATGATCGCGCCATCACCGATTGTGACGCCCTTCAGGATGACGGCACGGGCTCCGACGAGTACGTGCCGGCCGATGCTGATGGGCGCGGACCGCACATGGCGCCGTCCGTCCTCGTACTCGATGTCGTGGAAGTCGGTATCCATGATCTCGACGTCCCACGACAGTTCGGCGCCCTCGTGGAGAGTGAGGCCGGCCTCGACATTGATCGTGTTTCGCGTGCCGACGGCCGCTCCTCGCATGACCGTGAGCCGCGCACCGGACCCGACGTGGATTCGCGCCTGTCTGCGGATGATCGCACCTCGGTGCAGGTCGTATGTCCCGACGCCCCTCATCGTGACGCCTGGTTGCAGCTTGGCACCATGGTGCCCGCGCGCCGAAGCACGCAGCCGGTTCATGATCTTCCTGAGTACGCGCATGATGTCCCCTCGATCGCGCGGCATCGCCCCCTCGTGATTATGACGCGACGGGGGTAGTCGCGCGAGCACACGCGACGGCGAGGATTGGACCCGCGAGCTCTAGAGCCGCACGACCTCGGTCACCCGCACGACCGCAGCGCCCTCTTCGACGGATGCCTCGAGGTCGACCTCCGCGCGGATCCGCCAATCGTGGTCGCCCGCCGGGTCGTCGATGATCTGCTCCACCCGCCACACCCCGTCGGACGCCGACGACTCGTCGATGACGCACAACGCGGGGCTGCGGGCCGCCCCGCCGGTGAGGATCTCGTCGTGATCGTCGAAGTACCGGTCGAGGACGTCGGGCCAGGCGGCATCCGGATCCAATTCGACCAGCGCGTCGTCGTCCTGCAGCGCGGCCAACTGCACCCGGCGGAACATCTCGTTGCGCACCAGCACGACGAACGCGCGCCGGTTCGTGAGCACCGACGGCGGCGCGGGCGGCACGACGGGAGCCTCGGGGTCGTCCGCCGGGTTCGCCAGTGCGTTCCACTCGTCGACGAGGCTCGAATCGACCTGTCGCACCAGCTCGCCGAGCCACTCGATCAGGTCGAGCAGCTCGTCGGTGCGCGCCTCGGCCGGCACCGTCTGCCGGATCGCCCGGTACGCATCGGACAGGTACCGCAGCACCAGCCCCTCGCTGCGCCCCAGTTGGTAGAACGAGACGAACTCGCCGAATGACATCGCCCGCTCGAACATGTCGCGCACGACGGACTTCGGCGACAGCTCGAAGTCCCGCACCCACGGCTGACTCGACGCGAACGTCTCGTACGCCTGCGCCAGCAGCTCCGCGAGCGGCTTCGGCCACGTCACCGCCTCGAGCAGCTCCATGCGCTCGTCGTACTCGATGCCGTCGCGCTTCATCGCCGCGACCGCCTCGCCGCGCGCCTTGTACTCCTGCTGCGACAGGATCGCGCGCGGGTCGTCGAGCGTCGCCTCGATGATGCTCACCACGTCGAGCGCGTAGTGACCGCTGCCGGTCTCGCTGTCGTCCGGCGACAGCAGGTCGATCGCGGCGAGCGCGAACGGCGACAGCGGCTGGTTGAGCGCGAAGTTCGGCTGCAGATCGACGGTGAGACGGATGCCGTCGCCATCCGCCACGACGATGTCCGCCGCCACGAGGGTCCGGAACAACGCGATCGCCCGGCGGGCCAGCTCGTAGGTCCGCGCGCGCGGCTCGTGGTTGTCGAAGACGAGCGACCGCACGTTCGTGAACACGTCGCCGCCGCGGCCGATCACGTTGATGAGCATCGCCGACGTCAGCTTCAACTGCGGCGACAGCGGCTCGGGCTCGGCCGCCACCAGACGCTCGAACGACCCCTCGCCCCAGTTGACGACCCCCGTCGGCGCCTTCTTGCGCACGATCTTCCTGCGCTTCGCCGCATCGTCGCCCGCCTTCGCGAGCGCGACGGCGTTCTCGATCTCCCACTCGGGCGCCATCACGACGACGCTGCCGTGGGTGTCGAAGCCCGCACGCCCCGCGCGCCCGGCGATCTGATGGAACTCGCGCGCCGACAGCTGCCGCATCTTCGTGCCGTCATACTTCGACAGCGCCGTGATCATCACCGTCCGGATCGGCACGTTGATGCCGACACCGAGCGTGTCGGTGCCGCAGATGACGCGGAGCAGCCCGCGCTGCGCGAGCGTCTCGACGAGCCGCCGGTAGCGCGGCAGCATCCCGGCGTGATGCACCCCGATGCCCGCGCGGACGAGCCGCGACAGCGTCTTGCCGAACCCGGTCGTGAAGCGGAAGCCGCCGATCGTCTCGGCGATCGCGTCGCGCTGCTCGCGCGTCGTGATCTTCACGCTCGACAGTGCCTGCGCGCGCTCGAGGGCGGCGGCCTGCGAGAAGTGCACGATGTAGACCGGCGCCTCGCCGTTCTCGAGCAGCCCCTCGAGCACCTCGTGCACGGGGCGGCGCGCGTACGAGAAGTCGAGCGGCACCGGGCGCTCCGCGCCGGCGATGTGCGCGACCGGTCGACCCGTGCGCCGTTCGAGGTCGGCCGAGATCGCCGACACGTCGCCGAGCGTCGCCGACATCAGCAGGAACTGCGCCGTCGGCAGGAGCAGCAGCGGCACCTGCCACGCCCAGCCCCGGTCGGGATCGCCGTAGTAGTGGAACTCGTCCATCACGACCTGGTCGATCTCTGCCTCGGGGCCGAGGCGCAGCGCGCTGTTCGCCAGGATCTCGGCCGTGCAGCAGATGATCGGCGCGTCGGGGTTCACCGACGAATCGCCCGTGACCATGCCCACGGCATCCGGTCCGAAGATGTCGACGAGGGCGAAGAACTTCTCGCTGACGAGGGCTTTGATTGGAGCCGTGTAGTACGTGCGGCCGCCGCGGGCGAGGGATGCCGCGTGTGCCGCGACCGCGACGAGCGACTTGCCCGTGCCGGTCGGCGTCGCGAGGATCACGTGCGACCCGGACGCGAGTTCGAGGACCGCCTCGTCCTGTGCGGGGTACAGCTCGATGCCGCGCTGAAGCGTCCATTCGAGGAAACCCTCGTACACCGCGTCGGGGGTCGACCCGACGGGGATGCGGTCCCGGAGCGTCGAGGTCATCCCTCGAGTCTGCCTCACGGGCGGCGGGACGGTGTGCCCGGTGCAGGTCGGATCGACTCCGCCGGCCGCCGATCGGGCGCGACCGGGCGCTTCACCCTGCATCCGGCACGCGACGGGTCAGGGGATGTCGGCCTTCGCGGCGAGCACCCGCGCGGCCGCGGCATCCACCTGCGCCGCGAACTGCGGGTCGCTCTGCACCTTCGCCAGCACGGCGTCGTACATGGCGGGGAAGACCGACGGCTTCGCCGACACGAGCACCACGTCGACACCCGCCGAGATCGCGTCGACGGCGCGCTCGACCGGCGACCACGCCGACACCGCCACGGCGCCCGAAAGGTCGTCCGAGAACAGCACACCGTCGAACCCCACCTCGTCGCGCAGGACGCTCACCACCGTGGGCGAGAAGACCGCCGGCCTCGATCCGTCGATGCGGTCGTAGATCGCCGACGACACCATGACGGCGCTCGGCCCCGCCTCGGTCAGCGACCGGTACACGTCGACGTCGGGACCGTCCGGGGTCACCGTCGTGTCGACGACATCCGCCGCCGTGTCGGTGTTCGCCGTGACGTGCCCGAGGCCCGGGAAGTGCTTGAAGGTGGGCAGGATGCCGGCATCCCGCATCCCCTCGGCGAACGCACCCGCCTTCGCCGCCACCGTTTCGACGTCGTAGCCGTACTGCCGGCCGTACCCGCCGATGGGCGGGTTGTCGAAGCGGGTCGCCTTGCTCGTGACGATGTCGGCGACGGGGGCGAGATCGAGGTTGACGCCCGCGTCGGCGAGCTCGTGGCCCCATTCCTGGGCGGACGCGCGCAGCTGCGCGTCGCTGAGGTCTGCCTGACGGATGCCGTAGGGCATCGCGTCGAACCCGGGACCCTGCAGCACCTGCACCTCGCCGCCCTCCTGATCCGTCGCGACCCAGAGCGGCGCGCCGTCAGGATGGTCGAGCGCGGTGAACCTCGCGACGACGTCCGCGGTGGCGGCGACTCCGGCGCGGGACCGGCCGCTGAGGAAGATCCCACCCGCGTGGCGGTCGGCGACGGCGGCGAGGGTCGCCGGGGACGCCTGCGTCGCCTTCGTGCCCACCATGAAGAGCTGGCCGACGCGCTGTTCGAGGGTGAGGGCGGCGACCGGGTCGGGGGACGGGGTCGGCGTCGAGGGCGTTGGGGTCGGTGTCGATGTCGATGTCGATGACGGCGTCGGAGCGGATGCCGAGGCTGACGGCGACGGGGACGGGGAGGCCGCGGGCGGCGCGGCACAGCCGCCGAGCAGCGACGCCGAGACGACCACGCCGAGGGCGGACCACCTCAGAGACCGACGCATGCGCACATTCTGCCCCTCTCGACACAGGCCACAGCCGGCCACGGCGGTGTTCCGTATTCAGTCTCCAAGAGAGACGTGAGCCGGCACGACCTCGGTTTTATGCGGGTTCCCGGGGCCGGCAACCGACGGGGAGACTGAATTCGGAACGGACCCCTTCGAAACGCGGACCACCGCGGCCCGCCTCAGCCGCGGCCGGGGGTGTGCAGCCGGGCGAGGTAGGCGCCCGCCCGCACGGGCGCGCCGGCGCGGTCGGTGAGCGACACGACGATGGTGACGGCCGTCGCGAGGGGGATGGTCCAGGCCGCCGGTTGCGCGAGCAGCGGCGCCGCGAGCCCGATCCCGCCGACCGCCGCGTGCACGGCGAACGCGACGGCGCACGCGACGCCGCCGGTCACCATGCCCGCCACGGCGCCGCGCACCGTCAACCGCGACCACCAGATCGACAGCAGCAGCACGGGAGACAGAGCGGATGCCGCGAACACGAAGACGACCCCGACCGAGGCGACCAGCCCCGCCGGCGCCGTGAGCAGGGCAATCGCGAGCGGTACGACGGCGACGACGACGGCCGACAGGCGGAACGAGCGGACCGAGCCCGAGAACACGTCCTGGCTGATGACCCCCGCGAGCGAGACGGTGAGCCCGGCCGAGGTCGCGAGGAACGCGGCGAACGCGCCGGCGACGACGAGCGCCGTCAGCAGCTCCCCCACCACGCCCGGGAACACCCGCGCGGGCAGCACGAGCGCGACCGTGTCGGCCACACCCGGCTGCGCGAGCTCGGGCGCCACCACCCGCGCGAGCAGCCCGATGACGCTCGAGACGGCGTAGAAGACGCTGACCATGACGATGACGAGGACGGTCGTCCGCCGCGCCGACCCACCCGTCGGGCTCGTGTAGAACCGCACCAGCACGTGCGGCAGGCCCATCGTGCCGAGCAGGAGCGCGAGCAGGAGCGATCCGGCCGCGTAGGCGTCGATGCCCGCGGGTCCCGCCTCGGCCGGGAAGACCACGAGCGGGTCGATCTCGCGCGCCCCGCCGTTCACGGCGAAGACGATGAGCACGGCCGGCACGAGCAGCGCGGTCAGCTTCAGCCAGTACTGGAACGCCTGCACGTAGGTGATCGCCCGCATCCCCCCGGCCGCCGCCGCGGCGGCGACGAGCACCGCGACGAGCACGGCGCCGACCCACGGTGGGATGTCGGCGACGACCTGCAGCGTGATCCCCGCCCCGTGCAGCTGCGGCACGATGTACAGCCACCCGATGAGCAGGCACGCGGCGCTCGTCACCCGCCGCGCGAGGCGCGAGTCCAGCCGCGCCTCGATGAAGTCGGGGATCGTGTACGCCCCGCTCCGCCGCAGCGGGGCCGCCACGAACAGCAGCACGAGCAGGTACCCCGCCGCGTACCCGATCGGGAACCAGAACCCCTCCGCCCCGCTCAGCAGCACGAGCCCCGAGAGCCCGAGGAACGTCCCCGCCGAGAGGTACTCGCCGCTGATCGCCGACGCGTTCCACACGGGCCGGACGGTGCGGGATGCCACGAAGAAGTCGCTCGTCGTGCGCGAGACCCGCAGCCCGTAGGCCCCGATCAGGACGGTCCCGCCCACGACCGCCGCGACCGCGAGCAGGTCGAGCACCGCGTTCATGCGCCCTCGTCGCGGAGCGCGCGCCAACGGCGCTCGTTGCGGTTCGCCCCGCGCAGGTAGAGGACTGCGAACCCCGCGATCACGGGGTAGAACCCGAAGGCGTGCAGCAGCCACGACAGCGGCACCCCCAGCACGACGATCTCGTCCAGTTCGGGGATGAGGGTGATGGCCAGCAGCAGCGCGACGGTCACCGTGACGAACCCGAGCAGCGTCCCAAGCGCGAGCCGCAGCTGCGAGCGCCGCAGGGCGCGCGCGTACGCCGCCTCGGCGTCGTCGACGGGCGCGCCCGGCAGCGCGATGCCGCGCGTGGGCGCACCGGGCCGCCCCGACCCCGCGGTGACGCGCACCCGCTCGCGGGTCACGACCCCGCCCGCCCGACGAGCGCCTCGCGGACGGCGGGCAGCAGCCGCCGGCTCACCGGCAGCGCGGTCCCGTCGATCCAGACCGTCGGTTCGGCCCCCGCGAGCCGGACCTCGGTGACGGATGCCGCCCGCACGAGGAACGAGCGATGGATGCGGACGAAGCCGGCATCCGCCCACCTCGTCTCGAGCTCGGAGATCGGGATGCGGACGAGGTGCCCGGAGGCGGCGGCGGTGTGCAGGCGCGTGTAGTCGCCCTCGGCCCGCACCCAGCGGACGTCGCGGCGGTGCACGAACCGCACCGCCGGCCCGACGGTCACGGGCAGCACCTCGTCGCTCTCGGCGGGGCGGTCGCTCTCGGTGATGCGGTCGACGGCGCGACGCAGCCGCTCGACCCGGACGGGCTTGAGCAGATAGTCGAGCGCCTGCAGTTCGAACGCGTCGACGGCGTGCGCGTCGTCGGCGGTGACGAACACGACCGCCGGCGGCGACGCGAGCCCGCGGAGGGCGGTCGCGAGCTCGAGTCCCGACAGCCCGGGCATGTGGATGTCGAGGAACGCGGCGGCGACCGGCCGCTCGGTGAGCAGTCGCAGCGCCTCAGCGCCCGACGACGCGGTCAGCACCTCGCCGATCCGGTCGTCGGCGCGCAGCAGGAAGGCCAGTTCGTCGAGCGCCGGCTTCTCGTCGTCGGCGACGAGGACGTCGATCACGGCGCTCATGCCTCTTCCCGGGTGAGGTGGTGCGGCTGCGACTTCGGGATCCGCATGCGCACGAGGGTACCCGCGCCCGGCGCCGTCTCGACGACGAGTCCGCCCTCGGCGCCGTACAGCTGGCGCAGCCGCGTGTCGACGTTGCGCAGTCCCACGTTGCGGCCGTCGGCGGCGCTCGTCAGCAGCGCGTGCAGCTCGTCGGGATCCATGCCCGCACCGTCGTCCTCGACGGTGATCTCGGTGTGCGTCGCGGCGTCCTCCGACGCGATCAGGATCGTGCCGCCGCCCTCGCCCGGCTCGAGCCCGTGCCGCACGGCGTTCTCGACGAGGGGTTGCACCGACAGGAACGGGATGACGGTGGCGAGCGTCTCGGGCGAGATCCGCAGCGTCACCGACAGCCGTCCGCCGAAGCGCGCGTGCTCGAGTTCGAGGTAGGAGTGGATGCTGCGCAGTTCCTCGGCGAGCGTCGTGAACTCCCCCTGGCGCCGGAACGAGTACCGCGTGAAGTCGGCGAACTCGAGCACCAGTTCGCGGGCGCGCGGCGGGTCGGTGGAGATGAACGAGGCGATCGCGGTCAGCGCGTTGTAGATGAAGTGCGGCGAGATCTGCGCGCGGAGCGAGCGCAGCTCGGCCTCGGCGAGCGCCGCCCGCGAGGCGTCGAGCTCACCGAGCGTCGCCTGCGCCGCGCACCAATCCGCCACCTCCCCCGCCGCGCGCACGAGCGCCGCCCGGACGGGCGCGGCGAAGGCGACGAGCACGCCCGAGACGGCACCGTCCACGCGGATCGGCGCGCCGACCGCCTCGAGCCCGTCGCCGCCGTCGGCGCGGGGGAAGATGCGGCGCTTGCCCGTGTCGGTCACCTGCGCGGCGATGCGGCGGGCCGCGGCATCCAATCCTTCGGTCTGACCGTCGCGCGCGACGATCACGTCGCCGACGACGAGCACGACGGCGCGGCTGCCGAGTACGGCCCGCAGGTGCTTCGCGGCGCGGGCGACGTCGGGGGTGTCGAGCCCGCCGCGCAGGTAGGGCGCGGCGAGGCTCGCCTGGTGCAGCGCGCGGTAGGTGGCCTCCTCCGCCTCGCTGCCGAGCCCGCCCGCGCCGCGCGCGTAGCGTCGCGCGAGCAGCAGTACGGCCGACAGGACGATGCCGCCGACCACGCCGAGCAGGGCGGCGAGGACGACGGCATCGGTCATGCGACGAGCCTAGATCGCGGGCGTCAGCAGCAGCGGGCGCCCGGGTTGCGGTCCTGGTCGTCCATCTTCTGACGCCAGAACTGCCGCTCGGTCATCGGCTCCTCCCCGGGGTGCGCGCGCCGGTGGTGCGCGACGTAGGTCGCGTAGGCCGTGTCGCCCATGAGGGTGGTCATGTACCAGCGGATGCCGCGGCCCGCCCGCACCACGAGATCGAGCATCGCCCTCATCGGCGAGACCGCGGCATCCGTCCGAGTACTCATGTCAGTGCCGGTTCGCCGCGCGCTCGTCGGCGAGGATCGGCTCCCACTGCTTGTCGAGCTCGCGCTCGGACGGAGTGGCGATGAAGCCGGCGGGGGCGAAGCGGCGCGAGGGCACCGGCTCGTCCTCGTGGTTCTCGCCGCCGCCGCGGCGGATCGCGGTGATCGTGACCGCCACCGCGGCGATGATCACGATGATCGCGAGCGTCACGAACACGATCGACAGGGTGCCCTGCACGAAGGTGTTGCGGATGACGGCGCCCATGACCTCGGGGGTGCCGAGGGTCGTGTCGCCGGCGGCCAGCGCGTCGCGGTAGCGGAAGTGGTTCGACCAGTATCCGATCGCCGGGTTCGGCGAGAAGATCTTGTAGGCCGACGCGGTGATCGTCACGACCGCAGCGAACGCGAGCGGCAGAGCGACGATCCACAGCCACTTCACGAACGACGGGCCGCGCTTGGCGATGATCGCGAGGACCACGGCGAGGGCGATCGCGGCGAGCAGCTGGTTGGCGATGCCGAACAGCGGGAAGAACGTGTTGATGCCGCCGAGCGGGTCGGTGACGCCGAGGATGAGGATCGCCCCCCAGCCGGCGACCATGATCGCCGTCGTGATCCACACGCCCGGACGCCACGAGACGTCGCGGAACTTGGGGACCCAGTGGCCGATCGAGTCCTGCAGCATGAAGCGCGCGACGCGGGTACCGGCATCCACCGCCGTGAGGATGAACAGCGCCTCGAACATGATGGCGAAGTGGTACCAGAACGCCATCATCGCGGGGCCGCCGAGGGCCTGCTGCATGATGTGCGCGAGGCCGAGCGCGAGGGTCGGCGCACCACCGGTGCGCGAGACGATCGACTCCTCGCCGACAGCCGCCGCCGTGCTCGTGAGCATCTCGGGCGTGAGGTTCACCCCGGTGATGCCGAGCGAGTTCACGAAGGCGACCGCGCCTTCGACGGTGCCCTGCGTGGCCGCGGCCGACGCGTTCATCGCGTAATAGATGCCCTGGTCGATCGAGATCGCGGCGACGAGGGCCATGATCGCGACGAAGGACTCCATGATCATGCCGCCGTAGCCGATGAAGCGCGTCTGGCGCTCCTTCTCGACGAGCTTCGGCGTCGTCCCCGACGAGATGAGCGCATGGAAGCCCGAGAGGGCACCGCACGCGATCGTCACGAAGAGGAAGGGGAAGAGGGGTCCGGCGAACACCGGCCCGGTGCCTTCGAGCGCGAAGTCGGTGACCGCCGGCACGGTGATCTCGGGGCGCACGAGCACGATGGCGCCGGCGAGCATCACGATGACGCCGATCTTCATGAAGGTCGACAGGTAGTCGCGCGGGGCGAGCAGCAGCCACACCGGGAGGACCGCGGCGATGAAGCCGTAGATGATGATGCCCCAGGCGATGACGGTGCGGTCGAGGTGCAGGAACTCCTGACCCCACGCTGTCTCGGCGACCCAGCCGCCGGCGACGATCGCGGCGATCAGGAGGACGAAGCCGATGATCGAGACCTCGGTGACCTTGCCGGGGCGGAGGTACCGCAGGTACAGACCCATGAACAGGGCGATCGGGATCGTCATCGAGACCGAGAAGACACCCCACGGGCTCTCGCCGAGCGCGTTGACGACGACGAGGGCGAGGATCGCGACGATGATCAGCATGATCAGCAGCGACGCGATGATCGCGGCGGTGCCGCCGATGCGGCCGAGCTCCTGACGGGCCATCTGGCCGATCGTGCGACCGCCGCGGCGCATCGAGAAGAAGAGCACGGTGTAGTCCTGCACGGCGCCGGCGAGGACGACACCCACGATGATCCAGATCGTGCCGGGGAGGAAGCCCATCTGCGCCGCGAGGACGGGACCGACGAGCGGGCCCGCGCCGGCGATGGCGGCGAAGTGGTGGCCGTACAGCACCCGGCGGTCGGTCGGGACGTAGTCCTTGCCGTCCTGCTTGACCTCGGCGGGCGTGGCCCGGCGGTCGTCGGGCCGCAGCAGGTGCTTCTCGATGACCTTCGAGTAGAAGCGGTAGCCGATGAGATACGTGGCGACGGCCGCGAACACGAACCAGATCGCGTTGACGGTCTCACCGCGGACGATGGCGAGCATCGTCCAGCCGAGACCGCCGGCGAGGGCGATGAGCGCCCAGACGACGATCTTCAGCGGCGTCCAGCGGCCGTCCTTGGTCTTCTGCTCCTCGGTGAGGGCGACGGGGGGAAGCGAGGGATCGGGTTCGAGCGTGGCGGCCTTGCCACGGCGCGACGGTGCAGACATGGGCGACTCCTTCAGGGCGCGTCTTTGCGTACACGACAGGGTAAGAAGAGGGATGCCGCGCCTCCCCGCTCGGACGGGTGCCGCTGCGACGAGCGGCGCGACCGGCGCGACGAACGGCACGGGCGGAGGCGCGGGGTCCTGGCGGGAAGACGCACGGGCCGCATACGGTTGACCCACACGACAGAGGGGGTCCCCGTGGCACACGACGCCGCACCGACGGTCACGCGCAACGACGAGAAGAACCGCTACGAGATCCACGTCGACGGCGCGGTCGCCGGGTACACGCTCATCACGACCGACGACGCCCGTCGCACGGTCATGCCCCACACCAAGGTCGACCCCGCCTACAAGGGCCAGGGTCTCGGCAAGATCCTCGTCTCCGAGGCGCTCGCCGACCTCGCGCGACGCGACGCCGAGGTCGTCCCGACGTGCCCGTTCGTCGCCGGGTACCTCGAGAGCAACGACGTTCCCGGCCTCACCGTCGTCTCACCCGACGCGGAGTGACCCGATGACCCGCCTCGACGCCGATCCCACCGAGACCGTCGACGCCCCGGCATCCTGCGACGGCCCGCGTTCCGTCCTGCTGACCTCGCGCGAGGTGCCCCTCGGCGGGGTGCGGGGCATGCAGGTGCACCGCGCGCTGCCGCAGCGCGAGCTGCCGATGGTGGGGGCCTGGTGCTTCCTCGACCGGTTCGGGCCGCAGGTCACGACGATGCGTGTCGAGCCGCACCCGCACATCGGACTGCAGACGGTGACGTGGCCCTTCGCGGGCGAGACGCGGCACCGCGACACGATCGGCTCCGACGTCGTCATCAAGCGCGGACAGCTGAACATCATGACGAGCGGCGCCGGCATCGCGCACTCCGAGTACTCGATGGGCGACGAGCCGTCCGTCACCGACGCGCTCCAGCTCTGGGTGGCCCTGCCCGAGTCGCGCCGGCACGGCGGGCCGGACTTCGAGCGCCACACCGATCTGCCGATCGTCGAGCTCGGCGAAGGCGCGGCGGCCGTCGTCGTGGTCGGCGAGCTCGCCGGCATCCGCTCCCCCGCCACCATGTACACGCCCATCGTCGGCGCCGAGGTCTTCATCCCGGCCGGTGCCCGCATCCGGATCCCGCTGAACCCCGCGTGGGAGCACGCGATCGTCGGGGTCGACGGTGCGCCGCTCGTGCACTCCGCTGACGAGCCCGTCGCCCTCGGCGACAACGACCTGCTCTACCTCGGCGTCGGGCGCGAGCGGATCGAGATCGGCGCGCCCACCGACGTCACGGTGTTCCTGCTCGGTGGCGAGCCGTTCGAGAGCGACATCGTCATGTGGTGGAACTTCGTCGGGCGCAGCCACGAGGAGATCGTCGCCGCGCGCGACGAGTGGGAGGCGGACACCCCCCGCTTCGGGCACGTCGTCACCCACGGCGACGAGCGCATCCCGGCCCCGCCGCTACCCACCGTCCGACTGACGAAGCGGCGTCGTCGCGCCTGATTTTGCACGGCCGGGGCCCTCTCGGGCGCGGATAGCCTTGAATCCGTGACCCGCACACTCCTCTCGACGCGCGTGCTGCTCGTCTGCGCCGCGGTCGGAGTGGCGACGGGCCTGCTCGGCGGCGTCGCCGGAGCCATCACCCCGGTCGTCATCGCCGCAGCCCCCTGGGCCTACGGCCTCGTACTCGGGTCGCACGTGCTGCCGGGGATCATCGCGCAGCAAGTGTTCCGTCTGCCGCTGGTCGCCCTGACGACGCACGTGCTCGCCGCGCTCGTCGCGAGCGCCGTCAACCCGGCGTGGATCTGGCGGTTCCTCGGCACGGCACTGCTGTTCGGCGCGATCCAGGAGGGCGTCGCCGCGCTGACGCGGTACCGCTCGTGGGGGGCGTGGCGCTTCTTCGCCGCCGCTCTCGTCATCGGGGTCATCGTCGCGGGCTTCGTGTTCTTCGCGGCGAACCTCGGAAAGCTGCCGTCGTGGGCGCAGATCGCCTACCTCGTCATCGCACTCGCCGGTCCGGTCGTGTGGACGGCGGCCGGCCTCGGCGTGGGCGAGAGCCTGCGCCGCGCGGGCGTGGCGCGAGGAGTTAGGGCAGGCTAAGCTAAGGCCGACCCGCCCCCTCGTCTGGACCGTCCGTGAGCCCTGCCGCCTCCGACCCCACCACGGCGCAGGCGCCCCGCGACGACCGGCCGCCCACGCCGCTGCTGCGTGTGCGCGGCGTCGCGATCACTCACGAGGGAGCGGATGCCGCCATCCCGGCATCCGTCACGTTCGACATCGCCCCCGGCGAGGTCGTCCTGCTGCTGGGACCCAGCGGTTCGGGCAAGTCCACCCTCGCCCTCGCGACCAACGGCCTGATCCCGCAGGCGGTGCCGGCGACCCTCACCGGCGAGGTCGCCGTGCGCGGATTCGCCGCGGCCACGACGCCCGTCGCACAGCTCGCGGCGCACGTCGGCATGGTGTTCCAGGACCCCGACGCGCAGCTGATCACCGGCACGGTCTTCGACGACGTCGCCTTCGGCCCCGAGAACCTGCGGATGCCGGTGGCCGACGTCCTCGCGCGCACCGAACGCGCGCTGCGCCAGGTCGGCCTGTGGGAGCGCCGTGGCGAGAATCCGGACCGGCTGTCCGGCGGCGGCAAGCAGCGCTTGGCGATCGCGTGCGCGCTGGCGATGGGGTCGGAGCTGCTGGTCCTCGACGAACCCACCGCGAACCTCGACCCGGCCGGCATCGAGGACGTCTACGACGCGCTGCGCGCGGTCGCCGCCGAGGGTCGCTCGATCCTGCTGGTCGAACACAACCTCGACGCCGCCATCGGCCTCACCGACCGCGTCGTCGTGCTCGATGCGGAGGGCCGCACGGTCGCCGACGGCACCGTCGACACGGTGCTGCGGGGCCGCGCCGAGGAGCTCGAGGCGATCGGCGTCTGGCTCCCGTACTCGACGATGGCCGCCCTGGCCCTGCGGCGGGACGGGTGGGACCTCCCCCGCACGCCGCTGACCCCGGCGGAACTCACCGAGGCGCTCGAGTCGGCCGCGGCACCGGTGCCGTACTCAGTCTCGACTGATGCGCGCACGGTGCCGGGGGCCGCATCTCCGCAGCATCTCGCCGCGGAGGCGCGCACGTCGACCGCGCAGAGACTGAATGCGGAACACGGCGTGACGAAACGCGCGGCGGTCGAGGTGCGCGGGCTCACCCTTCGGCGCGGGCGGCGCACCGTGCTGCACGACGTCGATCTGACGGTGCGGGCGGGCGAGTTCGTCGCCGTCGTGGGAGCGAACGGCGCCGGCAAGACGACGCTCGTACAGGCGATGGCGGGGGTCATCCCGCCGCCGCGCGGCACGGTGCGGGTCGACGGGGTCGACGCGGCGCGCACCGGCCTGCGCGAGTTGTCGCGCCGGATCGGCTTCGTCTTCCAGAACCCCGAGCACCAGTTCATCGCGCACACGGTCTTCGACGAGCTCGCGCACGGCCTGCGCGGACGCGGCCTCGGCGACGACGAGATCCACGCGCGCACCACCGCGATGCTCGAGCGCTTCGGCCTCGAGGGCAAGGCCGACGTGCACCCGTTCCTGCTGTCGGGCGGCCAGAAGCGGCGCCTCTCGGTCGGGACGGCGCTCATCGCGGGAGCCCCGATCCTCGCCCTCGACGAGCCGACGTTCGGGCAGGACCGCGCCCGCGCCGACGAGCTGCTGCGGCTGCTGCGCGACCTCAACGAGGCGGGCACGACGATCGTCGTCGTCACGCACGACATGCAGTTGGTTGCCGAGTACGCGCATCGCACGGTCGTCGTCCACGACGGTCGGATCCGAGCGGATGCCGCCACCGCCGACGTGTTCGCCGACGAGACGCTCCTGCGCGAGAGCGGTCTGCGCCGCCCGGCGCTGCAGGAGGCGCTGCGGGGCGTGACGCGGCATCCCGCACTCGCCGGCGTGACCTCACTGCGCGACCTGGGCGGAGGCGCGTCGTGACCGCCGTCGCCGATCCCTACACCGGCGCCCCCGCCCGGGGCCTGCTCGGCCGCATCGGCCCGCTCGCCAAGCTCGCGGCTCCCCTGCCGGCGATGGTGGCCCTCGTCTTCTCGCGCGATCTGGTCACCCCGCTCGTCTTCCTCGCGATCGCGTACCTCGTGATCCTCATCGGCACCCGCGTGTCGGTGCGGGTCGCGGCGCTGCTGCTTCTCGGCATCCCGATCGGAGCGTCCGTGATCGGTCTGTCGCTGGGACTGTGGGTCGACCGGGATCTCGTCGACGGCACCGCGCCGATCCTCTCGGTCGGATCCTGGACCCTGTACTCCGGCGCCGTCGAGGTCGGGCTCGCGACGGGGGCGCGCCTCGCGGCGATCCTCGCGCTCGGGCTCATCGCGGGGCTCACGACCACGGGCCCCGACCTCGTCCGCGCGACCGTGCAGCAGCTGCGTGTGCCCTACCGCATCGGTTACGCCGCGCTCGCGGCGATCCGGTTCGTGCCGCGGTTCGGGTACGAGCTCGAGGTGATCCGGCAGGCGCACCGTGTGCGCGGCGCGCACGGCGGGCGCGGACCGTTCGCCGCGATCGCCCGCTGGGCGGGTTACGTCGTGCCGCTGCTGGCCGGCGCGATCCGGCACGCCGAGCGGGTGGCGCTCGCGATGGACGCCCGAGCGTTCGGCGCCCACCGCGACCGCACCGAGCGGTACCTGCTGCCGTGGCGGGCGCGCGACACCGTGTTCGTCCTCGTCTTCTGGGTCGCGTCCGCCGCGATCCTGACCGCACTGTTCCCCTGGGGCATGTGACCTACCCCTCGGAGGCCGTCCCCGCGGCCTGACACCGGGTCTCGTGCGGCGTGGAACGCCGGTGCTAGGGTGAGGCCACTTCCCGCTCAGGACGGCGACGGTGCCGCCCGGGTACCCGGCCGCGGGAAGGCGGATCGCTTTCCCTGAGGAGGTCGGCGTGACCACGACGCCTGTGCATCTGACCCGTCCGGACGGCAAGGGCCTCGCGCGCGGCACCCTGGGTCTGTGGGGCTCGACCGTCATCGGCCTCGCCTCGACCGCACCGGTGTATTCGCTCGTCGCGACGCTCGGCTACGTCGTCCTCGCCGTCGGGGGGCAGGCGCCGATCGCGTTCGTGATCGCCTTCATCCCGATGCTGCTCATCGCCTTCGCCTACCGCGAGCTCAACAACGACGTGCCAGACTGCGGCACGACGTTCACGTGGGGGACGAAGGCGTTCGGCCCATGGGTGGGCTGGATGGGCGGGTGGGGCGTCGCGATCGCGGGCATGATCGTGCTCGCGAACCTCGCGCAGGTCGCCTCGATCTATTTCTGGGCCCTCCTCGGTCAGGAGTTCGAGGAACCGAACGACTGGCGGATCGTCCTCGTCGCGGTCGCCTTCATCGCCGCGATGACGTACGTGTCGTGGCGCGGTGTCGAGATCGGCGAGCGCATCCAGAACGTGCTGCTCGGCATCCAGTACCTCGCCCTCATCGTCTTCGTGATCGCGGCGCTCACCCAGTTCTTCTCGGGCTCGGCTCCGAACCCGACTCCGTTCGACTGGCAGTGGCTGAACCCGTTCGCCTTCGGCGAGTGGGGCGGGTTCATCGAGGCGATCCTGCTCGCGATCTTCATCTACTGGGGGTGGGACACCTGCCTCGCCCTCAACGAGGAGACGAAGGACCCCAAGCGCATCCCGGGCCTCGCCGCCCTCCTGACCTGCGTGCTGCTGCTGGTCACCTACGTCTCGGTCACGATCGCGGCGATGATGTACGCCGGCATCGGCGAGGACGGCACGGGCCTCGGCAACGTCGACAACGCCGACGACTTCTTCCTCGCGATCAAGGACGGCCTGCTCGGCCCGTGGGGCTGGCTGCTGGTGGTCGCCGTTCTCATCTCGGCGGTCTCGTCGACGCAGACGACGATCCTCCCGACGGCGCGCGGCACGCTCGCGATGGGCGTGTACCGCGCCCTACCGGCGAAGTTCAAGGACGTCCACCCGCGCTACAAGACGCCGTCGTTCTCGACCCTCGTCATGGGCATCGTGGCGAGCGTCTATTACGTCGTCATGACCTCGCTCAGCGACGCGATCCTGCAGGACACGATCCTCTCGCTCGGCCTCGCGATCGCGTTCTACTACGCCATCACCGGGTACGCCTGCGTCTGGTATTTCCGCAAGGACCTGTTCCGCTCCGCGCGCGACACCTGGTTCAAGGGCGTGTTCCCGCTCGGCGGCGCGCTCATGCTGACCTACGCCTTCATCCAGTCGGCGATCGACATGCTCAGCCCCGACTACGGCTACTCGGGCACGCTGCTCGGCGTCGGGTCGACGTTCGTCGTCGGCATCGGCGCGCTCGGCCTCGGCGTCGTGCTCATGCTCGTGTGGTTCCTCTTCCCGCGCTCGAAGCGGTTCTTCCGCGGCGAGAGCCTCAACCGCGAGACCCCCGTGCTCGTCCCCGACGACACGAGCACCCTCCCCCGCTCCATCGACGGCGGCATCTGACCGCCCGGAAGGACCCCGCATGCGCATCCTCATCATCGGCGCCGGCGGCGTCGGCAGTGCCGCCGCCCGCATCCTCCGCCGCCGCGACTTCTTCGAGGCCGTCGTCATCGCCGACTACGACCCGGCCCGCCCCGAAGCGCTCGTGGCGGAACTCGGCGACGAGCGGTTCGCCGCGGCGCAGGTGGATGCCTCGAGCGCCGAGTCCGTGGCATCCCTGATCCGCGAGCACTCCGCCACCCATGTGCTGAACGCCGTCGACCCGCGGTTCGTCATGCCGATCTTCGACGGCGCCTTCGCGGCCGGCGCGACGTACCTCGACATGGCGATGAGCCTGTCGCAGCGGCATCCGGAACGCCCCTACGAAGAGGTGGGCGTCAAACTCGGCGACGCGCAGTTCGCCAAGGAGCAGGAGTGGAAGGATGCGGGGCGCCTGGCGCTCGTCGGCATCGGGGTGGAGCCGGGCCTGTCGGACGTCTTCGCCCGCTACGCGGAGGACGAGCTGTTCGACGAGATCGACGAGCTGGGGGTGCGCGACGGGGCGAACCTGGTCGTCGCCGGGTACGACTTCGCGCCGTCGTTCTCGATCTGGACGACGATCGAGGAGTGCCTGAACCCGCCGGTCGTCTACGAGGAGGGCAAGGGCTGGTACGTCACCGAGCCGTTCAGCGAGCCCGAGGTGTTCGACTTCCCCGACGGCATCGGTCCGGTCGAGTGCGTCAACGTCGAGCACGAGGAAGTGCTCCTCATGCCGCGGTGGACGAAGGCGAAGCGCGTCACGTTCAAGTACGGCCTCGGTGACGAGTTCATCGAGGTGCTGCGGGTGCTGAACAAGCTCGGCCTCGACAAGACCGAGCCGCTGTCGGTGAAGGGTGTGCAGGTCTCGCCGCGCGACGTCGTGGCGGCGGCCCTGCCCGACCCCGCCACGATCGGCGACAAGATGAGCGGCAAGACCTGCGCGGGCGTGTGGGTGACCGGCACCGGCAAGGACGGGAAGCCCCGCTCGACGTACCTCTACCACGTGGCCGACAACGAGGAGACGATGCGCGAGGACAACTCGCAGGCCGTCGTCTGGCAGACCGCGATCAACCCCGTCATCGCCCTCGAGCTGCTCGCTCGCGGCACATGGTCGGGGACGGGCGTGCTCGGTCCCGAGGCGTTCGACGCGAAGCCGTTCCTCGAGCTGCTCGCGGCGCCGAAGCCCGAGGGCTACGGCTCGCCGTGGGGCATGCGGGAGCAGCCGCATGCCGTCGCGTCCGAGGCCTGAGCCGCGGGAAGCACGTCGAGGTCCCGATCCGGCCGGGAAAGATCGGCGGATCACCGGCGCGATCGGGACCTCGACGCGGGTCAGGTGAGGTCGACCTCGACGGTGACGCCCTCGGTCGCGGAGCGCTGCGCGGCATCCGCGAGCAGCAGCGCTGCGCGGCCGTCGTCGAACGTCGGGCTGGCCGACTCCTCACCGCGCACGAGCTTCAGGAACTCCGCCAGTTCGGCGCGGTACGAGGGGGTGTAGCGGGTGACCATGGATGCCTCGAACGGCGCACCTGCGGCGACGCCGTTCGCGTTCGAGAGGCTCACGAGGCTCGTGCCCTGGTTCGCGACGGTGAGGTCGCCCTCGCTGCCGTAGGCCTCGATGCGCTGGTCGTAGCCGGTCGTGCTGTGCCGCGAGTTGATGATCGTGACGAGCGCGCCGGATGCCGACTTGAGGATCGCCGTGGTCGTGTCGAAGTCGCCGTGCTGCTGTGCGCCGTCGTCGAAGGTCGTCGTGCCGAACGCGGTGACCGCGACGATGTCGGGCAGGAAGAAGCGCGCCATGTCGAAGTCGTGGATCGTCATGTCGCGAAAGATGCCGCCCGACACGGCGACGTAGGCCGCGGGCGGGGCGGCCGGGTCGCGGCTGATGATCGTGAGCTGCTCGAGGCGGCCGATCTCGCCGGCCGCGACGCGGGCCCGCGCGGTGTGAAACCCGGGGTCGAAGCGGCGGTTGAACCCGAGCGCGACGGGCACGCCCGCGGCGGCGACGACGGGCCGCAGCTCTTCGACGCGGCTGATGTCGAGGTCGATCGGCTTCTCGCAAAGGACCGGGATGCCGGCCTCCACCGCGGCGCGGATGAGGTCGACGTGCGTCGGGGTCGGCGACGCGACGAGCACGGCGTCGACCTCGCCCGAGGCGAAGACCTCGGCGGGGTCGGTCGTGGTCTTGCCGCCGTACTGCGCCGCGAGGCGCTCGGCCCCGTCGATGAACGGGTCGGCGATCCATGCCAGTTCGGCGTCGGGGGATGCGGCGATGCTCGCGGCGTGCACCTGGCCGATGCGTCCGGAGCCGAAGAGTCCGAAGCGGACGGGAGAGGCGGTCATGTCGTTCCTGTTCTCGGGGGGGGGAAGGCGGGTCACACCCAGGCGCGGAGCGCGTCGCGGTTCGTGGCCTGATCGGCGGAGCGGGCCGTGACGAACGCGTCGAGGGCGACGTCGGGGCCGTTGAGCACGTCCTGCTCGACGACGACCCAGCCCTCGTACCCGCGCGCGTCGAGGGCGGTCAGCACCGAGGCGAGGTCGATGTCGCCCTGGCCGAAGGCGACGAACGAGCCGCCCGACCAGACCTCCGGCATCCCTCCGCCGGCGGCGAGCACGCGGCGGAGCGCGGTCAGGTCGACGTCCTTCAGGTGCAGGTGGTTGATCCGGTCGCCCCAGCGCTCGACGGCGGCGAGCGGATCACCGCCCGCGATGAACAGGTGCCCGGTGTCGAGGGTCAGGTCGACGTCGGTGTCGGCGAGGAACCGGTCGATCTCGTCGGGCGACTCGACGAACGTCCCTGCATGGTGGTGGAACGTCGGCTCGAACCCGGCCTCGCGGACGACGGCCGCGGCGCGGGCGACGTTGTCGGTGAGGCGGCCCCAGGCATCCGCGTCGAGACGGTCGACCTCGGCGCCGCGACCCGGGGCACCGCGTCGGAGCGCGGACCCGTCGTCGGCGAGGGTCGGCAACGGCAGCGGACCCGTGCCGGCCTCGGCGCCGACCGAGAACTGCCGGAGCGCGGCGCGCAGGTCGGGGAGGGCCGCCGCGAAAGCCTCGTCGTCCGAGAACGGCAGCTGCACCCAGCCGCCGGCCAGCGCCATGCCGAAGCGGTCGAGGCGGGCGCGCAGGGCCGCGTCCTCGCCCAGGAAGCCGAGCGGCCCGAGGTCGATGCCCGCGTAGTCCGCGGCGGCGAGAGCCTCCATCATCGAGTCGGGCGAGATCGTCTCCGCGCCCTCGGGCGTCAGCTCGAACACGCCGAAGCTGACCGGGGCGCCGGCGACCGTCGCCTTCATCGGGCACCCCCGCCGAGGAGCGGGCGCTGCGCGGCGCGTTCGCCGACGTAGGCCTCGCGGGCCTGCTGCGTGGACTCGATGGTCGACACTTCCGGGACGGGCACGTCCCACCACCCGGCGCCATCGGGCGCGTAGACGAGCGGATCGCTGTTGATGTGGATGAACGTCGACCGGTCGGATGCCTTCGCGGCGGCGACGGCGGCGGTCAGGTCCGCCGCGGCATCCGGTCCCTCCGCGATCTCGACGACGTCCATGCCGTAACTGCGGGCGTTCATGGCGAGGTCGACGGGGAGGACGTCGCCGTTCTGGAAGTTCTTCGCCGCGGGGTCGTACGTGCGGTACTGCGTGCCGAAGCGCTGCGACCCGACCGTCTCGGACAGGTGGCCGATCGAGGCGAAGCCGTGGTTCTGGATGAGGACGACGATGATCTTGATGCCCTCGGCGACCGCCGTGACGAGCTCGCTGTTGAGCATCAGGTACGACCCGTCGCCGACCATGACGATGACGTCGCGGTCGTCGCCCGACGCTTCGAGGCCGCGCTTCGCGCCGAGGCCGCCGGCGATCTCGTACCCCATGCACGAGAAGGCGTACTCGACGTGGTAGCCGAGCGGGTCGCGCACGCGCCACAGCTTGTGCAGGTCGCCGGGGAGCGACCCCGCCGCCTGCACGATGACGTCGCGCGGGTCGGTCGCGGCGTGCACGGCGTGGATGATCTCGGGCTGGCCGGGGCGGTCGGTGCCCGAGGGTGCGAACGCGGCGTCGACGATCTCGTCCCACTCGGCCTTCTGCCGCGCGATCCGCTCGGCGTGGTCGGCCGTCACGCGGAAGCCCTCGAGCTCGCGACTCAGCGCGACGAGCGCCTCGCGGGCGTCGGCGATCACCGGCAGCTCGGACCCGTGCTTGTACGCGTCGAAGGCGGCGACGTTGATGTTGACGAAGACGACGTCGGGGTTCTGGAACGCGGTCCGCGAGGCGGTCGTGAAGTCGCTGTAGCGGGTGCCGATCCCGATGACGACGTCGGCCTCGGCGGCGAGCCGGTTGGCCGCGAGCGAGCCGGTCGCGCCGACGCCGCCGAGGTACTGCGGGTGGTCCCAGGCGAGGGAGCCGCCGCCGGCCTGGGTCGTGCCGACGGGGATGCCGGTGGCCTCGACGAACGCGCGGAGCTGCTCCTCGGCCTCGGAGTAGATCACCCCGCCGCCCGCGACGATGAACGGCTTCCGCGCCGAGCGGATCGCGGCGACCGCGCGCTCGAGCGGGCCGCGCTCGGGGAGCGGACGCCGGATGTGCCACTCGCGGTCCTGCAGGAACTCGATCGGCACGTCGAGCGCCTCGGCCTGCACGTCCTCGGGGAGGGCGATCGTGACCGCACCGGTCTCGGCGGGATCGGTCAGCACCCGCATCGCGGCGAGCGCGATCGAGTACAGCTGCTCGGGCCGCTGCACGCGGTCGAAGAACTTCGACAGCGGCCGGAACGCGTCGTTGACGGTGAGCCCGATGTCCCACGGCTGCTCGAGCTGCTGCAGCACGGGGTCGGCGACGCGGGTCGCGAACGTGTCGCTCGGCAGCAGCAGGGCGGGCAGGCGATTGGTCGTGGCGAGGGCGGCGCCGGTGAGCATGTTGGCCGCACCCGGACCGACGGATGCCGCGGCGGCATACGTCCCGCGGCGGCGGTGCATCCGCGCGTAGCCGACGGCCTGGTGCACCATCGCCTGCTCGTTGCGGGCCTGGTGGTACGGCATGAGGTCGGGGTCGTGCACGTTCAGCTGCGTGAGCGCCTGACCGATGCCGGCGACGTTGCCGTGGCCGAAGATGCCGAAGACCCCGGGGATCGTGCGCTCGCGCACGTCGCCGTCGACGGTCCACTGGTGGGCCAGGAACTCGATGAGCGCCTGGCTGACCGTCATCCGCTTCGTCTCTGCCATCAGGATCGGCCTTCCTCGGTCGGGTACGGGAGTCGCGGATCGATGCCCTGATCCGCCCAGGTGTCGCGGACCCACGCGTGCGCGGGGTCGTCGCTGATGAGCCACGCGCGGTCGGGGTCGGGCCCGGCCATCACGTTGAGGTAGTAGAGGTCGTACCCGGGGGCGGCGACGGCCGGACCGTGGTACCCGTAGGGGACGAGGGCGATGTCGCCCGTGCGGACCATGGCGTTGATGTCGATCTCGCCGGCGGGCGACGAGTAGGTGCTGAACATCCCGAAGGCGGTGTCGGCGGATGCCGCGGACCCTGTCGCCGGCGCGGACTCGAAGTAGTAGATCTCCTCGAGGCGCGACTCGTGACCGGGGACGTGCTCGTCGTGCTTGTGCGGCGGGTACGACGACCAGTTGCCCTCGGGGGTGACCACTTCGCAGACGATCAGGCGGTCGGCATCCAGCGCCTGCGGCGTTCCGAAGTTGTGCACCTGGCGGCTCGACGCACCCGCGCCGCGGAGTTCGACGGGGGTCTCGGCGGCGGCGATGTGCCGCCAGGGACGACGGACGGATGCCGGGGCCTCCGCGACGGCCACGCGACCGCGGCCCGTGAGAGTCGCCGTCCGCCCGACCGGCAGGTACAGCACGTCGGTCGGCCCGTCGAAGACCGACCGCCGGCCCTGCAGCCGCGTGTGCGCGCGGTCATCGCCCTCGGCGTGAGCGACCTCGAACGACCCGGCCAGTGGCACGATGATGCGCTCGACGTCGGTCTCGGTGAGTTCCACGCGGTCGCCTTCGCCGAGGTCGGCGACACGGATGCCGGTGTGCTGCCAGCCGGGGGTGTCCCGTCCGACGACGCTCTCCCAGCCGTCCGCGGCGAGGTCGCCGCGGCGATGGAACCAGGTGTTCTCGATGCTCATCTTCGCGCTCTCGGGATGCCGCCGCCGGGCGGCGTGCGATCAGGTGTTCTGGGGGAAGCCGAGGTTGATGCCGCCCTGGTCGCCGAGGGCTCGCGTGGCGGGGTCGAGCCACCGGCTGGTGATCGCCTTCTCACGGGTGAAGAAGTCGAACCCGTGGACACCGTACGCTTTCGCGTCGCCGAACAGCGACTTCTTCCACCCGCCGAACGAGTGGTACGCGACGGGGACGGGGATGGGCACGTTGATGCCGATCATCCCGACCTGCACCTCGGACTGGAACCGGCGCGCGGCACCGCCGTCGTTGGTGAAGATCGCGGTCCCGTTGCCGAACTCGCCGGAGTTGATGAGCGCGAGACCCTCGTCGTAGCTCGCGACGCGGACGACCGACAGGACGGGCCCGAAGATCTCCTCCGTGTACGCCTTCGACGACGTCGGGACGTGGTCGAGCAGCGTCGGGCCGAAGAAGAAGCCGTCCTCGTGCCCGGCAACCGTGAAGCCGCGGCCGTCGACGACGACCGTCGCGCCGTCGGCTTCGGCGATGTCGACGTAGGACGACACCTTGTCGCGGTGGACGTCGGTGATCAGCGGGCCCATGTCCGGCTCGACGCCGTCCTGGCCCGCACCGTTGCCGATCCGCAGCTTCGCGATGCGCTCGGTGACCTTCGCGATCAGCTCGTCGGCGACCGGCTCCACCGCGAGGACGACGCTGATCGCCATGCACCGCTCGCCCGCCGCGCCGAAGCCGGCGTTGACGGCCTGGTCGGCGACAAGGTCGAGGTCGGCGTCGGGGAGGACGAGCATGTGGTTCTTCGCACCGCCGAGGGCCTGCACGCGCTTGCCGTTCCGCGACGCGGTCTCGTAGATGTACTGGGCGATCGGGGTCGATCCGACGAACGAGATCGACTGCACGACGGGGCTGTGGAGCAGCCCGTCGACGGCGAGCTTGTCGCCCTGGAGCACCGTGAACACGCCGGCCGGGAGCCCCGCCTCCGCCCACAGCTCGGCGAGCCACAGTGCGGCCGACGGGTCCTTCTCGCTCGGCTTCAGCACGACGGCGTTCCCCGCCGCGATCGCGATCGGCGCGAACCACAGGGGCACCATGACGGGGAAGTTGAACGGCGAGATGACACCGACCACACCGAGCGGCTGCTTGATCGAGTAGACGTCGATCCCCGTCGATGCGTTCTCGGAGTAGGCGCCCTTGATGAGGTGCGGGAATCCGGTCGCGAGCTCGACGACCTCCTGACCGCGGAGGATCTCGCCCATCGCGTCCGAGACGACCTTGCCGTGCTCGGCCGTGATGATGTGCGCCAGTTCCTGCTTGCGCGCGTTCAGCAGCTCGCGGAACGCGAACAGCACCGTCTGACGCTTCGCGATCGAGAAGCCGGACCACACCCGGAAGCCCGCCTCGGCGGCGGCGATGGCCTCATCGATCTCGGCCTGGTCGGCGAGCGCGACCTCGGCCTGCACCGACCCGGTCGCCGGGTTGTAGACCGGCGCGGTCCGCCCGCTCGTCGAGGCGCGGTGCGCCCCCGCGATCCAGTGGCCGATGACGCGGTTCTCGGAGGAGGTGCTCATGACTGTTCCTTCGTGAGGAGGGAGGAGTGGACGAGACCGGCGGCGATGTCGACCGCTGCTGCGGTGTCGCCGTCGGGCGGGTAGAGGAGGGTGCGACCGACGGTGAGTCCGCGGACGCCGGGCAGCGCGAGCGCGTCCTGCCACGATGCGAACGTCTCGTCGGGGTCGTCGCCCGAGTCGCCGCCGAGCAGCAGGGTCGGCAGGGTCGTGGCCGCCATGACGCGTTCCATCTCGGGCACGACCGGCAGCTTCATCCAGGTGTACGCGCTGGACCCGCCGAGGCCCGCCGCGATCGCGACCGAGAGGATGACGGCGTCGGTGGACAGGTCGTTGACGATGCGCCCGTCGCTCCACGTGCTCATGAACGGCTCGAGCATGATCGGGATGCCGGCCCCCGCCGCCGCGGTGACGGCACGGGCCGTCGCCTCGAGGGTCGACGCGGTGGCCGGATCGGCGAGGTTGATGCGGACGAGGGCCTTCGCGAAGTCGAGGTTCGCCGCGACCATCGACGGCACGTCGTAGGCGCCGTACCGGTCGTCCATCTCGAAGTCCGCGCCGCGGAGTCCGCCGCGGTTCATCGACCCGACGACGATCTTGTCGTCGAGGAGTCCGAGCGCGGCGAGGTCGTCGATGATGTCGGGCGTGCCCAGCACCCCGTCGACGCCCGGTCGGCTGAGTGCGATGGCGAGGCGCTCGAGCAGTTCGTGGCGGTCGGCCATGGCCGTGGCATCCGCTCCGACCGCGAGGGCGCCGCGGGCCGGGTGATCGGCCGCGACGATGAACAGCCGGCCGTCGCCGGAGTCGAGGTGACGGCGGGTGCGGGTCGCGACGGCGTGGCGGATCGCCTCGGGGTCGAACGCGCGCAGCTCGCGCAGTCGCGCGAACGCCTCCTCGGTGATGACTCGATCGCTCATGCCGCGCCCCCCGCGTCCAAGATCGCCTCGACCTCTGCGGCCGTCGGCATCGCCGTCGAACATTCCAGCCGCGACGCGACGATCGCGCCGGCCACGTTGGCGAAGCGCAGGATGCGCTCCAGGCTCCACCCGCTCAGCAGACCGTGGCAGAGCGCACCGCCGAACGCGTCGCCCGCTCCCAGCCCGTTGACGACGTCGACGAGGTACGGCGGAGCCACCACGGTCTCGTCGCGGGTCTTCGCGAGGACACCGTCGGGGCCCTGCTTGACGATCGCGAGCTCGACACCGCGTTCGAGCAAAGCGTCGGCCGCGCGCATCGGTTCGGTCTCGCCGACGGCGACCTCGCACTCCTCGCGGTTGCCCACGGCGATCGTGACGTGCTCGAGCGCGGCGGACACCTGCGCGCTCGCCTCGGCGGGGTCGGGCCAGAACATCGGCCGGTAGTCGAGGTCGAGGATCGTGTGGCGCGCACGGCCGCGGCGCCGCAGCGCGTCGAGCTGGGTCGACCGGCTGGGCTCCTGGCTGAGACCCGTGACCGTGGACCAGAAGATGGATGCCCCGGTCAGCACGTCGCTCGGCAGCTGATCCGGCGTCACCTCGAGGTCGGGGGCCTTGGGCTCTCGGTAGAAGTACAGCGGGAAGTCGTCGGGCGGGAAGATCTCGCAGAGGGTGATCGGCGTCTTGTACGTGCCGTCGACGGCGACGAGGGCGGGGTCGACGTCGAGCCGGTCGAGTTCGGCGCGCAGGTAGCGACCGAACGGGTCGTCACCGACCCGCGAGACGAGGGCGACGTCGTGTCCGTAGCGAGCGGCGGCGACGGCGACGTTGGCCGCGCTCCCCCCGAGGAACTTGCCGAACGTCGAAACCTCTTCGAGTCCGACACCCGTCTGCAGCGGGTAGATGTCGACGCCGAGTCGTCCGAGGGAGAGGACGTCGGGAGCAGCGGCGCGAGCGGTCATCCGGCAGCGTGGCCTCGGGTCGCAAACATGTCCTAACAATATCACATAGGAAAATCCGTGACGAGGGCCGGTGAGCCGTTAGCCTGACACGTGATGTTGTCGGTACAAAGGCCGGCGACACCCGTCATCCATCGGAAGGAGCGTGAGGGCTGTGGTCGATGCCGACACCTACTGGCCCGCCGAACTCTTCGCCGATCTCGATCGCACCGGTCCCGTCCCGCTCTACTTCCAGGTGTCCAGCCGGCTCGAGGCCGCCATCCACTCCGGAGCCATCCCCCCGGGCGGACGGCTCGAGAACGAGATCGCGATCGGCCAGCGACTGGGGCTGTCGCGCCCGACCATCCGTCGCGCGATCCAGGAGCTCGTCGACAAGGGGCTGCTCGTGCGCCGGCGCGGCATCGGCACGCAGGTCGTGCAGGGTCAGGTCACCCGCGCCGTCGAACTGACGAGCCTCTACGAGGACCTCAAGAACACCTCGCACGTCCCCGCGACGCGTGTGCTGGGGCACGAGGTCGTCCCGGCCTCCGAGATCGTCGCGAAGAGTCTCGGCCTCACCCCGGGCGACGACGTCGTCTTCGTGCGCCGGCAGCGCAGCACCGACGGCGTCCCCGTCGCGGTGCTCGAGAACTACCTGCCGTCGGAGTTCGCCGACATCACCCGTGAGCAGCTCGAGGAGCACGGCCTCTACGAGATCCTGCGCGCGCGGGGCGTCACCATCCGCGTCGCGAAGCAGAAGATCGGCGCGCGCAGCGCCCGGGGCGACGAGGGCGAACTGCTCGACATCGACTCCGACGGCCCGGTCCTCACGATGGAGCGAGTCGCCTTCGACGACTCCGGCCGGGCGTTCGAGTACGGCCACCACTGCTACCGCCCCGACCTCTACAGCTTCGAGACGACGCTCGTCGCCAAGTAGGCCCGCCTCACGCCGCCGAGGTCAGTCCGCGAGTCGTTCGAAGGATGCCGTCAGGTCCGCGGCATCCGCGGCGATCACGTCGGCGTCGACCAGGTCGCCGGCACCGGTCACGAGCGCATCCGACCAGGTCTGGACGATGTCCTCCGCGGCGCCCGAGCCGTAGAAGAGATCCTTCAGCTCCTCGAGCTCGCTCTCGTAGAGCGCGTGGAAGTCCTCGTCGGCGAGAAAGCGCGAGGCGAGGATGTTCGAGCCGCCGCGACCCCCACCGCCGCCCATCTGCGCGCCGGCGTCGGGTCGGGTCGGCCGATCCGCTCGGGCGTCGCCCTCGGGCGCTGCCGCGTCACCACGGTCGGGGGCTGCCGCGTCGCCAGGGTCGGGCATCGCCATCCCGTCCCCGCCGGCACCGCCCGCGCCGACACCGCCCGGCGACGCGCCGAAGGCGAGATTGAGATCCCAGTTGACGACGGTCATCAAGCCGGTGTCGGCGTCGTAGGCGAGGTAGGAGTTGTTCCCCGGCCCGTCGATGTCGTCGAAGTTGTCGACGACATCCTGGAACGCGAGGTAGGTCGCGAACTCGTTGACGTCGAGGTGCTCCGACAGTTCGGCGCTGAACGTCTCGTCGTCGGAGTCGTTGATGAATTCCAGGAAGGAGATGAGCGGGGTGAGGTCGTCGTCACCCGCCTCCTGGTCGAAGATGTCCGTGTACGACTCCGGGTCGTCGCCGCGGTACGAGTAGTCCCCGCCCGACTCGGCCTTGTACAGCGCGGTCGCGCCGAGAGTGGAGTCGTTCCAGCTGTCGCCCGGGTTCTCGACGACCAGGCGCAGCGCGGTCGACCCCGCGATCGTGAACCGTGTGGCAGCGGCCTGTTCGCTGGCGAGGCCGGCCAGCTCGAGCAGGTCGAGCGCGACGGCTTCGTTCAAGGCGGTCTCGGAACTGTTCCCCCGGACGACGAACTCGGTGATGCCCTCGTGGTTCTGGCCGTCGACGAACTTGTCGAGCCGGATGATCCACGGGATGCCGCTCGGGTCGTCGTCGCTCGTGACGCTCTTCAGCGACGAATTGCCCTTCAGCTTCAACCCTGCGCCCTCGTAGACCTCGCCGTCGATCGTGACGGTGGCCTCGATCCATTCCTTGTCCCCGGTGCTCTCGTACGTCTCGAGCAGCTCGGCGAGCGCGTCGTCGTCCACGTCGACCGAGATCGAGTGGACGGTGGAGGAGTCCCAGAAGCTGGCCGTCGAGGTTGAGAGACGCGCGGCATCCGTTTCCCCCTCGCTCTCGTCGGTGGCGGGGGCGACGCACCCCGCGAGGACGACGGCTCCCACCGAGACGAGAGCGAGCGAAAGAGTGAGGCGGAGATGTCGAATGCGCATGCGCCGATCCCACCCCGCCGTCCTTAACCGCGCCTAAGACGCGGCTAACGACAGCATTCGGGTTGATCGCCTCGCGCCGGCGAGGTCCCGATCGGGCCGGGTAACCGCGCAGGTTCTCCGGCCCGATCGGGACCTCGGTCGTCGGGTCAGCGCTTACCGGCGATCCGGCGCGACACGATGTCGCGCATGATCTCGTTCGTGCCGCCGTAGATGCGGTGGACGCGGGCGTCGAGGAAGGCGCGGGCGATCGGGTACTCCATGATGTAGCCGTAGCCGCCGTGCAGCTGGACGCAGGCGTCGAGCACCTCCCACTCGCGCTCGGTGGCCCAGAACTTGACCTGGGCGGCATCCTCGGCGGACAGCTTGTTCTCGCCGTAGAGGGTGATCGCGCGGTCGACGTAGGCCCACAGCGCGTCGACCGTCGTCACGAGGTCGGCGAGGGTGAAGCGGGTGTTCTGGAAGTCGATGATCCGCTGACCGAAGGCCTCGCGGTCCTTCGTGTACGCGACCGTCCATTCGACACCGGCCTGCGCGGCCGCGGCGCCCGCGACACCGATCGACAGGCGCTCGAGCGGCAGGTTCATCATGAGCTGGATGAATCCCTTTCCCTCTTCGCCGCCGATGAGGTTCGCGTCGGGGACGAAGACGTCGGTGAAGCTGAGCTCGGCCGTGTCGTGGCCGTGGAAGCCCATCTTGTGCAGCTTCTTACCGTGGTCGAAGCCCGCCATGTCGGCCTCGAGCAGCAGGAGCGAGAAGGCGTCGGGCCGGTTGCCCTCGCCCGTCTTCACGAACACGACGAAGATGTCGGCGGTGGCGCCCGACGAGATGAAGGTCTTCGCGCCGTTGACGATGTAGCCGCCGTCGGTCTTCTTCGCGGTCGTCGAGATGCCGCGGAGGTCCGATCCCGCACCGGGCTCGGTCATCGCGAGCGCGCCGATGACTTCACCGGTCGCCATGCGGGGAAGCCAGGTCTCCTTCTGCTCCTGCGTGCCCATGTGCACGAGGTAGGGCACGGCCAGGTCGTCCTGGATGCCGAAGGCGCCCGCGAGCGATCCCGCACCGGCCCGGATGACCTCTTCATTGACGATCGTGCGGAAGCGGTAGTCCTGCAGCATCCCCGCGCCGCCGAACTCCTCCGGCACGCTGAGCCCGATCACACCGGCCTCGCCCGCCGCGCGCATCGTCGCCCGGTCGATCTCGCCGGCGGCATCCCACTGTTCGCGCTTCTCGTTGGTGACGTAGCGCTTGATGAACTCCTTGACGACGTCGCGGAACGCTTCGTGGTCCTCGTCGTAGATGTTCCGCTCCATGTGCGGACCCCCTTCGTGTCGGCGCGACGCTGCGCTCGTGGGCGGCGTCGCCACCGTCCACTGTACGCGCGCCGTGGGATCGGATGCCAGGGCGAGCGCGACTGAGTTCCGCGACGCGGCATCCGATCTTTCCGGTCCGCAGAAGTCGGGCGCACGCGCGGCGAGAAGATGAGAGTGGATGCCGGAGGGAGACGCATGATCACCGCACTCACCCGCGTCGTCGAACACATCGAGGCGCACCTCGGCGAAGAGCTCGACGTCGCCGGAGTCGCCCGCGCGCACGGTACGACCGAATACCACCTGCGTCGGATGTTCTCGTCGCTGGTGGGCATGCCGTTGTCGGAGTACGTCCGGCGTCGGCGGATGACGGTGGCGGCAGCCGAGCTCGTCGGCGACGAGGAGATGCTGACGATCGCGGTGCGCTACGGGTACGGCTCGACCGAGGCGTTCGCCCGTGCGTTCCAGGCGGTGCACGGCGTCGCTCCGTCCGTCGCCCGACGCGACGGCGGCCCCCTCCGCACACAACCGCAGCTCAGGTTCCGCCTGACCGTAGAAGGGAGCATCCCTATGGACACCCGCATCACCGACCGACCCGCCTTCCGCCTCGTCGGCCACGCCGCCCGCGTGCCGCTTATGCACCGCGGGGCGAACCCCGCCATCCAGGCGCACATCGCCGCGCTGCCCGCGACGGAGCACGCGCGGCTGAAGGACCTCAGCGACACCGATCCCGCCGGCCTGCTGCAGGTGAGCGCCGACGTCGACCCGGACTACACCGAGGGCAGCGAGCTGACGTACCTGCACGGGGTCGCCCGCGCACTCGACAGCTCCGTGCCCGACGACCTCGACGTCGTCGAGGTTCCGGCGGGCACGTGGGCGGTGTTCCGCACGAGCGGCCCCTACCCCGACGCGCTGCAGACGACGTGGGCGGCGACGGCGACCGACTGGTTCCCGGCGAACCCGTGGCGGTTGCGCCTCGGACCCTCGATCGTCGCGGTGCTCGACCGGGCCGAGGACTTCTCGACCGCGACGTGCGAGCTGTGGCTCCCCGTGGAGCGCGAGCCTCAGCCGTAGTCGGGGGCGGGCTCGAGCCCGAAGAACTCCTCGAGGGTGTGGAAGCCGCCGTCGGCGTACGCGGCGGCCAACTCACGGCCGATGAACCGCAGGTGCCACGGCTCGGCGGAGTAGCCCGTCGTCGCGGTGCGTCCCTCCTCGTAACGGACGATGAAGCCGTACCGCCAGGCGTTCTCGGCGATCCAGTCCGACTGCGGGGTGCCGCCGAAGCCGTCATGGTCGCCGCATCCGGAGTCGCATGCCACGACGTCCACGGCGAGTCCCGTCTGGTGCTCGCTGTGGCCGGGGCGTGCGCTCCGCAGGTCGGCGGCCGCCTTGCCGCGCATCGAGACGTAGCGGTTGTACGTGTCGACCTGGAAGTCGTAAGGACGGAACCCGCTGCTCACCCCGATCGTGCCCGCCGCGGCCCGCACGTCGGCCGAGAGCTCGTCGAGCGCCGCGGCCGTCTCGTCGAGCAGCCACCCGCCCGCCACGATCCGGGTGTCCTGCGGACGCGCCTGCGGTCTGGGCCAGTAGTCGACCGGATCGAGGGGATGCCGCTTGTTCGCGACCACCCAGAGGCGCCCCGCCTCGTGCAGGTCGACGCAGGGGGCTGCGCCGTCGGCGATCGCCGCGCGGAACGGTTCGGCGCCGCCGAACGCGGCGATCACGTCGCGGTCGGAGCCGTTCTCGAGCGCCGCGGTCACGGCATCCGTTTCGCACAAGGCCGGCTCGGCCTCGGGGGTCTCCGGCGTCGGCGTCGGTGTGCTCGCCGGCGCGGACGAGGGCGGAGCGGGGGTGGATGCCGGTTCGGCGACGGCGTCGTCGGGGGCGAGGGCGCGCGGGAGGACGACGGCGAGGGCGATGACGAGCGTCGCGACGAGGGCGAGCAGGACGACCGCGCGGCGCTGGCGTCGCCGACGGAGCACCCGCCGCCTCGCGGCGCTCCTCGACTCTGACACGTGACCATTGTCCCAGGCCGGGGAGTGCGTCCTCGATGTTCTATTCTCCCGCGCGCGGCATTGACTCATTGCTCGTATATGTGTTCGACTGGGGAGATGCGGTGGCAGGGGCAGGACATCTCGACGGTCGATGAGGCCGCCCTGCCCGGGCTCGAGTCGATGGGCGGTCTCGTCCGGTCGGTGATGACGCCGGAGTTCGCCGGGATGACGTTCCACGAGGTGGTCGCGAAGTCCGCGCTGAACCACGTGCCGAGCGGTTCCGCGATGCCGTTCTCGTGGACGGTGAACCCGTACCGGGGCTGCTCGCACGCGTGCACGTACTGCCTGGATCCCGAGACCCTGGTCATGACGGCTGAGGGTCGACACAAGCGACTTGGGGACGTGCGCGTCGGCGAGGACCTGATGGGGACGCGCGTGGACGGTGCGTACCGGCGCTACGTCCCCACGACGGTGCGCGCCGTCTGGCCCACCCGGAAAGCGGCCTACCGGATCACCCTCGCCGACGGGACGGAGATCATCGCGAGTGGCGATCATCGGTTCCTGACCGAGCGCGGATGGAAGCACGTGACGGGGACGACATCGGGCGCCGGTCGTCGTCCGCATCTGACCACGGGGAATCGTCTGCAGGGGTTCGGGATGGGCGCCCCGCGCGCGCAGAGCGCCTTCGTCGCCGACCCCGACTTCGAACGGGGATACCTCAGTGGGATGATCCGCGGCGACGGGATGATCTTCCATGGCACGTACACCGACGCGAAGCGGGTCCGGGTCATCCACCGATTCCGCCTCGCGTTGGCGGATGTCGACGCGTTGGACCGGACTCGGCGCTTCCTGGAGCGGGCAGGAGTTCTCACGCACGAGCGAGCGTTCACTCCGGCGACGGACGTGCGGCGGCAGATGACGGCGATCCACACGGCACGGCAGGCCGATGTCGAGACGATCGAGACGCTGATCGCCGAACCCACCGCGCCCTCGTCCGCCTGGAGGGCGGGATTCCTCTCCGGCATCTTCGATGCGGAGGGCTCGTGCTCGCGCGGCATCCTCCGCATCGTCAACACGGACGAGCGGCTGCTCGAGACGGTGTCGACCTCGCTCGACCACTTCGGGATCGGCTTCATCCGCGAGCCTGTGCGACCCAGCGGGGTGACGGCGATCCGCGTGACCGGCGGGCTGCCCTCGCGGGATCGCTTCTTCCGGATCACCAGCCCCGCGATCACGCGGAAACTGTCGATCGTGGGCGCGGCTGTCAAGACCGCGACCGATCTGACGGTGATCTCGATCGAGGACGTCGGGGTACGCGATCTCGTCGACATCTCCACGGACACCGAGGACTTCATCGCCGCCGGGGTGGTCAGCCACAACTGCTTCGCCCGCAACACGCACACCTACCTCGACCTCGACGCCGGGGCCGACTTCGACTCGCAGATCGTCGTGAAGGTGAACGTGGCGGAGGTGCTCGCGCGGGAGCTCGCCAAGCCGTCGTGGCGGCACGAACCGGTCGCCCTCGGGACGAACACCGATCCCTACCAGCGGGCCGAGGGCCGCTACCGGCTGATGCCGGGCATCATCGACGCCCTCGCCTCGAGCGGCACGCCGTTCTCGATCCTCACGAAGGGCACGCTGCTGCGCCGCGACCTGCCGCAGCTGACGGATGCCGCGACCCGCGTCCCGATCCACATCGCCATGTCGATCGCGATCCCCCACGAACCGTTGCGCCAACTCCTCGAGCCGGGGGCACCGTCGTTCCAGGCACGGCTCGACACCGTGAAGGCCGCGACGGACGCCGGCTTCTCGGTGACCGTGTTCCTCATGCCGATCGTGCCGCGCCTGACCGACGGGATCGACGTGCTCGACGACGCGATCGCGCGGATCGCGGCATCCGGTGCGCGCCGGGTCGTCTTCGGCGCCCTGCACCTGCGACCCGGCGCGAAGGAGTGGTTCTGGCAGTGGCTGGAACGCGAGTGCCCGGACCTCGTGCCGGCCTACCGCGGCCTGTACCCGGGCGTCTCGGTCTCGGCGCCGAACGAATACCGCTCCTGGCTGTCCGCGCGGGTGCGTCCGCTGCTGCGGAAGCACGGACTGCACGGCAGGCTCGAAGAGGAGGACGCTCCCCCGCGCGGGCCCGGTCCGGTGCGGACCACGGGTCCGGTCATGAAGACGGCGACGCGCGAGCAGGCGGCCGCGATGCTCTTCTGACTCAGTCGTCGGGGATGAGGCGCTTGCCGAGGACGGAGGTCGCGTCGCGGGCGTAGCCGATGCCTTCGTAGAACTCCGCGACCGCGTCGTTGCCCTCGCGGACCATGAGCATCACCTTCGGGCAGCCGAGCGCTTCGAGCCGTCGCTCCGCCTCGGCCACCAGCATCCGCCCGATCCCCTCGCCGCGCCGGTCGGATGCCGATGCGAGGTAGTACAACCAGCCGCGGTGTCCGTCGTACCCGGCCATGACCGAGCCGACGACGCGATCGCCGGCCACCGCGACGAGCAGCAGGTCGGGCCATACCGCGCGGGCACGCGCGATGTCGCGGTGCGGGTCGTTCCACGGGCGGGTCAGGCCGGCGTCGTGCCACAGGGACACGACCGCGTCGACGTCGGGATCACCGAGCGGGCGGATGACGAGCGGCATCCGCCCACCCTAGTGACAACGCTCAGGCGTCGACGTTCGCGGCCTGACGACCCGTGATCTCCTCGAGCACGTCGTCGCCGATGCGCGCCTCGTCGAAGGGCGCATCGATCTCGGCGCGCTCGAGCATCTCGGTCATGCGCCGACGACGCTGGCGCGTGATGAGCGTCACGACCGTGCCGGCGCGACCGGCGCGACCGGTGCGACCCGAACGGTGCGTGTACGTCTTGTACTCGTCGGGGGCGTCGGCCTGGACGACCAGGTCGATGTCGTCGACGTGGATGCCGCGCGCCGCGACGTCGGTCGCGACGAGCACGTTCACCTTGCCGTCGGTCAGACGCTGCAGGTTGCGGGTGCGCTTGGCCTGGTTGAGGTCGCCGTGGAGGGCGACGGCGGCGATCCCGGCATCCTCGAACTGCTCCACGAGCATCTCGGAGTACGCACGGGTCCGCGTGAAGACGAGCGTCTTGCCGTCGCGGTCGACGAGCGAGGTGAGGATCTCGGCCTTGTCGCGGTGGTCGATCACGAGGACGCGGTGGTCGATCGTGCTGGTCTCCTGCGTCTCGCCCGCAACCTCGTAGACGGCCGGGTCCACGAGGAACTCGTCGACCAGAGCAGCGACCTCGCGGTCGAGCGTGGCGGAGAAGAGCAGCTTCTGCGCGTCGTCCTGCACGAGGCGGAGGATCCGCTGCATCGGCTCGAGGAAGCCCAGCTCGCTCATGTGGTCGGCCTCGTCGAGGACGACGATCCCGACCTCGGACAGGTCGAGCTTGCCCTGCTTCTCGAGGTCCTCGATGCGGCCCGGGGTGCCGATGACGATGTCGACGCCCTTCTTCAGCGCGCCGACCTGGCGGCCCTGCGGGACGCCGCCGTACACCTGCGTCGTGAAGAGGCCGACGCTCTGCGCGAGCTCCTGCACGGTGCGGTCGATCTGCAGGGCGAGCTCGCGCGTCGGCGCGAGGATCAGCGCCTGCGGCGAGCGGCCCCACGCACGGCGCTTGCCGGCCTGGCCGCGCAGCACGCGCTCGACGAGCGGAGCACCGAAGGCAATCGTCTTGCCCGAGCCGGTGCGGCCACGGGCGAGGACGTCACGGCCCTCGAGGATCGGACGGACGGTGGCCGCCTGGATCGGGAACGGGCTCGTGGCGCCGAGACCTTCGAGGGTGCGCACGATGTTCTGGCCGAGCCCGAGGTCGGCGAACGACGCCTGCTCGACGGAGGCCGCATCCACCGCTTCGGCCTGGAGCCGCTCGTGCACGACGTCGACGTGCTCCTGGTGCGCCTTCGACTTCTCCGCGGCGTTCCAATCCGACCGGTTCGCGCGCTCGTCGCGGCGGGGCCGCTCGTCCCGGCGGGGCCGGTCGTCCCGGCGGGGTCGGTCGTCGAACGAACGCGCGGGGCGGTCGGCGCGGTCGAAGCGCGGGCGCTCGGGACGGCCAGTACCGCGGAAATCGCGTGCGTCACGGCCGTTTCCGGCGTCACGAGGGGCGCGGCGGTCGGAATCTCCGCGGTCGTTGCCACGGTCGGCGCGGTCGAAGCGGGGGCGCTCGGTCCGGTCGAACCGCGCACGATCGTCGCGCTCGGGGCGGCCGTAACCGCGGACATCCTGCCCATCCCGACGCGAATCGGCCCCACGGGGGCCCCGACGATCGACATCTCCGCGGTCGTTGCCGCGCTCGCGGTCGAAGCCGGGGCCACCGGCGCGGTCGAAACGCGGGCGCTCGCCGCCGGCGGCGCGGTCGCCGCGGGCGTGCGAGCGGATGCCGCGGGCCTCGGCCCGGCCGGCGCGGTCCTGCTCGGTCCAGCGGCCCTTCGCGGGTGCCGACTCCTCGGCGGCGCGGAAGCCGCGGTGCTTGGGGCTCTTGCTGCCGGCGGTTCCGGCGGAGGCCTGGCCGGGGCGGCGCTTGGCGTCCTGGTAGGAGGTCTTCTTGCCGTAGCGGGGCTCGAAGTTCTGCGCGCGGCCGCCGGCCGGCTTCTTGTTCTTGGGCATGCGTGTGCTTTCTGGGTTCTCGCACGAAACAGCGCCGTGCGCGCACGCACGGTGAGACCCGGACTTCCGTCGGCCGGGGGCCATTCCAGTTACTGGTTCCGACACCACGGAGCGGGTGTCGAGATCGGCCCCGAGGACTACACAGGATGCCCGCGCACAGCGCGGTGTCCTCCGCCGACGGGTCCACGATACCCGGCCCACCTGGGAACCCGCCGCGCCGATACGCTGACCGCATGGCCGCCGATCCCACCGGAACCCGCTTCGCCCTCCGTGCCGCCGACGTCTCGGCCGAGATCACCGAGGTCGGTGCCGCGCTCCGCGCGTTGCGCGTCGGCGGCGTCGACCTCGTCCCGGACTACCCCGACGACGCGCCGACACCCGCGGCATCCGGCATCGTCCTGGTCCCCTGGCCGAACCGCATCCGCGACGGCCGCTGGGAGGACGACGGCGAACTCCGCCAGCTCGCGATCACCGAGCCGAAGCTCGGCAACGCGTCGCACGGGCTGCTGCGGTTCGCGTCGTACCGGGTGGAGGAGCAGACGGATGCCGCGCTCACCCTGCGGGCCGACGTCGTGCCGCAGACGGGGTACCCGTACCACCTGGCCACCCGCGTGACCTATCGCCTCGGCGAGCGCGGCATCCGGGTGACCCACGAGATCACGAACATCGGCGACGGCGACGCCCCGGTCGCCCTCGGGACGCACCCGTACTTCCGGATCTCCGACGTCGACACCGCCGACCTGGCGCTGCAGGTCGAGGCGCGGACCTGGTTCCGCCTGGACGATCAGAGCATCCCGGTCGCCGAGGAGCCGCTCGACGACGAGCACGACCTCCGCACGCCCCGACGCGTCGGCGACCTGTCGCTCGACGTCGCCTTCGCGGGACTCCCCCGCCGCGACGGACGGATCCATGCGCACCTGATCGCCCCGGACGGGCGCCGCCTCACGGTGTGGGCGGGCGAGGGATTCGAGTACGTCCAGGTCTTCACGACCGACCGCTTCCCTGGGCACGACCTGGCCGTCGCGATCGAGCCGATGACGGCGCCGGCCGACGCATTCAACTCCGGCCGGAGCCTGCGACGTCTCGCCCCCGGCGAGAGCTGGACGCTCGAGTGGGGCGCCGACCTCGTCGGCTGACCCTCACTCCTCGCGCCGCGGCTCCTCGTCGGACGCCGCCGGCTCCTCGACCGCCGACTCCTCGACCGCCGGCGCCTCGACCGCGGGCGCCTCGACCGCCGGGATCTCGATGTCCGGGGCCTCCTCGATCACGAGCGCGGTGTCGACGGCGGCCGCGCCGGTGACGGCTCCCGCCGAGGCCGCGGCATCCCGACGCGCGCGACGCGTGAGCGGCGCCTCTGTCGCGGTCGTGGCGGGCACGACGTCGCCGCGCTTCGCGGCACGACGCTCCTTGGCGCCCTCGACGAGGTTGTAGAGCGCGGGCAGCACGAGCAGGGTCAGCACGGTCGACGACACGAGTCCGCCGATCACGACGATCGCGAGCGGCTGCGAGATGAACCCGCCGTGCCCCGTGATCCCGAGAGCCATGGGCGTGAGCGCGAAGATCGTCGCGAGGGCCGTCATGAGGATCGGCCGCAGTCGGCGCGCACCGCCGGCGAGCACCGCCTCGGGCGTGGACAGACCCTTCTCGCGGTACTGGTTCACGAGGTCGATGAGGACGATCGCGTTCGTGACGACGATGCCCACGAGCATGAGCACACCGATGAGCGACGCGACGCCCAGCGGCACACCCGAGACGATCTGCAGCAGGATGGCGCCGGTCGCGGCGAACGGCACCGAGACGAGCAGCAGCACCGGCTGCCGCAGCGACTTGAAGGTCGCGACCATGACGATGTAGACGATGAGGATCGCCGCGAGGATCGCGAGCCCCAGCTGCGCGAAGGCGTCCTGCTGCTGCGTCACGACCCCGCCGATCTCGGCGTCGGCGCCCTGCGGCAGGTCGACGTCGGCGAGGGCGGCGGTGACGGCCGCGTTCGAGGCGTTCAGGTCGTCGGTGGCCGGGGTGACGGTGACGGATGCCGTGCGCTGACCGCGCTCGCTGGTGATCGACGACGGCCCCTCGGACTGCTCGACGGTTGCCACCTCGTCGAGGCGCACGAGGCCCGACGCGCTCGCGATCTCGAGCGAACGGAGCTCGTCGATCGTCTGCGGGATGTCGGCGGCCTTCAGGTACACGGTGAGCGACGCGTCGTCGATCTCGACGGTGCCGATCTGTCGCGGCTGCATCGTGTTCGACACGAGCCCGCCGACGGCGATCTCCGACAGGCCGAGCTCGGCGGCCTTGTCGCGGTCGACGGCGACCGAGACGAAGGGGAGGGATGCCGAGAGGTTCGAGTCGACCTGCTCGATCCCCCTCGCGTCCCGCAGCGCGGCGACCACCGCGTCGGTCGCGTCGCGCAGCACGCCGGCGTCCGGCGCGGTCACGTCGACCTCGATGTCGGTCGAGCCGAAGCCGCCCTGCGCCGCCGAGACGACGATCTCGCCGGCATCCGGCAGGTCGGCGACGGCCTGCTGCACGTCGGTGCGGATCTGCTCCTGGTCGGCGTCGGGGTCGGTCGTGATCGAGTAGGTGATGCCGGTGCCGCCGCCCGAGAACGCGTCGCGGAGGGCGGACCCGCTCGAGCCGATCGAGGTCTGCACCGTCTCGATGCCGTCGACGTCGAGCAGGACCTCCTCGACGCGCTTCGCGGCCGCGTCCTGGGTCTCGAGGCTCGCGGTGTCGCCGACGTTCTGCGTCACGGTGAAGGTGTTCTGCCCCGAATCGCCGAGGAAGTTGACCTTCATGAGCGGGGCGGCCAGGACGGTGCCGCCGAGCACGAGGACGGCGAGCAGCAGCGTCACCACCGAGTGCTTCAGCGTCCAGCGCAGCACCGGCAGGTAGGACTTCTGCAGGCGGCTCGGCGGCGCGGCCGGATCTTCGGGGTCGATCGCTCGACCCGCGGCATCCGTCACCGGCTTGCCCGGTCGCAGGAACCAGTACGCGAGTACGGGCACGATGGTCAGCGCGACGAAGAGCGACGCGAGCATCGCGATGGTGACCGTCAGCGCGAAGGGGCGGAAGAGCTCGCCGGTCAGGTCGCCGACGAAGGCGATCGGCAGGAAGACGGCGACGGTCGTGAGGGTGGAGGCCGTGATGGCGGCCGCGACCTCGCGGACGGCGAGGAGGATCGCCTGCAGCTTGTCGGCGCCGCCGACGTAGTGCCGCTTGATGTTCTCGATGACGACGATGGAGTCGTCGACCACACGGCCGATCGCGATCGTGAGGGCGCCGAGGGTCAGGATGTTGAGCGAGTAGCCGAAGGCCTGGATGCCGATGAACGTGATGAGCACGCTCGTCGGGATCGAGATGGCGGTGACGAGGGTCGAGCGCACCGACAGCAGGAAGATCAGGATGACGACGACCGCGAACGCGAGGCCGAGCAGGCCCTCCTGCGCGAGCGCCTCGATCGACTGCTCGATGTAGGGCGCCTGGTCGAAGACGACCGTGATCGTCGCGCCGCTGCCGATGTCGTCCTGCAGCGCGCCGATCGCGTCGCGGACGAGGTGCGAGACGTCGACCGTGTTGGCCGCGGGGAGCTTCGTGATCGACACCGTGAGCGCGGGCTTGCCGTCGACGCGCGAGATCGAGGTCACCGGGTCGGTGTCGAGGACGACGTCGGCGACGTCACCGACGGTGACCGTGCCCGCGGCGAACTGGTCGGCATCAGTGGGGACGAGCGGGAGCGCGGCGATCTCGTCGATGGAGTCGAGCTTCGTGCCGGTCTGCACGGTGAGGGTCTGGTCGCCCTCGTCGACGGTGCCGCCGGGGAACAGGACGCCGTTCTGGTCGAGCGCGTCGGTGATCGCGGTCTGCGTGTACCCGTCGGCGGCGAGCGCGGCCTGGTCGGGGGTGATCGTCACGCGCGAGGTCTGCCCGCCGACGATCTGCGCGGCGGCGACCCCGTCGAGGTCCTCGATGTCGGGGACGACGGCGGTCTCGAGCCGTGTCTGCACCTCGGTCGCGTCGTCGTATCCCGTGACGGCGAGCGCGATGACGGGGAGGTCGTCGGTCGAGAAGGCGAGGACGCTCGTGTCGAGGCCGTCGGGCAGCGTGTCGTCGATGCGGTTGATGGCCTGCAGGATCTTCTGCTCGGCGGTCGCGAGGTCGGTGCCGTAGGCGAAGGATGCCCGGATGATCGACGCGTTCGTCGTGCTCGTCGACGACGTGGACTCGAGGTCGGGGACGGCCTGGATCGCCTGCTCGATCGGCGTCGAGACGTCGTTGTTGACGACGTCGGGGGATGCGCCGGGGTAGGTGGTCAGGATCGACAGCTGCGGCAGCTGGATCGGCGGGATCAGCTCCTGCTTGAGGCTCGTGAGGGCCAGTCCGCCGAAGATCGCCGCGACGATCGTGATGAGGGCGATGAGCGCGCGGTTCTTGAGGCTCAGGACAGCGAGGTTCGACAACGGAGGCCCATTTCCACGGTGCAGGTGAGGGATGCGGGGGTGCGCGTCAGTATTTCACGGCACCCCACCCGCGGGGCTGGGAGGGGTCAGGTGAGGATGAGCGTCCGGATGGCGGATTCGGGCGACACGGTGGTGTCGAGCAGGATGCCGCGACGGTAGCGGTCGAACACGCGCGGGTCGATGTACGAGCTGCGCGCGACCGACGGGGTGTTGCCGAGCGTCTCGGCGGTCACCTTGACCGCGAGGACCTCGGCGCGTTTGAGGTCGGACTTCTTCGTCGAAGGCCCGATGCGGGCGAGGGCGTCGGCGGCGGTGATCGTGCCCCGCAGGGTGCGGAAGTCCTTCGCCGTGAACGTCCCCCCGGTCATCGACCGGACGTAGAGGTTGACGTCCCGGGGCGTGAGGGCGACGCGGCGACGCCCGCGGAGGTAGGCGAGCAGCGGCGAGCTCGGCCTGCCCGCGACGAGCAGCTCCACGGCCGCGGCGAGGTCGGGGTCCTCGACCTCCATCTCCTGGCGCTGGCCGCTCTTGCCCGGGAAGCGCAGCGCGACGACGGTGCCGTCGACGACGGCGTCCCGGCGCAGCAGCGTGGTGAGGCCGCGGCTGCCGTGCTTGACGAGGTAGCGCTCGGCTCCCACGCGCGGCGCGGCGAGGTCGAGCAGCCGGAAGGCGGCGGCGAGCACGCGTTCCTGGTCGATGTCCTCGCGACGGATCGACATCGTGACGCGTCCGCGCGCCCGCGGCAGCGCCTCGGCGAGCTGCAGCGCCCGGGCGTACTTGCCCTTGTCGCGTCCTGCCGTCCACTGCGGGTGGTAGCGGTACTGCACCCGCCCCGCCTCGTCGACGCCGGTCGCCTGGATGTGCCCGTTCGGGTCGGAACAGATCCACACGTCCTGCCACGCGGGCGGCAGGACGAGGGCGCGCACGCGGTCGGCCTCCGCCTTGGGGAGGGGATCGCCGTCGGCATCCACGTACCGGAAGCCGGTCCCGGAGCGCAGCCGGCGATAGCCGACGTCGGTGCCGGGCCGCACCCGCTTGAGCCGTGGCACGTCAGTGCGACCGGAGCATGTCGATGAGGTCGGCCTTGCGGGCGTGGGAGTACCCACGGATGCCGAGCTCCTTCGCGCGTCCGCGGAGGTCGGCCACGGTCCAGTCCTCGTAATCGCCGGACTCGCCGCCCCGGCGACCAACCGCGCCGCGTCCATCGCGCGCGGCCGCGTTCGAGATGCGGGCCGCTTTCTCCTTCGACGCGCCGTCCTTGCGGAGCTCTTCGTAGAGCTCGGGGTCCTTCAGGCTGTTCGAGCCACGTCCTGCCGGCATGATGCACCCGCCTCACATGATCGCCGCGGACAGGGATCGCCCGCGTCCGGCCACGTTATGTCACCGGCCGCTGCGCCTGTCAAGGGCCTCATCCGGCTGAGAGAACGCTGATAGCAATGTGTACGACGCACACCCGCGTCACCCCCGCTCCGGCGGACAACGGAGACAAACAGAGGGAGCCTCCAATGAACCTCGCACTCATCATCATCATCGTGATCGCCATCGTGCTGGCGATCGTGGGTGGCATCACGGAAGGTCTCCAGTTCCTGCTCTGGGTGGCCATCATCGTGGGTGTCATCGCGCTGATCGCCTTCTTGCTGCGAGTCCTCCGCAAGAACACCTGATCGTCTGACGCGCACCCCCAGGCGCGTCAGCGGCGCTCGCCCCCACGAGCGCATCGAGGCCCCCTCCCGATCTCGGTCGAGGGGGCCTCGTCACGTCGGCTCACGACCGGTCGAGGTGGTGGCGGAGCGCGTCGCGGACGAACGTCGCGCCCGCAGCGCCGCCGTAGTTCGCGCCGAAGCGGTCGTCGGCCACGTACATGTCGGCGAGGCCGAGCACGTAGCCGCGGAGGTCGCCGCCGTCGGCGGCGGGCGTTCCGGGGATGCTCTGCAGCCACGCGATGTGCCGCGCGGCGAGCTCCTGCGCCTCGTCGGAATCGGGACGGATGCCGCGGCCCGCCGCGTCGCTCCAGTCGGAGGTCAGCTGCGCGCTGCGCTCCATCCAGCCCTTCTTCTCGTCGGCCGACATCCCGCGCCACCAGGCGTCGGAGCGCGCGTACGCGTCGGCGCCCCAGCGTTCGGTGACCTCCTCCCGGTGCACGGTGTGGTCGAAGCCGTCGAACATGTTCTCGGCCATGGGTTCCTCTCCTCTTCTCCTCGCGTCGAGGGTCGATGCGACGGCGGCGATCTGCCGGTCGATGCGCGCGCGTTCGGTCTCGAGCCAGCCCAGGTGGGTGGCCAGCGCCGCGGTCTCGTCGACGTCCTCGGCGAGGACCTCGGCGATGCGTGGCAGACCCAGTCCGAGCTCGCGCAGCAGCAAGATGTGCTGCAGGCGGCGCAGGGCGGCGGCGTCGTAGAACCGGTAGCCCCCGGTGCCCGTCCGCGTCGGCGGCAGGAGTCCGACCTGGTCGTAGTGGCGCAGGGTGCGGCTCGTCGTCCCCGCCAGGCGGGCGAGTTCCTGGATCGACCATTCGCGCGTCATGACGACCACGCTAAAAGTTGACGCAGCGTCAAGGTCAAGTGCTCGCCGCACAGGGGTCTCGACAACTCGAGATATATCGTGTTACCGTACCTGCAACGCGATATATCTTGATTCGCGATCGACCGCAGGAGACAACATGACTCTCGAGAAGTGGCTGGTCCAGCCCGGGGAGACCCGCGTCATCGACCTCGACGGCATCCGTCGACTCAAGGTGGGACTCGTCGGCGGACAGATCGACGTCGTCGCCCACGACGAGCCCGGCGTCCGCATCGAAGTGCACTCCGTCACGCAGAAGGAACTGCGCATCGAAGCCCGTGACGGTGCAGTGGAGATCGACCACGCACAGCTGCGCTGGGACAACTTCCTGTCGTCGTTCCGCAACTTCGGCAGCGGCGGACCGCAGGCGGAGGTGAGCATCGCGGTTCCGCGCGAGATCGCCCTCACCCTCGGCGTCGTCAGCGCGAGCGCGCTCGTGGCGGGGCTCGTCACCGACGCGAAGCTCAACACCGTGTCGGGTGACATCATCGTCGACGGCCTGACCGGCGACGTGACGGTGAACTCGGTCTCGGGCGACGTGCAGATGCGCGACCTCACCGGCACGCTCAACGCCAACGCGGTCTCGGGCGCGATCACCGCGGCCGGCACGATCCGCACCGCGTACGCCGACACCGTCAGCGGCGCCGTCCTCATCGACTCGGCCGGACCCACCCAGAACGTCTCGTTCAACACGGTCAGCGGCGCCGCGACCCTGCGCCTCGACGAGGCCGTGGCGGCGAAGTACACCCTGCGCACGGTCAGCGGGAAGCTGAGCGTCGACGGGATCGACCGGTCCCAGAGCGGGATCGGCTCGACGTACTCCGGATCGGTGGGCGAGCTCAGCGGCTCGTTCGCGGAGGTCCGCGCCAACACCGTCTCGGGCGACGTCTCCGTCATCCGACGCGTCGCCTCGTCGATCACCGACCCGGCCCCCGCGGCAGAGGAGTACTGAGATGCCCCCCGTCTTCTCCCACGGCGACCTGCGCCTCTACCTGCTGAGTCTGCTCGACGAGGCGCCGCGCCACGGGTACGACCTCATGCAGGCACTGTCCGACCGCACCGGCGGCACGTACACCCCCAGCGCCGGCACGATCTACCCCCGCCTCTCGAAGCTCGAGGAGGACGGTCTCGTCACCAAGACCGTCGACGGCCGCAAGACCGTCTACGAGATCACGGATGCCGGTCGCGCCGAAGTGGCGTCGCGCTCGGGCGACCTCGCGGGTATCGAGGCCGGCCTCGCGGACAGCGTCCGTCTCATCGCCGACGAGGTGCGCGCGGGCGTGCGGGAGGCCATGCGCAGCCTGCAGGCCGACCTGGCCGCGGCATCCGCTGCGCCGAGCCGACCCGCGGCGCCCTCATCTGCCGACCCACGCGCGGCGGCACGCGAGCAGGTGCGACGGGCCGACGAGCTGCTCGCCGAGTTCCGTGCCGGTCTGCGAGCCGACCTGCGCGGTCACGTCGCCCGCGGCGGCGACCTCGCGGCATCCGTCGTCGACGACCTGAAGACCGCGCTCGACGAGACGGCCGAGGCCGTCCGGCGCGCGATGCGCAGCTGACTCAGCCGCCGGGCCAGAGCTCCTCGGGCCAGTCCTGCCGGTCGCGCCACGGGTCCTCGTCGTCCTTCACGGGCTCCCCCAGGGGGACGACGAGGACGGGGCGCGGCTGCCGGTGCGCGAGGCGTGCCGCGACCGACCCCGTGAAGAACTCCCGGATCGAGTCGCCGATGCCGCGCTTGCGCGTGCCGACGACGATGAGACGCGCCTCGGTGCGCTCGGCGAGGTCCTTCATCGCCAGCGCCGGGTCGCCCGCCAGCATCTCGAGCGACCACGCGACGTCGATGCCCGACAGCGCCGCGGTGGCCTGGTCGCGCAGCTGGGCCTCGAGCGCCTCGCTCGGGATCGCGTCGAGGTTGATCGGCGCCGTGTGGACGTAGCCGTCGGGATCCTCGTACGAGACGAACCGGGTGATGTCGACGTGGGCGATCAGCAGGGCGGCGCCGTGGAGCCGGGCGTACTGCGCGGCTTCGCGGAGGACGCGGGCCGGCTGCCCGGGCACGATCCCCGCGATCACGGGGCGATGCGGACGGCGGGTCTGCGGCTGCGATACGGCATCGGACATGTCGGATCACCCTTCCTGGATCCCCGCCGCGAGGGCGGTGGGAACGCTCCGTGGTACCCTGAATGCTACTCTTCCCGGCCACTGCCGGACTGTGACTCGTCGGGCTGCCGGACCAAGCCCGCACTCGTGAAATGAGGGGGTTACGCATGGGGCGTGGCCGTCAAAAGGCGAAGAACACCAAGATCGCCCGTGAGCTGAAGTACGACACGTACAGCTTGAACATCAACGCGCTCGAGCGTGAGCTCGGCGCGCCCGGTGACGAGCAGTACGAGGACAAGTGGGCCGACCAGTACGCCGACGAGGACGACGAAGAAGACCCGTCGGCCGCGGCCCCGGCATCCTTCGAGAAGGCCTGACCTCTCGCTCGTCCGCTCACCACGAACCGTGGCGCTGTTCCCACTCCTGTTCGACCGTCTTCCGTCGCGCGATCACGACGCCCGCCGGCACGGCGAGCAGTGAGATCGCGAGGAGCATGACCAGCGGCACCGTCCATGATCCCGTCGCATCGTGGATGAGGCCGACCCCGATCGGCATCAGCATCGTCACGCCGTAACCCAGGCTCTGCGCGAACGAGCTCAGCGCGACCGTCGCGTCGTGCGTGCGCGTGCGCAGCCCGACGGACGTCAGGACGAGCGGGAACAGCAGCGGCAGGATGCCCAGCAGAGCGACCCAGAGCCAGGGGGCGGATGCCGGGGCCACCAGCAGCCCGCCGGCGCCGAGCACCCCCGAGGCCGAGGCGACGATGAACAGCGGCAGCACGACGCCCCGCCGGGCGACGAGCACCGGCACGACGAGCGACGCGGGCAGCCCGATCAGCGCGAAGAGCGACAGCAGCGTGCCGGCGACCTGCGGCGTCACGCCCGCCGTGTCGACGAGGATCTTCGGCAGCCACGCGAACGACGTGTAGGCGACGGCGCTCGAGACGAAGAAGGTGACGGCGAGCGCCCAGGCGGTGGGCAACCGCCACATCCGCCCGAACACGCGTGTGCTCACGGGTTCGAGGTCCACCTCGGCGAGGGCGGCGCGGCGGGCGCGCAGCGCGAGCACGATCCAGGGGGCGAGCCCGGCCAGGGCGAAGACCGCCCAGAGCCCCAGCGACGTGCGCCACCCCGCGGCATCCGCCACGGGCACCGCGACCAGCGGAGGCACGAAGGTCGAGATCGCCATCATCGTCGAGTAGACCGTGGTCATCAGGCCGATGCGGTCGGGGAAGTACTTCTTGACCAGCGCGGGCAGGAGCACGTTGCCGACCCCGACCCCGGCGAACACGAGCGCCGAGCCGAGCAGCAGCCCGTACGCGTCGCCGGCGGCGGCGCGCGCCACCAAGCCGAGGGCGACGGCGCCGAGTGCGACGAGCGTGGTCCGCTCGAGCCCGAAGCGGCGCTCGAACCCCGAGGCGAGGAGGCCGAACACCGCGAAGCACAGCGGGGGCACGGTCCCGATCAGGCCGAGCACCGCGGCGGGAAGGACGAAGTCCTCGCCGATCGCATCGAACAGCGGCGAGAGCGACGCGACCGCCGAGCGCAGCGAGAACGCGAGCAGGACGATGCCGACGAGGGCGAGGATCCGACCCCGACGCACGGCGAGGGGATCGGGGGACGTCACCGATTCAGCCTAGGCGGCTCAGGACTCCTGGGTGCCTTCGACCCACGCGAGGTACTCGTCGCTCACCGTGCCGGTGACGTACCGACCGTCGAAGCAGCTCATGTCGAGGTCCTCGACGTCGGGCGCACCCTCGAGGATCGCCGCCTTCAGGTCGTCGATCTCCTGGTACACGAGGTAGTCGCACCCGAGCTCCTCGGCGATTTCGGGGATCGTCCGGTTGTACGCAACGAGCTCGTGACGCGAGGGCATGTTGATGCCGTACACGTGCGGGAAGCGGATGGGAGGGGCGGCCGAGGCGAACGTCACCGAGGTGGCCCCGGCATCCCGTGCCATCTGGATGATCTCGCGCGAGGTGGTGCCGCGCACGATCGAGTCGTCGATGAGGAGGACGTTCTTGCCCTTGAACTCGGTCGACATCGCGTTGAGCTTCTGGCGCACGCTCTTCTTGCGGATCGCCTGGCCCGGCATGATGAACGTCCGGCCGATGTAGCGGTTCTTGTAGAAGCCCTCGCGGTACTCGATGCCCAGCTTGCGCGCGACCTGCATCGCGGCGGGACGTGAGGAGTCCGGGATCGGCATGACGACGTCGATCGAACCCTCGGGGGTGTACTTCGCGATCGTGTCGGCGAGGCGCTCGCCCATGCGGAGGCGGGCCTCGTAGACCGAGATGCCGTTCATGACCGAGTCGGGACGGGCGAGGTAGACGTACTCGAACGAGCAGGGCACGAGCTTCGGGTTCGGCGCGCACTGCTTCGTGAAGAGGTTGCCGTCGAGATCGATGAAGACCGCCTCGCCGGGCTCGACGTCGCGGACGACCTCGAAGCCGCCGTTCTCGAGGACGAGCGACTCGGAGGCTACGGTCCACTCGTACCGGCCGTTCTCGGCCCGGCGGGTGCCGAGGATCAGCGGACGGATGCCGAAGGGGTCGCGGAAGGCGAGCAGACCGTACCCGGCGATCAGGGCGATGGCGGCGTACGAGCCCTCCACGCGCTGGTGCACGCGCGTGACGGCCTCGAAGATCTGCTCGTGGTCGAGCTCGAGCCCCGAGATGACGGCCTGCAGCTCGTTCGCGAGGACGTTGACGAGCAGCTCGGTGTCGGAGCTCGTGTTGAGGTGGCGGCGGTCGGTGCGGAAGAGCTCCTCGGTGAGCTCGCGCGTGTTCGTGAGGTTGCCGTTGTGGACGAGGACGATGCCGTACGGGGCGTTCACGTAGAACGGCTGCGCCTCCTCCTCGTTCGAGGCGGTCCCCTTCGTCGCGTACCGGACGTGGCCGAGGCCGATCGTGCCGAGGAGCGAGCGCATGTCACGGGTGCGGAACGCCTCGCGCACCATCCCGCGGTTCTTCGCGATGTGGAAGATGCCACTCGACTCCGCTGTCGCGATGCCGGTCGAGTCCTGCCCGCGGTGCTGCAGCAGCAGCAGTGCGTCGTAGACCTCCTGGTTGGCGGGTCCCTGTCCGACGACGCCGACGATTCCGCACATGGGTGTAGCTCAGTCCGTTTCTGCGTAGGAGCCGACGAGACGGACCGCGCCGCCGTCGACGCCCTTCGCGCCCTGCTCGTAGTCGCCGGCCGGCAGTGCCGCATCCGACACCGTCCCGACCTGCCAGGTGTGGATGCCCTCCGCGGAGAGGGTGGATGCCGCGGCGTCGGCGGCCTCGGCCGACACGACGGCGAGGAAGCCGATGCCGAGGTTCCAGGTGCCCTCGGTCTGCTCGAGCGACAGCCCGCCGATGTCGGCGAGGACGCGGAAGACGGGAGGGGGCGACCACGTGGCGCGGTCGACGTCGACCCACGTGCCGACGGGCAGCACGCGGGCGAGGTTGGCCGCGATGCCGCCGCCGGTGACGTGGCTGAGGGAGTGGATGGCGCCCGGGTGCGCGTCGATCGCGCGCAGCAGCGGCGACGTGTAGAGGCGCGTCGGCTCGAGGAGCTCCTCGCCCCACGTGCGACCGAAGTCGGCGGCGTTGTCGCCGTACCCGATGCCGGCGTTCGCGATGATGTGGCGGATCAGCGAGTAGCCGTTGGAGTGGGGACCGCTCGAGGCGAGCGCCAGCACGACGTCGCCCGAACGCACCCGGTCGGCGCCGAGGACGGCATCCGCTTCGACCACTCCCGTCGCCGCTCCCGCGACGTCGTAGTCGTTGACGCCGAGCAGGCCCGGGTGCTCGGCCGTCTCGCCGCCGACGAGCGCCGTGCCGGTCGCGGCGCAGCCGTCGGCGATGCCGCGGACGATGTCGGCGATGCGCTCGGGGAAGACCTTGCCCGTCGCGATGTAGTCCGTCAAGAAGAGCGGCTTCGCGCCGACCACGACGATGTCGTCGACGACCATGCCGACGAGGTCCTGGCCGATCGTGTCGTGCTTGTCGAGGGCCTGCGCGATGGCGACCTTCGTGCCGACGCCGTCGGTCGAGGTCGCGAGCAGGGGCTTCGTGTACCCGAGGAGGGCCGAGGCGTCGAAGAGGCCGGCGAAACCGCCGACGCCGCCGAGGACTTCGGGGCCCTGGGTGCGACGGACGGCCGATTTCATCAACTCGACGGCGAGATCCCCCGCCGCGGTGTCGACGCCGGCAGCGGAGTAGGGATCGGTGGGAGTCGAGGCCACCCGCACAGCCTACCGGCCCCCGGACGCCGCCTGCCTCCGCCGCGGAGGCGACGCGGAGCGGACGGGGACCACAGGCGAGCCATAGGATGGCGCCATGAGCGGGGCTGAGCGGCCCGAATGGGTGGTGCGGGAGGACGCGAGTACGACGGTGCTCGTCGCCTTGTTCGTGCGCCAGGCACTCGGCATCCGTGCCCCCGAAGAGCTGCCCCACCTGCGGGGAGCCCCCGCGGCACCGCCCGCCGGCGATGACGACGACGCCCGCCTGCTGCAGCGGCAGTGGCTCGCGTACTGGGCGATGGCGGTCGAACCGCAGGCGCACCCCTCCCCCGTGCCCCTCGATCTCGTCGACGGCTACGAGACGCTCGCCGTGCTCCCCGTCGACGGTTTCGACGAGCTGCGCGCCGCCATGGCGCCGCTCGCCGACGATGCCGTCGCCTTCGCGCGGTGGGCCGCCGATCGCTACACGATGCAGGCGCGGGCCGGATCGGCGAGCAGCTACCGGGCCTACGCGAGCGCGATCGCCGAGCACGAGCGCCGCGTCGGCCGCCGGGCGCACTCGTTCGAGCTGAACGTGCAGGTGCTGCCGCTCACGCAGCGCGGGGTCTGGTGGATCGGCTCGCTGACGATCGCCGTGACCGACGGCCTGCGCGGTGACGTCGCGGCGTTCGATCCGGCGATCCAGCCGATCATCGCCGAGCTCGCCTGAGGCGGGCTCAGTCCTCGGAGCCCTCGACGCGCTCGCGCTCGATGCGCACGGTGCGGTGCTTCTTGCCGAGTACTCGGTCGAAGACGAGCGCGACGACCGCACCGACCGCGATGCCGGCGGGCACGCACCACAGCAGCAGGAAGCCGAACACCTGGCTCTGCGAGTACCGCGCTCCCGTGCTCTCGCTGATCGCTCCGTCGCCGAACGCGAACGTCAGGATGAGGGCGACGAGGATGCCGAGGGCCGCCCCGACGGCGAAGAAGGCCGCGAACCGCGGGGTGCGCCGCAGCTCGGCGGACTCGACGTGCGTTTCGGAGTGCTCGGCCATGCTTCCATTGTCCACCCCCGCCTCAGGGGAGCGGGTCGCCGACGGTCTCCGGCTGGGCGGCGCGGGCGCTGTTGCGCTTGCGCCGCTGGACCGATCCGACGGCGAGGACGACCGTCACGGTCGCGGCGATCCCGACGACGATGAGCGGGACGAGGATGCCGGAGGCCGCGGCATCCTGCTCCTCCTCCTCGACGACCGCCGTGTCGGCGATCGTGGTGCAGTCCGCGGTCACGGTGAGATCGAGGTCCCCGAGGGTGCCCGCCCAGAGCAGGTCGGAACCGTCGGCGGTCGCGTCGGTCTGCGCGTCGACGCCGTCGAGGTTGATGGTGTCGCCCGATTCCGAGACGGCGACGGCGCGGAGGTCGACCTCGGCGAGCGCCGCCTGCGGGATCAGTTCCGTCCCCTCGGGCTGCACGTCGAACAAGAGGGTGCCCGAGCCGCCGTCGATCACGAGGGTCGGGGCGGACAGCGTCGTCTCGACGCCCGCGGCGCTCGTGTAGGCGACGGTCCCGTCGAAGCTGAGGCTGCCGGACGGGCGGACCGGCTCGAGCACGCCGGCGCCGCCGTCGAACGTGAGGGCGGCGTCGGCGGCGGTGACGGAACCCGTCGGCTGCACGTCGGCGGCACCGGCATCCCACAGGACCTTCGCCTCCGTCACCGTGCAGGTGCGGGGGGCGGCGTGAGCGGGGAGAGCTGTCACGGGAAAAAGGACTGCCCCCAGGGCGATCGCGAGGATCGCCGAACGCGCGTTCACCCCGAGGTGTCGTGCCTGCATGCGGTTCCTCTCCGCAGGAGATCGTACCGGCGGGGTGGGTGCGGAGAGCGCGACTAGAGGAGCGGGGGCTCCGCGGCGGCCATGCGCTGCTCGATCCGCGCAATGCAGTCGACCGCTTCGGCGACGGTGATGCCGCTGATGATCTCGAACTCCTCATCACCGATCGCGCCCCGAGCGGCCGCGAGTGCGGACTCGAACACGCGCAGCTCGCGCAACGACAGCAGCAGGTCGGTGTCGGCCGGTTCGGGGGCGCCCTCGAGCCGGAACCCGCCGATCTCGTCGAGCGGTCCGATGAGCGCGTCGATACGGCTGTAGACGCGTTCCCCGGTCAACTCGAGCCCCGGGATGTCCGACTCGTCGGCCGGAACCACGCTGGTGCATGTCCGCAGGATGACGGCGAGAATCTCCATCTCGTCCGGTGTCGGCGCAGCGTTGAGAGCGGAACGGAGTTCTTCGATCATCTCGGCTTTCATGGCTTCGGCACTCGGCCAGTGATTCCAGACGTCCGCGGGTGCCGCTTCGATGGTGTCGAGCCCCTCCTTCAGGTGAGCGCGAGAGAAGTAGCCGTAGTGCATGTCGAAACCTCTCGCGGCGGAGAGGAAGACACGCGGGTGTCGGTCGTGCAGCAGGGAGAAGAGCATCTCCAGGTGTGCCCGCGACGGGTACACCTGCTCGGAGACGATCCACGCCGCCTCGGTGCGCAGCCACCAGAATCTCGACCCGCCCATGATTCGGACCGCTCGATCCGCCGCCCTGTTCTCCGGGTTCACATTGAGGGCGTCGGATACGACGTTCACGAAGCTTCCGAGAACGCTCATCGGCCTGAGACCTGATCTCCGACGGCGCGGAAGATCTGCGCGAGCCAGACGAACCCGTAGCCGATCGGGATCTCGTCGTCGAGGACACCCCGCTGCACGAACTCCACGCAGTCGCGGATGCTTCCGATGGTGAGCTCCCGAGGGTCGCGCGACATCTCGTAGGCGGCGTCGCTCGGGACCCACCAGAACTCGTCCATCTCGAGCGTCACCGTCTCGCCGACGTTCTGCTCGATCCAATTGAGCATCGCCTCGGTCGACCGGCGCAGGAAGTCCGTCGTCAGCGTGATGTCATTCATGCGCAACCTCCGTTGACCGTCATCAGGGACGCAGCGGCAGCAGCCCGTCGAGGTTCGCGCGCACGCCCGACGCCCTGACTGTGCCGGCGGTCACGGCGTCGGCCCAGGCGACCTGTCCGGTGGCGAGCGCGATCCAGGTCGCGGCATCCGTCTCGATCACATTCGGCGGGATGCCGCGGGTGTGGCGCGGACCCTCGACGACCTGCACCGCGCCGAAGGGCGGCACACGGACCTCGACGGAGTTGCCCGGCGCCTTCTCGACCAGGAGCTGCAGCAGGTAGCGGACCGCCATCGCCGTCTCGGGACGCGTCGCGGTGCCGGCGGCGACGGCCGCGAGGGCGTCGCGTCCGTCGCCGGTGCTGATCGTGCGGGCCATGGCAGCCACCGTAACGCGCGCAGGCCGGTCGGTAGGCTGACGGGGTGAAGATCCTGGTCCTCGGCTCGGGCGCGCGCGAGCACGCCATCATCCTCGCCCTCGCCGCGGAAGGCGCCGGGCACGAGATCTTCGCGGCCCCCGGCAACGCCGGCATCGCCGCCGACGCGAGGATCGTCCCCGGGCTCGATCAGAACGACCCCGCGGCCGTCACCGGCTACGCGAACGAGGCGGCGATCGACCTCGTCGTCATCGGCCCCGAAGCCCCCCTCGTCGCCGGCGTCGCCGACGCGCTGCGCGAGCGCGGCATCCCCGTCTTCGGTCCCGGCAAGGCCGCCGCGCAGCTCGAGGGCTCGAAGGCGTTCGCGAAGCGGATCATGGATGCCGCGGGCGTCCCGACCGGTCGCGCGGCGCGCGCGCACACCCGTGACGAGGTCGCCGCGGCGATCGACGAGTTCGGCGCCCCCTACGTCGTGAAGGCCGACGGTCTCGCCGCCGGTAAGGGCGTCATCGTCACGTCCGACCACGACGCGGCGCTCGCTCACGCCGACACGTACTTGCCGAGCGGTCCCGTCCTCGTGGAGGAGTTCCTCGCCGGCCCCGAGGTCTCGCTCTTCTTCGTCTCCGACGGCGACAGCGTGCGGCCGCTCAGCCCCGCGCAGGACTTCAAACGCGCGTACGACGGCGACGAGGGACCGAACACCGGCGGGATGGGCGCCTACTCGCCGCTCCCCTGGCTCGGCGAGCGCTTCGGCGGCGAAGACGCGTTCGTCGCGCAGGTGACCGCGGAGGTCGCCGAGCCCGTCATCCGGCAGCTGGACGCCGAGGGCACCCCGTTCATCGGGCTGCTCTACGCGGGCCTCATCCTCACCGAGTCCGGCGTGAAGGTGATCGAGTTCAACGCCCGCTTCGGCGACCCCGAGACGCAGGTCGTGCTGGCGCGCCTGCGCAGCCCGCTGTCGCGCCTGCTCCTGGCGGCGGCGAGCGGCACGCTCGAGTCCGAGCCGGCCCCCGAGTTCTCCCCCGAGGCCGCCGTCACCGTCGTCCTCGCGAGCGAGGGATACCCGGAGGCGCCGCAGACCGGTCGCGCCATCGAGGGGACGGATGCCGCGGCATCCATCGACGGCGTGCATCTGGCCCACGCCGCGACCGCCACCGCCGACGGTGCGCTCGTCGCGACCGGCGGCCGCGTGCTCAACGTCGTCGCGGTGGGCGCCGACCTCGCCGACGCGCGCGAGCGGGCGTACACCGCCCTCGCGCACATCACCCTTGAGGGCGGGCACTACCGCCGCGACATCGCCGCCCGCGCCGCGGGCTGAACCCCGCGCGCGCCACCGAGCGCTGCGCTCAGCGCTCCGCGAGGTGCGCGGGGCGGCGCAGGAACAGCACGAGCACGACGCCGAGCGCGATCACGGCAGCGGGCAGGAGCATCGCCTGCGCCATCGCGGCGGAGAACCCCTCGGCCACGACGGGAGGCATCCCGCCACCGCCGCCGAAGTCCCCGCCCGTCGCGTCGCCGGCCCCCGGCAGATTCGCCTCGAGGCGCGACTGCATGACGGAGGCGATGGCCGCCGAACCGATGACCGACCCGATCGTCCGGGTCGTGTTGTAGATGCCGGACCCGGCACCCGCCTGCTGCGGCGGCAGGTTGCGCGTGGCGGTCGTCGCGAGCGGTCCCCACATACCCGCGTTGGCGACACCGATGACCGCCGACGGGATCAGCAGCAGCAGGATCGGCGCCTCAGTGTTCATGAGCAGGGAGTACCCGACGAGCCCCGCAGCCATCAGCGTCAGTCCGGGGACCAGCAGCACGCGGGGGTCGACGCGGTCGAGGATGCGGCCCGCGAAGGGGGCGAGCACACCCGAGAGCACCGCCATCGGAATGAGGAGCAGTGCCGACTCGGTCGGCGTCAGTCCGCGGGCGAGCTGGGTGAAGAACGCCATCGGCAGCGCCATGCTCGTGACGGTGAAGCCGACGGCGGCGATCGCGAGATTGGAGATCGCGAAGTTGCGGTCGCGGAAGAGCTGGAGCGGCACGAGCGGCTCGCTCTTCGTACGGCCCTGCGTCCAGATGAAGACCGCGAGGACGACGACGCCGGCGGCGATCATCGCCCACACCCACGCGGCCCAGTCGTAGTGCTCGCCCTCCTGCAGGCCGAAGACGATGAGGAAGAGCGCGACCGCGCTCAGCACGACGCCGAGGACGTCGAACCGGTGCGGGTGCGTCTCGAGCTGCGGCACGAGCCGCCACGCGAGCACGAAGGCGACGACGCCCACGGGGATGTTCACGAAGAAGATCCACTCCCACCCGAACCCGTCGACGAGCAGGCCGCCCGCGAGCGGACCGACGAGGGTGGCGACACCGGCGGTCGCGCCCCACAGGCCCATGGCGGCGCCACGGCGCTCGGCGGGGAAGGTCCGGGTGATGACCGCCATCGTCTGCGGCGTCATCAACGCGGCGCCGAGGCCCTGCGCGGCGCGCGCGATGATCAGGGCCATGAGCGAGCCCGACAGTCCGCACGCGAGCGACGCGAGAGTGAAGATCGCGAGGCCGATCAGGTACATGTTCTTGGGCCCGAACCGGTCGCCGAGACGGCCGGTGACCAGCAGCGGCACGGCGTAGGTCAGCAGGTAGGCGGACGTGACCCACACGACGTTGTCGAGGTTGCTCGTGGTCGGGTCGAGGGCCGCCTTGATGGCGGGGTTCGCGACCGAGACGATCGTCGTGTCGACGAGGATCATGAAGAACCCGATGACGAGCGCCCAGAGCGCGGGCCAGGGGTTCGTGGGGACGGCGGGTGCGCCCGGGGCGCGGACGGTGGACGTGCTCTCGCTCATGCGCGTGCGGCTTCTCTCTGTGCCAGATAGCGGTCGGTGGCGGGGATGTCGACGACACCCCAGACGGTGTCGGGACGACGGATGAACTCGACCGCTTCGTCGAGCCAGGCGATGTCGGCGTCGAGGAGCGCCGCCTGGCGGTGCACTTCGATGAGGAACTGGGGGTGCGATCCGTGCGCGATCGCGTGGGCGTGCGCACTCCGGTGGGCGTCCCGGGATGCCGCGAGCAGCTCCCGACGCTGGGCGAGGAGCGCGAGCACCTCGTCGCGCGGCAGGTTGTGCACCTCGGTGAGCGCGATGCGGAAGCGGCCCGGGTCGTCGACCGACACGAGCTCGCGGCGGATCCAGGCGAGGAGGTCGGCGGCACCGGCATCCGTCGACGCGTACGTCGTGCGCTCGGGACGGTTGCCGTCGCGGTCGCTGCCGACCTCGACGATGCGACCCTGCCGTTCGAGGCGGGCCACCGTGTGGTAGATCGTGCCGTGGGTGAGGGCGATCAGCCGGTCGGCGCGGCGTTCGCGCAGCAGGCGCACCATCTCGTACGCGTGCATGTCGTCCTCGTGCAGCAGCGCGAGGAGCATGACGGCGGTCGGCGTGAGCGTCGCTGTCCCGTGCGCCATGGAGCCTCCCGGTGAATTAGTCCATGTGGACTATACGCCGGTCCGACGACACCGGGATCACTGGTCGGGACGCAGCACCGCCCACGCGCGCGACACCTCGTCGCCCGTCATCGAGATCTGCACGCCGACCATCCGGTCGACACGGATCCCGGTCGTCCGTCCCGGCCCGCTGCATCCCTGCGTGAGAGCGATGGGCCCGGAGAAGTTCACGGGAGGGTCGTCCTCGCCCACGGCGGGCGACAGGGACAGCGTGATGGTGGCGTCCCGCGGGATGCAGTCGAAGTCGAGCACGTAGTCCTGGTCCCTCACCGCACTGCTCGACACGCTCACGACCGTCACGGGGTCGACGCCGACGGCATCGCTCTCGAACACCAGGCGCGAGGCCTCGAGCGGGTCCTGCTCGGGGACGGCGTACGAGGGGTCCACCGATTCCTCGGGTTCGGGCGTCGGGGTGGGGGTGGGGGTCGGCGCGGCCTCGGCCGACCTGGTCGGGGACGTCGACGGCGTCGGCGCGGCGTCATCGACCGCGGCGGTCGAGACGCAGCCGCTCAGTCCGAACGACACCGCGAGGGCGGTCAGGGCGAGCAGGGGGCGACGCATCCCGCCACGGTACGCGCTCCGCGCGCCCGACATAATGGGCTGGTGACGGATGCCGCGACCCCCCTGCCCGGATGGACCCACGTGTACTCGGGCAAGGTCCGCGACCTCTACCGGCCCTCCGACGGAGCCGATGACGGCCGACTGCTCGTGGTCGCCAGCGACCGTGTCAGCGCGTTCGACCACGTGCTCGATCCGGCGATCCCCGGCAAGGGTGCCCTCCTCACCGCGCTGTCGCTGTGGTGGTTCGAGCAGCTCGCCGGTGCCGACGGCGGCCGCGCGATCGCCAACCACCTCCTCCCCGGCCAGACGCCGCCGGCCGCGACCGACGGTCGCGGCATGGTCGTCCGTTCGCTCGACATGCTGCCGGTCGAGTGCGTCGTCCGCGGCTACCTGACCGGCTCGGGATGGGTCGAGTACCAGGCCGACGGCACGGTCTGCGGCATCCCCCTCCCCACCGGCCTCGCCAACGGCGACCGCCTGCCGGAACCGATCTTCACCCCCGCCTACAAGGCCCCGCTCGGCGAGCACGACGAGAACATCTCGTTCGAGCGCACCGTCGAGCTCGTCGGCGCCGAGCGCGCGGCGGAGCTGCGCGACGCCTCGCTCGAGATCTACCGCCGCGCCGCCGCCCTCGCCGAGGCGAAGGGGCTGATCCTCGCCGACACGAAATTCGAGTTCGGCCTCGACGCCGACGGCGTCCTCACCCTCGCCGACGAGGTGCTCACGAGCGACTCGTCGCGGTACTGGGATGCCGAGACCTGGCGCACCGCCGAGACCCCCGCCGCGCGCATGGCGAGCTTCGACAAGCAGATCGTGCGCGATTGGCTGGCGGCGCATTGGGATAAGCAGGGCACGCCGCCCGTCGTCCCCGACGAGATCGTCGCGCAGACGGCGGCGAAGTACCGCGAGCTGCTCGAACGTCTCACGTCCTGACGGCGTCGCTCCCACGCACTCAGCCGACTCCCAGGTAGCCTGACGCCAGGCATCCCCCCCATCACCCGAGGAGTACGCGCATGCCCATCTGGACCCTCCACGGCGACGGCCGTCGCGTCGCCCCCGGTGCCGTCGTCACCCCCCGCGAGCGCCTCGGCTGGGGCACCACGATCGCCATCGGCGCCCAGCACGTCGTCGCGATGTTCGGCGCGACCTTCCTCGTGCCCCTGCTCACCGGGTTCCCCGTCAGCACGACGCTGCTCTTCTCCGGTCTCGGCACCCTCCTCTTCCTGCTCCTCACCCGGAACCGCCTCCCCAGCTACCTCGGGTCGTCGTTCGCGTTCATCGCGCCGATCACCGCCTTCGGGCCGGGCGAGGGCAAGCCGCTCGACAGCCCCGAGCAGATCGGGCAGGCGCTCGTCGGCGTGTTCGTCGCCGGCCTCCTGCTCGCCGGCATCGGCTTCCTCGTGCAGGCGACGGGAACGCGCTGGCTCGAGAAGCTCATGCCGCCCGTCGTGTCGGGCGCGATCGTCGCTCTCATCGGCCTGAACCTGGCACCCGCCGCCTGGAACAACTTCAAGACCGACGCCGTGCTCGCGACGATCACGCTCGTCGCGTGCATCCTGTTCGCGGTGCTGTTCCGCGGCATCCTGGGACGCGTCTCGATCTTCCTCGGTGTCGTCGTCGGGTACATCGCGGCGCTCCTCATGGGCCGCGTCGACTTCACCGGCGTGGCGAAGCTCATCGAGGACCGCGCGTGGTTCGGGCTGCCCGCCTTCCACCTGCCCTCGTTCGGCGACCCGATCGCCTGGGGCCTGCTCCCGATGTTCCTGCCGGTGGTGCTGGTGCTCGTGGCCGAGAACGTCGGGCACGTCCGCGGCGTGGCGACCATGACCGGCGACCCGACCGTCAACACGCGGACCGGTCGCGCCCTCGTCGCGGACGGACTCGCGACGACCCTCGCCGGCGCGTTCGGCGGCTCGGGCACGACGACCTACGGCGAGAACATCGGCGTCATGGCGGCCACCCGCATCTACTCCACGGCGGCGTACTGGGTGGCGGGCATCATCGCGGTGCTGCTGTCGTTCTCGCCCGTCGTGGGCGCCGTGCTCTTCACGATCCCGAGCGGCGTGATCGGCGGCGTGACGACCGCCCTCTACGGCCTCATCGGCGTCATCGGCATCAAGATCTGGGTCGACAACCAGGTCGACTTCTCCCGCCCGGTCAACCAGTACACGGTCGCGGTCGCCTTCGTCATCGCGATCGCCAACTTCACGATGGACCTCGGCCAGCTGCAGTTCGGCGGCATCGTCCTCGGCACCCTCGCCGCGCTCGCGATCTACCACGGCGGCAACGCCATCGCCCGGGCACGCAAGACGGGGGCGGATGACGGGGGCCCGATCGTCCCGATCGGTCAGCTCGGCGGCGACCCGGACTGAGCTTCCGCCCTGCGGGCGCGGGAACAAACGGGAAGCGGCGACGTTACCGATTCATGTGAATACGCCTACGCCGGACCGTCTCGCGCCCGCGACCTCCATGGGCGCGGTGACGCTCCTGGTCGGAGACCTCGACGGGATGACCCGGTTCTACCGCGACGTCCTCACACTGCAGGTGCTCGGCGCGGAGGGCGACACGGTGACGCTCGGTCGCGCGAACCGCCCGATCGTCGTGCTCCGAGCCGAACCGTCGCTGCGCCACGCCCCCGCAGGTTCCGCGGGACTGTTCCACACCGCGATCCTCTTCGAATCGCGGACGGCGCTCGCGGCGGCCCTGTACTCCCTCGCCCGCCACGCGCCCCAGACCTTCACGGGCAGCGCCGACCACCTCGTGAGCCAGGCCTTCTACGCCACCGACCCCGAGGGCAACGGCATCGAGCTCTACTGGGATCGCGACCGGAGCGCCTGGTCGTGGACGCACGGACGGGTGGAGATGGCGACGCTCTTCCTCGACCCGAACGCCTTCATCCGCGAGCACCTGACCGATGCCGCCGCAGCGGGCGCGACCGCCGACGACGCGGCATCCGTCGGTCACGTCCACCTGTCGGTGGGGGATGTCGAGACCGCCCGCTCCTTCTACGTCGACACCCTCGGGTTCGACGTCACGGCGGAGCTCAGCGGTTCCGCTCTGTTCGTGAGTGCGGGCGGCTACCACCACCACATGGCGATGAACGTCTGGAACTCGCGCGGCGCGGGGCCGCGCATGCCGGCGCTCGGTCTCGGCCGCGTCGACCTCGCCCTGCCCGACCGCGACGGTCTCGGCGAACTGAACGAACGCCTGCGACACCACGGCGTGCAGGCGGCCGACGACGGTCGGACGGTGACCTTCACGGACCCGTGGCGCAACACGCTGCACGCGACCGCCGTCGCGTGAGCCGCGTCAGGCGGATTCGCGGATGATCAGCTGGGTGTCGAGCAGGGTCTCGCGCGGCGGGTATCCGCCCGACAAGAGGGTGAGGAGGATGTCCGCCATCACCTCGCCCTGCTCGAGCGACGGCTGACGCACCGTCGTCAACGCGGGCGAGACCGACGTGGCGACGGGGGAATCGTCGTAGCCGACGATCGCGACGTCCTCGGGGACGCCGATGCCGGCGCGCGTCAGCTCGGTCAGGACGGCCCCCGCCATCAGGTCGCTCGCGACGAACAGTCCGTCGAACTCGGCACCCGACCGGAGGATCCGCGTGACCGCGGCAGCACCGCCCGCGGCGGTGAAGTCCCCGTCCTCGACCGCGACGGGCGACAGGCCCGCGGCGTCCAGCGCCTCGTGGAATCCTGTCAGGCGGTCGATGCCGCCCGGCATCGTCGTCGGGCCGGTGATCATGGCGATCCTGCGCCGACCGCGGTCGAGCAGGTGCTGCGTCGCGACACGACCGCCCTCGACGTTGTCCACGTCGACGTAGAAGTCGCGTTCGCGCTGGCGCACGGGCCGGCCGCCGAACACGACGGGCATGGCCGCCGCGATGCGGTCGATGAAGGCGTCGCTCGTGTGGTGGGACACGATGATCGCGCCGTCGACCGCACCGCTGCGGAGGTACTCGGTCGCCTTGTCGTTCGGGTCGTCGCTCGCGATGATCAGGTTGAGGACGTAGTCGGACTTCGAGATCCGCTTGTTGATCCCGTTGACGACAGCCGCGAAGAACGGGTCGCCGAAGAAGCGTGTCGTGTCCTCGGGGACGACGAGCGCGATGGCCATCGTCGCCCGGCTCGCGAGCGAGCGCGCGGCGCGGTTCGGCACGTAGTTGAGCTCGTCGATCGCGCGACGGACGGCCGCGAGGGCCGCCGGGCTGACGGCCGTCGACCCGTTCACGACGCGCGACACCGTCGAGCGGGACACCCCCGCCGCGGAGGCGACCTCTTCGATCGTCACCGGGGAGTGGAGCGTATCGGACACGGTCACCTCGCGGAGTGCAGTCATTCCATCGCTCGGGCAGCGATGACCCGACGATACTCCAGCGCGCTGTCTTTGAACGTCCGTTCCTGAGTGGCGTAGTCGACGCGGATGAGACCGAACCGCTTGTCGTACCCCCACGCCCATTCGAAGTTGTCCATGAGCGACCAGTAGAAGTAGCCGCGGACGTCGACGCCGGCGTCGGCGGCATCCAGGATCGCCGCAAGGTGACCGCGCAGGAATTCGACTCGGTCCGCGTCGTGCACGCGCACAGTGCCGTCGTCCACGACCGCCTCGTCGTCGTAGGCCGCGCCGTTCTCGGTCACGAACAGCGCCGTCCCGGCATCCTTCGCGTACTCGTCCCAAACCCGCTCAAGCAGCACCGTCAACGCCTCGGGTTGCACCTCCCAGTGCATCGCCGTCCGGGGCAGACCGCGCTCGTACCAGTGGATGCCGTCGCCCGCCGGCCACGGCGATCCCACCGCGCGGTCGGTCGGGGCATCGCCGGGCAGCGGCGGGTCCGCGGGGGCCGTGCCGCCGACGAACTCGCCATGGTAGTAGTTGACGCCCAGCACGTCGAGCCGCCCGGAGATGGTGTCGAGGTCGCCGGGCAGCACCGCCGCCTCGAAGCGCGCGACCGCGTCCGCGTCGACGGCGCGGATGTCGCCGACGATGTCCTCGGGGTAGCTCCCCCGGAAGATCGGGTCGAGGAACCAGCGGTTGAACTGCCCGTCGATCCGGCGCGCCGCATCCACGTCCTCGGGTCTGGCGGGGTCCGCCGCCTCGGCGACCGTCAGGTTCAGGGTGATGCCGAGGTTCAGCGCGGGGTCGCGGCGGCGCAGCTCTTCGACGACGAGACCGTGCCCCCTCAACAGGTGGTGGGAGGCCAGCATCCCGTCGGCGATGCTGAACCGGCCGGGCGCGTGGATGCCTCCGGTGTAGCTGAGGAACGACGAGCACCAGGGCTCGTTGAGCGTCGTCCAGTCCGTCACCCGGTCGCCGAGCGCGTCGTGGACCGACAGGGCGTACTCGGCGAACCGCTCGCTGGTCTCGCGCGCCGTCCACCCGCCCCGCTCCTCGAGCGCCTGCGGCAGGTCCCAGTGGTACAGCGTGAGCCAGGGACGGATGCCGGCACCCAGCAGCTCGTCGACGAGACGCTCGTAGAAGTCGATGCCCTTCGGGTTCACCGCGCCGCCGTCGGGGCGCACGCGCGACCACGACGTGGAGAACCGGTAGGTGTCGAGTCCCAGCTCCTTCATGAGCGCGACATCGCCGCGGTAGCGGTGGTAGTGATCGCACGCGACGTCGCCGTTGTCGGCGTTGATGACGGCCCCCGGCACCCGACAGAAGGCGTCCCAGATCGAGGCGGTGCGACCGTCCTCGAAGGCGGCGCCCTCGATCTGGTAGGCGGCGGTCGCGGCCCCGAAGAGGAAGCCGGTCGGGAAGGGGCGGATGCGGGGGGCGGGCACGGGGGCAGAGTACTCCTGCGCGAGGACGTTCACCGGATGACCGTCAGCCCTTGACCGCGCCGGCCATGATGCCGCTGATGAGCTGCTTGCCGGCGACCACGAAGAGCACCAGGAGCGGGAGCGTCGCCAGGATCGCGCCCGTCAGGACGATCGAGTAGTCGACGTAGTAGCCCGACTGCAGCTGGCTGAGCGCCGTCTGCAGCGTGGGGCTCTGCGGTTTGAGCACCAGCAGGGGCCACAGGAAGTCGGTCCATGCCGTCATGAACGTGAACAGGCCGAGGATCGCCATGGCCGGTCGCGCCGCCGGCACCCCCACCGTGAGGAAGGTGCGGAACTGCCCTGCACCGTCGACGCGGGCGGCCTCGATGAGCTCGTCGGGGATGACGTCCACGAGGTACTGCCGCATGAAGAAGACACCGAACGCGGTGACGAGGGTCGGGATGATGACGGCCCCGATGCTGCCGGTCCACCCCAGCTCGCGCATGAGCATGAACAGCGGGATGATGCCGAGCTGCGTGGGGATCGCCATCGTCGCGACGACGAAGACCATGAGGCCGTCGCGGCCCTTGAACCGCAGCTTCGCGAACGCGTAGCCCGCGAGGGTGGAGAACGACACGACCGAGACCGTGATGATCGACGAGATGAGGACCGAGTTACCCAGGGCGACCCAGAATGGGATGGCGTCGAGGACCTTCATGGCGTTCGCCAGGAAGTTGCCGCCCGGAATGAGCGGAAGCGTCTCCGCCCGCGTGGCGTTGGTGCCGCTGCCGACGACGAACGACCACCACATCGGGTAGACGCTGCCGATGACGAACGCGGTCAGCAGTCCGTAGGTCAGGAAGCCGGGGCGGCTGCCGATGCCGGCCGGCCCGCTCTCGCGGGGACGTCGACGGCCGCCACGGCGCGGACGCTCGGGCTCGACGACGTCGACCTGCTGGACGGGCAGCGGTGCCGGGATCGCGGTGGTCATCGGGTGCCTTTCGTGGAGTCGGAACGACGCGCGCGGCGCGCCTTGCGGTCGGCACGCTCCGCGCCGCCGGCGATGCCGCGCGAGACGAGGAAGTTGATGAGGCCGATCCCGACGATGAGGACGAACAGGAGGATGGCGACGGCCGAGCCTTCGCCGAGGTCGCGGCGGAAGAACGCCAGCTCCCAGAGGTAGAGGACCGTCGTCTGGAACTGCCGGTCGCTGCCGCCGGTGCCGCCGGCCGTCGACACGTCGAACAGCCGGGGCTCCGCGAAGATCTGCAGACCGCCGATCGTCGCGGTGATGATGACGAAGATGAGCGTGGGTCGGATCGAGGGGATCGTGATCGAGAAGAACCGGCGCGCAGGGCCTGCACCGTCGATGGCCGCCGACTCGTAGAGGTCGCGCGGCACCGCCTGCATGGCCGCGAGGAGGATGAGGGCGTTGTATCCCGTCCACCGGAAGTTGACCATCGTGGCGATCGCGATGTGGCTGAGGAACGTGTCGTGCTTCCACTCCTGGTCGGGGATGCCGACGAGGTTCAGCACGTTGTTGACGAGGCCGTCGGCCTCGTTGAAGGCGCTGGAGAAGATCAGCGCGGTGGCGACGGGGGTGACCACGAAGGGGATGAGGACGCTCATCCGCCAGAAGGTCGGTGCACGCAGGCCGCGGTCCAGGAGGTAGGCCACCAGGAGCGCCACGGAGAGCTGCGGGATCGCCGAGAGCAGGAAGATGCTCAGGGTGTTGCCGATGGACTTCCAGAACGAGTCGTCCTGGAGCACGCTCACGAAGTTGCCCGCACCGACGAACTCGTCCTGACCGCTCAGCAGATCCCAGTCGAACAACGAGACGTTGACCGTGTACAGCAGCGGGAAGAGACCGACGAGGGCGAACAGGAGGAAGAACGGGGCGATGTAGGCGTACGGCGAACCGCGGTACGCGAATCGCGAAAGGCGCTGGCGTGCGCTGAGGCGCGGCGGTCGAGCTGCGCCGTCGGTCGGGGCCTCCGGGCGCACGCGAGGCGGCGGCGAAGCGGTGGTGGTCATGGTGTCCTCTCGTGTGCGCCGGGATGGTGCACGGGTCACCGGCGATGCCGGTGACCCGTGCGGGAGGTCCTAGTCGGACTCGACCTGCTTAGCCAGCTCCGCGAGGGCCTTGTCCCACGCGCCGGCGGTGTCGACCTCGCCCCGGTCCAGCGCGCTCAGCGCGGGCCCGAAGACGTTCTCCTGGATCACCGAGTCGTCCGGTCCCTTGTACTGGGCGACGACACCCTTCGCGCGCTCGGCGAGGATCGCGCCGGTCGGGGCGTCATTGAAGAACTCGTTGGGCGTCGCGTCGCTCGCGAGGCTCTCCTGTGCCTCGATGGTCGACGGGAAGTTGCCCGCAGCCGCCGACTGCTTGACCTGCTGCTCGGGCTGCGTCAGCCAGTCGGCGAGCTTCGCCGCGGCTTCCTTGTGCTCCGAGGTCTCGGAGACCGACAGCCACGCGCCGCCCCAGTTGGCTGCGCCGCCGGGGAAGACATCCGCGAAGTCCCACCCGGTGGAGGCGTCCCCGCCCGCGCTCTCGACGCGCTCCTTGACGATGCCCAGCATCCATCCCGGGCAGACGAAGGTCGCGAACGTCCCGTCGACGAACGACTTGTTGCCGTTCCAGTCCCACGCCGCCTGCGCGGCGGACTGGCCACCCTCGGTGGCGGCGCCGAGGAGCTCGAAGCGCCGCTTGAGCTCGGCGTTGCCTTCGACGTTGAGCGTCCCGTCGGCGGTGTAGTAACCCTCATCGAGCTGGTTGACCATGGCGTTCCAGACGAAGCCGGAGTGGTCGTACCACCCCTTGCCGGTGTCGTCGGTGTACTTCTGGCCGATCTCGAAGTAGTTCTCCCAGTCGCCGTCGAGCAGCTCGGCGACGCTCTCGCGGTCGGTCGGCAGGCCGGCCGCCTCGAACGCCGGGGCGTTGTAGCAGATGCCGCTCGGGCCGATGTCGGTGCCGTAGCCGATGACACGACCGTCGGGTGCCGTGGCGGTCTCGTACTTCCAATCGACCCAGTCGGCCTTGCGGTCCTCGATGCCGTAGTCGCGCAGGTCGGCGAAGTTCTCGACGACGCCCTCCTCCATGATCGCGCCGAGCCAGCCCTCCTCGATCGCCACGATGTCGGAGAGCCCGCCGGCGCCGATCTTGGTGAAGAGGTCGGTGCGGGCGTTGCCGCCGGTGTCGATGTTGGTGGCTTCGATCTTCACGCCCGGGTTGGCCTCTTCGTACTCCTTGTAGAGGTCCTCGTAGCCGAAGGTGCCGAAGGTCGTGATGGTGAGGGTGACGTCGTCGCCGCCACCGCCGCTGCCGGTGCCGCCGGTACCGCCGGCCGAGCAGCCGGCCAGGACGAGAGCGGACGATGCGGCCGCGCCGGCGATGATTCCGACGCGTCGCAGAACGCGTGAGTTCACAGGACACTCCTTTGTGGTGTGGACGAGAGCCAGGTGCCGTACTCCGTCTTTGGGAGCGCTCTCATCGGGTTGTGAGAGACGTTATGGGATCGCTCCCACGGCTGTCAAGGGAGCGCTCCCACGACGGGAGTCACGGTTTGATCACGGACGGCCGTGGTGGAGCGCAACGGCGGCGCGGCGCGGGCTCTAGACTGGTCGCGCACCCTGCCCGCGACATCCCGGAGCTTTCTGATGCCCACCATCGTCGTCGACGTCATGCCCAAGGCCGAGCTCCTCGACCCGCAGGGGAAGGCCGTCGCCGGCGCCCTGCAGCGCCTCGGTCACGCCGGATTCGGCGACGTCCGCATCGGCAAGAGGTTCGAACTCACGGTCGACAGCGCCGACGAGCAGACCCTCGCCGCCGTCAAGACCATCGCCGACGAGATCCTGTCGAACTCGGTCATCGAGGACGTCGTGGGCATCGAGGTCGTCGAGTGACCGTCCGCGTCGGGGTCATCACCTTCCCCGGCTCGCTCGACGACGGCGACGCGCGCCGCGCCGTGCGTCTCGCCGGCGCCGAGCCCGTCGCCCTCTGGCACGGCTCGCACGATCTCGACGGCGTCGACGCCCTCGTCCTGCCGGGCGGGTTCAGCTACGGCGACTACCTGCGCGCCGGCGCGATCGCCGCGCTCGCGCCGATCATGTCCGAGGTGAAGGATGCCGCGGCGAAGGGCATGCCCGTCCTCGGCATCTGCAACGGCTTCCAGATGCTCGTCGAGGCGCACCTGCTGCCGGGCGGACTGATCCGCAACGCCCACCAGCAGTTCATCCGCCGCGACCAGCGGCTCGTCGTCGAGAACGCCGACACCGCGTGGACGAACGAGTTCCGCCGCGGGCAGGAGATCGTCATCCCGCTCAAGAACGCCGACGGCGGCTACATCGCCTCCGACGAGACGCTCAAGCGGATCCAGGGCGAGAACCTCGTCGCGTTCCGCTACGCCGGCGTCAACCCGAACGGGTCGATCGACGACATCGCGGGCCTGACGAACGAGCGCGGCAACGTCGTGGGACTCATGCCCCACCCCGAGCACGCGATCGAGCCGGGCTTCGGTCCCGACACCCCCGCCGCGATGCGGTCGGGCGTCGACGGTCTGCGCTTCTTCACCGCGGCGGTCTCCGCGGTCGTGCACTCCGCCGCCTGAGTCGTCAGACGGTCCCCGCCGGGGGCCAGACGCCGATGATCACGGCCATGACGAGGACCGTGACGAGCTCGTGCCCGATGTTCATCACCGTGAGCGAGGACGGCCGCCCCTCGAAGGCGTCATGCGTGATGAACCGGGATGCCGTGAACCCCGCCCACAGCAGGATGCCGGTCACGATCGCCGCCCACAGGTACGACCCCTCGTAGAAGTGCCAGGCGATGCTCGTCGCCCCCGCGAGGACCCACGCCGACGCGAAACTCACGAACACCGTCACGACGATGGCGACGGTGGCCGTGGCGGGCGGGCGGTCCATGTCGACACCGGCCAGTCGGGCCCATCGCGTGCCGAAGACCTTGGGGGCGTACCAGATCGACCCGACGATCATCGTCGAGAGGGTCGCGAGGATGACGGTCCAGTAATTGATCTCAGGGATCACGGCGACCTCCGGGTCGGAACGAGGGCGGGCGGGCTGTCGGGGCGACAGTATCGTTACCCCGCCGGAATGCGGTGGAGATCCGGCGTCGCGCGCCCGGCGGTAGCCTCGGGGCATGGCTTCGATCAGCGTCAGCGTGCCCACCGAACGTCTCGCCCAGGATCTCGCCGACATCGACGGCGCGGACGTGTTCGTGTGGAAGATGGATGCCGCCTCCCCCCGCCCGCGCATCGACATCGTCGTGCCGCCGTACATGGCCGCGGGGAGCCCGCTGCCGTGGCTCGAGGGTGTCGAGGTCGGGCTCGTGCAGGGTCAGTCGATCGGCTACGAGGGCATCGAGCAGCGTCTGCCCGCCGGCGTGGTGTTCGCCAACGCGACGACGGTGCACGAGGCATCCACAGCGGAGCTCGCCGTCGCACTGACCCTCACGGCGCAGCGCGGCATCGACCGCTTCGTCCGTGCGCAGGACGCCCGCGAGTGGCGCCCGTTCCAGGCGACGGGCCTCGCCGACCGCCGCGTGATGGTGCTCGGCTACGGCGGGGTCGGCAAGGCCGTCGCCGCCCGACTCGCCCCGTTCGAGGTGGACCTCGTCGCGGTCGCCTCGACCGCACGCGACGAGGACGGGGTGCACGTCCACGCCGTCGACGAGCTGCCCGAGCTGCTGCCCGGCGTGGACATCGTCGTCGTCACGCTCCCCGGCGGCGAGAAGACCCGGCACGTCGTCGACGACGCGTTCCTCTCGGCGCTGCCCGAGGGTGCGCTGGTGGTGAACGTGGGCCGCGGATCCCTGATCGACACAGACGCCCTCGTCAGCCACGTGCGCACTCGCGGCATCCGTGCGGCCCTCGACGTCACCGACCCCGAACCGCTCCCCGCCGACCACCCGCTCTGGACGCTCGACGGCGTCGTCATCGCCCCGCACGTCGGGGGCGCGACCGACGCGATGCACCCGCGGGTGGTGCGTCTGCTGCGCCGGCAGATCAGCCACCTGCTGGCGGGCGAGGAGCCCGAGAACGTGGTGATCCGGACCTGAGCGCTCCGCTCAGACGGTGAAGACGCTGTGCACGTCGCCGCAGACGGTACGGCCCTGCAGGGCGGTGAGCTCCATCAGCACCGAGGTGCCCGCGAGCGTGTAGCCGAGCTGCTCGAGCAGCTGCTGGCCCGCACGCAGCGTCCCCCCGGTGGCGAGCACGTCGTCGACGAGCAGGACGCGGGCGCCGGCGGCGAGGTCGTCGGTCATCTCGATCGTCGCGCTGCCGTACTCGAGGTCGTAGCTGACCGATCCCGCCGGACGCGGCAGTTTGCCCGCCTTGCGGATCGGTGCGAGGCCGGTGCCCGACGCGACCGCGATCGCCCCGGCGAGCAGGAACCCGCGCGCCTCGACGCCGGCGACGACGTCGAACGAGCCGACGTACGGCTCGGCCATGGCCATCGCGATCGTGCGGAGGGCCGCGGCATCCGCCAACAGCGGCGAGATGTCACGGAAGAGGATGCCGGGTTCGGGGAAGTCGGGGATCGTCGCGATGAGCGATTCGGCTCGGGCGAGGGCGTCGGGATTCACTGGGTCGAGGGTACTCGCCTCGCCTGACGAGAGCGGATGCCGGGTGCGCAAGCGCTTGCGCTATGCTGACGCGCATGACTTCGACCCCCGTCTCGACCGTCACCTCGACGCTGGCCCCGATCGGCGAGAGCCGCCCCGGCGCCGAGTGGTGGCGCACCGCCGTGATCTACCAGATCTACCCCCGCTCGTTCGCGGACGCCTCGGGCGACGGCATCGGCGATCTGCCCGGCATCACCGCGCACCTCGACGACCTCGCTTCGCTCGGCGTCGACGCGGTCTGGCTGAGCCCGTTCTTCACCTCTCCGCAGAAGGATGCCGGCTACGACGTCGCCGACTACCGTGACGTCGACCCGCTCTTCGGCACCCTCGGCGACTTCGACGACATGCTCGAGGCGGCGCACGCCCGCGGCATCCGCGTCATCATCGACCTCGTCCCCAACCACTCGTCCGACAAGCACGTCTGGTTCCAGCAGGCTCTCGCCGCTGCGCCCGGCAGCCCCGAGCGCGCGCGCTACATGTTCCGGGACGGCACCGGCGAGAACGGCGAACTGCCCCCCAACAACTGGGAGTCCGTCTTCGGCGGGCCGGCCTGGACCCGGATCCCCGAAGGCCAGTGGTACCTGCACCTGTTCGACTCGTCGCAGCCCGACTTCGACTGGAACAACCCCGAGGTGCGCGCCGAGTTCGAGACGACGCTGCGCTTCTGGCTCGATCGCGGCGTCGACGGCTTCCGCGTCGACGTGGCGCACGGTCTGATCAAGGCCGACGACCTGCCCGACTACACGCCCCCGGCCGAGGCCGACTCGATGGGCGGCGCCGAGCCGGTCCCCTACTGGGGTCAGGACGGTGTGCACGAGGTGTGGCGCGAATGGCACCGCGTGCTCGACGAGTACGAGGGCGACCGCGCGCTGTGCGCCGAGGCGTGGCTGCCGACGGTCGACGAGACCGCGAAGTGGGTGCGCTCGGACGAGATGCACCAGGCGTTCAACTTCCCGTACGCGATGAGCGAGTGGGATGCCGCGCAGCTGCGCGAGGTCATCAGCGAGTCGCTGCGGGCCTTCCCCGCCGTCGGCGCGCCGGCCACCTGGGTCCTCTCGAACCACGACGTCATCCGCCACGCGACCCGCCTCGCGATGCCGGGTCACCCGCAGGGGCACGGCGTCGGACCGGCGACCCCCGGCAAGCCCGACCCCGCGGCGGGCCTCCGTCGCGCCCGTGCGGCGACCGCGCTGATGCTCGCCCTGCCGGGCTCGGCCTATCTCTACCAGGGCGAGGAGCTCGGCCTCCCCGAGGCGATGGAGCTGCCCGACGACGTCCGTCAGGACCCGACCTGGTTCCGCACCGACGGCGAGCGCTACGGCCGTGACGGATGCCGCGTCCCGCTGCCCTGGACCGCGGACGACGGCGCCTTCGGGTTCAGCCCGACCGGCGAGAGCTGGCTGCCGCAGCCGGCCGAGTGGAACGCGCTCGCCCGCGACGTGCAGGAGGACCAGCCCGAGTCGACGCTGTGGCTGTACCGCACGCTGCTCGCCACCCGTCGCGCGCACGACCTCGGCTCGGGCGCGCTCGAGTGGCTCGACGGCTACGGCGACGACGTCATCGCGTTCCGTAACGGCGACGTCACCGTCGTCGCGAACGTCGGGTCGACGCCGGTCGCCCTGCCGAAGGGCACGCTGCTCGTCGAGAGCGACGCGTTCCTCGGTCGCGAACTGCCCGCCGACACCACCGTGTGGATCGCCGCGGACTGACGTGACCGGGATCGACGACGTCGCCCGCGCCGCCGGCGTGTCGGCGGCGACCGTCTCCCGCGCACTCAGCGGGCGCGGGCGCATCTCGGATGCGACCCGCGCCCGCGTGCGCGCCGCCGCCGCCGACCTCGGCTACGTCGTCTCGGCCGCGGCATCCGCTCTCGCGACGGGCCGCGCGGCGAACATCGGCGTCGTGGTGCCGTTGCTGGACCGCTGGTTCTTCGCGAACGTCCTCGACGGGATCGCCAGCCGGCTCACCCCGCGCGGGTACGACATGACGCTGTACAGCATGAGCACGGACCGCGCGCAGCGCGACGGGATGCTCGACGTGTCGTTGCGCCGCGGGCGCGTGGACGGACTGATCGTGCTGTCGCTCACGCTCGCCGACGACGAGGTCGACCGTCTGCTGGCCCTGGACCTGCCGGTCGTGGGGCTCGGCTCCACGAACCGCCGGCTGCCCGCGCTGCGGATCGACGACGTCGCCGTCGCGCGCCTCGCGACCGAACACCTGCTGGCGCTCGGGCACCGCCGGATCGCGCACCTCGGCGCCGGGTACCCGGGAGACCCGGGCCTGGACATCCCGTCCCAGCGCCGCCACGGGTTCGATGCGGCGATGGCGGATGCCGGCATCCGCGACGCGCGCTTCGTCGCCACCGACTTCACGATCGACGGCGGCTACCGCGCCGCTCGCGCCCTGCTGCGGGAGGCGGAACCGCCGACGGCGATCTTCGCGGCATCCGACGAACTGGCGTTCGGTGCGCTCTTCGCGGCGCGGGACGAGGGCCGAGACGTCCCGCGGGACCTCTCGGTGATCGGCGTCGACGGTCACGAGATGAGCGACTTCTTCGGCCTCACGACGATCGCGCAGTTCCCGCACGAGCAGGGCGAACGGGCAGCGGACGCGGTCCTGGCGGCCGTGGACGGACGCACCGAACTGGGGGAGCTCTCGTTCCGGCTCGTCGAACGCACCTCGACGAGCGCCCCGCATGGAGGACTTGCTGAGAAATCGGGGTCTCCCGCGCCGTAGGCTCGAAGGTATGCCCCTCGATCTCGAAGCGATCTACACCGATCTGCACCGGCATCCGGAACTCTCGTTCCAGGAGACCCGGACGGCCGGCGTCATCACGCGCGAGCTCGCGGCGCTCGGCCTCGAGTACGAGGAGGGCGTCGGCCGCACGGGTGTCGTCACGGTCGTCCGCAGCGGCGACGGCCCCGTCGTCTGGCTGCGCGCCGACATGGACGGCCTCCCCGTCGCCGAGCAGACCGGACTCCCCTACGCCAGCACCGCCCGCGGCGTCGACCCGGCGGGGCAGGACGTGCCCGTCATGCACGCGTGCGGACACGACATGCACGTGACCGCGCTGCTGGGTGCACTCGAGAAGCTGCAGGCGACCCGCGGCGAATGGTCGGGCACCGTCGTCGCCGTCTTCCAGCCCGCCGAGGAGTACGGCGCCGGCGCGCAGGCGATGATCGCCGACGGCGTCTTCGACCGGTACCCGAAGCCCGACATCGTCCTCGGTCAGCACCTGACTCCGCTCCCGGCGGGGACGATCGGTGTGCGTCCGGGCACGCAGATGGCGGCATCCGACGGCATCACCGTCACCCTGCACGGCCGCGGCGGACACGGCTCGCGCCCGCACGCCACGATCGACCCCGTCGTCATGGCGGCGGCCACCGTCATGCGCCTGCAGACGGTCGTCTCGCGCGAGGTCGACCCGCGCGAGATGGCGGTCGTCACCGTCGGCTCGATCCACGCGGGCCTGAAGAACAACATCATCCCCGCTGAGGCGACCCTCGAGCTCAGCCTGCGCTACCCGAACGACGAGGCGCGCGCCGACATCCTCGCGCGCGTCGAACGCGTCGTCCGCGCCGAGGCGGCGGCATCCGGTGCCGAGCAGGAACCCACGATCTCGACCCTGCACTCCCTGCCGCCGACGATCAACGACGCCGACGCGACCGCGCGTCTGACCGCCGCGCTCGACCGCGCGTTCGGCGAGGGCACGGTCGTCGACCCAGGCATGTTCACCGGCAGCGAGGACGTCTCGTGGTTCGCCCGCGAGTCCGGCGCCCCGCTCGTCTACTGGTTCTGGGGCGGTGTCGACCCGCAGCAGTACGCGGATGCCGCCGCTGCCGGAACGATCTCGCGCGACATCCCGACGAACCACTCCCCCTTCTTCGCCCCCGTGCTGCACCCGACCATCGAGCGCGGCGTCGACGCCCTGACCGTCGCCGCGCGGGAGTTCCTCTCGTGAGCAACGACGACTGGCTGCCTTTCGCCCCCCTCGACCCGCAGGAGCACCGCGAGCCGGAGCGCCCCGAGAACCCGAACCGGGTCCCGATGATCCTCGGCGCCATCGCCGGTGTGCTGCTCGTGGCCGTGATCGTCGTGGTCAGCGCCTACCTGCTGCGAGCGACCGAGCCGACGACGGCGGCACCGCCCGCGGCGAGTTCACCGGCCGCGCCGCAGCCCGCGCCCTCGACGCCGCAGGAGCAGCCGCAGCCGTCCGAGACGCCCACGCCCGAGCCGCCGGCGGCGGCTTCGACGATCGCGCTGAACGGATCGGGCTTCACGATCACGTCCGAGGACGGCGAGTTCACGCACCGATGGGCGGATGACGCGGCCCCCGCGATCGCCGCGCTCACCGAAGCGTTCGGCACGGCGCCGGAGGAGGACTTCGTCAACGGCGACGCCGAGAACTGGGCGTACGACATCTACGTGTGGCCCGGCTTCCGCCTCTACGACGTCTTCCTCGGTGACGGCGGACGCTCGCGCAGCGAGGTGCCCGCACCGACCTGGGTCACCGTCGGTGCCGGTCTGCCGGCCGACGTGCAGGTCACGAACGAGTTCGGCGTCGCGGTGGGCGACACCATCGACCAGGCCCGCAGCAAGGGGCCGTTCGACGAGTTCGCCCTCACGAACGGGCGCCTCCGCCTGACCTACGGCGAGGGCCGCGGCACGTTCTACAACAACGGCAAGCGCGTGTTCAGCGCCTTCGTCGAGTCGGACGAGTCCGCGCAGAAGGTCGCGACGATCACGTACACGTTCCGCGCCCGCGGTCAGTGACCGTCGGCGCGGGCGGACTCTGACCGCGCGTCGACGAGGTCGCGGCCCGTCGCGAGCCCCGGCAGGCCGCGTCCGGCGCGCGTCGTGAACAGCAGCACGAACGACACGAGCGCGAAGAGGCCGACGAGAAGGCTCGTGTCGCCGAGGAGCTGCCCGAGCAGCAGGTATCCGCCGATGCCGGCCGCGAACCGCAGCAGGCGGGCCGCCCATCCGGGAAGCCGTCCGCCGTCGTAACGCAGCTCGACGGCGAGGTCGCCGACCGTGCGGCCGGTCACGAGGACCACGATGAGCCACAGCAGGATCGGGACCCATCCGGCGGCGAGATCGCCGAGGACGGCGTCGGCGACCAGGTCCTCCCGCCGGAGCGCGAACTGCAGGAAGAGCTGGACGACGGTGCCGGCCGCGCCGCCGACGATCGAGGCGCCGAGCAGGTCGCAGAGCACGGCGAGCAGCCGGCGCCCCCGCGTGACGGGGCGGGGCGCCCCGGCATCCGCTGTCTTCTCGAGTCCCCGCAGCCGCGTCGGGACGATGAGGCCGATCAGCGAGCCGACGAGCGAACCCATCGTGTTGGTCGTCAGGTCCCCCACGTCGAAGAGACGGTAGCCGCAGGGGAAGATGCCCCAGACGCCGGTCAGCTGGGTCAGCTCGATGAGCAGCGAGACCGCGAGCCCGGCGACGAGGGCGACGACGAGGCCGCGGCGCAGGGCGACGCGCAGCAGGAACCCGAGCGGCACGAACAGCAGCACGTTGAAGACGACCTGCAGCAGGCGGACGTCGGTGAGGGCCGCGCCGTCCGCGAAGGCGCCGACGACATCGTCGACGCTCGGCGCGAGGCTGAGCACCGCGCCCGCGCAGCGGTAATCGTCCGAGGTCGGCAGCGGCAGCAGGGTGTACGTCCACAGCGCCATGAAGTAGACGAGGGATGCCGCCCAGAAGGCCAGCCTGCCGAGGGTCAGGCGCCCGCGGCGCCGGTAGCTGACGGCCACGAGGGGCACGAACAGCAGCAGGCCTACAACGGCACCGAACAGGACCGCGACGACCGCGGGGAAGAGCTGTCCGGTCATGCCTGGAGTCTAGGGATAGGGCGGCATCCGCTTCGCGTTGCACTGCGTTCGCGGGAGGCGTAATGTCGCCCGCCGTGACCAGTGACAGCCGCGATCCGAACGCGGCCCCCTCCCCCGCCGTGAAGCGCATGCTGATCGGCGAACCCCTCGACACCGAGAAGCTCGACGGACAGCTCCTGCCCAAGAAGCGGGCGCTGCCGATCTTCGCCTCCGACGCGCTCTCGTCGGTGGCCTACGCGCCGCAGGAACTGCTCATGATCCTGCTGCTCGGCGGCACGGCGTTCATGGCCTTCGCGCCGCCGGTGGCGGCGGCCGTCGTGGTGCTGCTGGTCGTCGTGGTCCTCAGCTACCGCCAGCTCATCAAGGCCTACCCCTCCGGCGGCGGCGACTACGAGGTGGCCCGCACGAACCTCGGCGAGAAGGCCGGTGTCGTCGTGGCATCCGCTCTGCTCGTCGACTACGTGCTGACCGTCGCCGTGTCGGTCTCCTCCGGCGTCGACAACATCATCTCGGCGCTGCCGGCCCTCGACCCCTGGCGAGTCGAACTGGCGGTGGGCTTCGTCATCCTGCTGGTCATCGTCAACCTGCGCGGCGTGCGCGAGGCGTCGCAGGCGTTCGCGATCCCGACGTACGTCTTCATCGGGTCGGTCGCGCTCATGATCGTGACGGGTCTGTTCCGGTGGGCGATGGGGGATGCCCCCGTCGCCTCGAGCGCCGACTTCACCGTCGAGGCCGAGAGCCTGTCGCAGGTCGCCTTCATCCTGCTCCTGCTGCGCGCCTTCTCGAGCGGATGCTCCGCCCTCACCGGCGTCGAGGCGGTCAGCAACGGCGTCCCCGCCTTCCGCACGCCGAAGATCAAGAACGCGCAGACGACCCTCGTCCTCATGGGCGGCATCGCCATCGCGCTGTTCGCCGGGCTCACCGCCCTCGCCCTCATCGCGGGAGTGCACTACGCAGAGAACCCCTGCAAGCTGATCGGGTTCGACTGCGAGGCGGGACCCCAGCCGAGCCTCATGGCCCAGGTGGCCGCGGCCACGTTCGGCGGCGACTCGATCTTCTTCTTCGTCATCCAGGCCGCGACCGCGTGCGTCCTGCTGCTGGCGGCCAACACCGCCTTCAACGGGTTCCCGCTGCTCGGATCGGTGCTCGCGCGCGACAGCTACGCGCCGAAGGCGCTGAACTCCCGCGGCGACCGCCTCGTCTTCTCGAACGGGATGCTGATCCTCGGCGGCGCGGCGATCGCGATCCTCGTGGTCTTCCAGGCCAACCTGACCACCCTCATCCAGCTCTACATCATCGGTGTGTTCGTGTCGTTCTCGCTCGGACAGATCGGCATGGTGCGCCACTGGCGGCGCGAGCTGCGGCTGCTCAAGACCCGGCCCGCCGCGGCGCGACGCGAGGCGACGGCGGGACTCGTGATCAACTCGATCGGGGCGGCGTTCACCGTGGCCGTGCTCGCGATCGTGACGATCACGAAGTTCACCCACGGCGCATGGCTCGTCTTCCTGGCGATGCCGGTGCTCGCGTTCCTCATGATCGGCGTCAACCGCTACTACCGCGACGTCGAGCACGAGATCGAGATGGACGACTCCGTGAAGTTCGGCTCGTCGGGCGACCTCGCCATCATCCTCGTGGGCAAGCTGCAGAAGCCCGTCGCCAAGGCGATCGACTACGCCCTCGCCGCCAAGCACGAGAAGACGCTCGCCGTCCACGTGGCCGTCACGACCGACGACATCGCCGAGCTGAAAGCCGATTGGGAGTACCACCGGATGCCGGTGCCCCTCGTCGTCGTCGACTCGCCCTACCGCCACTACGCCGGGCCGCTCATCGGCTTCATCGAGAAGTACCGCGAGAAGCACGGACCCTCGGTCGTGACCGTCTACCTGCCGCAGTACATCGTCGGGCACTGGTGGGAGACACCCCTCCACAACCGCCGGGCCCGCCGCATCGCGCAGCAGCTGATGATGGTGCACGGCGTCACGGTGACGCTCGTGCCGTGGCTGCTCGACTCGTCCGAGATCGTCTACGGACGGCGTTCGCGACCCCTCCCCGGCGACGACCGCGGCGGCCGCGTCGAGCAGCGTCATTACGGTTTGGTAGAGCATTCCGAAAACTGATGGAAAAGGACACTGCACTGCCATGATGTGCCCATGGCAGAGTCCCGGCGTCCCCGCGCCCTCGTCCCGCTCCTGACGTTCGCGGGCGTGCTCGCCATCGCGGCCGTCTTCGCGATCGTGCTCCTGCTGAACCGGGCGCCGGTCCCCTCCGCCGCGCCGGGAGCAGGATCGCCGACGCCCGAGGCATCCACTCCGTCCCCGGCCGCGACCACGCCCGCGCCCTCGGAGACGCAGACCGAGGACCCGATGGCGAGCGAGGTCGTGCTGGGGGCGGGCGGCTTCACCATCGTCGCGGACGACGGGTCCGAGCTCTACGCCTACGGGTGGCGCGACGACGCGGAAGCGGCCGTCGCGGCGCTCACGGACGCGTTCGGCTTCGAGCCGTCGGAGTCGGTCTACGAGGGCGACGGCACGCACTTCCCCGACTACTCGTCGTACGTCTGGGAGGGGTTCATGTTCCGCGACATGATCGTCACGGAGGACGGCAAGCCGCGCGACGAGTACTTCGTCCCCTCGTACGTCTCGGTCACGGCGAACGCGGTGGGCGACGTCGCCGTCACGCCCGAGTTCGACCTCGCGATCGGTCTCACCGCCGACGACGTCCGCTCCCTCGGACCCGACCGCGAGATCGAGGGGGAGGGCGGCGACCCGCGTTTCTTCTTCGCGATCGATCGCGCCGACGGGCCGGAGGTGGACGCTTACTCGCTGTGGGTCAACACCGACCCCGCCGACGAGACGGTGGTCTCCATCACGTACCGCCCGTGGTCCGAGCTCTGAGCCCGGGCGACCGGCCCCGGAACCCCGCACCGGCGTAGCCTAGAAGGGTGACTTCTCCCGCCCTGTCCGAGACCGCGACGCTCGACGCTGCCCGGCTGCGCGAAGACTTCCCGATCCTGCAGCAGGAGGTGAACGGCCACCCGCTGGTCTACCTCGACTCCGGCGCGACGAGCCAGAAGCCCCGTCAGGTGCTGCAGGCCGAGTACGACTTCCTCACCCGCAGCAACGCGGCCGTGCACCGAGGCGCCCACACCCTCGCCGCCGAGGCGACGGACCTGTTCGAGGATGCCCGGGCCACGGTCGCGCGCTTCGTCGGCGCCCGCGACGAGCAGCTCGTGTGGACGAGCGGCGCGACGATGGGACTGAACCTCGTGGCGTACGCGATCGGCAACGCGACGCTCGGGCGGGGGGCACCGGCATCCGCTCGGTTCGCGCTGCAGCCCGGCGACGAGATCGTCGCGACCGAGGCGGAGCACCACGCGAACCTCATCCCGTGGCAGGAGCTCGCCGCGCGCACCGGCGCCGTGCTGCGCCACATCCCCGCGCACGACGACGGCCGTCTCAACCTGGATGCCGCGGCGCAGATCATCGGCGAGCGCACCCGGATCGTGGCGTTCTCACACGTGTCGAACGTGCTCGGGATCGTGAACCCCGTCGCCGAGCTCGTCGCGCTCGCCCGGGAGGTCGGCGCGCTGACGGTGCTCGACGCGTGTCAGTCCGCTCCGCACATGCGGCTCGACCTGCCCGCGCTCGGGGTGGACCTCGCGGTCTTCAGCGGGCACAAGATGCTCGGCCCCTACGGCGTCGGCGGTCTCTACGGCCGCAGCGACGTGCTCGAGGCGCTGCCCCCGTTCCTCACCGGCGGGTCGATGATCACGACCGTGACGCTGGACGAGGCGGGGTACCTGCCGCCGCCGCAGCGGTTCGAGGCGGGGACCCAGCCCATCGGTCCCGCGATCGGACTCGCCGCCGCGGTGTCGTACCTCGAGGATGCGGGCATGGCCGCCGTGCACGCGCACGAGGTGCGCCTCGCGGCGCGGATGCGCGAGGGGCTCGTCGACATCCCCGGCGTCCGCCTGCTCGGAGACGCCGAGGGCGCCGAGCGGGTCGGGCTGTGGAGTTTCACCGTCGACGGCGTGCACGCGCACGACGCCGGTCAGTACCTCGACGCGCAGGGGATCGCCGTGCGCGTCGGGCACCACTGCGCCGCGCCGCTGCACAAGCGGTTCGGGGTGACGGCGTCCGTCCGGGCGTCGGCCTCGCTGTACAACACCGACGACGACGTCGATGCGCTGGTGGATGCCGTGAGCGGCATCCGTTCCTACTTCGGAGTGGACGCATGAACGGTCTCGACTCGCTGTACCAGGAGCTCATCCTGGATCACTCGAAGCACCCGCACGGGCGCGGTCTGTCGCCCGAGGAGGGGCGGACGGCGAGCTCGCACCAGCACAACCCGATGTGCGGCGACGACATCACGCTGCGCGTCCGCGTCGACGACGCAGGCGAGCGCATCACCGACCTGTCGTGGGAGGGGTCGGGCTGCTCGATCTCGCAGGCGTCCGCTTCGATGCTCGCGGCGCTGATCGAGGAGGACGGCGGCGACGACGGACTCCCGCGGGAGGATGCCGTGAAGCTGATCGACGGCTTCCGCGAGGCGCTGCGCTCACGCGGTGCGATCCCGCTCGCCGAGGAGACCTTCGCGGACGCGGCGGCGCTCTCGGGGGTCTCGAAGTTCTCGGCGCGCGTGAAGTGCGCGATGCTCGCGTGGGTCGCGCTCGAGGACGCCCTCGCCCGCGCCTGAGCCTGACCTCGCGCCGCCGCGCGCGTGCCGCGGCGTGCGCGTGCGTCGGCGTGCGCGTGCGTGCCGAACGGTGGAGATCCTCGCGACACGCGGGCGCCGGCGGCGTGCCGGGCGGCGTGTCGGCGAGGATCTCCGCCGTTGCGCACCCGGTCAGGCCGCCTGCAGCACCTCCCGCTCGAGGCGGGCGTAAGAGGTCTCCATGCCGTCGGCCATGCCGGTCGCGAGGATCATGTCGCGCGTCTCGCGGTCGGGGTACTCGATGAGGAGCGTCAGCAGGGTCGCGCGGTCCTCCTCGTAGAACTGCAGGTCGTTCGTGGTCGACGGGCCGTCCATGCCGATCATCTTCTCGGTGCTGACCGAACGGCGGGGTTCGTCGTCGAGGAGGGTCGCGCCCTCGAAGCCGAAGCGGCTCTCGGGGTTTCCGCCCTCCTCCCACACGTACCGGTAAGTGTCGCCGACGACGCATTCGACCATCGACCACCCGTCGGGGCCCAGCATCCACTTCTTCAGGAGCTCCGGATCGTGGTGGGCACGCCACACGAGATCGCGGGGACCCTCGACGAGGCGCGTGATGCGCACGTGGGTGTCGTCGAGCAGTTCGACGTTCGTGCCCTTGCCCTGGAACCACTCGCGCAGGCCGTGGAGCACCGTGTCGAGCTGGTCCATCGCCATGCGGGAACCTTCGACCGCACCCATCGCGACGACCTGTTCGAGCGCCTCGGCGGAGGTGAAGTACGTGACGTTCGAGAGGCGCGAACCGCCGGCGGTCTCGGTGAACGAGAAGACCATGCGCATCGACGGGAACTCGGGGATCGGCTGTCCGTCTTCGTCGGCGAACGCGTCGAGCACCTCGAAGCTGCGGCCCTCGTCGATGGCGAGGAACTCCCACGTGCCACGGGATTTCTCGCCCTGCGGGCTCGTCATCGCGTACCGGGCGTGACCGCCGACCGTGAAGTCGAAGTCGGTGAAGGTCGCCGGCCAACCGGGAGGGCCCCAGAACCGCTCGAGCTGACGCGGCTGGGTGAACGCGCGCCACAGCCGATCGACGGGGGCGTCGACGTCGGCGATGAGCGTCATCGTGAGGTTCTCGGTGTCGGTGGTGACGTCGGTGACGGGCATGTCTCACTCCTTCGGTGGACGGTCGGTCAGTTCTCGGGTTCGGGTTCGGCCAGCAGCGCATCGAGGCGGTCGATGCGTGCGCGCCAGAGGTCTTCGTACTGCGCGAGCAGCGCGCGGGCACGGGCGATCATCGCGGGGTCCGCGCGGACGAGTCGCTCGCGCCCCTCCGCGCGCTTGACGACCAGCTCGGCCGCCTCGAGCACGGCGATGTGCTTCTGGACCGCCGCGAACGACATGTCGTAATCGGCGGCGAGTGCGGAGATGGACTGCTCGCGCTCGAGAGTGCGGCGCAGGATGTCGCGCCGCGTCGCGGTCGCGAGCGCGTGGAAGACGCGGTCGATCCGATCATCGCTGAGCTCCGTTTGTGCAACCATTTGGTTGTACGTTAGGGCAGCGGATGCCGGGCGTCAAGGGGCGGCGGCGAGGGAGCCGATGTCAGCCCGCCGCCATCGCCTCAGCGACCGAGGCCGACTCGATCGATCTTGCGGTGGTAACGCATGCCGGCGAGGCCCCCGAGGATCGCGCCGATCAGCGTGATCACTGCGGCACCGATGGCTGTCAGGATGCCCGTCGCGGTCACGGCCTCGGGGTCGACGGGGATCCGCGGGAAGCTGTCGAGATTGCCCAGGACGTCCCACTGGCTGCCTGCCACGGCCGTGACGACGGCGACGATGACGGCGATGGCGATGGCCCAGATCTAGACAGCGATCCCCTGCTTCGCCCCGCTGAAGCGGGCCATCCGACCGGCGACGTACCCGCCCGCGAAGTATGAGACGAGCAGGACGATGCCGAGGAGGACAGCACCCAGGATGCTGGCGGTTCCCGCATTCTGGGTGGCGGTTTCGGCGGCCTCCTCGGGGGCGGTGCCGGTAGTCGCACCGACCCAGGTCCCGGTCGCGGCGACGAGAGCGGTGAGCAGCACGGCCGTGCCCGTGGCGGTGAGCCAGCCGAAGAACGCCGACCCGAACTTGAAGCCGCCGAACTCCGCCTTCTCGCGCTGGAGGACGTCGTGATGAAGCGTGCGTTCGGGTCCGGACGCCTCTGACGCAGCCGGGGCCGTGGCGCCGCGGGCGGAAGGGTTCGCGTCGTCGCGATCGCGATTCTCGGTGCTCATGGGGCGAGGATCCACCCGGCTGCACCGCGGATGCCCAGGCTTGCGTGGTCCGCGCTTCGGGCGTCCTGTCCCGCCACCCTGCTGAGTCGCGTCGTCGCACGCGCAGCGCGTCGGATACCACCGCGAGGAACCCGCGGGCAATCCCTGCGGCACGCCCGACCCGTGGCAGCACACTTGTGCGTCAGCAGCGGACTTCGCCGCACCACACCCCTGAGAGTGTGCGCACTGAGGGCGCTCGCTCGGTCACCGGCAGCCGCAGATGCCGATGACGATCGTGAAAGGTCACATCATGAACATCGGCAACGCACTGGAGAACGGGCTCGCGGCCGTGGTGACATTCGTCCCACAGGTTCTCCTGTTCCTCCTCATCCTCATCGTCGGACTCATCGTCGCCAAGCTGATCAGTAAGGCCCTCGAGAAGCTGCTCGAGAAGGTCGGGTTCGACCGTCTCGTGGAGCGCGGCGGTATCAAGAGGGCCCTCGCCAAATCCAAGCTCGACGCCTCCGACATCGTCGCGAAGATCGTGTACTACGCCCTGGTTCTGTTCGTCCTGCAGTTCGCCTTCGGCGTCTTCGGCCCGAACCCCGTCAGCGACCTGCTGGAGGGCATCATCGCCTTCCTGCCGAAGATCATCGTTGCGATCATCATCATCGTGATCGCGTCGGCCATCGCCGCCGCCGTGAAGGGGCTCATTCAGAACACCCTGAGCGGGCTCTCCTACGGCAAGGTCCTCGCGAACATCGCCGCCGTGTTCATCATCTTCCTCGGCGTCACCGCCGCGCTGAACCAGATCGACGTGGCCACCTCGGTCACGACCCCCATTCTGATCGCCGTCCTGGCCATCATCGCGGGCGTCATCATCGTCGGCGCCGGCGGCGGACTCATCAAGCCGATGCAGCAGCGATGGGAAGCCATCCTGACGAAGGGCGAGGAGGAGGCTCCGAAGATCGCGCAGCACGCGAAGGGCGCACCGTCCGTCGCTGCTCAGGCGGAGGAGGCCACGCGCACCCTCCGGCAGCAGACGCAGCCGGCGGCCCCGACGCAGCCGGCAGCCCCGACGCGCCCGACCCCGCCGGTTCCGCCCCAGCCGTGAATGCTGAGGGCCCTGCCTCCCGGGCAGGGCCCTCAGGCTTTGTCGCGTCGAGCGTCCCGGCGCAGGCGGCCTGAAGACGGGGCGTCGACGGAGGCGAGGATTCTCGCCACCCGGGAGAGGATCCGTCCTGGCGGGAGTGGTTCCGTCAGGAATCGATGTCGGTGGTCCGTGGCAGAGTGCAGGTATGACGGATGCGGCGGAAACCCCCGGTGGCGAGGACTATCTCGCCACTCTGGCGGGCATCGTCGCGGACGTCGACTCGGTGGCTCGGCGGATTGCCGCCGCGCAGATCGACGAGCTCCGCGTGCTGGCCGCGGCGGGGCGTTTGGCGGAGGTGCAGACCGCGCAGCGGNNGTCGGCGGAGTGATGCGCGTCACCGATCGGACCGTGCAACGCCGGATCGGTGAGGCGCGGACGTTGATCGAAGGGTTCCCCGCAACGGTCGAGGCGTGGGAGCAGGGTCGGATCGTGCGTGGACACGCGATCGCGATCCTTGAGACCGGGACGAGCCTTCCCGCGGAGATGTGGGCGGAGTTCGAACAGATCGCGATCAGCCGGTGCGAACGGGACACCCCGAACCGGGTGCGAGGCGAGCTCGAGATCCTCGCGCATCGTATGCATCCCCGCTCGTTCGCGGAACGCCACGAGGAGGCCGCTGCTGGGCGATGCGTGCGGATCGTGCCGGGGCGGGACGGGATGAGCGACGTGATCGCGACCCTCTCGACGGTGATCGCGGAGGGCATCCACGACCGGCTCACGCAGCAGGCGCGGGCGATCATCGACACCCGCGACGAACGGAGTGCCGCGCGAGGCGGGGCTGGTGTCGCGTTCGGGGAAGCCGCCGCGACGCACAACGACAACGACAACGACAACGACAACGACAGCGAAGATGCC
>NZ_LSTV01000004.1 GCF_001644225.1 Microbacterium oleivorans | reverse complement strand
AGGAAGACAGCGAATCCTGCGGGGCCGATGGTGTAGGTTCCGTCGTCATTTTGACCGAGGGCGAGGACGTATGTTGAACCGGGAACGAGTTTGGTCTGCTCGTCGTAGGCGTACGTCTGTGTCTGCTCACGAAGCTCATCGGTGCTGAGATCTGTGAGTCCGCTCTTCTCGGCGCTTTCCTTCGGAGAGTCGTCGAGGACCTGCTGCAATGTCACGGTGCCGCCTGGATACAGGGCAGTGAAGTCCGACTCGATTGCGGGCCCTTTGAGGACGTCGCTGATGCGGAGGTCGACCTTCGTATATGGCATCCCATTGCCGGGGACCGTGAACGAGGCGCGGTCGGCGATCTTCGTCACCTCGGCCGTCACGATCAGGTCGGCGTGCTTGCGGATCTCCTCGATATTGGTGACGTCGAACGCCCACATCGCGGAAACCACCACGTCCGGCTCGGACACGATCGAAGTGTCAAGCTGCTGCTGCGGCTGCGCCTCACTCTGTGCTGGGGGTTCCGGGGCGGTCTCTGGCGCGGCAGAGCAGGAGGCCAGCATGAGGGTGGCGACCAAGAGGGTTGCGGGACCGAGTTTTCTCATCATCAACACCCTCGTCAGTACTTCGCGTTCAGGATGCTGTTCGCATCCGAGGTGAGACGTGTCGCTGTGCCCGAAACTGAGCCGAACATGATCGATGCTTGATTGGCGTTGTTGTACAGATCGCGTAGTCCGTAGCCATGCAGCATCTCGTGCACGATGACCGCTTCACGTTTCGTGTTCGTGAGCCCGTCCATGTGATAGTCGTTCAACCGAACTTCGGCGTAAACCCAGTTGTAAGTGTCCTTGTCGCTGGGAAGCATTGCATAGTAGTTGCCGCTCGCGTTCTTGCGATGGCTGGTTGTCTTCGCAACGGGTTCGGTCGAACTTGAGCTGTAGTACTGGTAAAAGTCCATGTTGGAGTTCGAGTTCACCGTGGTCTTCCACAACACCATGGGGTTGCTCATGCCCGAGGGGTACATGATCTTTTGAACCGCGTTCGGGATCGATGTCGTGTACTCATTGCCGGGAGCGATCCAGTAGCCAATGTTCTGGCCGGTCGCCATCTTCTTGAGCCAATCGATTCGCTCACCATTGACGGTCACCGCTCCAGCCGGTGTGCCGCTCGCGAATACCAAGAGTCCTGCAACAGCTGCGGCCAGAGCCGCTCGTTTGATCCGCGATCGCCGTTTCGACACGATTACCCCCCCCCCCCCCCCCCCCCCCCCCCCCCCCCCGTNNCCCCCCCCCCCCCCAGGTTCCCAGTGCCCAGAACATACAGGTCCGTGGACTAAAAGAAAAGCACCGGGATGACGAGCCCGTCCCGCCGAAAACGATCGTTTTCGGCGGAACCTGGCGGCAGCCGCTCCGAGCCGTGCCGCAATCGTCAGCCATAACCGGGTTTCGGGCAACGTTTTCGGCGCGGCTAATGCTCGAGAGGACCCAGGCCGAGTCTGCTCTTGTGGCGTGAAGACTTCCGCGCTCTCGCGCCGCCGCCACACAGTCCGCACGCCCTCTCGGCGATCGCTCAATCCAAGGCGGATCTGTTGTAGTCAGTCCCGAACGATCGCGTAGGGGTCTCCGTCGCTCTCATACCAAGGGTTAACGCAGTTATGGACGATCACATTCTGCGTACTTGCGAGAGGTTGCAACCCTGCTGTGGACGTGAGCGCGTCCCACCCATCTGCATGAGCTATTTCTCGAGCAGCCGACGACACGTCAAAGACAGCCCGCGATGCATCATCGTCACTTTCGTCCCAGAGGCCTTTGTAAGCTTCCCGACCAGCATCGATCACTGTTGCTTCGTCAACGACGCGGTAATCCCATCGCCCGACGACGGTCAGCGTCGCACCGCCGACAGCATCGTCATCGTCATCGTCATCGTCATCGTCATCGTCATCCGCGTTGAGGCGTAGTGGAAACGATCCACACCAGTCGAACTCGGCCCCGTCGAGGGCGACAGCAGCCGCACGAAGGCGCGACGCTGAGGGAAAGTACTGTTCAAACTCACCCTGACTGCCCAAGCGGGCCGCGGTGACGGCGATGTGCTCTCGCAAGGCTTCGAGCAACTCGTCACCCCGCGCAATGTATGCCTGGCGCGAAGCCGCCGTCCACTGCGTCTCTTCGATGTCATCGCTCACTCGTGAACTCTAGACAACGACAGCCCTCCGGCGGACGACCCGCGAATATGTCGGCCGCAGACTTCTCGAGATGACGTCCAGCGACTTCCGAGAGGTCCGCCCACCCTGGCCTCTTTCCGCTACTGTCCTTGCCGAAAACGATCGTTTTCGGCTAGCGACTGACTATCGGATGAAGAGGTGTGTTGTCTCGCCCTAGCGGTGCGTGCGAGCAGGGCGCGAGGATGCAGGCATGACGCACAACGATGGCGATTCATCGCCTCGCCGGTATCGGTGGAAGTACGGCCCGCTTCGTCTGGTGATGCCGTGGGTCTGCGTGGTCGTCGGCGTCGGCATGGCCATCAAGGGGTTAGTAGCCCCCGAGAACGACGGAACGACGTTCGTGGTCTTGGGTGTCGGGTTCGTGATCCTCGGCGTGGTCGCCGCGATCGTCGCGCGCTGGATGGCAAAACGTGGCATCTGACACGTCTTCCTGGAAGAGCTACCCGGCGCTCGGCCTGATCTTCATCGCGGTTTCCGTAGCGGCGATGCTGTTGCTTTCCGCAGGAGTCGACACCGGCAGGCTCTCCTCCTGGGCCCTTCTCGGTATCCCGATGGGGCTGGCGATCATCGGAATAGCGTTCTACAAGAAGCGAAAGCAATCTCGTCGCTGACCTCACCCGCCGATGCTCTCGAAGGCGACGCACCGGTCGGATGGTGACTTTCGGCTGTTCCGACCTCTCATCTACATGGCCCGCCAGAAACGTCTGCCAAAACTCGGTTCCGGCTTACCTTTCTGGCACCCCATCTGGCCGCTCCACGCCCTGCGAGCCGCAAACGATCGTTTTCGGCGGCGAGCCGCACCGCAGATGCCAAGTCAAATAACCCCGCTACCTGCGGACCAGACGATCGCTCTGTCGTTGAGAGTGTCGCGAACTGGGTGCCCTTGACCAGAGGGCGCGCGTCCCAAGCTAGCTGTCGGGGTCGTCAAGCATCTCGTACTGCTGCCACTGCTTCCTGGCGCGCGCGGTGTTGCTCCATATGAGCGCGAACGTCGAGACCAGAAGGACGGTGAGCGCCGGTATCAAAAGGACCCAGAGATCCCCGTCCCTGCTAGCAAAAACGATCGTCATCCAGATCAGCGCGCACCCAGCGAGAATCCCCGCGATTGGCCAGATAAAGCGCATCGAGACTTCGAGCAGTTTGGTCAGCCACCAGTGCATCGAAACGTCCTATCGAGCCCGATGTCGCGCTGGGCTGGCTGAATCGGCATGATCCTTCCTATCTCATACCGAGCCGCACAGAAACAGCTTCCACCACTCGACCTGTCCGCAGAATCCCGCGCACGGCCCGCCAGAAGGTCCACCGAAACCCTGTTCCGGCTTACCTTTCCGGGAGCCCGTTCGTTCACTCGCGCGCACCCCGCCGACAACGATCGTTTTTCGGCGGATGCTGGGCAGATGGCAGGTCCGCCGCGGTGACCCCACTAGCCACCGCTGTTTGCTCTCGATACGCTCGCGGCATGACAGGCGACCGGGAACACGCGCTCGCTCGCCGCAACATCTTGCGGGCGTACATCGCCGTTATGGATCAGCCAGAGAAGCTCTTGGCGGCTTGCGCGACTGCATCGGGTGACGCGAACGAAGTCCGGCGTGCCGTGGAGAAAGCATTCAATCTCCCCGCACTTGCCGCGAACGCAGTTCTATCAATGCAGATCCGACGTTTCACCCCCCGCGAGCGAGAGCGGATTGAGGACGAGCTCGAAGAACTGAAAGCAGCCCTGGCCTGACGAAACTGCCCGCAGGATCAGATCTCACAACACGACACCTAGTAAGCAAATATGACAGATCGAAAGCGATCGAGCACTGCGGCGGTCTTGGCTACTATCTCGTTGCTAGTCGGAGGCGTTGCGCATGCGTCCCCCGTTGCCGCAGCTCCTGTCACGCCAGCCGCTGTGACTAGTGCGTCAGGTTTACTTTTCTGCCCTGCTGGCACGGAACTATATGTAAGGACAACCTTGGCTTTCCGCGGAACCCTCAAGTACTACAACGGAAGCCGGCTCGTCCACACTGCTGATGGAAACTTCCACTTCTGGACCTACCCAAACTCGGGCGGCAAGACGACGTCTTGGCGGGTCCAGGCAAACACGAACATCGACGAAGTTGGTGACGGGTGCACCTGAACCACACCGCCACCGCCTTCCACGGCCACCTCACCAGCAACCTCGGAAGCAGCCACTGACCCAACCGAAAACGCCCGCCGAAATCAGTTTCTGACCCACCTTTTCGGCGGGCGTTCTTGCGCGTTCGGGACCACTCAGCCAAAAACGATCATTTTCGGCGGGCTGGGGTGAGTCAACACCACGGCTCGCAGAAGGGCGCTGGCAGGGTGACGTCGCCACTGGATACCCTTCCGACATGATGGACGATCGAGAAACGGATCGTGCTCGCCGCGACATCCTGCTTGCGTACATCGCCGTGATGGATCGACCAGAAGAGCTCCTAGCAGTCTGCGCGAATGCGTCGGGTGACGCGGATGACGTTCGACGCGCGATCGAGCGTGCTTTCGAGATCTCGGCGGTTGCAGCCGATGCAATCTTGTCGATGCCGGTGCGGCGCTTTACGCCCGCAGAGCGCAAACGCATCCAAGACGAACTGGCGACGCTGGACGCGGGCGCAACGTAATCAGCCGTACGACCGCGCGCGCCCGACTTGATGGATGCCCCGGAGTTCGGTGAATCACGCCGAAAAGGTCGGCCGAAACCAGGTTTTGATCAACGTTTCCGGTGGGGCCTTTGATGACTTCGTCTCGATGCGGCCGGAAACGATCGTTTTTGACACCACGTGGTGAGGCTCGCTTCCAGCGTCATCACACTCCGACAAGGGCAGATTGAGAGCAGCTACTCGTTGGGGCATCCTCGCAGGGCTGTCTCATCGAACGTCGGGGCGGGACGGGCCTGCGCCTCTTCTGGGGTTTCAGCGATTCCATTACTCGAAATGTCGTCGATGAGCCAGTTCATCTCGAGGATTTCGTTGCGCTGTGCCGCGCTGATTTCGGCGGCGAGTTCGCAGACGCGAACGTCCTGGATCTGTGCACGTTCGGAGCGGGTGATGGCGAGGGAGTGGTGGGGGATCATCGCGTTCATCCAGGCGGTGTCGTCCACGGTGATCTGACTGCGGTCAAGCGCGACTCCGCCGGCGAGCAGCAGGACGCTAACTGTGGCGACGGCGATGTTCGCTTTGACGCTCTTGTACATGTTGAGCATCCACGCCAGCATCACCAACCCCATCGCACCGCCCATGGTCAGGGCCATGAAGACGCGGCTTTCGCTGAAGCGGATGTGGCTCCACTCCCAGGAGCCGACGAACATCACCCAGTACATGACAACCATCCCGGTGAGGATCATCGCCCCGAATCGGAGATACATTTTCCAGGGCTTGGAATGACCCTGCTGGCTGTGATCGTCGGTCTCTGCGCTTTGGTCGTTCTGCTTGGGATCGGGGTGGTCGTTCGCGGTCATGACGTCTCCTGTTCGGATGGGAGGGGGTGCGGCGACGGTGGCTGGGCGGGCGATTGCGGCATCGACCGTCCCGTCAGCGACCGCCAATGGCGGGTAGTGCTCGCAGGAGGACTGCGAACCTGGTCCGCTTTAGAGAGCGGCGAGAAGGTCGGTGCATGCCTCCTCGCAGCGGCGGCAGGATTCGGCGCACACGCGGCAGTGCTCATGCATGTCTGCGTGCTGTTCACACTCGGCGGCACAGGACGCGCAGGCGGTGCGGCAGGCTTCGAGCAGGGCGCGAACCGTTGCAACATCCGGTGCGGTTTGACGGGAGAGCACTGCACCTGTGGCGGCGCAGATGTCTGCGCAGTCCGAGTTCTTCCGGATGCATGTAACGAGCTCCGCGACCATGTCTTCTCCGAGGCATGCGTCCGCGCAGGCGGTACATGCCTGGGCGCATTCGGCGCATGCCTCGATACAGCGCAGAAGGGCGTCCTGGGTTGCGGCGAAACCGACTTTCGGGTGGGTGGCGAGCATCTGATCTGCAACAGTCATGGCTGCTTTCCTTTCTTCGGGGGCCTTCCCCGACATGCGGTCACCCTAGAGCGGGGTCGAGGGTCGACGTAGGGGGTTGAGGTCTGTCGATGAATGGCGGCCGTAAACCAGGTTCAATACGGCCAACGTTCACGGCGGCCGGTTGACGCAGCCTCGGCTCGCCCGGAAACGATCGTTACCGGTGCGACCGCAGCGGAAGGCTGCTCAGATGGATGAAATGAGGTCCGCGCAAGCCTTCGCCCCTCGTCTGGCGATGTCCACTCGCCGTGCGCAGGAAGCAGTGGCCTCCTTGTGTGGTCCGCAGATGTCGCCACACGACGAGATCGCGGAAAGGCACCGCCGCACCGTATTCCGTACCGCGGCCAGCTCGACGGTGGCCTGGCCGAGCATCACCGCAACTTCCCGGCAGGCGTCGGCGGCCTGAATGACCGTAGCGTCCCACGCGCACAGGTCAGGCGATACACCCTCGGACTGGGCGTCGCGTGTATCAAGCTCTCGCGCCAGCTCCAGGTACACGGCAATGTGGGCTGCCCTCTGCGTAACGGTCATCCGGCCATCGAATGCACGCAGTTGCAACGCATGCTCCAGGGCAGATGTTCGCTCTTCGCCAGGTGCTGCCTCCGAGCGGCGAACAGTTGTGCCCGCGGGCGGTCCGGGGGTGGGGTGGTTCAAACTGCGACCCCTCGTGCTCGGAGGAAGGGGGCAGGGTCAACCCGGACGCCGCCGATGTACACCTCGAAGTGGAGGTGGCAGCCGCTGGAGGCGCCGGTGCTGCCGATGTACGCAATAACTTGACCGGCGCGCACTCGTTGCCCGTAGTTGACGTTGTAGCCACCGTTGATGATGTGCGCGTACCCAGTGACCGTGCCGTCTGCGTGCTGGATCTTGATGTAGTTGCCCCATGCGCCGCTGTGCCCAGCAAAGATGACGGTGCCGGGGTACGCGGCGTAGATCGGGGATCCGCAGCTGCTCGCGAAGTCAATCCCCCGATGGCCGGCGCGGGTGCAGTAGCCGTTACGGCAGATGCTGCCGCGGGTTCCGAACCACGAGCTGATCCATCCGTGCGCCGGTCGAACCCACCCGGAGGACTGGACCTTCCCCCCGCCGCCCCCGCTACTGGAGCTTTCGCCTCCGGTTCCGACGTTGTTTGGGGCTTGTCGGCGCCGTTCTTCCTCGCGGCGGCGTCGTTCTTCTTCGCGAGCGCGGGCAGCCGCTGCTTCCCGCGCACGGCGGATGCGCGCCTCGCGCTCCCTGCGTCGAACTTCCACACCGGCCTGGTACTGGCTGATCGTGCGGGATGTTGTGTCTGAAGGGCTGCGAGTTGAGCGTCGAGCACGTCACGGTACCCGTTCTGACTAGCTAGCGCGGCCAGGGCTGCCTGCGCCGCTGCTTGCGCCGTCTGCATCTTTTGTTCGGCTTCCGCCTCCCGGCGGTTACGTTCGTCGCGAGCTACCTGAGCTTGATCGCTGAGGTGGCGTGCGCTGTCGCGGGCGCCAGCAGCGTCGGCGTAGACCTTCCGGTTCGCGTCGACGAGACGGTCCATCGTCCCCAACCGGGACAGCAGATCCTCTGCGGAACCGGCGGAGCCGGAAGAGAACAGGTCCAGGGTCGGATCGGTGTTCCCTGAGCGGTATTGCTCAGCCGCGAGGGCACCAAGCTTGGCCGCGGCAGCGTCGGCCCGGGCCGACTCGGCGTCGGCCTGTTGCTGGAGGGACTCGGCGCGCGCGACGGCGTCCTCGTAGGCCTCCAGAGCGAGGACATGTTCTTGGCCGAGCCGGTCGGCTTCGGCTTGCTTCGTGTCCAGGTCCTGCTCAAGTGATCGGATCAGCCCTTGAATTCGGGTGACTCCGGCGCCCTTCGCGGCCTCGTTGTTCCGAGCCTTTTCGACGTCATCCCAGGTGGGGTATTCCGCGGCGAATGCTGACGGAGCGAGGCTGGCTCCGGTCGCGGCGAGGAAGACCCCGATCGCGCCGGCGCTGAGCGCGCGCCTCCGAGTGATTCCCCCACGTAGCGTGCGGGCCTCTTCCGCAGTGGGGCCGCAACCGCATGGGACGTCGTCAGTGACGCTCTGGATGTCCGTCATGGTCGGTCAGTTCGGTGAAGTCAACTGCTTGGAAACGGGTAGCGCGGTGAGCCCCGATTCCCCGGCGATAAGGATGTCGCCAGTGTCGGTAATCGCAACGGCCTGCGGGGTGGCTGGGGCAACGCCCACTTGCTCCCACGCCTGTGATCCTGCCTGCGCGACCCAGAGGGTGTTGCCGCTGCCAATCCCGACAATGCGTTGCCGGTCGGGGGACGTGTTGAGAAGTGCGATGAGTGGGGCACCGTCCCACGGGACGAAGCGGCCCCCGCCGTCGAGGCTCACCTGTAGTCCGTCGGGAGTGGATGCAATGAGGCGTTCATCTGCGTCGACGGTCAGGTTGAACGCCGGCAGGGCGCTGCCGGTGGGTGCCCATGTCTGGCCCTGGTCGGTGCTGGTGAGGATGTCGGGGTTGTCGGTCGTGATGCCGTACAGGGTGCCGCTAGGGCCGGCGGCGAGGACGTGGAAGTCCTTCTCGCCGGTGTAGGCGACGGGTTGCCAGGACTGCGCGGTGTCGGTGCTGCGGATGATGCCCAGGTGCGGGGCGCCGAGTTCGGGAGGAGTGTCGGGCCCGGGGTGACCGGAGGCGATCAGGGTGCCGTCGATCGAGGTCAGACCCATCGCATCGAACACGGGGCCGGCGACCGGGTCACCGAGCTGGCCGTCCTCGGTGGCGGTGTAGATGCCTTCGTGGGTGCCGATGAGGAACCCGTTTCCGTCCGGGGCAGGCACGATGCTGTGCACGTGGGTGGTGGCTACAGGCTCTGGTGATGTCACTTCCGGTTCGGGTGAGGCGCATCCGGCGAGGGTGAGAGCTCCGACCGCAATCGCGGTGACGGCGGCGAGGGAACGGCAACGGGTGAGCGTGCGGGATGAGGGCAGGGCGGAGTGAAGAGGGAGGTGTGTCATGGTGTTGACCTTGCGAAGCGGGAATCGAGGAGTGGGACGGCGCGGGCGCCGTCCCACTCCTGCCGGTCACAGGCTGGCGAGGATGTCCTCCATCGCAGCGATCTCGGCGGTCTGGTCGTCGACGATCTTCTGCGCGAGGGCGGTCGCGTTCGGGTTCTGCCCGTTGCTGACTTCTTCCTGAGCCATCTCGATTGCACCGTTGTGGTGCTCGATCATCTGCTCCAGGAACAGCTTGGCCGCCTCGGTGCCGGTCGCCGCGTCGAGGGCTTGCATGTCCTCTTCGCTCATCATCCCTCCGCCGTGATCCATGCCATCCATGTCCGTGCCGGAGGTGTCGGCGCCCCACTCCTGCAGCCAGCCGTTGAGCGTGTCGATTTCGGGCTGCTGGGCGGCTTTGATGCCATCGGCGAGGTCAACAACCCGTGGGTCGATGTCGTCCTTGCTCAGCAACACGTCGGACATCTCGATGGCCTGCTGGTGGTGCGCGATCATCATCGTCGCGAACATGATGTCCGCGTCGTTCGCGTTCGCAGACGCGTCAGCGGAGGGGGCGGCGCTGCTGCTGGAGCCGCCGTGGTCCATCCCAGACATGCCACCCCCGGCGTTCCCGGTGTCGGAGCACCCGGCGAGGATAAGGGCGGTGGTCAGGGCGAGCGCGGCAGTCGCCGCAGTACGGATCTTCATGAGGTTCTCCAAAAGTCGTCAACGAGGTTCCCGCCCGGCGGGCAGGGTGAGCCGTGCCTGCGCGGGGGCAGGCAGCGGCATCCTCAGGTGCGACTGATGCAGAGAACGATCAATGAGGGTGGAGGCACCGGTGCGAGGCAACCCGGCCACAACGAGACGGTCAGGGATCCGCGATCGGGGTCGGTGGTCCGCCAATTTCCGGTGATGCGGGCGAGGATCAGCACGGTCACGAGCAGGCCGAGCACGCACGCCAACCACATCATGGTGTCGTGCCCACCGGCACAGTCATCGCACTCCCCCGCCGCCGGTTCCCCGACCGGAGCGGCGTCCTGAGCGTGGTGCGAGGCGGCAGGGGCAGTCGTAACGGTGTCGAGGTGACCGGTGCTGGTGGCGTGGCTGTTCAGGGAGTGCATCGCAAGCAGCCCCGCGACGATCCCCGCAGTGATCGCGATCATCACGAGGAAGGTGCGGGTGAGCGTGCGCGTGCGTCCCATGGCATCCGCGAGCGTGATTAGCGACATGCTCCCCTCCTTCCTTCCCTACCGTCCAACGTAGTCCGCCTCTTTACTGGCGGCTGCTACAGGCGGCTGACCGTGTCGGGGGTGAGGTCCAGTCGGCGTAGAAGCTGCGCGTTCAGCGCGACAACGATCGTCGACAGAGACATCAGGATCGCCCCGATCGACATCGGCAGCACGAACCCGATCGGCGCGAGGATGCCCGCGGCAAGCGGCACGGACAGCAGGTTGTATCCCGCCGCCCACCACAAGTTCTGCTTCATCTTCCGGTAGCTCGCTCGTGACAGCTCAATCACCCACAGCACCGACCGAGGGTCGTCGCTAGCGAGGATCACCCCGGCAGAGGCGATCGCGACATCGGTGCCCGCGCCGATCGCGATACCCACGTCGGCCTGAGCAAGGGCGGGAGCGTCGTTGACGCCGTCACCGACCATCGCGACCTTCCGACCTTCGTCCTGCAGCGCCTTCACCTTCGAGGCCTTATCCTCGGGGCGCACCCCGGCGAAGTACCGGTCGATGCCGAGTTCCGCTGCGACGGACGCAGCGACGGCGTCGGCGTCCCCGGTGATCATGACCACCTGCACGTCCCGGTCGTGGAGGGCAGCCACTGCCGCTCGCGACTCGGACCGGACCTCGTCGGCCAGGCGTAGTGCACCAGCGACCTGCCCGTCGATGAGGACGTGGAGGATGATGGCACCTTCCTTGCGCCACTCATCCGCGGCCGGCAGCTCTGAGCCGCCTGCTTGTTCCAGCAGGTACGGTCCACCGACCTGCACGGCCCGTCCCCCCACCTGCGCACGCACCCCCACTGCGGGCGACGACGTGAAGTCGGTCGCGGCAGGTAGGCGCAGCTGCTTCTCTTTCGCGGCGTTCACAATCGCGCGGGCCAACGGGTGCTCGGAGTCGGACTCTGCCGCTGCGGCGAGAGTGAGCAGCTCGTCCGGGGTGATGTCACCTGCGGGCTCGATCGCAGTAACAGCCGGGGTGCCCTTAGTGAGGGTGCCGGTCTTGTCGAACAGGACCGTGTCCACGGTGCGCATGCTTTCCAGCGCGAGTCGGTCCTTGATGAGCACACCGCCGCGGGCGGCCCGCTCGGTCGCGATAGACACCACGAGGGGAATCGCCAGACCCAGCGCGTGCGGGCACGCGATCACCAGCACAGTGATGGTGCGGATCACCGCATCGTCGGGCAACCCGACCAGAGTCCACACGATCGCGGTGATCACACCGGCGCCGAGGGCGAACCAGAACAACCACGCGGCCGCACGGTCCGCGATCCGCTGGGCGCGAGATGAGGAGTTCTGCGCATCGGTGACCAGCTTCTGGATCCCGGCGAGAGCAGTGTCCTCCCCCACTGCAGTGATCTCTACTCGCACGCCGGAGTCGGTCGCGACGGTCCCGGCAACGACCGTGTCGCCGTCGCTGCGGCGGACGGGACGAGATTCGCCGGTAATCATCGACTCGTCCATGCTCGCTGAGCCCTGAACGATCCGCCCGTCTGCGGGAACCCGCCCACCGGGGCGGACGACCACAACATCCCCGACTCGCAGGTCCGCCGGCGCGACGGTCACGGTGTTGTCCCCGTCGACCTTCTCCGATTCATCGGGCAGGAGCGCGGCAAGGGAGTCCAGAGCGGACGTCGTCTGCGCGAGCGAACGCATTTCGATCCAATGCCCGAGCAGCATGATCACGATCAGCAGCGCGAGCTCCCACCAAAAATCGAGCTCGTGATCGAGGACCCCGAGGCTCGCACCCCAGGAAGCGAGGAACGCGACCGTGATCGCGAGGGCGATCAGCAGCATCATCCCAGGCTTGCGTGCCCGCAGCTCACTGACCGCGCCGGTCAGGAACGGGGTGCCACCCCACACGTACATGACCGTGCCCAGCACCGGAGAGACCCAGCCCACCCATGCCGCATCAGGAAGCTCGTACCCGATGAGCATCGCGAACATCATCGAGAACCCGACAACCGGAACCGCCAAGACCAGCATGATCCAGAACAGTCGACGGAAACTCGCCACATGGTCCCCGTGGCCGGCATGTCCGCCATGGTCGGCGTGACCGTGCCCGGAGTGTCCCGCGGCGGGTGCCCGGTCGTCTTCGCTGTGCGGGTGGCCCATTGCCGCGTGATCGTGTTGGGCGGTGGCCGCTGGGGCGCGGTGGGCTTGGTGGTCGGAGTGGTTGTGGTGGTCGTGCTGGCTCATTGGAGCCTCCTTCGCTGGGTGCGCCGGTGCGGCGGTACGGGTCAGGCCGGTTGGGGCACGGGAACGGGGCTCGTGGGGGCGGATGCCGGGTCGGGTCGGAACCGGCGCAGCCGGAGGCTGTTGGTCACGACGAATACCGACGACAACGCCATCGCCGCTGCGGCGACGAGAGGATTGAGCAGGCCGGCCATCGCGATCGGGATAGCGGCGACGTTATACGCGAACGCCCAGAACAGGTTCCCCTTGATGGTGCCGAGGGTGCGGCGGGAGAGGCGGATCGCGTCGGCGACGACGGTGAGGTCGCCGGAGACGACGGTGATGTCGCTGGCGGCGATCGCCGCGTCCGTGCCTCCGCCCATGGCCAGGCCGAGGTCGGCGGCGGCGAGGGCGGCGGCGTCGTTGACGCCGTCACCGACCATCGCGACCACATGCCCGTCGGCCTGGAGTTGGCGGATCACATCGAGCTTTCCGGCGGGCGTGACCTCGGCGTGCACGTCGGGGATGCCAACCTCCGCGGCGATCCGTGCGGCGGTGGTGGTGTTGTCGCCGGTGAGCAGCACCGGGCGCAACCCGAGCGCCTGGAAGCGGGCGATCGCGGCGGCGCTGGTTGGCTTCACAGTATCGGCCACCCCAATCGCGCCGAGGTATTGCCCGTCGCGACCGACCGCGATCGCGGTACCGGTTCGGGCGAGAGCCCCCAGCTCGGCGGCGGCTTCGGCCGGCGGGTGGATGCCCCACTGCTCCGCCAGCCAGGACGCCCGGCCCGCAACGACGGCGGATCCGTCCACGAGCCCCTGGACGCCGAACCCGGCGTGCGACGCGAAGCTGTCTGCGTAGGCGCCCGTGGGGGCGGCAGCGGTGACGGCACGGGCGACCGGGTGCTCAGATCCTGCCTCGACCGCGGCGGCAACGCGCAACAGCTCGTCCCGGGTGACACCGGCGACGGGGCGGATGTCGGTGACGGTCATCTGACCGGTGGTGACTGTGCCGGTCTTGTCGAGCACGATGGTGTCGACGGTGCGGGTCTGCTCCAGCACTTGCGGTCCACGAATCAGAATGCCCAGCTGGGAGCCGCGGCCGGTTCCGACCAGCAACGCGGTGGGGGTGGCGAGCCCGAGCGCACAGGGGCACGCGATGATCAGGGTGGCGACCGCCGCGGTGAACGCCAGCTCGAGCGAGGCTCCGGCGATTGTCCAGCCGAGGAACGCGGCCACGGCCAGTCCGATGACGATGGGGACGAAGACGGCAGACACGCGGTCCGCGATGCGCTGCACCTTGGCCTTGCCGGTCTGGGCTTCCTCCATCAGCCGGCGCATCCGGGCAAGCTCTGTGTCCGCGCCGACCCGGGTGATTTCGACGATGAGGCGACCGCCGACGTTCACCGTCGCGCCGACCACACGGGAACCGGCGGCCACTTCGACGGGCACCGATTCTCCGGTGAGCATGCTCGCGTCAATCGCGGAGGAACCATCGATCACCAGCCCGTCCGAGGGAACCTTCTCCCCCGGTCGGACAAGCACGGTGTCTCCTACCGCAAGCTGCGCGACCGGCACCGTCCGTTCGGCACCGTCGACGAGCTGTGTGGCGTGCTTCGCGCCCATCTCCAGCAGTGCCCGCAGCGCCTCCGACGATGACTTCTTCGCGCGTGCTTCGGCGTACCGGCCGGCGAGGATGAAGACGGTGACCAGCGCCGCGACTTCCAGGTAGATCTCGTGGCCGCCGGCCTGCGGGGTGCCGATGAGGGTGAAGGTCATCGTCATCCCGGGCATGCCTGCCCCGCCGAAGAACAGTGCGTAGAGGGACCATCCGAACGCGGCGATCACGCCGACGCTAATGAGGGTGTCCATGGTCGCCGCGCCGTGACGGGCGTTGACCGCCGCGGCCCGGTGAAAGGGCCACGCCCCCCATACCGCGACCGGGGCGGTGAGGGTGAGCGCCAGCCACTGCCAGTACTCGAACTGCAACGCCGGGACCATCGACAGCACCGCGACCGGCAACGACAGTGAAGTGCTGATCAGCAGCCGGCGCCGCAGCGCCCCTACCTCGTCAGCCTCCGAGCTGCGCGCTTCCTCGGCGTGGTCATCGCTTGCCGGCGGTGCGGGTAGGGCTGCCTGGTAACCGGCGGATTCGACCGTGGCGATGAGGGTGGCGGGGTCGACGTCGTGCCCGCGAACACGTGCTTTTTCGGTGGCGTAGTTCACCGTCGCTTCCACACCGGGAAGCTTGTTCAGCTTGCGTTCGATCCGGGTGGCGCACGACGCGCACGTCATCCCGGAGATATCGAGCTCGACGTCGACAGTGCTCATGCGGGGCTACCTGCCAGGGTGTAGCCAGCCTCCTCGACCGCGGCCTTCACTGCGTCAGAGTCGATCGGCCCGGCGCTGTGAATGGTGACGCGCGACGTACCGCCGGCATTCAGGTCGACCGTGACGTTCTCCACACCGTCGAGGGCGGTCAGCTCCTCGGTGACGCTCAACACGCAATGCGAGCACGTCATCCCGTCGACCAGGACGTCGTTCGTGACGGCGGCGGAGGTCGATGCGGGAGCGTCTGTCGTTGCCGATGTGGCGCAGCAGGCGCAGCCGGCGTTGGTGTCTTTCAGACCGAGGTCGATGCGGTCAGTCATGATGTGCTCCTCCAAATGGATTAGGTGTGATCAAGAACGGACGAGACGGGCAATGGCGTCGTTGGCCTCACGGATCTTCTCTGCAGCCACCTGGCCTCCTTCGGCGCTCGCTTCCGCGACGCAATGACTCAGGTGGTCTCCCAGCAGGGACAAAGCGACCGTTTCCAAGGCCTTCGTCGCAGCAGACACCTGCGTGAGGATGTCAATGCAGTATTTGTCTTCATCGACCATGCGCGCGATCCCGCGCACCTGGCCCTCAATCCGACGCAGACGCTTCTGCAGGTCGTCCTTGTTACCCTCATAACCGTTCACGTTTATACCGTACCCCCCTAGGGTATGTGCCGCAAGCAGTTCTGTCTTGTGCTGGAGAACGATCGTTGAACTGCGTTAGATCAGGGCGTCAGGTGCGCTGTCTGCGGCTGGCCCGGAGTCTTTCCTGCGTCACCGTGCGAAGAGAGCCGGAAATGGCGGCGCCCACACACAGCGTCGCGATGATGGGCATTCCGACGAAGAGGCCTTCGCGAGGTCGGCGCCTCTGGCCAGTGCTCCGATGAGAACCGCCCCTGCGCTAGAAACGATCGTTTTCGGCAGGGGTGTTCAAGGCCCCGCACGTGCTGAGCGCTGCCTACTAGTGGACGCGCTAAGCGATCGGTCGGAGGATGCCGTGGTCGACGGGAAACTGCGTCGAGTAGTACAGCTCGGTTGCAGAGGTGTTTCCCCAGTCGTCCTTCTGCGGGCGGATGCCGCCGGGCGAGACTTCGGCGACACGCACCTTCAGCCAGGATCCATCGTCCAGACGGAGCTCATAGGGGTCCGCGAGATACGTGAGCCCCAACGTGTCAAGCGTCTCCTCCGCGGTCAACCAGTCCACGGCCTCAGTGCGGCTGCGACCAAGCAGATCGATGGCGACGAAATCCTCACCGGCCGGCTTCATCCACCCCAACAGCTCGCCATCATCGGAACGTCGATGCTCAATCCAGTCCGCGTCCATCCAAACAGCCTAAGACGCCGAGATATCTCGCCCACTGCTGCTTCGAGCGGCGGACCGTAATCGATCGTCTTCGGCGGGGGAGCCTGACCCGGTTCAACATACGTCCTCGCCCTCGGTCAAAATGAGGACGGAACCTACACCATCGGCCCCGCAGGATTCGCTGTCTTCCTCGTCCAGGGCGACACGATCGTCAACGACGTCACGGGAGACAAGTACGCCCCAGCGGACTTGCGAGAGTAGCCCTCCTCAGCCCGCCCACCAGGCCACCGAAAACGCCCGCCGATCGTTTTCGGTGAAAAGCCACCGCCGCACCTCAGGGTTCGCCGGCGCCGCTTAGGGCCATGGAGCGATAAAGACTTGGGCTCTGTCTGACAGGGATTGACCGCCCCCGGCGAACTCATCTCCATCTGCGACGAGGTACAACGACAAGTTCTCCGCGCCCTCCCCTAACTTCGTTCCTGACCACAAGTAGCCCTGGTCGACGATCTGGGCCGGCTCAGTGCAGGCAACGAAGCCGACCCCGGGAGAGTCGAGCCTTTGCAAGGCGAGACAGATGAGCCGCTCATCACTGGTGCCCTTCTCCCCGGCAACAATCCATCCACGTGTCTCACCGTGGTCGAAAAGCCATAGCGCGGAGCTTGCGTCTAAGCGAACAGCGAAGGGGGCCGCACTGGGGACGTACGTATCCATCGGCTCTTGCGGCGAGTCCAGAACGGAGAACAGTTCGTTGGCGGCGACGGCTGCTGGTGAGGCGACGGGGGTATGGGGAGGGCTGCTCGCCAGGTCCGAGGCAGTGCACCCCGTCAGCGCGATCAGCAGGAGTCCCAGACCGAGAGGCCACCGCCAGGGGGAGCCCCGGCGATGACCTCTCACTGAACGAGTCATTCGAGTCCAGCGTCCGGTACCCGGAGCAACGCGAACTCGTCTCCCAGGCTGATGCAAGTTTCCGCAGCCCGTCGGCTCTGCTCCTTCGGGGCTTCCACGACAAGGTTCGTGCCGACCTTCTCGACGCTGCCGCGATCACCTGCCGCCGCGAAGTCCGGGATGAGATAGACGCGTGCGGCGTCGACCGCCGGGGTGCTGACGCTGATGCCGAGCCCCTGAGCGGCGAATTGCTCCGGAGTTGCGACCGCAACCGCCGAAACCCCACCCGGGAGGACGGCGACGAGCGCAACACCTCCGTCAAGAGATGATCCAGCCGCGTAAGTCGCCGACCCGACCTTCCCCAGGACCCGCAGTGAATCCGGGTCGACCGTCTCGCTCAGCCCGTCAGCTTCACCAGCAAGTCGCGTATCCCGGCTCGTCGGGAGCGTGTCGAGCACGCGCAGGTCATCCGACGACGTGTCGGCGGTGCGCATCGGGCCCGTGCCGGTGCCATTTCGGGAAATGTCGAGCTTGATCGTGCCCGGGTCGGTGGGGTCGATCACGAAACGCCATTTGCCGGTACTGCGGGCGGTTCGAGCGGGGTTATTGATCCGGCAAGGGTCGGTCAGTACCAGGTCTCCTGTTTCGCGCTGCTGTTGGAGTACACCTGACTCCACGCTGCATGTACAGCGGCCCCCGGAACCAGCAGTCCCACCGCCACCGCGCCCCCGACCAGCGCCTTGATCAGCTGACGTGGTGTTCCACGTGTGCTTTTCGACATCCTCGTACCCCCCGATTGTGAAGCGCCTCCATGACGCGTGCGCTCATGCTCACCCAGACGCGTGCCTCAGAGTGATGAGCGCGTCATCGCGCGAAACACGGCAATGCAGATCGTTCGGGTGAGTGGGCGGCCAGGTTGCGCACCACGTTTCCGGTCGACGTCTCGGCGTCTTGTCCGCGATGAGGCCGAAAACGATCATTTTCGGGGCAGCCTCTATGCGTGGTCTTCACAGGCGCACGACTAACGCGGCCCACGAGGCTGAACCCGGCGGGGCTTGACCCTCACACGGTGTCAGACTGTGGCCTGGGATCACCATGTTGAGTATCGGAGAGTTCGCCCGCCTCGCCGGCGTCTCGGTGCGGATGCTGCGTCACTACGACCAGCTCGGTCTGCTGCGCCCGCAGCGGGTCGATCCCTTCTCGGGATACCGCTCCTACGCCGCGTCGCAGTTGGACCGCGCCAATCGACTGGTCGCGCTGAAGGACCTCGGCTTCACGCTGGAGCAGGTCGGCGTCATGCTCGACGACGGGATGTCGTCGAGCGAGGTCGCCGTGCTCCTGCGCGAGCGGCGGGTCGAGCTCGCGGCCCAGATCGACGCGGACCGGCAGCGCCTGCACGAGGTCGAGACGAGGCTCCGATCGATCGAGAAGGAGAATCCCATGTCCGAGTACACCGAGACTGCGCTGCCCGAGCTGACGATCGTTCAGCTGTCGGCGAAGGTCGACGAGATGTCCCAGATCGAAGGCGAGATCAGCGAAATGTTCCAGCAAGTCGGCGCGCTGATCGAGGCCGCCGGTGCCACCCGCGTCGGCCCCGGCGTCGCCGTCTACACCACGGTCGACGACGGCATGATCGCTGCGGCGGCGGAGCAGATCGGCGATGCGCCCGTGCCCGATGGACTCGAGCGCGCGGTGGTGCCGCGGCATCCGCGTGCCGTCTCCACCCGCTTCGACGCGGCCGACCTCAGCGGCATCCAGGCCGCGTGGCAGGCGCTCGTCGCCGAGATCGAGCGCCGCGGGTTGCGGTTCGACGGCCCGGCACGCGAGATCTACGAGCAGACGCCCTACGACGGTCCCGGCTCGCGCTGGATCGTGGATCTGCAGCAGCCCGTGGCCTGAGCCTGCGTCACGCCCTCCACCCGGGCTCATCGCCGAGGCCGGTGAGGATGCGGTCGGTGATCGTCCGCAGGTGCTTCTGCTGCGCGGCGGTGAGCCGGTCGAGCACCGCCCGTCTCACCAGATCGACGTGGCCGGGGCCCGCCGCGCGACGGGCCTCGGCCCCCGCATCCGTGAGGATCGCGAGGGTGTAACGGCCGTCCGCGGCGTCGGTCTCACGGCGGAGGTATCCGCGCGATTCGAGGCGGGTCGCCGCGCGGGACAGGCGCGAGAGCGAGCTGTGGGCGTACCCGGCGAGCGTGCTCATCCGCAGCCGTCCGTCCTCGGCGCGGGACAGGGCGTAGAGGATGCCGTACTCGAAGTGCGTGAGTGCGGCATCCCTCTGCAGCTGAGCGTCCAGCGCCGCGGGCAGCCACTCGAGCAGCGTCGCCAGCGACGACCAGGTCTCGAGGTCGTCGGGGGAGAGGTCGTCGTCCGCAGTCACCTTCCGAGCCTATGTCATGACTTGCTCAGTCAAGTGATCCGGGCTACCGTCACTTGCTCAGTCAAGTGAAAGGCATCATCGATGGACTTCCAGCTGCGTGACACGCGCGCTCTCATCACCGGTTCGACGCAAGGCATCGGCTTCGCGATCGCCGAGGCCCTCGCCTCAGAAGGCGCCGCCGTCATCCTCAACGGGAGGGATGCCGCACGCACGCACGCGGCGGCCGAGCGGCTCCGCGCGCTCGTCCCCGGAGCGGACGTCGGCGTCGCGCCCGGGGACGTCGCCGACCCGACTGCGCTCTAGGGCCTTCCCGAGGTCGACATCCTCGTCAACAACGCCGGCGCGTTCGGGCTGAACGAGTTCGCCGACGCCGACGATGCGGAGTGGCAGCGTTACCTGGACGTGAACCTGACTGCCGGCGTTCGCCTCTCGCGCCGCGTGCTGCCGGGCATGCTCGAGCGCGGGTGGGGCCGCATCCTCTTCATCGCGAGCGAGTCGGGCGTGAACGTCCCGGCCGACATGATCCCGTACGGCGTCTCGAAGGCGGCGACGATCGCACTCGGAAACGGCCTCGCGAAACTCACGCGCGGCACGCAGGTCACCGTCAACACCGTGCTCGGCGGGCCGACCTTCTCGGACGGCGTCGCGACCGTGATCGAATCGATCGCGGCGGCGCAGGGTGTGCCGGCCGACGCCGTCGCGGCATCCGTCATCGGTCGGAACACGACGACGCTGCTGCAGCGCTTCATCCGACCCGAGGAGATCGCGGCGCTCGTCGCGTTCCTGGCGAGTCCGCGTGCGTCGGCGATCAACGGCGCCGCGCTCCGCGCCGACGGCGGGGTGCTGACCGGGATGCTGTGACGCCGGAACCCCGCGCCCCCGCGTCAGAAGACGATCGTGTGGTTCCCGTGGCGGATGACGCGGTCCTCGGAGTGCCAGCGCACCGCGCGAGACAGCACCTGGCGCTCGACGTCGGCGCCGCGGCGGACGAGCTCGGCGGTCGTGTCGGCGTGCGTGACGCGGATGGTGTCCTGCTCGATGATCGGTCCCTCGTCGAGGTCGCCGGTGACGTAGTGGCTCGTCGCGCCGATGAGCTTCACGCCGCGCTCCTTGGCCTTGCGATATGGCTCGGCGCCGATGAAGGCGGGCAGGAACGAGTGGTGGATGTTGATGACCGGCACCGCGAGCTCCTCGAGGAACTCCGGCGACAAGATCTGCATGTACCGCGCCAGCACGACGAAGTCGACGTTGCCCTTGAGCAGCTCGAGGATCTTCGCCTCGGACGCCGACTTGTCGGGGCCGGGCGTCGACGGCACGTGGAAGAACGGCACCCCGAACGAGCGGACGTCCTCTGCCGACGATGTGTGGTTGGAGATGACCATCGGGATGCTGGTGGGCAGCTCACCGCGACGGTTGCGCCACAGCAGGTCGAGCAGGCAGTGGTCCTGCTTCGACGACAGGATCGCCATGCGCTTGGGCACCGACTGGTCCGTCAGCGACCACTCCAGCTCGAACGGGGCGAGGGTCTCGGCGATCTCCGCCTCGATCGCGGGGCGCTGCGCACCGAAGCCGGGCCGGTGGAACACGACGCGCTGGAAGTACGCTCCGCCCCGGGGATCGTCGGAGTACTGGTCGAACTGCACGATGTTGCCGCCGATCCGTGTGATCATCGCCGAGACGGCGGCGATGATCCCCGGGCTGTCCTTGCCGTGCACGATGAGGCAGGCGTGGTCGGGGTGGAGCTGCGGGGCGGGCGACGTCATCCCTCGATTCTGCCCTGTGAGATGACGGGTGCCGACCGCGTGACGCGCGGCATCCGTCAGCGCACCCCCTTCATGAGCAACAGCACCGGCTTCACGCAGACCAGCAGCAGCACGCCCATCGCGATCGAGATCCCGCCGAGCGTCGCGAAGTACGGCACCTCGTTCGTCGGGTCGTACAGCGTCGCGAGCTGACCGGCGATCGCGGTGCCGAGCGACACCGAGAGGAAGAACAGCGCGACCATCTGCGTCTGGAACCGCTCCGGCGCGAGCTTCGTCGCCGCCGACAGCCCGACCGGCGAGAGCATCAGCTCCGCGATCGTGAAGACGAGCAGGATGCCGACGATCGCCAGCAGCGGCGTCGAGTTCGCCCCGCCACCGGCGAACGGCAGGAAGAGCAGGAACGCGACACCCATGACGGCGACACCCAGCGCGAACTTCACCGGGGTCGAGGGCTGACGCGAGCCGAGCTTCGACCAGACGGCCGTGAACACGCCCGCCAGCAGGATGATGAACACCGGGTTGATCGACTGCACCCACGGGATCGGCATCTCCCAGCCGAACAGGTCGCGGTTCAGGCGCTCGGCCGAGTACAGCGTCACGACCGTGAACTGCTGCTGGTAGAGCGACCAGAAGACGACAGACGTGAGGAACAGAGGCAGGAAGCCCCACACGCGGCTGCGCTCCTGCGTCGTGATCTGCCGGCTCAGCAGGATGACGGCGAAGTACGCGATCGCCGCGAGGATCACTGCCCCGATCACGATCAGCGCCAGGTTGTCGGCGCGGATGACACCGGTCAGGACCAGGACCACGATGACCACGACGGCCGCCGCGCCGATCCCCGCGAAGAGCGGGTAGCGCCCGCGCGGCAGCGGGTTGGGGACGACCCGCGCTTCGGCGGGCAGGCTGCGGCGGCCGAACGAGTACTGCGTGAGGCCGAGCGCCATGCCGAGGGCGGCGAGCCCGAAGCCCCAGTGGAAGCCGAGGGTCGACTGCAGCAGCCCGGTCAGCAGGGGGCCGGCGAACGCGCCGAGGTTGATGCCGAGGTAGAACAGCGAGAAACCGGCATCCCGTCGCGGATCGTCGGCGGCGTACAGGGTGCCGACGACGCTCGTGGCGGTCGCCTTGAGCCCACCCGATCCGAAGGCGACGAGGATCAGGCCGACGGTCACGCCCGCGAAGCCGGGGAGCAGCGCGAGGGCGATGTGCCCCGCCATGATGACGATCGCGCTGAGGAACAGGACGCGCTCGGCGCCGAGGATGCGGTCGGCGATCCACGCCCCGAGCACGGTCGACAGGTACACCGCGCCGCCGTACGCGCCGACGATGCTCGCGGCGACCGTCTTGTCGACCCCGAGCCCGCCGTCGGTGACGGAGAAGTACAGGTACAGGAGCAGGATGCCCTGCATGCCGTAGAAACTGAAGCGCTCCCACATCTCGACGCCGAACACGTGCGCGAGCGCGAACGGCTGGCCGAAGAATCGGGTGTCGCGCGCTGCGGTGTCGTCGGAGGACGGGAGGTCGACGGGAGGTACGTTCCGCATTCGTCCCAGGTTAGGCGCGTGTCCTGGACGGGGCGCCCAGGTTGTGCCGCACCGCGCGCGGGTGTATCAGTCCGCGTCAGCGGCGCGCGTCGCGTGCCGGTCGGCGACGAGGGTGTCGCGCACACGACGGCGGAGCACCTTGCCGATGAGGGATTTCGGCAGCTCGTCCCAGACGACGTAGGTCGTCGGCCGCTTGTACTCCGCGAGCCGCTCGCGAGCCAGCTCGCGTGCGGCGGCCTCGTCGAACGTCGCACCCTCCTCGAGGACGACGACCGCCGTGACGACCTCGGCACCACCGCCGCGGGGGATGCCGACGACCGCCGTCTCGGCGACGCCCGGCGTCCCGGTCACGACCTGCTCGACCTCCGACGGGGCGACGTTGAAGCCGCCCGTGATGATGAGCTCCTTCTTGCGGTCGACGACCGTGACGAAGCCGTCCTCGTCCTGCTGTACGAGATCGCCGGTGCGCACCCAACCGCCCTCGAGCAATGTCGCCGCCGTCTCCTCGGGGCGGTTCCAGTAACCGGCGAACACCTGCGGCCCGTGGATGAGCAGTTCGCCGGTCTCGCCCTGCGCCACCTCGCGGGTCGGTTCCTCCGGGTCGACGACCTTGATGTCGGTGGAGGGGAACGGGATGCCGATGGCCCCGATGCGGCGCGAGTCGTCGAACGGGTTGGCCAGGGCGATGGGACTCGTCTCGGTGAGGCCGTAGCCCTCGTTGAGCATGCTGCCGGCGAGCTTCTCCCAGCGCGAGACGACGGCGGGCGTGAGGGTCATCGCACCCGAGATCGAATACACGACGCGGCTCAGGTCGAGGTCGCCGTCGCGGGCGACCCGGGCCAGCCGGTCGAACATCGGCGGGACGGCGGGGATGAACGTTGGGGGGAACCGCTTCGCGGCATCCACCACCAGGTTGGGGTCGAACGTCGGGAACAGGACGGCGCGCGACCCGGTCTCGACGGAGTAGATGACCGACAGCAGCAGCCCGAAGGAATGGAACATCGGCAGCAGTCCGTAGATGCTGCCCTCGCCGTGGTGGAACTCCGGCATCCACGCGGCGCCCATGCGGGCGTTGGCCCACAGGTTGCCGTGGGTGATCATGGCGCCCTTCGGGACCCCGGTGGTCCCCGAGGTGTACTGCAGGCAGGCGAGGTCGTCGCGGCTCGGCCGCGGGTGGTCCGCGGCCAGGGCGGCGGAGTTCTCGAGCCGCCCGAACGGGATCGTCCCGGGTGCGGCGCCCGTGAGCTTGTCGCGCGACTCCCGGGCCTTCGCGACGGGGAGGCGCAGCAGCAGCCGCGTCGTCAGCGGCATGGCGGTGGTCACGTCGACCGAGACGACGTCGCGGATGCCGAGCTCGGCCGGCAGCGACTGCACGAGCGGCGCCACCTTGTCCCACGCGATGACGGTGCGCGCGCCGTGGTCGTGGAACTGCACCTCGAGTTCGTCCCGCGTGTAGAGCGGGTTGTGCTCGACGACGACGGCACCGAGCCGCAGCACCGCGTAGAAAGCGATGACGTGCTGCGGCGCGTTCGGCATGATCAGTGCGACGCGGTCGCCGGCGCCGACGCCGAGCTTCCGCAGGCCCTCGGCGACGCGCGCGACCCTCGCCCCGAGCTCGTCGTAGGTCACCGTCCGGCCGAAGAACGCGATCGCGTCGCCCTCGCCGTATTGGGCGACGCGCTGCTCGAGCAGATCGACGAGCGAGCCGGTGACGGGTTCGATGTCGACCGGCGTGCCGGCGGCGTAGAAGCGGTTCCAGGCGCGGGTCTCGTTCAGGTGCACGGCGACGATCCTAGGCAGCGGGGGTGTCGCGCGCGTGCCCCTTGCTCGCGAGGGGCACGCGCGCAAGCGTTCGCGGCGACGGATGCGGCCTGCGACGCTCGAGCGATGATCACCGATGCGCACCCCGCCCCCCGGGACCACGACGCCGGCTTCTTCGGCGACCTGCCCCGCGCGGACTACGGGGTCGTCGTCGGCAACTGCCAGGCCGAATCGGTGCGCCTCGTCCTCGATTCCGACGAGCTGCCGCTCGTGCGCGTCCCTCCCGTGTACCTGCTGGATGCCGCCGCGACCCGCCGCCTGCACGAGGTGGTCGCGGGCGCCGCGGCGCTCATCGCGCAGCCGGTGAAGGACGACTACCACGGGCTTCCCCTGGGGACGCGGCAGCTCGCGGCATCCCTCCCGCCGTCGGGCCGGGCAGTCACCTTCCCGATCGTCCGCTTCACCGGCCTGCACCCCTTCCAGGCCGCGCTGCACGTGCCGGGCGTCGAGGAGACGCCGCCGCTCGTCGCGTACCACGACGTCCGCACGCTCGCGCTGGCGGCCGGGGCGCCCGTGCGGGAGCGGCTCGACCCCGACGGCGTCCGCGCCGAGGCCGCCGCCTCGCTCGCCGAACTCCGCCGGCGCGAGGAGACCCTCGACGTCGCGGCGTCGGATCTGTTCGCCGAGCCCCGGTTCGACCTCGTCCGCACGGTGAACCATCCGGGCAACGAGGTGATCGTCGCGCTCGGCGACCGGATCCTGCGTGCGCTCGGCCGCGACGGTGCCGCGCGCGACCCGGGCCGACCCCTCCTGAACGCGGTCCACGCGCCGCGCGAGGACTGGGTGATCGACGCGTGGGGGCTCGACGCCCACGCGGTCCCGGACTGGACGGTCGACGGGCGACGCGTCGACCCCGCCGAGGTCCGCGACGCGCACCTCGCCTGGTACCGGGAGCACCCGCAGTTCGTCCGCGGCGCGGTCGACCGGCTGCGGCCCACGCTGGAGCGCTGGCGCCGCTGATCGGCGTAGCGTGGCGGCATGGCTGACGGGCTCGACATCCGCGAACTGCACACGATCGACGAGATGGTCGCCGCGAGCGGCGTGTTCGAAGCGGTCTGGGGTTCGCCCGACGGCGGGATGCCACCCAACCTGCTGCGGGCTCTCGAGCACTCCGGCAACTACGTCGTCGGGGTGTACGACGGCGACCGCATGATCGCGGCGTCGGCGGCGTTCTTCGGGCCCCCGGCATCCCGCAGCATGCACTCCCACGTCACGGGTGTGCTCCCCGATGCGCAGGCGCGCGGGATCGGGCGGGCGCTGAAGGCGCACCAGCGCGAGTGGGCGTTCGCGCGCGAGGTCGGCACGATCACCTGGACCTTCGACCCGCTCATCGCCCGCAACGCGTACTTCAACCTCGCGGTCCTCGGCGCGCGGGTCACCGACTACCTCGTCGACCACTACGGCGACATGGGCGACGCGATCAACAGCGGCGACGAGAGCGACCGGCTGCACGTCGCGTGGCACCTCGCCTCGCCGGTGCCCACGCCCGACGCGGCCGAGGTGGTCGCCACCGTCGCGATCCCGACCGACGTCGAGGCGCTCCGTCGGACGGATCCGGATGCCGCGACCCGGGCGCGCCACGAGGTACGCGCCGCGTTCCGGGCGCAGTTCGACGCGGGTCTCGTCGTGGGCGGGTTCCGCACCGGCGAGGGCTACCTCTTCGTCCGGCCCTGACGCCGCGCGCGTAGCCTGAGCCCATGCCGCTCGCCCAGCCCGCCGCATCCGTCCGCCTCGACCGACTCGAGCTGCGGGTCCTGCGCATCCCGCTCATCGCGCCGTTCACGACGTCGTTCGGGACGATGACCGATCGCGAGGTCATCGTCGTGCGCGCGCGGACCGACGCGGGCGACGGCTGGGGTGAGATCGTCACGCAGAGCGCGCCGGTCTATTCGAGCGAGTACACGCAGGGCGCGTGGGACGTCGCGACGCGCTGGCTCGGCCCGGCCCTGCTGCACCGCGGTGAGCTCGCGCCCGAGCAGGTCGCCCCGACGCTCGATCCGTTCGTCGGCCACCGCATGGCGAAGGCAGGTCTCGAGCTCGCCGTCCTCGACGCGGCGCTGCGCTCTGAGGGGCGCTCGTTCGCGTCGTACCTCGGCGCCACGGCGGCGACGATCCCGTCGGGGGTGAGCGTCGGCATCCAATCCGACCCGGCGGCGCTCGTCGAGACCGTCCGCGGCTACCTCGACGAGGGGTACGTGCGCATCAAGATCAAGATCAAGCCCGGTCGCGACATCGCCGAGACGGATGCCGTGCGTTCCGCGTTCCCCGAGATCCCGCTGCAGGTCGACGCGAACTCCGCCTACACCCTCGCCGACGCCGACACCCTGGCGCAGCTCGACCGCTTCGGTCTGCTACTCATCGAGCAGCCGCTGCAGGAGGACGACATCGTCGACCACGCCGCCCTCGCCCAGCAGCTGAAGACCCCGATCTGCCTCGACGAGTCGATCACCTCGGTGAAGGCCGCGCGCGACGCGCTGGCACTCGGCGCGACGACCGTGATCAACGTCAAGGCGGGCCGCGTCGGCGGCTACCTCGAGGCGCTCCGCATCGCCGACCTCTGCGAGTCGGCGGGGATCCCGGTGTGGTGCGGCGGAATGCTCGAAACCGGCATCGGACGTGCCGCGAACGCGGCGCTCGCCGCGCACCCCGCGTTCACGCTGCCGGGTGACGTCTCGGCATCCGCTCGGTTCTACACGGAGGACATCGTGACGGAGCCGGCCGTGCTCGAGGACGGGCACGTGCGGGTACCGACCGGTCCCGGGCTGGGCGTCGAGGTCGACCTCGACGCGCTCGAGCGGTTCACCGTGGCGCGCGAGACGCTGCGGCGCTGAGGGCGCTCAGGCGCGCGTCACCACCAGATGCCGCCGCCGAGCGAGATCCCACCCCAGGTGAGCAGGACGAAGATGCCCGCGAAGACGACGGGGGCGATGCCCTTCCCCCGCCGGGCGAGACCCTTCAGTAGAGCGATGACGACGAGCACGGCCGCGATGAGCGACAGTCCGCCGCCGAGGATCAGCCCGATGAAGGCCGGGATCGGCATGAGGATGAGGCCGAGGAGCCCCACCCAGAAGGCGGCCCAGGCGGTCGGGTTCGAGCGGCGTTCGGTGGCGTAGGACATGGACCCATCCTCCCCTGAGGCGTCGGATGCCGCGATGGGGCTGTCCCGAAGGATCGGGCGTGCTAGTGCGCGAGCAGGTCGGCGTGCGCGGACCGGCCGAGGTACAGCGCGACGGCGTCGCGGCTCTTGGTGAGGCAGGCGAGGCGGTCGTCGAGTGCCTGCAGCTCGGCGGCGAGCTCCTCGGCCAGGGCGCGGGTGCACGACGGGGGCTGCGTCGCCCGGCAGTCCGCCTCGAGGTCGAGGACGACCTTCACCATGCGGGTGGACAGTCCCGCCTGGATCAGACCGCGCACCCGCTGGGCGCGCTCGACGGCGTCGTCGTCGTACTCGCGGTAGCCGTTGTCCGCGCGATCCGAGGCGAGCAGTCCCTGCTCCTCGTAGTAGCGCAGCATCCGCTGCGGGATGCCGGTGCGCGCCGTGACCTCGCCGATCCTCATCCCGTCCCCGATCGCCGCTTGACCTTCACATTGATGTGAGACTCTACGCTCGAGGCATGAGCACGTCCACCGCTTCGGTCCCCACCACGGCCACCAGTGCGCCGCGGTTCCCGCTCGGAGCGCTGCTGCTGCTCAGCCTCGCCGTCTTCGTGACCGTGACGGCGGAGTCGCTCCCCGCCGGCCTGCTGCCCGAGATGGTCGCGGGGCTGCAGACCGACCCGCTCGGCGTGGGTCTACTCATCTCGGTGTGGGCGCTGACGGTGATCGTCACGAGCATCCCGCTCGCGCGCCTGACCGCGCGGTTCGACAGGCGCCTCGTCGCCGCGGGAGCCCTCGCCGCCTTCGCGGTCGCGAACGCCGCGACCGCGCTCGCCCCGACGTACGAGGTCGCCGTCGCGACGCGCATCGCGGCGGGTGTCGCGCACGGGCTCTTCTGGGCGATCGTCATCGTTTACGCGACGTCGCTGCTGGCCCCGTCCCACTTGGGGCGCGGGCTCGCCCTGGTGACGGCGGGCGGCACGGTCGCGACGCTCGCGGGCCTTCCGGCCGGTGCGCTCATCGCGCAGCTGCTGTCGTGGCGCTGGTCGTTCGGCGTGCTCGCGTTCGTCGCGTTCGCCCTCGCCGCGGCGATCGCGATCCGGCTGCCGCGGCGGACGCCCGAGCCGGCGCTGCCGAGGGCGGAGCGTCCGACCGGAGCGGATGCCTCGCTCCTCCCCATCGTGCTCTTCGCGGCGGCCGCGCTCGTGTTCGCCCTCGCCCAGTTCGGGACCTTCACTTATGTGCGCCCGCTGCTCGAGGTGTCGGCGGGGGCTCCGGCCGCGCAGATCCCGGTGCTGCTGTTCGGGTACGGCGCCGCCGGACTCCTCGGTGTCGTCGCGGCGGGCCCGTTGGCCGACCGGTGGCCGCGGGCGTCGCTCGTGGTCGCCCTCGCAGGTCTGGCGGCGGCCTTCGGCATCCTGAGTGTGGCGGCCGACACCCCGCTCATGTACGTCGCGCTCGCGGTGTGGGGTCTCACGATCGGCGCCTACTTCCCGCTGCAGCAGTCGATGCTGATGCGCATCGCGACCGATCGCACGCGGACGCTCGCCAGCGCCGGCACCGTCGTCACCTTCAATGTCGGCATCGCCGCCGGTCCGTGGCTCGGCGACCTCGTCGGCGGCGCCGCCCACCCGACGGGAGCCACCGCGCTCTCGGCCGGTGCGGTCCTGATCGCCCTCGTGCTCGTCGTCGCCGCGCTCCTCACAGCCACGCCCCGCGGCCTCGCCTGAGCGCCGGCGTCAACGGATGCAATGGATCCGCCCCGACACGCCGTCCACCGAGCGGATGCCGCGGCGTGTCGCGCGAGATCCATTGCATCCCGTGACGCCCACCGACCGCGCCCGACGCCCGCGCGCCCCGAACCGTCCCGTCAGCGCGGCAGCGAGGGGTGCGCTTCGTGCGGGTCGCGTCGCTGCGGGATGAACAGGGCGACGCCGAGCGCGACGACGGCGGCGCCGAGTCCCAGCGCGAAGGAGACCTGGAAGGCGGCGGGGGTCGGCACGGCGACCCCGTCCTGGACGGTCGACAGTCCTGCGAGGACGGCGCCGACGACGGCCGCCGCGATCGACGTGCCGAGCGAGCGGAACAGCGCGTTCAGCCCGTTCGAGGCACCCGTCTCGCTCTGCGGCACCGAGCGCATGATGAGCATCGGCATCCCGGCGTACCCGAAGCCGATGCCCACGCCGATGAGCAGGTTCGCGACGAGGATGTGCCACACCTCCGACGCCCACAGCAGCGAGTACGCGTAGGCGACGATCAGCGCGCTCGCGCCCATGATGAGCAGCACGCGGGGTCCGATCGTGCGGGCGAGGCGTCCCGAGAACGGCGACAGCACCATCATCACGAGGCCCGCGGGCATGACGATGAGGCTGGCCTGGAAGAGGGTGAGCCCGAATCCGCCGACGGATGCCGGCAGTTCGAGCATCTGCGGATACGACACGTTCGAGCCGAACAGCGAGAAGCCCATCGCCACCGAGGCGAGGTTCGTGAGCAGGACGGCCGGCCGCGCGGCGACCCGCAGGTCGAGGAGCGGTTCGCGGATGCGCAGCTCGAACCAGCCCCACAGCAGCAGGACCGCGAGCCCGCCGAGGCCGAGCGCGAGGGTCGCGGGCGACGTCCAGCCCCACTCGTTGCCGCGCGAGACGGCGAGCAGCACACCGGTGAGGCCGACGGCGAGCCCGGCGGCGCCGGCGAAGTCGAAGCGTCCCGCCGTGCGCAGGACGCTCGGCGGCACGATGAGGGCGACGAGCACGAACACCACCGCGCCGAGCCCCGCAGCCATCCAGAACAGCACGTGCCAGTCGCTCGTCTCGGTGATGATCGCGCTGACCGGCATGCCGACCGCGCCGCCGACACCGAGCGTCGCCGACATGAGGGCGATCGCGGCATCCACCCGGTCCTCGTGCAGCACGTCGCGCATGATCGAGATCCCGAGCGGCACGACACCCGTGACGGCACCCTGCAGCGCACGACCGACGATCACGCCGCCGATCCCGGGGGAGAGGGCGGCGATGACGGATCCCACGATGAGCAGGCCGAGCAGCACCAGCACGATGCGGCGCTTGCCGTACATGTCGCCGAGGCGCCCCGCGATCGGGGTGAAGACGGCCGCGGCCAGCAGGGTCGCCGTCACCACCCACGCCGTGTCCTCGCGGCTCGCGTTCAGCAGCTCGGGCAGCTTCGACTGGATCGGCACCACGAGGGTGAACATGAACGACGACGCGAGACCCGCGATCGCCAGGACCGCGACGATCGCGCCCTGTCGTGGCATCCGGGTCAGTCTGCGTCTGTCGTCCGGGGCCATCCCTCCAGGCTATCCCCGGCGCGCGCTGCCGGACGCGCTCAGCCCGCGCTGCGCCAGGCGTCGGACTCGAGGTGCGACCCGGCCTGCGGCCCCATCTGCAGCATCCCGCCGTCGACGACCCACGTCGCCCCGGTGACGTACGACGACGCCGGCGACGCCAGGAAGGCGATCACGTCCGCGATCTCCTCCGGCTTACCCGGACGCGGGATCGGGATGCCGGGGCGATGCGTGTTCTCGGCGTCCTCGGCATCCATGTCGTTGATCGGTGTCGCGATCTCGCCGGGGGCGACCGAGTTGACCGTGATGCCCTTCGCGCCGAGCTCCTGCGCCATCGTCTTCACAAGACCCTCGAGGCCGTGCTTCGACGCGACGTACGCGGCCGACCCGACCCGCGGCTGCGAGCCGTGCACGCTCGTCACCGCGATGATGCGTCCCTCCTGACCCGCATCCGCCATCAGCGTCGCCGCCGTGTGCATCCCGACGAACGCGCCGTCGAGGTTGAGGCCGACGACCTGACGCCACCCCTCGATGTCCATCTCGAGGAAGGGGCCGCCGGTCCCGCCGCCGGCGTTGTTGACGAAGACGTCGAGCCCGCCGAGCTCGGCGGCGAGGCCCCGGATGACGCTGGGCACCGAGTCGAGTTCGGTCGCGTCGAACTGGGCGACGACGGCGTTCCGGCCGCGGCGGCGCACCTCGGCGGCGGTCTCTTCGGCGCCCTCCTGGTCGGAGTGCCACGTGACCCCGACGTCCATGCCGGCGTCGGCGAGGGCGAGGGCGGTCGCCCGTCCGATGCCGGAGTCGGAGGCGGTCACGATGGCGCGGCGAGGGGTGAAGGTCATGCCGCCGACGCTACGGACCGCGCCGCGGACAGGGGGCGGGGTTGACAGCGGCGGGCCGCCCCGCAACACCCGTCCGCGTCAGCGCCCCGCAGCCGCCTGCAGCCGCGCGACCTCGTCCTCGGACAGCAACGCACGCGGCATGACCGCGACCCCGCCGGCCCACGAGCCGACCTTCAGCAGGAGCGCGTCGCCGACCGCATCCACCCGGCGGAACGCCGTCAACCGGATCTCGCTCGTCCCGAGCGCCGACGTGGCGTGCAGCGCGTCGTCGGTGAGGGTCGCGCTGGCGACGGAGCCGACCGGGTACGCCCGGAGGATGGAGGATCGCACCGCCACCCACGACACGATGACCGTCGCGCTGATGAGGACGACGAGCGCGATGCCCACCCACGCGGCGCCGTCGCTGCCGGTCGCGGTGAGGAACACGCTCAGCGCCACGACGACGGCGGTCGCGCTCAGGAGCAGGATCCACGACGGGCGACGAAGCTGCCAACGCAGGAACCCGCGCGCCAGTCGGGGGGCCAGGTGCTCGTCGACGACCAGCGACCTGCCCCCCTCGGCTGAGGTCACACGGCGTCCGGGGACGGCGCGGCGGGCGCGGCCGGCTCGGCGGCCGGGGCGGTCGCGGACTCGGCGACCGGCGCCGCGGGCTCCGCCGACGCACGGCGGCGCAGCGGGGCGGAAGCCTGCGCGTCCTGCTCCTGCTGCAGCCCCTGGGCGATGCCGCGGCCGGTGGCCTGGCCCTGGATGATGCCGCGCAGGTCGATGCCCGTCGCCGCCTGAACGGCGTCGAAGGTGGCGCGCATGCTCGAGGCGCTCTCGCCGGCGATGTGGCTCGACGCGCCCTCGCCGCCGAGGACCGTGATCGACCCGACCTTGTCGAAGCCGCGGGCGAACTCGGTCATGAGCGGCACGAGGGCCTCGATCGCGCGCTGCGCGAGCAGCGCCTCCTGGTTCTGCGCGATGGCCGCGGCCTCGGCCTTGATCGCCTCGGCGCGGGCCTCACCCTCGAGCCGGATCGCGTCGGCCTCGGCCTGGGCGCGAAGGCGCGTCGCCTCGGCTTCCTGGGCTGCGATCTGCGCGCGGGCCTCAGCGGCCTTGACCTGCGTGTACGCGTCGGCGTCCGCCGAGCGCTGGCGCTCGTAGAGCGACGCGTCGGCGACCTTCTTGACGTCGGCGTCGAGCTGGGCCTGACGGTTCTCGGCCTGCTGCAGGAGGACCGCCTGCTCGCGCTCGGCGCGGGCGAGGGCCTCGGCCTGCTCGGCCTCGGCGCGGGCGCGTCCGACCTCGGCGGAGGCCTGGGCGGTGTTGCGGTCGTACGCGGTCTGCTCGATGAGGTTCGCCTCGTCGGTGGCGATCTGACGCGCCTTGACCTCGCGGGCGGCGTTGATGCGGGCGACCTCGGCCTCGCGGCGCACGCGCTCGACCTCGGTGGCGCCGAGGGCGTCGATGTAGCCGTTCTTGTCGGTGACGCCCTGGATCTGGAACGAGTCGAGGATGAGGCCCTGCGCGAGCAGGTCGCTCTTGATGCCCTCGGCGATCTGGTCCGACAGCTTCTGCCGGTCCTTCATGAGCTGCTCGACGGTCAGGGTCGCGACCACGCCGCGCAGCGCACCCTCGAGCTGCTCGGTGGTGAACTGCTCGATCGCGCCGTCCTGCGAGAGGAACCGCTCCGCGGCGCGACGGACGAACTCGGGATCGGAGCCGATCTTGACGAGTGCGACACCACTGACGTTGACGGTGACGCCGTTGGATGCCTGTGCCGTCGGCTCCATCTTGATCTGGCGCGCGCGCAGCGAGATCATCTCGGCGCGCTGCGTGAGCGGGTTGACCAGGGCGCCGCCGCCGGTGATGACGGAGATGCGCGAGGAGTCCCCCGAGGCGCTCTTCTGATTGCGACCGACGATGACGAGCGCCTGGTCGGCCTTCGCGACCTTGTACCAGGCCCGCAGCACCACCATGAAGATGATGATGAAGACGACGACGGCGACGACGATGATGCCGCCGACGACAAACGCGCCTCCCGCGATGAGTGCATCCATGAGTGAGTTCCCCCCTGAGTCTCGATGTCCTTCGTGCGGCACGACGAACGTGCCCACGTCGAACGTATCGGTTACTCCAGCCGCGTGACGAGGTTCGCGGCATCCCGCCCCTGCCCCCTACGCTGGCGCCATGACGATGCCCCCGCCCCCGCCGCCCGCGCAGCCGTACCCGGTCGCGCCGCCGCTGCGTCCCGAGGACGAGAAGCTGTGGGCGACGCTGACCCATCTGAGCGGCATCTTCCTCTCGTTCGTGGGCGCGCTCGTCGTCTACCTCGTACTGCGCGACCGGGGGCCGTTCATCCGCGCCCACAGCGCCGCCGCCCTCAACTTCCAGCTCACGGTGCTCATCGCCGCGTTCGTGTGCATCCCGCTGTCGTTGATCGGCATCGGGTTCCTGCTGCTGCTCGCGGTGGGCGTCTACGCCCTCGTGATCGAGATCGTCGCGGCCGTGAAGGCGAGCCAGGGGCAGTGGTACACGCCGCCCCTCAGCATCCGCTTCGTCTCCTGACCTTCGTCGAGCGCCGGAACGGGCCCGGATAGACTGAGGGATGCCGCGTGTCGCGGCGTCCGCGCCCTCGCGCACCCTCTTCACGACGACCATTGGAGCCACCGTGGCCGAGCAGTCCCGTCTCGACAAAGTCATCGCCCTCGCCCGTCACCGCGGGTTCGTCTTCCAGGCGGGCGAGATCTACGGCGGGTCGCGGTCGGCGTGGGACTACGGTCCCCTCGGCACGGAGCTGAAGGAGAACATCCGGCAGCAGTGGTGGCAGACCTTCGTCCGCGGTCGCGGCGACATGGTCGGGCTCGACTCGTCGATCATCCTCCCCAAGCGCGTCTGGGAGGCGTCGGGTCACGTCGCGACCTTCACCGACCCGCTCGTGGAGTGCCTGCAGTGCCACAAGCGGTTCCGCGAGGACACGCTCATCGAGGACTTCGAGGCGCGCAAGGGACGCACGGCCGAGAACGGTCTCGGCGACGTGCCCTGCCCGAACTGCGGCACGAAGGGCCAGTACACCGAGCCGAAGTCGTTCTCGGGTCTCGTGAAGACCTACCTCGGCGTCGTCGACGACGAGAGCGGCCTCTACTTCCTGCGTCCCGAGACGGCGCAGGGCATCTTCGTGAACTTCTCGAACGTCCTCACCGCGAGCCGCAAGAAGCCGCCGTTCGGCATCGGCCAGGTCGGCAAGGCGTTCCGCAACGAGATCACCCCCGGCAACTTCATCTTCCGCACGCGCGAGTTCGAGCAGATGGAGATCGAGTTCTTCACGCCGCCGGCCGAGGCGGGCGAGTGGTTCGACCACTGGGTGCAGGCCTGCTGGAACTGGTTCATCGACCTCGGCATCGACCCCGAGAACATGCGTCAGTTCGACGTGCCCGAGGAGGACCGCGCGCACTACTCCGCCGGCACGATCGACGTCGAGTACCGCTTCGGTTTCGCGGGCAAGGAGTGGGGCGAGCTGATGGGTGTCGCCAACCGCACCGACTACGACCTGTCGAGCCACATCGAGGCCTCCGGGCAGAAGCTCACCTACTTCGATCAGGCATCCGGCGAGACCTACGTCCCGTACGTCATCGAGCCGTCGTTCGGTCTGACCCGCGCCATGATGGCGTTCCTCGTCGACGCGTACCGCGAGGAGGAGGTGCCGAACGCGAGGGGTGGCACCGACACCCGCACGGTGCTCGGCCTCGACCCGCGCCTCGCGCCCGTCAAGGTGGCGGTGCTGCCGCTCAGCCGCAACGAGCGCCTGTCGCCGCTGGCCCGCAAGGTGGCCGACGACCTGCGGGCGAACGGCTGGAACGTCGACTTCGACGACGCCGGCGCGATCGGCCGCCGCTACCGCCGTCAGGACGAGATCGGTACGCCGTTCTGCGTCACGGTCGACTTCGACTCGCTCGACGACGACGCCGTGACCATCCGCGACCGCGACTCGATGGCGCAGGAGCGCGTGGCCCTGACCGAGCTGCACGCCTACCTCGCTCCGCGCCTCCGCGGCGCCTGAGTCGGGCGTAGCGCGGTGCGGATCGTCGCGCATCTGATCGCGCTCCTCTGCGCGGTCGTGGCGATCGCGCTGTCGTTCCTCGTCGCCGTTCCGGTGTCGGCAGCGGTCGAATCGGATGCCGGGGGCACCCCGCGTGCGCAGGGACTGGGAGCCCTGCTCGTCGTGCTCGGGCTGCGCGACGGTGAGATCGTCGACAGCGGCGCAGCCTGGATCGCTCGCGGGATGCTGCTCGCGATCGTCGTCGTGCTGGTCGTCGCGGTGCTCGTCGAACGCTCGGCGGGTGCGCGGAAGCGCTGAAATGCGTTCCGTCCCGCGAAGGGCCGGTCAGTCGAGGACGGTGATCGTCGCGCCCGGCAGCTCGTCGTCGACGACCCGGCGCAGGGTGTCGGAGAGGATGCCTCGCAGCACGCCCTCGTCGACCGTCGCGAGGTCCTTCACGTAGAGGCAGCCGGCGCCCGTCGTGTGCGGCCCGAGCCTCGCGAGCGCCTCCGTGTGCGCGTCGGTCCGGTCGAGGTAGATCGTCGTGGCGGCCTTGCGGGGCGAGAAGCCGAGCAGCGGCATCTCGCCCGTGGTGCCGGTGGCGTAACGGTAACGGCAGGCGCCGAAGCCGATGATCGATCCGGTCCACATCTGCGGCTCGCGCCCGGTGAGCTCACGCATCAGCGCGACGAGGGTCTCGGCATCCGAGCGGCGCTTCGCGGGTGTGACCTGCGCGACGAACTCGTCGACGTCGCGCCCCGTGCGCTCCATGGCTCAGCCCTTCGCGGCCTTCGCGGCGGCTTTGGCGGCGCGCTTGTGCTCGCGGACCTTCGCGAGTGATTCCGGCGAGACGATGTCGGCGACGGAGCGGAACGAGCCCTCTTCCCCGTAGGCGCCGGCGGCGTCGCGCCAGCCGGCTCCCGTGAAGCCGTACTGCTTGCCGAGGAGCGCGAGGAAGATCCTCGCCTTCTGGTCGCCGAAGCCCGGCAGTGCCTTCAGCCGCTTCAGGACGGTTGCGCCGTCCAAGTCGCCCTCGGTCCACAGCGCAGCGGCATCCCCGCCCCACTCATCGACGAGTGCCTGGCACAGCGCCTGCACGCGACCGGCCATCGACCCGGGGAAGCGGTGCACGGCCGGGGTCTGACCGAACGCGGCGGCGAACTCCTCGGGGTCTGCGGCGGCGATGCCGGCGGCGTCGAGCCCGCCCGTGCGATCGCGGATCTTCAGCGGCCCGGCGAAGGCCGTCTCCATCGCGATCTGCTGGTCGAGCAGCATCCCGATCAGGAGGGCGAGCGGTTCGTCGGTGAGGAGCGCGTCGGCGGCCTCGTCGCCGGTGATGTGGAGGGCCATGCGTCCATGTTCCCACTCTCGGCTCACGCGGGGTGGGGGAGGATGGACAGCATGGATGCCGCGGCCGCCCCCGATCTCATCTCGCAGGCGCGACGTGCGCGCGTCGCCGTCCTCGGAGGCGGTGTCGCCGGGCTCGTCGCAGCGCTCGAGTGCGCCAAGCTCGGCATCCGGGTGACCCTGTTCGAGGCGGGGGACCGACTCGGCGGCATCGTCGCCTCCGCCGAGCTCGACGGCCGGCGGGTCGATGTCGCCGCCGACGGCTTCCGCGTCGCCCCGGGTGCCCTGCAGGAGCTCCTGGACGACCTCGGCCTCCGGGGCGCGGTCGTGTCGGCGCGCGAGGCCGAGACCTGGGTCGCCGGCGCGCACGGGGTCGCGCCGCTGCCGGATGCGTCGATCCTCGGCATCCCCGCCAACGCCTTCGACGCCCGCGTACGCCGCATCATCGGATGGTCGGGTACCTGGCGCGCCTACGTCGACCGGCTGCGGCCGCCGCTGACGATCGGCGCCCAGCGCAGCCTCGGGGCCCTCGTCGAGAGCAGGATGGGCGCGCGGGTCCTCGAGCGGATGGTCGCGCCGCTGACCTTCGGCATCCACGGCGTCCCTCCCGAGGAAGTCGACGTCGACCGGGCCGCCCGCGGCCTCAACGCCGCGCTCACGCGCACCGGTTCGCTCTCGGGCGCCGTCGCGCAGCAGTTGCCCGACGGCGACGCCGGGCCCTCGCGCGCCACGATCGAGGGCGGCATGTCGGTCTTCGTCGACGCGGTCGCGCAGCGCCTCGCCGACCTCGAGGTCGACGTCCGCACCGCAACCGCGGCCACGGGGCTGCGGCGCACCGACGACGGCTGGACCGTGACGTGGACGGCGGAGGACGAGGAGCAGACGCTCGACGTCGACGCGGTCATCGTCGCGACCCCCGAGGGGCCCGCTCGGCGACTGCTCGCGCCTCACCTGCCCGGCCTCGACGGCGCGGTCCTCTCGCCCGACGACGTCGACGTCGTGACGCTCGTCCTCGATGCCCCCGCCCTCGACGCCCGCCCGCGCGGTCACGCCGTCTACGCGGCTCCCGGCGCCGCGGCGGCGATCGCGGTCGTGCACGCGACGGCGACCTGGCCGCATCGCGCGGGCGAGCCGCACATCGTCCGGGTGACGACACCGGCGAGCGACCTGCCCGACGGCGACGCGATCGCCGCGTCCACGGCCGCCGCCGCCGAGCTGCTCGGCGTCGACCTGGGCACCGTGCGCGGCACGCACCGCGCCCGCTGGCCGCGGTCGCTGCCGTCCTCCGCCCTGTCACCCGCGCGGGACGAGGTGCGCCGCGCCGTCCGGCAGGACGAGCGGCTCGGCGTCGTCGGCGCGTGGGTCGACGGCACCGGCCTCACCCGCGTCGTCGCCGATGCGAAGGACGAAGCGGAGCGCATCCGATCCGGCCTGCTGTGGCACGCGGACGGGCAGGCTGCCTCCACCTGAGCCGCCTGTCAAGGGTGGATGCCGCGAACGGAATGCGCCGTTACGCTGGGTCCTCGGCATCACATCGCTTCGAACGTGAGGAATCGCCATGAAGGGCAAGATCGGAATCGTCGTCGGGCTCACCGCCGGCTACGTGCTCGGGGCCCGTGCGGGCCGCCAGCGCTACGAGCAGATCAAGGACGCGTACCTGCGCGTCTACAACACCCCCGCCGTCCAGAAGCAGGTCGACAAGGTCGGCGAGTTCGGCAAGTCGGCGGCCTTCGCCCTGCCGAGCGTGCTGTGGAGCAGCGCGGTGAAGATCACCCGCGCCGCCACCACGAAAGGCACCGCGGGAGACAAACTCGACGCCGCCCTCGACGCGTCGAAGGACGCCGCCGACGACGTGAAGGATGCCGCCGAGACGACCGCCGACGCCGTGTCGAGCTCCGCGAAGCGGTCGACCGGCTCGGGTACCGCGAAGCGTTCCTCCGGCACCGGCACCAAGAAGTCCTCGTCCGCCTCATGAGCACGCCTCGCGGATTCCGCGACCGGGGTGACGACAGCCTCCTCGGTCTCGTCGGCGAGCTCCCCGAGCTCGTCAAGAACCTCATCGTCGCCGAGATCAACGCGGCGAAGGCCTGGGCGACGCGGACCGGGAAGGATGCCGGCGTCGTCGGCCTCTGGTTCGTCCTGGCGCTGTTCGTCCTGTTCTGGACCCTCCCGGCGATCGGTGCCTTCACGGTCATCGGTCTGTCCTCGTGGATGGCGCCCTGGCTGGCGGCGCTCATCCTCGTCGTGCTCGGTCTGCTGCTCGTGGTGATCTTCGGGATCCTCGGGATGCTGCGGATCAAGCGCATGAAGAACCGTGAGAACCCCGCGAAGGCCCTGTCGACCGACGCCCGAATCGTGAAGGAAGTGGCCGATGAGTTCTGACCTGCCCCGCACCGCCGTTCCGCTCGGCATCACGGACCCCGTCGAGCGTGCGCGCGCCGAGTTGAAGGCCGCGCTCGCCGCGATCGAGGAGAAGGCGAACGTCCCCAAGCGCGCCGCCCGCGCTACGCGGCGCGCCCAGGTCTCGGCCCGCGAGTTCGCGGACCGCAACCCCTCGGGTGCCGTCGTCGCCGCGGTCGGTGTCGCCGCCGCCATCGGGCTCGTCGTCTGGGGAGCCGTCCGGCTGTACACGCGCTGATCGGTGCGGCGGATCCCGTCGCCGCGTCGCCGCTGACGACCCGGGGTATGCTCGGAGCAGGCAGCGGCGATGGTGCAGATGCTGCCGACGACAGGGTCCCGAACGTGCGCATCTGCGCGCATCCCTCCGCTGAGCGTCGGCCGTCTCGCTCGGGGGCGGCCACCGCCGACACGAGAGTCGAACCATGAACACACCTGCTGCGGCAGCACCGAAGCCCCTCAAGGGCTGGCGGGTGCTCGTCCCGCGCGGGGGTCCCTGGGGAGACAGCGTCGCCGCGGCGCTGCGCGCGCAGGGAGCGACGCCGGTGATCGCGCCGCTCATCAACTTCGCCCCGTCCGAGGACCCGACCGACCTCGAGTCGGCGCTCCGCGACCTCGCGGCGGGCGCCTTCGACTGGGTGACCCTCACGAGTTCGACGACCGTCGACGTCCTCCACGCCTACCGTGCGGTGATCCCCTCCACCACCCGCGTCGCCGCCGTGGGCGAGACGACGGCCGCGGCGCTCGGCGCCGTCGGCTACCGCGTCGATCTGGTCCCCGACGACGACAACTCGGCTGCGGGGATGGCGGCGCAGCTCATCGCCCTTGAGCCGAAGCCCATGCGGGTGCTGACGCTCCGCAGCGAACTGGCCAAGCCCGTCCTGACGCGGCTGCTCGTCGAGGCGGGGCACGACGTCCGCAGTGTCGTGGCGTACCGCACCGTCGGCGTGCCGGTCACCGAGAAGGTGGCCACCGACGTCCGTTCCGGGCGCATCAACGCGATCCTCGTCACCAGTGGCTCCGTCGCCGAACAGGTCCACGAGCAGTTCCCCGAGATCCCCGCCGGCACCGTGATCGCCGCGATCGGTCCCCGCACGGCGAAGGACGCCCGTCGCGCCGGGCTGGGAGTCAGCGTGATCGCGAAGGAGCAGACGGTCGCCGGGCTCATCGCCGCCGTGGCCCAGTTCCCGTTGCCGCACGCGATCGACGAGTTCGCCCCGCCGACCGGTTCGTTCCCCCGCATCCAGGGCTGAGGCGGATGGCTGAGACCGGATCGTTGCGGATGCGGCATCCGTCGCACCGGACGCGTTTGGCAGACTGATTCCATGGTGACGCTGCTGCTCGACTCGTCGCGACTGGAGGTCGCGCTCTCGGCCACCGAGCGTGCGCTGTCGTTCCGCAAGGACGCCGTCCGCGTCGAGCGCACCCACATCGCGAAGGTGCAGCTCGTCGACGACCCGTGGACGTGGCTGCGCGGGGTGCCGACACCCGGCACCGTCATCCCGCGGACCGTCGCGATGGGGCGGTGGCGCTCCGCCGGCGGCGACGATTTCGTGCTCGTGCGGCGGCGACGCCCCTCGGTCGTGATCGACCTCGACGGCGACCCCGAGTTTCAGCGCCTCGTCATCACCACGCGACACGGGCTCGCCCTCGTCCAGGCCCTGCGCCTCGAGGCCGACGACGAGCCAGTGGATGTCGTCGAGCTCGTGACGACGGAGATCCCGGTGCAGCGACCGGATGCCGCGGCGGACGGGCCCGTGCGGGCGCCGCGTCGCCGGACGGTACGACCCGCGCAGGCCTGACGCGCTCGGCCGGCACCGAGGATCCGGCCGGTAACGTTGCCCGGGTGAGTGAACCCGCGGCATCCCGTCTGCTTGTCCGTGCGGAGGGGAGCGTCGGACGCATCACGCTGAACCGGCCCGAGGCGATCAACGCCGTCGACCACGGCATGATCCGCGGCATCGCCGACGCGCTCGACGCGTGGGAGCATCACCCCGACATCCGCCTGATCCTGCTCGACGGCGCGGGCGAGCGGGGCTTCTGCGCGGGCGGCGACGTCCGCGCGCTGCGCGAGCAGATCCTGGCGGGCGAGGCCGAGGCGGCGATGGCGTTCTTCCGCGACGAGTACGCGCTGAACGCGAGGATCGCCGAGTACCCGAAGCAGGTCGTCGTCTTCGCCGACGGCGTGACGATGGGCGGCGGCATCGGACTGGCGGGCCACGCCTCGGTGCGCCTGGTCACCGAGCGCTCCCGACTCGCGATGCCCGAGACCCGTATCGGCTTCACCCCCGACGTGGGCGGGTCGTGGCTGCTCGGCCGCGCGCCGGGACGGGTCGGCGAGTACCTCGCCCTGACGGGCGGGACGATGGATGCCGCCGACGCGATCCACGCCGGTTTCGCCGACCACCTCGTGCCCGCCGACCGCCTCGGCGACGTGCGCCACGCCCTCGTCACGCGGGCCGACCCCGACACACCGACCGAGATCGCGATGCTGTTCGACGAGACCCCCGAACCCGGTCGTCTCGCCGCCTCGCGCGCGTGGATCGACGACGCGTTCGCCGCCGACACGGTCGCCGAGATCATCGCCCGCCTTCGCGAGCGCCCCGAAGCGGATGCCGCGGCCACGGCGGACCTGCTCGAGACCCAGGCTCCGACCGCGCTGACCGTCACCCTCGCCGCCGTGCGCTCGGCACGCGGGCTGCCGGACCTGCGCGCGGCCCTGGCGCAGGAGTACGCGCTCGTCGAATGGTTCGGCCGCACCCAGCCCGACCTCGTCGAGGGGATCCGCGCGCAACTCGTCGACAAGGACCGGGCGCCGCGCTGGCAGCCGGCCCGCCTGAACGAGGTCCCCGCTGAGACCGCCGACACCGCGCTCGCGTTCCGCCCGAGCGTCCCCCTCTGGAGCTGACGTGTTCGACAGTCCCCTCTCCGCGTCGGCGTACGAGGTCCTCGGCGTGACCGCCGACGCGAGCGATGACGACCTGCGCAAGGCCTACCGGTTGCGTCTGCGGCAGACGCATCCCGACACCGGCGGCGACGCCGCGCAGTTCGTGCAGGTGCAGCGCGCGTGGGAGCTCGTGGGGACCGCCGAGGCCCGCGCGGCGTACGACCGCGGCCACGGCTTCGGTGAGACCGCCTCGTACGGCCCGGATCCGTCGGCCCCGATGTGGCGGCCCCCGGCCCGGCAGGCCGACACCCGGCCGCGCGCCCGCTCGTTCGGGCAGCCCGGCGGCTGGCGTCGCGAGCGGTACCTCGACCTGATCCGCGAATGGGCGGGTCGCGGGGTGGACCTCGCCGACCCGTACGATCCCGCCCTCGTCCGCAGCGCGCCGCACGAGGTGCGCCGCCTGCTCGCGGATGCGCTCGCCGAGGAGGCGACGGCCCGGATCGTCGCCGAACTCGGCATGGGGTACACCGTGTGGCACGACGTGGCGGCCGACGCGCGGAACCCGGACGCGAAGCTCGACCACATCGTGCTGGGGCCGAGCGGTCTCTACGCCGTGCTGTCGGAGGACTTCGGCGCGCCGGTGCGCACCCGCCGCGGTGAGCTCGAGGGCGACGCGGTCGTCGGCGCTCCCGTCGCGCAGCTCGTGCTCGCGGCGCGCGCGCTCGGCCGTGCGGCGAAGGTGCGGTTCAGCGCCGCGCTCGTCGTCCTCCCCGACGACGACGTCGCGACGGCGGTGGAGGAACTCGGCAAGGTGAAGGGTCTGCCCGTCGCCGTCGTCGCCCGCAGCGTCCTCGCGACGGTCCTCCGCCGCGGCGTCAGCGGTGCGCGCGACATCGGCGGCAACGAGCTCTTCGACGTGCGGACGCGACTGCAGCAGACCGTCCGCTTCGCCTGAGTCTCAGTCGCCGCCGCCCACGAGCTGCATCGGGTGCGTGAGGCGCCACCACGGGTCGGGGCCGGAGATCGCGGTCTTCACGCTCACCGGCACCTCGACCTGGTCGGCCGGCCCCGAGAGGACGAGCGTGCCCGCATCCGCTCCGGCCGCGGCATCCGCCTCGATGTCGAAGGATGCCTCGGCCGTCGCCGTCGCACCGTTCCACAGGTGCAGATCGGCGTCCTCGTCGGTGACGAGCGTGGTCTTCGCGCCCCAGGCCGTGGTGACCTCGGCGACCACCGTGCCGGAGGGGAGGGTGGAGGTGACGGACGCCTCCTGCGCGACGGCGTCGAGCAGGGCTTCGGTATCGTCGACGCGGGCGCCGTCCGTCGGCGCGCCGGCCACGGAGGCGAACAGGGCCGTGGGGCCGCCGCCGAGGTCGACCGTGCGCGCGGCGACGAGGTTGTAGTAGCCCGCGTAGCTGCCGGTCTTCAGACCCAGGACGCCGTCGGTGCCGAGCAGGGCGTTGGTGTTCTCGAACTCGCCGGCGCCGGGGAGCTCCGCGGTCTCCGTGGCGACGATCTCGGCGATCACGGGGTTGGCGAGCGCCTTCTCGGCGAGGGCGACCATGGCCGCCGGGGTGGCGACGTTGCCGCGGTCGTAGCCGGAGGCATCCGTCACCGTGATGCCGTCGAGCCCGTTCTCGGCGAGCCACGCATTCGCGGCGGTGACGTACTCCTCGACGGAGCCGAACGCGTCGGTCGCGAGACGGTCGGCGTAGTTGCTCGCCGAGGCGATGAGCATGCCCTGAAGCATCTGGTACTCGGTCAGCGAGCCGTCGTCGGGGACGTTGAGCGCCGACTGGTTCTGCCCGACGTAGTCCCAGTACTCCAGGCGGTCGGCGTACGTGAACGAGTACTCGGGACCCTGCTCGCCGGCGGCGAGGGGCGCCTGGTCGAGGATGACGAGGGCGGTCACCAGCTTGGTCGTGCTCGCCATCTGCGCGGGCGTGTCCGTCGAGACGGCCGGGGCGAAGCCGGAGACCCCCACCGCAGCAGCGCCGTCCGCCGGCCACGCGATCGCGCTCGGCGAGCCCACGATCGAAGCCGAGTCCGAGGCAGTCGCGGAGGGGGCGATGTTGTCGAGCGGCCACAACAGCATGGCCGCGGTGTAGGCGATGGCGAGGCCTGAGACGGCGAGGGCCGGGATGCCGACCGCACCCGCACGTACGCGTCGGCGGCGGCGCAGGGGCGGCAGCATGTCGAATTGCTCCGCACGGCGTGCCGGGGCGGCGGCGAGTGATCGTCCCTCGTCGTCGATCCACGCCAGTGCGACACGACGCCCCGCGGTGGGGGAAGCCTGCGTCGACTCGCGCAGGCGCCGGCGCGTCAGGGGAGCATCGTCCACGGTCACCGGATAACGGTAGCGCGCTCTCCCTGTCGCTATACTCGACGCACGACCACGGGAGTCCGGTGAGCCGGGCTGAGAGGAAGCGATCCACGCTTCGACCGTCGAACCTGATCCGGATCATGCCGGCGCAGGGAGGAGAGAGAAATGCACGCTGTCGCGTCCACGTCCGAGACCCGGACCACCTCGTCGCCGAACCGCTACCGCTGGCGTGTCGTCGACATCGTCGTCGCCGCCGTCCTCGGTGTCGCGGTGGGCCTGCTGTTCTGGTTCTGGAACGGTGTCGGTTACGGCTGGTTCGAGGTGATGGATGCCGCGACCCCCGGCCTCGGCGGCTTCGCGGTCGGCATCTGGCTCATCGGCGGTGTCATCGGCGGCCTCGTGATCCGGAAGCCCGGCGCCGCGCTGCTCGTCGAGGTCGTCGCCGCGGCCGTCTCTGCCACGATCGGCAACATCTGGGGCCCGTCGACGCTGCTGTCGGGCCTCGTCCAGGGCCTCGGCGCGGAGCTCATCTTCGCGGTGTTCCTCTACCGCCGCTTCGGCATCGGCGTGGCCGCGCTCGCCGGCGTCGGCGCGGGCGTCGCCGCGTGGATCTTCGAACTGTTCTTCGGCTCGACCCCGAACGTCCTGAAGACGCTCGAGTTCAACCTCATCTACCTCGGCACGATCATCGTGTCGGGTGTCGTGCTCGCCGGCGTCGTGGGCTGGCTGCTCGTCCGGGCTCTCGCGAAAACCGGTGCCCTCAGCCGGTTCGCCGCGGGTCGAGAACAGGCGGACGAGGTCTGACCACCGAGTCCCGCCCGGCCGGACTCCGCGCACGCGGCTGGGGGTGGCGCTACGCGGGCCGCCGCCGACCGGCCGTCGCGGACGTCGACCTCGACATCGCCCCCGGCGAGCGCGTGCTCCTGCTCGGTGCATCGGGCGCGGGCAAGTCGACGCTCCTCGCGGGAATGGCGGGGCTGCTCGGCGGTGACGAGGACGGCGAGGCGTCGGGTCGGATGACGATCGACGGCGCCGACCCGAGCACGCAGCGCGGCCGTGTCGGGCTCGTCCTGCAGGATCCCGACGCCGGGGTCGTGCTCTCCCGCGTCGGCGACGACGTGGCATTCGGTTGCGAGAACCTCGGCGTCCCGCCCGAACGCATCCCGGCGCGGGTGCGCGCCGCGCTCGACGCCGTCGGGCTCGACGTCCCGCTCGACCGCGAGACCGCGCGGCTCTCGGGCGGCCAGAAGCAGCGCCTCGCGATCGCGGGCGCCCTCGCGATGGACGCGGGTCTGCTGCTGCTCGACGAGCCGACCGCCAACCTCGACCCCGTCGGGGTCCGCGAGGTGCGCGCCGCGGTCGGACGGGCGGTGGAGGCCACGGGCGCCACCCTCGTCGTGATCGAGCACCGGACGGACGTGTGGGTGGACCTCATGACGCGGGTCGTGGTCCTCGACGCCGAGGGGGGTCTGCTCGCGGACGGAACACCCGCCGAGGTGTTCACCCGCCACGCGGAGACCCTGCTCGCGGCCGGGGTCTGGCTGCCCGGTCATCCCGTCGACCTGCCCGCGCTGCCGGCGGTGGCGGCGGACGTCCCCGCCGCCCTCCGGGCGAGGGGGCTGGCCGTCTCGCGGGACGGGCGGACGCCGGTGCGCGAGGGATTGGACCTCGAGGTGGCGGCGGGAGCGGCATCCGTCATCACCGGACCCAACGGCGTCGGCAAGTCCACCCTCGCACTGACCCTCGCGGGACTCCTGCCGGAGTTCGCCGGGACCGTCGAGGCGGGCACCGTGCCCGCGGGGCGTCGGGGGGCGCGGCCTTCCCGCTGGAGTTCGCGCGAGCTCCTCACCCGGATCGGCACCGTGTTCCAGGATCCCGAGCACCAGTTCCTCGCCTCGACGGTGCGCGCGGAACTCGAGGTCGGGCCGCGCGCCCTCCGGCGCCCGCCCCGCGAGATCGACGCCGTCGTGGACCGGCTGCTCGACGAGCTCGGGCTCACCGCGCTCGCGCGCGCCAATCCGTTCACGCTGTCGGGCGGTCAGAAGCGGCGGCTGTCGGTGGCCACGGTCCTCGCCACGTCGCCCGAGGTGATCGTCCTCGATGAGCCGACGTTCGGGCAGGACCGTCGCGGCTGGGCCGGCATCGTCTCGCTGCTGCAGGCGCAGGTCGCCGACGGGCGCGCGGTCGTCGCGGTGACGCACGACGAGGACGCGGTGCGGCTGCTCGGCGGACGGCACATCGAGCTCGCGGCGGTCGCGTCATGACCCTCGCGGCGGCCGGCACCGGGACCGCGAGGCGGGACGCGTGGCTCGACGGGGTGAACCCGGCGGTCCGCATCCTCCTCGCCTTCGTCCTGGCCATCCCGCTGCTGACGACGATCGACGTGGTCAGCGCCGGCGTCGCCGTCGTGTTGATGGTGCTGTGCATCCCGCTGACCGGGATCGGGTTCGGAGCGACGCTGCGACGGATGGCGCCCGTGCTCGTGCTGATGCCGGTCGCAGGGCTGAGCATGCTGCTGTACGCCGAGCCGGGCGGGCGGGTGTACGCCTCGTTCTGGTACGCGACGATCAGCGACGCGTCGATCGGATTCGCGGTGGCGGTCGGGGTGCGGGTCATCGCGCTCGCGCTCCCGACGGTCCTGCTGTTCAGCCGCGTCGACCCGATCGAACTCGCCGCGGCGCTCGCTCAGATCGTGCGGCTGCCCGCACGACTCGTGCTCGGGGTGCTCGCCGGGACGCGCACGCTCGGGCTGTTCGTCGACGACTGGCGGGCCATGCGCCTCGCGCGGCGGGCGCGCGGCGTGGGGGACCGGAACGCCGTGCGCCGGTTCTTCTCGATGGCGTTCGTGCTCCTCGTCTTCGCGGTGCGTCGCGGTACCCGCCTGGCGACCGCGATGGAGGCGCGCGGATTCGGCGCGCCCGTCGAACGCACGTGGGCCCGCACCTCGCGCCTGTCCCGCCGGGACGTGGTCGCGGTCGCCGGTGCGTTGGCGATCGTGGCCGTGGCGATCGCGGTCGCCGTGGCCGTCGGCTCGTTCCGCGTCGTCTGGATGTGAGCGGCGGGTCAGAACGCGTAGGCGAAGCAGATCGAACGGGGCATCGTCTCGGCGTACGGCTCGTAGACCGGGATGCGGGTGAATCCGAGCGACTCGTAGAGGGCGACCGATTCCGGCTGGGGGATGCCGGTCTGCAGGATGACCCGATCGGCACCGCCCGCGCGTGCCCGGTCGAGCGCCGCGGTCATGAGGGTGCGCGCGATGCCGCGGCCCCGCGCCGCCGCCGTGACGACGAGGCGCTTGATCTCCCACTCCTCGCCGAGGCGACGGAGGATGACGTGGCCGGTCGGTGTGCCGTCGGCATCCACCGCGATCAGGGTCGCGACGATCTCGTCGGGGTGCATCGCGAGCGCGCGGGAGCGCGCGGCCTTCCGCTCGGCGGGCTCGTCGCCGTGGAACCCGTCGTAGCGGGCGCCGAGGTCGGCATCCAACTCGTCGCGAAGTGCCGCCGCGCGCGGGTCGTCCCACGCGACCTCGAGGATGCGGGACCCGGTGCTCGTCCGTTCGCTCACCGGACGAGCCTATGCGCCCCCAGGGGTGTCGAGGCGGCGGACGAGGCGGGCGGGCGCGGTTCGGCGATACGAGGCGTCGAGGAGTTCGGCGAGCTCGGTCTCATCCGTCTCGTCGAGGTCGATGCCGAGCCAGCCGGAGGGGCCGAGGTAGGCCGGCGTCCAGAACCGCGGGTCTTGGCGCAGTGCCGGCTCGTCGTCCCGATCCGGGAGGATCATGACGGCCGCATCGTGGCGCTCGAAGTCACCGGGACCGCGTCGGACCGAGCCGCCGAAGTAGGCGAACACCTTCGTCGTGAAGAACGTCGGCCGACCGTGACTGACCTTCTCCCCGGCCTCGGGGAGGGCGAGCGCGTGACGCCGGACGAGGGCGAGCAACGGATCGTCGTCGCGGAACATCAACGGGTGCTCGGTCACGGCTCGATCATGGCCCCGTTCGCGTCGCGGCTGGTAGCGTCCGCGGTATGTCCGCCCCCGCCGTGCCGCCGCGTCTGCGCCGCAGCGGTGCCGGCGCCGTTCTCGCGGTCGGGGTGCTGCAGGCGGTCGCGATCGCGGTCACCGGGGCGCTGTGGTTCCTGCGGGGCGTCTTCGCCGGCGGGTCCTGCTCTCCGTCGTGCGACTGGGGGACGGCGGATGCCGCGGGCATGCTCTTCGGCGGCGCGATCCTCGCGAGCCTCGCCCTCACCGCGGTCGCCGCGGTCGTCGCCTGGCGCACGGGACGCGACCTCGCGTGGGTGCCGCTCGTCTCGGCATCCGTCGTCGTGGCGGGCTACCTCGCGGCCGCTGTGGTCTTCGACGCCGCGATGCGCTGACGGGTCAGGTCGCGTTCCAGAGGTCGCGGTAGTAGGCGAGGCGCTCCTCGTCGGGCGCGACGCCGTAGGCCTCGAGCAGCAGGCCGTCCCACCCGGGGCCGTAGTTCCAGCCGGTGCTCATCGCGGCGACGGCGATGTCGCCCCAGCGATCGCCGAGGCCGAGCTGCCCGAGGTCGACGTGGCCACTCCACCGGCCGTCGTCCCCAATGAGCGTGTTCGGCGCGCAGGCGTCGCCGTGGCAGACCACGAGCTGGTCGATCGGCGGCGCCTCGCGCAGCTCGTCGGGGACGATCACCCCGCGCGCCGCGGCGTTCGCGACGCGCGACGGCACGGTCCAGTCGAACGGGCAGGATACCGCCGGCAGGCTCTCGTGCAGGGCGCGCAGGCCCTCGCCGATCGCCCGGACCGCCGTCTCGGGCCGCGCGACCCACGCCGGATCGACCGCCGAGAGGCCGGTGAGGGCGCGGGTCACGAGCCACTCCGTCTCGCCGTCGTCGCCCTGTTCCATCACCGTCGGCACGCGCAGGTAGGGAGCTGCCCAGGCCATCCGGTCCGCCTCATCCGCCATCGAGGTCTCGAGATGGACCGGACCGATCTTGATGAAGCGGTCGTCATCGGTTCGGAACGTCTGCCCGCCGAGCTTGTTCTCCCACACCGGCAGGAGTGCCGCACCGCGCGCGAGGCGGCGCACGATCGGGGGGACGGGCGCGTCGGCGAGGGGGATGGACATCCCTCCATCCTGTCGCCCACCGTCGCGGGCGGCTAGCCTGGAGGCATCCTGCTGCCGTGGCACCCAGTCGCGCGTAGGGTGGAACCCGATCCCGTTCGAAGGAGAGCGCATGGACATCGCCGCAGCATCCGCCCTCGTCACCGGCGGGGCGAGCGGACTCGGTCTCGCCACGGCCCGCCGCCTCGCCGCGCAGGGTGCGCACGTCGTCATCGTCGACCTGCCGACCTCATCCGGGTCCAACGTCGCCGCGGAGCTCGGCGGGACCTTCGCCGCCGCCGATGTGACGGATGCCGCGCAGGTGCAGGCGGCCGTGGCTGCGGCATCCGACGTCGCCCCGCTGCGCGTCGCCGTCAACTGCGCCGGGATCGCGCCGCCCGCGAAGGTCCTCACCCGCGACGGTTCGCCGAGCCCGATCGCCGACTTCGAGCGGATCATCCGCATCAACCTCATCGGCACCTACACCGTCGTCGCGCACGCGGCGGCGGCGATGGCGGCGACCGAACCCACGGCATCCGGGGACCGCGGAGTCATCGTGAACACCGCGTCGGTAGCGGCCTTCGACGGTCAGATCGGGCAGCCCGCGTACGCGGCCAGCAAGGGCGGTGTGCACGCGATGACGCTGCCGATCGCGCGCGAACTGGCGCGCTCGGCGATCCGCGTCTGCACGATCGCGCCCGGCATCATGGAGACCCCGATGCTCGCGGGGCTCCCCGAGGCGGCGCAGGAGTCGCTCGGCCGGCAGGTGCCCTACCCGGCGCGGCTCGGCAGGCCCGACGAGTACGCCGCGCTCGTGCAGCACATCGTCGAGAACGGCTACCTCAATGGCGAGACGATCCGTCTCGACGGTTCGATCCGCATGGCCCCGAAGTGAGTGGAGACCCGATGAGCGATTCGATCCTGCTGCGCCGCGAGGGTGCCCTCGCCCGGCTGACCTTCCACCGCCCGGCGTCTCTCAACGCGATGGACTTCGAGATGGGCACGCGCTGGCGCGACCTCGCGCACGAGCTGACGCGCGACGACACGGTCGGCGCGATCGTGTTGGATGCCGCGGGCCCGGCGTTCTGCGCCGGCGGCGACGTCGTGCAGATGGCGACCTCCGGCGGCAGCGGTGGCACGATCACCGAGATGGCCGGAGTGATCCACGACGGCATCCGGACCTTCGTGGAGTCGTCGATCCCGATGGTCGCGGCGGTGCAGGGAGCGGTCGCCGGCGGCGGGCTCGGTCTCATGCTGACGGCGGACTACATCGTCGCGTCACGGCGCGCGGTGTTCGTCAGCAAGTACGCGAACATCGGGCTCACCCCCGACCTCGGCGTCTCGACTCTGCTGCCGGCGGCGGTCGGACAGCGCCGCGCGCTGCAGCTGCTGCTCACCGACACGACGATCGACGCGCCGACCGCGCACGAGTGGGGGCTCGTCGCCGAGGTCGTCGACCAGCCCGGGGAGCGTGCCGACGAGATCGCGCGGGCCTGGCTCGACGGTGCGACCGGGGCGTTCGGGCAGGCGAAGCGCCTCGTCCGCACCGGCGCCGCGCGCCCGTTCGCCGACAACCTCGACGACGAGGCCCGCACGATCGGTGCCGCGTTCGACACCCCCGACGCGGCGACGCGGATCGCGGCGTTCGCCGCGGCATCCCGTTCGCGCCGTTCCTGACCCTCCTGGAGAACCCATGACCCTCGCCGGAAAGACCATCCTCATGTCGGGCGGCAGCCGCGGCATCGGCCTCGCGATCGCGCTGCGCGCTGCACGGGACGGCGCGAACATCGCGCTGCTCGCCAAGACCGACACCCCGCATCCCAAGCTCGAGGGCACGGTGCACTCGGCTGCCGAGCAGATCCGCGCGGCCGGGGGTCGTGCGCTTCCGATCGTCGGCGACGTCCGTGACGACGGCGACATCACCGAGGCAGTCATGAAGACGCAGGGCGAGTTCGGCGGCATCGACATCGTCGTCAACAACGCCTCGGTCATCGACCTCTCGGGCTCGCTCGAGCTCGCCGCGAAGAAGTACGACCTCATGCAGGACGTCAACGTGCGCGGCACGTTCATGCTGTCGCGGGCGGCGCTCCCGATGCTGAAGGATGCCGCGAACCCCCACATCCTCTCGCTGTCGCCGCCCCTCAACCTCTCGCCGAAGTGGCTCGGCGCGCACACCGGCTACACCCTCGCGAAGTACGGCATGACGATGGCGACCCTCGGCATGGCGGCCGAGTTCGCGAAGGACGGCGTCGCCGCCAACACGCTGTGGCCGCAGACGACGATCGCGACGGCGGCGGTGCAGTTCGCCCTCGGCGGCGATCGGATGATGAAGGTCAGCCGCACGCCCGAGGTCTACGCCGACGCGGCGTACGAGGTGCTCTGCAAGCCGGCGCGTGAGTACACCGGGCAGACTCTCATCGTCGAGGACGTGCTGAGGGATGCCGGTGTCACCGACTTCGCGCGCTACGCCGCGACGCCGGGGACACCCGACGCCGAGCTGTTCCCCGACATCTTCCTCGACTGAGGTCGGCGCGCCGGCGCGTCAGACCAGGCCGAGCTTCACGAACGCGTTCCACACGCCGTCGTCGAGGACGTCGGTGGTGACGTTGCCGGCGCGCTCCTTGAGGGCGGGGTCGGCGTTGCCCATGGCGACGGGGGAGCCGACGACGTCGAACATCTCGGCGTCGTTCCAGCTGTCGCCGATGCCGATCGCGTCGGCGGCATCCAGCCCGAGGATGTCGAGCACCCGCACTATCGCGGAGCCCTTGTTCGTCCCCGCCAGCCCGATCTCGCCGTTCGAGCCGCCGGGGAGAGGGATGCTGCCGGGGATGACGTGGAACCGCTCGCCGAGGTCGGCCTGGGCCTTGTCGACGCTGTCGGAGCGCTTGCTGATGAACGTGGTCTTCGCGATGGCGTCGAGGTCCGCCTCGCCGACGGGACGGTAGGTGACGATCGGCTTCGGAACGACGGCGTCGGTCTGCCCGAGCCGGCGCGCGTCCTCGAGGTGACGCTTGCGGCGCTCGGCGAAGTACTCGTCGAGCATCGCACCGACACCCTCGCTCGCGTAGACGGCCTCGTTCGACTGCAGGAAGTAGTCGATGTCCTCCGCTTCGAAGTAGGCGATGAGCCGGTCGGTGTCCTCGCGCGGCATCGGGTCGGCGAACAAGAGCTCGTCGCCGCGCACCGCGTAGGCGCCGCCGTTGGTGATCGCGCCGTCGTAGCCGATCTCGCGGACCTTGGGGTGGATGTCGCCGGCGGCGCGTCCCGTGCAGAGGTAGACGAGGTGGCCGTTCTCGCGTGCCGTCCGGATCGCGGTGATCGTCGATTCGGCGATGGCCGTTCCGTGCTCGAGGATGGTTCCGTCCACGTCCAGAAAAGCGATGCGCGTCATCCGTCCATTCTCCCGGACGCGGATGAACGCTCGGTGCGCGGGCGGGTCAGAGCTGCTTGCGGAGGAACACCTGCGCGGTGCCGTCGTCGCCGGGGACGCGCTCGCTCTCCTCGTAACCCTCGCGCTCGTAGAGGCGCAGGTTCGCCTCGCTGAGCGAGCCGGTGAACAGCTCCGCGGTCGTGGCGCCGGCCTCGAGGCCGCGCTCCTCGACCGCCGACAGCAGCGCGGTCCCGAGGCCCGAGCCCTGCTGATCGGGTGCGATCGCGATGCGGCCGATGAGCAGCAGGTCGCCGTCGACGCGGGCGCGCACGCACCCGACGATGCGTTCGCCGTCGAGGGCGACGCATCCGAAGTTGTCCTCGAGTTCGGCGCGGACCTCGTCGAGCGTCTGCGTGAGCGGCGGCATGTCGACGGCGTCGTAGATGAGCGCCTCCTGCACGAAGGCGGCCCGCTGCAGGGTGAGCACCTCGCCCGCGTCGTCGACGGTGATGGGACGGATGCGGGCGGTGCTCATCCGTTCAGCGTAATTCGCCTTCGGCGGCCCGCGGCCGGCGGCTTAGAGTGACCGCATGCCCGATGTCGCCGCCGCGATCGCCACCCGTCCGCTCGTCCTCGACGGTGGGCTCGGGACGATGCTCGAGGCCCGCGGCCACGATCTCAGCGGAGTGCTCTGGTCGGCGGGCGTGCTCATCGACGCGCCCGGTGACGTGCGCGACGTGCACGCCGCGTTCGTCGAGGCCGGCGCCGACGTCGTCACGACGGCCTCCTACCAGCTCGGGTACGACAACCTCGCCGCGGCGGGGCGGGATGCCGCCGAGGTCGATGCGCTGCTGACCACCTCGGTCCGCCTCGCCCGCGAGGCGTCGGACGGTCGGGCGTGGGTCGCGGCATCCGTCGGTCCCTTCGGTGCCGTGCGCGCGGACGGCAGCGAGTACACCGGCGAGTACGGTCTGTCGGTGGCCGAGCTGACCGCGTGGCACCGGCGGCGACTGCTCGCGCTCGCGGAAGCGGGGCCCGACCTGCTCGCCGTCGAGACGATCGCGTCGCCCGCCGAGGCCGAGGCGCTGGCGGCCGCGCTCGAGGGCGTGGCGATCCCGGCGTGGATCTCGCTGTCGGGCGCGAGCACCGCGTTCGAGCGCGACGACGCGCTCGCCGCTGCGCTCGGGGCCGCCGCGGCCGCGCCCGGGATCGTCGCCGTCGGAGCGAACTGCTGCCCGCCGGCCGCACTGACCCGCGTGCTGGACCGGATGCCGCCGACGACGCCCGCAGTCGTCTACCCGAACAGCGGCGAGGTCTGGGACGCCGCCTCGCGCTCGTGGCACGGCGACGCGACGGCCACCTTCGCCGACGTCGACGCCTGGGTGGAGGCGGGGGCACGGCTGATCGGCGGATGCTGTCGCACGACACCCGAGGACATCGCCGGCCTCGCCCGCCGGCTGAAGGACTGAGTCGCCCGGCATCCGCCCAGCCCGCCGCCGGTAGCCTGGATGGCATGACCGAGTCCACTCCCGCGCGCCCCGAGGGCATGTCCGCCGTGCGCTCGACGACGCCCAAGCAGGTGCGTCCCGCGACCGAGGGGTGGACGCAGGCGAAGGATGCCGAGGGCCGCCCGCTCCTGCAGTTCGCGAGCCCCAAGCGGGGCAAGCCGCCCGTGCACCTCGCCGACCTCAGCCACGATCAGCGCGTCGACAAGCTGAAGGAGCTCGGGATGCCGGGCTTCCGCGCCGCGCAGCTCGAGAAGCACTACTTCCAGCACTACACCTCCGACCCCGCCCACATGACCGATCTGCCGGCGGCGAACCGCGACGAGCTCGTCGGCGGGCTGCTGCCGAACCTCATGACCGAGGTGCGCCGGCTCGAGACCGACGGCGGCGACACGATCAAGTTCCTCTGGCGTCTGCACGACGGCGCGCTCGTCGAGTCCGTCCTCATGCGGTACACCGGGCGCATCACGCTGTGCGTGTCGAGCCAGGCCGGCTGCGGCATGAACTGCCCCTTCTGCGCCACCGGCCAGGCCGGGCTCACGCGCAACATGTCGGCGGCCGAGATCGTCGACCAGGTCGTCCGCGCCAACCGCCTCATCGCCGACGGCGGCCTGGGCGATCCCCGCAAGGTCGGCCACAAGGACGAGCGCGTCACGAACATCGTCTTCATGGGCATGGGGGAGCCCCTCGCCAACTACGCCCGCGTCATGCAGGCCGTCCGCACGATGGTCGACAAGAAGCACGGGCTCGGCATGAGCGCCCGCGGCATCACGGTCTCGACCGTCGGGCTCGTGCCGGCGATCCGCAAGCTGTCCGCCGAGGAGATCCCGGTCACCTTCGCACTGTCACTGCACGCCCCCGACGACCACCTGCGCGACGAGCTGATCCCGGTCAACTCGCGCTGGAAGGTCGATGAGGCCCTCGATGCCGCGCGCGAGTACTTCGACAAGACCGGGCGTCGCGTCTCGATCGAGTACGCGCTCATCAAGGACATGAACGACCACGCCTGGCGGGCCGACCTCCTCGCCGAGAAGCTCAACGCGCGCGGTCGCGGCTGGGTGCACGTGAACCCGATCCCGCTGAACCCGACCCCCGGCTCGATTTGGACCTCGTCCGACGTCGACGTGCAGAACGAGTTCGTCCGCAGGCTCAACGACGCCGGCATCCCGACGACCCTCCGCGACACCCGCGGCAAGGAGATCGACGGCGCGTGCGGTCAGCTCGTCGCGACCGAAGAGGATCAGGCCGCGGCGGCATCCGTCTGACCGACCTCGTCCGGCTCAGCGAGGCGGTGCGAAGGCGATCGTCGGATGTCCGGCCTCGACCGTGACGCGGCAGCGGACGCCGTAGACCTCCTCGATGAGGCCGTCCGTGAGGACGTCGGCCGGCGCCCCCGCGGCGACGGCGCGACCGGCCGCCATGACGAGCACCTCGTCGCAGAACATCGCCGCGAGGTTGAGGTCGTGGAGGGCCACGACGACGGTGACGGGCAGGCTCCGCACGAGGCTCAGCAACTCGAGCTGATGGCGGATGTCGAGGTGGTTAGTCGGTTCGTCGAGCAGCAGCTCGCGGGGTTCCTGCGCGAGTGCGCGGGCGATCTGGGTGCGCTGCTGCTCGCCGCCTGACAGGGTGTGCCACCGGGCATCCGCCTTCTCGGTCAGACCCGCCTGCGCGATCGCCGCGTCGACGATGTCGTCGTCCCGTGCGCCGCCCGCACCCCACAGCGAGGCGTGCGGCGTGCGGCCGAGGCGGACGACGTCGCGCACCGTCAGGTCGACCTCGGTCGTCGCGTGCTGGGTCACGGCGGCGACGGTCCGTGCCACCTCGCGACGCCCGCGGTGCCGGATGTCGGAGCCGTCGAGCAGGACGCGTCCCTCGTCGGGCTTCGCGATGCCCTGCAGCAGGCGCAGGAGCGACGACTTGCCCGACCCGTTCGGGCCGAGGAGGCCGACGACGGATCCGGGTTTCGGCGCGAGCGAGACGTCGTCGACGACGAGCGCGCCGCCGCGGCGCCACGACACGTGTTCCGCGATGAGGCTCATGCGCGCCTCCGACGTCGGACGAGGAGGGCGACGAAGACCGGCACCCCGATCAGCGCGGTGCCGACCCCCACGGGGAGCGGTGTCGGGGCGAACGCGACGCGGGACACGGCATCCACCGCGATCATGAAGACCATGCCGAGACCGATCGTCACGGGGATCACGCGGGCGTGACGCGAGCCGACGAGCAGCCGCGCGGCGTGCGGCAGGACGAGTCCGACGAACCCGATCGCGCCGGCGACGCTGACGAGGGTCGCGGCGATGAGGGCGGTCAGGACGAGCAGCAGCATCCGTGTCCGTGCGACGTGGATGCCGAGGGATGCCGCGACGTCGTCGCCGAACGCGAAGGCGTCGAGCGGACGCACCGAGGCGACCGCGACGACGGCGCCGACGAGGACGACGGCGGCGCAGAGGACGACGTCGTCCCAGCGGACGCCCTCGAGTGAACCGAGCAGCCAGAACATGACGCCGCGCGTCTCGTCGGAGTCGGCGAAGGCGAACACGGCGAGCGACGTGAGGGCGGAGAAGAACTGGGTCGCGGCGATGCCCGCCAGGATGAACGAGGCGGTGCCGCCGCCGGTGAAGCGCGAGACGACCAGGACGAGCCCGAACGCGACGAGCGCGCCGAGGAACGCGCCGCCCGAGAGGGTGAGCACGCCGCCGCCGATCCCGAACACGCCGAAGAGGACCGCGCCGGTCGAGGCGCCGGACGAGACGCCGAGGACGAACGGATCGGCGAGGGGGTTCCGCAGCAGTGACTGCAGGATGACACCGCAGAGCCCGAGACCGGCGCCGCACGCCGCGGCGACGAGCGCGCGCGGCAGGCGCTCCTGCCAGACGATCGCGTCGGCGGCGACGCGCACCGGGATGTCGGTGAGGCCGAGATGGTTCGTGATCACGTCGCGGACGTTCACGAGCGACACGTTCGCCGGTCCGAGGGTCAACGCGACGGCGATCGTGAGGACGACGAGGCCGATCGACAGCGCCGTGGCGACGATGGTGAGCGGGATGCGGCGCGCCCGGCGACGGGGGAGCGCCGCGGTGGCGGTCAGCGCCCCGCCTCGTTCTCGTCCCACCAGGCGCGGATCTTCTCGAGACCGTCGACGAAGCGGATCGACGGGTTCATCTCGGCGCCGTGCAGGGCGATGAAGCGCTTGTTCTTGACGGCGTCGAGCGAACGCGTCACGGGGTCGCTCTCGAGGAACGCGATCTTGTCGTCGAGTCGGTCACCGGGGAATCGGTCGCGTTGCAGGTCGCCGAGGACGAGGACGTCGGGATCGGCCTCGACGATCGCCTCCCACGAGGCTGCCGTCCAGTCGTCGGTCTCGTCGGGAAAGGCCCCCGTCATGCCGGTGGCCCGCTCGAGGATCGCCGGGGCACCCATCCCGCCGGCGACGTACGGGGTGCGGGTGTCGGCGAACCAGAACGCGACCTTCTCGCCGCCGAAATCGACGCCCTCGACGGCCGCTGCCGCGCGCTTCTTCAGCGAGGCGATGAGGGCGTCGCCGCGAGCGGGGACGTCGAAGATCTCGGCCAGCTCCCGGATCTCGCGGTAGAGGTCGTCGACCGTGAGCGGGGTGGTGCGCGTCCCGCCGGCGTTGACGCTCCGGTCGTCGGAGCAATCGGTCGGCGAGAGGTAGGAGCCGATCCCGGTCTCGTCGAGCCGGTCGCGCGTCACGACGCCGCCCTCGGCGAAGTGGCGCCCGAACGAAGCCGTCACGAAATCGGGGTCGGCGCCGAGCACGACCTCGTACGTCGGGGCGTTGTCGGCCAGGCGCGGGACGTCCTCGTTCTCGTCGGCGAGTGAGGGGAGCACGGGATCGGTCCAGGACGCGGTGCCCACGATGCGATCGCCGAGACCGAGCGAGAGGAGGATCTCGGTCGAGTTCTGATCGAGCGAGACGATCCGCTGCGGCGCCTCGTCGACCTCGACGGTCCGTCCGCAGTTCTCGATCGTCAGCGGATACGCGGTCGATCGCTCGCCGGTCGCGGCGGCCTTCTGCGTCACGACCTCGGAGGCACCGCACCCCGACAGAGCGAGGGCGGCGGCGGTCAGCGTAGCGAGCAGGGCGGAGCGGCGGGGGAAGGGCATCGATGGTCTCTCGTCGGGGCCGGGGACGTCGATGAGCGATCGTAGCAAGGTAAGGCTTACCTTCCCGAATCGCGGTCACTCCCGGGAGTGACGCCATGCCTCCAGCCGCGCTCCGTGACGCGTCCCGAACGCGACGCAGCCGGCGGCGAGACGCTCCGTGAGCCCGCTCTGCAGGATCACGGGAACCGATGCGCGCAACCGCAGGAGATCGGTTCGGGTCCAGTCCGGAAAGAGCGGCGCTGTCGACATGGCCAGAAGCGCCCGCAACGGCTCCGGCCCGAGATCGAGCGCCCAGACCTCCCAGTCGAGAGCGACGTCCGCGCCGGTGTCGTCGAGTCGGCGTCGTTCGAGGCTCCCGATGAAGTCCGCGAGCGTCGGCGCCGCGGGCGACGGATTCCACCGGCCTTCGCCGTGGACATCCTCCAGGATCGGGATGCCGGGCCGCGAGATGTCGGCGATGAACGGGTCGGCGTCGGTCGAGTCCAGCACGATCCACTCCGGGCGCCACGCGCCGCGGGCCGCGGCATCCGCCCATTCGTCGTCGTTGAGGACGAACCGGTAGCCGGCCTGCGCCGCCAGCGCCGAGGACTCGTCGACGACGCCGAGGCCGTCGAGCGTCCGCCCCGCGTGGCGCAGTTCGATGTCGTCCGGCAGGCTGCGCACGAACGAGAACCAGGCGTCGAGCCCGCGCGGGAGCGGCGGCAGCCGGAAGGTCTCGGGCATCTCGGGGACGGCGGGCATGCCGACATTCTGCCCGCGGCGTCACGCTGTCAAGGCCTCGGGAATCCAGCCGGCGGCGGGAGTAGCGTCGAACGCATGGTCAACTATCGATTCCTGGGCAACAGCGGCCTCAAGATCACCGAACTCACCTACGGCAACTGGCTCACCCACGGCTCGCAGGTCGAGAACGACGCGGCGATCGCGACGGTCCACAAGGCCCTCGATCTCGGCATCACCTCGTTCGACACCGCCGACGCGTACGCGAACACGGCGGCCGAGTCCGTCCTCGCCGAGGCGCTGAAGGGTCAGCGCCGCGAATCCCTCGAGATCTTCACGAAGGTCTACTGGCCGACCGGTCCCAAGGGGCCGAACGACCACGGTCTGTCGCGCAAGCACCTGCTCGAGGGCATCAACGGTTCGCTGAAGCGACTGGATACCGACTACGTCGACCTCTACCAGGCGCACCGCTACGACTACGAGACCCCTCTCGAGGAGACGATGCAGGCGTTCGCCGACATCGTCCGTCAGGGCAAGGCGCTCTACATCGGCGTCAGCGAGTGGACCGCCGAGCAGCTGCGCGCCGGGCATGCGCTGGCGAAGGAGCTCGGCTTCCAGCTCATCTCGAACCAGCCGCAGTACTCCGCGCTGTGGCGGGTCATCGAGGGCAAGGTCGTCCCGACCTCCGAAGAGCTCGGGATCTCGCAGATCGTCTGGTCGCCGCTGGCGCAGGGCGTCCTGACGGGCAAGTACCAGCCCGGTCAGCCGGCGCCCGAGGGGTCGCGCGCGACCGACGAGAAGGGCGGATCCGACATGATCAAGCGCTTCATGAAGGACGAGACCCTCACCGCGGTGCAGAAGCTGCAGCCGATCGCCGAGGGCGCGGGCATCACGATGCCGCAGCTCGCCCTCGCGTGGGTGCTGCACAACCCGAACATCGCCGCGGCGATCATCGGGGCGTCGCGTCCCGAGCAGCTCGAGGACACCGTGAAGGCCTCGGGGATCGAGCTCGACGACGACACGTACGCCGCGATCAACGAGGCGCTGGCGCCGGTGGCGGTCACCGACCCGGAGGAGACGTACTCCGTCTCGCCGAAGTCCCGTCTGATCTGACGAGCGCCGCCCGTCCGTGGCCACGCAGAGCGCCGGCATCCTGCTCTACCGTCTCGACGGTGGGGGCGGGGTGTCGGCGTTCGTCGCTCACATGGGCGGGCCGTACTGGGCGTCGAAGGACGAGGGTGCCTGGTCGATCCCGAAAGGCGAGCTCAAGGACGGCGAGGATGCGCTGGATGCCGCGAAGCGGGAGTTCCGCGAGGAGCTCGGCGTCTCCCCGCCCGAGGTCGAATACGCCGAGCTGGGCACGTTCGCGTACTCGTCGGGCAAGCGGGTGACGGTGTTCGTTGCCGACGGTGCGGGCTTCGAGGCGGAGGGGTTCGTGTTCGGCGAGTTCGAGATGGAGTGGCCGCCGCGATCGGGCCGGACGGCAACCTTCCCCGAGGTCGACCGCGCCGAATGGATGCCGCTGGATCGCGCGCGCGAGCGGGTCGTGAAGGGGCAGCGGCCGGCGTTCGACCGGCTGGCCGAGCTGCTGAGCGCCGCGGACACCTGACGGCCGCGGCAACAACCGCGGAGCATTCGCGGGGGTCGCGGGTCGGAACCGGTTGCGGAGCCCGACCTCGGCGAAGACTCCGCGGTCCGTGCCCGCACCGGTGCGCGAGTCAGCGCTTCTTCTTCGGCGCCTCGGACACGTCGAGCCGCTCGTGCAGGCCGCCGAGCGACGACCACGCCGATTCCTTGCCGGATGCCGCGTGTTCGGCGCCGCGCACGGCGCGCTCGTCGGCCCACTCGTTGAGGACGTGACCGCGGTGTCCGCGGACGTGCTCAAGGACCACGTCGGGAAGGCCCGCGCCGCGGCGCGCGTCGCGCGCGGCGATCAGCTGCTCGAGCAGGTCGACGTTCTTCGTGGGTGCGCCGGTGGACGTCTTCCAGCCGCGGCGGCGGTGACCGTCCATCCATTTCTCGTACGTGTCGATGGCGTACTTGGAGTCGGCCTGCACGACGAGCTCGCGGACATCCGCATGGTCCTCGATCGCCTTGAGGAGGCCCATCAGCTCGCCGACGTTGTTCGTGCCCTGGATGATCGAGCCCGCCGCCCAGTGGCCGTCCTCACCGACCCACGCCCACCCCGTCGGTCCGGGATTGCCCTTGCAGGCGCCGTCGGTGGCCACGACATAGCGGGAGGATTCTGTCACCCGACCACGCTACCCGCGCGCGGCGCAGTGGCCGCGCGCGGGTCGGGGGTCACGGGCGGAGCAGAACCTTGCCGACGCGGCCGGCGGTCAGGCTCGCGCGGGCGGCGTCGCGGGCCTGGCCGAGCGGGAACGTCGCCGACACCGGCAGGGTCAGGACGCCGGACGAGAGGTGCTGAGCGAGCTCGCCGAAGAGCTGGCCGCGCTTGGCGGCATCCATCTCGGTGCTCACCTTGCTTCCCCAGAACCCCTTGATCGTGATGTGGCGGAAGATGACCGGGCCCGAGGCGAGCTGCATGACGGGAGCGTCCATCGCGCCGAAGACGACGAGCGTGGCGTTCTCGCCGAGGAGCGAGAGGACGTGGCCGCTCGACTCGCCGCCGACGGAGTCGACGCCGGCGATGATCGAGGCGCCGCCGGTGATCTCGGCGACCTTGTCGCGCCAGTCGTCGGTGTCGACGGCGACGACGCGGTCGATGCCCTGCTCGGCGAGCTCGGTGACGGCGGCGCTGCGGCGGACGAGACCGAGGATGTTGAGGCCGCGGGCGCGACCCATCTGCGCGACCATGCGGCCGACGGCACCGTTCGCGGCGTTCTGCACGATCCAGTCGCCCGGCTTCACGTCGAGGAAGTCGATGAGGCTGATGGCGCTGAACGGCATGGAGACGAGCTGTGCGGCCTGCTCGTCGGGAAGGCCCTCGGGAACGGGGATGAGAGTCGCGGCGCGGGCGATGAACTGCTCCGCCCACACGCCGAAGGTGCCGCCGGTGGCGACGCGCTGACCGACCTGGAGGTTCTCGACGCCCTCGCCGAGCTCCTCGATGACTCCGACGGCCTCGGTGCCGGCGCGGGCGGGCAGTTCCGGCTTGAAGCCGTAGGTGCCGCGGATGGTCCACAGGTCGTGGTTGTGGATGGGGGAGGCGAGGAGGCGGACGCGGACCTCACCGGCGCCGGGCGTCGGGTCGGGGGTCTCGGTGGTCTCGAGAACGTCGGCCGGTTCGCCGAAAACGGGGTGGGTGACTGCGCGCATGCTTCCTCCAAGCGTCATTGTGTAACGATCGGTACAATATACTACGGGTAACCGAGAGGATCCACCATGGGCCGCACCAGCGCATTCGACCGTGACGACGTCATCCGCGCCGCGCGCGACGTCTTCTGGGCGCGCGGTTACGCCGAGACCGGTGTCGCGGAACTCGAAGAGGCGACCGGCCTCAAGCGCTCGAGCATCTACCACGCGTTCGGCAGCAAGAAGGGCCTCTTCGAGGCGGTCGTTGCGCGGTACCTGGACGAGGTCGTGCGCTCCCGCATCGGGCGCCTGCAGCAGCCGGATGCCGGCCCCGAGGCCCTCGAGCTGTACATTGCCGAGATGCGGGCCGCGATCGCGAGCGGCACCCCGCGGGCGCAGGCAGGGTGCTTGCTGCTGAACGCCGCATGCGCGCCCGTCGTCGACGACGACCCCGACGTGCGTGCGCTCGTCACGGCGTACACCGATGAGCTCCGTGCCGCGATCGCCGCGGGTGTGGATTCCGCGCGGCCGGAGATCTCGGCAGCCTCGCGCGCGGCTCTCTCGGAGGTCTGTGCGTCGCTGGTGATCGCCGCGCTCGCCGTGGCGAGGGTGGATCCGGATGCCGCTGATCGCAGCCTCGGCGCGGTCCACACCGCTGTCGCGTCATGGGTGTCGGCGTGACGCCTGTGTATACATAAGGCGGGGATCCACCGCTTCAACGCCTCCACCCAGACCCACTGTGCATACACTGAGATCATGACGGATGCACCCGCGCGGTACGCCGGGGTCCGCGCGTACGAGACGCTGCTGCGCGAGATCCAGGACGGGACGCTGCCTCCCGGGGCCGTTCTGGCGGAGGTCGAGCAGGCCGCACGACTCGGCGTGAGTCGGACGCCGCTCCGCGAGGCACTCCGCCGACTCGCCGCCGACGGGCTCGTCGAGCAGGCGTCCCCGCGGGTCACCGTCGTCGCCGGCATCGATGCCTCCGATATCGAGGCCCTGTTCGCCGTGCGCCGCGCGCTCGAGGAGACCGCGGCCCGGTTGGCGGCCCGAGCGGGCGATCGCTCCGTCTTCGCTGCGCTCGCCGCCGAGTTCGCAATGACGCAGGCGTCGGGCGGAGCGGCATCCGACGCCGACGCGTACTACGCGCTCATCGCCCGCTTCGACGCCGAGCTCGACGCCGCCGTCCGCAACGACTACCTCACCTCGGCGCTGCGCACCGTCCGCACTCACCTCGTGCGCGTGCGGCGCCTGGCTCGCGACAACCTCGAACGCCTCGCCGCCTCGGTCGCCGAGCACCGCCTCATCGCGGGCGCGATCGCCGCCGGTGACGGCGACCTCGCCGCCCACGCGACGCACGTGCACCTGCACAACGCGCTCGCCTCGATCCTCGACTCCCTGTCCGACACCCCGGAGGAACCGACATGACCGTCACCCACCACGTCCGCGTCTATCGCAGCGACGAGCCGCTGCCCCGCGAGGAGCAGCTCGCCCACAAGATCGCGCAGGTCGCCGTCGATCCGGTCCCCGTCGAGGACGACGTCGTCGACATGATCGTGAACCGGGTCATCGACAACGCGGCGGTGGCCGCGGCATCCCTCACCCGTCGTCCCGTTAGCGCAGCCCGTTCGCAGGCGCTGTCGCACCCGGTGTCGACGGGCGGCTACGGCGGCACGGTGTTCGGCGTGCCGAACGAGACCCGTACGAGCCCGGAGTGGGCGGCGTGGGCCAACGGCGTCGCCGTCCGCGAACTCGACTACCACGACACGTTCCTGGCGGCGGAGTATTCGCACCCGGGCGACAACATCCCCGCGATCCTCGCGGTCGCGCAGCACGTCGGCGCCGACGGGGCAGCCCTGGTCCGCGGGCTCGCGACCGGGTACGAGATCCAGGTCGACCTCGTCCGGGCGATCAGCCTGCACAAGCACAAGATCGATCACGTCGCGCACCTCGGCCCGTCGGCCGCCGCCGGCATCGGAACCCTCCTCGGCCTCGACGTCGACACGATCTCCCAGGCTGTCGCCCAGGCGCTGCACACCACCACCGCGACCCGGCAGTCGCGGAAGGGTGAGATCTCGACGTGGAAGGCGCACGCCCCCGCCTTCGCCGGGAAGATGGCGGTCGAAGCCGTCGACCGCGCGATGCGCGGCGAGACCTCGCCGTCGCCGATCTACGAGGGCGAGGACGGCGTCATCGCCTGGCTCCTCGACGGCAAGGACGCCGCCTACGAGGTGCCGCTCCCCGCCGCCGGCGAGCCGAAGCGCGGCATCCTCGACACGTACACGAAGGAGCACTCGGCCGAGTACCAGGCGCAGGCGTGGATCGACCTCGCCCGCAGGCTCGGCACCGAGCGGCCCGAACTCCGCGACCCGGCCAACATCGCCTCGATCGTGCTGCACACGAGCCACCACACGCACTACGTGATCGGCTCGGGCGCCGGCGACCCGCAGAAGTACGACCCCGCGGCATCCCGCGAAACGCTCGACCACTCGATCCCCTACATCTTCGCGGTCGCGCTGCAGGACGGCGGCTGGCACCACGTCGACTCGTACACCCCCGAGCGCGCCGGACGTCCCGACACCGTCGCCCTGTGGCACAAGGTCACGACCGCCGAGGATGCCGAGTGGACGCGCCGCTACCACTCGGAGGACCCCGCCGAGAAGGCGTTCGGCGGTCGCGTCGAGATCACCCTCGCCGACGGCTCCACCGTCGTCGACGAGATCGCCGTGGCCGACGCCCACCCGCTGGGTGCCCGGCCGTTCGCCCGCGAGGACTACATCCGCAAGTTCCGGCTGCTGGCCGAGCCCGTGCTCGAGCCCGCGGAGATCGAGCGGTTCCTCGCGCTCGTCCAGCGCCTGCCCGAACTCACCGCGGACGAGGTCCGTCAGCTGGACTTCGTGGCCGCGCCCGGCGTCCTCGCGGCCGCCCCCGCCCCGACGGGACTGTTCTGATGAAGAGCGTGGTCGGCCGCGCGTTCGGCATTCAGTCCCTGCTCTCGGGAGCCGATCGTCGTCCGGCTGCGGAAACCCGCGATTCCGGGACGCACGGTGAGGTGCGGCATCCGTCGGGACTGAATTCGGAACGCGGTCGCATCGAGAGAGGGACCTGCTGATGCTGTACGCACAGACCCCGGCGCACGAGAAGCGCCGCCTGTTCCGGGAGCGGCTCGCCTCGGGGGAGCTGTTGCGGTTCCCCGGCGCCTTCAACCCGCTGTCGGCCCGGCTCATCGAGCGCAAGGGCTTCGAGGGCGTCTACATCTCGGGCGCCCTCCTCTCGGCCGATCTGGGACTGCCCGACATCGGCCTGACGACGCTCACCGAGGTCGCCGCGCGCGGCCAGCAGATCGCCCGGACGACCGAGCTGCCCGCGATCATCGACGCCGACACGGGCTTCGGTGAGCCGATGAACGTGGCGCGGACGATCCAGACCCTCGAGGACGCCGGCATCGCAGGCGCACACATCGAGGACCAGGTGAACCCCAAGCGCTGCGGCCACCTCGACGGGAAGACGGTCGTCGACGAGGACACGGCCCTCAAGCGCATCCGCGCCGCGGTCGACGCACGCCGCGACCCGAACTTCCTCGTGATGGCGCGCACCGACATCCGTGCCGTCGAGGGACTGGATGCCGCAACCGACCGCGCGCGCAAGCTGGTGGACGCGGGCGCCGATGCGATCTTCCCCGAGGCCATGCGCACCCTCGAAGAGTTCGCGGCGGTGCGCGAGGCGGTCGACGTGCCGATCCTCGCGAACATGACCGAGTTCGGCAAGAGCGACCTGTTCACGGTCGACCAGTTGCGGGACGTCGGGGTGAACATCGTCATCTGGCCGGTGTCGCTCCTGCGGATGGCGATGGGCGCGGCCGAGCGTGCGCTCGATACGCTGATCGACGACGGGCGCCTCACGTCCCGGCTCGGCGAGATGCAGCACCGCGCCGACCTGTACGACCTCATCGACTACGAGTCGTACAACCACTTCGACACGAACGTCTTCACCTTCCGGATCGACCGCTGACGGTCGAGGAACAGGAGTGAGCATGACCGACCCCGACATCAAGAAGGGTCTCGCGGGCGTCTACGCCGACACGACCTCGATCAGCAAGGTCAACCCCGAGACGAACTCGCTGCTCTACCGCGGCTACCCCGTGCAGGAGCTCGCCGCGACGCAGTCGTTCGAGGCTGTCGCCTACCTGCTGTGGCACGGCGAGCTGCCGACGGCCGACCAGCTCGCCGAGCTGCAGGCGGTCGAGCGCGCCAACCGGGCGCTGCCCGCCGACATCCGCTCCTTCATCGACGCGATGCCGGTCTCGGCGCATCCGATGGACGAGGCCCGCACGGTCGTGAGCCTGCTCGGGGCGTTCGAAACCGCGGGGATCGCGAACGTGTTGGATGCCGCGGGTACACCGGCCGAGAACCTGGACCGCAGCATCCGCCTCTTCGCGATCCTGCCCGCGGTCGTCGCGTACGGGCAGCGGCGCCGGCGCGGCCAGGAGATCGTCGAGCCGCGCGAGGACCTCGGGTACGCCGCGAACTTCCTCTGGATGACCTTCGGCGAGGAGCCCGACGAGGTCCTCGTCGACGCCTTCAACCGCTCGATGATCCTCTACGCCGAGCACTCGTTCAACGCGTCGACCTTCACGGCGCGCGTGATCGCGTCGACCCTCAGCGACCTGTACTCCTCGGTCGTGGGTGCGATCGGTGCCCTCAAGGGACCGCTGCACGGCGGCGCGAACGAGGCCGTCATGCACATCTTCGACGAGATCGGAACCGCCGACGCGGTCGTGCCGTGGCTCGACGAGGCCCTCGCCGCCAAGCGCAAGATCATGGGCTTCGGGCACCGCGTCTACAAGCGCGGCGACTCCCGCGTGCCGACGATGAAGGCCGCGCTCGACGCGCTCGTCGCGCACTACGACCGCCCGGATGTCGCAGAGCTGTACGAGACGCTCGAGTCCGAGTTCGTCTCCCGCAAGGGCATCTACCCGAACCTCGACTACCCGTCGGGCCCGGCGTACAGCCTGATCGGCTTCGACACCCTCACCTTCACGCCGCTGTTCATCGCGGCGCGGATCACGGGGTGGACGGCGCACATCATGGAGCAGCAGGCATCCAACGCCCTCATCCGTCCCCTGTCCGCCTACGACGGCGCGGCCGAGCGGCACATCGACGGCTACGTTCCGGATGCCGCCGAGGTCGAGGCGCTGGAGCGGCCGGAGGAGGCCGCGGGGTGACCTCTGCCGAGCGCATCGCGATCGTCGCCGGCGCGCGCACCCCGGTCGGCCGGTTCGACGGCGCGTTCCGCGACACCCCGGCCCACGAGCTGGGCGCGCAGGCGGTGACGGCGGCCCTCGGCCGGTCGGGAGTCGACCCGCAGCGGGTGGGCGAGGTCGTGATCGGCACGATCGGTCAGGTCGCGGGCGACGCCTACATCGCGCGCCGCATCGCGCTGGCGGCGGGCCTCGCCGACGACACCCCCGCGTTCACGGTGAACCGGCTGTGCGGGTCGGGTCTGCAGTCGATCTGGTCGGCCGCGCAGGAGCTGCGCTGGGGCGGGATCGACGTCGCCGTCGCGGGCGGCGCCGAGAACATGACGCGGATGCCGTTCTACGACATGGACGCCCGGTCGGGGGCGACCCTCGGCCACCGACGCCTGCTCGACGGCACGCTCGCCATGCTCACCGACCCCTTCAGCGGGAAGCACATGGGGACGACGGCCGAGACGGTAGCCGAGCGGTTCGGTGTGACGCGCGAGGAGCAGGATGCGTACGCGGTCGAGTCGCAACGACGCGCTGCGACGGATGCCGCCCGCGCGGCGTTCGCGCAGGAGATCGCCGCGACGGCCACCACCGGACGCCGGCCGGTCGAGGTGACCGCCGACGAGCATCCGCGACCCGACACGACCCTCGAGGCGCTCGCCCGGCTGCGACCGGCGTTCACGACCGACGGGACCGTCACCGCGGGGAACGCCTCGGGCATCAACGACGGCGCCGCCGCGACCGTGCTCATGCGCGAGTCCGACGTGCGGGCCGAGGGGCTGTCGGCGCTGGCCACGATCGAGGCGGTCACGACCGCCGCGCTCGACCCCGCGATCATGGGGTACGCCCCGACGCTCGCGCTGAAGAAGCTCTTCGCGCAGACGGGGCTGACACCGGCCGACATCGCGACCGTCGAGCTGAACGAGGCCTTCGCGTCCCAGGTGATCGCCGTCATGCGGGACACCGGGCTCGATCCCGAGCGGACGAACCCGTACGGCGGTGCGATCGCGCTCGGCCACCCGGTCGGGGCGACCGGGACGATCCTCACGGTCCGGGCGGCGCTGACCCTGCAGCGCACGGGTGCGGAGTACGCCGTGGTCACGATGTGCATCGGCGGCGGTCAGGCCCGCTGACGGCGGATCGCGACGGGGTTCGCGACGCCGCCGGAGGCGATCGAGAAAAGCTTGGTGGGCTGTGCGGGGTCGGACGCGTGGAGGCGTCGAAGACGCCGCTCTCGTACGATCCGCGGGGCGTGAGGCTGAGGACGGCACCCTCGGCGGAGGCGCGGACGGGGTCGGGCACGACGGCCGCCGCGGGTGTCCAGGCCGTATCCCGGGGTGACCGGAGCGTGTCGGACGGGTGGAGGCATCCGTCTGCGAGCATGTCGGCATGACCGATTACGAGACCATCATCACCGAGACGCGCGGACGCGTCGGGTGGATCACCCTTAACCGGCCCGACGCGCTGAACGCCCTGAACGCGCAGGTCATGCACGATGTGGTGGATGCCGCGGAGGCGTTCGACGCGGATGCCGGGATCGGCGCCATCGTCGTGACCGGCAGCGAGCGGGCGTTCGCGGCGGGAGCGGACATCAAGGAGATGGAGGCGCTCAGCGGCAGCGAGATGCTGCTCGCCGACCACTTCGGCAAGTGGTCGCGGTTCGCGGCGGTGCGGACGCCGACGATCGCCGCGGTGGCGGGGTACGCGCTGGGTGGCGGGTGCGAGCTGGCGATGATGTGCGACATCATCCTCGCGGCGGATTCGGCGCGGTTCGGTCAGCCCGAGATCAACCTGGGTGTGATCCCGGGGCTGGGTGGCACGCAGCGTCTCGTGCGGGCGATCGGGTCGTTCAAGGCGGCGGAACTGGTGCTGACGGGGCGGCAGCTGACCGCCGAGGAGGCCGATCGTGCGGGGCTCGTGTCGCGCGTGGTCCCCGCGGCGGAGCTGCGCGAGGAGGCGCAGCGGACGGCCGAGACGATCGCGTCGAAGCCGTTGCCGGCGCTGTACGCGGCGACGGCGGCGTTGGACGTCGCGCTGGAGTCGACGCTCGCCGAGGGGTTGCGGTTCGAACGGCAGGCGTTCGCGGGGCTGTTCGACACGGCGGATCAGAAGGAGGGCATGGCGGCCTTCCGGGAGAAGCGGGCGCCGGAGTTCCGGCACCGATGAGCGCCGTGCATCTCGTGCGGTCGGATGCGCTGGCGGCGGCGCCGTACGCGTACGCGTCTCGGGTGGAGCCGGGGTCGGAGCTGATCTTCCTCGCGGGGGCCTGTCCGCTGGCGGCCGACGGGTCGACGGTCGCGGTGGGTGATGGGCGGGGCAGGCGCGGCGCTGTGTCGAGAACATGCTCGTCGCGCTGGATGCCGCGGGTGCCGGGCTCGCGGACTTCGCGTCTACGAGGGTCCTCGTCGCGTCGTCGGAGCGGCGGGATCTGGTCGCGGCCTGGGAGGTCGTGCGCGCGGCGTTCGGTGAGCACGACGTGCCGAGCACCCTGATGGGGGTGGCCGCCCTGGGCTACGAGGACCAGTTGGTGGAGGTCGAGGTCGTCGCCGCGGTGCGTCGCGGCTGATCGGCGGATGCTGCGGGTCGATCACGAGTCGCCCGCACGGCCGCCGTTGCGGGTCGCCGTGGGCGAGCGGGTGCACGTCGGCCGACGCGATGACGAGTAGCCGGCGTTCGTGTTCGTGACCGCGGCGGGCGGGTCGGGTTGGGTGCCCGCGCGGCACATCGAGGCGGGCGTCGTGGTGGCGGAGTACGACACGACCGAACTGCGGGCCACCGCTGGTGATGTCGTCGAGGTGGTCGTCGACGACGTCGAGAGCGGTTGGGCGTGGTGCCGCGACGTGCGCGGTCAGGAGGGGTGGATCCCGCATCGGGCGCTGGGGTCCGTGGGTTGAGGCCGGCTTGTTCCGGCTCGCCCGTGTGCCGTGGTTCTGTGTGTCCGGCGACATCCGTCGCCTTCGTCGGGACCACGGCGATTGTCGTGCGTGCGTCCGTGCGGCGAGGGCGGGTGTACCGGCCGCCTCGATGCGCCCGCGTTCGTCGGGTCCGAGCGCGCCTGGCCGCGCCGGGCGCGTGGGTCGGCGCCGAGATGCGCCCCCGTCCATCCGGACTCGAGCTCGCCAGGCCGCGCCGATGCGGCCTTGGGTCAGAAGGGTGCGGGTTCCGCTGGTGCGATTGGCGGCGGTGGAGGTGGTGGTGCGGCAGGAGTGAAGGCGACGGCCGGTGTCGGTACGTCTTCGCGGTAGGTCCTGCCGAGGGGTGAAGTCCATTCCAGGACGCCACCCTTCAGTTGTCGCACCCTCCACGCCGTGAACTGCTTCATCGAATGGTGCCGTTGGCACAAGTGCGCCAGGTTGGTGAGTTCGGTTCTGCCGCCGAGGGCGTGGTCGTGAGTGTGGTCGACTTCGCAACGGATGGCGGCGACTCGGCATCCGGGGAACCGGCAGTGCTGGTCGCGGGCTTGCAGGAACCGTCGCATCCCCGACGGGACACGGTACGAGTCGGTTGCAACGGTGACTCCGGTGGTGGGGTCGTGGAACAGGCGTTCCCAGATGTGGGTGCCGCCGGCGAGCGTCCGCGCGGTCGCGGGGTCGATCGGGGAGCGCCCGGTCAGGTCGCAGGGCCCGTCATCCTGACCGGTGAGTGTTGAGGCGGGGACGAGGACCTGCACGCGAGCGCGGATCGCGCCGAGCGGGCCAGCGGTGGTGTCTCCGGTGTCATCCAGCGCCGGGGTCCCGGCGAGGAGCAGGTCGGCGAACACGTCCGCCCGGACTTGATCGATGGAGCGCTGGTCTGTGGCGATGATCGTGGCGGCGTCATCGCCTCGGTCACCGTCAATGTCGCCGTCCGTATTGCACGTCGCAGCTGCTTCCCCGAACGCAACACCCGCACCGCCGCGCGCAGCGGCACGCTCGTCGCGGGTGTCAATGATCGCCCTGGCCTGCTGTGTGAGCCGGTCGTGAATCCCTTCGGCGATCACCGTCGGAACGGTTGCGACCACGTCGCTCATCCCGTCTCGTCCGGGCACGATCCGCACGCACCGCGTCGCGGCGGCTTCCTCGTGCCGTTCGGCGAACGAGCGAGGGTGCATCCGGTGCGCGAGGATCTCCAACTCTCCCCGGACACGGTTCGGAGTGTCGCGCTCACACCGGCTGATCGCAACCTGCTCGAACTCCGCCCACATCTCGGCCGGCAGGCTCGTCCCGGTCTCGAGAATCGCGATCGCGTGGCCCCGCACAATGCGACCTTGCTCCCACGCCTCGACCGTCGCGGGGAACCCTTCGACCAGAGTCCGCGCTTCACCGATGTGCCGTTGCACGGTCCGGTCGGTGACCCGCATCACGCCCCCGACCTCCGCGGCGATCGATCGCAGGGCCATGTCGTGGACCTGCACGCGGGCGTTGCGTTGCGCGGTCTGCGTCTCCGCCAACCGGCCCGCGGCGGCCAGCGCGCGCAGCTCCCGGATCTGCACCCGTGCAAGCTCGACGGCCACATCCCCGACGTCCGCGACGATACCCGCCAAAGTCGCGAGATAGTCCTCGCCACCGGGGGTTTCCGCCGCATCCGTCATACCTGCACTCTGCCACTGACCACCGACATCCACCCCGCCAAAACCGGCCCAGAACACACGTTGTGCACACCCGGAAAATGAGAGTCCTCTCATCCGAGGCGAGGGTGCTACCCGAGGTCCGATCCTCGCCCCGACCGGAATCGGAGAATGTCGCCAAATTCGGATCGACTCCTCGCACCTGATCCGAACCCGACGCACATCTCCGAATTCGCGCCCACCCCGCCGCGCCCCCCGCGCCCATCCCGCCGCACCGCGCCCTCGCGCCCACCGCGCCGCCCCCGCGCCCCCCGCCCACACCGCCTCGCGCCCACCGCACCGCGCCCACGACGCGGCATCCGTCCCGGCCCCGACCGTAGACTCGACACGATGCCGAGGAGGAGTCAATGAAGATCGTCGTCCTGCTGAAAGAAGTGCCGGACACCTGGGGTGATCGCACGCTCGACCTCGAAACGGGGCTCGCCGCGCGCAACGCATCCGAGCGCGTCCTCGACGAGATCGGCGAGCGCGCCCTCGAGGCTGCGCTGACCTACTCCGAGGCGAACGAGGGCACAGAGGTCGTCGTGATGACGATGGCATCGGATGCCGCGGCCGCCTCCCTTCGCAAGGGTCTCGCGATGGGGGCTCACTCCGCCGTGCAGATCACCGACGACGCCCTGCGCGGCGCCGACCTCGGCGTGACCGCGCGGGTCCTCGCCGCCGCGCTCCGACGCACCGGCTTCGACCTCGTCATCACCGGCAACCTGTCGACCGATGGCTCCGGGGGCGTCCTGCCGGCGATGCTCGCCGAGCACCTCGGAGTGCCCCAGGCGACCGCCCTCTCAGCCGTCGAGATCTCCGCCGACGCCGTCAGCGGCACCCGCGCCACCGACTTCGGCACCGCCTCGGTCACGGCTGCGCTCCCTGCCGTCATCTCGATCACCGAAGCACTCCCCGACGCCCGATTCGCCAACTTCAAGGGCATCATGGCGGCGAAGAAGAAGCCTTTCGAGACCCTCTCCCTCGCCGACCTCGACGTCGACGTCGACCCGGCATCCGCTCCGCAGTCGATCATGACCGCCGTCGCGCAGAAGCCGCCCCGCCAGGCAGGCACGAAGATCGTCGACGAGGGGGATGCCGGCGAGAAGCTCGCGGCGTTCCTCATCGAGAACCGCCTGGCGTGAGCACCGAGGAGACCATCGTGACCGACTTCGCCCCCGACTCCGTCCTCGTCTGGCTCGACGTGACCCCCGCCGGCGACCTCGCCGCCTCGGCGGCCGGACTCCTCGGCGCCGCCGCCTCGATCGGCACCCCTGTCGCCGTGATCGTCGCCGACGAGTCCCGCCACAGTGATCTGGCCGCCGCAGCCGGTGCCCTCGGCGCGACCACCGTGCTCACCGCAGGCCTCGGCGGCGCAGACACGGCACTGACCGTGCCCGTCGTCGACGCGGTGGCCGCGGCATCCGCTCTCGTGCAGCCCGACGCGATCCTCGTGTCGAACTCGATCGAGGGTCGGGATGTCGCGGGCCGCCTCGCGGCGCGCACCTCGGTCGCCCTCTGCGCCGACGCCGTCGGCGTCTCGCGCGACGACGAGGGCGTGCTCGCGCACCACTCGGTCTACGGCGGCGCCTACAACGTGACGGCCGCCGCGACCTACGGGCCGCTCGTCGTCACCCTGCGCCAGGGATCCGTCGACGCCCGGGCGACCGCGGTCGACGCGCCGGCCGTCGTGCCCCTCGAGGTCGCCGCCTCGGGCGCTCCCGCCGCCACCATCACCGGTTTCGACGAGACGGTCGCCGTCTCGAGTCGTCCCGAGCTGCGCGGCGCCGCGAAGGTCGTCTCGGGCGGACGCGGCCTCGGCTCGGCGGAGCAGTTCGCCCTCGTCGAGCAGCTCGCCGACGTGCTCGGCGCGGCGGTCGGAGCCTCGCGCGCCGCGGTCGACGCGGGCTACGTCCCCTACTCGTACCAGGTCGGCCAGACCGGTGTCTCGGTGTCGCCGCAGCTGTATGTCGCTCTCGGCATCTCGGGTGCCATCCAGCACAAGGCGGGCATGCAGACGGCGAAGACGATCGTCGCGGTGAACAAAGATGGAGACGCACCGATCTTCGACATCGCCGACTTCGGTGTCGTCGGGGACCTGTTCACCGTCGTGCCGCAGCTGATCGCGGCGCTCGAGGCGGGGAAGAAGTAGGAGCGGATGGCGACATACGCGCGTTCCGTGCGTCGGGGGCTCCCGCGCGTCTCCGGCGGCGAGCCCTGGCCGCCTGCGGGGTCGGCTCCGGTCGCCGACGCCGCCGCGGCTCGGGTCGCCGACGAGGCCGCGGAGACTCCGACCGCCGACGTGGTGACGCCGCGCACCGAGTCCGGCACGACACCGTCGGCCGAGTCCGCGACGCCCGCTCCCGCCTCGACGACGGCGGGCGATGCTGCGGCCTCGCACCCCGCCTCCACCCCCGCGACCGCGACACGACGCGGACTGCCGCGAACCCCCGGCGGCGAGCCCTGGCCCCCCGCATCCACCGGTCCGGCGCGGGCCGAGAGTGCGGCGTCGGCGGAGCATCGCCCGGACCCGGAGGTGGCGACCCCGGCGGCGGCATCAGCGGCCCAGTCCGTCGACCCGGGGGCACCGACCCGCGTCAGCGCGCCCGTCGCCGCATCCATCCCCCTGACCGGCGCGGTCCGCCGAGGCCTCCCGCGCGCCGCCGGCGAAGACGCCTGGCCCCCCGCCGAGACCACGCCCGCCCCGCGTGCCGCGCTCCCTCTTCGCCGGACTGCACGTGTCGGCCCAGACGACGATCTCGCGCCGCAGTCTCGGCGTGCGAATGCAGTCTCGGCGTCCTCGGAGCCCGAGCCCACGCCCGCGTCGGCGCCCGCCACCCCGGCCCCGGCGGCGACCGTCGCCACTCCGGAGGCCTCGCGCCCCCCGCTCGCCGAGCGCCCGCTCGCGCACGCGGGCGTCGCCCGCCGCCCCGCGCCCCGGCCGGAACCCGCGCGCATCGGTCCGTTCACGAAGGCGCAGTGGGCGGGAGTCATCGTCCTCGGGGGAGGCGCGATCCTCTACGCCGCCGCGATGGCGGTGCTCGCGGTGCGCTGGATCCTCAGCCTCGAACCGTTGCAGGACTTCCTCGCCACCTACCCCGGCGAGTACCACCTGCCCGAGGGTGCGCCCGTCGGCTTCCCCGCCTGGTTGAACTGGTCGCACTTCTTCAACGCGTTCTTCATGGTGCTGATCATCCGCACCGGCCTGCAGGTCCGCTCCGAGAAGCGACCGGCCGCCATGTGGATCTCCAAGAAGGACCGCAAGCGCCGCATGAGCCTCACGCTCTGGCTGCACCAGGCCCTCGACATCCTGTGGCTGGCCAACGGCCTGATCTTCGTCGTCCTGCTCTTCGCGACCGGTCAGTGGATGCGGGTGATCCCGACCTCGTGGGAGGTGTTCCCGAACGCGCTGTCCGCCGCTCTGCAGTACGTCTCCCTCGACTGGCCGACCGAGAACGGGTGGGTCAACTACAACGCGCTGCAGCAGCTCGCCTACTTCACGACGATCTTCCTCGCCGCACCCGTCGCCGCGCTCACCGGATATCGGATGAGCGCGATGTGGCCGAAGCAGGCGGCGACGCTGAACCGCGTGTACCCCGTCGAGTGGGCCCGCAAGCTGCACTTCCCGACGATGCTCTACTTCGTCGCGTTCATCGCCGTCCACGTTCTCCTGGTGCTCTCGACCGGGGCGCTGCGCAACCTGAACCACATGTACGCGGCGCAGGGCTCGACGGATCCTGACGCGTACGCCGACAACTGGACCGGCTTCTGGCTCTTCGCCCTGTCGATCGCGGTCATCGTCGCGGCCTACGTCGCGATGCGTCCGCTCGTCGTCGCCCCGATCGCCCGCCTGTTCGGCGAGGTCAAGAGCCGCTGACCCCGCGCCGTGCGGCATCCGCATCGGTGACGGATGCACGACGCGAGGTGCGCGTGCGGCCGATTCCGGCGCGCGAGTTCACACCAGCCCCGGCGATTGTGCAGACGTCACGGCCGACCCCCACACCCCCGAAACGGCCGACGGCGCGGCATCCGAAACGGGATGCCGCGCCGTCGAGTCTCCGAGCGTGCGTCAGCGCACGAAGCGGACCTCCGTCAGCGTCTCGCCGAGGAAGGGTTCGGTGTGGCTCGCCCCGTCGAGGGCGAACCCGTTGCGGGTGTAGAAGCGGTGGGCGCGGGGGTTGTCTTCGGCGACCCACAGGTACAGCGCAGTGTCATCGTCCGGGACGACGGCGTCGAACAGGCGCTGGCCGATGCCGGTGCCGTGCCACGCGTCGAGCAGGTAGATGAAGTAGAGCTCGCGGTTGCGGGGCGCGTCGCGGTCGCGGGCGGGCCCGGAGCCGGCGAATCCCACGATCTCGCCGCCGACGAGAGCGGCGACCATGCGGAAGTCGGGACCCTGCTGGGCCCAGTGCGTCCACAACTCGGCGAGGCGGCGGGCCGACACGTTCTCGAGCGCGGCCTTGCTGATGAGGTGGTCGTAGGTCTCGTGCCAGCACGTCGCATGCACGCGACCGAGAGCTTCGGCATCCACATCGCGAACGGGACGGACGACGATGTCGGTCTGGAGTTCGGGGTCCATGGCCAGACTCTACGCACGGCCCGACAGATCGTGAAATCGACAGGGGCGCCCCCGCGCGCGCGGCCCGTCGACTGTCGGAGAGCGACAACGGATGCCGCACTGTGCGCGTGACCATGACTAGGCTCGCCGCTCGTGAACGTATGGTGGCGGACCCTGCTGACCCTGATGCGCGCGCGGGTGCTGTACCGCCGCCGCGGGCCCCTCCCGCCCGACGCGGTGGGCCGGATCCGGCTGCGGACCCTGCCGACGGACATCGACCTGCTCGGCCACATGAACAACGGTCGCTACGCCTCACTGTTCGACCTCGGCCGGTTCGACCTGCTCACCCGCACCGGCATCTGGCAGACGATGGACGAGCGCGGCTGGTACGGCGTCGTCGCGAGCGAGACGGTCACGTTCCGCAAATCTCTGCAGCTGTGGCAGCGCTTCACGGTCGAGACGCGGATCATCGGCCACGACGACAAGTCCGTCTTCCAGATGCACCGCGCGGTCGTCGACGGCGAGATCTACGCCGAGATGGTCCTGCGTGTCCGGTTCCTCCGCAAGTCCGGCGGCATCGTGCCCCTCGAGGAGCTGTTCGACGCGCTCCACCGGCCCGACACCCTGCCCGAGATCCCGCAGTGGATCCACGACTGGGCCGCGGCATCCGCTCTTCCCTCGACCCGTGCCGAAGCGCCCAGTATCTGGCCCTAGCGTGTCCCGCCCCGGCGGCCGGAGGCGCGCATAGGCTGAGCGTCATGTCGGACAGCTCTGTCGCGCCACAAGCGCCCTCCTCCGACCTCGCCGAGCGGGCCATCGCCCTCGCAGAGCGCTGGGTCGCCGAATCCGCCGAGGTCACCGTCGACCCGTCGGCCGAGCGTCTCGCGGGGGTGTTGAAGGACCCGAACGGCCTGCCGTTCACCCTCGGCTTCGTCGACGGGGTGATGCGACCGGAGTCCCTCACCGCCGCGGCCACCAACCTGCAGCGTGTCGCGCCGCTCGCCCCCGCCTTCCTGCCCTGGTACCTCCGGGCAGCCGTGCGGACGGGCGGCGTCGTCGCCCCCGTCCTCCCGACGCCCGTCGTCCCCATCGCCCGTCGCGTGCTGCGCGAGATGGTCGGTCACCTCATCGTCGACGCCCGACCCGACAAGCTCGGGCCCGCCCTGCAGACCCTGCGCGAGTCGGGGGCGCGTCTCAACCTCAACCTCCTCGGCGAGGCGGTGCTCGGCGAGGCCGAAGCCCTCCGACGCCTCGAGGGGATCCACGAGCTCGTCCGGCGCGACGACGTCGACTACGTCTCGGTGAAGGTCTCGGCGATCGCGAGCCACCTCTCGATGTGGGCGTTCGACGAGATCGTCGACCGCGTCGTCGAGCGGCTGCGCCCCCTCTACCTGTCGGCGGCCGAGGACGGCACGTTCCTCAACCTCGACATGGAGGAGTACCGCGACCTCGACCTGACGATGGCCGTGTTCATGCGGGTGCTGGACGACCCGCGCCTGAAGGGCCTCGAGGCCGGCATCGTGCTGCAGGCCTACCTGCCCGACGCCCTCCCCGCCCTCCGAACGCTCACCGCGTGGGCGCGCGAGCGCGTCGCGGCCGGCGGCGCCCGCATCAAGATCCGCCTCGTCAAGGGTGCGAACCTCGCGATGGAACACGTCGACGCGGTCATGCACGACTGGCCCACCGCCCCCTACGACTCCAAGCTCGACACCGACGCGAACTACGTGCGCTGCCTCGACGAGACGCTGCGCCCGGAGAACACCGAGGCGGTGCGGATCGGCGTCGCCGGACACAATCTCTTCCACATCGCGTACGCATGGCTGCTCGCCGGCGAGCGCGGGGTGCAGCGTGACGTCGAGGTCGAGATGCTCCTCGGCATGGCGCAGGGCCAGGTGCAGGCCGTCGCCCGCGAGGTCGGGCACGTGCTGCTCTACGTCCCCGTCGTGCGGCCGGACGAGTTCGACGTCGCGATCAGCTACCTCGTCCGCCGGCTCGAGGAGAACGCCTCGAGCGAGAACTTCCTCTCCGCCGCGTTCGACCTCGCCTACGACCGGGCCATGTTCGTGCGCGAGCGCGACCGGTTCGCGGCATCCATCGACCGCGCCGCCGACCGCACGCTGGTGACCGGACCTCGGCGCCGCCAGGACCGCACGGCGGCAGCCGCCGATGAGGTGACGATGACGACGGATGCCGCGGCCCCCGCGCCCTCCGATGACGCCGCCCTCACGCAGGTCGTCCTCGGCATCGCCGCGAAGGACGCGCGCCCGGCGGACCCCGACGAGACGCAGCCGGCCGGCCTGCCCGGGGGGTTCGCCGGCGACGCGTTCGTCGAGACCGCCGTTTTCTCGCCGCGTGAGAGCGCCGCCGCCGCGGGCGCCCCCGGTTTCCGCAACGCCGCCGACACCGACCCCGCCCTCCCCGCGAACCGCGCGTGGGCGCGCGAGATCCTCGGCCGTGTCCCGTCGTCGACGGCGGGGGATGCCGCGATCGCCGCAGCCCGCATCGGCACCGAGTCCGAGCTCGAGGCCCTGCTCGGCCGCGTGGGTTCGGCGGCCGGCGCATGGGGCTCGCTGCCCGCCGCCGATCGCGCCGAGGTCCTCCTCCGTGCGGCCGGCGCGCTCGAACGTCGCCGCGCCGAGCTCATCGAGGTCGCGGCATCCGAGACCGGCAAGACCCTCGCCGAGGCCGACGTCGAGGTGAGCGAAGCCGTCGATTTCGCCCGCTACTACGCCGCGACCGCGCGCGAGCTCGACCGGGTGAGCGGTGCCGTCTTCGTCCCCGACCGGGTGACGGTCGTCACGCCGCCGTGGAACTTCCCGGTCGCGATCCCCGCCGGCGGCGCGCTGGCCGCCCTCGCGGCGGGCTCGGGTGTCGTCTTCAAGCCCGCACCCCAGGCCCGCCGCTGCGCTGCGGTGGTGGCCGAGGCGATCTGGGAGGCCCTGGACGGCGCCGCTGTCGGCCGCGACATCCTCGCCCTCGTCGATCTCGACGAAGGCGGCCTCGGCACGCAGCTCATCACGCACCCGTCGGTGGACCGCGTCATCCTCACGGGATCCTTCGAGACGGCCGCGCTCTTCCGCTCCTGGCGTCCGGACCTCGCCCTGCAAGCCGAGACGAGCGGCAAGAACGCCATGATCGTGATGCCCTCGGCCGACCTCGACCTGGCGGCATCCGATCTCGTCCGTTCGGCGTTCGGCCACGCGGGACAGAAATGCTCCGCCGCCTCGCTCGCGATCCTCGTCGGTCCGGTCGCCCGGTCGCAGCGGTTCCGCCGTCAGTTGGTGGATGCCGCGACCTCGCTCCGCGTGGGCGCGCCCGAGGACCCGCTGACCGAGGTCGGCCCCCTCGTCGAGGCCCCGACCGGCAAGCTCGCCTGGGCGCTGACGACCCTCGACGAGGACGAGGAGTGGCTCGTCGAGCCGCGCGAACTGCCGCACCAGCGCTACGGCGGACGGCTCTGGACCCCCGGCATCCGCACCGGGGTGAAGCCCGGCTCGCGGGTGCACCTCGAGGAGTTCTTCGGCCCCGTCCTGGGGGTCATGCACGCGCGGTCGCTCGAGCACGCGATCGAGCTGCAGAACGCGGTCGACTACGGCCTCACCGCGGGCCTCTACACGCAGAACCCCGACGACCTCGCTGTGTGGCTCGACCGGGTCGAGGCGGGCAACCTCTACGTCAACCGCGGCACGACGGGCGCGATCGTCCAGCGTCAGCCGTTCGGCGGCTGGAAGCGGTCTTCCGTGGGCGGCGGCGCGAAGGCCGGCGGTCCGAACCACCTCGTCGGACTCGGGTCGTGGCGGCCGACGGCGGGGGTGGCGGCGTCGTCGACGCTGCACCTCAAGGGGCTCGACTCGTCGATCGCCGACGTCATCGAGGCGGCCCAGCCCGCCCTGGGCTACGAGGCGTTCGAGTGGCTGCGCCGTGCGGCGTTGTCCGACGCCGTCGCGTGGGACCGCACCTTCGGCAAGGTCGTCGATGTCTCGCACCTGGGCGTCGAGCGCAACCTCTTCCGCTACCGTCCGGCGAGCGTCGAGATCCGATCGACGACGGATGCCGCGCCGCAGGCGCTCGTGCGCGCGATCATCGCCGCCGTCCGCGCCCGCTCGACGTTCACCGTCAGCACGCCCGCGGGACTGCCCGCCACCGTGCGACAGGCGCTCGGCGCGCTCGAGGTGGCGGTGTTCGTCGAATCGGACGAGGACTGGATCGCGCGGATGGCGGCGCCCCGCGCGGAGGGCGTCCCCGCGCGGGCCGACCGGGTGCGCCTGGTGGGGCCGCCGGAGCAGGCGGGCGAGGTGCGCACCGCGCTCGCCGCCGCGATCTCGGGCGATCCGGATCTGGCCGTCTACGCCGACGAGGTCACGCAGGCCGGGCGGATCGAACTGCTCCCATTCCTGCGCGAGCAGTCGATCACGATCACGGCGCACCGCTTCGGCAACCCCGACCGGTGGAGCGAAGCCGTCATCTGAGACCGGGCGGGGCGGCCGACGACGGATTTATCCATCCGAAGAAGAAAACAACTTATCTTTCTGGTGCGGCGTCCGTCCACCCTGTTGACTGTCCTCGTGCGCTTCTGGGGGAGGCGCACAAGAACACTCCGGGGGGAGTGTCGCCCCGGATCGAGGACCTGGCGTCCTCGGCCCGGGGCATCTTTCGTCCCGGCGGCTCAGGAGTAGTGCGGACGACGGGCGTAGGTGTCGGGGTCGGCGTCCTCCCGCGGCACCATGAACGAGTCGACGAGCGCGCGCACCGTGAGCCCCAGCAGCGTCCACTCGCCGGTCGGTGTGCCGTCCGCGCCCGACAGACGGAACGTCGGGTGCGGGATCCGTTCGAGGGACCGGATGGCGAAGCCCTCGGCCATCGCCGCCATCGCCTCGGCGAAATCGTCGATCGTCAGCCCCTCGCGCATGCGCATCCCGTAGGCGTCGATGACGTACTGGTAGAGCTCGGTGAATGCCCGGATGGACTCGCGGTGACGCTCGTGGCTGGCCTCGGTGAGCTCCGGCCAGGTGTCCGCGGCCGTCCGCAGCGCCAAAGCCACCCGGAACGACTGCGCCTCGAGCAGATCGGTCGGGTCCTCGGTGGACAGCTCCGCGGCGAGGACGTGCTGCCGGGCCGCCTGGCGGATGATCTCCTCGCCGGTGACCTCTTCGCCGATGAGCTCCTCGACCTGGGCACGCATCGCATCGGCGGGGCCGGCCACGCGCATCCGCATCATGGCGACGGCGAGCTCGCGGTGGTAGTCGGCCTGGTCGCTCCAGAGTCGGTAGGCCGCCCCGGTGGTGAGTCCCGCGCGGCGGAGGACGTCCTGCAGTCGGATGTGCTGGACGCCGGCACTGACGCCGCGCTCGAGGAGCATCTGCATACCGGTGCGCAGCAGGAGGGTCTTCGTCTGTTCACCCGTGCGTCTGGCCATGCTCTGCATCCTGTCATTCATCGGCATGCATCCGAGGCGCCTGTCCACCGTCGCCCTCTCGGATCGACCTGGCATGATGGATCCCGGCGTGCCCGATTCGTCGGCTTCCGCAAGCTCCGTCGGGCCTCTGGACAGCGTCCGCCGCCCCGGGAACGAGGAGCGAGAATGACGACGCAGAACGACACGGTGCCTCTGCGGATCGCCCAGCGCCGCCGCTACCTGATGTGCCGACCGGACCACTTCACGGTGTCGTACAGCATCAACCCGTGGATGGAGCCGGCGAACCCCACCGACACCGCGAAGGCCGTGCGCCAGTGGCAGGCGCTCCACGACGCGTACGTCGCCCTCGGGCACCAGGTGGAGCTCATCGATCCGGTGCCCGGGCTGCCCGACATGGTCTACACCGCGAACGGCGGATTCATCGTCGACGGGCGGGCGCTGGGAGTCCGCTTCCGTGTCGACGAGCGCCGTGGCGAGGAGCGGCCGTTCATGGACTGGTTCGCCGCACACGGCTTCGAGGTCGTCGAGCCCGTCGAGGTGCAGGAGGGCGAGGGTGACTTCCTCCTCGTCGGCGACACGATCCTCGCGGGCACCGGATTCCGGTCGGTCGGGGACAGTCACCGCGAACTCGCCGAGGTCTTCGGGCGCGAGGTGGTGTCACTGCGCCTCGTCGATCCGCGGTTCTACCACCTCGACACGGCCATCACCGTCCTGGATCCCGTCGAGGGCCCCACGGGAGTCGAGCGGGCGAACATCGCCTACCTGCCGTCCGCGTTCGACGAGGCGTCGCAGCGGGTGCTCGCCGAGCGCTACCCCGACGCCATCCACGTGTCGGATGCCGACGGTGCCGTCTTCGGGCTGAACGCGGCCAGCGACGGCCTCCATGTCTTCGTCTCGCCCCGCGCCACCGGCTTCGCCGCGCAGCTCGAGGAGCGCGGCTACATCCCCGTCCCCATCGATCTGTCCGAGCTCCTGCTCGGCGGCGGCGGCATCAAGTGCTGCACGCTCGAACTGCGCGGAGGTGCGCGATGACCGACGTCCGGCCCCAGACGACCCCGTCCGCAGATCTCATCGGGGCCGAAGAAGCCCACGTGGCGCACAACTACCACCCCCTCCCCGTCGTGGTCGCCGAGGGGGAGGGGTCGTGGGTCACCGACGTCGAGGGGCGGCGCTACCTCGACCTGCTGTCGGCGTACTCGGCCCTGAACTTCGGGCACCGGCATCCCGCCCTCGTCGCCGCAGCGACGGAGCAGCTCGGGCGACTGACCCTCACCAGCCGGGCGTTCCACAACGACCGCCTCGGCACCTTTGCCGACGCGCTCGCCGCCCTCGCCGGCAAGGACATGGTCCTACCGATGAACACGGGCGCCGAAGCCGTCGAGACCGGCATCAAGGTGGCGCGGGCGTGGGCGTACCGCGTGAAGGGGGTGCCCGACGGGGCGGCGAAGATCGTCGTCGCGGCCGGCAACTTCCACGGCCGCACGACGACCATCGTGGGTTTCAGCGACGACCCGCAGGCCCGCGACGGCTTCGGGCCGTTCGCGCCCGGGTTCGAGATCGTGCGCTACGGGGACGCCGCGGCCCTGGCCGCCGCGATCGACGAGAACACCGCCGCCGTCCTCATCGAGCCGATCCAGGGCGAGGCGGGCGTGGTCATCCCGCCGGACGGGTACCTCCGCGCCGTGCGCGAGGCCTGCACCGCGGCGAACGTGCTGTTCATCGCCGACGAGATCCAGTCCGGCCTCGGGCGGGTCGGCACGACGTTCGCGTGCGAGCGCGAGGGTGTCATCCCCGATCTGTACCTGCTCGGCAAGGCGCTGGGCGGCGGCATCCTCCCCGTGTCCGCCGTCGTGGGCGATCGTGACGTGCTGGGTGTCATCCACCCCGGCGAGCACGGCTCGACCTTCGGCGGCAACCCGCTCGCGGCGGCCGTCGGTCTCGCCGTCGTCGACCTGCTCCGCACCGGCGATCTGCAGAAGCGCGCACTGTCGCTCGGCGACCACCTGCGCGCGCGGCTCGAGCCCCTCCTCGGGGCGGGTGTCACGGCGATCCGCGTCGCGGGCCTCTGGGCGGGCGTCGACATCGACCCGGCCGTCGGCACCGGCCGCCAGGTCGCCGAGCGGCTGCTCGCGCGAGGAGTCCTCGTCAAGGACACGCACGGGCAGACCATCCGCATGGCACCGCCGCTGGTCATCCGCGCCACCGAGATCGACTGGGCCGTCGAGCAGCTGCGCCTCGCCCTCGAAGGCTGACCCGCGGGGCGAAACACTCCGGCAACACCGCCCGGATTAGGCTCGTCGCATGGGTGACCTCTTCGACGGATACGGCTCCACGCTGGCGCCGCGCAAGACCCCTTCCGGCGTCCCCGCATTCGACGAGATGTTCGCCGAGGTGGCGCATCCCGGCGAGGCGGCGCAGTCGCGGTCGACCTATCGCGAGCTCTATCAGGCCCTCGCGCAGATGACGCAGGACGAGCTGCGGGGACGCACCGAATCGCTCGCGAGCTCGTACCTCGCACAGGGCGTCACGTTCGACTTCGCGGGCGAGGAACGGCCGTTCCCGCTGGATGCCGTGCCCCGGGTCATCGCCTACGACGAGTGGTCGCGCATCGAGAAGGGTGTGCAGCAGCGCGTCCGTGCGCTCGAGGCGTTCCTCGACGACGCGTACGGTCACCAGCACGTCGTCCGCGACGGCGTGCTGCCGGCGAAGCTGATCGCGTCGTCGCAGTACTTCTACCGGCAGGCGGCCGGCATCCGCTCGGCCAACGGCGTCCGCATCCAGGTCGCCGGCATCGACCTCATCCGCGACGAGCACGGCGAGATGCGCGTGCTCGAGGACAACGTGCGTGTGCCCTCGGGCGTGAGCTACGTCATCTCCAACCGCCGGGTCATGGCGCAGACGCTGCCCGAGCTGTTCGTCTCGATGCGGGTGCGGCCCGTCGGCGACTACCCGAACAAGCTCCTGCAGGCGCTCCGCAACTCCGCGCCCCCCGGCGTCGACGACCCGAACGTCGTCGTCCTCACCCCCGGTGTATACAACTCCGCGTACTTCGAGCACACGCTGCTCGCCCGCCTCATGGGCGTCGAACTCGTCGAGGGGCGCGACCTCGTGTGCCAGGGCGGCAAGGTCTTCATGCGCACCACGCGCGGTCGGCGCCGGGTCGACGTCATCTACCGCCGCGTCGACGACGACTTCCTCGATCCGCTGCAGTTCCGCGCCGACTCGATGCTCGGCGCTCCCGGGCTCATGCTGGCCGCGCGCCTGGGCAACGTCACGATCGCCAACGCCGTCGGCAACGGCGTCGCCGACGACAAGCTGCTCTACACGTACGTGCCCGACCTCATCCGGTACTACCTCGCCGAGGAGCCCATCCTCAAGAACGTCGACACGTGGCGGCTCGAGGACCCGGGCGCCCTCGAAGAGGTGCTCGACCGCCTCGACGAGCTCGTCGTGAAGCCGGTCGACGGCTCGGGCGGCAAGGGCCTCGTCGTCGGCCCCGATGCGAGCCCCGCCGAGCTCGACGCCCTGCGCTCGAAGCTCCTCGCCGACCCCCGCGGCTGGATCGCGCAGCCGGTCGTCATGCTCTCGACGATCCCGACCCTGGTCGACGACGGGATGCGGCCGCGCCACGCGGACCTGCGACCGTTCGCGGTCAACAACGGTGACGAGGTCTGGGTGCTCCCCGGCGGCCTCACCCGCGTCGCGCTGCCCGAGGGGCAGCTCGTCGTCAACTCCAGCCAGGGCGGCGGGTCGAAGGACACGTGGATCGTCGGTGGCGACGCGCCGAACCGCGGGGAGTACGGGCAGGCGCAGTCCCTGGCCGGCCTCGTCGCCGAGCAGGCGACGGCGACCTCCGCCATCCCGATCATCTACGACGCCCAGGACGAACCGGACCACTCGCCGCAGGACCGGCCCCGCGCGACGGCCGAGCAGCAGGAGCAGCAGCAGCAGGGACGCGAGACCGCGGGAGGTGAGGACGGATGCTGAGCCGCATCGCCGAGAGCCTGTTCTGGATCGGGCGCTACATCGAGCGCTCCGACGGCACCGCCCGCATCCTCGACGTCCACCTGCAGCTCCTGCTCGAGGACCCGTGGATCGACGAGGACACCGCCTGCCGCTCGCTCATGGGCGTCATGGGCACGGTGACCCCCGCCGGAGATCAGCCCGTGACGCGCGCCGCCGTGCTGACGAACCTGGCCGTCGACCGCACCAACCCGTCGTCGATCGCCTACTGCCTGCAGGCGGCGCGCGAGAACGCCCGGCGCGCCCGCGAGATCGTGTCGACCGAGCTGTGGGAGACGCTGAACACGACGTACTCCCGGATGCCGCGACGGCTCAACGACGAGAAGACGCACGAGTTCTTCCAGTGGGTGCGCGAACGGGCCGCGCTCGCCGTCGGCGTGACCGACAGCTCCACGAGCCACGACGAGGCCTGGCAGTTCTTCACGCTCGGCCGCGCAATCGAGCGCACCGACATGACGGCGCGGATGCTGGCGACGCGGTCGCTGACCGAGGCATCCGGTCCGTCCTGGACGACCATCCTGCGCTCGTGCGGGGCCTACGAGGCGTACCTGCGCACCTACCGCGGCATGCCGAGCTCGCAGAACGCGGCCGAGTTCCTGCTGCTCGACCGGCTGTTCCCGCGCTCGATCATCCACTCCATCCGCACCGCCGAGCAGTGCATGAGCGCGATCGACCCCGTCGCCGACCGCGTCGGGCACTCCAACTCGGTGCTGCGCGCGCTCGGTCGCATGCGCAACGAGCTGGAGTACCGGCCGATCGAGGAGGTCCTCGCCGAGCTCCCCGCCCACATGCAGAGCGTCCAATCGGTCACCCGGGAGGCGTCCGAGGCGATCCGCGGGCGCTTCTTCCCCACCCAGGCCGAACCCAGCTGGATCGGAGAGACCTCATGAAGCGTCTGCGCATCGAGCACACGACGGGCTTCGACTACCCGGGCGAGGTCGGGGCGTCGTACAACGAGGCGCGGATGCTGCCGACGACGAGCGACAGCCAGTTCGTCCTCAGCTCGCAGCTCGACATCGAGCCCTCGACGAACGTCAACTACTACGTCGACTACTTCGGGACGCGGGTCGCCGCGTTCGACGTGCTGGCGAAGCACTCGGCGCTGCACATCACGGCGCGCTCGCTCGTCGAGGTGCGCGCGCGGCCCCTCACGCACCCCGACATGTCGTGGGAGGCCCTCTCTCGCGACGCGCAGCGGTCGATCGGCACGGTCGAGATGCTGTCGCAGACGCGCCGCACCGACCCGCATCCCGAGGTCGCGGCGCTCGCGTCGGGCATCGCGGCCCAGCACGAGAACCCCTCGCACGCGGCGCTCGCTATCGCGACGGCCATCGGCGAGGCCGTCGAGTACGTGCCCGGCGCGACCGAGGTGCAGTCCACCGGTGCCGAGGCGTGGGCGGAGCGCAAGGGCGTGTGCCAGGACATGGCGCACATCGCGCTCGGCGCGCTGCGCTCGGTCGGCATCCCCGCCCGGTACGTCTCGGGGTACCTGCACCCGAACCCCACCGCCGAGGTGGGCGTGCCCGTGGTCGGCGAGTCGCACGCCTGGATCGAGTGGTACGCCGGCTCGTGGCACGGCTTCGACCCGACCAACGACGCCGAGATCGGCGACCGGCACGTGACGGTGGGCCGCGGGCGCGACTACAACGACGTGCCGCCGCTGCGCGGGGTCTACGCGGGACCGTTCAAGAGCCGTCTCGAGGTGCGGGTGCTCATCACCCGCGAGGCCTGACCGCCGGGTCAGGCCGGGGAGTCGTCGGGGTCGAGCGTCTTGAGGGTGTCCTCCTCGACGGCGTTGTCGGCGTCGAGCTGCTGCTCGGTCGTCTCGTCGCCGCCGGTCGGGTCGTCCTGCTCGGGAGTGGGGGATGCGTCGCTCATGGCCGCGACGGTACGCGCGGCGACCGGCGGCATCCGACCCCTTGACAGTGCCCTCGGAGTGGTGGGGGAGTCGGGGCCCGGACTTCCCCCGAAGTCGTTGGGCCCCGAGCCGACGAGTCGAAGCCTGGCCCGTCGGTTCCCCCACACGTCAACCTAGGGTGCCGGCGGCGGGTGCCACGGGGGAGTGAGCCGGGCCGTCGCCGGCTGCCCGGCGCGGAAGTGCCCGGCTGCGGGGCGAGGAGGCGGGCCGCGGCCCGCGTGCTCCGCGCAGATCGGCTGTCGGGTTTCATCCGAATGAGTGACTAATTCGCGGACACCGCCGTGGATGACCGTGCGCGGCGGCGGGTCATGACAGGCTCCTGAGCGAGCGATCCGCTCCCGAGCCCTGAAAGCAGCACCGCCGATGACCCTCTCGACGCGCCCCGATCCGTCTGCGCCGGCCACGGTGCGGGCGCCTCTCGTCCTGCTTGGGACGACGCGCGCGTCGCTCCTGTTCGTCACGACGGTCTTCATCGCGACGCTCATCCAGGTGCTCGCGACGCCGACCGTCGCCTTGTGGGAGTCGCCCGATCTGGAATGGCCGTTGCCGACGTCGATCCCTGCGACCTACGGGCTGCTGGTCGCGGGGTGCGCGCTGCAGGCGGCGGCGCTGACGATGTTCTCCCGCCGCCCGGGGACGACCGTCGTGGTCGTCGTCGCCGTCCACCTCGCGCTCGCGGTGGGCCTGGGGGTGCCGACGTGGGTCCAGGGCATGCACATCGTCATCGCGGGCGCCCTCTTCCTCGTTGCGACCCGGGTGTCGACCGCGTGCGTGGTCGCGTGGTGCGCAGCAGTCGTGATCGCGGAATCCGCGGTGCTGCTCTGGTTCGTGCTCGGCTCGGGTGAGTCGGTGACCGTGGGGATCGGCTGGGTCGCGGCCAACGTCGTCTCGCTCGCCGCGCCGGCGGTCGCGGGCACGGCGCTCGGAGTCTGGTGGACGACGAAGACGCGCCGGATGCAGCAGGCCCGCGAGGAGGCGGAGCTCGCCACGCAGGAGCACGCGGACCGCGTCGCCGAGGCGCAGCAGCGCGAGCGCGCCCGCATCGCCCAGGAACTGCACGACGTCGCGGGCCAGCACCTGGCGGGGCTCATCACGCTGACCGACGCTGCCCTCACCGTCGCGCCGACGCGCGCCGACGAGGCGCTCGCCCTGCTGCAGGACGTCCGCGACGAGGGGCGCTTCGCGGCGGCGGGTCTCGCGGGGGCGCTCGCCGACCTGCGGGCGGGGGGTGTCGCCCCCTCCGGCACGACGCGGGATGTCCGAAGCCTCGACGAGCTCGTCGCGTTCTGGCGGGAACGGGGCGCGACCGTCGACGCCACGATCCGCGGCGACGTCGACGCACTGCCCGCCGTCGTCTCGACCACCGCTTTCCGGTGCGTGCAGGAGGCGCTGACGAACGCCGCCAAACACGCCCCGCGCGCGCCCGTCCGTATCGAGATCGTCCACGACGCGGACCGTCTCGTCGGCACGGTCGCCAACGCGGCGCCCGATCACGCCGGGCAGCGACGCGCCGTGGGCCTCGGCTGGGGGCTGAGCGGCATGCGCGAACGGGTCGAGATCCTCGGGGGCACGTTCGCGGCGGGAACGGATGCCGGGGGCGGCTGGACGCTGGCGTTCGAGATCCCCGTCGGCTCGGGTGGGACGGAGCGGTCGTGACCGAGACGAGGACGCACATCCGGGTGCTCATCGCGGACGACAACCGGTCGGTCCGCAAGGGGCTGCGCCTGCAGTTGGAGGCGGCCGGCGGCATCCGGATCGTGGGGGAGGTCGCGAACGGTGTCGACGCGGTGCGCGTGGCGCGCGCCGAGGCGGTGGACGTCGTGCTCATGGACATGCAGATGCCCGGCCTGAACGGTGCGGACGCGACGCGGGAGCTGCTGGACGGCGGCGGTCCTGCCCCGGCCGTCATCGTGATGACGAGCTTCGCCGTGGACGGGTACATCACCGACGCGATCGACGCCGGCGCCGTCGGGTACCTGCTCAAGAGCTACGACGCCGACCAGCTCGTGGGCGCCGTCTACGCCGCCGCGCGCGGAGAGGCGGTCGTCTCGACCCGGGCGATCACGCCGGTCCTGCGCGAGTTCGTCCGCCGCCGCGGGCCGAAGCCCGACCTGGACCTGCTCGATTCGCTCAGCCCCGCCGAGCGTCGCGTCGTCGCGATGCTCGCGTCGGGGGTGACCGCGAACGAGGCGATCGCGGCCGCGCTGCACGTCTCGGTCCACACCGTGCGCACGCAGCTCCAGTCCGCGCTGCGCAAGACCGGCCTCGCGGACCGCACGCAGCTCGCGCTGTGGGGCGTCCGCAACCGGCTCGACGACGAGGCCGCGCGCTCAGTGTGACCGCGGGTGGTGGGGCGCGGCATCCGCTCGGGGTTCCGGGGTCGCGTGTCGTCGCGCCGCCTCGGGGAAGGCGACGTCTCGCGTCCCTCGACTCGCCGCTCAGACCGCGCGGAACGTCCCGGGCTCGAGCTCGACCCGGCGCACGTCCCCCGCGACCTCCAGCGTGACGGATCGCGGCCGACGGTCGAGGTTGGCGGCCAGGATCGTCGTCGCCGAGCTGCGCCGGCCGATCGCCCACACGAGCCCGTCCGGGCTGTCGCCCCACAGCAGTTCGCCGCCGTCCCCATCGCCCAGGGCACGGATCGCGGCGGCGACCGGCAGATCGCCGCCGTCGGATGAGCGGATGCCGCGGGGCCCCCACTCCTCGAAGTAGGCGAGCGATGCGACACCCGGCACCGCGAGGGCAGCGGCGCTCGCGACGGTCCAGGCGGCAAGTTCCGGCGCGCTCTGTCGCTCGTCCGCCGTGCCCGTCAGGTGGGCGCCGTAGCCCTCGGACAAGTCGGTCGCCGGCGAGGTGGGTGCGGGGCGGGTCGCGACGTTGTTGAAGCGCGGACGCAGCGCGACCGGTCCGAGGTGCACCGGGACACCCCCCGCCGCCGCGACAGCCTGCCGTGCGACGAGCCGCTGCATCTCGAGCGACTCGACGAGCTGCTCCGTGCCGGTCGCGTGGAACAGCGGCGCCACGGTCGTCGTCACGCCGTCGAGATCGCTCGGTAGGCGGTGGCGCTCCCGGTTGAGCTCGGTGAAGTGCGACCGCGAGCCGCCGACCACCGGCACCGTGACGCCGGCACGGTCGAGGGCGGCGCGCAGCGCGGCGACGGTGTCGGCATCCGAGACGTGGGCCGCGCCTCCGGCTGAGGCGAAGGCGCCCACCCGGCGGACGTCGAGCCCTCGCAGGGCCGCGGCCGCGGCATCCGTTTCTGCGGCATCCTCGATGCCGGTCAACCGGACGTCGAGCGGCGCAGCGGACCCCGCGGCGCGGGCCAGGGCGGCCCGCCAGGACGGCGTGCGCAGGTCGAGCTCGACGAGCACACCGTTTCCGAGCGGCTCGACCGGTGGGGCCGGATCGGGCGCCGACGACGCCCCGAGGAGGATCTCAGGGAACGCGCCGCCGGGTCGGAGGGTGATCGTGTCGGATGCCGGCGGTGCGGGCGCGAGCTTCCCCGCGACCGACACCTCGACCGACTGCCGCACCCGCCCACCGGCGCTGACGCGGTAGGGGAATGGAAGGTCGAGGGGGCGGCTGTAGGTCTTGAACGAGGCGTCGGTCCAGTTGCGCTGGTCCTCCATCTCGAACACGTCGCCGTCGAACGCGACATCGACGGTCGCGCCGTTGACCTGCCACGTGAGCGCTGCGACGTCGCGCACCGGCTGATGCGGGCTGATCTCGCGGGGGAACGCGCTCCGAGTGAGGGTGCCGTCCGGATGCCGCACCTCGACCGCCGTGCCGGCGAGCGTGGGCGGGTGCAGCACGACCAGACCGGTGCGGTTCGTGGCGAACGCCGCCGCCGACTCGAGGTCGAGGATCACCCGGAGCTGCGCCTGACGCGCCTCGACCCGCACGACACCCGTGAACGACGAGCCCAGACCCGCGGACCGCACGTGCAGCATGAGGGTCTCGTCCCGCGTCTGGACCCGGTCGACGACGAGGTCGGCCGTGTCCCAATCGGCGTCCCGGACGACGGCGCGGATGCTGCGCAGCACCACTCGTCCGTCGATCGCGATGTCGGCGAGCTCGTCGCCGCGCAGCTCGAGCGACCAGCGGCCGCTGCGCCACGGCATCCCCTCGGTCCACCAGGTCATGACACGGTCCCGCGTCAGAGCGAGGTCATCCCGCCGTCGACCTGGAAGGTCGCGCCGGTCGCGAACGATCCGTCGTCGCTCGCGAGGTAGACCATGATCCCGGCGACGTCGTCGGGCGTCCCGGCGCGGCCGATCGGGATCCGGCCGACGATCGCGGCGCGGGAGGCGGGGTCCTCGCTGATCGCCGAGACGAGCGGTGTCTCGGTGTAGGCCGGCTGCACCGTGTTGACCCGGATGCCGCGGTCGGCGTACGCCGCCGCGACGGTGCGCGAGAGGCCGTGCACGCCGGCCTTCGAGGCGCTGTAAGCCGTGAAGTCCCGGCCCTCGCCGTTGACGGCCGTCGGGCTGCCGGTGAGGATGATCGATCCACCGCCCAGGGTCAGCATCGTCCGCACCGCGTACTTCACGGTCAGGAAGGCGCCGGTCAGGTTGACGTCGATCGTGCGGCGCCAGACGTCGAGGTCGAGGTCGGCGGCGGGGGCGTCCTGTCCGAACAGCTGGATGCCGGCGTTGGCCACCACCACGTTCGGTGCCCACCCCGCATCCGTTGCGGCGGCGAAGCCGGCAGCCACGGAGGCCTCATCGGAGATGTCCATCGTCACCGCCATCGCGGCGTCGCCGATGCGGTCGGCGGCGGTCTGCGCGCCCTCACCGTTGCGGTCGGCGAGGATCACGCGGGCGCCCTCGCGGGCGAAGCGTTCGGCGACGGCCGCGCCGATGCCGAGCGCGGCTCCGGTGACGAGGGCGGTCTTCCCGGCGAGTCGTGTCATGTCGGTCATCTCCGGATCAGCGCTCGATGCGGTCGAGGTGGAGCATGCGCGCGAGGTTCTTGTCGAGCTCGTCGTCGCGGAAGATCTTCTTCCAGTCCTTCTTGATGATGCTCTCGCGACCGTAGTCCATCGCGATCAGGCACGCGTCGCTGAACGGGTTGTCGCCGCGCAGGCCGTTCGCGAGCGCCACCTGGGTGTGCCCGTAGAGGATGCTGCGGGCCGCCGCCTCGGGGACGCCCATCGTGTGGATCGCCTCATCCAGCGCCTCGTTGAGGAGCGAGCCGATCATGCAGGCGACGGTCTCGACGAGGGTCGGCTCGAGCTGGGCGAGCTGCTTCACGGTGACGAAGTGCACGTCGATGACCGGCGCGTAGATCGCGCGGACGGTCTCCTCGACGATGCGGGCGTGATCGGGGTCGTCGGACTCGACGGCGGCGATCGCGTCCTGCGGTGCGGCGATTCCACCGAAGGTGTCGGCCCACTCCTCCTTCGTCGTGCGCTCGAGGAACACCGACGGGTGGCACGGGTGCGCGACGGCCTGGATGACGTCCTCGCGAGTCGTCAGCAGTCCCGCGTAGGCCGCGGCCGGGTCGAGCGTGAGGACGATGGCGCCGGACTTCAGCTGGGGGACGACGTCGGCGGTCACCGCCCCGAGGGCGAGGTCGGGAACGGCGAGGACGACGATGTCGGCGTCGGCGACCGCGACGGATGCCTCGGTCAACTCGCGTCCGGCGGCGACCGTCCGCTCGCGCCCGGCGGGCGAGTTCTCGACGTAGCGGACGACGTGGTCGGTCTTCACGAGGTTGTTGGACACGCGCATGCCCATCTTCCCTCCGGCGCCGATGACGGCGATGGTGTGACTCATTCGAGGCTCCTCAGGTGGTTCAGGGTGGCGCGGGTCCAGTCGCGCTCGGTGCGGACGGTGGTCTCGGGGTCGCCCTGCCAGGGCAACCAGTGCTCGACGATCTCGTTGACACCGCGCCCCCGCGGCCGGACGGTGTCGAGCAGGTGGCGGTAGTCGTGCAGGCCTTCGCCCATGCGGGCGCCCGAGTAGGTGAACCCGACCCAGCCCGGCTGTCGAGCGAAGGCGAAGTCCTTCGCGTGAACATTCACGACCACTTCGGCGGCCTCTTCGACGCAGGTGCGTGGCGATTCCAACCGCGCGACGACGTTCGCGGGGTCCAGGCAGATGCCGAGGTTCGGGCTGTCCGCCTCGTGCACCAGCCGCACGAGATCGGTCGTCGCGATCTGCTCGTACGTCTCGAGGGCCAGGGTCACCCCCGCTGCCTCGAAGGAGGGCAGGATGCCGCGCAGCAGCGCCCCGGCGTCCACAAGTGTCGGTCGGGAGTCGGGGCCGAACACCATGCTGCGCACGAGGCGTGCATCGAAAACGTCGGCGATGCGGAGGAAGCGCTCGAGGTGAGCGGTCTCGATGCCCTTCGTGCCGAGCTCGATCGTGAGGCCGAGTGTGCGGGCGGCGCGGGCGGCATCCGCGATCTCCCCGTCGGTCATCCCGGTCAGGGGGGCGTAGTCGCAGATCTGGAACAGCTCGAGGTCGAGCTCGCGGGTCGCCTCGAACGCTCCGATGAGACTGAGCGGTTCGTCGACGCGATCGGAGTGCTGCCAGAAGAACGCGTAGGTGCCGAGCCCGATCACGACGCGCTCCGGGCGAGCGCGTACGCCTCGTCCAGCACGTCGCCGAGCGCCACGGGATCATGCGCGGAGCGACCGAGGAAGAGGCCGTCCACCGCGTCGCCCAGTCCCGTCAAGAGGCCCGGACCCGCCGAGCCGCCATAGATGACGCGCGAGCCCGAGCGGTCGCCGTCGGCAAGGAGGGCGGTTCGCAGCGAGCGTGTCACCGTCCCGATGTGGTCGATCGGTGCGGGCGCAGGGGCGCCGATGGCCCAGACGGGCTCGTACGCGACGATCACCGGGCCGGCGGGGGCGCCGGCGAGGCTGCGTGCGAGCTGGGCGACGGTGGCGGCCGCGGCACCGGCGGCATCCGTTCGTTCCTCCTCGCCCAGGCAGAGCACGGGGGTCACCCCGTGGCGGAGGGCGGCAGCGGCCTTGGCGGCGACGTCGGCGTCGGATTCGCCGAAGAGGCGGCGCCGTTCGGCGTGACCGACCTCGGCGCAGGCGACACCGGACTCGGCGACCTCCGCGGCGGTCACCTCGCCCGTGTACGCGCCGGGCTCGAACGCGGAGACATCCTGCACGCCGAGGCGGACGCGGGTGCCGGCGAACGCGCCCGCGGCGTCGTCGAGCTGGAGGTAGGTGGGGATGACGAACGCCTCGACGGCGCCGGAACGCACACCTTCGTGCGCGCGCAGCACCGCGGCCGCGGCGGCGAACCAGACGCGCGCCTGCCGGCGACCGAAGTACGCCTTCAGGCTCACCCCCACCGTGATCTGCGGCATCAGCAGGATCCGGTGCTCTCGTATTCGCCGATGACCGCGACCTTCGATGCCGACGCCGACGACGGGTCGAACCGGTAGGTCAGCCACTCGCGCACGAGGCGGCGGGCGAGCTCGATGCCGACCACACGCTGGCCCATCGTCAGCACCTGCGCGTCGTTCGAGAGCACGCCCCGCTCGACGGAGAACGAATCGTGCGCCGTCACGGCGCGGATGCCGGCGACCTTGTTGGCGGCGATCGCGACACCGAGGCCGGTGCCGCAGATGAGCAGGGCGCGGTCGGCCTCGCCGCGGGCGACGCGCTCGGCCGCCTCTATGGCGACCTTCGGGTACGCGGTGTGACCGTCGGCATCCACTCCGACGTCGATCACCGACGCGACGCCGTCGTTCTGCTCGAGGTCGCGCTTGAGGATCTCCTTGTAGTCGTAACCGGCGTCGTCGCTGCCGATGACGATGCGCAGGGGGGTGGTCATGTCAGATCCTCTCGAGGGAGTCGGGTGATGCGGACCGACTGATGACGGGGGCGGCGGCGAGGGTCTCGCCGACCGCCGAAACGATGAGCGCGAAGGAGTGCGCGCCGGCGTCGACGGTGCCGACGGCGTGCGCGCCGTGCGTGCGGGCGCGTCCCTTCCGCGGGAGGAGGTCCGCGGTGGTGGCCGCCGCTGCGGACGCGGATCTCGCGGCCGTGCGCCAGGCATCCGCCAGTCGCGCCCCCGCCGCGACCTCGCGGCTGAGCGTCTCGGTGAAGGGCAGGAGAGCGTCGACCATCGTCTTGTCGCCGGGTTCGGCCTTGCCGTGTGCGATCACGGCGCCGACGCCGGCCGCGACCCCGTCGGCGATGCGGGCCGCGTCGGGGCGGCCGGCGTCGCCGAGGCGGTAGGCGAGCTCGGCCAGGAGCAGGCCCCACAGGGCGCCGGAGGTCCCTCCGGCCCGGTCCGACCAGGCGTCTGCGGCGCGCGCGAGGGTGGTCGCAGCTCCCGCACCCGCCGCGGCGGCGAGCCGTGCGGCAGCGACCGCGGCGCGGGAACCGCGCTGCATCCCGATGCCGTGATCCCCGTCGCCCGCGACGGCGTCGATGCGACCGAGCTCGTCGACGTTCTCCTCGATCGTCCGCGCGACGGTGTCGAGGGCGGCCACGACGGTCGCCGCGAGCAGGACGGATGCCGCATCCCCAGCGATCTCCTCGGCCGCCGCGGACGTGTCGGTGCGGGCGGGCTCCCGCCGTTCGGCGGCCGTGACAGCCCCGCGCCGGTACGCGGGGGTGTCGACCGGGGTCTCCCATAGGTCGGCGAGCTCGTCATCGAGCCAGAAGAGGGTGAGCGAGGTGCCGGCCATGTCGAAGCTCGTGCAGTACTCACCGACGTGCGGGTCGACGATCTCGAGTCCGGCCTGTTCGAGCAGTGCGGCCACGCGGCGGTAGACGACGAAGAGCTCCTCGTGCTTCAGCGACCCGAGGCCGTTCAGCAGGGGGACGACGCGGCCGTCGGCGCCGTCCGGGCGCTCGGTGAGCAGTCGCTCCACGAGCATGTCGGCGAGGCCGTCGGCGGTGGGGATGTCGGTCTCGTCGATGCCGGGTTCGCCGTGGATGCCCAGGCCCACGGCCATGCGTCCGTCGGGCACGGAGAAGAGCGGTGCCTCGGCCCCAGGAAGCGTGCAGCCCGTGAACGCGACGCCGAAGGAGCGGGTGCGCTCGTTCGCGAGCCGCCCGACGCGGGCGACACCCGCGAGGTCGTAGCCCGCCGCGGCAGCACCGGCCGTGGCGCGGAAGACGGTGAGGTCGCCGGCGATGCCGCGGCGACGCTCGCGTTCGTCGGGACCGGCGCTCGCGATGTCATCGGTCACGACGACGGTCTCGCAGTCGATGCCCTCGGCGCGCAGCCTCTCCTGGGCGGCGTCGAAGTTGAGGACGTCCCCCGCGTAGTTGCCGTAGGTGAGCAGCACGCCGCCGCCGGCGTGCGCCGCGTGCGCGACGGCGTGGACCTGCTGCGTCGAGGGCGAGGCGAAGAGGTTGCCCATCGCCGCGCCGTGGGCGAGGCCCGGGCCGACGAGCCCGCCGAAGGCGGGGTAGTGCCCCGATCCGCCGCCGATCACGACGGCGACCTGGCCGTCGGGGACGCGGGTGCTGCGGACGACGCCGCCCGTCACGCGCTCGACGTAGCGACCGTTCGCGGCGACGAAGCCGTCGATCATCTCGTCGGCGAAGTCGGCCGGGTCGTTCCACAGGCGCGTCATCGCGTGCTGCTCCTCGGGTCGCGGAAACGGGTGTCCATTCGCCATTGTGCACAACCGGTTGACCAATTGCAAGGGTCGACGTCTCGGCATCCGTCGTCCGCTCCCGTATGTTGAAGCCGTGCCCGCATACCCGTCCGACCGCTCCGCCGAGATCACGGCCGCCCTCGGCGCTCTGCCGTCGGGCACCCCCGTCTCCGAGGTCGCGCGGCGGCTCATGGATCTCTTCACGAGCGGGGAGATCGAGCCCGGCACGCGGCTTCCCCCCGAGCGGCAGCTCTCGCTGACCCTCGGTGTCGGCCGCTCCGCCGTGAGAGAGGCGCTCGCGGCACTCGAGATCCTCGGCATCGTCGACGTCCGCCCCGGATCCGGGACGTACCTGCGCGGCACGGCGAGCGACCTGCTGCCGCAGACCCTCCGCTGGGGGCTGCTCATCGGACGCCGCAGCACCGACGATCTGCTCGATGTCCGCTCGGGACTCGAGATCTACTGCGCGCGCCTCGCGGCATCGCGCGCCGACGGTGCCGACATCGCCCGCCTCGCGGTATCCCTCAACCGGATGCGCGGGGCGGGCACGGACCTGGCGGCCTTCGCCCGAGCGGATGCGGCCTTCCACGACGCGCTCGCCCGCGCGGCGGGCAACGACGCGCTCGTCGACCTGCTGCACGTCGTCCGCTCGCTGCTGCAGGTCTACGCCGATCGCGCCGTCCACGACGCCGACGCCGCGCGTCTCGCCGTCGCCGAGCACGACGCCGTCTTCCGGGCCGTCGAGGCGAGGGACGAGGATGCCGCGGCCTCGGCGATGGCCGTGCACATGACGACCGCCGCCGCACGCCTCGCGGGGTCGTCGGGGGACGCCTGATCCGTCGTTGCGCAAACCACTGAACGTTATTTAGTCTTTCGACGTCGGGACCGCGCCGGTTCCCGCCCGCCACGACGACGTCGCAGGAGACCGCAGTGACCGCATCCCTTTCCACCGCCCCCGACGGCACGCGTTACCGCGACCTCAACCGCAACGGCGTGATGGACCCGTACGAGGACCCGCGTCTGCCCGTCGCCGAGCGGGTCGCCGACCTCGTGTCGCGCCTCTCGCTCGAGGAGAAGGCGGGGCTCATGATCCAGACGATCGTCCCGACGACGACCGACGGCGAGGTCGACGGGCCGTCGATGATGCCGGGCCGCACCTCGGCGCGGGAGTTCGTGGAGGGCATGCACGTCACGCACCTGAACATCCACCAGATCCCCGACCCTCGGGCGATGGCGCGGTGGGTGAACGGGCTGCAGCGCGTGGCAGCCGCGTCGGGCCACGGCATCCCGGTCACCATCTCGACCGATCCGCGACACTCGTTCACCGAGAACGTCGGCGCGTCGTTCACCGCCGGCCACCTCTCGGCGTGGCCCGAGCCGCTCGGCCTCGGCGCGCTGGCCGACCCGGGGTTCGTGCGGGAGTTCGCCGACATCGCGCGGCAGGAGTACCTGGCCGTCGGCATCCGCTCGGCCTTGCACCCGATGCTCGACGTCGCGACCGAGCCGCGCTGGCCGCGCCAGTACGGCACGTTCGGACAGGATGCCGACCTCGTGGGACGCCTGGGTGTCGCCTACGTCGACGGGTTCGAGGGCGACCGGCTGACGGCGGCGAGCGTCGCGTGCATGGCCAAGCACTTCCCGGGCGGCGGGCCCGAGAAGGACGGCGAGGACCCGCACTTCCCGTACGGCACCGACCAGGTGTACCCGGGCGGCATGTTTGAGTACCACCTCGAGCCGTTCCGCCGGGTCATCGACCGGGGCGTCTCGGCGATCATGCCGTCGTACGGGATCCCGCGGGGCGTCGTCCTCGACGGCGAACCCGTCGAGGAGGTCGCCTTCGGCTTCAACCACCAGATCATCACCGGACTGCTGCGCGAGAAGCTCGGCTTCACGGGTGTCGTCTGCACCGACTGGGGGCTCATCACCGAGTCCCGTCTGATGGGCAAGGTGCTGCCGCCGCGGTCGTGGGGCGTGGAGCACCTCAGCGATATCGAGCGGGTGCGCAAGGCCCTCGACGCGGGTGTCGACCAGTTCGGCGGCGAGGACGACCCGGCCCTCGTGATCGAGCTCGTGCGCTCGGGTGCCGTGCCCGAGTCGCGGCTCGACGTTTCGGTCGCGCGGCTGCTGACCGTCAAGTTCGAGCTCGGCCTGTTCGACGACCCGTTCATCGACGAGGATGCCGCGGGCGAGATCGTCGGCAGCGCCGAGTTCCGGGCAGCGGGCGACCGCGCGCAGTCCCGGTCGACAGTGATCCTCCCCGGCGGGGCGGGCGAGGCGGCATCCGTCCTGCCGCTGCGGCCCGGTACCGCGGTGCACGCGCCGCAGGTCTCGGACGACGCGATCCGTGCGGCGGGGCTAGTGCCGGCCCCGTATGCCGCGGGTGCCGACGTCAGCGTGCTGCGGCTGCAGCCGCCGTTCGAGCCGCGCGACGAGTTCATGCTCGAGGCGCACTTCCACGCCGGTTCGCTGGCGTTCGACGACGCAGTCGTGGCGGGCGTCGCGGAGGTCGCCGCCGCGGCGCCGACCGTCGTCGCGGTGCACCTCGAGCGGCCCGCGCTGCTCGCGCCCGTCGCCGCGCACGCCCACGCCGTGGTCGCGACGTTCGGCGCGTCGGACGAGGCGCTGCTCGACGTGCTCACCGGCCGGGTGCCCGCCGCGGGACGCCTGCCGTTCGAGGTCCCGCGCGACGAGGCGGCGGTCCTCGCCGGGCACTCCGATGTCCCCGGCGGCACGGTCGACCCGGTGTACGAGGCCGGCACCCCCTCTCTCGTGGTGACGACGGATGCGTGAGCGGCGCACCTCAGCGCAGGGCCGGGAGAGTCGGGAACTCATCCTGCAGACGGCGCTCGAGGTCATCGGGCGGCGCGGGTTCGGCTCGACGTCGCTCCGCGACATCGCCGCCGAGGTCGGGATGACGCAGGCCGGCATGCTCCACCACTTCGGCACCAAGGAGAATCTGCTCGTCGAGGTGCTGCGCCAGCGCGACGCCGCGACCCGCGAGGCGCTCGCCGAGCAGGACGGCGACGAGCCGCCGTCGGTGCGGGTCGCGCGGCGCAACGCCGAGACGCCCGCGCTCGTGCACCTGTACGCGAGCCTGCAGGCGGCGGCATCCGCTCCGGACCATCCCGCGCATGCCTTCTTCGAGGAGCGTCAGCGGAGCGTGCACGCCGTCGTCGCAGCTGACATCCGTGCACGGCAGGATGCCGGCGAGATGCCGGCGGGGGTGGATGCAGACACCGCCGCGACCGTGCTGCTCGCCCTGTCGGACGGCCTGCAGCTGCAACAGGGCGTCGACCCGTCGATCGACATCGCCGAGATCCTCGCCTGGACCTGGGAACGGCTCGCGAGCCCGAACGAGCCCGATGGGAGTCACGACGGTCGGGTACCGGGCGGCGGAGCCTGAGAAACCTCCGTCCACACTTCCGTCATCGTTTCGATCAGCCCGTCCCGGACACTGATGAACGTCGCGCAGGCGAATTCCATCACTCCGCTGTCGTCACGAGCGGTGACGACGGATCGGCACGCGGCGCGCGTCTGATCTCCCAGGACCTCCTCGACACGCAGACCTTCGAATCCGGGGTAGGCGGCATTGAGTTCGATCCATGCCGCACGATCGAAGCTCTCCTCCGTGTGGACGTACCTGCAGGAGAAAGCCGGGTGCAGGTAGCGTTCCAGCTCATCCCAGCGATGCTCGTCGAGCGCCGACATCAGTTGGGACAAGAGCGACACAGCCTGCATCATCGAATCGTACGGCCCAGGCCACCCGGTCCTGGAGGTCTCCGAAGATGCCGCGCGCCGACCCGCGGCATCCGCTCAGTCGGGATCCCTGGCTCAGTCCACCCGCGTCACGCGGATCGCCATGAACTGGCGCCCCGGCAGCTCGACGCGCACCTGACCGCGATACGTTCCCGGCAGCTCGTCGATCGTGGTGTTCCAGGTGTCGATGACCTCGACCCGCCACTCGCCGTCGTCGAGGATGACGTTGCGGAACCGCGGCCGGTTGAATCCGAAGTAGGCGACCTTCAGGCGGCCGGGGACGCCACCCCAGGGGACGTCCCAGTCACTCGGCAGCGGGTCCCACACGCCGCCGGGTGCCTGCGACTGCAGGTGCTCGAGGAAGCCGATCCGCGAAGGGGACGAGCCGTGCAGCGCGCCGCCCTTCGACCACCAGAGGACCTCGTCGTCGTCGCCGACGGATGCCGCGCCCCCGAGGGCGGGCGGATAGTAGGTCTCGCCGTGGCCGACGTAGCCGCCGCGGACGGCGCCCTCCCAGAACCGGCGCACCATCTCCTCACCGGTGATGTTGCCCCAGCCCTGGTCGATGTCGCCCTCGTAGGCGCACTCGTCGATGACGACGGGCTTGCCCCACTCCTCGCGCCACTGGTCGGTGTTCTCCGCGGTGCGGTAGACGTCGACCCGCTGGATGCTGACGTGCGTGATCCACGGCTTCGCGTAGTCGTACACGGGACGGCAGTTGTGGATCGAGTTGAGGTGACCGAAGGCATCCTCTTCACCGACGATCGCCGCGAGGCGCTCCCAGTCGTCGAGGTCCTTCGACCACAGCAGGTCGTACTCGTTCGCCATCGACCACCACACGTTCGCGAAGCCCGACAGGCGCCGCACGACGTAGCGGACGTACCGCTCGTCGACGGCGGGGCCGAGGTCGGCGAATCCCCACCGGTCGTACGCGTGGAAGAGGATGAGGTCGGCCTGGATGCCGAGGGCCGCCAGCTCGCCGATTCGCTGCTCCAGCCGCCGGAAGTGCGCGGGGTCGAACCGCGTGTGGTCGAAACCGTCCGCGAGGCTGCCGACGAAGGGGAAGTCGGCCGGTTCGTTCGCGTTGTAGAGGTACGACTTGGGGAAGACGCACATGCGCAGCTTCGCGAACGGTGCCCCGGTGAGCGTTTCGAGGGTCTTCTCCTGCAGCTGCTCGGGCTGGTGGGTCCAGGCGTACGCGGTCGTGCCGATCGGGCGGTGCCGTGTGCCGTCGGCGTGCCGGAAGTGGAAGCCATCGACCCGCACCGGACCGTGCGAGCCGTCGCGCGCGCCGGTGACTTCGACCAAACCGGTGAGGCCGTCGAGCGAGCGCGCGGTGGAGCGCGTCTCGAAGGTCCAGGTGCCGACCGTGTCGGCCAGTGCGCGGATCACGTACACGCCGTCGCCGTCGTAGAAGCCGCCGACCCGGATCTCGTCGCCGCCGCGCCGGAAGACCGCGTCGAGCTCGACGTCGACGAACGGGTTGCCGTGCGAGGGTCCTGCGAAGCGCAGCTCGAGCGGATCCCACAGCGGCGTCGGCGTCGGCAGCGTCATCGTCGCCGACGCCCGCGCGACGTCGTCTCCCTCGTACGCGGGGTCGGGGGTGATCGCCGGCGCGTACGGCGGACGACCCGCCCCGGACCCGACCGCGGCGAGCGCGGCGAAGAACTGTTCGCGCACCTCGAGGTCCTCGAGGGCGGGGACGATCGCGACGAGCTGCCCGAGGCGGCCACCGCGGAACTGCGTCGCCATGGGCGAGGCGGCCACCCCCGGCAGGTACCGCTCGAGGATCGCGCGGGCGTCCGGGTCGTCGAGGGCTTCGCCGAAGGTGCTGGCACGGTCGAACATGGTGTCTCCTCGGAGGGGTCAGGCGGATGCCGTCGCCCGCCGGATCGCGTCATCGACGGACGCGAGCAGGTCGGGCGGGGTGAACATGAGCGCGGTCGTGACGGGACGCCCCGCGCCCCAACGGGTCTCGGAGCGGATCGCCTGCGCACGATCCGCATCGACTGCCGCGATCGTGTCGATGAGCGCGGCGTACGCTCGCGGGTCGTCGATGACGTCGGCGAGTGACGCGTGCAGGCCGTCGAGCGGTGGACGTGCCGGGGTCGCGGGTGCGGGGAAGCGCCACTCGTGGCTGCCCGAACCGACCTCGTCCGGGGCGCCGGGGATCGCGACCTCGGCGCGCGTGTTGGCGGGCACGACGGCGGTCACGACGATCTCGTGGCCGTCCCGGCGCCACGCCACGGACGCCTCGCCGTAGGGCGTCAGGTGGCGCGCTGAGGCGGACGACAGGCTCTCGGGCGGCTGCGGCGCGATCCGCAGCCGTCGGTACCCCGGCGCGGCGGGGGCGAGCCCCGCGACCGTCCGGTGCAGCCAGTCGGCGACCGCGCCGAGCGCGTAGTGGTTGAACGAGGTCATCTCGCCCGGGTTGACGCTGCCGTCCGGCAGCAGGGAGTCCCATCGCTCCCAGACGGTCGTGGCCCCCTGCGTCACGGGGTACAGCCACGACGGGCACTCGGTTTGCGTGAGCAGACGTTCGGCCGCGTCGAGGTGGCCGCCCTGGGTCAGCGCGTCGGCGACGAGCGGCGTGCCGACGAATCCCGTCCCGATCCGATACCCGCCCTCACGCACGAGGGCGGCGAGGCGGTCGGCGAGCGCCGTGCGCACGGCGGGATCGGTCACGAGGTCGAACTTCAGTGCGAGCGCGTAGGCGGTGGGCGCGTCGCTCATCATGCGGCCGGCGGGCGTGACGTATTCGTCGACGAAGGCGCGTCGGCTGCGCTCGGCGAGCGTGCCGTAGTGCGCGGCATCCGTCTCCAGCCCCAGCAGGCGCGCGGCCTCGGCGACCTGACGCAGCGACCGGGCGTAGTACGCGGAGGCGACGATGTCGCTGTCGACCTTGGCCTGCCCGGGCTTGTCGGGCGGTGCCGCCGGGTCGAGCCAGTCGCCGAGCTGCATCCGGCCCGCCCAGAGGCCGCTGTCCCCGGCGTCGCGCCCCACGGCATCCACCCACGCGCGCATGCTCTCGTACTGCGCCGCGAGGATGTCGCGGTCGCCGTAGCGCTCGTGCAGCACCGTCGGGACGACGGTCGCCGCGTCGCCCCACGCGGCGGGGGAGGCTCCGCCGCCGGTGAACCCGCTGAGCGCGGACGGCACCACGACGGGCACCGATCCGTCGTTCCGGGCCTGCTCGTGCGCGAGGTCGCGCAGCCACGACGTGAGGAAGCCGGCGCTGTCGTAGAGGAAGGATGCCGTCGGTGCGAACACCTGCAGGTCGCCCGTCCAGCCGAGGCGCTCATCGCGCTGCGGGCAGTCGGTCGGGATCGAGAGGAAGTTGCCGCGCATGCCCCACACGACGTTCTCGTGCAGCCGGTCGATGAGCGGGTCGGATGCCGCGAACCACCCGGTCCTTGCCATGTCGGTGTGCAGGACGACCGCCTCGACGTCGGCGGTGTCGACGTCGATACCCGTGATCTGCGCGTACCGGAAGCCGTAGAAGCTGAAGCGCGACTCGAGCACGTCGTCGCCGCCGGAGAGCTCGAACGTCGCGGTGGCTGCGGCGTTGCGCAGCGGCCGGAGCGCGAGCTCCCCGTCCTCGAGCACCTCGGCGTGACGGATCGTCACCGTCGTGCCGGCGGCGCCGCGCACCCGTACGCGGAGGCGTCCGACGAGGTTCTGGCCGAGATCGAGGATCGTGCCGCCCGACGGCGAGGCGAGGGTTCCCGCCACCGGGAGGGACTCGGTCCGGCGCACCGGCGGGGCGATGCGCGCCTCGGGCACGGGGATGTTCTCGTAGCCCGGCTTCGCGGCGGCTCCCACGCGGACGGGCGAGAACCCGCCCACGGCGCGTCGCAGGTCCTGATGCTCGCCCGCGTAGATGCCGCTGTCGACGATCGGTCCTTCGGATGCGGCCTCCCACCCCTCGCCGGTCGCGGCCACGGTCGTGGTCGTGCCGTCGTCGAAGGTCACCCGCAGCTGTGCGAGGAACGAGGGCTGCGTCCCGTAGAGCCGGTCGGCGAAGGCGAAGAAGCCGTACTTCTCGGTGTACCAGGCGCCCGCGAGCGTTGCCGAGAGCACGTTCTCGCCCTCGCGGACCAGCTGCGTGACATCGACGGTCTCGTGCACGAGCCGGTCGCGGTACGCCGTCCAGCCGGGTGAGAGCACGTCCTCCGACACGGGGGTGTCGTTGACCTCGGGCTCGGCGACGCCGAGCGCCGTCCAGAACAGCAGCGCCCGGGTGACCGGTCGCCCGAGCCGGAAGCGCGTGCGCACCACGGTCGGCTGCGCGTCGCGATCGGGGGCCGCCAGTCCGACCGGCTGTGCGACCCATTCGTCCGGCGCGAGGAAGCCGGCGGCGACGGTGAGCGGCTCCGACCAGCTCGTCCACGTGCCGGATGCCGCCTGTGCGCGCACCCGCACCTCGCGCTGCTCCCCGGCGGACAGCGGCGCGAACGGCCAGGCGATCAGGGCGCTTTCCTCGCCGGGGAGCGCGACGATGCCGGTGCCATCGTCGACTTCTGCCGCGACCTGCATCCAGCCGGGCTCGTCGGTGTCGACCGTCCAGCTCAGCCGGGGGCTGGGCGTGGCGACGAACGCGGTGTCGTCGCGCAGTTCGGCGCGGAAGGCGGCGATGCGGGATGCGGGGTTCACAGGGTCTCCGGTCGAGGTCAGGGGAGGACGCGGCCGAGCTCGGCGGCGAGGGCGACGGCACGCGGATCGGCGCCACCGGGCCACGGCCCGCGGGCGATGGTCCAGGCGAAGGCGACACCGGTGTCGGGGTCGACGCACGCGAGCGCACCCGCCGCACCGTCGTGGCCGAACGAGCGCGGACCGCCGAAGGCGAGCTGCTGCGACGGCTTCTGGAAGACGATCGCGTGCGCACGGTCGTGCTGGTGCAGCACCTCGTCGTACCCGCGGATCTGCTGCTGCCCGATCTGCGACACGGTGTCGGCGCTGAGGAACGGTTCGGCGCCGTCGACGCCGGTGACCGCCGAGGCGAAGAGTCGGGCGAGGCCGCGCGCGCTGCCGGTTCCACTGCCGCCCGGGTGACCGTAGCGCCAGCTCCGGGGCGAGTTGCCCAGGTCGACGTCTCCGCTCATCGATCCGAAGACGAGGGGGCCGAGCGCGGAGTACTCGCGGACGAGGGTGTCCGACACCGGGCGGATCATCGGAAGCACGTCCGTGCGCCGGTCCTCGAGCTCCGCCGGGAGGCCGAGGTAGAAGTCGATCCCGTGCGGCGCGCGGATCTCCTGCTCGTAGAACTCGTGGAGCGTGCGGCCGGTGACGCGGTACACGAGCTCGTCGCCGAGATTCCCGATCGTGATGGCGTGGTACCCGAACGCGCTTCCCGGGTGCCAGAACGGGGTCGAGTCCGCCAGGCGTGCCGCCGCCGCGTGGTGGTCGAGCAGCTCGTCCCACGTGAGGTTCGTGTCGGCCTGGGGCAGGCCGGCCTGGTGCGACAGCAGCTGGCGGACGGTGACTGCCCCCTTGCCCTTCGCGGCGAACTCCGGCCAGTACGTCGACACGCGCTCGTCGAGGTCCAGCGCGCCGCGTTCGACGAGCAGGCCGACCGACAGGCCGATCGTGTTCTTCGTGACCGAGTAGGGGACCATGACCGAGTCGCGCCCGAGGTGCGGACCGCCCCACGCGTCGAGGACGAGCCCGCCGCGGTGGTACGCCGCGACCTGGAACGACAGGTCGGGGTCGGCGCCCAGCCATCCCTCCAGCCGGTCGGCAACGTCGGCGAGGCGGTCGTCGATCGTGCCCTGCAGGAGGCTCACGCGTCCGCCTCCCACTCCAGCTCGAGGGGCAGATCGACCACCGATGCCCCGACGCGCAGGGTGAAGGCGCCCGGCTCCACGACCCAGCCGTCCGCCCAGTGCGCGAAGCGACGGGACGGGAGCGGGACGGATGCCGTCGCGGTGGCCCCGGCATCCGCTCGGACGACGGCATGGCCGACGAGCCAGCGCACCGGACGCTCGACGGACGAGTCCGCGCGCTCGGCGTAGACCTGGACGACCTGCTTGCCGGCGCGTGCGCCGATGTTGCGAACGGTCACCTCGAGGCTGTCGCCCCGCCGTGTCGCGGCATCCCACTCCCAGGTCGTGTATCCGAGGCCGTGACCGAAGGCGTACGCCGGTTCGGCGCCGGAGCGCAGCCAGGCGCGGTATCCGATGTGGATGCCCTCGGTGTAGCGGAGGACGCCGTCCTCGGGGGTGACCTGAGTGACCGGCACGTCGGTGAGGGCCGCCGGCCACGTGGTGGGCAGGCGCCCGCCCGGCTCGGCGGCGCCGGTGAGGATGTCGGCGACGGCGTGCCCGAACTCCTGCCCGCCGAAGTAGCCCTGCAGGATCGCGGCGACGTCCTCCGCCCAGGGGAGGACGACGGGCGAGCCCGCGTTCACGACGACGACCACCGGGGTGCCGGTCGCGGCGACGGCGCGGACGAGGTCGTCCTGGCAGCCCGGCAGGTCGAGGTCGGTGCGGTCATATCCCTCGGACTCGACCTTCGCGTTGGTGCCGACGACGACCACGGCGATCTCGGCGGAGGTCGCCGCCTCGACGGCGCGCGCGATGAGCTGGGCGGGGTCGGTGCGCTCGGGTGCGATCCCGACGGTGGCCGACATCGCGCCCGACAACGCACCCATGTCGGCGCGGTCGAACTCGACCCGCACGTCGATCGGGGTCCCCTCCTGCACCGCGACGGTGGCGGTGACAGAAGGCGGGTTGAGGAAGGCGGCGCCGAGGTCCGTTCCCTCGATCAAAGGGGAGTCGTTCAACAGCAGGTCGCCGTCCACCAGCAGCCGACCGGGGTTCGCGCCGGCGAACCCGAGCTCGATGGCGCCCGTGGCCTCGGGGGTGTACCGGGTCTCGAACACGACCGTGCGGCTCGCGGCGATCGGAGCGTCGCCGCCGAACCACACGAGGGCGCTCGAGCGGCGGTCCTCGGTGAAGAGGACCTCGGCGTCGTCACCGAGGAAGGTGACCCGCAGGCCGGGTTCGCCCGTGGCAGGGTTCGTCATGCGCGCGAGATCGAGCTCGGCGACGCCCTCCTGGACGACCGCGCCGATCTCGTAGACGACGTCGGCCCCCGGAAGCGCCTCGCGGAGGCCGTCGAGCGGCGAGACGGTCTTCTCGGGCAGGACGGTGGCCGAACCGCCGCCCTGCGTGCGGGCGTCGCGTGCGTTCTGGCCGATCACCGCGACGCGGCGGAGAGCCGCGGCATCCAGCGGCAGGACACCCTCGTTGCGGAGCAGGACGGACCCTTCGACGGCGGCCTCGCGGACGAAGGCGATGCCGTCGACGGATGCCGGTTCGACCGGGGCCGAGCCCTCAAGGGCGCCGACGCGCTCGGCGAGCAGCAGCATCCGCAGCACCTTGCGGTCGAGATCGGCCTCGTCGAGGCGACCGTCGCGCACGGCGTCGGCGAGGCCCGCCCAGGCCGGTGCCGGCCCGGGCATGGCGAGGTCCTGCGCGGCGGGGACGGCGTCCAGCGAGCGGACGGCGGTCCAGTCGCTGATCACGACGCCGTCGAATTCCCACTCGCTGTTCAGCGGCCTCTCGAGCAGGTCGTTCTCGGTCATCGTGACGCCGTCGACCGAGTTGTAGGAGCTCATGATGCTCCAGGTCCCGGCCTCGACGGTGCGCTCGAACGGCGCGAGGTAGAGCTCCCGCAGCGTGCGCTCGTCGACCTGGACGTCGACGGTGAAGCGGTCGGTCTCGGAGTCGTTCGCGACGTAGTGCTTGGGGGTGGCGGCGACGCCGTTGTCCTGCAGGCCGCGGACGTACGCGGCGCCGAGGCCCGCGGAGAGCTCGGGGTCCTCCGAGAAGCACTCGAAGTGGCGACCACCCAGCGGTGAGCGGTGCAGGTTGATGGTCGGACCGAGGACGACGTCGACACCCTTGCGGCGGGCCTCCGCGGCGGCAGCGGCACCGTAGCGGTGGGCGAGGTCGACGTCCCAGGATGCCGCCAGGGCCGACCCCGAGGGCATGTTCAGCGACGGGTCGCGCTCGTCCCAGCGCGGGCCGCGGACACCGGCGGGACCGTCCGACAGGGTCATCGCCCGCAGCCCGATCTCGGGCAGCGGCACCGTCGTCCAGAAGTCCGCGCCCTGGACGAGGGCCGCCTTCTGCTCGAGCGAGAGCTTCTCGAGGAGGGGGCGGAGGTGGTCGGTGGACGCGGTCGACGTCGTCGTGTCAGTCACGGTGCTTCCTTGCAGTAGAAGAAAAGGTGGGGGATGCGGGCGCGCGAGCGTCCGCGCGCCGGCATCCGATCAGGCGGCGCCGGCGACGGACGAGCCGGCCTCAGACGCGAGGAACGCCTTGCGCGCGGCGCGACGCTCCTCCTGCTTGTCGGGGTCGGGCACGGGCGCTGCCATGAAGAGGCGCTGCGTGTAGGGGTGCTCGGGCTCGGAGGTCACGCGGTCGCCGTCGCCGTACTCGACGATCTCGCCCCGGTACATGACGGCGACGCGGTGGCTCACGTGACGCACGACGGCGAGGTCGTGCGTCACGAAGAGGTACGCGACCCCGGTGCGCTCCTGGATCTCGATGAAGAGATCGAGCACCCGCGCCTGCGTCGACAGGTCGAGCGCCGAGACCGGCTCGTCGCACACGATGAGCCGCGGCTCGAGCGCGAGCGCCCGGGCGATGGCGACGCGCTGGCGCTGGCCGCCCGAGAACTCGCGAGGGAGTCGGCTCCGGGCATCCGTGGGCAGCCCGACCTGGTCGAGCAGGTCGCGCACGCGGGTGCGGGCGGTGTTCCTCGCCACCCCTGCCGCGGTCAGCGGCTCGGTGAGGATCTCCTCGATCGTCATCGACGGGTTGAGCGACGAGTACGGGTCCTGGAACACCACCTGGATCTCGGAGGTCAGCGACCGGCGCTGCCGCCGCGACAGGTGTGAGATGTCGCGGCCGTCGTACGTGATCGTCCCGCCGGTGACCGGCGCGAGCCCCAGGGCGGCGCGGCCGAGGGTCGTCTTGCCGGATCCGGACTCGCCCACGAGACCGACGGTCTCACCCGGCAGGATGTCGAGCGAGACGCCTTTCAGCGCGCGGAACGGTTCGGCGCGGAATCCTTTGCCGGGGTATTCGACGACGAGGTCCTTCACCTCGAGCAGCGGAGCGGTCATGCCCGTGCTCCCTTCGTGGCCAGCGGCGCCCGGGCGGGACCCTCGTCGAGGATCGCGTCCAGGAGCGCCTGGGTGTACGGGTGGCGTGCCTGGTGGAAGATGCTGCGCACCGGACCCTGCTCGACGAACACACCGTTCTGCATGACCGTGACGCGGTCGCAGAGGTCGGCGACGACACCGAAGTTGTGCGTGACGAGCAGCATGGCCATGTTGCGCTCGGCCTGCAGGTCGCGCAGCAGGTCGAGGACCTCGGCCTGCACCGTCACGTCGAGCGCGGTGGTCGGTTCGTCCGCCACGATCAGGTCGGGGTCGGTCGAGACGGCGCCGGCGATGAGCACGCGCTGCGCCATACCGCCCGAGACCTCGAAGGGGTAGGCGTCGAACGTCCGCTTGGGCTGCGGGATCCCGACCCGCGCCAGCAGGTCCAGCGAGCGCTCCGTCGCGTCCTTCTTCGACAGTCCGAGGTGCTTGCGCAGCGGTTCGACGAGCTGGCTGCCGATCGTGAACGACGGGTCGAGGTTGCTCATCGGCTCCTGTGGGATGTAGCCGATGCGCTTGCCGCGGATGCCCGCGTACGTGCGCTCCGACGCATCCGCCAGTTCGGTGCCTTCGTACATGATCGAGCCGCCCGTGACGTGGCCGCCGCGGGGGAGGAGGCCGAGGACGGCGAAGGCGGTCTGGGTCTTGCCCGAGCCGGACTCGCCGATGAGGCCGTGCACCTCGCCCTTGCGGATGTCGAGCGAGACGCCGTGGACGACCTCGATGTGCGACCCGTCGGGCTGGTCGTAGCCGACCCGCAGGTCGCGGACCTCGAGCACCTTCTCCGTCGCCTTGCTGCGGGCATCCTCCGCGTGCCGGATGACACCCTGGTTCTCGATGACGGGGAGCTCGTCCGGATCCTCGATGGGCTCGCCGCCGCTCGTCGACACCGACGTGGTGACGGCCGCGACCGAGCCCGTGGCCGTGGTGACGGCCCGGCGGCGCTTGCGGCGGACCGAGACGGTGCGCTCGAGCTCGTCGCGCATGACGTTGGCCAGGAGGGTCAGCGCGATGCAGGTGAGGGCGATCGCGAGCGAGGGCCAGATGAGCAGGAACGGTGTGCGGGCGATGTTCTTGAATCCGTCGGTGAGCATCGAGCCCCACGTCGGGGTGTTGACGTCGCCGAGGCCAAGGAACTCGAGTCCCGACTGGATCGCGAGGGCGATGCCGGCGATGATCGCCGCCTGGATGATGATCGGTGCCCGCACGACCGACAGGACGTGCCGGCCGATGATGCGGGTGTCGCTGAGCCCGGACACCCGCGCCGCGTCGACGTACAGCTCACCGCGGACGGCGGTGACAGCGGCGTAGACGAGCCGGAAGAACGACGGGGCGAGCAGGATGCCGAAGATGAACATCGCGGTCCAGACCGACGGCCCCACCACGGCGCGGGCGGCGAGCAGGACGACGATGCCGGGGAGGGCCATGTTCAGTTCGGTGACCCAGGTGGCGACCGTGTTGAACCAGCCCTGGTAGTAGCCGGCGATCAGACCGCTGACGACGCCGATGACGATCGCCACGGCGACGGCCAGCAGCGCGGCGAGCACGCTCGTCTGCGTCGCGAAGAGCAGGCGCGACCAGACGTCGCGTCCGCTGCCGTCGGTGCCGAGCAGGTGCTCGGCACTGGGCGGCGCGAGGACGGCTCGGATGTCGGCATAGGTCGGGTCGAGCGGTGCGATCGCGCCGCCGATCACGGCGAGGACGGCGATCAGCAGGAGGAAGACGGCGGCGCCGACGCCCACGGGTCGCTTCAGGAGTCGACGCGCGAGGTTCATGCGCACGGGAGCTACGTTCGGCAGGACGGGAGTGACGGGAGCTGCTTCGCTCACGAGAGCCTCACCTTCGGGTTCAGAGCGGCCTGCGCGAGGTCGATCAGGAGGTTGACGACGACGACGAGGATCGCGAACGTGATCACGAGCCCCATGACGACGGGGATGTCGCCGAGCGACGTCGATCGGACGCTGAGCTGCCCCATGCCGGGGATCGAGAAGATCTGCTCCACGACGACCGCGCCACCGAGGAGTCCGACGAACTGCAGGGCGAGGACCGCGAGCGCAGGCCCGCCGGCGTTGCGGAGAACGTGCTTGTAGATGACGGAGCGCTCGCTGAGGCCGCGGGCGCGGAGGGTGCGGACGTAGTCGCGGGACGTCGCGTCGATGACCGACCCGCGCACCTGCACGGCGACCGACGCGATGGCCCCGATCGACAGGGCGATGATCGGCAGGGTCACCGAGGCGATCCAGCCACTGAAGGAAGTAGCGATCGGCACGTATCCGGTCGCCTTGAACCAGTGCAGGTTGACGGCGAAGATCGACACGAGGATTAGGGCGATGAGGAAGCCCGGCACCGCGAAGCCGACGAGCGAGAGGAACTGGACGGTGCCGTCGATCGCGCCGCCGCGGCGAGCCGCGAGCACACCGATCACGATGGCGATGACCGCCGAGATGAGGGTTGCTCCGATGACGAGCGAGAGCGTGACGGCGAGGCGGTTCGCGACACTGACGCTGACGAGCTCGCCGGTGAACCAGCTGCGGCCGAGGTTGCCCGAGACGGCCGACATCAGCCAGTCGGTGTACTGCGTGAGCAGCGGACGGTTCAGACCCAGCTCCTCGGTCTTCTTCGCGACGGTCTCGGCCGTCGCGTTCTCGCCGAGGATGCGGCGGGCGATGTCGCCGCCACCCGCGTACAGCAGGAGGAAGGCGACGGCGGAGATGACCGCCACGAGGACGACGCCGGACACGACGCGTCTGATGATGAATGACAGCATGATGACCTTCCCGGGATGGTCGTCAGGTGGCGGCGCGGACGCCGCCACCTGACGGATCGATCAGTTCTTCGGCGAGAAGTCGAAGATCGACGGGTAGGCGTTGGTCGGCCAGAATTCGAGGTTCGTGTTCGCGTCGGTCGCGAACGAACCCTGGACGCGGTAGAACGGCGCGAACCAGGCCTGGTCGACGATGTAGGTGTTGAGCTCCTTCAGCGCGGCGGTCGCCTCGTCCTCGGTGCCGTTCTGGATCGTCGAGATGTAGCCGTCGACGGTGTCGTCCTGGTACTTGAACGGGTTAAAGGTGGCGTTCGGCGCGATCATGAAGTTGATGAGCTGCCAGTCGGGGTTCTGCTCCAGCGCCATCCACGTCGCCGGGTACTTCGGGGCGAGCATGTCCGTGATGAAGTTGCCCGTGCCGGGGTCGGTGTACTTCACCGTGACCCCGATGTCGGCGAGCTGCTGCGCGACGAGGTCGAACGTCTGCTGGAAGGCCGGCGTCGACATCATGTTCAGCGTGAACCCGTTCGGGTATCCGGCCTCGGAGAGCAGCGCCTTGGCGGCATCCGGGTCGTACGGGTAGGTGCTGTCGAGCGCCTCGTCGTAGGCGACGGAGGTCGCCGGGAAGACCTGCTCGGTGACGGTGCCGTAGCCGCTCTGCAGCGACTGCAGCAGCGCCTCGCGGTCGAACGCCATGTTGATGGCCTGGCGGACCTTCACGTCGGCCAGCTCGGGGGCCATCGTGCCGGCGCGGTCGAGCAGGAGCAGACCCTGGAAGTCGAGCTCGTTCGACTCGATCGTCCAGCCGGCGCCCTCGACCTCGGAGATGGTGTTGTTGTCGGCGATCTTCGCGCCGTTCGCCTCGCCCGCCTTGATGGCGTTGAGGACGGCGGTGACGTCCTCCATCACGTTGATGGTGAGGTTCTCGTACTTGACGGCGTCCTTGTTCCAGTAGTCCGGGTTCGCCGTGTAGTTGTACGTGGTGCCGGTGACGCTCGACGCGCTGTCGAGGATGTAGGGGCCCGAGCCGACCGGAGTGGTCGCCGAGTTCTCGTCGTCGAAGCTCGACGGGGCCTGGACGAGGCCGGGAGCGATCGAGAGGAGGTTCTCGAGCGACGGGTCCGGAGCGTCCTGCGTGATGGTGACGGTCGTCGCGTCGACGGCGGCGAACTCCTTACCGGCGAGCGTGGCCGCCTGCGGGGAGGTGCCGTCGCGGAAGCGCTCGAGGCTGCCGACGACCGCATCCGCATCGACCGCGGTGCCGTCGGTGAAGGTCGCGTCGTCGCGGAGCGTGAGGGTCAGGACGGTCTTGTCCTCGTTGTACTCCCACTTCGTGGCGAGGTTGGGCTGGATCTCGCCCGAGGAGTCCTTGCGCAGCAGCGTGTCGAAGACCGCCTCGAAGAACTCGCTGCGGTTGCCCCACTCGGCGCCGGCGCCGATGTCGTAGCTCGTCGGGGCTGCGATCGAGATGAGGGTCAGGCGGTCAGCCTTCCCACCCTCTCCGCTGGAGTTCGTCGTCTCTCCGCCGCCGGCGCATCCGGTCAGTGCGAGTGCTGCGACGACGGCGACGGCTGCTGTGGCCTTCCATCGGAACATCTTTGTCCTCATTTCGGGTGGCGATACCCCTGCGGATCGCTCTGCCGACGGACGCTAGCAGCAAATCCGAACGAGGACTAGGTTTTCAAAACAAAAATCTAGTTATCGCTAGGTTTTCGTTACCAAACCGTGCAAACTAGCCCGAACGATCGCTCACGGGAGCGATTTCAAGGAATCGATGAGGATGACGAACACGGACACCATCGCGACGGCGCAGGGGCGCCGCCGCGGCACCTACGCCAAGACCGAGGCGACACGACAGGCGATCCTCGACGCCGCCCTCGAAGTGTTCTCGGGCTCGGGCTACCGGTCGGGCTCCCTGCGCGAGATCGCCCTGCGCGTCGGGATGAGCGAGGCCGGTCTCCTGCACCATTTCCGCAACAAGAGCGCCCTGCTCGAGGCGGTCCTCGAGGAGCGCGACGACCGCGCCCGGGCCATGGTTCCGATCGGCTCCGACGACGGGGCCGCCGTTCTCCGCGGACTGATCGACCTCGCGCGCTACAACGCCTCCATCCCCGGTGTCGTGGAGCTGTACGCGACCTTGTCGGCCGAGGCGACGGCGCCGGATCACCCCGCGCACGCCTACTTCGTCCGTCGCTACGAGTTCACCCGCGGGAACATCGAGCGCGCTCTCACGGTCCTCGAGACCGAGGGTCGACTGCGACGCGGGATGACGCCGCGGCGCGCGGCCGTCACGATCATCGCGATGATGGACGGTCTGCAGGTCCAGTGGCTGCTCGATCGCTCCGTGCTCGACATGGCCGAGGAGCTGCAGGCCCTATTCGCGACGTTCGCCGACATCGACTGGGACGTCGACGAGACTCCGGCTGCGGGCGACGCCGCCGAGAACCCGTCGTGACCCGCATCCTCCTCCGGGACGGCTGGACCGCGGGTCCCAAACTCGGCCCCTTCGAGTCCCCCGCCGAGGGTCACGGCCCCGTGCCGGTCGTCCTCCCTCACGACGCGCTGCGCGATCTGCCGCGCTCCGCCGACGAGGTCCAGGGCGTTCACTCCGGCTACACACCCGGGGGCGCGTTCGAGTACGTCCGCGAGCTCGACGTCCCCGAATCGTGGCGGGAGAAGACCGTCCGCCTTGAGTTCGAGGGCGTCTACCGTGACGCCGTCGTGTTCCTGAACGGCGAGGTCGTCGTCCACGAGGCGAACGGCTACGCCGGCTTCACCGCCGAGCTCGACCCCTACCTACGCTTCGGCGAGACGAACCGCCTGACCGTCGAGGCCCGCGCGCACCGCGACAGCCGGTGGTACAGCGGCGCCGGCATCTACCGTCCCGTCCACCTCGTCGTCGCCGACCCGGTGCACATCCCCACGCACGGCGTGGTCGTCACGATGCCCGACGTCGACGACGACCGTGCCGTGGTCGAGGTCGCCGTGACGGTCCGTAACGCCGCACGGCACACTCGCGAGACGCGCGTGCGCTGGGAGATCGTGGCACCCGACGGCGAGACGGTCGCCTCCGGCACGTCTCCCGTGACCGTTCTCCCCGGGACGGATGCCGTCGCCCGCGCTCGCCTCACCGTTGCCGCCCCGGCGCGCTGGCACCCCGATCACCCGCACCTGTACTCCGTGCGGACGACCGTGACGGATGCCGCCGGTGCGGTTCTCGACGGGGAGTCGACGACCTTCGGCATCCGCACCCTGCAGGTCGACCCCGTGCGGGGCCTTCGCATCAACGGGCTGCCGGTGATGCTGCGCGGCGCCTGCGTGCATCACGACAACGGCGTGCTCGGTGCGGCAACGCACGACGACGCCGAGGATCGGCGAGTCCGCCTGCTGAAGGAGGCCGGCTTCAACGCGCTGCGGAGCGCCCACAATCCGATGAGCCGCGCGATGCTCGACGCGTGCGACCGGCACGGTGTGCTCGTCATGGACGAGCTCGCCGACGCCTGGACGCGGGCGAAGGCGCCGTTCGACGCCACGATCACCTTCCCGGAGCGCTGGGAGCGCGACATCCGCTCACTGGTCGAGAAGGACCGCAACCACCCCAGCGTCATCATGTACTCGATCGGGAATGAGATCCTCGAGCTCGGCACGCCGATCGGGTCGACGTGGAGTCGGCGACTCGCCGAAGCCGTGCGCGCGGCGGATCCCACCCGCTTCGTGACGAACGGCATCAACGGCATCATCGCCAACCTGCCGCGTATGGCCGAGGCCCGCGAGCAGGTCGAGGACGCCAACACGATGATGGCGAATATGGGCGACCAGATGGGGCTCATGAACGCCTCGCCGCTCGTGAGCGCGTCGATCGAGGAGTCCGCCGCGGTGCTCGACGTCGTCGGCTTCAACTACGCCGACTCCCGGTACCGGCAGGATGCCGTCGACCACCCGAACCGCGTCATCGTCGGGTCCGAAACCTTCCCGGCGCGCATCGACGTCATGTGGGGGCTCGTCGAGGAGCTGCCGCACGTCATCGGCGACTTCACCTGGACGGGCTGGGACTACCTGGGCGAGGCCGGCATCGGCCGCGTCGACTACGCCGACGAGCCCGGCTACGCCGACACGGGCACCGCGGGCCCCTTCCCGTACCGGCTCGCCGAGTCGGGCGACCTCGACATCACCGGCTATCGGCGGACGATCTCGTACTACCGCGAGATCGTCTACGGTCTGCGGACCGACCCCTACATCGCCGTGCATCGCCCGCAGCACCACGGCCGCCCCACCGCGACGACGCCGTGGTCGTGGACCGACACCGTGTCGACGTGGAGCTGGGATGCCGCACCCGGCGCGCCCGTCACGGTCGACGTGTACGCGGATGCCGACGAGGTCGAACTGCTCCTCGACGGCGAGAGCCTCGGCTCGGCGCCGGTGGGCGCGGAGAAGGCGTTCGTCGCGCGCTTCGAGACCGCGTTCCGCCCCGGCGAGCTCGTGGCCGTCGCGCGCCGCGACGGCCGTGAGACCGGTCGCCACGTCCTGCGCACGGCCGGCACCCCTCGCCTGCGGGCGCACGCCGAACGCGACGACGTCGCGGTCGGCGGGCTCGCGTTCGTCGCGATCACCCTCGCGGACGACGACGGCATCGCCGTCGCCGACCGCGACCTCCCCGTCGAGGTCTCCGTCTCGGGTCCGGGTGCGCTCGCGGGTCTCGGCTCGGGCCGCGCACTCACGGAGGAGTCGTTCGGCGCGTCGGCCTACATGACCTACGACGGGCGGCTGCTCGCCGTCGTCCGGGTCGACGGGCCGGGCGAGGTCGTCGTGACTGCCGCGGCGGTCGGCTACGACGCGGTCAGGACCTCGGTCGTCGGCGTCTGACCCCCGCCGTCGCCGGCGTCCCGGCATCCGTCATTCCTGCGCCTCGCGCGTCGGCGACCCGCCGCCCGCGCTTCGGGAACCCGCTCCGGGGACCCGTCCTGTCGCCCAGCCCGCGCCGACCCGGCACCTCGGGTCCCCGGAACGGCCGTCACCGGGGCGCTCCCGGTCTCAGCGTCCGCGTCGTGTCGCGGCATCCGCTCGCCCGGGGACGACGTCGCCGTCCTCGGGGAGTCGGATCGGCGTGGTCGCGGCGACCTCGTCACTGAACTCCTCGGGCGCGACGACGCTGATCGGCCGGGTCTCGTCGATCGTCATCGCGAAGCGGCGCGTCTCGTGGCGGTGCAGACGTCCCGAGAACAGCAGCCAGCCGCCGCCGACGCAGAAGGCGACCAGGGCCGCCGCGGCGCCGAGCAGGATCGCAGCGCGCGGTCCGAACGCGTCGGCCACCCAGCCGACGATGGGGGCGCCGAAGGGCGTGCCGCCCATGAGGATCGCCATGTAGAGCGCGAGCACGCGTCCGCGCAGGGCAGGCTCGGTCGTCGTCTGCACGTAACCGTTCGCCGTGGTAAGGGTCGTCACCGTCGCGAACCCGATGAACATGAGGGTCGCGGCGTAGGCGAGGTAGACGGGCATCGCGGCCGAGAGCACCGAGGCGATCGCGAACAGCCCGAGTCCGCCGATGACCAGGCGCAGCCGGGCGCGGTCGCGTCGCGCCGCGAGCAGGGCGCCGGCGAGCGACCCGATCGCGAGGATCGAGCTGAGCACGCCGTAGCCGTCGGCGTTCTGGCCGAACTCGAGAGCCATGGTCGAGGCGAGGATCGGGAAGTTCATGCCGAACGCGCCGAGCAGGAACACCATGATGAACGTCACGACCAGGTCGGGTCGGCCGCCGACGTAGCGCAGCCCGTCGGCCATCCGCGCGGCGCTCCGCAGCTTCGGCCTCGGGGCGAGCTCCGCGGGGCGGATGAGCAGCAGCGCGACGAGCATCGCGAGGAACGTCAGCGCGTTGACGAGGAACACCCAGCCGGTGCCGACGGCGACGATGACGAGACCGGCGACGGCGGGTCCGATCATGCGGGCGGTGTTGAAGGATGCCGCGTTCAAGGCGACCGCGTTCGAGGCGTTCTCGCGCGCCACGAGGTCGGAGACGAACGCCTGCCGGGTCGGGTTGTCGAAAGCGGCGACGACGCCGAGCGCGAACGCGAAGGCGTACATCGTCCACAGGTTCATCGCGCCGAGCAGGAGCAGCACGCCGATCGTGAGCCCGAGCACCATGAGCGAGCCCTGTGTCACGAAAAGCAGCTTGCGGCGGTCGAAGCGGTCGGCGACGAGCCCGGTCACGCCCACGAGCAGCAGGGGCGGCGCGAACTGCAGCGCCATCGTGACACCCATGGCGGTCGCGTCGTTGTCGGTGAGCTGCGTCAGCACGACCCAGCTGAGCGCCGTCGCCTGCATCCACGCGCCCACGTTCGACACGAGGGCGCCGATGAACCAGACGCGGTAGTTGAAGACGGAGAAGGAGCGGAACATCGCGGAACTCATCGCTCGGCCACCTCCTGCATGATCGCGGCGGCCTTCGCGAGGGTCGCCCGCTGCGCGGCGGTGAGGTCCTCGAAGGCGTGCTCCAGCCAGGAGTCGCGCCGCCGGACCGTCTCGACGACGACCTCCCGTCCGCTGTCGGTGAGCGCGATGACCACCTTGCGGCGATCGTTCTCGTCGGGTGTGCGGCTGAGGTAGCCGAGTTCCTCGAGGCAGTTGACGGTGCGGTTCATCGAGGGCGCCGACACCCGCTCGCGTTCCGCGAGCTCGCCGAGCGTGTGCGGACCGTGGACCTTGAGTGCCGCGAGCACGGCGAACTGGCCGTCGCTCATCGTGTCGACCGCGCGCTGCGAGCGCAGGCGCCGCGCGAGCCGGAAGGTCGCCATGCGGAAATCGGATGCCGCGTGAGCGAGGTCCTGGGTCTGGTCACCGGTCGCGTCGCTCATGTTTCATTAGCATAGCTCATTAGTCTGGCTAACGGCTCGGAGCGCGGCATCCGACCGGCCCTAGGATTCGAGCCATGCCCGAGTTCATCGATGCACACGGCATCGCGATCGTCTACGACGTCCACCCCGCCGAGGGGACGCCGCGGGGCGTCGTCCAACTGCTCCACGGCGTCGGCGAGCACGCCGGCCGCTACGCCGCCCTCATCGCGGCGCTCACCGCCGACGGGTTCACCGTCTACGCCGACGACCACCGCGGCCACGGCCGCACCGGCCTGCGTCAGCACGACGGCGACCACTCCCGTCTCGGCCGCCTGGGCCCGGGGGGCCTCCGCGCCGCGATCGCCGCGTGCCAGCAGTTCACCGGCATCATCCGCGGCCGCCACCCCGACCTGCCGCTCGTGCTCCTCGGGCACTCGTGGGGGTCGTTCCTCGCGCAGAAGCTCGTGAACGCCGACCCGCGCGCCTACGACGCGCTGGTCCTCTCCGGGTCGTCGCTCCTGTGGCCGGGCGCCCTCAACGCCGCGCCCCTCAACAAGCGCTGGGCGGGTGCCGACGCGACCGGTGTCGAATGGCTGTCGACGGATGCCGCGGTCGGCCGCGCGTTCCTCGACGACCCGCTCACGACGACGGTCCCGCTGCCGACACTGTTCGGCCCCGCCGACACCGTGCGCCTCCTCGGCAAGCCGAAGCGCGACCTCGGGGTCGATCTGCCCGTCCTCCTCATGGTCGGGCGCGACGACCCCGTCGGCGGCCCGCGGAGCGTCCACCGCCTCGCCGACGCCTACCGCACCCGGTCGGGACTCACCGACGTCACAACCCTCGTCTACCCCGACGCGCGGCACGAGATCTTCAACGAACACTGCGCCGCCGAGGCGCGCGCCGACCTGCTCGCGTGGCTGGACGCGCGCATCGCGCGGCGGGACGCGGCATCCGCTCCCGGCGCCGATGCCGCTGCGGAGACGGGAGAATAGGACCATGCACGGCGAGTACAAGGTCCCTGGCGGCAAGCTGGTCGTGGTCGATCTCGAGGTGGCCGACGGCCGCATCGCGGACTTCCACCTGGCGGGCGACTTCTTCCTCGAGCCCGACGACGCGCTCGCCGACATCGATGCGGCCGTGACGGGCCTCCCGACCGAAGCCGACGTCGCGACCATCGCCGCCGCCGTCCGCGGCGCACTGCCCGAGGGTGCGCAGCTGCTCGGCTTCACCCCGGAGTCGGTCGCCACGGCGGTGCGCCGCGCCCTCATCGTCGCTCCCGGCTGGAACGAGTTCGAGTGGGAGGTCGTCCACGAGAAGGCGGTCTCGCCGGCGATGAACCTCGCCCTCGACGAGGTGCTCACGACGCGCGTCGGCGACGGGCGCCGCACGCCGACCCTGCGCATCTGGGAGTGGAACGAGTCCGCCGTCGTCATCGGGTCGTTCCAGTCGTACCGGAACGAGGTCGATCCCGAGGGAGCCGCCAAGCACGGCTTCCAGGTCGTCCGTCGCATCTCGGGTGGCGGTGCGATGCTCATGGCCGCGAACTCGATCGTCACGTACTCGCTGTACGTGCCGGCATCCCTCGTCGCGGGGATGACCTTCGCGGACTCGTATGCGTTCCTCGACGACTGGGTGCTGCACGCGCTGCGCTCGCTCGGCATCGACGCGACCTACCAGCCACTCAACGACATCGCCTCGTCGAAGGGCAAGATCGGCGGTGCGGCGCAGAAGCGCCTCGCCAACGGGGGAGTGCTGCACCACGCGACCCTCAGCTACGACATGGACGGTCAGGTCCTGACCGAGGTCCTGCGCATCGGTCGCGAGAAGCTCTCGGACAAGGGCACGGCGTCTGCCGCGAAGCGCGTCGACCCGCTGCGCAGCCAGACCGGGCTGCCGCGCGCCGAGATCATCGAGCGCTTCAAGGAGACGTTCACGTCGCTGTACGGCGCGAAGCCGGGCGCGATCTCCGAGGAGGAATACGCCGAGGCCGAGGCGCTCGTCGAGTCGAAGTTCTCGACGGACGCCTGGCTGCGCCGCGTCCCGTGACCGTCGAGATCCATCTCGGCGACAACCTCGAGGTCGCCCGGCGCCTGCCGGACGCCTCCTTCGCGCTCGTCTACCTCGACCCGCCGTTCAACACCGGCCGCACGCAGGAGCGGGCGATCGAGTCCGCGCTCCGTATTCAGTCCCGAGCGGATGCCGCGGCGTCGGCATCCCCGGATCCGCGCGCCCCGGGCGCCGGGCCTGCCCGGTCGGGACTGAACACCGCACACCTCGTGCCCGACCCGGACGCTCCCGTCCCGCCGGCGGGCCCCGTCAAGGGCGGCTTCCGCGGCACGTCCTACGCCCGCACGCGGGGCGCACTGCGGCTGTACGACGACCGCTTCGACGACTACTGGGGCTTCCTCGAGCCGCGGCTGCGCGAGGCGTGGCGGCTGCTGCAGGACGACGGCACCCTGTACCTGCACCTCGATTACCGCGAGGCCCACTACGCGAAGGTCATGCTCGACGCCGTCTTCGGCCGGGACTGCTTCCTCAATGAGCTGATCTGGGCCTACGACTACGGCGCGAAGTCCCGCAAGCGCTGGCCGAGCAAGCACGACACGATCCTCGTGTACGTGAAGGACCCGTCCGCCTACTTCTTCGACTCGGATGCCGTCGACCGAGAGCCCTACATGGCTCCGGGCCTCGTGACCCCCGAGAAGGCGGCGCGCGGCAAGCTGCCGACGGACGTCTGGTGGCACACGATCGTCCCCACGTCGGGGCGCGAGAAGACGGGCTACCCGACGCAGAAGCCCGAGGGGATCCTGCGGCGGATCGTGCAGGCGTCGAGTCGGCCGGGGGATCGCGTGCTCGACCTGTTCGCGGGCTCGGGGACGACGGGCGCCGTCGCCGACGCGCTCGGCCGCGACGCCGTCCTCGTCGACCACAGCCCCGACGCGCTCGCCGTCATGCGTACCCGCATGCCCGGGGCGGTCGTCGTCGGCTGATCCGGTGCCCCGACCCCGGCGCGTCAGCCCTGACGGATGCGGGGCGCCATGGCGCGCAGTCGCGCGATGTCGGCGTCGTCCAACAGTTCGCGCGGCAGGATGATGGCCGGTCCGGTCAGTCCGTTGACCCGCACCCTGACCGAGTGCGGCCCCGTCGAGATGCGCCACAGAGCGGATGCCGCGACCGTCAGGCTCGTGGCCGACGTGGTCACGGTCAGGCCGGACTCGGTGACGGCGACGGTCAGCCGGTCGCCGGCGGGGTAGAGCCCCTCGATGACGCGGGTGAGCTTCTGCGTCCCCAGGTGGCGGATCGCGACGAAGCCGATCGCGATCAATAGGCCCCAGAACGCGGCCATGACCAGCGAGCGGACGTTCCCGTTGAGCGCGAACAGCCCGAAGCCGTAGACCAGCACGATCAGGATGCCGCCGACCCACAGCCCCGTCTGTTTGGTCCGCTGGTGGTCGCGGGCGAGGCGCCACCTCATCCCGTGATCGATGACCATGCTCTTGCCCGTCGACGTCTCCTGCACTGCGGCATCCGTCATCGCGACCCCCTCGCTCGTGCCCTCATCGTGGCACGACCCGTCCGCCGCTTCCACCATCGGATCGAGAAACGGCGTCCGGGACGGAACCCCGTCCCGGACGCCGTGTGCGGAGCTCAGCCCTGCAGGAACGCGAGCAGCGCCTCGTTGACCTCGGCGCCGTGGGTCCACAGCAGGCCGTGCGGCGCGCCGTCGATCTCGACGTAGGTCGCCTCGGGCAGGAGTTCCCGGAAGCGGCGCGCCGTGGCGTCGATCGGGAGGATGTTGTCCGCGGTGCCGTGCAGGATGAGCGCCGGGACGGTCACGGCCGGGATGTCGGCGCGGAAGTCGGTCGCCCACGTGAGCGGGGCGGCGGCGATCGCGGCGTTGCCGGCCTGATTCGCGACGGCGACCGAGGCGTCGAGCGCCTCCTGCGAGATGCGGGTGCCGAGGTAGTCGTCGAGGTTGTAGAAGTCCTTGAAGAAGCCCGTCAAGAAGGCGTACCGGTCCTCGGCGACGGCCGCAGCGGTGCCGTCGAAGAAGGCCTGGTCGCCCGCGCCGTCGGGGTTCTCATCGTTCTTCAGCAGCCACGGCTCGAGCGAGCCGAGGAAGGCGACCTTCGCGATGCGGTCGGCGCCGTAGCGCGACAGGTAGCGCGCGATCTCCCCGGTGCCCATCGAGAAGCCGACGAGCACGGCGTCGGTCAGCTCGAGCTCTTCGATGAGGGCGTGCAGGTCGGCGGCGAAGGTGTCGTAGTCCGAGCCCGACGCGGTCTTCGTCGAGGCGCCGAACCCGCGCCGGTCGTAGGCGATGACGCGGTAACCGGCCTCGAGCAGCGCGGCCTGCTGCTTGCCCCACGACTCCCCGTTGAGGGGGAAGCCGTGGATCAGCACGACGGGCTGTCCCGACCCCTGATCCGTGTAGAAGATGTCGACGTCGACCGAGTTCTCGGTCCCCACGGTGATGTACGCCACAGTGGCGCTCCTTCCCGCCGGAACGGTCGTCCGGCGACATCCCGACGCTACGGCCCCGGTCCGGTCGCGGCCAGGGCTTGACGGGATCCTTCGCCCGCCGTTCACCGTTCCCCGCCGCTAGCGTTGCCTCATGGCGGCGATCGACCTCAACGCGGACCTCGGCGAGACCGTCGACGGCATGCCGACGGCCGACGACGAGGCGATGTTCGCCGTCGTCTCCAGCGCTTCCGTCGCGTGCGGCGGTCACGCGGGCGACGCCGATTCGATGCGGGATGCCGTCCGCCGGGCGGCGGCGCAGGGCGTCGCCGTGGGGGCGCACCCGTCATTCGTCGACCGTGCCGGGTTCGGGCGCGTGCGGCTCGCCGTCCCGCCCGAGGTCCTCCGCGACCAGGTGCGGACGCAGATCGCCGCCCTCGTGTCGGCCGGTGCGGACCTCCGCTACGTCAAGCCGCACGGGGCGCTCTACCACGCGGTCTCCGCCGATCCGCAGACGGCGGAGGCGGTCGCCGACGCCGTCGCCGACGTGGCCGCGGACCTCGGCCGCGCGCTGCCGCTGCTCGGGATGCCGGGGGCGATCGCCGGCGCGGCCGCGAGCCGCGGCATCCCGTTCCTCCTCGAGGCCTTCCTCGACCGCGGGTACCTGCCGAGCGGCGCCCTCGTGCCGCGCACCGACCCGGGCGCCCTGCTGCACGACGCCGAGGTCGTCGCCGCGCGCGCCGTGCGCCTCGCGACGGGCGGCGGTGTCGAGGCCGTGGACGGCTCGGTCCTCGCCGTCGACGTGGCATCCCTCTGCCTCCACGGCGACACCCCGGGTTCGGTCGCGATGGCGCGGGCCGTGCGCGCGGCGCTCGACGCCGCGGGGGTCGGGGTGCGCGCGCCGTGGTGATCCGCCCGTTCGGCGACAGCGCGCTGCTCGTCGAGGTCGACGCGCTCGCCGAGGTGCTCGGGCTCCACGCCGCCCTGGTAGCGAGCCGGCCCCGCGGGGTGCGCGATCTCGTCCCCGCCGCGCGGACGGTGCTCATCCACGTCGACCCGGCCGTCCTCCCGCTCGCGGCCGCGCGCCGGTGGATCGAGGGAGTGGATGCCGCCGGTGCGCCCGCCGCGCCCGGTGAACCGGCGCCTGCGGAGGAGATCGAGATCCCCGTCGTCTACGACGGCCCCGACCTCGACGAGACGGCGACGCTGCTCGGCATCGGCGCCGGGGAGCTCGTCGCGCGCCACCTCGCGGCGCGCTGGACGGTCGCCTTCACGGGGTTCGCCCCCGGATTCGGGTACCTCGTCAGCGCGGACTGGCGCATCGACGTGCCCCGCCGCGCGACCCCCCGCGCACAGGTGCCGCAGGGGTCCGTCGCCCTCGCGGGGGAGTTCACGGGCGCCTACCCGCGCGAGACCCCCGGCGGCTGGCAGCTCATCGGGACGACCGCCGCGCCCCTGTTCGACCCGCTCGCCGACACCCCCGTGCTCCTGCGCCCCGGCACCCGCGTGCGGTTCCGCCGCGTCGCCGCCGCTGCGGTCACCGCGGGCTCCGCCACCGCCGTCCTTCCGGTCGAGCGCCCGGCCGCCGTCGTGCAGGACCCGGGCCCGTTCGCGACGGTGCAGGATGCCGGTCGCCCCGACGCGCTCGCCGACGGCGTCGCACGCTCCGGCGCCGCCGACCGCCCGGCGCTCGCCGCCGCGAACCGGCTCGTCGGCAACGCCCCGGGCGCCGCCGCGATCGAGGTGACCCTGGGCGGCTTCCGCGCGACCGCGACCCGAGATCTCTGGATCGCCGTCACCGGGGCGTGGGGAAGCGTCCACGTCGCCGGACGCGAGGTCGACCCGTACCGCCCGGTGCTCTGGTCCGCCGGCACCGACCTGTCGATCGGCATCTTCCGCGCCGGGGTCCGCGCCCTGCTCGCGATCCGCGGCGGCGTCGCCGGGCATCCCGTCGTCGGATCGATCGCGACCGACACGCTCGCGGGCCTCGGACCCGCACCGCTGCGCGCGGGTGACGGGATCGCGACGGCGGATGCCGCCCCGCATCCCGTCCCACCCGTCGACCTGTGGCCGTGGACGCCGCCGCCGACCGTCATCGACGTCCCCGTCGCCGCCGGTCCCCGCGCCGACTGGTTCACCCCGGCGGCGCGGCGGGCGTTCCTCGAGACGACGTGGGGCGTCGGCGCCCGTGCCGACCGTGTCGGCATCCGTCTCGACGGTCCCCCGCTGGCGCGGACGGCGGATGCCGCCTCCCGGGAGCTCGCGAGCGAGGGGATGCTGCCCGGCGCCGTCCAGGTGCCGCCGGACGGTCTGCCGGTCGTCCTCGGGCCGGACGGACCGGTGACCGGCGGGTACCCCGTGATCGGCGTGGTGACCGCCGCGGGGCGCGCGGCGCTCGCCCAGGCCCGGCCCGGTTCTCACCTTCGGCTCCGCAGCGCAAGCCCTCGGCGGTGATCGCCGCCGACGCGTAGGGTCGGCCGCATGTCGTCCCGTCGCGCCTCCGTCGCCCTCGCGTTCGCCGCCGCCCTGGGGTCGACGGCCGCGGTGGGGTTGACCGGATGCACCGCCGAGTCCGCGCCGCCCGCGGAAACGCAGGAGGTCTCGCCGCAGCAGACGGAGGCCGTCGAGTTCGCCCCCGCCACCGGCACGGAGGTCGCGACCGACGAGTACACGTTCCGCCTCCCCGACGGCTGGGGCTTCCCCGACGGCGCCCCCGACGGATTCGACCCCACGACGTTCGCCGCCGACCTCCAGGACGACGACGACTACCCCGACAACGTCAACATCCTCGTCTCGCCCGGCGGCGAGGTCACCTCCGACCAGGTCGAGCAGAGCGGCATCGACGAACTCGAGGATGCGGGCGCCACCGACGTGCAGACCCTCGACCGAGTGACCGCGGCGGGCTCCGAGTCCGCGCACCTCACGGCGACCGTGTCGACGGGGGAGGTCCCGTACGTGATCGACCAGTACTACCTCGTCGACGCCGGGCAGACCTACATCGTCACCTTCTCCTCGAGCGTCGACGTGCCGCAGGAGGATCGCGACGCGCTCGCGATGTCCGTCCTCGCGACCTGGCAGTGGGTCTGAGCGGCGGAGCCGGGGGTCTGAGCGGCGGAGCCGGGGGTCTGAGCGGCGCGAGTTATACCGCAGCATCCGAAAGTCGTCAACGATCCGACTGGACACGGCGCGTCGTCCGTCCTATAGTGGGTAGTTGCGCTCCCCTCTACTTGCCCTCATATGGTGGTCGGCTTGTGCCTGCGCCCCCGACGGTTCCCGTCGGCGCGCGCCGCAGGTGTCGGATGCGGGAGTACTCCACCTGACGACAAGGAAAACCAGCCCTCCCCGGGCTCACGGAGGTAATTCCCTTGGCTGCTGCGCGCAACGCAACTTCCACCACCACCACCAAGAACGGCCGCGGGGCATCCCGCCTCTCGTTCGCCAAGATCTCCGACACGCTGACGGTCCCCGACCTTCTGGCGTTGCAGACCGAGTCGTTCGACTGGCTCGTCGGCAACGAGGCGTGGAAGGCACGCGTCGCCGAGGCGCAGGCCGCCGGCCGCACCGATGTGCCCGAGATCAGCGGCCTCGAGGAGATCTTCGAGGAGATCTCGCCGATCGAGGACCTCGGCGAGACGATGCAGCTCTCGTTCACCAACCCCTACCTCGAGCCCGAGAAGTACTCCATCGAGGAGTGCAAGGAGCGCGGCAAGACCTACGCCGCCCCGCTCTACGTCGAGGCCGAGTTCATGAACCACCTCACCGGTGAGATCAAGACGCAGACGGTCTTCATGGGCGACTTCCCGCTCCAGACCGCCAAGGGCACCTTCATCATCAACGGCACCGAGCGCGTCGTCGTCTCGCAGCTCGTGCGTTCGCCGGGTGTCTACTTCGACAAGACGCCCGACAAGACCTCCGACAAGGACATCGTCTCGGCGCGCGTCATCCCGAGCCGCGGCGCCTGGCTCGAGTTCGAGATCGACAAGCGCGACCAGGTGGGCGTGCGCATCGACCGCAAGCGCAAGCAGTCCGTCACCGTCTTCCTCAAGGCCCTGGGCCTGTCGAGCGAAGACATCATGCAGGAGTTCGCGGGCTTCAGCTCGATCGAGGAGACCCTCGAGAAGGACACGATCCTCACCAAGGAGGACGCGCTCCGCGACATCTACCGCAAGCTCCGTCCGGGCGAGCAGGTCGCCGCCGAGGCCGCCCGCGCGCTGCTGGACAACTTCTACTTCAACCCGAAGCGCTACGACCTGGCCAAGGTCGGTCGGTACAAGATCAACCAGAAGCTCGGCATCGACAAGCCGCTCAGCGACTCGGTCCTGACCGTCGAGGACATCGTCGCGACGATCAAGTACCTCGTCCGCCTGCACCGCGGTGACGTCAGCTACGACGGTGTCCGCGCCGGCAAGCCCGCCGAGATCCGCCTCGACGTCGACGACATCGACAACTTCGGCAACCGTCGCATCCGCGCCGTCGGCGAGCTCATCCAGAACCAGGTCCGCACCGGTCTGTCCCGCATGGAGCGCGTCGTCCGCGAGCGCATGACCACGCAGGACATCGAGGCGATCACGCCGCAGACCCTGATCAACGTCCGCCCCGTCGTGGCCGCGATCAAGGAGTTCTTCGGGACCTCGCAGCTGTCGCAGTTCATGGACCAGAACAACCCCCTCGCGGGTCTGACCCACAAGCGTCGCCTCTCGGCGCTCGGCCCCGGTGGTCTCTCGCGTGAGCGTGCCGGCGTCGAGGTCCGTGACGTCCACCCCTCCCACTACGGCCGCATGTGCCCGATCGAGACCCCGGAAGGCCCGAACATCGGCCTCATCGGTTCGCTCGCATCGTTCGCGCGCATCAACGCGTTCGGTTTCATCGAGACGCCGTACCGCCGTGTCGTGGGCAACAAGGTCACCGACCAGATCGACTACCTGACCGCCGCCGAAGAAGCGGACTACGTCGTCGCGCAGGCCGGTGTCGAGCTCAACGCCGACGGCACGTTCGTCAACGACCGCATCCTCGCCCGTCGCGGTCAGGGTGGCGAGGTCGACCTGTTCCCGGTCGACGAGATCGGCTACATGGATGTCTCGCCGCGCCAGATGGTGTCGGTCGCGACCTCCCTCATCCCCTTCCTCGAGCACGACGACGCGAACCGCGCCCTCATGGGTGCGAACATGCAGCGTCAGGCCGTCCCGCTGCTGCGCAGCGAGTCGCCGATCGTCGGTACGGGTATGGAGGGCTACGCGGCCATCGACGCCGGTGACGTCCTCACCGCCGAGAAGGCCGGTGTCGTCTCCGAGGTCTCGGCCGACGTCGTCACCGTCCAGCTCGACGAGGGCGGCACGCAGGACTACTTCCTGCGCAAGTTCGACCGCTCCAACCAGGGCACCTCGTACAACCAGCGCGTCGTGGTCTCGGCCGGCGACCGCGTCGAGGTCGGCGAGGTCATCGCCGACGGCCCCGCCACGGAGAACGGCGAGCTCGCCCTCGGCAAGAACCTCCTCGTCGCCTTCATGACGTGGGAGGGTCACAACTTCGAGGACGCCATCATCCTCAGCCAGGAGCTCGTGAAGAACGACACGCTCTCCTCGATCCACATCGAGGAGTACGAGGTCGACGCGCGCGACACCAAGCTCGGCAAGGAGGAGATCACCCGTGACCTCCCCAACGTCAGCCCCGACCTGCTGAAGGACCTCGACGAGCGCGGCATCATCCGCATCGGCGCCGAGGTTCGCCCCGGCGACATCCTCGTCGGCAAGGTCACGCCCAAGGGTGAGACCGAGCTGTCGGCCGAGGAGCGCCTGCTCCGCGCGATCTTCAACGAGAAGAGCCGCGAAGTCCGTGACACCTCGCTGAAGGTGCCCCACGGTGAGCAGGGCACGATCATCGCCGTCAAGGAGTTCAACGCCGAGGACGGCGACGACGAGCTCGGCTCGGGCGTCAACCGCCGCGTCGTGGTCTACATCGCCCAGAAGCGCAAGATCACCGCCGGTGACAAGCTCGCCGGCCGCCACGGCAACAAGGGTGTCATCGCGAAGATCCTGCCCGTCGAGGACATGCCCTTCCTCGCCGACGGCACCCCGGTCGACGTCGTCCTGAACCCCCTCGGCATCCCCGGTCGAATGAACTTCGGTCAGGTCCTCGAGACCCACCTCGGCTGGGTCGCCAAGCAGGGCTGGAAGGTCGACGGTTCGCCCGAGTGGGCCGCGAAGCTGCCCGAGCAGGCCCGCGAGGCCGCGCCCGGCACGAAGGTCGCGACCCCGGTGTTCGACGGTGCGTTCGAGGAGGAGATCGCGGGTCTGCTCGACTCGACGAACCCCACCCGCGACGGCGAGCGTCTCATCGACAGCTCGGGCAAGGCGAAGCTGTTCGACGGTCGCTCCGGCGAGCCGTTCCCGGCTCCGATCTCGGTCGGCTACATGTACATCCTGAAGCTGCACCACCTCGTCGACGACAAGATCCACGCACGCTCGACGGGCCCCTACTCGATGATCACCCAGCAGCCGCTCGGCGGTAAGGCCCAGTTCGGTGGCCAGCGCTTCGGTGAGATGGAGGTCTGGGCGCTCGAGGCCTACGGTGCCGCATACGCACTGCAGGAGCTGCTGACGATCAAGTCCGACGACATCGTGGGACGCGTCAAGGTCTACGAAGCCATCGTCAAGGGCGAGAACATCCAGGAGCCCGGCATCCCGGAGTCGTTCAAGGTCCTCATGAAGGAGATGCAGTCCCTCTGCCTGAACGTCGAGGTCCTCTCGGCCGACGGCACCGAGGTCAACCTGCGCGACAGTGACGACGAGGCCTTCCGCGCAGCGGAGGAGCTCGGCATCAACATCTCCACCCGGTTCGAGTCGACGTCGATCGACGAGATCTGACCCGCACCGGCAACGAACAGAATTCCGACACAGGAGAATCAGTGCTCGAGTCACACACCTTCGATCAGCTTCGTATCGGTCTCGCCACCGCCGACGACATCCGTCGTTGGTCCTTCGGCGAGGTCAAGAAGCCCGAGACCATCAACTACCGCACGCTGAAGCCCGAGAAGGACGGCCTCTTCGGAGAGCAGATCTTCGGACCCTCCCGCGACTGGGAGTGCGCCTGCGGCAAGTACAAGCGCGTCCGCTTCAAGGGCATCGTCTGCGAGCGCTGCGGCGTGGAGGTCACCAAGTCCTCCGTCCGTCGTGAGCGCATGGGCCACATCGAGCTCGCCGCCCCCGTCACCCACATCTGGTACTTCAAGGGCGTCCCCTCGCGCCTGGGCTACCTGCTGGACATGGCGCCGAAGGACCTCGAGAAGGTCATCTACTTCGCCGCCTACATGGTGATCTCGGTCGACGAGGACGCACGCCACCGCGACCTGCCGACCCACGAGGCGAACCTCCGCCTCGAAATCAAGAACATCGCCGACCGTCGCGACGCCCGTGTCGCCGACCGCCTCCAGAAGCTGGAAGACGAGCTCGCCGCCCTCGAGGCGGAGGGCGCCAAGGCCGACCAGAAGAAGAAGGCCAAGGACGCCGCCGAGAAGGAGATGGCCACCATCCGCAAGCGCGGCGACGAGCAGGTCGCCAAGCTCGAGCGGATGTGGGACGAGTTCCGCAATCTCGAGGTCGGTCAGCTCAAGCAGGAAGACGACATCTTCCAGGAGCTGCAGGACCGCTTCGGTCAGTACTTCGAGGCCTACATGGGCGCCGAGTCGATCAAGCGTCGTCTCGAGGCGTTCGACCTGGCCGCCGAGGCGGACTCGCTGCACCTGCAGATCTCCGAGGGCAAGGGCCAGCGCAAGATCCGTGCGATCAAGCGCCTCAAGGTCGTCAACTCGTTCCTGTCGACGGGCATGAGCCCGGCGTCGATGGTCCTGGACGTCGTCCCGGTCATCCCGCCGGAGCTGCGCCCGATGGTCCAGCTCGACGGTGGCCGTTTCGCCACCAGCGACCTGAACGACCTGTACCGTCGCGTGATCAACCGCAACAACCGTCTCCGTCGACTGATCGACCTCGGTGCCCCCGAGATCATCGTCAACAACGAGAAGCGGATGCTGCAGGAGGCCGTCGACGCCCTGTTCGACAACGGCCGCCGCGGTCGTCCCGTCACGGGTACCGGCAACCGCGCCCTGAAGTCCCTCAGCGACATGCTGAAGGGTAAGCAGGGTCGCTTCCGCCAGAACCTGCTCGGCAAGCGCGTCGACTACTCGGGCCGTTCGGTCATCATCGTCGGCCCGCAGCTGAAGCTGCACCAGTGCGGTCTGCCCAAGCAGATGGCCCTGGAGCTCTTCAAGCCGTTCGTGATCAAGCGCCTCATCGACCTCGGTCACTCGCAGAACATCAAGGCCGCCAAGCGCGCCGTCGAGCGCACCCGCCCCGAGGTCTGGGACGTGCTCGAGGAGATCATCCGCGAGCGTCCCGTGCTGCTGAACCGTGCGCCCACGCTGCACCGTCTCGGCATCCAGGCGTTCGAGCCGCAGCTTGTCGAGGGCAAGGCCATCCAGCTCCACCCGCTCGTCTGCGCCGCCTTCAACGCGGACTTCGACGGTGACCAGATGGCCGTGCACCTGCCGCTGTCGGTCGAGGCGCAGGCCGAGGCCCGCGTGCTGATGCTCGCCTCGAACAACATCCTCAAGCCGTCGGACGGCCGCCCGGTGACCCTGCCCTCGCAGGACATGATCATCGGTCTGCACCACCTGACGACCATCAAGGAGGGTGCTGCCGGTGAGGGCCGTGTGTTCGGCTCCGTCGGCGAGGCGATCCTGGCCAAGGACGAGGGCACCCTCGACCTGCAGGCCAAGGTCCGCATCCGCGTCCCGGGTCTGACGTTCCTCGAGGGCGAAGCGCCCGAGGGCTACGAGCGCCACGGTCTGGTGGATGCCTCGCTGGGTCAGGCGATCTTCAACGACACGCTCCCCAAGGGCTACCCGTTCGTCCGCGAGCAGGCCGACAAGGGCAAGCTGTCGCAGATCGTCAACAAGCTGGCCGAGGAGTACCCGAAGACCGAGGTCGCGGCATCCCTCGACCGGATCAAGGACGCCGGCTTCTACTGGGCCACCCGTTCGGGTGTGACCGTCGCCCTCAGCGACGTCCTCACGCCGCCGAACAAGAAGGAGATCGTCGCCGCCTACGAGAAGCAGGCCGCGAAGGTCCAGGGTCAGTTCGAGAAGGGTCTCACCACCGACGCCGAGCGTCGTCAGGAGCTCATCAAGATCTGGACCGAGGCAACCGACGAGGTCCAGAAGGCGATGCGGGACAACTTCCCGTCCGACAACACCATCAACCGCATGGTGAGCTCGGGTGCCCGTGGTAACTGGCTGCAGATCCGCAACATCGCGGGTATGCGAGGCCTGGTGAACAACCCCAAGGGTGAGATCATCCCCCGTCCGATCATCTCCTCGTACCGCGAGGGTCTGTCGGTGGCGGAGTACTTCATTGCGACGCACGGTGCCCGTAAGGGTCTGGCCGACACGGCCCTCCGTACCGCCGACTCGGGGTACCTCACGCGTCGTCTCGTCGACGTCTCGCAGGATGTCATCATCCGCGAGGAGGACTGCGGCACGACCAAGGGTCTCGAGTTCACGATCGCCGCTCCCGGCACCGACGGCACGCTCGTGCGTGACGCCAACGTCGAGAACTCGGTGTTCGCCCGTACCCTCGCCGCCGACGTCATCGACGCGCAGGGCACCGTCCTGGCCGAGGCCGGCGACGACGTGGGCGACGTCCTCATCGACAAGCTGGTCGCCGGTGGCATCGAGAGCATCAAGGTGCGCTCGGTCCTCACCTGTGACTCCGCCGTCGGTGTGTGCGCCAAGTGCTACGGCCGTTCGCTGGCCAGCGGCAAGCTCGTCGACATCGGCGAGGCCGTCGGCATCATCGCGGCCCAGTCGATCGGTGAGCCCGGTACCCAGCTGACGATGCGTACGTTCCACACCGGTGGTTCGGCATCGGCGGACGACATCACCCAGGGTCTGCCCCGTGTCCAGGAGCTGTTCGAGGCGCGTACCCCCAAGGGTGCGTCCCCGATCGCCGAGGCCGACGGTGTCATCAAGATCGATGAGACCGAGAAGGCCAAGAAGGTCATCCTGACCCCGGACAACGGCGACGAGCCGCACGTCTACCCGGTCCTCAAGCGCGCCACCCTCCTCGTCGAGGACGGCCAGCGTGTCGTGGTCGGTCAGCCGCTGCAGGTCGGAACGCTCGACCCCAAGGAGGTCATGCGCGTGCAGGGTGCCCGCGAGGTGCAGAAGTACCTCGTCGGCGGCGTGCAGGGCGTGTACCGCTCGCAGGGTGTGCCGATCCACGACAAGCACATCGAGGTCATCGTGCGCCAGATGCTGCGCAAGGTCACGGTCGTCGACCACGGCGAGACGGACCTGCTGCCCGGTGAGCTGGTGGACTTCAAGCGCTACCAGCAGATGAACCGCGAGGCTGTCGCGGCGGGCAAGCGTCCCGCCTCGGGTCGCCCCGAGCTGATGGGTATCACGAAGGCGTCGCTCGCGACGGAGTCGTGGCTGTCGGCCGCATCGTTCCAGGAGACCACCCGCGTCCTCACGCAGGCGGCCATGGAGGGCAAGAGCGACCCGCTCGTGGGCCTCAAGGAGAACGTCATCATCGGAAAGCTCATCCCCGCCGGCACCGGCCTTGCGAAGTACCGCAACGTCGTGGTCGAGGCGACGGAGGAGGCCAAGAGCGAGCGGTACCCCAACCGCATCTTCGCCTCGGACGGCGCGTACAGCGACGCCGACCTGAGCTACGTCGACTTCGACAGCTTCTCGACCGACGACTTCACCCCCGGCAGCTATAACTGATCGAGGCGTGATCGTCTGACCGAAGGCCCCTGGGATCTCCCAGGGGCCTTCGGCGTCGTCGGCGCGGATCGGCCGGGCCGGGGGGGCTACCCTGGGGGCATGGCAGGGGTGGGAGGACGCAACGCCGGCTTCGCGTGGTTCGTCGGCGTCGTGAGCGCGGCGATCGTCGTGACGCTGCTGGTCCTCGCCGTGCCGATGTTCCCCGCCGCCTCGCGATGGATCTCCGAGGCCGCGGGGGTGCCGCAACCCACGGCATCCGCTGCGGCGACCTCCGCCCCTCTCGGCTGCCGCGACCTCTACAACGAGGCGGCGTGGGCCGGTCTCCGGTGGACCGAGGGTGCCGAGATGGTCGCCTCGACGGACGCGCCGGTGTCGTCGGCCGCCGACCTCGTCGCCGCTCTCGAGCCGCAGGTTCTCGTCACGTGCACCTGGACCTCGGGACGGGGAGAGATCTCCACGACGGTCGCGACCGTGCCGCCGGATGCCGGGGCCATCGCGACGGCTGCGTTGCCGCCGCTCGGGTTCGAGTGCGCCCCCGAGGGTGACCGCGTGCGCTGCTCGCGCACCGAGGGCGACCTGCTCGAGACGATCGAGGCCGGCGGCGGGCAGTGGGTGTCGACGTCGCAGCAGGCGTGGCATCCGACCCAGTACGCGGACGGCGTCGCCGCCGCGGTCTGGTCACGCGCAGGCTGAGCGCTCAGCCCCAGATCGACCGGACGATCGCCGCCGTGTACCCCTGGGGTGCGAGGTTCGAGTACTGCGTGTCGATCGCCACGCCGTCGCGCCAGTACACGGTGCGTCCGACGGGGAGCCCCAGCTCGTCGGTGCCGCTCTTCTCGCACCGCAGTCCCTCGTCCGGCTCGTAGCAGGTGTAGCCCTCGTCGACGCCGAGCAGGTAGAGCGCATCGCGCGCCTCGCGCTCGGGCGAGTAGCCCACGACGGTGACGAGGCTCGTGCGGCTCGCGCCGGGGTCGGCCCACACGCACACGCGGCTGCTGTCGGGTCGGATGCCGCCGCCAATGCCCGGTGCGTTGAGCGGGATGCCCTGCAGGGTGTCCAGGATGCCGGGGGTCAGGATGCTCTCGCAGTCCTTCGGCAGCGGCGTGGTCGAGGTCGACGGGCCGAACGGGAACTCCGCGATGGCGACGGGGGTGACGGTCGGGCTGGGGGTTCCGGATGCCGCATCCGTCGGCGCGGGCGGCACCGCGTCGGGCTCGGGGGCACAGGCCGTCACGGCGCCCGCGAGGGTGAGGGCGGCGAGGGCGCCGACGAGCGCACGGCGGATGCGGGGGCGTCGGCTCGACATGGGGTCCACGATACGTCTCGACCCGGACACGGCGTCGAGACACGTCGGGGCGCCTCCGCGGCGGGTGCGGGCGCCGACGATACGCTCGCTGCAGCGGTGGCGCACGCCTCCGCGTGAGGAGTGACACCGCCATGAGCGACCCCCAGTTCGGCGAGCGGAACGAACCGACGCGCGAGCCTGCCTACGGCGAGCCCGTCGAGGAGCCCACGTCCACCGGCGAGCCCCGCGACGTCGACCACGTCGTCGGCAGCGCCAACGACAGTCTCGCCGAGGCCGAGGCCGCCTCGCGCACCACCGAGGACCGCCCGCGCGGTGACGCGGACTTCTCCGCGACCGACCGCGGTTCGGACCTGTCGATCGACTACGGCAAGTACAGCGAGCCCGACGCGCCCGTGACGGCCTCCGCCGTCGAGAGCGAGCCGCTGTACCGTCCGGCGGCGACGGAGACGGACTCCGAGGCATCCACCGCCCACACCGACGTCGTCGACGCGCCCGCACGCCACGACGACGCCCCGGAGCCCGCCACGACCGCGGCTCCCGCCGCTGCTGCGGCGGCCCCGGCCGTCGCCACGGCGGCCTACTCGCACGCCGACCAGACCCCGACGACGGTGACCTCGAGCGAGCCCGCCGCCACAGGCGCGCCCACAGCGGTCTACTCGCAGCAGCCGATCTTCGTGCAGGCCCCCGAGGCACCGCGCGCACGCGGCAACCGCGGTGCCGCCGGCGCCATCGGTCTCGTCGCCGCGCTGGTGTTCGCGCTCCTCTACCTGGCCGCCACGCTCGGCCTCGCAGCGCTCGACGAGCCGATCGCGCTCGCGGACCTCGGCAGCCGCACCCTCGAGATCCTCACCACCTGGGCGTTCTGGGTGCCGGTGGCGGTGTTCTTCCTGGGCTTCTGGATCCTCGGCGCCTTCATCAACCGCGGTCGTTGGGGTCTGTGGGTGGTCTTCGGCCTGCTCGTGGGCGGCGCAGCCTACGGCGGTCACCTGCTCGGCCAGCTCTTCCAGGCACCGTTCTGGTCGATCGCGCCGTCTCAGGCTGCCCAGCTCGTGGGGGAGCAGCTCCTCGCCCCGCTCGCCGTCATCGCGTTCGTCCTCGGTCGTGAGATCACGGTGTGGTTCGGTGCCTGGGTCGCGCGTCGCGGTCGTCGGGTGACCGAGCTCAACGACGAGGCCCGGCGCGAGTACGAGCGCACTCTCGAGGCCGGCCCGCAGCTCCAGCAGTACTGACAGGCGGCCGCGGCAGGTGTCGCCGTCCGCCGGTGTCGCACCGCCGATCGCCGCGTTCTTCGCGACGATCGGATTCGCGGCGCTCGCGATCTTCGCCTTCGGCTTCACGAGCCTGCTGACCGACACCGACGTCCTCGCCGAGCCGGCGCTCGGCCAGGGCGCCGGGATCACGGCGATGCTGCTCGCGGCCCTCGTCTTCGCGGCCACCGGATACGGAGCGATCCGCCGCGGCCGCTACGTCGGGGCGCTCTGGGTGGCGGCCGCGACGGTGGCCGCCTATCTCGTCGGGATCGCGGCCGGCGGCATCCTGACGGGGGCGGATCCCGCGGTGTCGGTCGGTGCCGTCGGCGATTTCGCGGTGTCGTGGTACCTCCTCGTCCTGGCGGTGACCGCGGCCGTCGCGGCGTGGGCCGGGATCGCGCTCGGGCGCACGCGGGCGAGCAGACCGCAGTGGCCGTGGGAGCGCGCCGACGACGAGGAGTGACGGGCGACGTCATCCGGCACGGCGGAAATGCCCCGATCGGCGCGGATCTCCGCGACAATGGAGCCGTGGAGCGCTCGCTCGAGACGCAGGTGGACCAGGCCGTCGAGGCCTGGCTGCGCTGGTTGCCGCGCTGGGAGCCGGCCACGCACCGCGGCCGGGTCGCTCCCTGCCGGCGGTGCCTCGGGTCTCCCGTCCTCTCGGCGGCGGGTCTCGGGTCCGATGTGCCGCACGGGGTGCAGCACGGTCTGTCGACCCGGATCAAGACGATCGTCGACAACGCCGTCGCGCACTACACGGCACGCAACCTCCCGATGCTGCAGGCCGAGCTCGACCAGCAGGCCGACCGCAACCGGTCCCGCACCTACCGGCCCGCCGAGGGGCTCGAGCCGGAGTTCGACGGCCTGCCGATGGACCCGGATCCCGTCCCCGGCGCCCCCTTCCTGTTCACGATCGCGGGTCTGGCGGATGAAGCGGATGCCGCGGTGCCCGCGCTCCCTCCGCTCACCGAGGACGCGAAGGCGGCGCTCCGCCAGGAGGTCCGCCTCGCCGACGAGTACGCGAGCATGGTGGGGCGCGAGGTCTGCACGATCCTGCTGCGGCATCGCCTCCGGATCCAGACGGCCGTGGCCCAGTACGTCGAGCCGCAGATCGCGGCACTGCTCGACGAGTTGACCCGGTCGCTCGACGCACCGTTCGATTCGGGCGACGGTCTTCCCGGGGTCTGATGCGGCTCCGCTCCCTTCCGCGGGGGCCGGTCCTGCTCACTTAGGGTGGGGGGATGATCACGGGTGTCGACAGCGGTGCGGGTGTCGTCCTGGGACTGCTCGCCTTCGTCCTCGGCGCGGCAGTGTACGTGTGGGTCGCCCTGGCACTCTCGGCCGCCTTCCGGAAGATGGGCGAGGAGCCCTGGCGTGCATGGGTGCCCCTCCTCAACATCGCCGTGCTGCTGCGCTGGGGCGGGTTCTCGATGTGGCTCGCCCTCCTCGTCCTCGTGCCGGGTGTCGGCCCGATCGCCGTCTGGATCCTCCTGATCCTGACCGTGCACCGGCTGAACCCCGGTTTCGGTTACGGCGGCGGGATGACCGTCGTCGGGGCGCTCCTGTTCCCGGTCTGGGCGACGATCGTGGGGTTCGGTCCTGCCGAGTGGCGGGGCGCGCGCCCCGCCACTCGGCATCCCGATCCGGAGGCGCGGCCCGCGTCGCCTCCCTACGCGCCGTTCGGATCGCTCGGAACGGACTTCGGCGCGCCGTTGCCGCCGCCGCCCTTCCCCGCGCCGGCCGCCGCGCCGGGTGACGATGCGCGGCCCGGTCCCGCGGCCGCCCCGGCCTCACCCGTCGCGCCCCAGCCGTGGGCCCCGCAGGCCTCCGCGGCGGCTCCCGCCGATGCGTCGACGCTCGGCGCCGATCCGGGGGCGACGGGGGAGCAGCCCGACCCGACCGCTCCGACGCCGACGATGACTTCCGGCAGCGCGCTGCCGGAAGTCGCCGACACGTCCACGACCGCGCCGCAGGCGCCGTTCCCTCCGCAGGCCGCACCTCACGCGCCCCGCGACGCGAGCCCTCCCGTCGCCGCCGCGCCGGGGATCATCTCGTCGGTGCCGGGGCGCGACGAGGCGCCCGTCACGCGTCTGCGCCCGCCGGCGTTCGGCGCCGACCGCGACGAACGCGACGTCTTCCCCGAGCTGACCGGCGAGGTGTCCGCCATCCCCGGCTCGCCGGCCGCGGGTGCTCCCGTGTCGGCGAGCTCCTCGGTCTCCGCGCAGGAGCGCGAGCAGCAGGAATCGGCCCCCGCGCCGCGGGGCGAGGACCTCGAGCGCACCGTCGTCGTGCGTCGGGGACACTCTCGGTGGGAACTCGTCCTCCCGGACGGCTCCACCGCCGACCTGTCGGGCGACGTCGTCATCCTGGGGCGCAACCCCGTCGCCGACCCCGCGCATCCGCGTGCCCAGCTCCTTGCGATCGCCGACCCGACGCGGACCGTGTCGAAGACCCATGCCCGCCTCGAGCGGCGCGGCGAGGTGTGGCGCATCGTGGATCTGGGCTCGACGAACGGCATCCTGCTGCCCAGTCCCCTCGGCACGGACGTCGAGGTCGAGCCGGGCGGGGCGGCGGAGGTCGCCGATCGGTTCCTCCTCGGCGATGCGGCGCTCCGACTGCAGCGGACGGATGCCGGTTCCTGACCGGCGGCTACCTCACCTGAGCACTCGCGGTGAAGTCCGCCCTCGTTTGACCCGACTTCGTCATCCCGCGTATCATTGATCGGGTGTGCGCACACGCGCGCCATGCGACGTGCCTCGGTACGGGACAGGCGAGGCGAGCGCACCAGGGACAGGGCCTGCGAACAGGCCACCCCCACGGCATATCCATCACTCCCGTTCGTCGCGGTCGCGGCGTGCAGATGGATCTGTGGTGAAACCACGAACGCTGTCACCGTGCAGCACCTGTGCCCGGCGCGAGCCGCGCGCAGATCGACAAGGAGAGAACGTGCCAACCATTCAGCAGTTGGTTCGCAAGGGTCGCTCGCCCAAGGTCTCGAAGACCAAGGCGCCCGCCCTGAAGGCGAACCCGCAGCAGGCGGGTGTCTGCACCCGCGTGTACACGACCACCCCCAAGAAGCCGAACTCGGCGATGCGCAAGGTCGCCCGTGTGAAGCTCCGCAACGGGACCGAGGTCACCGCCTACATCCCCGGTGAGGGCCACAACCTGCAGGAGCACTCGCTCGTGCTCGTCCGCGGTGGTCGTGTGAAGGACCTCCCCGGTGTGCGTTACAAGATCGTCCGCGGCGCCCTGGACACCCAGGCTGTCAAGAACCGTAAGCAGGCTCGCAGCCGCTACGGCGCCAAGAAGGGTTGAGCTAGATGCCTCGTAAGGGACCCGCACCCCGCCGCGTCGTCGTCAACGACCCGGTCTACGGTGCTCCGATCGTCACCCAGCTGGTGAACAAGATCCTCGTCGACGGCAAGAAGTCCATCGCCGAGGCCATCGTCTACAACGCCCTCAAGGGTGTCGAGGCGAAGAACGGCCAGGACGCCGTCGCGACGCTCAAGAAGGCGCTCGACAACGTCCGCCCCACCCTCGAGGTGAAGAGCCGCCGCGTCGGTGGCTCGACCTACCAGGTTCCCGTCGAGGTCAAGCCGCACCGCGCGAACACGCTCGCGCTGCGCTGGCTCGTCTCGTACGCGAAGGGTCGCCGTGAGAAGACCATGACCGAGCGCCTCCAGAACGAGATCCTGGATGCCTCGAACGGCCTCGGTGCCGCGGTGAAGCGCCGCGAGGACACCCACAAGATGGCCGAGTCGAACCGCGCCTTCGCGCACTACCGCTGGTAATCAGCACCTCGGCGGCCGGCCGGGTCACCCCCGGCCGGTCGCCCCGCGACATCCGTCACTACACGTAAGGACACCCCGTGGCACAAGAAGTGCTCACCGACCTCAACAAGGTCCGCAACATCGGCATCATGGCGCACATCGATGCCGGCAAGACGACGACGACCGAGCGCATCCTCTTCTACACGGGTGTCAACCACAAGCTGGGCGAAACCCACGACGGCGCCTCGACCACCGACTGGATGGAGCAGGAGAAGGAGCGCGGCATCACGATCACGTCGGCCGCCGTCACCTGCTTCTGGAACAAGAACCAGATCAACATCATCGACACCCCCGGTCACGTCGACTTCACGGTCGAGGTGGAGCGCTCGCTCCGCGTCCTCGACGGTGCCGTCGCCGTCTTCGACGGCAAGGAGGGCGTCGAGCCCCAGTCCGAGACCGTGTGGCGTCAGGCCGACAAGTACGACGTGCCCCGCATCTGCTTCGTCAACAAGATGGACAAGCTGGGCGCGGACTTCTACTTCACCGTCGACACGATCGTGAAGCGCCTCGGCGCCAAGCCGCTCGTGCTGCAGCTGCCCATCGGTGCCGAGAACGACTTCGTCGGCGTCATCGACCTCGTCGAGATGCGTGCACTGGTGTGGCCCGGCGACGCCAAGGGTGACGTGACCATGGGCGCCAAGTACGAGGTGCAGGAGATCCCCGCCGACCTCAAGGACCGCGCCGAGGAGTACCGCCAGCAGCTGCTGGAGACCGTCGCGGAGAGCGACGAGGAGCTCCTCGAGAAGTTCTTCGGCGGTGAGGAGCTCACGATCGCCGAGATCAAGGGCGCCATCCGCAAGATGACGGTCGCCGGCGAGCTCTACCCCGTGCTCTGCGGCTCCGCGTTCAAGAACCGCGGTGTCCAGCCGATGCTCGACGCGGTCGTCGACTACCTGCCGTCGCCCCTCGACGTGCCCGCCATCGAGGCGCACGACCCGAAGGACGAGGAGAAGGTCATCGAGCGTCACCCCGACGCCAACGACCCGTTCGCCGCGCTGGCCTTCAAGGTCGCCGTGCACCCGTTCTTCGGTCGCCTGACCTACATCCGCGTCTACTCGGGTCAGCTCGACTCGGGTGCGCAGGTCATCAACTCGACCAAGGGCAAGAAGGAGCGCATCGGGAAGATCTTCCAGATGCACGCCAACAAGGAGAACCCGGTCGACGCGGTCACCGCGGGCAACATCTACGCGGTCATCGGTCTGAAGGACACCACCACCGGTGACACCCTCGCCGACCCGAGCGAGCCCGTCGTCCTCGAGTCGATGACGTTCCCCGAGCCCGTCATCGAGGTCGCGATCGAGCCGAAGACCAAGGCCGACCAGGAGAAGCTGGGTGTCGCCATCCAGAAGCTGGCCGAGGAGGACCCGACCTTCCGCACCGAGCTCAACCCCGAGACCGGTCAGACGGTCATCAAGGGCATGGGCGAGCTGCACCTCGACATCCTCGTCGACCGCATGAAGCGCGAGTTCCGCGTCGAGGCGAACGTCGGCAAGCCGCAGGTCGCGTACCGCGAGACGATCAAGAAGACCGTCGAGCGTTACGACTACACGCACAAGAAGCAGACCGGTGGTTCGGGTCAGTTCGCGAAGATCCAGTTCGCGCTCGAGCCCCTCGAGGTCACGGCCGACAAGACCTACGAGTTCGAGAACAAGGTCACCGGTGGCCGCATCCCGCGCGAGTACATCGAGCCGACCAACCAGGGCTTCCAGGACGCCATGCAGGTCGGTGTGCTCGCCGGCTTCCCCATGGTGGGCGTGAAGGCGATCCTCATGGACGGCGCGTCGCACGACGTCGACTCGTCCGAGATGGCATTCAAGATCGCGGGTTCGATGGGCTTCAAGGAGGCTGTCCGCAAGGCCAGCCCCGTGCTGCTCGAGCCGCTGATGGCCGTCGAGGTCCGTACTCCCGAGGAGTACATGGGCGACGTCATCGGCGACCTGAACTCGCGTCGTGGCCAGATCCAGTCGATGGAGGACGGAGCGGGTATCAAGATCGTCCGCGCCCTCGTCCCCCTGTCGGAGATGTTCGGCTACATCGGTGACCTGCGCTCGAAGACTTCGGGCCGCGCGGTCTACGCGATGGAGTTCGACAGCTACTCCGAGGTCCCGCGCGCGGTGGCCGACGAGATCGTCCAGAAGACCAAGGGCGAGTAACACTCGTTCTTCGGATGCCGGGGGCCCGGCCCCCGGCATCCGCCCAAACTGAATATCGTCACGTCAACTACACTGACAACATCCCCGTAGAAACCCGGTCGCAATCCAGCGCCCGGATGACTACACGACAGTCCTGAGGAGGACCCAGTGGCCAAGGCCAAGTTCGAGCGGACCAAGCCGCACGTCAACATCGGAACGATCGGTCACGTCGACCACGGCAAGACCACGCTCACCGCTGCCATCTCGAAGGTGCTCGCCGACAAGTTCCCGTCGGCCACCAACGTGCAGCGTGACTTCGCGTCGATCGACTCCGCTCCCGAAGAGCGCCAGCGTGGTATCACGATCAACATCTCGCACGTCGAGTACGAGACCCCGAAGCGTCACTACGCACACGTCGACGCCCCGGGTCACGCTGACTACATCAAGAACATGATCACCGGTGCCGCTCAGATGGACGGCGCGATCCTCGTGGTCGCCGCCACCGACGGCCCGATGGCTCAGACGCGTGAGCACGTTCTGCTCGCCAAGCAGGTCGGCGTTCCCTACCTGATGGTCGCGCTGAACAAGTCGGACATGGTCGACGACGAGGAGATCCTGGAGCTCGTCGAGCTCGAGGTCCGCGAGCTGCTGTCCAGCCAGGGCTTCCCCGGCGACGACGCTCCGGTCGTCCGCGTCTCGGGCCTCAAGGCTCTCGAGGGCGACGAGACCTGGGTCCAGTCGATCCTCGACCTGATGGACGCCGCCGACGAGTCGATCCCCGACCCGGTCCGCGACAAGGACAAGCCCTTCCTCATGCCGATCGAGGACGTCTTCACGATCACCGGTCGTGGCACGGTCGTCACCGGTCGCGCCGAGCGTGGCACCCTCGCCATCAACTCCGAGGTCGAGATCGTCGGCATCCGCCCGACGCAGAAGACCACGGTCACGGGTATCGAGATGTTCCACAAGCAGCTCGACGAGGCCTGGGCCGGCGAGAACTGTGGTCTGCTCCTCCGTGGTCTCAAGCGCGACGACGTCGAGCGTGGCCAGGTCGTCGTGAAGCCGGGTTCGGTTACGCCGCACACCAACTTCGAGGGCACTGCCTACATCCTCTCGAAGGAGGAGGGTGGCCGTCACAACCCCTTCTACACGAACTACCGCCCGCAGTTCTACTTCCGTACCACGGACGTGACCGGCGTCATCACGCTGCCCGAGGGCACCGAGATGGTCATGCCCGGTGACACCACGGACATGACGGTGGAGCTCATCCAGCCCATCGCCATGGAGGACGGCCTCGGCTTCGCGATCCGTGAGGGTGGCCGCACCGTCGGTGCCGGTACCGTCACGAAGATCATCAAGTAAGTCCTTCGGACTCACCGGCAGGGGTCGGGCCTTCGGGCCCGGCCCCTTTGTCGTTCCTGCAAGGGGGTGCGATCGGGTGGGGGCGGTCCTAGACTGACCGCGCCGCGGCATCCGCGGTCCGAGACGGAAGGGATCCCATGGGTATCGACGATGTGGTGGGCAAGGGCAAGCAGTTCCTCGAGCAGCACAAGGAGGAGATCGACCGGAACCTGAAGTCGGACAAGGCCGAGGACGTCAGCGACAAGGTCCTCGACGCCGCGGCCGAGTTCGTGAAGAAGGTCGCTCCCGACTCGGTCGACGCGAAGGTCGACGAGGTCCGCGACAACGTGGATCGGCGTATCGGGAACGAGTGATCTCTGCGAGGGGTCGGATGCCGCGGCATCCGGCCCCTCTGCTGTGCCCGGCGAGGGCGGTGGGGGAGCGTACCCGGCGGCGCGACACGCCCGGGTTTGCGACACGCCCGAACGGCACGTAGACTGTACAGGTTCCACATTCCTGCGCTCTGCGCGGGATCACTGCCAGGGCAGTGCATAGGCGAGAAGCCTAGGCCGCGGGCAGCAGAACATCACATCCCCACACCCACTCCGGAAACGGATGCGCACGCGTGCGTGCGAGGGGAAGCGGATGCCGCAGGTCTCCTGCGGACTGACATCAGAACAGCGGTGACGGATCCCCCACCTCCGGGCGGGGAGAAGTGCCCGGCGCGCAAGCGCCCCGTGCGTCCAATGCCCTCGAGGTACGACGCGAGAAAGAGAGTGAGCAGACAATGGCGGGACAGAAGATCCGCATTCGCCTGAAGTCGTATGACCACGAGGTCATCGACTCGTCGGCACGCAAAATCGTCGACACCGTGACCCGTGCGGGCGCGACGGTCGTGGGCCCCGTGCCCCTTCCGACCGAGAAGAACGTGATCGCAGTCATCCGTTCGCCGCACAAGTACAAGGACAGCCGCGAGCACTTCGAGATGCGCACCCACAAGCGCCTCATCGACATCATCGACCCGACGCCCAAGGCCGTCGACTCGCTGATGCGTCTCGACCTCCCGGCCGACGTCAACATCGAGATCAAGCTCTGAGGTCGATCATCATGGCTGACATCAACTCCAAGGTTTCCAAGGGCCTGCTGGGCACCAAGCTCGGCATGACCCAGGTCTGGGACGAGAACGGCAAGGTCGTTCCCGTCACCGTCATCGAAGTCGCCCCCAACGTGGTGACCCAGGTGCGCACGCCCGAGCGTGACGGCTACAACGCCGTGCAGATCGCTTACGGCCAGATCGACCCCCGCAAGGTCAACAAGCCGCAGACGGCCCACTTCGAGGCTGCCGGTGTGACCCCGCGTCGTCACCTCACGGAGGTGCGCACGGCGGATGCCGCTGACTACTCACTCGGTCAGGAGCTCACCGTCGACGCCACCTTCGAGGCCGGCCAGCTGGTCGACGTCGTCGGCACCAGCAAGGGCAAGGGCTTCGCCGGTGTCATGAAGCGTCACAACTTCAAGGGCGTCTCCGCTTCGCACGGTGCGCACCGCAACCACCGCAAGCCCGGTTCGATCGGCGCCTCGTCGACCCCGAGCCGCGTCTTCAAGGGCATGCGCATGGCCGGCCGTATGGGTGGCGAGCGCGTGACCGTCCTCAACCTCACGGTGCACGCCGTCGACGCCGAGAAGGGTCTGCTGCTCGTCAAGGGCGCCGTCCCCGGTGCTCGTGGCCGCATCGTCTACGTCCGCAACGCAGTGAAGGGTGCCTGAACATGGCTGACTCGACTCTCGCGCTCGACGTCGTGAAGGCAGACGGCAAGAAGGCCGGCTCCGTGGAGCTGCCCGCCGCGCTGTTCGACGTCAAGACGAACATCCCCCTCATCCACCAGGTCGTCGTCGCGCAGCTCGCGGCGGCTCGCCAGGGCACCCACTCGACCAAGCGTCGCGGTGAGGTCTCCGGTGCCGGCCGCAAGCCCTTCAAGCAGAAGGGCACGGGTAACGCCCGTCAGGGCTCGATCCGCGCGCCGCACATGACCGGTGGTGGCATCGTCCACGGACCGAAGCCGCGCAACTACTCGCAGCGCACCCCCAAGAAGATGGTCGCCGCCGCCCTCCTGGGCGCGCTCAGCGACCGGGCTCGCGGCGGGCGTCTGCACGTCATCGACTCGTTCGGCATCGAGGGTGCGCCCTCGACGAAGGCTGCTGCCGCGGTTCTGGCTCAGCTCGCGCCGACGAAGAACGTCATGGTCGTCATCACGCGTGATGACGAGCTGAGCGTCAAGAGCGTCCGCAACCTCGCGTACGTCCACGTGCTCACGTTCGACCAGCTCAACGCCTACGACGTGCTCGTCTCCGACGACATCGTCTTCACCAAGGCCGCCTACGACGCGTTCGTCGCTGCGAAGGCCGGCTCCACCGAGGAGGTCTCGGCATGACCGCCGTCAACAAGGACCCGCGCGACATCATCCTGAAGCCGGTCGTCTCCGAGAAGAGCTACGGGCTCATCGACGAGGGCAAGTACACGTTCCTCGTGGACCCGCGCGCCACCAAGACCGAGATCAAGCTCGCCATCGAGAAGATCTTCGGCGTCAAGGTCGCGTCGGTGAACACGCTCAACCGCCCGGGCAAGTCCCGCCGCACCCGTTTCGGCACCGGTAAGCGCAAGGACACCAAGCGCGCCATCGTGAGCCTGAAGTCGGGCACCATCGACATCTTCACGGCCGTCGGCTGACAGCTGGGATAGAGGACTAGAGACATGGCTATTCGCAAGTACAAGCCCACGACCCCCGGTCGTCGCGGTTCGTCGGTCGCCGACTTCGCTGAGATCACGCGGTCGACGCCCGAGAAGTCGCTCCTTCGCCCGCTGGCGAAGACCGGTGGTCGCAACAACCAGGGCCGCATCACGACCCGTCACATCGGTGGTGGCCACAAGCGCCAGTACCGCGTGATCGACTTCCGTCGTAACGACAAGGACGGCATCAACGCCAAGGTCGCTCACATCGAGTACGACCCCAACCGCACCGCGCGCATCGCGCTGCTGCACTACTTCGACGGTGAGAAGCGGTACATCCTCGCCCCGAACAAGCTGTCGCAGGGTGACATCGTCGAGTCGGGTGCCGGCGCCGACATCAAGCCCGGCAACAACCTGCCGCTGCGCAACATCCCCACCGGTACGGTCATCCACGCGATCGAGCTCCGCCCCGGCGGCGGCGCGAAGATGGCACGCTCGGCCGGTGCGTCCGTCCGCCTCGTGGCGAAGGACGGCCCGTACGCGCAGCTGCGTCTGCCCTCGGGTGAGATCCGCAACGTTGACGCGCGCTGCCGCGCCACCATCGGCGAGGTCGGCAACGCCGAGCAGTCCAACATCAACTGGGGCAAGGCCGGCCGTAACCGCTGGAAGGGCATCCGCCCGACCGTCCGCGGTGTCGCCATGAACCCGGTCGACCACCCGCACGGTGGTGGTGAGGGTAAGACCTCCGGTGGACGTCACCCCGTCACTCCTTGGGGCCAGGCCGAGGGTCGTACCCGGCACCCCAACAAGGAAAGCGACAAGTTGATCGTTCGCCGTCGCAACGCCGGCAAGAAGCGGAAGTAGGAGTAGAGGAAGATGCCTCGCAGCCTTAAGAAGGGCCCCTTCGTCGACGAGCACCTGCTTCGCAAGGTCGTCTCGCAGAACGAAGCCGGTACCAAGAACGTCATCAAGACCTGGTCGCGTCGTTCGATGATCATCCCGGCCATGCTGGGTCACACGATCGCCGTGCACGACGGACGCAAGCACATCCCCGTGTTCGTGTCCGAGACCATGGTCGGTCACAAGCTGGGCGAGTTCGCGCCCACCCGCACCTTCCGCGGCCACGAGAAGGACGACAAGAAGGGCCGTCGCCGCTGACGCGGCGACGCTCTCAGAGAGAGGAAGAGGAGGAGTAAAAGTGGTGGAATCCATCGCACGCGTGAAGCACATCCGCGTGACCCCTCAGAAGGCTCGTCGTGTCGTCGCGCTCATCAAGGGCAAGCAGGCTCAGGAGGCTCTCGCCATCCTGAAGTTCGCTCCCCAGGGTGCCAGCGAGCCCATCTACAAGCTCGTGGCCGCTGCGGTCGCGAATGCTCGTGTGAAGGCCGACAAGGACAACGAGTTCCTGGACGAGCAGGACCTGTACGTGAAGAACGCGTACGTGGACGAGGGCACGACGCTCAAGCGTTTCCAGCCCCGCGCCCAGGGTCGCGCGTTCCAGATCAAGAAGCGCACCAGCCACATCACGGTCGTGCTCTCGACCCCCGAGGTCGCCGAGTCCGCCCCGGCTGCCCAGACCAAGAAGGCGAGCAAGTAATGGGACAGAAGGTCAACCCGTACGGCTTCCGCCTCGGCATCACCACCGACCACGTGTCGCGTTGGTTCTCGGACTCCACCAAGCCCGGGCAGCGCTACGCCGACTACGTGGCGGAGGACGTCAAGATCCGTCGCCTCCTGACGACGTCGCTCGACCGTGCCGGCGTGAGCAACATCGAGATCGAGCGCACGCGTGACCGCGTCCGCGTCGACATCCACACCGCCCGCCCGGGCATCGTGATCGGCCGCCGCGGCGCCGAGGCCGAGCGCATCCGCGCCGACCTCGAGAAGCTCACCGGCAAGCAGATCCAGCTGAACATCCTCGAGGTCAAGAACCCCGAGGCCGACGCTCAGCTGGTCGCGCAGGGTATCGCCGAGCAGCTCTCCGCCCGTGTGGCCTTCCGCCGCGCGATGCGCAAGGGTCTGCAGGGTGCGCAGCGCGCCGGCGCCAAGGGCGTCCGCATCCAGGTCTCCGGCCGCCTCGGCGGCGCCGAGATGAGCCGGTCGGAGTTCTACCGCGAAGGCCGTGTGCCCCTGCACACCCTCCGCGCGAACATCGACTACGGCTTCTACGAGGCGAAGACCACCTTCGGCCGCATCGGCGTGAAGGTCTGGATCTACAAGGGCGACCTCACCAACAAGGAGCTCGCTCGCGAGCAGGCCAACGCGCCGAAGTCACGTCGTGACGACCGCGGTGGCGACCGTCGTCGTGGCCCGCGCAGCGAGGCCCCCGTCGCAGAAGGAGCGTCTGCCTGATGCTTATTCCCCGCAAGGTCAAGTACCGCAAGCAGCACCACCCGAAGCGTGACGGCGCCGCCACCGGCGGCACCGCGGTCACGTTCGGTGAGTTCGGCATCCAGGCCCTCACGCCCGCCTACGTGACGAACCGTCAGATCGAGTCCGCTCGTATCGCCATGACGCGTCACATCAAGCGTGGCGGAAAGGTGTGGATCAACATCTACCCCGACCGTCCGCTCACCAAGAAGCCGGCCGAAACCCGCATGGGTTCCGGTAAGGGTTCGCCCGAGTGGTGGGTCGCCAACGTCAAGCCGGGTCGCGTCCTCTTCGAGGTCGCGGGCGTCAACGAGCAGCTCGCTCGCGAGGCCCTGACCCGTGCCATCCACAAGCTGCCGCTCAAGGCACGCATCATCAAGCGCGAGGAGGGCGACGCGTAATGGCCGTCGGCACCAAGACGCTCGCCCCGAGCGAGCTGGACACGTTCGAAGACCAGCGCCTCGTGGAGGAGCTGCGCAAGGCCAAGGAAGAGCTGTTCAACCTGCGCTTCCAGTCGGCCACCGGCCAGCTCGAGAGCCACGGCCGCATCCGTGCGGTCAAGCGCGACATCGCGCGGCTCTACACCGTCATCCGCGAGCGGGAGCTCGGCATCCGTGCCACCCCCGCCCCGGTCGAGACGGCCACCAAGGCGAAGAAGAGCAAGGCCAAGAAGGCGGACGAGTCCGCTGAGGCCGCGAAGGAAGAGGCCGAGTGATGGCTGAGAAGAAGGATGCCGCTACGGCGCCCGTGACCGCTGGTCACGAGTCGGCCGAGCACGACGTCCGCGACGTCAACGCCCGTGGGTACCGCAAGGCCCGCCGCGGCTACGTCGTCAGCGACAAGATGGACAAGACGATCGTCGTCGAGGTCGAGGACCGCGTGAAGCACCCCCTCTACGGCAAGGTCATCCGCCGCACGTCGAAGGTGAAGGCTCACGACGAGCAGAACACCGCCGGCATCGGCGACCTCGTCCTCATCAACGAGACCCGTCCGCTCAGCGCCACCAAGCGCTGGCGCCTGGTCGAGATTCTCGAGAAGGCGAAGTAAGCAATGATCCAGAACGAGTCTCGCCTCAAGGTCGCCGACAACACCGGCGCCAAGGAGCTCCTCACGATCCGCGTCCTCGGTGGTTCCAACCGCCGTTACGCCGGTGTCGGGGATGTCATCGTGGCGACCGTCAAGGACGCGATCCCGGGCGGCAACGTCAAGAAGGGCGATGTGGTCAAGGCCGTCATCGTCCGCACCGTCAAGTCGACCCGTCGTCCCGACGGTTCGTACATCAAGTTCGACGAGAACGCCGCCGTCATCCTGAAGAACGACGGGGAGCCCCGCGGCACCCGCATCTTCGGCCCGGTCGGTCGTGAGCTTCGCGACAAGAAGTTCATGAAGATCGTCTCGCTGGCACCGGAGGTCATCTGATCATGGCGCACATCAAGAAGGGTGACCTGGTTCAGGTCATCAGTGGCCGCAAGCAGGACAAGGGCGGCGACCGCGGCAAGCAGGGCAAGGTCCTCGAGGTCCTCGTCGAGCAGAACCGCGTCGTGGTGGAGGGCGTGAACTACGTCACCAAGCACACCCGCGTCGGCCAGTCGCAGCGCGGCACCAAGACGGGCGGCATCGAGACGATGGAAGCCCCGATCCACATCTCCAACGTGGCGCTGGTCGACCCGTCGACCAAGAAGCCGACCCGTGTCGGCCACCGCGTCGAGGAGCAGACGAAGGACGGCGTCAAGCGCACCGTCCGCGTCCGCTACGCCAAGAAGAGCGGCAAGGACCTCTGAACATGAGCAACGCAACTGCCGCGGAGGCTGGCAAGATCCAGCCCCGCCTGAAGCAGAAGTACCAGACCGAGATCAAGAAGGCTCTGCAGGACGAGTTCGGCTACGCCAACGTCATGCAGATCCCCGGTCTCGTGAAGGTCGTCGTCAACACCGGTGTCGGTGAGGCTGCGCGCGACAGCAAGGTGATCGATGGTGCGGTCGACGACCTCACCAAGATCACCGGCCAGAAGCCGGTCGTCACCAAGGCCCGCAAGTCCATCGCGCAGTTCAAGCTGCGTGAGGGCCAGGCCATCGGTGCCCACGTCACCCTCCGCGGTGACCGTGCGTGGGAGTTCGTCGACCGTCTCGTCAACCTCGCCCTGCCCCGCATCCGCGACTTCCGCGGACTGTCGGCGACGCAGTTCGACGGCAACGGCAACTACACCTTCGGTCTCCAGGAGCAGTCCGTGTTCCACGAGATCAACCAGGACAAGATCGACCGCGTCCGCGGTTTCGACATCACCATCGTCACGACGGCGAAGACGGATGACGAGGGTCGGGCGCTGCTCAAGCACCTGGGCTTCCCGTTCAAGTCGGCGGACGCTCAGGCGTGATCCGATAAGATCGATCGTTCGGCCTCGGGGCGTGCTCCGGGGCCGAACGACTGCACAACTGAATATCGCTCATTCATAGAAGGTCGCCTGTCGTGTAACGGCAGTCGAAACCTCATGACTAAAGGAACACACTTATGACGATGACAGACCCGGTCGCAGACATGCTGACCCGTCTGCGCAACGCGAACTCCGCGCACCACGACACCGTCGCGCTGCCGAGCTCGAAGCTCAAGACGCACATCGCCGAGATCCTCCAGCAGGAGGGCTACATCTCCGGCTGGGAGGTCTCCGACGCCCGTGTCGGCCAGACCCTCACCCTGACCCTGAAGTACGGCCCGAACCGCGAGCGGTCGATCGCCGGCATCAAGCGCGTCTCCAAGCCCGGTCTCCGCGTGTACGCGAAGTCGAACGAGCTTCCCAAGGTCCTCGGTGGCCTCGGGGTCGCGATCCTGTCCACCTCCTCTGGCCTCCTCACGGACCGCCAGGCCGAGCAGAAGGGCGTCGGCGGGGAAGTCCTCGCCTACGTGTGGTGATCTGACATGTCGCGTATTGGACGTCTTCCCATCGACATCCCCGCCGGTGTGACCGTCACGGTCTCCGGCCAGGACGTCGCCGTCAAGGGCCCCAAGGGCGAGCTGAACCTCACCGTGGCACAGCCCATCGAGGTCAAGGTCGAGGAGAACCAGGTCCTGGTCTCCCGCCCCGACGACGAGCGCGAGTCGCGTGCTCTCCACGGGCTCACCCGCACCCTCATCAACAACAACATCATCGGCGTGACCCAGGGCTACACCAAGGGCCTCGAGGTCGTCGGCACCGGTTACCGCGTCGCTCAGAAGGGCACGGCGGTCGAGTTCGCACTCGGCTTCTCGCACCCCGTCCTGGTCGAGGCGCCGGAGGGCATCACGCTCACCGTCGAGGGCAACAACAAGCTCACCGTCGCCGGTATCTCGAAGCAGGCCGTCGGCGAGGCAGCCGCCAACATCCGCAAGATCCGCAAGCCGGAGCCCTATAAGGGCAAGGGTGTGCGGTACGCGGGCGAGGTCGTTCGCCGCAAGGCCGGAAAGAGTGGTAAGTAACCATGGCTCTCAAGTCGAAGTCCGACGCACGTTCGCGTCGTCACGCCCGTCTTCGCAAGAAGATCGTGGGCACCGAGGCGCGTCCGCGTCTCGTCGTGACCCGTTCCGCCCGCCACGTCTTCGTCCAGCTGGTCGACGACAGCAAGGGCTTCACCGTCGCATCGGCCTCCACCCTCGAGGCCGACCTGCGCACGTTCGATGGTGACAAGACCGCCAAGGCCCGCAAGGTCGGCGAGCTCGTCGCTGAGCGTGCGAAGGCTGCCGGCATCGAGACGGTCGTGTTCGACCGCGGCGGCAACCGCTACGCGGGCCGCGTCGCTGCGATCGCCGACGGCGCTCGCGAAGGAGGTCTGAACCTGTGACCGAGAACAAGGAGAACGAAGTGACCGCGACCGAGCAGCCCGCTGCGGCTGCGGCTACGGCCGAGGCGCCCGCCGAGCGCGAGCGCGAGCCGCGCCGCGGTGGCCGCGAGCGCAGCCAGACCCGCGACCGCAACTCGCGCGACCGCGGCGACAACCAGTTCCTGGAGCGCGTCGTCACGATCAACCGCGTGTCGAAGGTCGTCAAGGGCGGTCGTCGCTTCAGCTTCACGGCGCTCGTCGTCGTGGGTGACGGCAACGGTCTCGTCGGTGTCGGCTACGGCAAGGCGCGTGAGGTCCCCCTCGCCATCTCGAAGGGTGTCGAAGAGGCCAAGCGCAACTTCTTCCGCGTGCCGCGTGTCGCCTCCAGCATCCCGCACCCCGTCCAGGGTGAGGCTGCTGCCGGTGTCGTGCTGCTGCGTCCGGCCGCTGCCGGTACCGGTGTCATCGCCGGTGGTCCGGTCCGCGCCGTCCTCGAGTGCGCCGGCATCCACGATGTGCTGTCGAAGTCGCTGGGTTCGTCGAACACGATCAACATCGTGCACGCGACCGTCGCAGCGCTGAAGCAGCTCGAGGAGCCGCGCGCCGTCGCTGCGCGTCGTGGTCTCGACTTCGACCAGGTCGCCCCCGCGCGTCTGGTCCGTGCCGAGGCTGACGCCGCCAAGGCTGCAAAGGTGGGTGCATGATGGCTGCTCGTCTGAAGGTGACCCAGGTCAAGTCCAAGGTGAGCGAGAAGCAGAACCAGCGTGACACGCTGCGTTCGCTCGGTCTGAAGCGGATCAACGACTCCGTCGTTCGTCCCGATGACGCGCAGACGCGCGGGTACATCAAGACCGTCGCGCACCTCGTGAAGGTTGAGGAGATCGACTGATGGCTGAGAAGAAGGACGAGACGGTCGAGGCCGTCGAGCCCAAGGCCAAGAAGCCGGCAACCCGGAAGGCTGCGGCTGGGCCCGCTGCCGACAAGGCTGCCCCGAAGAAGGATGCGGCGCGCCCCGGCGTGCTGAAGGTCCACCACCTGCGTCCGGTCCCCGGTGCCAACGTCGCGAAGACCCGTGTCGGTCGCGGTGAGGGCTCGAAGGGTAAGACGTCGGGCCGCGGTACCAAGGGTACGAAGGCTCGTTACCAGGTCAAGGTGGGCTTCGAGGGTGGGCAGATGCCCCTCCACATGCGTACGCCGAAGCTGCGCGGGTTCAAGAACCCGTTCCGCGTCGAGTACCAGGTGGTCAACCTCGACAAGCTCGCGGAGCTGTACCCCAACGGTGGCGACGTCACCGTGACGGACCTCGTCGCCAAGGGCGCCGTGCGCAAGAACGAGAAGGTCAAGGTGCTCGGCACCGGCGACATCTCGGTCGCGCTGACGGTCTCCGTCGACAAGGTCTCGGGTTCGGCCGAGCAGAAGATCGTTGCCGCCGGCGGCTCGATCAAGTAATCACGTGCCAGGGGCCGGAGGATAACCTCCGGCCCCTGTTGCCGTATGTTGGAATGCGGCGTGCTCCGGCGCGCCCGGCATCCCACTGGAGGAAATCCCTTTGTTCAGCGCCATCGCGCGGGTCTTCCGCACTCCGGATCTCCGTCGGAAGATCGGTTTCACGCTCGGCATCATCGCCATCTACCGGTTCGGCGCGCACATCCCGGCTCCGTTCGTGGACTTCCCGAACGTGAAGACCTGCCTCGACCAGTCCGGGTCGACCGAGGGCCTGCTCTCGCTCGTGAACCTCTTCTCGGGCGGCGCGCTGCTGCAGCTGTCGATCTTCGCGCTCGGCGTGATGCCCTACATCACCGGCACGATCATCGTGCAGCTTCTCCGCGTGGTGATCCCGCACTTCGAGACCCTGTACAAGGAGGGCCAGGCCGGCCAGGCCAAGCTCACCCAGTACACCCGCTACCTGACGATCGCGCTGGCGCTGCTGCAGTCGACCACACTCGTCACCGTCGCCCGCTCGGGTCAGCTCTTCGGCATCACCGGCGTGGCCGAGTGCCAGCAGCTCCTCACCGACGAGGCCTGGTGGGCGCAGCTGCTCATGATCGTCACACTGACCGCCGGCACCGGCCTCATCATGTGGATGGCCGAGCTCGTCACCGAGCGCGGCATCGGCAACGGTATGTCGCTCCTCATCTTCACCTCGATCGCGGCGACCTTCCCGTCGGCGCTGTGGAGCATCGCGGTCGCCCGCAGCTTCGAGATCTTCCTGCTCGTCCTGGCCGTCGGCATCGCGACCGTTGCGCTGGTCGTGTTCGTCGAGCAGTCGCAGCGCCGCATCCCGGTCCAGTACGCGAAGCGCATGGTCGGGCGCCGGACGCTCGGCGGCAGCAACACGTACATCCCGATCAAGGTCAACATGGCCGGCGTCGTGCCCGTCATCTTCGCGTCGTCGCTGCTGTACATCCCGGCCCTCATCGCGCAGTTCAACGCGAACCCCGCTGCGGACGGCAGCGTGCCCGGCTGGGTGTCGTGGATCCAGGCGAACTTCGTCAACGGCGACCACCCGCTCTACATGGCGGTGTACTTCCTGCTCATCATCGGCTTCACCTACTTCTACGTCGCGATCACGTTCAACCCGGTCGAGGTCGCAGACAACATGAAGAAGTACGGCGGGTTCATCCCCGGCATCCGTGCGGGCCGTCCCACGGCGGAGTACCTCGACTACGTCCTCACCCGCATCACCCTGCCGGGTTCCATCTACCTGGGCCTCATCGCCCTGCTCCCGCTCCTGGCCCTCGCGACGGTGGGCGCCAACCAGAACTTCCCGTTCGGTGGCGCGTCGATCCTCATCATCGTCGGTGTCGGTCTCGAGACGGTGAAGCAGATCGACGCCCAGCTCCAGCAGCGCCACTACGAAGGACTCCTCCGATGACGCAGACCCCCGCCCGCCTCCTGATCATCGGCCCGCAGGGCTCGGGCAAGGGGACGCAGGGGGCCCGCATCGCCGAACGGCTCGGCATCCCCACCGTCTCGACCGGCGACGTCTTCCGCGCGAACGTCAAGGACGGCACGGACCTCGGGCTCAAGGTGAAGGCGATCATCGACGCCGGCGAGCTCGTCCCCGACGAGCTGACGAGCGAGATCGTCCGCGACCGACTGTCGCAGCAGGATGCCGCGCACGGCTTCCTGCTGGACGGCTACCCGCGCAACCTGACCCAGGTCGGCCACCTCGACGGCTTCCTCGAGCAGCGGGGCGAACCGCTCACCGCGGTCATCGAGCTCTCGGTGCCGCGGGACGAGTCGATCGCCCGCCTCTCGCGTCGTGCGGCCGAGCAGGGCCGCGCCGACGACAACGAGGAGTCGATCGCGAAGCGCCTGTCGATCTACGAGTCCGAGACCGCACCGATCCTCGACGTGTACCGCGAGCGCGGCATCGTCGACGAGATCGACGGCGTCGGGTCGCTCGACGAGATCACCGAGCGCATCACGGCGGCCCTCGCGGCACGCGGCATCACCGCCTGATGGTCTTCCGCCGCTCCATCTACAAGACGCCCGCGCAGCTGCGCGCAATGGTCGAACCGGGTCTCATCACCGCGGCGGCATTGGATGCCGTGCGTCCGGCGGTTCGCGCGGGTGCGACGACCGCGGAGCTCGATGCCATCGCCGAGCGCACGATCCTCGCCCGCGGGGCGGAATCGAACTTCCAGCTGGTCCGCGGCTACCACCACACGACGTGCATCTCGGTCAACCAGGAGGTCGTCCACGGCATCCCGGGTGATCGGGTCCTGCAGCCGGGGGACATCGTCTCGATCGACTGCGGCGCGCAGTTCGAAGGGTGGAACGGGGACTCGGCGATCACGATCGTCGTGCCCGACCCGGACCGTCCCGAGCTCGTCGAACGTCGTCAGCGACTGTCGGACGTGACCGAGGGCTCGCTGTGGGCCGGCATCGCCGCGCTCGCCTCGGCCTCGCGCGTCGGCGAGATCGGCGACGCCGTGCAGTCCTACGTCGAGGCGTCGGGGGAGGGCTACGGCATCCTCCGCGATTACGTCGGACACGGGATCGGCCGCAAGATGCACGAGGGCCCGACGGTCTTCAACTACCGCGTCGCCGACCTCGGACCCGAGGTGCGGCCGGGGCTGTGCGTCGCGATCGAGCCCATGATCGTCGCGGGGGACGAAGCGACCCTCGTCGAGGACGACGACTGGACCGTCAGCACGGTCGACGGCCAGGACGGCTCTCATTGGGAACATAGCGTCGCGGTGCACGATGGAGGTGTCTGGGTGCTGACGGCCCCCGACGGCGGTGCCGCGGGACTCGCGGCCTTCGGCATCACCCCCACCCCCATCTCCTGAGGAGGACACGCACATGGCGACGGCCACGGGTAAGACCAACTGGTTCGCGATCTGGATCAGCGTCGCGGTGGTGGCGGTCCTGGTGGGTGTCGTCGCCGTTGTCGCTGTGCTGAACTCGCAGGCGTCGGACCCCGGACCGGTCCCGCAGGCCAGCGGCATCAACCGCGAGACCGGTGCGATCACCTTCGGCGACGGGCCCGACACCGTCGCCACGTACGTGGACTTCATGTGCCCGTACTGCGGCCAGTTCGAGGAGGCCGAGGGCAAGACGATCTCGGGCCTCGTCGACGACGGCAGCATCACCCTCGAGGTGCACCCGGTCACGATCCTCGACCGGCTGTCGCAGGGCACCGAGTACTCAAGCCGTGCGGCATCCGCCATGTACGCCGTGGCCGAAGCCGACCCCGACAACGCCTACGCCTTCTTCCGTGCGCTCTGGGACAAGCGGCCCCAGGAGCAGACGCCGGGCCTGACCGACGACGAGCTCATCCAGATCGCGAAGGATGCCGGCGTGAACGTGACCGCCGAGCTCGAGAAGTCGATCAAGGACCACGAGTACAAGAGCTTCGCCCAGTCGCAGGAGCTGCCCGAAGGCGCCACCGGGACACCGACGCTCGTCGTGAACGACGAGGTCGTCCCGGTCACGTACGACCCGCAGGCCGACATCCTCTCGCGACTGTCCGCTCGCTGAGCGCGAAGCGGCGCTTACTCGCCGAGTCACCACTCGGTTGCCCCGTCACCACCCGAATGCGCGCCTTCGGGTGGTGATTCGGCGTTTCGGCGGTGATTCGGGGTGGGGAACACGTCGAACCGGTAGAGCTTCGAGCGCAGACCGCCGGGGGAGCGGATGTCGGCGGTCGTCCAGCGGATGACGCGACGCCCTGTCAGCCCTCGAATCCAGTCCTCCCGCTCCTTCTCCGCGCGCAGGACATCCTCCAGGGCCCGCCCGTGCCGCATGGCGAGGTCGCGGTACTTCACCTCGCCGTCGTACTCGCCCCACACCGCGGCGTCATCGAGGCCGAAGTCGACGAAGTAGGGCCCCACCGGCACCTGAAGCCTGATCCGCCGGAATCCCAGGTCGTGCAGGCGCAAGCGGCTCACACTTTCTCCCGCGGACTCCGAGCGCCCGACGGCGAGCTCCAGGAGTTCGCGCGCCTGCCGTACCCCGCGAGCGCCTGTGGCCAACCGTCGCGCGATCTCGGCGCGGAGATATTCGGCTGCATCGGCGTCGTAGAGCCGCTGCCGAGCGTCCCACGCGACCGCGCGGAGCGCGGCATCCGCTATTGCGATCGCGGTCTCGCGGGGCGTCGTCCGCAGCACGTCCGCGACGGTGCGCGCGGGCGCGGTGAGGACGATGCCACCCGATGAGACCACGTCGACGTCGGGTACGGCGCATCGATGGCGGGACACGTATGTTGCACCTCGTGAGACCGCCCCGTTGTGCTGCGTGTCGGAGACGTGCACGTGCGTCGGCGGGGCGCCCCAGAGAGGCAGTCCGTGCAGCAGCGCAGCGGTCAGGTGGGAGTAGACGACGCCGCCGCGCCGGCGCTGCTCATAGGCCGCCACCTGCAGGAGATGGCGTTCGGCGGGCCACGCCGCATCCCACGTCTCCGATGCGACGAACGCGCCCCGAGCGAGCTTCCGAAGATCTCCGTGGCTCAGCGTCGCGATGTCGCGGCGGGTCATCCCCGCTCGGAGGAGCGCGGGACGCGTCTCGATCCGGGACGCGGCGTCGTCGAAGTCCATCCGCCCACCCTCGCCTCCCGTCGAAGCCCGCGCCATGCGGAACAGCCGTCGGGGGACGTCCGCGGCATTCATCGGGCTGTGCAGGAAGCCGTGGGCGCGTCGAATCACCATCGCTGCGTCGAATCACCAGCGAGATGCGTGCCATCGGATGGTGAATCGGCACGTGGATGGTGACTCGGCGAAGAACAATCGCGGGCTGAGCGCGCGGCGGCGACACGCCGAGTGGCGGGTCGCCCCGATATCACGTACACTAAATCTTTGGTGCGTTGCGCCTGTTTCGGCGTGTCACCACAATCCCCACTCACCGCAGACCGACCGGTCTGCCAACTGTAAGCGAGCGTATGGCGAAGAAAGACGGTGTCATCGAGATCGAGGGTGTGATCTCCGAGGCTCTGCCGAACGCGATGTTCCGCGTCGAGCTGAGCAACGGTCACAAGGTCCTGGCCACGATCTCCGGAAAGATGCGGCAGAACTACATCCGCATCATCCCCGAAGACCGTGTCGTCGTGGAGCTCTCGCCTTACGACCTCACGCGCGGTCGCATCGTCTACCGCTACCGCTGAGACCGGTCGAGAAGTAACGCCCCGCACACCCGTGTGCGTCGGCGAAGACAGCGAATCAGGAAAATCATGAAGGTCAACCCCTCCGTCAAGCCCATCTGCGACCACTGCAAGGTCATCCGCCGCCACGGTCGCGTCATGGTCATCTGCAAGTCGAACCCGCGTCACAAGCAGCGCCAGGGCTGATGGGATGCCGCGCCCCGGCGCGGCCTCGCAGGCTCACAACTGAACACATCTCGGCAGGATCAGAACCCGCTCAGCGGGGGACACCTCGGGTCGGAGGCCCGGGCACCGATCCTGCTCCACACCTCCACTTACTCCTAGGAGACATCGCATGGCACGTCTTGCCGGCGTTGACATCCCGCGCGACAAGCGCGTGGTGATCGCCCTCACCTACATCTACGGCATCGGCCGTACCCGCTCCGTCGAGATCCTCAGCTCGACCGGCATCGACGAGTCGATCCGCGTCAAGGACCTCACCGACGACCAGCTGGTCGCTCTCCGCGACCACATCGAAGGCACTTACAAGGTGGAGGGTGACCTGCGCCGCGAGGTCGCCGCAGACATCCGCCGCAAGGTCGAGATCGGCTCGTACGAGGGTATCCGCCACCGTCGCGGCCTGCCCGTGCGCGGCCAGCGCACGAAGACCAACGCGCGTACCCGCAAGGGTCCCAAGCGCACCGTCGCCGGCAAGAAGAAGGCGCGCTAAAGCGCGGCCGCCACAGGTTTAGGAGAACACTCACATGGCACAGGCCAAGTCCGCTGCGCGCAAGCCGCGCCGCAAGGAGAAGAAGAACATCGCGCTGGGCCAGGCCCACATCAAGTCGACGTTCAACAACACGATCGTTTCGATCACCGACCCCTCGGGTGCGGTCATCAGCTGGGCCTCCTCGGGTGGCGTCGGCTTCAAGGGCTCGCGCAAGTCGACCCCGTACGCCGCCGGTATGGCCGCCGAGTCCGCTGCGCGTCAGGCGCAGGAGCACGGCGTCAAGAAGGTCGACGTCTTCGTCAAGGGCCCCGGCTCGGGCCGCGAGACCGCGATCCGTTCGCTGACGGCCGCCGGCCTCGAGGTCGGTTCGATCCAGGACGTCACGCCTCAGGCCCACAACGGCTGCCGCCCCCCGAAGCGCCGCCGCGTCTGATCCTCGACGGATGCCGGGGGTGCGACGTGCGTCGTGCCCCGGCATCCCGGTCACAACTCAACACTTCACCAACTGCACGTGTCATATAGCGGTCACGTGACTGAAAGGAACACATAGTGCTCATTGCACAGCGTCCCACTCTGACCGAGGAGAAGGTCGGCGACTTCCGCAGCCGATTCGTCATCGAGCCCCTCGAGCCGGGCTTCGGCTACACGATCGGCAACGCGCTGCGTCGCAGCCTGCTGTCGTCGATCCCGGGTGCCGCGGTCACCAGCATCCGCATCGACGGCGTGCTGCACGAGTTCAGCACCGTCCCGGGTGTCAAGGAGGATGTCACCGAGATCATCCTCAACATCAAGCAGCTGGTGGTCTCCAGCGAGCGCGACGAGCCCATCACCGCGTACCTGCGCAAGACGGGCGCCGGCGAGGTCACGGCCGCCGACATCTCCGCTCCCGCGGGTGTCGAGGTCCACAACCCCGACCTGGTCATCGCGACGCTCAACGACTCGGCGAAGTTCGAGCTCGAGCTGACGATCGAGCGCGGCCGCGGCTACGTCTCGGCCACGCAGAACCGCAACGAGTACGCCGAGGCCGGTCAGATCCCGATCGACTCGATCTACTCGCCCGTCCTCAAGGTCAGCTACCGCGTCGACGCCACCCGTGCCGGTGAGCGCACCGACTTCGACAAGCTCGTCCTGGACGTCGAGACCAAGTCGTCGATCAGCCCCCGCGACGCCGTCGCGTCGGCCGGTCGCACGCTGGTCGAGCTGTTCGGTCTCGCCCGCGAGCTGAACGTCGAGGCCGAGGGCATCGAGATCGGCCCCGCGCCGGTCGCCGAGGTCATGACCAACGAGCTCTCGATGCCGATCGAGGACCTCGACCTGTCGGTCCGCTCGTACAACTGCCTCAAGCGCGAGGGCATCAACACGGTGTCCGAGCTCGTCGCCCTTTCGGAGACGCAGCTCATGAACATCCGCAACTTCGGTCAGAAGTCGGTCGACGAGGTCAAGGACAAGCTCGTCTCGCTCGGCCTGTCGCTGAAGGACTCGGTCCCCGGGTTCGACGGTGCGCACTTCTACGGCGGCTACGACGACGAGACCGTCTGAGCGGACTCCGGTTCGCCCCGGTCCACTGACTGAATTTCTTTCCAGGAGTAATTGACATGCCCAAGCCCACGAAGGGTGCCCGCCTCGGTGGCGGCCCCGCCCACGAGCGTCTTCTGCTTGCGAACCTCGCTGCCGCGCTGTTCACGCACAAGTCGATCACCACGACCGAGACCAAGGCCAAGCGCCTGCGTCCGTTCGCCGAGCGCCTGGTGACGTTCGCCAAGCGCGGCGACCTGCACGCTCGCCGTCGCGTCCTGTCGGTCATCGGCGACAAGTCCGTCGTGCACGAGCTCTTCGCCGAGATCGCGCCGCTGGTCGCCGAGCGTGAGGGTGGCTACACCCGCATCACGAAGGTCGGCAACCGCAAGGGCGACAACGCGCCCATGGCCGTGATCGAGCTCGTCCTCGAGCCCGTCACGCCGAAGGCGAAGTCGTCGAAGAAGGCTGCTCCGGCCGCCGCTGCTCCGGCCGCCGAGGAGCCCGCTGCTGAGGAGACCGAGGTCGAGAGGCCCGCTGAGGACGCCGCCGACGCCGGTGCCGAGTCGCCCGAGGAGGGCGCTGCTGCCGAAGCCACCGCCGAGGACGCCGTCGCGTCCGACGACGAGAAGGCCGACGAGGCCAAGTAAGGCTCCCTCCCCGGAGGGAATTCGAGGGCCCGCCCCCGTTTCGGGGCGGGCCCTTTCTCGTACCCGCGCGGGGGCGTCGGGCCGCCGCCTCCCTGGCCACATCATGTGCTCGCAACGACATCACACGCTGTGCACGGTCCAGAACGTGTGCCCTCGTCCGGAGCACATGATGTGGATGCGGAGGGGGCGTCGCTCGGCGGGCGCGGTGGCGGGGAGCGGTCCTGAGAGGGTCAGCGCGCGGCGTCGAAGGTCTGGGCGACGGCCCACTGGGCGAGCTCGACGCGGTAGCGCAGCTGCGCGCGGCTGTTCTCGACACCGTCGATCGCGTCGGCCACGGCGTCGGCGTAGCGCTGTCCGCCACGGGCGCCGGGGTGGATGCCGTCGCCCGCCAGCAGGTCTTCGTGACCGCTGATCGCCGCCGACCAGTCTGCGATCGCGACCCCAGGGGTGTGCTGCGCGAAGGCCTCGAGCTCCTCGTTGACGCCCGGGATCCAGTCGCGGGGCGCGTGGGCGGTCACGAGCACGAGCGTGCGGTGAGGGCCGACATCCTTCTTCAGGCGCGCGAGGTCGTCGGGGTCCACCGGTCCGTTCGTGCCGAGACCCACGACGACGTAGTCGCGCAGCTGTCCGCGCGCGGCGAGACGGTCGACGATCGCGACGCCGGCCCCCATCGAGCGGGACACCTTCGCGTCGACTTGGGCGCCCGGCATCCGGTCGAGGAGGCCGCCGGCGGACGCGAGCATCACGGAGTCGCCGACGAGGGTCACGCGCGCTCCGGCGACACGGACGGAGGCGGGCGGTGCGGGGCGGCCGTCCGGCGGGGTGCAGAGTCCCTCGTCGTCGCTGAGGTGCGCGGACGGGCACTCCGGACGCAGCACGGCGTCGTCGCTGCGGAGGGCGGCGCCGGGCAGCGTCGCGTGATGCGAGCGGGAGGATGCCGCGTCGAGGGCCGCGCGTCCGTCGCGGACGGCCGCTTCGCTCGAGGCCATCGTCGGCGCGTCGGCGACCGCCGCGGTCGTGCCGGCGACGACGAGGAGCCCTGCGGCCATCGCGGCCGTGGCGGTGAGGCGTCGCACGGGGCCGCCGCGGAACGCGCGCCCGGCGGACCGAAGCGACGCGCGGAACCCGAGCCGGCGTACCGGCTGCTCGATGAAGCGGAACGACACCTCGGCGGCGACCAGCGTGAGCGCCAGGGTGAGGAGCGCGACCTCGACCGGGACGGCGACGTCGGGGGAGGAGCGCGTGGTCGCGACCGTCAGGATGACGACGAGAGGCCAGTGCCAGAGGTAGATCCCGAAGGACCGCTCGCCGATCCAGCGCAGCGGCGCGACGTCCAGCGCCTGTCCGAGGCGCGAACCCGCGCGCACGGCTGACGCGATCGCCACGACGGTCAGGACGGATGCCGCGACGAGAAGCCCGGGGAAGGTCTCGATCCCGTCGCCCGGCGTCACGAACGCGAGCCCGATGACCCCGGCGATCGCCGCGCCGCCGACCACGGCAGGCACGCCGCCGCGGCGCTCCGCCGGGCGCAAGAAGGCGAGGGCGACGCCGAGCAGCAGACCGAAGGCGTGCGTGTCCGTGCCGAAGTACACGCGGGTCGCGCCGCTGCCGGCGAGGAGCACCGCGGCCAGGACGGATGCCGCCGCCAACCCGACGGCGACGGGCACGCGGCCTCGTCGCAGCCTCAGGACGAGCGGCAGTAGCAGCGGCCAGAGCAGGTAGAACTGCTCCTCGACGGCGAGGGACCAGAGGTTCCGCAGCAGTTCGGGCGCGGAGGAGTCGAGACCGCCGCCGAAATAGGACGACCCGTTCGCGACGGCCACCCAGTTGTACGAGAACGTCGTCGCACCGAGCAGCTGACCGCCGAGACCCACGAGGATGTCGCCGCCCACCATCCAGGCGAGCGACGCGGTCACGAGGACGACGACCCCGATCGCGGGCAGCAGGCGGCGAGCCCGCCGCCGCCAGAAGTCCAGCAGGCCGATCCGACCGTGCTCGTCGCGCTCGCGGAGGAGCAGGGTCGTGATGAGGAACCCGGAGATCACGAAGAAGACGTCGACACCGAGGAACCCGGCGGGCAGCGCCGGGAACAGGTGGTACACGACGACCAGCAGGACCGCGACGGCGCGGAGTCCGTCGAGGCCTGGCAGGCGCGCGGAAGAAGGTCGAGTCATGTCGAAGCGGGGGAGGGGTCTCGAGGCGAGCGGGCGATTCGCGGCATCCAGTCTAGGTCGGCATCCTGAACGGGCCCGCCCCTTCCCGCCTCGCCCGTGGCCGGGATAGGTTGGCATCACCGAGACACGGACGAGCGCCCGCAGACGTCACCGCGATCCGGCAGGCGCGTCGCCCCCAGAAGGGACGTGCAGCATGGCCGGAAAGATCATTATCGGAGTCACGGGTGCCCCGGTGTCGCGCCGTGCCGTGGACTGGGCCGTGACCCGTGCCGCCCAGCGCCGGCAGGCGGTCGAGCTGGTCTCGGTCGTCGGCGGCGCGGTCGGGGCCGTCGGCGAGGCCGAGGTGCTCGGTGCGGCGCAGACCGCGACGCAGCGTCTGCTCGACGGCGAGGCGGCGCGGGTGGCGGATGCCGGGGTCCCGGTCACGACCCGCGTCGAATCCGGCAACCCCGTCACCAAGCTGATCGAAGCCGCCGCGGACGCCGCGCTCCTCGTCATCGGCAGCGACTACCGGGGACCGGGGACCGGCCCGGCACGCGGGGTGCACGGCATCCGGATCGCGGCGGGCGCGAAGTGCCCCGTCGTGGTCGTCCCCGACCGCGATCTCGGGGAGGGGATGGGGATCGTCGTCGGCATCGACGGGTCCGAGGTGTCCGAGCACGCGATCGAGTTCGCCGCCGCCGAGGCGGACCGGCTCGGCGAGCCGCTCATCGCGGTGAACGTCTGGACGCCGGTGCACACGCCGCGGAACGCGATGGAGGTCTACCCCGACCTCTACCTCGCGAACATGCAGTCCACGGCCGAGGAGGTGCTGGCGCTGTCCGTCGCCGGCCTGTCGTCGCGCTACCCCGACCTGCGCATCGTCCGCCGCGTCGAGCGCGGTCATCCGTCGCAGGTGCTGGCCGGGATCGCCGCCGACGCCCGCATGGTCGTCGTCGGCACCCACGGCCGGGGTGCGCTCGCCCGCTTCCTGCTCGGGTCGATCAGTCAGGAGCTCCTCTCGCACCTGCCGACCATCACCGCCGTCGTCCGCTGACATCGACGTGCGCGCCCGCGGGCGACGTGCGAAAGTGAGGGCATGACCTCTCGGCACGCCGTCCTCGTCCTCGGCGAAGCGCTCATCGACATCGTGGAGCGGGACGGCGGTGACGCCGAGTTCGTCGGCGGCAGTCCCGCGAACGTGGCCGTCGGCATCGCGCGGCAGGACGTGCCGGCGACCCTGCTGACGCGCCTCGGCCGCGACGACCGCGGCCGGCGGATCGCCGATCAGGTGACCGCGTCGGGTGCGGTCGTCCACGAGGCGTCCTGGACGGATGCCGCGACCTCCACCGCCCGTGCCCGGCTGCGCGCCGACGGCTCGGCCGAGTACGACTTCGACATCGTGTGGGCGCTCGAGGCCGACGCGGCGGCGGACGCGGCAGCGGCGGCATCCGTCGTCCACTCCGGATCGATCGCGCTGTTCCTGCAGCCCGGGGGAGAGGTCGCGCTCGCGACCCTCGAACGCGCCCGGCAGGCGGGCCGTGTCGTGACGGTCGACCCGAACGTGCGGCCGGCGCTCGTCGGACCCGACCCGCGGCCGGTCGCCGAGCGGGCATTCGCGGCGGCGACGCTGGTGAAGCTGAGCGATGAGGATGCCGAGGCGCTCTACCCGGGTGTGCCCGCCGCGCGCGTGCTCGAGACCATCGCCGCCCGGGGGTCGCAGATCGTCGTGATGACGCGCGGCGGCGAGGGCGCCCTCGCGCTCGGGCCGTCGGGTCTCGTCGAGGTCGCGCCGCTCGTCGTCGACGTCGCCGACACGATCGGCGCGGGCGACGCGTTCATGGCGAGCCTCATCACGAGCCTCGTCGACGACCCCGGACTGCTCGCGGGCGACGCTGACGCTTTGCCGCGCGCGCTCCGCCGCGCCGTCGTGACGGCAGGGATCACCGTGTCGCGGCCCGGCGCCAACCCGCCCACGCGCGCGGAGGTCGACGCGGCAGTCTGACCGGCGCGGATAGGCTGACACCGTGCGCCTGCGGATCGATCTCGCCTACGACGGCACCGACTTCCGAGGCTGGGCGCGGCAGCCGGGCCTGCGGACCGTGCAGGGGACGCTCGAGGCGGCGATCGCCCGCATCCTCGGCGGAGACCCGCGGCTCGTGGTCGCGGGTCGGACGGATGCCGGGGTGCACGCTTCGGCGCAGGTGGCTCACCTCGACCTGACCGACGGGCAGGAGCGCCGGCTGCTGTCGGGACGGCGACCGGAGCCCGAGGCGCTCGCGGCGCGCATCAACGGTGTGCTCGGTCCGTACCCGGATGTGGCCGTGCACCGCGTGAGCGTGGCGCCCGAGGGCTTCGACGCGCGTTTCTCCGCCGTGTGGCGGCGGTACGCCTACCGCGTCGCGGACCGGACGACCGGCTACGACCCGCTCGAGCGCGGACGCACGACCTGGGTCGCGGCGCATCTCGATGTGGCGTCGATGGATGCCGCCGCCCGCAGCCTGCGCGGACTGCACGACTTCGCCGCCTACTGCAAACCGCGCGAGGAGGCGACCACGATCCGGACGCTGCTCGAGTACGGCTGGCGCCGTGAGGAGTCCGGCGTCCTCGTCGCCTCGGTGAAGGCGGATGCGTTCTGCCACAGCATGGTGCGCGCGCTCGTGGGCGCCTGCGTCGCGGTCGGGGAGGGGCGCATCGGAGTGGACCGTGTCGCCGAGATCCGCGACGAGCTGGTCCGCACGAACGAGGTGAAGGTGCTCGCCGCCCGCGGGCTGACGCTCACCGAAGTCGGCTACCCAGCGGATGATCTGCTGGCCGCGCGCGCGGAGCAGACCCGGGCCCGACGGGAACTGGGCGCCGTCGACGACTGAGCCCCGATGACGCGAGAAACGGGAGAACCCCCGGACCGTGGCCCGGGGGTTCTCCCATTTGCGATGGTTCGCGAGTGCCTTATGCCCGACGCGTGCGGCGGACCGAGGTCGCGACCGCGATGCTCGCACCGGCGAGGACGAGGATGCCGCCGCCGACCCAGAGGCCGAGGAGCGCGTCACCGTCGAAACCGGTGTCACCGAGGGCGGGTCCGCCGGCGCTGCCGCCGTCGCTGTCCGAGCCGCCGGATGCAGCCGCGAGCGCGATCGTCACGGTCTCGGCGGCGCCGCTCTCAGCGCCAACTGCGGCCAGGGTGTAGGTACCGGTCGCGTTGTCGGGGAGGGTGACGGTGGCCGTGGCCGCGCCGTCTTCGCTCGCGTCCTTCGTGACAGACGTGGAGGTCACAGCAAAGGACACGAAGGCGAGGTTGTCGGCGCCGATGCCCTCACCCGTCAGGGTGAAGGTGACCTGCTCGCCCGGCTCGAAGCCGGTGAACTGAACGGGAGCCGTGCCGCCGGGGGTGACCGTGATGGTCTCGGGGCCGGCGGGGGTCGGAGTGTAGGCGCTCGCGACGGCCGGAGCCGCGAAGACCGCCGCGATGGCGACGGCGAGAGCCGCCGCAGCCTTGCTGATCTTGTGCTTCATGGTGCTTCTTTCGGTCGTCGTGAGTTCGGGGCGCAGCGGCAAAAGAAGATCCAACCGACCGCCCCCCGTTGGTTGGACTCTGCCAGTATTCAGGAATTGCTCAGGAATGGCAACTAACGCGGGTTTCGAACAGGTAAACACTGTCGCACTCCGACACATGCGCGTCGGGCGGGCCGCGGCATCCGCACTTGTAGACTGACGGCACCGCAGGGAGGGGTCATGATGCGGATGAGAACCATGCGTCTGGCCGCCGCTGCGGCGATCGTCGGCGGCGCTGCCCTGCTGTCGGGATGCGGCCCGTCCCCGTGGGCCCTGCAGAGCCCGACCCCGACGGCCTCCGCCGCAGTGTCGAGTCCGCCGGTCGTGGTCGCGCCGCCCGTCGAGAACGACCTCTCGAGCGGGTCCACGCAGCGGGACCTGAAGGCGGGCGCCGTGAGCGTCGCCGTCAACTACTGGTCCGACCTGCGGATGGACCGGTGGACGGCGAACGCCGTCAAGCCCGTCAGCCTGTCGCTCGTGACGACCATCACGCCCAACGACGGGCAGAAGGTGTACCTGCAGAAGGCGACCATGCTCGCCGTGCCGGCCAACGCCGAAGAGACCTTCCCCGCGCTCGACCCGCAGATCGACGAGGCGAGCGTGAAGAACGGCTACCTCGTCCTGAAGCCCTACAGCTACTCGCAGACCTTCAACGTCGGGCAGGTTCCCGAGGGCGCGACGTACGTGACTCTGCAGTTCACCTACGACTTCCTCGTGCAGACCAAGCCCAAGGCCGACGAGTACGCGAAGCAGACCGCGACCGACACGGTGACCGTCGCCATCGCGCAGCAGGCGGCATCCGGCTGAACCTCAAGAACCTCAAGGTCCGGTAAAGACCAGCGCGAGGCTTCGCGAAGTCACCGGTGAGCGAGGGTTTCCGACCCTACGGTGAAGACGTGGCACTGGCGGCGGCGACCCGAACCCCGCCGCCGGTGCCCTCCATCCTTCACACCGAACGAGGTTCGCGCATGTCCATCCGTCCCACCGCCCGTCGCCGGCTCGGCGTCGTCGCCCTGGCCGCCGCGGCTGCGCTGTCGCTCTCGGGGTGCGCTCAGGTCGTCGAAGCCTTCAACTCCATCTCGGGGACGAGCGAGAACGTCGCCGCCACCCCCGCTCCGAACGCGACGCCCGCGACCGGGACGGTGGAGATGCCGTTCGACTCGCAGTTCACCTACGACGGCTCGGTGCAGATGACGTACGAGATCGCCGACGGTCTCGACATCATCCTCGACTTCTGGGCCGTCGACTCCAAGCGCACCCGCGAGTGGTACCCCGACAACGCGAAGACCTTCGGCTTCGCGGTCAACGTCAAGGACACCCGCGTCGACGAGAAGGCGGTGCTCAAGCAGAAGCGTCGCGTGTTCCTCTCGAACGTGTCGATCTCGTCGCAGACGGCGCAGTCCTCGAACCAGGTGAGCTCGCCGTTCCAGTTCAGCGCCGACCCCCGCACGCTCGTGCCCACCGACACGATCCGCTCGAGCAAGGGCCTGCTGATCAACAGCTACCAGGGCGGTCTGCTCGTCCCCGAGACGACGATCAACCAGCTGCCGCCGGACACCTACGGGATCACGCTGCAGTTCGCGCTCGACGTCTGGGTCGAGGGGACGGCCGACGACGACAAATCGTTCGTGCAGCAGACGGTCTACCCCGTCATCCCGATTGCGATCTATCCTCGTGAGACAGAGACCGACGGGTCCACGGGGGGCGCAACCGACGGCACGTCGAACGACGACTCCCAGGGAACCACCGGCACCGACGGGTGGACCACCACCCCCGGGTCCGGCGGTCCCACCACTCCGTGAATCCAGTTCGAGGAACCGACGTGACGAGTCCGTACATCCCCGGCCCGCAGGGCTGGCAGCCCGCGCAGCCCCCGGTGGGCGCGCAGCCGGCGGCCGGCGCCTGGCCGGGCCAGGAGCCGCAGTGGGGCCAGCAGCCCGCGTGGCAGGCTCAGGCGCAGCAGCAGCCGCAATGGCAGCAGGCGCAGCAGCAGCCGCAGTGGCAGCAGGCGCAGTCGGCGCAGCCGCAGTGGCAGCAGCCCGCTCCGCAATGGCAGGGCGTCGCCCCGCAGGGTTCCTGGCAGGCGGCCCCCGAAACGGCCGGTTATGCCGCGTCGCCCGGCGGTCCCGGCGAGATCGTCCCGGTGGACGAGTTCGCCGATGACTTCGCCTCGGTGCTCGAGAACCACTCGGTGCACCGGTCGACGATCGGATGCATCATCCCGGCCTACAACGAGGCGGAGTCGATCGCCGACGTCATCCGGTCGCTCCTCGAGCAGAGCCGCGTGCCCGACGTCATCCACGTGGTCGTCAACAACACCTCGGATGACACGGTGAAGATCGCGTCGGAGTTCTCGGGACCGCACGAGGTCGAGACCGAGCTCGGACTGCAGTTCACCGAGGTGTTCGTCCACGACATCGGCAAGAACCCCGACAAGAAGGTCGGCGCGCTCAACTACGGCTACGCCCTCGTCGAGGGGTACGACTACCTGCTCGGCGTGGACGGCGACACGACCGCCGACCGCCGCGCGGTCGAGTACCTCGAGAACGAGGCCGTGTCGGACTCGCGCATCGGCGGCATCTCGGCGATCTACACGATCGACGACCGCCCCATCAAGGGCTTCATCGCCAAGTGGCTGATCGCCGGTCAGCGCACCCAGTTCGCGGCCTTCAACATGCAGAACCTGCTGCGCGGCCGCAACATGGCGGTGCTCGGCGGGCAGTTCTCGATCTTCTCGACGACCGCGCTCCGCGACATCATGAAGGAGAACCACCAGAACTCGCCGTGGGTCAAGGACTCCGAGGTCGAGGACTCGCTGCTCTCCCTGCAGATCAAGTCGGCCGGGTACCTGACGAAGATCAGCCCGTTCGCCCGGGCGGATGTCGGTGGCATGACGACCCTCAAGGGGTACGACGCGCAGCAGGTGAAGTGGACCTACGGCGCCATCGAGCTGATGTGGCCCGGTCAGCGAGGAGACACGAAGGGGCAGCCGTTCCACCCCAACCTTCGTCTGCGCTGGTTCGAGCAATTCTCGATGCTCACGAACTTCTTCGTCCGTGTCGCGTTCATCACACTGCTGATCGCCTCGCTGTCGATCAACGCGTTCGTGTTCTCGCCGTGGTGGTTGATCCCGCCGCTCGTGGCCGCCGGACTGAACCTGCGCATGGCCCGCGCCATGGAGAAGTGCAACTCGCGCGACATCGCCTTCGCCGTGCTGCTGTTCCCCGCCGAGATCTTCATGTGGATCCGCATCAGTCACTTCATCCGGTCGTGGACCCGCTTCCTCTCCAAGAAGAAGGTCGACAACTGGGCCCTGCAGGCGCGGGCCGAGAAGGGCGGCGTGAGCTTCGGACACTGGACGCCCTTCATCATCCTCGCCATCGTCGCCGTCGCGATCGCCGTCATCTGGAACCTGCTCGACCCGATCACCCAGTCCGCGATCCTGTGGGTCGGCTGGCCGATCGTCGGTGTCGTCACGGTCCTGCAGACCCTCACGATGGCCATCAAGCTGTTCCAGCGCCACCAGGGCTACAAGGTCTGACCTCGCCCGTCCCGAACGAAGCCCCCGGAGTTCATCTCCGGGGGCTTCTTCCGTGTGGCCGGGTGCACGAGCGACGCACGCGCACGCGCGGGGGCGGGGCGAGGGTCAGGCGCCGGCGACGGTTTCGGAGGTGAGGCGGTAGCCGACACCCCGGACGGTCTCGATGTACCGGGGGTTGTTCGGGTTGTCGCCGAGCTTGCGGCGCAGGTTCGTCATATGCGCCTCGATCGCGCGCTTGTCGGCCTCGCCGACGAAGTAGCTCGTCACGTACGACTCGCCGCGCAGCACGAGCGTCAGGTCGGCCTTGCTGCGCACACGACGCTTGGATTCCATGAGGGTCGACAGCAGGTCGAACTCCGTGCGGGTGAGCGTCAGCTCGCGCCCCGCGACGAGGACGACCCGGTGCTCGGCGTGCACGGCGAGGTCGCGGTGCACAGTCCAACCGGGTCCGCCCACGGGCGGGACAGCGGATGCCGGGGCCACCGCGTTGCCGGGATGCGCGACCGGCGGCTGGCCGCCGAGATGCGGCATGCCCGGGTGGGGTGCGCCCTGCTGCGGCGCACCCTGGTGCGGAGCGCCCTGCGGCGGCAGGACCACCGCACCGCCCTGCGGCGGCTGGTCGCTGTAGACGGGCGTCATGATGCGCTCGTCGAAGACGGGGGAGGTGGGCACGGCGTCGTGCTGCGGGACGGCGGGTCGCGCGCCCGGGAACGACGGACCGGTCGCTTCCTGCCGCGGCGCGGCGGCGACGGCCGTGCCGGTGGCGCGCGGGCGGCGCAGCAGCGACTCGACGCGCGCACGCAGTTCGCGCGGGCGGAACGGCTTCACGACGTACTCGTCGGCGCCGGCACCGAGGCCGAGGACGACGTCCGCCTCTTCTTCGAGGCCGGTGATCATGATGATGTAGGTGTCGCTCTGCGCACGGATGCGGCGCGCCGCCTCGAACCCGTCGATGCCGGGCATGTTCACGTCGAGGGTCGTGATGAGCGGCTGGTACGAGAGTACGGCGCGGACGCCGTCGATGCCGTTGCCGACCGAGACGGTCGAGAAGCCGGCGGCCTCGAGGACCTCGACGATGAGATGACGGATGTCGGGATCGTCCTCGACGATGACCGCCGTCTTATGCATCGACATCGAATCACTCATCGATGTAGCCCCCGATTCCGGTGTGAAAGTCGGTCCTCATGCTACACAGGCGGCAGGCACCGCCTCGCGCGGTCGCAGCCGCGCTCACCGGACGTCCCGCGTCAGCTCGACGCCGGCTTCGGGCCAGTAGACACCGGCCGCCGGTCCGCCGTTGCACTCGCCGTCGCTCTCGCCCGGCGGTTTGATCCAGAGGTTCGTGTCGACGACGGTGTCGTGGAAGGTGCCGCCCGGCTCGCCGACGAGCTGACCCGGGGGGTTGCACCATTCGCCGCCCGAGGTGGCCGCGCCGCTGCGGGAGGTGTCGACGATGGCGTGCGCACCGTCGAGGAGCGACGACAGGGATGCCGCGTAGGTGAACTCGTCGGCGGGGGACTGGTAGTTCGAGACGTTCGTCACGAAGCCGCGCACCCGGTCGATGACACCGGTCTGCCGGATGAGGTCGGCCATCTTTTGCGGCGGCAGCCAGTTGCTGTGCCCGCCGTCGATGTAGATCCAGGTGTTCGGCGACGTGATCAGGTCGACCGCCGTGCTGAGCTGGCGGGCGCGATCGGCGATGTTGCCGCACTCCTCCGACAGGGCGATGCTGTCGGGCTCGAGCGCGACGATCTTCTGCACGTCGGGCGCGGTTTCGAGGGCCGAGCCGATCTCGCGCAGCCAGACCGGGTAGTCCTGCTCTGACAGGCCGCCGGCGGAGTGGTTGCCGCAGTCGCGCCCGGGCAGCCCGTAGACCACCAGTGCGACGGAGCGACCCTGGTCGCGCGCCTGGGAGATGAGGTCGAGCACGGTCCCGCCGGCGGTGCCGATGGGGTCCTGCTCGGGGGTCAGCCAGTAGGCGGTCGGCTGCGCGGCGAGGTAGTCGGCGGCATCCTTCTGCTCACCGGAGAGCTCGCGCGCGGCTGTGGCGGCCTTCGCCTGGGTCGGCGCGATGACCGTCGTCCCCATCTCGGGGGCGCGCGCCGTGAGCGCATGGAATCCGCGGGTCACGGCGCCTCCGATGACGCCCACGAGCACGAGGACCACGACGAGTCCCAGCACGATGCCCAGGGGGACGAGTACGCGGGCCGGCGGCATCCGCAGCTTCTTCCTGGGAGCCACTCTTGAACTCTAGTCATAGGCTGATACTCCGATGATCACTGTCGTCTCGTACAACCTGCGCAAGCACGCCGCGGCGGGCGAACTCACCGAACTGGTGAGCCGCTACGACGTCGACGTGCTGTGTCTGCAGGAGGTGGACACGACCGACATGCCCGAGCGCATCGGCGGCCTCGTCCTCGCCGATGCGACCCGCTCGAACCGATTGGGCCTGGCGATCTACTACCGCGAGAACGGGTTCCGCGCCGGTGCGAGCCGCACCTTCTCGCTGAAGAAGTCGTTGCACGACATCGTGCTGAAGCCCGCCGACGAGCGGATGCTGGGGCTTCACCTGCATGACATCGATCACGGCACCGACTTCATCGTCGCGTCCTTCCATGCGGCGCCGCTCACCGCGCTGAACTCGCTGCGTCGTCACCAGATCCGGGCGGCGCTGCGCGAGCTGTCGAGCCTCGGCAAGGGGGCGCCGATCCTCATGGTCGGCGACTTCAACTACCCGGTGTTCAAGGAGAACCTGGGGCAGGTGATCCGCGAGAGCGGGTACGAGCTGAGCCTGAGCGACGCGCGCACGTACACGCGGTACAAGTTCTTCAAGGGCTACTACGACTTCGCGACCTCGAGCGGGTTCGAGATCCAGCAGGTGCGGACGCTGCCGCAGGGGGCGAGCGACCACCTGCCGATCCTGGTGACGGCTGAGCCCATCGCGCGGGCGAAGCCCGACGTCGCCTGACGTCAGTCGTCGATCCGGTCGCGTCGGCGACGCAGGCCCGCGGCGACGAGGATGACGGCACCGGCGGCGACGAGGGCGCCGGCGCCGATCCACAGCCCCGTGAGCTGGCTGCCGTCGAAGCCCGCCCGCACGAGCGGGTCGGTGCTCTGGCTGGTGTCGATCACGGCGCTGGCGGTGCCGCCTGCCGAGGTCGCCGAGACGGCGGCGATGTTGTACACCCCGCGGGCGTCGGAGGGCAGGGTGATGCGGACGGTGGGCAGCGCCCCGCTCGCGTCGGACTCGTAGACGGCGCTCGCCGTCGAGACGGCCATGCGCACCATCGCGAAGGTCGCGCCGGCGCCGTTCTCTCCCGTGACGGTGACCGTGACGGTCTCGTTCGGGCCGAACGTGGTGTCGTCGCACGAGAAGCTGACCGTGTCGCCCGGGCCGGCACCGGCGGCATCCGACTGGCAGGCGTCGACCGGCGGGTAGATCGTCGAGGCGTGAGCGGCGACGGGCGCGCCGACGGCCAGTGTCGCGAGGACGGTGGTCGTGAGGAGGGCGCGGGGGAGACGGCGCATGGATGCTGCTTTCAGGCCGGGTACTCACCTGAGTGTAACCGAGGCCGCCCGACCTGGGGTTTCCGTTGCGTGACGATTCGGGGTGCCGGCCGGATCAGCCGAGGACCGCACCGTCGGCGGGGTCGCACGACGCGCGCACGACCGGCGGGAGATCGGCGTCGGCGGTGGGGGTGACCCATGCCTCGGCGTCACGGATGTCGGTGTCGGCGGTGACCTCGATCGTCACCGTCTGCGTGTCGCCGGGTTTCAGGTCGACCGAGTACGACAGCACCTGACGGCCGCCGACCATGCCGCCGCCGAACCCGCGCTCCGTCGTGATCTCGGAGGAGGCGACCTCGAAGCCCTCGGGCAGGTAGACCTCGCCGACGGTTCGGGCAGTTCCCGCCGGAACGCCGTATCTCTCCGCCCCGGTGATGTAGTCGGGCAGGGACGTGGCGGCATCCGCGGGGGCGTTGCTGGTGAGAGTGATGCTGAGCGAGAGCGTCCGGGATGTGCGACCGGTGCCGCAGCCCGACCAGGCGAGCTGGACGGCCGGGGTCACGTAGTAGTCCATCTTCGAGCCGGTGCCGTCGTTGAGATAGACCCCGAGGCGCGCGGTGTCGACGTCGCTGGCGACGAGGGCACCGGCCAGAGTGGTCTCGTCGAGGATGTCCTGATCCGCTTCGTCCGCGCTCCAGAGGTACAGTCGGTGCTCTTCGCCGGCCCGACCCAGCGCGGCGATGAGGGCCACGGGATCGAGGTCGCCGTCGGTCAGTGCCGCGAAGACCGCGCTCGCCGCGACAGCGAAGACCGCATCCTGCGCCTTCGGGTCCCGATACGCCAGGTACACATCGTTGAGCAGGTAGTCCACCGCGTTGGCACTCGTTAGTTCGATCCCGGTGGGGAGGGTGACCGGACCGGTCGCTTCGAGGAGATACGACAAGGCGACCGGGTCGATCGAGACGACGCTGTCGACGGGGCGATCGTTGCGCGCCGCGAACTCGCGCGCGAGCTCTGCCGTCAGCCGGAAGTCGGGAACCTGCGTGACGTTCTGCAGGAATCTTCCGGGCTTGGCCTGGTAGATCGTCGCGTACTCGCCCAGGTCGAGAACGGACTCCGGGTACGGTGCGAAATCACCCGAGCTGAGCTGCCCGTCGATGGACAATCGCCCGTCGTCTGCGCGGATGAACGTCGCGGCGCCGACGATCCCGCCGAGCGTTCGCCATTCGGCGTTGTTCTGCACGATGATCATGTGGTCGCGCGATCCATCTGCGCCGAGCATGGACGGGAGCAATCGGCTCGCCCGCGCAAGCGCGTCGGTGCCTGACGCGACCTGCGACAGCAGCCCGCCGACGTCGTCCAGCGCGTCCGCGATGGGTGCGACGAGCGGTGCGCGATCGATGGCGGTGACCTGGTCGCGGGCGGATGCCGCGACGGCGGCGCCGTCGGTGGCGGGCTGCGCGAGTGCGGCGAAGACCGATGTGTCGATCCGGCCGTCGACCGGGACGAACGCCTCGACGCCGAAGCCGGTGGCCACTGCGGCAATCGGGCGGGCGGTTCCCGTGACGACGTCATCGACCGAGGCGGCGACGTCGGCGACTGCCGCGAGCTGGGGACCCATCCATGGCACGCCTTCGGCGCCCTGCCAGATGGGGTCGGAGGTGAGCTCGCGCGCCTGGGCGGTGTGACGGGACATCTCGTCGATCGCCTCACCCGCGGCGCTCAGGTCGCCGAGGTCCGACGCGATCTCGGGCGCCCGCTTCTGCGCGCTCGAGAGGTGGTCGTAGGCGAGGTACCCGCGCACCGCGATCCACCCCAGGGCGAAGAGGACGAACAGAAGTGCGAGCCCGAGGACCCACACGACGACGCGCCCCGCGGTGCGGGCGGCAGGGGGCAGGAAGGTCTCGGGCATCGGCATGATCCTACGGGGGTCGGCCGACCGCGCCGGATCAGGGGGCGAAGACCGCGCGTTCCCAGCGGTCGCCGCCCGAGACCTGTGCGTGCGCGGCGGCGTCGCTTGCCGCCGCGCGCAGGCGGTCGAGGTCCCAGTCCGCGAGGGGCGCGGCAGCCACGCCGATGCTCGCCGACAGCCGGACGGGCACGGCCTGCTGGTCCGTGAACGTGCCGATCCGCTCGAGGAGCTGCGACATGAGTCCCCTCACGGCGGTGTCGGGACGCGGCAGCAGGACGAGGACCTGAGTTCGTGACACGGCGTGCAGGTCGGCCTCGGGCGGCATCACGTCGCGGATGTCGTTCGCGAAGCGAGTGGTCACGCGCTGGAAGGCCCGGCCGCTCGATGCCTCGAGCAGCTCACCCGGGTCGTCGAGGCGGATGTCGAGAAGAGACCACCAGCGGTCGTCGGCGGCTCTCGCGCGGGCGAGGCGGTCGCGCGCGATCGTCGAGAAGTCCGGTGTCCGCTGCGGGTCCGCGCTCTGCGAGCCGCGACGCACGAGATAGAGAAGCGTGACCAGCGCGCACACGAGATACAGCAGGGCGACGAGCTCGTTGAGCGCGTAGAGCCCGGACATGTCCGCCTCGGTCTGCCCACCCTGTCTGTTCACCCACCGGATGATGCCGTCGATGCCCACGAGAAGCGCGAGCCCGACGAATCCGACCGACGCGACGAGCAGCGGAAGAGACATCTCCAGCTCCGGCCGGCGCAGGCGGACGAGTTCCGACACGGCCAGTCCCGATACGACGGCCCCCACAGCGAAGGCGACGCGGAAGACCAAGCCGTAGACCTCCGTCTCCGCGGTGAGGCCCAGCGCCACGGTCAATACGCTGAAGACGGTGATCGTGGGGATCAGCATGATCGGCTCGCGTCCACGGCGCGCGCGCAGGCCCACCCAGATGAAGCCGGATGCGCACAGGATCGGGCCGTGCGCCGCGGCCCGCACCAGACTCGAATCGATCTGGTCCGCGGCGACGAGCAGATAGCAGCTCAGCATGGCGACGGCGAACCCGGAGGACCAGATGGCGGCCGCTCGTCCCGGAAAGGGCAGGAATCCGAGGCCGATCATCATGATCGTGCACGCTGTCGAGAAGGCGACCAGCACGATCGTCACATCGACGTGCGTCATTGCCCACCCCCCTCGTCACGACCTGCGGCGGGGAGACGGACCGTGACGGTCGTCCCGCGTCCGAGAGCGCTCTCCACCGCGATGCTACCCCCGTGGGCCTCGACGATGTCGCGGGTGATGCCCATGCCGAGGCCCGTGCCCTGGGCGGACCCCTCCTGCGCGTTCTGGGCTCGGAAGTACGGCGTGAACACCCGTTCGACGTCCTCGGGGGTCATACCGATGCCCTCGTCGGCGACCGAGATCACCACGCACCCGTCATCGTCGAGCACCGCGGTGACCCGCAGCGTGCCGCGATCGCTGTACTTGATGGCGTTGCTCATGATGTTGTCGACGACCTGCCGCAGGCGGAACTCGTCTCCGTCGACGGGGAGGGGGCCGGCGACGACCGGATCGATCGCGAGGGCCGAAGCGGATGCCGCCGGCTCGAATGCCGCGATGGAAGCCTCGACCAGGTGGGCGGCGTCGAACGTGGCGCGGTGGTCCTCGGCATCCGTCGACTGGGCGAGCAGCCCCTGGATCAGGGTGAGCATCCGCTCGCTCGCCGACTCGATGACGTCGAGGTGGTCGCGCTGGCCGGGCGTCAGGTTCGAACCTTCGAGCAGCAGATCGGCGTGGCCGAGGATCACGGTCAGCGGGTTGCGCAGCTCGTGCGCCACCACGCGCGTGACGTGCGGTCGTTCCCGCTGGGCCTCGGCGACGGCGGTGAGATCCGCCAGCTCGATCACGGCCGTGGGCTGGCCCAGCGAGTTCGGTGCCGCATCGCGGATGGACAGCCCGAGGGCGCGCCACGTGCCGGTGCGGTCGAAGAGCCAGAGGCGTTCGTTCTCGACCACCTCACCACGGCCTGCGCGCGCGATGGCCGTCTCGCTGGGACTGAGCGCACGGCCGCGGTAGTCGGAGTATTCGACGGCGCCGCCGAGCGGGAACCGCAGATCCTGCGTGTCGAGGGAGTAGAGCGCGCGGTACGCCGCGTTGGCGGAGACGATCTCGCCGCCGCGCGTGACACGAGCCAGAGCGACCGAGATCGAGTCGAAGAGGGAGTTGACCCGCTGCTCGGCCGACTGCACCCGGTCGACGGTCGCCGTCAGTCGTTGGGCCTGGTTTCGGGCGAGGATTCGGAAGGCCCGGGTGCGTCGTGCGCCGACGGCGATCGTGATGGCGAGGAACGTGAGGGCGAGCAGGATGATCAGGAGCTCGACGATGACCTCGGGGGAGAAGCCCCAGCGCGAGGGGTCGGCCAGGCTCATGACCCCGACGGCACTGATGGACAGCACGATCTCGGCCGTGCCGAAGTACGTCGCGACCCACGCGATCGGGAACAGCCACAGGTACCCGAGGCTGGGTTGTTCGAGGGTCAGGAAGCCGATGGCGACGATGTCGACGAGGGGGAGGACGAAAGCCGCGTGACGCGGCGCCCTCGCCCACGGCGTGACCAGGGTCGCGATCGAACAGATGATGATGACGAAGACGCCGATGAGATAGCCGGTGCTCGCCAGCAACGTCACATCGAGGATGCCGACGACCAGCGTGATCACGACGACGCTGAAGGTGAAGATGAGCTGCCACTGCCACACGGATCTCACACGCGTGCCGATGAGCTGACTGTCCGCCCAGCGGCTTTCGGTTGTCGGCATCAGTTGGCTCCGTCGCCAGTGTAGCCACGCGCAGAGCGCGCGATGTCAGTGGGCCGAGGCGCCCGGCTGCACGACCGCGCGCACCGTCTTGACCAGGATGAGCAGATCGTTGACGAGCGACCAGTTCTCCACGTAGTACAGGTCGAGGCGGACCGCGTCATCCCACTCCATGGTGGAGCGGCCGCTGACCTGCCACAGGCCCGTGATGCCGGGGCGAGCGAGCAACCGACGCTTCGCGGCATCCGTGTAGAGGGCGACCTCTGCGGCGATCTGGGGACGCGGTCCCACGATGCTCATCGACCCTCCCAGCACGTTGAAGAGCTGCGGAAGTTCGTCGAGCGAGTACTTTCGCAGGATTCGCCCGATGGGGGTGATCCGGGGGTCGTTGTGGATCTTGAACAGCGGCTTCTCGCTCGTTCCTTGCGCCTCGAGGAGGGCCCTCAGCTCCTGATCCGCGCCGACGCGCATCGAACGGAACTTCAGCATGTGGAACGGTTCGCCCGCTCGTCCGATGCGCTGCTGGCGGTAGAGGATGGGTCCCGGCGAGGACATCCTGACCAGCAGTGCGACACCGGCGAGAACCGGCGACAGGGCGATGATGAGGGCGAGCGATGCGCAGATGTCGAATGCGCGCTTGGCGATCTTCTGGCCCTTGCCGAACCTGGGCGTCTCGACGTGGATGAGGGGAAGTCCCGCCACCGGTCGGGTGTGGATGCGCGGTCCGGCGATGTCGGCGATCCCCGGTGCGAGAACGAGGTGCTGCCGACCGGGCTCGAGCTGCCACGAGATCTCTTTCACCTTGTCGACGGGGAGCTCGTCGGTGCTCGTCACGATCACGGTGTCGGCGTTGCACGCGGCCAGGGCCGAGGTCACAGCGGAGATCGATCCCATGATGGGGATGTCTGTGCCGTCGATCGTCTCGGCGATGGCGCCAGTGGGCACGCACGCACCGACGAGGTGGTACCCGGCGGATTTGTTCCGGAGCAGTTCGTTTGCGGTCTCGACGACGGATCGCCGCGAGCCCACGAGCAGGACGCGCGCGGAGTAGGCCCCCGTGCGCCGCTGGGCGATCAGCCACTGCCGCCAGAGCCAGCGCTCGAAGAGGAGGACGAGGATGCCGAGGGGCAGGCTGATGAGCAGGAATCCGCGGGCGACCTCGGTTTGCGTGAGGAACGCGATGATCGCGATGACGCCGAATAGCGTGACACTCGACTGGGCGATCCTGGCGTACTCGGCGGAGCCGGCGCCGATCACGCGGTGGTCGCGGGTGTCGGCGAGGCTGAGGGTCAGCATCCACACGAGGATGAGGGCGGTCGAGAAGCTCCAGTACGAGATCTCGCCGGCGACCCGTCCGGAACTGATGGCGAGGTCGGCGGCGCCGAGCCCGAACCAGGCGATCTGGGTGCCGTAGACGACCCAGATGAGGACGAGCAGGTCGCTGATCCATAGGCGGCGCGCGTAGATGCGGCGCCACGGTGCGGCGAAGGGGGCCGTCGCCGTCACCGGCGCGCGTTCGCTCTGTTCGTCTGTCATCTTGGTCATCGCCGTGCTCGCCACATTCCCCCCCAGGATGAGAGGGCTCTCACCTTCTCTCAAGGGGCACCGTATCAGTGACCTGTAACGCGAGTGTGTCGGGGGTGTCATCGATCTACACCGCGGGCGCCGCGGGAAGACGCAATGTCGCCCGCACGCCCCGCCCGGGCGTCGAGGCCAGCGTGACGTCGCCGTCGTTGCGGCGGGCGAGATCGCGGGCGTTGGCGAGCCCGAGGCCGAGGCCGCTGGCGGTGCGCCCCTCGGCCTCACGGCCGCGGAAGAAGCGCTCGAAGGCGCTCGCGAGGGTCTCGGGCGACATGCCCGGTCCGTCATCGGCGACGACGATCGCGATGTCGTCGCCGTCACGGCGGGCCTCGACCCAGACGGTGCCGGCCTCGGCGAAGGTGACCGCGTTCGAGACGAGACTCCAGAGCGCCCGCCGTGCGTCGGGTTCGGCCGCCCAGACGTGCAGACCGCTCGGCGTCGTCAGGAGGTGGGTGCCGCGGGCGACGGCCTCGGGGCGGTGGGCGTCGCACACCTCGAGGATGAGGTCGTCGACCGGGATGCGGGTGGGCTCGCCGCCCGAGGCGGCCTGGATCAGTCCGTCGAGCAGGCCCGCGAGGCGCGCGGCCCCGCGCCGGATCGCCTCGACCCAGCCGCGCTGGTCGCCCGACAGCGGGGAGTCCGTCAGCAGGTCGGCGTAGCCGAGCACGTTGGTCACGGGGGTGCGCAGTTCGTGGCTCGCCGCGGTGACGAAGTCCTCTCGCTGGCGTTCGAGGTCGAGCTGCTGCGTCATCGCGGCCGCGCGCGCCCGCTCGGCGGCGGCGATGTCCTCGGCGGCCCGGACGGCGAGGGCGGCGTTGGTGCGCCCCTCGAAACGGGCGATCGAGACGAGCACGGTGAAGACGCCGATCGCGCTCATGAACACGACGAGCGTCACGGCGGCATCCCGCGACTCGACGGTGCCGAGCCCGCTCCTGCCCCCGGCGGTGAGGGTGAGGAGGAGGACCGCGATCGAGGTGAGCAGCGCCGACCAGGTGGCGACACGGACCGGGAAGCGCAGGCACGCCCCCGCGATCGCCGCGAAGGTCAGGAACGACAGGTGTGCGAGGCCAGGCGGGCCGAAGGCGAGGATGACGCTGGCTCCGACGGCCGCGGCGTGCACCACGAGTTCGAGGGGACGCGCGCGCTCTTCGCGGCCGACGGGGAGGATCGCGAGGCTCCCGATGAGGATCATGGCCGAGCTGTGCGAGGCGAAGATGACGATCGAGGTGGGGAAGAAGTCATCGCGCAGGAGCAGGACGTTGGTCGCGGCGATCCCGACGCTCGCGACGGCGGCGCCCCCGAGCACGGCTGCGACGAATCTCGTCGCCTGCGACAGCGTGTCGAGCCGCAACCCGGTGCCGCGGCGGGTGAGGAGCGCGGCGACCAGCAGCACCTCGAGGGTGTTGAAGAAGGCGTACAGCAGCCACAGCTCCCAGGAGCGGCCGGCGATCGCATTGGCTGCGGCGGTGAGGGCGAAGATCAGCGCCAGCACGATCCAGCGTCGTTCGGGCGCGACACGCAGTGCGAAGGCGAGCGACAGGCCGGCGGCCGGCCACCAGATGGCGATCGGCAGGCCGTTCGCCTGCAGGCGGACGCCGACCAGGGCGAGCAGCAGGATGCCGGTCGACGTGAGGGCCCACCAGAGGATGCGGCGGCCCGGGGCGAGGGGCGGTGCGAGGTCCGGCGTGCGGCCGCGCGGCAGCCCGTCCTGCCCGCCCTCGCTCCTCGTCACGCGTACACCGTACAGTCGGCGGTGTTCCGGTGGATACGGCGGTGTATTGTCTGCTGCATCGCCGACGTTCGGGGTCGGCTCGATGACGCGAGGTGAGCGCGTGGCACACGTGCTGGTGGTGGAGGACGACGTCGATGTCGCGTCGTTGCTGCAGCAGGTGCTCGCGCGTGTCGGTCATGAGGTCTCCGTCGCCCACGACGGCGGTGCCGGGCTCGATGCGGCGCATGCGCGGCATCCCGATGTCGTCATCCTGGATTGGATGATGCCGATCAAGACGGGCATCGAGGTGTGCTCCGAGCTGCGGGCGGATCCGGCCTTCGCCGACACCCGCATCCTCATGCTCACCGCCCGGTCGTCGCCGCACGACGTCTCGCGTGCGAAGGCCGCCGGGGTCGACGACTACGTCGTCAAACCGTTCACTCCGCGTCAGCTGCGGGAGCGGGTCGAAAACCTGCTTGTCGGCTGAAGCGTCAGTCGGCGGGCACCACGAGCTCGCGCTCGAGGACGACCTGATCGCCGACCTGCCGCAGCGCCGTGCCCGCCTCGCGCGTGCCGAGCCCCGCCGGGACAGCGAGGGTCAGTGCGCGGGGGGAGAGGATGCCGGGGCTCGAGACCCGCACCCGCAGCCGGTCGCCCGCGCGGGTGAGCTCGACGGCGGCGTCGCGCGCGCCGGAGTGCTTGACGGCGTTCACGAGGGCCTCGTTGACCATGCGGGTCGCCTCTTCGCCGATGCCCGGGCGGTCGAGGGCGGCGCGCGCGTCGTCGGCGATGCCGACGCGGATGTCCATCACCACCGACCACGCCTCGACGAGGTCCTCGATGGTCTTCTCGTCGACGGCGGTGGCTCCTGTGCGCAGGTCGTGGAGGATCTCGTCGGTCTGGGCGCGGAAGGCGACGAGCGTCGCCTCGTCGGCGGGGTTCTCGTCGACGTGCGCGGCGAGGATGACGCACCGGCTCTGCAGGCGGCCGTGTAGCAGGTCGCTTCCCCGGCGGAGGGGTGCACGCGCGGTGTCGACGGCGGTGGCAAGCGTGCGGGCCGCGGTGCGGAGAACGGCGGTGGCGCGTGCCTCTTCGGCGCGGGCGCGTCGGTAGGAGTCGACCGAGACTGCGATGACGCTCGCGGCGAGCGGCAGGCCGAGCAGCGGGACGAGCCCGAGCGCGCCGACGTCGGGCAGGAGTGTGTAGGTCAGCCACATGATGCCCACGCCCACGAGGGCCCACACGGCGAGGAAAACGAGACCGCGGGGTGTCGCGGGCAGGCGGCGCGCGCGACGGGTGACGGCGCCCGCGGCGAGGTCGAGGGCCGCGCTCGCCGCCAGGGCTGCGGCGGCGACGGACGGCCCGCCGTGGGCGAGGCCGAAGGGGAGGGTCGCGGCGACGTAGGTCAGTCCGACGGTGAGGGGCGGCGTTGCGCTGAGTCGCGCGAGGAGCGGCACACCGCGGGCGTCGTCGGTCGGGGCGAAGTCGGGCTGGTCGTCGGTCGGCCACTGCGTGAGTTCGTCGAGACGGTGGCTGGCCGACCGCACGCGGGTGGAGTAGTCGCGCACCGCGTCGTAGTCGACCGTGCCGGCGAGCAGGCGGTCGCGGTGCCGCGTGAGGTCGTCGGCCATCTGCGCGAGGATGCCGGGTACCTTCGTCTGCAGGTGGGCGGCCTCGGCCGTGCCGACGCGCATGAGGGCGCTCGCCTGGCGCAATCGTCGGGTCGTGGCCCGCAGCTGCCGGTGGTACGTCACGGCGACGGCGCAGACCGTGAAGAGGATGCCGGCGGTCACGATGTTCGTGGTGATCCGCGTCGTCCAGTTGCCGCCGGTGGTCAGCCCGAAGAGGCCCGCGCTGACGGCGTCGTTGAGGAACGGGCGGATTGCCGAGAGGCCGACCAAGGTCGCGATGACGACGGCGACGCGCTCGGCAGCGGTCTTCGCGAACCGGCGTTCGGCGTAGGCGGCGACGAGGCCGAGGAGGGCGAGTGGGACCCAGCCGATCGCCGCGACGGCGACGCCGCGCAGGTAGCCGTCGAAGGAGGGGATTCCGACGCTCGGCACGCTGAGGAAGGTGCCGATGACGAACGACATGAGCAGCGACCAGCGGGTGAAGTACTCGCCGCTCGCGAACGGTGCCGACAGGACGGCGACGGCGAGGTCGGTGCGGCGGCGCCACCTCGACGGCACCTCTGTCCTCACGCCCTGCACATGGGCAGCGTAGCGGCAGCGCGGGGTTCTCAGCGCGGGACGGTGGTCAGGTCGTCGCCGGTCCAGAGCAGCACCGTGTCGGGGGTGAGCGCGAGGGCTGCCGGGGCCGCGGCATCCGCTGTCACACAGGCGAGCGGGTCGGTGTCGGAGGTCAGCGACGTGAGCAGCAGCCCGTCGCAGTCCGGGGTGCGGGTCGCTGCGATGATCTCGCCGTCGAGGGTGTCGAGGGCGACGACGTCGGCGCCGATCGCGGTGGTCTCGCCGTCGGCGGCGGCGTACGCGGTGCCGTCGCAGAGGAAGGCGACCGTGCCGGCGGAGGAGCGCAGTCCCCACGGGGCGGGGCAGGGGGCGGCGAGGGGGTCGCCGTCGATGACGACGTCGGCGCCGACGAGGTAGTCGGAGCGCGCGAGCACGTCGTCGTAGGGCGACCAGAACGCGCCGTCGGTGAAGGTGCGCAGGGCCTGGGTCTCGCAGTCCTCGCCGACGTCGGCGACGGCGGTCGCCTGGGTGTCGGCGACGGAGCGCAGGGCGCGCACCTGGGCGATGTCGCGGTAGCGCGGGGTCTCGTCGGTCCAGGTCGTGCCGTCGTCATCCGATCGCTCGATGACGGGCGCCTCGCCCCCGCACGCGCCGGCGGTCGCGCGCCAGAGGATGTCGGCCCCGGCGGCGAGGTAGCGCTCGGCCGCGGCGGGTGCCGTCACCGCCGGAGCGGCGCTCGCCGTCGGCGACGGGCTGTCGACGGGAAGGGATGTCGAGGGCCGAGCGACCCGCTCGGGGTCGACTCCTTGCGTGCGCTGCAGAGCGAGCACGACCAGGCCGCCGACGCCCGCCGTCAGGGCGACGACGAGGACGGCGACGACGACGGAGGGCAGACCTCGCCGCGCCCGCGACCGGCGAGCCACGGTCAGCGGACGGCGGAGTCGCCGGCGTCGCGCGCTTCGCGCCGCGTGTCGAACCCGAGCTCACCAAAGGTGGGGGCGGTGTCGGGCACTACGGCGACGGGAGCCTTGCGCTTGCGGCCGCGCGCGGCCTTGGGCTGCTCTTGCACGTAGCCGTACCCGCCGTAGCCGTACCCGTAGCCGCTGTAGTACGAGTCCGGCCCGCGGGTCGGAACCATCGACATCACGAAGCCGGCGACCTTCGCGCCCACCGTGTGCAGCGCCACAACCGCACCCTCGAGCTGGTGGCGGGTGACCTTGCCGGCCGAGGCGACGAGGATCGCACCGCTGGTGCTGCGGGCGAGGATGGCGGCATCCGTCACCGGCAGCAGCGGGGGAGCGTCGCAGAGGACGACGTCGAAGTCGCGCTCGAGCACGTCGAGGAGGGTGCCCATCTGCTTCGAGCCGAGCAGCTCGCTGGGGTTGGGCGGGATCTTGCCGGCGGGCAGGACGAACAGGCTGCGGCCACCCCACGGGAGCATGACGTCGCCGATGCGAGTGCGCCCGATGAGTACGTCGGTGAGGCCGACGCCACCCTCGAGGCCGAGGTACTCGGCGACCTTGGGCTTGCGCAGATCGGTGTCGAGGAGGGCGACCTTCTTGCCGGCATCCGCCAGGGCGATCGCGAGGTTGATCGTCGTCGTGGATTTGCCCTCGCTGGGGACGGAGCTCGTGATGACGAAGCTCGCGCGACCGCCCATGTCGAGGAACTGCAGGTTGGTGCGCAGCGCCCGGAACGACTCGGCCCGCGGGCTGAGCGGGTCGGCGTGGACGATGAGCGGACGTTCCTTGGCCTTCGCGTCGTAGGCGATCGCGCCGAGCGAGGGGGAGGAGGTGATCTGCTCGGCGTCGCGCGGCGTGCGCACCTTGTTGTCGAGGACGGTGCGCAGCACCGCGATACCGATGCCGAGCGCGAGGCCTACGAGGGCGCCGAGAGCGAGGTTGAGCGGGACGTTCGGGCTGGCGGGGGCGAGGGCCGGCTGCGCGTCGCTGACGCGGGTGAGGCGGATCGGGCTGCCGCCCTCTTCGATCTGCGGCTCGATCTCGGGCACGACGGTCGACAGGCTCGCGGCGATCTGGTTCGCGAGGTCCGCCGCGGCGACGGCGTCGGCGTCGGAGACCGTGATCGTGATGATGGTGGTGTTGAGCGCCGACGAGGCGGTGACCTTCTCGGCGAGGGACTCGGCCGTGACGCCGAGGTCGAGCTCGGCGATGACCGGATTGAGCACGATCGGGGTCTTCACCAGTCCGACGTACGTGTTGATGCGCGTCTGCGCGAAGTTGGCGCCCTGCTGGATGTCGGATGCCGTGCCGCCGGTCTGCGTCGAGACGGCGACGCTGCTCGACGACTCATATACGGGGGTGCGCGTCAGCGAGTACGCCGCCGCCGCCCCCAGTCCGACGAGCGTCAGCACGACGATGACGAGCCAATTCTTGCGGAGGACGCGGATGTAGTCGCTGAGCTCCATGGTGCCTCTCGTGCCCACGCCCGGTCGGGCGTCCGATCAATTCGGCTCAGTCTGCCACAGGGGTGTGTCGGGCAAATGACGCGGGGGACCGGCGAGGGCGTCGTCATCAGGGTGCGACTAGGAAAAGGAAGGAGGTGACGGCGATGAGGGCAGCGCCGCCTTGAAGGGTCCGCTGCCGTCCAGCCAACGCCACCGCGGTCACGGCGGCCGAGAGTGTGAAAGTCGCGAAGTATCCGATGACGGAAGGGTTCGCGTGGAGTGCGAGAACCGCGGTGGTGGCTACGCACAAGTCCGCCGTGGTCTTGATGCTTAGGGCCCGGACACTTAGGCGGGCGTGCGCTTGACGAACGAGTAAGGAGGAAGCTGTGATCATCGATGCCCAAGGGATTAGGTACACCCAGGTGCCCGCATCAGAACGAGCGTATTGCAGTATCAGAGCAGCGACGGATCCCAGCAAACCGACTGTGAGCAGAATCAGGATGAGGCGCGGTGCCTCGGTTGGCTTCTCATGCCAGGAGTACTTCACCGAGAGGATGGAGTTGACGAACAGATTGATGCCAGCGCCCACGAACCTCCCTACGAAGTAGGCCAGGGCTAAAGTCCCGGCGGGCAGCGACAGGAGAGCGGATGCGGCCAATATGGGCATGACGGCGCTGGTCACTGAAGCGACACCCAGAAAGATCGCATGCTCAGTGACCAGCTTGCGCGCCTCGGGTTGCGAGACTCGGGTGCTGATCCCTGACACTGTTTGAGATCTCCTTACTGCCGTCGTCAGCGCCCCGACGCCTCCGAGTGTCCAGAAAAACCAGATCACGAGAAATTTCTGAGCCGGGAGTGGGAGTGCAACCAAGAGTCCAGTCGACAGGGCTGCGGCGGAAAAGACGGATACGAGCGGAATGAGTGCGGGTGAACCGTTGCACGCGCCTCGGGCGGCATAGACTCCTGCCGCGGCATACAGTGCGCCGCCGAATCCGAACAGCACAAAGCTTGATGGCGAGTCGGACGAAGGTAAGGCGATCGCAGCGACGCCCCCTGCCATGACGCTCACGCCTCCGGCAATCACCGCACATGTAGTCCATCGGTTGAACGAGGGGCGACCGATGGCCAGGTTGTAGACGACGCCCATGGCCACCCCAGTCAGTGAGACCGTGCCAACCTGGAGCATGAGCGTGAATGCATCGGCGCCACTGGGCCCGACTACTAGAGGCAGGCACGCGAGAAATACGGCGAGCAGAATCTGCGAGCCGAGGTTCGTGCCGATAACGCGGACATACCGCTTCATTAGAGGGAGCGAACTTTCCGCGCAGGCACTCCCGCGTACATTGCATCCGGTTCGCAGTCCCTATTGACCACGCTGCCCGCGGCGATCACCGCGCCGGCGCCGACCTGGACACCGGGAAGGATCACGCTCCCTGCTCCTATCCACACTCCGTCTCCGATGATCACCGGCTTGGTGCGTGCGATTGCTGCACGCTGATGAGAAGGACCCTGATGGTGGGTGCTGGTGAGGATCATCGATCTCATCCCGATCGCGACCCCACTGCCGATTCGAATGGAGTCGGAACCGTCCAGAAATGTTTCTGTGTTGATGAATGTCCGTGCCCCGATTGATACTCGGACATCCGTCACCTTCACGCCATTCGAGAGTCGTGCGGTGGGGTGGATGCGGCAGCCGAGAAGGTTCAGGTAAGCCGGGCGGAGGGGCTGCGGAAACAGGGGGCTTCCGGGTAGGGATGTCAGGAGAAGGTCGCGACGTAGTCGAGGCCATGCACGTCTCAATATGCGATAGAGAACAGCCACTGATCTGCTTCCTTTCGCGCATCGCTCTCGGGCAGGGAGCTTCGGACCGACGCTCGATCCAGCGGGCGAGAAATCGCGCGACGGATGCCTGCAGTCAGGGCTTCGACGGTAACGGGATCATCGACGACGACGTGCCCCGTGTTCTCGAGCCAAGAGGACAGGCCGGTGGAACGTGTGGTGACTATCGTCAGACCTTCGCTCAGCGCCTCGGTGATCGGAAGACCAACCTGCTCGCGCCACCTATCCGTGTCTCGCGACGCGAGAACCAGGACGCGCGCTGACCTGATTGCTTCGATGACCCCCTGCCGAGGCGGATCGATCTTCAGTTCGATCTGAGAGCGGGCGGATGTCAATTCCGTGATCCTCTCCTGAGCCGCTCCCTTCCCCACCATCAAAAAACGGAAGCCCGGATTCTCTTGAGACAACGCGGCGAACGCCTCCGCCGTCTCGACTGGGGATTTCCGATCTTCGAAGGCGCCAACGAAGATCGCATCTATCGTGGGGTTGTCCGTCGCGAAGCCTACGGGCGCTGGCAGGGCGGGGTGCAACTCAATTTCGGCGTTCCGGAGTGTGAGTCTCGCGTGAGACAGATAATTGTCGCGAGCGGCTGTGGTCCCGAAGCTGATCCGAGACGCCTTCGGCAATAGGTGCAGACCAACCCGTAAAATCAGGCGACAGGCGGTCTTCGGTAGCCCGGTTCGGGCCGCTAGTGAAGCAATAGGCGACAAGTTTTCGATCGCGTAGAAGACAATGAGGGGCCGATGTTGTTTCGGCATGCTGATCACTGCAAGTTTGAGAGCGAAGAGCAGGGGCCAGGCGTTGAATTGAAGGGCCTCATTTGTCTCGATAACGGCCGGTCGTTCTCGGCGCACAGCTCTGACTACTTCGAAGATATTGACTCTGCGGATTCGTGATTCGCTCAACCCGACCAGGTCTTCGGCGAAATCGTAGCTCTCGCGCAGGTAAAGGGTCAGCGCAGGTTCAAATTCTCCTAGCCGCTCGAGATGTGCCGATCGTAGCGATCGATACACGCGCATATTAGTTCTCAAAAGCTGAACTCGCCTTCAACTGGCCGCGGGCGCGCGCAAGTCGGTTCGTTTGTGGATGCTTCTGTCGTGAGCTCCAAACCACACCGAAGGAAGCCCCCACTAGGAAGACCCAGATGGCACCCAGCCCGTCCCATGCGTGGAGGGCCAGTGAGAAGCCAGCTGCGGAGCAGAGCGCGGCCGTCAGTCCTATCTGTTGGTGCACACCGATCGATCGGACGGCGACTATGGCGGCAACTGACACAAGTAGAAGTCCCACCCACCCTAAGGTGAAGGCGGAGTAGACGAGTTCGGAGTCCAAGGTTTGCAGAATGTCTTTCGCACCGAATGCCTCCGTTTGCACCAGCCACTGCCCTGCCGGGAATGTACCTAGGCCATATCCAAGTGGTCGGTGCAAAAGGAATTCGGGGACCGTTGAATAGATGGCCCATCGATAATTCGCACTGTAATCCCCCCCGGTGTTTCCTGATACCGCCGCCGACCACACGAAGATCGACATATATGCAAGCCCGACTAAGCCGACAGCTGCCAACGCGACAAGAACACGCGCTTTTTTCGCTATGGCGCGTCTCAACGTCGGCACAAGGGCGACGAGCGCGAAGCAGATAGCCAGGAAGAACGGCCCGCGACTCCCAGTCGCACCGATCCCAGCAAGCAGAGCACATAGCGTCAAGGTTCGCACCAACGGATTTCGTATCGCTCCGCACATCGGGACTGCCAGCGCTATGAGGGTGCCCAGGACTAGGGAGTGGTCAGAGGCCAGAACGGCGCGGACGGTCCCATCCCGAGACATCGCGGCAAGCATGGTATCCCGCGAGAATAGCGATCGGGTGGCCGCAACCTCGACCATAGCGAGGCCGCTATTCACGGCGGCAATGGTGACATATGGAACCGCAAGGCTACGTAGAAGAGAGGGGGTCTTCGACACGGCGAAGCCAGCGAAGAGCATGACGGGCGTGACGACAAGAAGTCGCTGAATGTTTGTCGCGAGGAGTGGGTCTCCGAGGGCGTCCGCCGCGAGATAGCTGACTCCGATGGTCGCGGCTAATGCGAAGAGCGTCAAGACGAGATTCAGGGCAAGCACTTGAGGGTCGAGGATCCTCCTTGCGGCTGCAACAGACACCACAAGGCCTAGGAACACGAGGATGAGGCGATTGTTTGCGACTGACGACGTGAGGGCAGGGAAAAAAGTGACGGCGGCGAAGATCCAGCCAGACGCCGTCACGGTTCGAAGGGACAACCGTGCGTCAGCGGTACCGGATCGCATGCCGGACTCCCTTGAGATAGGAGGCTAAATTTCGCACTCTGGATCTGTCCCCATGGGCTTTGATGGCGAACCTCAGGCCTTCGCGAATGATCGCCAGAATGGCTCGCGGAGGCGCCGTGTGGCGGATCGCGAAGAGACCCCCACTGCGACCCACAAAGTAGGGCGGCGCGCCCTTCGTGCTCTGGGTTACGGATGACCCGGGGTCGACCAAGATCCTCCATTCGGAAGATCGCATGCGGGCGTGAAGATCGGTCTCTTCGTAGTACATGAAGAACGCGGGATCGAACCTGTGATTTCGCAGCGCTTCGGCACGATACATAACGAACGCGCCGTCCAACCACTCACAGTCGGCCAGTCCGACGGGCATGTTTAGGCGATGGGTGGGCCTCCGAGCGAAGCGCGAGTAAACACCGCCCGTCGACCAAATCTGATTACCGGGACCTTCGAGTGTGAGGACTGGCCCGACGGCACCCGCGCCACTGTCCTCGCGCAGCGTCTGCCGCAGTCGTTCGAGTATCTGCGGCGAAAACCTCGTCTCGTGTGACGAAACTATGATGTAATCGGGCGGGTCCGCCTTCTCCAGATGCTGTTGAATGCCCACGTTGGCGGCGGCGCCGTAGCCTGCATTCCTGCAATTGATGCGCTCGACCGATGTCGGAAGTGCGCTCTCCAGAGACGCCCTCAAGGTTTCGGATTCGGAATTGTCCACCACGATGACGCGATGCTCGGGTACGCCTGCCGTCAGAAAATCCGAGATCGTGTCTAGTACTGCCGGAAAGTTCTTGTGGTGCACGATGACGACGCCAGTATCAATCAACACGCGCCGCGCCTCGACTCCTCCATAGCAAGCCGGCCGGGTAGCCCGCCATCTTGGCGATATCGCCGATGCTGACGATCAATGGTGCAATGACGATCCCACAAATTCGCTCGACCGGGCTGAGATTCTCATGGCGAAGAAGTCGACAAACGGTGCGGCGTAGATATGCTGCGCCTAACGGAAGTGCTAAGAGGAGCGCAACAGCGCGTCCTCGGCTTGCCATGCTGATCGCCACCGTGGCAAACAAATACGCTATGTACCTGGCAATGTGGCGCTTGGTCCATAGCTGCGCTTTTCCATCGCCCCGAGCGTATCGATAATACTGTTTGAAGAACTGCTGGATGCTACTACGCCCGCTCCAGGAGACGGTTGCGTTGACAATGAGATTAAGACGTCCGCCGGCGTTCAGCATCGCCAGGTCGAACACTAGGTCCTCCGAGTAGTCCAACCACTCTGGGTATCCGCCGGCAGCGGACCAGAGCGTTCGTTTGAACATGACAGACCGCGAGGATGGCAGAAAAGTGCGTTCCGAGATCTCGCTGGCCAAAGGAGTGATTGCGGCAGACAGTATCCGCTCGAATGGGGTGCGACCCGCAGGCGTGAAAAAGCCAGCCACGATATCCCCGCCAGCTCGTCCTTGGCGGAGGCGTTCAAGCCACCGCTCGTGGAGGTTCGTCCCAGCGTCGGTGACTGCGATCCAGTCATGCTTCGCGGCTCGAATGGCAAGGTTTCGTCCTGCGCTGATGTTCGCGCCGTGAGCCTCGATCAGATTGACTTCGAACGGGAGGCTCGACTCCGACTCGCGGATGAGTGCAACCGTGGCGTCAGAGGAACCGCCGTCGACCACCACGAGTTCGTCGGGTCGCACGGTCTGTCTGCGCAAAGAATCTAGCCAATCCTGGATCGAAGATTCCTCGTTCAGCACAGTGATAATCAAGCTGACGGGTGCTTCGTTCATTCAGGCCCTCCCGACAAGAAAGCGTGGGTGTTTTCGGTAGAAGCGGAACGCGCTCGCGACCTCAAGTTTCCATCCCCGCCAGTTCAATCCAGTGGACTCCCGCGCCCAACCGTGCGTCCATTGTGAGTCGCCATCCACGATGCTTGGCACGCCGGCGTGCCCTCCGCGAACGCAGAGGTCGATGTCCTCGTAGTACACGAAAAACTTCTCATCGAATCCGCCCAACTGTGCGAAGGTGTCGCGTCGCGTCGCGATCGCCGCGCCCATCAACCAAACGACGTTGCGTTCCTCGCCTGGCCCCGCATAGATGCGATAGCCCGATCGGCTCGCGCGCCCAGGTGCAAGCCTGTGCATGACCTTATTCGTGAGTGACGGCCGTCCGCGGCCATTCGGCTGCAAGCTTCCATCTGGGTACACGAGTTGTGGCGCTAGGAGTACATCACGGGACTCAAGGATTTCTTCCAGTCGCTCTAGGGTGCTGAAATCGATCCGAACGTCAGGGTTGGCCAGGATGAGGTGGTCTGTGGCCGCGACCCTCGCCGCAACATTGTTGGCCGAGCCAAAGCCGACATTCTTTGGCAGCTGGATGACCTCGGCGCCCAATTTTCGTGCCACCTCAACTGAATCGTCGGCGGACGCGTTGTCCACAACAATCCATCGATGAGGGGCCGGCACGCCCTTGGTCCAGAATTCCGCCAATTGACGACGATTGTTGAATGTAACTGTGATGATCGTGAACATCGAGCCCCCGGGTTACTAGCTGCCTGTGAAGCACGGAAGTCCTGGCTTCGGGTCATCTGATGCGTTCGATCCGTCAGTTCGCAAAGTGTGCAGGGTGCCAGGTAGTTACCCCGCGGCTTCGGTTCGGCGCTGCTGAAACCTAGCAGTTGAAGATGACGCCAATGTGTCCGGGGCTGTCCGCCACGTTTCCGAATCGTCCCAGCGGTGATCTGTAGTGTAAGCTTTCTCCTTGGTGCCTGCGCCCTGCTGGCCTCGCACCGCGAACGTGAGCCCTCCACTGGCGTGTTCGACCGGCATCCCGAGCGAACCACCCCGGAGTGGGATTCACGAACCTCTCCGTTCGAATCTATGAAAGCAGCACTACTGTGACGCGCACGTACACCCCCAAGGCTGGTGAGATCACCCGTGAGTGGGTGGTCATCGACGCATCCGACGTCGTCCTCGGCCGCCTCGCCTCGCACGCTGCCACGCTCCTGCGCGGCAAGCACAAGCCCACCTTCGCGAACCACGTCGACACCGGCGACTTCGTGATCATCATCAACGCCGACAAGGTGGCCCTCACCGGCCAGAAGCTCGAGCAGAAGAAGGCCTACCGCCACTCGGGCTACCCGGGCGGCCTCAAGTCGGTGACCTACTCCGAGCTCCTCGAGAAGAACCCGGTGCGCGCCGTCGAGAAGGCCGTCCGCGGCATGCTCCCCAAGAACAGCCTGGGTCGCCAGCAGCTGTCCAAGCTCAAGGTCTACGCCGGTGCCGAGCACCCGCACGCGGCCCAGCAGCCCACCACGTACACCTTCGACCAGGTCGCCCAGTAAGCGCCGCAGAGAAGAACAAGGATTATCTGATGGCGAAGATCGCTGACTCCCTCGACCAGACTCCCGAGAACTACTCGACCGAGACGCCGGCTGCCGCTGAGGCCGCCCCGGCTCGCCCCGTCCTCTCCGTCCCCGGCGCCGCTGTGGGCCGTCGCAAGCAGGCCATCGCCCGCGTGCGCCTGGTTCCCGGCTCGGGCACCATCACGGTGAACGGCCGCACGATCGAGGACTACTTCCCCAACAAGCTGCACCAGCAGCTCATCAACGACCCGTTCACGGTCCTCGGCCTCGCCGGTGGCTACGACGTGATCGCCCGCATCTCGGGTGGTGGCCCCTCGGGCCAGGCCGGCGCCCTGCGCCTCGGCATCGCGCGTGCGCTCAACGAGATCGACGCCGAGAACAACCGCCCGACCCTCAAGAAGGCCGGCTTCCTGTCGCGCGACGCTCGCGTCAAGGAGCGCAAGAAGGCTGGTCTCAAGAAGGCGCGCAAGGCTCCCCAGTACTCGAAGCGTTAATCCTTCGATGGCACTGTTCGGGACAGACGGTGTGCGCGGCCTCGCAAACGGCCCGCTCACCGCAGATCTCGCGCTGACCCTGGCCCAGGCGACTGCCGTCGTCCTGGGCCAGGGCCGTATCGCCGAGGCGCGGAAGGCCACAGGCAAGCGCCTGACCGCCGTCGTCGCCCGCGATCCGCGCGTATCAGGGCACTTCCTCAGCGCCGCCGTCGCCGCTGGGCTCGCCTCGTCGGGCGTCGACGTGCTCGATGCCGGCGTGCTGCCGACACCGGCCGCGGCGTTCCTCGTGAGCGACATCGACGCCGACTTCGGCGTCATGATCTCGGCCTCGCACAACCCGGCGCCCGACAACGGCATCAAGATCTTCGCGCGCGGCGGCGTCAAGCTTCCCGACGAGGTTGAAAAGCGCATCGAAGAGGCCATGGCCGGCCCGAAGCTGCTCCCCACCGGGGGAGCCGTCGGACGCATCAGCCGATTCGCCGACGCCGAAGACCGTTACGTCGTTCACCTGCTCGCGTCGATGCACACGCCTCTCCGTGGACTGCACGTCGTTCTCGACTGCGCGCACGGTGCGGCCTCCGGCGTCTCGCCCGAGACGTTCCGCGACGCGGGAGCGAAGGTCACCGTCATCGGCGCCGATCCTGACGGCGTCAACATCAACGACGGTGTCGGGTCGACCCATACCGACGTCCTCGTCGCCGAAGTGCTCCGCACCGGCGCCGACCTCGGCATCGCCCACGACGGTGACGCCGACCGCTGTCTCGCCGTCGACGCCGACGGCCGCGTCATCGACGGCGACCAGATCATGGCGATCCTCGCCGTCTCGATGAAAGAGCGCGGTCTGCTGCACCAGGACACCCTGGTCGCCACCGTGATGAGCAATCTCGGGCTCCACCGCGCGATGCAAGCCCACGGCATCCACCTCGAAACGACCGCCGTCGGCGACCGCTATGTGCTCGAGCGCATGAACGAGGGCAAGTTCTCGCTCGGAGGCGAGCAGAGCGGCCACGTCATCATGAGCGAATACGCCACCACCGGCGACGGCCTGCTCACCGGCCTGCACCTCGCCGCCGAAGTCGTTCGGCAGCGCAAGCCGCTGTCAGAGCTCGCGAAGGTCATGACCGTGTTCCCGCAGGTGCTCCTGAACGTGAAGGGTGTGGAACGTTCGCGCGCCACCGACCCAGACGTCCTCGAAGCTGTCGCGGCCGCCGAGGCTGAGCTCGGCGACGCGGGGCGGGTGCTGCTGCGGCCCTCGGGTACTGAGCCGCTCGTACGCGTCATGGTCGAGGCTGCGTCGGAGAACACGGCGTACAAGGTTGCCGAGCGTCTCGCGGAGGTCGTCAGGGGCTGACGGCCTCTCCCGAGCTCGTTCATTCCCGCACCAGGCGCCTCGATGCGTAACGAGCCCGTAGCTTCCACCCAGTAGGCTTCGAACGCCCTGGGCTGCCTTCGGGGTGACGCAATCACATGATGGGGGACTCATGAAGGGCATCATCCTCGCGGGCGGTTCGGGTACGCGACTGCACCCGATCACGCTCGGCTCGTCGAAGCAGCTGATCCCGGTGTACGACAAGCCGATGATCTACTACCCGCTGACGACGCTGATGCTCGCCGGCATCCGCGACATCCTGATCATCACGACTCCGCACGACGCGGTGCACTTCGAGCGGCTGCTCGGCGACGGCTCGCACCTCGGCATCAACCTGACCTTCGCGCAGCAGCCCTCGCCCGACGGACTCGCACAGGCGTTCACGATCGGCGCCGAGCACATCGGCGACGACAAGGTCGCCCTCGTCCTCGGCGACAACCTCCTCTACGGTCCCGGCCTCGGATCGCAACTGCAGCGCTACAGCGACATCGACGGCGGCGCCGTCTTCGCCTACTACGTCGCCGAGCCGAGTGCCTACGGTGTCGTCGAGTTCGATGCGGGTGGCCGCGCCGTCTCGCTCGAAGAGAAGCCCGCCGAGCCGAAGAGCAACTACGCCGTGCCCGGTCTGTACTTCTACGACAACGACGTCGTCGAGATCGCGCGCAACCTCGAGCCCTCGGCTCGCGGCGAGTACGAGATCACCGACATCAACCGTGCCTACCTCGACGCCGGCAAGCTGCAGGTCGAGGTGCTCCCGCGCGGCACGGCATGGCTCGACACCGGCACGTTCGACCAGATGCTCGACGCCGGCGAATACGTCCGCACCATCGAACGCCGCACCGGCCTCAAGATCGGCGTTCCTGAAGAAGTCGCATGGCGGCAGGGCTTCCTCTCCGACGACGAGCTGCGCACCTGCGCGCAGAAGCTCGTGAAATCCGGCTACGGCACCTACCTGCTCGACATCCTGAACAGAGGCGAATGACCTTGGCACACCTTCTCGTCACCGGCGGCGCCGGCTTCATCGGCTCGAACTTCGTCCACCACGTCGTCGCGCACACCGATCACACCGTCACCGTGCTCGACAAGATGACCTACGCGGGCAACCAGGCTTCCCTCGCCGACCTTCCCGAGAACCGCGTCGACCTCGTCGTCGGTGACATCGCCGACGCCGAACTCGTCGACGGACTCTTCGCGAAGGCGGATGCCGTCGTCCACTACGCGGCAGAGTCGCACAACGACAACTCGCTGCACGACCCGCGGCCCTTCCTCGACACCAACATCATCGGCACCTACACGCTGCTCGAAGCCGCCCGCCGCCACGACACCCGGCTGCACCACATCTCCACCGACGAGGTGTACGGCGACCTCGAGCTCGACGATCCCGCCCGGTTCACCGAGGACACGCCTTACAACCCGTCGTCGCCGTACTCGTCGACCAAGGCCGGCAGCGACCTGCTCGTGCGCGCCTGGGTCCGCTCGTTCGGCGTCCGCGCCACGATCAGCAACTGCTCCAACAATTACGGGCCCTACCAGCACGTCGAAAAGTTCATCCCCCGGCAGATCACGAACGTGATCCGCGGCATCCGCCCCAAGCTCTACGGCACCGGCGAGAACGTGCGCGACTGGATCCACGCCGACGACCACTCCTCGGCCGTCCTCACCATCCTCGACAAGGGGCGGATGGGCGAGACCTACCTCATCGGCGCCGACGGCGAGAAAGACAACAAGACCGTCGTCGAACTCATCCTCGAGCTCATGGGCGAACCCCGCGACGCCTACGACCACGTCACCGACCGCGCCGGCCACGACCTGCGGTACGCCATCGACTCCACCAAGCTCCGCACCGAACTCGGCTGGACGCCCTCCTACCGCGACTTCGAGGCGGGACTCGCCGCCACCATCGACTGGTACCGCGAGAACGAGAGCTGGTGGGCTCCAGCCAAGGACGGCGTCGAAGCCTTCTACGCCAGCAAAGGCCAGTGATCATGACGGAGTTCGGCAAGGCGCTCACGCCCACCGACACCGGCATCCCGGGACTCGTCGTCTGGGATCTGCCCGTCCACGGTGACAGCCGCGGCTGGTTCAAAGAGAACTGGCAACGCGAGAAGATGACAGCTGCGGGGCTCGCCGACTTCGGACCCGTGCAGAACAACATCTCGTTCAACGACGCCGTCGGGACGACCCGCGGCATCCACGCCGAACCCTGGGACAAGTGGGTCTCCGTCGCCACCGGCCGCATCTTCGGGGCCTGGGTCGACCTGCGCGAGGGGCCCAGCTTCGGCACCGTCTTCACCACCGAGCTCGACCCGTCGCGGGCGATCTTCGTGCCCCGCGGCGTCGGTAACTCGTACCAGACCCTCGAGCCCGACACCGCCTACACCTACCTCGTCAACGACCATTGGTCGCCCGACGCGTCGTACTCGTTCCTCAACCTCGCGGACGAGACCGCCGCCATCGCGTGGCCCATCCCGCTCGCCGACGTCGAGATCTCGTCCAAGGACCTCGCCCACCCGCGCCTCGCCGATGTCGTGCCCATCCCGCCGAAGAAGACGCTCGTCGTCGGCGCGAACGGACAGCTCGGCCGCGCGCTGCGCGACGCGTACGCGGACTCCGCCGACGTCGAGTTCGCCGGTCGCGAGAACCTCGACCTCACCACGGACCTCACCGGCGCACGCCGCTGGCGCGACTACGGCACCATCGTCAACGCCGCCGCCTACACGGCGGTGGATGCCGCAGAGACCGACCGTGCCGGCGCCTGGGCCGGCAACGTCACCGCCGTGGCGCAGCTCGCCCGCATCGCGACCGAGAACGGCATCACGCTCGTCCACGTCTCGAGCGACTACGTCTTCGACGGCACCCACGACGCACCCTACGGCGAAGGTGAGCCGGTCGCGCCGCTCGGCGTCTACGGCCAGACCAAAGCCGCCGCCGACGCGATCGTCGCCACCGTGCCCCGCCACTACATCGTCCGCACCTCGTGGGTGATCGGCGAGGGTAAGAACTTCGTCCGCACGATGGCCTCACTCGCCGAGCGCGGCGTCGCGCCGTCGGTCGTCGACGACCAGATCGGACGCCTCACCTTCACCGGTGACCTGGCCCGCGGCATCCGCCACCTGCTCGACGTCGAGGCTCCCGCCGGGGTCTACAACCTCACCGGCGGGGGAGACGCGGCCTCATGGGCGCAGATCGCCGCCGAGGTCTACGCACAGACCGGCCACGACGGTACCCAGGTGACGGGGGTGTCGACCGAGGAGTACTTCGCCTCGGCATCCGGCCCCGTTGCACCCCGACCCCGATGGTCGGTGCTCGACCTGGCGAAGATCGAGGCGACGGGGTTCGCACCGCGCGACTGGCGCGACTCGCTGCGCGACTACCTGAGCTGAGTCGAGCGCCTCGTGCTCAGGTCCAGGTGTGCACCGGCTCGTTCGTGTGCATCGCCTCGCGGTACTCGAGCAGCGTGGCGCGGAGAGCGTCGGCACGCTCCATGCCCGAGCGGGCCCGCATCCGCTTCGCGAACCACTCGGCGCCGTTCGTCTTCGTGACGCAGCGCCCCTCGATGATCCCCAGGTAGCGGTCGCGCTCGGCGGAGGAGACGCCCCAGGCGTCGAGCCCCTCGGCCGCGAGCGGCAGCAGAGTGTCGAGGATGAGCTCCGTCGCCGGCACCTGGCCCACACCCGGCCACGACAGCCGCGCGTCGATGCCGTCTCGCGCCGCCGAGAGGAAGCTCTCGCGCGCCGTCGCGAACGGCATACGCGACCACACCGGGCGCTCATCCTCCGCGAGCGAACGCACGAGGCCGAAGTAGAACGCCGCGTTCGCGACCGTGTCGACCACCGTCGGCCCCGCCGCGAGGATCCGGTTCTCGACGCGAAGATGCGGCATCCCATCGGCCACGTCGTACACCGGACGGTTCCAGCGGTACACCGTCCCGTTGTGCAGCTTCAGCTCCGCCAGCGACGGCACCCCGTCCGCCTCGAGCACCTCCAACGGATCCTCATCGTCGACGATCGGCAGCAGCGCCGGGAAATACCGCACGTTCTCCTCGAACAGGTCGAACACCGACGTGATCCAGCGCTCGCCGAACCACACCCGCGGACGCACCCCCTGCGCCTTCAACTCCTCGCTGCGTGTGTCGGTCGCCTGCTCGAACAGCGGGATCCGGGACTCCCGCCACAGCTCCCGCCCCAGCAGATACGGCGAGTTCGCCGCGACCGCCAGCTGCGCCCCCGCGATCGCCTGCGACGCGTTCCAGTACGCCGCGAACTGCGCCGGCGACGTCTGCACATGGAACTGCGTGCTCGTGCACGCCGCCTCCGGCACGATCGAGTCGGCCGTCGTCTCGAGCCGCTCCGGCCCCGCGATCGAGATCGCCAGATCCTCGCCGCGCGCATCGAGCACCTGCTCGTTCAACAGGTCGTACCGCGAATCCGCGCTCAACGTGCTGCGGCTCAAATGCGGTTCCGCGAGCGTGGGCAGGATGCCGATCATCACCAGATGCGCACCCAGGTCCTCCGACCGCGCCTCGGCCTCGTTCAGCCGCTCGCGCAGACCCTCCTCGAACGTCGTGAGCCCGCCCTCGCGCAGCTTCGCCGGCGGGACGTTGATCTCCACGTTGAAGCGACCGAGCTCCGTCACGAACGCCGGGTCCGCGATCGCCCGCAGCACCTGCTCGTTCCGCATCGCCGGGTCACCGACGGCGTCGACGAGGTTCAACTCGAGTTCGAGGCCCGTCATCGGGTCGTCCGTGTCGAAGCGCGCCTCGCGCAGCATCCGCTCGAACACGTCGAGGTTGCGACGGATCTTCTCGCGATGAAGGGTGCGGTCGGCGCCCGTGATCTCCTGCTTCTCGACTTCTTCTCCCACCCCGCCACGATAGGTCGCGACACCCGCCGCCCGCGGGGGCGTTGACAACCCGCGCCCCGTCGACCATGACGCGCTAACCCATCACGCCCGGAATAGCCAGGGGTTGGCTCGCATCCGGCCCCTGCCTAGCGTGGGTGGTCCCGGAACGCGCCGCTTCCGGAAAGATCGACGGAAGGACCAGATCATGGGACTCGACGACAAGATCAAGAACGCCGCACAGGACCTCACCGGAAAGGGTAAGGAAGCTGCCGGCAAGGCGAGCGACAACGAGCGCCTCGAAGCCGAAGGCCACCAGGACCAGACCGAGGCCAACCTCAAGAAGGCCGGCGAGAACGTGAAGGACGCGTTCAAGTAAGCCTCCCTCACCGAACGCCCGGGCCCACCACGGACCCGGGCGTTCGGCATGTCCCCGCGTCTCTCCGCGCCGCGCCTGACCCCTCGCTAGACTGACGCCCGGGCCGACCCGGGCCCGCTGGGGAAAGACGAATTATGGCCGGGGGAGATCCCGCACCCGTCGTTCGGCGACGCATCGGTCTCGGCGCTCACGTGTGGTGGGATGCCGTGACCAGCGGTGCCTTCTTCTCGCCCGCGGCGCTGTGGATCAGCATCCTCATCGCGGTCACGGTCCTCGCCCCGTTCCAGCACATCGACGAGGGCGCCGGGGTGGCCCACGTCGTATCGGTCGGATTCCTGGGGTGGGCGGCGCTCGCGGTGCTACTCGTCCCGGTAGCGCTCGCCGAGCGACGACTGCGCCGCGCGTCGCACCGCGGCATCCTCGTCCTCACCGCGGTCGCGGTGGCCGCCGGCATCCGCCCGTTCGTCAACGAAGCCATCTACGTCGGGCTGTACGACGGGGTGCCCGACTTCGACGGGGTCGGCGCGCGCATCGGGTCGAACGTGTTCGTCTGGCTCGCCGGCCTGTCGATCATCGCGATGACCGTGCGGTCGATCGAGCTCACCCGCGGTTCGCGCCGACGACTCACCGAGGCGATCGCGGCGCTCACCGCCGGCCGCCGGCGTCTCGCCCGGTTCGAATCCGAGAACCGTGCCGAGCTCGCTCCGCTCGTCTCGCGACTGCGTCGCCGCCGCGACGAGACGCTCGCCGGCACGATCGACTTCGCCACGGTCCGCGCGTACTCTGAGGAGGTGCGCACCGCGAGCCACCGTCTCGAGGAACGCGCCGGGCTCGACCTGCGCGCCGTGGAGGGCAGCACCGGCGAGCACGTCATCGAGCCGCCGTCCCGGTCGGCGCTGACCATGCTCCGCCCCGCGCCGTACCTGCTCACCGGTTTCGTCTTCCTCGTCGGCGCCGTGCCGTACGCGTATCAGTCGAACGGACCGTGGGCGGCGCTCGCCGCGATCCTCGCCGGAGCGCCGGTGACCCTCGCGGCCGACGCCGTCATCCGGTGGCTCGCCCGCGGCAAGGCCCCCGCGCGACGCGGACGGATCCTCGTCGGCGTGTGGCTCGCAGCCGGCGTCGCGATGACCGCGGTCGCGTGGGTCATCCTCGGACCGGCCGATCCGACCCGCTTCGTGCCCCTCATTTCGCTGCCGCTCGTTGCGCTCGCGCTCGCCGCGTGCACCGACGCGATCGCCCGCGCCGCCGACAGCGCCCATCGCCTCGAAGCGGTGCTGAGCCTCGTCGCCCGCACCCTGACCGCGAAGACCGCGTCGGCCCGCCGCCCGCTGCGGAACGCGGCGCACGTGCTGCACGGGCGGGTGCAGGGGCGGTGCGTGCTGCTCGCCGCGGCCGCCGACGAGTGGGAGCTCACGCCCGACGACATCGAGACGTTCCGGCGAGAGACGGATGCCGCCTTCGACTCGATCCTCGCGTTCATCGCCGAGACGGACTCGGCCGCGCTCGAGGGAACCCTGCAAGGAGCGCACGAGGACCTCTTCGAACTCGTCGCGACCTGGCGGACGGTGCTCGGGGTGTCGAGCGAGATCTCGCCCGAGGCGGTCGACGCGCTGCAGGACCCGGCGCTGTCACGCCGCGTCGCGACCGTCGTGAACGAGGGGTTCGTCAACGCGGTCAAGCACTCCGAGGCGAAGGAGGTGTGGCTGTCGATCGACGTCGTCGACGGTGCGCTGCTCGTCCGCACGTGGTCGCGCGGAGTGCTCGACCGCCTGCCGCCGGTGGGTCCAGAGCTGCGCGGCATCGACGTGCTCGGCGTCGGGTCGCGCATCTACCAGCGCGACGACGTCGTCGTGCTCGAGGTGCCGGTGCCGCTCAGCCCTGAGCTCGCCGTCGCGGCCGCGCCGGTTCGGCGGCCGTGGTGGACTCCGCGGGCGTCGCGCGTCGGCTGAGGATCAGTCCTCGGGGATCAGTACTCGAGCAGCGCCGCGACGACCAGCGCGAGCGCGCCGAGAGCGACCACGACCAGCACGGCATACGCCCACCGGGGCAGGCCCGGCGGCTTCGGAGCAGACCGTTTGCGGCGGCGACGGGTCGACGAGCGAGCTGACATCAGGTTCCTCCCCCAGAGCGGTCATATTCGCACACATGCATTTCGTCGCAGTTAACGGGAACCTGCGGGTTGGGGGCGGCGTGGCGCCGCGTTGCCGCGTTCACGGATGCAATGGATGCCGGGCGACGCGCGGCATCCATTGGTCAGGGGACGGCGTGTCGGGGCGGATCTGTTGCATCCGTGAACGCAACGGCCGGCCGGCCTCAGCGCGCGGCGAGCATGAGGTCGGCCGTGCGCAGCGACAGGGCCATCTGCGTCAGCGCGGGGTTCGCGGTCAGCGCGCTCGGGAACGTCGAGTTGTCGCAGATCCAGAGGTTGTCGACCTCGTGGGAACGACCGGATGCGTCGACGACGCCGTCCTCGGGGTCGTCGCTCATGCGCGCGGTCCCGAGCGTGTGGCACGAGCGCTGCGTGACCCGCGTGCTGCGCGCACCCGCCGCCCGAAGGATTCGCTCCATGACAGCCACGCCGTGCCGGTCGATGGCGCGCTCGTTCTCGCCTTGCGAGAAAGTGATCTCGGCCCGCGGCATCCCGTCCTCGGCGAGTTCGTCGCTCAGCGTCAGCGCGTTGCGGTCGTCGGGCAGGCACTCGCCGTTCATGCCGACACCCGCGCTGTACGGGTACTCGTCGACCGCCGCCATGAGCTCGCCGCCCCACAGCCCCGCGCCGCGCACGAGCTGCGTGCCGAAGTTGAGCGGCATGACGCCGAGGCTCTGCAGCAGGTATCCGCCCACGAAGTCGGCATCCGCGGGGCGCACGAAGTCCTCGCTGATGATCGACGACGGGTAGCCCCGGTACGCGCGGATCGGCTCGTCGAACCGGCCCCACACCTGCACGCCGCCGTGCGCCATGAACCCGCGCCCCACGACGCCGTTCGAGTTCGCGACCCCGGTGTGCAGCAGCAGCCGCGGCGTCTCCACGCCGCCTGCCGCGAGCACGAGCGCGGCGCACCGCTGCCGCCGCTCGACCCCGCCCGAGCGGTACACGACCGCGGTCACCCGGCCTGCGGCATCCCGTTCGATCCCGTGGACGAATGCGTCCGGGCGCACCTCGGCACCAGCCGCCACCGCGGCGGGCAGGTACGTGTTCGCGGTCGTCGCCTTCGCGCCGAACCGGTCCCCCTGGTGGATGTCGCCGTTGTCGAGCGTCGCCGGGCGCACGCCGAAATGCGGCTGGTCGCGGTCGCGCGTGAGGATCGCGGCCGGTCCATCGGTCGCGGTGATGCCGAGCGCGTCGCAGCCGCGGATCATCACGTCGGACGACCCGTTGCGGCGCACCGGGGGATAGGCGTACCGGCGCGACGGATCCCACGGGTAGTGCGCGGGACCGCTCACCCCGATGTCGGACTCCACCCGCTCGATGTAGCGGATCAACTCGGCGTGATCGATCGGCCAGTCGCGACCCTGGCCCGTGTCGGTGCGCAGCCGCAGGTCGCGCGCGTCCGGCCGCGGCGTGAACGCACCCCAGTGCAGCGTGCTGCCGCCGACACCGTAGCCGCTGTTGTTCGGCCCGAACGCGGTCGGGTCGTCGCCGCCGCTCAGCCGGTCCGACATCCAGTTGATCTTCGTGGACTCGAGCTCGTCGGGGGTGAACTCGCTCGGCGCGAAGTCCGGGCCTGCCTCGAGAGCCACGACCCGCAGCCCCGCCTGCGCCAGCCGTGCGAGCAGAGGAGCACCGCCGGCGCCCGTGCCCACCACGACCACGTCGACGACCTCGTCGGTGTCGAACCTCTGCATGCCCGGGTGATCAGTCACCCGGCGATGATCGCCGGTCACGCGGCATCCTCCACCACTGTCTGGCCGAGCTCGCTCGGCTCCCACGTCTCTCGTCCTCCGGCCGCGATGGTCGCCCATCCCGCCGGCTGTTGCGCCGTACCGCCCACCGCGAAGCCGTCGAACCCGATGCGCGCAAGGGATGCCGGGTGGGCGAGCCACATGCGCAGCAGATCGTTGCGGGCATCCTCGAACCACGAGCGGATGCCGTCGGCCCCGAGTCCGTCCGCGGCGATCCCGTCGGTGATCAGCGTCACGATCAGGCGGCGCTGCTCGGCGACGTCCGTCGGCCACACCGCCGCGATCGCGTCGAGGCCGCGCGCGTACGCGATCGGGTCTGCCGGGGAGCCCAGCGGGCGCCAGCCGTCGGTGCCGCCCTCGGCGAGCATGTCGTCGATGCGCGTGGCGAGATCGATCGTCCCGCCCTCGCCCTGCGGCACCAGCAGCGACGCGAGCGCCCGGAGCGTCTGAATCTGCGCGGGGTTCAGCGAGCGGGCAGCGCGGCCGCGGTCGTCCGCGATCGCGCGGCGCGCGAGGGTTCGCCGCACGGCGATGTCGACCCGCGTCGACGCGATGACGCGCCCCCATTCCGCCGGCACCACCGGAGCCGCGGCGCAGATCGCATCCCACGTCTCGGCGAGCACAGCGGCGACCCGCTCGGGGGTCTCGTAGGGCAGCAGATGACCGACACCCGGCATCCGCTCGACACGGGCACGGGGGTAGACGTCGGCGATCAGATCGGGCTGCGCGTCGGCGCCGAGCGACTCGTCGGCATCGCCCGCCAGCACCACGACGGGCAGGTCGAGCACACCCACGAGCCCGGTCGCGTCCTCGAGGCTGCCCGCGGTGAGCCAGTCGCGCCAGGCGGACGCCGGCTGTCGCACGACCGCGTCGACGGCGGCCTCGTGCACCTCGCTGGACAGCGGGGCGGCGACGTTCGCGGCGACGAAGGCCGCGGCATCCTCCCGCGACAGGTGGTCGCCCTGCGCGGTCGCCAACATTTCGGCGCGCTTGTCGTCGGGCATCGGCTCGGGCGTCGAGGGAGAGGGGGCGAGCAGCACGGCGCCCGCGAGCCCGAAGACCTGCTCGGTGCCGGCCAGCACGCGCGCCATGACACGGGCGGCGACCTTGCCTCCGAGGCTGTGCCCACACACGAGGAACGGGCCGCCGTCGGTTTCGGCCGCGATCCGTTCGAGCGCGGTGTCGGCCAGGTCGTCGACGGATGCCGCGCGCCCTTGATCGAGCAGGTCGATGCCCACGACGCGGAGTCGCGGATCGGTCGCCGCCGCGATGGCGCGGGCGGATGCGGCATCCAATCCCAATCCCGGCAGGAAGAAGACGGTGCACTCGTGAGGGGGGTTCGCAGCGCTCGGCACGGGACAACCCTAGGAACGCGGCCGACCTTCCTCGCCTGCTTGCGCACCCGCCGGGGAGGTGCGATCATCCCGCGCCCCTGCCTCGCCGCGCACGCGGACGCAAGGGGGTGAATCGCGCTCCGGCGCCGACCTACCGTGGCGAGCATGACCGACCAGTACACGTTCGACAACCCCGTCACCCGCTACGCCCGCGTCGAGCCGCCCGTGCAGCACCAGCCGGAGCCCGGCGTGCAGGCGCGGATGACGCCCGTCCCCGACCTGGGCGAGCACACGTACCGCGGATCCGACCGGCTGCGGGGGCGCAAGGCTCTCGTCACCGGCGGCGACTCGGGCATCGGCGCGGCGGCTGCCATCGCCTTCGCACGCGAGGGAGCGGACGTCGTCATCGTGCACCTGCCCGACGAGCAGGAGGATGCCGATCACGTCCTCCAGGTCATCGCCGACGCCGGCGTCCGCGGCCACGCGATCGCCGCCGACATCACCGATTCCGATCGCTGCCGCAAACTCGTCGCCGAGGCGGTCGAATTCCTCGGGAGCATCGACATTCTCGTAAGCAACGCGGGGAAGCAGATCGCCGTCGACCGTGTCGAGGACCTCTCCGACGATCAGTTCCGCACCACGTTCGAGACCAACGTCTTCGCCTTCTTCTGGATCGTGAAGGCCGCCCTCGTGCACATGCCTCCAGGGGCATCCATCATCAGCACCGCTTCGCTCGAGGCCTACAAGCCCGCGCCCGACCGCCTCGACTACGCGGCGACGAAGGCCGCGGTCAACAACCTGTCGAAGGGTCTCGCACAGCAGCTGGCGCCCCGCGGCATCCGGGTCAACGTCGTGGCTCCCGGCCCGGTGTGGTCGGCGCTGCAGGTCAGCGACGGCGTCTCGGACGAGCAGATGCAGGCGTTCGACGAGGAGAACGAATACAAGCGCGCCGGACAGCCCGCCGAGATCGCACCCGCGTTCGTGTTCCTCGCTTCGGCGGAGTCGAGCTACGTCTCGGGCGAGACCCTGAACGTCAACGGCGGGATGGTCACGCCGTAGCGGTCAGCGCGTCACCGAGAGCGACAGGGCGGGGGATGCCGGTGCCTTCGGCGCGGTGAGGATCGCCCCGACGTCGACGCGGGACCCCTGCGTCAGATTGGCGAGTCCCCACTCGACCCCCGAGCAGCTGATGCGGGCACCCGCGGTGCCGGGGCTCGCGACGCGGCACGACATTCCCCACGCGCTGTCGACGGCGGTCGCACCCGGCGACGCCCACGAGGCCGTCCACGACCGCACCTTCACGCCCGACGACGCCGTGAGGGCCAGGGCGATCTGGTATTTCGACGGCCATGAACTCGTCACCGTCAGCGTCGCCGAGACGCCGTTCGACGAAGCGCTCGTGGATTTCCCGACGGCGGGGTCGGGCTTCGTGCCGGGGGACGAGGGCTGCGGGGACGGCTGGGGTGCGGGTGTCGGCGCCGGCGCGGCCGGGTAGCGCACGTTCTTCGGAGTGAGGATCGGCTTCAGCGCCGCGAGCTTCGTCTTCTCGCGCGTGTACCAGTCGTCCTTCAGCAGGCCGCCGGTGTCACCGCTGTTCGGGTTGAACGACCAGTACCCCCAGCTCATGCGCCGATCCTTCAGGTAGCCGACGAACTTCGACAGCCACTTCTTGTCGGACGAGGTCTGCAGCTTCGTGCCGAATTCGCCGACGAAGACCGGAGCGATGTTCTTCCGCGCGATGTAGCCCCAATGCTTGTCCCACACCCAGGTGAGGTTGGCGGGGTATCGCTTGTCGTGGAACCAGGGCTGATCGAACACCGACGAGGGGTACTCGTGGGGCGAGTAGACGACGCGGTTCTTGACCTTGAGCACCACCGGCTTCGACTTCACGCCGGTCAGGTTGCCGCCCCACCAGGTGCCCTTGCCGTCGGCGCCGTACTGCACGCCCTCGACGATGATCAGCAGCTTCGAGTTGACGGTGTGGATGGCGTCACCCGCCCGCGTCGCCGCCGCGCGCCAGTCGCGCGCCTTCACGCCGCAGCCCCAGCACGCCGAACCCTGCGGCTCGTTGTGGAGGTCAAAGCCGATGATCGTCGGCTGGTTCTTGTAGCGCTTCGCGAGCATCTTCCAATCCGAGATCCAGCGGGACTCGGAGTACTTCTTCGTGTACCAGAGCTCGGACTGGGCATCGGAACCCGGCCGGTGCCGGTCGAGGATCACGCGCAGGTTGTACTTGCGCGCGCTCGCGACGACGGCATCCATCACCGTCAGCGTCGACGCCTTCGCGAGCTTCGGGTTCAGTGCGGTGTTCACGGAGCCGACCGATTTCTTGGTCAGGCACTCGTTCGAGAACGGCAGGCGCACGGTGTTGAAGCCCATGCCCGAGATCTGGGCCATGCCCTGATCGAGCGTGATCGACCATAGGCCGTGCGGCGCGCACGTGTCGGTCTCCATCCCGAACCACGAGGTGGCCTTCACGGTCACGGTCTTGCCGGTCGAGGCGTCCTGGATCTTGGATCCGTGCGTCTTCAGCCAGGGGATCGTGGCGGCCTCGGCCGTCGCGGGAGCGGAGGCCACGCCCAAGGATGTCGTCAACACGACAGCGGCAAGGACCGCCAGAACGCGTCGCAGCATCGGAAAAACCCCCGTCGAGAACGGCAGAACGGCCGCGTTGGAACACCCGCTGCCAAGAGTACGCGACACACCCCCTTTCGCGCGCGTACGTCCCGCGCGCGTAGGGGGCGCCGGCGGCACGGCTAGAGTTGCCGCAATGTCCCCCGACGAGACGCCGACGACGAACGATTCGTTGTACCGCGAGATCCCCCGTGCCGAATGGGCGCGGATGGCCGCCGGCATGGAGCAGCCCCTCACCGAGACCGAGGTCGTGCAGCTGCGCGGCATCGGCGACCGCCTCGACATCACCGAGGTGCGCGAGGTCTACCTGCCGCTGAGCCGGCTGCTGTCCCTCTACGCCTCGGCGACCAAACGGCTCGGCGCCGACACGGCGGAGTTCGTCGGCGAGAACGACGCCACGACGCCGTTCATCGTCGCGGTGGCGGGATCGGTCGCGGTCGGCAAGTCGACGGTCGCCCGACTGCTCCGCGAGCTGATGAGCCGCTGGCCGGGTACCCCGCGGGTCGAGCTGGTGACGACCGACGGCTTCCTCTACCCGAACGCCGAGCTCGAACGCCGCGGGATCATGGACCGCAAGGGCTTCCCCGAGTCGTACGACCGCCGCGCGCTCGTCGAGTTCCTGCTCGCGGTGAAGTCCGGCGAGGCAGAGGTGAAGGCGCCCTACTACTCGCACATGCGGTACGACATCATCCCCGACGCGCAGGTCACCGTGCGTCGACCCGACGTGATCATCGTCGAGGGGCTGAACGTCCTCGCCTCGGCGCCGAACCCGCACGACATCGCCGTCAGCGAGCTGTTCGACTTCTCCATCTACGTCGACGCCGACCACGATCACATCGCCCAGTGGTACGTGAACCGCTTTCTCGCCCTGCGCGAGGCGGCCTTCTCGAACCCGAACTCCTTCTTCAAGGTCTTCGCCGACATCTCCGACGACGAGGCCGTGACGCGCGCGCTCGGCTACTGGAACGAGATCAACCTCCCCAACCTGGTCGAGAACGTCGAGCCCACCCGCCACCGTGCGAGGCTCATCCTCCGCAAGGCCGCGGACCACACCGTCGAGACGGTGCGCCTGCGCAAGCTCTGAGTCCGTGCCTCCGCCCGGGCTCAGCGGCGTCGGATCCTCCGCCAGAGCTCGAGTCCCAGCATCCCGACACACGCCCCCGTCGTGTTCGCGATGATGTCGAGCACGCTCGGAGAGCGCTCGGTGAGGAACGCGGCCTGTCCGCATTCGATCGCGACCGTCGCGACGATTGCGATCGGCAGCACGAGCTCGCGTGAGCGCAGGATCATCGGCAGCAGCACGCCGAACGGCACGAACAGCCCGACGTTCGCGGCGAACTCGACCCGGGGATAGCTGAGCGCGGGCAACCGGCGCGAGAGGGCTTCGAGCAGCGGTGCGACGCCCGCATCCACCGGGGTCGGCCAGAACGCGATCACTGCCAGCGCGACGATGTAGCCGCCGAGCACCATGAGCGGGACGGATGCCGGTCGCCGTCGCGCGGCCGCCGAGCCAGGCAGCGGAGGTCTGGGCGGTATCTCCTGCGGGATGGGCGGCGGGACGTTCGGCATCGGTCCTCCTCGGGCGGGGCGCGACGCTGCGGCGAAGATCGCCGAGTCTACGCCCCGCCCGGGGCGGGGCCGATCAGCGCGCCGGGTACGAGCCGAACACCTGCGTGTAGAACGGCAGACCTCGCTTCGAGCACGCGACGCCGATGCCGATGCGGTTGTACGAACCGAGGATGTTGGCCCGGTGCCCGGTGGATTTCATCCATGCCGGGGTGACCTTGGCGGGGGTGTAGCCGAACGCGACGTTCTCGGCGGCGCGCGTCCAGCCCGCGGGGATCTGCGACGAGTACTTCGGGTTGTGGCTCATCCGGTTGGCGGCGGCCTGCTTCGTCGACCAGGCCACAGCGACCTTCGACATCGACGCGTTGAGGGTCAGGGGCTTCTTGCCCTTGGCCTTGCGCGCCGCGTTCACGTCGGCCAGGACGCGCTTCTGGACAGCGGCTTGCGTCGTACCGGTGCACGAGACCGACGTCGCCGCGGACGCGGACGCGGCAGGCGCAACCGACAGGGAGAGGGCGAGGACGGCGGTGAGCGCGATCGCGGATCGCCGTCGGGTACGAGAGGATGCGGACACGGGGGACTCCGTCGTGTGGGGGCACGGCCGTGCGGGGGACACGGTTCTCCATGGCTACCAAACAGATACCGCCTCCCGCCAGCCCTTGTCGCACGCGACGCGCCTGAGCGCGGGCAGGGGAGTTGTCTCAGCCCGTCCCGCTTAGAATCGGACGCATGTGTGGAATCGTCGGATACGTGGGGCCTCGCGACAGTCAGGCCATTCTCCTTTCGGGCTTGGCTCGGCTCGAGTATCGGGGGTACGACTCCGCAGGGATCGCCGTCATCGACGGCGAGGGAGACCTCGAGATGCGCAAGCGCGCGGGAAAGCTCCAGGTGCTGCGGGACGATCTGACCGCGCACCCCATGACCGATGGCACGACCGGCATCGGCCACACCCGTTGGGCGACCCACGGCGGCCCCACCGACGCGAACGCGCACCCGCACCTCGCTGACGACGACAAGCTCGCCGTCATTCACAACGGCATCATCGAGAACTTCGCCGAGCTGAAGGACGAGCTCCTCGCCGACGGATTCACCTTCCGCAGCGAGACCGACACCGAGGTCGCGGCGGTCCTGCTCGGCCGCGAGTATGCGGCATCCCATGACCTGGTCGCCGCCTTCCGGACGGTCGCCGCCCGCCTCGAGGGCGCCTTCACCCTCCTCGCGATGCACCAGGATCAGCCCGGCCTCGTCGTCGGCGCTCGCCGCAATTCGCCCCTCGTGATCGGACTGGGCGAGGGAGAGAACTTCCTCGGCTCCGACGTGGCGGCCTTCGTCGAGCACACCCGCAACGCCCTCGCCATCGGCCAGGACCAGATCGTCGCCATCACGCCGCAGGGCGTTGAGGTCACCGATTTCGACGGCCACACCGTCGAGGTCGAGCCGTTCGAGGTCGTCTGGGACGCCTCGGCCGCGGAGAAGGGCGGCTGGTCGTCGTTCATGGCCAAGGAGGTCTCGGAGGAGCCCGAGGCCGTCGCGAACACCATCCGCGGTCGTTTTTCGGACGGCGCCGTCACGATCCCCGAGCTCGACGGTCTCGACGACCTGTTCCTCGGCATCAGCCGCGTCATCGTCGTCGCCTGCGGCACCGCCGCGTACGCGGGCATGGTCGGTAAGTACGCCCTCGAGCAGTGGACGCGCGTCCCCGTCGACGTCGAGCTCGCGCACGAGTTCCGCTACCGCGACCCGGTCATCGGCCCCGACACGCTCGTCGTCTCGATCTCGCAGTCGGGCGAGACGATGGACACGCTCATGGCCGTCAAGTACGCCCGCGAGCAGGGCGCCAAGACGCTCTCGATCTGCAACACGCAGGGCGCGACGATCCCGCGCGAGTCCGACGCGATCGTCTACACGCACGCCGGTCCCGAAGTCGCCGTCGCCTCGACCAAGGCCTTCGTCGCTCAGATCACCGCCCTCTACCTGCTGGCCCTCCACGTCGGCCGTGTGCGCGGCGTCCTCTCGCAGGAGGACTCGGCTCAGGCCGTCCGTGAGCTCGAGGCGATCCCCGCGAAGATCGCGCGCGTCCTCGAGACCGAGCAGGAGCACATCGAGCAGTTCGCCGGCTGGATGGCCGACACGAACTCGGTCCTGTTCCTCGGCCGCCACGTCGGATACCCGATCGCCCTCGAGGGTGCGCTCAAGCTCAAGGAGATCTCCTACATCCACGCCGAAGGCTTCGCCGCCGGTGAGCTCAAGCACGGTCCCATCGCGCTCATCGAGCCCGGTCAGGCGGTCTTCGTGATCGTCCCGTCGCCCCGCGGCGCGGCCGAGCTGCAGAAGAAGGTCGTCTCCAACATCCAGGAGATCCGCGCCCGCGGCGCCCGCGTGATCGCGGTCGCCGAAGAGGGGGACGTGTCGGTGCTCCCGTTCGCCGACGAGGTCCTGCGCATCCCGCTGGCCGCGCCGCTGTTCGAGCCGCTCCTGGCGGTCGTCCCGCTGCACATCTTCGCGATGGGCCTCGCCACGGCGAAGGGCCTCGACGTCGATCAGCCGCGCAACCTCGCGAAGTCCGTCACGGTCGAGTGAGTCAGGCCGGGTTCCGTCCCGGCCCGAACGACGCGTTCCGCGCCTCGTCGACCCAGGCGCGCAGCTGCCACGGCGCGAACCGGAACAGCCGCGCGACGTCCGCCTGCGCATAACCCGCCTCGAGCACGGCCGCGACCGCGAACTCCTGCATCGACCCGAAATCCCGGCCGGCGAGCGGACCGGTGCGGAGGTCTCGGAAGGTCCTTGGCGTCGCCGGTCCCGCGGGAGCGCGCGGCGTCGCGGCCGGGGGCGGTGACCCCTCGTAGGGCACCGAGATGACGTAGCCCGGGACGGGGCCGGCCGCCGGCGCGGCTTCCGGTTCCTGCGGCTGCTGCCGGGTCGGCGCATACGGCGCGTACGGCCACGGCTGCGGGGGCGCCGCCGGCGCGGCATCCGGCTCCCACACCTCCGGCATCTCGAGCGGCTCGTAGCCCGGCGGCGGCGCAGCCAGGAGGTGCGCGTCGGGCCAGAGGAGCGAGTGGTCCTCCGGGGCGACCCGGTCGTCGGGCGTGTAAGCGGGTGCGTCGGTGTGCGCAGGCGGGGATGATCCGGCCTGTGAGGCGCCTTCTGCGGAGGTGCTCATCGTGACGTCCTCTTCGGGTGAGGTGATGTCAGAACTCGGAAGTGATGGTGCGGTTGTCCGCTCACGATAGCGATCCTCGCCCACGGCGTCACGTGCGTGTTCGGCCCGATCGACACGATCAATGCGTCCCAAGACACCTCCGTGACAAATGGTCGTCATCGGAATCTGATAGACACGACCGGCACCCCGAAGACACGGCGTGCGTGTGGAGGGATTCTGAGATGCGACTTTCTGTCATCGGATGCGGCTACCTGGGGGCCGTGCACGCGGCGGCCATGGCCTCGATCGGCCACGAAGTGGTTGGCATCGACGTGGATGAGCGGAAGATCGCCTCGCTCGCCGCCGGCGAGGCCCCGTTCTTCGAGCCCGGCCTGTCCGAGATCCTCTCCGAGGGCATCGCCTCCGGTCGACTGTCCTTCTCGACCGACTTCGCCGCCGCCGCGGGCGCAGCCGTCCACTTCGTCGGTGTCGGCACGCCCCAGGTCAAGGGCGGCTACGCGGCCGACCTGACCTACGTCAACGCGGCCGTCGATGCGCTCCTCCCGCATCTGTCCGAGGGCGACATCGTCGCGGGCAAGTCGACGGTTCCCGTCGGCACCGCCGCATCCCTCGCCCCCCGCGTCAGCGCGACGGGCGCGACCCTCGTCTGGAACCCCGAGTTCCTGCGCGAGGGATTCGCCGTGCAGGACACGGTCGACCCCGACCGCCTCGTCGCGGGTGTTCCCGCCGGTGACGAGGGCGAGCGCGCCACGCAGGTGCTGCGCGAGGTCTACCACCCGTCGATCGCGAAGGGGACGCCCTTCATCGTGACCGACTACGCGACCGCAGAGCTCGTGAAGGTGTCGGCGAACGCGTTCCTCGCGACGAAGATCAGCTTCATCAACGCGATGGCCGAGATCGCAGAGGTCGCCGGTGCCGACGTCACGATGCTGGCCGACGCGATCGGCCATGACGCTCGTATCGGTCGCCGGTTCCTCGGCGCCGGCATCGGATTCGGCGGCGGGTGCCTGCCGAAGGACATCCGTGCCTTCTCCGCCCGCGCCGAGGAACTCGGCCGCGGTGAATCGGTCGCGTTCCTGCGCGAGGTCGATGAGATCAACATGCGCCGCCGAGAGCGCGCGGTCCAGCTCGTCCAGGACGGCCTCGGCGGCGAGCTCTTCGGCAAGAAGGTCACCGTCCTCGGCGCAGCCTTCAAGCCCTACTCCGACGACATCCGCGACTCTCCGGGTCTCGACGTCGCCGTCCGTCTGCACGGGCTCGGCGCGAGCGTCACCCTCACTGACCCTGAGGCGATCGAGAACGCGCGCCGCCAGCACCCTCATCTGACCTACGTCGCCGACCGCGACGAGGCGCTGACGGGCGCCGACGCCGTCATCCTGGTGACCGAGTGGGATGAGTACCGGCGCGAGCTCAGTCCCGAGCATGCGGCATCCCTCACGGCCGGCCGCGTCGTCGTCGACGGCCGCAACGCTTTCGACCCCGCTGCGTGGCGCGCCGCCGGATGGACGTACTACGGGATGGGTCGCCCCTGACCGATGCGCGGCGCTCCGGCGGGTGGTGTCATCACCCGCCGGAGATCGCCGCGCCCGCCGCCATCAGGAGCAGCGCCGTCGCGTTGTAGACGATGTGCACGAACACGGCCCCCCACACGCGTCCGGTCAGGATGACCAGGGTCGCGCAGACGAGGCCGACGGCGCCCACCGAGAGGGACTCGCCGAGCGGCAGCGAGCCGTCGACGACGTGGATGAGGATGAAGCTCGCCGTCGAGACGAGGACCGCCGCGACCGCCGCCGCGGTGCGACCCGCGGTGCGTCGGAGGAGCCCGTACATCGCGACGAGGACGACGGTGCGGAAGAAGAACTCCTCGACCACCGGGCCGACGAGCCCCGACGGGATCGCCTCGGTCAGCAGCCACGACGAGGTGAGGTTCGCGGACGGGAACGGGCGGGCCGCGGCATCCGACACCCATCCCTCGATCACCCGCAGGCCGAGGCCCAGAGCGAGTCCGTAGATCACGTCCGCGCCGCGCACGCGCAGCAGCCCGGCCGGGCGTCCGCGGCGGAACGCGACCACGACGGGGACCAGCATCCCGACCCACAGGATCGCCGTCGAGACCAGCGGCGCCGACGGCGACCGCCACAGCAGCTGCACGAGCGAGCCGGCGAAGATCGCCGCGCCCAGGCTGAGCAGCGCGATGACCAGCAGGCTGCCGTTCCAGGGGCGCACCCCGGTGCCGCCGAGGCGCCAGTCGGTGCGGCGTCGGCGACGGCCGCGGCGGCGCCGCTCGTCGCCGTCGGGGCGGCGCTCGGGCTCGGCGATCGGGGTCTCCGCCTCCGCCGCGGGGGACGAGGGGCCGTCGCTAAGCTGATCCTGCACGGGCCTACCGTATCGGGTGCCCGTCCGCGTCCCACCCCCGCGCCACCGTCCCGCCGAGCACCGAGGGGGCGACTCGGACGAGGGCGAGTCGCGGCATCCGTCTCGAAGGGCCCCGCGTGATCCACATCCTCACCGTCTGCACGGGCAACATCTGCCGCTCGCCGCTCGCGGCGCTCGTCCTCGAGCAGCGCCTCGCGGACCTCGGCGTGGTGGCGACGAGCGCGGGCATCCGCGCACGTGAGGGAGTGCGGATGCCGGTCGAAGCCGCCGAGCTCGCGATCGCCCGCGGCGTGCCCGCCGACCGGATCGCGGCCCACGGATCGCGGTACCTGACCGAGCCGATCCTGCGAGGCCCCGACCTGGTGCTCGCCATGGACCGCGACCACCGGCGCGCGGTGGTCGAGCTCGCCCCGGGGCAGCTGCGGACCGCGTTCACGATCCGTGAGTTCGAGCGCCTCGCCTCGGCGACCCCCGACGAGGCGCTGCGGGCCGGTGCCGTCGGCGCGGAGCCGCGGGACCGCCTGCGCGGCGCGCTCGCCGTCCTGTCGGGGCAGCGCGGTCTCGTGCTCCCGCCCGCGGATCCCGCCGACGACGACGTGGTCGACCCCTACGGCCGCTCCCGCGAGACCTACGCACGCTCCGACGCGCAGCTCTCGCCCGGTCTCGACGCCGTCGAGCGCGTCGTCCGCCTCGCCGTCGGCTGACGCCACCCGCCGCCACTCCGCCGACGCGCAGCCGTCCCCGGATATCCTGATCTGATGCCGTAGAGCGCGGCGAGGGGGAGGCGGCATGATCATCGGCATCGGCGTCGACCTCGTCGACATCCCGCGCTTCGAGGCGTCGATCGCCCGCACCCCGAAACTCATGCAGCGCCTGTTCACGCCCGCCGAGCAGACCCTCAAGCCGCACTCGCTCGCCGCCCGCTACGCGGCGAAGGAGGCGCTCATCAAGGCGCTCGGCGGCTCGGACGGCGTGCACTGGACGGACATCGAGGTGGCCTCCGAACCTTCGGGTCGCCCCGTCTTCGCGCTGTCGGGCGAGACCGCCGTCACCGTCGCCGACCGCGGCATCACGACCGTGCACCTGTCGCTCTCGCACGACGCGGGACTCGCGACGGCCTACGTCGTCGCGGAGGCGGGATCGTGACCCGGATGCCGGAGGGCGTCGCGCGGGAAGCGGTCATCGACGTCGGCGCGATCGAGCACAACGTGCGGCACCTGGCGCGGGTGACCGCGTCCGAGGTCATCGCCGTCGTGAAGGCCGACGGGTACGGTCACGGAGCCGTGCGCTCGGCGCGGGCGGCCCTCGCCGGCGGGGCGGCGCGCCTGGCGGTCGCCGATGTGGGTGAGGCGCTCGAGCTGCGCGCCGCGGGCATCGACGCTCCCGTGCTCGCCTGGTTGCACGCCCCGGGCGCGGATTTCGCCGAGGCCGCCGCCGCCCGCATCGAGCTCGGCGTGTCGAGCCTCTACCAGGTCCGCGCCGCCGCGGCGGCCGGGTCGCCGGAGCGGCCCGTCACGGTGCAGCTCAAGGTCGAGACGGGCCTCGGCCGGAACGGCATCGCCCCCGCCGACTACGGCGCAGTGTTCGCCGAGGCGGCGGCCCTCGAGGAGGCCGGCGTCATCCGGGTTCTGGGCCTGTTCAGTCACCTCTCCAACACGTCCGCCGCCGACGACCGCACGGCGCTGTCGCGTTTCACCGTCGCCCAGGCGGCGGCCGAAGCGGCGGGTCTCCGTCCGCCGTTGCGTCACATCGCGGCATCCCACGCCGCCCTCGACCTGCCCGAGGCGCGCCTGGGCTGCGTCCGTCTCGGCGTCGCGATCTACGGGCTGTCGCCGTTCGCTGACCGGTCGTCCGCCGACCTCGGGCTGCGTCCCGCGATGACACTCCGGGCGGCGGTCGCCGCTGTCCGCCGCGTGCCCGCGGGGCAGGGGGTCTCCTACGGCTACCTGCACCGCACGGCCAGCGAGTCGACGCTCGCGCTGATCTCGATGGGGTACGCCGACGGTGTCCCACGCGCCGCCTCCGGTGCCGGACCCGTCTCGATCGGGGGACGCACGTTCCCCGTCGCCGGACGCATCGCGATGGACCAGTTCGTCGTCGACGTCGGCGACGCACCGGTCGCGGTCGGCGACGAGGCCGTGCTCTTCGGCGACCCGGCGGCGGGCGTACCCGCCGCGACCGACTGGGCCGACGCCGCCGACACCATCAACTACGAGATCGTCACGCGCATCGGCCCGCGCGTGCCGCGACGGGAGGTGCGGTCATGACCGGGATGGAGCACTTCGAGGGGCGCCGAGAGGTCGCCTCGCCCGAGGACATGGAGCGGCTCGGCCGCGAGCTGGGCGGCGCCCTGCGCGCCGGCGACCTGCTCGTCCTCACGGGTCCCCTCGGCGCCGGCAAGACGACCCTCACCCGCGGTATCGGCGCGGGCCTCGGGGTCCGCGGTCCCGTGCAGAGCCCCACGTTCGTGATCGCCCGCACCCACCCGTCCGAAGTCGGCGGCCCCGCGCTCGTGCACGTCGACGCCTACCGGCTCGGTTCCCCGGCCGAGCTCGACGACCTGGGCCTCGACCCCGACCGGTCGGTCACGATCGTGGAGTGGGGGCGCGGCATGGTCGATGGCCTCGTCGACACGTGGTGGGAGCTCGAGATCGAGCGCGGCTGGAGCGGTACGGGCGTCGACAACGCCTGCGGCACGACCGGCCCCTACGCCGCCGAGCTCGAGGACGCCGCGCCGCGCATCGTCACCGTCACGCGACGTCCCTGATCGCGGCGGCCGCGTCGCGGCATCCGTCCTCCCGATACCCTTGATCCTGTGATCCTCGGCATCGACACGTCCCTCGGCACGGCCGTCGCCGTCACCGATGTCGACGGTGCGGTGCGCGCCGAGGTCGCCAGTGCCGACCCGCTCGGGCACGCCGAGATCATCGGCTCCCTGCTGCAGCAGGTGATGACGGATGCCGCGCACGGCCCCATCGGTGCGACCGGCGCTCCGCAGCCCGTCGCCCTGACCCGCGTGGCCGCGGGCATGGGGCCCGGGCCGTTCACGGGGCTGCGGGTCGGGATCGCGGCGGCGCGCGCGTTCGCGCTGGGCCGCGGCATCCCGGTCGTCCCCGTGCGTAGCCACGACGCGGCCGCCCTCGCGGTGCTGCTCGCCGACCCGTTCGCCGAGTTGCCGCGGTTCGCGGTCGTCACCGACGCCCGCCGCCGCGAGTTCGCGTACACCGTCTACGACGGCATCGACGACGACGGACTCCCGCGGCGCGTGACCGAGGCCACCCTGACCCCGCGCGACGCCGTCGACGACGCGCTCGCCGCGCACGGCGCCGAGCGCCGGGACGTGACGGCGATCCCGGGCGCGATGGTCGCGCTCGTCGCGGCGCGCGCGGTCGCCGCGGGCAGGGTCGAGTCCCTCGGCGAGCCGCTGTACCTGCGCGCGCCCGACGTCACCCTCCCCGGCGCTCGCAAGAAGGTCGGCTCGTGACCCTCCGCACCGCGACCGCCGCGGACCTCGACGACATCATGCGCCTCGAGCGCGCGTCCTTCCCGACCGATGCGTGGAGCGACGCCCTCATGGCGGGCGAGCTCGCCTCCCCCCACGGCCGGTACGTCGTCGACGTCGAGGCGGGCCGTGTCGTCGGGTACGGCGGTGTGCGCGCCGTGCAGGGCGCAGCGGATGCCGACATCCAGACCATCGCGATCGCCGCCGACGCGCGGGGTCACGGCCGGGGCCGCGCGCTGCTGCGCGAACTGCTCGCGACGGCCCGGTCCCGCGGCGCGCGCGAGGTGTTCCTCGAGGTGCGCGCCGACAATCCCGGAGCCGCCGCGCTCTACCTGTCCGAAGGGTTCGCCGAGGTGGGCCGCCGGCCGCGCTACTACCAGCCCGACGACGTCGACGCGATCGTCATGCAGCTGAACCTCGTCGCCTGGGACGCCCGTCGCACCGCGGCGCCGACCGCCGCCGAAGGATGGTGCTGAGATGACGCACGAACCCCTGGTGCTCGGTATCGAGACGAGCTGCGACGAGACCGGCATCGGCATCGTCCGGGGTCGCACCCTGCTCTCGAACACGATCGCGAGCTCGATGGACGAGCACGCCCGCTACGGCGGCGTCGTGCCCGAGGTCGCCGCGCGCGCCCACCTCGAGGCGCTGCAGCCGGCGATCGAGGCGGCGCTCGCCGAGGCGCAGGTCTCGCTCGCCGACCTCGACGCGGTCGCTGTCACGAGCGGCCCGGGTCTCGCCGGCGCGCTCATGGTCGGCGTGGGCGCCGCGAAGGCGCTCGCCGTCAGCCTCGACAAACCGCTGTACGCCGTGAACCACCTCGTGGGGCACATCGCCGCCGACATCCTCACCGGTGACGAGGTCGAGTACCCGACCGTCGCGCTCCTCGTGAGCGGCGGGCACACCTCGTTGCTCCTCGTCCGCGACCTCGTCTCGGACGTCGAGCTGCTCGGCGAGACGATGGACGACGCCGCCGGCGAGGCGTTCGACAAGATCGCCCGCATCCTCGGTCTGCCCTATCCCGGCGGCCCCGAGATCGACAAGGCCGCCGCGACGGGCGACCCGCAGGCGATCCGGTTCCCGCGCGGTATGTCGCGTGCGTCCGACATGGCCGAGCACCGTTATGACTTCTCGTTCTCGGGGCTCAAGACCGCCGTCGCGCGCTGGGTCGAGCAACGCGAGGCGGCCGGTGAGCCCGTCTCGGTGCCCGACGTGGCGGCATCCTTCCGCGAAGCGGTCGTCGACGTCCTCGTGACGAAGGCGCTCGACGCCTGCGCGCGTCACGACGTGCCCCGCCTGCTGCTGGGTGGCGGCGTGATCGCGAACAAGCGTCTGCGCGACGTCGCGCTCGAGCGTGCGCAGGCCGCGGGGGTGGCCGTCCGCATCCCGCCCCTCTCGCTCTGCACCGACAACGGGGCGATGATCGCGGCGCTGGCCTCCGAGCTCATCATGAGCGGTCGCCCGGCCTCGACCCTCGCGTTCGGTGCCGACTCGACCCTGCCCGTCACGACGATCCAGGTGGAGCCCTCGTCATGAGCGACGAGCGGATGCCGCCGCCCGCCGCCCCTGCCGCGGACGAGCCCCCCGCTGCTCCCGCCGTCGAGGCGGCATCCCCCGACGTCGTCCTCGCGCCGACGGACACCGCGCTCCCCGGCGCGCACCGGGGCGGTTTCCGTCGGGAGCTCACGCAGCCGCTCCCCGTCGCACCGCCGCTCGCGGTGCACCCGGATCCCGACGAGGCCGCCGCCCCGGACGTCCGCTGGATCCCCCCGGCGCCGGTGCTGCCGCGCAGCGCCGGTTGGTCACTGTTGTTCGGGTCGCTCGGGCTCGTGCTGGCCTGGTTCGTCGGCTGGGGCTTCCCGGTCGGCGTGATCGGCGTCGTCCTCGCCGTCCTCGCGCTGCGACGCCCGTGGGAGAAGCGCGAGACCGCGTTCTGGGGTCTCGGCCTGAGCATCGCCTCGCTCGCCTACAGCGCCGGCTGGCTGTGGTGGGCGGCCTCGCAGGGCGCCCTGTCCGGCTGAGTCAGACGCGCTCCGCGAGTACGGCGACCCGCTTCGCGTCCCGCCCTTCGCCGACCCTCGTGAGGATCAGCGTCGCCGAGGCGTCGCCGCGCAGCGCGAGCTTGCGCCGGAACTGCGCCGGGTCGACGTCGACGCCGCGCTTCTTGATCTCGACGGTGCCGACGCCCCTGTCGCGGAGGGCGGCGTTGATCGCGGGCACCTTCATCGGCAGAACCTCCCGCACGCGGAACGTCTGCACGAAGGGGTTCGTCAAGGCGGCATCCGAGGTCAGGTAGGCGATGCCCTCGGCCACCATCCCCGCCTGCAGTTCCCGGGCGACCTCGCCGATCAGGCGCGCGCGGATGACGGCGCCCTCGGGCTCGTGGAGGAAGGCGCCGAGCTCGCGGACCGGCTCGTCGGGCGCGTCGGCGGCCGCCGTCAGTTCCGCCGCAGCCCCGCCCCTCATCACGAGCGCCGAGCGTGCCACGCCGTCGCGACGCAGGGCGCCCGACCACAGCACGAGCTCGACGGTCGAACCGTCGACGCTGATCCACTGCGCCTCGACGTCGTCGGGGAGCAGGCTGCGATCGAGGCCCGGTCCGAGTTTGATGCCCACCGGCATCCGTTCTGCGAGGGCGAACGCCCAGTCGAGCGAGGGTGACCAGTCCTCGGGCCGGGTGCGGCTGGTCTCGCTGTGCCCCGCGGTCCGACGGGCGGGGTCGAGCCAGACCGCGTCCCAGCCGTCCAGGTCGGTCTCCTCGGCGAGGCCCTGCCGCACGGTGACGGCGTCGCCGAACGGCGCGAGGTTGTAGGCGGCGAGGGCGGCCGTCGTCTCGTCGGCGTCGACCGCGAGCACGTCGAGGCCGATGCCCGCGAGTCCCAGGGCGTCGCCGCCGATGCCGCATCCGAGGTCGGCGACGCGGGTGATCCCCGCGGCCCGGAACCGTCCGGCGTGCCGGGCGGCGACCTCGAGCCGTGTCGCCTGCTCGAGCCCCGCGCGGGTGAACAGCATGCGCTCCGCGAACGGACCGAACTTGCCCTCTGCGCGCACGCGCAGGTGCGCCTGGCCGACGACGGCCGACACGAGATCGGGGGAGTGGCCGGCGGAGCGCAGCCGCGAGACGGCGGCCGCGACCTCGGCGGTGGATGCCAGGGGTCCAACCTCGTCGATCATCCGCAATCCCTGGGGGGTCAGGAGGGCGGTGAGCTCGGCCTTTTCCATCCGGCCAGCCTAGGTCTCCGCGGTCGGATGGTGCGTCGCGGCATCCGTCATCGTGTTGGCACTCGCGTTGCATGAGTGCCAACCGCGCTCTAGACTTTTGTTAGCACTCTCGGTAAGCGAGTGCTGATGAGTCTTGTAGCAGGACCCCACCAGCAAGAAAGAGGTAGACCGTGTCGGTTTCCATCAAGCCGCTCGAAGACCGCATCGTCATCAAGCAGGTCGAGGCCGAGCAGACCACCGCAAGTGGCCTGGTCATCCCTGACACCGCCAAGGAGAAGCCCCAGGAGGGCGAGGTCGTGGCCGTGGGCCCCGGCCGCATCGACGACAACGGCAACCGGGTTCCGCTCGACGTCGCCGTCGGCGACCGCGTCCTGTACAGCAAGTACGGCGGCACCGAGGTCAAGTTCGGCGCCGACGAGTTCCTCGTCCTGTCGGCTCGCGACGTCCTGGCGGTCGTCGTCCGCTGACACACAGCGACTGCAGCGCAGGGCCCGGATGCTTCGGCATCCGGGCCCTGTTCCGTTGATGGCAGGATCTGGGCGATCGACGGCAGTGCGGATGACGCGCCCGCTGTCATGACCGTCGTAGGCTTGTGCTCATGACACCCGAGCAGGCCGCGCGCGAGAAGTCCCTCGGGGGCGTCTTCGTCTTCTCGGCCTACGTCCTGTGGGGCTTCCTGCCGCTCTACTTCGTCAGCCTCGCCCCGACGACGCCGTGGGAGGTCGTCGGCTGGCGCATCCTGCTGAGCCTCGTCTTCTGCATCGCGCTGCTCGCGATCACCCGCGGCTGGGGGCGGATGCGGGTCATCCTGCGCGATCGTCGCCTCATGCTCTGGACGCTCCTGGCGGGCCTGCTCATCTACGTCAACTGGCAGGTCTTCCTCATCGGGACTCTGACCGGTCACGTCGTCGAGACGAGCCTCGGCTACTTCATCAACCCGATCGCGACCGTGCTCCTCGGCGTCATCGTGCTGAAGGAACGCCTGCGGACCGCGCAGTGGGTCGCGGTCGGCATCGCGGGCGTGGCGGTCGTCGTGATCATCGTCGCGGTCGGCCGCGTGCCCTGGATCGCGCTCGCCCTCGCGGCGAGCTTCGCGACGTACGGTCTCGTCAAGAAGAAGATCGGACCGTCGGTGGATGCCGTGAGCGGCCTCACCCTCGAGTCCTTCTGGCTCGTGCCGATCGCCGTCTTCCAGCTCGTCCTCGTCGGTGTCACCTCGGGGCTGACGATGGGCCGCGAGGGGACCGGGCACACCGTCCTGCTCCTGCTGGCGGGGGCCGTCACCGCCGTTCCGCTCCTGTTCTTCTCCGCCGGCGCCCGCCGCACCACGCTGACCGTGGTCGGCATCCTGCAGTTCATCGCGCCGATCATGCAGTTCCTCACCGGGGTGCTCATCCTCGGTGAGCCGATGCCCTTCGAGCGCTGGATCGGATTCGGCCTCGTCTGGGTCGCCGTCGCGGCCTTCACGGTGGACTCGCTCGTCTCCTCCCGGCGCAACCGGACGCGCGCCGAAGCGGTGGTGCCCGACCCCGTCTGATGCCGCCGGACCCCGCTTCCCGAGACCGTTATGGGAGCGTGCCCACCTCGTTACACATCGTTAACGAACGGCAACATTGGAGAGACGAGCGCGCCGCTAGGTTGATCACACCGGGGCAGACCCGATCTGACCCGTGTCACCACAGCAAGGAGCACAATGTCCGTCTTCTCCCGTTCGCGTGCCGCGAAGGCTCTGGGCGGTATCGCCCTCGCCAGCGCGTCCGCCCTCGTCCTCGCCGGCTGCGCCGGTTCCCCGACAGCGCCGTCCTCGCCGTCCTCGAGCGGCCCCGCCGTCGAGCGCGAAGATCTGACGCTCAAGCTCGGAACGGTCCTGCCCCAGACGGGAAGCCTCGCGTTCCTCGGCCCGCCCGAAGAGGCCGGCGTGCTCCTGGCCGTCAACGAGATCAATGAGGCCGCGAAGGGCATCACCGTCGAGCTCAGCGCCGGCGACTCCGGTGACACCGACAACAAGGCCTACGAGACCACGGTCCCGCGTCTGCAGAACGAGGGCGTCTCGGCGATGATCGGTGCCGCGGCATCCGGCGTCACCAAGCTGTTCCTCGACAGCAACGTGTCCGAGGGCATCATCACGTTCTCGCCCGCCAACACCTCGCCCGACTTCACCACGTGGGAGGACGACAACCTCTACTGGCGCACGGCGCCGAGCGACCTGCTGCAGGGCGAGGTCCTCGCGAACAAGATCGCTGAAGACGGCAAGAGCACGATCGGCATCATCTACATCAACGACGCCTACGGCACGGGCCTGCGCAACGTGGTCAAGGAGGTGTTCGAGAGCACCGGTGGCACCGTCGTCGCCGAGTCGTCCTTCAACACCGGTGACACCTCGTTCGACGCGCAGGTCGCCACCGTCGCCGCGGAGAACCCCGACGCCATCGTGGCGATCACGTTCGACGAATTCGCGACGATCGCGCCGCTGCTGGTCAACGCCGGTCAGGATGCCGAGAACTTCTACCTCGTCGACGGAAACCTGAAGCAGTGGGGCGACGACGTCAGCGTCTCGCTCGAGGGTGCTCAGGGCACGACCCCCGGGCCCGTGCTCGAGGACGACTTCGTCGAGCGCCTGAACGCCGCGTGGACCGAGGCAGGCAACAGCGAGCTCGAGGACCAGTCCTACGCCGCTGAGTCGTACGACGCCGCAGTCCTGCTCGCCCTGGGCGCGCTCGCTGCGAACGACGTCTCGGGCACCGCGATCGCCGGCAAGCTGCAGGAGGTCTCCGGTGGCAGCGGCGACGGCACCGCCTGCACCACGTTCGCCGATTGCGCCGACATCATCCTCGACGGCGGCGTGGCCAACTACGACGGCTACTCCGGTCCCATCACCTTCGACGAGAACGGTGACCCCACCGAGGCGACCATCGGCATCTTCCAGTACGGTGCCGACAACACGCACACGCGCATCAACTGACGCGCAGCACTGAGGGCGGCGCCCGGGGATTCCGATCCCCGGGCGCCGCCTTTCGTTGCGCCCGCGGAGTGCGAGCGCGTATGCAACGACGAAGCCCCCGTCAGCGTTCAGCGGACGGGGGCCTCGTGGAAGGGAGTCAGTCGGTACCGAGCGTTCCGAGGTAGAGCCCGATGACCTTCGGGTCGTTGAGCAGCTCGCGGCCGGTGCCCTCGTAGGCGTCCCGACCCTGGTCCAGGACGTACCCGCGGTCGCAGATCTGCAGGCAGCGTCGGGCGTTCTGCTCCACCATGATCGTCGTCACGCCGGCCTTGTTGATGTCCGAGACGCGAATGAAGGCGTCATCCTGACGGACGGGGGAGAGGCCGGCGCTGGGCTCGTCGAGAAGCAGCACGGAGGGATCCATCATGAGCGCCCGCGACATGGCGACCATCTGGCGTTCGCCACCCGACAGCGAGCCCGCACGCTGCTTCAGGCGCTTGCCCAGCTCGGCGAAGATCGACGTCACGAACTCCAGCCGCTCCTTGTAGGCGCTCGGCCGCTGGTAGAGACCCATCTGCAGGTTCTCCTCGATCGACAGCGAGGGGAACACGTTGTTGGTCTGCGGGACGAACGCGACGCCGCGACGGACGAGAGCGTCGGACTTGAGTCCGACGATGCTCGACCCGTCGACGTTGATCTCGCCGCCGCGCACCTTGACCATGCCGAAGATGGACTTGAGGAGAGTGGACTTACCCGCGCCGTTGGGCCCGATGATGCCGATCAGCTCGCCCTTGCGCGCGACGAGATTGGCGTGGTTGATGATGTTGATGCCCGGCAGGTATCCGGCCAGCAGGTCGCGGACCTCCACGACGATCTCGCGGTCGTCGACCGCACCGACCTCGGGAGAGGGCACTCCGGATGCCTGGGTCATTTGTCCTCTTTCTCGGCGTCCGCGATCGAAGACGCCTCCTCTTCTTCGATCTCCGCGAGCATCTCGCGGGCGGATTCGTCCAGTTCGCCGGGGACCCGTCCCGTCACGACGCCCAGATCGACGTCCTGGTGGCTGCCGAGGTACGCATCGATGACCGCCTTGTCCTGCATGACGGTGTCGGGCGGACCCTCGGCCACGACCTTCCCCTCGGCCATGACGACGACCCAGTCCGCGATGTGGCGGACCATGTGCATGTCGTGCTCGACGAAGAGAACGGTCATGCCGAGCTCTTTGAGATCGAGGATGTGATCGAGCAGCGACTGCGTGAGGGCGGGGTTCACGCCGGCCATCGGTTCGTCGAGCATCACGAGGTTCGGATCGCTCATGAGGGCGCGGGCCATCTCCAGGAGCTTCCGCTGGCCGCCGGAGAGGCTGGCCGCGAAGTCCTTCTCCTTGGCGTCGAGCTTGAAGCGCGCGAGGAGGCCACGGGCCTTCTCTTCGATCTGCTTCTCCTGCGGACGCCAGACGCGCGGCACGAAGCTCTGCCAGAACTTCTCGCCGCGCTGCCCGGGGGCGCCGAGCTTCATGTTCTCGAGCACGGTGAGGAGTGCGAGCGCCTTGGTGAGCTGGAACGTGCGGACCTGTCCCATCCGAGCGACCTTGAAGGCCGGGATGCCGGCGAGGTTCTTGCCGTCGTACGACCAGCGGCCGCTGTTCGGCTTGTCGAACCCGCAGAGGAGGTTGAACAGCGTGGTCTTGCCGGCGCCGTTCGGTCCGATCAACGCGGTGATGGCGTTCCGGGGGATCTCGAGGTGCTTCACGTCGACAGCCGTGAGCCCGCCGAAGCGGCGCTGCACGTCGTCGATGATGAGGATCGGGTCGTTCTTCGCGACTCCGGGGACGTTCTCACCCTTCGCGAGCCCGGTGGTCTTCGGGCGCCGCACCGAGCCGGTCGGAGGGGGCGTCGCGCCCGGCTGGTCGGGGATCAGATCACTTGACAAAGGTCATCTCCTTCTTGTCGCCGAGAAGACCTTGCGGCCTGAAGATGACGAGCAGCATGAGGGCGACGCCCACGAGGACGAACCGGAGCGTGCCGGCCTGGATGCTCGTCATCGGGAGGAACCCCTGCGAGGCGAGCTGCGGGAGCATGTTGCCGAGGAGAGCCATCACCATCCAGAACAGGACGGCACCGATCGACGGGCCGAAGATCGTTGCGGCGCCGCCGAGCAGCAGGATCGTCCACAGGAAGAAGGTCAGCGAGGTGGTGTAGCTGGACGGGACGACGGCGGAGGGAAGGACGAACACGATGCCACCGAGGGCACCGATGACACCGCCGACCACGAGCGCCTGCATCTTGTAGGCGAAGACGTTCTTGCCGAGGGCTCGGATGGCGTCCTCGTCCTCGCGGATGCCCTTGAGAACGCGGCCCCAGGGGCTGCGGACGAGCGACCAGACCACGAAGAGCGCCAGCGCCAGCATCAGCAACCCGAACACCCGCACCCAGAGGCCGTCCGCATTGAACGTCCACGGGCCGAAACCGTAGGTGCCGTCGGGGAAGGGGTTCGCGTCGCGGAACCCGCCGTGGTAGTTGCCGAGGCCGTCGGCCGAGTTGGTGTACTCGTCGAACACCTGCGTCGTGAAGAGGAGTCGCACGATCTCGGCGGCCGCGATGGTGACGATGGCGAGGTAGTCGGCCCGCAGTCGCAGCGTCGGGATGCCGAGAACGAGAGCGAAGACCGCCGCGAGCACGAGGCCGATGATCATGCCGAGCCACCACGGCAGGCCGAAGCTCAGGACCGAGATCGCGTAGCCGTAGCCGCCGAGGGCCATGAATCCGGCCATGCCGAAGTTCAGGAGACCGGCGTAACCGAAGTGCACGGCGAGGCCTGTCGCCGCAAGGGCGTACGCGATGGTGATGGGGCTCAGCAGGTAGCTGAGCGTGTTTCCTACGATGGCACCCCAGTCCACGGGCTACCCCAATCTCTCTTTACGGCCCAGCAGACCCTGAGGCCGCACGAGCAGGATGAGGATGAGTACGACGAGAGCGCCCGCGTACTTCAGGTCTGACGGGATCCACAGCGTCGAGGTCTCGACGACGATGCCGACGATGAGGGATCCGAGAAGGGCACCGAACGCGGTGCCGAGACCGCCGAGGGTGATCGCCGCGAAGATCAGCAGCAGCATCTGCGTGCCCATGTCCCACTTCACACCGGGGCGGAAGTAGGCCCACAGGACGCCGGACAACGCAGCCAGGACACCGGCGAGGATCCACACGATGCGCACGACGCGATCGACGTTGATGCCCGAGGCCGAGGCGAGCTGGGGGTTGTCGGAGATGGCTCGAGTCGCCTTGCCGATCCGGGTGCCCAACAGGAAGTAGGCCACCGCGAGGATCACCAGGATGCTGACGCCCATGCTGATCAGGTCGATGTAGGAGACCGAGATCGGGCCGAGCTGGATCGGTGCGGGGCTGGCGCCCGGAAGCTGGTACGTCGAGCCGCCGATGACGAACTGGTACGTGTAGCGGAGGGCCAGCGAGAGGCCGATGCTGACGATCATCAGCTGGACCACCCCCAGACCTCGCCGGCGGAGCGGGCGCCAGATGGCGGCATCCGACGCGAGTCCCAGCGCCGCGCCGCCCAGCATCGCCGCGGCGATCCCGAGCCAGAGGGGCAGCTGCCACATGGTGCTGAAGATCATCGCCAACAGCGCGCCCCAGGTGACGAGCTCGCCGTGAGCGAAGTTCGACAACCCCGTCGTGCCGTAGATCAGTGCCGCTCCCATCGCTGCGAGCGCGAGCAGGAGCCCGAAGTTCACGCCGTTGAACAGGCGGGACGCGAACTGGTCGATGAAGGACTGCGTCTGGCGTTCGCCCTCGCCGAGGAAGAGGTTGACGATCTTTGACCCGGTGAGCCCGAACTCCACCTCCTGCGACGCGGAGTCGCCCTCGACGATGACGCCGTCCGGCAGCGTCGACTCGTCGACGGTCAGGGTGTACGTGGCCTTCTCGGGCACGTACAGCCGCCAGCGTCCATCGGTCGTGGTGAGAGTGGATGCCTCGAACCCGTCGCCCTCCACCGAGATGGACACGTCGGGGACGGGTTTGTCATCGAACGTGATGACACCCGCGAAGTAGAACGAGGTCTTCTCCTGGTCGTCTCCGGGGTTCTCCGGAGCTGCCGCGAAAGCCGCTGAGGGGATCGCGCAGAGGAGTGTGATCGCCGCGAAGAGTAACGCGGCGAGGGCGGACACGCGATGTGTCATCCGCCCCGGGCGACGGACAGTGCGCGTCGTCGGGGTGATCGCCACTGGCACCTCCTGAGTTGAGTGGTCGAACGCGCCGAGGGGTACCAGTGTTCGGTGGCTTCGGCGACACCTGAACGTATTGGTCGATTGTTGCCTGCGTGTTTCGGCGGCGCAACTCGACACGGAATACGGCGAGCCGCTCGGCGCTTAGAATCATGAAGACCCGAGAAGGAGCGCGCATGAGCGATCACAACGACCCGTTCGGATTCGTGGGACTGACGTACGACGACGTCCTGCTGCTGCCCGGTCACACGGACGTCATCCCCTCCGAGGCCGACACCTCCTCCCGGGTCACGCGACGCATCACCGTCGCGACTCCTCTCCTCTCCGCCGCGATGGACACCGTCACCGAGTCGCGCCTCGCGATCGCCATCGCGCGCGAGGGCGGCATCGGCATCATCCACCGCAATCTGTCAATCGCCGACCAGGCATCCATGGTCGACCGCGTGAAGCGCAGCGAGTCGGGCATGATCACCGACCCGATCACGACGACCCCCGACGCGACCATCGAAGAGGTGGACGCGCTCTGCGGGCAGTACCGCATCTCGGGCCTCCCCGTGGTGGATGACGAGGGGCACCTCGTCGGCATCGTCACCAACCGCGACATGCGTTTCGTCTCGGGCTTCGAGCGCCAGACGACGAAGGTGCGCGACGTCATGACGAGCGAGAACCTCGTCACCGGCAAGGTCGGCATCGGGGCGAACGAGGTCATCGCCCTCTTCGCCCACCACCGCGTCGAGAAGCTCCCCCTCATCGATGAGGAGGGGAAGCTCGCGGGGCTCATCACCATCAAGGACTTCGACAAGAGCGAGAAGTACCCGCTCGCCACGAAGGACGATCAGGGCCGGCTGCGGGTCGGCGCGGCGATCGGGTTCTTCGGCGACGCATGGGAGCGCGCCGAGGCGCTGCGGGATGCCGGGGTCGACGTCATCGTGGTCGACACGGCCAACGGCCAGTCCGCCGGAGTCATCGACATGGTCAAGCGGATCAAGGCCGACGCCTCGTTCGCGCACATCGACGTGATCGGCGGCAACGTCGCGACCCGCGAAGGCGCGCAGGCGTTGATCGACGCCGGAGTGGATGCCGTCAAGGTCGGCGTCGGGCCGGGGTCGATCTGCACGACCCGCGTCGTCGCCGGCGTGGGCGTGCCGCAGGTGACCGCCATCTACGAGGCGTCGCTCGCGGCGCGCGACGCCGGCGTGCCGATTATCGCCGACGGCGGTCTGCAGTACTCGGGCGACATCGCGAAGGCACTCGTCGCCGGTGCCGACACCGTCATGCTCGGTTCCCTGCTGGCGGGTACCGACGAGTCCCCGGGGGAGGTCGTCTTCCAGGGCGGCAAGCAATTCAAGCTCTACCGGGGGATGGGTTCGCTCGGTGCGCTGCAGACCCGCGGCAAGAAGACCTCCTACTCGAAGGACCGCTACTTCCAGGCGGACGTGCCGAGTGACGACAAGCTGATCCCCGAAGGCATCGAGGGGCAGGTCGCGTACCGCGGTCCGGTCTCGGCCGTCGCGTATCAGCTCGTCGGTGGTCTCCGGCAGTCGATGTTCTACGTGGGCGCCCGCACGATCGAGGAGCTGAAGGCGCGCGGCAAGTTCGTGCGCATCACCTCGGCCGGTCTGAAGGAGTCCCACCCGCACGACGTCCAGATCGTCGTCGAGGCGCCGAACTACAAGCGCTGAGCGGGTCGGCGAGCCCGACACGCCCGGGATGCGGGGCTGATTTGCCCAGTCCCCGAACCCCGCGTAACTTATTACTTGTTCGCCCCACAGGGAAGAGCGAGAGGCCGAAAGGCCCGCCGCCCTCAAGATGGCGAACCACCCCCTCCAAGAAGAAACAGTCGCTCTGCGATTGGGTCTGACCTCAGGTCTAGGACGGGGCATCGGGACGCTCCCGCAGTCGTCACCTCCCACACCCACGATCTCTCGAGATCACCGGCGTGTCGGGTTTGACGAGTTCGCGGGTGTCATCCTAAGGTAGAGAAGTTGCCTCACTACGAAGCCCTTGCGGGGGTGGTGTGGGAGCATC
>NZ_LSTV01000003.1 GCF_001644225.1 Microbacterium oleivorans | reverse complement strand
GATGCTCCCACACCACCCCCGCAAGGGCTTCGTAGTGAGGCAACGTCACTGACTCTTCGCTCGACTCCCGAACAGGACGGCACGCAACGATCAGAAGATCGTGTCGGGCTCATCACCACGGGGCTTCGAGGTGGAGTCCCCATCCTAGACCACAAGGCCTTGTTCTCTCTAGGAGAGGTTTGGGATGGATTTCGTTCTCCGCTTGAGGGGGCCGGAGGCCTTTCGGTCTCTCGCTCTTCCCTGTGGGGCGAACGAGTAATAAGTTACGCCGCTCCCCCGGGTCGGGCAAATCATGTTCGCATCCCGGGCGTGTCGCGCAGGAATCCGCGCCGTACGCAGAGAGGCCGCCCTCCCCACGGCGGGGACGACGGCCTCTCGGAACGCTTCGGTCAGGAGACGAACACCCCTGCGAGAGTCTTCTTGCCGCGCCGCACCACCGACACGCCACCGGGCAGCGAACCGGAGACGACGTGCTCCTCGTCGGCGACCTTGACGCCGTCGACCGACACCCCGCCCTGAGCGATCGCCCGGCGCGCCTCGCTCGCGCTCGACACGAGACCGGTCTCGAGCAAAGCCTGGACGATCGGCACGCCGCCGGCGGCGGTCATGTGCGGGAGTTCTTCCAGCGCGGAGCGCAGCGTCGGGGCATCCAACGCGGTCAGATCGCCCTGACCGAAGAGGGCGTCCGATGCGGCGGCGACGGCGGTCGCGGCATCCACCCCGTGGACGGTCGTCGTGACCTCCATCGCCAGCCGGCGCTGCGCGGCGCGGCGGAAGGGTTCGTCGGCGACGAGCCGCTCGTACTCCTCGATCTCGGAACGCGTCAGGAAGGTGAACACCTTCAGTCGCGCGATGACGTCGGCGTCGTCGGTGTTGAGCCAGAACTGGTACATCCGGTACGGGCTGCACATGTCGGCATCCAGCCAGACGGCGTTGCCCTCGCTCTTGCCGAACTTCGTCCCGTCGCTGTTCGTGATGAGCGGGGTGCCGATCGCGTGAACGGACGTCCCCTCGACCCGGTGGATGAGGTCGGTCCCGCTCGTCAGGTTGCCCCACTGATCGCTGCCACCCGTCTGCAGGACGCAGCCATACTGGCGGTGGAGCTCCAGGAAGTCCATGCCCTGCAGGATCTGGTAGCTGAACTCGGTGTAGCTGATGCCCGCATCCGAGTTGAGGCGGGCGGCGACGGCATCCTTCTTCAGCATCGTGCCGACGCGGTAGTGCTTGCCGATCTCGCGGAGGAAATCGATCGCGCTCAGGGGCGCCGTCCAGTCGAGGTTGTTCACCATTCGGGCGGCGTTGTCCCCCTCGAAGCTGAGGAAGCGCTCCACCTGACCGCGCAGACGCTCGACCCACTCAGTGACGGTCTCACGGGTGTTGAGCGTGCGCTCCGCCGTCGGGCGCGGGTCCCCGATGAGCCCGGTGGACCCACCGACGAGGCCCAGCGGCTTGTGCCCAGCGAGCTGCAGCCGTCGCAGGAGCAACAGCTGGACAAGGTTGCCGAGGTGCAGGCTGGGAGCGGTCGGGTCGAACCCGCAGTAGTACGTGATCGGCTCCCCCGAGAGGAGCTCGCGGAGCGATGCCTCATCGGTGGACACGTGCACGAGACCTCGCCAGACGATCTCGTCCCACACGTTCGCGAAGGACGGGTCGTTGGCGGGCGCGAGGGCCCTCAGTTCGGCGCTCGGAGCGGATTCAGACACGCCTTCCAGGCTATCAGCGGGCGTGCGGCGGCCCCGCGTGCCGGCACGGCTCAGATCGACGTCCCCCACCAGAGGAGGAAGGCGGCACCGAGAGCCGTCACCCAGCTGACCAGGCTGCCGATGAGGAAGTACTCGGCGCGCGTACCCAGGTCGCTGTCACGGGAGATCTCGGGGAACCGCACGATGCCCTTCGCCGCGAGGACCGCCGCCAGGAGCGTGAACGCGCCGGTCACCGTCAAGGCGAACACGAGCACACGCTCGAGCGGGCCGATGAGGCGGCCGCCCTTCAACGCGTTCGGGGCATCGGCCGCGACGTCTCCCCCGCGGAGCGCGGCGCGGACGACCACGTTGCCGGATTCGCTCAGGAAGACGACTGCGCCGAGCACGAACAGCGCCACGTCCAGGCTGACCGCGCCGAGCGGGGAATCCGCGGGCCACGCCTCGCCGAGCGGGCCCTGATCCAGGCGCACCCCGTCGAACGCGACCGCGACGAACGCGACGACCGCGACCGCGACGAGCGGCCAGAGACCCGCCCGGCCCCCGGCTGAGCCGGGCGTCGCGAGGACCCAGACGGCCGCGACCGCGACGGCGACGAACGCCCACACCACCGCGTCCGCACCGGCGGCACCGATGAGGACGACGAGAGCGGCAACCGCGTACGCACCGGCGCGGCCCCGAGACGGCACGTACAGGCGGATGAGGTCGGCGACACCCACCGCCAGAAGGACGATCCCCGCGCCGATCACGAGAGCTCCCGGCTCAGGTCGGCGAAACCCGCGACGAGCGCCGCGGATCCCGCCGAGGCGAGCGCCTGCGAGACCGCGGGCTGGGTGACGCCCTCAGCCTCGGCGAGCTCCCGCTGGGTACGGCCGAGGCAGCGTCCGTAGGTCAGCCGTCGCGTCCGTTCGCTCATCGACGCGACGAGATCGTCCCGCGCGAGCAGGTAGGCGTTGGCGTACGCGATGCGGTGGAGCATGACGGCATCCTGCCCCTCCGCGGCGGCGATGCGGGTGCGCGCGCGCGGCACGGCGCGGTCCTGCAACCGGTGGGCCTCGTCGATCGCGGCCCGAGCCGCCCACCATCCGGGTCCGTCCGTGATCGACTCGTCGACGGGGTCCACCGCGCCGACACCGACCCCGAACCTCAACTGAACCCCGTCGGGGAGGTGCAGCTGCACGAGCAGCAGGGACGTCAGCGCCGCCGCGAGTCCCGGGTAGACGGCTTGGAACTCGTCCCCGACGGTCGCGGTGAGGGGTGCACCGGCGACCGGGTGGTCCGCGTGGACGCGTTCCGCGGTCGCCACGATCGCCCGCTGCGCCGCCGCGCGGTCCGGAAGGGTGCGTGATCCGACGATGTCGGCGATCACCGCTGCGTCGTCGCTCATAGGGACAGGATAGGCCGCTTATGTCGAGCTGGCAATAAGTGTTTTGCTTATCTTGTCGAGGTGATAAGTGAGAGAGACGGTCGGAGAGTCACGCGCTCAGGGCGCGAGCGAGTTCCTGGGTGCGCGCGACGAGCGCGGCGCGCTGCTCCGAGACCCGCTCCGGAGCCGTCCCGCCGGACCCATCTCTGCTCGCCACCGATCCCTCGACCGTGAGGACCTCACGCACCCCCGGTTCCAGGTGCGGTGACACCTCGGCGAGGAGGGCGTCGTCGGCATCCGCCAACTCGATCCCGCGCGACTCGCACGCCTGCACCAGCGCACCCGAGATCTCGTGCGCGTCCCGGAAGGGCACACCTCGCTTGACCAGCCAGTCCGCGACGTCGGTGGCCAGGGAGAACCCCTCGGGCGCCGAAGCCGCCATGCGTTCCGTGTCGAAGCGGAGGGTCGCGATCATGCCCGCGAACGCCGGCAGCAGCACCTCGAGGGTCGCCACCGAGTCGAAGACCGGCTCCTTGTCCTCCTGCAGATCGCGGTTGTACGCGAGCGGCAGCGCCTTCAGCGTTGCGAGCAGACCGGCCAGGTTGCCGATGAGGCGACCCGACTTGCCCCGCGCGAGTTCGGCGATGTCGGGGTTCTTCTTCTGCGGCATGATGCTCGAACCCGTCGAGAACCCGTCGTCCAAGCGGACGAAGGAGAACTCCCGCGTGTTCCAGATGATGATGTCCTCGGCGAAACGCGAGATGTCCACACCGATCATCGCCGTGATGAAGGCGAACTCGGCGACCACGTCGCGGGCGGCCGTGCCGTCCATCGAGTTCTCGGCGGGCCGGGCGAGACCCAGCTCGTCGGCGACGAGTTGGGCGTCCAGGCCGAATGTGGCACCGGCGAGCGCTCCCCCGCCGTAGGGCGAGACCGACGCGCGGACCGACCAGTCGCGGAGCCGCTCGAGGTCGCGGACGAGGGGCCAGGCGTGCGCCTGGAGATGGTGGGCGAGCAGGACGGGCTGCGCGTGCTGCAGGTGCGTGCGACCGGGCATGATCGCCTGGGGGTGCGCCTCGGCCTGCGCGACGATGGCGTCGATGACGCGCACGAGGTCCCGCGCGATCACGCGCGAGTGGTCGAGGAGGAACAGCCGCACGAGCGTGGCGATCTGGTCGTTGCGGCTGCGGCCGGCCCGCAGCTTGCCGCCCAGCTCGGGGCCGACTTCGCGGATCAGCGCCGCCTCGAGGGCGCCGTGCACGTCCTCGTCGGACTCGGTCGCGACGAGCTCGCCAGACCGCACCGCCTCGCCGAGTGCATCGAGGCCGGCGTGCATGCGGGCCTCCTCGTCGGCGGTGAGGTAACCGGCACGTCCCAGGGCGCGCGCGTGCGCGTGCGAGCCGCGCAGGTCGTAGAGCGCGAGGGCCCAGTCGAAGTGCGTCGAGCGGCTCAGCGCAACGAGCTCCGGCGAGGGGCCCGAGGCGAAACGCCCGCCCCACAACGCACCCTGATTCGTTGCTTCGTTCTTGCTCTCGCTCACGACTCCACCCTATCGGCGGGCTCCTCGCCGTCCGTCGGCACCGCTCGGCGCGACACCGCCGCGAGCGCACTCTCCAGCGGTCCGCGGCCGACGAGGATCGCCCACAGGCTGCACAGGACGATCGCTCCCAGGCAGAACCACCCGAGCGGATGCAGATCGCGGAACGCCCGCAGATCGGTCGTGTCGCCGAGCACCGCGAGGGCGATGAGAGCCCAGGCGACGACCTGGCCGACGTAGGCGGTCAGGGGCATCGATCCGACGGCGCGCAGAGGTGCCAGCACCCAGGTCAGCGGCGTACGGCACACGAGCAGGCACGCGCCGAGGACGGCCATCGCGAACCCCGTCGACGACACGACCTCGACGATCCCGCCGCTGTGCGCCTCCGCGCTGAGGACGGCCGCGGCGTAGGAGTCCGGTGGCGCCCCGCCGGCCATGACCGCGAGGAGCCCGATGACCGCGCCGAGCGCCGTCAGTGCGACACCCGCCGCGAGGATCAGCGCCTGAGTGCCCGCCCGCCGCAGATCGGTGCGCCCCAGCGCCATCCCTGCCGCGACGAAGGCGATCCACAGCGGGAAGGGGTAGGCCCACCCGACGGCGAAGAAGAGCGTCTCCCCCGCCTCGCCGTCCCAGATCGGCAGGGCGTCGAGGAACGGCAGGAACCAGGGGACGACGAGGGCGACGGATGCCGCGATCCCCCACAGCGCCCACGCCGGAAGCGCCAGCAGGGGCAGGGCGAGGAGGAAGAGGATGCCGTAGGCCGGCAGGATCACGTAGATCGGGACGCCGGTCTGCGTCAGGAGCAGACCGATCGCCCACAGCAGGACGGCCCGGACCGCGAGACGACGGCGGTCGACGCCCAGGCGCGGGGCGCGGTGCGGCATCCGTCCCCCGGTGATGAGCGCGATCGACACGCCCGCCAGCACGGCGAACAGGATCGAGGAGCGCCCGTTGACGACGTCGATCCACGTCGAGGGGTCGGCGAGCCGCAGCGGTTGCTCGATTGTGAGCAGGTGGGCGGCGAGCATCCCGAACACCGCGAGGGCGCGGGCGAGGTCGACGCCGTGGAGCCTGGCGGGGCCGTTCCAGCTCCGCCAGGCACGGCTCACTGCTGCCGGAGCAGCCACACCAGCAGCGCCTTCTGCGCGTGCAGGCGGTTCTCCGCCTCGTCCCAGACGACGCTCTGCGGACCGTCGATGACGTCCGCATCCACCTCGTAGCCGCGGTCGGCGGGGAGGCAGTGCATGAAGATCGCGTCGTCCTTGGCGAGCGTCATGGTCTCCTGGGTCACCTTGTAGGAGCTGAGATCGCGCAGGCGGGCGATCTTCTCCTCCTCCTTGCCCATCGAGACCCACGTGTCGGTGACGATGACGTCGGCACCGGCCGCGGCCTCGTTCGGGTCGGTGAAGAGGGTGAGCGATCCGCCCGTCTGCGCAGCGATCCGGTCGGCGTCTGCGACCACGTCCGCGCGGGGCGCGTAGGCCTCGGGCGAGGCGATGCGCACGTGCATGCCGGCGGTGACGCCGGCGAGCGCGTACGAGTGCGACATGTTGGAGAGACCGTCGCCGAAGAACGTGAGCGTCAGACCCTTCAGCTCGCCCTTGTGCTCGCGGATGGTCAGGAGGTCGGCGAGCAGCTGGCAGGGGTGGAAGTCGTCGCTCAGCGCGTTGACGACCGGGACGCGGGTGCCCGCCGCCATCTCTTCGAGACCTGCCTGCGCGTAGGTGCGCCACACGATCGCGGCGACCTGACGCTCGAGGACGCGCGCCGTATCGGACGGGGTCTCCTTGCCGCCGAGCTGGCTGTTCGCCGTCGAGATGATGAGCGGGGAGCCGCCGAGGTCGGCGATGCCGACGGCGAACGAGACACGGGTGCGGGTGGAGGACTTATCGAAGATGACGGCGACGGTCTGCGGACCCGCCAGCGGCTTCTCCTTCCAGCGGTCGGCCTTGAGCTCGACCGCGAGGTCGAGGATCTCGGCTTGTTCGGCGGGGGTCAGGTCGTCGTCGCGCAGCAGGTGGCGGGTCATGCGGGGGCCTCCGTCGTGTCAGAAGTGTCGTCGGTACCGGGGGTGTCGTCGAGCATCAGGGCGTCCTCGACGGTGGCGAGGGCGCGGGCGAACAGCGTCTGGAACTCGTCGATCTCGACGTCGCCGATCGTGAGCGCCGGGGCGAGGCGGATCGTCGCGTCGTTCGCGGCGTTGATGATGAGCCCGTGCTGCTGCGCCGCAGCGACGACGGCTCCGGCGACGGGATGCCGCAGGGCGACCCCGATGAGAAGCCCCTGGCCGCGGCATCCGGTCACCAACGGGGAACCGATCGCCGTGACCGCGTCGCGGATCTGCCGGCCGCGTTCGGCGGCCGCCTCGACGAGTCCGGCTCGTTCGATCTCGTCCAGGACGGCCGACGCGACCGCGGTCGCGAGCGGGTTGCCGCCGAAGGTCGACCCGTGGGTGCCGGGGTAGAAAAGGTCGCTCGCGGCGCCGAAGGTGATGAGCGCGCCGATCGGGATGCCGTTGCCGATGCCCTTGGCGACCGTGATCGCATCGGGGGTGATCCCGGTGTGCTGGAAGGCGAACCACGCCCCCGTGCGACCGGCGCCGGTCTGGATCTCGTCGATGATCAGGAGCGCGCCGTGGCGCCGGGTGATCTCGCGCGCGGCGGCGAGGTATCCCTCGGGCAGTTCGAGCACGCCGGCTTCGCCCTTGATGGGCTCGACGAACAGCGCCGCGACGCGGTCGTCGATCGCCGCTTCGAGCGCCTCGATCGTGGAGTCGAGGAACTCCACCCCCGGGACCATCGGCTCGAACGGCTGCTGCATGGCGGGCTTGCCGGTCAGGGCCAGCGTGCCCATCGTGCGCCCGTGGAACGCGTTCTTCAGGGCGAGGATGCGGGGGCGCTCGGATCCGCCGTGCAGGCGGGCGAGCTTGAAGGCGGCCTCGTTGGCCTCGGCGCCGGAGTTGCCGAAGTAGACCCGGCCGGACTCCCCCGTGCCCGCGAGCCGCTTGAGGCGGGCGGCGAGCCCGAGCTGCGGCGGCGTCGCGAAGTAGTTGGAGACGTGGCCGAGCGTGGCGGCCTGGTCGGCGACCGCCTGCACGAACACCGGGTGGGCGTGACCGAGGGAGATCACCGCGATGCCGCCGAGGAAATCGAGGTAACGGGTGCCCTCGTCGTCCCACAGGTGAGCGCCCTCCCCGCGCACGAGCATCGCGTACCGTTCGCCGGAGTTGAGGACGAGGTCGCGCGCGGCGTCGTCCTTCCAGCTCGTCGTCGTCTGCACGGTCATCCCGCCACCACCTCGGTTCCGATCCCGCGCTGCGTGAAGAGCTCGACCAGCACCGAGTGGGGCTGGCGTCCGTCGATGATCGCCGCGCGGTTCACTCCGCCGTCGACGGCGTCGAGGCAGGCCTGCATCTTCGGGATCATCCCCGATTCCAGGCGCGGCAGCATGGTCTGCAGCTCCGTCGCGGTCAGGTTCGAGACGAGCGAGTCGCGGTTGGGCCAGTCGGCGTAGAGCCCCGCGACGTCGGTCAGGATCACGAGCTTGACTGCCCCGAGCGCGACCGCGAGGGCGGCGGCGGCGGCATCCGCGTTCACGTTGAGCGAGCTGCCCGGATCGTCGACGTCGGGGGCTATCGAGGAGACGACCGGCACGCGACCGGCGGCCAGCTGGTCGAGGATCGGCTGCGGATCGACGGCGACGACGTCGCCGACGTGCCCGAGGTCGTGCTCGGCGCCGTCGACGACGACACCCCGGCGCCGCCCCTGGAAGAGCCCGGCATCCTCTCCGGACATGCCGGTCGCGAACGAGCCGTGCGCGTTGATCCGCGAGACGAGCTGCGGGTTGATCTGCCCCGCCAGCACCATGCGCACGACGCCGATGGCCTCGGTGCTCGTCACGCGGTAGCCGCCCTTGAACTCGCTCGGGATGTCGAGACGGTCGAGCATCTTGGAGATCTGCGGGCCGCCGCCGTGCACGACGACGACCTTCACACCGACGTGGTGCAGGTAGGCGATGTCCTCGGCGAAGGCGGTCTGCAGCTCTTCGCTGACCATCGCGTTGCCGCCGTACTTGATGACGACGATCTGCTCGCGGAAACGCTTGAGCCAGGGAAGGGACTCGACGAGGACCGCGGCCTTGCCGGCGGCCTCTTCGGGGGTGGTCTGCTGGATGTCGGTCATGACGAGTATGCGCTGTTCTCGTGGACGTAGTCGTGGGTCAGGTCGTTGGTGCGGATCGTGGCCGCGGCATCCCCGACGCGCAGGTCGATGAGGATGTGCGTCGCGCGGGGCGTCAGGTCGACCTCCTCGCGGGGGCGATCGGGGCCGCCGGCCGTGCACACGCGGACGCCGTTGAAGGACACGTCCACGTCGTAGGGGTCGAAGGCGGCATCCGTCGTCCCGATCGCCGCGAGCACGCGACCCCAGTTCGGGTCGTTGCCGAAGATCGCGGCCTTGAAGAGGTTGTTGCGCGCGACCGAGCGGCCCACCGTGACGGCGTCGTCCTCGCTCGCGGCGCCGACGACCTCGATCGTGATGTCGTGGCTCGCCCCCTCGGCGTCGCCCTGCAGCTGCGTCGCGAGGTCGAGGCACAGCTCGGTGAGAGCGGCGGCGAAGTCGACCGGGTCGGGTCGGATGCCGCTGGCTCCGCTCGCGAGGAGCGTCACCTGGTCGTTCGTCGACATGCAGCCGTCGGAGTCGAGCCGGTCGAAGCTGACCCGCGTCGCCTCGCGGAGCGCGGTGTCGGCGGCCGCGGCATCCAGATCCGCATCCGTCGTGATGACGACGAGCATCGTCGCCAGCCCCGGGGCGAGCATGCCGGCGCCCTTGGCCATGCCGCCGACGGTCCAGCCGTCGCGGGTCACCACGGCACGCTTGGGCCGGGAATCGGTGGTCATGATGGCGAGGGATGCCGCCTCGCCCCCGTCGGCGGAGAGGGCGGCAACCCCCTTCTCGACGCCGTCGAGGACCTTGGCGCGGAAGATCTCGTCCCCCGTGCCGATGAGCCCGGTCGAGCACACGAGGACGTCGCCGGCGCCGACGCCCAGGAGCTCGGCGGCCTTCTCGGCCGTCTGGTGCGTCGTCTGGAAGCCGAAGGGTCCGGTGAAGCAGTTCGCTCCGCCGGAGTTCAGGACGATCGCCTCGACGATGCCGTCCCCGATGACCTGCTGCGACCAGAGGATGGGGTTCGCCTTGGCGCGGTTGGTGGTGAAGACGGCCGCACCGACCTTCTTCGGACCGCGGTTGACGACGATAGCGACGTCGTTCGCTCCCGTGGACTTCAGGCCGACGGCCACGCCAGCCGCCTCGAATCCCTGCGCTGCCGTGACACTCACGGGGCTACTCCGTTCACGCTCAGACCCGTCGACTCGGGGAGACCGAGGGCGATGTTCATCGATTGGATGGCGGCACCCGCGGTGCCCTTGACGAGGTTGTCGACCGCGGCGACCACGACGACGCGGTTCGCGGCGCGGTCGATCGCGAGGCCCAGGAGCGCCGTGTTGGCGCCGAGGACGTCCGCCGTGCGCGGGAACCGCCCCTCGGGCAGCACCTGAACGAACGTCTCGCCGGTGTACGCGGACTCCCACGCCTCCCGGATCTGCGCGTCGGTGGCACCGGGCACGATCGGCGCCGTCGAGGTCGCGAGGATGCCGCGCGCCATGGGGACGAGGACGGGGGTGAACGAGATCCGGATGTCCGCCGCGGCGGGCGCGGCGGCGGCGAGCGCCTGACGGATCTCGGGGATGTGGCGGTGCGTGCCGCCCACGGCATACGGGTTCGCGCTGCCGAGGATCTCGGAGGCGAGGAGGTTCGTCTTGAGGCTCTTGCCCGCTCCGGACGGGCCGACCGCGAGGACCGACACGATGTCGCCCGGGTCGATGACGCCGGCGGCCACACCGGGCGCGAGGCTGAGCGACACGGTGGACGCGTTGCACCCCGGCGCGGCGATCCGCCGCGCACCCGCCAGCACGTCACGCTGCTTCCCCCCGTCGACGAGGAGCTCGGGCACGCCGTACGCCCACGGCTCGGGGAAGTCCCCGCCGTAGAACTGGTCCCACGCGGCCTGGTCGGTCAGCCGGTGGTCGGCACCCGCGTCGATGACGAGGGGGACGTCCGCCAGCATCTCGGTGTACTGCGCGGACTGACCGTGCGGCAGGGCGAGGAAGACGACGTCATGGCCGGCGAGGACCTCGGGCGTCGTGTCCTGCAGGGTGAGGTGCGCGAGCGAGCGCAGGTGCGGCTGGTGGTCGATGAGCGACTGCCCGGCGTTGGAGTGCGCCGTGACGGTGCGGATCTCGACCTCGGGGTGAGCGGCGAGCAGGCGGAGGATCTCGCCGCCCGCATAGCCGGAAGCGCCGGAGACGGCGACCGAGATGGTCATGGATTCAACCTTATTGTCTGGGAGGAACGGGGCCGGAACGGCGACACCTGCGGCTCACTCCGAGACGCGGAGCACAGCGGGAGGGTCGCCTAGCGTCGGCGGTCGCCCAGACGTCGACGCGCGCGCGAGCCCGCGGAGGCGGGGAGGATCGCGGCGGAGGACACACCGCGACGGTATCGCCGCGGCATCCGGTCCCGCAAATCGGCGATCACGACGCCGTCGCGGCACCCTCCGTCAGGATGCGCAAGAGGTCGAGCTCCGCGGCGCGTTCGAGCCCCGATCCGCGCGAGCGCGAGACGCCGCGGGCGCGCTCGTCGTCGAGGACCCGCGCGGACGTCTCGGCGAGGGGACGGATGCGGCCGCCCGCCGCGCGGTAGGCCGCGTTGCTGCGCGTCGCGAAGCCGGGCATGTCGTCGGGCAGCCACAGCGGAAGGGACCGCGGACCCATCCAGTGGCTCACGCCGTGGCGTTCGAGCCAGTCGCCCGGAGCGACCTGCACCTGACCCATGTGCCCCGAGAGCCGCTGCACGAGGGCGATGAAATCGGCGAAGGGATGCGGCTCGCCCACCGCGTTCACGACACCCTCGAACGCACGGGCACCCGCCGCCACGATGAAGTCCGCCAGGTCGTCGACGTCGATCACCTGCACCCGGCCCTCGGTCTGCGGCAAGAGGACCGGCCCGTCGGCCGCCGCGGCGAACCGCGCCGGCCAGTAACCGAATCGGTCGGTCGGGTCGCCGGGGCCGACGATGAGTCCGGGTCGGACGATCGCGAGCCGTGCGGCGAGACCGTCCGCGGCGCGCTCGGCGGCGGCCTTCGCGCGGGCGTAGTCCTCCTCGTCGCCGTCCTGCCACGCGGGGACGATCTCGGCGGTCTCGTCCGCACCCTCCTCCTCCGCTCCGGCGTACACCGAGACGCTCGACACGTAGGTGGCGTGCGCTGCGCGACCGCCGAGGGCGTCCGCAGCGGCCCGCACGTACGACGGGACCGAGGAGACATCGACGACTTCGTCCCAGTCCCGGTCCGCGACCTCGCGATAGGCATCGGGCGCGGCGCGGTCGGCGACCACGAGCTGGGCGCCCGCCGGCGCGGCACGGTGGCCGCGCGCGAGGCAGGTCACCTCGGCGCCGCGGTCGACCCACCGCTGGGCGATGCGGGATCCGAGCCAGCCGGTGCCGCTGAGGATGAGGATGCGGGTCATGCCCCCATCGAACCAGCGTGGGCCGCCGGGCGACACCCCGCGACGCGATCAGCTCGGGAGCGCCCGGATCTTCGCCAGCAGGTCGGGTCCGGTCCGGTCGAGGAGGCGACCGCCCACGACGATGCCGAGGACGGCGATCACGACTCCCTCGACGACGCCCACCGCGAGCGCGACCCAGGTCCAGGACCCGTCCTCGGTGGTCGAGGCGAAGGCGGCGACCGCGATCGTCGGCGTCGACAGCGCGATGACGACACCCCACACGACGAACGCGAGCAGTCCGTTGACGAAGGTTTGGCCCGGCACGCTCTTGAACGGGCTGTCGCCCGGAGCCGCCACGGGGCTGATGATCAGCGCCGACGAGACGGCGGAGACCCCGTAACCGACGAGGACGATGCCCACCGAGGCGCCCAGCGTGATCGGGAGTGTCGCCAGGTTGTCCGAGAGGACCGCGGTCACGGTCGCGAGCAGCACGATGAGCGGCAGTCCGACGCACGCCGCACCCAGGGTGCGGCCGGCCCGGTCGGCCACGCCGCGCACACCCGTGGCGAGGACGGTCGCGTACGCCGTGCCGTCGTAGGAGACGTCGGTGTATCCGGCAATGGAGAGCATCAGCGCCGCGAAGACGGGCGAGAAGCCGAAGAAGAACCCGTCGGTCCCGCCGGTGACGAGGAACACGATCGGCAGGAGGGGCACGACCAGGAGCTGACGGAGGTACCGCGGGTCGCGCAGCCAGCCGTTCAGCGATCGCGCCCAGGTCGCACCGACGCCACCGGTCGGCAGGAGCCCGAAGAGGCCGAGGCGGCCGGCAGCCGCCACCTTGCGGGCGCGGCGCGGCGCGGCATCCGTCCCCGCGTCGATGACCCGCGACCACACCACCCACAGCACGCCGACGGTCGCGACCGCGATGCCGAGGCGCGCCACCGCCGACAGGACGTCGCCCGCGGCGAGCGCGGGGGCGACGCCCCACGCGGCGCCGATGGGGGTCCACGGCAGGACCGCGGCCGCGGACGTGAGCCGCGCCACCAGGTCGCCGCCGGCGTCGAGCAGGGTGAGCACGCCGGTGAGGATCGGCCCCGACAGGACGAGCAGGATCAGCACGACCGTGCCGATGAGTTCCCGGCCGCGGCGGTTGCCGCCCAGTCCGCCGGAGAGTTCGCCGACGAGACGGGAGGCGAGGACGCAGGTGATCACCGCGAGCGCGGCCGCGGGGATCGAGACGACCGCCGCCAGCGGCCACCTCACCCACAGAATGACCGTGCTCAGCGCCGCGAGGGTCGTCGCGATGCCGGGGAGACCGGTCAGCCCGGTGCCGCCGAGCGCGAGCATCGTCTGGGTCCGGGTGAACGGGAAGACGGCGAGGCCGCGCGCGTCGATGGACGTGTCCATGCCGGTGAGGAGGATGGGACCGAGCACCCAACCCAGCAGCAGCGCGCTTCCCCCGAGCACCGCGACGACGGTGGCGGTCTCGAGCGGTTGGAACACGGCGAGCGCCACCATCCCGGCCACGATCGAGACGAGCGCGCCGATGGCCCAGAGCGCACCGAAGATGAAGCCCACGAGCTGCCACGGCCGACGGGCCAGCGTGTTGGCGAGGGCGCGGTACCGCAGCTTCAGGACTGTCGCAACCACTGCGGCCCCTCCGACTGGTGGCGTCCGCCCACGAGGGAGACGAACCGGTTCTGCAGGCTGTCGCCGGCGCGGACCTCGTCGATGGTCCCCGCGGCCAGCACCCGACCGGCGGCGATGACGGCGACGTGGTCGCACATGCGCTGCACCAGGTCCATCGAATGGCTGGAGACGATGACGGATCCGCCCGAGGCGGTGTACCCGCGCAGGACGTCCTCGATGTTCGCCGCCGAGACGGGATCGACCGATTCGAACGGCTCGTCGAGGACCAGCAGTCGCGGCGCGTGGATGAGGGCGCAAGCGAGCGCGATCTTCTTGGTCATGCCGGCCGAGTAGTCCGCGACGATCGACCCGGCTGCGGCGCGCAGGTCCATGAGGTCGAGGAGGTCCGACACCCGCTGGCCGATCTCCTCGCGGGGAAGGCCGAACATCATGCCCGTGTAGGTGACCAGTTGCTCCCCCGTCAGGCGGTCGAACAGCCGGATGCCGTCGGCGAGGTTGCCGATCATGCGCTTGGCCGTCACGGGGTCGCCCCACACGTCGACACCGTGCACGTGGGCACTCCCGGCGTCGGGCTTGAGCAGCCCGGTGGCCATCGACAGGGTCGTCGTCTTGCCGGCGCCGTTGGGGCCGACGAGCCCGTAGAAGGATCCGGCGGGGACCGTGAGGTCGATGCCGGCGACGGCGGTGACGGAGCCGAACTGCTTCACCAGTCCGGTCAGCTGCAGGGCGGGGACGGTCGGAGAGTCGATCACGGGCCGAGCCTAACCGCCCCGACCACGCGTGTCGGGGCCGACTGGCACAGTGGAGGGATGCTGCGCACGCTCGCCGTCTCGGGTTACCGGTCGCTCCGCGACGTCGTGATCCCTCTGCAGGAGCTCACCGTCGTGACCGGCCCGAACGGCTCGGGCAAGTCGAATCTGTACCGCGCCCTGCGGCTGCTCGCCTCCGCCGCGACCGGCGACCTCATCGGCGCCGTCGCCCGCGAGGGCGGTCTGTCGTCGCTCCTCTGGGCGGGCCCGGAGAACGGCGGCGATCAGGGGACGGTGCGCCGCAACCCGATCGCGGTGCAGCTCGGCTTCGCGTCCGATGAGCTCGGTTACCTCGTCGATCTGGGCATCCCGCAGGCGTCGCAGGACAGCGTCTTCGCCCGCGACCCCGAGATCAAGCGCGAGCAGATCTTCGCAGGCCCCTTCGCCAAACCGTCGACGCTCCTCATCGACCGGCTGCGCGCCCAGACGCGCGTCCGTGACGGCGGCTGGGTCTCGCTCGACCAGAAGCTCGCCCCCTTCGAGAGCATCATCACCGACCTCGCCGACGGCGACACCGCACCTGAGCTGCTGGGTCTGCGGCGCATCATGAACGGCTGGCGGTTCTACGACCACTTCCGCGTCGATGCGGATGCCCCCGCGCGGCGCCCGCAGGTCGGCACGAGGTCCCCCGTGCTCGCGCACGACGGATCGAACCTCGCCGCCGTGTGGGCGACGGTGGTCGACGCGGGGTTCGGCCGCCTGCTCGATCGGGCGGTGGACGAGGCGTTCCCGGGCAGTCGGGTGCGCATCGCGGCATCCGACGGCCTCCTGCGACTCACCCTGACGCAGCCGGGCCTGCTCCGGCCGCTGGACGCCGCGGAGCTCTCGGACGGCACGCTGCGCTACCTGCTGCTCTGCGCCGCGCTGCTCCCCGCCCGGCCCGCGCCGCTCACGGTCCTCAACGAGCCCGAATCGAGCCTGCACGTCAGCCTGCTCGCGCCGCTGGCGAACCTCGTACGCGCGGCGGCCGCACAGACGCAGGTGCTTTTGGTGTCGCACGCCGCGGGCCTCATCGATGCCCTCCCCGACGCCCACCGGATCCCGCTCGAACGTCACCCCGACGGCACGCTCGTGAGCGGTCAGGGGCGACTCGAGGGTCCGCCGTGGAACTGGGGGACGCGCTGAGGCGGGTCAGAGCGTGATGAACGAGGCCGCGACGACGAGAGCGGCCATCACGACGGCGACCACCGCGCCGAAGATCGTGAGCGAGCGGAACACCGCGTAGCCCCGATGCCCCGCGGGCGCACGCAGCGCACTTACACCTGCGGCGATCGCCGCGATGCCGGCGAACACGAGCCAGACCGCTCCGCGCGGGACGATCTCGGCCCAGGCGCTGGGGAAGAAGACCGCTGCCTGCGGGAACAGCCACGTCCCGTACTGCCACCCCGTCGCGAACGCGACCACGCTCATCACGATCGTGAGCAGATTGACGATCGCCAGGGCGCGGATGAGGACCTCTCCGCGCGGCATGCGCAGCGGCGCGCCGTCCTCGGACGGTCGGGCACCGGCAGTCGTGGATGTCATGACCGAAACGTACCCCGCGGACGACCGACCCCGCAGTCGGCCGTTCGGGGGACATCGTCAGTCGCGGATCGTCGCCCCGAAGCGTTCCGCGGCGACGGCGACACCGGCGAGCTTCGCGTCGGTGGCCTCCGATGCCGTCAGCGTGCGGTCGTCGGCGCGGAACCGCAGCGCGAACGTGAGGCTCTTCGACCCGTCCGCGACGCCGGCACCGCGGTAGTCGTCGACCAGGCGCAGATCCTCGAGGAGCTGCCCCGCGCCGTCGACGAGGGCGGCCCGCACGTCACCGGCGGCGACGTCCGCCGGGACGACGAGGGACACGTCCTGCGTCGCCGCGGGGAAGGTCGCCAGTGACGGGGAGACCTCCGGTTCGCGCACAAGCGACAGGATGCCGTCGAGGTCGAGCTCCGCGACGAACACGCGTCCGTGCAGGTCGGCCGCCTCGGCGACGGCCGGGAGGAGTTCGCCGACGTAGCCGACCTCGTCACCGCGGACGGTGAGGATGCCGGTGCGCCCCGGGTGGAGCGCTGCGCGCTCGCCCTGCTGCACGTCGATCTGCACGCCCGCCGCGGCGGCGATCGTGCGGACCGCGCCGAGCGCGTCCGCGAGGTCGTACGGCGCCGCGGCGCCGCCGGGACGCTTTACCGCCGCGTTGCCGTGCAGGAGCACGGCGACGTGCCGCGGCTGCGGCGGGATCGCGCCGTGCAGGGCCGCGAGGGTCTGCTCGTCGGGGCGCTGCGCGAGCGGCGGGACGGTGTCGGTGCCGTAGGTCACGCCCTCGTCGGGGGTGAAGACGCTGCCCGACTCGAAGAGCGCGAGATCGGTGAACCCGCGCGAGACGTTCCGGTGCGCGATCTGCAGCAGACCGGGCAGGAGCGAGCGTCGCAGGTACGGCGCCTGGCCGTCGAGCGGGTTGGCGAGACGGATCGAGGGGACGTGCTCCCCCGTCGCCGAGCCGTGGAGGTCGTTCTGCTCCTCGGTGGTGAACGGGAACGCGACGACCTCGACGAAGCCGGCCGCGGCGAGGGCGTTCGCGACGCGCCGGCGTCCGCGCTGGTGCGGCGTGAGTCCGCGCCCGGACGGCGGCGTCGGGAGGATGGAGGGGATGCGGTCGAGCCCGTGGATGCGGGCGACCTCCTCCGCGAGCGTCCAGCGGTCGGTGAGGTCGGGACGCCAGGACGGCGGGATGACCTCCCAGGCCGTGCCCTCATCCGCGACGTCGCATCCGATCGTCTCGAGGGCGCCGACGACCTCGTCGTCGGAGTAGTCGACGCCGATCAGGCCGGCGGTGAAGGTCTTCGGCAGCTCGATCGACGGGATGAACACCTCGGCGAACAGTGCGCCGCCGGTCTCGGTGTCGAGGGTGCCGCCGGCGAGCTCGACCATGAGGTCCGCGACGCGGCGGGCGGCGACGAACGGGATGAGCGGGTCGACGCCGCGTTCGAAGCGTCGCGACGCCTCGCTGGGCAGCTTGTGCCGGCGGGCCGTGCGCGCGATGGACACGGTGTCGAAGATCGCCGCCTCGATGAGGACGTTGCGCGTGGCATCCCCCATCTCGGTCCTGCCGCCGCCCATGACACCTGCCAGGCCGATCGGGCCGGACGCGTCGGTGATGAGCAGGTCCTCGGCGTGGAGCCGACGCTCCTTGCCGTCGAGGGTGGTGAGCTTCTCCCCCGCGGCCGCGCGACGGACGGTGATGCCACCGGTCAGCGTGTCGAGGTCGTAACCGTGGATCGGGTTGCCGAGTTCGAGCATCACGTAGTTCGTGATGTCGATCAGGATGCCGAGGGAACGGATGCCGGCGAGCGTGAGCCGCGCGGTCATCCACGGCGGCGTCGGGCGGGAGGGGTCGACGTCGCGCACGATGCGGACGACGAACTCGCTCGCGCCGGGGTTGCCGTGGATGGGCGCCGCGTCGTCGATCGCGACGGGGAATCCGCCGGTCGGCTGCTGGAGCTCCTCGAAGTCGCGCAGACCCGGGTCGCGGAAGGCCGCTCCCGTGGCGTGGGCGTATTCGCGTGCCACGCCGCGGATCGACAGCGCGTACCCGCGGTCGGGGGTGACGTTGATGTCGACGGCCACGTCGTCGAGCCCCAGGAGGGCGATCGCGTCGGTGCCGACGTCGGGGTCGAGACCGAGCTCGGTGAGGCGCAGGATGCCGGAGTGCTCGTCGCCGAGGCCCAGCTCCTTGGCGGAGGCGATCATGCCGTCGGAGACATGACCGTAGGTCTTGCGTGCCGCGATCGGGAAGGGCCCGGGAAGGACCGCACCGGGCAGGGTCACGACGACCTTGTCGCCCTCGAAGAAGTTGCCGGCACCGCAGACGATGCCGCGGATGCCGCCGTGCGCCTCACCGACGTCGACCTGGCACCACCGGATGGTCTTGCCGTTGGACTGCGGTTCGGCCTCGAACGAGACCACACGGCCGACGACGATCGGGCCGCTGAGGTCGAACGTGTGCACGTCCTCCTCCTCGAACCCGACCGAGACGAGCGACGCGAGGACGTCCTCGGGGGTCGTACCGGGCGCGACGTCGACGTACTCGCGCAACCAGGAGAGCGGGACGCGCATCAGACCACCATTCCGAACTGCTCGCTGAAGCGGACATCGCCTTCGGCCATGTCGCGCATGTCCTGCACATCGCTGCGGAACATGAGGGTCCGCTCGATGCCCATGCCGAAGGCGAAGCCCGAGTAGACCTCGGGGTCGATGCCCGCGGCGCGGAGGACGTTGGGGTTCACCATCCCGCATCCGCCCCACTCGATCCAGCGCGCGCCACCCGGGAAGGTCGGGTGCCACAGGTCGAGCTCGGCGGACGGCTCGGTGAACGGGAAGTAGTTGGTGCGGAACCGGGTCTTGGCCTCGGCTCCGAAGAGGACCTTCGCGGCGTGGTCGAGCGTGCCCTTGAGGTTCGCCATCGTGATGCCCTCGTCGATCACAAGGCCCTCGAACTGCGTGAACGCGGGCAGGTGGGTCGCATCGAACTCGTCGGTCCGGTACACCCGTCCCGGGCAGAGGATGTAGATCGGCACCTCGCGTTCGAGCATGGAGCGCACCTGGACGGGGCTTGTATGCGTGCGCATGACCAGGTGACGCGCCACCGGGTCGACGAAGAAGGTGTCCTGCATCTGACGCGCAGGGTGGTCGGGGGCGAAGTTCAGGGCGTCGAAGTTGAACCACTCGTGCTCGAGCTCGGGACCCTCCGCGATCTCCCACCCCATGCCGACGAAGAGGTCGGCAATCTCCTCCTGCAGGAGCGAGATCGGATGCCGCGCCCCGACGCGCGTCGCGGGGACGATCGCGGTGATGTCGACGCGCTCGGCCTCGAGCTTCGCCGCCGTCTCGGCCGCGGCGAGCTCGGCCTCACGGGCGGCGAGCGCCTGGTTCACACGACCGCGGGCCTGACCGACGAGCTTGCCGGAGGCGGCCTTCTGATCGTTCGGGACGTTCCGCAGCTCGGCGTTCAGACGCGCGAGCGGCGACCCCTCCGCAGTGTGGGCCGAACGGGCGGCTTTGAGCGCCGTGGTATCGGGAGCGGCGGCGAAGGCGGCCAGCGCCTCGGCGACGGCGGCATCCACCGCCTCGGGGGTGATCTGGGGTGCGTCGGACACGAGAGACGAGTCTACCGGCGGGCCGGAGTGCGGCCCGCCGGTAGGACGGCGTCAGAGGCTCAGCCGCCGCCGCCGGCACCCGGGTTGAACTTGCCGAGTCCCTTCTGAGCGGCGATCAGTTCGGTGTCGGTGGTCTCCTGCACCGGCCGCGCAGGTCCGACGGCGCTCTTCGGGATGCGGCCGAGGCGTTTCTCGACAACCCGAGCGAGACTCGACAGCGCGAGGCACAGCCCGATGTAGATGGCACCGGCCACGAGGGTCGCCTGCACGATGGGCCTTTCGAGCGAGTTCTGCGAGCCCAGGTACTTGGCGTAGAAGAGCAACTCTTCGTAGGTGATGATGAAACCGAGCGCAGTGTCTTTGAGCGTCACGACCAGCTGCGCAAGGATCACAGGCATCATGGCGCGGATGGCCTGAGGCAGCAGGACCAGACGCATCACACCGGACTTCGTGAGCCCCAGCGCGTATCCCGCCTCGGATTGGCCGCGGGGCAGCGATTCGACTCCCGCACGGATGACCTCGGCGAGAACGGAGCCGTTGTAGAGGATGAGCGCGACGACGACCACCCAGTACCCCTCCATGCGCACACCGACGACAGGGAGTCCGTAGTACAGGAGGAACATCATCACGAGGACGGGGACAGCGCGGAGGAACTCCACGACGGCCCCGACCGGCCAGCGCAGCCAGGCGTGGTCGGAGAGACGTCCGATCGCCAGGACGAACCCGAGGATGAGTGCCCCGACCGCGGCAGCCGCGAAGGCGGCGAGCGTGCGGCCGGCGGCCAGGAGGAACTGCTCCCAGATACGCGTGTAGGTGAAGGCGTTCCACTTCTCCGCCGAGAACTGTCCGGTCGCGGCCAGCCGCCACACGAGGAAGGCCACCACGGCGGCCACGACCAGGATCGTCACGACCCCGATCACGCGGTTACGTGCGACGGCGCGGGGACCAGGGACGTCATACAGCACACTGCTGCTCATCGCGCCACCTTCCAACGGTTCTCGAGCGATCGCTGACCCCACGAGAGGAGCAGGACGAGCGCGACGAAGATCACCATGACCCACAGGATGACGACGAGCTGATTCTCACCACGCTCGCTGAGCCAGTCGCGAGCCGATCCGAGGTTCATCACAGAGAACCCCGCGGCGACGGTCGTGTTCTTGAGGAGGGCGATGAAGACGCTCATCATCGGTGGGATCACCGAGCGGAAGGCCTGCGGCAGGACGACCAGGGACATGACCTGGCCGAACGTCAGGCCCAATGCACGAGCCGCTTCCGCCTGGCCGACGGGGACCGTGTTGATTCCGGATCGGACGGTCTCCGCGACATAGGTGGCGGTGTAGATCCCGAGGGCTGCGACCGCGAAGATCACCTGCACTCCCCCGCTCGATCTCACCTCGAGAAGAGGAGGGAGCGTGAAGGCGAACCCGAAGAAGACGAGGGTGAGCGGGGTGTTCCGGATCGTATTGACGTAGACGGTGCCCACGGCCCGCGCGATCGGTACGGGCGACACCCGCATCGCCCCGACGATGATGCCGAGGATCAGCGCGAGCAGCCCTCCGCCGAAGAAGAGCACGAGCGTGCCCCGGAGCGCTTCACCCCAGAAATCGAGGTTGTCGGTGATGACGCCCATGCGGTCCTTTCGAACGTCTCAGGTGGGGGAAGCCCGGGAGGCGCATACGCGCCTCCCGGGCGTGACGGTCAGTCGACCTCGGGCTGCTCGGCCTTCACGCCAGCCGGCTCGAGGTACTTCTCGTAGAGCGCGGTCCAGACGTCGCCGCCGTCGGTGAACAGCGTGTTGATGTGGTCCTTCAGCACGGTGTCTCCGTCGGCGAGGCCGACGCCGTAGCGCTCCTCGCTGAACGGCTCGCCGGCGAGCTTGAGGTTGTCCGGGTCCTCCGCGACGTAGCCGGCGAGGATCGCCTCATCGGTCGTGATCGCGTCGACCTGACCGTTGAGCAGCTGCTCGACGCACTCGGAGTAGGTCTGACGCTCGGTGACCTCGCCGTTGTACTCGTCACGGATGCGCTGCAGCGGGGTGGATCCCGTCACGGAGCACGTGACCTTGTCGGCGAGGTCTTCCGGCCCGTTGATCGAGTCGTCGTCCGCGGCGACCAGCAGGCCCTGCCCGGTGATGAAGTAGGGGCCGGCGAAGTCGATGACCTCGTCGCGCGCGTCCGTCATCGAGTAGGTGCCGACGTAGTAGTCGATGTTGCCGTTGACGATCTCCTGCTCACGGTTGGCAGAGGGGATCGTCTGGAAGTCGATCTGGTCCTCGTCGAAACCGAGCGAAGCGGCGATCCACCGTGCGATGTCGACGTCGAAGCCGGTGCGCTCACCGGACACCGCGTCCTCGTAACCGAGACCGGGCTGGTCGCTCTTGACACCGACGACGATCTTGCCGGCCTCGGAGGCGCGGTCGAAGGTGGGGCTGCCGTCGAGCGACACGTCGCTGGCGACCTCCCAGAGGGCCTCGCTGCCCTCGGTGCCTTCGCCGCCGGTGCCGCCCTCGGCGCCGGGAGCGGTGGGGCTGCCGCTGTTGCAGCCGGCGAGCGCGAGCGCCGCGATCGCGATGCCGGCGAACGTGCCGGCGAGTCGAGTCTTACGCATGTGATCCTCCTGGTTTCGTGTCGTGCTTCGTTCGTCGCGCCGGTGCAGGGCGCGGACGTCTCAGTGGGTGATGAGCTTCGAGAGGAAGTCCTTCGCGCGATCGCTCTTCGGATTCGTGAAGAACTCCTGCGGCGCGGCCTCCTCGACGATCTGGCCGTCCGCCATGAAGACCACGCGGTCCGCCGCCTTGCGGGCGAAGCCCATCTCGTGGGTGACGACGATCATCGTCATCCCGTCCTGCGCGAGGCCGACCATGACGTCGAGGACCTCGTTGATCATCTCCGGGTCGAGCGCGGACGTCGGCTCGTCGAAGAGCATCACCTTCGGCTTCATCGCGAGCGCACGGGCTATCGCCACGCGCTGCTGCTGGCCGCCGGAGAGCTGCGCGGGCAGTTTGTCGGCCTGGTGGCCGACACCCACGCGGTCGAGCAGCTCACGGGCGAGCTTCTCGGCATCCGCCTTCTTCATGCCCTTCACCTTGATCGGCCCGAGCGTCACGTTGTCGAGGATCGTCAGGTGCGAGAACAGGTTGAAGGACTGGAAGACCATGCCGACGTCGGCACGGAGAGCGGCGAGTGCCTTGCCCTCCGCCGGGAGATCGGCGCCGTCGATCGTGATGCGGCCGCTGGTGATCGTCTCGAGACGGTTGATCGTGCGGCAGAGGGTCGACTTGCCGGACCCCGACGGGCCGACCACGACGACGACCTCGCCGCGGTTCACCGACAGGTTGATGTCGGTGAGCGCCTGGAAGTCGCCGTAGTGCTTCTGCACGTCGGACATGACGACGAGCGGCTCGCCTCGACGAACGTCGATGTTCGACGTGCGCGGCGCGGGATCGGCAGCAGGAGTGGTCATGGAACTCACCCTAGGCAACGCCCGCCCCGGTGAACGAGCGGATGCCGCGGGGTTTACAGTTCCGTAATCAACCCTCGAGAATGGTCGCTTCAGGTCGCGCGCTGCGCGAAAGCCGATTCGTAGAGGCAGACGCTCGCCGCCGTCGCGAGATTCAGCGACTCGGCGCGGCCGTAGATGGGCAGCCGGAGCGATAGGTCCACGAGCTGGAGGTCGTCCTCGTCGAGTCCGCGCGCCTCGTTCCCGAAGACCCACGCGGTCGGCTCCGCCAGGGTGGCCCGGTGGTCGACGAAGTCCTCTCCCCCGACGTCGGCCGCGACGATGCGGAGCCCCGCGGAGCGCGCCCGCCCCGTCGCATCCGCGAGGTCCACCCCCACCGCGACGGGCAGGTGGAAGAGCGAACCGGTCGTCGCGCGGACGACCTTGGGGTTGAAGGGGTCCACCGTGCGCCCGGTGAGGATGACCGCGTCGGCACCGACGGCATCCGCTGCTCGGATGATCGTCCCGAGGTTGCCCGGGTCGCGCACCTCCTCGCAGATCACGATGAGGCGGGGCTCGCCGTCGAAGACGTCGCGCACCGAGGTCGGCACCTGGCGGGCGACGGCCACGATGCCCTGGGGCGTCACCGTGTCGGCCATGGCGTCGATGACCTGCTCGCTCGCGAAGGCCACCTCGACACCGGCCTCGGATGCCGCATCGCGGATGTCCTGATGCTTGTCCCATGCCGTCGGGGTCGCATAGAGCTCGAGCAGGGTGTCCGGCCGCCAGAGCAGAGCCTCCCGGGCGGCCTGCGGCCCCTCGAGGAGGTAGAGGCCGGTCTCCTGCCGCGCCGTGCGCTTCGTCAGCTTCGCGACCGCGCGGACGCGCGGTGAACGTGGGTTCTCGAGCACGCTCTCAGTGTAGGGCGGCGCGCGGCGAGCACCGGCATCCGGGAACGCGAAAAGGCGCCCTCCGAAGAGGACGCCTTCTCACGGATGCTGAGGCGATCAGGCCTTGGGCGCGTTGACGTCGGCCGGCAGCGCAGCCTTCGCCGTGGCGACGAGCGACGCGAAAACGGCCGGCTCGTTGACCGCGAGCTCGGCGAGCATGCGGCGGTCGACCTGGACACCCGCGAGGCCGAGGCCCTGGATGAAGCGGTTGTACGTGATGCCGTTCTGGCGGGCAGCGGCGTTGATGCGCTGGATCCAGAGGCGACGGAAGTCGCCCTTGCGCTTGCGACGGTCGCGGTACGCGTAGACGAGCGAGTGGGTGACCTGCTCCTTCGCCTTGCGGTACAGACGCGAACGCTGTCCGCGGTAACCGGAGGCGCGCTCGAGGATGACGCGACGCTTCTTGTGGGCGTTGACAGCCCGCTTGACTCTAGCCATTTCTTCTACTTCCTAGGGTGTTGCGTCGGCGCTCAGAGGCCGAGGAGCTTCTTGGCGACCTTGGCGTCGCCGGGAGCCAGGATCTTGTCGGCGGACAGGCGGCGGGTGCGCTTCGTGGGCTTGCCCTCGAAGTTGTGACGGAGGTTCGCCTGCTGCTTCTTGATCTTTCCGCTGCCGGTGACCTTGAAGCGCTTCTTGGCGCCCGAGTGGGTCTTCTGCTTGGGCATATCTCTTCCTTCGTTGTGGTTCCCGCCGGGCGGGGGTCTGGGGCCGCTTACTCCGCCGGAGCGGAGGCGGGGGTCTCGTCGGCCTGACCGGTGCGCGCCTCGCGGGCGGCCTGCTTCGTCGCGGCGCGGGCCGCGTTCTGCTCGGTCTTGACCTCGGACTTGTTCTTGTGGGGAGCCACCACCATCACCATGTTGCGGCCGTCGATCGTGGGGTTGGACTCCACGGTGCCGAACTCGGCGACGTCCTCCGCGAACTTGCGGAGCAGACGCACACCCTGCTCGGGACGCGACTGCTCGCGACCGCGGAACAGGATCATCGCCTTCACCTTGTCGCCGGCCTGGAGGAAGCCCTCCGCGCGCTTGAGCTTGGTGATGTAGTCGTGCGCCTCGATCTTCAGACGGAACCGGACCTCCTTGAGGACGGTGTTCGCCTGATTGCGCCGCGCTTCCTTGGCCTTCTGCGCAGCCTCGTACTTGAACTTGCCGTAATCCATGATCTTGACCACGGGGGGCTTCGAGTTCGGGGCTACCTCGACGAGATCGAGGTCGGCCTCCTGGGCCAGGCGCATGGCCACCTCGATGCGGACGACGCCGACCTGCTCACCCGCGGGTCCGACGAGGCGGACCTCGGGGACGCGGATGCGGTCATTGGTGCGGGGATCGCTGATGCGGAACTCCTCTTTCGTGCGGTGGACGGCCTCCGGTGACACGGAAATGTGTCGCCGGGCGGAAGATCGTCACGTCCACCCCGCACGATGCACGCATCGGCGTTCTGTGTTCTGCACCCTGGACAACCTCGCGGAACGAGGCGGAGTGCGGGACCCGGTAGCCTGGAGCGGCAAGCGCGGGTGGGATGTGATCCTCTTTCGACACGGAGCAGAACACTCCGGTGCCCGCAGAAGTCTAGCAGAGAGCAGCACGTGAGCACTATTCCGGCCGACCACAGCGACCACGACCCCGAGCGCCTCTCGCGCTGGGACGAGCAGGAGCGCGTCGCACAGTCCGCCACGCGGGACATCGCGGACGTCCCCGCCGTCGAGGTGATCACGACCACCTCGGTGCACCTCATGAGCGCCGCGGCCGTGAAGCTCGGCCTCGCCGACGACCCCGACACCCAGAAGGACCTCGACGAGGCGCGCAAGCTCATCAACGCCCTCGCCGGCCTCATCACCGCCGCCGCCCCCGAGGTGAGCGACATGCACGCCCGATCCCTCCGCGACGGGCTGCGCACACTGCAGCTCGCCTTCCGCGAGGCATCCAGCATCCCCGACCCGATCGGCAAGGGGCCCGGCGAGAAGTGGACCGGCCCCGTCACCTGACGATCAGGCGCGGACGAGTTTGACCGTCAGCGAGTCCACCAGGACCGCGACGCGGTCATCCGCCGCCCATCGCGAAGCCAGACGCTGCAGGATCGCGTCGAGCGCCGCCTGATCCAGGCCGTCCACGAGGTGGAGACTGACGATCAGTTCCGGCCCGCGCAGCCGCGAGTGCGGGTCGCCCGTCGCGACGGACAGGTCGAGTACACCGAGCTCGGTGCCGATCGACTCCTGCAGGCCGGCGAACACCTCGGGCGAGGTGTGCGGCGGCTCCCAGCTCTGCCCCTGACCGATCGCCCAGACCGCCGGACGGCGCAGGACGAACTCAGTCTCACTGCCGGGGTCGATCACGATGAGGTCGGTGTCGTCGGCGGCGGCCGACAGCGCCGTGCGGACGCCGTCGGCGGGGACCGGACGGGCCGCGGGATCCCACCGCGACATCGCCTGCACGGAGGAGAACACCGGCAGGACGCGGCGGCCGTCGGGCGCGGCGACGGTGACGATCGAGAGCTCCTGCGTCTTGTCGACGGTGAGGCCCGTCGGGCCGACACCCTCCTCGCCCTTCTCGGCGACGAGGGGGATCAGCAGGCGTGCCGTGCGATACGCGTCGACGACCGCCGCGGAATCCCCCTCCCCCGCGTGGAACGCAGTGAGCGCGGCCAGCAGCGCGGGGTCGGCGCTCCCGTCGTCGCCGCTGTGGGGGTTGGGCTGGAAGCTCCGCCCCTCCCAGGGCACGCCGGCGGAATCCGCCGCGTGCGCGTGCGGGTCAGTGTCCGGCGACATCCAGCGCCTCGGCCAGCGTGAACGCGCCGGCGTACAGGGCCTTGCCGACGATGGCGCCCTCGACGCCGAGGGGGACGAGTTCGCGCAGCGCCGCGATGTCGTCGAGGCTCGAGATGCCACCGGAGGCGACGACGGGCTTGTCGGTGCGGACGGCGACCTCGCGCAGCAGCTCGATGTTCGGGCCCTGCAGCGTGCCGTCCTTCGTCACGTCGGTGAGGACGTAGCGGCTGCACCCGGCATCCTCGAGGCGGTCCAGCACCTGCCACAGGTCGCCGCCGTCGCGGGTCCATCCGCGCGCCGCGAGCGTGGTGCCCCGGACGTCGAGGCCGACGGCGATCGCCTCGCCGTAGCGCAGGATGACGTCGGCCGCCCACTCCGGGTTCTCGAGCGCCGCGGTGCCGAGGTTGATGCGCGTGGCGCCGGAGTCGAGCGCCGCGTCGAGCGACTCATCGTCGCGGATGCCGCCCGAGAGCTCGACCTTCACCCCGCGGAGCGACTTGATGACCTTGCGCAGCAGGGCCGCGTTCGACCCGCGACCGAACGCGGCGTCGAGGTCGACGAGGTGGATCCACTCGGCGCCCTGACGCGCCCACTCCTGGGCTGCGTCGACGGGGTCGCCGTAGCTCGTCTCGGTGCCGGCCTCACCCTGCGTCAGTCGGACGGCCTTGCCGTCGGCGACGTCCACAGCGGGCAGCAGGATCAGTTCGGGCGTGGATGCGAATTCGTTCATGGCTCCGGGTGGGACGATGTGCGCACCGGGCGCGCGCACAGAGGGACACGTTACTAGGACGCGGGAAGCGACCCGATCCAGTTCGACAGCAGACGGATGCCGGCCGCGCCCGACTTCTCGGGGTGGAACTGCGTCGCCGACAGCGGGCCGTTCTCGACGGCCGCGAGGAACGGCGCCCCGTAGTCGCACCAGGTGAGCACCGGCTCGCGGAACGGCTTGATGACGTCGAGGGTCCAGTCCTGCGCGCCGTAGGAGTGCACGAAGTAGAAGCGTTCGTCCTCGAGTCCGGCGAAGAGCGTCGACCCCTCGCCGGCGCGGACGGTGTTCCAGCCCATGTGGGGCAGCAACGGTGCCTGCAGCTCGGTGACCGCGCCCGGCCACTCCCCCAGCCCCTCGGTGTCGACTCCGCGTTCGACACCCAGCTCGAACATCACCTGCATCCCGACGCAGATGCCGAGGACCGGCATCCCCCCGGCGAGACGGCGACCGATGAGCTCGTCTCCGCGGCTCGCGCGCAGAGCCGACATGACGGCGGAGAAGGCCCCGACACCCGGGACGAGGAGTCCGGCAGCGTCGGCGATCAGGCCGCGATCCTTCGTCAGCCGCGCGTCGGCGCCTGCTTCGCTGAGCGCCTTGACGGCCGAGTGGACGTTGCCGGAGCCGTAGTCGAGGACCGCGACGAGCGGTGCATCCGTCACAGGGCGCCCTTGGTGCTCGGGATGCCGGCGACGAGGGGATCGAGCGCCTTCGCCTGCCGGAACGCGCGGGCGAAGGCCTTGTACTCCGCCTCGGCGATGTGGTGCGGGTCGCGGCCGGCAACGAGCGTCACGTGCATGGTCAGGCCGGCGTGGAAGGCGATCGCTTCGAAGGTGTGGCGCACGAGCGAGCCGGTGAAGTGGCCGCCGATGAGGTGGAACTCGTAGCCCGCCGGCTCACCGGAGTGGACGAGGTAGGGCCGGCCACTGATGTCGACGACCGCCTGCGCGAGCGCTTCGTCGAGCGGGACGAGCGCGTCGCCGTACCGCGAGATGCCGGACTTGTCGCCGAGGGCCTGGCGGATCGCCTGACCGAGCACGATGGCCGTGTCCTCGACGGTGTGGTGCGCATCGATGTGTGTGTCGCCCGTCGCGCGGACCGTCAGGTCTGTGAGCGAGTGCTTCGCGAACGCCGTGAGCAGGTGATCGAAGAACGGCACGGTCGTGTCGATCGTGCTCCGACCGGTGCCGTCGAGGTCGAGCTCGAGCTCGATGGTCGACTCGCTGGTCGCCCGCCGGACGGAGGCGGTGCGGGGCGCAGGGGTGCTCATGCCCCGAGTCTACCGAGGCGTGATGGCCCGACCGCGCCCGTGACCGACGTCGGCTCAGAGGGAGGCGAGCGCCTCGAGGAACGCCGTCGACTCCTCTTCACTGCCCGCCGTGACGCGGAGGGTGTGCGGCAGGCCGACGTCGCGGATGAGGACGCCGCGGTCGTAGAGGCCCTGCCAAGTCGCCGCCGGGTCGTCCACGCCCCCGAAGAGGACGAAGTTCGACCAGCTCTCGTACGGCGAGTATCCGAGAGCCGACAGGGTCGCCGAGATGCGGTCGCGCTGCGCGACGATGTCGTCGACCATGCGGAGCATCGTCGGGGCGTGGCGGAGGGCGGCCGTGGCCGCAGCCTGGGTGAGCGCGCTGAGGTGATACGGCAGGCGCACCAGGCGGAGGGCGTCGATGAGCGCGGGATCGGCGGCGAGGTAGCCGACGCGCGCCCCGGCGAAGGCGAAGGCCTTGCTCATCGTGCGCGACACGACGAGACGCTCCCGGTCGTGGAGCAGCGTGAGTGCGGACGGCTCGTCCCGGGGGGCGAACTCCTGGTACGCCTCGTCGACGATCACGATTCCCCGGGAGGCCTCGTAGACGGCCTCGATGACCTCGAGCGACAGTGGCGTGCCGGTGGGGTTGTTCGGTGTGCAGAGGAAGACGACGTCCGGCTGCGCACGTTCGATCTGCTCGGCGGCATCCGCTGCGGAGAGGGTGAAGTCATCGCCCCGCGTACCGCTCACGTAGGTGGCGCCCGTGGCGCCCGTGAGCAGCGGGTACATGGAGTACGTCGGCGCGAATCCGAACGCTGTGCGTCCCGGGCCACCGAACGCCTGCAGGATGTGCTGGAGGACCTCGTTCGACCCGTTGGCCGCCCAGATCTGATCCGGCTCGAGACCGTGGCCCAGGTAGTCCGCGAACCCCTCGCGCAGAGCCGTGAACTCACGGTCGGGGTAGCGGTTGATGTCGCGCAGCGCCTGCGCGATGCCGTCGAGGATGTCGTCCGCGACCTCTTCGGGAACCGGGTGGGTGTTCTCGTTGACGTTGAGCGTCACGGGCAGCGACGCCTGCGGGGCGCCGTAGGGGATCTTGCCGCGCAGGTCGTCGCGGAGGGGGAGGTCGTCGAGACTGGCACTCACCCCGCCATCGTAGGACGTGGCGCGGCCTTACTCGCCCGCCTGCGCCGAGTAGGCGGCCGGGATCGCGATCGACTGCCCGGCGTCCACGGCGGAGGACGACAGCGCGTTGAGGCGGACGATCTCGTCGATCACGTCGCGCGGGTCGCTGTCGGGCGCGATGTCCTGCGCGATGGTCCACAGCGATTCGCCGGGCATCACCGTCACGGTGTCGAAGGACCCCGCGGACGCCCCCGCGTCGCCGCTGGCGAGAGCTCCACCGCCGGAGAGGATGCCGACGCCCAGAGCGACGACCGCGGGCAGCGCGGCGAGCGTGGCGAGGACACGGCGACCGCGCGTGGTCATGCGCAGGCGCGTGCGCACGACGGGGGTGGCTGCGGTGTTGCTGGTGGCGGTGATCGAGTTCATGGTGTCCTCCTCGGGGTGACCCCGGTCAGATGAGATCTTCGCCCCCGCCCGTCGGCCGGGACGGACGGGTGCGAAGTTCTCTTCCGAACCTATCTTCGATATTCGTAGACTGTCAAGGGTGCGGTTGTCCGCAGATCGATCGAAGACGACACGCGGTCGGCTACGGGACGATCCGATCGACACCGGATACGGTTTCGATGATCAGAGCCCATCACCAACCTCCGACATTCGAAGGCGAGTGCTCCCGGAGGGACCCCGGGGTGACGAAAGGAACGACATGAGCGACAAGCCGCAGACGCGTCGGCGCAAGAGCCTGAGCGACAAGCAGCTCGCCATCCTCGAGGTGATCCAGCGCTCCATCGCCCGTCACGGATACCCGCCGAGCATGCGCGAGATCGGCGACGCCGTCGGCCTCAAGTCGCTCTCGAGCGTCACCCACCAGCTCAACCAGCTCGAGCTGAGCGGCTACCTCCGTCGCGACCCCGGCAAGACGCGCGCCATGGAGGTCCTCATCGACCTGCCGGGCTCGGCGGGCGAGAACCCGGCGGACGTCGCCCCGAGCGTCGGCGACGCGGCGATGGTGCCGCTGGTCGGCCGCATCGCCGCCGGCGTCCCCATCACCGCCGACCAGCAGGTCGAGGAGATCTTCCCCCTCCCCCGTCAGCTCGTCGGCAAGGGCGAACTGTTCATGCTGAAGGTCTCGGGCGACTCGATGATCGATGCCGCGATCTGCGACGGCGACTGGGTCGTCGTCCGCTCGCAGGCCACCGCCGACAACGGCGAGATCGTCGCCGCCATGCTCGACGGCGAGGCGACGGTGAAGACCTTCCGCCAGCGCGACGGTCACACGTGGCTGCTCCCGCGCAACTCGGCCTTCGAGCCGATCCTCGGCGATGACGCGGTCGTCCTGGGCAAGGTCGTCGCGGTCCTGCGCGCCGTGTGACGGCGCGCACACGAAGAGAGGGGATGCCGGACGGCATCCCCTCTCTTCGTTGCGGCCTCAGACCCCGGCGCCCACCTCGGCGCGGACCGCGCGAGCCGCCGCGACGATGTGGCGGAGGGAAGCGACCGTCTCGTCGTACCCGCGCGTCTTCAGACCGCAGTCCGGGTTCACCCACAGGCGACGGACGTCGAGCTCCGCGACGGCGCGCTCGAGCAGCGACGACACCTCGTCGACGGACGGCACGCGCGGCGAGTGGATGTCGTAGACGCCCGGTCCGATGCCGTGGGCGAATCCGGATGCCGCGACCTCCGAGATGACCTCGCCCCGACTACGGGCAGCCTCGATCGACGTGACGTCGGCATCGAGCGCCGCGATCGCGTCGATCACGACCCCGAACTCGGAGTAGCAGAGGTGCGTGTGGATCTGGGTCTCGTCGGCGGCGCCCGCAGTGGCGAGCCGGAAGGACCCGACCGACCAGTCGAGGTACGCCGGCTGGTCGGCGGTCCGCAGCGGCAGGAGCTCCCGGAGTGCCGGCTCGTCGACCTGCACGATCGCGATGCCCGCCCGCTCGAGGTCGGCGATCTCGTCGCGGAGTGCGAGGGCGACCTGGTCGGCCGTCTCGCCGAGCGGCTGGTCGTCGCGGACGAAGGACCAGGCGAGGATCGTGACGGGTCCGGTCAGCATGCCCTTGACGGGCGCGTCCGACAGCGACTGCGCGTAGGCCGCCCACGGCACCGTGATGGGTGCGGGGCGCGAGACGTCCCCCCACAGGATCGACGGGCGCGTCGCGCGGGAGCCGTAGGACTGCACCCACCCGTTGCGGGTGACGGCGAACCCGTCGAGGTTCTCGGCGAAGTACTGCACCATGTCGTTGCGCTCGGGCTCGCCGTGCACGAGGACGTCGAGCCCGATGTCCTCCTGCAGAGCGATGACGCGCGCGATCTCGTCACGGAGGAACCCCTCGTAAATCGCCTGATCGATCTCGCCGCGCGTCGCGCGGGCGCGCGCCCGGCGGATCTCGGCGGTCTGCGGGAAGGATCCGATCGTGGTCGTCGGGAGCGCCGGCAGACCCAGCACTGCATCCTGTGCGGCGGCACGCACCTCGAACGGTGTGCGGGACCGGTCCGCCGGGGTGAGCGCGCCGGCACGGGCGCGGACGGCGCCGTCCCGGACGCCGGGCGCCGAGCTGCGGTCGGCGAGGGCGGCCGTCGCGGCATCCAACTCCCCGGCGATCGCGTCGCGACCATCGGCGAGCCCGCGCGCCAGGGTCGTCACCTGGGAGACCTTCTGATCGGCGAAGGCGAGCCAGGACACGAGGCGGGGATCGAGGTCGGGCTCGTCGGCGAGGTCGTGCGGCACGTGCTGCAGCGACGTCGACGTGCCGACCGCGACGGCTGCGGCACCGAGCCCGCCGACCGCGTCGAGCACGTCCGCCGCGCCGGCGAGGTCGCCCCGCCAGACGTTCCGGCCGTCGACGACGCCCGCGACGATCACCTTGTCGTCGAGTCCCGCGACGGGCGACGGCACGCCGCCCCGCGTCAGGTCGATCGCGAGACCCTCGGCGGCGGAGGCGGCGAGCGCGCGCCAGGCGGGCTCGGAGAGCGCGCCGTATCCGGCGGCGACCAGGATCTCGGGACGGTCGCCCGAGGCGGTGAGGACCTCGAGCGCGCGGGCGGCGGCGGTCGCGAGCTCGCCGTCCGAGTAGCCGAGCGACTGGCTCACGAGGGCCGGCTCGTCGATCTGCACCCAGTGCGCCCCCGCCGCGCGGAGAGCGGCGAGCAGCTCGACGTACACGGGCAGCAGGTCGTCGAGCCGGTCCAGTGGGCGCGCGCCGGGGGCGGCGGCATCCGTCCCCTTCGCGAGGGCGAGGAAGGTGACCGGGCCGACGAGCACCGGACGGGTGACGTACCCGCCCGCGACGGCCTCCGCCACCTGCCGCGCGAACCGATCGCTCGAGAGGGCGAACCGCGTATCGGGGCCGATCTCGGGCACGAGGTAGTGGTAGTTCGTGTCGAACCACTTCGTCATCTCCAGCGGCGCGGCCTCACCCACGCCGCGGGCGGCGGCGAACAGGGCCGACAGCGGCACCGACCCGTCCTCCGCACGCAGGTGCGCGAACCGCTCGGGAAGGGCGCCGACGGCCGCGGCGACGTCGAGGACCTGGTCGTAGAAGGAGAACGTCTCGGGGATCGACGAGTCGTCGCGACCCAGTCCGAGCTCGGCGAGGCGGGCGCGGGTGGTCCGGCGCAGGTCGGCGGCGACGGACTCGAGTCCCGCCTCGTCGAGCGCACCGCTCCAGTGGGCCTCGACGGCGCGCTTGAGTTCGCGGCGACGGCCGATGCGGGGGTAGCCGAGGATCGTTCCGGCGGGGAAGGCGGTCATGAGGTCTCCTCTGTCGCGGGGATGATGCCCGCCTCGCGCAGGGTGGCGAGGACGGTGTCGTGGTTGTTGAAGGCGTAGAGATGGATGCCGGGGGCACCGCCCGCGAGGACGGCTCGGCAGAGATCGGCGGCGTGTCCGACGCCGATCTCGCGGCGACCGTCGGCGGTGGGCTCGACATCGAGGTCGACGGCGAGGGAACCCGGGACCTGCTCGCCCGTCAGCTCGATGACGCGGCGCAGCCGGGAGGGCGAGGTGATCGGCATGATGCCCGGCAGGATCGGGATCTCGACCCCGGCACTGCGGGCGCGGGCGACGAACGCGAGGTAGTCGTCGGCGTGGAAGAACAGCTGGGTGATCGCGAGGGTCGCCCCCGCGGCCTGCTTCGCGAGGAGGGCGTCGATGTGCTCGGCGGGGTACCGCGAGCGCGGGTGGCCGTTGGGGAAGGCGGCGACGGCGATGTCGACGCTCGGCCGCCGCTCGACGCGGGCGGCACCGGGGACGCCGGGGATGGGCTCCTCGGTGTACGGGGACGTCTCCGCCTGCACGCGGTCGATGAGCTGCACCAGCTGTGCCGCGCTTTCGAGGTCGCCGAGCGCCGCCGCATCCTCTCCGGCTCCCGCCGGCGGATCCCCCCGCAGCGCCAGGAAGGAGCGTATGCCCGCGTCGAGGAACTCGCGGATGAGGGCCGTCGCCTCGGCGTACGAGCTGCCGATGCAGGTCAGGTGCGCCAACGGCTCGACGCGCGTCTCGCGCAGGATGTGCGTGAGCACCTCGAGGGAGCGACCGCCGCCGGAGCCGCCGGCGCCGTAGGTGACGGAGATGAAGGCGGGGTCGACGGCGGCGAGCCGGTCGATCGTCTCGTAGAGGGCGGCGTAGGACGCGTCGCTGCGCGGCGGGTAGACCTCGAACGAGACCGGCACCGTCGTGACCGACGGGGGCTGGATGATCGACATGGCGGTGCTCCGGAGACGGGACGGGAAGGCCTGGCGGCCGCGGACCGCACACACGGGTGCGGGGACATCGCGGGCGGGTGCCGGGCTCGGCTGTCGCTCCGGGCCCGGGGTTCCGGGCCACTGTTGATGCCCTCATGCTGCCACGCGGGTCGGCGCCGTGACGGGCATGTGACGCCCGGTTTCGATCCGGCCGCCGCGTACCGTGGAGCCATGACGACGATCGCCCCCTACGGTTCCTGGATCTCGCCACTGTCCGCCGCCGACGCGTCTGCTGCGGCCGCGCGGTTCGACGGCGCGCGGTACGTCGGCGACGAGATCTGGTGGGGCGAGTCCCTGCCCGACGAGGGCGGCCGGACGACGGTGCGCCGCGCGGCCGACGACGGCAGCGCGATCGACGTGCTGCCCGCGCCCTGGAGCGCCCGGTCCCGCGTGCACGAGTACGGCGGTGGGTCGTGGACGACCTCCGACGACGGCCGTCTCTTCTTCGTCGAGAAGACCGACCAGCGCGTCTGGATGCTCCGCCCCGGCGGCGAGCCCGAGGCCCTCACCCCCGTCGACGACCGCGCCCGCCACGGCGGCCTGCGCTGGCAGGCGGGCACCCTGCTAGCCGTCCGCGAGGTCCACGGAGACTCCCCCGTCCCCCGCAGGTCGATCGTCGCGATCCCGCTCGCGGGCGGCGAGGTGCGTGAGCTCGTCGCCGGGAGCGACTTCCTCGCTCAGCCCGCCCTGTCGCCCGACGGCCGGCGGCTCGCCTGGGTCGCGTGGGACCACCCGGACATGCCGTGGGACCGCACGCAGGTCCGCGTCGCGGAGCTCGACGACGGCCTCGTGTCGACCTGGCGGACGGTGACGTCGGGCGCGACCGCCGCGCTGCAGCCGGAGTGGGATGCCGCGGGCCGCCTCGTCTTCGTCGACGACCCGACGGGGCGGTGGAACCTCCGCCGCGAGGACGCGGCATCGGCCGAGGGATCCGTGCCGGTCGCACCCGCGGACGCGGACACCGGCGGCGGCCTGTGGGTGCTCGGCGTGCGGTGGTACGCCCCGCTCGCCGACGGCGGATTCGTCGCCGTCCGCACGAACGGCGCCGACGAGGTCGTGCGGATCGGCGCGGACGGCGTCGTCGCCGCCACGGACATGCCGGCGCGATCCCGCGTCGTCGTCGAGGACGTGGCGGGTTCGCGCGCGCTCGTCTCGGGGACGGGCCCTGGGATCACCGGCATCTGGGAGATCGCCCCGGACGGACGCGCGCGCCTCGTCCGCGGCACACCCTCGGGTCTGGGCGCGGAGTGGATCCCGCCGGTACGCCCGCTGACCGTCCCCGGACCGCACGGCGAGGTCCACGCTTACGACCACCCGCCGACGAGCCCGGACTTCGCCGCCCCCGAGGGCGAACTGCCGCCGTACCTCGTCCTCGTGCACGGCGGCCCGACGGCGCACGTCGGCGGCGTCGCCGACAGCCGAATCACCTTCTTCACGAGCCGCGGCATCGGCGTCCTCGAGGTCAACTACGGCGGCTCGACCGGGTACGGACGCGCCTACCGCGAACGATTGCGGGGGCAGTGGGGCGTCGTCGACCGCGACGACGTGGCGGCCGCGGCATCCGGTCTCGCGGCGGAGGGACGAGCGGATGCCGCCCGCATCGCGATCGGCGGTGGTTCTGCCGGCGGGTGGACCGTCCTCGCCGCCCTCGTCGGGACGGACGTGTTCAGCGCGGGCATCTCCCGCTACGGGGTGGGGGATGCGCGGCTGCTGGCGACCGACACCCACGACTTCGAGGCGCGCTACCTCGACGGGCTGATCGGGCCCCTGCCCGAGGCCGAGGCGCTCTACCTCGAACGCTCACCCCTCGGCCACACGGAGGGCTTCCGCGTGCCGGTGCTCCTGCTGCAGGGCGCCGACGACGCGGTGGTGCCGCCGTCGCAGGCCGAAGCGATCCGGGACGCGCTGGCGGCGAAGGGCGTGCCCCACGCCTACGTCCTGTACGACGGCGAGGGGCACGGCTTCCGACGGGCGGAGAACGTCATCCACGCGCTCGAGTCCGAACTCGCCTTCCTGGGCGAGGTGTTCGGTTTCGAGACGCCCGGCGTCCCGGCGATCACGCTCAGCTGACCGCGGGCGCGCTCAGCGGGTGAAGGGCGCGAGCTCCGCGGCGAGTCGCTCCGACACGTGCGCGTGGACGGCGGTGCCGCCCTCCTCGTGGCGCGTCGACAGGATGTGTCCGGACTCGTGGACCGCGTTGACGAGGTCGCCGCGGTCGTACGGCACGAGCGCCCGGACCTCGACGGCCGGCAACGGCAGGGCGTCCTCGATCGTCGCGCGCAGCTCGGCGACGCCTTCGCCTGTCCGCGACGAGACGAAGTGCGCCTTCGGCTCGAGCCCGCGCAGCACGAGCCGCGTGTCGGGGTCGATGAGGTCGGCCTTGTTGAACACGACGATCTCGTTCGTCGAGCGAGCGCCCACGTCGCCCATCACATCGCGCACGGTCGCCAGCTGCGCCGCCGGATCGGGGTGCGACCCGTCGACGACGTGCACGATGACGTCGGCGTCGCCGACCTCCTCGAGCGTCGAGCGGAACGCCTCGACCAACTGGTGCGGCAGGTTGCGGACGAACCCGACGGTGTCGGTCAGCGTGTAGACGCGTCCGTCGGCGGCCTGGGCCCGGCGCACCGTGGCATCCAGCGTCGCGAACAGGGCGTTCTCGACGAGGACACCCGCGCTCGTGAGCTTGTTCAGCAGGCTCGACTTGCCGGCGTTCGTGTACCCCGCGATCGCGACCGAGGGGATCGTGTTGCGCTTGCGCTCGGCGCGCTTGGCGTCGCGGGCGGGCGCGAAGTCGCGGATCTGCCGGCGCAGCATCGCCATGCGGGTGCGGATGCGGCGACGGTCGAGCTCGATCTTCGTCTCACCGGGACCGCGCGAGCCCATACCGGCACCGCCGGCACCGACCTGGCCACCCGCCTGACGGCTCATCGAGTCACCCCACCCGCGCAGGCGCGGGAGGAGGTACTCGAGCTGGGCGAGCTCGACCTGCGCCTTGCCCTCGCGGCTCTTCGCGTGCTGGCTGAAGATGTCGAGGATGACGGTCGTGCGGTCGATGACCTTGACCTTGACGACGTCCTCGAGCGCACGCCGCTGGCTGGGGGCGAGCTCGGTGTCGGCGATGACGGTGTCGGCGCCGACGGCGACGACGAGGTCGCGCAGTTCCGCGGCCTTCCCGCGGCCGATGTAGGTCGCCGGGTCGGGGTGCGGACGCCGCTGCAGCACGCCGTCGAGGACGACGGCACCGGCGGTCTCGGCGAGCGCCGCGAGCTCGCGCAGCGAGTTCTCGGCATCCTCCGTCGATCCCTGCGGGTAGACGCCCACGAGGACGACGTTCTCGAGGCGAAGCTGCCGGTACTCGACCTCGGTGACGTCCTCGAGTTCGGTCGACAGGCCGGGGACGCGGCGCAGCGCGGCGCGCTCCTCGCGGTCCCATTGCTCGCCGTCGGTGTCGCCGTAAGCGACGGTGCTCTCGTCCTGCAACGCCTGTGCGGCGCCGAACACGCGCACCCCCGAACGCGCTTCGGCGCGCGCGAGCACGCGGTCGACCGGGTCCACCGGTTCGTCCGTCGTGGCAGGGGTGGTGGTGTCTGTCATGTGATCCTTTCGCGGCCTCGCGGCCATCCGTGAACTCTAGCTTCCCGCGCCCGGGACCGCCTCCGCTACGCTCGTCGCATGGGGAGCGACCATTACTTCAGCGCGTCCCCGTCCAGCTCTGAGAACCTCCGCCGCATCCGTGTGTCCCTCGCCGGTCGCGATGTCGAGGTGACGACGGCGGGCGGGGTGTTCAGTCCCGACCACATCGACGGAGGGACGGCGGTGCTCCTGGCGAACACTCCCCCACCACCGGCCGGCGGTCATCTGCTCGACCTCGGATGCGGCTGGGGTCCGATCGCGCTGTCCCTCGCCCTCGACGCCCCGCGCGCCACGGTCTGGGCCGTGGACGTCAACGAGCGGGCTCTCGACCTCGTCCGCCGCAACGCGGAGGAACTCGGCCTCGACAATGTCAACGCCGTGCAGCCCGAAGATGTTCCGGAGGGTGTCGCCTTCCGCACGATCCGCTCGAACCCCCCAATCCGGGTGGGTAAGGACGTCCTGCACGGGATGCTCGAGACCTGGATCCCCCGGCTCGCCGAACGCAGCGACGCGTGGCTCGTCGTCCAGCGCAACCTCGGCTCCGATTCCCTGCAGCGCTGGCTCGCCGCCTCGCTGGACCGCGGCTATTCGGTCAGCCGCGCGGCGACCGGACGCGGCTTCCGCGTGTTGAAGGTGCGTCGCCACGGCACGCCCGCGACGGGCACGATCACGCTCCCCTGACGTCGCCGTCCGGCTCAGGCGAGGGTGATCTCGCCGGAGAAGACGAGGGATGCCGGTCCGGAGAGGAGCACCCGCTCCCCCGCATCCGTCCGGACCACACGGACCCCCAGGCGACCGCCCGGCACATCGACGGTCCAGCGGTCCGGCGCGCCGGTGCCGGCCCAGTGACGGACGGCGAGCGCGGATGCCGCGACCCCCGTCCCGCACGAGAGGGTCTCGCCCACGCCGCGCTCGAACACGCGCATGCGGATGGCGCCGACGCCGTCGGTGACGAGGGGCTCCTCGGGGACGACGAACTCGACGTTCGCGCCGGCGGCGGGCTCCGGGTCGAGGAGGGGCTGCACGGACAGGTCGAGCCCGGCGAGCTCGTCCTCGCTCGAGAGCGCGACGACGACATGCGGGTTCCCGACGTCGATGCCGAGACCGGGTCGGGCGACCTTGAGCCCGCGGGCGCGAACGAGGACCTCGTCCGCCATCGGTCGCCACAGGCCCAGGTCGACCTCGAAGCCGTTGTCGGCGAGGGTGACGGTCTTGGTGCCGGCGCGGGTGCCGATGCGGAGGGTCTCGCCCGGCGCGAGCGTCGCGAGCCCGGCGCTGAGCAGGTACTTCACGAAGACGCGGACCCCGTTGCCGCACATCTCGGCGACGGATCCGTCGGCGTTGCGGTAGTCCATGAACCATTCGGCGTCGGGCGTCTGCGCGCCGGCGTCGACGGCCGAGGAGCGCACGACCCGCAACAGCCCGTCACCGCCGATGCCGAAGCGACGATCGGTGAGGGCGGCGATCTGCTCGCCGGTCAGGTGCAGGTCGCCGTCGGGATCGGCGACCACGACGAAGTCGTTGCCCGTCCCGTGGCCCTTCGTGAATGCGATCGTCGACACCCGACCAGTCTAGGCGCGGGCCGCGGCGCGGACGCCGGTCACCGCGAGTGCGGTGCCGCCGCCACCAGGCGGGCGCCGGGGGTCCCGGCATCCACCCACCGGATCCCGGGGTACCGGCGGAACCACGACACCTGACGGCGGGCGTACCGCCGCGTCAGCGCCTGGGTCTCGGCGATCGCCTCGTCCTCGGTCATCCGGCCGGCGAGCTGCGCGAGGGCCTGCGCGTAGCCGATCGCGCGGGGCGCGGTCGGGCCCGACTCGAGCCCATGCGCCCGCAGCGCCTCGACCTCGGCGAGCAGACCGTCCCGCCACATTCCGCGCACCCGCTCGTCGAGTCGCGCCACGAGCTCCTCGCGCTCGAGGTGCACGCCCACGATCGTCGTGTCGGGATGCCACAGTACGGGCGCGTCCGGAAGCGCGGCGCCGTGCGTGTCGGCGCCCTGCAGGAGCACCTCGAGGGCGCGGACGACGCGTCTGCCGTTGCGCGGATCGAGGCGGTCGGCGGCATCCGGGTCCACTTCCCGGATGCGGGCGACCAGCGCCTCGGCGCCGTCCGCGTCGAGGTCCGCCTCGAGACGGGCACGCAGGGCGGGATCACGCGGCGGGAACCGGAAGTCGAAGACGACACTCGAGACGTAGAGGCCCGACCCGCCGACGAGGATCGCGTCACCGCCGCGGTCGAAGACCCCGCGGATCGCCGCCCGCGCGCGCTCCTGGTAGACGGCGACGGCGACGTCCTCGGTCACGTCGAACTCGTCGAAGAGGTGATGCGGGATGCCGCGACGCTCCGCCTCGGGCAGTTTGGCCGTCCCGATGTCCATGCCGCGGTAGAGCTGCATGGCGTCGGCGTTCACGATCTCGGCAGGCCGACCGCGACGGATCAGCTCCTCGGCGATCTCCAGCGACAGCGCGGTCTTTCCGGTGCCGGTCGCGCCGACGATCGCCCACAGGCGCGCCGCGCCCACGGGGTCAGAGCCCGGGCGTCGCGGTGCGCAGCGCCGGCAGGCCGAGCGAGACCGCGCGGGGCCCCGCCTCCCCCGCCGGGGCGGGCACGCCGCAGGAGTCCGCCTGCGCGCGGTCCCACGCGTCGCCGGCCCGCGTGCGGCGGATGCGCAGCGGCGCGCCGTCGGGGCTGTCGGCGAGCAGGTGGAACGGAGCGGCGTGGGTGATCACCGTCGTGACGACGTCGCCGGGGCGCGGCGTCGGCGATCCGTCGGGAACCTCGAAGTGCACGAGGCGGTTGTCCTCGGCGCGACCGGTCAGGCGGCGCGTTGCGGCATCCTTCTTCCCCTCCCCGGTGGACACGAGCACCTCGACCGTGCGACCGAGCTGGGCCTGGTTCTCCTCGAGGGAGATCCGCTCCTGGAGGGCGACGAGGCGGTTGTACCGCTCCTGCACGACCTCCTTCGGCACCTGGTCGGGCATGGTCGCCGCAGGCGTGCCCTCGCGGATCGAGTACTGGAAGGTGAACGCGCCGGCGAACCGCGCCTGCTCGACGACACGCATCGTGTCCTCGAAGTCCTCGTCGGTCTCGCCGGGGAACCCGACGATGATGTCCGTCGAGATCGCGGCGTGCGGCATCTTCTCGCGCACCCGGTCGAGGATGCCGAGGAACCGCTCGCTGCGGTACGAACGACGCATCGCCTTGAGGATGCGGTCCGATCCCGACTGCAGGGGCATGTGCAGCTGCGGCATGACCGCGGGGGTCTCGGCCATCGCGTCGATCACGTCGTCGGTGAAGGCCGCCGGGTGCGGGCTCGTGAAGCGCACCCGCTCGAGACCGGGGATCTCGCCGGCGGCGCGCAGAAGCTTGCTGAAGGCCTGCCGGTCGCCGAACTCGACGCCGTAGCTGTTGACGTTCTGACCGAGCAGGGTGACCTCGATCGCGCCGTCCTCGACGAGCAGCCGGATCTCGTTCAGGATGTCGCCGGGGCGACGATCCTTCTCCTTGCCGCGCAGGCTCGGGACGATGCAGAACGTGCACGTGTTGTTGCAGCCGACTGAGATGGAGACCCAGCCGCTGTGCGCGGAGTCGCGCTTGGTGGGGAGGGTCGAGGGGAACACCTCGAGGGACTCCAGGATCTCGAGCTCCGCCTCGCCGTTGTGGCGGGCACGCTCGAGGAGGCTCGGAAGCGACCCCATGTTGTGGGTGCCGAAGACCACGTCGACCCAGGGTGCCTTCTGCTGGACGGCATCCTTGTCCATCTGGGCCAGGCACCCGCCGACGGCGATCTGCATGCCGTCGTGCTTGTCCTTGCGGCTCTTGAGGTGACCGAGCGTGCCGTACAGCTTGCCCGCCGCGTTGTCGCGGACCGCGCACGTGTTGATCACGACGACGTCGGCCTCGGTCCCCGCATCGGCGCGCACGTACCCGGCCGACTCGAGCGATCCTGAGAGCCGCTCGGAGTCGTGGACGTTCATCTGGCACCCGAACGTCCGCACCTCGTAGGTGCGCGGCCGGCCGTCGGCGGCGCGCGCGGCGGCGGACGGGGCGATGAGGGTGGGGGCAGCGGAAGGGCTGGTCATGATCAGGCCATTCTACGAGCCGTGTCGCGGTGCCGGAGGCGGCGCCGCTCAGCGCAGGAGCGAACGGATGCGGCCCGCCGAGATCGCGCTGAAGACGACCGCCACGGCGAGCAGGATCGTGACGGCCGCCCACGCGGGCACCGTTGCGGACCCGACGGCGATGTCGATGCCGTAGAACTCCGACAGGTCGGCGACCGCCTTCGTGTCGCCTCCCGTCACCGCCTGGAGCGTGCCCTCGGTGAAGGGGCGCCGCAGCAGCATCGCCCCCTGCGCGAAGGGCAGCGCGTTGATGACGTCGGCCACGGTCTCGGGCAAGGAGCCGACCGGGATGTACGAGCCCGCGACGAACCCCAGCACGGTGCCCACAACGGTGGAGAACGCGGAGTAGGCCCCCGTCGTGGTGAGGAACGATGCTCCGAAGCACCCCAGCGTCGTGAACGCCGCGCAGCACAGGAGCATCGCCCCGAGGGCAGCGGCGATCTGCTCCGGCGGCAGCCACGTGCCGCGGACGAGACCGAGGTGCAGGACGGTGAGGACGAAGATGATGCCCGACATGAGCACGGCGACGGTGACCGAGGAGATGAGGTAGCCGAGCACAAGGTGCGTTCGCCGGATCGGGGCGACCAGGAAATCGCCGAACCGCCCCGTCGCCCGATCGTCCACGAACACCGAGACGGCGCCGATGCCCGAGGTGACCGTCGTGAGCAGGACGATGCCCGACAGCATCCAACTGTCGACGAACGCCTCGATCTCGCCGCGGCTCGCGCGAGGCAGGGACTGCTCGAGCCCGTCGACCTGCAGCCGCGCGAGGAAGAGCGTGTACAGGAGGAAGAGGATGAGACCGCTCAGCAGCGAGAAGAAGACGTTGAGGCGGTCGCGGGAGAAGAGGGTGAGGTTGCGGCGCACGATCGCCGCGACGATCCTCACGCCGCATCCTCCGTTTCGTCCCGTCGGCCCGTGAGCGCGAGGAACACGTCGTCCATGCGCCCGTGCCGGAACTCGAAGTCGCGCACGCCGTCGCCCAGGACGGCGAGGATGCGGCGCGCCTGGTCCGCGCCCGCCACGGGGACGACCAGCACCTCGCCGTCGCGTTCGACCGTCGCGGCGTCGACGTCGGGATGGGCGAGCACGGCCGCGGGGTCGTCGGTCGTCACAGTGAGGATGCTGCGGCTGAACCGGGCGCGCAACGCGGTCGGCGTCCCCTCGGCCACGATGCGGCCCGCGTCGATGATGCTGACCTGATCAGCTTCCTCGGTCTCTTCCATGTAATGGGTCGTGAGGAAGACGGTGAGTCCCCGCTCGCGGCGGAGTCTGCCGATCGCGGCCCAGACCGCGACGCGGCTGGCGGGATCGAGGCCCGCCGTCGGTTCGTCGAGGAAGAGGATCGCCGGCTCGTGCAGGAGAGCGCGGGCGATGTCCGCACGACGGCGCTGGCCGCCGGACAGCCGTCCGTACGGGCGCCCGAGGACGTCCTCGAGCTCGATCAGCTCGGACAGTTCGGACAGACGCACACCGAAGCGCCGCCGGGACACGCCCGACAGGGTCGCCCGCAGGGCGAGGTTCTCCCGCACCGTGAGGCCGTCGTCGAGGAGCGAGCGCTGGAAGACGACGCCGATCTCGGACCGCACCGCCTCACCGTCGGCCGCCACGTCCCGGCCGGCCACCCGCACGCGACCCGCATCGGCCCGGAGCAGCGTCGTGAGGCATCCGATCGTCGTCGACTTGCCCGCGCCGTTGGCGCCGAGGAAGGCGAAGAGCTGCCCGTCGGGGACGGTCAGCGAGATCCCGTCCACCGCCCGCACCGCCCGGTACGACTTGACGAGTCCCTCGACCTCGATCGCCACTGCACGCCCTCTCCGACGTGCGATGCGCACGTGGGGCCGAGTCTGTCAGACGAGGCCGCACGACGACACCGTCGACACGGGAGTCACGGCTCGAAACGAACCCCGCTCCGTGGAGACACGCTGAGTTCATCCAGCGCCTGACGCGCCACCGACAGCGCGACGGCGCCGTACCCCCGTCGGGCGAGCTGACCTGCCAACCGCCGCAGCGCGGCATCCCGCTCCACGCCCACCAGTCCGCGCGCCTTGGTGCGGGCGAACTCGAGCGCGCGCTCCGCCTCGTCGTCGGGAAGCTGTGCGAGCGCCTCGTCGACGACCTCTCGCGGGATTCCTCGCTGCGAGAGCGTCTGCGCGATGGCCTGACGACCCTGCGCCTTGCGGGAGGTCGCCTTGTCGATCAGCTGCTCCGCCAGGGCGGCGTCGTCGAGGTACCCCAACGACAGGAACCTGTCGATGATGCCCTCGGATGCGGCCTCGTCGAGGTCGTGCTCTCGGAGAGCCGATCGCGCCTCCCGGACGGACAGCGACCGCGTGCGGAGTTTTCGCAGCAGCGTCCGCTCCGCCGCCGCAGCGGCCTCATCCTCCTCGGCGGGGACGAGCACGGGAAGGGTTCCCGTCGCCGGATGGGCGGCACGCGCGGCCCGCTCCGATTCCGATCGCTCGCCGATCCACGTCGCATGCCACGGCTGCGCCTCGGTATCGCCGGAGGATACGGATGAGCGCTCGACCCGCTGTCCGAAGAGGGGGATGACGGGGGCGAGCGAGTCGCGCTCGCCCCCGTTCCGGTCCGTCATGATCAGGCCGGGCGGCGAGCCGCCAGCTCGTCGGGCGTCGCGGCATCCGCTGCAGCCTGCTTGGGCTGGCCGATGCCGAGCTTCTGCTTGATCTTGGTCTCGATCTCGGCTGCCACATCGGTGTTCTTCAGCAGGAAGTTGCGGGAGTTCTCCTTGCCCTGACCGAGCTGCTCGCCTTCGTACGTGTACCACGCACCCGACTTCTTGACGATGCCGTGCTCGACGCCGAAGTCGATGAGACTGCCTTCGCGCGAGATCCCGACTCCGTAGAGGATGTCGAACTCCGCCTGCTTGAAGGGAGGCGCCATCTTGTTCTTGACGACCTTCACACGCGTGCGGTTGCCGACGGCCTCGGAGCCGTCCTTCAGCGTCTCGATGCGACGGATGTCGAGGCGGACGGACGCGTAGAACTTGAGCGCCTTACCGCCGGCGGTGGTCTCGGGCGAACCGAAGAACACACCGATCTTCTCGCGGAGCTGGTTGATGAAGATCGCGGTCGTCTTCGTCTGATTCAGACCACCCGTGATCTTGCGGAGGGCCTGCGACATGAGGCGCGCCTGGAGACCCACGTGGGAGTCACCCATCTCACCCTTGATCTCGGCCTCGGGGACGAGCGCGGCGACGGAGTCGATGACGACGAGGTCGATGGCGCCGGAGCGGATCAGCATGTCGGCGATCTCGAGCGCCTGCTCACCCGTGTCGGGCTGCGAGACGAGCAGGGCGTCGATGTCGACGCCCAGCTTCTCGGCGTAGGCGGGGTCGAGGGCGTGCTCGGCATCGATGAAGGCGGCGATGCCACCGGCGCGCTGCGTGTTCGCGATCGCGTGGAGCGTCAGCGTCGTCTTACCCGAGGACTCCGGACCGTAGATCTCCACGACACGGCCGCGGGGGATGCCGCCGATGCCGAGGGCGACGTCGAGCGCGATGGAACCGGTCGGGATGACCTCGACGGGAGCGCGCTCGTCGCTGCCCAGTCGCATGATCGATCCTTTGCCGAACTGGCGATCGATCTGGGCGAGGGCCGATTCGAGGGCCTTCTCGCGGTCGGCAGGTGATGGCATGTCGTGCTCCTTCGTGCTCGCGGTTCCGTCGCCCGTAGGCTGTCGCGATCGTCACCGACGGTTCGGATTCTGCGACAGGGCGGGGGTGTCATCTGACGTCGTTCACGTTAGGAGGACCCTCCGACATCCATCTGTCGGCGCCTGCTTCCGTGGATGACGTCTCTACGACACCCGCTGTGAAGGAGACTACGCCCGCATCGAACGCATCTTCGATACGACACGCCGGTCAGCGGCGCGGATCGAGCCGCCCTGCCCCGTGTCGGCGGGCGACGGGGACGTCGGTCTCCGCGCAGAGCGCGTACCAGACCTCGCGCGGCGGGACGCCGGCGTCCAGCGCTTCGCGGGCCGTCTTGTTACCCACGGCGGAGAGCACGAGATCCGAGACGAGGGCGGACCCCCCGGCACCGAACTCGTCCGAGACGGCGCGATCGAACTCGCTGTGACGCATCGAGCGGTCAGCGCAGCGACAGCTCGGGAGCGGGGACGTCCTCTCCCAGCGACGCGAGGTCGTCCGGGACGACGTCGCTCAGCGAGTGCAGGCCCTCGAGCACGGAGATGCGCTCGCCCACCTCGCGCATGATGGCGGAGATCGGCACATCCAGTGCCTCGGCGACGGCGGCGAGGATCTCGCTCGACGCCTCCTTCTGCCCGCGCTCGACCTCGCTCAGGTAGCCGAGGGCCACACTGGCCTTGCCGGACACCTGGCGGAGGGTGTGACCCTTCTGCAAGCGGAAGTCGCGGAGGACGTCACCGATCTCTTGACGAACCAGGATCATGCGTGGGCCCTCCCTCTGCTGCGATCCACCGAATCCCTTGCGGGGGAACCACGGTACAACACGTTCGATGTCACCCTAGACCCCGAGCGCTGGGGAATGGATGGGAATCACCGAGACGTAACGTGCTCGGAACGAGCGCTATTCCCGCCTCAGAGAGCGTCGACGGCGAGCGTGATCGCACGGGCTGCCGCAGCCGTGCGGATCTCGTCCCGGTCGCCCTCCAACAGGAGCGACTCGACCCGTGATCCGAGCGGCGTGGAGACGGCGATGTGCACCGTCCCCACCGGCTGCCCGTCCGACGACACCGGGCCGGCGATCCCCGTCGTGGCGATGCCGACGTCGGCGGGCTCAGCGCCGCCGACGGTCCGGCGGACGCCGTCCGCCATCTGGCGCGCCACGCGCGGATGCACGGGACCGTGGGCCTCGAGGAGGGTCGTGTCGACCCCGAGGAGCCGCTCCTTCAGATCGGTGGCGTAGGCGACGACGCCGCCGCGGAAGACGGCCGACGCACCCGACACCGAGACGACGGATGCCGCGACGAGGCCGCCCGTGAGCGACTCGGCGACGCCGAGGGTCCACCCCAGTTCCTTCAGCCGCTCGACGAGCCGCTCGGACTCGGAGCGGGGTCCGCTGGCGACCGCGGTCTGCTCGAGCTCCTCGGGGAGTTCGCTGGGGGTCCGGCGCATCATGGCTTCCTCGAGGTGCGGGAGCGGAGCGCGGTGACGACGTAGTCGATCCCGCTGGCGACGGTCAGGACGACGGCCATGCTCATCGTGATCGTGTTGACGACGTGGATCCACTCCCCCACGACCGTCCAGAGCGGCAGGAGGGCGAGCGAGAGGGCGACGGCCTGCGCGACCGTCTTCAGCTTCCCCATCCAGGCGGCCGCGACCACGTGGTCGGTGGCCACGACGAGGCGGTGCACCGTGATGCCGAGTTCGCGCACGAGGACGAGGACGACGACCCAGACGGGCAGTTCCCCGAGAATGGACAGCGACACGAAGGCGGCCCCGGTCAGCACCTTGTCGGCGATCGGATCGAGCAGCTTGCCGAGGTCCGTCACGATGTCGTGCTTGCGGGCGAGATACCCGTCGATGCCGTCCGTCGCGATCGCGACGATGAACAGCACCGCCGCCCACCACCGGAGCGGGCCGTCCGAGCCGCCGTCGGCGAGGAGCATCCAGACGAACACCGGCGCGCACAGGATGCGCAGAATCGTGATGGCGTTCGGGAGCTGCCGCGGGATCGTCACGGTCCGAGCCTATCGAGCCGCGGACACCCGACCTCAGTCGCGGCCCGTGAGACCCCAGGCATCCTCATCGCCCTCGGACTCGACGACCTCGTAGCCCTCGAACTGCTGCGTCACCGCGTCGGGACCGTACGGGTCGGCCGCAGGAGTCGACAGGGGCGTCGCGTCCGCCGGGGGCTCCTCGCCGCGGAGGCGGGCGAGGACCGCGGGCAGCTCGTCGGGGGTGACGAGCACGTCGCGGGCCTTGGAACCCTCGGAGGGACCGACGATCTCGCGCGCCTCGAGGAGATCCATGAGGCGACCCGCCTTCGCGAAGCCGACCCGGAGCTTGCGCTGCAGCATCGACGTCGACCCGAACTGGGTCGTGATGATCTGCTCGGCGGCGGCGAGGAGCAGCTCGAGGTCGTCACCGATATCGGCGTCGATCTCCTTCTTCTCGACGATCGCCTCGACGTCCTTGCGGTACTCAGGTCGCGCCTGGTTCTTGACGTGCGCGACGACCTTCTCGATCTCCTTCTCGGCGACCCACGCGCCCTGCACACGCACGGCCTTGGACGCACCCATCGGGAGGAAGAGCCCGTCGCCCTGACCGATGAGGCGGTCGGCGCCAGGCTGGTCGAGGATGACGCGCGAGTCGGTGACGCTCGTCACCGCGAACGCGAGACGGGACGGGACGTTGGCCTTGATGAGACCCGTCACGACGTCGACCGACGGCCGCTGCGTCGCGAGGACGAGATGGATGCCGGAGGCACGGGCCAACTGCGTGATGCGGACGATCGAGTCCTCGACGTCGCGGGGGGCGACCATCATGAGGTCCGCGAGCTCGTCGACCACGACCAGCAGATAGGGATAGGGCTTCAGGACGCGCTCACTGCCGGCGGGGAGCTGGATCTCGCCCGCCACGACGGCACGGTTGAAGTCGTCGATGTGGCGGAATCCGAACGACGCGAGGTCGTCGTACCGCATGTCCATCTCCTTCACGACCCACTGCAGCGCTTCGGCCGCCTTCTTGGGGTTCGTGATGATGGGCGTGATGAGGTGCGGCACGCCGGCGTACGAGGTGAGCTCGACCCGCTTGGGGTCGATGAGCACCATGCGGACGTCCGACGGCTTCGCGCGCATCAGCAGACTCGTGATCATCGAGTTCACGAAGCTCGACTTGCCCGAACCGGTCGAGCCCGCGACCAGGAGGTGGGGCATCTTGGCGAGGTTCGCGACGACGTAGCCGCCGCCGACGTCCTTGCCGATGCCGATCGTCATGGGATGCGTCGCCTGCTGCGCGTTGGGCGAGCGCAGGACGTCGCCGAGCGTGACGATCTCGCGGTCGGTGTTGGGGATCTCGACACCGATCGCGCTCTTGCCCGGGATCGGGGCGAGGATGCGGACCTCGTTGGAGGCGACGGCGTACGCGATGTTGTTGGTGAGCGCGGTGATGCGCTCGACCTTGACCCCGGACCCCAGAGCGATCTCGTACTGGGTCACGGTCGGTCCGCGCGAGAAGCCGGTCACCTTCGCGTCGATGGAGAACTGCTCGAAGACGCCCATGATGGCGCGGACCATCGCGTCGTTCGCCTCGGAGCGCGCCTTGTGCGGCGTGCCGGCGGCGAGCGCGTCGGCGGACGGCAGCCGGTAGTCCGCGGCATCCGGGTCGACGGAGTCGAGGTTCGCGGCCACGAAGTCCGGCAGCGGCGGAACAGGCGGCACGTCCCCGTCCGCGGCGTCGCGTTTGCGGCCCGGCGTACGGGGCGCGGCGGGCGCGATGATCTCCGTCACGGCATCCGGCATCACCTCGGGCGTCGGCGTCGTCACCGGGTTGTCGAAGCTGCCGTCGCCGCTGGCCTCGAGGAGCGCCGTCAGGTCGTCGGCGCCGAGTCCGCCGTCGGCGTCCTCTTCGCGGCCGGACTTGTTGCGCCGCCACCAGGGCAGCGACGCACCCTCGTCCTCGGGTGCGTCGAAGGCGACCGTCGGTCCGGTCCGACCCTGGGACGGCGCGTCGTCGGCCTCGGAGCGCTCGGCGCCGAACATCCAGGCGTACAGGTCGCCGAGGCGCCGCCCGATGCGGTTCGGCGGGGTCTTGGTGAGGATGAGGACGCTGAGGAACGCGAGCAGGCCCAGCACGACGCCGGCCCCGATCTCGGTGAGCACCGTCAAGGGTTCGCCGATGGCCCACCCGAAGAGGCCGCCCGCGGCGCTCAGCGCGGCGAGGCCCTCGCTCGGCTGCGGCCGGTCCGCGACGACGTGGCAGAACCCGGCGACCGCGAGGATGAACAGGCCCGCGCCGATGCCGATCCGGCCGTTGTCGTGGACGGAGGGCGGATGCCGGAAGAGCCACCCCGCGAGCAGGAGCAGGATGACGGGGAAGACGAACGCCTCGCGGCCGATGAGCGCACCCACGGTGTAGGCGCTGATGCTGGTGCCGACCTCGGTCCCGATGAGGAACCACTCGACGACGGCGCCCGCGATCGCCATGAGGACGAGGAGGAACGGGAACCCGTCGCGCCGCTGGTCCTTCTCGAGCGATTCGGAGCCGAAGGCGCGGAACATGCCGCCCGCCACGTGCGCGAGCCCCAGCCAGGCGCGGACCAGGACCGGGGGACGCTCGACGTCGTCGACGTAGCGCTTCGGGGCCGGTTCGGCCTTCCGACGAGGCGTGGGCTCGGCTTTCTTCGCGCGTGCCGAGGAGCCCGACGCGGAGGCGCGGGGTTTGCTGGCCGGACTGCTGCTCCTGGGCATACCTTCCACGGTAGGCGCGAGGACCGACATGTGCCCGGATTGACGCGACCCCTGGCCGGTATCCGCGGTCAGCCGAGGCGCATGACCATCGTGTCGCGGCCGAAGCCGCTGCGGGTGACCGCGAACCCCTCACTCCGGTAGAGGACCCGGGCGAAGTTCCCCCGCTCGACGGACAGGCAGATGCGCGCGCGGCCCTCGGTGCGGGCCTCGTCGCACAGTCGCCGCAGGAGCGCACGCCCGACGCCGTGCGAACGCCACAGCGGTTTCACCCCAATGATGAGCTCGGGCACCCCCGTGCCGACGTACCCGAAGCCGGGATCGTTCGGCGGCATCGTCCGGTACCACGCGGCCCCGATCTGTTCCGCCCCGGCGACGGCGACGAACCCGACGTCACCGGGCCGCATCCACCCCGACAGATACCTGCTGTAGTCGGGGTGCGACAGGATCTCGTGTCGCGGGCGCGCCGCACCGGCCCGCCAGTTGGCGGCCTCGACGACCATGTCGCCGAGGAACACCCCGTCCGCCTGAACGGCCGGGCGCAGCGACCACGACTCGGGCATGCCCGAATGGTAGCGGCCTCGTCAGGCTTCGATCACCATGGGGACGATCATCGGCCGGCGACGCAGCGACTGGTTGACCCAGCGCCCGATCGTGCGGCGCACGACCTGCTGCAGGGCGTGCTGGTCGCGGACACCCGACTGGGCGGCCTCGGTGAGCGCCTGGGCGATCTTCGGCTTCACGGAGTCGAACACCGCGTCGTCCTCCGCGACGCCGCGCGCGTGGATCTCAGGACCCGTGACGATGCGGCCGGTCGCGGCATCCACCACGACGATGACGGAGATGAACCCCTCCTCACCCAGGATGCGACGGTCCTTCAGGTCGGCGTCCGTGATCTCGCCGACAGACGACCCGTCGACGTACACGAACCCGAGGTCGAGCTGACCCACGACACGAGCCACCCCGTCCTTCAGGTCGATGACAGTGCCGTTCTCGGCGAGGATCGTGTTCTCGGCGGGGATGCCGCTGTCCTGCGCGAGCTTGGCGTTGGCCATCAAGTGGCGGTACTCGCCGTGCACGGGCAGGACGTTCTTCGGCTTCAGGATGTTGTAGCAGTAGAGGAGCTCACCGGCGGCGGCGTGGCCCGAGACGTGGACCTTCGCGTTCGCCTTGTGGACGACGTTCGCCCCGAGCTTGGTCAGCCCGTCGATCACGCGGTACACGGCGTTCTCGTTGCCCGGGATGAGACTCGAGGCCAGGATGACCGTGTCACCCTCGCCCGGCTCGATCGCGTGGTCGAGGTTCGCCATCCGCGACAGCACGGCCATCGGCTCGCCCTGCGAACCCGTCGACATGTAGACGATGCGGTCGTCGGGGAGGTCCTTGGCCTTCTTGTAGTCGATCAGCACGCCGTCGGGGACGTGGAGGTAGCCGAGCTGCTCGGCGATCGTCATGTTGCGGACCATGGACCGGCCGAGGAACGCGACCCGCCGTCCGTGCGCGGCGGCGGCGTCGATGACCTGCTGGACGCGGTGCACGTGGCTCGAGAAGCTCGCGACGATGACGCGGCGCGGCGCCTTGCCGATCACCTGGTCGAGCACCGGCCCGATGGCGCGCTCGAGCGGGGTGAAGCCGGGCACGTCGGCGTTCGTGGAATCGACGAGGAAGAGGTCGACTCCCTCCTCGCCGAGACGGGCGAACGCGCGGAGGTCCGTGAGGCGACCGTCGAGCGGCAGCTGGTCCATCTTGAAGTCGCCGGTCGCGAGGACGAGGCCCGCGGGGGTGCGGATGCCGACGGCCAGCGCATCCGGGATGGAGTGGTTCACCGCGACGAACTCGAGGTCGAAGGGACCGACCTGCTCGCGCTGCCCCTCCTTCACCGTGAGCGTGTACGGCTTGATCCGGTGCTCCTTGAGCTTCGCCTCGACGAGGGCGAGGGTCAGCTGCGACCCGATGAGGGGGATGTCGCCTTTGCGCTTGAGGAGGTAGGGCACCGCACCGATGTGGTCCTCGTGACCGTGCGTGAGGACGACGCCGACGATGTCGTCGAGCCGGCCGCGGATCGCCTCGAAGTCGGGCAGGATCAGGTCGACGCCGGGCTGGTGCTCCTCGGGGAACAGCACGCCGCAGTCGACGATGAGCAGCTTGCCGTCGAACTCGAAGACCGTCATGTTGCGGCCGACCTCACCGAGTCCGCCGACGGGGGTCACCCGCAGCGTGCCGGGCGCGAGTGCTTCAGGGGCGGAGACGGGAGTGGTCATCGAGTTGTTCCATGCACCTTCGGGAGGGCGCCGCCGGCGGCGGCATTGCGGTCAGGTCGGAAGTTGGAGAAGTCGGCACCGTCGACATCCGCGACGAGGGCAAGCTCGTCCTCGATGAGGGCGGCTTCCCACTCCTCCGGCCCGACGAGCGGCAGACGCACGCGCGGGCTGGAGATGCGGCCGAGTCCGTGGAGGATGTACTTCGCACTCACGGTGCCCGGGACGTGGGTCATCACGGCGCGGACGAGGGGTTCGAGCTTCTGATGCGCGGCGGTCGCGGTCTTGAGGTCGCCCCGGTTCACGGCATCCACGATCACCCGGTAGGGAGCGGACGTGATGTTCGCCGTGACGCCGATGAGGCCGGCGGCGCCGATCGAGAGGTGCGGCAGGACGTTGGCGTCGTCGCCCGAGAAGTACAACAGGTCCGTCTGGTTGAGGACGCGGCTGACCTCGCTGAAGTCGCCCTTGGCGTCTTTCACCGCGAGGATGTTCGGGTGCTTGGCGAGGCGCAGGATCGTCTCGTACTTGATCGGCACACCCGTGCGCCCGGGGATGTCGTAGAGGATGACGGGCAGGTCCGTCGCGTCGGCGACGAGGCGGAAATGCGTCAGGATGCCGGCCTGGGTGGGCTTGTTGTAATACGGCGTGACGATCATGATGCCGTCCGCGCCGGCCTTCTCGCTCGCCTTGTAGAGCTCGATCGCGTGGGCGGTCTCGTTGGAGCCGCCGCCCGTGATGATCTTGGCGCGACCCGAGGAGACGGACTTGCCGACCTCGACGAGCTTCAGCTTCTCGGCATCCGTCAGCGTGCTGGTCTCACCGGTCGTGCCGGTCACGACGATGCCGTCGGCGCCACCGGTGATGACGTCGTCGATGTGCTTCTCGACCGCGGGCCAATCGACCTCGCCGTCGGCCGTCATCGGAGTGACGAGCGCGACGAGCACCTGACCGAACGGATTGGCGGAGTGCGTCATGGTTCCCAGGGTACCGGTCGGGGTCCGTCGGTCGTGCGGGGTGGTGGTCGGGAGGCTGGGTCGGGCGCGCGGTCGGGGTCGGGCAGAGAAGACCGGTCAGGTGGAGGGCGCGCCCGGATGACCGCCGAGTGAGCGGCGCGCCGGCCCGTTCACCGGTCTTTCGATCAGAAGGCGGCACGGACGCGACGGCCGAAGTCGGACTCGTGACCGCCGCGTGCGAGGACCCCGAGGAAAGCGGACTCGACCGTGGGCCAATCGTGGAGGATCATCGCCGCGTCGAATCTCAGGGTCACGAAGCCGAGGGTCGTCGCGACCGCATCGCGAACGAGGTCGCGGTGCCTGCCCTCGCCTTCATGCGTTCGACCGTCGGCCTCGATGATGAGGCAGTCCCCCACGACCAGGTCGACTCTGCCGACGCCGGGAATAGCGACCTGGGAGAGGCAGGGGATGCCGAGGAGGTGTAGTCGATACCGGATGAGCGTTTCGAGCCCGCTGTCCGCATCCGCTCGCGCGAGATCGACCAGCGGACGGATGCCGACGGGTACCGCGGTTCGCAGCTCTTCCCGTTCGCCGTGCGTGAGGAGTCCCTGCCGCAGCGCGGATTCGAGCGCGCAGAGAAAGGCCTCCGCGCCGGCGCATCGGGCAATCTGGCTCAGGCAGTGGGCGAGGTCGACCGTCTCGAGGCGACGCGGTGCACGGTGGCCGTCTCGGTGGACGACGACGCCGACGGGCGCGGGGACGGTGTGTCGGTCGGGATCGACCCAGATGTGAGTCTGCGAGTGCGGTCCCCCGTCGAGGGTCCAGAGCCCGTGATGTCGCGCGGCGCTGAGGCAGGCGACCCGACCCCGCCCTCGCAGTGCCTCTAGTACGGCGGGGGCGGTATCGGGGAGGGCGTACACGCCCTGTCGTGCCCGAAGGAGGAGACCCGCCTCGACCGCGGCACGGAGTGCGGCATCCGTCACTCCTGCGTTCCGAAGGGTCCGCGTCCTCGCGACTCCCCCTTGGGACACGACGGTGGCAACGGCGGTGGGAAGCACCCGATCGAGCGTGGCGGCGTCCGGCCTGGATCCGCAGCGGAGTCGCCGCACCTGTGGACACCGGGAGCGGGCGGATCTCGTGGGAGGAGGCGATGCCACCCGGCATCCGGAGGCAGATGACCGGTAGACCGGAGACACGCCGCAGAGAACGGCCGCGCGGCGGCGTGTCGGCGGGGAGAGCGGTCTTCCGGGTCAGCGGCCGCGGGAGGCGGCGGGTACCACCACGCGGTCGGGCAGCAGGCGCGAGACGGCGACCAGCGCCTTGTACCGGAACGAGGGGATGCTGACGGCACGGCCGCGAGCGGCATCGCGCAGCGAGGTGCGCACCACTTGAGGGGCTTCCAGCCACATCCATCCGGGGACGCCCTCCTGTCCGGGCGGCAGGCCGAGCCGCTCGTGGAAGTTCGTGTGGACGAAGCCCGGACACACCGCCGTGACCGTCACGCCGCGGGGCGCGTAGACGGCGTTCGCCCACCGGCTGAAACTCACGACCCACGCCTTGGCGGCTCCGTAGGTGCCCCGCGGGACCAGCCCCGCCACCGAGGCGACGTTCAGGATGCGGCCACTGCCGCGCTCGAGCATGGCGGGCAGCGCGGCACGGGTGAGACGCATCGTCACCTCGGCGTGGAGCTCGAGGTGACGGGCCTCCTCGTCGATGTCGCTCTCCTCGAACGCGCGGCGCAGGCCGTAGCCAGCGCAGTTGACGAGCACGTCGACACCCGCCGCGCGCTCCTCGACGCGCCGCCGCTCGGCGGGATCGAGCAGGTCGGCCACGAGGAGCTCGGCCCGCCCTCCGGCCGCCGCGATCTCGTCGACGAGAGCGCGCAGCGCGTCGGCGTCGCGGCCGACGAGGACGACCTCGGCGCCGCGGGACGACAACTGACGGGCGTACTCGGCGCCGATCCCGGAGCTGGCTCCGGTGACGAGGGCGGTGCGACTCATGCGCGCCAGCCTAGGAGCGGGTCAGGGGGCGACGCGACCGTTCGCGTTGAAGGCGGCGTACGTGAGCGGCATGAGCTCGCGCCACACGTTCTCCATCTTCTCGGCGCACATCTCGATCTCGCGCTGCGGGAACGACGGGAAGTGCGTGCCCTCGCGGGTGGTGCGCAGCGACAGGAAATTCATCAGCGACCGAGCGTTCACCGTCACGTACATCGAGGACATGATGTTCAGCGGCAGGACGATGCGGGCGACCTCGCGGGCGATGCCGGCATCCAGCATCCGCTGATAGCTCTCGAAAGCGGCGACGGATGCCGCGCGCGACTCGCGGGCGACGAGCTCGACCTGCTCCTCGGACCCGGGAAGGAACTGGTAGGCGCCGGGCTTGCCGACCTGGACGAGATTGCGCTCGGGGGCCGGGACGTAGAAGACGGGACGCAGCTCGCGGTAGCGGCCCGACTCCTCGTTGTAGGACGCCATGCGGTGCCGCATGAACTCGCGGAACACGAAGATCGGCGCCTGGACGTAGAAGGTCATCGAGTTGTGCTCGAACGGCGAACCGTGGCGGTCGCGCATGAGGTAGTTGATGAGGCCGCGGTCGCGTCCCGTCGCCTCGGTGCCCTCGGCGGCGGCCTCGAGGGTCTGCTCGCCCTGGGTCGAGACCCGGGCCGCGAAGAGCACGTCACTGTCGGATGCCGACGAGCGCACCAGCTCGACGGTGACATCGCTGCGGAACTCGATCTCGGGGCTGTCGGCGCGCTCACTCACGGCTCACACACTACCCGCCGGGGTGACGCCGGATGACGCCGCGGCGCCCCGGCACCGCGGCCGGCATTACTGTGGAGCGGTCATGGAACTCCTCCCCGCCATCGTCGTGCTGACCGCGCTGCTCGCGGTCACCGTCGGCATCGGTCTCACGCTGCGGTGGCGGCAGAACCGGCCGCGTCCCTTCGACCCGCAGGAGGTCGTCGAGCCGACCCGCCTGGGCGCGGAGCGGCTCGGCGACGAGGCGACCCTGCTGCAGTTCAGCACCGAGATGTGCGGCCGGTGCCCGGGCGTCCACCGCACGCTCCGCGAGATCGCGGACGAGCGGGACGGGGTCATCCACCTCGACGTCGACCTCACCCACCGCGTCGACATCGCGCAGCACTTCCGGGTCCTGCAGACCCCGACCACCCTCATCCTCGACAAGCACGGCGTCGTGCGCTCCCGGTTCGGCGGCACACCCGGACGCCAGGTCGTCGAGATGGAGCTCGACCGGGTGACCACGGGAGCCGGCCGTGGCTGAGGTGCGCGGGATCGATCCGCGCGGGCCGCGGTTCGCGGCATCCGTCACGGCGATGCTGTTGCTCGTTGCGACGCTGCTGGCGCTGCTGGGGAGCTCGACCGCTCACACCGACGCCGGATTCGGCTGGCTCTCCCCGCTGGGCGGCGGCATGTTCATCGTTCCGATCAGCGGATGGGTGCTTCCGTTCACGCCGCTGCCCATGCGAATCCTCGACCTCGGCTTCCTCGCCGTCCTCGTCATCGCGCTGCTGTTCCTGTGGGGTGTCGCCTCTCCCCGCACCGCGCCGTGGGGTGTGCTCTACCGCCGCCTCATCCAGCCCCGCCTCGCTCCCCCGACCGACCTCGAGGACCCCCGTCCACCCCGTTTCGCCCAGGGCGTCGGACTCTTCGTCACCACCGTCGGTCTGCTGCTCCACGTGATGGGCGTCCCGGTGGCGCTCCCGATCGCCGCGGGCCTCGCCTTCATGGCCGCGTTCCTCAACGCCGTGTTCGGGCTGTGCCTCGGATGCCAGTTGTGGCTGGTCCTGCAGCGCGTCGGCCTCGTGGGCCGTACCGCCTGACGCTCCGCTGCGGCCGCGTCAAGTCATATCGCACGCTCATGGTCGAGGTTTAGGCTCGGCAGCGATCCGTCACGACCACGACCGAGGAGACACCATGAGCGTCACGAGCGAAGCCACCACCAGCTGGAAGGGCACCCTGTTCGAAGGGTCGGGCGAGGTCGCCCTCGAGAGCTCCAACCAGGGACCGTTCGCGGTCAACTGGAAGGCGCGGAGCGAGGGGTCCACCTCGGTGACGACGCCCGAGGAACTCATCGCCGCCGCGCACTCGTCGTGCTTCAGCATGGCCCTCTCCAACGCCCTCGCCGAGAACGGCACCCCGCCCGAGAGCGTCGAGACCACGGCATCCGTCACCTTCATCCCCGGCACCGGGATCACCGGCTCGCACCTGAACGTCAACGCGTCGGTGCCCGGCCTCTCGGCGGAGGACTTCGACCGCATCGCCAACGAGGCGAAGGCGGGATGCCCCGTCTCGGCAGCCCTCTCCGGCATCGAGATCACGCTCGAGGCGACGCTTGCCTGATCGCCGCGTCGTTGTCTCGGGGGCGTCGGGTCTGATCGGACGGGCGCTCGTCGATTCGCTGCGGGCCGACGGGTACACCGTCACGCGACTCGTCCGCCACGAGGCGCAGGCCCCCGACGAGGTGACCTGGGCGCCGGGCGAATCGCCGCTCGACCCCCAGGTGCTCGCTGGGGCTACGGCCGTCGTGAACTTCAACGGCGCGACGATCGGGCGCTTCCCGTGGACGCCGTCGTACAAGAAGACGCTGGTGTGGTCGCGCATCCATCCGACGCAGACACTCGCCCGCGCCCTCCGCGAGCTCGCGGACGAGGCGCCGCTGTTCGTGAGCTCCTCGGCGACCGGGTACTACCCGCCCGACGCGCACGGCCGGACCTTCGACGAGTCGGGTCCGCGCGGCGACGCGTTCCTGTCGGACCTCTGCGGCGAGTGGGAGTCCGCGGCGACCGCATCGGGTGTCCGCACCGCACTGCTGCGCACCGCCCCCGTCGTCCACCGGGACGGCGTGCTGAAGCCGCTGCTGCTGCTCACCAAGCTCGGCCTGTCGGGGCCGCTCGGCCGCGGCACGCAGGTGTGGCCGTGGATCTCGCTCGAGGACGAGGTCCGAGCGATCCGCCACGTCATCGACCGCGGGATCACGGGACCGGTCAACCTGACGGGGCCCGAACGCGCCACCGCGAACGACCTCGGGTTCGCCCTGGCACGCCGCCTGAACCGCCCGTACGTGCTGCGCGCGCCCCTGTGGGCGGTCCGGCTCGTGCTCGGCAAGGACGCGGTCGAGGCACTGCTCGCCAACGACACGCACGTCGTCCCGGCGGTGCTGCTCGAGTCGGGCTTCACGTTCCGGCATCCGACCGTCGAGGACGCCGTGGCGGCGGCCGTCTGACCGGTCAGCCGCGACGGTCGGCGCGCTCGCGCGAGATCGCGGTGCGGATGGCGCTGCGTGCGCGCCGGCGGTCGCCCGCACCGTCGTAAAGGAGCCCCATCCGGTACCAGGCGCGCCAGTCGTCGGGGTCGCGCTCGACGGCGTCGCGGTACGCCGGGAAGAGCGCATCGGCCTCGGCCTGCACGGGGCGCCCGCTCGGGCGCAGCGAGAGTTCCTCCTCCGGCAGGCCACCCTCGGCCTCGAGTCGTCGGCCGAGCCGCTGCGCGCCCAGACCGAAGCTCAACTCGCGCCACAGCGCCCACATCGCCACGACGGGCAGGAGCACGAGGGCGATCCCCATCGCGATGCCCACCGGATCGCCGCTCGCCACGAGCAGCACGGCGCGCTGCGCGACGAGGGCGATGTAGAGGACGAGGACGACGGCGACGATCCCGACGCCGATGCGGGTCCTCATCGGGCGGTCGTCGCGGCGACCTGGCCCGAGACGTCCCCGTCGGCGACCGGCACGGTGCGGGCGGTGTGCGGCATCCGGATCCCGATGTCGATCATCGCGTCGAGACCGACGACGATCCCCGACGCGTCACGGGCGGCATCGAGTGCCACGCGGATGCCGGGGGCATAGGCCGCGGCAGGGTCCACGGTGTCGTGGACGATCGTGAGCGACTCCCCCGGCCCCGACAGGATCGTCTCCTGGCGGGCGATGACACCCGGTCGGCGGAGCGAGTGGACGGGGACGCTGGCGATCTGCTGACCCCGCGCGCGCTGGTCGACGTGCGGCGCCTCGACGGGTCCGACCTCCGACCGCGCCGCGGCGATGAGCTCCGCGGTGCGGACGGCCGTGCCGCTGGGCGAATCGACCTTCGTCTCGCGGTGGGTCTCGACGATCTCGATCGAGGGGAAGAAGGGAGCGGATGCCGCGGCCAGCGCGGACCCGATCACCGAACCCAGCGAGAAGTTCGGGATGAAGACGGCGCCCGTGCCGGCGGCATCCACCAGCGGACGGACGAGCGCGATGCGCTCGGCGGACCATCCGGAGGTGCCGACGAGGACGTTCCTGCCGCGCTCGATCGCGGCGCGGACGACGTCGATCGAGACGGCCGGGGTCGAGGCGTCGACGACGAGATCGGCTCCGTCGAGCTCGGCGAGGTCGCTCGAGGACCCGAGGACGGCGACCGTCTCGTATCCGTCGGTCGCTGCGATCACCTGGGCGATGATCCCGCCGAGTTTGCCGGTCCCGCCCACGAGGGCCACGCGCGTCGTCATGCCACCAGCCTAGGCGGGCAGGAACGACACGATCGTGTCCCACGCGAGCTTGACGACCAGCAGGCCGAGGACGACGAGGAACACGACGCGGACGAAGCCGTTGCCGCCGCGGGTGGCCATCCGCGCGCCGAGGAGGCCACCGGCGATGTTGGCGCACGCCATCAGCAGACCCAGGGCGAGGATGATCTCGCCGTGAACGCCGTAGACGATGAGCGCGGCCAGGTTCGTCGTGAGGTTCGCGATCTTGGCGTTCACACTCGCCTGCAGGAACCCGAAGCCGAGGACGCCGACGAGGAGGATGACGAAGAACGACCCGGTGCCCGGCCCGAGGATGCCGTCGTAGAAACCGACGCCGAGACCGATGACGCCCGAGCGCCACACCACCGCCCGGCGATCCGTGTGTCGCGGCTCATGGTGCAGCCCCATGCGCGGCCGCAGCAGCGTGTATACGCCGACGGCGACGACGGCGACGAGCACGACGGGGGTCAGGAGCTCACGCGGCACGTACCGCGAGAGGGCCGCACCCACGGCGGACCCGGCGAACGCCCCGGCGACGAGCGGGATCAGGAGGGTGAGGTGGACCCGGACCCGACGCAGGTAGACCCAGCTGGCCGAGAGCGTGCCGAAGAAGGATGAGAGCTTGTTCGTCCCGAGGATGAACGGCGTCGCGACGTCCTTCGGCACCCCGATCACGAGGGCGGGGAGCTGGATGAGGCCGCCTCCCCCGACGACGGCGTCCACCCAGCCGGCGACCCCGGCGGCGACGACGAGGAACAACAGGGCGCTCGCGGAGACGGGGAGCCACTCGGCGAGGAGAGGGCCGGTCAGCACCTCACACCGAGAGGATGTCGGGCAGACCCGTCCGCAGCTCGACCGGGAGGTGTGCGAGGTCGTTGTGGGCCACGAGGGTCCACGGGCGACCCGGACGCTGCGCCAGGACCGTCAGACCGCAGTGCGCCTGGTTGATCGTGAGCCAGCGCCACTCCGGCGCCTGCAGGACCTCGCGGACGAACCAGGCGATGACGAAGTTGTGCGTGATGAGGAGTTCGTGCGCGTGGGGACGGTGGGCGAGGAACTCCACCCCGGCATCCGCCATCTGCGCGGCTCCCGCGTCGGCCTCGGCCTCGGTCACTCCCCCGAAGAACGGCTCGTACACGTGCGGGGTGTCCGGCGTCATGCCACTCGGCACGCAGTCGAAGAGCAGAGCGGTGGGCTCGGGGTCGACCGCGGGCAGGCGCTCGGCGACAGCGCGAGCGGTCTCGGCCGCACGCACCAGCGGTGAGTGCCACACAGCGGTGAGCGGGACGCCCGAGAGGCGGTCGGCGAGAAGCTCGGCCTGCCGACGACCGCGCGGCGAAAGCGGCCCGTCGGCGAGCCCGTGCTCGGCATCGAGGTGCTCGCCGTGGCGCACCAGATACAGATAGTGCGTCACGTGTCTGCTCGCTTCGTCGAAAGTGCACCGGGCGTTGCCCCGGCTCCTTCCACCCTAAACCAGCCTCAGTCGGTGGCCCGCGCGATCTCGGCGAGGTGCGCTCGACTGAGGTGCACGCCGACACCCTGCACGAGTTCGTCGACGTGGGCGACGGCGTAGGCGTTGACGATCGGCGCCGCGACGATCCGTTGCGCGAGCAGCCAGGCGATGGCGACAGCGGCGGGCGGCACCGCGAGCTCGCCCGAGATGCGGTCGAGCGCCCGCAGGGTGCGCGCGCCTCGACGGTTCATACTCGCCGCCAACTGGCGACCGCGCACCGTGCCCCCGACGTGGTCGCGGTCGCGATGCATTCCCGACAGGTACCCGTGCTCGAGGGCCTGCGACGGCGTGACGGCGATGCCCTGCGCTCCGGCGACCAGTCGCAGATCGCCGTCGAACTCGTCGCGCCGGAGCACGTTGTACGGCACGTCGAGCACCGTGAAGCGGGGGTATCCGGCCGCCGACAGGATGCGAGCCTCCACCAGCTGCGCGGCGCGGTAGCCCGCGGCGCCGATGGCGCGCACCTTGCCCGACTCGACGAGCCACTCCGCCGTGGCGAGGGTGTCCTCGAGCATGGTGGTGCGGTCGGAGGTGCCGTCGAGGGACAGCACGTCGATCCGGTCGGTGCCGAGTCGGATGAGGGATGCCTCGACGGCCCGCACGAGGTTGACCGGGCCGAGACCGGGGTTGTCGGCACCGCGACCGACCCGGACCGTGAGGACGATGTCGTCGCGGTTGCGCCGGGCCGCCATCCATCTGCCGATGGCGTGCTCGCTGCGACCGGCGGCGTAGCTGTCGGAGGTGTGGAGTGCATTGCCGCCGCGGTCGACGTAGCGGTCGAGGATGGCGTGGGCCGCCGCGATGTCGACGTGCCAGCCGAACTCGCCGCCGCCGAGGATGAGCGGGAACACCGAGAACCCGGTCTCGCCCAGGGGGACGCGCACGGTGCGGCCCACGGGAGCGCCGTGGACGGGCAGCGGACCGGAGGGGTGCAGGGTGGGCGCGGCGCTCGGCGACGTCGGATCCGCCGTTTCGAACGCTGCCATGCCCGTCTCCTTGCAGAGCGCTCGGGGAGACATGCGTCCATGCGCCGCCGGGTGCGCTCACTCCGAGGGTAGAACAGCCCTCGGACGCGGCGTGCACAGCCGCCCCGTGGACGATGACGTTTCGATAACGGTTGCGCAACGGGGCCGGCCGGCGAACGGCGAACGCCCGCCCTCCGAAGAGGACGGGCGTTCGTCAGAGGAGGATCAGGCCTCGGCCGGCGCCTCGGCGGCCGCGTCGCCGGCAGGAGCCGACTCCTCGACCACGGGCTCGAGCGACAGCTTGCCGCGGTCGTCGATCTTGGTGATGCGGACCAGGATCTTCTGACCGACACCGAGGACGTCCTCGACGTTCTCGACGCGCTTGCCGCCGGCGAGCTTGCGGACCTCGCTGACGTGCAGCAGACCGTCCTTGCCGGGCAGGAGCGAGACGAACGCACCGAAGGTCGCGATCTTGACGACCGTGCCCAGGAACTGCTCGCCGACCTCGGGGTTGGTCGGGTTCGCGATGGCGTTGACCTGCGCGCGCGCGGCCTCGGCCGAGGGTCCGTCCACGGCGCCGATGTAGACCGTGCCGTCGTCCTCGATCGAGATCTGCGCGCCGGTCTCGTCCTGGATCGCGTTGATCGTCTTGCCCTTGGGGCCGATCAGCTCGCCGATCTTGTCGACCGGGATCTGCACGCTGATGACGCGCGGCGCGGTGGGCGCCATCTCGTCGGGCGCGTCGATCGCCGAGTTCAGGACGTTGAGGATCGTGAGGCGGGCGTCCTTCGCCTGCGTCAGCGCGGCGGCGAGCACCGACGACGGGATGCCGTCGAGCTTCGTGTCGAGCTGGATCGCGGTGATGAACTCGCTCGTGCCGGCGACCTTGAAGTCCATGTCGCCGAGGGCATCCTCGGCACCGAGGATGTCGGTCAGCGCGGCGTAGCGCGTCTGGCCGTCGACCTCGTCGGTCACGAGACCCATCGCGATGCCGGCGACGGGTGCGCGCAGCGGCACACCGGCGTTCAGCAGCGACAGGGTCGAGGCGCACACCGAACCCATCGACGTCGAGCCGTTGGAGCCGAGCGCCTCGGACACCTGACGGATCGCGTACGGGAACTCCTCGCGGCTGGGCAGCACGGGCACGAGGGCGCGCTCGGCGAGGAAGCCGTGTCCGATCTCGCGACGCTTCGGGCTGCCGACTCGGCCGGTCTCACCGGTCGAGTAGGGCGGGAAGTTGTAGTGGTGCATGTAGCGCTTGCTCGTCGTGGGCGACAGCGAGTCGATCTGCTGCTCCATCTTGAGCATGTTCAGCGTGGTGACACCCAGGATCTGGGTCTCGCCGCGCTGGAAGATCGCCGAGCCGTGGACGCGCGGGATGACCTGCACCTCGGCGTCGAGCGGACGGATGTCGGCCAGCCCGCGGCCGTCCATGCGGACGCCCTCGGAGAGGATGCGGCCGCGGACGACGACCTTCGTCACCGACTTGTACGCGGCGGAGAACTCGATCGGGGCGCCGGCGGGCAGCTGCTCCGCCTCGACGGCCGCGATGAGCTCGGCCTTGACGCGGTCCTTCACGGCGTCGTCGGCAGCCTGACGCTCCTGCTTGTCGGCGATCTGGTACACGTTCACCAGGTCGTCGTAGGCGCGGCCGGCCACGAAGTCGTAGACCTCGGAGCTGTACGGCGGGAAGACGGGGTAGACGCCCGGCTCGCGCGAGGACTCGGCGGCCATCTGCGCCTGCGCCTCGACGAGCTGCTTGAGGAACGGCTTGGCGGCCTCGAGGCCACCGGCGACGATGTCCTCGCTCGGCTTGACGGCGCCGCCCTTGATGAGGTTCCACGAGTTCTCGGTGGCCTCGGCCTCGACCATCATGATCGCGACGTCGCCGTCGGGCAGGACGCGACCGGCGACCATGAGGTCGAACACGGCCTCCTCGACCTGCTTCTGGTTCGGGAACGCGACCCACTGGTCGGCGTGCTCGCCGTGACCGGGGATGAGCGCGAGGCGCACACCGGCGATCGGGCCCGAGAACGGCAGACCCGAGATCTGCGTCGACGCGGAGGCCGCGTTGATCGCGAGGGCGTCGTAGTACTCGCCGGGCGCGATGGACAGCACCGTCACGACGATCTGGACCTCGTTGCGGAGGCCGTCGACGAACGACGGACGCAGCGGCCGGTCGATGAGGCGGCAGACGAGGATCGCCTCCGTCGAGGGACGACCCTCGCGACGGAAGAACGAGCCGGGGATCTTGCCCGCCGCGTACGAACGCTCTTCGACGTCGACGGTCAGCGGGAAGAAGTCGAAGCCCTCACGGGGGTGCTTGCCGGCGCTGGTGGCCGACAGGAGCATCGTCTCCTCGTCGAGGTAGGCGGCGACGGCGCCCTGCGCCTGCTGGGCGAGGCGTCCGGTCTCGAACCGGACGGTGCGGGTGCCGAAGCGTCCGTTGTCGAGGACGGCTTCGGCGGCGGTGATTTCAGGACCTTCCAAGAGGTCTCTCCTTCTTTGTTTAGACTCGCACGCGCGTTTCGCGAGCGAGATCGTGCGAAGGAGCAGGAACAGGCAGATATGGGCGCGCGGAGAATCCGCGAGGACCGCCTGCGCTGGCCACCAGTCGAAGACCACCATCCGCGGGAACGGGATGGGAATCCACCACAGGGGACCAGCTTCCTGCCGGGCCTGCTCCATGAGCTCACTGTGAAGTTGAGCGGATGCCGCGATGAGAACCGCGGGCAACCCGACCCAGCCTATCAGCGGACCCTTCGGAGTGCGTATCGTGGCGGCATGAGCGACGACGAGAAGACCGCGGACGCGGCATCCGAAGACATGAAGCGGAAGTTCCGCGAGGCGCTCGAGAAGAAGAACGCGCAGAGCCGGAAGGGTGAAGCCCACCTGGACGGGGACTCCGCCGTGCACGGGACGCACGGCGCCGTCACCAAGCGCGAGTTCCGACGCAAGAGCGGCTGAGCCCGAGCGGCCCGACATGACGGCGGGCCCGGACGCCTTCTGGCTGTCCGGGCCCGCCGCGTTCGTGTCGCGTCAGTGCGAGGCCACCTCCGCGCGGCGGCGTGCGCGCTCCTCCTTGGCCGCCGCCTCGTCGAGGGCGGCGTCACCGAGGCCCGTCGTGTCGACGGCGCCGGTGTCGTCCGAGACGCCGTGACCCGTGAGCGTCGACTCGTCGAAGGGTCGCTGCCCCGCGAGGACCGCGGCGACCTGCTCGCGATCGATCTGCTTCGTCCACGTGCCGATGAGGAGCGTCGCGACGGCGTTGCCGGTGAAGTTCGTGAGCGCACGGCCCTCGGACATGAACCGGTCGATGCCGACGATGACGCCGACGCCGTTGACGAGGTCGGGGCGGTAGGCCTGCAGACCGCCCGCGAGGGTCGCCAGGCCCGCACCGGTGACACCGGCGGCGCCCTTGGAGGCGATGATCATGAAGACCAGGAGACCGATCTGCTCGGGGATCGACATCGGCGCGCCCATGCCGGCGGCGATGAACAGCGACGCCATCGTCAGGTAGATCGCGGTGCCGTCGAGGTTGAACGAGTACCCGGTGGGGACCGTGATGCCCACGACGGGCTTGGAGACGCCGAGGTGCTCCATCTTGGCGATCAGGCGCGGCAGTGCCGACTCGCTCGAGGAGGTGCCCACGATGAGCAGGTACTCGCGGCCGAGGTACTTCATCACCTGGAAGATGTTGATGCGGGCGACGGCGTACAGGAGGGTGCCGAGGACGCCGACGATGAACACGATGCACGTGATGTAGAAGGCGATCATCAGGAGGCCGAGGCTCAGGATCGCAGCGACACCGGTCTTGCCGACGACGGCGGCGATGGCGCCGAACGCACCGATCGGGGCGAGCCAGAGGATCATGCCGAGGATGCGGAACACGAGGGCCTGGAGGTTCTTGACCGCGTTCATGATGGGCTCGCCCTTGGCACCCATCTTCTGCAGCGCGAAGCCGACCAGGAGCGCGATGAACAGGACCTGCAGGACGCTCTCTCCGGTGAACGCCGAGAAGAAGGTCGTCGGGATGATGCCGATGAGGAACTCGCTCGTCGTCTTGGCCTCGGGCAGCGAGTCCGTGTCGTAGGTGGCGCTCTGCATGTTGAGGCCCTCACCCGGGTGGATGATGTTGCCGACCACGAGACCGATCCCCAGGGCGAATGTCGACATCGCCATGAAGTAGAGCAGCGCGAGGCCGCCGATGCGACCGACCGTCGCGGCCTTGGCGATGGAGCCGACCCCGACGACGATCGTGCAGAAGATGATCGGCGCGATCATCATCTTGATGAGGTTGACGAACGCCTTGCCGACCGGTTCCAACTCGACGGCGAAGGTCGGCCAGATGAGCCCGACGACGCAGCCGAGGACCACCGCGATGATCACCGAGACGTATAGCCAGGTGTGCTTGTCCCAGGCCTGCTTGCCGCGGCGGGGGTTGTATCCGGGGAGCCGGAACGAGGTTGTGAGGGCCATGATCTCTCCTGCGTGACAGTCTTTGTCGTGAGCCGACGGCGGTGTCGACGAGGATCAGCGTGCGCCTCGCGGACCGGCATCCGCAGTTGTGGTCGTATTGTTCGCAGAACGGGAGAGGAGTGCAGGGTGGCGCGACCCCGGCCGACGAGTGCGGCATCCCGTGTCTTCGTCGCCGTCTCGGCTGCCGTCGTCGTCCTGTCCCTCGCGATCGCCGGGATCCTGCTCTGGGAGGGGCAGCGCGCCGTCCGCGCGGAGGCCGAACGGGTGACGCGGGCGGTGGCGGAGACGATCGCCGACAGCGGCGGCGTCGTCGACGCCCTCGCGCAGGGGGACCGTGACACGGCCTCGCGCGTCCTGCAGCCCGAGATCGAGGCGATCATCGCCGACGCCGACGTCGACTTCGTGACCGTGATGGACCCCTCCGGCATCCGGATCACCCATCCTGATCCCGCCCGGATCGGCGAGCGCTACCTCGGGACCATCCCCGATGGCACCGCGACCCTCACGGAGGAGTTCACCGGGACCCTCGGGCCGTCCGTCCGGACGATCGTGCCGGTCGACTCGGACGGCGAGGTCGTGGGTCGCGTGTCGGTGGGCGTCACGATCGGCTCGATCGCCGAGACGCTCGGCCCGCGCGTGCTGGTGGCGGTCGGCATCGCGGTGGTCCTCGCCGCGGCGGGGCTCGCCGGAGCGATCTTCGCGCGGCGGGCGACCCGGCGGGTGACCGGCGACCTCCCCGCCGGCGCCGTACGCGACGCCGTCTCGTCGTACGAGTCCATGCGCACCCTCGGCGAGGCGCTCCGGGCGCAGACGCACGAGCACGGCAACCGGCTGCACACGGCCATCGCCCTGCTCGAACTGGGTCGCACGAGCGAGGCGATCGAGATCCTCTCGGAGGACGCCCGGCAGAGCCAGTTGCTCGTCGACCAGGTCGCGGCCCGCCGCGAGGGCGACCCGACGGTGGGCGCCCTGCTGCTCGGAAAGGCGTCGCAGGCCGCCGAACGCGGTGTCGAGTGGCGCGCGCGCATCGACGCCGACGCGCCGCGATCGGTGCTCTCCCCCGTCGACGCGGTGTCGGTCGTCGGGAACCTCATCGACAACGCGCTGGATGCCGCGGCGTCGGGCGCCGCGCCGCGGTGGGTGCATGTGCGCATGACCCGCACCGCGGAGGACGAGCTCGCCGTCGAGGTCGCCGACAGCGGGGACGGCATCCCGGCCGAGATCGCGGACCGCATCTTCGCGCACGGCTTCTCGACGAAACCCGCGGGCGAGCTCGGCCGGGGCGTGGGCCTCGCCCTCGTGCGCTCGATCGTGGAGGAGGCCGAGGGCACGATCTCGGTGGCATCCGACCCGACGACGTTCCGCGTCATCCTCCCCCGGAGGAACGGATGATCGGCGTCCTGGTCGTCGACGACGACGCCCTCACCCTCGAGCTCCACCGGCACTACGTCGAGCGGCTGGACGGCTTCGAGGTGGTCGCCGAGTGCACGGGCGCCCGCGCCGCCGTCGCCGCCCTGCTCGACAGTCCCCGCGCCGCCGACATCGACCTCGTCCTGCTCGACATGACGATGCCTGACGGGTCGGGCCTCGATGTCCTCCGCCACCTGCGCGCCCGCGCCGGGACGGTCGACGTCATCGCGATCACGTCGGTCCGCGATGCGGAGGTGGTGCGGCAGGCGATCACCCTCGGCGCGGTGCAGTACCTCGTTAAACCCTTCACGTTCGGCGACTTCCAGGATCGGATGCAGCAGTACCGCCGCTTCCGCGACCAGGTGTCGCAGACGGCGGGCGCGGCGACGCAGGCCGAGATCGACGCGATGCTCGGGACCCTACGCACCGCGCCCGCGCCGACGCTGCCGAAGGGGCTGTCGCCCGAGACCCTCGGCCGCGTGAGCGGGCTACTGCGGACGGGGCCGGCGTCGGCACGGGAGGCGGCGGACCGGCTCGGGATGTCGCGAGTCGCCGCGCGGCGATACCTGGAGCACCTCGCCGAGGCGGGCCGGGTCGAGCGGGTGCAGCGGTACGGGACCCCGGGTCGCCCCGAGACGGAGTACCGCTGGAAGCAGTGAGCGGCGCCGCTCAGCGCACGCCGGCCCGCCCACCGGGCCGGCCGACGAGGACGTAGTCGGGGACCTTCGCCGTCAGCCCGTCCCCGGCCGTCCGGCCCCGCAGCCGGCGCCAGACCCACGGCAGCGCGTCGCGGCGCAGCCACGAGCCGGTCGGGGGCTCCTCGTCGACGTGGAAGGCCTCGTCGAGACCGGCGAGCGCCTCGGCGTCGGGCATGCCGAGCGCCTCGGCGGCGCGATAGGCGACGAAGCGATGCCCCCGCGAGCGCAGGTGCACCTTGTCGTCGGCCCAGAGCTCGACGCGCGACAGCTCGGGGAGGGCCGCGAGGTCGAGGAGGATCGCGCCGGTGCGCGCGGCCGCCCGGCGCAGGTGCGCGTTGTAGACGGCGAAGCGTCGGGTGAACACGCCCGCCGCCCACCTGTCCGGGAGGAAGACCGTCGCCAGCAGCACGTCGCACCCCGCGTCGCGGAGGCGGGTCACGGCATCCTCCACCTGCGCGGCCAGCGCGACCGGGTCGCACCGCACCTGCGTGAGGTCGTTGGCGCCGATCAGCACCGACACCAGGTCGGGGCGCATCTCGAGACAGCGGGGCAGCTGCTCGTCGACGAGGTGCGCGACGCGCCGACTGCGGACGGCCAGGTTCGCGTAGCGGAATGGACGACGCTCCCCGCCGCTCAGCGCCAGCAGGTGCGCGAGCCGGTCGGCCCATCCGCGGAACGCCCCCCGCGGCATGCGGGACGCATCGCACAGCCCCTCGGTGATCGAGTCCCCCAGCGCGACGTACCGGGACCAGGAGCGCCCGCCCGCGGCACCGGGGGCGGCGACGTCCGGGCGGGGCCACGCGAGGGCCCTGCGCCCGGCATCCGTCCGGTGCAGCATCGCAGCACGGTCGTAATGCTCGACGAGGCGGTCCGCGAGCGCCTCCCAGGTGCGTCCCGACACCGCGTCGCGGGCAGCACGGGCGAAGGCGCGGCGCTTCGCGTCGTCGCCGGCGAGGTCGGCGACCCGCGCGCGCAGGTCGTCCGCGTCGCCCGGGCGGTAGAGCCACCCGTCGACGCTGCTGCGGACGAGGTCGACGGGACCCCCGGTCCCCGTCGCCACGACCGGGACGCCGCTGGCCTGCGCCTCCTGGATCGTCTGGCCGAAAGTCTCGCTCTCGCCGGGGTGGACGAAGACGTCGAACGACGCGAGCGCGGTCGCCAGCACGTCGCCGTCGAGGTGGCCGAGGAAGACCGCGTCCGGCAGGAGCTGCTCGAGGACCGGTCGCGCGGGCCCGTCCCCGACGATGACGAGACGGATGCCGGGGATCCCCCGCAGCGCGGCGAGGTCGTCCACCTGCTTCTCGGGAGCGAGCCTCCCCACGTACCCGACGATCACCTCGCCGGGGGCGACGCTTCGCCGCCACCGCTCATCGCGCCGGCTCGGCGTGAACCGCGCGCCGTCGACGCCGCGCCCCCACAGCGCGACGCGGTCCACGCCGAACCCCTCGAGCTGCGCGCGCGCCGACGCGGAGGGGGCGAGGGTGAGCGTCGCTCGGCGGTGCAGCCGGCGCACGTGCGCCTCGGCCAGGGCGGCCCCCTGCGGGAGTCCGTACCGTCCCGCGTACGACACGACGTCGGTCTGGTACACGGCGACGCTCGGCAGCCGGCGCGCCTCCGCGGCGAGGAGCCCCTGCCACCCGAGCAGGAACGGCGAGGCGAGGTGGACCACGTCGGCGTCGAAGCGGGCGAGGTCGCGGGCGAGCGAGGCGACCGGCGGCACGGCGAGACGGACGGCGGGGTACCGCGGCAGCGGGACGGACGGCACGGCGCGGCCCGGCATCCCGAGCTCCCGGCGTCCGGCGGCGGGCGCGATGACGAACACGTCGTGCCCGCGTCGCTCGAGGTGGTCCCGGATCTGCAGGACGGATCCGGTGACCCCGTTAATGTGCGGGAGGAAGGACTCGGTGACGACCGCGACTCTCACAGCACCAGGGTGACGGGCGGCGGAGCCCTGACACAGCGCGGAAGGCCCGGATCGCGGAGTGTTCATCCACCCCTCCCCGCGCGTCCACCGACCGGTTCCGCGCCGTCCCCCGTTCGCGCGTCGTTCACCCCCGCCTGCTACACAGGCGCCGTGTTCGCCGACCTGTTGACGAGCGTCGCGGCGGGCCCGTGGGCGCTGCCGGCGCTCTTCGCCCTCGTCCTCGCCGACGCCGTCCTCGTCGTCGTCCCGGGCGAAGTGGCCGTCACCGCGGCGGGAGCGCTCGCAGCCGCCACCGGGACGCCCCCGCTCGCCGCCGTCGTCGGGGTGGCCGCCGTCGCCGCCTTCTGCGGCGACGCGCTCTGCTACGGCGTGGGGCGGTTCGCCGGCGTGGAGCGGTGGCGATGGATGCGGCACCGCCGCATCCGTGCCGCGTTCGAGTGGGCGGGAGCCCGCCTGTCGCGCGGGACGGCGACGGTGGTGTTCACGGCGCGGTTCATCCCCTTCGCGCGGCTCGCGGTCAACCTCACCGCGGGAGCGACGAGGGTGCCCGCGGCCCGGTACCTGGGCATGGTCGCGGTCGCGGCGACCGCCTGGGCGCTCTACCAGGCGGTCGTGGGTGCCGCGGTCGGCGGTCTCCTGCCGGGGAGCCCCGCGCTGGCCGTCGTCGTCTCCATCGCCGTTGCGATCACCCTGGGCGTGACGATCGACGCGGCGGCGGCCCGCTGGACGGGCCGCCGCTCACGCTGACGGGGTCACTCCCCCGTGAGACCGCCGAGCAGGTGACCGAACGAGCCGCCCTTGCCGAGGTAGGACTCTGGGTCGAACGGGTCGAGCGTCTCGCCGGCCGGGCGCCGCGTCACGGCATCCGCCAGCTCCCGTGCGCCGCGCTCGATGCGAGCCGACAGCGGCGAGACGTCGTCGGCGCGGGCGCCCCAGTCCGAGGACGCGGCGAACACACCGGTCGAGACCGCCTCGGCGTGCAGGTAGGCGAACAGCGGACGGATCGCGTAGTCGATCGCGAGCGAGTGCCGCGCCGTGCCCGCGTTCGCCCCGATGAGGACGGGCTTGCCCTGCAGCGCGTCGGGATCGAGCACGTCGATGAACGACTTGAACAGGCCCGAGTAGCTCGTCGAGAAGATCGGCGTGACGACGATGAGCGCGTCGGCCGACACGACCGTGTTGATCATCGTCTCGAGGGCGGGCGGGGCGAACCCGGTGAGCAGGTTGTTCGTGATGTCGTGCGCGTACTCGCGGAGCTCGAAGGTGTCGACGGATGCCTCCACCCCCCGCTCCCGCAGGTCCGCGAGCACGGCGGTCGCCAGCTTGTCGGCGAGCATCCGCGTCGACGACGGGTTCGAGAGCCCCGCCGAGACGACCGCGATGCGACGGGCGGTCATCGTGCACCGCCCAGACCGAACGCGGCGCCGACGGGAGCCGGGGTGTCCTGGTACGGGCTCGGGCCGGAGAGGTTGTCGCCGCGGTTCGCGCGCGGGCGGGCCTCACGGACCGGACCGTCACCGTACGTGGCGGCCACCCGCGCCGCGTGGGTGGGGGCATCGGGGACGATCGCCGGCCGATCCTTCGCCAGCTCCTTGCGGAGCACCGGCACGACCTCGCCGCCGAGGAAGTCGAGCTGCTCGAGCACGGTCTTCAACGGAAGCCCCGCGTGGTCGACGAGGAAGAGCTGTCGCTGGAAATCGCCGAACAGGTCGCGCATGCCTGCGTATCGGTCGATCACCTGCTGCGGCGAACCGACGGTGAGCGGCGTCATCTCGGTGAAGTCCTCCATCGACGGGCCGTGGCCGTAGACGGGGGCGTTGTCGAAGTACGGGCGGAACTGCGCGACGGCATCCTGCGAGTTCTTCGCCATGAACGCCTGACCGCCGATGCCGACGATCGCCGTCTCGGGAGCCCCGTGGCCGTAGTGCTCCCAGCGCTGACGGTAGAGGCCGATGAGGCGCTGGTAGTGCTCGGCGGGCCAGAAGATGTTGTTCGCGAAGAAGCCGTCGCCGTAGTACGCGGCCTGCTCGGCGATCTCGGGCGTGCGGATCGAGCCGTGCCACACGAAGGGCGGCACGCCGTCGAGCGGCCGCGGCGTCGAGGTGAAGCCCTGCAGCGGCGTGCGGAACTTGCCCTCGAAGTCGACGACGTCCTCACGCCACAGCTTGTGGAGCAGGGCGTAGTTCTCGATCGCGAGCGGCACGCCCTGACGGATGTCCTTGCCGAACCAGGGGTAGACGGGACCGGTGTTGCCGCGCCCGAGCATGAGGTCCATGCGGCCGCCCGACAGGTGCTGCAGCATCGCATAGTCCTCGGCGATCTTCACGGGGTCGTTCGTCGTGATGAGCGTCGTCGAGGTCGAGAGGATGAGGCGCTCGGTCTGCGCGGCGATGTACGCGAGCGTCGTCGTCGGCGAGGACGACCAGAACGGCGGGTTGTGGTGCTCGCCGATGGCGAAGACGTCGAGGCCGACCTCCTCGGCGTGCTTGGCGATCTCGACGGTCGCGGCGATGCGCTCTCGCTCGCTCGGCGTGTGACCCGTGGTGGGGTCCTGCGTGATGTCGGTGACGGTGAAGATGCCGAACTGCACCCCGGGCCAGGTCGTGGTGGTGGTGCTGTTGGTGTCGCTCACGGTGTCCCTCTCGATTCCCGGACGGATCGCGCCCGATTCATGCAAGTGAATATACCGGTGTCAACGCCGTGGTGTCCACGTTATTCCCGCGGGTACTCTGGCCCGGATGAGTACCGCCGCCGCGGGCCGCACCCGCCGCATCCCGATCTGGGACAACGCCCGGGCCGCCTGCATCCTCCTCGTCGTCCTCGGGCACGCCATTCAGCGACTGACGTACGACTCGGACATCGCGCAGAGTCTCTACTTCCTGATCTACGCGTTCCACATGCCGGCGTTCGCGCTCATCTCGGGCTACTTCTCGCGCTCCGACCCGCCCAGCAGACGGCGGATGACCCGCCTGCTCACCGACATCGTCGTGCCGTACGTGATCTTCGAGGGCCTGTGGACACTGACGAAGTTCCTCGTCGAGGGCCAGGCGAACCCGAACCTCACCCAGCCGTCGTGGACCCTCTGGTTCCTGCTCGCCCTCGCCATCTTCCGGCTCGTGCTGCCGTACCTCGCACTGCTCCGGATGCCGCTGCTCTGGACGCTCGTCGTCTCGATCACGGTGGGCTACTTCCCCAACGTGGACGCGACGCTGTCGCTCTCGCGCACGCTCGGGCTGCTGCCGTTCTTCACCCTGGGATGGTGGCTCAGCCATCACCGCATCCTCGAACGCCACGGGCTGCTGCAGCGACGGAGACTGTCGTTGCGCCTGGCCGCCGCGGCGATCCTCGTCGCCGCGGGCGTGTGCGCCTGGGCGTTCGTCGGCCCGCTGAAGGAGATGAACCTCAGTCAGTGGCTCTTCTACGAGGAGAACTACGTCGACCTCGTCGGATGGCAGTGGTGGGCGGGCGGCGTGCGACTGCTGCTCATGGCCCTCGCGCTCGTGCTCAGCGTCTCGTTCTTCGCGCTCATCCCCCGCGGCCAGTACCGCTGGACCGCGATCGGCCGGTACACGATGTACGTCTACCTCCTGCACTCCTTCGCGCTCTACCCGTTCCGGGAGTCGGGGGTGCTGCGCGGACTCGATCCGACGTGGCTGTGGCTGCCGCTCGTCGCCCTCCTGTCGGTGGCGATCACGGTGCTCCTGGCGTCCCGACCGGTCCGCCGCGTCTTCCGCCCGCTGATCGAACCGCGCCCCGGATGGCTGTTCGCCGACCCCGACCTCACTCGGAGCGACGGACGGCGCAACGACCCGACGGGGTCGCGGCGGCCGGGCGCGCCGAGCGGGACGTCGAAGGCCTGAGAGGAGTCAGGCGGGGGCGAAAGACAGACCGAAGGCCGCGGCGACGCCCTCGTTGACGACCCGCCCCGCTCGCACGTTCAGTCCCTTGGCCAGCGCGGGATCGGCCGCCGATGCGGCATCCCACCCCTTGTCGGCGAGCGCCGTCACGTAGGGCAGCGTCGCGTTCGTGAGGGCGCGCGTGGAGGTCTCGGGCACCGCGCCGGGCATGTTCGCGACGCAGTAGTAGACCGCGTCGTGGACGGCGAACGTCGGGTCGTCGTGCGTGGTCGGACGCGACCCCTCGAAGCAGCCGCCCTGGTCGATCGCGATGTCGACGAGGACCGCGCCCGCCTTCATGCCCGCTACCATGTCGAGCGTGACGAGCTTCGGCGCCGCCGCGCCGGGGATGAGGACCGATCCGATGACGAGATCAGCGGATGCCACCTGCTCCGCGATCTCGTAGCGACTGGAGGCACGGGTGTGCAGTCCCGCGTACCGCTTCTCGAGCTCGCGAAGCCGCGGCAGCGAGACGTCGATGACGGTGACGTCCGCACCCATCCCGAGGGCGTTCGCCGCCGCGTGCTCGCCGGCCACCCCGCCGCCGATGACGACGACCTTGGCCTTCGGCGTCCCGGCGACCCCGCCCAGGAGGGTGCCGCGGCCGCCTGCGGCGCTCATGAGCGTGTGCGCGCCGACGGTGATGGAGATCCGGCCGGCGACCTCGCTCATGGGCGACAGGAGGGGCAGCGACCGATCCGCGGCCTGCACGGTCTCGTACGCCACGGCGGTGGTGCCCGCCGCGATGAGCGCGTCGGTGAGCGGTCGGTCCGCGGCCAGGTGGAGGTAGGCGAAGAGGGTGAGGTCGCCCCGGAGGTGACCGTACTCGGCGGCGATGGGCTCCTTGACCTTCACCACGAGCTCGGCGTCGCCCCAGGTCGATTCGGCGTCGGGCGTGATCGTCGCACCGGCCGCTGCGAAGGCGTCATCGGGGAGGCGGGAGCCCGCGCCGGCACCGGACTGCACGAGGACCTCATGCCCGCGGGAGACGAGGGCGTCGACACCGGCGGGGGTGATCGCCACCCGGTTCTCGTTGTTCTTGATCTCTGTGGGGACCCCGATGCGCATGGCGGCACGCTCCTCGTCGGCGAGTGATGTGGATTCATCCTGCAGATGATTCGTGTCGAACGTGTGACAACGGAACATCCTTCGGTGAAGATGGTCTGAAAACGGGAGAAGGGGACAGGATGACGGCCACTTCGCACGACCGGGCGAAGGATCTTCGGCCCGCCGTCGACCTCGACGAGGTCGATCGTTCGATCGTCGACGCCCTCGCCGCCGATGCGCGGCTCACGAACGCGGAGCTCGCCGCCCGCATCGGGGTGGCACCGTCGACCGCGCACGCCCGCACCCGCGCGCTGGTGGAGCGCGGGGTCCTCACCGGCTTCCACGCGAGCGTCGACCAGCGGGTCGTCGGTGCGGGACTCCAGGCGATGGTGCACGTGACGCTGCGACCCGGCTCGCGCCACGAGAGCATCACGGAGTTCGCCCACGAGGTGCGCGGCCTCCCCCAGGTCATCCAGATGTTCTTTCTCGGCGGGTCGGACGACTTCCTCATCCACATCGCCGTCGCGGACTCCAGCGAGGTGCGGGCCTTCGTCGTCGAGCACCTCTCCGCGCAGCGCAGCGTCGCGAACACCCGGACGAGCATCATCTTCGACTACCACCGCAATCGCGTCGCCGCCCCGTTCCACTGAGCCGGTAACGACCCGCAACATTGGGCGGCACGCCGGGGCGGCCTGCTTATCCTCGGACCATGTCCGCTCAGAGCCTCCCCGTCCTCGACCTCTCACTGCTCGATCAGGGGCCCGAGGCGGCCGACGCGTTCCGTGCCGAACTGCGCCGGGTCACCCACGAGGTCGGGTTCTTCTACCTCACCGGCACGGGCGTCTCCCCCGAACTCGAGGCCCGCCTCCACCGCGCCGCGCGCACCTTCTTCGCGCTGCCCGACGAGGCGAAGCTCGAGATCGAGAACGTGAAGAGCCCGCACTTCCGCGGCTACACGCGGATCGGCGGCGAGCGCACGCAGGGCCTCGTGGACTGGCGCGAGCAGATCGACATCGGACCGGAGCGCCCGGCGGTGACCGACCCGGACGCCCCCGCCTACGCCGCGCTCGTCGGACCGAACCTGTGGCCGAGCGCCCAGCCCGAACTCCGCGGGATCGCCGAGGAGTGGACGACGATCCTGTCGGACGTCGCCCGGACGCTCCTGCGCGCGTGGGCCGAGGCCCTCGGCGCACCCGCGACCTACTTCGACGACCACTTCGGCGAGGCGCAGACCCTGCTCAAGATCGTCCGCTACCCGGGGTCCACGGCGCCCGAGCCCCAGCAGGGCGTCGGTGCGCACAAGGATGCGGGTGTCGTCACGCTGCTGTGGGTCGAGCCCGGCAAGGGCGGCCTGCAGGTCGAGCGCGACGGCGAATGGATCGACGCACCCGCCGTTCCGGGATCCTTCGTCGTCAACATCGGCGAACTGCTCGAACACGCCACCGGCGGATACCTCACCGCGACCAACCATCGCGTCGTCTCGCCCCGGGCACCCGAGGACCGCATCTCGGTCCCGTTCTTCTTCAATCCGTCACTCGACGCCGAGCTACCCGCGATCGATCTCCCGGCCGACCTGGCCGCGCAGGCGCGCGGGGTGTCGCAGGACCCCCGCAACCCCATCCACGGGCTGCACGGCGAGAACGCGCTCAAGTCGCGGCTGCGGGCGCACCCGGACGTCGCCGCGATCTGGCATCCCGACCTCGTCGCCGCGCGGGCCTGATCCGGAACGACGAAGGCCGCCCCACACCGTGGGGCGGCCTTCTCAAGAATGTTTTGCGCGATTGAACGCTGGGTGCGGTGCCTTATCGACGGAGGCCGAGGCGCTCGATGAGCGAGCGGTAACGGTTGATGTCGACGTCCTGGAGGTAGCCCAGGAGACGGCGGCGCTGACCGACGAGCAGGAACAGCCCACGACGCGAGTGGTGGTCGTGCTTGTGCTCCTTGAGGTGCTCGGTGAGGTCCTTGATGCGCTGCGTCAGCATCGCGACCTGCACCTCGGGGGATCCGGTGTCACCGGGGTGCGTCGCGTACTCTTCGATGATCGCCTTCTTGACGTCTGCTTCCAGTGCCATAGGTGATCCCCTTCCTCTTCGTTGCGCGGCGCCCGACGCCTGATGCGTGGGCTCTCTTTATCCGCGGCCGATCGAACGGCAACCACAGGAGTCTACAGGACGGGACGACCTCGAACGACCGAGGGCCCGCTCGCCAAAGCGAACGGGCCCTCGTCGATCGTCGGATCAGGCGACGTCGAGCAGATCGATGATGAAGATCAGCGTCTTACCACCGAGGAAGTGTCCACCGGCGGGACCGTACGCGAGGTGCGGAGGGATGACGAGTTCACGCCGGCCGCCCACCTTCATCCCCGGGATCCCGTCCTGCCATCCCTGGATCAGGCCGCGGAGCGGGAACTGGATGCTCTCGCCGCGGTTCCAGGACGAGTCGAACTCCTCGCCGGAGAGGTACTCGACACCCACGTAGTGGACAGTGACGGTGTCGCCGGGCTTCGCCTCGGCACCGTCCCCCTCGATCAGGTCGCGGACGACCAGGTCAGCGGGTGCGGGACCCTGAGGCGCGTCGATCTCGGGCTTGGTGCGGTCTGCAGTCATGAGTCCATCCAACCCGAGGCGCTCTCCGTGGTCAAAGCCGTCAGGCCTGGACGGAACCCTGGAGGTCGAGCTCGATGGTGACGTCCTTGCCGACGAGCACGCCGCCGGTCTCGAGCGCCGCGTTCCAGGTCAGACCGAAGTCCTCGCGGTTGATGACGGTCTTCGCCGTCGCACCCGCCTTGTAGTTGCCCCACGGGTCGGTGCCGAAGCCACCGAAGTCGACCTCGAAGGTGACGGGCTTGGTGACGTCCTTGATCGTGAGGTCGCCGTCGACGAGGAAGTCGCCGCCCTCGACGCGCACACCGGTCGACGTGAAGGTGATCTCGGGGTAGGTCTCGACGTCGAAGAAGTCGGCGCTGCGAAGGTGGCCGTCGCGGCCCTCGTCCTTGGTGTCGAGCGATGCCGCGTCGACCTTCGCCTCGAGGGTGGCCTCAAGCGGGTTCTCGGGGGCGACGAGGGTCGCCTCCTTGACGTTGAAGTGGCCACGGACCTTCGAGATCATCATGTGGCGGACGCTGAAGCCGACCTCGCTGTGCGAGGCGTCGAGGATCCAGGTCCCCGCCTTGTAGCCGGGGATGTCGAGGGTCGCGGTGGAGTCGGTCATGGTGGTCCTTCGTCTGGGGGTCCGGAGAGATCCGGCGGTCGTGAGAGCGAAACGTCGCCGCATCCGATCCTATTCCCATGAATATAAAAACCCCGCCGCGGGCGGGGGTCTTGACAGCGTCGGGAGTGCGCGGGATCATTTTTTCAGGCCAACTCAGCGCCCGGAAGACTCGCAGGCATCGCCGCGGCACCGGGCGCTGAGTCTTTCCCCGGCAGTCCCCCTCAGCGGGCGAGGACGTCGCCGCGGGCCCGCGTGGCGCGCTCGAGGTAGACGCGCTCGTCGGCGGCGGCCGCAGGGTCGCGGCCGGTCACGACGCGCTGCCGCGCGGCGGCCAGCGACGTCGCCTCGGCGATGAAACGCCGCATCGCCGCGGACCGATCCCCCGGCAGTGTCCGCGCCCAGGCGACCGCACGCGCGCGACCGGCGCGGGTTGCCAGCATGTCGACCTCGCCGGGCGAGAACCACCCCGCCGCGGCGTAGTCGCCGAGTCGCGCGCGGGTCAACCGCGCCTCCTCGCGTCGCAGCAGGACGACACCGACGATGAACAGCACGAACAGCGGCACCTGGAGTGTCGTGTAGAGGGCGAAGAAGTCGGCGAACACGGCGGAACCGTTCCAGAGGGCGTGCAGAGCGATGGCCCCGACGATTCCGAGGAGCCACCGCGGTGTCGCCGCGGAGCCGCGGAGCCCGATCCGCGCGGCCCGGCCGAGCGCGTACCCCGTCACTGCCGTGAACATCACGTGCGCGAACGGCGACAGGACCCCACGGAGGAAGAACGTGTAGGCGGCGCTCTCGACACCCTCGGTGATGAGGCTGTCGGCGAAGTAGAGGATGTTCTCCGTGAAGGCGAACCCCGCCCCGACGAGGGCGCCGTAGACGACACCGTCCACCGGTCCGTCGAAGGCGCGGCGCGCGGCGACGAAGACGAGCAGCACCCCCGCGCCCTTGGCGAGCTCCTCCACGATCGGCGCCTGCACGACGGCCGACAACGTCTCCGGCACCTGCGGGACGACGAGACCGATGACGAGGTCGACCGCGAGGGTGAGGGCGACGGATGCCACCGCCCCCCACGCGAGCGCGAAGACCACCAGGCCGCGGGGCTCCGGCTCCCAGCGGTCGATGATCCGGACCGCGACCAGGACGAGCGCGAGCGGGACGAGCGCCAGGACCCCCGCGACGACCGCGGCGACGGGGCCGAGGAAGGTCAGGAAGTAGGCCGCGAGGCCGAGCGCCACGACGACGAGCACGATGCCCACGATCCAGAGGATCGTCCGCCCGGCTCCCGGCGTGGGCACGGGCAGGTCCGGGCGCGGCGGAGCCGGCGGGGGCGTCGCCGGCATCGAATGGGTCGGCTGCGCGAGCGGCGACGGGAACGACATGCGCTCAGCCTAGGGGCGGGCGCGCACGAGCCGCCGCCGCGCACGGGGACGATAGCCTGGGACCATGCGCTTCGCCCACGTTGTCCCCGACGGAGTCGACGAGCCGCAGCTGGTCCTGGTCGAGGAGGATCGCGCGACGGTGGTGTCGCGCCTCTTCGACGGTGCACCCTCGCGCCTGCAGCGGCTCATCGAAGGAGGTGACGCCCTCCTCGCCCGCGTCCGGGACGCGGCCGCCGACCTCGAGGTCGAGTGGATGCCGCTGGGCTCCCCCGTGTTCGCGTCCGCGATCCTCGACACGCCCGTCACGATCGCCGTCGGGTTGAACTACGCCGCGCACTCGAGCGAGCTGGGACTGAAGGCGGACGCCGCTCCGACCATCTTCACGCTGTGGCCGGGCTCCCTGGGCGGGCACCGCCAGACGACCACCTGGCCACGTTCGCTGAGTCAGTCGGTCGACTACGAGGCCGAGCTCGGTGTCGTGATCGGCCCAGCGGCCCGCGACGTCGCGCTCGAGGACGCACTCGACCACGTCTGGGGCTACACGGTCGTCAACGACATCACGGCCCGCGACATCCAGTTCTCCGAGGCGCAGTGGTCGCGGTGCAAGTCATTCGACGGCTTCACCCCGACGGGCCCCTTCGTCGTGACTGCGGACGAGATCCCCGACCCGCAGGATCTGCACATCTGGGCCGTCGTCGACGGGCAGACGGTGCAGGATGCCTCGACGGGCCAGATGATCCACCCCGTCGCCAAGCTCGTCTCCTACCTTTCGCGGTCGGCGACCCTGCTCCCCGGCACCCTCATCTCGACCGGCTCCCCCGGTGGCGCGGGCTACTCCCGCGATCCGCAGATCTTCCTCCGCGACCGTTCGACGGTCACGGTCGGCATCGACGGCATCGGTGAGCTGACGACGTTCTGCCGGATCACCGACTGACCCGCAACGACGAAGAGCCCCGGATGCCGCGCATCCAGGGCTCTCGTCGTTCCGAATCTCGGATCAGTAGCCGGACTGCTCCAGCAGCTCCTGGCAGGTGTAGGTCATCCCCTGGTACGTGACCGACCCGGTCGGGTCCTCCAGGCAGGCGTTGACCTGTGTCATCAGATCGCCTCCGACGCTCGCGGCGAAGGAGACGAGGGCGATGATGACGATGATCCCGATGATCAGCAGCACGACACTCACGATGATCGCCGCGATCGCCAAACCGTTCTTCGCGCCGGCCTTGCGGCTCTGCACGAGAGCCACGATGCCGAGGATGAGACCGATCACCTGGGTGCCGGGGATGATGGCGAGGATCAGCGCGACGATCGCCATGGTGCGGCCGGGGGTCGATCCGCCCGAGGGGGCGGCGTTGTACTGCGGCGCGTTGCTGTAGGCGGGCGCTTCGTAGGCCGGCGGTGCCGGGGGGACGTTCTGGGAGTTCGGCTGGTTGGGATCAGTCATGGGAGTGTCCTTCTGGTCGGTCATCGGCCGGGATTACGACCCCGACGCTAGCGTTCACCGTTCTCCCAGACAACCGGCAATCAGTGCTGCTCTACGTCACCGGGTTTCGTGATAACGGGGATGGCCCGCGTGACCGCCTGCAGCCCCGACAGGCGTGCCGGCGACAGCTGCTTGTCCACCTCGTCGCGCGACATCAGGCCGGCCTCGACGACGAGGTCGCCGACGTTCCGCTTGGTGAGCAGCGCAGTCTTGGCCAGGGCCGCGGCGGCGGTGTAGCCGATGAAGGGCGTCAGTGCCGTGATGACGCCGACCGACGACCCGACCATCGTCCCGAGGCGTTCGCGGTTGGCCGTGATGCCGTCGACGCAGTTGACCCGCAGCGTGCGCATACCGCGACGCATCCAGGTGATCGACTGGAAGATCGAGTGCGCGATTACCGGCTCGAACGCGTTCAGCTGCAGCTGCCCGCCCTCGACGGCCATCGTCACCGTCAGGTCGGCGCCCGCGACGGCGAAGGCGACCTGGTTGACGACCTCGGGGATGACCGGGTTCACCTTGCCGGGCATGATGCTCGAGCCGGCCTGTCGGGGCGGGAGGTTGATCTCGCCGAAGCCCGCCTGCGGGCCGCTCGAGAGGAGCCGCAGGTCGTTGCTGATCTTCGAGAGCTTGATGGCGTTGCGCTTGAGCGACGACGAGAACGACATGAACGCGCCGGTGTCGCTCGTCGACTCCACGAGGTCCTCGGCGGTCTCGAGGTCGAGACCGCTGATCTCGCGCAGGTGGCGGAGCACCGAGCCGGAGTAGTCGGGGTGCGTCGTGATACCGGTGCCGATGGCCGTCGCACCCATGTTGATCTCGTAGAGCAGGTACGCGTTCTCGCGGAGCCGGTGGTAGTCCTCCCCCAGCGTCGTCGCGAAGCCGTGGAACTCCTGCCCGAGCGTCATGGGCACGGCATCCTGCAACTGGGTGCGGCCGACCTTGAGCACGTCGTGGAACTCGTCGGCCTTCTTCAGGAAGGCCTGCCGCAGCAGGTCGAGCTCCTCGAGGAGGGACTGCAGGTCGAGGCCGAGGCCGACCTTGATCGCCGTCGGGTAGACGTCGTTCGTCGACTGACTGCGGTTCGTGTGGTCGATCGGCGAGAGGAACGCGTAGTCGCCTTTCTCACGGCCGGCCATCTCGAGCGCGATGTTGGTGATGACCTCGTTCGCGTTCATGTTGGTCGAGGTGCCGGCGCCGCCCTGGATGACGCCCACGACGAACTGGTCGTGGAACTCGCCGTCGATGACGCGCTGCGCCGCACGGTCGATGAGGTCGGCGCGGGATGCCTCGAGCACGCCGATCTCCTTGTTGGCGCGCGCGGAGGCCTGCTTGACCATCGCGAGGGCGACGACGAGGTCGCGGTAGACGGAGATGGGACGCATCGAGATCGGGAAGTTCTCGAGCGCTCTCGCGGTGTGGATGCCCCAGTAGGCGTCGGCGGGGATCTCCATCGATCCCAGGGAGTCGGTCTCGGTACGCGTCATCGCGTCAGGTGCCATTGCGGTGTCCTTGTGGGTCACAGGGTGCGGGGATGGGACGAGCCTATCCCCGCACCCCGCAGACCTCAGCGGTTGACGCTCGACATGTCGGCGTAGCGGTCGCCGACCGCCGGCCCGACCTCGCTCAGCCGGCGCAGCTGGTCGTCCGTGAGCGCGAGCTCGGTGGCGCCGACGTTCTCGTCGACGCGCTCGAGCTTGCGCGTCCCTGGGATGGGCACGATGTCCTCGCCCTGCGCGAGAAGCCAGGCGAGCGCGACCTGAGCGGGGGTCGCGTCCACCTCTCCCGCGACGCCTTCGATGACGTCCACGATCCGCAGGTTGGCGGCGAGCGCCTCGTCCTCGAACCGCGGGTTGTTACGACGGAAGTCGTTCTCGTCGAGCTGGTCGACCGAACGGATCCGACCCGTCAGGAAGCCGCGACCGAGCGGCGAGTACGGCACGAACCCGATGCCGAGCTCGCGCAGCGCGGGCAGCAGCTCGGCCTCGGGATCGCGGGTCCAGAGCGAGTACTCGGTCTGCACGGCGGTCACCGGGTGCACCGCGTGAGCGCGTCGGATGGTGGCGACGGATGCCTCGGACAGCCCGTATCCTCCGATCTTGCCCTCCCGGACGAGGTCGGCCAGCACACCGACCGTGTCTTCGATCGGGACGGACGGATCCATGCGGTGCTGGTAGTACAGGTCGATGCGATCGGTCTGCAGCCGGCGGAGCGACCCCTCGACGGCGATCCGGACGTTGTCGGGACTGCCGTCGATGCCCGGCTGGTCGCCGTCGGTGTGGCGGATGGTCCCGAACTTGGTCGCGATGACGACCTCGTCGCGGCGGCCGGCCTCGGCGAGGGTGCGACCCAGCAGCTCCTCGTTCGTGTACGGCCCGTACATCTCCGCCGTGTCGAGGAGGGTGACGCCGCGGTCCAGGGCGCCGAGGATCGTCCGGGCACCGCCGGCGTCGTCCTGCCCCGCGCCGGTGTAGAAGGCGCTGATCCCCATGAGTCCGAGGCCGATGCGGCCGACCCGGGGACCGTTCTGGCCGAGTGCGGTGGTCTTCATGATGCGGTGATCTCCTTGTCGTAGATGTCGATCTTGTGGTCGATGGCGGCGAGACTCAGCGTGACCTCTTCGAGCCGGCGGCGGACGACCTCCCGGTGCTCGACGAGCAGTCGACGCCGTTCCGCGATCGTCGCGTCCCCCTCGCGCACGAGCTCGGTGTAGCGACGCATGGTGGCGATCGGCATCCCGGTCCAGCGGAGCCGCGCGAGGAAGCGGATCCAGACGAGGTCCGCGTCCGAGTAGCGCCGGTGGGTCGAGGACGTCCGGTCCACGGGATGCAGCATCAGGCCCGCACGCTCGTAGTAGCGGAGGGTGTGCGCGCTGACGCCGGTCGCGTCCGCCGCTTCGGCGATGGAGGCGCCGGCAGAGGTGGAGAGGAGGGACATGCCCTCACGGTAGGACTTCGAGTGCGCTCGAAGTCAAGAGCCTCAGGCGGGCTTGCGGGAGAAGGCCTCGAGGCGCTCGTCCGGCGTGAGGGCGGCCATCCGCTCCACCCACTCGGCCGAGAAGTAGTCCCCCGTCGGCGCCTCGACCACGGGGACGACCGTGTGCGTGATCGTGTCGTCGTAGACGTGGACGAGGTGGAAGGACTGTCCGGCATCCATCCCGTTCACCTCGGTCGCCGGTCGCTGCAGGTTCATCGTGTAGCAGGTCGCCGAGGCGACGCTCACGGGGATGCCGGCGAAGGTGCCCGAGGTCGAGTAATGCAGGTGACCGGCCAGGATGCCGCGCACGTCGGTGCCGGCGAGCACGGCCGCCAGCTCGTCCTGCTCGCGCAGCTCGAGGATGTCGAAGAACGGGATGTGGCTCGGGATCGGCGGATGGTGCAACGCGAGCAGCGTGCCGAGCGGCGCCGGTTCGGCGAGCACCTCGCGGAGCCACTCGCGCTGCGCCGCATCGACGAGCCCGTGGTGCCAGCCGGGGACGGTGGAGTCGAGGACGACCAGCCGCAGCCCGCCGAGATCGTGGACCGCGGTGAGCGGCGCTTGGGAGCCCGGCTCGTCGAAGAGCCCCTCTCGCAGGGCGGGTCGCTCGTCGTGGTTGCCCGCGACCCACACGACAGGCGCGTCCAGCTGCGCGGCCATCGGTTCCACGAGCTCGCGCAGCCGGCGGTAGGCGGCGGGCTCCCCCAGGTCGGTGAGGTCGCCCGTCACGACGATCGCGTCGGGGCGGATGCCGGTGCGCTCGACGGCCGCGAGGGCCGCCGTCACACCGCCCGTGGCGTCGTAGGCGCCGCCGAGCGGGCGATCGCCGGCGAGCAGATGGGTGTCGCTCAGGTGGACGATCGTGCGGACGGCGGGCGCATGGCGGCCGAAGGAGACGGGCTGCATGCCGCCCAGCCTATTGACGCCCCCGGACGCGCGGCGATCAGTGGTTGAAGAGGATGAGCAGGAGCCCGCCCAGTACGACCAGGCCGCAGACAGCGAATGCGGCGTAGGCGCCGACGAGGGCGACGCGCTTCTGCGCCGGGCTCAGCGGGTTCTTCTTGGCGGCCTTCTTCGCGGCCTTGGCGGCGCGCTTCTGCTCCTTGGGCGTCATCACGGTCAGCGCATCGGTGAAGGTGGCCGGGATGACCACCGGCACCCGTCCCGCCCGAACGAGCAGACGCAGACCGATCGCGTAGAAAGCGACCACCGTCGCGGCGGCGAGGAGCGCCGCGATGAAGACCTGGACGAAGGCGAGCCAGTTGACGTCGACGCTCATCGGGTTCCCTCCTCGTCGGATGCGGCAGCGGACTGCGCGACGCGCTGCTGACGGCGTGTGGGGGGCGGCTCCTCCGTGAGATCGACGGCGGCACCCGAGTCGGCCACCTCGCTGCTCATCGCGTTCGCCGCGGTGACCTCGTTGCGTCGGGACCGCAGGAAGATCGCGAGCACGACGGCGACGGCCACGACGGCGCCGATGATGACGCCGATCAGCTCACCCGGTCCCTCGCCGAAGAGGTTCTCGAGTCCGACGATGAGGAGGGCGGCCAGTGCGCCGACGATGCCGGCGGCCGGAAGGGTGAGGACCCACCCGACCGTGATGCGCCCGACGGTGCGCCAGCGCACGCTCGACCCACGACGACCGAGGCCCGAGCCGATCACGGACCCCGAGGCCACCTGCGTCGTCGACAGGGCGAAGCCGAGCGCGCTCGAGGCGAGGATCGTCGACGCGGTGGATGCCTCCGCCGAGAAGCCCTGCGCGGGCTTGACGTCGGTGAGGCCCTTGCCGAGCGTGCGGATGATGCGCCACCCGCCCATGTACGTGCCGAGAGCGATCGTGAACGCGCAGGCGAAGATGACCCAGAGCTCGGGCTCGGACTGCGTCTGCCAGCCGACCGTGATGAGGGCGAGGGTGATGACGCCCATCGTCTTCTGCGCGTCGTTGGTGCCGTGCGCGAGGGCGACGAGCGACGACGTGAAGATCTGACCCCAGCGGAAGCCGTCGCGGCCGTCCGGCTTGTTGTCGTAGCGGCGGGTGACGGCGTAGGCGATCTTCGTGGCGGCGAAGGCGATGATGCCGGCCGTGAGGGGGGCGATGAGGGCGGGGAGCACGACCTTGGACAGGACGACACCGACGTTGATCGCGCTGACGGACGCGCCGACGATCGTCGCCCCGATGAGGCCGCCGAAGAGTGCGTGCGAGGAGCTCGAGGGAAGGCCGAGCAGCCAGGTGAGCATGTTCCACGTGATGGCGCCGATCAACCCCGCGAAGATGATCGCGGGGAAGATCGAGGGCGAGAGCTGATCCTCGCGGATCATGCCGCCCGAGATCGTCTTGGCGACCTCGGTCGACAGGAATGCGCCGACGAGGTTGAGGATGGCGGCCAGGAGTACCGCGACCTTGGGCTTGAGTGCGCCCGTCGCGATGGGTGTCGCCATCGCGTTCGCCGTGTCGTGGAAGCCGTTGGTGAAGTCGAAGAAGAGTGCCAGTGCGATGACCAGGACGACGATGAGTGCTGCGGTCTCCACAGTTCGCTTTCCGTCGGGAATCGGGGGAACGGGTGCCGCGGCGATCGGCGTTGCGAACGAAAAGTTCACCCAGACGTCACCAGGGGTTCAATCGGGCCTGGGAAATCCTCGCACACGATCCGCCATGGCATAACCCGCGCGCGCCCGCGAGGGTCGGTTAGCGTGGTCGGGTGACCTCCGAAGCCGTGACACCGCCCGTCGCCGACCGCCGCCCGTTCACCCGCACGCACCACGGAGACGACGTCTCGGACCCCTACGAGTGGCTGCGCGCGAAAGACGACGAGACCGTCATCGGCCACCTCGAGGCGGAGAACGACTACACCGACAGCCGTACGGCGCACCTCGCCGGCCTCCGCGAGCGGATCTTCGAGGAGATCAAGGGCCGCACGCTCGAAACCGACCTCTCCGTCCCCTCGCGCCGCGGGCAGTGGTGGTACTACGGCCGCACCGTCGAGGGCAAGCAGTACGGCATCAACTGCCGCGCCCCCATTGAGGACGTCGCGGACTGGACGCCGCCCGTGCTCTCGCCCGACACCGACGTCCCCGGCGAGCAGGTGCTCCTGGACGGCAACGTCGAGGCCGAGGGCCACGACTTCTTCTCGCTCGGCAGCCTCGACGTCTCGAACGACGGCACCCGGATGCTCTACGCCGTCGACGTCGCCGGTGACGAGCGCTACACCCTCCGCATCCGCGACCTGGTGACCGGCGACGACCTCGCCGACGTCATCGAGAACACCTTCTCCGGCGCGGTCTTCTCCCCCGACGGCCGTCACGTCGTCTACACGACCGTCGACGACGCCTGGCGACCCGACACCGTCTGGCTGCACGAAGTGGGGACGGATGCCGCATCCGACCGCGTCATCTTCACCGAACCCGACGAGCGGTACTGGGTCGGCGCCGGCTTCACGCGCAGCGACCGCTTCCTCGTCATCGGGGTGGGGTCCTCCATCACCTCGGAGGAGTTCCTCGTCCCGGCCGACGACCTCACGGCGGAGCCCCGATCGGTGTGGCCGCGCCGCGAGGGCGTCGAGTACTCGCTGACCCACGCAGTGGTCGACGGGGAGGACGTGCTCTACATCCTCCACAACGACGGCGCGTTGGACTTCGAGCTGGTGCGGGTGGCGGCATCCGACCCCACCGGGCAGCGGCACGTCGTGCTGCCGCACCAGCCGGGTCGGCGGTTGCTCGACGCGTCCGCCTACCGCGACTGGGCGGTCGTCGAGTACCGCCGCGAGGGCCTCGCGCGCGTCGGCATCCTCGACTACGCCACCGATGAGGTCACCGAGATCGCCTTCGACGAGCCGCTGTACGCCGCCGGGGCGAGCGGATCGTCGGAGTGGGCGCCCCCTGTCATCCGTCTCGGTTACGCCTCGTTCGTGACGCCCGGCACGGTGTACGACTACGTCGTGGCGACGGGCGAGCTCCTGCGGCGCAAGAGCCAGCCGGTCCTCGGCGGGTACGACCCGGCCGACTACGGTCAGGAAAGGGTCTGGGCGACCGCCGACGACGGCACGCGCGTCCCCGTTTCTCTCGTGTGGAAACGGTCGTTCGGCGAACCGGGAGCAGCGCCCCGACCTCTGCACCTCTACGGGTACGGCTCGTACGAGCACTCCATCGAGCCCGGATTCTCGGTCGCCCGCCTGTCGATGCTGGACCGTGGCGTGATCTTCGCGATCGCCCACGTCCGCGGCGGTGGCGAGATGGGGCGCCAGTGGTACGAGGAGGGCAAGCTGCTGCACAAGCGGAACACCTTCACGGACTTCGTCGCCGTCGGCCGTCACCTCGTCGCCGAGGGGTACACCTCCCCCGATCGCCTGGTCGCGGAGGGCGGCTCCGCCGGCGGTCTGCTCATGGGCGCCGTGGCGAACCTCGCCCCCGACCTGTTCGCGGGCGTCCTCGCCGGCGTCCCGTTCGTCGACGCGCTGACGACGATCCTCGACCCGTCACTGCCCCTCACCGTGATCGAGTGGGACGAGTGGGGCGACCCCCTGCACGACGCGGATGTCTACGCCTACATGAAGTCGTACACCCCCTACGAGAACGTGCAGGAGGGCGTCCGGTACCCCCGCATCCTCGCCGTCACCTCGCTCAACGACACCCGGGTGCTCTACGTCGAGCCCGCCAAGTGGGTCGCGCGCCTGCGCGAGGTCGGTGCCGACGCGTTGCTCAAGTGCGAGATGGTGGCGGGGCACGGTGGTGTCAGCGGACGGTACAACTCGTGGCGCGAGCGCGCGTTCGAGCTCGCCTGGCTCCTCGACGTCCTGGGACTGGCCGACGCGGACTGACACTTGTAAGCGGGGCCGTGGGTACGATGCCCCCATGGCACCCGTTCCCCGCTACCGCGCGGCGGTCCGTATCGATCTCGACCTCGTCTGCGCGCACCCCGACGACCTCGTCGGCGGCATGGATGACGCGTCACGCATGTCCGCGTCGTCGATGGATGCCGAGGACGCGCTGCTGTCGCTGATCGAGGTGTCGGTGGCCGACGGCGCGCAGCACCTGGTGCGGATCGCGTCCACGAGCTCGTCGATCGTGGACTCGGAGTGGCAGGGCACGTCGGGGACCCTTCCCGAGGGCTCGTCGGACACCGCGCGGGTCGCCCGGGCCGGCGCGCGCCTGGCCGGCATCGACTGGGCGCTCGACGAGCTCTTCGGCGGTTCGACGAGTGAGGCCACGGCATCCGAGCTGCGTCAGCGGACGATCATCAAAGGTCTCGTCTGGAACGCCTCGGTCCTGGTCGTCGACTGCCTCTTCGACGACGTCCGGCAGCTCGCGGACGCGGCCGACGACCGATCCGCCTGGCGGGAGACGCATGTGATCTCACAGCTGCCTCCGCAGTACGCCACGCACTACGACCGGGCGTTCGCGCAGAAGTTCCTCGCCGCCACGATCGAGGTCACCTCCCGGCTCAGCGCCTCACCCGTGTACCCTCCCACCGTCGCCCACGAGCTGGCGCTGAAGCTCGTGCTCGACGAGGCGGCGCGCAGCGCCGAACGCCTCACCGGGGACCTGCCGGAGGGCTGGCGGGAGCACCTGGACACCGTGCTGTTCCAGGACCTCGATGCGGAATCCCTCTTCGTCGATCAGGATGCGTCGAGCAAGCAGGATGCCGCCGCCGCGACTCCTCCGCTCGACTTCGCGAGCTGGTTCATCCCGTATGCGCACGCGCCGGCGCCGGCGCCGTACGCGAGCGACGATCTCAAGGAACCATCCCGCGGCTAGCACGCTCGGCCGCGTCAGGCAATTGTCAGTTTTGCCCGCGCCGATCCCGTAACATTTTGAGCCCCAGGGGGAGTACTCCACGACGGTCGGTTCGTCATTACGGATGTGAAGGTGCATCCCGGACCACCGGTCCCGATCAATCGGGATGGAGAAGACTCTGGCGTCCTTTCATCACGCCATTGAGGAGACTCCTGTGGAAATCACCCCTCTCGTCTGGGGCATCACGATCGCCGTCACGATCGCCTTCTTCGTCTACGAATTCTTCGCGCACGTCCGCAAGCCGCACGAGCCGTCGATCGGCGAGTCGGCGCGCTGGTCCGCCTTCTACATCGGTCTCGCGCTGATCTTCGGTGTCGTCATCGGCCTCATCCCGGGATGGGGCTGGGTGTACTCGGGCGAGTACTTCGCCGGGTACCTGACCGAGAAGGCGCTGTCGATCGACAACCTCTTCGTATTCCTCATCGTCATGACCGGGTTCGCGGTGCCGAAGAAGTACCAGCAGAAGGTCCTGATGATCGGCATCGTCATCGCGCTCATCATGCGCGGTGCGTTCATCGCCGTCGGCGCCGCCCTCATCGAGAACTTCTCGTGGATCTTCTACGTCTTCGGCGCGCTGCTGCTGTTCCTCGCCTATCGTCAGGCGTTCGCGCACGGTGAGTCCGACCCGGCCAACGGCAAGTTCATGCAGTTCGTCCGCCGCGTCCTGCCCGTCAGCGACGAGTACAACGGTGACAAGCTCACGGTGAAGAAGGCCGGTAAGAGGTTCGTCACCCCGATGCTGCTCGTGATCATCGCGATCGGCTTCGTCGACCTCATCTTCGCGGTCGACTCGATCCCCGCGATCTACGGCCTCACGAACGAGGCGTACATCGTGTTCACCGCGAACGCGTTCGCGCTCATGGGCCTGCGTCAGCTGTACTTCCTCATCGGCGGTCTGCTCGAGCGTCTCGTCTACCTCGCGCAGGGCCTGGCCGTCATCCTCGCCTTCATCGGTGTCAAGCTCGTGCTGCACGCGATGCATGTCAACGAGCTGCCGTTCATCAACGGGGGCGAGCCGATGCTGTGGGCTCCCGAGATCCCGATCTGGTTCTCGCTCCTGTTCATCGCGGCCACTATCGTCGTGGCCACGGTGGCGAGCCTCGCCAAGACGCGTCGCGACCGAGACCGCGAGCTCGCCGCCGGCGCACCGACCACGACCCCCTCCCCCGCAGAGACGAAGGAGCACCGCTGACCGATGGACAGCGATCATAGGATCCCGCCCACCGATGAGACCGGACCCGTCGGAGTGATCCGATGAACGATCTGGCACTGAACATCGCCCTCGTCGTGGTGTTCGTCCTGGTGGGCGGGGTGTTCGCGGCGACCGAGATGGCGCTGGTGACCCTGCGGGAGAGCCAGATCAACGCGATCTCCGCGCGCGGAAAGCGCGGCGAGAAGGTCGCGGGCCTCGCCCGGAACCCCAATACGTTCCTCTCCGCGGTGCAGATCGGCGTCACGGTGGCGGGGTTCGCATCCGCCGCCTACGGTGCGACCTCCATCGCACCGTCGGTGGCGCCGCTCATCGAATCCTGGGGCGCCGACCCGGGACTGGCCCTGACGATCGCGACGCTGATTCTCACGTTGCTGATCGCCTACCTGTCGCTCGTGCTCGGGGAACTCGTGCCGAAGCGGCTCGCCATCCAGCGGAACGCCCAGTTCGCCTACGTCGTCGCGCCTGTCCTCGACGGGTTCGCGAAGGTCATGCGACCGGTCATCTGGTTGCTGTCAGTGTCGACGAACGCCCTCGTGCGTCTGCTTGGCGGCGACCCGCACAAGACCGGCGAGGAGCTCACCGACGAGGAGGTCCGCGACATCGTCGCGAGCCACGAGGGTCTCCCCGAGGACGAGCGACGCATCCTGGAGGACGTCCTCTCGCTGCGCGAGCGTCAGCTGAGCGAGGTCATGCGGCCGCGCCCCGACGTCACCTCCCTCGACGACAGCGCGACGATCGGCGAGGCCATCTCCGCGGTGCACGAATTGCCGTTCTCGCGGTACCCCGTCGCCGACACGTCCATCGACGACATCGTCGGCTTCGTGCACGTCCGGGACCTGTTCGAGGCGGCGGCGGATGCGGCGGCCCCCCTGTCCAGCATCGTGCGACCGATCCCCTACTTCCCGTCGACGGCGCGCGTCCTCCCGACGCTGACGAAGATGCGGGCGGAAGGGCACCAGATCGCGGTCGTCGTCGACGAGTACGGCGGTACGGACGGCATCGTGACCCTCGAGGACCTCGTGGAGGAGGTCGTCGGTGAGATCTTCGACGAGTACGACGACGCAGTCGCCCCCGTGGGTGATCGCGAGATCATCGACGGGCGCCTCAACCTGCAGGACTTCTCCGAGGCGACGGGGATCACGCTCCCCCGCGGCGCCTCGGACACGGTCGCCGGATTCGTGACCGAGCAGCTCGGTCGCCTCGCGGTCGTGGGCGACACGATCGACGTCGACGGCGCGACGATCCAGGTGACCGCCATGGACCGCCGGCGCATCGCGGAGGTCCGCGTCACGCCTCGCGAGACCGAGGCTCCGGTGGCGTAGGCGCCATGTTCCGCATCACCCCGCATCCACCCGCACGCGTTCTCGTCGTGACATGAGCAGGATCGTCGCGCGGTCATGACGCACGATTGGCAGATCCACCTCTTCGTGCCGGCGGCGGCGCAACAGCCGTGGCATGACGACGAGGCGGCCGAGGTTTGGGCGCTCGCCCGTCGGGCCTGGTTCGTCGCAGGCCCGCAGGCGACTGTGGGCTGGTTCGGTTTCCGCCTGGGCCCGCGGACTGCAGTCGCTCTCGCCGAGGCGATCGAGCGCTGGACGGATGTCACCGATGAAGACGATCTGCGCGACTGGCCGGCGGATCTGCGGGAGCTTTCGAACGGCTCTCCTCAGCGCCACGCTGACGTCGTACACGTGGAGCCTGCCTCGTTCCTGCCCGTCGCACTGTGGTCCTTCACGGCCACCACGGAAGCCGCCGCCGTCGATGTCGCTGCACGCCCGCGGCCCATCGAGCACAGCATCTGGGAACCGGGAACGGTCGGATTCTGGATCGACGTCGCCACCGCCCACATGCTCCTGCGGGTTCCGTGGGGATCACAGGGCGCTCTCTCACAGCTCCGCAAACAACTGTGGTCGTGGCTCGTCGAGCGCGACGCGGAGCGGCTCAGCGCAGAAGCGCAATGAACCTGCATCCCCGTATGACAAGTACGGGTCGGGGCTTGATGGTGCCGGCTACAGGACTTGAACCTGCAACCCCCGTATTACAAGTACGGTGCGCTACCAATTGCGCCAAGCCGGCAGGTGGCCCAGTCTATCCGGGCCGCGCCGGTCACTCCGCAGGCGCGGTGGGCGTCGGCGTCTCCGCCGGTGCCGTCGGCGTGGGGGTCGGGGTCTGCTCGGTGTAGAACGCGTCGCTCGCGCTCGTGAGCACGAACTGCGAGAACTCCGCGGCATCCGACAGGGCACCCATGTAGGGCTGGCCGTTGACGAGGATCATCGGCGTGCCGGTGAGCTCCAGGCCGTCGGTGTCGGGGATGCCCGCGATCGCGCGCTCCGTGGCATCCTTCGCCCACTCGATGAAGTCGCCGTCCTCGATGCACGATCGCAGCTTCTCGGGGTCGCTCGCGCCGACGGCCTGCGCCAGGTCGGCGAGCTCGACGTCGGAGAACCCGTCGGTGTCCATCGCCGGCTGACGCGTGAGCAGCTCGGTGTTGTACGCGAAGAAGACACTCTCGTCGTGGGTCGCGACGCAGGCCGCCGCCGCGGCGGCGCGCAGCGAGTACTTCGTGCCGTTGGACTTGGCCGTGAGCATCGACACCGGGTGGTAGCTGAGCGTCGCGGCTCCCTGGTCCACCCACGTGGTGAGCTGATCGACGTTGGCGAGCTGCCATTCGCGCGCACCCGGCGAGAGGTAGTCGACGTAGACGCGGATGTCGACGGGAGCAGCGGTGGCGGATGCCGTCGGTGCCGGCGTCGCCGCCTTGTCCGACCCCGGGGTCGCCTCGACGGCGCTCTCGTCGATCGCGCCCTGGTCCGCCGCGACGCCCGTGACGTCGCTGACCGCGAAGCCGTCCGACGATGCGGTGCTCGGGGTCAGGTCACGTCCGCCCATCGTCGAGGTGACCGACCACACGACGACGGTCGCGACAGCGGCGACGGCCGCGGTCGCCAGGACGCCGAGCGAGATGCGACGAGCGATCCGCGCGCGCGACTGGCGGACGTGGACGCGCTGCGCCTTCTCTCGCACGGCCTCGCGGCGGTCGGTCGCGGATGACGGAGTGTCGCCGGAATCGGTGGACATGAAACCTCGGGAAGATCTGTGGTGGCCTCGGGGCCCGGCGCTCGGGGGTGGCGCACGGTCCGATGTTAGTCAGACGCGCTGGAAAAAGGCTGACGAGACCGCATCCCCTCTCCCGGTCCTCCCGTGCCATACTGAACACGCACCCGATGGCGGGTGTGCGGGGTCGTCCCCGCTCGCTTCACTACGGATCGTCCGGCACGTACCTGCCGGTGAAGGAGAAGAAACAATGGCGTCCGTCACGTTCGACAACGCAACCCGTCTGTACCCCGGTGGAACCCGCCCCGCGGTCGACAAGCTCAACCTCGAGGTCGCCGACGGCGAATTCCTCGTCCTGGTCGGTCCGTCCGGCTGCGGTAAGTCCACCTCCCTGCGCATGCTCGCGGGTCTCGAGGAGGTCAACTCCGGCTCGATCCGCATCGGTGACCGCGACGTCACCGACGTCCCGCCGAAGGACCGCGACATCGCGATGGTCTTCCAGAACTACGCGCTGTACCCGCACATGACCGTCGCCGAGAACATGGGCTTCGCGCTCAAGATCGCCGGTGTCGGCAAGGAGGAGCGCGCCGCCCGCGTCCTCGAGGCCGCCAAGCTCCTCGACCTCGAGCAGTACCTGACCCGCAAGCCGAAGGCCCTCTCGGGTGGTCAGCGTCAGCGTGTCGCCATGGGTCGCGCCATCGTCCGTCAGCCCCAGGTCTTCCTCATGGACGAGCCGCTGTCGAACCTCGACGCCAAGCTCCGCGTCCAGACGCGTACGCAGATCGCGTCGCTGCAGCGTCGCCTCGGCGTCACCACGGTCTACGTCACGCACGACCAGACCGAGGCCCTCACGATGGGTGACCGCATCGCGGTCCTCAAGGACGGTCTGCTCCAGCAGGTCGGCACGCCGCGCGACCTCTACGAGAAGCCGAACAACGTGTTCGTCGCCGGCTTCATCGGCTCGCCCGCCATGAACCTGTTCCCGGCGAGCCTCGCCGACGGCGGCATCCAGTTCGGCACCGAGGTCGTCCCGCTCGACCGTGACACCGTGGGCCGCGCCACCGGCAGCCAGGTCACCGTGGGCGTGCGCCCCGAGGACATCGAGGTCGGCCCCGCCGACGGTCGCGGCCTCGCGGTTCAGGTCGACCTCGTCGAGGAGCTCGGCGCCGACGGCTACCTGTACGGTCACGTCGACATCGACGGCAAGCGCACCGACGTCGTCGCCCGTGTCGACGGCCGCAACCACCCGAACGCGGGCGAGACGGTCACGCTGGCCGCCAAGCCGGGCCACGTCCACGCGTTCGACATCGAGTCGGGCGACCGCCTCAACGACAAGCCGGTCGTCTCGGCCTGATCGTCATCATCAGCAGGACCGCGGCGCGGGAAGGTCTCCGGACCTCCCGCGCCGCGGCGCGTGAGCCGGAGGTCACCGCGTGGTCCATTCCCTGAGCATCACCGCCAGCAGCGTCGACGCAGGGCTCCTCGCCCTGCCCTGGTCGACCCCGCTCGGCGAGTGGCCGAGCGACGCGATCGTCTCGCTCCCCAAAGGCCTCTCCCGCCACCTCGTGCGATTCGCGAGCCTGTCGGGGCGGGTGATCGCGGTGAAGGAGACGACCGCCGAGATGGCGCGCCGGGAGTACGAGATGCTCGGCTCGCTCGGCCGGCTCGACGTGCCCTGCGTGAGTCGGGTGGCGGTCATCGACGGGCGGCGGACGCCCAAGGGCGAACCGCTCCCGGCGGCCCTCGTCACCGCGCACCTGCGCTTCTCCCTCCCCTACCGCGCCCTGTTCACCCAGGTGCTGCGTCCCGATACCGCGACGCGCCTGGTCGACGCACTGGCGGCCCTGCTCGTGCGCCTGCACAACGTCGGCTTCTTCTGGGGCGACGTGTCGCTGTCGAACACGCTGTTCCGACGGGATGCCGGGGCCTTCGCCGCGTACCTGGTGGATGCCGAGACGGGCGAACTGCACGAGGGCGGCCTCACGCGGGGTCAGCGCGAGCACGACCTCGACGTCGCCCGCACGAACATCGCCGGCGAGATCATGGACCTCGAAGCCGGTGGCCGCCTCGAAGGCGGTGTGGATGCCGTCGCCATCGCCGACGGCATCATGTCCTCGTACCGCTCCCTGTGGAGCGCGCTGACCGAGACCGAGAGCTTCGCCGCGAACGAAACGTGGCGCATCACCGAGCGTGTGCAGCGGCTCAACGGTCTCGGCTTCGACATCGGTGAGATGTCGATCGACGAGACCGCCGACGGCACGAAGGTCCTCATCCAACCGAAGGTGGTGGATGCCGGCCACCACCAGCGACGTCTGCTCCGCCTCACCGGGCTCGACGTCGAGGAGAACCAGGCGCGGCGCCTGCTCAACGACATGGACGAGTTCGCCGCCCGCGTCTCGCGCCTCGGCAGCGACGAGGAGATGGTCGCGCACGAGTGGCTCACGCGGGTGTTCGAACCGGTCGTGAAGGCCATCCCGTGGGAGCTGCGGAGCAAGCTCGAGCCCGCCGAGGTGTTCCACCAGGTGCTGGAGCACCGGTGGTACATGTCGCAGGCGCGCGGCAAGTCGATCCCGATCGCGGAGGTCCTGTCGTCGTACATCGACGACGTCCTCCGTCACCGCCGCGACGAGGCGACCGTGATGGGACCGCCGACCGAGACGATGGCCGTTCCGGTCGTCACCGCCGATCTGCCCCTCCCCGACGAGGACGACGAGGAACAGGTCAACTGGCGCGACCTCGTCTGAGCGGGGTCAGTACCCGACGGTGAACCGCTCGTTGCGGTGCTTCGGCGACTCGATCTCGTCGAGCACGGCGATCGCGAAGTCGGCACCGGAGATGAAGGACTCGCCTTTGTCGTCGGTGACGATGACGTCGCCGCCGTCGCGGTACGAACCGGTGCGCTCCCCCGGCGCCCAGGCGCCGAATCCGCCGGCCGGGTGGATGTAGAACCATTCGCGGCCGGTCGTGTCGGCCTGCAGGTCTTCGAGGATGCCGATGGCCTCCATCGCCTCGGGCTTGATCTCCTCGGGGAAGCCGCTGTCGATCACACGGGGTCCACCCGGGGCGACGAGGCTCCCTCCGGCGCCACCGACGACACCGACCCGTACGGACAGCGGGAGCTCGCGGATCACCTCGGTGACGGCATCCCGCATCTTGCCGGCCATGTCACCGCGCGGCGACGTCGCGAACACGACGACCTCGACGCCCTCCAGCTCGGCGACGAGAGCGGGCGCGTCGAGGAGCGTGCCCTCGACGTAGGTCGCGCCGTCGACGCGTTCGGCGGGGAGCTTGCGGGCCACGGAGACGACCGTGTGGCCGCGCTCGGCGGCCTCGGCGACGATGTGGCCGCCGGCGTAGCCGGTGCCACCGATCACAGCGATACGGGTCATGGGATGCGTCCTTTCGCAGTCGGTGACGCCAGTCTGGCGCGCGTTCCTATGCCTGAGCTCTCACTCGGACGCCGCGCGCAGCGTGGCGACCTGGTAGAGCGCGACGGATGCCGCGATGCCGGCGTTCAGGGACTCGGTCGCCGCGTTGATCGGGATCGACACGATCTGGTCGCACGTCTCGGTGACCAGGCGCGAGAGACCCTTGCCTTCGGAGCCGACGACGATCACGACGGGGCGGTCGGCGAGCTCGAGCGCGGGCAGGGAGACGTCCCCGCCGCCGTCCAGACCCAGGATGAAGACACCCTGCTTCTTGAACTCCTTGAGCGTCGTCGTGAGGTTCGGCGCGATGGAGACGGGGATTCGGGCGGCCGCCCCCGCGCTCGTCTTCCACGCGGCGGAGTTCACGCCCGCCGAGCGGCGCTGCGGCAGGATGATCGCCTGCCCGCCGAACGCGGCGGTGGAACGGATGATGGCACCCAGGTTGCGGGGGTCGGTGACGCCGTCGAGGGCGACGAACAGGGGCAGCTGGCCGCGGTCGATGACCTGCTCGAGCAGGTCCTGCGGGTGGGCGTACTCGTACGGCGGCACCTTGAGCGCGACACCCTGGTGCACTCCGTCGAACCCGGCCATCCGGTCGAGCTCCTGACGGGTGACCTCGAGGACGGGGATGTCGCGGTGGGTCGCGATCGACAGCATCTCCTTGACGCGGTCGTCCATCTCGACGCGCTGCGCGATGTAGAACGCGGTCGCGGGGATCTTGGCGCGGAGGGCCTCGAGCACGCTGTTGCGCCCGGTCACGGTCTCGGTGTCGTCACCGGACTTCGCCTTGGGCGCGCGACCGCCCGTGGTCTGGCGGATCTGCGGCTTGCCACCGGCGGCGACGAACCGCTCCTTGGCGGCCTTGCGCTTCCCGGCGGGGTGCCAGGCGCGGTCCTCGGCCTTGGGGGTCGGGCCGCGCCCTTCGAGCGAGCGCTTGTTCTTGCCGCCGGATCCCTTCGTGGGACCCTTCTTGCCGCGTCCGGCGGACGGGTTGCCTGGCTTAGCCATTGTTCAAACTCCAATGGGTCCCTTCGGGACCGTCTTCGAGGACGACGCCGGCCGCCGCGATCGCGTCGCGGATGCGGTCGGCTGCCGCCCAGTCTTTCGCCGCGCGGGCCTCCGCGCGCTGGTCGATCATGGTGGTGATGAGGGCGTCGAGGGCGGCGTCCGCGGCGGCGCCGTAACCGACCGCTGTCGCGGAATCGTCTGCGGGAAGTCCGAGGACCTGCAACATGGCGACGACGCTCCCCCGGTGCGTGATGGCGGTCGCCAGGTCCCCCGCATCGACCGCCGTGTTGCCACGGCGCACCGTGTCGTGGAGCACGGCGAGCGCCTGCGGCACGCCGAGGTCGTCATCCATCGCCGCCGCGAACGCGTCCGGGATCCATCCCGGACGCAGTGCCGTCGCGGGATGTTCGGTCGCCCGCAGGACGCGCTGCAGGAACGAGTCGATCCGACTGAGCGCCGCCTCGGCCTCGGCGAATGTCGAGGCGGAGAGATCCAGATTCGAGCGGTAGTGGGCGGCGAGCAGCGCGTACCGCACCACGACGGGGTCGTTCTCGGCCAAGACGTCCTCGGCGAGCAGGAAGTTGCCGAGCGACTTCGACATCTTCTGATCGCCGACGGTCACGAGGCCGTTGTGCACCCAGTACCGGGCGAACGGATCACCGGCGGCGGTCGACTGCGCGAGTTCGTTCTCGTGGTGCGGGAAGCGCAGGTCGAGGCCCCCGCCGTGGATGTCGAACTCGGGCCCGAGGTAGCGCCGGCTCATCGCCGAGCACTCGATGTGCCAGCCGGGACGGCCCGATCCCCAGGGCGATGCCCATGCGGCATCCGCCGGTTCGCCCTCCTTCGCGCCCTTCCAGAGGGCGAAGTCGCGCGGATCGCGCTTGCCGCGCGGATCGGCGTCGGCGGCGGACTCCATCGCGTCGACGGACTGGCGGGTGAGCGACCCGTACTGCGGCCAGGACCGCACGTCGAAGTACACGTCACCTGCCGCGGCGTACGCGTGGCCGGCCTCGATGAGGCGTTCGATGAGTTCCTGCATCTGCGGGATGGATGCCGTCGCCCGGGGCTCGTACGTCGGGGGCAGGATGCCGACCGCGGCATACGCGCGCGAGAACTCGAGTTCGATCCGGTACGCCAGCGCCCACCAGGGCTCGTCGTCGGTCGCGTTCGCGAGGACCTTGTCGTCGATGTCGGTGACGTTGCGGACGAACGTGACGCGACCGAAACGGTGGGCGAGCCACCGACGGAGGACGTCGAAGCTCAGCGCCGCGCGGACGTGGCCGATGTGCGGCCCCGACTGGACGGTCGGCCCGCAGACGTACATCGTGACGTTTCCGGGGTCGGCGGGCGCGAAGTCGCGCAGCGCCTGAGCCTGGGAATCGTAGAGCCGAACCGTCACCGGTCCATGCTACCGGCGGGTGGCGGAGGCACCCGCGTCGAGACGATAGAAAAGGAGGGTGCTGCATCTGCTCGCCGTCCTCGCCGCCGCGCTGCTGTTCGGGACGACGGGAACCGCCAACGCCCTCGGTCCGGACGACGCCTCGACGCTCTCGGTCGGCGTCGCGCGGATGGTGGTCGGCGGCATCGGGCTCGCTGCCCTCGCGTTCCTCCTCGCCACCCGGTTCCGCCGGCGGACGCCCGACCGGCGGCGCCCCGCGCTCACCTGGCGCCCGCTCGCGCTCATGGCGGCCACGGGGGTCGCGATCAGCCTCTACCAGCCGCTCTTCTTCCTCGGCACCGAGACCAACGGCGTCGCCGTCAGCACCGTGATCGCGCTCGGGTCCGCTCCCGTGCTCGCCGGCATCCTCGAATGGGCGATCTCGCGCCGGGCGCCCTCCGGATTGTGGATGGCGGCCACCGCCCTCGCCGCGGTGGGTGTCGTGCTGCTGGGGATCGGCGGCGCGTCGGGCACGGGTGGCGTCGACGGCGCCGGTCTCGCCGCCGCCGTCGGCGCCGGCGCCTGCTTCGCCGTGATCGCCAACGCGCAGCGGCGCCTGCTCGACGCGGGATGGGACGCGTTCACCGTCGTGGGCTCGATGGGTGCCGGGTCGGCCGTCCTGTGCGCCGCGGCGATCCCCTTCGTCGACCTGAGCTGGGCGGCGACGCCGTCCGGGCTCGCGATGGCGCTCTGGCTCGGTCTCGCGACGATCTCCCTCGCCTATGTGCTCTTCACGTGGGGCCTCCAGGGGCTGACGGCGGCTACGGCTGCGACGCTGACCCTCGGCGAACCCCTCACGGCGACGGTGCTCGGCGTGACGGTGCTCGGCGAGGGACTCTCCCTTCTCGCGGTGACGGGCCTCGTCGTCCTGGCGGCGGGTCTCGTGACCCTCGCTTGGGGGTCGCGCCGACCCCGCGACCCCGCCCCGTTCGCCGTGGAGGCCTGACGTGCCCGCTCCCCTCGACATCCGCCTCGACGACCTCACCGGGCGGGCCAGCACCGCCCTCGTGCGGCAGCACCTCGCCGGCATGCACGCGCAGTCCCCCGCCGAGAGCGTGCACGCCCTCGACGTCGGCGCGCTGCGGCATCCGTCCGTCACCGTCTGGTCGGCGTGGCGGGACGGCGGGATCGCCGGGATCGGGGCCCTCGCCCGCCTCAGCGCGACAGACGGCGAGCTGAAGTCGATGCGGGTCGCCGACGCCCACCTCGGCACCGGCGTCGGCCGCGCGATCCTGCGTCACATCCTCGCCGCGGCGCGCGCCGACGGCCTCACCCGGGTCTGGCTGGAGACGGGGTCGGATGCCGCGTTCCTCGCCGCGCGCGCGCTGTACGCGAGCGAGGGGTTCGTCGAATGCGAGCCGTTCGGCGACTACCGCCCGGATCCCGCCTCGACCTTCATGACGAGAGAGCTCTGAGCCGCCGGGTCACGCGGGGACGACGACGGCGACCGCGAACGCCGCGACGCCCTCTCCGGCACCGGTGAACCCGAGTCCGTCCGTCGTCGTCGCCGACACCGCGACGGGAGCGCCGAGCGCCTCGGACAGCACCCGCTCCGCCTCCGCGCGCCGCGCGGCGAACCGCGGCCGGTTCGCCTGCACCTGCACGCTGACGTTGCCGATGCGCCATCCCGCCTCGCCGGCGAGCGCGCGGGTGCGGGCGAGGAACGCCGCGGCGTGCGCACCGGCGTACTCGGGCTGGTCCGTGCCGAAGTGCGTGCCGATGTCGCCGAGCCCCGCAGCGGCCAGCACCGCGTCGACGATCGCGTGCGCGACGGCATCCCCGTCGGAGTGCCCGTGGAGTCCCGGCTCCCCCGGCCACTCGAGGCCGGCGAGCCACAGCGTGCCGTCGCCGCCGAAGGCGTGGACATCGGTGCCGATCCCGACCCGCGGGATCGCGACCGGCGCCGCGGGTACGACCGGCGGGATCGGCGAGACGAGCGCGCGTGCCCGGTCGAGGTCGGCCGACGTCGTGATCTTGAACGCCCGCTCGTCGCCGGGGACGGTGCGCACGACCGTGCCGGCGGCCTGCAGCAGGGCGGCGTCGTCGGTGTGGTCGGCGGCGGCATCCCGATACGCGTCGTCGAGGACGGCGCGACGGAAGCCCTGCGGCGTCTGCGCCGCGGCGAGGATCGACCGGTCCACCGGCTCGACGACCGTGTCGGCGTCGATCCGCTTCAGGGTGTCGACGACGGGCAGCACGGGGATGACCGCGTCCGACCCCGCAGCGACCGCGTCGATCACGCGGGCGAAGACCTCGGGCGGGGTGAGCGCGCGGGCGGCGTCGTGGACGAGGACGATCTCGACGTCGGACCAGACCGCGGCCAGTCCCGCCGCGACCGACGACTGCCGGGTCGCCCCGCCGGCGACGACCGAGACCAGGTCGCCCCGATCACCGGCGGCCTCGTGGGCCTCGGTCGTGGCGTCGCCGACGCGGTCGGCGGGGGCGACAACGACCACCTGCGCCTGCGGGGCCGCGAACACGCCGCGCAGCGCGTGACGCAGGATCGTGTGCGCATCGATCCCCACGAACGCCTTGGGCGCGTCGGCCCCGAGCCGGGTGCCCGACCCCGCAGCGACGACGATGACGGCGACACGGGGAACGGGAATGATGCTCATGCCTCCGAGCGTACCGACGCGTGTGCGCGCGGGCGGCGTCGCAGGAGGAACACGGCGACGGCCAGCAGTACCGCACCCCCGACGGCGATCGGCAGGTCGAGGAACCACTCCATCACCGCGAACGGCGGGACGAACGCGCACGCCCAGGCGAGGGCAACGACCGCCCGGGGCGGTGTCGGCCCGAGCGTACCGAGGGCCTCCCATCGCGCGATGGCGAGGGAGAGCAGGAGCAGGACGGCCAGCACGACGACGAAGAGGATCGGCCGCGACCACCACCAGGCCTCGGACGCCGGTGTCGGCGCCGCCCCGGGGATGAGCAGGCTGACGCCGGTGAGGGCCAGCATCACCGGCAGGTGCCAGAGGTAGATCGTCATGAGCCGGGACCCGAGGACGAAGACGACCCCCTGCATCGCGCGGAGCGACATGAGGCGCGCGAGCGCCGGCTTGAGCAGTCGCAGCAGGCAGGCCTGGGCGATCCCGAGGACCACGAGCGGCACCGTCGGCGGATTGAGGTTGCCGAGCATGCTGGTCGAGTACGGTCCGACCGCCGTCAACGGCCACAGGAGCAGGTAGCAGGCGGCCGCGATGCCGACGAGGTTGAGCGGATGCCGCCGGTCGAACCATCCGTCGGCGTACCAGAACCCGAACTGCTGCACGAGGGGCCAGACGAACAGCAGGTTCAGCAGGCCGACCTCCTCGACACCCGACGAGAACCGCGCCACGTCGACCACGACGACCCCCAGGGCGAGGACGACGAGCGTCGCCACCGGGCGGCTGGCGTGGCAGGCCGCGAGGAACGGGACCGCCGCCTGGCACAGGAGATACGCCGCGAGGAACCATAGCGGCGACCCGGCGCCCACGGCGGCATCCGACACAAGCTGCGCAGGCAGACCCGCCGCCGTGGCGACGCCGAGGACCACCGCGAAGAAGACGAAGAGGGGCAGGGCGGGCTGCGCGAGACGGAGCGTGCGCGTGCGGATGAAGCCGGCGGCATCCCCGCCCTTCGCCGTCCATGACCGCCAGCCTGTGGCCGCGGCGAATCCGCCGACGACGAAGAAGAGCGGCATGATCTGCCCGACCCACGTCGCCGCGTCGAACCACGGCTGCTGTTCGGCGGGGCGAGATGCGACGAGACCGCCGTCGGGTCCGGGTCCGATGCCGACCTGCACGAGGTGCACGACGATGACGAACAGGACGCAGACGACCCGGGCGAGGTCGAGGGTGAGGTCCCGTCGCGCGAGGTCGACGGCGGCGGGTGCGGCGCGGGTGGTCACGGCCTCATCATGGCGCGCGCATCGCTCGAACGCACGCATGCGGTTCCGCGGCAAACGAAGAACGGCCGGCTGAGCAGCCGGCCGTTCTTTCGTGGTCTCAGGAGGCGAGGACCTCGTCGAGGACGCTGGACGCCTTGTCCTCGTCGGCCTTGAGGGCCAGCGCGATCTCGGAGATGAGGATCTGCCGCGCCTTCGCCAGCATCCGCTTCTCACCCGCGGAGAGCCCGCGGTCCTGGTCGCGGCGCCACAGGTCGCGCACGACCTCGCTCACCTTGATGACGTCACCCGACGCGAGCTTCTCGAGGTTCGCCTTGTAGCGACGCGACCAGTTGGTCGGCTCCTCGGTGAAGGGTGCGCGCAGGACGTCGAAGACCTTCTCGAGCCCGTCCTTGCCGATCACGTCGCGGACGCCCACGAGATCGACGTTGTCCGCAGGAACCTCGATGATGAGGTCGCCCTGGGTGACGTTGAGCTTCAGGTATTTCTTCGTCTCTCCCTTGATGACGCGATCCTTGACCTCGATGATGGTCGCAGCGCCATGGTGCGGATAGACGACGGTTTCGCCAACCTCAAAAAGCATGCAGTTGTGTCCTTTCGGCAACCTCCAGAATACCACAGGCGACATACGCTAGAGTTCGCCGCCCCCTCCGCCCGGCCCCGCCGTCGTGACCCCATAGGATGAGAGGGCCGCCGTTCGTGTCATCTGGAGGATCCGTGAAATCGCGTCTCATCGCGTCCCTCGCCCTGGGCGCCGCCGTCGTTCTGGGAACCACGGGCTGCAACATGCTGGCCCCGCAGGCGACGACCATCCAGTATTCGGCGTCCGACGGCGTCAACATCCCCGAGTCCGGGCCGCTGAAGGTCCGGAACGCCATGATCATCGCCAACGAGGACGGCTCGCTGGGCAACCTCATCGCCGGCATCGTCAACGGCACCGATGAGGACCTGGTCCTCAACGTCACCGTCGGCGACCAGCCGCAGCGCGTCGACGTCCCGGCGAACAGCACCGTCAGCCTCGGCGTGACGCAGGCTCCGCTCCTGTTCGACGACACCGGCAAGCCCGGCTCCGACGTCGACGTCTCGTTCCAGTCGGGCGAGGGCGAGGGCGTCCGCGTCGCCGTCCCCATCCTCGACGGCACGCTCCCCTACTACACCGAATTCGTCCCGACGCCCGCCGCGACGGCGACGACCACCGGCTGACACCCCCGTCACGAAGGCCCCCACCGCGAGGTGGGGGCCTTCGTCGTCGAGGGGGGCGCTCAGGCCTCGAAGCGGTAGCCGAGTCCGCGGACGGTCAGCAGCATGACGGGGTCGCTCGGGTTCGTCTCGATGCGCGAGCGGATGCGCTTGATGTGGACGTCGAGCGTCTTCGTGTCGCCGAAGTAATCGCTCCCCCACACCCGGTCGATGAGCTGCCCGCGCGTCAGCACGCGGCCGGCGTTGCGCATGAGCAGTTCGAGGAGCTCGAACTCCTTGAGCGGCATCGAGATCTCCTTACCGTCGACGGCGACCGTGTGCCGGTCGATGTCGAGGGTGACCCGACCGCCCTGGATGATGCGGTCGTCGACGTCGAGCTCGTCGCTGTCCGCACGGCGCAGCACGGCGCGCATGCGGGCGAGCAGCTCGCGCGAGGAGTAGGGCTTCGTGATGTAGTCGTCGGCGCCGAGTTCGAGCCCCACGACGATGTCGACCTCGCTGTCCTTCGCGGTCAGCATGATGATCGGCACCTTGGAGGTCTGCCGGATGACGCGGCACACCTCGGTGCCCGGCATCCCCGGCAGCATGAGGTCGAGCAGGACGATGTCGGCGCCGCGCGATGTGAACGCGTCGAGGGCCAGGCCGCCGTCCTCGGCGATCTCGACCTCGAACCCCTCCCGTCGCAGGAGGTAGGCGAGGGGGTCGGCGAGGTCGGGTTCGTCTTCGACGATCAGGACTCGGGTCATGAGGCTTTCCTTCTGCTGGGCGCCTTCGCGCCGATCTTCTTCTTCTTGGGCTTACGGGTGGTGGAGGCGTCGACGGCGGCGAGGGGCAGGCGGATCGTGAAGGTCGACCCGCGGCCGGGGCGCGACCAGAGGTCGACCGAGCCGCCGTGGCGCTGGACGGCGTGCTTGACGATCGCGAGCCCGAGTCCCGTGCCACCGGTGCGCCGGGACCGGGCCTGGTCGGCGCGGTAGAAGCGCTCGAAGACGCGCTGCTGGTCCTCCTCGGGGATGCCGATGCCATGGTCGGCCACGGCGATCTCGACCGCGCCGTCGGCCTCCCGCACGCCGACCCCCACCTGCGCTCCGGGCGGCGAGTAGGCGATGGCGTTGGCGAGCAGGTTGCTGACCGCCTCGGTGAGGATCTGGCGGTCGCCGCGGACGAACAGGCCGCGGTCGCCCCCGCGGGCGACGCTGATCTCGGCGGACTCCGCCGACACCGCGAGCGACTCGATCGCCGCGCGGACCACCTCGTCCACCGAGACGTCGCGCATCTCGGAGATCTCGTCGGCGGACTGCAGGCGGGAGAGGTTCATGATGCGGGAGGTCAGCTGCCCGAGGCGGGTCGCCTCGGCGCTCAGACGCCTGACGAAGTGACGCACCTGTTCGGGGTCGTCGGCGGCGGACTCGATCGCCTCGGCGAGGAGGGTGACGGCGCCGACGGGGGTCTTGAGCTCGTGCGAGGTGTTCGAGACGAAGTCGCGCCGCATCTGCTCGACGCGCTCGCGCTCGGTGATGTCGCGGATGACGATGAGGGTCAGACGCGGGGTGATGACGCTCGCCCGCGCGGCCACGACGCGCGGCTCGACGCCGCGGTTGAGCGTCATGTTCTCGGTCGCGGGGAGCCCCGTCTGGCGGGCGCCGCGCACGAGGGCGCGCAGCCGCTCGGCGTCGAGGCTCTCGTTCACCCGCAGCGAGAAGACCTCCGCCGTCGCGGAGGCGGCGAGGACGAGCATCGACGGATCGACGACGACCGCCGCGTCATCCATGGCCTGCAGGACGGATGCCGTGCCCTCGGGGAGCTCGGTCGAGGTCACGAGCCGGGTGCGCTCCCGCGAACGCGCCGCATAGAACACGAGCGCGGCCGCACCACCGCCGACCAGGAGCCCCACGACGAGCGCCAGCAGCTCGAGCTGCGTCGAATCCATGACCCCAGCGTAGGGTGGGCACACCCCCGCCATCGGACGGAAATCGGCCCGTAGGTCGGTCACCGCCGACTGTTCACCGTGTCGGCACCGACCGTTAACCTGAGCGCGGGAGGATCGCCGAGGTCTCTGCGCGACAGTCGCGCCCCTCACCCGCCCGCACGAAGAGAAGGTGCTCCATGCGCGAAGTTTTCCACCAGTCCCTCGAGGACGTGCAGACCCGTCTCGTCGAGATCTCCGAACTCGTCACCGTCGCCATCGAGAAGGCCACCCGAGCCTTCGCCACGAGCGACGTCGCCCTCGCCGAGGACGTCATCGACAACGACCAGGTCATCGATGACAAGGCCATCGAGCTCGACGAGCTCGCCATCGAGATCCTCGCGCGCCAGCAGCCCGTCGCGCGCGACCTGCGCATCGTCGTCGCGGCGCTGCGCGTGAGCGCCTCGCTCGAGCGCATGGGCGACATCGCCGAGCACATCGCCCAGCTGACGCGGATGCGCTTCCCCGAGCGGGCGGTCCCGAAGGGACTGAAGAACACGTTCACGAAGATGGGCGAGATCGACACCGAGGTCGCCCGCACCCTGGCCGACCTGCTGCGCACCGAGGACCTGTCGCTCGTGAGCCGCCTGCACGAGCTCGACGACCAGCTCGACGCACTGCACCTCGCGGTGTTCGAGAAGGTCCTGAGCGACAACTGGCAGGGCGAGGCATCCGCCACCGTCGACGCCACGCTGGCCTCCCGCTACCACGAGCGCTTCGGCGACCACGCGCTGTCGGTCGCCAAGAAGGTGTCGTACCTCGCGACCGGAACCTGGGCCGCCGACACCGAGGGCGTCGACCTCGAGGTCTGAGCCGCCGCAACGACGAAGAGCGGATGCCGCGAGGCATCCGCTCTTCGTGTTCCCGGCGTGAGGCGGGTTACTTCTTGCCCTGCGAGGCGACCGCGGCGGCGCCGGCAGCGGCGGCGTCGGGGTCGAGGTACTCTCCCGGTCCGATCGGGACGAGGTTCTCGTCGAGGCGGTACACGAGCGGGATGCCGGTGGGGATGTTGAGCTCGGCGATGTCGTCGTCGCTGATGCCGTCGAGGTGCTTCACGAGCGCGCGCAGCGAGTTGCCGTGGGCGGTCACCATCACGGTCCTGCCCGTCTTCAGGTCGGGGACGATCTCGCTCTCCCAGTAGGGCAGCAGGCGGTCGATGACGATCTTCAGCGACTCGGTGCGGGGCACCTCGCCATCGATGCCGTCGTAGCGCACGTCACCGACCTGCGTGTACGGGTCGTCGTCGGAGATGTCCGGCGGCGGCACGTCGAACGAGCGACGCCAGAGCATGAACTGCTCCTCGCCGAACTCCTCGAGGGTCTGCGCCTTGTCCTTGCCCTGCAGCGCGCCGTAGTGGCGCTCGTTGAGGCGCCACGACCGCTTGACCGGCACCCACAGGCGATCGGCCGCGTCGAGGGCGATGTTCGCGGTCTGGATGGCGCGGGACAGGAGCGAGGTGTGCAGGATGTCGGGCAGCAGACCCGACTCCTTGATCAGCTCGCCGCCGCGCTGGGCCTCGGCCTTGCCCTGATCGGTGAGACGGACGTCCACCCACCCGGTGAACTGGTTCGACTTGTTCCACTCGCTCTGGCCGTGCCGGAGGAGGATCAAGGTGTAGGGGGCTGTCATGCCCGCAATCCTACCGGCGCGGCGGGTGCGATCATGGGGGCATGACGCGCTCCGATCCTGTCGTCGGACAGGTGACCCGGGGGACGACGAACACCAACCGCCTGCGCCGTGTGGACCGTTGGATCGCGCGGCATCCGGTGCTGCGCCGGACCGCCGATCCGCTCGTGGTGGATCTCGGGTACGGCGCGAGCGGGGTGACCGCGTTCGAGCTCGAAGCCCGGCTGCGGCGGGCGCGTCCGGACGTCGAGGTGCTGGGGCTGGAGATCGAGCCGGCCCGCGTGGAGCGCGCCCGCGCGCAGCTCGCGCAGGTCCGTGCGGGGGCGGGGGTGTTCGCCGCGGATGCGCGCGTGTCGTTCGCGCGCGGCGGGTTCGAGGTGCCGGTGCCGGACGGGCGCCGCCCGGCGGTGATCCGTGCGTTCAACGTCCTGCGTCAGTACGACGAGACCGACGTGCCCGCGGCGTGGGAACGGATGGCGTCGCGCCTGCGCCCGGACGGGATGCTCGTCGAGGGCACGTGCGACGAGCTCGGCAGGATCTCGACCTGGCTCGAGATCGGGCCGGATGCCGCACCCCGCTCGCTCACGATCTCGTTGCGGCTCGCGGGGCTCGACTCCCCCGCCGTCGCCGCCGAGCGGCTGCCGAAGGCGCTCATCCACCGCAACGTCCCGGGCGAGCGGGTGCACGATGTCCTCGACGCCCTCGACCGCGAGTGGACGCGGGCGGTCGCCGCGTCGTCGTTCGGCCCGGTCCAGCGGTGGCGCGCCGCCCTCGACGCGCTCGTCGCGGCGGGGTGGCCGATCGGCGGGCGGAGCCGGTGGCGACTGGGCGAGTTCACGGTGCCGTGGGAAGCCGTCGCGCCTCGATGAGCGGCGCGCGTCAGACCCGCGGGAGCAGCGCGCGGGCCTCGTCGGGGCGCAGGCCCGTCGCGCACAGCAGGTCGGTCGCGAGCGGCCGCAGCGCCGTGATGAGGGTCTGGTCGCCGAGCGATCCATCGGGGACGAGGGCGACCGGGTCGAGACGGGCCGCCACCGCGGTGAGCACCTCCCGCGCCGCCGGCTCGTACGAGATGTCGGTCAGCGACGAGGCGACCAGGTTCGCGCCGCGCACCAGCTCGAGGAGCAGATCGGCGGTGACGTCGCGCTCGCGACCGTCGTCGCTCAGGTAGACCGCGCGGCGGGCGACGACGCGAAGGTTGCGTACCGCGAGGTCCATGGCCTGCCGCATCCGTTCGAAACGTTCGAGCTCGAAGCGCTGTCGACGGAGGAACGGCGAGATGCGGGCGATCGCCGCGCCCGACTCGACCGAGACCCGCCAGTCGTCGACGCGGCCCTGCAGCTCGCGCGCCTTCTCGAGCCCGCGCTCGGCGCGCACGCGGCTGCCACGACGGAGGCCCTGCGCGACGGTGCCGGCGGCGCCCTCGAAGGCAGCGAACAGGCGCGTCGCGTCGGCCAGGGCGGTGCGGAGCGGGCTGCGCGGGATGAGGGCCGTGACGAGCAGCGCCATCGCACCGCCGATGAGGGCGTCGAGCAACCGCAGGAACGGGGTCTGCGAGGGGACGACGACCACGATGATCGACTGGATCGCCGCGGCGATCGCGAAGCCCGCCTGCGGCGAGACGAATCGCGCGATCGACAGGCTCACCCCGAGGGTGAGGGCGAGCTGCCACCACCCGCTGCCGGCCGCGAAGACGACCAGCTCGGCGACGAAGACGCCCAGCACCATGCCGATGACGGTCTCGAGCACCCGCCACGGCCGGGCGTCGCGGACGAGCCCCAGGCTCGAGATGGTGACGGTCGCCGCGATTAGCGGAGCCGGGTGGCCGAGGCCGTAGTGCGCGATCGAGAACGCGGCGCTCGCAGCGACGACGAGCTGCACGATCGCGACGGCGGACCCCCGCAGGCGCGCCCAGCCCTCACGCGGATACCTCCGGGCGGTGGGCACCGGAACCGTGGCGGTCGGCTCGGGCGCCATCGTCAGCGGCGCTGCGACAGACGGGGCAGACGCGGGACGGATGCCGCACGCCCGGCATCCGGCGGAACGACGACCTCCTGCGCCGCGGCGATCTCGCCGTCCGCGACGGCCACGGTCAGCGCCGCGTCGACGGGGACGGACCGCTTCAGGATCGCGAGGGCGATGGGGCCCTCCTCGTGGTGGCGGGCGACGGAGGTGATGGCTCCGACCTCGGCGCCGTCGAGGCGGACCGGCGCGCCCGGGTCAGGCAGCTCGGCATCGGAACCGTCGAGCTGCAGCGCGACGAGGCGACGCGGCGGGTGCCCCAGGTTGTGCACCTTGGCGACGGTCTCCTGGCCGCGGTAGCAGCCCTTGTCGAGGTGGACGGCCGTGCGCAGCCAGTCGACCTCGTGCGGGAGGGTCCGGCCGTCGGCCTCCGTGGCGGCGCGGGGACGCCACGCGGCGACACGCAGCGCGTCGACGGCGAGGTGTCCGGCCAGGCGGACGTCGCCGCGGACGGCGGCGGCGGCGAGCTCGTCGAGCATGGCCCGCGGCACGATCGCCTCGGCCCAGTCGCGCTCGGCACCGGGGTGCGGTTCGACCGGGGAGTATCCCCACCCGCCGGGGCTCACGCGGGGCCACGGGTCGCACCACACGACGGCGGCGCCCAGGGCGTCGACGGCGGCGGCGGTCCCGCCGACGACGGCGTGGTCGGCGGCGTCCTGCGGGTCGACGCGCAGGCGGAACCTCATCCGCGTCAGCCAGGTCAGCAGCGCGTCGGCGCGGTCGCGGTCGACGATGAGCCAGGTGCGCTCCCCGTCGTCCACGACGGATGCCGCGTGCTCGACGTGCCCCTGCGGGTCGAGGACGAGCAACTCGGTGCCGACTCCGGGCGCGAGGGTCGTCAACGCCTGCGAGGTGATGGAGTCGAGCCACGAGAGACGGTCCTCGCCGGAGACGGTGAGGACGGCGCGGTCCGCGAGGGGCGCGACCGCGGCCCCACTCGCGAGGTCGCGCTGCTCCCGCACCGGATTGCCGACGTGGGCGAGCCCGCGGTCATCGAGGACAGCACCGGGCACGGCCGCGAAGGCGTCGGCGGTCATTGGACCCTCGCGAGTCGAGCGGAGGCGTGGGACGACAGGTCCGAGCCGAGCGCGGCGATGTCCCACGCCCACAGCAGGTGCCCGTCGACGAGCCCGTACATCCGGGTCGCGGCGCCGTACTCCTTGGCGCCCGCGGGGCGGACGATCGCGTCGGTGGCGATATCGATGCGCGGACCGCGCACCTGGCCGAGGTAGAGCTCGCTGATGCCGTCGGAGTGCACGAGCGCGACCTCGATCTCGAAGCCGTCCTCCGCCGTACGGAGAGCCTCGACGTCGTGCACCGTGCGCGCGTCGACGCGAGGTGCGAGGGCCGGCAGCAGCGCGGGCCCAGGATCCTGCTCGGTCGCGGGGCGGGACAGCCGCCAGTACCCGGTCTCGGCGACGAGGTCGCGGCGGCGGCCCTCGGCATCCTCGAACCAGGCGGTCGCCGCGTAGTTCAGGGCGTCGCCACCGTCATGGCTGAAGCTCACGCGGTGGGAGAACTCACCCGACATCGTGCGACCCTGCGCGTCGTACTCGAGGACGCCGGTGCCCTCCCACACGCCGAGGAGCCAGGAGAGCGGGACCAGATCAGCCGGAAGGTCGGTCGGCAGATCGATCACGATGTCAGCGCTGACCGCGGTAGAGGTTCCAGACGACGACGCCGGACACGAACGCGATCGCGAGCGATGCGAGGCCGAGCAGCCCGACGAAGAAGAGTTCGAGTGCGACGAGATCCATGCCGTCCACTTTAGCGGCCGGGAGCGGGCTCCCGGTCGGCGGATGCCGGTGGATCAGCTCGCGAAGAGTTCGGCGAGCGCGAAGCCGGCGCCGATGAGTCCCATCACCAGCATCGCGCCGAGGACGCTCGCCGAGATGCGCATGATGAACCCCTGCGACCGCCCCGACGCCAGCTGCACTGCGAAGGCGAGGAAGAAGCAGAATCCGAGACCGACCAGCAGCCACGCACCGCGCCAGTCGGGCTCGACGAACACGCCGACGGCGAGGGCGACGAGAGCGGCGGCCACCCAGACCGCGATCACTCCGGCGGCCCGTCGACGAGGGAGGATCTCGGGCGCGGTCATGGTCCCTATTGTGACGCACCGGCGCGGGGCCCGCACGGCGGCGAGCCCGCGTCGCGGCGGCCGCGGGGCGAGCCCCTAAGATGAGACCGGTTCCGAGTCCGCACCGGAGGGTCCCCCTTGGCACAGCTGCTCGTCCTGAGCTCCGCCGCCGGCGGCGACTCCGTCCTGCCCTCCCTCGAACTGCTGAGCCACCGGGTCCGCCAGATCCCCGCCGAGGCGGCGCAGCTGGTGAACGCCCCCAATGCGGACATCGTGTTCGTCGACGCCCGCAAGGACCTCGTCGCCGCGAAGTCGCTCTGCAAGATCCTGACGACGACGGGTCTCGACGCGCCGCTTCTGCTGGTCGTCACCGAGGGCGGACTCACCGCGGTCTCCCCCGACTGGGGCATCGACGACGTCGTCCTCGTCGGCGCAGGCCCCGCCGAGGTCGATGCCCGCATCCGCCTCGCCATCGGACGCGTGTCGAAGGAGCAGGTCTCCACCCGCATCCAGACCTCCGGTATCACGATCGACGAATCCTCCTACTCGGCGAAGGTGCACGGTCGCCCGCTCGACCTCACCTACAAGGAGTTCCAGCTGCTCCACTTCTTCGCGACGCACCCCTCGCGGGTGTTCACCCGCGAACAGCTGCTGAGCGAGGTGTGGGGCTACGACTACTTCGGCGGCACCCGCACGGTCGACGTGCACGTGCGCCGGCTGCGCGCGAAGCTCGGGGACCTCGAGCAGCTCATCGGCACCGTGCGAAACGTCGGCTACCGCTTCAACGTCTACGAGGACGAGCAGCTGCCGGGCTCCTCCGCCTGAGTCGGATGCCGCGGCATCCGTCGCCACGTTCACGCACACGTCACCGTCCCCTGCAATGATGTGGGGATGATCGACACCCAGGTTCACGACTCCGGACTGGGCGACGCGGACGACGACGACTTCGACGACGTCGTCGAAGCGTACGACTCGCAGCTGCCCGACAACCGCTACCTCGATCGCGAGCTCAGCTGGCTCGCGTTCAATCAGCGCGTGCTCGAGCTCGCGGAGGATCCGAACCTGCCGACGCTGGAGCGCGCGAACTTCCTCGCGATCTTCGCGAGCAACCTCGACGAGTTCTTCATGGTGCGCGTCGCGGGGCTCAAGCGCCGCATCCTCACCGGGCTGGCCGTTCCCACCAACGTCGGACGCGCTCCGCTGGACGTGCTGGCGGACCTCGCGACGTCGGCGCACGCGCTGCAGGAGCGTCACGCGGCGGTGTGGTCCGAGCAGGTCCGCCCGGCCCTCGCCGACGCGGGCATCGAGGTCGTCTCCTGGGCCGAGCTGTCGGACCCCGAGCGGAGCACGCTGTACGACTACTTCTCGGCGCAGGTCTTCCCGGTACTCATGCCGCTCGCCGTGGACCCCGCCCACCCGTTCCCCTACATCTCGGGTCTGTCGCTGAACCTCGCCGTGCGCATCCGCAACGCGCGCACCGGCCGTCAGGAGTTCGCCCGCCTGAAGGTGCCGCCCATGCTCCCCCGCCTCATCGAGGTGGCGAAGAACGGCTCCACCGTGCGGTACCTGCCGATCGAGGAACTGATCTCCGAGAACCTCGACGACCTGTTCCCGGGCATGGAGATCCTCGAGCACCACACGTTCCGCCTCACGCGCAACGAGGACGTCGTGATCGAGGAGGACGAGACCGAGAACCTCATCCAGGCGCTCGAAGCCGAGCTGCTGCGCCGCCGCTTCGGTCCGCCGATCCGCCTCGAGATCACCGAGGACATGGACGAGGTCACGCTCTCGCTGCTGCTCGACGAGCTCGACATCACCGAGAACGACGTCTACCGCCTGCCCGCCCCCCTCGACCTGCGGGGACTCTTCTCCCTGTCGCAGATCGAGCGGCCCGATCTGCGCTACCCGGCGCACGTGCCGAAGACCTCGACGCCGTTCCAGCCGGCCGAGCAGAACGGACGCGCCGACATCTTCGCGGCGATCCGCAAGGAGGACGTCCTCGTCCACCACCCGTACGAATCGTTCACGACGAGCGTCGTGTCGTTCCTGCAGCAGGCCGCACGCGACCCGCACGTGCTCGCGATCAAGCAGACGCTGTACCGCACCTCCGGTGACAGCCCGATCGTCGAGGCGCTCATCGACGCGGCCGAGAACGGCAAGCAGGTCCTCGCGCTCGTCGAGGTGAAGGCCCGCTTCGACGAGGCGGCCAACATCGTGTGGGCGCGCAAGCTCGAGAAGGCCGGCGTGCACGTCGTCTACGGGCTCGTGGGTCTGAAGACCCACTGCAAGCTCCTTCACGTGATCCGCGAGGAGGACGGCGTCCTCCGCAGCTACAGCCACATCGGGACGGGCAACTACAACCCGAAGACGAGCCGCATCTACGAGGACTACGGCCTGTTCACCGCGAACGAGCAGGTCGGTCGCGACCTGACCCGCCTCTTCAACGAGCTGAGTGGCTACGCGATCGAGAAGAAGTTCAAGCGGCTTCTCGTTGCCCCGCTCCACCTGCGCAAGGGCCTCCTCCGTCACATCGACGGCGAGCGCCGCAACGCGCTGGCCGGCAAGCCCGCCCACGTGCGCATCAAGGTCAACTCGATGGTCGACGAGCAGATCATCGACTCCCTCTACCGCGCCAGCCAGGCCGGGGTGAAGGTCGACGTCTGGGTGCGCGGCATCTGCTCGCTGCGCTCGGACCTGCCGGGGGTCAGCGACAACATCACGGTGCGCTCGATCCTGGGGCGCTACCTCGAGCACTCCCGCATCTTCACGTTCCACAACAACGGCGACCCGCAGGTCTTCATCGGCAGTGCCGACATGATGCACCGCAACCTCGACCGCCGCGTCGAGGCGCTCGTGCGGGTGACCGAGCCCGCGCACGTGAACGAGTTGATCTCGCTGTTCGAGCTGGCGATGTCCGACACCACGAGCTCGTGGCACCTCGGCGCCGAGGGCGAGTGGACGCGGCACCATCTGGATGCCGAGGGCAACCCGCTCGTCGATCTGCAGGAGAAGACGATGTCGCAGGTGCTCCGCCGCCGGCGGGCGCGGGCGGTGCGATGACGGAGACCGCGGTCTACGCCGCGGGCGGCGTCGTCTGGCGGATGGTGGACGGCAAGCTGCTCGTGCTGGCGATCCACCGCACGAAGTACCGCGACATCACCCTGCCCAAGGGCAAGGTCGATCCCGGTGAGTCCCTCGCCGAGACGGCCGTGCGCGAGATCTTCGAGGAGACCGGCATCCGTGTCCATCTCGGGGTTCCCGTCGGGATCTCGAAGTACCGCCTGCCGAGCAAGCGGACGAAAATCGTCCACTACTGGAGCACCGAGGCGACCGAGGAGGCGATCCGCGGGTCGTCCTTCGTGCCGAACCGCGAGATCGCCGCGATCGAATGGCTCACCCCGAAGAAGGCGCTCGAACGGCTGAGCTATCCGGTGGACGTCGAGATCCTCGAGAACTTCCTGCGCCTCGTCGACGACGGCGTGCTCGCGACCTTCCCCGTCGTCGTGCTGCGCCACGGCAAGGCGACTCCCCGCGAGGACTGGAAGGGGAAGGATGCCGCCCGCCCCCTCACCGACCGCGGCAAGCGCCAGGCGAAGGCGGCCGTCGGGCCGTTGCGGGCGTTCGGCATCCGTCGGGTCGTCTCGAGCGACGCGGTCCGCTGCGTCGACACCGTGGCACCGCTCGCGAAGGCGCTGGGCCGCGACATCCGTCGGACCGAGCTGATCTCGCAGGATGCCTGGGAGGAAGGGCACGCGGATGTGCGCGCCGTCGTCGGCAAACGCGTGAGGTCGCGGAAGGCCGCTGTGCTGTGCTCGCACCGACCGGTGATCCCCACGATCATGAGCGAGCTGGCGCTGGCGACCGGGAGCCTGAAGGGCTCGTACATCGAGAGCGCCGCCGACCTCGAGGTCGGCGGGTTCTCCGTGGCGCACCTGTCGGCGACGAATCCCGGCTCGGGCATCGTGGCGATCGAGACGCATCCCCCGAAGGTGTGAATCGGCTGAGCGAGAGGCGTTCGGACCCGACCCGTTCACCTGTCGTTCACCTGTCGAGCGGAACCTGGTCACCGGCGACTCTTAGCGTCGAGCCAGCCCCGCACCGGGGTGTCCCGATCACCCGAAGGAATTCACACGTGAAGCTCAACCGCATCGCCCGCGTGGGCGCTGTCGCCGCCGTCGCCGTCCTCTCCCTGTCGGCCTGCGCCGCCAACGAGGGCACCCCCGCTGGCGCTGGCCAGCCCTCCGACGGCGGCAGCTCGCTGTCGGGCACCGTTAAGGCGACCGGCGCCTCCTCGCAGGGCGCCGCCCAGCAGGCGTGGACCGCGGCCTTCCAGACCGCCAACCCGGACGTCACGGTCAACTACCAGCCGACCGGCTCGGGCACCGGCCGCGACAACTTCATCGCCGGCTCCAGCAACTTCATCGGCTCGGACCGCGCCTACAAGGCCGACGAGATCGCCGCCGGTAAGTTCGGCGCCTGCGCGACGCCCGACATCGTCGAAGTCCCCGCCTACATCTCGCCCGTCGCCGTCGTTTTCAACCTCGAGGGCATCACCGAGCTGAACCTCACGCCCGAGGTCATCGGCGAGATCTTCAACGAGAAGATCGAGAAGTGGAACGACCCGAAGATCGCGGAGATCAACGAGGGCGTCGAGCTGCCCGACCTGGCGATCACGCCCGTCTTCCGCGGCGACGAGTCCGGCACGACCGGCACCTTCACCGCCTACCTCGCCTCCGTCGCGCCCGACGCGTGGCCGTACGAGGACGACGACGCCTGGCCCGTCAAGACCACGCGCTCCGAGGCTGCCCAGCAGACCTCCGGCGTCGAGGCCGCCGTCAAGGCCGGCAACGGCACCATCGGCTACATCGACGCCTCGCGCGTCGGTGACCTGGGCTCGGCCGCCGTCAAGGTCGGCGACGACTTCGTGCCGTTCTCCTCCGAGGCCGCCGCGGAGCTCGTGGCGTCGTCGCCGCTCGAGGAGGGCCGTGCCGACGGTGACCTCGTCTACGACGTCGACCCCGCCAAGGCTCCCGCCGGCTCGTACCCGATCGCCCTCGTGAGCTACCTCATCGGCTGCCAGCAGTACGAGGATGCCGACACCGCCGCCATCGTGAAGGCGTACTTCTCGTACATCGTCAGCGAAGAGGGCCAGAAGGTCGCCAACGAGGCCGCCGGCTCCGCCCCGCTGTCGACCGAGGTCGCCAGCGAGGCCCAGGCCGCCATCGACCTGATCGGCGCCAAGCAGTAACACCCCTGCTGCGGGTGGCCCTCCACGGAGGGCCACCCGCAGCCCCACGTCCGCCCGCTTCCGACCCGAGGACTGCGATGCCCCCCACCTCCGACCTGGCCACCGACCAGGCGCCCACGAGACGACCGATGCGTCGCCGCGGCGACCTCGTCTTCTCCAGCACCGCGCTCGGCGCGGGCATCATCATCCTCATCGTGCTTGCCGCGGTGACGCTGTTCCTCATCGTCGAGAGCGTCCCCGCCTTCACCGCGAACCCCGACGAGACGCAGTTCCTGAGCGGCGAGCCGTTCTGGCAGTACGTCTGGCCCTTCGTCTTCGGCACACTCTGGGCGTCGATCATCGCCCTGGTCGTGGCGACCCCGCTCGCCATCGGCATCGCGCTCTTCATCTCGCACTACGCCCCGCGCCGGCTCGCCTCCGCCCTCGGCTACATCATCGATCTGCTCGCCGCGATCCCCTCGGTCGTCTACGGCCTGTGGGGCGCCCTCGTCTTCTCGCAGATCCTGCAGCCCTTCTACGTGTGGCTGAACGAGAACCTCGGCTGGATCCCCTTCTTTGCCGGTGCCGTCTCCCCCACCGGGCGCACGATCCTCACGGCATCCCTCGTCCTCGCGGTGATGATCCTGCCGATCATGACCGCGATCACGCGCGAGGTCTTCCTGCAGACGCCCGTCCTCCACGAGGAGGCGGCGCTGGCCCTCGGCGCGACGCGCTGGGAGATGATCCGCATGGCCGTGTTCCCCTTCGCCCGGGGCGGCATGGTCTCGGGTGCGATGCTCGGGCTGGGTCGCGCCCTCGGCGAGACGATGGCCGTCACGATGGTGCTCTCGGCCACGGGTGCGGTCACCTTCCAGGTGCTCAACTCGAACAACCCGACGCCGATCCCGGCGAACATCGCCCTCAACTTCGGTGAGGCGTACGGGGACGGCGTCAACGTCCTCATCGCGACCGGCCTCATCCTCTTCCTCGTGACCTTCGCCGTCAACGCGCTCGCGCGGTGGATCGTGAACCGTCGCGCCGAGTTCTCTGGAGCGAACTGATGACGACGACCCTCACCCGCTCCACGGCCCGGACGCCCGTCGGCAACTCGCTCACCGCGGGTCAGTTGCCGAAGTGGATGCCGTGGGTGCTGCTGGCCGGTGCCCTCGCCCTCTCGAGCATCGTGTTCGCCATCATGAACGGCGGCGGTGACGTCGCGGACTTCAACATCGCCGCGGCGGTCTTCGTCGGGGTGGTGCTGTTCGCGATCGTCCTCGTCATCCTCTCGAGCGTCGTCGAGACCCGGCGCCGCGCCGCCGACCGACTGGCGACCGTGCTGGTGTCGATCGCCTTCACGATCGCGCTGCTGCCGCTGATCTCGCTGCTGTTCACGGTCGTCGTCAACGGCATCGCACGATTCGACCCGATGTTCTTCTCGTACTCGATGCGGAACATCGTCGGCGAGGGCGGTGGAGCGATCCACGCCATCTACGGCACGCTCATCGTCACCGGGTGGGCGACGCTCATCTCCGTGCCGATCGGCCTCATGACGTCGATCTACCTCGTCGAGTACGGACGCGGTCGCCTCGCGAAGGCGATCACGTTCTTCGTCGACGTCATGACCGGCATCCCCTCGATCGTGGCGGGTCTGTTCATCGTCGCCGTCTGCGCGCTCATCTACGGGCCCGGTCTCAACACCGGCTTCATGGGTTCGCTCGCGCTCTCGGTGCTGATGATCCCCGTCGTCGTGCGGTCGAGCGAGGAGATGCTGCGGCTCGTGCCGAATGAGCTGCGCGAGGCGAGCTACGCGCTCGGTGTGCCGAAGTGGCTGACGATCGTCAAGGTCGTGCTCCCGACATCCGTCGCGGGCATCACGACGGGCATCATGCTGTCGATCTCCCGCGTCATCGGCGAGACCGCGCCGCTGCTGCTGACGGCCGGCTTCACCCAGTCGCTCAACGTGAACGCGTTCGACAACCCGATGATGACGCTCCCGGTGTTCGTCTACGACCAGTTCCAGAACCCCGGCACGAACATCCCCGCCGCCCTCGAGCGGGCCTGGGCAGGCGCGCTCACCCTCATCATCATCGTCATGGCGCTGAACCTCATCGCACGCTTCGTCGCGAAGAAGTTCGCCCCCAAGTTCGGCCGCTGACCCGCGGCATCCGACAGAAAGCACCCGAAGTGTCCAAGAGCATCGAAGTCAACGACCTCAACGTCTACTACAGCGACTTCCTCGCCGTGGAGGGCGTGTCCCTCGACATCGAGCCCCGCAGCGTGACGGCCTTCATCGGTCCGTCCGGATGCGGCAAGTCCACCTTCCTGCGCACGCTGAACCGCATGCACGAGGTCATCCCCGGCGCGCGCGTCGAGGGCGAGGTCCTGCTCGACGGCGAGGACCTCTACGGTCCTGGCGTCGACCCGGTGCTCGTGCGCCGGCAGATCGGCATGGTCTTCCAGCGGCCGAACCCGTTCCCCACGATGTCGATCCGCGACAACGTGCTGGCCGGTGTGAAGCTCAACAACTCGCGCATCTCGAAGTCCGACGCCGACGCCCTCGTCGAGAAGTCGCTGCGCGGTGCGAACCTCTGGAACGAGGTCAAGGACCGTCTCGAGAAGCCCGGATCGGGCCTGTCGGGTGGTCAGCAGCAGCGCCTGTGCATCGCCCGCGCGATCGCCGTCTCGCCCGACGTGCTGCTCATGGACGAGCCGTGCTCGGCCCTCGACCCGATCTCGACGTTCGCGATCGAGGAGCTCATCCAGGAGCTCAAGAGCGAGTACACGATCGTGATCGTGACGCACAACATGCAGCAGGCCTCGCGCGTCTCGGACAAGACCGCGTTCTTCAACATCGCCGGCACCGGCAAGCCCGGCAAGCTCATCGAGTACGACGAGACCGGCACGATCTTCACCAAGCCGTCCGTCCAGGCCACCGAGGACTACGTCTCGGGTCGTTTCGGGTGAGTCCTTCTCCCTGAGGCCACGCGCCGGCACGGATTCGGGTTCCGTGCCGGCGCGTTTTCTTTGTGCGCTGGTGCGTGGGGTGCGTGGGTCGCGTTGGCGTTCGCGGATGCAATGGATGCCGGGCGACACGCCGCATCCGTCGGGTCCGGAACGGGGTGTCGGGGCGGATCTGTTGCATCGGTGAACGGGGGTTCCTCCCCTGAGGGTGGGATGCGGCGGCTCTCCCTCGGTTCGGGGTGCGAGTCCGTGCGGGGTGACAGCGGCGGCGAGGATCGCGGGATGTGCGAGCTGCGGCATCCGATTCTCCGTCTTCGTCAGTTGCTCGACGCGGGGTGGTCGATGCGTCGGGTGCAGCGTGCGCTGCGGACGGGTGAGCTGCGGCGGGTTCGCGTCGGCGTGTTCGTGCCGCCGGACGCGTGCGCCGACGCCGTCGCGATCGCCCGGCACGGCGGGTCGATGGCGTGTGTGACCGCGGCGCGGCATCGCGGACTGTGGGTGCTCGACGAGGACGATTCGCCGCACGTCTGGATGCGGCCGGGCGGCCGGTCGCACGACGCGGACTGCGACTGCGTCGAGCACTGGGACGCGCCGGGCGTCGGTGAATCGCGGCGCGAGCCGTCACTCGCTCGGGTGCTGCGGCAGATCCTCCTGTGTCGCGGCGTCGAGGCGTTCTTCGTCGCGCTCGAATCGGCCCGGCGCCAGCGGATGCTCGACGGCGACGACATGCGGTGGCTCGCGCAGAACCTGAACGCCGCCGGACGCGAGGCTCTCGGGCTGAGCCGGGACGACGCCGACAGCGGTCTCGAGTCGCTGCTGCGGTGGCGGCTGCGCGGGTTCGGGCTGACCGTGCGGACGCAGGTGCGCGTCGCGGGCGTCGGTGTCGTGGACGCCCTGATCGGCGACAGCGTGATCGTCGAGGTCGACGGGCGGGAGAACCACGACGGCGCGTCGCTGCGGCACAAGGACCTCGTGCGGGACGCGAACGCCGCCTTGTGGGGATATGTCACGCTCCGGTTCGACTACGCGATGGTGCTGCACGACTGGGACCTCGTCGAGCGCGCGATCCTCGCGGCCCTCGCGCGGGCGTGACGCGTCCACGGATGCAATGGATGCGGGGCGACACGCGGCATCCCGGGGCGGGTCGGCGGTGTGTCGGGGCAGATCTGTTGCATCCGTGAACCGCAACCCGCCGCGGGGTCAGTCGCGGGGGCTGAGGAGGTAGCGGTTGAAGGATGCGGTGAGCTCGGCGTCCACGGCCAGCGGGCGACCGTCGACGGCGGTGATCGGGGCGGCGAGGCGCACGCTCGAGACGAGCCAGGCGGCATCCGCTTCGTGCAGGGCCGAGACGGGCAGCGTCTCGTAGGCGGTCTCGAAGCCCTGCGCGGCGAGGTGCTCGAACAGGCTCAGCTGGGTCGTGCCGTGCAGGATGCCGCCGTTCGGCGCCGGCGTCACGAACGCGTCGCCGCGGCGGATGATCAGCGACGCGGTCGGCGCCTCGAGCACGAATCCGTCGGAGCTCACGAAGACGGCGTCGTCGGCTCCGCGGCGCTTCGCCTCGCGGATCGCCGCCATGTTCACCGCGTACGACAGCGTCTTCGCGCCCAGCAGCAGCCACGGCGCCCGCCCGGGCAGATCGATGCTGTACCCGCGGTCGAGGACCGCCACGGCGATGCCCTCGGTGCGCGCCTTCGTGAAGTCCGCGGCCGGCGCGACCGTGACCCACGCGGTCGGCGTCGGACCATGCTCGACACCGCGGCTCAGGATGAGCTTGATGACCGCCTCGCCCTCGCCCGACGCGGCCTGCGCCCGCCGGATCGCCTCGCGCCACTGCCGCAGGTTCGGCGCGGGCAGCTCGCAGATCTCGGCGGAATGAGCGAGACGCTCGAGGTGAGGCTCGACCTCTTGCGCGTGCCCGTCGACGACGCCGATCGACTCGAAGATCCCGTCGCCGCGCTGCGTGCTCAGCTCGCCCACGGTGAGCGCGGGGGCCGACGGGTCCACCTCGGTGAACGTGTCGGCGAAGTCGGTGCGCGCATCGTCGGATGCCGCGGGGTCGATCATGAGAGCGAAGCGCCAAGCCATGCGACGAGCCTACGCGGCGGCATCCGTCCGCGGCGGTGTCGACGGATGCAACGGATCGTGCGCGACACGCCGCTCAAGGGCGACGGGATGCCGGGTGTCGCCCGGCATCCGTTGCATCCGTGAACGCGCACGACGCCCGCGGCGCGACACGCCCGGCCCGACGAAATCCCCCGCGGGCTGGAATACCCGCGGAGCCCCTCCGTTACACTTTTCTAGCCGGGCCGCAGTAACCCCGGGCTCCATCTTCAGCCGCTGCGAGCGGCCACGCGCCGAGAGGCGTTCTGCGGCCCGGCACTTCCATGCCCGCGACCGCGGCCTCCGACTCAGGTGAGGCCGTCGCGACGCCACAGGGCCGCGGCCGCCGTGAGGTCGCCTGCGTAGGTGTCGAGGCGCAGCGCGCGGGTCGTGAACTGCGACGCCCGGCCGGGTTCGCTCGCGTCGTAGTCGTCGGCGAGGTCGGTCGCGCCGGACGAGACGACGCGCGAGAACGCCGCCGCCCGCTCGAGGGCGAGCGCGAAGTCGCCTGCGAACACCCCGCGCATGATGAGGTCGATGAGCGAGACCAGCTCGTCGGGGCTCGCCGGAGCCGGCGCCCCCGCGATGACGACGTCCGCCGACGCGAGCCGCGTGCGTCCCCGCTCGTACAGCAGTGCGGCCGTCGCCGGATCGTCGTGGATCATCAGCTGCAGCAGGTACAGCCGCCACAGCGCGCCCGGCAGCGACCGGGCGGGCGACTGCGCCCACAGCTCGGCGATGGTCGCGATGCCGTGCGCGTCGGTGAAGGTCACGAGCCGGTCGATGACCTCGTCGTGCGGCGCCTCGCGCACCCGCGAGAGCAGAGCGGATGCCGTGGCGTGCGCCACGCGGCTGGCTTCAGCGGGATCGTCGGCGGCGAAGTTGCGATCGAAAGAATCGGGGGAACGGCGGACCGGCTTGTGGAAGTCGCGGGACGCGTCAGACATCGCTCCAGGCTACCCCGCGGGGCGGGGACGGGCCGCGGCCCGGCTCAGGCCGTGGGGATCGTGATGATCGGGTCGGTGGTGGGCGAGCCGTCGGGCGATCCGCCCTTCTGCTCGACCGTGACCGCCACGATGTCACCGGGCTGGAACTCGCCGGACAGCAGCGCCGTGACCTCGTCGGACGGGTCGAACACGCCGGCCGAGATCGGCTGGTCGCCGCGGATGAACCACAGCTCGAAGGAACGGTCCGAGGGGATCTCGGGTGCGTCATCCGTCGTCAGCACGACCTTGTCGAGCTCGTCCGACCAGTGCAGCACGGCCTCGCCGCCGTCGGTGAACTGACCGGTCACGGTCTGCGCGTCGGGCGCGGCCTCGATCTGCTCCAGCGCCTGCACCTCGAGGGGCGTGCGGGCCTGTTCGACGAGGGATCCGACGCCCCAGCCGATGCCGACGAGAAGTGCTGCGGATGCGACGAGCGCGAAGAGTCCGCGGGTCCAGTTGCGCCGCTGCACGGCCTGGATCGCTTCGGTCGGCGGTCCGGCGACGACGGGCTCGTCCGCGGGAGCGGGAGCCGACTCGACCGCAGGCTCAGCGGCGACAGGCACAGCGGCAGCAGCACGCGCCGGGGCCTGCGGCATCCCGCTGATCTGCTCGAGCAACCGGGCCCGCAAATCGGCGGGAGGGGCTTCTTCGCCCGCGCCTTCGGCGAGGAATCCGGCGACCTGCGCGTCGGCGTCGACCTGGTCCTGCCACTCGGGGTGGGCGGCCAGCGCGTCCTGGTAGGCGCGTTCGTCCTCCGGGGACAGCGCGGCGAGCGCGTGCCCTGCGGAGAGTTCGGCGAAATCCTTCTCGTTCACAATGTCACCCCCATCTCCTGTCGTAGGCGGTTCAGTCCGTCGCGCATCCGTGTCTTGATCGTTCCCAGCGGTGCTCCGAGGAGCGTCGCAATCTCACTTTGGCTGTATCCCCCGAAGTACGCGAGGGTCAGGGCTTCGCGTTGCGGGTCGGGCAGGGATCGGAGTGCGCGCACGACGCGGCGGCCTTCGATCTTCAGCTCAACCTGTTCGGCGATGCCTTCTTCTTGTGTGTACGCGTCCCGGGCCCCGACACGCATATCCCGGTCCACGCTCGATTGAGCTGAGCGCACCCGGTCGACGGCCCGACGATGAGCCATCGTCAGGATCCAGCTTCTTCCTTGCCCTTTGTTCGGAGCGAACGAGGAAGCGGATTGCCACACCTCGAGGAAGACCTCTTGCAGCACTTCCTCACTCTGCGAGGGGTCGACGAGGACGCGTCGGATCAGTCCGAACACGCGCGACGACAGCATGTCGTAGAGCTCAGCGAAGGCCAGCTGATCGCCGTCGGCGATGCGGACGAGCAGATCGCCGGCGTGATCCGCCGACTGCCCGTCCTCGGGGACGTCAACACCGTCGATAACCATTACTCCCCAGCATGCCATTCCCGCGTCGTGGAACCCGGATGAAGGGGCGCGAAACCCCGGCGAACAGCGGAATCGAGAGCGTTTCGTGACCGTCGGCATCCGCCCCATGGGAACCCGCGAAAAAGAATCTCGGGAAATGTGCAATCCGTTTGCCTAGTGGTTCCGAAGACCAGACATCGCCGCCGCAGAGGGCGGTCCCAACACATGGAGGACAACATGTTCAGCACGAAGAAGAAGATGACCGCAGCACTCTCTCTGACGCTGGTCGGTGCGTTCGCTCTCGCCGGGTGTTCGTCGAGCAGCGCCCCCGAGGGTGGCACCAGCAGCGAGGGCACCGAGTCGTCGCAGGCTCCGATGGAGTCGCCCTCGCCCGAGATGACCGAGGACACGATGGACCCGGCCGCCAACCTGGTCGGCCCCGGCTGCGCGGACTACGCCGAGGCCGTTCCGGACGGCGCGGGCTCGGTCGCCGGCATGGCGCAGGACCCGGTGGCCACCGCGGCATCCAACAACCCGCTGCTCAAGACCCTGACCGCTGCCGTCAGCGGCCAGCTGAACCCGGACGTCAACCTCGTCGACACGCTGAACGGTGACGAGTTCACCGTCTTCGCTCCGGTCGACGACGCCTTCGCGAAGATCCCCGCCGAGACCATCGAGGGTCTCAAGACGGACTCGGAGACGCTGACGTCGATCCTCACCTACCACGTGGTCCCCGGCCAGATCGCGCCCGACGAGATCGTCGGCACGCACGCGACCGTTCAGGGCGCTGACCTCGAGGTCACCGGCTCGGGCGACGAGCTCATGGTCAACGACGAGGCCATGGTGATCTGCGGTGGCGTTCAGACCGCCAACGCGACCGTTTACCTCATCGACACGGTGCTGATGCCCCCGATGTGATCACGGTCTTCTTGACCGGCGGCGTCGTCGGAGCTCTGCGGGCTCCGGCGGCGCCGCCTCCTTTTTCCCTCGTGTGGGGGATGCTGCGGCTCGGCGCCGTCCGTAGCGTCGAAGTATGGCGAACAAGAACATGAACGGGATGTCGTTCGGCCTCTGGATCGCGTTCGGAATGCTCGGCGGGATGATGGTCGGACTGCTGTTCCTCGACAACATCGGGCTCGGCGTCGGGTTCGGCCTGTCGTTCGGCATCATGCTCGGGATCATCTTCGGCAGTGCGAAGAGCACCGAGTGACGGATGCCGCGCCGCTCCCCCATTAGGCTGGGACGCTGAGGGCCTCTAGCTCAGTCGGTAGAGCATCGGACTTTTAATCCGCGGGTCGTGGGTTCGAGCCCCACGGGGCCCACCTCTCGACCAGTGCGCAGACAACACATGATGCGCGCGAATTGTCGCCGCTGCGACTCAGCCACCCGATCCACTAGCGGTCCTCCGATCACCGCCGCGATGCGGCTGCAATGCGCTCATGCGTCGCGCGCACGAACGCGGCGTAGCCCCCCGGCGTCCGTCCCCAGAAGCGGCCCGACGTGACCACCTCGTTCTCGTCCGTAGCCACCACGGACGCGCCGAGCGAGCGGGCGGCGTTGACGAGCTCGACATCCTCATGTTGCTCGAGGTTGCCGAACTCCCCCACTGCGAAGTACACATCCCCACGCAGTCCGAGGTTGGCCCCGTGCACGTTGCCTGCGGGGCGTCCGGGTGGATGTGTCTCCAACCAGTACGCCGCGTGCTCCGGTGTCAGATCGGCGAAGTCCGGGCGGACAGTGCCCAAGACGACATCCGCGCCCAGGGCGCGAAGATCGAGCTGATGACTGAGCCACCCGACGGGAACGGCAGAATCTCCATCCGTCGTGCTGACCCAGACGTCGGCCGGTGACGGCTTCCCCAGCTCGGCCATCGCAGCCCTCACCCCCACTCGTCGCGCGGTCCCCACGCTCCGTGCCTCGATGCTGACGGTGTGCACCGGCCAGGCTCGCGCGATCCGCTCCGACGCATCCGTGCACGCATCGAGGACGACCACCGCCGCGACCGAGACACCCGGATGTGTCTGCCGCGCGTGCGCGATCGAGGAGGTCAGAGCGGCGAGACACGCGTCGAGCAATTCGGCCTCGTCGTGCACCGGGACGACGATCGCGACCGAGGACACCCTCACGGAACGAGCCCGGTCTCCGCCGCGACCGATCGGGCACCCGAGAGCCCGTAGACCTCCAGCACGAAGTCCTCCTCCTCATGCTGTAGCAGCCGGACGAACCCCTCCGCGCCGCGGAGCGCCGCGTGCACGGCATCGCCGGAGAGCGGATACTCCGTCACCAGGTGACGCCAGTGGCACGCGACAAGGTGCCCCTCGGCCGTCAGTGCACCCCGCATCCGCTCGATCGCCACAGTCAGGTCGCCGCGGCTCCAGTAGTAGCCGACCTCCGACAGCATGATGAGGTCGAACTGGCCCTCCGGCCATTCGTCGGGAAGAGCCATCCGCTCGAATCGAACCGTTGTCCGACCGCTAAGTCGCCGGCGCGCCATCGCCAGCGGGGCGTCGGCGATGTCGACCGCGCGCACCGCATCGGACCGGTCGGCCAGCAGCTCCGTCAGCACACCCGTCGAGCAGCCCAACTCGAGCGTCGAGCGATAGCGCGCGCGAGGAAGACTCGCCATGGTGACGGCCCGCTTGCGCTTCTCGTACCAGCGCGATTCGAACCCCCACGGGTCATCGCCGTTCCGCTCATAGAAGGACTCGAAGAAGTCGGCACCCATACTCGACGCCGGCGGTCGCACGAAAACCTCGAAAGACCGGTCGAAGTGCGCCTGCATCCCGTCATGGAGCATCACCTCGTCACCGGGAGCCGAAGACAGCGGAGCGATCTGACTGCGATGGCGACGCGTGGCGGCGATCTTGCGATCGGCAGTTTCATGGTCGAGCGCGAACACTTCGAGGTCTTCCCACGGCACGTCCTCCGGCGACCCCCAATGCCACAACCAGATGGGATAACCCCGCCACGGGACGCGAAGCTCGCCGCACACCTCCGCGGACACCTCCCCCACGACACGGTGATCCCGATGACCGTCGCCCGTCCACGGCGATACGACGAGGCGCTTCACCGCCCCCGTGAGAAGTGCACGGAGGGATGCCGCAACTGCGGCCCGATGGCCGTCGGTCCCTCCGTCCGGCAGCCCGAGGAAAAGCAGCTCGATCGCGGGGCTCAACTGCTCGAGAGCGTCGGCCACCTCGCGCCGCCGCACCGCCGCGAGGTCGGCGGGCGTGTGGGACGGCGAATCCGGGTGCGACCCCTCGCCGTCGGTCACGACGAGCACCGTCACCCTCGTCCCGCGGCGGGCGGCGCTTGCCATCAGCCCTCCGGCGCCCAGGGTCTCATCGTCGGGATGGGCGGCGACGACGACGAGGTGCTCCACGTCCGCGTCGAGGTCCGGAAGAGCTCGTCCGCCGAAAGCCTCGCGCCACACCTCCTCCGTCGTTCCGGCATCGAGGTGACTGAAACTCACCATGTGCCACATCCCTCCGCGATGTCGGCTCCGATCCTCGCCACGTCGCGCTCGCCGTGGTGCTGACGCAGGTAGATCTGCAGATCGGCCACCCGCCGGGCATGCCCTTCATCTGCGACGAGGGGCAGCGGCCCCAGTGCGCGCGCTGTGTCGGCGAGCGTCGATTCGACCGCGCTCGCGACGATCGCTCGCGCGCGGCCGGCGAGGGTGCCGGGATAGCGCAACGCCGCTGAGCCGTCCATCTCCTTCGCGGCGGTGCGGAGGGCGAGGCGCGCGCCCCAGAGCGCCATGTCCGCGTTCCCGAGATGCACGCGCGACAACTGGTCGGCACCAGGACGACGCGCGGCATCCAGCAGGGCGGAACGTAGCGGCAAGACGCCACCCCACCAACATGCCGCCACGCCGATCCCTCCGGCTGCGAAACCGGGCCGACGCAGATACCAGCCCGGTTCACCGACGGGCACCGCTGGCGCGTCTGCGAAGTCGACCGGAGCACTCACGATCTGGTCGAGTCCGCGGGCATGCCATGGTCCCGACCGGGGGGCGACCTCGGGTCGCTGCATCTCGACAGCGAACAGCCGACGCTCGTCGCCGACCCATGCGGTGACGAGCGCATGCGTCACCTGCTGCGCGAGCGAACACCACGGCTTAGTCCCCGAGAGGTGCCACCGGGAGCCGACCATCTGCGCCTCGAGCCGCACTCCCGCACCTTCGGCAGCGAACACACCCCACGATGATTCAGAGCCCGCGCCCATCGAGGCGAGATCGACCTCGCAGCCACTCCGACGCGCCTGCTCGAGGATGGTGAGTGCGTCCAGGTGAGGTTCGAGAATGCGCGCCGCCGCCACATCTCGGAACGCAACCGCTGCGAGGAAGGTCCACTGCTCGGCGAGCGACCACTGTTCACTCACAGCCGCGCCCGCGGAAACGGCCCACACGAGAGTCGCGGGAACGTCCGTCCCGAACCCAGCGACTCGATCAGCCGCTGCGAGGGACGCGGCGGCAGCCTCGGGGAGGGGCCCGTCGCCTAAGCGGACTGCATCGAGATCTTCTGGGACGTCACTCACACCCGGAGTCTGTCCGCGATGCGTGCGCAGAGGCAGAGGCTTGCGATGCCACGGACCCGTCGGGTACCTCCTCGGGACCAGACCCCTCCCCGCGATCCAGATAGCGCCCTAGTGTCGTACCCGCAGGTCGCCGTTCATGAGCTGTGTGGGCGGCCCGAACGAATCGCTGCGACCGCGGTGCCGAGCCGGGGCCGCTATCTCGACAAGAGGAGACGACAGTGCCGAACTACCTCATCGCCTTCAACGACGAATGGGTGCCGCCGCAAACCACAGAGCAGCTGCAGACCAAGAGCCAGGCGTCGATGGCAGTGCTCGAAGAGATGAAGCAGGCGGGCGTGTTCGTCTTCGCGGACGGCGGCATCGACGCGTCGACGGCGCTCTTCAGCGTGCAGCTGAGGGGCGGCGAGCCGGCGTTCACCGACGGACCCTTCGTCGAAACTCAAGAGCACCTCGGCGGGTTCACCGTGATCAACGTTTCCACTGACGACGACGCACGCTACTGGGCGGGACGCCTCGCCCTCAGCCTCGACTGGCCGCAGGAAGTCCACCGCTTCCCGGGTGGCGTCGAAGACATCATCGACCGGCAGACTGCCGAGGGCGAGTGACCACCTCTCCTGCCGCACCAAAGGGTGCTCGCGCCCACGGGTCTTGACGGCGTACTTGCATTTTGCAAGTACGCCCACTACCCCTTCATATACCAGCGGCAGTCCGACGACCCCGATGGCTACCACTACTCCCCGTTCTGGATGAAGCCGGACGCCGACCAGACCTCGTGTGCGACCTCGCCGCCGCACTCGAGATCGTCGGCCCGCGCTGGGCTCTCCTCATCGTGGAGCGGCTGCTCGACGGACCGCAGCGCTACGGCGACCTTCAGCGTGAGCTCGGTGCGCCGACGAACATGCTGGCGACCCGCCTCAAGGAACTCGAAGCCGCAGGCGTGCTCCGCCGTCTTCCGCTGAAGCACAACACCCGCGCGTACGCCCTGACCGATCGCGGCCTCGACCTGGCGAACGCGATCGCGGAACTCGGACGTTGGGGATCAGGGCTGAGCGACACTGACTAGCGCCTCATTGAACGGCACGCGCGACCCAAGATTTGGTCAGTTCCGAAACCCTCCGGTGGCGGGTGAAGGCTCGTCCCACGAGCGCGCGAGCGAGTGACTGCGCGCGTCGCCGCGGACCGCCCGAGGAAGTAGAAAGCCCCGACTGTTACCACACAGCCGGGGCGAGACGAATGAGAAGTCCGCCTATCGCTATCAGGATACCGCAGGACCCTGAGCGCAAGCCCCTCGCCGCTCGAGCCCGGGAGCGCGCGGGGGCGTTACGGTTGCGGCATGCTCCGCCTCGTCACTCGTGTCTATTGGACTTTCAGCCGATGGACGCTCGCGACCGAGCCCGCGCCGACCCAGCCCACCGTTGTCCTGGGGGCGCCGCACACCTCCAACTGGGACTTCGTGCTCATGCTGGCCATCGCGTGGCGCCTGAAGATGCGGTTCCGCTGGCTGGGCAAGGAGAGTCTCTTCCGCGGCTGGCGCGGCCCGCTGATGCTATCGATCGGCGGCATCCCGGTCGACAGAGCGAACCCCGCTGGAGTGGTCGACGCGCTCGTGCGGCGCATCCGCGACGGTGAGGTCTTCGGCCTCGTGGTGACGCCGGAGGGCACGCGCGGCGGCGTCGGGCACTGGAAGTCGGGCTTTTACCGCATCGCGCGAGAGGCCAACCTCGCCGTCACGCTCGGGTATGTGGACCGCACCACCATGACCACCGGGCTGGGTCCGACGCTCACGCTCACGGGCGACGTGCGCGCGGACATGGATGCCATCCGCGCGTTCTACTCCGATAAGTCGGGACTGCGGCCCGAGCGACGCGTCGAGCCTCGCTTGCGCGAAGAAGGCGATCCTCAGCCGACAGCGTCGCCCTAGGCGGGGCCGACCCTGCGATGGGATGAGCCGTTCAAGCGGACGTGATGCTACGAGACGGCCTCGCCGGCGTCGGACGTCACGAACCAGTCGGTGAACGATCGGGCGCGGCCGTCGTCGGTCAGCTCGATGACCATGAGGTTGTCGTACTGCCGACTCTTCTCGGTCGAACTCGGGTAGCTCGTCCGACCGCGGATGATCGCGATGTCACCGTCGACAGCGGTGAGCTCGTAGTCGAACGACCACGTGCCGGGCTCATCCTTCTGCGCGAGCCAGCCCGCGATGATCGCGTCGTGACCGACCCATGGGGGCGTCGATGGGCCGTCGCGGTACTCCGCCGCCGGCGTGAACAGCGACCGGATGTCGTCCGGGTCGTTGGTCTCCCACGCGCGGACGTAACCGGCGATCCACGCGTCGGCGGCCTCCACAGCTGCCTCACGATCCCACATGACCCCAGGCTCGCCGACGTCGGCGGCGAGCGCAAGGTCCGTCCTGGGATCGGTCGCAGCAGGCCGACGTCGCCGTCAGAACAGGCGAGCGACGCCCCCGGCATGATCAAGGGACTGGATGTCACCGACGAAGGTGTCCGTGTCCGCCCCAGTCGGTAGGCTCACTCAGGCCGGGTATCCGGCGATCACTGGGGGAAGAAAAATGAAGATTCGTCACGCAATCATCTCGTTCACTGCCGCGGGAGCCCTGCTGTTGGGGGGATGTGCAGCCGCCGGCGATGAGGCCACGAGCAGCGCACCAGCCACACCTGCAGCGATCGAGGTCGACGAGCAACTGACGACGGTCGACGTCAAGGTGGCGAAGTCGATGCTCGACCCGGAGGGCACGCTCACCGACGATGAGATCATCGCGAGCGCGAAGGAGAAGGGCCTCTCGGCCGTGGTCGAGGGCGACACCGTCGTCTACACGATGACGAAGTCTCAGCGGGACGAGATGCTCGCCGACATGCGATCTTCCGCGCGGGAATCCGCCGACGAACTCGTTGCCGACGACACTAACTCTGTCACCGCCGTCGACTTCAACGACGCGATGACTTCTTTCACGGTGTCGGTCGATCCCGCCAAGTACAACGCGATGGAAGGGTTCCTCGTGCTCGGCTTTTACATGCAGGGCGCGCTCTTCCAGCAGTTCACGGGAGTTGCCGCGGACGACATCGACGTGACCGTCGACTTCGTCGACAACTCGACGGGCGAGGTGCTCGACTCAGGCTCGTTCCAAGAAATGCGCGACAACCTCGACCAGTAGGGCACTTCCCCGTCCCAGTCCCGGGGTGGTCAGCCCCCGATCGCGTTCATCCCCCGCGCCGGCTGCAGGAACGACGGGTCGTTGATCGCGTGCCCGGGGAGCTTGCCCAGCACGCACGCGTGCAGCACCTCGGCGATCACACGCCGACGATCGGCGGGCGCGGCGTCCACCGGCATCCCGCGCACCGCGGTCGTCACGTCGTACTCGGTCAGCGAGAACAGGCAATTGCGGAACTGACCGTCGGCGGTCAGACGTAGCCGGTCGCAGGCTCCGCAGAACGGCGCCGTCACCGACGCGATCACGCCGACCTCGTGCGGGCCGCCGTCGATCCGCCACTTCTCAGCGGGAGCGCCGCCGCGGCCGGGCACCGGCTCGAGCGACCACCGCTCCGACAGCGCCGCCAGGATCTCCTCCCGCGTCACCATCGCGCTCCGATCCCAGGTGTGCCCCGAATCCAGCGGCATCTGCTCGATGAACCGCAGCTGCGCGCCCACCTCCATCGCGAACGCCACGAGATCGACGAGCTGGTCGTCGTTCACGCCCCGCATCGCGACGGCGTTGAGCTTCAACGGCTTCAGATCGGATGCCGCGGCTGCCGCGATCCCCTCGAGCACGTCGTCGAGCCGGTCACGCCGCGTCAGCGCGGCGAATCGCTCGCGGTCGATCGTGTCGATGCTGATGTTCAGCCGCGTCAGGCCCGCGTCGATCAGGTCGGGCAGCACCTCGGCCAGCCGGATCCCGTTCGTCGTCATCGCCACCTCGACCGGACCGTCGGGGCCCGAGATCGCGGCGACCCGACGCACCACGTCCACGATGTCCGTCCGCAGCAGGGGCTCCCCGCCGGTCAGCCGGAACGTACGGATGCCGAGACTCGCCGCCACGTCCGCTATCTCGACGATCTCGTCCGTCGTCAGGATGCTCGTGCGCGCCAGCCACTCGTTCCCCTGCTCGGGCATGCAGTAGGTGCAGCGCAGCGAACACCGGTCGGTCAGCGAGATGCGCAGGTCGCGGTGCACACGGCCGTGCGTGTCGACGAGACCGACGGCCGGGTCGGGAAGGGCGACGGACTCGGAGGCGGTCTGCGGGGCGCGTCCGAGGGAAATCGGGATAGCGGTCACCGCCCTGTCCCCCCGCGCCGCTCCATCTTCCGAGCCTAATCGGCCAGACCCGCGGCTGGGGTCCTATTCGGATGCGCCGGTCCATGTCGTCACCCCCTGCCAGGATGACCCCGTGAACACAATCGCGGGGATCAGATGGGTCGTCACCGGCGCTGCCGGCAACATCGGAGTCGCTCTCCGTCGGGAACTTCGGGCTGCGGGCGTCGAGCTCGTCTCCACCGACGTGCGCGACGTGGAAGCGATCGACGGTACCGGTGATCGCGTCACCGTCGCCGACCTGCTCGACCTCACCGCGCTCACGGCGATGTTTGACGGCGCCGACGGGGTGATCCATCTGGGCGGATTGTCCGATGAAGCCGATTTCCACGACCTCGCAGAGGTGAACGTCGTCGGCACCTACCACGTGCTCGAAGCCGCTCGCCGCTCAGGCGTCCGCCGGGTCGTCTATGCCAGCAGCAACCGTGTCACCGGGATGTATTCCACCGACACACTCGTCGACGCGGACATGCCTGCTCGACCCGACGGCTTCTACGGGGTCTCGAAGGTGGCGGGCGAAGCACTGTGTCGCCTCTACTCCGACAAGTTCGACCTCAGCACGATCGCGCTTCGAATCGGGAGCTACGAACAGCAACCCAGCACCCCACGAGAGCGAGCGACCTGGTTGAGTCACCGCGACGCTATCGCCGCCTTCATCGCCGCGATGACGACAGACGAGCATCACGCCGTCTTCTACGCGGTGTCGGCGAACTCGGAGTCGTGGTGGGACCGGACCGCCGGCGAGCGCGTCGGGTTCCGCCCCATGGACGACGCCGCGGACTGGAACATTCCCGGCGACACCATCGAACCGCAGGGCGGGCCGTTTGCGACGCCGTCGTACTCGCTGGATCGCATGCGCGACTGACCCCGCTACCGGGCTGTGAAGTCGGCACCAATCCCCCGGTCGGGCAACGATGCCGCGGTACGTTTCCGCGCATGAGCCTTCGCCGCACCGCCCTGCCGGTCCTCGCCGTTATCGCCCTGCTCCTCACGGCATGCGCGCCGACCGAGTTCGCTCGCGAGCAGACCGCTGGTGACCGCCCCGACTCGGTCGTGGACGGGGCCGACGGCGCCATCGATGTCACCACGCTTCGCTACGTCGGCCAGGCCGACGACTACGACGTCTACCTCGCCCGCGCGGCGGACGACAGCGAGTCGCTCTGCCTGTCGCTGGCTATCGACGACGCTTGGCAGACCACGGAATGCGCGCGCGACTACGTGTCAGTACCGATCAGCGACAGCGCGAGCGTGGCTGCCGACCTCAGCTACCGCGGCGGCGAGGACCGCGACATGATCTCCGACAACGTCTGGGTCAACCGAAAGTAGCCGGTACCGCGACGAACCGCACGCGCGACGGGTCGACCTGCAGCCACACCGTCTCGCCCACCGACACCGCTTCTGGCGCGTCCCGCAGGTCCACCACGCCCTCCGTCGTCCGGATCCGCGTGCCCGACAGCGTCAGCTCCACCCCCACCACCGTCGCCGACCACGCGTTCTCGCCCGCAGCGCTCACGATCCGCACGTCGTCCGGCCGGAACACGGCGGCGAGCGCCGCACCGTCCCCGGCGGCGAGCGCGATCGACGCGGCATCCGTGCTCGTCAGCACCTGCCCCGCCGCACCTCGCCACACGCCGCGCGCGGCGACCCCCGGCATCCGATTCATGTCCGCGATCGACGCGACGAAAGCGGATGCCGGGGCCCGCAGCACCTCGCGCACCCCGCCGCTCTGCACCACGGCTCCCGCCTCGATCACGAACAGCCGCTCGGCGAGGGCGACCGCGTCGCCGGCGTCGTGCGTGACCGCGACGGTCGTCGTGCCGGCGAGCTGCTCGCGGAGCATCCCGCGGATCGCGAACGCCGTCACGGGATCGAGCGCGACCAGCGGCTCGTCGAGCAGCACCACCCGCGGCGACGCCGACAGGGCCCGCGCGACCGCGACGCGCTGCTGCTCGCCTCCCGACAGCTCGCGCGGCATCCGCGCACCCGTCCCCGCGAGGCCCACCCGCTCGAGCCAGGCGTCGGCCTCGGCGCGCGCCTGGACGGCCGGCATCCCGGTGGCGCGGGGACCGAATGCGACGTTCTCGCGCGCACTGAGGTGGGGGAACAGCCGCGGATCCTGCCCGAGCAGCACCACGCCGCGCTGCATCGGCGGCGTGCGCACCCGCGGAACGGCCGCCCGCTCGACTGTGCGGCCGGCCACCGCGATCTCGCCGCCGTCGAGCGGCACGAGTCCGGCGAGCGCCTCGAGCAGCGTCGACTTGCCGGCGCCGCTCGGACCCATGACCGCGACCGTCTCCCCGGCATCCGCATCGATCTCGACGTCGACACGGAACCGCGGACGCTCCACCACGACGTGCGCCCGCAGCCCGCTCATCGCACCGCTCCCGGTCGCCAGCCGCGCACCAGCATCAGCACCAGTACCGCCGCGGCCAGCAGCAGCAGCGCGAGCGCGACGGCCGTGCCCTGCGTCACTCCGGCGCCGTTGAACGCCGTGTAGATCGCGAGCGGCATCGTCTGCGTGACGCCGGGTCGGTTGCCCGCGAACAGCGCGGTGGCGCCGAACTCGCCGATCGCGCGGGCGAAGCACAGCACGACGCCGGCCACGATCCCGGGGGCGGCGAGCGGCAGCGTGATGCGCCGCAGGATCGTCCAGCGTCCGGCGCCGAGCGCGGCGGCGGTGCGCTCGAACTCCACCCCGGTCGAGCGCACGGCGCCCTCGACGGCGAGCACGAGGAACGGCAGCGCGACGAACGTCTGCGCGACGACGACGGCGGGCGTCGTGAACGACAGCCCCCATCCGCCCAGCCACCCCTGCCGACCGAACAGGTACAGCAGCGCGATGCCCCCGACCATCGGCGGCAGCACGAGCGGCACCGTCACCGCGGCCCGCAGCGCCGCCGCGAGCCGCGGACCCGACCGCGCGATCAGCAACGCCAACGGCACCCCGATCACGACGCAGACCGCGGTCGCCGCCGCCCCCGTGCCGAGCGATAGGCCCAGCGCCGACAGCGCCGCGGGCGACGTCACGTCGGCGACGAACGTCGACCACTGCACCCGGGCGATGAGCGCCACGAGCGGCAGGATCAGGAACGACAACCCGACCAGCGCCGGTACGGACAGCGTGCGCGGGACGTAGCCGCGCCCCACGCTCACGGCGCCCCGAACCCGCGGTCGGCGAGGATCCGCTGCCCGGCATCCGACAGCACGAACGCGACGAATGCATCGGCGGCCGCGGGGTTCGCGGCATCCGTCAGCGTCGCGATCTCGTACCGGTTCACGACGGCGCCGCTGCCCTCGGGGACGATCGCCTCGACGTCGTCGCGCCCGACCACGTCGGTCGCGTAAACGAGGCCCGCGTCGGCCTCACCCGCCGCCACCTTCGTGAGCACCGCGGTCACGTTCTGCTCGAGGCTCGCGGCGTCGACCGTCACACCCGCGCCCTCGAGCAGTCGAGCGGATGCCGCGCCGCACGGCACCTCCGGAGCGCAGAGCACCGTCACGACGCCGGACAGATCGGCCAGCGACGCGATCTTCTTCGGGTTGCCAGCCGGGACGACGATCACGAGCGTGTTCGTCGCGAAGACGGCGGGGTCGGGTGCGAGCTCCGACACCTTGGCCATCGTCGCCTCGTCAGCCGACGCGAAGACGTCGGCGGGCGCACCCTCGACGATCTGCGTGGCGAGCGTCGACGATCCGTCGTACACGGGACTGATGCGCACGCCCGGATGCTGCGCCGTGAACGCGTCGGCGACCTCGTCGAACGACGCCCGCAGGGATGCTGCGGCGTACACGGTCAGGGTGCCGTTCATGTCGTCGTCCGACGCCGGCGGAGTCGAGGCGGCGCAGCCGGTCAGCGCGAGCACGAGCGCAGCGAGCGCGACGGCCGGGCGGCGCACGTCAGCCCCCCGCCAGCTCGACGACGACGTTCGTCGCCTTCACCGAGGCGCGCGCCGTCGTCCCGACCTCGAGCTGCAGCTCGCGCACCGCCTCGGCCGACAGCAGCGACACCACCCGGTGAGGACCGGCCTGGATGTCGACCTGCGCCATGACCCCGTCGACCTGCACCCGCGTGACAATCCCGACGAAGCTGTTGCGCGCGCTCGAACGGTGCTCGAACCCGTCACCGGGGTCGTTCGCCATGGTCACCGCGAACGCCGCGAGGGCCTCACCGGGGATCTCGGCGGGCACGGCATCGGTCACGGGGAGCAGGCCCTGGTCGATCCAGCGCCGCACGGAGTCGTCGCTCACACCCAGCAGCCGGGCGGCCCGGGCCACACGGTAGGTCGTCATGGTTCGATCATGCCGCACGCGCGGCTGATTCGGGGCCCACGATGCCGCATCTGCGGACCCGTTCGCCCGTCGGCATCCGATTCCGCGACGGCCCTGCCATCACCGACACACGTACACTCGGGACATGCGCCCGTTGGTCGATCCCGTGCCCGAGTTGGATCCCGACGAGCGCCGGCGCACCGCGCGCCACACGGTGCTGAAAGGCATCGGCGACGAGGGGCAGCGACGTCTCGCGAACACCCGCGTGGCCGTCGTCGGCGCGGGCGGCATCGGCTCGCCGGCCATCCTCGCCCTCGCCGCCGCGGGCATCGGCGCGATCACCGTCATCGACGACGACACGGTCGAGCTGCACAACCTGCAGCGCCAGATCGCGCACCGCATCGAGGACATCGGGGTGCACAAGACCGAGAGCACGGTGCGCGCGGTCGCCGCCCTCTCCCCCGTCACGGTCGTCACCCCGATCACCGCCCGTCTCGACGAGAGCAACGCGCAGGAATTCTTCGCGGGCGCCGACATCGTCATCGACACGAGCGATTCGTTCGCGACTCGTCGCGCCGTCGCGGCGGCCACCGAGGCGCTCGGTGTGCCGCTCGTCTGGGGCGCCGTGCGCGAATGGCACGCGCAGGTCACCGTCTTCTGGTCGCGCCCGACCGAGGGCGACGCCGTCGTGCTGAACGACCTGTTCGCCGTCGGCACAGAGGGCGACCCGCCGACGTGCGCCCAGGTCGGCGTGCTCGGCGCGCTGTGCGTGCAGGTCGGCGGCATCCTCGCCACGGAGGTCGTCAAGCTGGCGATCGGCGTCGGGCAGCCGCTGCTCGGCCGCATGCTCGTGCTCGACGCCCTCTCGAGCCGACAGCACGAACTCCCGCTCCGCTCGGCGGCGACCGCGGCGGCCGGCGCATGAGCGGGCTCCGCAGCGTCGAGGACCAGCTCGCCCGCGTCCTCGCCGCGGTGCGCCCGATCGCCGGCGAGACCCTCCCCATCGGTGACGCCGCGGGGCGCACGCTCACGGCACCCGCCGTCGCCGCACACGACATCCCCCTGTTCGACAACTCCGCGATGGACGGGTTCGCCGTGCGCGCGGCCGACGTCGCAGCGGTGGGGCCGGGGCATCCCGTCTCGCTCCGTGTCGTCGCGGACCTGCCGGCGGGGGTCGCGACCGATCCCCCGCTCGCCGCGGGCGAGGCGGCACGCATCATGACCGGGTCGCCGACACCGACGGCCGCCGACGCCATCGTGCCGTTCGAGAGCACGGTGGGCGGCCTGGCCGACTCGCTCGGCACCGTCGAGGTGCTCGAGACGCCGACCCCGGGCGCGTTCATCCGCCGCCGCGGCGCCGACCTGCGCGCCGGCGACGTGGTCGTCGACGCGGGCGAGCGCCTGGGACCGTTCCAGGTGGCCGCGGCAGTCGCGGCGGGCATCGACGTGGTGACCGTCGCCCGGGCACCCCGCGTCGCCGTGGTCTCCACCGGCAGCGAGCTGCTCGCCCCCGGTGAGCCCGTGCGGCGCGGGCTCATTCCCGACTCGAACGGACCGCTCCTCGCGCAGCTCGTCGTCGACGCGGATGCCGAGCTCGTCCTCACCGCGCGCGTCCCGGACGACGGCGCGGCGGTCGCGCAGGTGACGGCCGACGCCCGCGCCGCCGGCGCCGACGTCATCGTCTTCACCGGCGGTGTGAGCGCCGGCGCCTACGAACCCGTCCGCGCCGCGTTCGACGGCCACGGCGAGGTCGAGTTCACCCGCGTGTCGATGCAGCCGGGCAAGCCTCAGGCCTTCGGCACAGTGGGTGACGGATGCCTCGTGTTCGGCCTTCCCGGCAACCCGGTCAGCGTCGCCGTGTCGTTCGAGGTGTTCGTGCGGCCCGCCCTCCTCGCGATGCAGGGTCGCAGCGAGATCCAGCGCCCGCGCCTGACGCTCGCCGCGGCGGAGTCGTGGACAACACCGCCTGGGCGTCGCCAATACCTGCCCGCGGTCGTCGACCTCGTCGCCCGCACGGTGCGCCCCGCGACGGCGGGCGGCTCGGGCTCGCACCTGGCCGGCGGGCTGGCACGGGCATCCGCGTTCGCGATCGTTCCCGCCGAGGTCGCACGCGTGGCCGTCGGCGACGACGTAGATGTCATGCTGGTGGGATGAGCTTTCCCCACCTCGATTCGGCCGGCCGGGCGCACATGGTCGACGTCACAGCGAAGACCCCGACGGTCCGCACGGCGACCGCCCGCGGGTTCGTCCGGTGCAGCGCCGACGTGATCGCCGCGCTCCGCGACGGCACCGCGCCGAAGGGCGACGTGCTCGCCGTGGCCCGGATCGCCGGCATCCAGGCGGCGAAGTCCACCGCCACGCTGCTGCCCCTGGCGCACGTCATCGGCGTGCACCGGGCATCCGTCGAACTCGAGATCACCGACGAGGGCGTCGAGATCGAGGCCACCGTGGGGACCGCCGACCGCACCGGCGTCGAGATGGAGGCCATCACCTCGGTGTCGGTCGCCGCGCTCGCCGTCGTCGACATGATCAAGGGCCTCGATCGCGCCGTCGTCATGGAGAACATCCGCATCGTCGCGAAGTCGGGCGGTCGCTCGGGCGACTGGGTGCGCCCCGGCGAGTCCGTCCAGGAGGAACAGGCATGACTCTCGTGCGCTACTTCGCGGCAGCCGCCGAGGCCGCCGGGACCGAGAGCGAGGAGCGGACCGAGGCGACCCTCGACGAGCTCCGCACCGCCGTGCTCGACGAGCACCCGAAGCTGTGGTTCGTGCTGCCCGACTGCGCCGTGCTGGTCGACGGCGTGCGGACCGACGGCGACGCCTCGCTCGCCGGCGCGCGCCTCATCGACGTGCTGCCGCCGTTCGCCGGCGGATAAGGGCGGGCGGGCGGGGGTCAGCCGCCGATGCCCTTCCAGGCGGTCGTGCCGTCCTCCTCGACCTGACGCTTCCACACCGGCAGGTCGGTCTTGATCGTCTCGATGATCGCGCGGCAGACCTCGAACGCCTCGGCGCGATGCTCCGACGCGACCGCGATGACGACTGCCGCGTCGCCGACGGCGAGGCTGCCGATGCGGTGACTGACGGCGACGACGGCGTCCGCGGCATCCCCCGCCTCCGCGGCGATGCGGTGCAACGTCGCCTCGGCGTCGGGGTGGGAGCTGTACTCGAGCCCGACGACCGTGGTCGCGGCATCCGGATCGTTGTCGCGCACCCGCCCGATGAACGTCGTCACCGCGCCGTACCGGGGGTCCTCGACGGCGCGCAGGTGCGCCTCGACGTCGAGAGTCGCCTCCTCGAGGCGGGCGATGCGCACCGTGTTCACGAGTGGTCCCCGCCCCTCACCTGATCGAGCACGTGGGCGGCGACCGACACGATCACCGGGATGCCGGAGGTCACCGCGCGGGTCGAGCCCGGCAGGTTGACGACCAGCGCCCCCTCCGGCTCGATGACGCCCGCGATCCCGCGGGAGAGCAGCGACATCGGGGTGTCGGCGAGGCCGACACGACGGAGCTCCTCGGCGATACCGGGGAGCTGTCGCGTCACCACACGCTCCGTGCCCTCGGGGGTGCGGTCGCGCGGACCCACACCGGTGCCGCCGGTCGTGACGATGAGCCGGGCCCCGGAGTCGAGCGCATCGCGGAGAGCCTGCGCCACGGCATCCGCTCCGTCGGGGACGACGGCGGTGCCTGCGGTCGCGATGCCGGCTGCGTCGAGGAGCGAGACGGCGAGGGGACCCCCGCGATCCTCGCGCTCCCCTGCGGCCGAGCGGTCCGAGACGGTGATGACGAAGGCACGCACGGGGGTCACAGGCTCACCCTAGACGGCCGCGGGCTCACGATGAGACGGTGATGAGCGAGCGCTGCCAGCCGGTCGAGCCGTCGGGCGCGATCGGCGCACGCTCCTCGATCTGCGTTTCGCCGTTCTTGTTGATCGCGCGCACGGCCACGTAGTGCGGCCCCGGCGTCGCATCCCACTCGAGCACCCACTGGACCCAGGTGTCCTCGTTGATCGGGTTCGAGAGCTTCGCCGCCTGCCAGTCGCCGTCGTCGATGCTGACCTCGACGCGCTCGATGCCCACCGTCTGCGCCCACGCGACGCCGGCGATGGGGACCTTGCCGGCAGCGACGGGGGTGCCGCTCTTCGGGGTGTCGACGCGGGAGGAGAACTTGATGGGCGCCTCCGCGGAGTATCCGCGCGGCGTCCAATACGCCTCGTCGGCGGCGAACGTCGTGATCTTCAGCTCGGTGACCCACTTCGTGGCCGAGACGTAGCCGTAGAGGCCGGGGATCACCATGCGGACCGGGAAGCCGTGCTCGGGCGGCAGCGGTTCGCCGTTCATCGCGACGGCGAGGATCGCGTCGAGGTTCTCGTCGGTCCCCGCAGACAGCGGAGTGCTCGCCGTGTAGCCGTCGACGCTGCGGGAGAGGATCATGTCGGCATCCGCCTTCGGTCCCGCCATCTTCAGCACCTCGCGCAGCGGCACGCCCTGCCAGATCGCGTTGCCGACGAGCCCACCGCCGACCTCGTTCGAGACGCACGTGAGCGTGATCGCGTACTCGTCGAGACCCATGTCGAGCAGGTCCTGGAAGCTGAGCTCGACGCGCCGGTCGACCATGCCGTCGATGACGAGCCGCCACGTCGAGGGGTCGACCGTCGGCACGGTGAGCGCCGTGTCGACGCGGTAGAAGTCGGCGTTCGGGGTGATCAGGGGGCTGATGCCCTTCACGTCGAGCTCGGCACCCGCGGGGATCGTCACGGTGCTTCTCGGGGCGGGCAGCTTGAGCGCCCGACGGATCGCGTCGGCCGAAGCGGTGGCGGCGCTCACCGCGCGGGCCGTGACGCCCCCGACGACAGCGGATGCCCCGGCGATAGCGGTCGTCAGCAGGAAGCGGCGGCGGTCGAGGCCCTGTGCCTCACCGGTGTGGGTGTCGTCTCGCCAGCCGCGCAGCCACCGTCCGAGCAGGAACAGGACCGCGGCGGAGCCGAGCGTGCCGAGCGTGGGCGGAAGGAACGCAAGCGGCGTGGCGTCGGCGCGGGTGACGATCGCCGCACCCGACAGGATCCCCGCGACGAAGAGCGCAATCACGCCGACGGGCGGTCGCACGTACTCGAGGATGCCGGCGATCGCCGACGCGATCGCGACCGCGAGGCCGAGCCCCGCGAGCAGAGCGACCTTGTCGTACTCGCCGAACGTCGTGATCGCGAACTCCTTGAGCGGCCGCGGCACGATGTCGACGACGAACGACCCCACGGCGAGGATCGGACTCGCCGTGCTCGAGAACAGGAGGGCTGCGAGTTCGGCGATGGCGAGGAACACCGCGCCCGCGACGATCCCCGAGAGGGCGGCCCACAGAGTGAACCGCTTACCGCTGGTGTGAGTGCTCATGTCATCCCTTCAACAGGTGTTCGGAGCGAACACGCGATCGGATGAACCGAAGAGCGGCACGCGAGGCGAGCTGATGCGTCTCACTCTGGCCGGTCGTGTGAGCGAAAGCTCGCTCTTGCGGAAGCGGGGCGGATGCCGCAGGGGCTCAGCCTCTGAGACGCTGGCGCAGCTCCGAGAGGTGACTGGGCAACGCTCCCATTTCGAACGTGCCCTGCGGCGTCTGCACGTCGACAATCCTTATCTGCGGGTTCATCGACCACCACTGGGAGGGCTTCGACTTGCGTTCCTCCGATCCCACATGGTCGACGTCGAGGTCCATCGGTTCGCCGGCGGGGATCCGCAGCTGCCACCGGTACTTCTGCAACCGCATCCTCCCGGGCGACACGTCAGCGCGGGCGTGACGCCATTTGTCCCCTGGAGCTCGCACGGCGAGTTCGATACTCTCCCCCACCAGGCGGTTCCCCACCAGCATGCCGATGCCCCCGCCGATCGCCGCGAGGACCACCATGGCCACGAGGACGATGACGATGACGAGCGGCGACACGGGTTCGAAGATTCCTGTCGCGGCGAGACCGGCGAACACCAGGAGGGCGATCACAGGACCGGCCATCAGCGTCCCGATCCGGAACGCCTGCTCCCGCAGGGGCGCTCTTCTACGCGGCATCCTCACACCACCGCTTCGGGAGTGGCGGCGATGAGTTCTTGCAGGCGCGTCTCGAGCGCGGCTCGTGTGTCTGTCCCCATGACCGGACACTAGGGGGCTGAGGGGTGGCAGGACAACGGGCTTGTCTCGCATCGGCGCGCGGGGACGGGCCGTCGACGGCGTCGAGTAGTGTCGGCCCGGTGACCCCCGCGCACCTCGCCGATCGTCTCGAGAAGACACCCGGGCCCCAGCTCCCCTCTCATCCGGCGATCGCCGTCTGGCGCGCAGCGGCATCCGCCGACATCGACGCGATCCACGCGGTCGTCAGCGCGGCAGACGCGATCGACCACCCCACGTGGACGACTCCGCGGCAAGACGTGGCCGAGGCGTTCGAGTCGACGCACATCGACCCCGCGCGCGACACCCTGGTCGCCGTCACCGCCGACGGCGAGATCGTCGCGACCGGCGTCAGTGCCCTGCACCCGTCGCGGGCCGGAGGGATGCTGTCGGTCGACCTGAGCGGCGCGGTCCACCCGCAGTGGCGCCGCCGCGGCATCGGAACAGCACTGCTGGGCTGGCTCGACGCGCGGGCGCAGCAGCAGGTCGCGCGGGCGGCTCAATCGCTCGAGGGCGGCGGGTCGGAGGGCCGACTCAAGGCGTACGTCGAAGAGCCCAACACCGACCACGCCACGATCCTGGCGGCGCAGGGGTATACCGCCGAGCGCTGGTTCTCGACGATGGAGCGCGACCTCGCCCAGCCCGTGACCGCCCTTCCGGTGCCGCAGGGCATCTCGCTCGTGCCGTATGACCGGGCACGGGATGCCGACGCCCTCGCCGCGCGCAACGACGCCTTCCGCGATCACTGGGGAAGCCTGCCGTCGAACGAGGAACGCTGGCAGCAGTTCGTCGGCGGCGACTTCTTCCGACCCGACCTGTCCCGCATGGCCGTCACCGATGACGGGCAGATCGTCGCGTTCTGTCTCGCCTCGGTCAATGAGCACGACTTCGCCGCCCTCGGTGCATCGCACGCCTACATCGACCTCATTGGGGTCATCCGATCGCATCGCCGGCAGGGGCTCGCGCCGCTCGTCATCGCGGCGGCGCTCGAGGCGATCACGGCCGAGGGGCTGGAGCGTGCCGTGCTCGATGTCGACACCGACTCCCCCACCGGAGCCAACCGGCTCTACGAGGGGGTCGGATTCATCGCGACGCACCGGGTCGTCGCGATGGTGCGGCGGCTCTGAAGGCCATCGAGCTCTCGGCGGCGGTCAGCGGCCTCCGTCCGCGAACGGCCAGGCGACCGTCAGCCGGAGATCCTCGTCATCTCGGGGTGAGTTGTGCCAGATCTCCCGGGGCGGGCCGACCGGGGTGGCCCCGGCATCCGTGATCCACGCGTGCACCTCGTCGTAGAGCGCGAGGATCTCGGGGAAGTCCGTCTCGCGACCTTCCGCGTGCCGGAGCGCGACCTGTCCCCCGGTCATCCGATAGCTGCGCACGCCGTCGGTCTCGTCGATGAGACCGTCGACGGGAAGCACGATCTCGAGCGGTCCGTCGGAGTCGTCCGTCACCGGGGCGTGGAACACCCCGAACGCGTCGCCGGTCGGGCACAGGCCGTGGCGCGTGGCGAGGTCGCGCAGGCGGCCGACCTCGGTGTGGATCACCTCGTCCATCTCGTGCGGCGCCATCCGACGCATCACGCTCATCACGGGGCGGTCGGCTTCGATCGCGGTCTCGACAGTGGACATGTGATTCTCCTTCGTGAGATGCAGCCGCGCTCGGGCGAGCACGACGGCGTTGGACTCGTTGCGGCGATACATCGCGTCGATGGCGTCGTCCAGCAGGGTGACCGCAGCGACCGGATCGGTGTCGGCGGCCTCGATGATCGCCGCGATCCGATCGAGGGACAGATCCGCTGAGCGCAGCAGCGCGATCAGCCATCCGGTCGGCACCTGATCGGCCGAGTAGTAGCGGTAGCCGGTGCTCTCATCGATGCGGCGCGGCTGCAGCAGCCCGCGCTCGGCGTAGATTCGCAGCGCCTTCGCGGACAGCAGCGTCTCTGCGCCGAACCGTCCGGCGGTCATCCACTCCTCGTGTTCTGTCACGTGCTCAGCCTCGGCCATGCCCCTGGGGCGAGGTCAAGCACCGATAGCGTGAGCCTGCGGCGCGCGCGTCGCGTCGCATCGGCGAGGGAGGAGACTCACGAGATGCCGGAGAAGGATCGACCGACCCGGCGCGGCACGTTCCTCACCGCGTGCGCGGCCGCACTCGGCGTGATCGCGCTCGTCTACATCACCGGGCTGCAGGTCGGTTTCGGAGCGAGGTGGGGGCTCTTCAGCGGAGCGCTCGCGTTCCCCGGCATCGTGTTCGCCGGGCTGCTCGGCGCCTCTCTCGTGCTGAGCGCCGTGGCCGTGGCATCCGGCCGCGCATCGCGCCCAGCACGCATCGTCACCGGCAGCGTGTCGGCGGGCCTCCTCGCAGCGATGGTGGTGACCCTCGCGGTGACGCCGGCGCCGATACCCCCGGAGTCCCTTCCCGCTCGCTCCACCGACGCTCTCCGCCTGCTCGCGTGGAACGTGCAGCAGACGGCGGAGAGCCCTGTCGCGCGGAACCGACTGATCGAGACGCTCGAGCCGGATGTCGTCGTGTTCAGCGAGCTGTACGAGGGGAACCTCCAGTCCGGCGACCTGCCGGCGGGCTACGTCAGCTACGGGGTACGCGGCATCGCCGTCACCGTTCTGGTCACCGACGACCTGCCGCCCTTCCGCGTCAGCGCGGCGGACGACTCGGGCGCGACCTCTGGATTCGTCCTGACGCCCGAGACCGACGGCGCCGCTCCCGAGATCGTCGCCGTGCACCTCGTCCGCCCCGGTATCGACGGGGACACGACTCTGCGGGATCGCGGCCTCGACTGGATCGCGGAGCAGTGCGCGTCACCCGATGCGATCGCCGCCGGAGATTTCAACGCCGTCGCCCCCAACATGCCACGCGGCAGGCTCGGCTTCTGCCGATCCGCTGCCGCGTTCGCGCCGTCGTGGCCCGCGTCGATTCCGCCGCTGTTCGGCGCGGCGATCGACAACGTGCTCGTTTCCGAGAGGTGGGATGCCGAGAGAGTCGCGACCCTCGACGTCCCCGGCATCCGCACCGACCACCGCCCGATCGTCGCGGACGTGGTGCCCGCCCTCATCGAGGGCGCCGCGCGCTGACGTCAGCGACGACGCGTTTCATCAGAGCAAGCACCGCCGCCGGCCTTTCGATCGCCGCGAAATGCCCGACGCCGTCCAGCGTCGTCTCGCGGAAGTCCACGATCGCGGCCGACAACGCCGCCGCATCCCCTTCACCCACGAAGACATCGCGGTCACCCTGGACCGCCCTGACCGGGCAGCGGATGCCGCGCCACGACGACTCGTCGTAGGCGGCGGCCGCACGGGCGGCGGCGACGAACGCAGCGGGACGGATCTCAGCGGCGAGCGCGCGGATGACAGAGGGGTCGATGTCGCGCGGCGCAGCGAAGAGAGGTGAGCTCAGCACGCGGAGCAATCCGGCCCGCTCGAGTCGACGCAGGAACCCCGCCGCCGCACCGCCCAGGGTGCGGAGGAACCGCATCGCGAGGAGCATCCCCGCCAATCCCGGCAGGCGCAGACCGCCTCGGATCGGTCGCCGCACGGCGTCGAACGCGGCGGCCCCGGACGGGGACACGAGGACCACCCCGTCCGTCATCTCCGGGGCCCGGGCCGCGAGGTCCAAGGCCAGCGCACCCCCGAGTGAATGCCCGACGACCACCGACCGCCGGTAACCCAGCCGCTCGATGACCTCGAGGACGGCGGTTGTCGTACGCACGATGTCGACACCGTCGCGCGGTGACTCGCTCTCACCCCAGCCAGGGATATCGAACGCCACGACGTCCGGCAGCGGCGCCCCGCTGCGAGCGGCCTCTTCCAGCAACGGCGTCCAGGTGGTCCACGACCCTGCTGCGCCGTGCAGGAATACGGTGGCGACCGGTCCACGCCGATCGCCCACGCGTACCGAGACGACACCGACTGCCGTCGGGACCCGGACCGTCCGCAGGCCCAGAGCCGCGGCATCCGTCGTCAGCCGAGTTCGCGCCGTCGACGGCGTCTCGCGGTGCTCGCTCCCCCTCACAGTGGTGATTCGTCGCGGTGACGACATCGGATCGGCGAGCACCGGCATCCGCTCTCTGCGCGTCCACCACCCAACTGCTTCTCGGCTGGGCCCACACACCCACTGGACGGGACGGGCGATCATGAGAACACGCGCAGACGTCCTCGAGGCGTGGGAGGAGCAGGTCGCCCTCTTCGCCATCGTTAAGCTCGATCCCGACGGCGTCGTCCGCGGCTGGAACGCCGGTGCCGAGACGCTCAAGGGGTACACGGCCGACGAGAGCAGAAGATCGTGCGTGACATCAGCGGCGAGAAGCGCGCCGAGGATGAGCAGGTCTCGCTGCAGCGCACCTTCGCCCACGACTTGATCTCGCCCGTGACAGCCCTGCGCGGCTATCTCGACCTGCTCGAGGAGGATCTGGGCGGCGAGAACCGGCACCTCCGCCTCGCGATCGAGACCAGCGAGCATCGCGGGGCGATGGCGAGCGTGCTCATGGCGGACGCGTCCCGGAACGCCCGCGAACGCCAGCGGACGTTCGACGTGGGACGGCGGGTCGGGGATCGGGCTGGCGAGTGTCGCGGCGTCCATCTCCGAGCACCGCGGCACCCTCGAGATCGACAGCGAGGTCGGCATCGGGACGACCGTCACGATCACGCTGCCGCTCGCCTGAGTCCGCGTCCGGGGCGCGGAGGTCCGCGGCGCTCTACTCGGGGTCCTCGGTTGCGGCGCAGTCTGGCGCGATGACGAACTGGCCGTCGCTGGTCGCGGCCACCAACCGCCCATCGAGCCAATACCGCACGACGTATCCCTCCGACCGGTGGACCTCACCGCCCCCGACAGGGGCGACGGCGAACATCACGGTCATCTCCGCACCCGCGTCGACCACCGTGCCGCGGACGTCGAGCCGGCGATCCCAGAACTGAGGATCCGGCGGGTAGGCGTCGGCGCCGAGGCTCGTACTGTTCTCGATGGGGACCAGGTAGGTCTCTCGGAGCTCGAGACCTTCGGGATCCACGAGCTCGACCGAATCCATCACGACCGCCGCCCCCTCGGACGCTCTTGCGACATCGCCGAAGGTGATCATCCGCCCATCCGATGGGGCGCAGACTACGTAACCGCTCCCGAGCGTCACGGCAGACTCGGACGCGCAGCCCGTCAGACCTGTGGTGACGACGAGGCAGCCGGCCACGGCGGTCACGAGGGAGCGGCGCATGCGCCCACCCTGGCACAGATGCGGGACCCCCGCACCCGGGACTCAGCCGATGCGCGCGCGGAGGGCCTCGGCATCCGTCTCACCGTCGACCAACACCGCGCGGGCGAGGTCGCGAGCGTCCTCGACGTTCCAGAGCAGCACGCCGACGGGAGCGCCGGACTCGTCGCGGTAGTAGACGACCGTGCGGTCCGCGTCGAGGTCGACGACGAGCGGGTCCTTCTCGGGATCGAGCGTGCCGACCGCCTCCCATCGCACGCCGAACACGGCTGAGTAGAAATACGGCGTGTGCGTGTAGGGCAGGCGCTCCCCCGCCATGGAGCGGCCGACCGCGGCACCCATCTCGTTCGCGTTGTCGACGTGCTCGACGCGCGTGCGCCCGAGGATCGGGTCGGGGTACGACGCGATGTCGCCCGCAGCCCAGATCGCGTCGTCGCTCGTGACGAGGTGCTCGTCGACGACGACGCCCTCGTCGACGACGAGGCCCGCCTGCTCGGCGAGGTCGGTCACGGGGTCGACGCCGAGGCCGAGCACGACGATGTCCGCCGGTCGTTCGTCGCCGCCCTCGAGCACGACGTGCAGGCGGTTCCCCTCCGTCCGGACCTCTTCGACGCGCGCGTTCGGGCGGAGCTCGACCCCTCCGTCACGGAACAGCTGCTCGTAACGCCGGGCGAGCTCGGGCGGGAACGTGCCGTCGCCGAGGACCTCGGACGGGAACACCAGCTCGGTCTCGACGCCGTTCTGTACGAGCGCGGCCGCGATCTCGGCGCCGATGTAGCCGCCGCCGACCACGACGGCACGACCGCCCTGTGCCGCGAGTTCGCGCAACCGCCGATAGTCGTCCGCCGAGCGGAAGAACAGCACGCGGTCGTCCTCCGGCGCCGGGATCTCGCGGGGCTTCGAGCCGGTCGCGAGCAGCAGGCGGCGGTAGCCGAGCTCGTGCCCATCACCGATCGAGACCGTCTTCGCGTCTCGATCGATGGCCGTGACGAGCGTCTCGAGCCGCAGCTCGGCGCCGGTCGTCTCCACGGTGCCGAGCGGAACCTGGTCCCACGTGAAGTCCGGGTCGGTCCAGAGCTTCTTCGACAAGGCCGGCCGCGTGTACGGCGGGTCGATGTCCGCGCTGAGGATCCCGATCGTCCCGTCGGGATCCAGTTCCCGGATGCCGCGCGCCGCCGCATCCGCCACCATTCCGCCGCCGACGATCAGATAGTCGTAGGTCCTCATCGCTTCGCTCCGCTCGGTTCGTTTGGGGCAACGGTAAGTGGGAGCGGTGGGATCGGCGGCGGGGTTGCGTGTGTGCGCGGGGGCGGTTAGGTGGGGGGCGGCGGGCGCGGTACGCGGCGGGGCGGGTGCGCGAGGGGCGGTTAGGTGGCGCGGATTCGGAGATGTGCGTCGGATTCGGATCGCGTGAGGTTGTCCATCCGAATCCAGCGACACCATCCGATTCCGGCGCCTTCACCTTGAGTTGCGGTTGCCGTCGGGGGCGGACCGAGTCGCTTCTCCCGCCCTCGCGAAGAACGAGAGGACTCTCATTTCCGGGATGTCCACATCATGTGATCTGGGCCGGTTTTGCCGGGGTGGATGTCGGTGGCCAGTGGCAGAGTGCAGATATGACGGATGCGGCGAAAACCCCCGGTGGCGAGGACTATCTCACCACCCTGGCGGGAATCGTCGCGGACGCGAGTGATGTCGCCGTCGAGCTTGCGCGGGCGCAGGTCCGGGAGCTGCGGATGCTGGCCGCCGCCGGCCGTCTGGCCGAGGCGCAGACCGCGCAGCGCAATGCGCGGGTGCAGGTTCACGACATGGCGTTGCGATCGATCGCGGCCGAGGTCGGCGGTGTGATGCGCGTGACCGACCGGACCGTTCAACGGCGGATCGGTGAAGCACGAACCCTGGTCGAAGGGTTTCCCGCGACGGTTGAGGCGTGGGAACGGGGGCGGATCGTGCGTGGTCACGCGATCGCGATCCTCGAGACCGGGACGAGCCTCCCGCCGGAGATGTGGGCCGAGTTCGAGCAGGTCGCGATCGGCCGGTGCGAACGCGATACCCCGAACCGGGTGCGAGGCGAGTTGGAGATCCTCGCCCACCGGATGCACCCGCGCTCGTTCGCGGAACGGCACGAGGAAGCCGCGGCGACGCGATGCGTGCGGATCGTGCCGGGACGAGACGGGATGTCCGACGTGGTCGCAACCGTCCCGACGGTGATCGCCGAAGGGATCCACGACCGGCTCACGCAGCAGGCGCGGGCGATTATCGACACCCGCGACGAACGCGTCGCTGCGCGCGGAGGTATCGGTGTCGCGTTCGGGGCCGCAGTCACGCACAGCGACAGCGACAGCGACAGCGACAGCGAGGACGCTGCCGTGATCGTCGCCACTGACAACCGGTCCGCCGATCAGGTCCGGGCCGACGTGTTCGCCGACCTCTTGCTCGCGGGAATACCCGCCCTCGACGACACCCGAGACACCACCGCCGGTCCGTTGGGCGCGATCCGCGCCCGCGTGCAGGTCCTCGTCCCCGCCGCCACCCTCACGGGCGAGGACGATGGGCCGTGCGACCTGACCGGCCGCTCCCCCATTGACCCCGCGACCGCCCGCACCCTCGCCGGCGGCATCCACGTCTGGGAGCGCTTGTTCCACGACCCGACCGCCGGGGTCACGGTCTCGACAGATTCGTACCGAGTCCCGTCCGGGATGCGCCGGTTTCTGCAAGCTCGGGACCAGCACTGCCGGTTCCCGGGTTGCCGCGTCGCGGCGATCCGCTGCGAAGTGGATCACACCCACGATCACGCCCTCGGCGGACGAACCGAACTGTCGAACCTCGCCCACCTGTGCCAACGGCATCACTCCATGAAGCAATTCACCGCCTGGAGGGTCCGACAACTCAAGGGTGGAGTCCTCGAATGGACCTCACCCCTCGGCAGGATCTATCGCGAAGACGCCCCCACCCCGGCCGTCGCCTTCACCCCTGCCGCACCACCACCCCCACCACCCGCACCAACGGAACCCGCACCCTTCTGACGCGACCATCGGGCGCGCCCAGACGCCGCGCGCGTGCGTGCGCCAGTCGAGCCCCACGCCCCCGACCCACCACCGACCTACTCCGCGCCGAGCCCCGCCGCCTTCTCCCGCAGCACCGCCTGCTGCACCGTGTTCGCGGTCAGCTCCGCTGCTGCCAGCAACTCGGTCCGCGCCTCCGACGCCCGCCCCAACCGCGCCAGCAACTCCCCCCGCACGCTCGGAACCACATGCGACCCGCGCAGCGCCCCGGCGCGCTCCACCTCGTCGACGATCGCCAGCGCCTCCGCCGGACCCACCGCCATCGACACCGCCGCGGCCCGGTTCAGCTCCACCATCGGGCTCGGCGCGACCCGACCGAGGATCTCGTACAGCAGCACGATCCGACCCCAATCGGTCTCCGCCACACTCGGCGCCACCGCATGGCACTGCGCGATCTCCGCCTGCAGCGCGTACGGACCCCGCCCGAGCCCGCGCGCCGCAGCCACGGCATCCGCCCGTCGCAACTCGTCCGCCGCCCGAGCGATCTGACCGCGATCTCACCGCGACCGGTCCTGGTCGGCGAGCAGCACCGCACCCCCCGACGCGGTCTCGCGCGCCGCGAACCGCGACCGCTGGAACTCCATCAGCGCCAACAGCGCGAGCGCCTCGGGTTCACGCGGCAGCAGCCCCGACACCACGCGTCCCAGCCGGATCGCCTCGTCCGCCAGATCCGGACGCACCCACCGGTCACCGGCCGTCGCCGCGTAGCCCTCCGTGAAGACGAGGTAGATCACCCCGAGCACGGCACCGAGCCGCGCCGTCCACTCCGACGGATCCGGCGTCTCGAACGGCACCCCCGCCGCCGTCAACGTCTTCTTCGCCCGCGTGATCCGCGCCTGCACCGTCGGCACCGACGTGAGCAGCATCCGCGCGATCTCCTCCGTCGTCAGCCCCGCCACCACCCGCAGCGTCAACGCGACCTGCGACTCGCGCGACAGCGCGGGGTGGCACGCCGTGAACACGAGCCGCAGCATGTCGTCGTCGATCGGCTCCCACTCGGCATCCACCGCCTCGTCCCACTCGCGCGCGATCCCCGCGTACCGCTCATCGAGCGCCGACCGGCGCCGCCACGCATCCACGCCCCGGCGCTTCGCCACCGCCGTCAGCCACGCGCCCGGGTTGGCCGGCGCGCCCTCGTTCGGCCAGGAACGCAACGCCTCGACGAGAGCCTCCTGCGCAACGTCCTCGGCGAGGCCGAGGTCGCCCGTCATCTTGGCGACGGATGCCACGATCCGCGCGCCCTCGATGCGCCAAACGGCCTCGACCTGACGCCGAGCATCACCCACGATCGGCTCAGTCGCCCGCGTTCTCGGCCTGCTCCGCGCGCCAGCCCTTTTCCTTCTGGATGTACTCGTTGTCCGAGTAGTCCGCGAAGTCCGACTCGTCCGTCACGCGACGCACCTCGAGCTTGTTGCCCGGCGTCAGCGGCGCCCGCTTCGCCCACTCGATCGCCTCTTCGACCGTCGCGGTCTGCAGGATCCAGAACCCGTTGAACAGCTCGTGGATCTCGCCGTAGGGGCCATCGCTGACGACCGGCGTCTCGCCCGAGAAGTCCACGACGTACCCCGCCTCGGGCGCGAGCCCCTCGCCGGCGACCAGCACGCCGGCCTTCATCATCGCTTCGTTGTACGCGCCCATCGCATTGATGACCGCCTCGAAGTCCATGTTCTCGTAGTTCTCCACGGCAGCCTGGGTGGCCCGCATGATCAGCATGTGCTTCATGGTTGTCTCCTGAGTGTTCGGGGGGACGCGATCTCGTCCCTCTCACTATCGCGTCGAACGAGCGCATGCGGAATCGACATCGCGTCGAGAAATTCTTCCGCGCTCTAACGTGAAGGTGTGCGTGCCACCGCGAGTCCCCGACGAACCGTCGTCCTGATCGTCGCGCTCAGCCTCATCGCGGCGGCGATCCTCGCCTACGGTCTCCGCGTCGCCTGGCTCATGGTCCTCGCCGACGAAGGCGACGTGCCCCCGGCATCCGCCCTCACCCTCCCGGCCGACGTCACCGTGTCATCGGACACGATCGGATGCGGCAGCGGCGGCTGCTCTCGCACGCTCACCCTCACCCCCGCCGACGGAACAACCCCCGAGGCACTCGCCGACGAGCTCGGGACCACTCCGCAGCAGCTCATCCCTGGGACCTTCGTCGACCCGCGCACCGTCTCGGCGTTCGGGACGGTCGGCGACGGCGAGCTCGTCGTCGTCCTCGACTACTCGTCGACGCCGTACGTGCCCTGACGGGTCACCCGTCCGCAAGCACCGGCCTGCGCGGCTCGACCACGGCCGCCACGATCGCCTCGATCGCGAACTCCGACGCGCGGCCGAGGTCCACCGCCGTCGGGTCGAGTAGCCACTGGATCTGCAGCCCGTCCATCACCGCGAGGATCGCGGCCGAGCCGTGCGCGATCGACCCCGGCTCGGTGATGCCGCGTTCCTGGCAGATGCGCTCGAACGCCTCGCGCAGATCCTTGCGCAGCACCGTGTACCGGTGCTCGAAGTACGACCGCCCGGGGTGGTCGTCGGTGACCGACTCCGCCGACAGCACCGCGTAGGCCTGCACGATCCCCGCCCGGCGCATGTTCATCATCGCCGTGTGCACGAGGTGGCGGAACAGCTCCATCCCGCCCGGGATCCGCCCGCCGTCCAGGTCGACGACATCCGTCTGATCACGGTGCTCGAGCACTTCGAGGAGCAGCTGATCCTTCGACCCGAAGTGATGCAGTATGCCGGCGTGCGTCATGCCGACCTGTTCGGCGATGTCCTGCAGGGTGCCGTTCGCGAAGCCCTTGGACCCGAAGATCTCCTGGGCCGCGTCGAGGATCTCCCGACGACGGACGAGCGTCGCCGGGCGCGACTTCGTCTGGTGCCGACTTTCGGCCATGATCCGCCTTCTTCTCCCCGCTGCGGATCAGATCTTACGCAGATCCCGGCGCCCGCATCATCCGAGGTTGTGAACTTACTTACTTGATTGTAAGTTTTCCCATGCAATCACACTCAGCGCCGAGTGGCACTCCTTCGGAGGTCTGTATGCGGCGCCGGGACCCACAGATGAAGGAGAAGCAATGAGGCTGAAGACCTCCCTCGCCGCCGCCGGTCTCACCGCGGCACTCATCCTCACCGGCTGCGCCGCCGGTGGCGGAGACACCAACGGCAACTCGGGCAACGGCACCGGAGCCGCGCTGACGATCGCGAAGCCCGACGGCGCGATCACCACCGAATCCCACAACCCCTACCTCGGCGACTCGGCGGGCTCGCGCTACGGCTACGCGAAGGTCATCTTCGAGCCCCTCGCCCTCGTCAACCCGACCGGCGACCTCGGCACCACGCCGTGGCTCGCGGAGACGGTCGAGTGGAACGACGACTACACCCAGCTCACCGTCACGCCCCGCAGCGGTGTGAAGTGGAGCGACGGTGAGGACTTCACCGCCGACGACATCGTCTTCACGTTCAACCAGTACCTCAGCGGCAAGCTCACCGACACCGGCGCCCTGGGCGTCACCGACGTGAAGGCCGACGGCGACACCGTCGTACTCACCTTCGGCAGCTCGAAGTTCACGTCGCAGGGCCGTGTGCTCCACACCCCGATCGTTCCGGAGCACATCTGGAAGGACATCGAGGACCCCAACACCGACCCCCTCACCGATGAGGGCAAGCTCGTCGGCACCGGGCCGTACGTCATGTCGAACTGGTCGACGGAGTCCGTCTCGCTGAAGGCCAACCCGGACTACTGGGGCGGCGACCTGGCCGTGCCGCAGCTGAACTACGTCTCGTACGGCGACAACGCCGCCCTCACGACGGCCCTCGCGACCGGCGACGCCGACTGGGCGCAGGCCTTCATCCCGCAGGTCCAGGAGAGCTACCTCGACGCCGACCCCGACAACGTGTTCCTCGTCTCGCCCACCCCGGGCGCGGGCACCCTGTTCATGAACCTCCAGAAGAAGCCCTTCAACGACCCCGCCCTGCGCGAGGCGCTGGCGTGGACGATCGACCGGCAGGCCTACGTCGATATCGCCCGCGAGGGTGCGAGCGAGGCGATCTGGAACAAGACCGGCCTGAGCTCGGTGCTCGAGAGCGAGATCATCGACGAGTACAAGGACGACAACTACTCGGTCGACGTCGACAAGGCCAAGGAGGTCCTCGAGGACGCCGGCTACACCTGGAACAGCGGTGCGCTGACCGACCCCGACGGTGAGCCCGTCGAGTTCTCGATCTCCGTCCCCGCCGGCTGGAGCGACTGGAACACCGAGCAGCAGCTCATCTCCGAGGAGCTCGACAAGGCGCTCGGCATCAAGGTGAACGTCGATCAGCCCGACTTCGGCGGCTGGGACGCCGGCAAGCAGGAGGGTGACTTCGACGCGATCATCCACTGGCTCGAGGACACCGGCAACGCGTACGGCCTGTACACGTCGACGATGGACCCGAAGTGGATCGTCGACGGCAAGGCGGCCTTCAACTTCGGTCGCTTCGACGACCCGAAGGTCACCGAGGCGCTGAACACCTACGCCAACGCCGCCTCCGACGAGGAGCGCGCCGAGGCCGGTGCCGTGCTGCAGAAGGCGTTCGTGGAGAACGTCCCCGCCATCCCGCTGGGCGCGCACCCGCTCCTCGGCGAGTTCAACACGCGCAACTACGTCGGCTGGCCGTCGGAGGACGACCAGTACGCCGCGGGTGACCCGACGCAGGCCGGTGTCGTTCAGATCCTGACGAAGCTGAAGCCCAAAGAGTAATCCGACCGAGTGACGGGGTGGATGCCGCTGGCCCGGCGGCATCCACCCCACCACCCCTGCCACCCCACGAAAGCGAGCACGCACCGATGCGCGATTCGTTACTGTCCGTCGACGACTTCTCCGTCGTCTACGACGTCGACCCCCCGGTCCAAGCCGTCAAGAACGTCAGCCTCGACCTGCGCCGCGGCGAGATCCTCGGCCTCGCGGGCGAGAGCGGATGCGGCAAGACGACCCTCGCCTACGGTGTGCAGCGCTTGCTCAAGGCGCCCGCCGTCATCTCGAGCGGATCCGTCACCTTCCGCGACGTCTCCGGCGAGGACATCGACGTCAACTCGCTCGACGCCGAGCAGATGCGCCGCTTCCGCTGGGACAAGATCTCGATGGTCTTCCAGGGCGCGATGAACGCCCTCAACCCCGTCGCGACGATCGGCTCCCAGCTCGCCGACGTCTTCGAGGTCCACCGCCCCGACATGAACCGCGCCGCGCGGCGCGAGGCCGTGGACGAGCTCCTCGAGATCGTCAAGGTCGGCGCCGCCCGCCGCCGCTCCTTCCCCCACGAACTCTCCGGCGGCATGCGCCAGCGCGTCATGATCGCGATGGCGCTCGCGCTGCGGCCGCAGCTGATGGTCATGGACGAGCCGACGACCGCGCTCGACGTCCTCGTCCAGCGCGAGATCCTCAAGCAGATCTCGCAGCTGCGCCACGAGTTCGGCTTCTCCGTCATCTTCATCACGCACGACCTGCCGCTGCTCCTGGAGATCAGCGACCGCATCGCCATCATGCGCGAGGGCGAGATCGTCGAGATCGACACCGCCGAGCGCATCTGGCGCAACCCGCAGCACGAGTACACGCGCACCCTGCTGTCCTCGTTCCCGCGCCTCACCGGTGAAAGGGGGGTCGTCGTCCGATGACCACACTCGAATTCGACGGCGTCACGAAGGTGTACCAGGTCCGTGGAGCCGGCCAGATGAAGGCCCTCGACGACGTGTCGTTCACCCTGACGTCCGGTCAGACGATCGGCCTCGTCGGCCAGTCCGGCAGCGGTAAGTCGACGATCGCCAAGATCCTCACGCAGCTCGAGACGCCCACGAGCGGCGAGGTCCGCCTCGACGGCGCCCCCATCCCCCGCCGGGGCAAGGGGCTGCGGGCGTACCGGCAGCAGCTGCGCATGGTGTTCCAGGACCCGTTCGCCTCGCTGAACCCGTACCACTCCATCCGTCACCACGTCGAGCGCCCGCTGCGCCTGGACGACGTGGTCCCGAAGCGCGAGGTCGAGGACGAGGTGCGCCGCCTGCTCGAGCGCGTACGACTCGACCCCGACTCGGTCATCGACCGCCGCCCGCACGAGCTCTCGGGCGGGCAGCGGCAACGCGTCGCGATCGCCCGGGCCCTGGCATCCCGCCCCCGCCTGCTCGTCGCCGACGAGCCCGTCTCGATGCTCGACGTCTCGATCCGCATGGGCGTGCTGAACCTCCTCGCCGACCTGCAGCGCGAAGAGGGCCTCGGGGTGCTCTACATCACGCACGACCTCGCGACCGCGCGGCACTTCAGCGACGAGATCCTCGTCCTCAACCAGGGCCGCGTCGTCGAGAGCGGCACCGCGGACGACGTCATCCTGCGCCCGCAGAACCCCTACACGCAGGAGCTCCGCGCTGCCTCGCCCGACCCCGAGAGCCACTTCGCGTCGGCTCCCGGCTTCTCCGGAGGTGCCCGATGACCGCCGTCGAACCCCAGCTGCCCGTCGAGACGTCCGACGCGCTCGAGGTCGGCACGACCGCCACGACCGCCGTCAAGGGACGCTCCCGCATCCCGTGGCGCTTCCTCGGCAGCCGCGCGCTGTTCTACCTGTTCACGCTGTGGGCCGCGATCACGATCAACTTCTTCCTGCCCCGGTTCATGAAGGGCGACGCGGTCGACCAGTACCTCGCCCGCAACCGCAACGTCACCCCCGAGGCGGCCGACGCCCTGCGAGCCCTGCTCGGCATCGACACCGACAAGTCCCTGTGGCAGCAGTACCTCGACTACTGGGGCCTCATGCTGCGCGGCGACCTCGGCGTCTCGCTGCTGCACGGCCTGCGCCCCGTCAGCGAGGTCATCGGCCAGTCCCTGCCGTGGACCGTCGGTCTCGTCGGCTTCGCCACGATCGTCTCGTTCCTCATCGGGACGATCGGCGGCGCCATCATCGGCTGGCGTCGCGGCAGCCGCGCCGAGGTGATGATCCCGATCACGACATTCCTCAGCACCATCCCGTACTTCTGGCTGGGTCTGCTCGCCATCGCGCTCTTCTCGGTCAACCTCAAGTGGTTCCCGATCGGCAAGGCCTACGGCGTCGGCTACTCGCCCGAGTTCACCCCCGAGTTCATCGGACAGGTGATCCATCACGGCACCCTGCCCGCCGTGACGATCATCATCGCCTCGCTCGGCGGCTGGATGCTCGGCATGCGCAACATGATGCTCACGGTCCTCGACGAGGACTACATCACGGTCGCGCAGGCCAAGGGGATGCCGAACTCGCGCGTCCTCTGGCGCTACGCCGCGCGCAACGCGGTGCTCCCCCAGATCCAGAGCTTCGCGCTGTCGATCGGCTTCATCGTCGGCGGCACGATCGTCATGGAGATGGTCTTCAGCTACCCCGGCGTCGGAAAACTTCTGCTGGATGCCACGAACGGCAAGGACTACGCGCTGATGCAGGGCGTCTTCCTGGTCATCACGCTGTCGGTGCTGGTGGCGAACATCCTCGCCGACATCGCCTACGCGTTCCTCGACCCGCGCACCCGCCAGACGGAGGCCTGACCATGACCACCACCGCCACCATCCGCATGGCCCGCACCGAGGACCCGACGCCCAACACGTTCTGGGCCCGCCTGGGGTCGGCGTTCGCGATGTTCCGCAACGCCAAGTCGATCACGGGGCTCGCCATCCTGGGCTTCTTCGTCCTCATCGCGATCTTCGCCGACGTCCTCGCTCCGTTCTCGCCCACCCAGGTCGACAACACGGCGCGGTTCCAGCCGCCGTCCGCCGAGCACTGGCTGGGCACCACCCACATCGGCGAGGACGTGCTCAGTCAGGTCATCCACGGCACGCGCGGCGTCATCGTCGTCGGCTTCCTCGCTGCGATCCTGGCCACCGTCATCGCCATCGTCGTGGGTGTCGTCTCGGGCTACGTCCGCGGGTGGAAGAGCGAGGGCCTCTCGGCGCTGACGAACGTGTTCCTCGTCATCCCGGGGCTCCCGCTCATCATCATCGTCGCCTCGATGTTCGAGGAGCCGCCGCTCGTCCTCATCGCCGCGGTCCTCGGGATCACCGGCTGGGCGTGGGGCGCCCGCGTCCTGCGCGCGCAGACGATGTCGCTCCGCAACCGCGACTTCATCCAGGCCGCCCGAGCGAACGGCGAGCCGCTGCGCCGCATCATCACCGTCGAGATGCTGCCGAACCTCATGGCCCTCATCGCCGCGAGCTTCGTCGGCACCGTGACCGCCGCGATCCTCGGCCTCACGACGCTCTCGTACATCGGCGTCATCCCGGTCAACACCTACAACTGGGGCACGATCCTCAACTGGGCCAGCGCGCAAGGCGCGTTCCGGCAGAACCAGTGGTGGTGGTACCTGCCTCCGGGCCTGTGCATCGCCGCGATCGGCGTCGCGCTCTCGCTCATCAACTTCGGCATCGACGAGTACGTGAACCCGCGTCTGCGCTCGGCCGGCGAGCGCGCCCGCGCCATGAGGAAGAAGGGGCTCGACGTCAACGACGCCGTCACGGTCGTCCGCGCACCCGCCTCGACGCACCGCACCACCTCGAAGGACAGCACCGCATGACAGTCGTCGACCTGCCCACCGCCCCCTACCTCGACCCCGCACGGACCGTCGAGGAGCGGGTCGCCGACCTGCTCGGGCGCATGACGCTGCCCGAGAAAGTCGGGCAGATGATGCAGTTCGACGCCCGCGAGGACCTCGAGCACATCGTGCACGAACGCCACGCCGGCTCGATCCTGCACACGTCGCCCGAGAAGGTGCTCCGCGCCGCCGAGCTCACCGCGCAGACGCGCCTGCGCATCCCGCTGCTGGTGGCCGAGGACTGCATCCACGGACACTCCTTCTGGGAGGGCGCGACCATCTTCCCGACGCAGCTCGGGATGGCCTCGACGTGGGACCCCGAGCTCGTCGAGCAGGTCGCGAAAGCGACCGCGGCAGAGGTGGCGTCCACCGGCATCCACTGGACCTTCTCCCCCGTGCTCTGCATCGCGCGCGACCTGCGCTGGGGCCGCGTGAACGAGACGTTCGGCGAGGATCCGTTCCTCATCGGCGAGCTCGCCTCGGCGATGGTGCGCGGCTACCAGGGCGACGGCCTCGACGATCCCGACGCGATCCTCGCGACCGCGAAGCACTTCGCCGGGTACTCCGAGACCCAGGGCGGGCGCGACGCGAGCGAGGCCGACATCTCGCGACGCAAGCTGCGCTCGTGGTTCTTGCCGCCGTTCGAACGCGTCGCGAAGGAGGGATGCCGCACCTTCATGCTCGGCTACCAGACCACCGACGGCGTGCCGATCACCGTCAACGACTGGCTGCTGAGCGACGTCCTCCGCGGCGAGTGGGGCTACACCGGCACCCTCATCACCGACTGGGACAACGTCGGTCGCATGGTGTGGGAGCAGAAGGTGCAGCCCGACTTTGTGCACGCCGCGGCCGCCGCCGTGAAGGCCGGCAACGACATGGTCATGACCACGCCCGGGTTCTTCTCCGGCGCGCTCGAGGCCGTCGAACGCGGGATGTTGACCGAAGCCGACATCGATCAGGCCGTCGCGCGCATCCTGTCGCTCAAGTTCCGTTTCGGTCTGTTCGAGAACCCCCGCCTGCCGGACCGCGAGCGCATCGCCGCGATCGTCGCCCGCAGCGCCCACACCGACCTCAACCTCGAGGTGACCCGCCGCTCGCTCGTGCTGCTGCGCAACGACGGCACCCTGCCACTGGCCGCCGGCACCCGCCGGATCGCCGTCGTCGGCCCCCTCGCCGATGACGCGCAGACTCAGCTCGGGGACTGGGCAGGCTCGTCCGGACAGGTCGATTGGATGCCGGACGGCCACCCGCGTGCGCAGATCGCGACGGTCCTCGACGGGCTGCGCGAGCGCTCGGGCGGGGCGGTCGAGTACGCGCGGGGCGCCGACATCCTGCGCCTCAGCGACGACCCCGCCGGCACGTTCCCCGACGGGCAGCCGCGCCCGCCCATCGTTGTCCCGAGCGACCCGGACGAGGAGCGGATCGCCGAGGCGGTCGCCCTCGCCGAGCGCTCCGACGTCGTCGTCGCCGTCGTCGGCGACCGGATCGAGCTCGTCGGCGAGGGCCGGTCGACCGCGACCCTCGAGCTCATCGGCGGGCAACGCGCACTCCTCGACGCCCTCGCGGCGACGGGCACGCCGCTCGTCGTCGTGCTCATGGCGTCGAAGCCGCTCATCCTGCCGGAGTCGGTGCGCGAGGCATCCGTCGTCTGGGTCGCGAACCCCGGCATGCAGGGCGGTCGCGCGATCGCCGAGTTGCTGCTCGGCGAGATCGAACCCGCCGGACGCCTGCCGATCTCCTTCGCCCGTCACGCCGGCCAGCAGCCGACGTACTACAACCAGATCCGCGGCCAGCACGGCGACCGCTACGCCGACCTCACCCAGGAACCGGCGTTCGCGTTCGGCGACGGCCTCTCGTACACGACCGTCGAGTACCACGAGCCCGAGATCCTGACGCCCGTGGTCTCCGCCGGGGACACCGTCCGCGCCCGCGTGACCGTCCGCAACACGGGCACGCGCCCCGCGCACGAGGTCGTCCAGGTCTACGTGCGCGACATCGTGACCTCGGTCAGCTGGGCCGACAAGGAGCTGAAGACGTACCGACACGTCGACCTCGCCCCGGGATCGCAGACGACGGTCGAGATCGAGCTGCCGGCGTCCGACTGCACGATCGTGGATGCGGCCGGCCGCCGCATCGTGGAACCCGGGGAGTTCGAACTCCTCATCGGGCCGTCGTCCCGCGACGAGGTGCTGCGGGCGGTCTCGTTCGAGATCCGCTGACACGACGGAACAGCGAGGGGCGGGTGCGTGGTGTCACCCGCCCCTCGCTCGCGTCCCGTGCCCCGCGCTCCAGCGGGAATCTGCGCTCCAGCGGACATTCGGCGTCGGTTCAACCGCTGGAACGCGGATCGCCGCCGTTATGACGAGCCGATCGCACCCCGTGTGGTGAGGCGGAGGTCACACTGCGCCGCCACCGCCGATGCGGGTCCACGCCGTGCTGCCCTCGGCGCGACGCGAAGCCTGCCTCGGATCGGTTGATATGGGGCCGCCGGCGCGCTTCGTTTCGTCGCGGCGCGTCGACGACGCCGGTCCGAGCAGACGGTCGAACACCCTGGCGATGCTGCGGACGATCCGAGACCTGGTCATGCCCGCAGGCTAGCCCCAGATCGGGACCCCGTCCGGTGAACGATCGGTGAACCACGACGCCGAGCCGCCGGGCGACCTACTTCAGCCCGGTCATCGCGATGCCCTGCACGAAGTAGCGCTGCAGGAACAGGAACAGCAGCAGGATCGGCGTCACGACGAGGACCGACCCCGCCATCAGCAGCCCGTAGTACGTGCCGTTCGACCCGACCGAGTAGAGCGACAGCGCCACCGGCAGGGTGTACATCTGCTCGGTCTGGGCCACCACGAGCGGCCAGAGGAAGTTGTTCCACGAGCCGAGGAAGGTGAGGATCGCGAGCGTGGCGATCGGCGGGCCGCACTGCGGCAGCACGACGCGCAGGAAGATGCGCCACTCCCCCGCCCCGTCGATGCGTGCCGCCTCGATCAGCGCGTCCGGCACACCCATGATGAACTGCCGCATGAGGAACACGCCGAGCGGTCCCGCCAGGAACGGCAGGATGAGCGCCGGATACGTGTTGACGAGGCCCATGTTCGCGACAAGGACGAACATCGGCACGAGCGTCACGACACCCGGGACCATCAAGGTCAGCAGCACGAGGCCGAACAGCACCTTCTTGCCGGGGAACTCCAGCTTCGCGAGCGCATAGGCGACCATCGAGCAGAACACGATGTTGCCGACCACGACGACGAGCGCCACGACCACCGAGTTCAGGAAGAACTGCCCGTAGTCCAGCTGCGTCAGCCACTGCGAGTAGTTGTCGAGCGTCGCCTGCTCGGGCCACCACGTGATGGGCCGCTGCAGCAACTCGCCCTGCGTCTTGAAGCTGCCGAGCAGCATCCACATGAACGGCGCGAGGGTCAGGATCAGCCCGATCGTGAGCGCGAGGTAGGTGACGCCGCGCGACCAGCCGATCGGCCGTCGACGCCGGCGGGGCGCGGCATCCGTCGTCACCGCGGCTTTCTCGGGCTCGGTCACCGTCGTGATCGCCATGTCAGTTGTCCTTCGATCGCAGCAGTCGGAACTGCACAGCCGACAGCGCTGCGATGAACGCGAACAGCACGTAGGCCGCCGCGGACGCGAGCGAGTAGTCGCCGTATCCGAACTGGTTGTAGACGTAGTAGCTGATGGTGAGGGTCGAGTTCAGCGGACCGCCCTGGGTCATCACGAAGGGCTCCTCGAAGACCTGCAGGAAGCCCACCGACAGGAGGACCGCGCCGAGCAGCAGCGTCGGCCGCATAAGCGGCAGCGTCATGCTCGTGAAACGACGCCAGGCGCTCGCGCCGTCGACCTCGGCGGCCTCGTAGACGTCCCGCGGGATCGCCTGCAGACCCGCCAGGAAGATGATCATGAGCGTGCCCATGTTGCGCCAGGCGCCCATCACGATGATCGACGGCATCGCCCAGACCGGGTCGTTCAGCCAATCCGGGCCGTTGATCCCGACCCAGGACAGCACCGTGTTGAGCAGCCCTGAGTCCTGCAGGATGAACTTCCACACGACGGCGACCGCGACGATCGATGTCACGACCGGCGTGTAGAAGCCCACCCGGAAGACGCTGCGGAACTTCTCGATGCCCGAGTTCAGCGCGACCGCCAGCAGCAGTCCGAGCGCCATCGTGAGAGGGATGCCGACACCGACGAAATAGAAGGTGTTGACGATCGACTTCACGAACAGTTCGTCCTGGAACAGCGCGACGAAGTTGTCGAACCCGATCACGTTGACCGAGAACGGCGAGCGCAGGTCCCGCACGCCGAGATCGGTGAACGACATCGCGAACGAGCCCAGCAGCGGGCCGAGCATGAAGACAGCGAAGATGACGAGGAACGGCAGGGCGAACAGCCACGCCACCACAGCGGTGCGGCGCCGCTGGGCGGCGAAGCCTCCTCGCCGCCCAGCCGCGCTCGTCGAGACGAGCGCCACGATGGTTACCAGCCCGTGCCGAGCGACTCGGCCTTGGCGATGATGGCGGATGCCGCATCCGCCGCGCTGCTGCCGTTGGCGACCTTCTCGGCCTCGGTCTCGATGAACGCCGACATCTCGTTCCAGCTCGGCACCGACGGCGGAGCCACGGTGTCCTCGAGCTGCTCGTTCAGGACCGACAGGCGCGGGTCGGAGGTGAACGGCTCGGCGTCGAGCGCTGAGGTCACCGCCGGGAGGGCGTTGACCGTCTCGAACCACTGCTGCTGCGTCTCGGGCTCGGAGAGCCACTGGATGAGCTTCCACGCACCGTCGGCGTTCTCCGCGTCCTCGAACACACCGAGGTGCCCGCCGCCGAGGTACGAGTCGTTGTTGTCGGCGCCGGCCGGCACCGGCGCGGTGCCGACGTTCTCGTCGACCCACTCCGGCGACTCCTGGTCGCCCAGTACGCCGACCATCCACGGGCCGGAGATGAACGCAGGGTTCGAGCCGCTCGCGAACGCGGCCGTCTGCTCGTCGCCATAACCGGACATGGGCGCGAGACCTTCGGTGAAGAACGAGGCGTAGTACTCGAGCGCGTCGGTGAGGGCAGCCTCGTCCCACGCATAGGCGGTGCCGTCGTCGTTCAGCACCTCGCCGCCGGCCTGCGCGTAGAACGGCAGGATGACCTGCGTCGAGTCCTCGGCGTCGCCCATCGGCAACTGGATGCCGTAGTCCGACCCGTTCTCCTTCATCGCCGTCGCGAAGGCGGTCAGGTCGTCCCATGTCTTCGGCGCCTCGACGCCCGCCTTCTCGGCGAGGTCGGTGCGGTAGTACATGACGCGGGTCTCGACGTACCACGGCACGGCGTAGGAGGTGCCCTCCACCTCGGTCGACTCGAGCGCCGTCTCGTTGAACGAGTCCTCGTCGACGAGGTCGTCGGGGACCTTCGCCAGGCCGCCGGCGGCGACCATGGAGGGCAGCAGCGACGAGCCGATCATGATCGCGTCGGGGACGGTGCCCGCGGCGACCGCGGTCTGGTACTTGGTCATGACGTCGGCCCACGGGATCGAGGTGACCGTCACGCTCGCGTCGGGATTCTCCTCGACGAAGGCGTCCGCGAAGTCGCCGAGGTTCTCCCCCTCCTCGCCCATCGCCCAGATCTCGATCTCGCCCTTCGCGGGCGCGTCGTCGACCGTCGCCGCCTCGCCACCTCCGCCGTTCTGTCCGGCGTCGTCCGCCCGGCCGCAGCCGGCCAGGGCAAGCATGCCCACCACGCCGATCGCTCCGAACGCGAGTGCCTTGTTGCGCATCTTCACGGGATCCTCCTCATCGAGTCTGGACGCAGCGGCAGCTGGTCGGAAAACTAACTTAGCAACTGCTCGCTTAGTTTGTTGAGTATAGACTGGCGGCAACCGACCTCGCAAGAGAGCAGGCCATGAGCAACGCAGCCGAAGAGACCCCCACCGACCAGCCCGAACGACCCGACCTGCGCCGGGTACGCGGGGACAAGCGACGATCGACGATCCTCGAGACCGCTGTCGAGGTGTTCGGCGAGCAGGGGTACCGCGGGACGTCGCTGCGCGAGATCGCCCGCCGCGTGGGGATCTCGGATGCCGGGCTCCTCCACCACTTCGGGTCGAAGGTGGGCCTTCTCGCCGCCACGATCGCCGAGCGCGACGAGATCGACCGCCAGCGCCGCGAGGAGTCCGAGGCGGCGGGCGTCAGCTTCGTCGACACGATGCGCGAGCAGGTCGCCCGCAACACTCGCTCCCCCGGGCTCGTCGCGCTCCACGTCGTGCTCTCGGCCGAGGCGACCGACCCGCAGCATCCCGCCCACGAGTCGTTCCGCGAGCGGTACCGCGCGATCCGTCACCAGGACGACGAGTCGTTCTCCCGGCTGCAGGACCAGGGCGAGCTGCGCACCGACCTCGACCCGAAGCGAGTCGGCCAGCTCGTCACCGCCATGATGGACGGCCTGCAGCTGCAGTGGCTGCTCGACCCGGACGCCGTCGACATGGAGGGGCTGTTCGAGGACTTCCTGCATCTGCTCGAGATCCCTGCGCGGCACGACACCGGAGCCGACGACACGACTGCGTAAGAACGGCCGCCCTGCCGGACATGCAGGAGCATGGGGGCCATGTCGCACGCAGACCGTCGCCGGCGCTTCGAGGAGATCGCCCGCGACGTCATCGAGCCCGTGCGGCGCTACCTCGCCCGGCGCGCGCACGCCGCCGACGTCGACGACGTCGTCTCCGAGACGCTGCTCGCCCTGTGGCGGCGCCTCGACGACATCCCCGCCGAGCACATCGCGTGGGCCATCGGGGTCGCGCGACTGCAGCTCGCCAACACCGAGCGGGCGGCGCGGCGGCGCGAACGCTTGGCCGGCCGCATCCGCACCCTCGACCCTCCCCCCGAGACGACCGCCAACAGCGACGACGGCACCGACGACGCGGTGCGGCGCGTGCTGGCGTCGCTGCGACCGGCGGATGCCGAGGTGCTCCGCCTCTGGTCGTGGGAGCAGCTCGAGCCGCGCGAGATCGCGGTCGTCCTCGGCCTCACCGCCAACGCCGCCACCGTCCGGCTGCACCGGGCCCGGAAGAGGTTCGCCGATGCGTGGCGTAAGGAAACGGCATCTCCCGGACATGTCGAAGTGAAGGAGAGGAGCGGACGATGACGGACCACGAGCAGGACGACCTGCGGCGACTCATCCGCCGCGCCGACCCCTCCGCGTCGCTCGCGCCCCTGCGCGGCGACGAACTCACCCGACTGACGGAGGACAGCATGACCCGCACCGACCCCGCGCCCGTCGGCGCCCGCGCTCCCCGCCGCGGCTGGCTGCTCGCCGGCGGCGGCATCGTCGTCGCGGCCGCCGCCGCTGCGTTCCTGCTGCCGATGGCGCTGGCACCCGCGGCGCCGCCGACCCGCCTCGAACTCGCCCCCGACGGCGGCCTTAACGCCTCGTGCGCGCAGATCACGCCCGACATCATCGGGCAGGCCGAGGACGCGTTCCGCGCGACCGTCACCTCGATCGCGGACGGCGTCGTGACGCTCTCGGTCGACAAGCGCTTCACCGGCGACGTCGGCGACACGGTCGAGGTCGCGCAGGGCGAGGACACGGTGGTCGACGGCGCCCCGATCGTCTTCGAGGACGGCACCGCCTACCTCATCGCCGCCACCGACGGCGTCATCGCGACGTGCGGCTTCAGCAACGTCGACTCGCCCGAGCTCGAGGCGATCTACGAGGCGGCGTTCCCCGGCTGAGCGTGCGTCACCGGCTGAGCCCGCGTCAGACCGGCGCGATCCGGTAGAGCACCTCGGGGCGGCCGCGCCGGCCGTAGCGGTGCGACACCGCGATCGCGCCGGAGTCGGCGAGGTGGGTCAGGTACCGGTGCGCCGTCGCGCGCGACAGATCGCACGCGCTCGCGACCTCGAGGACCGAGCGGCCCGCGACGGGGTCCAGCGCCTCGAGCACCCGTGCCAGCGTGGGGGCGGCGAGGCCCTTCGGCAGCGGGCGCGACCCGCTGGAGGGGGCGGTGATGGTCCGGATGCCGCCGGTCGCCAGCAGCCGGTCGATCTCGCCCTGGGCGAGCGGGCGGTCACGCCCGGCATCCGACCGGGCCTGTCGCTCCTCGCGGTACCGCTCCAGCCGCTCGCGGAGGGCGGCCTCGGTGAACGGCTTCACGAGGTAGCCGACCACGCGCGCGGCGAGCGCCTGCCGCACCGTCGTCTGGTCGTGCGACGAGCTGATCACGAGGACGTCCGGCTCGACCTCGCCGACGGTCCGCAGCCGGTGCAGCACCTCGACGCCGCTGATGTCGGGGAGCCGCATGTCGAGCAGCACGAGGTCGACGCCCGCCGCGCTCTGCGCGAGGGCGTCGCGTCCCGTGCCCGCGGCGCCGGCGACCGTGAACCCGGGCACGGCGTCGACGAACCGGCAGTGCAGCGCACGCGCACCCTGGTCGTCGTCGACGACCAGCACCCGGATCGCCGGCGCGGTCACACCCGCTCCATCTCGAACGCGAACCGCGCGCCACCGAGCGCCGACGGGCCGACCTCGATCGTGCCGCCGCGCGAGGTCACCGTGCGCCGGACGAGGTCGAGCCCGTACCCGCGGCCGAAGCCGGTGGTGTCGAGCTTCGTCGAGAAGCCCTGCCCGAAGATCCGGCCCGCGACGCGCGGATCGACCCCGGGACCGTCGTCCTCGACGGCGCCCCGCAGGCGCCCGCCGTCGTCGCGCAGCACGCACCGCACCCGGGTGGCACCGGCTTCGCCCGCGTTGCGGCAGAGGTTCGCCACGACCGAGACGGCACCCTCGTCGAGGTCCTCCGCCAGCGTTAGGTCGAACTCGGCCTGGGCGCCGAGGTCGAGCAGTTCGGCGCGCACGGCGTGCATCGTCGCCTCGGCGATCGGCTCCGCGTCGGTCGCGCCGTCCTCGTGCGCGCGCATCGGGACGACGTCCTCGATGTAGCCGAGCGCCGCCGCCTCGTCACCGCGCGACACCAGCCCGTGGATGACGTGCAGCCGCGTGCGGAACTCGTGCGACTGCTCGCGGAGGGCGGCTGTCGTGCGTGTCATCTGCGCGTTCTCGGCGGCGACGGCATCCGCTCGTCGGAACCGGCGCTCGACCGCCGCCGTCAGCGCCGAACCCGCGAGCGTCGCGACGATGAGCGCCCCGATCCCCCACGGCAGGAGGCCGGCGAGCGCGTGGTCGCGGTCGTCCGCGATGCTCGACTCGAGCACGCCCACCGCGACCATCCCGACGATCCCGCCGTCGTCGGCGCGCACCGGCACCTTCGCCCGCAGCGACGGGCCCGAGGCGCCGCGCTCGGTGCCGAGGAACGTCTCGCCCGCCAGCACGGCGGCGTTCGTCGTCTCGACCTGCACGCCGCGCTCCGACGCGGACGGGTGCGTGATGCGGACGCCCTCGTCGTCGGTGATGACGACGTAGTACACCCCCGCGGTTGCCGCGACGAGCTCGGCGAGCGGCTGCAGCGCCGCCGTCGCCGAGGCGAGGTCGGTGGCGTCGGCGAGGTCGGCCGGCGTCCCGGCATCCGTCACGGCCGACAGCGTCGCCCGGACCTCCCCGAGGTCGGCGATGCTCTCCGCGACCCCCATGACGCGCTCGGCCGTCGCCTCTCGGATCGTCCGCTCCTGCACGTCCATCGCGACCGCGACGGTCGCCGACAGCGCCGCGAGGGTCACGACCGAGGGCAGCACGAGCAGCAGCAACCGCACCGCGCGGGGCCGCAGCGGAGACGCCATCGTGCACCACTCCTCGTCCGTCGCGCGACGCGTGAGCGTTTAAGAGAACAACCGACGGCGGATGCCGGCCCGTCGCCGCGCGCTGTCATCCTATTTCGATCGCGCGGAGACGACGATGTCCGCGCGGAGGGAGCAACGATGACCCAGACAGACACCCCTGCGCTCACAGACAACCCTGCGCCGCCGCGGCGCACCCGGAGCGTGGTGGGCAAGATCATCGGCGGCGTGATCGCCGCCGCCGCCATCGGCACGGCGGCCACCGGATCGGTCGTCTCCGCATCGACCGGCAACGAGGTCGGCGCGTCCATGACGATCGTCGCCCCCGCTGCCGCGGGCGGCGGCTGGGACGGCGTCGCTCGCGAGCTGCAGCAGGCGCAGAAGGCGAACGGCCTCGTGAACAACGTGCAGGTCGTGAACATGCCCGGCGCGGGCGGCACGATCGCCCTCGGCAACGTGTCGGTGCTCGAGGGTCAGCCCAACAACATGCTCGTGGGCGGCACGGGACTGCTGGCCGCCACGATCCAGTTCGACTCGGCCGCGACCCTCGACGACGTCACCCCGCTGGCCGTCGTGGTCGAGGAGTACGACGTCATCGTGGTCCCGGCCGACTCGCCCTACGAGACCCTCGACGACCTCGTCCAGGCGTGGAAGGACGACCCGAAGGCGCTCCCCTGGACCGGCGGCGGCTCGTTCGACCAGCTGGTCGTGACCGACCTGGCGCTGTCGGCGGGGATCGATCCGGTCGACACGACCTACATCTCGTCCGACGGCGGCGGCGAGGCCATCCAGGCCCTCCTCAACGGCACCGCGAAGGCGGCGGCGGGCGGCTATCCCGACAACATCGACCAGATCGAGGCCGGCCGCCTGCGCGCGCTCGCACTCGTGGCGAATGAGCCGATTGAGGGCATCGACATCCCGACGGCCGTCGAGCAGGGCCACGACGTGACCCTCACCAACTGGCGGTCGCTCTCGGCCCCGACGGGGCTCGACGACGACGAGCGCGACGCGCTCACCGAGCTCGTGCTCGACAGCGTCGCGACCCCCGAATGGGCCGACGCCATGGAGCGTTACCACTGGACCGAACGCATCATCACCGGCGACGACCTCGACGCGTTCCTTCGGGACGAAGAGGTCCGCATCCGCGAACTGTACGAGGAGATGGGTCTGTGAGCTTCCCCGCCAACCCCACATCGGCGTCCGCCGTCGTCGGCGAGCGCCTCCGCCTGGTCTCGGGCCCCGGACTCGCCGCCCTGCTCAAGGGCCTCACGATGCCCCTCATCCTCGTGGGGTTCGCGACGTACCTCGTCGTCGGCATCGTCACGATGCGCGTCCCCGAAGGCGCGGCCTTCCCGGGGCCGCAGTTCTTCCCCGGCATCATCGCGGCGGGGCTCTACGCCTTCGCCGCGGTCCTCGCCGTCGGCGCGATCCGCGAGATCCGCGCCACCCCCGACGCGCTGACCGCCGAACTCGAGGCCGAGCGCGCCGGTGAGGAGCCGCCGCGCCCCGTGCGGGTCGACCTCCGCTCGTTCGCATGGGTCGTGCTGTCGTTCCTGGCCTTCGCCTTCCTCCTCGAGATCCTCGGCTGGATCCTCGCAGCCGGCCTGCTCTTCTGGTGCATCGCGCGGGCGTTCGGGGCGACCCGGCCGGTGCAGAGCCTGATCGTCGGGCTCACGCTGAGCTCCCTCGCCTACATCGGTTTCGACATGGCCCTCGGGATGCCCCTCCCGTCCGGCATCCTCGGAGGTTTCTGACATGGACGTCCTGACACTCCTCGGCGAAGGCTTCGCCGGCGCCCTCACCCCCGCGAACCTGCTCTGGGTGCTCATCGGATGCCTCCTGGGCACCGCGGTCGGCGTCCTCCCCGGGCTCGGCTCGTCGATGGCGGTCGCCCTGCTGCTGCCGATCACCTTCTCCCTCGACCCGACGGCGGCGTTCATCATGTTCGCGGGCGTCTACTTCGGCGGCCTCTTCGGCGATTCGACGATGGGCATCCTGATGAACACGCCGGGCCAAGCATCCGCCATCGCCTCCACCTTCGAGGGCCACAAGATGGCGCTGAACGGCCGCGCCGCGCAGGCCCTCGCCACCGCGGCGATCGGCGCCTTCATCGGCGGCATGGTCGCCTCGATCGTCGTCGTCTTCGTCGCCCCCGCCCTCGCCGATTTCTCGAGCCGGTTCGGTCCGGCCGAGTTCTTCGCCCTCGCCGTGTTCGCGTTCGCCGCGACCTCGTCCGTCGTCGCCGACAGCGCGATCAAGGGTCTGACGTCGCTGTTCATCGGCCTCGGCATCGCCGTCATCGGCGTGGACGGCGTCTCGGGTGCGCCGCGGTTCACGATGGACTCCCCCAACCTGTTCGACGGCATCTCGCTCGTGACCGTCACCGTCGCGATCCTCGCCCTCGGCGAGGTGATCTACGTCGCATGCCTCGAGCGGCACATGACCGACAAGGCGCTCATCAAGCCCACGGGCCGCCCGTGGCTCAGCCGTCGCGAGCTGAAGGAGGCGGCGCCGGCGTGGCTGCGCGGCACCGCGATCGGCCTGCCGTTCGGCGTCGTGCCCGCGGGCGGATCCGAGATCCCGACCTTCCTCGCCTACGGCCTCGAGAAGCGCCTGGACAAGCGGCGGAAGAACCCGATGTTCGGCAAGGGTGCGATCCGCGGACTCGCCGCCCCCGAGGCCGCCGGAAACTCGACCACCGGGATGGCGATGGGCGCCCTCCTGGCGCTCGGCCTGCCGATCTCGGCGACCGCCGCGATCATGCTCGCCGCCTTCCGCCAGTACGGTCTGCAGCCGGGGCCCCTCCTGTTCGACCGTGCGCCCGACCTCGTCTGGGCCCTGCTGGCGAGCTTCTTCATCGCCATGGTCGTGCTGCTCATCCTGAACCTGCCGTTCGCGATGCTCTGGGCGAAGCTCCTGCTGATCCCCCGTCCGTACCTGTACGCGGGCATCACAGTCTTCTGCGGACTCGGGATCTACGCCACGTCGGGCTCGACGTTCGACCTCGTGATGCTGCTCGGCATCGGCATCCTTGGCTTCCTCCTGCGGGCGCTCGACTTCCCGCTCGCGCCGCTCATCATCGGCATGGTCCTGGGACCTCTCGCCGAGACGAGCCTGCGGGATGCCGCGATGAGCGCCAACGGCGACTTCACCGTCCTCGTCCACGGCCCCATCTCGATCACGCTGTACGCGCTGCTGGCTGCCGTGCTGGTGTTCTCGATCCGCAGCAAGGTCGTCGCCCGGAAGCGGGCCGCGACGGCGGAGAAGGAGCTCGTCGACGCCTGACGCGGCATGACAAAGGCCCCGCCGCGCGATGCGACGGGGCCTTCGTCATGCGATTGTCAGGGGGTTGGCATCCCGCCGTTGACGTTGAGCGTCTCGCCGAGGACATAGCTCGACTCCGGCGAGGCGAGGAACACGTACGCCGGGGCGAGCTCGGCGGGCTGCCCCATGCGACCGAGCGGGGTGTCCTCGCCGAACTGCTCGAGCTTCTCGGGCGGCTGCCCGTCGGTCACCTGCAGCGGCGTCCAGACCGGTCCCGGAGCGACCGCGTTGACGCGGATGCCCTTGGGGGCCAGCTGCTGGGCGAGCGCCTTGGTGAAGGCGTTGATCGTCGCCTTGGTCGAGGCGTAGTCCACGAGGGTCTCGGACGGCGAGTACGCCTGGATCGAGGTCGTGTTGATGATGGTCGATCCCGCGGGGAGGTGGGGAACCGCCGCCTTGGTGATCCAGAACATCGCGTCGACGTTGGTCGTGAACGTGTGGTCGAACTGCTCGTCGGGAAGCTCGGTGATGTCCTCGCTGTAGATCTGCTTGCCGCCGTTGTTGACCAGGATGTCGAGGCCGCCGAGGCCCTCGACCGCCTGCGCGACGAGGCCGACGCAGTAGTCCTTGTCCTTCAGGTCGCCCGGCAGGGTGAGGACGTTGGCTCCGGCCTCACGCAGGATGCCGGCGATCCGCTGCGCATCCTCCTCCTCTTCCGGCAGGTAGGACAGGGCGACATCGGCCCCTTCACGGGCGAAGGCGATCGCCGTCGCGGCGCCGATGCCGGAGTCACCACCGGTGATGAGGGCCTTCCGCCCCGTCAACCGGCCCGTCCCGCGATAGGTGTCCTCGCCGAGGTCGGCCTGGGGAGCGAGGTCGGCGTCGAGGCCGGGCTCCTCCTGGTGACTCTTGCGCGGTTCGATGTGCGCGTAGAGCTCCACCGGGTTCGTGAACGTGTACTGGTCGCGTGCCATCGTGCTCTCCTTCTTCTTCATGGTGGTCGTGGTGGTCGTCAGCGGCCGTCGGCGTCGTCGCCGACCAGCTCGCGGATCGTCAGGGCTGCACGGATGAGCGCCAGGTGGCTGAGCGCCTGCGGCAGGTTGCCGAGGAACGCGCCGTCGTCGGGGTCGATCATCTCGGCGAACATGCCGACGTCATTGCCCGAGGCGACGAGCTCGTTCATCGCGGCGATGCCCTCGTCGTGGCGGCCGACGCACACGAGCGCGGCGGCGCGCCAGAAGCCGCAGGCGACGAAGGTCGCCTCCTCCTCGCGCATGCCCGTGTAGCGGAAGAGGTGCGACCCCTCGCCGAGTTCTCCCGAGAGCGCATCGATCGTGCGCGACATCCGCTCACCGCGGTCGAAGCCGCTCAGCGAATGCAGCAGGACGGAGGCGTCGAGGTCGCGGCTGCCCTGGGCCATGACGTACGCGCCGCGGGACTCCGACCAGCCGTGCTCGTCGACCCAGTCGCGCACGAGCTCCGCCTCGGCCGCCCACCGCTCGCTGCTGCCCGGGATCTGCTCGAGCTCGGCGAGCCGCACTGCGTCGTTGAGCGCCTGCCAGCATCCCATCTTCGACGAGACGTAGTGCCGCTCCTCGGGCAGCTCCCACATGCCCGAGTCGGGGTTCCGCCACGAATCGCACACCTTGTCGGCGTACATCGACAGCATGCGTCCGGTCTCGACGTCGAGGGCGTTCCCCGCCTCGACGTAGGCCCGGCAGATCGCGAACAGGTCGCCGTAGACGCCCAGCTGCACCTGCTCGCGGGCGGGGTTGCCGGTCACGACGGGGCCGATCCCGCGCCACCCGGGCACGTCGTACTCGGTGACGTGGCCGTCGAGCTCGCCGTCGAGGGTGTACATGACGTGCAGCTCCGGCCCGTGCCGGCGGATCGTCCGCAGCAGCCACGAGATGGCGGCGTGCGTCTCTTCGCGCAGCCCGAACCCGACGAGGGCGTCGAGCGTGTACGCGAGGTCGCGCACCCAGGCGAGGCGGTAATCCCAGTTCTTGCCTCCGGCGAGGTTCTCGGGGAGCGAGGTCGTCGCGGCCGCCGCGATCGCACCGGTCGGGCTGTGGATGAGGAGCTTGAGCATGAGCGCGCTCCGCTGCACGTCGGTCGCCCACGGACCGTCGTACGAGAACTCCCGCGACCAGGCGCGCCAGGCCTCGATGGTGCGGTCGATCCCGCGGTCGACGTTGTCGGGTTCCGGGAAGTGGATCGGCTCGTCGTGCGTGCCGACGACGATGAGCAGGTGCCGGCTGCCCTTCGTGGCCGTGAAGCCGCCCGCGAGTCCCGTCGCGATGCCGTCGGCGGATGCCGCGGGTTCCGGCCCGTGGTCGCGCCCCGTCACGCCGATCGTCGTGAGTCCCGAGCGCAGGATGCTGCGGCCGTTCGCCCGGTCGTGCCAGGGTGCGGCGGTCTTCAGCGACGTGCCGGGCTGGACGCGCCAGCGGAACGCCACCTCGCCCTCCACCCCGTCGACGCGGCGGGCGAGCTCCGCCCACGGCAGCCGCCCTGCGACACCCGTCACGAGCGCGTCGGTCACGGTCGCCGTGCCCGACGCGGTACGGAAGGTCGTCACGAGGACGTTGGTCCGCGGCAGGTAGCGGCGGCGGACGTCGTACTCCTCCACCGGTTCGAGCTCGATGCACCCGCCGGCGTCGTCGTCGAGCAGTCGCCCGAAGATCGGCAGGTCGTCGATGCCGGGCAGCGGCATCCAATCGATCTGACCGCGCAGCCCGATCAGCGCGACCGTGCGGCCGTCACCGATCGGCGCGTAGCTGCGCAGATCCTGACCGGGAGCGGCGTCATCGTGAGGGGGCATGACGCGAGTCTTCCCGGGGCGCGGACCGAGCGGATGCCGGTTGACACCCCGCCGACGATGTGTGACGGCGTCGGGTCAGGCAGCCGCCTCGCGACGTTCGGCCAGTCGTCGCGCTACCGTGAAGGAGGCGCCCGACGTTCGGACGCGGACGGAGAGTAGGCAAGCGTGGACGAAGGATCCGCCGTAGCGCTCGCAGCGCTAGTCGCAGTGCTCGCACAGTCGATCTTCACACTGGTGGAGTCGCGGAGGAGTCGCCTGATGCAGGCCGAACTGATGCGTGCGGCTGCCAGGCTCGTGCGTGATGAGATCTCGGGGAGCATGGAAGCAGTCCACGACACGATCGCGCGAAGAATGTGGTGGGGCGATGAGCTCGACTCAGAGCCTCAGATCACCCACGAAGACAGAAAAGCGCTCGCGGCGAACGCCGACGCAGAGACACTCAGGAGGTCTTTTGGATCTCTAAGGCGATACAGCCAGTTGCGGCGTCTTCGGTCGAGACGGCTGGCCGTATCCGCTGAGAGCGCTCTCGCTCGCGAAGAACTCATCGAAGCCGTGGCCGTGTTCCTCGACCTTGCGACTGCGCGGCGCCTCCTTTCAGAGTTCACGGGATATGGGACTGCTCCGTTCCGGCGACCGGTTCACATTGACGATGAGGTGCTGGACGCCGCGCTTCGCTCGGTGGAGCTCGATAGCGCCGACAGCTTGATTCGCCTGATCGAGCGGCGTGAGAAAGCTCCGAATGTGGCGTCGCACAATCGATCGAAAGGGAACACGCCCGCTCGCTGAGCGTCACCGTGCGGTGGTGACCGCCTCCCACGCCGCGTCCGAGAACAGGGTGATCCAGACGGCGAAGACGACCAGGCCGACGGCGGTCGCGATCAGCCAGCCCCAGAACGGCGCGAGCCCGCGGCCCGTCTCGCGGTGCACGACGAACGTGCGACCCGCGACGTAGACGCCCAGGGTGGCGACGAAGGCGAGCGCGGCCCATCCCCAGCCGAAGGGCGACGGGATGCCGCGACGCCGCAGCGCGCGATGGTCGAGGCGCGCGAACAGCACCGCGAGGGCGACGAGCACGAGGTCGACGACGACCAGCAGGCTGAGGCCGGCGACGATCCACCCCGCCGGCGTCAGCGCGGCGGACGCCTCACCGAACAGCCGCGCGACCGCCTCCCCGTCGAGGAACGCCCCCGTGTAGAGCGGCAGCACGGATGCCGCGATCGCCGCCCAGATCCAGACGGTGCCGGCGCGCGCGGCGCCGGGTGCCGGGGCGGGAGTGGGCGCCGGGGCGGGGTTGAGAGAAGACGTGGGGGCGGGCGCCGGGGCAGCGGCGGGTTCCGGGTCGTCGACCGCGACCGGTGTGCGGGGGGCGACCGTGTCGGTCGCCCACTCCGTGCCGTCCCACCATCGCAGCTGATCCGGCTCGCCCGGGTCGGGGTACCAGCCCGCGGGCGCCTGACGGCTCACCGGCCGCTCTCGTCCCGGTTGCCCGTCGACGAGGCGAGCTCGGCACCGGCGTGCGCGAGTTCGGCGAGCGCGGCTTCGCTGGGGGCGGGCGCGACGCCGGCGATGAGGTCGGTGAGGATGCGCACCCGTCGCCCGTGCGCGATCGCGTCGAGGGCGGATGCCCGCACGCAGTGATCCGTGGCGATCCCGGTGACGTCGACGTCGACCACGCCGTGCGCCGTCAAGAGGTCGGCGACCGTCTCACCGGCATCCGTCACCCCTTCGAACAGCGAGTAGGCGGGCTGGCCCTGCCCCTTCTTGACGTGGTGCGTGACCGTGCTCGTGTCGAGGCCGGGGTCGTAGTCCGCGCCCGGGGTGCCCGCGACGCAGTGCACGGGCCACGAGTCGACGAAGTCGGGCTCGGCGGCGAAGTGCCCGCCGTTGTCGCCGTCGCCGTCGTGCCAGTCGCGCGAGGCGACGATGAGGTCGTAGTCGGCGGCGTGGGCTCTCAGGTGTGACGTGATCGCTGCGGCGACCGCATCCCCTCCGTCGACGCCCAGGGCCCCGCCCTCGGTGAAATCGTTCTGCACATCGACGATGAACAGCGCTCGGGTCATGTGACGAGGGTACGACGGCGCGGGGCCGGCGGTCATCTCCGTGTCGCGGGCGGCGCGGCTACGCTGGCGCCATGACCGTCCCCGTCCGCGACCGCCGCTCGACCGCAGGCATCCTCGCCGCCCTCGGCCTCGACGTCGTGCTGGTCACGGTCTTCGCCGCGATCGGACGGGCCAGCCATTCCGAGGCGCCGTTCGCGGGTCTCGCGACGACGGCGGGGCCCTTCGTCGCCGCCCTCGTGGCCGGCTGGCTGGTGGCCCTCGCCTGGCGCGCCCCGCTCGCGGTGGTGCGCACCGGCATCCCGGTGTGGGCGGTCACCGTCGCGGGCGGCATGATGCTGCGCGCCCTCTCCGGTCAGGGCGTGCAGGTCGCCTTCGTCATCGTCGCGGCATCCGTCCTGCTCCTGCTGCTGGTGGGATGGCGCCTCGTGGCCGCGCTCGTCGCCCGCCGCCGCTCGGTCGACTGACGGCGCCCCTCACGCGTCGAGCGTGCGGCGGTACTCGGCGCGCGTCATCTCCTCCGGCGCGGCGTCCGCAGGCGCATCCTCCGCATCGACACGGGACAGCTTCGAGGGCCACCAGATCTTCCGGCCGATGTCGTACGCGAGGGCCGGCACGAGCAGCGAGCGCACGATGAACGTGTCGAGCAGCACGCCGAAGGCGACGATGAAGGCGAGCTGGACGAGGAAGAGGATCTGGATCACGCCGAGCGCCGCGAACGTCGCCGCCAGCACGAGGCCCGCCGAGGTGATCACCCCGCCCGTCGCGACGAGCCCGCGGAGGATGCCGCGGCGCGTCCCGTGCGCCAGCGACTCCTCGCGCACCCGCGACATGAGGAAGATGTTGTAGTCGATGCCGAGGGCGACGAGGAAGACGAAGCCGTAGAGCGGGACGGCGGGATCCCCGCCCGGGAACCCGAACACGTCGTTGAAGACGAGCGCGCTCACCCCCAACGCCGCCGCGAACGACACGATGACGCTGAGGATCAGTAGCACCGGTGCGAGCACCGAGCGCAGCAGCAGCATGAGGATCAGCAGCACGACGACGAGGATGACGGGGATGATCACCGTCCGGTCGCGGATCGAGGTGTCGTTCGTGTCGAGGTCGACGGCGGTGGTGCCGCCGACGATCCCGTCGAACGACGCGTCGGCGAGGGAGGCTCGCAGGTCGCGCACCGTCTGCTCGGCCTCGAGCGAGTCCGCCGCGTCCGAGAGGGTGGCCACGAGCATGACGTCGCCGCCGTCGACGGTCGGCTCGGGGGCCGGCGTCCCGGGAGGGCCCTGCGGCGCGAGGACGAGCTCGCCGCCCTCGACGCTGACGGCGGCCTGCCCCGAGGGGGTGTCGTCGGCCACGACGCCGACGGAGTCGACCCCGTCCTGACCGGCGACGAGCTCGGCCGCCTCGGGGGCGTCGCCCTCGGACACGATGACGTAGAGCGGGCTGCCCGACCCCGCCGGGAAGTGCTCGGCGAGCACGACCCCGCCGTCCCGCGCCTGGGACTCCCCCAGCACGAGTTCGCTGGCCGGGACGCCGTCCGCCTTCAGCTGGGTGACACCGACGGATGCCGCCAGCAGCACGACCGTCGAGAGGATCCAGACGACCCGCGCGCGGCGCGCGACGAACCGTGCGAGCTTCGCCCACAGGCCGCGGGTGGGCTGCGTCAAGTCGGCGGGGAGCTCCGCCATGCCGGTCTTCGGGATGAACGGCCAGAACGCCGCGCGCCCGACGAGCGCGAGGAGCGCGGGCAGGAAGGTCAGCGCCGACAGCATCGCGAACGCGATGCCGATCGAGGCGATGGGGCCGAGGGCACGGTTGCTCGCGAGGTCGCTCAGCAGCAGGCAGAGCAGGCCCGCGATGACCGTGCCGCCCGAGGCGAGGATGGGTTCGATCGACCCCTTCCAGGCGGCGGTCGCGGCATCCCACCTCCGGCGGCCCTCCCCGATCGCCTCCCGGAAGCGCGCGACGTAGAGCAGGGCGTAGTCGGTCGCGGCGCCGATGACGAGGATGAAGAGGATGCCCTGGACCTGACCGTTGAGGACGACGATCCCCGCCTTCGCGAGCCACCATACGCTCAGCAGCGCGACGCAGAGGGCGAACACCGAAGTCAGCAGCACGAGGATCGGCAGCAGCGGCGACCGGTAGACGACCACGAGGATGACGAACACGGCGCCGAGCGCGACGAGCAGCAGCAGGCCGTCGATGCCGGTGAAGCCGGTCGCGAGGTCGGCGGTGAAGCCAGCGGGACCGGTGACCCACGCCTGCAGTGAGTCGGGAGCGTCCGCCGCGACGAGTTCTCGCACCTCGCCGACGATGTCGGTGACCTCCGCCGAAGCGTCGATGGAGACCACCACCTGCGCCGCCTCGCCGTCCTCGGACGGGATGGCGGGCGAGACCTCGAGGACGCCCTCGAGCGCACCGATCTCGTCGGCGACGGTCTGCACGCCCTCGAGGTCGGCGGCGTCGAGGCTGCCGGTGCCCTCGAAGACGACGAGCGCCGGGATCGCGTCGCCGCCGAGGAAGTCGTCGAGGCGCTCCTGCACCTGCGTCGACTCGGCGCTCTGCGGCAGGAAGCTCGACTGGTCGTTCGTCGAGACCTCCTCGACCTTGCCGAAGTAGGGCCCGCCGATGGATCCCCCGGCGAGCCAGATGACCACGAGGACGAGCGGAAGCGCGATGCGCAGCCAGCGCGAGGGTGTCGATGCGGAGGACATATACCTAGCTTATCTAGATATACGCTTTTACAACAATCTCAGGATCGCAGGAAGAAGACGATCACCGAGGCGAGCACCGAGACGACGCCCAGGACACCGCCGCCGATCGCGAGCCCCACCAGCAGGCGCAGGACGGGCGGACGCCTCGTGAACCGCATGCGGTCGCGCCAGCCGTGGCGATACCAGATGCGCGCCGTGCCGCCTGCCCGGAGGTGATCGCGGTCGTGAGCGGACAGCTCGGCGGCGTTCACCTCGCCCGCGTCGTCGAGCCACCGCAGGGTGCGACCGTCCTCGTCGAGGTACGCGTCCGCGGGGAGCCAAGTGCCGTCGGACGCCCACACGACGACGGCGGCGATCCCGAAGACGACGGCAGCCCCGAAGCCCACCCACGAGAAGATCTCGAGAATCGCATCGAGGGCCTGTGTCACCCGTGTGTCCTCTGTTCTGGAGCCACCTAAGGGAATCGAACCCTTGACCTATTCATTACGAGTGAATCGCTCTGCCGTCTGAGCTAAGGTGGCGCGCTTCGCTCGCGCGTTGCACGATCATCGATCCTACAGGGTCCGAGGGGATGGTGCGAACGCGCCCCTATCCGGCGTCGCAGCGGACGTCGCCGGTGGGCACCTCGCCGTCCTCGACGTACGCCACGACGGTCTCGTCGACGCAGGCGTTCCCCTTGTTGAACCCGGTGTGCCCCTCCCCCACCCGCGTGATCAGGATGCCGGAGCTCAGCTGCTCGGCCAGTGCCGCCGACCACTCGTAGGGGGTCGCGGGGTCGTTCGTGGTGCCGATGACGAGGATCGGCGCCGCCCCGTCGGCGGTGATCTCGTTGCGGGTACCCGTGGGCGGGTAGGGCCATTCGTCGCAGAGGTCGACGTCGGAGCTCCAGTACGGCGCGAAGGTGGGCGCGTCCTCGGCGACCTGCGCCTCCGCCTCGGCGACGACGTCGGCGGGGTCGGCCGGGTAATCCATGCAGTTGTACGCCGAGAACGCCTCCGTCGAGTTGTCGAGGTACGACCCGTCGTAGCGGTTGTAGTAGCGGTCGACGAGGTCGAACATCTCGTCGGGGTCGCCTTCGAGGACCGCGGTGAGCGCCGAGGAGAGGGTCATCCAGCTGCCCTCGCTGTAGAGCGCCGAGATGATGCCCATCACGAGTGAGTCGGCCCCCAGCATCCGCCCGTCCGAGGCCGGCAGCGGGGACGCGTCGACGGCGGCGAGCGCATCCTCGAGCTGCTGCTGCGCCGCGTCCTGCGCCCCGTCGAACGGGCAGTCCGAGCCGGCGAGGCACCAGGTCAGATAGGCATCGAGCGCGGATTGGAAACCGGCCGCCTGTCGCGCGCCGACGATCGCGCCCGGGATCGACGGGTCGAGTCCGCCGTCGAGGACGACCCGGCCGACGTTCTGCGGGAAGAGCTTCGCGTACGTCGCGCCGAGGAACGATCCGTACGAGTATCCGAGGTAGGCGAGCTTCTCGTCGCCGAGCACAGCGCGCATGAGGTCGAGGTCGCGGGCCGCGTTCTCGGTGGTGATGAAGGGCAGGATGCCGCCGCTGTTCGCGTCGCAGGCGCGGGCGAACGCGGCGGCCGACTGCCGCTGCTCGCCGACGCGCTCGGGCGTGCCGCGCGGGGCGGCGGGGATGTCGAAGAGGTACCGGTCCATCGCGGCGGCGTCGAGGCAGCGCACCGCCGTGGAGCGTCCGACCCCGCGCGGATCGAAGCCGACGACGTCGTACGACTGCAACAGCTCGGGTCCCACGGCGAAACCTGCGGACTGCTGGACCATGTCAACGCCGCTCGCACCCGGTCCGCCGGGGTTGACGAACAGCGACCCCTTCGACTCGCCGTTCGAGGCGACGCGGACGATGACGGCGAGGTCGAGGTCGCCGGCGTCCGGGGCGGTCCAGTCGCGCGGCGCGGTGATCGTGCCGCAGAAGTAGCCCCCGTCGTCGAAGCCGGTGCACTGCTCCCACGCGACGTCCTGGCCGTAGTAGTCCTCGAAGCCGGCGGGGGCGCCGGAGACCACCGGCGTGCGGTCGGGGGCGACGGGCGTCCTCGGGGTGCAGCCGGCGAGCATCGCCGCCGCGAGACCGGCCGCCAGGACGGCGGCCGCCGCGCGGCGGAGCGCGCCGCGGATCACGCCGCGCGCCCCGTCGCGACGGTGATCAGCATGCTCTCGAGGGCCAGGGCGGGGGCGGCGTTGCCCTGCAGGTTGGTGCGCGTGAGCGCGATGGCGTCGAGGACGGTGAGGGTGTGCTGCGGCGTCCACGCCGCCGCGAGCGCCTCGATGTCGGGCGTGAGCTCGCGGTTGATGAGCTCGGTCTCGCGGCCGAACTGCCGCATGAGCGCGTCGCGGTAGAGCGACTCGAGGTCGGTCAGCACCCGGTCGATCCCGTCGCGCAGGCTGCGGGTCGCGCGCCGCTTCTGCTCGTCCTCGAGGGCGCTGACCTGGCTGCGCACGGCGGGAGGCACGGCGCTGCCCGGAGCGACCCCGAGCGTGCGCAACAGCGCCTCGCGCTCGCTCTCGTCGCGTTCCGCGGTGAGCGCCTTCGCGTCGTCGGTCGCGGACTGCACGATCGTGGCCGCAACCTCGACCGCATCGCCGACACCGCGCACACGGAGGACCGCGCGGAGGGTGCGCTCGCGACGCTCACGGGATGCCGCATCCGTCGCCAACCGCTGCGCCATGCCGATGTGGCGCTGCGCGAGCCGGGCCGACTGCTCCGCCACGGCCTCGTCGACGCCCGTCCGCTGGACGATGAGCCGGGCCACGTCGGCGACGTCGGGCTCGCGCAGCCGCAGGATGCGCACGCGTGAGCGGATCGTGGGGAGCAGGTCCGCGTCACTCGGCGCGCAGAGGATCCAGACGGTCTGCTCGGGCGGCTCCTCGAGGGCCTTCAGCAGGACGTTGCTCGTCCGCTCCACCATGCGGTCGGCGTCCTCCATGACCATGACCCGGTAGCGCCCGAGCGACGGCGAGAAGTAGGACCGTTCGACGAGCGAGCGCGCCTCTTTGATCGAGATGATGACGCCCTCGGTGCGGAGGGCCGCGAGGTCGGGGTGGGTCCGCGCCATGACCTGCCGCATCGCGTTCTCGTCGCCCGGTTCGGCGATGAGCGCCGCCGCGAACGCGTACGCGAGGGTCGACCGGCCCGATCCCGGCGGCCCCGTGATGAGCCACGCGTGCGCCAGCTGAGAGGGGTCGGATGCCGCGGCCCGCAACTGCGCGACGGCCTCGTCCTGACCCCAGACCTCGCCCCACGGGAGCACGTCGGTGGAGGCGGTCATGCCGTTCAGCCTACGAGGTGCCGGCGACGCTCAGGACAGGTGCGGGGCGACGCGGGAGCGGATCTCCGCCGCGATCTCGTCGATCGCCCGTGTCGCGTCAACGACGAGGAAGCGGTCCGGATCGGCCTCCGCGAGCGCGAGGAACGCCGCACGCACCCGCTCGTGGAACGCGCCCTTCTCGGCTTCGAGTCGGTCGAACGGCTTGTCGGCGGCATCCAATCGTCCGCGCGCCGTCGCCGGATCGACATCGAGCAGGACCGTGAGGTCGGGGAGCGCACCCTCGGCGGCCCACAGCGACAGGTCGCGGATCTCCCCGCCGTCGAGCACGCGGCCGGCGCCCTGGTAGGCGACCGAGCTGTCGAGGTAGCGGTCCTGGAGGACGACGTCGCCGCGCTCGATCGCCGGTCGAACGAGGGTCGCGACGTGGTGGGCGCGGTCGGCGGCGTAGAGGAGCGCTTCGGCGCGCGGCGCGATGTCGCCCCGGTGGTGCAGGACGATGTCGCGGATGAGGACGCCGACGTCGGTGCCGCCGGGTTCGCGCGTGCGCACGACCCGGCGACCCTGCTCGCGGAGCCACTGCTCCAGCAGGGCCGCCTGCGTCGTCTTGCCCGAGCCGTCACCCCCCTCGAGGGTGATCCACAGCCCGGAGGTCACTTCTTCTTCGCCGCCGGCTTGCGCGCCGCGGGCTTGCGGGTCGTGCGCTTGGGCGCTGGCCCCTTGGCCCGCTTGTCGGCGAGCATCTGCACGGCGACCTCGAAGGTGATGTCGTCGGGCGTCTGACCGCGCGGGATCGTCACGTTGGTCGTGCCGTCGGTGACGTAGGCCCCGAAACGGCCGTCCTTGATGCGGATCGGCTTGCCACTGACCGGGTCGGCCTCGAACTCCTTCAGCGAGGTCGCGGCGCGGTTGGCGTACTTCGGCTGCGAGTAGATCTCGAGGGCCTGCTCGAGCGTGATGTCGAAGATCATGTCCTCGCTCGCGATGCTGCGCGAGTCGGTGCCCTTCTTGATGTACGGACCGTACGGACCGTTCTGGGCCGTGATGACGGTGCCGGACTCGGGGTCGACACCCACCTCGCGCGGCAGCGACAGGAGCTTCAGCGCGGTCGCGAGGTCGATCGTCTCGGGCGACATGCTCTTGAACAGCGAGGCGCGCTTGGGCTTGGGCGCGACGGCCTTCTTCGCGCCGCGCTTGGGCTTCGCCTCCTCGGCCGGCGCCTCCTCCTCGGGGAGCGCCTCTTCGAGGTAGGGCCCGAAACGACCGTCCTTGATGACGACGTCGCGGCCGTTCTCGGGGTTCTGCCCGAGGACACGGTCGCCGCCGACGGGCGCCTCGATGAGCTCCTGCGCCTTCTCGGGCGTGAGCTCGTCGGGGGCGAGGTCGTCGGGGACGTTGATGCGTCGCGGCGTCTCGGGGTCGTCGCCCGGGACCTCGAGGTACGGACCGTAGCGGCCGAAGCGGAGGACCGCGACGTCGCCGATCCTGGTGGAGTTGATCTCGCGCGCGTCGATGTCGCCCAGGTTGTCGACGATGTTGCGGAGGCCGACGTGGTCCTCGGAGCCGAAGTAGAACTCGCGCAGCCAGGCGGCGCGGTTCTGCTCGCCCCGGGCGATCGCGTCGAGGTCGTCCTCGAGCGCGGCGGTGAAGTCGTAGTCGACGAGATCGGCGAAGTGCTCCTCGAGCAGCCGCACGATGCTGAACGCGAGCCAGCTGGGGACGAGGGCCTGGCCGCGCTTGGACACGTAGCCGCGGTCGAGGATGACGTCGATGATGCTCGCGAAGGTCGAGGGACGGCCGATGCCGCGCTCTTCGAGCGCCTTGACGAGCGACGCCTCGGTGTAGCGGGGCTTGGGGCTCGTCGCGTGCCCCTTCGGCTCGACGTCGGTCAGCCGCAGTGCGTCGCCGACGGCGAGCGCCGGCAGGGACTGGTCGTCGGTGCGGTCGTTGTCGTGGCGCTTCTCGTCGCGGCCCTCCTCGTACGCGTCGAGGAAGCCCTTGAACGTGTAGACGGTGCCGGATGTCGTGAACGTCGCGGTGCGACCGGCGGCATCCGCGTCGATCGTGACGGTCGTCGTCTCGTACTTGGCGTCGGCCATCTGGCTGGCGACGGTGCGCTTCCAGATCAGGTCGTAGAGGCGCAGCTCGTCGCGGTCGAGGCCGGAGGTGACCTCCTTGGGCGTGCGGAAGTGCTCGCCCGAAGGACGGATCGCCTCGTGCGCCTCCTGCGCGTTCTTCGCGTTGTTGCGGTAGCTGCGGGGGTTTGCGGGCACGGCCTTGTCGCCGTACAACGCGACGGCCTGCGTGCGCGCCGCGGTGACCGCCTGGGCCGACAGGGCGGTCGAGTCGGTACGCATATAGGTGATGTACCCCTTCTCGTAGAGCCGCTGCGCGACGCCCATGGCGTGCTTGGCGCTCATCGAGAGCTTGCGACCGGCCTCCTGCTGGAGGGTCGAGGTCGTGAAGGGGGGCTTGGGGCTGCGTGTGCCGGGCTTGGCCTCGACGCTGACGACGGATGCCGCGCCCGACGCCTCGAGCGCGGCGGCCAGCTCGCGCGCCTGGTCCTCGCTGAGCACGACGACGGCCTTCTTCAGCGCGCCGGTGTCGTCGAAGTCCGTGCCGCGCGCCAGAGGGGCGCCGTCGAGGCGGGCGAGGCGGATCGCGAACGAGTCCGACCCCTTCACGGCGGTCGAGTCGACATCCCAGTAGGAGGCGGAGACGAAGGCCATGCGCTCGCGCTCGCGCTCGACGACCATGCGGGTCGCGGCGGACTGCACGCGCCCGGCGCTCGTGCCCTGACCGACCTTGCGGCGTGTGACGTCCGAGACGTCCCAGCCGTAGAGGCGGTCGAGGATGCGCCGCGTCTCCTGCGCGTCGACGAGGGCGTGATCGAGCTCGCGGGTGTTCTTCACCGCGGCCTGGATCGCGTCCTTCGTGATCTCGTGGAAGACCATGCGCTTGACGGGGACCTTGGGCTTCAGGGTCTCGAGCAGGTGCCACGCAATGGCTTCGCCCTCGCGGTCCTCATCGGTGGCGAGCAGGAGTTCGTCGGCGTTCTTCAGGGCGCGCTTGAGCTCGGCGACCGTTTTCTTGCCGCGGTCGCTCTCCACATAAAGAGGAGTGAAGTCGTTCTCAATGTCGATGGAGTACTTGCCGACGGAGGTCTTCTTCAGATCCGCCGGGATGTCCTTCTTGTCGGCGAGGTCGCGGATGTGCCCGACCGAACTCATGACCTCGTATCCGTCACCCAGGTATCCCTGGATCGAGCGCATCTTCGTCGGCGACTCGACGATGACGAGCTTCTTGCCCTGTGCCACGTGGGGTCCTTTCTTCGTTGCACACCATACACACCGCGTTGTCAAGAGCACGCTGGGAGCGGTTGCGGTCCGGCGCGTCACCCGGCACCGGGTGGGGGCCCCGCGCGGGCGCGCGCCCGCGCGTCCAGGGGGCCGACACCGATCGAGACCTCGATCGTGGCGATGAGGCCGTCGATGCGACACGCGGAGACCGACGCGCCCACGCGCGAGGCGACGTCCGCGGCGCGTGCGCACGGCTCGCCGGGAACGAGGCCCGAGGCGGTGTCGGCGGCCGCCAGGGCTGCGGCGTCGGCGGCTCCTGCGGCGCGCGCGGCGGTCGCCGCCGCCCCTCCGGCCGCGATAAAGCCGACCGCGAGCGTCGCCGTGACCGCCAGGACGCCGACGGTCGTCGCCGATCCTGCCATCAGTCCCCCTCCGGCGCGGGCAGGGCGCACGACGATGCGCGCAGGTCGGGCAGCGGCAGCGGGACCCCCGGTGCCGCGGTCAGATCGACGCAGACGAGGTCGCCGTCCCGGCGGGTCCCGACCTCGGCGCCCGAGGCGAGGGCGCGCGCGGCGGCGACCACCCGATCGGCGGGCTCCTCCCGAGCGGCCAGGCGGGCCGCCTGCGCGGCTGCGTGCTCGAGCCGCACCTGCCGACCGCCCACGGAGAGCGCCGAGACCGCGAGCACGAGCACGAGGACGACGGCGGGGACCGTCACGGCGAACTCCGCCGCGACCGATCCCCGCTCGTCGCGCCTCATGAGACGGTCAGGGCGCGCCGGACCAGGTCGGTGAGGATGCCGCGCACCTCATCCGAGCGCATGATGATGACGAGCAGGCCCGCGAAGGCGACCGCCGCCATCGTCGCGATGGCGTACTCGGCAGTCGCCGCGCCGGTCTCGTCGGCGAACAGTTCCGCCGCGCGACGGCGGGTCAAGGTGGGCAGGTCGTGGGATGTCATGATCTCCTCCGATGTGGGTTGTGGATGTGGGCACGTGTGGGGCTCACAGCGTGAGCGGGGTCGTGGTGAGGACCGAGAGCAGCATCGGCCCGACGCCGAGCAACAGGAACGCGGGGAGGGTGCAGACCCCGAGCGGCAGCAGGAGCCGCCCGGACAGGGCGGCGGCGCGCAGCCGACCCTCCGTTCGTGCCGCCTGACGGCGGGCCGCGGCATCCGCTCGGAGCAGTTCGACGGCGGGAGCTCCGGCGGAGCGGGAGAGGGCGAGCACCGCGCCGGTCTCGCTCGACGGCGCGAGGCCCGACGCCGCCGCCGCGACCTCGATCGCGCGCGGGATGGAGACGCCGCCCGAGAGGGCGATCGCGATCACCTCGGCGTCCAGGCCCGGGATGTCGTCCCCCGGCTGCGCCCGGGCGACGAGGGCGCGGGTCCACCGGTGGGTCAGGAGCATCAGCGACCCTCCGGCCACGAGACACACGGCGCCCGCCGGCGTGGCGAGGGCCGTGAACGGGTCGAACCCGAGCGCCGCGCCCAGCCCCAACGCGACGAGGGGCAACCACGCGATGAGGCGGGCCGTCGTCTGCGGCTCGGCGAGCGCCGTGCGCACGTCGTCGCGCGCCTGATGGGCGTCGCGGAGCGCCTCGGCGAGGCCGCGCAGGCTCGCCGCCAGGGGCGCCCCGACGACGGTCGCCACGTGCCACGCCACCCCAATCTGCCGCCAAGCCTCGCCGCGTTTGGCGAGAGCGGATGCCGGCGGATCCCCCGCGTCGAGGCGGGCGCAGACCGCGCGGGCGGTGTCGTCCCCCGCCGCGGCCAGGTGGCGCCAGGCCGCGCCCGGCGCGATGCCGGCCTGCAGCAGGACCGCGAGACGCTGGACGACGGCGGCGACCGCTGCCGCGTCGGGTGCCGCCGCGGCATCCGCTCTCCTGCGGCGCCTCACGGGAGGTCCTCCACCCCGAGCCGGTCGCCGCGCACGACGGGACGCGCGATCCCCGTCACGCGCCGCACCCCGTCACGCCCCCGTTCGATGTGCACGATCGCGCCGATCGCGCTGGCGGTCTGCCGCGCGAGCGCCCGCTCGCCCATGCCGGCGAGGGCGCCGAGCGCTTCGAGGCGCGCGGGCACGTCGGCGATCCCGCTGGCGTGGACGGTGCCCGCGCCGCCGTCGTGCCCCGTGTTGAGCGCGGTCAGCAATTCGCGGACCTCCTCGCCGCGGCACTCCCCCACCACGAGACGATCCGGCCGCATCCGCAGCGCCTCGCGCAGCAGACGCCCGAGAGCGATCGCACCGACGCCCTCGAGGTTCGCCTGCCGCGCCTCGAGGCGGACGTGGTGCGGGTGGGCGATGCGCAGCTCCGCGACGTCCTCGATCGTGACGATGCGTTCCGAGACCGGGACCCGCCCGAGGAGCGCCGCGAGCAGCGTCGTCTTACCGGCGCCGGTGGCCCCCGTCACGAGGATGTTCGCCCGCTCGTCGACGAGCCGCTCGAGGCGTGCGCCGGTCGCGGCGTCGAAGGTGCCGCGCCGGCCCAGCTCGTCGAGGTCGGCCATACCCGTCCCGGGCAGACGGATCGAGATCGTCGCGCCCGTGCAGGCGATGGGCGGCAGGACCGCGTGCACCCGCACCCCGTGCTCCCACCGGACGTCGGCACACGGCGTCGCGTCGTCGAGGTGCCGCCCTCCCAGCGCGATCAGCCCGACGGCGAGCTCGCGGACGGCCTCCTCGTCGAGGCGCCAGTCCGGGATCCGTTCCGCTCCCGCGCCCCGGTCCACGTACAACCCCTGCGTGCCGTTGACGAAGACGTCGGTCACCTCGGGGTCGGCGAGGTAGCGCCGCAGCGGCGCGACGACGGGATGCGGCGGCACCGGGCGCGGCTCGGCGGACGCCGTGCGGCCCCGCGGAGCGACGATGAACGGATGCGGCATGCCCGAGACGCTAGGCGCGGCGACGGGGGCGCCGCGGCGGCCGTCGGGCAGCGGTGGAGGACCTCGTCCGCACTCGAGGTGTGCAGGAACCGGCGCACCCCGCCCGGGAAAAGAAGAAGGGCGGCACCCATTGGGGGGAAGGGTGCCGCCCACGCGACCGCGCTTCAGGGGGGATCAACGGGGCCGCGAAGCCGAATCGATGTTCGGGCGATAAGTATCTTACGCACACCGGACGGGTGCACGTTCACAGACAGTCGATGGTTGCCACGCACCCACTATCGGCGGTAGTAGACGACGACGAGCGATCCTAGAGTGACCGCATCGCAGGACGAGGCCACGACGGCCCGACGCAAAGGAGCGCCGCATGAGCAGCCAGATCGATCACCTCCTCACCGAGACCCGCCGCTTCGCGCCGTCCGCGGAGTTCGCGGCCCAGGCCAACGCTCACGCCGACCTGTACGAGGCCGCCGCGGCGGATCGCGAGGCCTTCTGGGCCGAGCAGGCGCGCGCCCTCCACTGGCACACCCCGTTCACGAAGACCCTGGACTGGTCGAACCCGCCGTTCGCCACCTGGTTCGAGGACGGCGAACTGAACGTCGCCTACAACTGCCTCGACCGACATGTCGAGGCGGGCCTCGGCGACCGCGTCGCCCTGCTCTGGGAGGGCGAGCCCGGCGACGAGCGCCGGGTCACCTACGCGGAGCTCACCGACGAAGTCAAGCGCCTCGCGAACGTCCTGACCGACCTCGGGGTCGAGGCCGGCGACCGCGTCGCCATCTACCTGCCGATGATCCCCGAGGCCGTCGCCTCGATGCTGGCCGTCGCGCGCATCGGCGCGATCCACTCCGTCGTCTTCGGCGGCTTCTCGGCCGACAGCCTGCGCTCGCGCATCGACGACGCCGGCGCCAAGCTCGTCATCACGAGCGACGGCGGCTACCGCAAGGGCAAGGCCTCGCCCCTCAAGCCCGCCGTCGACCAGGCCCTCGCCGACCGCGGGCACGGCCCGCAGGAGACGGTCGAGCACGTCCTCGTCGTCAAGCGCACCGACACCGAGGTCAGCTGGCAGGACGGGCGCGACCTCTGGTGGCACGACCTCGTGCCCGCGGCATCCGCCGACCACGTCGCGCAGCCGTTCCCGTCCGAGAACCCGCTCTTCATCCTCTACACGTCGGGGACCACCGGGAAGCCGAAGGGCATCCTGCACACGAGCGGCGGCTACCTCACGCAGGCCGCCTTCACGAACAAGGTCGTGCACGACCTGCACGCCGAGACCGACGTCTACTGGTGCACGGCCGACATCGGCTGGATCACGGGGCACACCTACGTCACCTACGGTCCGCTCGCCAACGGCGCGACGCAGGTGATCTACGAGGGCACGCCCGACACCCCGCATCCGGGACGCTGGTGGGAGATCGTCGCGAAGTACGGCGTGACGATCCTCTACACGGCCCCGACGGCGATCCGGTCGTTCATGAAGCTCGGCCGCAGCATCCCCGAGCAGCACGACCTGTCCTCGCTACGACTCCTCGGCAGCGTGGGCGAGCCCATCAACCCCGAGGCGTGGATGTGGTACCGCCACGTCATCGGCGGCGACACGGCGCCGATCGTCGACACCTGGTGGCAAACCGAGACCGGCGCGATCATGGTGTCGGCCCTGCCGGGGGTGACCGAGACCAAGCCGGGCAGCGCCCAGGTACCCCTCCCCGGCATCAGCGTCGACGTCGTCGACGAGAAGGGCGAGGTCGTCGGCAACGGCAACGGCGGCCTGCTCGTCCTCACCGAGCCGTGGCCGAGCATGCTGCGCGGCATCTGGGGCGACCCCGAGCGGTTCAAGGAGACCTACTGGGACAAGTTCGCCGACCTCGGCTACTACTTCGCCGGCGACGGGGCTCGCCTCGACGAGGACGGGGACGTCTGGTTCCTCGGCCGGGTCGACGACGTCATGAACGTCTCGGGACACCGGTTGTCGACGACCGAGATCGAATCGGCCCTCGTCGGCAACGAGGCGGTCGCCGAGGCTGCGGTGGTCGGCGCGTCCGACGAGACGACCGGCCAGGCGGTGGTGGCGTTCTGCGTCATCAAGGAGTCGTACATGAAAGCGAACTCGCTCGACGGTCTGGTCGACACGCTCCGCGCCTGGGTCGGCGAGCAGATCGGCCCGATCGCACGCCCGCGCGATGTCTACATCGTGACGGAGCTCCCCAAGACCCGCAGCGGCAAGATCATGCGCCGCCTGCTGCGCGACGTGGCGGAAGGGCGCGAGGTCGGCGACACCACGACCCTCGCCGACACGATGGTCATGTCGACGATCAAGGGGCAGGTCACGAAGAAGTAGCGCGGCCGGCAGCCCGGTCGATCAGGCGTGCGAGAACACGACCTCGACTTCGACCGGGCTGTCGAGCGGCAGCACGGGCACACCGACGGCGGAGCGCGCGTGACGGCCGGCATCGCCGAAGATCTCGCCCAGCACGCTGCTCGCGCCGTTGATCACGACGGGCTGACCGGTGAACTCGGGGACGGATGCCACGAATCCGGTCACCTTCAGGACGCCGGTCAGCCGGTCGACACCGCCCACGGCGGCCGCGGCGGCGGCGATGGCGTTGAGCGCGCACTGGCGCGCGAGCGCGGCGGCGTCGTCCGCGGAGACGAGGCCCTCACCGTCGCCCACCTTCCCGGTGGCCGGGAGCGCGCCGTCGACCATGGGGAGCTGCCCCGCCGTGTAGACGAGGTCGCCGTGCACCTTGGCCGGGATGTACGCCGCCAGCGGCGGGACGACGGAGCCGAGCTCGATGCCCAGCTCGGCGAGTCGCGCGGAGACCGACATCAGCCCTGGCCGAACTGACGGGCGGCCTGGGCCGCGGCATCCAGTCCCGCGTTGGCGGAACCGTCGCCACCCGAGGGTCGCTTGAAGTAGCCGACGAGGCCACCTTCGGGGCCGGTCACCACCTGCACGAGCTCCCACCCCTGCTTGCCCCAGTTGTTGAGGATCGCAGCGGTGTTGTGGATGAGCAGAGGCGTGGTCATGTACTCCCACGTGGTCATACGATGCTCCCGGAGGTCGAGGCGGGGCGGCCCGAAGGGCGCGACGACGGGAGCGTCACCGAGGCGTCACCCAGCTATCTCCCTTACGATCAGCCTATGCCCCACTCGAAACGCACGGCCACCGGTGTGCTCGGAGGCCTGTTGGGCCTCGTCGGTCTGAGCACCGTGGCGGCTCTTCTCGTCACGGCGACCATCACTCCCGCGATCGCCGTCTCCGGCTACGCCGCGACGAGCGCGATCAAGATGTTCCAGGACATGCCGAGCTATCTCAAGATCGAGAAGCTCATGCTGCCGACGACGATCTACGCGAAGAACGACGACGGTAAGAACGTCAAGCTCACCGAGTTCTACGACCAGAACCGGATCCCGGTCACCTTCGACCAGGTGAACCCGGTGATGTACGACGCGATCCTCTCGAGTGAGGACAAGAACTTCTACACGCACGGCGGCATCGACCTGCTCGGCACGCTGAGCGCGCTGGCCCGCAACGCGAGCTCCGGCTCGAACCGCGGTGGCTCCTCGATCACCCAGCAGTACGTCAAGAACGTCCTGCAGCAGACCTGCGAGGCCAAGGCCGTCAGCACGGAGCAGGTTCAGGCCTGCTTCAAGGAGTCGACCGCGAACCGGGGCACCGAGGGCTACCAGCGCAAGATCCAGGAGATGCGCTACGCCATCCAGCTCGAGAAGGAGTACTCGAAAGACGAAATCCTCCTCGGGTACCTCAACATCGCGCACTTCGGCGGCACGGTCTACGGCATCGGCGCGGCCGCCCGCCACTACTTCGACACCACGCCCGAGAAGCTGACGATCGGGCAGGCCGCGGTCATCGCCGGCATGGTGCAGGAACCCAACACGCTGCGCATCGACCGGCCCGACGGCTCGACGACGACCCGCGACGGCGCGCCTCTCAACGGCGCCGGTGACGGCTACAAGCTCAGCAAGGCGCGTCAGGTGTACGTCCTGAACCGTCTGCTCGAGGACAAGAAGATCACGCAGGCGGAGCACGACGAAGCCGTGGCCGCCCCCATCGAGCCGAAGATCACCTCGCGCCCGCAGGGGTGCTCGGTGGCCAAGGGTGCGCAGTTCTTCTGCGCCTACGTGACGTCGATCATCCGCAGCGATCCCGCGTTCGGCGCGGAGCCGAACGACCGCATCGCGGCGCTGCGCCGCGGCGGCCTCAGCGTCTACACCACGCTCGACGTCACGCTGCAGGCGGCCGCGAACAAGGCGATCTCCGTCGTCCCGGCGAGCGTCGATTACATGAACCTCGGTGCCTCCGGCGTCCAGGTCGAGGTGGGCACGGGTCGTGTGCTCTCGATGGTGCAGAACCGCCCGTGGGCGGATCAGGCCGACGACAAGACGACCACCCAGGTCAACTACAACGTCCCTGTGAAGAACGGCGGCGGCGGTCACTCGGCCGGATCGACCTACAAGGTGTTCAGCCTCATCAACTGGATGCAGCAGGGTCACTCGGTCAACGAGATGCTCAATGGACGCGTCGGCACCAAGACAGTGCAGACGTGCGACGGCGCGACGCAGACCGTCTACACCGGTGAGGGCACCGGACCCGACGGCCAGCCCCGCATCGGCAACTTCGAGAGCAACCGCGGCTACACCGGCACCGTCGCCCGCTTCACGAAGGACTCGCTGAACTCGGGCTTCCTGACCATGGCCGAGAAGATCCCGGTCTGCACGACGAACAAGGTGGCCGGCGACCTGGGCGTGACGCTCGGCAACGGCCAGCCGCTCGACCAGAACAACAACCCCTACGACGTCCTCGGCTCGCAGGATGTCGCGCCCATCGACATGGCGAACGCGTACGCCGCGATCGCCTCGAACGGCACGCTCTGCGCCGCGAAGGCCATCGACCGCGTCGTCAACGCGGACGGCGAGGAGCAGCCGATCCCCGACACGAAGTGCGAGCGCAAGCTCAGCGAGGACGTCGCGGCGACCGCCGCCTACGTCCTGCAAAGCGTCATGACCGGGAGCGGAACCGGTAGCGGTGCCCGCACGTTCGACGGCGTCCCGATCTTCGGCAAGACCGGCATCCACCAGTTCCTCCATACCTGGATGATCGGCTCGAGCACCGAGGTCACCACTGCGGTCTGGGTCGGCAACGTCAAGGGCAACGAGCGCCTCGAGAACCACTACGAGAGCGGCTACCGACTCTCCCGCATCCGCAACTCGATCTGGCCCGCCATGCAGCGAGCCGCGAACGCGGAGTTCGGTGGCTCGAAGTTCCCCGAGCCGTCGAAGGAGCTCACCAAGCGCAGCTATGCGCGACTTCCGAGCGTCATCGGCCTCGACGTCGATGCCGCGACCGAACGGATCGAGGACGCCGGCTTCAGCGTCGTCGTCGGCCGGCCCGTCTCCTCGCCGGAGGCCGAGGGCACGATCGTGTCGCAGACGCCCGGCGCGGGCCGCGTCGTCTCGGGCACCACGGTCACCATCAACCCGAGTGACGGCGAAGGCGTCGTCGTCCCGGGTGTGAGCGGCACCCCGGAGCAGGCGGCGCGGGCGCTGTCCGACGCAGGGTTCCGAAACGTCGCGCAGAAGTGCGAGGACGACGACGGGGCGCCGGCAGAGGGTGTCGTCACCGGCACGGATCCCGCCGCCGGCGAGACCGTGAGCCGCGACGCCGCGATCACCATCGAGTACCAGTCCTCCGACTGCGACGGAAACGGTGACGGCGGCGGCAACGGGGGCGACGGCAGCGGTCCCGGCAACGGCAACGGTCCCGGCAACGGCAACGGCAACGGCAACGGTCCGTGAGGCCCGCCGGTCACACCGCCCTCACCGCGCTCGGCGCGGTGGGGGCGGTCGGCGTCGCCGCCGGCGTCTGGGGCGTCGGGATCGAGCGGTACCTCTTCACGCTCCGGCGTCATGAGCTGGCCGTGCTGCCGCCGGGGAGCCCCTCGGTCACCGTCCTCCACCTGTCCGACGCCCACATGGCGCCCTGGCAGCACCGCAAGCAGCGCTGGATCGCCGACGTCGCCGATCGCGTCCAACCGGACCTCGTCGTCAACACGGGTGACAACCTCGGGCACGTGGAGGGGCTGCGCGGCATCCGCGCGGCCTTCGCTCCCCTGCGGGGCGTACCCGGCTTCTTCGTGCACGGATCCAACGACAAGGTCGCCCCCAGCGCGCGGAACCCGATCAAGTACCTGTTCGGCCCGTCGGGCCCGCAGAGCCACGAGTCCTTCACCCCGTCGCTCGACACCGACGCGCTCGACGACTACCTCACCGGCCTCGGTGAGACGCTCATCGACAACACCGCCGCGAGCGTCCGGGTCGGCGGCATCCGCATCGACGGGTTCGGTGTGGACGACGCGCACCGCGACTTCGACGACCTCGACGCGGCGAAGGACGCCGTGCGCTCGCTCGGCGACGGTGCGCAGGCGCGCCTGGGCGTGACGCACGCTCCCTACCGACGGGTGCTGGACGCGTTCACGGATGCCGGTGCCGACCTCCTCATCGGCGGGCACACGCACGGCGGCCAGGTCCGCATCCCCTTCTCGAAAAAGGCGCTCGTGTCGAACTGCGACATCCCGCTCGAGAAGGCGCGCGGGCTCAGCTCGTGGACGCACGACGGACGCACGGTGCCGCTGAACGTCAGCGCCGGCCTCGGCCACTCGATCTACGCACCCGTGCGCTTCGCGTGCCGCCCCGAGGCATCCGTCCTCGTCCTCCGCGCCCGACGCGCCGACGATTCGCCCGACGGGCGGTCGGCAGGGTAAGCTTGGAGGGTTGCCACGGGGTGTGGCGCAGCTTGGTAGCGCGCGTCGTTCGGGACGACGAGGCCGCAGGTTCAAATCCTGTCACCCCGACCGCAGAGAGGCTCCGCCGGATTCCGGCGGGGCCTTTCGCATCCCTCCTCGGAGGGGCCATCGCACCTCCCACCGAACGGAGTCCCATGACCTCTCCCCGCCTCGTGGCCTTCGACCTCGACGACACGCTCGCGCCCTCGAAGAGCGCCATCGATCCGCGGATCGGCGAGCAGCTGCTGCGCCTCGCGGAGCGCGTCGAGGTCGCGATCATCTCGGGTGGCCAGCTGCAGCAGTTCCGCTCGCAGGTCGTCGAGCGCCTGCCCGAAGCGGATGCCGACCTGCTGGCGCACATCCACCTGATGCCCACGTGCGGCACGCAGTACTACCGCCTCACCTCGGACGGCATCGAGACGGTCTACGCCCTCTCCCTCACCGACGACGAGAAGCAGCGCGCGCTCGCGGCCGTCGAGGAGGAGGCGAAGCGCCTGGGCCTCTGGGCCGAGCAGACGTGGGGACCGATCCTCGAGGACCGCGGATCGCAGATCACCTTCTCGGCGCTCGGGCAGTCCGCCCCCCTCGACGCCAAGACGGCGTGGGACCCGACCGGGGAGAAGAAGAACACGCTGCGCGACGCGGTGGCCGCGCGCATCCCGGACCTCGAGGTCCGCTCCGGCGGGTCCACCTCGGTCGACATCACTCACCGGGGCATCGACAAGGCCTACGGCATGCGCAAGCTGGCCGAGCAGACCGGCATCCTCCTCGTCGACATGCTGTTCGTGGGCGACCGCCTCGACGAGCACGGCAACGACTACCCCGTCCTCGCGATGGGCGTGACCTGCCACGCCGTCGAGGGCTGGGAGGACACCGCCGCCTACCTCGACGAGCTGATCCCGACCCTGCCTGCCCGCTGAGCCGCCTCAGCGCAGCCTGCCGCCCGACTCGCTCAGGTAGCACCGGGCGCACATCGACTCGTACGTGACGCGGTCGGCGGACAGTTCGTCAATCGCGACCTGGTCGCCGTCGAAGACGAACCGGCCGCCCACCAGCCGCGCGTTGAACAGCGCCTTGCTGCCGCAGCGGCAGATGGTCTTCAGCTCCTCGAGGCTGTGGGCGAGCTCCATGAGTCGCGCCGAGCCCGGGAAGGCCCGCGTCTGGAAGTCGGTGCGGATGCCGTAGGCGAGGACCGGGATGCCGTCGTTCACCGCGATCCGCAGCAGATCGTCGATCTGATCCGGCGCGAGGAACTGTGCCTCGTCGATCAGGAGGCAGGCGACATCCGTCCGGGTGTCGGGCACGAGTGCCGCCTCGGCCTCGATCTGCACCCGACGGCGGTGCTCTGCGAACAGGGCGCGGGCGTCGTCGTCCGGGCCGATGAGGAAGTCGACCTTGCGCTCCACACCGAGACGGCTGGAGATCTGATCGGCACCCTTCGTGTCGATCTCGGGCTTCGCGAGCAGGACGTGCTGGCCGCGCTCCTCGTAGTTGAACGCGGCCTGCAGCAGCGCCGTGGACTTGCCCGAGTTCATCGCGCCGTAGCGGAAGTAGAGCTTCGCCACGGATGCGTCTCAGGCGTTGATCTTGAGGGCTGCGGCCGTCGTCTGCAGGACCTCGTGCGCCGTCTCCGGTGCGTCGTTGAGCGTCCGACCGTACGTGGGGATGAGCTCCTTGAGCGTCGGCTCCCACGCCGGCAGGCGGTCGGCGAAGCAGGTCTTCAGCAGACCCAGCATGATCGACGCGCCGGTGGATGCGCCCGGCGAAGCACCCAGCAGTCCCGCGATGGAGCCGTCCGCGGAGCTGACGACCTCGGTGCCGAACTGCAGCACGCCGCCCTTCTTCGGGTCCTTCTTCATGACCTGCGCGCGCTGACCGGCCTGCAGGAGCTCCCAGTCCTCATCGCGGGCGCTGGGCATGAAGTCGCGGAGCGAGTCGACCTTCTTCGCGTGACCCTTGAGGAGCTCGCTGACGAGGTACTTGATGAGACCGGGGTTGTCGATCGCGACCTTGAGCATCGGCAGGATGTTGCCGGGGCGCACCTGGGCGATGATGTCGGTCATCCGCCCGTTCTTGAGGAACTTCGGGCTGAACGTCGCGAACGGGCCGAACAGCAGCGACGCCTCACCATCGACGACGCGCGTGTCGAGGTGCGGCACCGACATGGGCGGGGCGCCCACCGACGCCTGCGAGTACACCTTCGCCTTGTGCTGCGCGACGAGCTCGGGCTTGGACGTCTTCAGCCACTGGCCGCCGATCGGGAAGACCCCGTAGCCCGAGATCTCGGGGATGCCGGATCGCTGCAGGAGCTTGATGGCCCAGCCGCCAGCGCCCACGAAGACGAACCGCGCCCGCGCCTTGCCGGGAGTGCGCCCGACGGTGTGGCGGTAGGTGACCTCCCACGTGCCGTCCTTCTGACGCTTCAGGTCGCGCACCTCGCGGTTGGTCTCGACGTCGACGCCCTGCGCGGCGAGGTGCTCGAACAGCTGACGGGTGAGGGAACCGAAGTCGACGTCGGTGCCCGCCGGGACTCGCGTGGCCGCGAAGGGCTCGCCCTTGCGGCGCTGCTGCATGAGCAGCGGGGCCCACTGGTTGATGACGCGGGAGTCCTCGGAGTACTCGATGCCGGCGAACAGCGGCTGCTCCTTGAGCACTTCGTAGCGCTTCTTGAGGAACGCGACATCCTTCTCGCCGCGGACGAACGTCATGTGCGGCGTCGCATTGATGAACGTCGACGGCTCGTCGAGCACGCCGCGCTCGACGAGGGCGCTCCACAGCTGTCGGGACTGCTGGAACTGCTCGTTGATCCCGATCGCCTTCGCCGGGTCGATCGTGCCGTCGGGTCCTTCAGGGGTGTAGTTCAGTTCGCAGAGCGCGGCGTGGCCCGTGCCGGCGTTGTTCCACGCGTTGGAGGACTCCTGCGCGACCTCGGAGAGGCGCTCGAAGACGCCGATCTTCCAGTCCGGTTCGAGCTGCTGCAGCAGGGTGCCGAGCGTGGCGCTCATGATGCCGCCGCCGATCAGCAGGGCGTCGTACACCTCCGTCGGACTCACCGCGGCGGGGCTGCTCGCGGCGGCGTTCTCTGCGGCGTGATCGTCTGCTCCGGGATTGTCAGTCACGGTCATCCAGTCTACGTCGCCCGACCACCGGCGATCGCCGTCGGGGCGCCCCCGGCTGTGCAGGAATCACGGTTCTTTCCCCAGATGAAACACGGATGCCGGGTGCCGCCGCGCGGGGACGGGGGCACCCGGCATCCGCCCTCAGACGCGGGCGGCGAGGTTCGCGGCGACGAGCTCGGCGATCTGGACCGCGTTCAGAGCGGCCCCCTTGCGGAGGTTGTCGTTGCTGATGAACAGGACGAGGCCCTTACCCTCGGGCGCGGACTGGTCGGCACGGATGCGGCCGACGAGGCTCGGGTCGGCGCCGGCGGCGGCGAGGGGGGTCGGCACGTCGGCGAGGGCGACCCCCGCGGCGTCGGCGAGCACCTCCCGCGCGCGGGCGGGCGTGATGTCGCGCGCGAACTCGGCGTGGATCGACAGCGAGTGGCCCGTGAAGACGGGGACGCGGACGCAGGTCCCGGCGACGCGGAGGTCGGGAAGCGCGAGGATCTTGCGGCTCTCGTTGCGGAGCTTCTTCTCCTCGTCGGTCTCGTCCTCGCCGTCGTCGACGAGGTTGCCGGCGAAGGGGATGACGTTGAACGCGATGGGGGCGACGTACTTCTGCGGCGCCGGGAACTCGACGGCGGCGCCGTCGTGGACAAGACCGATCGCGCCGCCCTGGCCGACCACCGACTCCACCTGGCCGAGCAGCTCCTCGGCCCCCGCCAGACCCGAGCCCGACACCGCCTGGTAGGTGCTGACGGTCAGGCGGACGAGCCCCGCCTCGACGTGCAGGGGCTTGAGCACGGGCATGGCGGCCATGGTCGTGCAGTTCGGGTTGGCGATGATGCCCTTGGGGAGATCCTCGATCGCGTGCGGGTTGACCTCGCTGACGACGAGCGGGACCTCGGGGTCCATCCGCCAGGCGCTCGAGTTGTCGATGACGACGGCGCCCGCCTCGGCGAACCGCGGCGCGTGGGCGCGCGAGCCCGTCGCGCCGGCCGAGAACAGCGCGATCTGGATGCCGGCGGGGTCGGCCGTCGCGACGTCCTCGACGACGATCTCGCGGCCGTCGACCTCGATCGTCGAGCCGGCCGAGCGGGCCGTCGCGAACAGGCGGAGCTCACGGATCGGGAATGCGCGCTCGACGAGGATGTCGCGCATCACCGTCCCGACCTGGCCGGTGGCGCCGACGACGGCGACGGAGAATCCCGAATCGGAGAAGACGGTCATGGTGCGGTTCCTCGGGGGTGCGGCGCCGCGCGACAAGGCGTCGCGACAGGGCGCAGGAGAGCGGGTTCCGGCGATTCTACCGGCGCCGCGGGTGCCGTGATCCGCATGTGTCGCCCGGGCGTCACACCCAGGCGCGCAGCTTGCCAGGGTGGCGCATCATCCAGACGTCCGTGATCCGCTGGCCGTCGGTCGCGAACGTCACGACCGCGGCGACGGCGCCGCCCAGGCGTATCACGAATCCGAGGCCGTCGCCGGTGACCGCCGGCTCGTACACCGCCGCGGGCTGCTTCTGAGCCAGCCCGAGCAGGAACCGCGCGACGTGGTCGGCACCGCGCACCGGCCGCCTGGCCGCGGAGACGACCCCGCCGCCGTCCGAGACGAGGACGACGTCGGGCGCGAGCACGCGGACGAGGGCGTCGAGCCGCCCCGTCGCACTCGCGGCGGCGAACGCGGCCACGACCTCGTCGCGCCGGCTGCGCGGGACGGTGGCCCCCGGGCGGCGGCCGACGTGACGACGAGCGGATGCCGCCAGCTGTCGGCACGCGGCGGGTGAACGCCCCAGCACCTCGGCGATCTCCCCGAACGGCACCGCGAACACCTCGTGCAGCACGAACGCCACGCGCTCGGCCGGGGTGAGGGTCTCGAGGACGAGCAGGAGCGCCGTCGAGACGCTCTCCGCCCCGGCGGCGGCATCGGCGGGGTCGCCGCCGGCGGACTCGGCGGGGACCGGCTCGGGGAGCCACTCCCCCACGTAGATCTCATGGCGCGCGCGCGCCGAGCCGAGCACGTCGAGACAGATCCGACCCGTCACCCGCATGAGCCAGCCCGCGGGGTTCGCGATCTCCGTCCGCTCAGTGTCGCTGAGGCGCACCCAGCGGACGTACGCCTCCTGCACGGCGTCCTCGGCCTCGGCGAGCGTCCCGAGCATGCGATGGGCCGCGGCGACGAGGATGCGGCGGTGCGCGTCGACCTCGCCGGCCGCGGCATCCGGTCGCGTCGCGGCATCCGTCATCGCGATCTCCGTCCCCGGCCTCACATTCGCGGAGGCTGCGTCGTCACCACAGTGACACACCTTCGAAAGGGGAGAGATGAAGATCGCAGTGGCAGGCGGAACGGGCACCGTCGGACGACTCGTGGTGGAGCGGGTGCGCGCAGCGGGGCACGAGCCCGTCGTCCTCTCGCGGGCGGCGGGGGTCGATCTGCGCGACCGCGCGGCGACCGATCGCGCGCTGGTGGGCGTTGACGCCCTCATCGACGCGGCCAGCGTCGGGACCACCCGCGCGGCGACGTCGACGGAGTTCTTCCACGCCGCCTCCGGGACGCTCCTCGCGGCGGCCCGGGCGGCTGGTGTGGCGCACGCGGTGCTGCTGTCGATCGTCGGGATCGACCGCAACCCGAACGGCTACTACGCCGGCAAGGTCGTGCAGGAGGAGCTGTTCGAACGCGGCACGGTGCCCTGGACGATCCTGCGGGCGACCCAGTTCCACGAGTTCGCCGGGCAGGTGGCGTCGCAGGCACGGCTCGGGCCGCTGCAGCTCGCTCCGCGCGCCCGCGTGCAGCCGGTCGCCGCCGCCGAGGTCGCGGCGCGACTGGTCGCCCTCGCCGTCTCGGGACCGCAGGGACGTGCGGCGGACTTCGCGGGGCCCCGCGAGGAACGCCTCGAGCGCATGATCCGGGCGTGGGTGCGACGGGACGGCTCGCGGCCCCCCGTCATCCCCGTCGCCATCCCGGGGGCGCAGATGCGCGGCATGCGCGCGGGGCTCAACCTGCCGGCCGCGGGGGCGACACTCGCCGGGCCGACCTTCGACGACTGGCTCGCCGCGCAGGGATGAACCCGGCGGGGCCGTCGTCAGCGACCGGTGCCGGCGTGGACGACGGCCTCGGTGTCGCCGTCGAGACCGTACGCGGTGTGCACGACACGCGCCGCCTCGGCGAGGTCGTCACCGCGGACGACGACCGAGATGCGGATCTCGGAAGTCGAGATCATCTCGATGTTGACACCCGTCGTCGACAGCGCCTCGAACAGGGTCGCCGAGACGCCCGAGTGGGTGCGCATGCCGGCGCCGACGACCGACAGCTTGCCGATCTGGTCGTCGTGGACGAGCTTGTCGAAGCCGACCGAGCCCTGCTCGACCGACAGGGCGCGCAGAGCCGTCGACGCCTCTGCCTTCGGCAGCGTGAACGAGATGTCGGTGCGCCCGGTGGCGGCGGCCGACACGTTCTGGACGATCATGTCGACGTTCGCGCCGGACTTCGCGACGATCTTGAAGATCTCGGCGGCCTTGCCGGGGACGTCGGGCACGCCGACGACCGTGATCTTGGCCTGGCTGAGGTCGGTGGCGACACCGGTGACGATGGGCTCTTCCATCTCTTCTCCCTCTTCGTGGTCGGGGGCGGTCATCCCCGGACCGAGAACGTACGTGCCGACACCCGAGCTGAAGGTCGAGCGGGCGTGGATCATGACGCCGTGACGGCGGGCGAACTCGACGGCGCGGATGTAGAGCACCTTCGCGCCGTTGGCAGCGAGCTCGAGCATCTCCTCGGACTGGACCGTCGCGAGCTTGCGGGCCTTCGGCACGACGCGCGGGTCGGCGGTGAAGATGCCGTCGACGTCGCTGTAGATCTCGCAGACGTCGGCGTTCAGGGCGGCGGCCAGCGCGACGGCGGTGGTATCGGACCCGCCGCGGCCGAGGGTCGTGATGTCGCGGGTGTCGCGGCTGAAGCCCTGGAAGCCGGCGACGATGACGATCGCGCCCTCGTCGAGCGCCTCACGGACCCGGACGGGGGTGACGTCGACGATGCGGGCGGCGCCGTGCGAGCTGTCGGTGATCATGCCGGCCTGGCTGCCCGTGAACGAGCGTGCCTCGAAGCCCATGGAGTTGATCGCCATCGCGAGCAGCGCCATCGAGATGCGCTCACCGCTGGAGAGCAGCATGTCGAGCTCGCGCGGAGCGGGCAGCGGTGAGACCTGCGAGGCGAGGTCGAGAAGCTCGTCGGTCGTGTCGCCCATCGCGCTCACGGCGACGACGACGTCGTGACCGGCGCGGCGGGCGTCGACGATGCGCTTCGCGACGCGGCGGATGCTCTCGGCGTCGGCGACGGACGAACCGCCGTACTTCTGGACGATCAGGGCCATGGTCGGATACTCCCGGGTGGATGCCGGGCGCAGCCGGCGGGCGGAGACTCACGCCCGCCGTCCATCCTACGGAGCGGCCCGTACCGCGACAGCCATGTGACGCGGGCGGACCGCCGGGAGGGCTCATTTAGGCTGGATCCCATGGGACGACGCCAGCTCTTCACGTCGCTGCAGGCCCTCGTCCGCACTCCCGAGAGCTCGGCTCCGCACACCGAGATGCTGCCCGTCATCGACGACGCGTTCGCGGTCGGGGTGCTCGATCTGGCCATCCGCATCGGCGAGTCCATGCTCGCCTCGGGCGCCCCCGCGAGCGAGGTGACGCTCACGATCGTCCGGGTCGCCGGGGTGTACAGCCTCGACCCCGTGCACGTCGACGTCAGCTACAACTCGATCACCGTCGCGCATCACCGCAGCGGCGCCGACCGTCCGATCACGCTCATGCGCGTCGTGCGGAGCCAGGCCCCCGACCACGCCCGTTTGCAGCGGCTGCAGGCCCTCGTCGCGGCGATCCGGAACGGGATGCCGCTCGAGTCCGCGCGCGCCGAGTTCCGGATCGTGCGCCGCACCCCCTTCGCCTATCACCCGCCGGTCATCGTCGGGGCGCAGGCGCTGCTCGCCGTCGGCGTCGCCCTCATGTTCGGCGCGAACTGGCTGGTCATCCTGCTCTCCTTCATCGCGGCAGCGGGGGCGGCGATCACGCAGTTCCTCCTCGGCCGCGCGCACGTCCCGTTCTTCTTCAGCCAGGTCGCCGGCGCCTTCGTCCTGACCCTCATCGCCGCCGTCGCCCCGCGCCTCGAGGCGACGGGATGGATGGCGGCGCAGGACATCCGACCGTCGGTCATCGTCGCCTCCGGCATCGTGCTCATGCTCGCGGGGCTCACCGTCGTGGGCGCCGCGCAGGACGCGATCGACGGTTTCGCGCTCACGGCGACCGGCCGCATCCTCGAACTCACGACCCAGACCCTGGGTGTCGTCCTGGGCATCCTCGCGGGACTCGAGACGGCGCGCGTCGTCGGGGCGGGGATGGACGCCCCGAACGACCCGCTGCCGTTCGGGCCGATCCCCCTGCAATTCGCGGGCGCCGCGCTCATCGCCGTCTCGGTCACGATCTACAACGGCGCCGGGCTCCGGGTCGTCGCGGTCAGCGTGGCCCTGAGCGTCGTCGCCTGGGCGGGCTACACCGCGGCATCCGCCCTCGGCTTCGAAACCGCGGCCGCCAGCGGCGTGGGGGCGTTCGTGGGGAGCCTCATCGGCATCCTCGCCGCCTACAAGCTGCACGTGCCGTCGGTGGCGATCACGACGGCGGCGATCCTGCCGATGGTGCCCGGCGCGGCCGTGTTCCGCGGGCTCCTCGGCGTCGTCGAGTCCGGGCAGAGCACCGTGACGCTGCTCATGGGCTTCACGACCCTCGCCTCGGCGGCGACCGTCGGGATCGCCCTGGCCGTCGGAGCGTCGCTCGGCATCTACGTCGGTCAGCCGCTGCGCGCGACGCTCGGAACCGTCATCCGCGCCCGCGCGCGCGAACGGTCCTGAGCTCTCCCCTAGGCTCTCCGCATGAGCTCTGCGAGTGACGCGATCTGGAACCGGGCCGTCGATTTCGACGTCGCCGCGACGCTGGCCGGCGACCTCGCCGCCCGACGGGTCCTCACCTTCCACGGCATGGTCCAGAACGGCGGATTCTGGTACGCGATCGAGGTGCACTCGACCGATGACGAGTTCCCCCTGAACGCGATCGCCGACGGCTATCGCACCCTCGGACTCGAAGCGACCGCCGAGGCCGTGGACCGAGCAACCTCGGAGTACGACGAGACGGCGGGGATCGGCGACGACGAGGCGTGGGGCGAAGCCGAGGAGCGTGTGAACGGCGAGTACCGCATCGAGGACGAGGACATCCTCGCGGCCATCGAGCGCACGCTCGCCCAGGAGCCGGAGCTGTTCGCCCCGACCGACTGACTAGACCGCGCGGCGGCCTTCGAAGGCGCGCCCGAGGGTGACCTCGTCGGCGTACTCGAGGTCTCCGCCGACCGGGAGTCCCGACGCGAGCCGGGTCACCCGGATCTCGAGAGTGTGGAGCAGGCGGCTCAGGTAGGTCGCGGTCGCCTCGCCCTCGAGGTTCGGGTTGGTCGCGAGGATCACCTCGGTGACGGTGCCGTCGGCGAGGCGCTGCATGAGCTGCGCGATGCGGAGGTCGTCGGGACCGATACCCGCCATGGGGCTGATCGAGCCGCCGAGCACGTGGTACAGCCCCCGGAACTCGCGGGTGCGCTCGATCGCCGAGACGTCCTTCGCGTCCTCGACGACGCAGATGAAGGTGCGGTCGCGACGGGGGTCACGGCAGATGGAGCACTGCGTCTGCTCCGACACGTTGCCGCAGATCTCGCAGAACCGCACCCGCTCACGCAGCTCGGACAGCAGCTGCGCGAGCCGGGACACGTCGAAGGACGGGGTCTGCAGGATGTGGAACGCGATGCGCTGCGCCGACTTCGGGCCGATGCCGGGGAGGCGCCCGAACTCGTCGATCAGGTCTTGGACGATGCCGTCGTACATGGGTCAGTTGAACCTCGTCGGCGGCGTGTACGGCTCCTCGCGGACGAACCGGGCGCCGAGCAGTTGTCGGACCGCCGCCTCGCCGACCCGCTCGATGCCGCCCGGACGCGGCGCGCGCGGCGGCTCGGCGGCGAGCCGCGTGGGCGGTGGGGTGTGAACCGGGACGGGCGCGTCGGCATCCACCGGCGGCGGCACGTCGTCCTCGTCGTCGTCGGGCGCCTCGGCCGGCAGGACATCGCCCTCCCGCGGCGCGGTGAGCGTGCGGACCGGCGCGGGGGCCGCATCCTCGGGCTCCTCGTCGACCGCGAACTGCGCGGCGGGCGCTCCGCCGTCGGAGGGGATGGGAGCGACCGCCCACTCGGTGACGGGCGCGGCGGCCGCGGGCGCGGTCCGCGGGGCGGCGGACGACGGACGGGATGCCGCGGGTGCAGCGGCGCCGCCGGGGCCGGACGAGGGCGTCGCGGCCGGCGGGGCCGTCGGGGCGGGCGGGACGTCGGGTCCGACGCCGCCGGGCGGCGGCGGGGTCGGATCGGTGTCGTGCCGCGTGAGATACTTCACCCGCACGCCGAGCACCGACAGGATCGCGGTGCGCAGATCCTCGCTCGGACCCTTGCCCGCGCTCAGCTTCTTGAACGACTGCACGTCGGCGTGGCTCTGGAACGACAGCGTGAGGATGTCACCCTCCGCATATGCCACCGGCCGGGACGCGCTCGCGATCATCCACGACGTGCGGCTGAGGTCTTCGAGCCGGCGGAGGATCTCGGGCCACGAGTCGCGGATCTGCGCGAACGTCACCGGCCCGGTCGGGACGGGCGGCTCGGGCAGGGCCGCCGGGGCCGGCTCGGGTGCCGACGCGGCGGGCGCCGCGGCGGCCCCGGCGCCGGGAACTGCGGGAGCGGATGCCGGGGGCGTCGCGCGGGGTTCCGCCGCGGCGGGTGCCGGCGCCGCAGCGACCGGCGCGGAGGCGACCGGCGCGGAGGCGACCGGCGCCGAGGCGACCGGCGCGGGTGCCGAGGGCGCTGCCGCGGCGGGGGCACCGGCATCCGTCGCGGCGAGGACACGGGCCACGAGCAGCTCGAGCTGCAGGCGGGGCGAGGTCGTGCCGGTCATGTCGTCGAGTGCGGTGACGACCAGGTCGGCGATCCGCGAGAGCCGGTCAGTGCCGAACGCAGCCGCCTGGCGCCCCATGCGCTCGAGCTCGTCGGCCGGCACGCCGCGCAGCACGGCGCGGGCGCCCTCGCCGGTCGCCGCCACGATGATGAGGTCGCGCAGGCGCTCGAGCAGGTCGTCGACGAAACGGCGCGGGTCCTGACCGGTCTGAACGACGCGGTCGACGGCGCCGAAGGCCGCGGCGGCGTCGTGCGACGAGAACGCGTCGACGACCTCGTCGAGCAGTTCGGCGTGCGTGTAGCCGAGCAGGGCGACCGCGCGCTCGTAGCCGACGGCGCCGTCCTCGGAGCCGGCGATGAGCTGGTCGAGGAGCGAGAGGGTGTCGCGCGGCGACCCGCCGCCGGCGCGGACGACGAGCGGCAGGACACCGGGCTCGACGGTCACGCCCTCGCTGGCGCAGAGCTGCTCGACGTACTCGAGCATGGCGGCGGGGGCGACGAGACGGAACGGGTAGTGGTGGGTGCGCGAGCGGATCGTGCCGATGACCTTCTCGGGCTCGGTCGTCGCGAAGATGAACTTCACGTGCGCGGGGGGCTCCTCGACGAGCTTCAGCAGGGCGTTGAATCCCTGCGCCGTGACCATGTGCGCCTCGTCCAGGATGAAGATCTTGAAGCGGTCGCGCGCGGGGGCGAAGACGGCGCGTTCGCGCAGGTCGCGCGCGTCGTCGACACCGTTGTGCGAGGCGGCGTCGATCTCGACGACGTCGAGCGAACCGCCGCCGCCGCGGCTGAGCTCCTTGCAGGAGTCGCACTCGCCGCACGGGGTGTCGGTCGGGCCCTGCGCGCAGTTGAGGCAGCGCGCGAGGATGCGGGCGGAAGTGGTCTTGCCGCAGCCGCGGGGACCGGAGAAGAGGTAGGCGTGGCCGACCCGGTCGCTGCGCAGCGCCGTCATGAGCGGCTCGGTCACCTGGCTCTGCCCGATCATCTCGCCGAAGGACTCCGGGCGATAGCGGCGGTACAGAGCGGTGGTCACCACAACAGACTACGGCGTGGCGCCGACATCCGATCCGGTGCGCGTCCCGCGAGGGCGGCGGCGAGGAACGCGCGGTCGGCCCCCGACGCGAGGAGCGCCGCGAGCAGGATGCGGGCCTGCCCCGGACGCAGGGTCGGCGAGTGCAGCGCCCCCGCCTCGGCGAGGTCGGCGCCGCCCCCTCCGCCGCCGTACGACGGGACGAGCAGGCCCCGCGGCACGCGGCTCGAGACGACGACGGGGATGCCGGCGGCCACCGCATCCCGTACGGCCCCGACCATCGTGGGGGTCGTGTTGCCCGACCCGAGCGCCTCAAGGACGATCCCGTCCGCCCCGGCGGCGACACTCGCGCGAAGGTGCAGGTCGTCGGCCCCGGGGGGCGAGGCAACGACGTCGACCCGGAGTCCCGACACGTCGCCGGGGAGGTGCGGCACGGCCGCGGCATCCCGCCGCGCGTGGCCGAACGCGTCGGCACGGTCGGTCGTCAGCTTGGCGAGCCCCCACGTGGAGAGGATGCGGCCGCCGAAGGCGACCCAGACGCCCGGGACGGCGGCGCGGGTCGCGGCGAGGGCGACCCGGATGTTGTCGGGACCGTCGGACGCGGGATCGTCGGCGGTGAACTGCGCACCCGTGAAGACGACGGGCACCGGTGGCGTGCCCACCTGGATCGCCGCGAGCAGCGAGGTCTCCTCGAGCGAGTCGGTGCCGTGCAGGACGAGCACCCCGCGGACGCCGTCACCCTCGACCGCCCGCGCGACCGCGTCGACGATGAGCTGCATGTCGGCGAGGGTGAACGTCGCCGAGTCCGCCGCCAGCGCGTCGACGACCCGCACGTCGTCGTCGGGGGCGAGACCGTGGAGCAGAGCGCTCCCGCCCAGGACGGGAGCGCTCGATCCGTCGGGCGACCGGCGGCTCGCGATGGTGCCGCCGGTCGCGATGACGACGAGGTGCCCTGCGCTCACGCGCCGCCCTCGTCGGTGCGCTGCAGGGCGGCGATCGTGCCGGTCTGCTCGGCGGCCAGCATCCGAATGCGGTCGCGCAGCAGGAACCAGCCGCCGATCAGCGCGGGCACGATCACGAGGAGCGAGCCGACGGTGAAGGTGCCGATCGGGAAGTCGAGCGCCATGAGCACGATGACCGAGGCGAGGAAGACGAGGGTCACCCATCCCGTGTACGGGGCGCCCGGCATCCGGAACGAGGGGCGCTCCATCACGCCGGCGCGAGCCAGCCGCTGCAGCTTGATCTGGCAGAGGATGATGACCGCCCAGGCGCTGATGATGCCGAGCGCCGACACGTTGAGGGCGATCTCGAACGCCTGCGACGGGACGAGCGCGTTGAGGACGACGCCGAGGGCGGTGACGACGGCGGTGACCGCGATGCCCATGTAGGGGACGCCGGACCGGTTCATCCGCATGAGCGGCGCGGGGGCGGACCCTGTGACGGCCATCGAGTGGAGGATGCGGCCGGTGGAGTACAGCCCGGCGTTGAGCGAGGAGACCACGGCGGTGAGCACGACGAGGTTCATGATGACGTCGGCACCCTGCACGCCGATCGACCCGAAGAAGGTGACGAACGGGCTCTCGCCGGACTTGTAGCTCGAGAACGGCATGAGCAGCGCGAACAGGAGGACGGACCCGACGTAGAAGACGGCGAGGCGGAACACGACGGCGCGGATCGCCTTGGGCATGATCTTCCGAGCGTTCTCGGTCTCGCCGGCGGCGGTGCCGACGAGCTCGATCGACGCGTAGGCGAAGACGACGCCCTGCACAACGATGAGGGCGGGGAGGATGCCGTTCGGGAACACTCCCCCGTTGTCGACGATCAGATGGAAACCGGGGGTGGTCCCACCGACCGGCGTGCCGGTGACGACGAAGAAGATCCCCACGACGAGGAACGTGACGAGGGCGGCGACCTTGATGATCGCGAACCAGAACTCGAGCTCGCCGAAGACCTTCACCGACAGGAGGTTCATCGCGAGGACGAGCACGAGGGCCACGAGCGCGAAGACCCACTGCGGGATGCCGGCGAGCGCCGGGACGTACTGCTTGAAGAAGTTCATGTAGAGCGCGACGGCGGTGACATCGGCGACCGAGGTCATCGCCCAGTTGAGCCAGTACATCCAGCCCGCCGCGAACGCCATCTTCTCGCCGTAGAACTCACGGGCGTAGGACACGAACGACCCCGTCGAGGGGCGGTGCACGATGAGCTCGCCGAGCGCCCGCATCACGAGGAAGGCGAACACGGCGCAGACGGCGTACACGAGGACGAGCGCGGGTCCCGCCGTGGCGAGGCGGCCGCCGGCGCCCATGAACAGGCCCGTCCCGATCGCGCCGCCGATGGCGATCATCTGGATCTGGCGGGGGCGCAGACCCTTGTGGAAGCCCGCGCCCTCGGCTTGGGCGATCGCGGCGGTTCGCAGCAGTGCGGCATCCGTCTGGGAGGTGGTCGACTCCGTCGTCATGTGTTCTCGCTTTCTGAGCTCGTCGGCACCGTCGCCGCGAGGAGGATGTGGTATCTGCCTGACAGGTTCGGGACCACTGAACACCCCACAGGCCGGATTCGTCAAGTCTTCGCGACCCGAAAGTCAAATCTGTCTGATAGGTTTGCGCCGTTCGTCCACCTCGAGGAAGAGAGCGACATGACGACGACGCGCACCGAGCACGACCTGCTCGGACCTGCCGAGATCCCCGCCGACGCGTACTGGGGCGTCCACACCTCCCGCGCCCGCGACAACTTCCCGGTCACGGGCGTCCCCATCGGCACCTACCCGTTCCTCCTGCGGGGACTCGCCTTCGTGAAGGAGGCGGCCGCGCTCGCCAACCGCGACCTCGGACTGCTCGATCCCGCCCGCGCCGACGCCATCGCGGCGGCCTGCCGCGAGATCCGCGGGGGCGCCCTCGCCGACCAGTTCGTCGTCGACGTCATCCAGGGCGGCGCGGGGACCTCGACGAACATGAACGCGAACGAGGTCATCGCCAACCGCGCGCTCGAGATCCTCGGTCACGCCAAGGGCGAGTACGCCCACCTGCACCCCAACGACCACGTCAACCTCAGCCAGTCCACCAACGACGCCTACCCGACCGCGATCGACGTCGCCCTCGTCGAAGGCGTCGACGGACTGGATGCCGCGATGGGAGTGCTGCACGACGCGTTCGTCGCGAAGGCGGCCGAGTTCGCGGGGTTCGTGAAGATCGGCAGGACGCAGCTGCAGGATGCCGTGCCGATGACCCTCGGGCAGGAGTTCGGCGCGTTCGCGGTCATGCTCGACGAGGACCGCCAGCGCCTGCGGGAATCCGCGCGGCTGCTGCTCGAGGTGAACCTCGGCGCGACGGCGATCGGCACCGGCCTGAACGCCCCCGCCGGCTACGGCCCGCTCGCCGTCGCGCACCTCGCCGAGCTCACCGGCCGCCCGTTCGTCCCCGCGGCCGACCTCGTCGAGGCGACGCAGGACCCGGGAGCGTTCGTGCACCTGTCGGGCATGCTCAAGCGCATCGCCGTCAAGCTGTCGAAGACGTGCAACGACCTGCGGCTGCTGTCGTCGGGGCCGCGCGCGGGCCTGGGCGAGATCACCCTGCCGGCCCTGCAGGCGGGGTCGAGCATCATGCCCGGCAAGGTGAACCCCGTCATCCCCGAGATGGTCACGCAGGTCGCGTACACGGTCATCGCCGACGATCTCGCCGTCACCCTCGCCGCCGAGGCCGGTCAGCTTCAGCTGAACGCCTTCGAGCCGGTCATCGTGCGCGCCCTGTCGCAGAGCATCGCGCACCTGACCGCCGCATGCCGACTGCTGGCCGAGCGGTGCGTCAGCGGCATCCAGGCCCGTCCCGACGTGATGGCCGCCCGCGTGACCGATTCGATCGGTCTCGCCACGGCGCTCAACCCGCTCATCGGCTACCGCGCTGCGACCGAGGTCGCGGGCGAGGCGCTCCTGTCGGGACGCACGGTGCCCGAGGTCGTGCTCGAGCGCGGGCTGCTGACGCCGGACGCGCTGGCGGCGGCGCTCAGTCCCGAGAAGCTGGTTCCGACAGCGGGCTGACGACACGCTCGACCGCGCCGAGGTGCGCGCGCATGGCCTCGCGCGCCTCGATGGCCGAGCCGATGCCGATCGCCTCGGCGATGGCGCGGTGCTCGCGCGATGAGGGTTCGCGCCGGTGCGCGATGAGGTTGACGACCCCGGACTGATGGCTGAGGGCGTCGCGGATGTCGCCGACGGCGCGGGCGAAGACCGCGTTGCCGGATGCCACGGCCACCAGCACGTGGAAGCGCGAGTCGAGGTCGACCCACTCCTCGGGATCGATCGTCGCGTCCATCCGGTCGCACAGCGCGACGAGCTCGGCGCGCTGCTCCTCGGTGCGGCGCTCGGCGGCGAGGCCCGCGGCGGGGACCTCGATGTGCGGCCGGGCCTCGCTGAGGTCGCGCGGCGAGAAGTCGCCGTAGCCGAGCGAGAGGGCGGGACGGTCCGACACGACGTACGTCCCGCTGCCCGTACGGGTGCGGGTGAGGCCGAGGGCCTGCAGGGAGCGGATCGCCTCGCGCACGCTCGGACGGCTCACCCCATAGCGCTCGGCGAGCGCCGCCTCGGAGGGGAGGCGCTCCCCCACGGTGAGGCGACCGGCGACGATGTCCTCGCGCAGGCCGTCGAACACGCCATCCGCCGCGCGGGCGCCGACGGCGGGCGAGCTCATCGTGCTCCCCCGGTCCGCCACGTCACGCCTGCCACCCGGTCAGCCTAACGGGCGCGTCGCGCGGAGGCGGCGGGAACAGCGCCACCGACCGCGACGTTGCAGCGCACATGTCCCCCACCCCCGTCGACGTCCTCGTGATCGGCGCGGGCCAGGCGGGGCTGAGCGCGGCGTACCATCTGCGCCGCCGCGGGTTCGTCCCGGTCGAGGCGGACCACCCCGACGACGCCCCCACCTTCGTCGTCCTCGACGCCGAGGCCTCCCCGGGCGGGGCGTGGCAGCACCGCTGGCCGAGCTTGCGGATGGGCACCGTCAACGGCATCCACGAACTGCCCGGCTACGCCGTGCCCCCGGCCGATCCGCGGGCCCCCAGCCGCGAGGTGCTCCCGGCGTACTTCGCCGCGTACGAGTCCCGGTTCGAGCTCGCCGTCCGCCGCCCCGTGCGGGTGCGCGCCGTCCGCCGGGCGGACGACGATCCGCGCGGGCGCCTCAACGTCGAGGCGGAGGAGACCGACGGCATCCGCTCCTGGGGGGCCCGGTACGTCATCAACGCGACCGGCACCTGGCGCCGACCCTTCTGGCCCACCTTTCCGGGGCAGGCGTCGTTCGCGGGACGGCAGCTGCACGTGCACGACTACCGCTCAGCCGAGGAGTTCCGCGGTCGACGCGTCGTCATCGTGGGCGCCGGGGTCTCGGCGATCCAGTTGCTCGACGAGATCTCCGCCGTCACGGACACGTTCTGGGTCTCGCGCACCGAACCGCAGTGGGATGCCGTCGCGTTCGACACCGCGGCGCGCATCCAGGCGATCGCCGGTGTCGAGGAGCGCGTACGGCAGGGGCTGCCGCCGGGGAGCGTCGTCTCGGTCACCGGCGCGCACTGGTCGCCGTGGGCGCAGGCGGCGAAGGACCGGGGCGCCCTGGTGTGGCATCCGATGTTCCGCGCGATCGAGCCGGACGGGGTGCGGATGCCGGACGGCACCCTCGAGCGCGCGGACGTCATCCTGTGGGCGACCGGCTTCCGCGCCGACATCGCCCATCTCGCGCCGCTGGGCCTGCGCACCCCCGCCGGCGGCGTGCGCGTGCGGGACACCCGCGCGATCGACGAGCCGCGGCTGTTCCTCATCGGCTACGGGCCGTCGCAGTCGACGATCGGCGCGAACCGTGCCGGTCGCGACGCCGTCCGCGCGATCGTCCGCGAGCGCGCCGCCGCGACGGTCTGAACTCAGACCGTCGCGGTGACATCGCCCGCGTCGACCGCGGGGAACTGCCGCGTGCGGGTGTCGGGCTCGGGCGCCGCCTGCTCCCCGGCATCCGTCGGCTGCTCCTCGGCGGTCACGATCGGGATCGTGCCCGTGTGCACCGGGACCGAGGTCGCGGCCGTCGCGTCAGGGACGGATGCCGACAGCAGCGTGCCGTCCTCGCGCAGTTGCTCGCCGATCTGGCGGAGGGTGGGGCGTCCCGGGATCACCGGGCCCTGGCCGTCGAGATGCACGGTCACCGTCTCGCCGCCGGCGACCGTGTACCCGGCGCCGCGGACCGTGAACGACACGGCGTCGCCGTCGTCGGCGGTGACCGTCATCTCGTCGCGGCGGACCATGATCCGCAGGCGCGTGCCGTGCCAGTGGAGCGTGTACGACAGCGACGGCCAGTCGGCGGGCAGGCGCGGGTCGAAGCTGAGCGCCCCGCGGTGGTCGCGCATGCCGCCGAACCCGGCGACGAGCGCCGTCCAGACGCCGCCGGCGGAGGCGACGTGGACGCCGTCGGACGCGTTGCTGTGCAGGTCGCCGAGGTCGACGAACGCCGACTCGCGGAAGTACTCCAGCGCGAGGTCCTGGTACCCGACCTCGGCGGCGAGGATCGCCTGCACGACCGCCGAGAGCGTGGAGTCGCCCGTCGTCAGCGCGTCGTAGTACTCGAAGTCGGCGAGCTTCTCGGCCGGGGTGAACTGGTTGCCCTGCAGGAACAGGGCGAGCACGACGTCGGCCTGCTTGAGGACCTGGTACCGGTAGATCACCAGCGGGTGGAAGTGCAGCAGCAGCGGGCGCTGCTCGGCGGGGGTGTTCTCGAGGTCCCACACCTCGCGCTCGAGGAAGACGGCGTCCTGGGGGTGGATGCCGAGGGCCTCGCTGTACGGGATGTGCATCGCCTCACCGGCGCTCTGCCACGCGACCGGCTCGGCCTCGTCGAGATCGAGACGGTCGACCATCGCGCGGTAGGCCTCGGGCTGGTCGACGGCCATCTCGCGCACGACGCGCGCGGCGTAGCGCAGGTTGTACCGCGCCATGACGTTCGTGAACAGGTTGTCGTTGACGACCGTCGTGTACTCGTCGGGACCGGTCACCCCGTGGATGTGGAAGCTCTCGGGCTCGCCCGTCTCGGTGAACCGCCAGAAACCGAGGGTCGCCCACAGCCGCGCCGTCTCGACGAGGATGTCGACGCCCTCGCGGTGCAGGAAGTCGGTGTCCCCCGTCGCGCGGACGTACTTGCCGAGCGCGAAGGCGACGTCGGCGTTGATGTGGTACTGCGCGGTGCCGGCGGCGTAGTAGGCCGAGGCCTCCTCGCCGTTGATCGTGCGCCACGGGAACAGCGCGCCCGCCTCGTTCAACTGCCCCGCGCGCTTCCGGGCCGCGGGGAGCATGAGGTACCGCATCCGCAGCGCGTTCCGCGCCCACAGCGGCGTCGTGTACGCGAGGAACGGCAGGACGTAGACCTCGGTGTCCCAGAAGTAGTGGCCGCTGTAGCCCGAGCCGGTCACACCCTTCGCGGGCACGCCGAGCGAGTCGGCGCGCGCGGCCGCCTGGGCGAGCTGGTACAGGCACCACCGGGTCGCCTGCTGCAGGTCGTCGTGCCCCTCGATGAGCACGTCGGACCGCTCCCAGAACGCCTGCACCCAGGCTTCCTGCCGCTCGAACAGCCGCTCGATGCCCTCGTGCTCGACCCGGTCGAGCGTGCGGCGGGCGCGCTCGACGAGCTCGCGCGCGGGGACGCCGCGGGAGGTGTGATACGCGACGGCCTTCGTGATCGTCACCGGCACACCCTGCTTCGCCTGCACCCGGAAGACGTTCTTGGCGACGTCGGGCTCGACGAGCGAGCGCGACGAGTACTCGTTCTCGGTCTCGACGAGGTGGTCGGCGACGACGGCGACCGTCATGCCGGAGTCGGTGACCTTGTACGACAGCGCGGCTCGGGTGCCGTCCTGCCAGTAATCCTCGGGCTGCAGCACCCGGTTCGCGAAACCGTCGGCCTTGCGGGGGTCGAACCCGGCCTCGGCCTGCTTGCCGAGCCCCGGGCCGCCGTACACGTCCTGGCCGTCCTGCCGGTTGATCATCTGGCAGCTGATCGTGACCGGGGCATCCGCGTTCAGCACCGTGACCGAGATGCGCATGACGGCGACGTGGCGCTCCTCGAACGAGACCATGCGCTCGTAGTCGATGACGACGTCCTTGCCGCTCGGGGTCATCCACCGGATGTGGCGGGTCAGTACCCCCCGGCGCATGTCGAGGGCGCGCTCGTATTCGCGCAGGTCCGCGATGTCGAGCGAGAGCGGCTCGTCGTCGACGTAGACGCGCATGACCTTGCTGTCGGGCGCGTTGATGATCGTCTGCCCGACCTCGGCGAAGCCGAAGGCGCGCTCGGCGTGCCGGATCGGGAACACCTCGTGGAAGCCGTTCAGGAACGTGCCGTGCTCGTGCGCGTGGCGCCCCTCGGGGTGGTTGCCCCGCAGGCCCAGGTAGCCGTTGCCCTCGGCGAACAGCGTCTCGGTGACGCCGACGTCGTCGAGCGAGAACGAGGTCTCGACGAGACGCCACGGGTCCACGGGAAAACGATGACGATCGATCATGCGGGGGTCCTTCTTCGGGTGTCAGGACGACAGGGGATGCCGCGGGTCAGGCGAAGACGGCGAGGTCGTCCACGACGACGTGCGCCCCGGCGTCACGCAGCGCCTGGGCTCCGGCGCCGCGGTCCACACCCACCACGAGACCGTACCCGGCGGAGGCGGCCGATCGCACGCCCGAATGCGCGTCCTCGACGGCGGCGCTGCGCGCGGGGTCCACCCCGAGCATCTCGGCGGCGCGCGCGAAGACGTCGGGCGCGGGCTTGGAGGCGAGGCGCTCGGACTCGGCCACGACGCCGTCCATGATGACCGGGAAGCGGTCGATGATGCCGGCGACCGTCAGGACCTCGCGGGCGTTCTTCGAGCTCGAGACGACGGCGAGGGGGACGCCGGCGGCCTGCAGCTTCTCGACGAGGGCGAGCGAGCCCGGGTACGGCGCGATGCCGTCGGCGCGCAGCACGCGCTCGAAGACGACGTTCTTGCGGTTGCCGATCCCGCAGATCGTGTCGACCGAGGGGTCGTCGGACGGGTCGCCCCACGGCACCTCGACGTCGCGCGAGCGCAGCAGGCTCGCGACGCCGTCGTACCGCTTCTTGCCGTCGAGGTGCTCGAAGTAGTCGCTCTCGCGGTAGGCGGGCTCGACGCCCCACGAGGCGAACAGCTCCGTGAACATGCTCTGCCAGGCGTGCATGTGGACCTCGGCCGTGGGGGTCAGCACACCGTCGAGGTCGAAGAGGACCCCGTCGAAACGGGTGAGGTCGGGAAGCTCAGCCATCGTCACCGGACCAGCGTAACGGCCGCGCGCGTCAGGCCGTCGCGACGGCGTGGGCCTGGCGCGCGATCTCGAGCTCCTCGTCGGTGGGCACGACGAGGACCGTCACGGGAGAGTCGTCGGTGGAGATGACGCGGATGCCGCGCTCGCCCGACGTGTTGCGCTCGGCATCCAGGTGGACACCGGCGAAGCCGAGGGTCTCGAGGGCCGCGGCGCGCACGACGGCGGAGTTCTCGCCCACGCCCGCCGTGAACGAGATGACGTCGACGCCGCCGAGCTGCGCGAGGTAGGCGCCGAGGTAGGCGCGGAGCCGGTGGATGTAGACGTCGAAGGCGAGCTGCGCGTCGTCATCCCCCTCCCGTCGGCGGGTGTCGATGTCGCGCATGTCGGACGCGCCGGCGAGCCCCAGGAGGCCGCTGCGCTTGTTGAGGAAGGCGTCGAGCTCGCCGGGGCCCATGTCCTCACGCCGGGCGAGCACCCCGAGCACCGACGGGTCGATGTCCCCGGAGCGCGTGCCCATGACGAGCCCCTCGAGCGGCGTGAGTCCCATCGAGGTGTCGACCGACTCGCCGCCGCGGATGGCCGTCGCCGACGCCCCGTTGCCGAGGTGCAGCACGATCTGCGAGAGCTCGCCGAGCGGCCGCCCGAGGAAGGCCGCAGCCGCTTCGCTCACGAACTTGTGGCTCGTGCCGTGGAAGCCGTACTTGCGGATGCGGTGCTTCTGCGCCGTCTCGCGGTCGATCGCGTAGGTGTACGCCGCGGCCGGCATCGTCTGGTGGAAGGCCGTGTCGAACACCGCGACGTGGGGGACGTCGGCGAAGGCTGCGCGCGCCGCGCGGATGCCCTGCAGCGCCCCCGGGTTGTGCAGCGGCGCGAGGGCCGACAGCTCGTCGATGTTGATCTCGACGAGGGGGGTGATGAGGGTCGGCTCGAAGAAGCGGGCGCCGCCCTGGACGACGCGGTGGCCGACGGCGACCGGGCGCGCGTCCTCGAGCGAGGGACCCTGGGCCGCGAAGGCCTCGAGCATGACGGCGAACCCGGCGGTGTGGTCGGGGATCGCGCGCTCGATGCGCGAGGTGGCCTTCGTCGCGGTGACCGCGGTGCCCTCCCCGCCGAGGAAGACCGTGTGGGTCGCGATACCCGACTCCTCGCCGATCCGCTCCACCAGGCCGGAGGCGAGGGGACGCTCGGTGGCGACGTCGACGAGCTGGTACTTGAACGAGGACGAGCCGCTGTTGATGACGAGGACGGGGGTCATGCGCGGGCCTCCGGGGACGCGGCATCCGCGTTCTGCGCCTGGATCGCGGTGATCGCGATCGTGTTGACGATGTCCTCGACGAGGGCACCGCGGGAGAGGTCGTTGATGGGTTTGTTCAGTCCCTGCAGGACCGGACCCATCGCCACCGCGCCGGCCGAGCGCTGCACGGCCTTGTAGGTGTTGTTGCCCGTGTTGAGGTCGGGGAAGACGAAGACGGTCGCCCGACCGGCGACATCGGACCCGGGCATCTTCGTCGCCGCGACGGCCGCATCGGTGGCGGCGTCGTACTGGATCGGGCCCTCGACGAGGAGCTCCGGAGCACGCTCGCGCACGAGAGCGGTCGCCTCGCGCACCTTCTCGACGTCGGCACCCGACCCGGACTCGCCGGTCGAGTACGAGAGCATGGCGACGCGCGGCGAGATGCCGAACTGCTCCGCCGTGGCCGCGGACGAGACGGCGATGTCGGCGAGCTGGGCCGCCGTCGGGTCGGGGATGACCGCGCAGTCGCCGTAGACGAGCACGCGGTCGGCGAGCGCCATGAGGAACACGCTCGAGACGACGTCGACGCCGGGTTTGGTCTTGATGATCTCGAACGCCGGACGAATGGTGTGCGCCGTCGTGTGCGCCGCGCCCGACACCATGCCGTCGGCGAGCCCGAGGTGCACCATGAGCGTGCCGAAGTAGGAGACGTCGGTGACCGTGTCGGCGGCCTGCCGGAACGTGACGCCCTTGTGCGCGCGGAGTCGCTCGTACTCGCGGGCGAACTTGTCGACGTGGACGGCGTCGAAGGGGCTCAGCACCTCGGCGGCGCGGATGTCGAGACCCAGCTCGAGGGCACGCGCGTGCACCTCGATGGGCTCGCCGAGGATCGTGATGTCGGCGATCCCGCGCGCGAGCGCAGTGGCAGCCGCGCGCAGGATGCGGTCGTCGCCGCCCTCGGGCAGCACGATGCGGCGACGCTCGCGCCGGGCGCGTTCGATCAGCCCGTACTGGAACATGAGGGGCGTGACCACCTGCGAGCTCGCGAGGCCGATGCGTCGGAGGAGGTCGTCGGTGTCGACGTGCTGCTCGAACAGCGCCAGTGCCGTGTCGTACCGGCGCTGCGAGTGCGCGGCCAGCCGGCCGCGGGCACTCATGATGCCGCGCACGGTCTCGTACGTGCCCTGATCGGTCGCGAGGATCGGGAGGTTCGAGTCGAGGCCGTCGATGAGGCGCTCGACGTGCTCGGGGAGCTCGAACGGGCCGTAGAGGACGATGCCCGACAGCGAGGGGAACGTCCCCGACGCGTTGGCCAGGAGCGCCGCCAGCAGCACCTCGGTGCGATCGGCGGCGACCGCGAGGATCGCGGCCTCCTCGAGCCGCGGCAGGACGTTGTTGAGCGACATCCCCGCGACGACGACGTGGAGCACCTCGCGGTCGAGCAGCGCCTCGTCGCCCTTCACGAGCGTCGCGCCGAGCGAACGGGCGACGTCGCCGACAGACGGGGCCACGAGGTAGGCGTCCTCGGGGATCGCCCAGACCCCGATGTCGCCCGCCGCGGCGGGGACGGCGCGGACGGCCGCGACGATGTCGTCGAGGTGCGCGGGGTCGGCGCGGTTGACCACGACGGCGAAGATGCCCGCGCGCTCGTGGGTGATCTCGGACAGCGCGAGGGTCGCGAGGTTGCCGACCTGGGCGGGTGTCAGCCCACCGGCATCCGTCTGCCGCTCGCCGTCGGCGGCCTGCCCCGACAGCACCACGAGGACGGGCGCCCCCAGGTTGGCCGCGATGCGGGCGTTGTAGCCCAGCTCGGCGGGACTGCCGACGTCGGTGTAGTCGCTGCCGACGATGACGACCGCGTCGCACTGGGCCTCGACCGCCTTGTACCGCTCGACGATGCGGCCCAGGGCCGCCTCGGGGTCGGCGCGGACCTCGTCGTAGGTGGCCCCGATGCACTCGTCGTAACCGAGGTCGACGCCGTCGTGGTCGAGGAGCATCTCGAGCACGTAGTCGCGCTCCTCGGTCGAGCGCGCGATCGCGCGGAACACCCCGACGCGGGGCGACCGGCGGCTGAGGGTGTCGAGCACGCCGAGGGCGATCGTCGACTTCCCGGAGTGACCTTCCGCGGAGGTGATGTAGATGCTCTGAGCCACGCTCCCAGCCTAGGGTCGCGGCCGATGGGCGGGCTGGGAGGCGCCGGGCAAAAGAAAGACTCTCCGCGAACCCGGCAGAGCCTGGTTACCCTTGCTACGTTTCCGTCCTGGGGGAGTTGGCCTGGATGCCGTCTCGCGGAGAGCTGCTGCAAGTCTACCCGACGTCGGGCGCCCGCCCGTGACGGGCGGGTTAGCATCGGGTCGGGCGCGCTGATGCGCCGACCGCGTGAGGGGGACGGATGACCGACGACCAGACGACGATGACGGCGCCGGGGGGCGCCCCCACGTCACGGGCAGCGGCCGGAGTGGATGCCGCGGTGTTCGCCGAGACCACCGATGCCCTCATCTCCTCGGTGTCGCAGGTCATCGACGGCAAGCCGGACGCCGTCCGCGCCGCGCTCGTGTGCCTGCTCGCCGAGGGGCACCTCCTCATCGAGGACGTCCCGGGCGTCGGCAAGACGATGCTCGCCCGCGCGCTCGGCGCGTCCATCCGGGCGACCGTGCGCCGCATCCAGTTCACGCCCGACCTGCTGCCGAGCGACGTCACCGGCGTGAGCGTCTACGACCAGTCGGAGGGTCGGTTCGAGTTCAAACCGGGGGCGATCTTCGCGCACGTCGTCATCGCCGACGAGATCAACCGCTCGTCGCCCAAGACGCAGTCGGCACTGCTGGAGGCGATGGAGGAGCGTCAGGTCACGGTGGACGGCACGAGCCGCAGCCTGCCCGACCCCTTCCTCGTCGTCGCGACGCAGAACCCGATGGAGATGGAGGGCACCTACGCCCTGCCCGAAGCGCAGCGCGACCGCTTCATGATGCGCATCTCGATGGGCTATCCGGATGCCGCGAACGAGGCGCTCATGCTCCGCCAGCGCGACACCGCCAACCCGCTCGACGCGATCCGTCCCGTCATCTCGGCCGAACGCGTCGCCGCCCTCATCGCGTGGGCGCGCTCGGTGCACGTCTCCCCCGCCGTCGAGGAGTACGCCGTCGCGCTCTCACGGGCGACGCGCGAGCACAGCGACCTGCGGCTGGGGGCGAGCCCGCGCGCGACGCTGCAGCTCGTCCGCGCCGCGAAGGTGTGGGCGGCGCTCGAGGGCCGTGAGTACGTGATCCCCGACGACCTCGTGACGCTGCTCGAACCCGTCTTCGCCCACCGCCTCATCGCCGCCCGCGGCGGTGCGATGGCGCGCGGCCGGGGCGGCGCCGACCTCGTGTCGTCGGTGCTCGACTCGGTGGTGCGTTCGGTGCGCGTCCCCGTCGCCGCGCGCTGAGCGGTCCGACGACATGACGCGATGGCCCCTGACCCCTCGGGGCACAGGAGCGGTCCTGGTCGGACTCGCTTCGTTCGTGTGCGCCCAGATCTTCTCCGTGCCGGCGCTCGTCTTCTTCGGCGTGCTGCTGCTGGCGGCGGTGGGCGTCTCGTTCGCGTCGCTGTGGCTGGGACACCGCGACGACGGCGTGCGCCGCTCGTTCGCGCCCGCCGTGGCGAGCGTCGGGGGCGATGTCGACGTCCGCGCCCACGTCGAGGCGCGCACCGTCCTCCCGACGGCGGTGGGCACGTGGCAGGACCGACTGCCCCGCGGCGTCGACGGCGAACCGAGCGGCGTCTACCCCGCGCTGCGGTCGGGTCTCGTCTCGGGCGGGCACAGCGTCGACATCTCGTACCGGGTGCAGGCCCGACGCCGCGGCGTGCGCCCCATCGGCCCCCTCGTGGTCGAGACGACCGATGCGTTCGGTCTGAGCCGGCGGCGTCAGCAGCTCGGCGGCACCGTCCCTCTGACCATCGCGCCCGCCGTCCTTCCGCTCGAGGCTTTCGAGGAACTCCCGGGAGCCGCCGGGGGCACGATGCAATCCGTCACCGACAAGCTCGGGCAGGGCGCCGACAACCTCATCCCGCGCGTGTACGCGCCCGGTGACTCGATGCGCCGCATCCACTGGCGCGCCAGCGCGCACCGCGGTGAGCTCATGGTGCGTCAGGAGGAGCGCGAGTCGAACCCGGAGGCCGTGATCGTCTTCGACCGGAGTGTGACGCGGTGGAGCGGCGACGCCCTGCGCTCCCCCGGCGAGGACGCGGGCTTCGAGGCGGCCGTCTCGATCGTGGTCTCGGCGGCGCACCGCTTCGTGCAGGAGGGGTACAGCGTGACGATCGTCGACGTGGACGGCTCGGAGATCGCCGAGCCGCTCGAGGGCGGCGACACGACGGCGCTCGAGGCGCTCACGACGGGCTTCGCCACGCTCACCGCGCGACGGGACGGGAACCTCCGCACCCTCTCGACGCTGTTCGCCGGGACGACCCTCGGTCCCGTGGTCGTCGCGACCGGCGAGATCGACGCGGAGGATGCCGCGGCCCTCCTCCCGATCGTCACCCACAGCAGCCTCCCGGTGCTGTTCGCGCTCGGCGGGTCCGCCGAGGCGATGCGGATCGCCCGCGACGGCGGCTGGCGCGTGCACCGGCTCGAACCCGAGGACGAGATCGACACCCTGTGGTCGGGCATGGCGGGCTACACCGAAGGCCGCGGTCATGTCGACTGACCGGATCGAGGCGGAACGGCCCCGCCACGACGGTCCGTCGACGGTCGCCCTGCTCCTGGCGATCGTCGCGGCGCTCATCCCGCTGTTCTCGGTGATCGCCGGCGGTGCGTGGGCGGCGCTCGCCTTCGTGCTGTCGGCCCTCCTCCTCGGCGCCGGCTACCTCCTGCGGCGCCTCCGGCTCGTGGCCGGCGTCGTGACCCTCGCCCTCCTGGCGCTGTGGACGGCGATCATGACGGCGGTGTTCTTCTCCGACGTCGCGTGGCTGCTCGTCATCCCCTCCGGTGAGGCGTTCGCGCGGGTGCCGCGGCTGCTCGAGATCGCGAGCTCCGACATCGCCGTCGGCGTCGCGCCCCTCGAGGCCTCGGCGTCGCTGACGTTCCTCATCGTCGGTGCCGTCGGAGTGCTGACCATCGCGCTCGACCACGTCGTCCTGACGGCACGGATGCCGCTCCTCGGCGGTGTCGCGCTGATCGCCGTCTGGCTCATCCCGACGATCGCCGTCCCCCGCGCGGTCGACCTGTGGGCGTTCGCGCTCCTCGCCCTCGCGCTCCTGTGGCTCATGCGCACCGAGACGCGCGCGCGGCACCGCGCGCTGCAGCCCGCGGCGCCCCGGGGTGGTGTCGGCGGCGTGGCTGCCGTGATCGCGGCATCCGCTGTCGTCATCGCCGTCATCGTCGCGCCCGTCCTGCCGACGGCCGTCGCCCCCGCGGGCGGGTTCGGCGGCGGCACGAGGATCGACGCGAGCCTCAACCTCGGCGACGATCTGCGGCGCCCGGCCGAGGTCCCCGTCGTGCGCCAGTGGAGTGCGAGCGGCGGGCCCTCGTACCTGCGGGTCGCCACCCTCACCGAGCTCGAGGGCGGGTCGTGGCGTCCCGACCGCGCCCGCACCGTGCCCGTCGAGGAGTGGGAGCCCGACGACTCCGCCGCGGAGGGCATCGAGATCGTGGAATCGTCGCGGACCGTCGAGGTGCTCGACCTGTCCTCGGCGCAGCTTCCCGTCCCGGCCGATGCGGTGTCGTTCGAGGGCCTGAGCGGCACCTGGCGCATCGCGGCGGAGAACGGCACGGTCGTCTCCCCCTCCTCGGCGGCGCGCGGTCAGCGTTTCGACGTCGTGACCCGCAGCCCCGCGCCCACGATCGAGCAGGCCCGCGCCGCCCAGGCGCGCGGCGGCCCCGACGACGCGCGGGGACTCCCGGCCGAGACGCCCGACGACATCGGCGCCCTCGCCGCCGAGGTGACCGCCGACGCCGGCACCGACTACGACCGGCTGCTGGCGCTGCAGTCCTGGTTCCGCGGACCGGAGTTCGACTACTCGCTCGAGGCGCCCGTCGAGGACGGGTTCGACGGACCGGGTGTCGAGGCCGTCTCGCGGTTCCTGCAGGTGCGATCGGGCTACTGCGTGCACTTCGCCTCGGCGTTCGCCCTCATGGCCCGGTCGCTCGACATGCCCTCGCGGGTCGTCGTGGGGTTCCTCCCGGGCCTCGCCACGGGCGACGTCGTCGACGACGAACGGGTCTACCAGGCGACGACGGCGCAGCTGCACGCCTGGCCGGAGGTCTTCTTCGAGGGCATCGGCTGGGTTGGGTTCGAGCCCACGAAGAGCCTCGGCACCGCGCAGCGGTTCGCCTCCGACGACGACGGCTCGAACGAGCCCGAACCCGAGCCGACCGCGAGCTCGACGCCGCAGCCGACCTCGAGTGCGTCGGCGGCACCACGGCCCGAGGACGACCCCACCGCCGGCACCACGCCCACCTCGACCGCCTCGGTCACGCAAGCACTCCCCGTCGTCGGCATCGTCGCGGCGGTCCTCGTCGTGCTGGCCCTGCCGGCCCTCGTGAGCGCCACGGTCACCCGTCGCCGCGCCGCGCAGGCCCGGGGCGGCAGCGCGCTGGCGGCCTGGCGTCTCGTGCAGGACGCCGCGATCGATCTCGGCATCCCGGTGCCCGACTCCGAGTCGCCCCGCGCGTTCGGCTACCGCCTGCGTCGTCACCACGGCGCCCCCGCCGACGCCGTCGAGCGACTCGTCGACGCGGTCGAACGCGCCAGCTACGCCCCGCCGGGATCGTTCGGCGACGAGGGCGCGGCGATGGCGACGGATGCCGCCGCCGTCCGCGCCGGGCTGTACTCGGCCGTCGCGGCGCCGCGGCGCCGGATCGCGCGCCTCCTGCCGCGATCGCTGGTCATCCGCCCGGGGTCGACGTTCGCCGAGGAGACACCGGTGCGCCGCTGAGCCGCCCCGGCGGGAACGCCGAAGCCCCGCACCACTCGGGTGCGGGGCTTCGTTGTGGCGGAAGCGACAGGATTTGAACCTGCGAGACGAGTTACCCCGCCTACATGGATTCCAGCCATGCTCCTTCGGCCGCTCGGACACGCTTCCAACGGGAGAGCCTACCACGCGGGGTTCGTCCGGCCCGCGCGCGGGGCGCGGCATCCGTCGTCAGTTCAGGGCGCGGGTGCTCTCGGGGATCACCCCGTCGCGGTAGAGATCGGCCGCGACGTCCTGGAACGCGGTCAGCGCGACGCGCTGGGTCAGGGGGCCGTAGGAGATGCGGGCGACGCCGAGCTTCTCGTACTCGCCGGCGGTGAGGGCGCCGGGCAGCCCGATGACGCTGATCCGGCCGATGCCCTCCACGAGGCGAGAGGTGGTCTCGGCGTCGAGGACCCCCGGCACGAAGACGACGTCGGCGCCGGCGTCGAGGTAGGCGCGTCCGCGCGCGATCGCGTCGGCGATCGACTCCTCGACGGGGCGGCCGCCGCCGCGGACGAACGCATCGGTGCGGGCGTTCAGGGCGAAGGGCACGCCCTCCGCCTCGGCGGCGGCGACGACGGCCGCGACGCGCGCGACCGACTCGTCGAACGGGCGCAGCCGGTCCTCCATGTTGGCGCCCACGATGCCCACCCCGATGGCCCGGCGGGTGGTGTCGCCGGTGTCGGCGTAGCCGTCGTCGAGGTCGGCGGTGACGGGGATGTCGCCGGCGACGGCGACGATGCGCCCCACCATGTCGAGGGTGGTCTCCAGCGGGATCGTGCCGTCGTCGTAGCCGAAGGATGCCGCGATCGAATGCCCCGCCGTCGCGATCGCGCGGGTGTCCGGGAGGGCGAGGACGGCCTTGGCCGAGACGACGTCCCACACGTTGACGACACGGAGGATCTCGGGGGCGGCGTGGAGTTCGCGAAGGCGGCGAGCGCGGCCTTCGATGGAGATGGTGGTCATGCCTCCACCGTGCCACGGCGGCCCGGTGGAATGCACCACCGGGCCGCCGCGAGCGGAAGGACGGGCCGTCCGCTCACCCCACGTCGCCTCGCCAGGCACCGGTCTCAGCGCCGCGGGATTCGATGAACTCTTTGAACTTCTGCAGATCCTTCTTGACCGCGTGGTCGTCGATGCCGATGGCGGCGCCGACGGTCTCGACGAAGCCCTCGGGCTTCCAGTCGAGCTGCACTGTGACGCGCGTCTCGGTGTCGCTCAGCCGGTGGAAGGTGACGACGCCGGCGTGATCCTCGTCGACGCTCTTCCACGCGACACGCTCGTCGGGATGCTGCTCGGTGATGTGCGCGGTGAACTCGCGCTCCACTCCGCCAATCTTCACCTTCCAGCGGTTCGTCGTGTCGTCGATCTGCGTGATCGACTCGACGTAGCTCAGGAAGTGCGGGAAGGACTCGAACTGGGTCCACTGGTTGTACGCGGTGGACACCGGCACACTGACATCGACGGTCTCGATGATGCTGGCCACGGTTTTCCTCTCGTCGTGATCGTGCCGCCCATCGTGCTCCCGATGCGTTCGTCCTCTCCAGGGGCTTGCACGAGCGACGGAGGAACGGATAGAAGCGGCGATAGGCTCGTCCGCGACTGCCGACCCGTCCCCTGCAAGGAGCCGCATCGTGCGCACCCGCGCCCTGCCCCTGCTCGCCGCGACCGCCGTGCTCGCCCTCGCGGGGTGCTCCGCCGCCGAGACCCCGGCCCCGAGCGCGTCTCCGACCGCGTCGGCATCCGCATCTGCGGCACCGCCCACCTCCGCGTCCCCCACCCCCGACGCGACGGCCGGCGCGCCCGTCGTCGAGACGCCCGTCGAGTGCGAGACGCTCGACCTCGCCTCCGGGACGGTCGCCGGGTCGGACCTCGGCCCGTGCCTGCAGGCGGTCCTCGTGCGCTACGACACCGGCACGCTCACCATCTCCGGCGACGAGCTCGCCGGAGAGATCTCGTACCACTACGACCCGATGTTCGAGTTCCGTGGCGACCTCGAGACCGGCGGTGGGCCGGTGGCCATCAGCTTCGTCGACGGCGACATGCTCATCGACGAGGGCGACGGGCCCGTCGTCGCCGATCCCGACTCCGCCGATCCCACCGAGCAGGCAGCCGGAGCCGCGGCGGAGGCCTACCGCGTGTTCTCGGACCCGGGTTTCATCGGCGACCTCATCGGCGGCGGCGACACCTGGTCGGTCTCGGCTGCGCCCGAGCCGGTCGAGACGCTCGACGGGTCCGTGGAGGCCTACCGCCTGGAGAGCACGGCGGCGTACGACTGGTACGGCATCCCGATCGACGCCTACACGCTGTGGCTGACGGAGGACTTCCGTCCCGTCGCGGCGGAGTCGACCACCGGATTCCTCGGGCGGACGGCGACGCTGACGCAGCAGCTGTCGGGCCTCGGCGAGCCGGTCACGATCTCGCCGCTGAGCTGAGTCGGCGAACGCGTCGCGGTCAGCGCCGCGCGAGGGCGGCGAGCGCCTCGCCCGTCATCCGCTGCGTCGTCCACTCGTCCATGGCCTCGGCGCCGATGGACCGGTAGAAGCCGACGGCGGGCGCGTTCCAGTCGAGCACCGTCCACTCCAGTCGCGGATAGCCGCGCTCGAGTGCGACGGCGGCCAGGGAGGACAGCAGCGCCGTGCCGTACCCGCGGCCCCGGTCCGCCTCGTCGACGAAGAGGTCCTCGAGCCAGATCCCGTGGCGTCCGGTCCAGGTCGAGTAGGTGAGGAACCACACGGCGATCGCACGGATCCCCCCGTCCCGCTCGATGACGAGGGCGAAGGCCTTCGGGTCGTCGCCGAACAGGGTGGCGGTGAGATCGTCCGTCGTCGTGCGGACGGCATCCGGCTCGCGCTCGTACACGGCGAGCGCGTGGATCGCGGCGAGGATGCCGGCCTCGTCGCCGGGCGCCGCAGCGCGCAGGACGGCGCCGTCGTCGAGCGTGCGGGCAGGGAGCGCGGAGGGAGATGCCATGCCTCGAATGTAGCGGCGGCGTCGGATCACCGCCGTGGACGCGGCGCGCTACGCTCAAGCCACCGCACCCCCGGAGCAAAGCAGGTTCACCCATGGCCAGACGCGGCGCCAATCAACCCAGCGTCGGTGGTTACAACGAGGCTGTCGTCCTGGACCAGATCCGCCGGGCCCACGGACACAGCCGCGTCGAGCTCGCCGACGCCACCGGGCTGTCCGCACAGACCGTGTCCAACATCGTCCAGCGCCTGCTGGATGCGGGGATCGTAGAGGAGGCCGGCCGCACGAGCTCGGGGCGCGGCAAGCCGCGGACGACCCTGCGACTGGTCGGAAGCAGCCGCTACGCCGTCGGCGTCCACCTGGACCCGGGACTCATCACGGTCGTCGTCCTGTCGATCGACGGCGAGGTCGTCGCCCGCCACGCCCGCGCCACGCCGCGCGCACAGGACCCGGCCGACACGGTGGCCGTCCTCATCGAGGACATCCAAGCCGTGCTGTCCGAGTCGGGGATCGACCGCAGCCGGATCGTCGGCCTCGGGATCGCCGCGCCCGGACCGATCGACGCCGACCGCGGCATCGTCGTCGACCCGCCCAACCTGCTCGGCTGGGACCGCGTCCCCCTCCGCGACGCGATCGCCGAGGCCACCGGGCTGGCGGTCGTGCTCGACAAGGACGTGACGGCGGCGGCCGTCGCCGAGAAGTGGGTCGCCGCTCCCGGTGGGGCCCCGAACTTCGCGTTCCTGTACCTCGGCACCGGGCTCGGCGTGGGACTCGTCGTCGGCGACGAGGTCGTCCGCGGCGGGTCGGGCAACGCCGGCGAGATCGGGCACATCGTCGTCGACCCCGAGGGTCCGTCGTGCGCGTGCGGACTGCGCGGATGCATCGCGGTCACGTGCGCGCCGCTCCCCCTCGTCGAGGAGGCCGAGCGCCGCGGCGTGCTCGAGGCGGACCGCGAGTGCGACGACCCGACGCGGGTGGATGCCGCGCTCACCCGGCTCGTCCGCATGGCCGAGGACGGCGATGAGCGCGCCCGCGACCTGCTGCAGCGGTGCACGGTGCACGTCGCCCGCGCCCTCGCCGTCGTCTCCAACCTGCTCGACGTCGACCGCATCGTCATGGGCGGTCCGCTCTGGGACCGCGTCGGACCGACCTTCACCGAGGCGATCCCCCCGCTCCTCGACGAGATGCGCGTCGCACGCGGGGTCCATCCCCTCTCGATCGCGGGCACCGCACTCGGGTCGGATGTCGGGGCGATCGGCGCCGCGTGCCTCATCCTCGACGAGGCCCTGACGCCCCGGCCGACCTCGCTTCTGGTGCCGACTGCGTGAGAGGAGCGCCCGACGCCGCGAGGCGTCTTGACTCCGCTATGTCCATCGGTTTGACTTACCGTGTCCCGCCGTCGCGCGTGGACGCCACGATCCGGAGCAAGGGGGCACCGTGAGAGCTCGCACCGTCGTCACATCCATCGCCGCAGCGACCGCTGCCGCCCTCCTCCTCGGCGGGTGCTCCGCTGAGGGAGGCGAAAGCAACGGTGACACCGTCACGGTCGTCTACGCGAAGACCGCCTCGTTCGAGGTGCTCGACACCCTGATGAAGACGGCGAAGGAGGAGTTCGAGGCATCCCACGAGGGGATCACCGTCGACCTGCAGCCGATCACCGCCACGGACGACGACTACAAGACCCGGTTGCAGCTCTCGCTCGCCTCGCCCGACACCGCCCCCGACGTCTTCTACGAGGACACCTTCACCGTCCGCAGCGACGCCGAGGCCGGCTACCTCCTGAAGCTCGACGACAAGCTCGCCGACTGGGCCGATTGGGAGATGTTCGACGAGGCCGGCCGGAACGCCGGCAAGGGCGAGGACGGCGGGACCTACGCCCTGCCGCTCGGCACCGACACGCGGGTCATCTGGTACAACAAGGACGTCCTCGAGAAGGCCGGGGTCGCCACGCCCTGGCAGCCCGAGAGCTGGGACGACATCCTCGCCACGGCCGCCGCGATCAAGGAGAGCCAACCGGACGTCGTGCCATTCAACATGTACGCGGGCACCGGCACCGGCGAGGGCACCGTCATGCAGAGCTTCTACGAGCTGCTCTACGGCACCGGCGAGGGCACCGGCCTGTACGACGACGACGCGGGCAAGTGGGTCGTCGGATCGCAGGGCTTCATCGACTCGCTGACGTTCCTGCAGACTCTCTACGACGAGGGCTACGCCGTGAGCGCCGACCAGGCCCTCGACCCGAACGTGTGGCAGGCCGTCTTCGGCGAGTGGTTCCCGAAGGGAACCCTCGGGGCGACCGTCGAGGGCTCGTACACCCCGTCGTTCTGGGCCGAGGGCGGTCAGTACCCGTGGCCCGAGTACACCGACACGATGGGGGTCGCCCTCTTCCCGACGCAGGACGGACAGGCGCCCGGCGGCGTCAGCATGTCGGGCGGGTGGACCCTCGCGGCATCGGCGCAGACGGACGTTCCCGACCTCGCCTTCGATTTCATGACGACGGTCCTCAACAAGGAGAACGCGCTCTGGTACGCGATCAACAACGCGCAGATCGCGGTCCGCTCCGACGTCGCCGAGGACCCGACGTATCTCGAGGCCAACCCGTTCGTCGGCGCGGTGACGGATGCCGTCTCGGTGACGCACTTCCGACCCGCGAACAGCGACTACCCGAAGATTTCGGTCGCGGCGCAGCAGGCCACGGAAGCGGTCATCACGGGACAGCAGTCCCCCGCCGAAGCAGCCGCCGCCTACGACGACGCCGTCCGCGAGATCGTCGGTGACGACGGGGTCACCACCGGATGACCCCGTGAGCACGACGCTCGCGCCGCAGCAGGACCGCCGCGCGTCGCCCCGCCGCCGCGGCCACGGTCGGGTCGACATGCGCCTCTCCCCGACGCGCGCGCTCCCGCTCGTCCCCGCCGTCGGCCTCCTCCTCGTCTTCCTGGCCGGCCCCATCGTCTGGGCGACGGTCGGTTCCTTCACCGACCGCGCCTTGACGGGAGTGGGGGCGGCGAAGCCGGAGTTCATCGGGCTCGACAACTACGCCCGGCTGTTCACCGATCCGGTGCTGCCGCTCTCGATCCTGCTGACCGTCGTCTTCGTCATCGGCTCGGCCATCGTCGGGCAGAACATCCTCGGGCTGCTGCTCGCGGTCCTGTTCCGCGCCGGCAGCCGGGCCGTCGCGGGCACGGTGGGCGTCCTGGTGGTCACGGCGTGGGTCCTGCCCGAGATCGTGGCCGCCTTCGTGGGCTACGCGTTCCTCTCCGCGGACGGGACGCTCAACGGCGCGCTGTCACTCGTCGGGATCGAGGGACCCAACTGGCTCTACGCCCTGCCGCTGCTGGCCATCATCCTCGCGAACACCTGGCGGGGCACCGCGTTCTCGATGATGATCTACCGCGCGGCGCTCGACGACGTGCCGCCCGAGGTCACCGAGTCGGCGATGATCGACGGGGCGGGCACGTGGAACCGGCTGCGGTACATCACGCTGCCGATGATCTCGGGGACGATCTTCACCAACCTGCTGCTCACGACGCTGCAGACCCTGTCCGTGTTCACCCTCATCTGGGTCATGACCAAGGGCGGCCCAGGCGACCTCTCTCGCACCCTCCCCGTGCTCGCCTACAGCGAGGCCTTCTCGTTCGGCGACATCGGGTACGGCAACGCGATCGCGATCGTCATGCTCGCCCTGGGCGCGGTCTTCTCGATCGCCTACGTCGTGTCGCTGCGGCGCCGAGGGGGTGTCGCGTGACCACCGCCACCGCGACCGTCACCACCGCGACCCGGCGCACCCCCCGTGCGCCCAGCGTCGCCTCACCGCGACGCGGCGCGACGCGGTTCTGGGCGAACCTCGTGCTCGTGATCATCGGGATCGTGTTCGCCGCGCCGCTCGCGTGGGTCGTCCTCGCCTCGATCGACTCGGCGGCGACCTATCGCGTGGCGTGGCCGACCGACCCGACCCTCGACAACTTCGCCGACGTCCTCACCCCCGAGCTGACGCTCCGCCCGCTCGTGAACAGCCTGCTGCTCTCGACGGGTGCGGCCGCGGTGACGGTCGTGGCATCCGTCCTCGCCGCTTACCCGCTCTCGCGGTACCGGTCGCGGTTCCACGCGCCGTTCCTCTACTCCGTGCTCTTCGCGAGCTGCCTGCCGATCACCGCGATCATGGTGCCCGTCTACAGCCTGTTCGTGCAGGTCCGGCTGATCAACCAGCCGTGGGCGGTGGCGCTGTTCCTCGCCGCGAGCGCCCTTCCGATGGCGCTGTGGATGACGAAGAACTTCATGGACTCGGTACCGGTGAGCCTCGAAGAGGCCGCCTGGGTCGACGGGGCGAGCGCGATGCGCGCGCTGTGGACGATCGTCGTGCCGCTCATGCGCCCCGCCCTGAGCGTCGTCTTCGTCTTCGTCTTCCTGCAGGCCTGGGGCAACTTCTTCGTGCCGTTCGTCCTCCTGCTGACGCCCGACTGGCAGCCGGCCGCGGTCTCGATCTACGCCTTCTTCGGGCAGTACGGCACCGTCGCCTACGGACGCCTGGCCGCCTACTCCCTGCTCTACTCGCTCCCGGTCCTCGGGCTCTACCTCCTCGTCACCCGCGGCCTCGGGGGCTCGTTCGCCCTCTCGGGCGCCGTGAAGGGCTGACCCGTCCCGGCTCCCGCGCCGCACCGACCTCGAAGGAACCCGCATGCACCGCAACGACCACCTGGCCCTGCAACGCATCGACCGGCTCGTGCGCGACCGGCTGCCCCCCGCCCTGCACCGCGAGACCGCTCCCGTGACGATCGAGGCGTGGGAGCTCCCCGACGAGCCCGTGCCCTTCGCCGAGGCGATCCGGCAGGAGTACGCGCCGTTCGCCGTCGGCACCGAGTGGGGCAAGCCGTGGGGGACGGTGTGGTTCCACGTCACCGGCCGGGTGCCCGACTCCTGGCGAGACGTGCCGGGCACCCGTCCCGAGATCGTCGTCGACCTCGGCTTCGACGGCTCCGGTCCGGGGTTCCAGGCCGAGGCGCTCGTGTTCCGCCCCGACGGCTCGATCGTGAAGGCGATCGAGCCGCGCAACACCGCCGTCCCCGTCGAGGGCGACGAGATCGACCTCTGGATCGAGGCGGCGGGCAATCCCAGCGTCGCCGGGACGTTCACCTTCGCCGCGACCCCGCTCGGCGACAAGCGAACCGCGGGCACGGAGCCCGTCTACCGGCTGCGGCGCCTGGAGCTCGGACTGCTCGACGAGACGGTCTGGGAGCTGCAACAGGACATCTGGACGCTGCGCGGGCTCGTCGAGCAGCTCGACCCCGACCGCACCCGTCACGCCCGCGTCCTCGCGGCGCTCGGCCGCGCGGTCGACGCGGTGGACCCCGACGACGTCGCCGGCACGGTCGCCGCGGGGCGCGCCGAACTGCGCGACGCGCTCGAGGCCCCGGCATCCGCCACCTCGCATCAGCTGACCGCCGTGGGGCACGCCCACATCGACTCCGCCTGGCTGTGGCCGGTCCGCGAGACGGTGCGCAAGGTCGCGCGGACGTTCTCGAACGTGCTCGACCTCATGCGCACCGAGGACGACTTCGTCTTCGCGGCGTCGTCGGCGCAGCAGTACGCGTGGATGAAGCAGCACTACCCCGAGCTGTTCGAGCGGATGCGGCGGGCCGTCGCCGAGGGCCGGTTCGCGCCCGTGGGCGGCATGTGGGTCGAATCCGACACGAACATGCCGGGATCGGAGGCCCTCGCCCGCCAGTTCGTCGAGGGCAAGCGGTTCTTCCTCGAGGAGTTCGGCGTCGAGCCGCTCGAGGTCTGGCTGCCCGACTCGTTCGGGTACTCCGCCGCGCTCCCCCAGATCATCGCCGCGGCGGGCTCGCGCTGGTTCCTCACGCAGAAGATCTCGTGGAACGAGACGAACCGGATGCCGCACCACACGTTCCTGTGGGAGGGCATCGACGGCACCCGCGTGTTCACCCACTTCCCGCCGGTCGACACGTACAACTCCGATCTGTCGGCGGCAGAGCTCGCCCGCGCCGAGCGTCAGTTCGCCGAGAAGGCGCACGCGACGCACTCGCTCGTGCCGTTCGGCTGGGGCGACGGCGGCGGCGGGCCGACCCGCGAGATGATCGCCGCCGCGCGCCGCACCGCCGACCTAGAGGGGGCCCCCAAGGTGCGCCTGGGCTCGCCGGCGCAGTTCTTCGCCGACGCCGAGGCGGAGTACGCGGCGCCGCCGGTGTGGTCCGGGGAGCTCTACCTCGAGTACCACCGGGGCACCTACAGCGCGCAGGCCCGCACGAAGCGCGGCAACCGCGAGAGCGAGCACCTGCTGCGGGCGGCCGAGCTCTGGGCGACGCTCGACACGGTCCGCACCGGTGCGGCCTACCCCGCCGAGCGGCTGCGCGCCCTGTGGCAGACGGTCCTGCTGCACCAGTTCCACGACATCCTGCCCGGCACCTCGATCGCGTGGGTCCACCAGGAGGCCGAGGCGACGTACGCCCGCCTCGCGGACGAGCTGCGGGAGATCATCGACACCGCCCTGCGCTCGCTCGTGGGCGAGGGCGAGCGGGCGCTCGCGGCCAACGCCGCGCCGGTGGCGCTCGGCGGCGCACCGGCGCTCGGCGTCGGGGCCGCGGCATCCGCTCCCGCCGTCCGGCCCGAGGCGGACGGCGACGGCTGGCGGTTCCGGCACCCCCGGTTCGACTGGGCGATCGACGCGCGAGGACTCGTCGTGGGCGCCGTCGACCTCGCGACGGGCCGCGAGCTCATCGATCCCGCGCACCCCGGTGGCGCGCTGCACCTGTTCCGCGACACCCCGCGGGACTGGGACGCGTGGAACATCGACGTCGAGGACGGCGCGCTCGGGACCGTCCTCGACGCGGCCGACGAGATCACGGTCGACGGGGCCGACCTCGTGGTCCGGCGCCGGTTCGGATCGTCGTCGGCCGAGCAGCGCTACCGCGTCGACCCCGCGTCCGGCGCGCTCGAGGTGGCGCTGCGGCTCGACTGGCGCGAGCGGCAGAAGATGCTGAAGATCGCCTTCCCGCTGCGGGTGCGGGCCGAGCGCGCGGAGTCCGAGATCCAGTTCGGCCACGTGTCGCGGCCTGTCCACATGAACACGACGTGGGATGCCGCCCGGTTCGAGACCGTCGCGCACCGCTGGATCCGCGTGGCCGAGGGCGAGTACGGCGTGGCGATCGCCAACGACGCGATGTACGGCCACGACGTGCAGCGCGCGCCCGGCTCGGACGGGGGCGCGCGGACGGTCGCACGGGTCACCCTCGTGCGGGCGCCCCTGTTCCCGGACCCCGAAGCCGACCAGGGCGCACACACCTTCCGCCTGTCCGTGCTCCCGGGCGCCACCGTCGCGGCGGCCGTCGCGGAGGGGCTGCGCCTGAACCTTCCGACCGTCGCCCTGCAGGGGGCGCGCGAGGTCGACCCGTTCCTCGAGCTCGACGACCCGGGCGTCGTCGTCGAGGCCGTCAAGCTCGCCGACGACGGGTCGGGCGACGTCATCGTGCGGCTCTACGAGGCGCTCGGCTCGAGCCGGACCGCGCACCTCGTCCCGGGCTTCCGGGCGACCGGCGTCGTGCAGACGGACCTGCTCGAACGCCCGATCGCGGCGACGGCGCTGCGGGATGCCGCCGGCGACGCGGTCCGCCTCGAGCTGTCGCCGTTCCAGCTGGTCACGCTGCGCCTGGCGCGCTGAGCGTCGCCGGACTCAGTCGAGTCCGCGGACCGGGACCCCGAGCCACTCGCCGAGGTCCCGGACCTCGGCGTGCACCATGTCGCGCTCGTCGTCGTCCAGGGGGACGAGCTCGTGCACGGCGGAGACCACGAGGTTCTCCTTCTTCTTGTCGAGCGCCGCGTCGAGCAGACCCACGAAGCGGTCGCCGACGAGGATCGGATGCGCGAAGTAGCCGTAGACCCGCTGATGCTTCGGTTTGAACTGCTCCAGGACGTAGGTGAACTCGAACAGCTCGGTCAGGCGCGGCCGGTCGAACAGCATGCGGTCGTACGGATTGAGGATCGCCGCGCGCCCGCCCGGGTCGTCGTCCAGCGCGGCGAGCGCCTCGGGGTCGACCCGCCAGCGCCACGCGCTTCCCTCGACCTCGGCCGGCTCACCCGCCGTGCCGACACCCGACCACGACGACTTCTCGCGCGCGATGCCGAGCGCCTGCAGCCGCCGTGCCGCCAGAACGTCTTCGGCGTCGGCCGGGTCCATCTCGGCATCCCGTGCACCGTAGACACGGTCGGGCAGGTCCCACACGCGCTGGCGGCCGATCCGCCCGCTGATGGCGACGTCGCCGAGGTACGACAGAAGCTCGAGCATGCGCGGCACCTGGTTCGCGCCGTACCAGCCGCTCTCGTTCTTCGCCTGGACGACGCTCGTGTCGGGGATCTCCGAGGCCGGCAGCGGTCCCTCCCGCTCGAGGCGTCGCAGGATCTCGGCGCGGAAGGCGGCGTTCGCCTCGAGGTACTGGCGTGTCGAACCGCCGAGGCGGCGCCCCGGCATGACGGCGCGGAGAGCCGGGAGGAGGGATGCCGGGCGGAAGTGCCCGTCGTACTCGAACAGCAGCCGGTCCCCCTCGACGGCCTTCGACAGCTGCCCCGGCTCGTAGGCCCAGCCGATGCGCGACCAGCAGATCGACTGCTCGCTGGGGGCGATGACGGCCGTCGGGTCGATCTTGATCGCGGCGATCTGCTCGGCGACCTCGACGACGTCGCCGGGCCGGTCCGCGTCGAGCAGCTGCGCGCGCACCGCGATGCGGCGGGCCTCGTCCCTGGTGAGCCGGTGCATGGGTCGAGGCTAGCGGCCGCCTCGGACGCTGCTCAGCCGGTGGGCTGCAGGCGCGCGTCGACGGTGCGCCGCTCGTCGAAGACGAAGCAGTCGCCGTCGAACCCGTCGCCGCCCACGTGCTCGAAATACCCGAGGATGCCACCGTCGAGCTGACGCGCGTCGATGCCGTCCTCCCGCAGGACGAGGGCAGCCTTCTCGCAGCGGTTGCCGCCGGTGCAGAAGCTCACGACCGTCTTGCCGACGAGCTCGTCGCGGTGCGCGGCCGCGGCATCCGGGAACTCGGTGAACTTCTCCAGGCGCCAGTCCAGCGCCCCGGCGAACGTCCCGTGGTCGACCTCGAACGCGTTGCGCGTGTCGAGCAGGACGACCTCGCGGCCGTCGTCGTCGCGGCCGGTCTCGAGCCACCGGCGGAGCGTGAGCGGGTCGACCGCCGGGGCGCGTCCGGCCGCCGGCCGGATCGCGGGACGGTCCATCCGGATGATCTCGCGCTTGTGCTTGACGAGCATCTTGCGGAACGGCTGCTCGGCGGACCAGCTCTCCTTCGTCGTGAGCGCGGCGAACCGTTCCTCGGCCCGCAGCTCGTCGACGAACCCGCGGACGTCCTCCGCCGGTCCCGCGAGGAAGAGGTTGATGCCCTCCTCGGCGACCAGGATCGTGCCACGCAGCGAGCGCGCGTCGACCCGCTCCTGCAGCTCGGAGCGCAGCGACGCGGGGTCGTCGATCGCCGTGAAGAGGTAGGCGGAGATGTTCAGGACGGATGCCACCGGTCCAGGCTAGGCGACCGGCGGCATCCGTCCCGGGTCGGTCAGCCGACGAACGGTGCCGAGGCGTCGTCGAGCGCGGCGACCTCGTCGGGTGCCAGCTCGAGCGTCGCGCCGGCGATGAGGCCCTCGACCTGGTCGACGCGCGAGGCCGAGGCGATCGGGACGGCACCCTTCGCGCGCAGCCACCCGAGGGCGGCGGAGGCGACCGAGACGCCGTGGCCGGCCGCGACGTCGTCGAGCGCGGAGAGCACGGCGAGCCCATCGGGCGTCGCGTACTTCGCCGCCGATCCCGCACGGGGCGAGGACTGCCCCGAGGTGTCGGCGGAACGGTACTTGCCGGTGAGGAATCCGCTCGCGAGGGCGTAGTACGGCACGACGGTCAGGCCGAGCTCGGCCGCCGTCGGGACGACGTCGCGCTCGACGCCGCGGTCGACGAGGTTGTAGGCGGGCTGGGTCGCGATGGGTTCGGCGACCCCCTGCTCGCGCGCCAGGCGCACCCACTCGCGGGTGCGCTCGACGGAGAAGTTCGACACGGCCGGGTAGCGGATGAGACCGTCGGCGACCAGGGCGCCGAAAGCGGCGACGGTCTCCTCGAGCGGGGTGTCCGGGTCTTCGGCGTGCGCGTAGTACACGTCGATGGTGTCGACGCCCAGCCGGGCGAGCGACGCCTCGGCGGCCGCGCGCACGTTGTCCGCCGACAGACCGGGGAACTCGGGGTGCTTCGACACCTTGGTCGCCATGACGACCCGCTCGGGCCGCCGCGAGGCGATCCACTCGCCGATGATGCGCTCGCTCTCGCCGCCCGAGTTGCCGGGGACCCACGCGCTGTAGACGTCCGCCGTGTCGATGAAGTCGCCGCCGGCGGCGGTGAAGGCGTCGAGGACGGCGAAGGACGTGTCGCGGTCGGCCGTCCAGCCGAAGACGTTGCCGCCGAGCGACAGGGGGAACACGGTCAGATCGCTGGTACCGAGAACAGTCATGATCTCGATCCTGACACGGCCGCGGATGCCGGGGCTCAGCGCGCGACGATCTCGTCGGCGTTCGCCTGGATCCACGTCATGAGGGGCGTCATCCGCTCCATGAGCTCGACGCCGCGCGGGGTCAGGGAGTACTCGACGCGGGGCGGGACCTCGGGGTAGGACGTGCGCGCCACGATCCCGTCGGCGGCGAGGGTGCGCAGCGTCGTGGCCAGCATCTTCTCGCTGATCCCGTCGACGCTGCGACGCAGCTCGCCCCACCGGCGTGTGCCGTCGGTGAGCGCGAGGAGAACGAGGACGCCCCACTTGCTCATGACGTGGTCGAGGACGACACGCGACGGGCACGCCTCGCTGAAGATCCCCGGCGACTCCTGCCGCATCCGCTCGAAACTCACCGACACGTCAGCAGCTTACCTGAAAGTGGGTACCCTCCGATCGGAATGCACGGGGGTCTGGTGGGGGTTGTCCCGGCTGTCGCACGCATCGCGCGATCATCGAAAGGACTCGCCATGACCATCCTCGTCACCGCCGCCGGCGGCCAGCTCGGACACCTCGTCGTCGACGCACTGCTCGCCCGCGGCGCCGCCCAGGAGAGCATCGTCGCCGGAGCACGCACCGTCTCGAAGGCCGCCGACCTCGCCGACAGGGGCGTGCGCGTCGTGCCGCTCGACTACACCGTGCCAGAGTCGGTCGACGCCGCCCTCGAGGGCGTCGACAGCGTGCTGCTCATCTCGGGCTCGGAGCCGGGCGGGCGCCTCGCCGGCCACCTGACCGTCATCGACGCCGCCGCCCGCGCCGGTGTCGCGAAGCTCGTCTACACGAGCGTCTCGCACGCCGACACCGTCGACCTCGTCCTCGCCCCCGACCACAAGGCGACCGAGGAGGCGATCGCGGCCAGCGGCATCCCCGCCGTGGTCCTGCGCAACAACTGGTACATGGAGAACTACGCCGGCGACCTGGCCGGCGCGGCGCAGACGGGCGTCTTCTCTGCTGCCGTCGGCGACGCCGCCGTGGCCGCCGCCGCGCGAGCGGACTACGCCGACGCCGCCGCGGTCGTCCTGCTCGAGGACGGGCACCTCGGCCGCACGTACGAGCTCGCGGGACCCCGCGCCACCTACGCCGACATCGCCGCCGCCATGGGCGAGGTGCTCGGGCGCGAGGTCGTGTACGCGCCGGCGACCCCCGACGAGCTGGCGGCGCGGCTGGCGTCGTTCGGGCTCGACGAGGGCACCGTCGGGTTCGTCGTCGCCCTCGACGGCGGCATCGCCCGCGGTGCGCTCGATGTCACCTCATCCGACCTGACCGACCTCATCGGGCGCCCCGTGACGCCCTGGACGGACGCGCTGCGCGCCGTGGCGCCCGCGAGCTGATCCCTCGCACGCTCCCGCGGCCGCGGCATCCATATTCATCGGAATGGATGCCGCGGCCGTGGCGTTGCGCCCGGTATGCAACGCTTCGGAACGCTGTCCTTCGGCCATTACGGTCCCCTCGGCGGGGGTCGCGAACTCACCGCCGGCGACTCGATGCTGCAGGCGATCGACCTCGCGCAGGGCATGGACGAGCTCGGGGTGAACGGCGCGTACTTCCGCGTGCACCACTTCGCCCGTCAGCAGGCCTCCCCTATGCCACTGCTCGCCGCGATCGCGGCGCGCACCTCGCGCATCGAGGTCGGCACGGGCGTCATCGACATGCGCTACGAGAACCCGCTCTACCTCGCGGAGGAGGCGGCCGCGGTCGACCTCATCAGCGACGGACGGCTCGCGCTCGGCGTGAGCCGCGGGTCACCCGAGAGCGTCATCCGCGGCTACGAGACCTTCGGCTACACCGGGTCGACCGACCCGCGCGGCGCCGACATCGCCCGCGAGCACTTCGAGCTGTTCCTGCGCGCCGTGGAGGGCGAAGGGCTCGCCGAGAGCGACCCGCACAGCCCGTTCGGCGGCGGCCACGGGCTGCAGCGCATCGAACCGCACTCCCCCGGGCTGCGCTCGCGCATCTGGTGGGGCGCCGGCAACCGCGACTCGGCCGAATGGGCGGGACGCATGGGAGTCAACCTCATGTCGTCGACGCTGCTGACCTCGGCCGACGGTCGCCCCTTCGACATCCTGCAGGCCGAGCAGATCGACGCTTTCCGCGCGGCCTGGCGCGAGGCCGGTCACGCGGGGACCCCGCGCGTCTCGGTGAGCCGCAGCATCTTCCCCATCACGACCGCGGAGGACGCCATGTACTTCGGCGGCCGCTCCGACGGCGACCAGATCGGGATCATCGACGGCATGCGGTCGACCTTCGGCAAGACCTACGCCGGCACCCCCGACGAGCTCGTCGAGCAGCTGCAGCACGACGCCGCGGTCCGCGAGGCCGACACGCTCATGCTCACCATCCCGAGCCAGCTCGGTGTGGCGTTCAACCTGCGCCTCGTCGAGTCGTTCGCCCGCTACGTCGCCCCGTCGCTGGGGTGGACGCCGACGCACGAGATCGCCACGGCGTAGCTCTCCCGTCGACGCGGGCGGGCGTCGTGCGGCACACTGGAGCGCCTGCTTTCGTCAGTCGTTCCCGGAAGGACCGCAATGACACGCGTCCGCGTCGACCTCAACATCTCGCTCGACGGCTTCGCGACAACGACCGATCAGACGCCGGAGAACCCGTTCGGCGACGACTGGGGCAGGCTCACGCGGGACTACACGGCGACCCGGACCTTCCGGCAGCGCGTGCTGCACGACGCCACCGGGCAGGGCACGACGGGTGTCGACGACGCCTACGCGGAGCGGTACTTCGCGGAGCTCGGTGCGGAGATCATGGGCGCTGGCATGTTCGGGCTGCACGCGAACCCCGACGACCCCGACTGGCGCGGATGGTGGGGCGACGAGCCGCCCTTCGGTTTCCCGGTCCTCGTCCTCACGCACGCGCCGCGGCCGCCGATCGTGTTCGCGAACGGAACGGAGTTCCATTTCCTGACGGCGACACCCGCCGAGGCGCTCGCACGCGCCCGCGAGCTCGCGGGCGGCCGGGACATCCGGGTCGGAGGCGGCGCCGAGACGGTGCGCGCTTTCCTGCGCGACGGGCTCGTCGACGACCTCCACGTCGCGATCGTCCCGATCCTGCTCGGCCGCGGTGTGCGCCTGTGGGACGACCTGCGCGGCCTGGAGAGGGACTACAGCGTCACGTCGGAAGCCGCCGAGAGCGGGGTCGTCCACACGACCTTCCGTCGCGGGATCTGAACCGGGAGGAAGCCCCACGCGGGCATAGGGTGGACGCATGCGGACCCGCGCGGACATCGAGTGCTGGCTGACCGACATGGACGGCGTGCTCGTGCACGAGAACACGCCGATCCCCGGCGCCGCCGAGCTGCTCGAGCAGTGGCGCGACGAGGGCACCCCGTTCCTCGTCCTGACGAACAACTCGATCTTCACGCCGCGCGACCTCAGCGCCCGGCTGCGCGCGTCGGGACTCGTCGTGCCGGAGGAGTCGATCTGGACCTCGGCGCTCGCGACCGCGGACTTCCTCGCCTCGCAGATGCCGGGCGGCAGCGCCTTCGTCATCGGTGAGGCCGGTCTGACGACGGCCCTCCACGAGGCGGGCTTCATCATGACCGAGACCCGCCCCGACTACGTCGTCGTCGGCGAGACCCGCAACTACTCGTTCGAGGCGATCACCAAGGCGATCCGCTTCATCGGCGCCGGCTCCCGCTTCATCGCCACCAACCCCGACGCGACCGGCCCCTCGACCGAGGGCGTCCTGCCGGCGACGGGCGCGATCTCGGCGCTCATCACGAAGGCCACCGGCAAAGAGCCCTACGTCGTCGGCAAGCCCAACCCGATGATGTTCCGCTCGGCACTCAACCGCATCGGCGCGCACTCCGAGAACACCGGCATGATCGGCGACCGCATGGACACGGACGTGGTCGCCGGGATCGAAGCGGGCCTGCACACCGTGCTCGTGCTCACCGGCATCAGCGACACCGCCGAGATCGAGCGCTACCCGTTCCGTCCCGACGAGATCCTCGGCTCGGTCGCCGACCTGGTGCGCACCGAACCGCGCGAGAGCGACTCCCCCGACGTGCAGGCGGCGCTCGGCCTCTGACGGTCGGCTCCGGTCACCAGCCCATCGAGCCCGGCACGCCCTTGAACGGTCCCACGACCTGAGAGGTGACCCACCCACCGTAGAAGCGACCCGGCTGCGGGGTCACGACCTCACCGGCGACGGTGCACTCGTCCATCTGCTGCGCGTACACCGCCACCCGTTCCGCCAGCTCCTCATAGCCCGGTTCGGGATGCGGGTAGTTCCACGCCGCCGCGGGGCGGGACACGCCGCCACCGTGGACGTCAAGGTAGCGCGCCGCGCCCTTGAACTCGCAGAAGGATGACCCCTGACCGGGCGTCAGCGCACCGGGGACGAAGTCGTCGATCGGCAGGTAGTAGACGGGCGGGTGGCTCGTCTCGAGCACGCGCAAGGCGCGGCTCGTCGAGACGATGCGTTCGCCGCCGAGGGTGATCGTGACGGTGCCGGCGACCGGTTCGACGCGGGGAGGCCGGGGGTAGTCCCAGACGCTCTCCTGGCCCGGTCCGACGGGGTCGGGGGTGGGATGCCGCATGGTCTCAGATTACGGGCGGAATCATAGGCGAGGGCCGCCCCGCGGCATCCGTCATCCCCCGATAATGAAGTCATGACGGCCCGGCGCCCGACCGCCTACAACGCGATCTCCACGTCATCGCGCGTGGAGATCCTCCACCTGCTGCAGACGACCCCGCAGCAGACCGTCGGCGAGCTCGTCGCGGCGACGAAGCTGCATCCGAACACGGTCCGGGAGCATCTGCAGCGGCTCATCGAGCGCGGGTTCGTCGCGACCGAGGTGGAGAAGCGCACGACGCGCGGCCGGCCCCGGGTGTTCTACCGCGCCGTCGACGGCGTGAGCGTCTCGAGTCCGGAGCACCGCCGCAAGGTGCAGGCCGCCGCCGAGCGCGGCGACCTCATGCGCCGGGTCATGCCCGAGACCGCCGGGTCGCTGACGGGCGAGGAACAGCATCAGCTCGACGCGCTCGTCGAGCAGCTTCTCGACGGCGGCTTCGACCCCGACATCGACGAGGACGCCCTCACGATCGACCTGACGCCCTGCGCGCACGCGGCCGATCAGGCGGACAACCGCGAGACGCTCTGCGACGTGCACCTCGGGCTCATGCAGGGCGCCCTCAGCGAGGCGGGCGGGCCCTTGGCGGTCGACGGCATGCGCTCGTCGTGCGATCCGCAGCAATGCGTCATCCACCTCCTGCGGCGGCGCCCCGACGCCTCCGCGTGAACCCGCATCAGTAGGCGAGGTTGGTGCGCAGGGACGAGTACCAGACCCAGGCGTATCCGCCCCGGTAGTGGAGCTTGTACCAGTGACGCTTCGAATCCGAGACCCGCAGCGGCGTGCCCTTCGGGATCGTCCCGTCGACCGCTCCCCCCATGGGGGTGTCCGGCGCGGCGGCATCCGGGTATTTTGCACGGCCCGATCGGATGCCGCGATCAGCCGGCCGTCGTAGCGTCGGAGTATACCCGTGGAAGGACCAAGCCCGTGGACTTTCTGGACCCGCTCATCCTGGCTCGCCTGCAGTTCGGACTGACGACGCTCTACCACTACCTGTTCGTGCCGTTGACGCTCGGCATGGCGCTCACGGTGGCGATCTTCCAGACCGTCTGGCACCGCACCGGCGACGTGAGGTGGCTCCACCTCACGCGCCTGTTCGGCAAGATCTTCCTCATCAACTTCGCGATGGGCGTCGTCACCGGCATCGTGCAGGAGTTCCAGTTCGGCATGAACTGGTCCGCCTACTCCCGCTTCGTCGGCGACGTCTTCGGCGCCCCGCTCGCCTTCGAGGGCCTCATGGCGTTCTTCTTCGAGGCGACCTTCATCGGCCTGTGGATCTTCGGGTGGGACAAGCTGCCCCGCCGCATCCACCTGCTGACCATCTGGGCGACGGCGTTCGGGTCGATCCTGTCGGCGTACTTCATCCTCACCGCCAACGCGTTCATGCAGAACCCGGTCGGGTACACCCTGAACCCCGACACGGGTCGCGCCGAGCTCACGGACTTCTTCGCGCTGCTCACCAACCCGGTCGCCCTCGCCGCCTTCCCGCACACGATCTTCTCGGCGTTCATGTTCGCCGCGGCGGTCATCATCGCCGTCGCCGCCTGGCACCTGCGCCGCGGACAGCACATCGAGACGATGCGGCCGGCCCTCCGCTACGGCATGTGGTTCATGATCATCTCCTTCGCCGGCACCGCCATCAGCGGCGACCAGCTGGGGCTCGTCATGGTGCAGACGCAGCCGATGAAGATGGCGGCCGCCGAAGCCCTGTACGAGAACGCGTGCGGCGCCGACGCATCCTTCTCCATCTTCTCGATCGGCACGCCCGACGGCTCGGAGGAGGTCTGGTCGCTGCGCGTTCCCTACTTGCTCTCGTTCCTCTCCACCCACACGCTCGACGGCTGCGTCGAGGGACTGAACGATCTGCAGGACCTCTACACGCAGCGCTTCGGCGCCGGCGTCGACTACCGTCCCGAGATCTGGGTCACCTACTGGTCGTTCCGCTGGATGATGGGCTTCGGCGGTCTGGCGACGCTCATCTCGGTCGCCGGCCTCTGGGTCACGCGGAAGAAGGCGACCCGTCCCGTCGCCGACTGGATGTGGCGCATCGCGATCTGGTCGGCCCCGCTCCCCCTGCTCGGCAGCCTCGTCGGCTGGGTGTTCACCGAGATGGGCCGCCAGCCCTGGATCGTGTTCAGCCTCATGCTCACCGAGGACGGCGTCTCGCCCAGCGTCCCCGGCTGGACGGTGCTCATCTCCCTCGTCGCGTTCACCCTCATCTACGCCTCGCTCGCCGTCGTCGAGTTCCGCCTCATCCTGAAGGCCGCGCAGAAGGGGCCCGACCCCCTGCCCGGGCCCGACGACCCCGACCCGCGCGACCTGCCGGTCGACCAGACCCCCTCGACGGTCTACTAGGAGCACGCCATGGATCTCGCCTACCTCTGGTTCTTCGTCGTCGGTGTGTTCTTCGTCGGCTACTTCGTGCTCGACGGCTTCGACTTCGGCGTCGGGATGAGCCTGCCGTTCCTCGGCCGCGACGAGGTGTCGCGGCGTCAGGTCATCAACACCATCGGACCGGTGTGGGACCTCAACGAGACGTGGGTCATCGTCGCCGGAGCGTGCCTGTTCGCCGCCTTCCCGGAGTGGTACGCGACGCTGTTCAGCGGGTTCTACCTGCCGCTGCTGCTGATCCTGCTCGCCCTCATCCTCCGCGGCGTCTCGTTCGAGTACCGCCACCAGCGCGAGGGGCTCGCGTGGAAGCGCGGCTTCGACCGGATGATCGTCATCGGCTCGGTCGTCCCGGCCCTCCTCTGGGGTGTCGCGTTCGGCAACATCGTGCAGGGGGTGCCGATCGACGCCGACAAGGAGTTCACCGGCTCGCTCCTCACCCTCCTGAACCCCTACGGACTGTGGGTCGGCGTCACCACCCTGCTGCTCTTCTTCCTGCACGGTCTGTACTTCGTGGGGCTGAAGGCCGACGGTCGGGTGAAGGAGGACGCTCACGCCCTGGCCCGTCGCGTGGCGATCCCGACGATCCTCTTCGCGGCCGGGACGGTCGTCTGGACCACGGCGATCGCGATGGACCGCGAAGCCCCCGCACTGGCGGCGGTGATCGGATGCGGCGTCGCCGCCGCGCTCGCCCTGATCGGCTCCGCCGTGGCCAACCTGCGGGAGCGCGACGGGTGGGCCTTCGCGCTCGGCGCCGTCACGATCGTCACGGCCGTCCTCACCCTGTGGTTCGCGCTGTTCCCCTTCGTCATGCCGTCCTCGACCGACCCGGCGTTCTCCCTGACGATCGCGAACGCGTCCAGCACCGACTACACGCTCGGGGTCATGACGTGGGCGGCGGTCATCTTCCTGCCCGGCATCCTGGCCTACCAGGCCTGGACGTACTGGGTCTTCCGCAAGCGCATCTCGCGTGCGCAGATCGAGAAGGCGGATGCCGCGCCCGCCCACTGAGTCGGCGGAGGAGGATCGATCCATGGCGCCCGAGCTCGAACGGCGGCAGCCGCCGGTGGACCCGCGGTTGTGGCGGTACGCGACGGCATCCCGGTCGTTCCTCCTGCTCATCGGACTGCTCGCGCTGGCGCAGACGGCGGTGGTCGTCGGCTTCGCCTTCCTGACGACCCGGGCGGTCGTCGATGCGATCGCGGGGCGCGAGATCGCGGGAACCCTCCTGGCCCTCGCGGCCGTCGTCCTCCTCCGCTCGGTGCTCTCGTTCGCGCGCGAGCGGGTGGCCGCCCGCGCGTCGGCGCGCGTCGAGTCGCAGCTGCGGGCTTCCGTGCTCGACGCGATCGCCCGGCTCGGGCCGGGGTGGACGGCGACGCGCAGCACGGCGCAGCTCGCCCTCGTCGCCGGGCGCGGACTCGACGCGCTCGAACCGTACGTCGGCCGCTATCTGCCCCAGCTCGTGCAGACCGGGGTCGCGACGCCCATCCTGCTCGCGGTCATGGGGACGGCCGACGCGGTCTCAGGCCTCACGGTCCTGCTCACCCTGCCGCTCATCCCTATCTTCATGGTGCTGATCGGGCTCGCGACCCGCAGCGTCCAGCGCCGTCAGTGGGACACGCTCACCCACCTCGCCACGCGGTTCGCCGAAACGGTGCAGGGACTGTCGACCCTGACCGTCTTCGGGCGGCAGCATCGCGCCGCGGACTCGATCGAGCGGGTCACCGACGACTATCGGCGCGAGACGATGACCGTGCTGCGGGTGTCTTTCCTGTCGGGGTTCGCCCTCGAGTTCCTCGCGTCGATCTCGGTCGCCATCGTCGCCGTGACGATCGGGTTCCGGCTGCTCGACGGGTCGCTCAGCCTGACGGTCGGGCTCTTCGTCCTCCTGCTCGGGCCCGAGGCGTTCCTGCCGATCCGCCAGGTCGGTGTGCAGTTCCACGCGTCGAGCGAGGGCGTCGCGGCGACCCGCGACGTGTTCGCGGTCCTCGACGAGGCTGCCGCAGCGACGCCGTCGGCGGCTGCGACGGCAACGGTGGACCGGGGCGCGCACGTGCTGAGGCTGACGGACGTGGGGGTGCGCGATCTGCCGCCGGTGGACCTCGAGGCGCGGTCGGGCGAGATCGTCCTCATCGAGGGGCCGAGCGGCGCGGGCAAGTCGAGCCTGCTGCACGCCCTCCTGGGCTTCGCGCCCGCGACGGGCCGCATCGAGCTCGATGGCCGCGACGTCCGCATCCTCCCGCCGTCGGCGTGGCTCGCGTGGGCGGGGCAGCGGCCGGGGCTCGCGGCGGGGACGGTCGCGTCGAACGTCTCGCTGGGGGATGCCGACCTGCCCGCCGCGACGATCGCCGAGGCCCTGGCGCTCGTGGGTCTCACCGACGTCGAGCCGGAGCGGGTCCTGGGCGTCCAGGGCGCCGGGCTCTCGGGCGGGCAGGCCCAACGGGTCGCCGTCGCCCGCGCAGTCGCCCGCCACCTGCGCGGGCACGCCCCCGTCCTCGCCCTGGACGAACCGTCGGCCGCGCTCGACGCCGCCGCGGAGGCGCACCTGTGGCGGTCCCTCCGATCGATCGCGGATGCCGGAGCCCTCATCCTGCTCGTCTCGCACCGCACGAGCGCCCGCGCGATCGCGGACCGCGTCGTGCGGATGACCGGTGCGGGGGTGTCGGTGTGACGACGACCCGTGACGTGCTGCGCGGCGCCGTCCCGCCCGTCCGCCGCCTCTGGCCCGCCCTGGCCTCGGGATTCCTCTCGGAGGCCTCGGCGGTCGCCCTGCTCGCCGTGAGCGCCTGGCTGATCGTGCGCGCCGCCGAGCAGCCGCTCGTCCTCTACATCACGACCGCCGTCGTGGGGGTCCGGGCGTTCGCCCTCTCCCGCGCCGTGTTCCGCTACACGGAGCGCCTCGCAGGCCACGATGCGGTTCTGCGCCAGCTGGCCCGCACGCGGACCGACCTCGTGCGCCGCCTCCTCCCCCACGCGCCCGCGGGGCTCGCCTCGGCCGGCCGGGGCGATGCGGCGACGGCCCTCGTCGACGACGTCGACGAACTGCAGAACCTGCCGCTGCGCGTCATCCTGCCGCTGGTGTCGTCGGCCGCCGTCGCCGTCGGCGCCGTCCTGCTGGTCGCCGTCGTGTGGTGGCCCGCCGCCCTCACCCTCGCGGCGTGCCTGGTCGGCGCGGGAGTCGCGGCGACCGCGTGGGGCTGGACGGCGGGTGCCCGCGCCGAGCGTTCCATCGCGCCCCTGCGCGCGCAGCTGCGCGACGCGATCCTCGACCATCTCTCGCGTCTCGACGTCCTCGTCGCCTACGGCGCGGAGCAGGATTCGCGCGCCGACGTCCGCGCCGCGGACGCGGCGCTGCGGCGCGCCCTGCTTCGGCGCACCGCGGCGCAGGCGGGGACGGCGGCCCTCGTGTCGCTCGCCGCCGGCGCCGCGACCGTCCTCGCGCTCGTCGCCGCCGCCCCGGCCGCGGGTGCGGGTGCGCTCTCGGGCCCGGCCCTCGCCGTGGTCGTGCTCGTGCCGATGGCCGTGTTCGAGGTCTACACGTCCGTGCCGCTCGCGGCGTCCGCGTGGCGGCAGGTCCGCGCGGCCGCGACGCGTGTCGCGGGCGTCGTCCCCGCCGCGGTGCCGGCGGAGATCCCACCCGCAGGCGCGCCGACGGGGCAGGCACCGCCGCTCGGTGACGGCCTCCGCGTGCGCGGCGTCACGGTCCGCTGGCCGGGCGCCGACCGCCCCGCCCTCACCGACGTGGACCTCGACGTCCGCCCCGGCGAGCGGATCCACGTCGTGGGTCCGAGCGGCGCGGGCAAGTCGACCCTCGCCGCCGCCCTCGTGCGCTTCCTCGCCGTCTCCGGCGAGTACACGATCGGCGGGCGCCCCGTCGAGGCGATCGCCCCCGACGACCTGCGACAGACCGTGGGGCTGTGCGAGCAGCATCCGATGCTCTTCGACGAGGACATCCGCCAGAACCTGCTCTTCGCCCGCGACACCGCGACCGACGACGAGCTCGTGCGCGTCCTCGAGCGCGTGGGCCTGGGCGACTGGCTCCGCGCGCGCGGCGGACTCGACGCGCGGGTCGGCGAGCGCGGCGCGCTCGTCTCGGGCGGTCAGGCCCAGCGCATCTCGCTCGCGCGGGCCCTCCTGCGCGGCTTCCCCGTGCTGATCCTCGACGAACCGACCGCCGGCGTCGACCCGTCCGCCGCCGATGCGCTGCTGACCGACCTGCTCGGCGCGGTCGACGGGTCGCACGCGGTTGTGCTCATCTCGCACGCCGAGGTCCCGGCATCCCTCGTCGACCGCACCGTCCGCGTCGCGAACGGTCGCCTCACGGCCTGAGACCTCAGGCGGCGGGCGCCTCGCGCTCGGCGGCGGCCGCGATGCGGTTCGCCATGCCCTGGAAGATGAAGCCGTGGAAGGGCAGCACGGCGAACCAGTACAGCCGTCCGGCGAGCCCCTTCGGGAAGAAGACGGCGCGCTGGTCGTACCGTGAGCCCGACCCCTCGGGGCTCGCGCGCAGTTCGAGCCACGCGAGGCCCGGCACCTTCATCTCCGCACGCAGGCGCAGCAGTCGCCCTTCCTCGACGGCCTCGACGCGCCAGAAGTCGATCGCGTCGCCCGCCGCGACCTTGCCGCGGCTGCGGCGCCCGCGCTGCAGGCCCACACCGCCCACGAGTCGGTCCATCCAGCCGCGGACGGCCCACAGGAACGGCGACGAGTACCAGCCGTTCTCGCCGCCGATCCCGACGATGACGCGCCAGAGCTGCTCGGGGCTCGCCGACGTCGTCGCGCTCTGCTCGTCGGTGAACACGAGCCGGCCGGCCCACTCGGGGTCGCTCGGCAGCGGGTCGCTCGGCACCGACGAGACCTCGGCGTCCTGCCAGCTCGTCTCGACGGCGTCGGCCTCGACCTTGCGCAGCGCCAGCCGCACCGCCTCGCGGTAGGGCGTGAGTCCGCCCTCGGGCCGCGGCAGCAGCTCGTCGACGGCGTGGTCGTCCATGATGCACTCGTTCTGCAGCGACGCGATGAGCGGCCGGGCGATCGCACGCGGAACGGGGGTCACGAGGTTCACCCAGTGCGACGCGAGACCGGGGGTCAGCACGGGCAGGGCGGCGATCGCGCGCTGGCGCAATCCCGCCTCGACGGCGTACCCGTTCATCATCTGGCCGTAGCGGAGCACGTCCGGCCCGCCGATGTCGACGGCCCGGTTGACGTCCGAGTCGACCCGCGCCGCCGCGAGCAGGTAGTGCAGCACGTCGCGCACCGCGATCGGCTGGATGCGGTTGCGCACCCACTTCGGCGCCGGCATGTACGGCAGCACGTCGGTGAGGTGACGCACCATCTCGAACGAGGCGGACCCCGACCCGATGACGACACCGGCCTGCAGGACGAGGGTGGGCACGCCGCTGTGCAGCAGCACTTCGCCCACCTCGACGCGCGAGCGCAGGTGCGGGCTGAGTTCCACACCGGCCGGGTGCAGACCCCCGAGGTAGACGATGCGACCGACGGATGCCTCGGCCGCCGCATCCGCCACGGTCTCCGCCGCGCGCAGGTCCTTCGTCTCGAAGTCGCCGCCGCCGCCCATCGAGTGGACGAGGTAGTAGAGCACGTCGACGTCGTCGACGGCGCGGGCGACGGCGTCGGCGTCCTCCGCCGCGCCCTCGACGACCTCGACCTCGCTCCCCCACACGAACGCCCTCACCCGGGCGGGCGTGCGGACGAGCACCCGCACCCGGTACCCCGCCGACAGGAGTCGCGGGACGAGGCGTCCGCCGAGGTATCCGGTCGATCCGAGGACCAGCGCACGCGGCGCGGAGCCGTCGGCGCGGGGCTGGGCGACGAGGGCGGATTCGCGGCCGGTGGGGGCGGAGAGCTCGCTCATGTCGCCACGATAGACCGGTCCCGGAGGGGTGCGGCCCCCGCTCGACGGACGGGTTTTGTCAAGGGACAGCCGCACGGATGCGGGCCGCGGACCACGCGCGTACCGTGGAGAGATGGCCAGGTCATCCCGTCAGCCGGCACGCCCGTCCTCCGATCCGATCACCCGCTCGGCGCCCCCGCCCCGCCTCGACGTGGACGACGTGGTGGTCGTCGACACGAAGCGGGTCCGCACCGCGATCAGCGGCACCGTCGTCGGCAACTTCATGGAGTGGTTCGACTTCGGCATCTACGGCTACCTCGCCGTCACGATCTCGGTCGTCTTCGCGGACGATCTGCCCGAGCCGTGGAACCTGCTCGTCACCCTCCTCGGGTTCGCGATCTCGTTCCTCGTGCGCCCCATCGGCGGCCTCGTCCTCGGTCCGCTCGGCGATCGCATCGGTCGACAGAAGGTCCTCTTCTTCACGATGGCGATGATGGCCGTCGCGACCGCCCTCATCGGCGTCCTGCCCACGAGCGCGCAGATCGGACTCTGGGCGATCGTGCCGCTGTACCTGCTCAAGATGGTGCAGGGGTTCTCCACCGGCGGCGAGTACGCCGGCGCCACCACGTACGTCGCGGAGTTCTCCCCCGACAAGCGACGCGGCTTCTGGTCGTCATGGCTCGACCTGGGCTCCTACGTCGGCTTCGCCGCCGGCGCCTCGGTCGTCGCCCTCACCACCGTCATCACCGAGTCGGTGTGGGGCGATACCGCGATGACCGACTTCGGGTGGCGGATCCCGTTCCTCGTCGCGATCCCCCTCGGCATCGTCGCGATCTGGTTCCGCCTCAAGATCCCCGAGACCCCCGCCTACGAGAACGCCGCGGAGACCGAAGGGCAGATCGACCGCGATGACCCGCTGGCACGCCACGGCATCGGCGGCATCCTGCGCCATCACTGGCGCGAGGTGCTCATCGGCATCGCGATCGTCGCGGCGACGAACACTGCCGGCTACGCCCTCACGAGCTACATGCCGACCTACCTCGAGACGGAGGTCGGGATCTCGAACCTCGGCGCGGCCGTGGCGACCGTGCCGGTGCTGCTCGTGATGTCGGCCTGTCTGCCGTTCATCGGGATGCTGAGCGACCGGATCGGCCGGCGGCCGGTCTACATGATCGCCGCCGGCTCGACGATCGTGCTCATGATCCCGGCGTTCGCGATCATGCAGATCGGGCAGGAGTGGGCGGTCTTCGTCGCCCTCGGGATGGTGGCGATCCCCGTCGCCTTCTACGTCGCCGTGTCAGCGTCCACGCTGCCGGCCCTGTTCCCGACCGCGTCGCGGTTCGGCGCGATGGCGATCGCCTACAACGTCTCGGTCTCGCTGTTCGGCGGCACGACTCCGCTGTTCAGTCAGGCCCTCATCGACGCCACCGGCAACACCTACATGCCCGCGTTCTACATCATGTTCTTCGCGCTGCTGGGCGGGATCGCGCTGCTGTCGATGAAGGAGACCGCGAAGCGACCGCTGCTCGGCTCGGTGCCGACCGTCGAGACGCGCGAGGAGGCGATCGAGGTCGTCGAGCGTCAGGATGACGACCCGCTCATCGACACGTCGACGATGCCGATCCCGGTGCACCGCTCATAGCTTGACGCCGTAGGCGCGGGACCCCGGCGACGAGGGCAGTGGCGCGAGCCCGAGGCGGGTGTAGAAGGCCATCGCGCCGGTGTTCCCCGCCGACGCCACGAGGTGCAGTCCGGAGACACCCCGCTCGCGGAGCGCGCGGAAGAGCGTCTCGATGAGGCGGCGCCCCGCGCCCTTGCCCTGGGCCTGCGGCAGCAGGTCGATGTGCAGGTGCGCGGGGAACTCCTCGGCGTACCGCTCGGGCTTCTCCCCGCGGCTGTAGGCGTAGAGCAGGGTGCCGTCCTGACGCGTGACCTCGCGCTCGGGCTTCGGCCAGCGGTGCGCGTGGCGCGGCCACCATTCGTCGTGGAACCACCGTTCGAACGCGTCGGTGTCGGGGGTGGCGACGACGTACCCCGAGGCGGTGCCGTCCTCCTCCTCGACGACGAACGCGAGATCGGGGTGGCGTTCGACGTAGGGCAGGACCCAGATGTGGGCCCAGATGGCGTCGTCCTCGAAGATCCCGGTCGCGTCACCGCCGCCGTCGGCGGTCCGCAGGCAGATCTCGGCGAGAGCAGGCTCGTCTCCGGCACGGAACGGGCGGATGCGGGCCTCCGCGCTCATCGGCGACCGTTCCCGAACACGCCGCGGATGACGCTGCCGATGATCGACTGCGTCGCCTTCGACCCGAGGATCTGCTCGAGCGGCGAGGACTCGGCGCGGCGCGAGGTCCGGGTGCGGCCGCCGGTGCTGCGGAGGATCCGGTCATACTCCCGCTGCGCGTCGGCTTCGGCCTTCTTCTGCGCCTTGTCCATCGCGGCCTTCTGCTTCGCGTACTCCGCGTCGGCCTTCGCCTTGTCGGCGGCAGCCCTGGCGGCATCCGCCTCGGCATCCGCCGCCGCCATCTTCGCGGCGAGGATCTCGCGCGCGGACTCCCGGTCGACGGGGGTGCCGTAGGTCGCGAGCAGCGGCGATGCCGCGACGGCGGCCTGCACGGCGGCCGTCGGGGTCGGGGACATGAGCCCCTGCGGTGCGCGCAGCCGCGTCCACGCGACGGGCGTGGGCGCGCCCTTCTCGTTCATGACGGTCACGATCGCCTCGCCGGTGCCGAGCTCCTGCAGCACGCGTTCGAGGTCGTAACCCGAGGTCGGATAGGTGCCCACCGTCGCGCGGAGGGCCTTCGCGTCGTCGGGCGTGAAGGCGCGGAGCGCATGCTGGATGCGCGAGCCGAGCTGGCCGAGGACGTCGCCCGGCACGTCCTTCGGGGTCTGCGTCACGAAGAAGACCCCGACCCCCTTCGAGCGGATGAGGCGCACGGTCTGCACGATCGCCGCGGTGAACGCCTTCGACGCGTCGCGGAACAGCAGGTGCGCCTCGTCGAAGAAGAACACGAGCTTGGGCTTGGCGGCATCCCCCACCTCGGGGAGGATCTCGAACAGCTCCGCGAGCAGGTACATGAGGAACGTCGAGAACAGTTCGGGCTTGTCGGCGATGCCGGGCACCTCGAGGAGCGAGATGATCCCGCGGCCGTCGGGGGCGGTGCGCAGGAAGTCGCGGACGTCGAACTCCGGCTCGCCGAAGAACACGTCGGCGCCGCCGTCGGCGAAGGTGTTGAGCTCGCGCAGGATGACACCGGCCGTGGCGGAGGACAGCCCGCCGAGGTCCTTCAGCTCGGGCTTGCCGGCGTCGCTGGTCAGGTGGGTGAGGACGGCGCGCAGGTCCGCCAGGTCGACCAGCGGCAGCCCGTGCGCGTCGGCGTAGTGGAAGACGAGGCCGAGGCTCGACTCCTGCGTCTCGTTGAGACCGAGCACGCGGCTCAGCAGCAGCGGACCGAACCCGGTGACGGTGGCCCTGACCGGGACGCCGGTACCGATGCCGCCGAGCGCGAAGTACTCCGTGACGGATGCCGCCGGTTCCCACGCCTGCCCGATCGCCTCGGTGCGGGCCAGGAGCTTCGGGCTCGATTCGCCGGCCGTGGCGACCCCCGTGAGGTCCCCCTTGATGTCGGCCGCGAAGACCGGCACGCCCTTGGCCGCGAGCTGCTCGGCGAGCCCCTGCAGGGTGCGGGTCTTGCCCGTGCCGGTGGCCCCGGCGACCAGCCCGTGTCTGTTGGTCATTGCGATCGGGATTCGGATCTGCGCTTCGCGGACCGGGTCGCCGTTGACGAGCGCGCCGAGGTCGAGCGTCTCCTCTTCGAACGTGTACCCCGCGACGATCCGCGCGACCTCCTCCGCGTCGAGCGGACCGGCGGGTGCGTCGGGCGTGGGCGCGTCGGCAGGTGCCGGCGCGTCGGCAGGTGCCGGCGCGTCGACCGCCGCCGGCGCGGGAGACGGAGGATCGGCGGCCGGGGCGGGATCGCTGCCCGGGCCCGCCGCGGTCACAGGCGCGGCATCCGTCTGTGTCCGTGCGGCCGCCGCACGTGCGGCGGCCAGGGCGGCCTGCGCCTTCGCGAGCTTCAGCTCCGCCTCTGCGGCGGCGGCCTCGGCTTCGAGACGGGCGAGTTCGGCAGCGGCTTCCTCGGCGCTCATGCCGCTCAGCCTAGCGAGAGCCGGCGCTCGCGTTCCCGGACGACGGGGATCGTCAGCGCCGCCGCGACGAGGAGCGTCGTGGCGACACCGAGCACGGTCCCTCCCAGGGTGTCGGTCAACCAGTGCGCGTGGACCTGCGTGCGGCTGAACGCCATGAGCAGGGTCCACGCGACCCCGACGACGAGCACCCAGACGCGCGGGAAGAGGATGACCGCGACGGTGGCGATCACCGCGGCGTTCGCCGTGTGGCCGGACGGGAACGACCCGTGGTCGGAGATGACGAGCATCTCCTCGGGCCGCACGCGGCCGAAGATCCCTTTGAGCAGCTGCACGACGAGCGCCCCCGCGATGGACGCGGCCAGGAAGAAGACCGCGCCCCACGGCCTCCGGGCCACGAGCAGCAACGCCGCGCCGACGAGGGGCACGACGTAGGTCCCGATGACCCCCGCGCCCAGGATGTTCATGAGCAGCGACACGGGTCGGATGCCGGGGAGGAACGTCGCGACGTAGGCGTTCCACCAGGAATCGAGGTCGATGAGCTCGGAGTCGGTCGACTCGACGGCGATCCCGGTGGCCACGGCGACGACGAGGAGCACCGCGCCGATCACCGCCAGCCGCAGACCGATACCGATCTCGTGTTCGTGCGTGGGCACTGTCATCGCCCCATCCTGCTCGACGCGGGGCGCCGTCAGGCACCCCTTGCGCAGCCGCGCGGGATGCCTCCCACGTCACGAGACCCTATGAAACGCTCTCCCCCAGGGCCCGTGCAGATGCAGGCGAATAAAATCGAAGCGGCGCACCTGCGCCCTCCCCACCCCGACCGACGAGGCCACTCCCATGACCCCGAACGATCCCACCGGCAAGCGTACGAGCGGCAACCCTGCCACGCAGGCGCAGCTGAACCTCACCGTGAAGCAGCAGCGCGAGCAGCAGAAGCAGCAGAAGCTCGCCGAGTACCAGCGCCAGCTCGCCAAGCGCCGCCGCACGAAGACCACCTGGTGGATCGTCGGCGTCACCGCCGCCGTCGTGGTCGTCGGCCTCGTGGCCGCCTCCTACTTCCTCGCACCCCGCCCCGTGACCGTCGCCCGCGGCGACGGCGACGGCTCGGGCATCTCGGGGGTGCAGACCTTCGAGCACACCGCCAACCACGTCGAGGGCGTCGTCGACTACGAGCAGACCCCTCCCGCCGGCGGCGACCACAACGCGGTGTGGCTGAACTGCGGCGTCTACGACCAGCCCGTCCCGAACGAGAACGCCGTCCACGCCCTCGAGCACGGCGCCATCTGGATCACGTACGACCCGGCGCAGGTCGACCAGGCGGGCATCGACGCCCTCGACGCGCAGCTGCCCTCGGACTACACCGTGCTCTCGCCCTACGAGGACATGGACACCCCCATCGCCGTCAGCGCGTGGAACGCGCAGCTGAAGGTCGACTCCCCCGACGATGAGCGCATCGGCGAGTTCATCAAGGCCTACTGGCGCAACGTGAACGGTCCCGAGCCCGGCGCCGCGTGCACCGGCGCTCTGGACGCGCCCGGCAAGCAGTGACCGACGGCACCGTCGGCGACGAGCCGGGCACCGAGCGCACCCTGCCCCCGTGGTGGGTCGTGCTGCTCGTGGGCCTCGCCATCGCCGCGGTGGCGTTCGCGATCGGCCGCTTCTCGACGTTCGGCATCGCCGGCTCCACCCCGGGTGAAGGCTCCGCCGACGCCGGCTTCGCCCGCGACATGCAGATGCACCACGCGCAGGCGGTCGACATGGCGATGACCATCTACGCCGAGACCGACGACGACGAGCTCCGCGCCCTCGCGTACGACATCGCGACCGGGCAGTCGTCGCAGCGCGGCGAGATGCTGGACTGGCTGGTCCGCTGGGGGCTGCCGCAGTACGACGACCAGCCGATGGCGTGGATGGCGGCATCCGATTCCGGGCATGCGCACGGCGGCACCGAGGGCGAGCCTCTCTCGGACGAAGAGGTGCGCGAGCAGATGGGCATGGCCTCGGACGCCGAGCTGGCAGCTCTCAAGGCGGCCACCGGCCAGCAGGCGGACTGCTCATTCCTGACCCTGATGATCCGCCACCACGAGGGCGCGATCCCGATGGCCGAGGCCGCCGTCGACCTCGCCTCCGACGAGCGGGTCCGGACGGTCGCTCAGACCATGATCAAAGGCCAGTCCTTCGAGATCCAGGCGATGACCTCGATGCAGCAGCGCCTCGGCTGCAGCGGCTGACACGCAGACGAACGAAGAGGGGGATGCCGGTGGCCACCGGCATCCCCCTCTTCGGCGTTCCGGGCTCAGCCCTTCGTCGCACCCGCGAGCAGGCCGCGGACGAAGAAGCGCTGCAGCGCGAAGAACACGATGAGCGGGACGATGATCGAGATGAACGTGCCCGCCGACTGCAGGAACCAGCGGTTGCCCCAGGTTCCCGACAGCGAGTTCAGCGCCTGCGTGATCGGCAGGGCGCCCGGCGAGGCGAAGATCGTCGCGACCAGCAGGTCGTTCCAGACCCACAGGAACTGGAAGATCGCGAACGACGCGATCGCCGGAGCGGCCAGCGGCAGGATGATCCGGAAGAAGACCTGACCGTGGCCGGCGCCGTCCACCCGCGCCGCCTCGATGACCTCACCCGGGATCTCCGCGATGAAGTTGTGCAGCATGAACGTCGCCAGCGGCAGCGCGAAGATCGCGTGCGCGATCCAGACGCGGGCGAAGCTGTACTGCACGTCATTCAGACCGAAGCCCGGGAAGATCGGCACCTCGTTGATCGTGAGCCCCTCGGAGAAGAGGCTCAGCAGCGGCACGAGTGCCATCTGCAGCGGCACGATCTGGAGGGCGAACACGAAGACGAACAGCGCGCTCCGCCCCTTGAAGTCGATCCACGCGAACGCGTAGGCCGCCAGCGCCGCCATGACGATCGGGAAGACCGTCGCGGGGATGGTGATCGCGAGCGAGTTCACGAATGCCGACGCGAGGGTGGTGGAGGTTCCTCCCGCGTTCAGCGCCTCGAAGTAGTTGTCGAGGGTGAAGTCGGGGTTGGTGAACACGGTCCACCATCCGGTCGACTGCGTGTCGGCGCCGGGTCGGAACGAGGTGACGAACAGGCCGAACGTCGGGATCGTCCAGAAGATCGCGATGATGACAGCCGCGATCGTCGCGCCCTTCGACGTCAGCTTCTTGTGGGCGATCGCCTCGTTCTTGCGGGTGTCGCGCGCGACCTGACGGGCCGTGCGGTTGTCGACCGGTGTGGTGGGTGCTGCGACGGTCATCAGCGGATCTCCCTCTGCTTGGCCATCGATCGGGCGTTGTAGATGATCAGCGGCAGGACGAACAGGAACAGGACGACGGCCAGAGCGGACGAGTGGCCGTAGCTCTGGAACCGCTGCTGCTGGTTGACCATCTCGAAACCGAGGACGGTCGTCTCGTCGCGACCACCGGTCATGACGGCGACGATGTCGTACACCTTCAGCGAGGCGATCGTGATGGTCGTGAGCACGACGATCAGCGACGAGCGGATGCCGGGGACCGTGACGTTGCGGAACCGCTGCCACGCGTTGGTGCCGTCCAGCTGCGCCGCCTCCATCTGCTCGACGGGGACCGCCTTGATGGCCGCCGACAGGATCACCATCGCGAAACCGGTCTGCGTCCAGATGAAGACGACGAGCAGCATGAGCGTGTTGATGACCGGCTTGATCGCCAGCCACTGCACCGGGTCGCCCCCGAAGGCGGTGACGATCGCGTTCAGCAAACCGACCTGGTCGCCCTGGCGGGCGTCGTACATGAACTTCCAGATGATGCCGGCGCCGACGAACGAGATCGCGACGGGCATGAACACGAGGACCTTCAGGATCTTCTCGCCGCGGGCGCGGTCGATGAAGACGGCGTAGGCGAGACCGATCACGACCGAGATCGTCGGTGCCAGAAGCGCCCACAGCAGCGTGTTGACCACCGACGCCGTACCGGTCGGGTTCGTGAACACCCAGATGTAGTTCTCCATGCCGACGAACTGCTCGCCCGACTTGTCGAAGAACGACTTGAAGATCGTCGAAATCGCCGGGTAGATCAGGCCGAGGATCAGCATGATGCTGGCCGGGGCCATGAAGAGGATCAGCTGGAACAGGTAGCCGGCGCCCTGACGGGAACGGAAGTCCGCGAAGAAGAGCAGTCCGCCGACCAGCAGCGCGATCGCGACGACGTACACCACCGCGTTCGCGTAGGGACGCAGTAGCAGGAAGGCCAGCAGCGGGATCAGCAGGCAGGCCGCCAACCGCATGATGAAGTAGCCGCGACCGGGCCGCGGGGCGAACTCGATCAGCACGAGGATGATGCCGACCACGATCCCGAACACCACCAGGATGACGGGGATCTGGATCAGCGGATTCAGACCGCCGAGCCAGAGGAAGAAGCTGTTGAGCGAGAACCCGATGGTGATGCGTGCCGACTCCTCGCTGGAGGCTGTGAAGGCCAGCAGGAAGAAGAGCAGGACGATCAGGGCGAAGCCGGCGGCGACGACGATTCGGGTGATCGATCGTCCCTTGGGGTCCTGCGCGTGAGTGGTCACGGCGGGTTCGGTGTCGACCGGCCTGTCGACGGTGGTCTGCGACATGGGTGTCCCCTTCTGAGTGCGACGACGTACTCGGGCGGTGCGGATGGGAGAAGCGGGGTCGGGCTGGTGCAGCCCGACCCCGCTCGGCTCAGCCGATCGTCAGGCGACGATCAGTTCTCGTAACCGGCCTGGATGTCCGAGAGCACCGTGTCGGTGTCCTTGCCGTCGATCCAGTCGACCATGCCCTTCCAGAACGAGCCCGAGCCCACCGTGGAGGGCATCAGGTCGGAGGCGTCGAAACGGAAGACCGTCGACTCGTCCTGGAGCGTCATCATCGCTTCCTTGAGGAACTCGCTGGAGGCGAGGTTGGGGTCGGCGTTCTTGTTCGCGGAGATCACACCGCCGAGCTCGACACGAGCGTCGGCGAACTCCGGCGAGGCCATGAACTCCAGCACCTTCTGGGTGGACTCGTCGTCCGAGAAGCCGGCGACGAACTCGCCGCCACCCTCGACCTGGAGCTCGCCCTCGGTGTAGCCCGGCATGATGAACGCGTAGACGTCACCGTCGGGGGCGACCTCGGGGGTCTGGCCGTCGGCGGTCTGCACGTCGAGGAAGTTGGCCGAGAGGAACGACGCCTGGTGCGTGAGCGCGCAGTCGCCGCTCGCGACGGCCGCAGCCACGTCGCCGAACGCCGTCGAGTTGATGCTCTTGACGTCGCCGTAGCCGGCGTTGACGTAGTCCGGGTTGAGCAGGATGTCGCCGACCGCGTCGAACGCTTCCTTGATCTGCGGGTCGGTGAACTTCACGTCACCGGCCACCCACTGGTCGTAGACGTCGGGGCCGGACTGGCGCAGGACGAGGTCCTCGATCCAGTCGGTGCCCGGCCATCCCGACGCGGCGTCGGAGGCGAATCCGGCGCACCACGCGGGGCCGCCGGTGGTCTCGACGATCTTGTCGGTGAGGGCGATCATCTCGTCCCACGTCTTGGGGATCTCGACGCCCCACTCGGCGAACTGCTTCGGGGAGTACCAGACGTACCCCTTCAGGTTCGCGAGCATGGGAGCGGCATAGAACTCGTCGTCGAACGTGCCGTAGTTCTTCCAGTCGGGCGACCAGTTCTCGTCGACGGCACTTTCGACCGCGTCGGAGGCGGGCAGCACCTTGCCGGTGTCGACGAGCGTCTTCAGCAGACCGGGCTGCGGGACGATCGCGATGTCCGGGGCGTCGCCACCGGTGACCTTCGTGACGATGTTTCCTTCGAACGACTTGTCGCCGGTGTACTCGACCGTGATGCCGGTGTCGGCGGTGAACTTCTCGAACGACTTGTTGAGGGCGTCGGCCTCACCGCCGGTGATGCCTCCGGCGATGCGGACGGTCTTCTTCGCCTCGCCGCCCGTGCCGCCTTCGCCCTCGGTGCCACCTTCTGCACACCCGGCGAGCACCAGTGCTGCCGCGCCCAGGAGGGCGACCGGGGCAAGAAGACGGTATCGCTGTGACAATGCCATGTACTTCTCCTCTTTCGGGATCATCGTCCGCCCAGAGGAGCCTTGGCCGCATCCTTGGGGAACCGATTCCAGGACAACCTACTTGGCGGTAGCGCTTCGACACAACAGCGAAATATCAAGGTTCTGCATCCATTAGAGTGCCTGGGCCCTCGAGCCGTGAGACCGCTCTCACGGCCGGCCCACGGAACCGGTTCCGGAGTGCCGTTCCAGGCACTACGCTGAGTCCTCGACCGAGGGGACGGTCGGACAGGGTCGAGGAGGACCGATGAGCACCATCGCCGACGTCGCACGTGAGGCCGGCGTATCGAAGGCGACCGCCAGTCGCGCACTGACCGGCAGCACGCAGGTGTCGGCCGATGCCCGACGACGTGTGCACGAGGCCGCGCGCCGACTCGGATACACACCGTCGACGAGCGCCGTCAGCCTCGCGACGGGGCGCACCCGCAACGTCGGCGTCGTGATGCCGCACGTCAACCGATGGTTCTTCGCCGAGGTCCTCGAAGGTATACAGCAGGCGCTCCTGGAACGCGGACTGGACCTCACCCTGTACGACGCCGACCCGGGCAGCGAGACCCGCCGTCGCGTGTTCGACGAGTTCCTCACCCGCAAGAGGTTCGACGGGCTCATCGCGGTCGGGCTGGAGCCCGCCGAGAGCGAGCTCGAGACCCTGCTGTCGCTCGCCCGCCCGGTCGTCAGCATCATCGGCACCGAGCGCACGACGAGCGTCGTGACCCTCGACGACGCGCACGCGGCCGCCCTGGCGACAGCGCACCTCGTCTCGCTGGGACACCGCCGCATCGCGTTCCTCGGCGGCACGGCGGCGACACTGTGGCCTCACGTCGAGTCCGCGCGCTACGAGGGTTACGAGCGCGAGATGCGCGAGTCGGGGCTCGGCGACCACATCAGCCGCACGCCCGCGGAGCTCACGATGTCCGCCGGCTACGCCGCCGCGGTCGATCTGCTCAGCGACCCCTCGCAGCGACCCACGGGACTGGTGGCGGCGTGCGACGAGGTCGCGATCGGCGCCATCATCGCGGCGCGGCGCCTCGGCATCCTGGTCCCCTCCGACCTCAGCGTCATCGGCATCGACGACCACGAGAACGCCGAGATGTTCGCCCTGACGACGCTGCGACAGATCCCGCGCGAGCAGGGCGCGACGGCCGTGGAACTGCTCATGCGCCACATCGAGGACCCGACCGTCGAGCCGACGAGCGTCATCATCCGCCCTCGGCTGGTCGTCCGGAACTCGACGTCCACGCCCACCGGGGCCTCGAGCGCCGCCGTCCGCGACGCCGCCTGGTCCTGACGCCAGGCATCCCCCGGGAACGGCCGAAGGCCCCGGATGCCGAAGCATCCGAGGCCTTCGGAAAGGTGCGGGACCTTACTTGACGGACACCGTCGCGCCGGCGGCCTCGAGGGCCTCCTTCGCCTTGTCGGCGGCTTCCTTGTTCGCGCCCTCGAGCACGGCCTTGGGAGCACCGTCGACGACGGCCTTGGCCTCGCCGAGGCCGAGCGAGGTGAGCTCGCGGACGACCTTGATGACCTGGATCTTCTTGTCGCCGGCAGCCTCGAGGATGACGTCGAAGGAGTCCTTCTCCTCAACCTCTTCAGCAGCAGCGCCACCACCGGCACCGGCAACGGCGACGGGGGCAGCAGCGGTGACGTCGAACTTCTCCTCGAACGCCTTCACGAACTCGCTGAGCTCGACGAGGGTGAGGCCGGCGAACTGCTCGAGCAGCTCCTCGGTGGAAAGCTTCGCCATGATGTATCTCCTAGATAGATGGGGTGTGTGTAAAAGAGCTCGCTCGTCGCTTACGCGGCGTCAGCGGTCTCCAGCTTTTCGCGAAGCGCGTCGATGGTGGCGGCAGCCTTGCCCATCGTCGCCTTCATCATGCCCGCAGCCTTCGCCAGCAGAACCTCGCGGCTCTCGAGCGAGGCGTACTTGTTGACCTCGTCGGCCGAGAGCGCGTTGCCCTCGAAGATGCCGCCCTTGATCACGAGAAGCGGGTTGGCCTTGGCGAAGTCACGCAGAGCCTTGGCAGTGGCGACGAAGTCGCCGTGCACGAAAGCGACGGCCGAGGGACCCTTGAGGTCCTCGTCCAGCGCCGTGATCCCCGCGTTGTTCGCGGCGATCTTGGTCAGCGTGTTCTTCACCACGGCGTACTGCGCGTCCTGACGGATCGCGTTGCGCAGCTGCTTGAGCTGGGCAACCGTCAGACCGCGGTACTCGGTCAGCAAGACGGCGTTCGAGTCCTCGAAGTTCTTCGTGAGCTCGGCGACCGATGCATCCTTCTGCGCCATGGTCACTCCTTGATGTGTACGAGACGCCCCGCGGTGGCGGGACGTCGACCTCGACGGTCGGGCTGCATGAGAAAAGCTCCGGCGCAAGCGCACGGAGCTTCGGCCCGGTTTCCCGGAAGTCTGTCGTACACCTGCGTGGGCCCCTGCGATGCAGAGCTTCGATCGTGTGCGGCGGGCGCACAGCGATGACCGACGGTCTTTGGCTTGTCCCCCAGTGTACGCCGCGCTCGCGCACCCGCCAAATCCCGGCATCCGGTCCCTGCGTTCGCGCGAAAGCGCGCCCGCGTGCCGAGAGCGCCCACTATTGCCCGGCCAGAAGGGGCCGCCTCGGCAGGAAGAGGCGCTTTCGTGTGGTCGGCAGCTCGACACGGAAGGCACGGAGGCGCGACGCGAGCGCGTCGGGCGTCGCGACGTCGCGGGTGCCGAAACGGAGGACCCTGTTGCCGGTGACGCCGCGCACCCAGTCCTCGCGGTGCTTCTCGTCGAGCAGGATGCGCTCGACCGGGCGCCCGTCGGTCAGCGCCGCATCCGTGTACTTGCCGTTCCCATCGCACTCGAGGAAGAGTCCCGTGCCCGGGATCTCGAGGTCCATCCAGTACGTGCCGCCAGGGCTCGGGACCGGCACCTGCAGGCCGGGCTGCGGGAAGCCGAGCCGACGCAGCTGGAGCTTCATCACCGATTCGAGAGGCAACTCCGACCTGCCGTCGACGACCTCGATCAGGTCGCGCGCGGCGCGCACGCCCCGCCCGCCCGCACCGGCGCGCACGCGCTCGCGCACCGCCTCCCGGAACCTCTCGGCGGCGCCCGTGTCGTAGGCGCGCGGCGGTCCGGCGACAAGCTGCAGCGCGGCGTCAGCGGCGGCGACTGCGACCTCGAGACCCGCACCGCAGAGGAGGTCGTGGACGGTGCGCTCGAGACTCGTGCACGGGAGGCCCTCGACGACGACGATGTCCTCCGCGGCGAGCGCAGCCCGGTGCCGCGCGACCGCGGGACCGCTGTGACGCCCCGCCGCCGGCTGGAGCGTGTGGACGCGCTCGACGCGGGCACGGTAGAGCGGAAGCCCGTGGAGGACCGCGGCCGAGGTGAAAGAGAACACCGGCGGCGCCCCGGCATCCGCTGACACCGCCGCGATGTGCAGGCGATGCTGCAACTCGGGCCAGAGGTCCCGCCAGGTCGCGTCATCGCAGTACCACCCCCTGCGGACCCGCACGAGCTCACCGCCCGTGATCGCCTCGTCGATGTCGCGTCTGCTCCACCCGTCGAGGACGAGGTCTTCTCGGCGCCGCAGCGCCGCCGCGGCGGCAGTCAGGTCCAGATCACGCATCCCCCGAGAGTGCCGCGCGACCCCCCTCCCCACGCGCCGTCCCGTAGCCCTTCCGGGACGGGCCCCCTCACCCCGCGGTTGTGGAGGAGGTGCGAGAGCGTGCCTCCGCGCCGAAAGCGAGGGTGGATGCCGCGCCACAGCCGGCGCGCTCGGCACCAGCGCACGCCCTCGCGCGCTGACCACGCGCGCGGGTCAGTGCGAGGAGAAGGCGGCGTCGAAGGCGGCGGCGGACGGCTGGTACGTCGAGAGGCGGCGGATGAAGGCGAGCGCCTCGGGGGCTCCGACGAGGCGGTCCATGCCGGCATCCTCCCACTCGACCGACAACGGACCGGTGTAGCCGATCGCGTTGAGCATGCGGAACGCGTCCTCCCAGGGCACGTCGCCGTGCCCGGTGGAGATGAAGTCCCAGCCGCGCCGCGGGTCGGCCCAGGCGAGGTGCGACGAGAGCCGCCCGTTGCGTCCGTTGCCGAGGCGCTTCTTCGTGTCCTTGCAGTGGACGTGGATGATCCGGTCGCGGAAGTCCCACAGGAACGCCACGGGGTCGAGGTCCTGCCACACCATGTGGCTCGGATCCCAGTTCAGGCCGAACGCCTCGCGGTGGCCGATGGCCTCGAGCGCGCGGTGCGTGGTCCAGTAGTCGTACGCGATCTCGGACGGGTGCACCTCGTGGGCGAACCGCACGCCGACCTCGTCGAACACGTCGAGGATCGGGTTCCAGCGGGCGGCGAAGTCCTCGTAGCCGGCGTCGACCATGTCCTGGGATGCCGGTGGGAACATCGCGAGGTACTTCCAGATCGACGACCCCGTGAAGCCGGTGACGATCTTCACCCCGAGCTTCGCGGCCATCCGGGCCGTGTCCTTCATCCCCTCGGCGGCACGCCGCCGGACCCCCTCGGCGTCACCGTCGCCCCAGACGCGGTCGGAGAGGATGTCGCGGTGCCGCTGATCGATCGGGTCGTCGCACACCGCCTGCCCACCGAGGTGGTTGGCGATGGCGTGCACCTGCAGTCCGTTGCGTTCCAGGATCTCCCTCCGGCTGCGGACGTAGGCGGCATCGTCCCAGCGGGACACGTCGAGGTGGTCGCCCCAGCAGGCGATCTCGAGCCCGTCGTAGCCCCACTCGCCCGCGAGGCGCGCGACCTCGTCGAACGGCAGGTCGGCCCACTGGCCGGTGAACAGCGTGATCGGTCGCGCCATCGCGGATCCTTTCTCGGATGCGGGGGTCCCGCGGTCAGTCGTTCGTCTGCACCCAGCGGCTCTGGTCCGCGGAGCTGCGTTCCACCGCGTCGAGGACACGCTGGACGTGCAGGCCGTCGGCGAACGACGGCCGTGGCGCCGTGCCCTCGGCGATGGCCGTCGTGAAGTCGACGACCTGGTGGGAGAAGCCGTGCTCGTAGCCGAGCATGTGGCCGGTGGGCCACCACGGCGACAGGTAGGGGTGGTCGTGCTCCGTGACGAGGATGCGGCGGAATCCGAGTTCGGTTTCAGCCGCGGTCGCGTCGTAGAAGTCCAGTTCGTTGAGCCGTTCGAGGTCGAACGAGAGCGCACCGCGCGTCCCCGACACCTCCACCCGCAGCGCGTTCTTGCGCCCCGTCCGGTAGCGGGTCGCTTCGAACGACGCGAGGGCGCCCGAACTCAACCGCCCCGTGAAGAGCGCGACGTCGTCGACGGTCACGCGTCCGCGTTCCGTGCACGCCGTTCCCGAGAGCCCGATGCCCTCCCCCAGCAGGGGACGCTCCTCGACGAGAGTCTCGACGATGCCCGAGACGCTGTCGACGGTCTGCCCCGTGATGTACTCCGCGAGGTCGACCGCGTGGGCGCCGATGTCGCCGAGCGATCCCGAGCCCGCCTTCGTGCGGTCGAGGCGCCACGTCATCGGCGCCTCCGGATCGATGAGCCAGTCCTGCAGGTATTCGGCCCGCACCTGACGGACCTCGCCGATCCTGCCGGCGGCGACCAGGTCCCGCGCGAAGGTCGCGGCGGGGACCCGACGGTAGGTGAAGCCCACCATGGCACGGATGCCCCGCGCCGCAGCGCGCTCCGCGGCATCCGTCATCGCCTCGGCCTCGGCGACGGAGTTGGCCAGCGGCTTCTCACAGAGCACGTGCTTGCCGGCCTCGAGCGCGGCGATCGCGATCTCGGCGTGGGTGTCGCCGGGGGTGACGATGTCGACGACGTCGATGTCCTCGCGGGCGATCGTGGCCCGCCAGTCGGTGGAGGACTCCGACCACCCCCACTTCTCCGCCGCAGCGGCGGTCGACGCCGCGTCGCGCCCGGTCACGACCTGCATGACGGGATCGAGCGGCAGGTCGAAGAACCTCGGAGCGACGCGCCACCCCTGCGAGTGGGCGGCGCCCATGAAACCGTGGCCGATCATCGCGACCCGCAGCGTGTCCGTCATGTCGGTGTCCTCTCGGAGATGGTGGGGGCGCCCACGCACCGGGCGCCCCCGTCGATGATCACTCGAACGAGAGGTCGATGTACTGGTCGACGTTGTCCTTCGTGACGACCGGTGCGTCGAGGACAATCCGGTTCGGGATGCCGGGGGTGATGATGTCCCCGAGCGTCTTGTTCTGAGCGATGAGGCGCGCCAGCGCGACCCCGTCGGCCGCCTGGGTCGACGGGTAGATCACGGTCGCCTTCAGGACGGTGTTGTCATCCTTGATGGCCTCCATCGCGGCCTTGCTGCCCGCGCCGCCCATCATGAAGAACTCGTCGCGACCGGCGGAGTCGATGGCGGCCATGACGCCGATGCCCTGGTCGTCGTCGTGGTTCCAGATCGCGTCGATCTTCGGGTTGGCCGAGAGCAGCTGGGATGCCGCGGACTCCCCGCCGGCGACGGTGAAGTCGGCGGCGACACGGGCGGAGACCTCGAGGCCGCAGTCCTCGAGCGCATCCTTGAAGCCCTGCGAGCGGTCCTGGGTGAGCGGCAGCGAGTCGATGCCGGCGATCTCGGCCACCACGGCATCCGAGGTGCCCTCGAGCTGCTCGCAGATGTAGGTGCCCGCCGAGACGCCCATGCCGTAGTTGTCGCCGAGGATCGTCGCGCGCGCGGCGAACGGGCTCGAGAACTCGCGGTCGACGTTGATGACGGGGATGCCGGCCTCCATCGCGGCGATGGCGGCCTCGGTGAGCGCGGCACCGTCGGTCGGGAGCAGGACGATGGCGTCGACGCCGTCGTTGACGAACGTCTCGACGGCGGCGATCTGGGCGATGGGATCGTTCGTCCCTTCCGCGGTCTTCAGTTCGACGTCGTCGAAGCTGGCAGCGGCGTCCGCGGCGCCGGAGTTGATGGCGCCGAGCCAGCCGTGGTCGGCGGCGGGACCCGAGAAGCCGATCGTGACGGTGTCGCCGCTCTCGGCGTTCTCCTCGGCCGACGTGCCCTGGTCGACGACGCTGTCCTCATCGGCGCCGGTGCCCGTGCACCCGGCCAGCAGACCGATGGCGGCCGCGGCGGCGGCACCGGTCAGGACGAGGCGCGTCCGGGCGGTCATGCGTGAGCGCATGTCTTCCTCCTTGAATGTGATGCAGCTCTGGTGTGAAGCGGCCAACGCGTCTCTCGGTTTCGAGTACTCACACGAGGAGGGTCAGCGCTGACGGGATGAACATAACAGAACGAATGTTGGAATGGTCAACTTTTGTTCTTGAGAGCGCAAAAGTCTCCAACCGGCGGACGCGGGCGGTAACAGGCGCATTCGCGCGTATCGTCGGCTCGACGCGCGGGAGCACCCCTTCCTTTTTGCCCTCGCGGGCCGTGAACCCGGCATGTTATGTTCACCGCGTGATCAAAGTCGACCATGAAACGTCATTACTCGACGTCCGCGGCGTGACGAAAGCCTTCGCCGGCGTGCGGGCGCTGCGCGGCGTCGACCTCGAGGTCCGCGCCGGCGAGGTCCACTGCATCCTCGGGCAGAACGGTGCCGGCAAGTCGACGCTCATCAAGACCCTCGCCGGCGTCCACCGACCGGACGAGGGCGAGATCCGGTGGGACGGCGAGGTCGTCGAGATCCCCGACCCGGACGCCGGGCTCGCGATGGGCATCGCGACGATGTACCAGGAACTCGACGTGGTCGACGGCCTCACCATCGCGGAGAACATCTTCCTCGGGCACGAACTCTCGCGCGGCGGATTCACCCGACGCGGCGAAGCCGCCGCACGGACCCGCGAGCTCCTGCGCCGACTGGGACACGCCAGCCTGTCACCGCACCTCGAGGTGAGCCAGTTGAGCGCCGCCAACAAACAGATCGTCGCGATGGCCCGCGCGCTCTCGCACGACGTGAAGCTCATCATCATGGACGAGCCGTCGGCCGTCCTCGACACCCACGAGGTCCAGAACCTGTTCGGCGTCGTGCGGGAGCTCACCGCCGCCGGGATCGCCGTCGTCTACATCACCCACCGACTCGAGGAGATCCGCCAGATCGGCGACCGCATCACCGTCCTCAAGGACGGCAGGACCACCGCGACGGGGCTCCCCGTGGCCGACACCCCGACGCCGGAGCTCATCCGTCTGATGACCGGCCGCGAGGTCGCGAACGTGTTCCCCACGCACGCCCCCCTCCCCACCGACGCCCCCGTCGTGCTGGACGTCGACGGGCTCTCGCTGCGCGGCGTCTTCGACGACGTGTCGTTCCAGGTCCGCGCCGGCGAGGTGGTGGGCCTCGCGGGGCTCGTCGGGTCGGGACGCTCCGAGATCCTCGAGACCGTCTACGGTGCCCGTCGCGCGACGGCCGGCACGGTGTCTGTGGCGGGCCGCCGACTGAGGCGGGGCTCGGTCGTCGACGCGGTCGCGGCGGGGGTCGGCCTCTCGCCCGAGGAACGCAAGAGCCAGGGGCTCGTCCTCGACGAGCCGATCGCGATGAACGTGACCCTCCCCTCGATCCCGCGCTTCGCCCGCGCGGGGTTCCTGGACTTCCGCGCCGAGCGAGCCGCCGCCCGGCAGCAGATCGACGCCCTGGAGCTGCGACCGGCGGATCCCGATCGTCCGGCGCGCACCCTGTCGGGCGGGAACCAGCAGAAGATCCTTCTCGCCCGATGGTTCGTGCACGGGACGCGGGTCCTCCTGCTCGACGAGCCGACGCGCGGCGTCGACGTCGGCGCCCGGGCGGAGATCTACGCCCTCATCCGGCGGCTCGCGGCCGACGGCAACGCCGTCGTGATCGTCTCCAGCGAGATCGAGGAGGTGATCGGACTGTCCGACACCGTGCTCGTCGTCGCGGAGGGCCGCATCCTCTCCACCGTCCCCTCCACCCAGATCGATGAGCACGGCGTGCTCGACCTCGTCATGAAAGGAAGCGCCGCGTGAGCGAGCAGACCACCACGGGGGCGGACGCTCCCCTCACACCGACGGAACCCGCGGCGACGACGTCCACCGTCACCGCCCCGGACGCGCCCCTGTGGCGCCGCATCCTCTCCGGCTCCGTCGGCCGCAACCTCGGCCTCGTCCTCGCCCTGCTCGTCCTCGTGATAGTGGGGGCGGCGACGGCACCGGACACCTTCCTCGGCCTGTCGAACATCATGGTGATCCTGCGTCAGGCCTCGATCGTCGGGGTGATCAGCATCGGGATGACGCTCGTCATCATCGCGGGCGGGATCGACCTCTCCGTCGGCTCGGTGCTGGGCCTCGCCTCGGTGGTGGGGGCGCTCGCGGCGGTGCAGGACCTCGCCGATCAGACCCACTGGATCGTCATGGTCCTCGTCGCCCTCGCGGTCGGCGTGTTCGCGGGACTGCTGAACGGCATCGTGATCGCCTACGGCAACGTGGTGGCCTTCATGGCGACCCTCGCCATGCTCGTGGGGGCGCGCGGCCTGGCCGAGATCCTCGCCGACCGGCGGACCCTGCAGGTCGGCGGGCAGCGCGAGTTCATCACCTTCATGAACCTCGACATCCTCGGTGTCGACATGCTGATCTGGATCTTCCTCGTCGTCGCCGTCCTGGGATGGGTGCTGCTGAACCGGACCACCTTCGGCCGGCGGACGGTCGCCATCGGCGGCAACCGCGAAGCGGCACGCCTGGCCGGCATCAACGTCAAGCGGCACGTCCTGTACCTCTACGCCCTCTCCGGGCTCTGCGCGGGCATCGCCGGCGTGATGATCCTCGGGCGCACCACGGCGGGGACCTCGGTCAACGGTCAGCTCTACGAACTCGACGCGATCGCGGCTGTCGTCGTCGGCGGGACCCTGCTGATCGGTGGACGCGGGACGATCACGGGCACCGTCCTCGGCGTCCTCATCTTCCAGACGCTCACGAACGTCTTCATCCAGAACAACCTCACGTCCTCGGTCCAGGCCGTCGCGAAGGGCGTCATCATCGTGGTGGCCGTGCTCCTGCAGCAGCGGTTCGCACGTCCCGCCGGTCGCTCGTCCTGAGACGCGTCCCCCCGGCGTCACATGGGAGGCTCCCCAGCGCCGCCGGGGGACAATTGACGGACGCGGGACACGCGCCCGCCGGCAGCAGGACCTGGAAGAAGACCCGATGACAGACTCCCCCTCCCTCGCCAGCGGCGTCAGCGAGCTCTTTCAGCTGCTCCGCGATGGCGTGCCGCGCACCCGGGCCGAACTCGCGAAGTCGACCGGGCTCGCGCGCTCCACCATCGCCGCGCGGGTCGATGAGCTGATGCGGATGGGGCTGATCGCGGCCGTCGCCGACAAGGTGTCGACCGGGGGGCGACCGCCGTCGCAGTTCGCGCTCAACCCCGCCGCACGGGTCGTCATCGCGGCCGACCTGGGGGCGTCGCACGCGACGGTGGCGATCGCGGATCTGGCCGGGACCATCCTCGCGGAGTCTTCGGAGCCGATCGACATCGCCGACGGACCGGATGCCGTCCTGTCCTGGCTCCTCGACGGCGCGCGCCGACTGCTCACCCAGGTCGGTCGGGACGACACCGCCGTCGCGGCGATCGGCATCGGCGTCCCGGGACCCGTCGAGCATTCGAGCGGCAAGCCGTCCACCCCGCCGATCATGCCCGGGTGGGACGGGTTCGACATCCCGGGGTGGCTGCAGGCGCACATCCCGGTCCCGGTGCTCGTCGACAACGACGTCAACACGATGGCCCTCGGCGAGCGCGCCACCGCGTGGCCGTCGGTGGACAACCTCCTCTTCGTCAAGATCGCGACGGGGATCGGCGCCGGCCTCATCTCGGACGGGCACCTCCAGCGCGGCGCGCAGGGTGTCGCGGGCGACATCGGGCACGTCCACGTCGCCCGTGGCGGCGATGTGCCGTGCACGTGCGGCAACCGGGGCTGCCTCGAGGCCCTCGCCTCGGGTCCCGCGATCGCGCGCACCCTCCGCGCGACGGGGGTGGAGGCCCACACGGTGAACGACGTGGTCGACCTGGTCAAGCACGGCAACGTCGACGCCATCCAGGCCGTCCGGCAGGCCGGACGCGACATCGGCGAGGTGCTCACGACGTGCGTGAGCCTCGTCAACCCCTCGGTCATCGCCATCGGCGGATCGATGGCGCGGGTGGGCGAGCACCTGATCGCCGGGGTGCGCGAGGTCGTGTACTCCCGTTCCGCGCCGCTCGCGACGGCGCACCTGTCGATCGTGCAGTCCGCGACGGGTGCGGAGGCGGGCGTCCTGGGCGCCAGCATCCTCGCCGTCGAGCATGCGCTCTCCCGGGACGTCCTCGCCGCGGGGGTCGCGACCGTCTGATCGGTCGACGGCCCCGCGCGGCGGGTCGGGGCAGCCCCTGCGGGAGGGGCGACTTAGGATCGACGGGTGACTCCCGAACTCGCCGCCCGGATCGTCGCGGACTCCCGCGACCGGGTGGCGTGGATGCGGGCCCGCTCCCGCGGGATCACGGCCACGGACGTCGCCTCGCTCACCAGCGAGAGGGCGATCGCCCGGGCGGCCGAGGCGAAACTGAACGGCTCCGGATTCAGCGGCAACGCCTACACCGACCACGGCCGACGGCGTGAGCCCGAGATCGCCGCATGGGTCGCGGCGACCCACGGCATCCGTCCGTCGTCGGCGCTGTTCCACGCCGAGATCGAGAAGCGGCACCTCGCCACCCCCGACGGGATCATGGTGGATGCCGCGGGCCGCGTCACGCTCGCCGAGATCAAGACGACCAACAAGACGTGGAAGTCGATCCCCCGTACGTACCTGCGTCAGGTGTGGTGGCAGCAGCACGTCCTCGGCGCCGAGCGCACGCTCGTCGTGTGGGAGGAGCACCAGGACTTCGTCCCGCTCCGAGACGAGCCGCGGTGCGCCTGGATCGATCGCGACGAGGCCGAGATCGGGTCCCTCGTGCGCCTGGCGACCGCCTTGATCGACGAGCTCTACCACCGCACGACCGGTAAGACGCCGCCGGTGCGCGAGACGGCCGCGCCGGTGAGCCGCCGCGAGCAGCTGCGCGAACGCGACATCTTCCGCGCGCTCGCCCTCGCCGACTGATCCCCCGTGATGAGGCCGCCTCCGGGCGGTGTTCCGTCGCGCGTCCGGGAGATAGTTGACGTGGATCAAATGACGGCATATAGTTGACGTCTATCAAATGTTGACCTGAATCATCTAACAGGAGTTGCATGTCCACCTCGACCCCCACCGCGCCGCGCCGGGTCCTCGCCCCGCTGTCGGGGCTGCTCCTCGGCATGTTCGTGTCGATGATCGCGTCGACGGTCGTCTCGACGTCGCTGCCCGTGATCATCCACGACCTCCAGGGCGACCAGGGCGCGTTCACCTGGGTGGTGACCGCCACCCTGCTCACCACGGCCATCTCGACGCCCATCTGGGGCAAGCTCGCGGACCTCGTGAACCGCAAGGCGCTCTACCAGATCGCGCTCGTCATCTTCGTCCTCGCGACCGCCGCCGCCGGGTTCGCACAGGACCCCGGCACGCTGATCGCATTCCGCGCCGTGCAGGGACTCGGCGCGGGAGGCCTCGCGGCCCTCAGCCAGGTGCTCATGGCCGACATCATCAGCCCGCGTGAGCGCGGCCGCTACATGGGCCTGTTCGGCGCCGTAATGGCCGTCGCGACCGTCGGCGGCCCGCTGCTGGGTGGCGTCATCACCGACGCGTTCGGCTGGCGCTGGAACTTCTTCGTGTCGCTCCCGATCGCCGTCGCCGCGCTCATCATGGTGCAGCGCACCCTGCCTCACTCGAGCGTGAGCAGTCGCCGTCCGAAGATCGACTACCTCGGCATCGTGCTGCTGTCCACCGCCGTCTCGCTGCTGCTCATCTGGGTCACCAGCGCCGGCTCCAGCTTCGATTGGTGGGGCACCGAGACCATCCTCATGGTCGGTGGCGCCCTCGTCGCCGCCGTGCTGTTCGTCGTCGTCGAACTGCGCACCAGCGAGCCGCTCGTGCCGCTCACCCTCTTCCGCGACCGCACCTTCACCCTCGCGGTCGTCGCCTCGATCGCCACGGGCATCGCGATGTTCGGTGCGTCGGTCTTCCTCGGCCAGTACATGCAGATGGCCCGCGGCGCCACGCCGACCGAGGCCGGCCTCATGACGATCCCGATGATCGCGGGGCTCCTGCTGTCGTCGGTCGGTGTCGGTGCGCTCATCACGCGCTTCGGCCACTGGAAGCCGTACCTCGTCGTGGGCAGCATCCTGCTGACCGCCGGCGCGACCCTCCTGTCGACCATCCACTACGACACCGACTTCTTCCTCGTCTCGGTCTACATGTTCCTGCTGGGCGCGGGCGTCGGCATGACGATGCAAAACCTCGTCCTGGCGGTGCAGAACACCGCGAAGCCGTCGGAGATCGGCGTCGCGAGTTCGGGTGTGACCTTCTTCCGCAGCCTCGGCGGCACCGTCGGCGTCTCGCTCATGGGCGCGGCGCTCGCCACGCGCGTCACCGACCTGTTCGGCGGAGCGCAGGAGAAGATCGTCGCCGCCCTCACCGCCCTCGGGCCCGAGGGGGCGACCTGGGCCAAGCAGCTCGCCTCCGGCGCACTCCCCCGCGTCGCCACCATGCCCGAGAGCCTCCGCGTGATCGTCGAGGACATCTACGCGCAGGGCATCTCGTCCGCGTTCCTCATCGCGGTGCCGTTCGGTGTGATCAGCATCCTGGCCGTGATCTTCCTGCCCAACCGCAGCCTCAGCACCATGACCACCTCCGAGCGTCGCCAGGCGTCGGAGGCCGACCTGGCCACCGTGTCGGTGCCTGCCGGAATGGATGCCGTCACCGCGACGGGCACGGTTCCCGTGGTCGCCCCCGACGCCCGGACGGACGAGGCCGCGAGCGAGGCACGCCGATAACATGGACACGATGTCCGCAGCGACCGACCGAGAGGCCCGCACCCGCGCGGTGCGGGCCCTCGAGGGCGAGTTCAGCGACCTGATCACCCTCTTCCGGCGCAAGATCACCGAGAACGCCAACCGTGTGAGCCCGGGGATGCTGCCGGGGGCCTACAAGGTCTTCACGACGATCGTGCGTCACGAGCCGGTCACCCAATCCGCCCTCGCCGAGATGCTCCTGCTCGACAAAGGGCAGCTCAGCCGGAGCGTGCGCGAGCTCACGGAGCTCGGCCTCATCGAACGCACCCCCGACCCCAACGACGGCCGGTCGAGCCTGCTGAGCGCCACCGCGCACGGCCGCGACCGCCTCGCGGATGCCCGCGGCCCCCAGGAGGGCGCGCTGCTCGCCGCGCTGGAGGACTGGCGGGTCGAGGACATCGAGAACCTCGCCCGACTGCTGCACGCCCTCGTCGCCGGATCCCGACCCGACGGCAGCCCCACCACGTAGGCCGCCGCCGGGATTCTCGCTCCGGTGACGCCGACGTAACACCGTCGAGACAATGTCGCGATTGACTGGTCTTCCACCGAGCACCCCCGCGCTCGCCGTCGAGCGCAGGTGAGAAGGAGCAGCCGATGCGATTCCGGCCGCTGCGATCCGCAGCCCCCACCGCGAGCGAGGTCGTCGAGGTGACCGCTCCTCCCCCGGACATGCGCGGCGTGGTCTACGACGCCCCGGGCGACGCCGAGGCCCTCCGTGTCGCCCGGCTGCCCGTCCCGAAGCCCGCGCTCAGCGAACTGCTCGTGCGCGTCGTCGCCGCCGGCGTGAACCCGATCGACGCCAAGACCCGCGGGGGCCGCGGCCTGAACGGTCTCCTCCACGGGGACCCCACGCCCCTCGGCTTCGACTTCAGCGGGGTCGTCGTCGCGAGCCCGTTCGAGGCCCACCCGTTGCAGCCGGGCGACCCGGTGTTCGGGATGGCGGCCTTCCCCCGGACGGGCGGGAGCTACGCCGACTACCTCGTCGTGCCCACCCTGTCGGTGGCACGCAAGCCCGCCTCACTGTCGCACGTCGAGGCGGCGGGCGTGCCGGTCGCGGCGCTCACCGCCTGGGGACTCGTCGTCGAGACCGCTCACGCGCACGAGGGCCAGCGCGTCCTCATCCACGCCGGCTCCGGCGGCGTCGGTCACTTCGCCGTGCAGCTCGCGGCCTACTTCGGTGCCCACGTGACGGCGACCGGTTCGGAGCGCAACCTCGGCTGGCTGCGCGAGCTCGGGGCATCCGTCGCCATCGACTACACGACGACCCGCTTCGAGGAGGTCGTCGGCGAGGTGGACGTCGTCATCGACCTCGTGGGCAACGTCCACGGCGACACCGGTACGCGGTCCCTGACCGTCCTGCGCCCGGGCGGCCTCTACGTCATGGTGCCCACGGGAGCCTGGGACGGATACGCGGATGCCGCCGCGGCGGCCGGCGTGCGCGCGACCTCCTACAAGACCATCCCCGACGGTGCCGTGCTCGCGACGCTCGGACGCCTGCTCGACTCGGGTGCCGTGCAGGTCTACATCGACCGGGTGTTCGACCTCGCCGACGCCGCCGAGGCGCACCGCGAGCTCGAACGCGGCCATACGCGCGGCAAGATCGTGCTGAGCGTGGCGGACGCCTAATGCGCCGCATCCGCCTCGTCGTCCGAGGCATCGTCCAGGGCGTCGGGTTCCGCTACGCGATGCAGCACATCGCCGGCACGGTCGGCGCGACCGGCTGGGTGCGCAACCTGTCGGACGGCACCGTCGAGGCAGAGGTCCAGGGCGACGCCGCGGCCGTCGAGGCGGTCCTCGATTGGGCGGCGAAGGGACCCCGGGGCGGCGTGGTCGACGACGTCGCGATGACCGAGGTGCCGGCGGTGACAGGCGACGCGGGGTTCGAGATCCGCCGCGACGCCTGACGCCTCACTCCTCGAGCGGTCGCAGGATCCGGTCGAGGAAGCGCCGGGTGCGCTCGTTCTTCGGCGCGGTGAAGAGGTCGCGGGGGTGGCCGCGCTCGACGATCACGCCGCCGTCGAAGAAGACCACCTCGTCGGCGACCTGCCGTGCGAAGCCGAGCTCGTGCGTGACGATGACCATCGTCCAGCCCTCGTCGGCGAGCTCCTTCAGGACGAGGAGCACCTCCCCGACCAGCTCGGGGTCGAGCGCACTCGTCGGCTCGTCGAAGAGGAGCACGTCGGGCGCCAGGGCGAGCGCACGGACGATGCCGACGCGCTGCTGCTGACCGCCGGAGAGCTCATGCGGGTAGGCGTCCCGCTTCTCGGCGAGCCCCACGCGGGCCAGCAGCCGCTCCGCGTCGGCGACGGCGGCATCCCGCGCGACCCCTCGGGCGTGGACGGGACCCTCGATGACGTTCTCGAGGACCGTCAGGTGCGGGAACAGGTTGTGGTGCTGGAACACCATGGCCGAGCGGTCGCGGAGAGCGGCGCGCTGCTGCCTCGCCTCCTTGCCCTTCGCGGGGGCGGCGAAGTCCTGCGTCTGGCCGTCGGAGAAGGTCACCACGCCGGCGTCGGGAGCCTCCAGGCCGTTGAGGCACCGGAGCACCGTGGTCTTGCCGGACCCGCTCGGACCGATGAGGCAGACGACCTCGCCGCGACCGACGGCGAAGTCCACGCCGTCGAGGACGAGGTTGTCGCCGAAGGACTTCCGCAGTCCGGTCACGGCCAGCAGGGGGGCGTCAGTGTGCGACACGGCGATCGAGCCTCCGTTCGATGCGGTCCTGACCGAAGGAGAGGACGAGGCAGAAAAGCCAGTAGATGAACGCGGCCTCGATGTAGACGACGAGGAACTCCGAGCTGAACGCGGCGATGCGCTGCGCCGCGAGGAACAGCTCGGCCACCGTGATCTGCGCCACGAGGGACGTGTCCTTCACGAGCGAGATGAACGTGTTCGACAGCGGCGGAACCGAGACGCGCGCCGCCTGCGGCAGGATGATGCGCCGGAGCGCCGTGGCCCGCGGCAGACCGACGGTGAACGCCGCCTCCCACTGCCCCTTGGGGACGGAGAGGATCGCCGCGCGGATGACTTCCGCGGCGTACCCGCCGACGTTGAGCGACAGCGCGATGACGGCGGCCGGCCAGGCGTCGAGGCGCACATCGATCTGCGGCAGCCCGTAGTAGACCACGAAGATCTGGACGAGCAGCGGCGTCCCCCGGATGACGGAGATGTACGCCCGGGCGAGACCCGACAGCAGCTGGTTGCCCGAGATGCGCATCAGCGCCGCCGCGATCGCCAGCACGAGACCGATCACGAACGAGACGAGGGCGAGAGGGATCGTGACCGTCACCCCGGCCAGGAGCATCGGCCAGAACGAGCTCAGGACCAGTTGCCACGTATCGGCGTCCACCGGCATCCTTTCTCAGAACGGGCGACGGGCCCGATGGACGCCTCGCAGCGTCGCGCCGAGCCCGTCGGGGCCGGGATCACTCGGTGACGTCGGCTCCGAAGTAGGTCTCGCTGATCTTCGCGAGGGTTCCATCTTCGCGCAGCTCGTCGAGCGCGTCGTCGATCTTCTCGATCAGCGCCGTCTTGTCCTTGGCGGCGACGACGGCGCTCTGGGCGGGGTCGGTCTCGGCCGCGATCTTCAGGCCCGTGGGTCCGTTGGTCTTCTCGTAGTCGAGGAAGGTGAGCTTGTCGTTGACGGTCGCGTCGACGCGGCCCTGACGCAGCAGCTCGACGGCCTGGGCCCAGCCCTCAATCGGGGTGACGTCGGCGCCGGCTTCCTCGGCGAGCTGGAAGAAGTTGCTCGTGAGCGACTGCGCCGTCTTCTTGCCCTTCAGGTCGGCGAAGCTCGAGATCGAGTCGTCGCCCTCCTGCACAACGACGACGCTCGGCGACACGGTGTACGGCTCGCTGAAGAGGTACTTCTCCTCGCGCTCGGGGTTGATCGAGACCTGGTTGGCGATGACGTCGACGCGGCCCGCATCGAGACCGGCGAAGATGCCGTCCCACTGGGTCTCCTGGAACTCGACCTTCAGGTCGAGCTTCTCGGCGACGGCCTCGATGATCTCGACGTCGTAGCCGACGAGCTTGCCGGTCTCGTCGTGGTACGTGAACGGGCGGTAGGTGCCCTCGGTCGCGACCGTGAGCGTGCCCGCCTTGGCGAGACCGAGGTCCTCGCCGCCAGCACCGGGCTGCCCCGAACTCGTGGAGCAGGCGGTCAGCGCCAGGACGGTGCTAAGGGCGAGGGCTCCGAGGGCAGCGGTACGACGGGACATGGGTCTCCTTGGTGAGGGGGTGCCGGGATGCGGTCGCGCAGCAGCGGTGGCCGGCGCGGCCCTTCAGTACAACACGCAGCGGCCCGAGATCTTCCCCGGGTGACGGACTGTGTCAGCGCGGCAGCCCGCGGACCAGCTCCGCGAACACCGCCGCGGCGTCGTCCGACCGCGACAGGCCGGCCGCCTGACCCGCCCACAGCGAGACGAGGTCGCCGTCCTGTGCCGCCGCGGAGCGGAACGCCCCGGTCAGCCAGTTCTGCGCCGGGAACGGCGCAATCGCCCCGCCGTCCTCGATCGTCCGCACCGCTCGATTCGGGATGCCGCGGGCCAGGCGCCCGCTCATCGCCCGCGTCAGCACGGTGTCGGTGTCCGCCGCCGCCGCGAGTGCGCCTCGGTGCGCCTCGGCCGCCGCCGACTGCCGCGTCCGCAGGAACGCACTCCCCACCTGCACGCCCGCGGCGCCGAGCGCGAAAGCCGCCGCGACACCCCGACGGTCGGCCACGCCGCCCGCGGCGATCACCGGGACGTCGACGGCGTCGACGACCTGCGGCACGAGGGCGAACGTCCCCACGAGGGACTCCTCGGCCCGTCGCAGGAAGCTCACCCGGTGACCGGCCGCCTCGGCACCGCTCGCGACGACCGCGTCGACGCCGCCCTCTTCCAGCGCGACGGCCTCGGCGACGGAGGTCGCAGTGCCGATGACGCGGATGCCGCGACGATGCGCCTCGGCGACGATCTCCGGCGCGGGCACCCCGAACACGACGCTCAGGACGGCGGGCGCGGCATCCCACACCGCGTCGAGCTGCTCCGACAGGGGAGGGAGGAAGGATGCGGGCAGTGACGGCGGCTCGACACCCGCTGCCTCGAACAGCGGAGCGACGGCGTCGCGCGCCGCCGTCAGGTCGACCTCGTCGGGGCGAACCTCGTCCCCCGTCGGCAGCCAGAGGTTCAGGGCGAAGGGTCGGCCGGTCACGGCGCGCAGCGCGGTCGCGGTGTCGCGGATCCGGTCGCCCGAGTAGCCGTAAAGTCCGAAGGATCCGAGGCCGCCGCAGTCGCTCACGCTCGCCGTCAGCGCGACCGACGAGAGCCCGCCGAACGGGCCGAGGAAGATCGGGGCCTCGATGCCGAGGAGGGACTGCAGATCACCGGTCACGCCCCGACGCTACCAAGGGCGGGAACGACGACGGGGCCCCACCCGAAGGTGGAGCCCCGTACGGTCAGTGATCTCAGACGAGAGCGTTGACGTCCAGCGGGATGCCGGGACCGAACGTGGTCGAGATGGCGCCCTTCTGGATGTAGCGGCCCTTCGCGCTCGAGGGCTTCAGACGCACGATCTCTTCGAGAGCGGCGGTGAAGTTCTCGTTGAGCTGCTCAGCCGTGAACGACGCCTTGCCGACCACGAAGTGGACGTTGGCGTGCTTGTCGACGCGGAACTCGATCTTTCCGCCCTTGATCTCCTCGACGGCCTTGGCCGGGTTGGGGGTCACGGTGCCGGTCTTCGGGTTCGGCATGAGGCCGCGGGGTCCGAGGACCTTACCGAGGCGACCGACCTGGCCCATGAGCTCGGGGGTGGAGACCGCCGAGTCGAACGCGGTGTAGCCACCGGCGACCTTCTCGATGAGCTCGGCGCCACCGACCTCGTCCGCACCCGCGGCGATGGCCGCTTCGGCGGCGGGACCGGTCGCGAACACGATGACGCGGGCGGTCTTGCCGGTGCCGTGGGGCAGGATGACCGTGCCACGGACCATCTGGTCCGCCTTGCGCGGGTCGACGGCGAGCTTCAGCGCGACCTCGACGGTCGAGTCGAACTTCGCGGAGCCGGTCTCCTTCGCGAGGGCGACAGCCTCCTCGGAGGAGTAGAACGTGGAGCGGTCGATCTTCGCCGCTGCTGCTTCGTAAGCCTTGGACTTAGCCATGATGTTCTTCCCCTCAGTCCTCGACCGTGATGCCCATGGAGCGGGCGGTGCCGGCGATGATCAGCGAGGCGGCCTCGATGTCGTTCGCGTTCAGGTCGGGCATCTTGGTCTCGGCGATCTGACGGACCTGGTCCTTCGTGAGCTTCGCGACCTTGACGGTGTGCGGGGTCTTCGACCCCTTCGCGACGCCGGCGGCCTTCTTGATGAGCTCCGCGGCGGGCGGGGTCTTCAGGACGAAGGTGAAGCTGCGGTCCTCGTAGACGGTGATCTCGACGGGGATGACGTTGCCGCGCTGCGACTCGGTCGCGGCGTTGTACGCCTTGCAGAACTCCATGATGTTGACGCCATGCTGACCGAGCGCGGGGCCGATCGGCGGCGCCGGGTTGGCGGCACCGGCGTTGATCTGAAGCTTGATCAGGCCGGTCACCTTCTTCTTCGGTGCCATTCCTCTTCCTTTCACGAGCGGGACGGATGCCCCGTTCTCCCACGGTCCCGGCGGTTCCGGGTCGTGGTGGTGTCCGTGCGCGCGACGAAGCGACACACAAACCACATGAGTCTACCGCATCCGGCATCCTCCGGCAGCACGGCGAAGGCCCCGCCGGAGCGGGGCCCTCGCGTCGCGCGGTGCGGCGCTTACTGCTTGGTGACCTGGTCGAAGCTGAGCTCGACCGGCGTCTCGCGCTCGAAGAGCGAGACGAGGACCGTGAGCTTGCCGCTCTCGGGCTTGATCTCGGAGATCGATCCGGGCAGGCCCGCGAACGAACCCTCCTTGATCGTGATCGTCTCGCCGATCTCGAAGTCGACCTCGGTGACGACCGAGCGCGCCTGCGTGGCGGAGCCCTTGGCGGCACCGGCCTTGGCGGGGGCGACCTCCTTGGCCTCGACGAGGGGCTTCAGCATGTTGAAGGCCTCTTCGAAGCGCAGCGGCGTGGGGTTGTGGGCGTTGCCGACGAAGCCGGTGACACCGGGCGTGTGACGCACGACCGACCAGGTGTCCTCGTTGAGCTCCATGCGGACCAGCACGTAGCCGGGGATCCGCACGCGGTTGACCATCTTGCGCTGGCCGTTCTTGATCTCGACGACGTCCTCCATGGGGACCTCGACCTGGTAGATGTCATCCTCGACCTCGAGCGTCGACTTGCGCTGCTCGATGTTGGCCTTCACCTTGCGCTCGAAGCCGGCGTAGGAGTGGATGACGTACCACTTGCCCTCGAGGGAGCGCAGCTCCTGACGGAACGCCTCGTACGGGTCCTCGGGGGTCTCGTCCTCGTCCTCGTCGTCGCCGAGTTCGGGACCGTCGTAGGGGGCGACCTCGTCGGCGGCGGCCGCAGCGCGCTCGGCCTCCTCGTCGGCGAGCGACTCGGTCAGCACCTCGGCGGCGGCCTCGGCCTCGTCGGCCTGGTCGATCTCGAGCGCGTCGTTCACGATGCGGTCGGCCTCGGGGTCTTCGATCACGACGGCGTCCTCTCCCGTGGGCTCGTCATCGGAGGACTCGTCGTCCTCGATGTGCAGGGCGGCGTGCTCGGCGGACTCGGCGGAACGCTCCTGGTCGGCCAGGACGTTGCCCTCCTGGGCCTCGTCGTCCTCGCTGGACTGCTCCGCGGCGGTCGACCAGTCGGCGTCGTCGACATATCTTTCGGTCACGTCATTCACTTCCCTGCAGGTTCGGCTTCGGTGTTCAGCGGCGCGTCGGCGGGTGATCCCGTGGTCCGGGATGCCGTCCGTCACCGCGACGGATGGTCGTCCGTTCGTCAGCTCGGCACGTCGAAGACGATGTCCGTGACCCAGGTGAAGAGCAGGTCGAGCCCGTAGACGATCGCCATCACGACGACGACGAATCCGAGGACCACGAGCGTGAACTTGACGAGCTCCTGCCGGGTCGGCGTGACGACCTTGCGGAGTTCGGCGATCACCTGACGGATGAAGAGGGCGATCCGCTGGAAGAAGTTGAGCTTCTTCTCACGGGTGGCGCCGCTGCTGGCAGCGACGACCTCGCCGTTCGGCTCATCCTGGACCATTCAACCCACCTGTTGCTCGGTTCGAGTCAGCTGACGCTGACGCGCAGGGCGGACAGGAATCGAACCTGCAACCTGCGGTTTTGGAGACCGCTGCTCTGCCAATTGAGCTACCGCCCTAAGGTCTTGCGACCCGGGAATCCACATCCTCGCCGACCCCATGGGCACGGCAAAAGAATGCAGACAACTGCGCGCACAAGCATACGGCATGCCTCGCGGGCTGGCGAACGCGCGGCATCCCGCCCCTCCCGGAGGGGCCTCGCTAGGCTTGTCCGGCCGTCCTGTCGCGGCAGCGCCGGAGGGGGTCCGGCGCACGGACGATCATGAGGAGCCCGGTGACCGACAGTTCCGCCGCCCACCAGTTCCAGGTCGACCTCCGGGGTGTCATCGACCTCCTCAGTCGCCACATCTATTCGAGCCCGCGCGTGTTCCTGCGCGAACTCCTCCAGAACGCCGTCGACGCGATCGCCGCTCGACGTGCGCTCGACGGCGGGGGCGGCCGCATCCGGATCACGCCCGTGAGTGCCGCGTCGGACGAGTTCGTCCTGCGCGACGACGGCATCGGGCTCACCGAGGCCGAGGTCGCGGATCTGCTCGCGACGGTGGGACGCAGCTCGAAGCGCGACATCTTCGATCTTCCGCGTGGCGACTTCCTCGGCCAGTTCGGCATCGGGATGCTGTCGTGCTTCATGGTGTGCGACACGATCGTCATCCGTTCGCGCAGCGCCGCGGGGGGCGGCGCCGTGGAATGGACCGGCCACGCCGACGGCACCTTCACGGTGTCGCCGTACGCCGGCGACCTCCCCGTCGGGACGAGCGTGCACCTGACCCCGCGCGCCGACACGCGGTCGCTGCTCGAGACGAGCACCGTCCTCGACCTCGCCGAGACGTTCGGGCGCTACCTGCCCCACGCCGTCGTGGTCGACCTCCCCGGCGGCGGCGAGACGACCGTCACCGAGCCGGCGCCGTTCCTCGACGGCGACCTCGAGCGCCTCCTCGCCTACGGGCGCGAGCTCATCGGTGCGGAGCCGCTCGATGCCATCCCCCTCCACGTGCCGGGCACGCAGACCCGCGGGGTGGCCTTCGTCCTGCCCTTCGCCCCTCCGTCCACCGCACGGCAGAGCACCCGCGTCTACCTGCGGCGGATGCTGCTGACCGAACGCGCCGACGACCTGCTGCCCGCGTGGGCGTTCTTCACGCGCGCCGTCGTGGACTCGGGGTCGCTGCATCCGACGGCCAGTCGCGAGTCCCTCGTCGACGACGACGCGCTGGAGCAGACGCGGCAGGAGATCGGCGAGGCGATCCGGCGCTGGATCCTCGAGCTCGCGCTGCAGGACCCGGTGCGGCTCTCGCAGTTCGTGTCGATCCACGAGGTCGCCCTCAAATCCCTCGTCCGTCACGATGACGAGCTCGCCCGCTTCATCGTGCGCTGGCTCTCGGTCGAGACGACCGCGGGGCGGCTGCGGATCGAGGAGCTGGCCAGCCGGTTCCCGGTCGTGCGCTACGCCGAGACGGTCGACGAGTTCCGGCAGGTGGCCAGCATGACCGCGTCGGGCGGGGTGCTCGTCAACGGCGGCTACCTCTACGACGCCGACCTCGTCCGCCGCATCCCGGAGCTGTTCCCCGGGGTCGAGGTGGAGCGGGTGGACGTCGTCGGCGAGATCGACCGGCTCGATCTCGCCCCGCTCGACGATCGCGCCGCCGCGACCGGCCTCGAGGACCGCGCCCGCGCAGCGCTGACCGATGTCGACGTGGCCGTCCGGAGCTTCGACCGGCCTGAGCTGCCGGGGCTGTTCGTGGCCGATCCCGAGGTCCTCCGCGCGCTCGACCGCGGACGGGCCCGGAGCGCCGGAGGCGCCCTGTGGAGCGGCGTCCTCGACCGCGCCGCGAGCGTCGTCTCGGGCGGCCGCGGGGCCGACGAGCCCGCGGCGCGGCTCTGCCTCAACTGGACCAACCCGGTGATCCGCCGGCTCGCGGCGACCGCACCGGGCCGCGTGTTCGACCTCAGTGTGCAGCTGCTCTACGTGCAGTCGCTGCTCGCCGGGCACCATCCCCTCGGACCCGACGACCGCGCCCTCATGTCGACGGCGCTGTCCGAGCTCGTCGACCGCGCGATCGACTCCGACACCCCGCCCGCGACAGAAGGAGCCTCATGACCGGTCACGCCACCCGCATCCGATCCCTCTTCGACGAGATCGACAACACGCCGTGGGGACCGCAGGAGCAGGCCCTCGTCGCGCAGGCGGTCGCGCTGGCGCAGGAGAGCGGCGACGAGCGGCTCGAGTACGAGGCGCGGCTGCGGCAGACCTCGAGCGCCAACATGAGCGGTGACACCGACCTCATGCTGACCTCCTTCGCGTGGTGCCTCGCCCATCACGACGCCGACCCCGAGGGCTTCCCCGCGACGGTCGAACCCGCCGGCGACCTGCTCTGGCAGTACAAGTGGATGGCGAGCGCGCTCGGCGGGTCGCCGGAGTTCTCGCTCGATCAGATCGCGGCGGTGCTCGACGACATGGAGGCGCACTACGAGCGCGCCGGCATCGGCCCCAGCGGGGTGCTGATGGCCCGTTTCGAGGATGCCTGGGCCGCGGGGCGCCTGGAGGAGGCGACCGACCTGCAGCGCCGGCTCGAGGCGACGCCGCGCGACGACTACAGCCACTGCGACGCGTGCGTGCGCAGCCAGTTCGCCGGGTTCTTCATCGAGACCGGTCGCGAGGACGACGCCATCCGGCTCGTCGGCGAGATGATCGAGAACGGTTTCTCGTGCGGCGAGGAGCCCGAGCACGCCCTCTCGCGCATCCTCCTCCCCTACCTGCGCGCCGGCATGTTCGACGACGCCCGGACGGCGCACCTGCGGAGCTACCGGCTCGCGAAGGACAACCCCGACAACCTCGCGATCGTCGCGAAGAACGTCGTGTTCTGCGCCGTCACCGGCAACGAGGCCCGCGCCCTCGCCCTCGTCGAACGCCACCTCCCCTGGCTCGTCCACGACGGCCTCAACGCCGACGCGCACGCGACGGCCCTGGGCGCCTTCGCCCTGGCACTCGACGCCGTCGCGGCCGCGGGGCACCCCGAGCTCACCGTGCGGGGGTCCGACGCCGACGCGCTCGTGCCGGTCTTCGGCGCGCATGACAGGCCGTGGCGCGTCTATGAGCTCGCCGCGACCGCCTGGCGGGCCGCCGGCGACATCGCCGCCGCGTTCGACCGCCGCAACGGCACCGACGCCCACACCCGGAACCTCGAGCGACTGCGCGAGACCGGCGCCGAGCGGTACGACGTCCCGATCCGCACGCACGACTTCTCGGCCGTCGCGACCCCCGCCCCCGCCGTGACCCGCGAGGAGCGGCTCGCGCGGGCCGTCGCGCTTGCGCAGGTCGGATCGTCTGCCGCGATCGCCCCGCTGCGCGAGCTGCTGACGGATGCCGCGCCCGCCGAGCGCGTGACGCTGTCGTCGCACCTGCTGGGCGGCCTCGTCGCGACCGACCGGCTGGACGAGGCGGAGGCGTTCCTGCCCGAGCGGATCGCCGCGCTGCACGAAGCGGGACACGCGGCGCAGGCCGAGCTCGAGGACCGCCTGGGGCTGGTCCTGTTCGGCAGGGACCTCGCCGAGGCGGGCGACCTGCTGCGCGCCGAGGTCGCCGCCGCGGCCGACGCGCCCGCCGACGTGCGGGCGGACCTGCTCCAGACGCTCGGCGTCGCGCGGCTGTATGAGGGGGGCTTCGCCGAGGCGCGCGAGGACGCCCGCACCGCTGCCCGCTTGTTCGCCGAGGCGGGGGACCCGGTCCGCGCGCAGGGCGCGCAGGTGCTGGAGGTGGATGCCGCGGCATCCGCTTCGCTCTTCGACGAGGCGCGTGAGGTCGTGGCCGAGCTGTTGGCCGCGCCGCTGAGCGATGGGCGCCGCGCCCGCGTGCTCGCCGCCCGCGCGCGTCTGCAGGGCGGTGCCGGGGAGTTCGAGTCCGGCGCCGCCGACGCCGACGAGACCGTGCGACTTCTGCTGTCGGTCGGCGCCGACGACCTGCGCGTCGGCGAGGCGTTCCTGCTCGCGGGAGCCCTGCACGAGGATGCCGGCTCGGCGTCGCTCGCGGCGGGTCGGTACCGGTCGGCGGCGGAGCGGTTCGAGTCCGCGGGCGCCTCGACCGCCGAGACCCGCTACCGGCTCGGCCGCGCGCTCCTCGCCGCGGACATGTCGCAGGAGGCCCTCGATGCCCTCCACGAGGCGCTGCAGGAGGAGACCGCCGCCGAGGTCCCCGCGGGGTCCCGCGCGATCACCGTCGCCCTGCTCGCCCGCGCCTACGAGGGGGCGCGCGACTACGGCAACGCCGTGGGGGCGTGGGGCTTCGCGGCCGATCTGCACGAGGAGGCCGGCGAGGCCGAGGGCCAGGCGCAGGCGCTCGTGCAGCAGGGCCGGCACCTCGGCAACTTCGGGGAGTTCGACGACGCCGTGCTAGCGTTCGACACCGCGATCGGTCTGATCCGGGACCGCGAGGACCAGGTCGGCGTGCTCGCCGAGGCGCTGCACCTGCTCGCGCAGGCCAAGATGCAGCGCGGCGACGAGGACGCCTCCGACGTGATCGACCAGGCGCTGGCGCTCGGCCGGGCCAACGAGGCGCACTGGTACGTCGCCGACGTGCTCGACACGCGCGCGCGCCTGCTGGCCGGCCGCGAGCGCACGGAGGAGGCCGTGGCGACCGCCCTCCAGGCCGCGGACGGATTCGCCGAGGCCGGCGACCCGGGCTCGGGGGCGGGGTCGGAGCTGCTGGCAGCCCGGCTGCTCGTCGGGGTCGACCGGGCGGCCGACGCGGTCCTGCTGTACCGCTCGGCCGTCGACCATGCGACCGAGGGCGGCAACGACCCGCTCCGCCAGCAGGCGGCGCTCGAGCTCGGCGACGTCTACGAGGGCCTCGGCCGTCACGCCGAGGCGGCGGAGATCCGCGCGACGACCTCGGCCTGATCCGGGAACGGTGAGGGGCGGCATCCGACCGGATGCCGCCCCTCACCGTTCGGTCAGCCGATGCGGATGAGCTTCTTGTTGACGAACTCGTCGGCCGCCAGCAGCCCCAGCTCGCGGCCGGTGCCGCTGCGCTTGATGCCGCCGAAGGGCAGGCCCGGCTCGTCGGCGAGCACGAGGTTGACGTAGACCATGCCCGCCTCGATCCTGTCGGCGACCCGCTTCGCCTGCTCGGGGTCGGTCGTGTACACGTACGATCCGAGGCCGAACGGGGTGTCGTTGGCGAGGCGGACCGCCTCGTCCTCGTCCGCGACGCGGTAGACGACGCCCGCCGGACCGAACAGCTCCTCGCGGTAGACGTCCATCACGGGGGTGACGCCCGTGAGGACGGTCGGGGTGAAGAAGGCACCGTCGCGGGTGCCGCCGGTGACGATCGTGGCGCCCTGGGCCGCGGCATCCCGGATCTGCTTCTCGAGACGCTCGGCGGCCGCGACCGACGACAGCGGGCCGAGGACCGTGTCGGAGCTCCACGGATCGCCGACGCTCGCCGCGGCCATCTTGGCGGTGAACGCCTCGAGGAACGCGTCGTAGAGGCCGTCGACGACGATGAACCGCTTGGCGCCGTTGCAGGACTGCCCCGTGTTGTCGAGGCGCGCGTCGACCGCCGCCTGCGCGACCGCGTCGATGTCGTCGGCCGACAGCACGATGAACGGGTCGGACCCGCCGAGCTCGAGGGCGACCTTCTTGAGGTTGCGCCCGGCGACCTCGGCGACCGCCGCACCGGCACGCTCGGAACCCGTCACCGAGGCGCCCTGCACCCGCGGGTCGGCGATGACGTCGGCGGCCTGCTCGTTCGTCAGGTAGACGTTCGTGTACGCGCCCTCGGGGAAGCCCGCGTCGCGGTAGATCGCCTCGATCGCCGCGGCGGACTCGGGGCACTGCGGCGCGTGCTTGAGGAGGATCGTGTTGCCGACCGCCAGGTTCGGGGCCGCGAAACGGGCCACCTGGTAGTAGGGGAAGTTCCACGGCATGACCCCCAGCAGCACGCCCAGGGGCGCCTTGCGGATGACGGCGGTGCCGTCGCCGTCGATCGGGACGGGCGCGTCCGCGGTGATCTCCTCGATGTGGTCGGCGTAGTACTCGGTGATGTCGGCGGCGAAGTCGACCTCGCCGAGCGCCCCGTCGATCTGCTTGCCCATCTCGCGGACGATGATCTTCGCGAGCTCGTCGCGGCGCTCGCGGTGCAGCTGCGCGGCGCGGCGCAGCAGATCGGCCCGCTCGGCGGGCGTGGAGGTGCGCCCCCACCCGCGGGCGGCCCCGTCGGCGGTGGCGAGGGCGTGCTCCACCTCCTCGGCGGTGGCGGTCGGGTAGGTGGCGTGGGTCTCCCCCGTGGCGGGGTCGATGACGGCGTAGTCGCTCATGATGCTCCTCTTCGTCCCGCTCAGGCGGGGATCAGGGTGTACTTCACGTTCAGGTATTCGTGGATGCCTTCCAGGCCGCCTTCGCGCCCCATGCCCGACTGCTTGACCCCGCCGAACGGGGCAGCGGCGTTGGACACGACGCCGACGTTCAGGCCCATCATGCCCGTCTCGAGACGGTCGATCATGCGGTGGCCGCGGGCGAGGTCCTGTGTGAAGACGTAGGACACCAGCCCGTACTCGGTGTCGTTGGCCAGGCGCACGGCCTCGTCCTCGTCGGAGAAGGTGGAGATCGCCAGCACCGGCCCGAAGATCTCCTCGCGGAGGATCGCGCTGCCGGGGACGACGCCCTCGACGACCGTCGGCTCGTAGAAGGTGCCGGGACCTTCGAGGGCGTTGCCGCCGGCCAGGATGCGGGCGCCCCGCTCGACGGCGTCGCCGACGAGCTCCTGCGCCTTCGCGACCGCGCGGTCGTCGATGAGCGGACCGATCTGCACGCCGTCCTCGGTGCCGCGGCCCACGTTCATGGCGCGCACGCGGTCGGCGACGCGCTGCGAGAACTCGGCCGCGACCGACTCGTGCACGATGAAGCGGTTGGCCGCTGTGCAGGCCTGTCCGATGTTGCGGAACTTCGCCAGCATCGCGCCGTCGACGGCCTTGTCGAGGTCGGCGTCCTCGAAGACGACGAACGGCGCGTTGCCGCCGAGCTCCATCGAGACGCGCAGGACGCCCTCGGCCGCCTGGGCGATGAGCTTCTGACCGACGGGGGTGGACCCCGTGAAGGAGAGCTTGCGCAGTCGAGGGTCGGAGATGATCGGACCGGACACCGCGCTCGACGACGAGGTCGTGATGACGTTGACGACGCCCTCGGGCACGCCGGCCTCGGCGAGCAGCTGCGCGAAGAACAGAGTCGTCAGCGGCGTCAGCTCGGCGGGCTTCACGACCACGGTGCAGCCCGCGGCGAGCGCGGGGGCGATCTTGCGGGTCGCCATCGCGAGCGGGAAGTTCCACGGGGTGATGAAGAAGGACGGACCCACGGGGCGCTGCGAGACGACCATGCGCCCCGTGCCCTCGGGGTTCATGCCGTAGCGGCCCGAGATGCGCACGGCCTCCTCGCTGAACCAGCGCAGGAACTCGCCGCCGTAGGCCACCTCTCCCCTGGACTCGGCGAGGGGCTTGCCCATCTCGAGGGTCATGAGGAGGGCGAGATCCTCCTTGCGGGCCTGCACGAGGTCGAACGCGCGGCGGAGGATGTCGCTCCGCTCCCGCGGCGCGGTCGCCGCCCACGCCTCCTGCGCCGCGACGGCCGCGTCGAGGGCCCGGATGCCGTCGGCCGGCGAGGCGTCGGCGATCCGCCGGATCACCTCTCCCGTCGACGGGTCGAACACGTCGAGGGTCTTCTGCCCCTCGGCATCCACCCACCGGCCCCCGATGAAGAGCTGGTTCGGGATCTGGGCGAGGAGGTCGGACTCGCGGGAGGTCATCGGTTGTTCTCGCTTTCTGCGCGTAGCTTCCGCGCACTGGGGGGTGCGTCCATCGCGAGCGTCTGCCCGCGGAAGAACGCCGGACGGCGGACGGACTGCCAGATCATTGTGACGATCCCGACGACGATGATCAGCATCCCGAGGATGAACACGAGGCCGACGCCGAACACCTCGGAGCCGGAACCGTAGGCCGGGTCCATCGAGTCGACGAGGGTCGTGACGAAGATGACGGCGAGGATCACCCCGCCGACGAGCGGCGAGAGGAACGTGAACAGGAACGACCGGACGGAATCGAACCACTGCTTGCGGAAGTACCAGACGCACGCGAAGGCGGTGAGCCCGTAGTAGAAGCAGATCATCATTCCGAGCGACAGAATCGTGTCGGTGAGGACGTTCTCGCTGAGCAGCCGCATGACCGCGTAGAACACCGCGGCGACCACGGAGGACACGATGGTCGCGAAGCCGGGCGTGAAGAACCGCGGGCTGACGGCGGCGAACCGACGCGGCAGCGCGCCGTAATGCCCCATGGCCAGCAGCGTCCGGGCCGGTCCCACCGCGGTGGACTGCAGGGATGCCGCCGAGCTCGAGAGCACGGCCAGCGAGACGAGGAAGGCCAACGGTCCGAGCACGGGGCCCGAGAGCGCGAAGAAGACGTTCGCCGAGATGTCCTCGTTGCCGAGCCCGAGTTCCCCGGTCCCGACGCCGGCGAACATCATCAGGCTGACGGACAGGGCGAGGTAGAGCGCCATCACGACCACGACGGTCACCATCGCGGCGCGTCCGGGCGTGCGGTCGGGGTCTTTCGTCTCCTCGTTCATCGTCAGGACGACGTCCCAGCCCCAGAAGATGAAGATCGACAGCGAGATGCCCGCGGCGAAGGCGCTGAAGCTCGACACCTCGAACGGGTTGACCCACGACCAGTCGAAGGCGAGGTGGTCGATGCCGTCCCCGCTGAAGCTCTTCACGAAGGCCGCGACGGCGAAGAGGACCAGCACGATGACCTGGAAACCGACGAGCACGTACTGGAACTTCTGCGTGGTCTGCATGTCGCGGTAGGACACGAGCGTCGCGCCCAGGAGGAACAGCAGACACACCCCGACATTGATGAACGGGTTGAAGGCGAGCTCGGCGATGCCCTCGTTGCCGCTGATCTGCGCGATCAGCAGGAAGAGGAACTCGACGGCGATGCCGGCGAGGTTCGACAGCACGATGACGGTCGCCGCGATCAGGCCCCAGCCCGTCATCCACCCGATCCACGGGCCGAAGGCGCGGACGCCCCAGGTGAAGCTCGTTCCGGAGTCGGGCATGACCCGGTTCAGCTCGCGGTAGCCCAGGGCGACGAGCAGCATCGGGATGAACCCGACGAGGATCACGGCGGGCACCTGCACGCCCACCGCCGAGACCGTGGGCCCCAGGGAGGCGGTGAGCGTGTAGGCGGGGGCGATCGTCGAGACGCCGATCACGACGGCGCCGACCAGGCCCACCGTTCCGGCGCTGAGGCCCTTGGCGGAGATCGCGGCGTCTTTCGCCCCGGGGATCTTCTCTGCGGCGTGCTGGCTCATCGTCGAGCTCCTTCGGATCAGCGGGACTGTTCGGGGGTGCGGGTGCGCGGCACGACAACCATCGGCACCGGGATCTCGCTCAGCAGCTTCGCCGCGACCGATCCCAGGAACAGGCGCCGCGGCTGCGCGAGGCGGCTCGAGCCGACGAGGATCATCTCGCCCGGCAGCCAGTCGAGATGGGCGACGGCATCCTCGATGCTGTCGCCCTTCGCGGTCACGATGTCGGCACGGACGCCCTCGGGGATCGCTGCGAGCACGTCGTCGAGCACCTTCTCGGCGTGCGCGGCGCCCGCGAGCCGGATGACCCCCGTGTCGACGGATGCCGGCAGGTCGACCGTCACGAGCGAGATGAGGCGCAGCGACGCCCCCGTCGCCGACGCGAGCGCGACGGCCTCCTCGAGGAGGACGTCGGCACCGGCACGCGTGCCGACCGCGACGGTCAGGCGCGGAACACCGGCATCCGTCACCCGCTTGCGCGCACCGCGCGGCACGAGCACGACCGGAACGTCGGAGGAGTGCAGCAGCTGGCTCGTCGTGGAGCCGAGCCGGTGACGCCCCCGCGAGCCGCCGTCGGCAGCACCCACCACGAGGTGCGAGGCGCCGAATTCGTCGGCGGCCTCGACGAGACCCTCGGCGAAGGACTCGGCGTAGCGGGCGTGCTCGCGGTGGACCACGCCGTTCGGCACGTCGGCGGCCGCCTCGGCGAGCCAGGACTCGGCCTGGCCGAGCAGGTAGCGGTCGTACGACGCGTCGGGCGGGGTGATGACGCTGCGCCCCTCCCCCGGCAGGACGAGCACGATGTCGAGTTCCGCGCCGGATGCCGCGGCCAGACCACCCGCGACCGCGACCGCGTCGCGGCCGGCTTTCGTCGCGGTGTACCCGACGACGATGCGGCCGCTCATACCCGGCCGTCCGCGAGGATGTTCCGGGCGGCGAGGCGGCCCATGCGGATCGCGCCGTCGACGTGCTGGTAGCCGGCGCCCGCGATGTCGCTGCAGGCGAAGTGGATGGGCCCGACGGGCGTGCGCACATCCGCGCCGTAGCGGTGCAGGCCGCCCATGTCGAAGCTCGCCGCGTAGGCGCCGCGGGTCCACTCCTCGGTGCCCCAGTCGCTCTCGTAGTAGACGACCGGGTCCTTCGCCTCGGGGCCGTAGTAGTGCGACAGCGACTCGAGGATGCGTTCCTTGCGCTCCTCGGCCGACAGGCGGAACATGTCGTCGGCGTTACGGTCCGACACGAAGCCGACGAGCGTGCCGCGCGGGTCCTCGTGGTTCGTGTTGTCGTAGGCCTCGTGGCAGATCTCGTAGGGGCTGAAGGCGGTGCCCGACAAGCCCTTCTCGCGCCAGAACGGCGTCTCGTAGACGGCGTGCACCTTGATGACGAACCCCATCGACAGGTGCTGGTGCATCTGGTGCTGCAGACGCGGCATCGGCGGCTCGAACGAGATCCGGTGGTACAGCACCGGCGCGAGGGCGAGGATCGCGCGGCGCGCCCGGACGGTGAGGCCCTCGGCGTGCGCCGTGACCCCGGCATCCGACCATTCCAGGGTGCGCACCGGACGGTTCAGGAAGACGTCGTCGCCGAGGCGCTCCGCCAGGAGCACCGGCACCTGCTGCAGGCCACCCACGACGCGCTTGTCGAGGATGAAGTCCGCGTCGACGAGGTGCGAATAGCTGCCGGCGCTCGCGGCCATGAGCAGCGACTGCAGCAGCGAGAAGGCGTGCGTCGGCTTGGTGAGCATCGCCGACCCGGTCGCGAAGGCGAGGTTGCGGACCGCCTCGTCGTCGTCGGTCTGCTGGCGCAGCCACGCGTCCCACGTGATCGTGTCCCACTCGGCGGCCTTCGGGTGCGCGTAGGGACGGTCGGGGTCGATCTCGGCGACCATCGCGTCGAGCCGGCGGGTGATCTCGTCGATCGTCCGCTCGGTCTCGGGGCTCACGGGGAACATCTCGCCGGTGAAACGCGACACGGTGCCGTCGGGCCCGACGTAGACGCTGTCGCCCTCGCGGTAGCGGCTGAAGGTCTCGAGCCCCAGTTCGGCGACCGTCTCGATGAGGGCGTCCTGGTCGGGCGAGACCCACTGTCCGCCGAGCTCGAGCATCGCGCCGTCGACGACGTCGGTCCACAGGCGACCGCCGACGCGCTCGCGGGCCTCGAGGACGGCGACCGACAGACCGGCCTTGCGCAGCTCGTTCGCGGCGGTGAGGCCGGCGGCACCGGCTCCCACGATCACGACGTCACGGGTGATCTCGGTCATTCACGACTCCTTCGTCAGAGAGCTGGTCGTCGGCGCGTGGTCGGGCCGGCGACGGAGGTTGCGCCGCACGAGCGGCCAGAACACGAGCAGCACGGCGGTCGCGATGAGGCTCGTCCACACCTGCGCGCGCCCGGACTCCGACGTCAGCATGATGGCGACGACGGCGGTGATCGCGGCGATCAGCAGGATGTTGAGCCACGGGTGCAGCCACACCTTGAGCTTGAGCGCGGCGACCTCGTCGGGCGTCATCTTCTGCCGCAGCCGCATCTGCGTGAGGGCGATGAAGACGTAGACGAAGAGGGCGACGAGGCCCGCGGAGTTCATGATGAAGTCGAAGATGCCCGAGCTCGGGGCGACGAAGTTCACGAGCGTCGCGATGAGCCCGCCGATCGTCGAGGCGAGCAGGGCGAACACCGGCACCCCGGTGCGGGAACGGCGGGCGACGACCTTCGGGGCGAACCCCTTGTCGGCGAGCGCGGCGAACATGCGCGAGGCCGAGTAGAGGCCGGAGTTCAGGACCGAGATGACAGCCGTGAAGATGACGAGCTGCATGATCACGTCGGCGAACGGGATGCCGAACCGCGACAGCGCGATCGTGAAGGGCGCGTTCGCGACATCGGTCGGCACGGGCAGTTCGTCCCAGGGGACGACGGTGACGATGACGAGGACCGACCCCACGAAGAACAGCAGGATGCGCCAGATGATCGTGCTCGTCGCCTGCCGGATGCCCTTGGCGGGGTCGACGGACTCGGCCGAGGCCATGACGGCGATCTCGGTGCCGAAGTAGGAGAAGATCACGAGCGCGACGCCGGTGAAGGCGACGCCGATTCCGTTCGGCGCGAACCCGCCGTGCTCCCACAGGTTCGGGACGGCGAACGTTGCGTTCGGCCAGAGTCCGAGGGCGAAGAGGATGCCGGCGCCCAGGAACACGACGATGGCGAGCACCTTGATGCTTGCGAGCCAGAACTCGACCTCGCCGAAGGTGCGCACCGAGATGACGTTCGTGCCGACGAAGATCGCGATGAGGATGAGCGACCACGCCCACGACGGCAGCGCCGGGAGCCACGTGTGGAGCGTCTCGCCGCCGAGCACGGCCTCATAGGCGAGCACGCCGACCCAGAAGTACCAGTACAGCCAGCCGACGAGGTAGGCCGCCCAGTCGCCGAGACCGACGCGGGCGTACTCCATGAAGGAACCGATCGCGGGGCGGGATGCCGCCATCTCGCCCAGCATGCGCATCGCGAAGAAGACGAGCAGGCCGCCGATCAGGTACGAGACGATCGCGGCGGGTCCGACCTCGCGGATCACGTTGCCGGAGCCGACGAACAGGCTCGCCCCGATGATCCCGCCGAGCGTGATCATCGTCACATGACGCGAGCGCAGTTTGCTGGAGCGCGCCTGCGTCACCGCGCCGAGCCCCGCCGACGTCTCGGGCGAGACCGGCTGCGACCAGTTGTCGGACCCCGCCATACTCAGACCGTCTTCAGCGCCCGCGCGAGGACGTCGAGGCCCTCGGTCAGCAGGTCGTCGCTGATGGACAGCGGGGGCAGGAAGCGGATCACGTTGCCGTAGGTGCCGCACGTGAGCACGATGACGCCCTCGGCGATGCAGGCCTTCGCGACCGCGGACGTCAGCGCGCCGTCGGGCGCACCGGTGGTCGGGTCGACGAACTCGATCGCGATCATGGCGCCGAGCCCACGGACCTCCGCGATGCGGGGGTCGGATGCCGCCATGGCGCCCAGTCGCGCCGTGAGGAGCGCCTCGATCTGCTGCGCGCGCTCGATGAGGCCGTCGTTCTCGAAGGCGTCCATTGCCGCGAGCGCCGCCGCGCACGCGACGGGGTTGCCGCCGTACGTGCCGCCGAGGCCACCGGTGTGCGTCGCATCCATGATGTCGGCGCGACCGGTGACCGCGGCCAAGGGCATGCCCCCAGCGATGCCCTTGGCCGTGGTGATCAGGTCCGGCACGATGCCGAAGTGCTCGCTCGCGAACATGGCGCCGGTGCGGGCGAAGCCCGACTGCACCTCGTCGGCGATGAAGACGACGCCGTTGTCCCGGCACCAGTCGACGACGGCCGGCAGGAAGCCGTCGGCCGGGACGACGAAGCCGCCCTCGCCCTGGATGGGCTCGATGATGACGGCGGCCAGGTTGTCGGCACCGACCTGCTTCTCGATCATCGAGATCGCGCGGGCCGCGGCATCCGCCCCCGACAGTCCGTCGCGGAGCGGGTACGAACCGGGCACGCGGTAGATCTCCGAGGCGAACGGGCCGAAGCCGCTCTTGTAGGGCATCGACTTGGCGGTCAGGGCCATCGTGAGGTTGGTGCGGCCGTGGTACGCGTGGTCGAAGGCGACGACGGCCTGCTTGCCGGTGAACTTGCGGGCGATCTTGACGGCGTTCTCGACCGCCTCGGCGCCCGAGTTGAACAGGGCGCTCTTCTTCGCGTGGTCGCCGGGGGTGAGCCGGTTGAGGTTCTCGGCCACCTCCACGTAGGACTCGTACGGCGAGATCATGAAGCAGGTGTGCGTCAGCTGCGCGGCCTGGGCCGCGATCGCCTCGACGACCTTCGGGTGCGCGACACCCACCGTCGTGACGGCGATACCCGAGCCGAGGTCGATGAGCGAGTTGCCGTCGGCGTCGACCACGACGCCACCGCCGGCGGCGACGGCCGCGATCGGGACGGTGTGCCCGACGCCCGCGGCGACGGCCTCGGCCTTGCGCGAAAGGAGCTCCTGCGAGCGGGGCCCGGGGATCGCGGTCTCGAGGCGGCGCTCCTGCGGGAGGGACGGTCCGCCGAGGGGCGTGGTGACGGCTGCGGTCGAGGTGCTCATGCGGCGAGCGTAGAGGGGCGCGGGCGAGCGGTCACTCGCCGTTGCGTCTATCCTCAGCGCAGAGGTGTACATCGTGTACACACCGGAGGAGGCGAGATGGTCACGCGCGAGGCCGAGCCGACTCTGCGGGCGCTGCTCGCGCGCCGCGAGCTGGCGCTGCGCCTCGCCGACGACGAGTCCGCCTTCCGGCCGGGGGCGCTCGACCGACCGACCCGGTGGGTGCACAGCTCCGACCTCGACGATCCGACCCCGTTCCTCGCCGAGGACCTCGTCCTCCTGACTACCGGCACCCAGTTCCCGACCGACGGCGACTACCCCTTCGACGCGTACGTCCGGCGGCTCGTGGACCGCGGCGTGGCGGCGCTCGGGTTCGGTACCGAGGTGGTGCGCGACGGCATCCCGCCCGACCTCGCGGCGGCGTGCCGGGCGGCGGGCCTCCCCCTGTTCGAGGTGCCGTACAGCACACCCTTCATCGCCGTCGCCCGCGCCAACGCCGAAGCCGTCGCCGCGCAGGCCTACGCACGGCGCACGTGGGCGCTGTCGGCGCAGCGCGCCCTCGCCCTCGCCGCGCTCCGCCCCGACGGGCTCGGCGCGACGATCGCCGAGCTCGCCAAGCAGCTCGACACGTGGGTCGGGATGTACGACGCCGCCGGCGAACTCGTCCGAGAGCACCCCGCCGGCGCGCTCTCGCCCACCGCGGCGGACACCCTGCGCGCCGAGGTCGGCGCGGTGCTGCGGCGCGGCGCGCGCGCCGGCTCGTCGCTGCACTCGGACGCCGCCGCCTTCACGCTGCAGACCCTCGGACGCGGCGGCGAGCTGCGCGGCGTTCTCGCGATCGCCGCCGGCGAGCTCGACCGCGCCGGGCGCGACGTCGTCACCGCGGTGATCGCGATGGCGGGGCTCGCCCTCGAGCAGCATCAGCGCCTGTCGCGGGCGCGCAAGGCGCTGCGCTCGGGGATGGTGCGCTCGCTCCTCACCGGGGATCCGGCGCTCGCGCGGCAGATCTCCCGTGACGTCTGGGGCGCCCTGCCGCCCGCGCCGGTGGTGGTGGCAGTGACGGATGCCGCCGGTCGCCGCGCGGACGCGCTGCTCGACCTGCTGGAGCTGCGCGCCGAGGAGCGCCACGGCGGGCTGTTCTTCGGGAGCGTCGACGACGACGTCGTGATCGTGGTCCCGGCATCCGCGTCACCGGTCCTCGACGAGTTCGCCGAACGCTTCGACGCGCGGCTCGGGGTGTCGGATCCGACGCCCTACGCCGGCTTCGCGAAGGCGCTGGACCAGGCCCGCGCGGCGCGCGGACGGGCCGGGGGCGCGGGCGTGGTGGGATTCGCGGAGGTGCAGGCCGGCGGCATCCTGTCGGCGCTGTCGGCGGGGACCGCGCCGACGGTGGCCGCCGCCTTCCTCGAGCCGCTGCGCCGGCACGACCGCGAGCAGGGCGGCCGGCTCGAACAGACCCTGCGCGCGTGGGTGGCCGCCGACGGGTCGAACGACGGCGCCGCATCCGCGCTCGGCGTGCACCGCCACACCGTCCGCACACGCCTCGCCGCCGCGGAACGCGTGCTCGGCGTCGACCTCTCGTCGTTCGCCGGGCGCGCCGAGCTGTGGGCGGCGCTGCAGCTCGGCGGGTGAGGCCGGCGCGCGTGCCGTGCCGCGCCGTGCTCGGCTGCCGTGCCGAACGGCGGAGATTCCTGCGACACGCCGGGGACGGCGGGGCTCGAACGGCGTGTCGCGGCGCATCTCCGCTGCCCGGTCAAGGACTCCTCCACCGGTGCGGCACCGCGCCCGGGGTCCACGGATCCCCGGGCCGGCGGACCGCCGCGGCGGGGTCCGCGAGAGGGTGCCGTCGTGTGCGACGACGGTGCGGGGCTGATGACGACAGCGGACCTCCGGCGATCGGGGCTGCGCCGCTCCGCGATCGCAGCCGCGGTGCGGTCCGGATCGATCGCGCGGGTGCGCCGCGGGACGTATGCCGCCCGCGGAACGTGCAGGGCCGTGAGGGAGGCCGCCGTGCACGGCGGCGTCCTGGGCTGCGTGAGCGCGGCGCGGCACCTCGGCCTGTGGACCCTCGCCCCCGAGGGTGAGACGCACGTCTGGCTGCAGGCCGACGGCCACCGATTTCCCCATGACGGATGCCGGTGCGTCGACCACTGGGATGCGGCGCCGTCGCGCGGGCGGCTCGCCGCGGCATCCGTTCCCCGCATCCTCCGGCAGATCTGGCTCTGCCGCGGTGTCGAGGAGTTCTTCGTGGCGGTCGAGTCGGCGCTGCATCTCGGGATGCTGACGCCCGAGGGCCGCGCGTGGCTGCAGCGCACCTGCGGGGACGGCGCCCGCGAGGCGCTGGAGGCCGCCGGTGCGGACTCGGAGAGCGGCCTCGAGTCGCTCCTGCGGTGGCGGCTCCGAGGCACGGGAATCGCGCTGCGCGCGCAGGTCCTCATCGCCGGCGTCGGACGGGTCGATTTCCTCCTCGGCGATCGACTGATTCTCGAGGCCGACGGAGCCGAGCACCACGGTTCCGCCCCCGCCCGGCACCGCGATCTGCTGCGCGACGCGAACGCCGCCGCCTGGGGCTACGTCACGCTGCGGTTCGAGGACGCGATGATCGTGCACGACTGGGACACGGTGCGCGCCGCCATCGACGGTCTGGTGGCCGCCGGCATCCACCTCGATCACGGCTGAACCCGAGCCGAACGGCGGAGATCCCGTCCGACACGCCGCGGAACGGATGCCGCACCACGGCGCGTCGCGAGAATCTCCGCCGTTCGGCCCGGCGGCGGCCTCACTCCGGCGCGTGCGCCTCGAGGAACTCGTACAGGTCGGTCGTGTCGACGCCCGGGAAGGCCCCGGTGGGGAGGGTCGCGAGCAGGGTGCGCGGCGTCCGGACGTTCGGCCAGGCCTGGTCGCGCCACGTGCGTTCGAGTTCGGCGGGCGGACGTCGGCAGCAGACCTCGACGCCGTGGCGCGACACCCCGCGGTTCGGGGTCTCGCGGCCGATGAACCACTTCGTGTCATCGAAGCGCACCCCGACGCTCACCGAGTGGGCGCCGTCGCTCGAGGGTTCCACCCTCGCGGTGCACCAGTAGGTGCCGTTGCCGGTGTCGGTGTACTGGTAGTACGGGTTGAACTTGTCGGGGATGTCGAAGACCACCCGGCTCGTCCACCGCCGGCAGCACAGCTGCCCCTCGATCGACCCGAACCGGTCGGCGGGGAAGTTCACGTCGTCGTTCTCGTACGCCTTCGTGATCGTCCCTGACTCATGCACCTTCAGGAAGTGCACCGAGATGCCGAGGTGCCGCGTCGCGAGGTTGGTGAAGCGGTGCGCGGCGGTCTCGTACGAGACGGAGTACGCGTCGCGGAGGTCCTCGATCGAGATCGCGCGGCGCGATTTGGCGTCCTGCAGGAACGCCGCGGCGTGCGACTCGGGCACCATGAGTGCGCCGACGAGGTAGTTCGTCTCGACCCGCTGCCGCAGGAACTCGGCGTACGACCGCGGCTCGGCGTGCCCGAGGATCCGACCGGCGAGCGCCTGCAGCACGGGCGTGCGCGAATCCCCGCGCCCCGGGATGCTGCTCGAGAGGTAGAGCCGGCCGGTGCGGTTGTCGGCGACCGATCGGGTGGATGCCGGCAGGTCCGACACGTAGTGCAGCGAGTACCCGAGGTGCGCCGCGATCTCGGACGCGGTGCGCTGGGTGAGCGGCCCGCCGGGGTGGTCGACGGCCGCGAGGATGCGCTCGGCCTGCGCCTCGAGCTCGCCGAAGTAGTTGTCCTGCCGTCGCATCAGGTGCCGCAGCTCGACGTTCGCGCGCCGCGCCTCTTCGGGGGTCGCCGAGCGCTCGTCGTTCAGCCGCTCGATCTCGCCGTGCAGGGCGAGCAGCGTCTCGAGCACGCCGTCGGGGACCGACTTGCCGATGCGGAACGGCGGGATGCCGAGGGCCTGAAACGTCGGCCCCTTCATCGCGCGTTCGACCGCGATCTCGAGACTCGCGCGCTCGTCGAGCGGCTCGGCGGCGAGGAGCGCGTCGATCGTCGTGCCGAGCGCGCGGGCGATCGTCTGCAGCAGCGAGAGTTTCGGCTCGCGCTTGCCCGTCTCGATCATCGAGAGCTGGCTCGGTGCCCGCGAGACGGCGGCGGCGAGCTCGTCGAGCGTCATGCCGCGAGCGGTGCGCACCTGGCGGATCCGGCGGCCGATGCTGAGCGCGTCGGCCGCGGTCGAGACAGGGGCGGATGCCGCATCCGCCCGATCTTCATCGATCGTCATGTCCGGGAGTGTGTCACGAGAGCAGAAGAACGCGCAATCTTCACCTCGGAAACCTCGACCGGGGGCGCGCTTCTTCTCGCACAGTGGTGTCACGACCCGCTCCCGACCCCTCAGGAGGACGCCATGACCTTCCCCACCACCCCCTCGGCCCGGCCGATGCGCGCCGGCGACCAGACCCAGACCGCGGCCGAGCTGCAGGCCGAGTGGGATGCCGACCCGCGCTGGGACGGCATCGAACGCACGTACTCCGCCGAGGACGTCGTCCGCCTGCGCGGCTCGGTCCGAGAAGAGGCGACCCTCGCCCGGCGCGGTGCCGAGAACCTCTGGAACCTGCTGCACACGGAGGACTACGTGAACGCCCTCGGCGCCTACACCGGCGGCCAGGCCGTGCAGCAGGTGCGCGCCGGGCTCAAGGCGATCTACCTCTCGGGCTGGCAGGTCGCCGCCGACGGCAACCTGGCCGGCCAGACCTACCCCGACCAGAGCCTCTACCCGGCCAACTCGGTGCCGTCGGTGGTGCGCCGCATCAACAACGCGCTCGCGCGCCAGGACCAGATCGAGCACGCCGAGGGCGGCGCCACGCGCGACTGGCTGGCGCCCATCGTCGCCGACGCCGAAGCCGGTTTCGGCGGACCCCTCAACGCCTACGAGCTGGCGCTGTCGATGATCCAGGCGGGGGCCGCCGGCATCCACTGGGAGGACCAACTGGCGAGTGAGAAGAAGTGCGGCCACCTCGGCGGCAAGGTGCTCGTGCCGACGCAGCAGCACATCCGCACGCTCAATGCCGCACGCCTCGCCGCCGACGTCGCGGGCGTGCCGACCGTCATCATCGCCCGCACCGACGCCCTCGCCGCCGACCTGCTCACGAGCGACGTCGACCCGCGCGACCAGGAGTTCACGACCGGCGAGCGCACGAGCGAGGGGCTCTACCGGGTCCGGCCGGGGCTCGAGGCCGTCATCAGCCGCGGCCTCGCCTTCGCGCCGTACGCGGACCTCCTGTGGGTCGAGACCGGCGAGCCCGACATCGAGCTGGCCCGCGCCTTCGCCGAGGCGATCCACGCGCGCTTCCCGGGCAAGCTGCTCGCCTACAACTGCTCGCCGAGCTTCAACTGGAAGCGCCACCTCGACGACGCGCAGATCGCGACCTTCCAGCGCGACCTCGGCGAGCTGGGCTACGCGTTCCAGTTCATCACCCTCGCGGGCTTCCACGCCCTCAACCACTCGATGTTCGACCTCGCGAAGGGCTACGCCGAGAGCGGCATGACCGCCTACGTGGCCCTGCAGGAGGCGGAGTTCGCCGCCGAGAAGGACGGCTACACCGCCACCAAGCACCAGCGGGAAGCCGGAACCGGCTACTTCGACCTCGTGTCCACGGCGCTCAACCCCGACAGCGCCACCCTCGCCCTGGTCGGATCGACCGAGACGGCGCAGTTCCACTGACCGGATGCCCCGGCATCCCCTTTTCTCAGGAGTACGACATGACCCTCATCGACACCCCTCCCCCGACGACCACGACCACGACCACGACGCTGACGATCCGCGGACCGCTGCGCGAGCGCTACGACGAGATCCTCACGCCCGGTGCGCTCGATTTCGTCGCGCAGCTGCACGAGCGCTTCGGCGGGCGACGCCACGACCGCCTCGCCGACCGGATGCGGCGGCGCTTCGAGATCGGCAACGGTCAGGACCCGACGTTCCGCTCCGACACGGCGCACATCCGCGAGGACCCGGACTGGCGGGTGGCCGGCGCCGGACCCGGCCTCGAGGACCGCCGCGTCGAGATCACCGGCCCCACCGACCCCAAGATGACGATCAACGCGCTGAACTCCGGTGCGCGCGTCTGGCTCGCCGACCAGGAGGACGCCACGAGCCCGACCTGGCGCAACGTCATCGAGGGGCAGCTGTCGCTGCGCGACGCGATCCGCGGCGAGCTGCGGTACACGAGCCCCGAGGGCAAGGTCTACGAGGTCACCGCCGAGCGGACGCCGACGATCGTCATGCGCCCGCGCGGCTGGCATCTGATGGAGAAGCACATCGACATCAGCGACCGGCACGGACGGACCCTCGCGGCATCCGGTTCGCTCGTCGACTTCGGTCTCTACTTCTTCCACAACGCCGAGCGCCTGATCGCCGACGGTCGCGGCCCCTACTTCTACCTGCCGAAGATCGAGTCGGCCGAAGAGGCGAAGCTGTGGGACGACGTCTTCACCTTCAGCGAGCGGTTCCTCGGGATCCCGCACGGGACGATCCGGGCGACGGTGCTGATCGAGACGCTCCCGGCGGCGTTCGAGATGGAGGAGATCCTGTTCGAACTGCGCGACCACGCCGCGGGCCTGAACGCCGGGCGGTGGGACTACATCTTCTCGATGATCAAGAACTACCGGGGGCGCGGCGCGCGCTTCGTCCTGCCCGACCGCAGCCAGGTGACGATGACGGTCCCCTTCATGCGCGCCTACACCGAGCTGCTCGTGCAGACCTGCCACAAGCGGGGCGCGTTCGCGATCGGCGGCATGAGCGCCTTCATCCCGAACCGCCGCGACGAGGGCGCGACGCGCACCGCGTTCGAGAAGGTCGCGGCCGACAAGCGGCGGGAGGCGGGCGACGGGTTCGACGGCACGTGGGTCGCGCACCCCGACCTGATCCCGGTGGCGCAGGCCGAGTTCGACGCCGTGCTCGGCGAGCGGCCGAACCAGGTCGACCGGCTGCGCGAGGACGTCGCCGTGACCCCCGCGCAGCTCATCGACTGCCACATCGGGCTGCCGATCACGGCGGCGGGCGTCCACGGCAACGTGTCGGTCGGCATCCGCTACATCGAGGCGTGGTTGCGGGGCCTCGGCGCCGTCGCGATCGACGGACTGATGGAGGATGCCGCGACCGCCGAGATCAGCCGGTCGCAGATCTGGCAGTGGATCCACCAGGGCCGCACGACGGAGGACGGCACCCGCATCACCCGCGAGTACGTCGAGGGCCTCATCGCGCGGGTGCTGGACGAGGTCCCCCGCCACGACCACGACCGGTTCGACGACGCCGCGGAGGTGTTCCGCGAGGTCGCCCTCGGGGCCGACTTCCCGACGTTCCTCACGCTCGGCGCGTACGCGCGCTTCCTCGTGGAGTGACCCGTCGTCGGGCATGCTGGAGCGCATGACCGACGATGACGTCGCCTTCCGCGCGAGCACGCAGGACGGCTCCTACCCCCGACCGCAGCTCGTCCGCCCGCAGTGGGCCGACCTGACGGGGACGTGGGGGTTCGCGTTCGACGACGAGGATGCCGGTGCCCACCTCGGCTGGGAGGGCACCGGCATCCGTTCGGGTCGCATCGTCGTCCCGTTCCCGCCCGAGTCGGCCGCCTCAGGTGTCGGCGACACAGGTCCGCACCGCGTGATGTGGTACTCGCGGGAGATCACGGACGCCGACCTGGATGCCGCGGGCCACGCGGAAGGCCGGCGACTGATCCTGCACTTCGGGGCCGTCGACTACCGCTGCGAGGTCTGGGTCGGCGGCCGGTCGGTGGGCCGGCACGAGGGCGGCCACACCCCGTTCGCGTTCGACGTCACGGACGCCGTGGCCGCCGGCCGCACGATCGTGGTGCGGGTCGAGGACGACCCGACCGACATCGCGCAGCCTCGCGGCAAGCAGGACTGGCTCGACCACCCGCACGTCATCTGGTACCACCGGACGTCGGGCATCTGGCAGCCCGTGTGGCTCGAGAGCGTGCCCGAGGCACACGTCGGCGCCCTTCGGTGGTGGACGGACCTGCGCGCCGGGACCGTCACGCTCGACGTCGAGCTGTCGGGCCCCGCCGCCGAGACCGAGGTCTCGGTGGAGCTCTCGTTCGAGGGGCGGCGGCTCGGCGCCGCGAGCGCGACGGCGACGTCGCGCGAGGCGACGATCGTCGTCCCCGTCGCGGCCCTCACGAACGGTCAGGCGTACGAGGACCTGCTGTGGTCGCCCGAGAACCCGCGCCTCGTGGACGCGACCATTCGGGTCGGTGACGACGTCGTGGCGTCGTACCTCGGCATCCGCACCGCCCATGTCGCCCGCGGACGCTTCTGGCTCAATGATCGCCCGTACTACGTGCGATCGGTGCTCGAGCAGGGGTACTGGCCCGACTCCCACCTCGCGGCGCCGTCGGCGCAGGCCCTGCGCGAGGAGGTCGAGCTCATCCGCTCGCTCGGGTTCACCGCCGCGCGGGTGCACCAGAAGTTCGAGGATCCGCGGTTCCTCTTCGCCGCCGACCGCCTCGGACTGCTCGTGTGGGGTGAGGCCCCCGGCACGTACACCTTCACGCCGACGGCGATCGAACGCACGACCCGCGAGTGGCTCGAGGTGGTGCGGCGCGACGTGTCGCACCCGTCGATCGTGACGTGGGTGCCGCTCAACGAGAGCTGGGGCGTGCAGCACATCGCCGCGGACCCGCGCATGCAGCACTTCGCGCGCGCGCTCGTCTCGCTGACGAAGGCGCTCGACCCGACCCGGCCCGTCGTCTCGAACGACGGGTGGGAACAGGTCGACACCGACATCGTCGCGATCCACGACTACGAGTGGCGCCCCGAGGTCATGCGGCAGCGGTACGCGACGGATGCCGACATTCACCGCCTCTTCGACACGGTCGGCCCCGCGGGCCGGACGCTCATCATCAGCGGCGACGTGTCGGACGCCCCGATCATGCTCACCGAGTTCGGGGGTGTCTCGTTCGACACCGAGGCGGCGGAGGATGCCTGGGGCTACTCGACGGCGACCTCACCCGACGACTTCGCCGAGCGCCTGTCGGGCCTCCTGGCGGCGGTGCACGCGAGCGAGGCCCTCGCGGGCTTCTGCTACACGCAGCTGACCGACACCCTGCAGGAGACGAACGGGCTCGTCACCGCCGACCGCACCCCGAAGATCCCGATCGACCGGATCCGCGCGGCGATCACGGGCGAGCCGGCCGAGTAGCGGCATCCGCTCGTCCCGGCCATGGCGCTGGGGGCGTCAACCGATGCAATGGATCCGAGCCGCCACGCCGCGTGCGCGTCCCGACGGGCGGCGTGTCGCACCGGATCCATTGCATCCGTGAACGCCGCCCCGGACGGGCAAGGGAGAGCGGATGCCGTCACTCGCGGCCGTGACGCGGCTTGCGCTCGGGCCGGTCGCCGTACGAACGCTTCGGCCGGTCGTCGAAGGAGCGCTTCGGGCGCTCCCCGCCGGGGCGGCCGCGGTCGGGACGGATCTCGATGAGCTGCCCCGAGATGCGGGTGCCCTTGAGGCGTTCGAGCACGGAGGCATCCATCGACGTCGGCAGCTCGACGAGCGAGAAGTCCGGGCGGATGGTGATGGCCCCGAAGTCGTCGCGGCCGAGGCCCCCCTCGTTCGCGAGGGCGCCGACGATCTGACGCGGCTCGACGCGCTGCCGGCGCCCGACCGCGATGCGGTACGTCGTGAAGTCGCCCTTGCCGCGACGCTCCCGGGGGCCGTCGGCACGCGCCGGACGGTCCTTGCGCGTGCCGCGCTCGGCGTCGGCGGCGACCGCCTTCGCGAGTTCGTCGCGCTCGGGGTCGAGCAGCAGCGGTGTCTCGCCCTGCGCCACGACGGCGAGCGCCGCGGCGACGTCCTGCTCGGGCACGTCGTGGTTGCGGACGTAGTGCGCGATGACGTCGCGGAACCCGCTGATGCGGTCGGTCTCGGCGAGCGCCGCCGTGATGGCGTCGTCGAAGCGCGCGAGACGGGTCGAGTTGATGTCCTCGGTCGTCGGCAGCTGCATCTGCGTGGGCGCCTGACGCGTCGCGCGCTCGATGTGGGCGAGCAGGTAGCGCTCGCGCGGGGTGACGAAGCTGATCGCGTCTCCGGTGCGGCCGGCGCGACCGGTGCGGCCGATGCGGTGCACGTACGACTCGGTGTCGGTGGGGATGTCGAAGTTCACGACGTGGCTGATGCGCTCCACGTCGAGGCCGCGGGCGGCGACGTCGGTCGCGACGAGGATGTCGAGCTTGCCGTCCTTCAGCTGCTGGATGCTGCGCTCGCGCTGCGGCTGCGGGATGTCGCCGTTGATGGGGGCGGCGCTGAACCCGCGGGCGCGGAGCTTCTCGGCGAGGGTCTCGGTCTCGTTCTTCGTGCGGACGAAGATGATCATCCCGTCGAAGTCCTCGACCTCGAGGATGCGGGTGAGCGCGTCGACCTTCTGCTGGTACGACACGATCAGGTACCGCTGCGTGATGTTCGTGTTGGTGGAGGTCTTGGTCTTGACCGTGATCTCCTCCGGGCCGCGCAGGTACTGCTGCGCGAGTCGGCGGATGGATGCCGGCATCGTCGCCGAGAACAGGGCGACCTGCTTCTCGGCGGGGGTCTGCGCGAGGATCTGCTCGACGTCCTCGGCGAAGCCCATCTTCAGCATCTCGTCCGCCTCGTCGAGCACGAGGTTCTTCAGCTGCGAGAGGTCGAGGGTGCCTTTCTCGAGGTGGTCCATGATGCGGCCGGGCGTGCCGACGACGATGTGCACGCCGCGGCGGAGAGCCGACAGCTGCACGCCGTAGCCCTGACCGCCGTAGACGGGGAGGACGTGGACGCCCTTCATGCGCGCGGCGTAGGACTCGAACGCTTCGCACACCTGGAGCGCGAGCTCGCGGGTGGGGGCCAGGACGAGGGCCTGCGGCGTCTTCTGCGTCAGGTCGAGGTTCTCCATGATCGGCAGCGCGAACGCGGCGGTCTTGCCGGTGCCGGTCTGGGCCATGCCGACGACGTCGCGGCCGCCGAGGAGGACGGGGATGGTCGCGGCCTGGATCGCGGAGGGCGTCTCGTAGCCGAGGTCTTTGATGGCGGCGAGGACGGGACCGGTGAGGCCCAGCTCGTCGAAGCCGGGGAGGGCGGGGGTGTCTGCGGGCTCGGTCGGGGTCTGGGGGTCACTCACCTATCCACCGTAGTGGAGCCGGGCTGGGAACCATCCGGGCGGGCGTAGGATGAGAGGTCGCGCCTGACGACCGGAACGGACTGCCTCGTGATCGAGATCCTCACCCCCGACCAGATCGACCGCGCCCGCACGACGGGCGGGCTCGTCGGCGACATCCTGCACGGCATCAAGGAGCGCGTGAAGCCGGGCACGAACCTGCTCGAGATCGACGCGTGGGCGAAGGACATGATCCTCGGCGCCGACGCCGAGTCCTGCTACGTCGACTACGCGCCGTCCTTCGGCCGCGGACCCTTCGGCCACTACATCTGCACCGCCGTCAACGACGCCGTGCTGCACGGCCGTCCGCGGGACCAGCGTGTCGCCGCGGGCGACCTCCTGACGCTCGACCTCGCGATCAAGACGGGCGGGGTCGCCGCCGACGCCGCGATCAGCTTCACCGTGGGCGGCGCGCCGCACGCCGAGAACGACGCCCTCATCCGTGCGACCGAGGAGGCCCTCGCCGCCGGCATCGAAGCCGCCCAGCCGGGCGCGCGCATCGGTGACATCTCCGCCGCGATCGGCGACGTGCTGACCGGGGCCGGCTATCCCGTGAACACCGAGTTCGGCGGGCACGGCATCGGCACGACGATGCACCAGGACCCGCACGTCTCGAACATCGGCCGTGCCGGCCGCGGGTACCGCCTGCGCCCCGGACTCATGCTCGCGATCGAGCCGTGGGTCATGGTCGACACCGACGAGCTGAAGGTCGACGAGGACGGCTGGACGCTGCGCAGCGCGACCGGATGCCGCACCGCGCACACCGAGCACACGGTGGCGATCCTCGAATCGGGCAACGAGATCCTCACGCGTCCCACGCGCTGACCCCCGACACACCCCTCGCCCGCGCGACGCCCGACGGTACGCTCGGAGGGTGACCGAACGCGCTCCCGTCTCCCGCAAACTCTCCGCCATCGCCGAGTCCGCGACCCTGAAAGTCGACGCCAAGGCCAAGGCCCTGCAGGCCGCCGGTCGTCCGGTGGTCTCGTACGCGGCCGGCGAGCCCGACTTCGCGACCCCGCAGTTCGTGGTGGATGCCGCGGCCGAGGCGCTGCGCGACCCCGCCAACTTCCGGTACACCCCCGCGGCCGGCCTGCCCGTGCTGCGTGAGGCGATCGCCGCGAAGACGCTGCGCGACTCGGGCCTCGAGGTCGCCCCCTCGCAGGTGATCGTCACCAACGGCGGCAAGCAGGCCGTCTACCAGGCCTTCCAGGCGGTCGTGAACCCGGGCGACGAGGTCCTGCTGCCCGCGCCGTACTGGACCACCTACCCCGAGGCGATCGCCCTGGCCGACGGTGTTCCCGTCGAGGTGTTCGCCGGCGCCGACCAGGAGTACAAGGTCACCGTCGACCAGCTCGAGGCCGCCCGCACCGACAAGACGACCGCGCTCGTGTTCGTGTCGCCGTCGAACCCGACGGGCGCCGTCTACACCGCCGACGAGACGAAGGCGATCGGCGAGTGGGCCCTCGCCCACGGCATCTGGGTCATCAGCGACGAGATCTACCAGAACCTCGTCTACGAAGGCGCTCGCGCGGTGTCGATCGTCGAGGCCGTGCCCGAGCTCGCCGGCCAGACGATCCTCGTCAACGGCGTCGCGAAGACCTACGCCATGACCGGCTGGCGTGTGGGCTGGATGGTCGGGCCCGCCGACGCCATCAAGGTCGCCGGCAACCTGCAGTCGCACCTCAGCTCGAACGTCAACAACATCGCGCAGCGCGCGGCCCTCGCCGCCCTCACCGGCCCGCAGGACGAGGCCGAGAAGATGCGCCAGGCCTTCGACCGCCGTCGCGGACTGATCGTCTCGGAGCTCGCGAAGATCCCCGGCGTCACGGTCCCGAACCCGCTCGGCGCGTTCTACGTCTACCCGGATGTCACGGGACTGCTGCGGCGCGAGTGGGACGGTGTGCGCATCGACACGTCGCTCGAGCTGGCCGACTACATCCTCGAGCGCGCCGAGGTCGCCGTCGTCCCGGGCGAGGCCTTCGGCCCGTCCGGTTACCTGCGTCTGTCGTACGCGCTCGGCGAGGAGCAGCTGCTCGAGGGCGTCCAGCGCCTGCAGCGCCTCTTCGGCTGACGCGCGCCCTCCGGGCGGCGATCTCCGAGGTCCCACTCCAGCCGGGAATGGGCCCGCCGTTCCCGGCCGGATCGGGACTTCGGTCGAAGCTCCGAGTCAGAGCTCGACGTCGAAGAGCACCGGCTCGGGCTGCAGCAGCACCCCGAACTCGGACTGCACGCGCTGCTGGATGAGTCGCGCCAGCGCGGCGACCTCCTCTGCGGTGGCGCGTCCGCGGTTCGTGAGGGCGAGCGCATGCTTCGTCGACAGCGACGCGCGCGAGCCCGGCAGGCGGAAGCCCTTGCGCATCCCCGCCTGCTCGATGAGCCACGCGGCGCTGATCTTCACCGGCGCAGGTCCGTCCGCCCGCGGCGGGATGAACCCGTCGAACCGGTCGAGCGGGATCACCCGGTCGGCCTCGGGCTCGGGCGCCATCGACCAGCGCGGCGCCTCGGGCGGCAGCGTCGCGGCGAACTGCGCCGAGACGATCGGGTTCTGGAAGAACGACCCCGCACTCCACGTGTCGTGGTCGTCCTCGTCGAGCACCATGCCCTTGCGGGAGCGGATGTCGAGCACCGTCTCGCGGATCCACGCGAGCGAGACCGCGGCATCCGGTTCGAGGCCCAGCGCCGACCGCAGCTGCGCACCCCGCACGGGGACGTCGCCGTGACCGACCTGCGTGAGCTCCAGCGTGACCGAGAGGATGACGGCGGAGCGCTCGGGGACCGACCCGTAGTGCTTCTTCAGCACCGAGGTGCGGAGCCCGAGTCCCAGATCGGATGCCGGGACCACCGACACCTCGCCGGTCGCCTCGTCGATGAGCTCGACCTCGACGAGCGTCTCGACGATCTCCTGGCCGTAGGCGCCGACGTTCTGGATGGGGGCGGCGCCGGTGGTGCCGGGGATCCCCGACATGGCTTCGATGCCGCTGAGTCCTGCGGCCACGGTCTGCGCGACGAGGTCGTCCCAGTTGTGACCGGCCTGCACCTTCAGCCGCACGCGGCCGGGGTGCGGCGACGGCAGGCGCTCGATGCCGCTCGTCCGCACGAGGACGGCGGTGCCGTCGAACTCGTCGTCGCCGAACAGCAGGTTCGATCCGCCGCCGACGACGAGCCAGCGGTCGCCGTCGTCCCACACGTCTCGGAGGGCGGCGACGAGCTCGTCGGTCGTGGTGACCTCGACCATGCGGCGCGGCATCCCCCCGACGCGGAGCGTCGTGAGCTGCGTCAGCGGGACGGGGGCGATCTCGGGCATCAGGATGCCGCGCGCACGCGCACCTGCGCCTTGCCGAGAACGGTCGTGCCGTCGTGCGAGACGGTCAGGTCGATGCGCACCGCGTCGTCCTCGATCGCGCCGACCTTGGCGACGACGGAGACGTCGGCCCCCGCATCGGTGTCGACGACGACGGGGCGCGTGAAGCGGACGCCGTAGTCGAGGATGCGGCCCGAGTCCCCCAGCCACGACACGATCGTCTCGACGGCGAGGCCCATCGTGAGCATGCCGTGGGCGAGGACGCCCGGCAGCCCCACGCGCTCGGCGACGGCGTCGTTGTAGTGGATCGGGTTGAAGTCCCCCGAGGCGCCCGCGTACCGCACGAGCGCGGCGCGGGTCAGGTGCACGGTGCGCTCGGCGACGACCGCGCCGACCTCGAGGTTCGGGCCCATGGCGGTCATTCGTCGCCTCCCACCAGCAGGACGGAGGTCGCGGTGACGACGTGGTCACCGGCGGCATCCGTGATCTCGGCCTCACTCGTCACCATCGCACCCTTCCCGAAGGCGCGGATGCCGGTGACCGTCAGGCGTCCCGTCAGCTCGTCGCCGGCGACGATGGGCCGCGTGTAGCGGAAGCGCTGCTCGGCGTGCACGACGCGTTCGAGCACGATGCCGGAGTCCGGCTCGCTCAGCAGCTGCTGCAGCGTGGCGTCCTGGATCACCATCGCGAAGGTCGGCGGCGCGACGACGTCGGCGTAGCCGAGCGAACGCGCGACCTCGGGATCGTCGTGCTGCGGGTCGGTCGCGAACACCGCGCGGGCGAACTCGCGCACCTTCTCGCGGCCGACGAGGTACGGGGCGGTCGGCGGGAAGGCACGACCTTGCAACTCGGGATTCACGGGCACCGGTCGATCCTACCGTCCGGGTCCGGCGCCGGCCCGGTTCAGCGGGCGCGGTGGGCCCGCACGGCCTTGATCGACAGCTGCACGGCGATGAAGGTCAAGTAGACCGCGAAGAGGACGTTCGCCGTGAACGGGTCGACGAGGGTCGCAAGCCACGCGCCGAGGGCGGTGGTCGTGCACGCGGCGATGCCGATGACGCCGGCGGCGACGAGGTCGACGTTGTGGCGGCGGAGGTTGCCGATCGTGCCCGAGATCGCGGTCGGGATCATCATGAGCAGCGAGGTGCCCTTGGCCACCAGGTCGCTCGCGCCGAAGAGGAACATGAGCGCGGGCACGACGATGACGCCTCCGCCCACCCCAAGCAGCCCCGCCATCACGCCGGTGAAGACACCGAGGACGGCCAGGCCCGTTCCCGTGAGCCACGTCAGCGGCAACTCGGCCTCGCGGGACGGCACGACGATGAAGAGCATCACGATGACGACGACGAGGAAGGCGATGAAGCCCCAGCGGATCGCGTTCTGGGGCAGGCGGGCGAGGAGCCACGTACCGATCTGCGCGCCGACGACCGCGGCGGCGGCGAGGATCAGCGCAGGCACCCAGGCGACGGCCCCGACGGCCGCATACGACACGACGCCGACCGCGGCGGTGGGCACGATGGCGGCGAGCGAGGTGCCGGCGGCGCGCTTCTGATCGAAGACCAGCAGCGTCAGCAGAAGGGGCACGATGACCGTTCCGCCGCCCACGCCGAACATGCCCGACATGAGCCCGGCGAGCAGGCCGATGCCCAGCGCGCCCAGGTAGTAGCGGGGGGTGCGGGCGACGGGGGGTGTCGTGGTCACGAGGCGGGGTCCGACACGAAACGCATGCCTCGACCCTACTCCCGGCCCGGCGGACGCCCGCGCGGAGCCTCGGCCTACGATCGAAGGATGTCCCCTTCGCTCGTCCTCGTGGCCAATGCCGGTGAATCCTCGATCAGCACGTTCCGTGTGACGGATGGCGGGCTCGAGCGGCTGTCGGTCACGACCGGCACCACCGGATGCTCGAACTTCGCCGTCGACCCCGAGCGCGGCCTCGTCTACGCGTCGGTCAAGGCCGACGACGAGAACACGGATGCCGGCATCCTCACCCTCTCCCTCGACCGCGAGACGGGCGACCTCACCCCGCTGACCCGCGTGCCGCTGCCCGGTGGCGCGATGAACTACCTCTCGCTCACGCGGGACGGCGCGGTGCTGCTGGGCGCGGCGTACTCCGGCGGGTACGGGATCGTCTGCGCCGTCGACGCGTACGGGGTGGTCAGCCCGCCCGCCGCCGAGGTCCGCTTCCCGCGACTGCACTCGGTGCTCGCGAGCACCGACGGCCGCCACGCCTACTTCGTCTCGCTCGAGAGCGACCTCCTCGCGCAGTTCTCGCTCGGCGACGACCTCGGGCTGACCCCGCTCGACCCGCCGGTCGCCGCGGCTCCGACCGGCAGCGGCCCGCGTCACCTCGCGTTCGGCGACGACGAGCAGACCCTGTACGTCTTGACGGAGTTCACCGGCGAGGTCCTGCGTTACCGGCGCGACGCGGCGGCGGGGACGCTCGAGCTGCTGTCGGCGACGCCCGCGCACGACCCGTCCGAGAAGCTCCGCCACAGCGTCATCGACGAGGACCCCCGCGAGAACCGCTACGTCTGGGGTGCCGACATCCACCTCACCGACGGCGTCGTGTGGGCCTCGGAGCGGACCGCGAGCACGCTGGCGGCCCTGCGCATCGCGGCGGACGGCTCCCTCTCCGAACCGACCGGCTTCGTCGTGACCGAGGAGCAGCCGCGCGGCTTCGCCGTCAGCGACGACCGCACGCTGCTCGTCGCGGCGGGCGAGCGCTCGACGACCGTCTCGCTCTACCGCGTCGACGGCGCGGACCTGCACCTGCAGGGCCGATACGAGACCGGCCGCGGCGCGAACTGGGTCCGCTTCGCCTGAGCGCGCTCAGCGCAGGAACTGCTCCGGGTCGAACTCGGCGATGGGGATGATGCGCACGCGCGGCAGCTGCGCGTCGAAGGCTCCGGCGTCGTACTCGAGGTCGAAGAAGCGGATGCCGGGGATCTGGGCGAAGCCGGCGTTGCGGAACTCCTCGAAGGCGAGCACGCCGACGCGGCGCGAGCCGTCGGCGAGGACGCCGAGGTCGTCGACGAAGTCGCCGTCGTGACTGACGAGGACGACGTCGTCGCCGTGGTCCTGCAGGGCGCGGAGGGTGCGCTGAATGGCGAGGTCGACGACCTTCTCGTCGGGGTCTCCCGACAGCGGCACGGGCTGGTAGCCGAGGGCGAGGAGCGCCTGCACGAACGACATCGGCAGGTTGATGGACGCGTTCAGGAAGAAGAGCCCGCGGGCGTCCTGGTTCCAGCTGTCCGCGACGAACGAGAGGATGCGGTCCCACCGCGGCCGCTCATCGGGCTGCGGACGCCGGCCGAGGATCGATCCGCCCAGGGTGGCGTCGATGTTCTCCCCGTCGACGAGCACCCAGGTCCTGCGATTGCCGGCCATGCCGCCTCCTCCGCGCACCGCCACCAGCGGACCGGTGCGCCCGACTCATCCTAGGCGCCGCGCCCCGCTCACCAGCGGCGGCCGAAGACCCCCGCGAGCACCGCGTGCGCGAGCGGCAGGAGCGACCCCGTCATGAGGACACCGCCGAGCACCGGATCATCGGGGCGGATCACCGCGCCCCCGACGAGAAGGCCGGCGAACAGCATGCCCGATAGGGTGCGACGGCCGAGCTGCTCGAGCCGCGCGACGCGACGCTCCAGCGCCGGGTCGGGCAGGGTGATGCGATGGTCCTCGACGCGGGTGATCAGGTCGTCGACGCGGCCCGGCAGGCGCGAAGCGGTCGTCAGCGAGGTCACCGCGCGCCGCAGCACGTCGGTCACGGCGTTGCGCCCCTCCTCCCGGACGAGGCGCGACGCGTACGGCTCGACGGCATCCCACAGGTTGAACGCGGGGTCGAGGGCGCTGCACACACCCGAGGTCAGCGACATGGCGCGCACGATGAGCAGGAAGTTCTCCGGCAGCTGGAACGGCAGCGTCCGCACGACGTCCTGGAACTCGATCGCGAACGCGCGGAACTCCCGCGGGTCGACCTCGCGCAGCTCGGCGAAACCCATCCCGCCGAAGCGCGCGAACAGCTGGGTCATGGCGCGCTCGAGCTCGCTCGTGTCGGCGCTCGGCAGCAGGACGCCGACATCGCGGATGCTCTGCACGAGGGCCACGCCGTCGCGCGCGGCGACGGCGATCATGAGGCGGCGGAGACCGGCGCGCAGGCTCGGCGGGACCTCGCCCATCATGCCGAAGTCGATGAACGTGAGCCGCCACGGCGGGGTCGCGGGAGCCGCGGCATCCGTCGTCGGCATCGGCGTGACGAAGATGTTGCCCGGATGCGGGTCGGCGTGGAAGAACCCGTGCGTGAACACCTGGTCGAACATGACGGAGGCGAACACCTGCGCCACCTCGGCGGGATCGATGCCGGCGGCCCGGAGCGACTCGTGGTCGGTGATCTTGATGGCCGTGACGTCCTCGAGGGTCAGGGTGCGCCGCGAGGTGCGCTCCCAGACGACGGCGGGGACGCCGACGCGCGGGTCGCCGGCGAAGTCCGCCGCGAACCGCTCGCCGTTGGCGGCCTCGTGCAGGTAGTCGATCTCCTCGAGACTCGTCTCGGCGAACTCTTCGACGAGCTGCGGCGCGTCGACGCGGTCCGACACGATCCGTACGTGACTCAGCCACCTGCCGACCCGGCGGAGTGCCGCGAGGTCGGTGTCGACGATGTCCTGGATGCCCGGGCGCTGCACCTTCACGACGACGGAGTCCAGCCCGGTGAGGGCCGCGTCCTCCGGCGACAGGCGTGCGCGGTGAGCCTGGCCGAGGGATGCCGCGGCCACCGGCACGGTCTCCATGGCGGCGAACGCGCGGTCGAGGGTGACCCCGAGCTCGCCTTCGGCCTCGGCGCGGATGAGCGGGAACGGGACGGCGGGGACCTCGTCCTGCAGACCTTCGAGCTCCTTGGTGATCTCGGGCGGCAGCACGTCGAGGCGCGAGGACATGAACTGCCCGACCTTGATCATGAGACCGCCGAGGTCGATCGCGAGCGCGTGGAAGCGCCGGGCGATGCGCTGCATGCGCGCCGAACGGCCGCGCACGCCGAGCCAGCCGAGACCGATCCGGGGAAGGAACAGCTCGAACCACCACGTGACCACGAGGGCCCTCGCGGCGAAACGGAGGATGCGGCGGTAGCGCGCCCGTGCGTCGCGGTCGTCGGGAAGGTCGTCGCCTTCCCGACGACGTGCTGCCACGCGGGTCAGCCCTGCGCGAGCAGGGCGTAAAGCCGGCGGCGGGCCTCGTCGAGGATCTCGACGGCCTGTGCCACCTGCTCGGGAGAGCCGGAGCGCGCCACCTGCGCGGCGGCCTGGGCGAGCTCGACGCCCGCCTTGGGCAGCGCGGTCGCGCGGTGCGGGTGCTCCTTCTGCGGCGCGGCGGTCTCCCACGGGGCCGATCCCACGGCCTCCTCGGCGACCATACGGCCGGCGTCCGTCAGCGAGTAGGTCTTGCGACCGTTCGCCTCCTCGGCGACGATCAGGCCCTCGTCGGCAAGGAGCTGAAGGGTGGGGTAGACCGAGCCGGCGCTCGGCTTCCACGACCCGCCGCTCCGCGAGTCGATCTCCTGGATGATCTGATACCCGTGCATCGGCTTCTCGGCGAGGAGGGCGAGCACCGCGGTGCGGACGTCGCCGCGGCTCATCCGGGGGGACGCGGGACGCTGGTCGAACTGGGTGCGGAACTGTTCGAACGCCTCCATGAGATTCGCGCCGAGGCCGCTGAGGTCGAAGCCCTGGGACCCCGATCCGAAGCCGCGACCGCCGCCGCCGAAGCCGCCCGAACCGAAGCCCTGCGAGCCGAATGAGCTGTTCATGATGTCTCCTTCAGATGGTGACCGATAGCCAACGATATATCGCTGACGACACCCGAGGGGCCGCGTCAGCAACTTCCCAGGGATCGTGATCAGGCCTTTTTCGGGCACCGTCGATGGCGTGACTGCCCAGGTAACGTTCGGGTAACGCCCAGGAACGTGGGACAGAGTGGGCGACTCGTGCCCGCCCGAACGGACACGCGCGCTCCATCGGAGCGTGTTCTCGCTACACGGAACCTTTCTTTCTGCATGCCTACAGACACGCCATCCACCCCCACCCGCCGATCCATCCGCACGACCCGCACCGACGCACGCCGACTCCGGCGCCGTCCGGTCCTCGTCCTCACGACGTTGACCACTGCGTTCGCCATCGCCGCGAGCGCCACCGCCATGGCCCCCGCTCCGGCCACGGCACGTGCCGAATCGACTCCGGCGATCGCGCTGGCCTCGTTCACGAAGGCACTGCCCGACTCGATCACCGCCGGCGTCGCCACCTCGGTCCCCGCCTCGAAGATCCAGTCGACGCTCGACCGCGCCGACGACGCGGTCGCGGCCTCGAAGAAGGTCACGGCGGACATCGCCTCCTCGAAGCTGGACGTCGGAACGGACGACACCACGGTCGAGACCGATGACCTCGCTCAGGCCGTCTCGGACCTCGAGAACGTCTCCGCCCTCCCGCTGCTGCTCGACACGCGCGACGCCACCGCCGCCGTCGAAGAGGCCGTGGCCGAGGTGAACGAGCAGACGGGCGCGCTCCAGGGCCGCCTGGACGCCGCCATCCAGAAGGAGAAGGAGCGCCTGGCCGAGGAGAAGCGCAAGGCCGAGGCTGCCGCGAAGGCCGCCGCCGAGAAGAAGGCCGCCGAAGAGGCTGCCGCGGCCGAGGCATCCCGGTCCACCTCCTCCAGCTCGTCGTCGTCGGGCTCGTCGAGCTCCGCCGGTACGACCAAGCGCGCCGCCTCGGGCACGTCCGCCGGCGCCGCGCAGGCGACCGCGCGCAGCATGCTCGGAAACTACGGCTGGGGCGACGACCAGTTCTCGTGCCTCGTCTCGCTGTGGAACAAGGAGTCGGGCTGGAACTACCAGGCCTACAACTCCTCGAGCGGCGCCTACGGCATCCCGCAGGCCCTGCCCGGCAGCAAGATGGGCAGCGCCGGCTCCGACTGGAAGACGAACCCCGCGACGCAGATCGCCTGGGGCCTCGGTTACATCGACGGCCGCTACGGCAGCCCCTGCGGCGCGTGGGGCCACTCCCAGTCCAACGGCTGGTACTGACCCCCGCACGACCCCGGATGCCGCGGGTCCCCGACACCACGTCGGCGGACCCGCGGCATTCGCCGTTTCAGGAGGTGAAGACCGCCTCGGCGACGCGGGCGAGGTCGTACAGGTCGGTGACGCCAGCGAGCTCCCGCGCCGAGTGCATCGACAGGATGGGGATGCCGACGTCGACCGTCGCGATGCCCAGTCGCGTCGCCGTGATCGGTCCGATGGTCGAGCCGCACGGCACCGCGTTGTTCGAGACGAACTCCTGCGAGCCGACACCGGCGGCCTCGCACCAGCCGTGCCACGCGGCGGCCCCGGCGCCGTCGGTCGCGTAGCGCTGGTTCGCGTTGATCTTGAGGATCGGGCCGGACCCGAGCCGCGGCTGGACGACGGGGTCGTGCTTCTCGGCGTAGTTGGGGTGCACGGCGTGGCCGACGTCGCTCGAGACGCACCACGACGACGCGAGGGCGCGCAGCTGCTGCTCGCGGTCGGCGCCGAGGCTCAGCTGGATCCGCTCGAGCACGTCGGCGAGGAAGGGCCCGGCGGCACCCGAGCGGGTGGCGGAGCCGACCTCCTCGTGGTCGAAGACGGCGAGCATCGCGATGCGCTCCCCGTCGAACCCGTCCGCCGCGCGCGCGAGCGCGACGACACCGGCGTGCACCGATGCGAGGTCGTCGAGCCGCCCCGAGGCGAAGAACGCATCGTCCTTGCCGAAGACCGCGCCGCGTGCGGCATCCGCCGTGACCACGTCGTATCCGCGGATGCGGGTCGCGTCGACGTCGGCCTGCGCCGCGAGCTCGCCGAGCAGATCCGCCGAGTCGGCGTCCCCCAGACCCCAGACCGGCTGGGTCTGCCGCTGCCGGTCGAGGGCCAGCCCGTCGTTGACCTCGCGGTCGAGGTGGATCGCGAGCTGCGGCAGGCGCAGGAGCGGTCCGGTCGCGGCGAGGACGCTCGTGCCGTCGTCGAGCACGAGGCGACCCGCGAGGCGCAGCTCACGGTCGAGCCATGAGTTCAGCAGCGGCCCGCCGTAGACCTCGACGCCGGCCTGCAGCCATCCGTGCGACCCGGTCGTGGGGCGGGGCTTGAGCTTCAAGGCGGGTGAGTCGCTGTGGGCCCCGAAGACGTGGACGCCGGTCGCGGCATCCGCTCTCTCCGGGACGATCCAGGCGAGCACCGCACCGTCGCGGACCACCAGGAACCGGCCACCGGGCTGCGCCGGCCAGGCCTCGCGCTCGTCGAGCTCGCGGAAGCCGACCTCGCGCAGTCGACGGGCGACCTCGGCTGCGGCGTGGTAGCTCGACGGCGAGGCAGCGACGAAGTCGGCCAGGTCGGCGGCGTGGTCGAGTGCGGCCGTGCCGGACACGGGCGTGGACATGGGACCTCCAGGAGGGATGCCGGACGGGACCTCTCGATCGTAGACACAGCCGCGCCGCAACCCCGTGGCGGGGCCGGCCCGGGCGGGGTAGACCGGGCGCATGGCGAAGAAGGACGACGCGGTCACGCTCGAGGTCGACGGGCACGAGGTGCGGCTCTCGAGCCCCGACAAGGTGGTGTTCCCCGAGCCGGGCATCACCAAGCGCGACCTCGCCGACTATTACCTCGCCGTCGCCGACGGCGCCCTCCGCGGCGTGGCCGATCGCCCGATGGTGCTGAAGCGCTTCGTGAAGGGCATCGGCCAGGAGGCGTTCTTCCAGAAGCGCGTGCCCGAGAACCGGCCGGACTTCGTGTCGACCGCGACGCTCCGCTACGCCTCGGGGACGAGCGCCGAAGAGGCAGTGATCCGGGATGCCGCGGGCCTGGTCTGGGCGGTGGGGCTCGGATGCCTCGACCTCAACCCGCATCCGGTCCGCGCCGACGACCTCGACCACCCGGACGAGCTCCGGATCGACCTCGACCCGATGCCCGGCGTGGACTGGACGCAGATCGTCGACGTCGCCTTCGTCGCGCGCGACGTGCTCGCCGACGTGGGGCTCGTGGGCTGGCCGAAGACGTCGGGGTCGCGCGGCATCCACATCCTGGTCCGCACCGACCGTGCCCACGACTACCCGCAGGTGCGACTGGCCGCGCAGGCGTTCGCGCGCGAAGTCGAGAACCGCGCGCCGGGGCTCGCGACGGCGCACTGGTGGAAGGAGGAACGCGGCGAGAGCGTGTTCGTCGACTTCAACCAGAACGCGAAGGACCGCACGGTCGCCTCGGCCTACTCGGTGCGCCCGCTCCCCGACGCCCGCGTGTCGATGCCGGTCGACTGGGACGACCTGCGCGAGGTCCGCCCCGAGGCGTTCACCATGCGCACGGTTCCCGCCCTGTTCGCCGAGCGCGGCGACGCGCACGCGGGCATCGACGACGCACCCGGTTCGCTGGGCCGACTGCTCGACCTCGCCGAGCGCCTGGGACCCGCGGAGAAGGCGCCCCGGGGCGGCGACGGCACCGGGCGCCGCCAGTCGACGATGCCGCTCATCGAGATCTCGCGCGCCGCGACGAAGGACGAGGCCCTCGAAGGTCTCGAGCGGTGGAAGGCGCGGCATCCCGACGTCGTCCGGCACCTCTCCCCCGCCGACGTGCTCGTCGACGGCATGCGCGGATCGAGCTCGCTCTGGTACCGCGTCCGCGTCAACTTGCAGCACGTCCCCGAACCCGAGCGGCCCCCGCAGGAGCCGCTCGAGGTCGACTACGATCCCTGGACGCGCTCCGCCAGCCGCGGCTCCTGAGACTCCTCACGCCGGCGCCCTGAGCCAAGGGCGAAGGTCGCGCCGAGGCCGATCACCAGGAAGCCCGCGGCGGTCAGCGCCGAGGCGCGGGTGCCGTCCGAGAACGCGGTACGCGCGGCATCCGCGATCTGCGCCCGCGACGGGTCCGCCTCGAACCCGGCGATCGCGGCGCCGGCCGAGTCGACGACGGCCGAGACGACGGTGTCGGCCTGCGCGGCGGGCACCCCGGCGTCGTCGAGGGATGTCGCGAGCACACCTCCGGTGGTCGTGAACAGCACGGTCCCGAGGATCGCGACGCCTAGCGCCGAGCCGACCTGGCGCGCGGTGGACTGCATGCCCGACCCCTGACCCGACTTCTCGACCGGGACATCCTGCAGGATGACGCCGGTGAGCTGCGCGGTCGCGAGTCCGACGCCGAACCCGTACACGGCGAGCGCCGGAATGAGCCAGCCCCAGGCGGCATCCGGTCCGATGATGAACCCGGCCCACGCGATGCCGACGATCTCGGCCAGGATGCCGACGCGCACCACGACGACAGCCGGAACCTTGCCGCTGAACGCGCCCGCGGCACCGCTCGCGACAAACGAGCCGCCCGCCAGGGCGAGCAGCAGGAAGCCCACCTGCAGGGCGTCGAAGCCGAGGACGAACTGCAGCCACAGCGGCAGGGCGAGGATGAGTCCGAACTCGCCGAGCGAGACGACGAGGGCGGCAATGTTGCCGTTGCGGAACGACGAGATGCTCAGCAGCGAGAAGTCGATCAGCGGGTCCTGTCCGCGGCGGGCACGGCGCAGGCCCCACCAGACGAAGAGCACGAGCGCGACGAGGGTCACTGCGAAGGCGAACGGGATCGGCGAGATCGTCAACGGCCACTCCCAGCCGCCGATGGTGAGCCCGTCCTCGGCCGTCCACCACCCGAACGTGCGGCCCTCGATGAGACCGAACACGAGCGAGCCGAAGAGGATGACCGACAGGAGCGCTCCGACACCGTCGATGGACCGCTTGCGGGCCTCGCGGGATTCCGCGACGGTCAGCAGGACGCCGATCACGATGATGATCCCGAGCGGCACGTTGATGCCGAACGCCCACCGCCACGAGAACGCGGTCGTCAGCCATCCGCCGAGCAGCGGCCCGACGGCGGCCATGCCGCCGATCGTGGAGCCCCAGACAGCGAAGGCGATGCCGCGTTCGCGGCCGCGGAAGGTCGAGTTGATGAGCGACAGGGTGGTCGGCAGGATCATGGCGCCGCCGATGCCCTGCACGAAGCGGGCGAGGATCAGCAGCTCACCGGTCGGCGCGAAGCTCGCGAGCACCGACGAGGCGGCGAAGATCGCGACGCCGAGCAGCATGATCCGCCGTCGCCCGAACCGGTCCGCGAAGGCGCCGAACAGCAGCAGCAGCGAGGCGAAGACGAGGGTGTAGACCTCCTGCACCCACTGCACCTCGGTCGAGCTGATCTTCAGCTCCTCGACGATCGAGGGCACCGCGACGTTCACGATCGTCGAGTCGACGATGATGAGCGAGACCGCGACGCTGATGAAGACGAGACCGAACCACCGCCGGGAGTCCTTCGCCATGAGATTTACCTCGCTTTTCTAGCAATCCGACAGCGATAGTACTCCTCCGGCGGCAGAGGGCACCTCGTCAGATGCTGTGGAGTCGGACAGAGCGGATGCCGCCGTCCGCGAGCTCCAGCGTCACGAACGTGTGGTCCGGCTGCCGACGGCGATCCGTCGGTGAGCCGGGGTTGAGCAGCCGCATGCCGCGCGGCGTCGTCGTGTCCCACGGGATGTGACTGTGGCCGAAGATCAGGAGGTCGGCATCCGGGTAGGCGACGTCCATCCGTTCCTCGCGACGCTGCTTCTGCCCCGTCTCGTGCACGACCGCGATCCGCACGCCCTCGACCTCGCGGCGCGCGACCTCCGGCAGAACGGCCCGCAGGTCCTCGCCGTCGTTGTTGCCGTAGACCCCGAGGACCTCGCCGTGCTGTCGCAGGTCGTGGAGGACGGATGCCGCGACCCAGTCCCCGGCATGGACGGTGAGGTCAGCGGCATCCGCTTCTCGCACTACCGCGTCGGGCAGGCGTCGCGAGCGGCCGGGGATGTGCGTGTCGGAGATCAGGAGCAGCCGGGTGGTCATCGCGGCAGGGTAGCCGAGGCGCCCGGTGGGCGACAGCCCCTGCGGACCGATGGCGAGGAAGCGCAGAGTGGATGCCCCGGTGCGACCGCCCGGGCACGCGAGGAAGGACCGCGACATGAGCACACCCGAGACCGGCGACAACGACGGCATCCGCCTCGACCCGGCCGATGCGCCGCTCGGCGACACGACCGTCGGCGACACCGCCGCGGCCGACGCGGAGTTCGAGGGGCGCCCCCTCGACTATGCCCCGGCAGAGGATCCCGAAGAGACGTATGCCGCGAGCGACATCCAGCCCGAATCGCAGGGCGAGGACCCCGTGGTCGTCGAGCTGGGCGAGGAGGGCGAAGGCGACCTGTCGCCCGAGGACCTCTGACCCGTTCACGGTTGCAATAGATCCGGCGCGACACGCCGACGCCCGCTCCGGCGGTGCGGCGTGTCGGGCCGGATCTGTTGCGTACACGTACGTGAACCCGGCGGCATCCGCGCACATCGTTCCGCGCGATAGCGCTGACTCGGGACGCACGCAAGCCCCCTCGGACCTGTATTCGAGCGCCCGCACACTGCGGGCATGAGTCAGCGGGCACGTTTACGGAACGCCACGGTCGTCGTGACCGGGGCGACCAGCGGCGTCGGCCGCGGAACCGCCCTCGCTCTCGCGGACAGGGGCGCGCGGGTCGTCCTCGCGGCACGCCGAGACACAGGTCGAGGCGTTCCGCTGACCTCGAGGCGAGGGCCGGTCAGGACTCGCGAGGCGGCGTGACCAGCAGCGCGACCAGGTTGAGGCCGGCCGCCACGACGATCGCGACGCGCAGGTCGGTGAGGTCCGCGATCCACCCGATCAGCGGGGATCCGAGCGCCTGACCGATCGCGAGCGCGAGGAAGGCGACGCCGACGCCGGTCGCGGGGCTGTCGACGAAGACGCGGGTGCTCCAGACGAGCAGCACGCCCGTCACCGCGATGTAGACCGCGCCGAAGACCCCGCTCGCGAGGGCCGCGGCCGCGAACGACGACGGGGCGAGGGCGAGGACGGCGGTGGCGACGGATGCCGCGGCCACGAGCGCGCGCCACGTCGCGACGATGCCGACCCGGCCGATGACGCCGCCCGCGAGCGCGCCGACGAGCCCGCAGACGCCGAGGACGATCCACACGATTGCCGCCGACCCCGCGCTCTGACCGCCCACGTCGCGGAGCAGGTCCTGCCCGAACGTCCAGACGGGCCCCGTCCCCGATCCCGACACGGCGGCGGCCAGCGCGAGCGACGTCGCGCCGGCGACGAGCCTCGAACGTCGCCGCTGCGTGCGCGGCCGGGTGGTGCGCTCGGACGGCACGACCATCGCCGCCCACACCGCGGCGGCGGCGCACATCCCGGCGAACACCGCCCACGCGAGACGCCACTGCTCGTCCGCGAACAGCGCGACCGGTCCCGACACGAGCACGCCGAGCCCGGTGCCCGCGTTGACGACGGTCTGCACGCGGTCCCGACGCGCCTCTCGGACGCGGCGAGCGACGACGTGCGCGAGGGGTGGCGAGGCGACGCCGGTGCTGGAGCCGGCGACCGCGACCCCGAGGGCGAGGATGCCGGGGTCCGGCGCGGCGGCGATGAGGCCGCATCCGATCGCACCGAGCACGCCCGCGGAGGTCGCGACGAACCGCGCTCCCAGACGAGGGGTCGCCACCGTGGCGTAGAGGATGCCGACCGCGTACGCGGCGTAGCTCGTGGCGGCGATCGCGCCGATCACGGCGCCGTCGAGGTCGAAGGCGACGCGGAAGGCAGGCACGAACAGGCCGTACGCGAATCGGGCGAGCCCGTAGCAGACGGCGATCAGCGTGATCCCTGCCGCGGACAGGACCACCGTGCGCCGCGCCGTCAGAGTGTCGTCGGTCACCGGCATCCTCACTTCACAGATCTGTGAAGTAGCCTAGGTGCATGATCAGCACGCCGGAAACCGCTCCCCTCACGCCGGGGGCGACGAAGGTCCTGGATGCCGCGACCCGGCTGTTCTACGCGCGCGGCATCGCGTCGGTCGGCGTCGACACGATCGCGGAGGCCTCGGGGGTGACCAAGCGCACCCTGTACGACCGCTTCGGGTCGAAGGATGCGCTCGTGGTCGCGTACCTGCAGCGCCGTGACACCGCGTGGTGGGAGCGCTGGGAGGAGCGCATCGCCGTGGCATCCGCTCTGCGCACCCTCACCGTGTTCGACGCGTATGCCGAGGATGCGGATCCGTCAGGTCAGGGATGCGCGTTCCTCAACGCCGCCGCGGAGCTGCCGCCCGGACACCCCGGCTGGGGCGTCATCCGAACGCACAAGGCGCGTGTGGCGGATCGCCTCCGCGAACTCGTCGCGGCCGACCTCGGACGACCGGCACCGGATGTCGCCGAGCACGTCTTCCTGCTCGTCGAGGGCGCGATCGCGCATCAGCGCCTCGACGGGGATTCGCACCGTCTCGGTCGTGCGCAGGAGCTCGCGGGGGCGCTCATGGCCGCGGGCTGACTCCCGGAAACAACAAAACCCCCGGGTGGAGCCGGGGGTTTTGCGTAGCGGGAGCGGGGCTTGAACCCGCGACCTCACGATTATGAGTCGTGCGCTCTCACCAACTGAGCTACCCCGCCACGAGCATCCGAGAGATGCTGCGAGCCCCGAGTCAGGATTGAACTGACGACCCCTTCCTTACCATGGAAGTGCTCTGCCACTGAGCTATCGGGGCGTGCTGCCCGCACGCGGGCAACTAGAAGAGGATACCAGAGTCGCGGCATCCCCGATGTCACGGGTCAGCCCTCCGTGTGCTCCTTGAGCCACGGCACGGGGTCGATCCGGGTGGTGCCGCCGAGCAGCACCTCGAGGTGCAGGTGGGCACCCGTCGACTTGCCCGTGCTCCCCACCCGCCCGATGACGTCACCGGCGTCGACCGTCTCGCCGGGCGAGACCCGCAGCGACCCGTACTGCATGTGGCCGTACCGGGTCGAGACGAGCTTGCCGTCGATGATGTGGTCGATGACGACGGTGACGCCGTAGTCGCCGCCGGCCTCGGTCGCGATGCGGACGGTGCCCGCGGCGACGGCGTGCACTTCGGCGCCGGCGCCCGGCGTGAAGTCCGTGCCGTGGTGCGCGCGCGAGAACTTCGACAGGTACGACGTGGATCCGAACTGCGCCGAGATGGGCACACCCACCGGGAACGGCCACTGCACGGCGGCCGTCTCGTCGTTGACCCATGTGCCGGCGAACTGCGTCACACCCGACTGGGCGGCGACGTCGGTCATGGACTCGATGTCGTACTCCCCCGACCGGGCGAGCGTCGTCTCACCGGCGTCCGAATTGGCGACGTACGCCTGGATCTCGGGGGCGTCAGCGTCGGTCGCGTCGGAGGCGAGCGAGATGTCCCCGGTGACGTCCTGTCCGAACGAGCCGACCGCCGTGACGGGGGTGGTCGTGCCGATCGCGAGAAGACCGACGACGCCGACCACACTGAGGGAGAAGGATGCCGCGGCGGCCCGCTTCAGCAGGACGCGGCCACGCCGCGGGCGGCGCGGCTGCTCGGCCATGCGGACGCGGGTCGTGCGCCGCGCATGCTCTTCGGCGTCGACGGCGGCACGGGCGACCTGGACGGGCGTCTCACCGGTGAAGGAGAACACCTTCGCCGCCAACTCGAACTCGTCGACGGCGGGTCCCGCATCCTGCGGCGAGGTGTGGGTCGAGGACGCCGACGGCAGGACGATCGTCTCGTCGAGGAACTGGGGCACCCGCGGAGCTTCGGGGGCGGGCGGAACGACTGTCGCCGTACGCGGGGTGCGCGTACGGCGACGAAGAGGAAGGGTGGCGGCGGAGGTATCCGAGAGCGCCTCGGCGAGGGTCTCAGCGACGACCGACTCGACGATCGAGGGGGACGCGGACTCGGCGCTCGATCCGGCATCGGTCGACACCGCTGCCGACGCGGCGGCACGGTCGCGACGACGGCGCAGCGCCGGGGTCTCGCTCGCCTGGACCATTGCGATGACCTCGCCCATCGCCGCGACAGCCTGCACCGCAGCGACCTCGGCCTCGCTCGCAGCCGGAGCGGCGGCGGCGCGGCGCCGAAGCTCCGCACGGGTCAGCGGCGTGGCGCCGGACACAGGGGACTGCCGGTCGCGACGCGTTGCGGGCGCGTCGGTGGGGGAGGTCTCGAAAGTCAAACGTGCGGGCTCTCGGGTAGAGCGGCGGGGGCCGCGGGCTGCAAGGTCAGAATCCTCCGCTCGGGCAGCGAAGGTAACGATCAGATAAACACGCTACACGACGGGGCTGAGAATGGCATGTCCGTTCACAACCCGATCGCGGCGACGATCCTGTGGAGGAGGTCCGGTCCGGCGGCGACCGTCATCTCGCGGCCGGGGAATCCGTCCGGCGCACCCGTCACGAGACCGCCCGCCTCGGTCACCAGCAGCGCACCCGCGGCGTGGTCCCACGGGTGCAGACCGCGCTCGAAATAGCCGTCCAGACGCCCCGCCGCGACGTACGCGAGGTCGAGCGAGGCCGCGCCGGCACGGCGGAGGTCCCGCACGAGCGGCATGACCGCCGCGACGCGGGCGAGGTCGCCCTGATGGTGCTTCGGGTCGTACCCGAATCCGGTCGCGACCAGCCCGCCGGCTTCGCCGACCTGCGACACCGTGAGGCGCTGCTCGCCCCGCCAGGCGCCGCCGCCGCGGACGGCGTGGAACGTCTCCCCCACCGCCGGGTTGTGGACGACGCCCGCGAGCGCTGTCCAGGTGGGCGGTGTCGGCTCACCGGAGACCGCGGCGATGCTGACGGCGTAGTGCGGCATCCCGTAGGCGTAGTTCACCGTGCCGTCGATCGGGTCGACAACCCAGGTGATGTCCGAGGTGCCCCGCTCGGCGCCGGACTCCTCGCCGAGGAAGCCGTCGTCCGGGCGCTCGGCGGCGAGCCGCGCCCGGATGAGCGCCTCGACCTCGCGGTCGGCCTCGGTCACGATGTCGGCGATCGCGGACTTCGTCGCGGCGATGGCCACACCCTCCTCGCGGCGCTGCCAGGCGAGGGCACCGGCTTCGCGGGCGATGTCGAGGGCGAGGTCGGCGAGCGCAGCGGCATCCATCCCTCCACGCTACGCCGCTAGGTTGGGCACCATGAGCGCCAGCCGCGACGTCGTCATCATCGGCGGAGGCCACAACGCCCTCGTCGCCGCCGCGTACCTCGCCCGGGCAGGACGCACCGTCACAGTGCTGGAGCGACAGGACCACGTCGGCGGCGCCGCGGTCTCGGAGCGGCCGTGGGCGGGTGTCGACGCGCGCCTCTCGCGCTACTCGTACCTCGTGAGCCTGCTCCCCCGCACCCTCATCGACGACCTGGGGCTGCGCATCCGCCTGGAACGCCGCCGCTACTCGTCGTACACGCCCCTGCCGGACGACCCGAGCCGCGGCATCCTCATCGACAACGCGGATGCCGGGGCCACGGCGGTGAGCTTCGCCCGGGCCACCGGCGACGCCGACGAGGCGCATCGGTTCGCACGGTTCTACGAACGGATCGCCCCGCTCGGCGCGGCGCTGTTCCCCACCGTGACCGCGCCGCTGCCACGGGAGCACGACGCCCGCGCGGCCGTCGGCGACGACGCCCTGTGGGAGGCCGTGACCGCCCGTCCGCTCGCGGAGTTCCTGCGCGACGGCCTGCAGACCGACGTCGCACGCGGTATCGCCTTCACCGACGGACTGATCGGCACGTTCGCGCGCTCGGACGACACCGCCCTGCGCCAGAACCGGTGTTTCCTGTACCACGTCATCGGCGGCGGGACCGGGGACTGGGACGTCCCGGTCGGCGGCATGGGTGCGGTCAGCGGCGAGCTCGAGCGGGCCGCACGCGCTGCCGGCGCCGAAATCCGCACCGGCGCAAAGGTCGTCGCGGCCTCACCGGACGGCGAGGTCGTCCTCGCCGACGGCGAGCGGCTCGGTGCCCGCGTGCTGCTCAGCGGCGTCGGTGCGGCGGTTCTCGACCGCCTCCTCCGCGCGGGCGGCGCCGCGGGGACGGGAGCCCCGACGCCCGAGGGCGCGCAGATCAAGGTCAACATGCTCCTCTCGCGACTCCCGCGTCTGCGCGACACGGCGGTGGACCCCCGCGCCGCGTTCGCGGGGACGTTCCACATCAACGAGGCGCTGTCGCAGCTGGATGCCGCCTACGACCGGGCGGCGGGCGGCGGCATCCCGGATCCGCTGCCGGCCGAGATCTACTGCCACTCCCTGACCGACCCGTCGATCCTCGGGCCGGAGCTGCGGGCCTCGGGGGCGCAGACCTTGACCCTGTTCGGGCTGCAGGTGCCGCACCGGCTCGTCGCGGACGGCGCCGTCGACCGGGACGCCCTGTGGACCGCCGCGCAGCGTTCGCTCGACGCGGTGCTCGCCGAACCGATCGCCGACGTGCTGTACCGCGCACCGGACGGCTCGCCGTGCGTGGAGGCGCGGACGACGGCCGACCTCGAGCGGGATCTCGCGATGCTGGGCGGCGACATCTTCCACGGCGACCTGTCGTGGCCGTGGGCCGCGGACGACGAACCGCTCGAGACCCCCGCGGATCGGTGGGGGGTCTCGAGCGGTGTCGAGGGTGTTCTGCTGTGCGGGTCGAGCGCCCGGCGCGGCGGCGCCGTCAGCGGGATCGGCGGCCACAACGCCGCGATGGCGGCCCTGGAGATGCTGTCGCGCTGAGGCTCAGTGCTGCTGCGGCGGGACGGGCGGCGCCGGGGGCGCGTCGGGCGCGCCCGGGAGGGGCGGCACCGGCGGGACCTGCGGCGAGCCAGCATCCGGAGCAGCGGGCGCGTCCGGCGCGGATGCGGGCGCCGGCGGAGCAGCGGGAGCTGCCGGGGCCGCCGGAGCCGCCTCGGGAGCCGACGCTCCGTCGGGCGTCGTGGCGCCGTAGGGCTGCTGCGGGTAGGTGGGCCAGCCGGTGTAGTACGCGTTCCAGTCGGGGCTGCCGTCGGGCATGACCGGCAGGGGCGTCCGACCGTCGGCGTACGTGGGCCACGCCTGCGGGGGCGCCGTGGCCGACGCCGTGTACGCAGCACCGTCGGGCTGACCCGACGTGGCGTACACCTGCGCGCCGTAGGGCGCCGCGACCTGCGGACGCTCCTTCTTCGGGGCGAAGAGGGCGTTCACGAGCGGGACGAGCGCCGTGCCCACGGCGGCGAGGATCGCGACCGACACGAGCACGCGCCAGTAGATCTCGCGGAACTCGATGAACTCCTCGAGCATCAGCGGGATGATCAGCATGATCGCGAGGATCACGACGAGGCCCATCGTCACGTAGGTGACGATGCTCGTGAAGGTGGTCTGGTAACGCGCGAAGGCCTTCGCGTAGAGGCGGACGTGCAGCAGCGCGCCCTGCAGGATCAGCAGGATCAGCAGGAACTTGAAGAAGCGCTCGGCGCCGACGCCGTAGTCGCCGGCGGCCTCCGGCATCCAGATCATGAACGCGCCGATGATGAGCGCGACGACCCACGACACGATGCTCGCGAGGGCGAACCACGCGGGGCGACGGCTGGCGAGGGATGCCTCGAGGATCGAGATCCCGGCGAAGGCCGCGAGCAGCAGGATCGTCAGGAACGCTCGCCCGACGATGCCGTTCGAGTCCCCGAGGAGCACCCACACGACGCAGACGATCGCCGCGGCGATCAGGGCGCCGATCGCGACCCAGATCGCTGCGCGGAAGATCTTGCTCGAACGGGGGGCGGTGATCGGTTCGCTCATCCTCGACATCCCTTCGGCGGAGGCCTCCCCCGCACTCGCCCCCATCCTGTCAGACCGGCCGATGAGCAGGTCGGATGTCCACAGGGGTGGCGGCCCGTCACCGGGGTGTGGAGGACATCACCCGGGGAGGACGACCACCGGCAGCTCGTCGGCGCTCACCTGGTCGATCTGCGCGACGTCGGCGTACGCCTCCACCACGCGGGGCGACCCCCACTCGGTGCGCCACACGGTGGCGTCGGGCCACAGGACGACGTTGTCGTGCGGGCCGATCCAGATCGTCGTGATCTCGATCTCGCGGCCGTCGGTGAGGATCAGCCGACTGGACTGGGTCTGCGCGCCGTCGAACTCATCCGGCTCGTCGGGGGTGTACGCGCGCAGCGGCATGTCGGTGAAGGCCCGCATCCACTCCGTGATGAGCGCGGGGTCGCGCACCGTGAGCCGATCGACGGTGTCGGGCACGTCGGTCGAGGGGTACTCGAAGAACTCGATGGCGGCGACCTGGTCGGGGGCGACGGCGATCGAGCGTTCCGCGACCGGCGCGCATCCCGCGAACGCGACGGCGAGAGCGGCGGCTGTCGCGGCTGCGGCGGCGGCGCCGATCGATCGGTGCGTGGTCATCCTGCCCGCAGGCTACCGCGCGGCATCCCCCGCGGGAACGGGAAAGGGCTGCGGAGATCTCCGCAGCCCTTCGTGGTGGCGAGTGAGGGATTCGAACCCCCGAATGCAATGCAGTCTGATTTACAGTCAGATCCCTTTGGCCGCTTGGGTAACTCGCCAGGTGCGCACCCGCCCGGCTTGTGCAGTCGACCGGAGGCGCGATCCCCTACTCTACCCTCCCCGCGGGCGTGACGAAAACCGCGGCGTCAGGCGGCCGACGCGACGCGCTCGACGAAGGATTCGAGGCGGTGGCGGGTGCCGTCGATGCGGCGATCCACGCTCGCCCGGATCTCGCTCGGAGCCAGCGGCCCCGCGATGCGGACGTTGTCGTGGCAGGTCAGGTCGGCGCAGACGTAGGTGCCGACGCTGTCGCCGCGGTCACCGGCATCCCCGGTCCGTCGAGCGGTGAACATCGTGACCTGATTGCCCGGCTGCATCGTGTGGCAGATGTTGCACATGGCGGAGCGACCCTGCGTCGCGCCGTTCGCGGCGCGCAGCACGATGCCGGTCGGGTGCCCGTCGATCTCGGCGACGACGTAGCCGCGGCTGCGCGTCGTGGGATCGCGCCACGCGAGGAAGTCGAGGTGATCCCACTCGAGCAGCGGGAAGTCGTGGGGCGGCTCGAGGCGTTCCCGCTCGTCCTTCGTCGCATTCACCAGCACGTCGCGCAACTGGTCCTCTGTCAGCGGCCGCATCAGCCCATTGTACGAAGGGGCGGATGCCGCGGCTCCGCCGACGTCAGGCGCCGAGGTTCAGGATGAGCGAGGCGGTGCCGACGAGACCGATCCCCGCTGCTGTGCCGATCGCGGGCCACAGGAACCCGCGGCGGCGGATGCCCGCGAAGACGAGACCGACGATGCCGGTGAGCATCGCGACCGACCCGCCGCCGACGAGGAGGGCGAAGGCCGGGATCAGGAGCCACCCGTACTGCTCGTCGACGGTCGCGGCGAGCAGCAGGACGAACAGGGTCGGCAGCACCGAGAGCACGACGAGCACGACGGCGGCGATGCCCCACGCGCGCTGGGCAAGAAGCGGGACGGCGGGCGTGGTCACCCCGTCAGGCTACGGGTGGACGCGACGACGGATGCGGCGACGCGCGGAACGTCAACCCTGCGCCGCGATGGTGCGGCTCGTCGGCCGCAACTGCACGCGGTCGCCGGGCTGCAGGACGTGCTCCGGTCCGCCCGCCTCGTTGAACGCCTGCACGGTGATCGCATCGACGCAGAAGCGGTCGCCGATGCCACGGTAGGTGTCCCCCGGCTGCACGGTGTAGAACGTGGGCTTGCCGTCGACCTTCTCGACCGGACCCTCGGCGTACTCGCCCTTGCCGGTGTCGACGATCGTGCCCGACATGCTGACCGGGATCCGACCTTCGGCGTTGGGCTCTGCGAGCGAGATGCGCGCGATGGCGTCGCAGTCCTGATGCGTGCGGTAGCCGCCCTTGGCCGCCTCGTTGAGTGCCAGGGCCTCGGGCTGCCCCTCGGGGAGGACGGCGAGGTAGTCGCCGGCGTAGATGTCGCCCGCACCGCCGAAGTTGTTCGCGCTGTTGAAGTCCTCGCTGGCGAGGCAGAAGCGCTCGACGATCGCCCAGTACGAGTCGCCCGAGACCACCCGGTAGACCGTCGCGAGGCCCTTCCCATTGGAGCGCTCGACCACGCCGGTCGCTCCAGGCGAGATGTCGCCGCGGTCCGTGCCCGCCGGAACGCCCAGGCACTTGCTCTCGGGCGCCGGGGTCGTCTCGACGGGCGTGGGAAGGGGCGCGAGCCGCGTCGGCACAGGCGTGGGCGTGGGTGTCGCCGTCCGCGGCGGTGCCGCCGACGTGGGCGGCGCCTCGGCGACCACCTCGTCGGTCGGGATCATCCCGATGACAGCGGGCGCGGCGAGAGCCAGCAGGCCCACCACCGACCCCACGGCGATACCGAGCATGATCTTCCCCCGACGATCCATACCTCGACGCTATCCGTCCCGGGTCACGGGCGCGCAACGATCGTCCGGCGCTACGCGAATGACCGACACGCCGCGATTGATCGAATGGCGAGAGGCCCGGCTACGTTCGAACCGATGAATCGCGCTCAGAAGATCACCGTCGGCATCTGCGCCGCCGTCTTCGTCGGCCTCGCCGGCATGACGGTCGCTCCGCTTCTGGCTGTTCCCACCGCCGATCCGGAGGCTGTTCCCACCGCCGATCCGGCCCTGGTCGTTGCGCCGAAGCCAACCGCGGTTGCGTCAGCGACGCCGACCACCGCGCCGATCCCCCACGCGCCGCTCGACGACTACTCCTACGTCTCGATCATCTGCGACCAGCGACCTCCGGGGACCGACCTCGGAGAGATGTGGTCCAGCGGCGCTCAGGGTACGGTCGAGGACCGGAACGCTGATGGCCTCGCCACGCTCTACACCGTGGGCCGGGGTGATGTCTACACGTCGGTGGTGGAGCGCTTCTGCCTCGACGCCCGCGAGTTCAACCAGCTCAACGGCATCACCGACGGCCAGCTTTACTACGGCGACGTCGTCGCCTTCCATGAGGAGGCCGCAGGCCGCGCCCAGCGCGCCGACAGCATTCCGGGCGACAGTGGGCCGACTTACTACACCCACCAGGACTGCGACGGCACGGTCGCTCGCGTCGATCTCACGCGCTACGTCGAGACGGACCCCGAGGGCGAGTTCCGCGTCAGCATGAGCGGCACCCCGCGCGACACCCGCCCCGGTGAATACGCCTCGGGGACCCCCGAGATCCGCGACGGTGAGGTCATCCGCTACACCGTCGACGCGGGCGACACATGGCGTGGAATCGCTGACCGGTTCTGCACCGACGGCATGGCGCTCGCCAGCTACAACGAGTATGCCGGGATCGTCGGAGATCCCCTCCACCCCGGGGACGTCGTCGAGATCACACCCCAGCGCACAACGGTCATGATCCCCGAGCCGAGCGTCTGACCGTGCGGAACCGCGCGAACCTCGCCTCCGTCCTCGTCACTGGTCTACTCGCCGTCCCGCTCGCCGGATGCACCTTCGACACCGCCCAGACCGCTGCCCCGGACCCGTCGAGGACGATGGGCACCGTCCCGCCGCCCACCTCGGCTCAGCCGAAGCCGCTCCGCCCTGCCGGACCTGTCCCGACTGGCCTGGATGACGCTCCGACGAACTACGTCATCGTCGAAGGCGACACCGCCTGGGGGATCTCGCGGACGTTCGGCATCCCGATCACTCGCATCCCGAACGGCTGGCTCCACCCCGGTGACATCCTCGACCTCACCGTCGACCACTCCTTCCAGTGGCGCGAATACCTCGACAGCACGAACTGATCGAACGCTTCACGTCGTCGCGGGGCCTCGCCATCTCGACGGCGGTACCCTCGAACGCATGGCCAGCGACAGCTCATTCGACATCGTCAGCAAGATCGATCGCCAGGAGGCGGACAACGCGCTCAACCAGGCGCGCAAGGAGGTCGAGCAGCGCTACGACTTCAAGGGCACCGGCGCCTCGATCGAGTGGAGCGGCGAGTCGATCCTCATCAAGGCGAACAGCGACGAGCGCGCCAAGGCGGTGCTCGACGTCTTCCAGTCGAAGCTGATCAAGCGCGGCATCTCCCTGAAGAGCCTCGACTCCGGCGATCCCCAGCCCTCGGGCAAGGAGTTCCGGATCGTGTCGACCCTCAAGGAGGGCATCTCCTCCGAGGACGCGAAGAAGATCAGCAAGATCATCCGCGACGAGGGCCCCAAGTCGGTCAAGGCCCAGATCCAGGGCGACGAGCTGCGCGTGCAGTCGAAGTCCCGCGACGACCTGCAGGAAGTGCAGCGGATGCTGAAGGCCGCCGACCTCGACGTCGACCTCCAGTTCGTCAACTACCGCTGAGCACAGCGCCCGAGCACCGGGTCGGCGCGGGCGGGTTGTCAAGCCCGCGCGAGCGTCGGAGCCCTCACCTAGCGTGGCAGGTCAGCACCACGAGCTTGTGAGGTCCCCGCTGTGCCTGAGCACCACCATCCCACCCCCGGCACGGTCTGGGCGCGCGTCGAGGACGGCTTCCACGTCGGCAGTCGCGACGGCAACTTCCTGGGGTACATCGAACGGCGGGGGGACGGCCGCTACGTCGCGTTCGACATGCGCTCCACCGCGGTCGGCACCTTCGCCGACCTCGTCTCCGCGATGCGGACGCTGTCCGCCGAGACCGTTGCCGGGACCGCCGGCATCCTGACGATCCGGGAGAACCGATGACCGACTCCCCCGCCGTCTTCTCCGTCGTGTATTCGAGCATGGCGACCGCGCCGCTCGATGACGGCGCGCTGCGCGAACTCCTCGAGCAGAGCCGTGCCTCGAACGCCGAGCGGGACGTGACGGGGATGCTGCTGTACCGGAACGGCCGCTTCATCCAGATCCTCGAGGGCCCCGAACAGGCCGTCCGCGACACGATGGCGAAGATCGAACGGGACCCCCGCCACGACCACCTCCGGGTACTCATCGACGAGTTCATCGGCGAGCGCAACTTCGCCGAGTGGACCATGGGCTTCGAACCCATCACGACCCCGGACGCCGAGGCGCCGGAAGGATTCCGTGACACGTTCGACGACCTCGAAGCGCATGGCGACCCGTCGGCCACCCTTCGGGCGGCACGCGAGCTGAGCCTCTGGTTCCGCGTCCGCGCGACCCAGCCGCGCTGACCGGACGACGACGGCCCGGACCCCCTCAAGGGTCCGGGCCGTCGTCGCGTCAGCGGCTCAGAGCGTGCGGGCGAACGGGTCGAAGTCGACCGGCACCGGCGGGACCGGTGCGACCGTGCTGTCGATCTCGAGGTACTGGCCGGTCTCGGCCGAGTCCTGCGCCGAGAGCAGCACGTCGAGCACGTGGAAGCCGAGCTCGCCGGTCGCCACGTGCGGCCGGTTCTCCGCGACGGCGCGCACCATGTCGAGCACGCCGAGGCCGCGGCCGACGACCGTGCCCTGCTGCTCGACCTCGATCCACTCCTGCTCGGTCTTCATGCCGTCGCGGAACACGCCGAGCGGCTTGACGTACGCCGTGCGCCCCTCGAAGCGGTTGGGATCGGGCAGCACGATCGAGCCCTCGGTGCCGTGGATCTCCACGACGCCGTGACGCTCGAGCGCCGAGTCGAAGCTCAGCAGGTGCGTGCCGTGCTGGCCGCCCTCGAAGGTCGAGAGGACCTGCACCGACGAGGGCACCTCGACGGGGAAGGTCTCGCCCGCGCGGGGACCGGTGTGGATGTGACGCTCCGTGCGGAACCGCGACCCGCGCGCGGCGACGCCGGCGATGGGCCCCAGCAGGCTGACGAGGGCCGAGAAGTAGTACGGACCCATGTCGAGCAGCGGGCCGGCACCCTTCGCGAACAGGAACGCGGGCTCGGGATGCCACAGGTCGGGGCCCTGCGTCTGGAACGCGGTCTGCACGAACAGCGGGGTGCCGATGACACCCTCGGCGATCGCGCGCTTCGCGGTCTGGAAACCCGGGCCGAGGATCGTGTCGGGCGCCGAACCGACGCGGACACCCGCAGCCTCGGCATCCTTCAGCAGCTGACGCGCACCCTCGCGGTCGAGGCCCAGGGGCTTCTCGGTCCAAACGTGCTTGCCGGCGGCGACCGCCTGCACCGAGACCGCGATGTGCGACTCGGGAATCGTGAGGTTGACGACGAGCTCGACCTCGGGGTTGGCGAGGACGTCCTCGAGCGTGCCCCACGATGGCACCCCGTGCTCCTCGGCCTTCGCCTTCGCGCGCTCGGGGATCAGGTCGCCGATCGCGACCACCTTCACGTCGGGGAACGACGTGAGGTTCTCGAGGTAGGTCTGGCTGATGACACCGGCACCGACGATGCCGACTCCGACGGGACCGGTCATGCGATGAACCCGCCGTTCTTCAGGAAGGCGTACGAGGCCGCGATGTCCTCGAAGACGTCGCCGGGAGCCTTGTCGTACTCGATGACGGCGAACTTGATGCCCGTCCCCGCCTGCAGCGACTCGGCGAGGGGCACGTCGCCCGTGCCGGCGCGCAGCTGCTCGAGCGAGTCGGAACCGAACGCGTCGGCGCCGGGCGCCCACGGGTTGGATGCCGGGGCGATGCCGTCCTTGACGTGCACGGCGACGAGCCGGTCGCCGAGGCTCTTCACGAGCGCCGGCACGTCCTGGCCGCCGGTGAGCGCCCAGAACAGGTCGAGCTCGATCTCGACGCGGTCGTCGGTCAGCTCGAGGAAGCGCTCGTAGGCGGTCTGACCGCCGAAGTCCGCCACGAACTCCTGCGCGTGGTTGTGGTACCCGACCGTGAGGCCGAACTCCGCGGCCTTCTCGGCGGCGCGGTTCATGCGCTCGGCGATGTCGGCGACACCCTCTTCGGTGAGCCAGCGCTCGGCGGGCACGAACGGGTCGATGACCGTCGTCATGCCGATCTTCGCGGCCGCCTCGAAGACGACCTCGGGAGCGGGGGTCGGGATCGAGCCGTCCGGGGTCCAGAGCTCGTCCGAGAGCAGGGGCGCGTGGCCGGTGGGAGAGGCGAGGCCGCTGGCGTCGAGGGCCGCGCGGATCTCGTCGGGACGCCGCACGAAGTCGAACGCCTCCACGTTGCGCAGGCCGATCGCAGCCAGCTTGTCGAGCGATCCGGACATGTCCTCGCTGAACTCTTTGGCGAGTGTGTAGAGCTGGACAGAGGCGAGTGGCAGAGCCATGGGCCTTCCTTCGTACGTCGTTGTCGGATGCCGCGGGGCGGCGTGGCCACGACGATAGCAGAAAAACCTCCAGTTGGAGGTTTTTCGTCGACGGCCCTACTCTGTCCCCATGGGTCAGGACGACGAGGGCGTGATTGGCCGCCGCGGATCGCAGCCGAAGGGCGTCGCCCGGCGGCAGGAGATCCTCGATCGCGCGATCGAGGTCTTCCGCGAGCGCGGGGCGCACGGCACGTCGCTCCGCAAGATCGCCGAGGCCATCGGCGTCTCGCACGCCGCCCTCCTGCACTACTTCGACTCGCGCGAACAGCTGCTCGTCGCCGTCTACAAGCACGCCGAGGACAGCCGCGTCGACTCCCCCGACCTCCGCCCCGGCATCGACACGATGATCGAGGCGGCGATCAAGAACGTCGAGGTGCCCGGTCTCGTCACGCTGTACTCCACCCTGCTCGCCGCCTCGCTCGAGACGGAGTCCGGAGTCGGACGCGAGTTCTTCACGGCCCGTTTCACCGGGCTCCGCGCCACGATGACCGAGAGCCTGCGGCGGCAGCAGGCCGAGGGTCTGGTGCGCGACGACGTCTCGGCCGAGCACCTCGCGTCGCTCCTCATCGCGGCATCCGACGGTCTGCAGATCCAGTGGCTGCTCGATCCGACGGTCGGGCTGGAATCGACGCTGCGCACCCTGGGTGCGCTCCTGCGCCCGCCCGTATGACCGGGCCGCACCTCACGCGCCGGCTCGTCGTCGTCCTCGGCTTTCTCTCGGCGGTCGGTCCGTTCGCGATCGACATGTACCTCGCGTCGCTGCCGCAGATCGCCCGCGAGCTCGACGCCGCACCCGCGACGGTGCAGCTGACGCTGACGGCGTTCCTCCTGGGCCTCGGTGTCGGCCAACTGCTGCTCGGACCGCTCTCGGACACGTGGGGACGCCGGCGGGTGCTCCTGCTCGCGACGAGCGCCTTCACCCTCGCGAGCATCGCCCTCGTCGCCGCGCCGACCATCGAGGTGTTCATCGCCCTGCGGCTGGTGCAGGGGCTGGCCGGCGCGGCCGGCGTCGTGATCGCCCGCGCCATCGCCGTCGACCTCAGCACAGGACGCACCGCCGTCCGGGCGCTCAGTCTGATCGCGACCGTCGGCGGCCTCGGCCCCCTCGTCGCTCCCCCGATCGGCGGACTGGTCGCCTCGTTCTCGGGGTGGCGCGGGGTGCTCACGGCCCTCGCGGTCATCGCCGTCCTGATGCTCGCGCTCGCCTGGCTCGTCGTGCCTGAGTCACTGCCCCGCGAACTCCGCCACACCGGCGGGCTGCGCGCCATGCGATCGTCGTTCGCCCACTTCGTGCGGGACCCGATCTACCTCGGCTACACCGGTGCGTACGTCGCCGGGTTCGCGGGCCTGTTCGCCTACGTCGCGGCATCCCCCTTCGTCGCCCAGGTGATCCTCGGGATGCCGCCCTTCCTCTACGGCCTCGGCTTCGCCGGGGGCGGGGTCGCGCTGCTCGTCGCGAACCTGATCAACGCGACCTACGCGCCGCGCATCGGACCGGAACGGATGCTGGTGGTCGGCGCCGCGCTCGGCGTCGCGTCCGCGTCGGTCATGACGGTCTCGGCGGCCACCGGCATCCTGTCGATCCCGCTCTTCCTCGGCTGCGCCTTCGCCACCATGGGGGCGGCGGGTCTCACGTTCGGCAACGCGAACGCGCTCGGCCTCGCCCGGGCGACGCCCCGTAATCGCGGCGCCGGCGCGGCCCTCATGGGCGCGTGCCAGTTCGCGACCGGCGCGCTCATCACCCCCGTGGTGGGTCTGTGGGGCGAGGAGACCGCGGTGCCGATGGCGTGCGTCATGCTCGTCGGCGCGCTGATCAGCCTGACGCTCGGGATCGCCTCGAACCGCGCGAGCGCCCGATCGCACTCGTCGTGAGCCACCGCTCGAGCGCACGGTAGGCCTGCTCGCGAGGGCCCGGACGCGACAGGAAGAGGTCGTGGATGCCGCCCTCGATCCGCGCGAGCGTGATGTCGCGCCCGATCCGGGTGGCGGCGCGGGCGATGTCGTCGACGACGAGCACAGAGTCGCTTCCGGTCATCTCGGCGTTCCACGCGAACGGATTCGTCGACGCGGTCGACAGCATCACGAGGGTCGGAACGCCCACGTCGATGCCCGCCGACACCCGACGGTGCCCCTCGACGATCGCGGCGAGCCAGCCCGGGTGCGTCGGGAACCCGCGCTCGGGCCGCCACTCTCGCCGGTAGCCGCGGACGGGCAGTGCGCCCACCTCGGTCTGCGCGCGGGTGTAGAAGCCGAGGTCGACGACGGGGTGCGCACCCAACGGATCGACGCGCGCCCGCATCTGCACGAGCGGCGACAGCGCCTGGCGCCCGAGGGTGCCGATCTGCAGCTCGAGCCACGGGCTGTTGAGGACGAGCCCCGCAAGGCGCCCGTGGTGCCGCGAGGCCCAGAGCGTGGCGGTGAGGCCGCCCGTCGAATGCCCCATCATCACGAGCCGGCGCCGCGACGGCGCACCCTCGAGACCATGGCCCATCGCTTCGAGGGCTGTGGCGATGTCGGCGTCGTACACCTCGAGCGACGTCACGAAGCCGGGCGTCTGTCCGGGGCGCAGGCTGCGGCCGTACTTGCGCAGATCGAGCGCGTGGAACCGCGCTCCGTGCGAGGTCCAGAACCGGGCGAGCTCGACCTGGAAGAAGTAGTCGGACCAGCCGTGGAGATAGAGGACGTCGACGTCGCGCAGCGGTCCCGTCAGCCGCGCGAGCGTCGGCGGCTCGAGGCGGACGAGCGTCGCGACGACCTCGCCCTCCTGGTCGGCGCCGAGGGGCAGCGTCAGGGACTGGAACGGACGCCCGAGGACGTCCGTCTCCCACTCGCGGCTCATCGGAGCCTCACTCCCCGCGCGAGACCCGCACCATCTCGTCGCGGTCGACGACCTTGATCCGCTCACGCTCGTGCGGTGCACCGAGGGCGACCTCGTGCTCGTCGAGCCGGTGCCAGCCGTCGAGGTCCGTCCATGCGACCTGCCGCTCGGCGAGGAGCGAGATGATCGCGTCGTCGGACGGGTCCTCGGGGGTCCACCACGAGGCCTGGTCGTTGATGAGGTGACGGATGGTCTCCATCGCGTCGGACTTCGTGTGACCGATGAGACCGACCGGGCCGCGCTTGATCCAGCCGGTCGCGTACACGCCGGGGACCCGCTCGTTCGAGCCCTTCTTCAGCACCTGACCCTCGTGGTTGGGGATGACGCCGTGGCGCTTGTCGAACGGCACGTCCGGCAGCGGCGAACCGAAGTAGCCCACGGCACGGTAAACCTGGCCGACCGGGATCTCGCGGAGCTCGCCCGTGCCCTCGACCCCGCCGGAGCCGTCGGGACGGGTGCGCTCGGTGACGATCGCCGCGACGCGGCCGTCGGCATCCTTCTTGATCTCGACGGGACGCGCCCAGAAATGCAGGTGCAGCCGGCGACTCGCCTCGCCGCCGGCGTTGTTGACGCTCGGCCGCTGGCGCCACGACTGCAGCACGCGGTCGATGACCATGACCTGCTTGTTCGAGGCGATCGCGGCCTTCGACGCCTCGTCGTAGTCGAAGTCCTCGTCGTAGACGACCATGTCGACGTCGCGCAGCTCGCCGAGCTCGCGCAACTCGAGGGGGGTGAACTTCACCTGCGCGGGACCGCGGCGGCCGAACACGTGCACGTCGGTGACGGGCGAGGCCTTCAGGCCCTCGTAGACGTTCGCGGGGATCTCGGTGGGCAGCAGGTCGTCGGCGTGCTTGGCGAGCACGCGAGCGACGTCGAGCGCGACGTTGCCGTTGCCGAGGACCGCGACGGATGCCGCATCCAGCGGCCACTCGCGCGGGAAGTCCGGGTGGCCGTCGTACCAGCTGACGAAATCCGCGGCGCCGAACGAGCCCTCGGCGTCGATGCCGGGGATGTCGAGGTCGGCGTCCTTGATCGCACCGGTCGCGAAGATGACCGCGTTGTAGTGCTTCTTCAGGTCGGCGAGGGTGATGTCGGTGCCGAAGCGGACGTTGCCGAAGATGCGGATGTCGCCGCGGTCGAGCACGTCGCGCAGGGCGTTGATGATGCCCTTGATGCGCGGGTGGTCGGGGGCGACGCCGTAGCGGACGAGACCGTAGGGCGCCGGCAGGTGGTCGAACAGGTCGATCGAGACGTCGAACTTGCGCTCGGCCTTGAGCAGGATGTCCGCCGCGTAGATGCCGGCGGGTCCTGCGCCGACGATGGCCAGCCGGAGCTTGGTCATGGGTGTCCTTTCCGAGAGCCCGCGCGCGGGCGTGACGAAGAAGCGGCGGTTCCGCCGGTGATCAGCTGGAGCGGTCGACGACGACCTGCGCGAAGCGCGTGAGCGCCTCTCGGACGAGGCCGTCCGGGAGGGGCGAGAGGGCGGCGACGGCGCGGTCCGACCACTCGTGCGCGAGGCGGCGGGTGGCCTCGGTCGCGGGGTGGTCGCGCAGCTGCGCGAGCGGGGCGTCGAGGATGACGGGGTCGGCGCCGTCGGAGATGCGGGCGACACCCTCGTCGATCGTGACCTTGAGCGCCTGCGAGGCCGGGTCTGTCGCACGGCCGAGGAGCAGGTAGGGCATCGTCGGCACGCCGGCGCGCAGGTCGGTGCCGGGGACCTTGCCGGTCTCCTCGGCGTCGGCCGACAGGTCGATGACGTCGTCGAGCAGCTGGAAGGCGACACCCACGCGCTCACCGAACTCGCGCACCGGGGCGGCGTACTCGTCGGAGGCGTCGGAGAAGACGACGCCGGTCTCGGCGGCGGCGGCGATCAGCGAACCGGTCTTGTCGCTGAGGACCTGCAGGTAGAAGTCGACCGGGTCGTCGCCCGGCTGGGCGCCCACGGTCTCGTGCATCTGACCGAGCACGAGGCGCTCGAAGGTGTCGGCCTGCAGCCGGATGGCGCGCTCGCCCACCTGGGCCATGAGCTGGCTGGCACGCGAGAAGAGCAGGTCGCCCGTGAGGATCGCGACGCTGTTGCCCCACACCGCGTGGGCGCTGGGAACACCGCGGCGACGGTCGGCCTCGTCCATGACGTCGTCGTGGTACAGCGAGCCGAGGTGGGTCATCTCGAGCGCCGTCGCGCCGGCGAGGACGTCGTCGGTGACCCCGGAGCCGAGCTGCGCCGTGAGGATCGCGAGCATCGGCCGCATCCGCTTTCCGCCCGCCTCGTAGAGGTAGCGCGAGGTGACGTCGGCGAGCGAGTCCCCGACCTTGAGCTCACCGGCGAGGCGGGCTTCGACGAGGTCGAGCCCCTCTTCGACCGTGGTGAGCAGCTTGCGCATGCGCGGGCCCACGAAGATGCGCTCGGTTACGCCGAGACGGCTCGCGATCTGCGAGCCCGGAGTACCGGGACGGGGGGTCATGCCTCCAGCGTACCCGTCGCGCCTCAGGCCCGGCCCGGGGTTGCGGGCTTGCGCGCGCGGTGCAGTGCGACGATCCCGAAGCTCAGGTCGCGCCAGGCGACCTGCTCCCACCCCGCGGCGCGGATGCGGCCGGCGAGGGTGCGCTGATCGGGCCAGTCGCGGATCGACTCGTTGAGATAGTCGTAGGCGTCCGCGTTCGAGCTGAACGCCCGCGCGACGACGGGCAGGACGCGGTCGTTGTAGAAGCGGTAGAGCCCCCGCATGAGCGCTGCCGGCGGGTGCGAGAACTCGCAGATGACGAGGCTTCCGCCGGGCTTGGTGACGCGGAGCATCTCGCGCAGGGCCTTGTCGGGGTCGTTCACGTTGCGCAGCCCGAACGAGATCGTCACGGTATCGAACTCCTCGTCGGCGAAGGGCAGGGCCGTCGCGTCCGCCTCGACGAAGGACAGGTTCGGGATGCCGCCGTGCCGCCGCTTCCCCTCGGCGATCATCCCCGCCGAGAAGTCGCCCGCGACGACCTCGGCACCCGAGCGGGCGAGCGAGACCGAGCTGGCGCCGGTGCCGGCGGCGAGGTCGAGGATCCGCTGGCCGCGACGCGGGGCGATGGCGCGGGTCGTCGCGATGCGCCACAGCTTGTCGTTGCCGAGGCTGAGGATCGTGTTGGTGCGGTCGTAGCCGGCCGCGACCTCGTCGAACATGCCGCTGACGCGCGCGGGATCCTTGCCGAGGTCCGCGCGGGTGGACGGGGTGCGGGAGGGCTGTTCGGTCACGTGTCGAGCCTAATCGGGGCGGGATGCCGAGGGGCTGCGCGCGAGGCTCGGGTGGGTGCGGCCGGATTAGGCTGAGATCGTGACTTCGACTGCGCTCGGCGCTCCCCGGCTGCGCGCCGTCACCCGCCGCATCGAGCCGGTCGACGACCCCCTCTCGTACGCCGCGCCCGACGATCCGACGGTCTGGTCGCGTCGCGGCGACATGCTCGTCGGCTGGGGCCGCGCCGCGGAACTCCCGGCGGGTGCATCGGCGGTCGCCTGGTGGCGCGCCGTGTCCGCCGCCGCGGAGGTCGACGACAAGGTGCGGATGCCGGGGTCCGGCCTCGTCGCGTTCGGCGCGCTGCCGTTCGACCCGGCCCACAGTGCGGCGACGCCGACGCTGACGGTGCCGAAGATGATCATCGGCCGCCGCGGCGACACGAGCTGGGTCACCCACGTCTTCACCGACGGCGAACCCGAGCGCCCCGAGCCCCAGTCCATCCCCTTCGGACCGCACTGGTCGGCGATCGTCGGACCGGGGGCCTGCACCCCCGACGGCTACCAGGCGGAGGTGCGCGCGGGGCTCGAGGCGATCGCGACCGGCGAAGTCGCGAAGGTCGTTCTCGCCCGCGACCTGGTCGGGTCGGTGCCCGCCGGGTCGGACCTGCGCCGGCTGGTCCGCGCCCTCGCCTCGGCCTACCCCGACACGTGGACCTTCGCCGTCGACGGCGCGATCGGGGCGAGCCCCGAGACCCTCGTCACCGTCTCGGGCGGCACCGTGACCGCCCGCGTGCTGGCGGGGACCGCCGCGCGCGGGGCCGACGCCGACGCCGACACCGCGGCATCCGTCGCCCTCGCCACCAGTGCGAAGGACCTCGACGAGCACCGGTACGCCGTGCAGAGCGTGCTGACCGCGCTGCGCGAGCACACGACCGCGCTGGTGGCCGAGCCCGAGCCGTTCATGCTGAAACTGCCGAACGTGTGGCACCTCGCGACGGATGTCGAGGGCACGCTCTCGGGCTACGCGTCGGCGCTCGATCTCGTCGAGGTGCTGCACCCGACGGCGGCGGTCGCCGGAACTCCGACGCAGGCGGCGCTCGAGGTGATCCGTCGGGTCGAGCCGTTCGACCGCGGGCGCTACGCCGGGCCGGTCGGGTGGATCGACGCGAACGGCGACGGCGAATGGGCCATCGCGCTGCGGTGCGCGCAGTTCGACGTGCACGGCGAGGGCGACATCGCGCTCATCGCCCACGCCGGCGCCGGCATCGTCGCCGGGAGCGACCCCGAGACCGAGATGCTCGAGACCCGGGTGAAGTTTCGCCCGATCGTCGACGCGCTCGCCTGAGGGCGGTCAGACGTCCGCGAGGAACGTCTCGACGGTCGCGGCGAAGTCGGAGTGGTCCTGGGGCCGGTGACCATGGCCCGTCAGGGTCCGGCGATGCGCACCGTGTTGCTCGAGCACCTCGGCGATCGCGTCGTACTCGGCGTTCCACCCGCCCGTGACGACGAGGGTCGGGATGCCGCGCAGCATCGCGGCGTCCACGCCGAACCCCCACGGGGGTCGCCTCGCCGCGAAGCGTGCGACCCCGGCACGCTCGGATTCCCAGCGCGCCGGGTCGGCGGCGCCGCCGAACATGAGCGGTCGCACGATGGACCAGTAGCCGAAGAGGTCACTGGTGTCGGCGAAGGCTTTCGCGCGAGTGATCTCGGCGATGTGGGCCTCGATCGCGGGGTGTCCGCGAGCGATGTCGTAGAGCGCGGGCTCGACGAGGACGAGAGCTCGGGGCGACAGCCGGGCTGCGGCGAGCGCGACGGGGACGGCGGCGGCGGAATGGGCGAACACAGTCACGCCTCGCGGTGCGGCATCCATCGGCGCGGCGGAGAGCGAGTCGAGCGGGAGGGTGAGGTCGAGCGGGAGGTACTGCGCATCGCCAGGCCCCGACGAGGGCCAGGCGGATGCGCCGTCGCGGTCGGCGCTGTGGACGTACAGTCGCATCCGATCAGGGTACGACTGGGGCGTCCTCGGAGAGACCGATCAGCTCCGCGATGACGCGCGGGTGGGCGAGCACCCGGAAGTGGCCGCCCGTGTCGAGGCGCACGTTCTTGGCGGCGCCAGGCAGTTCGCTGCCCTCGGGGATGTGCGGATCGAACTGCCCGTACACCGACACGATGCGCGCGTTGACCTCGTGCTCTCGCGACAGGGCGACGATCGTGGCGCTGCGCGGGGAGAAGATCCGCAGAGACGGAAGGACCATGAGTCGGCCGTAACGTGATCCGCCGAACGGGGTGGCCACGGCGAGCATTGCGCGCACCCGGCCGGTGGGCGCGTCGATGACCATGGCGCGTTTGCCGACCAGTCCGCCCTTGCTGTGCGCGAGCAGCACGCAGCCGCGCAGGTCGTGCTCGGCGAGGTAGTCGACGACCCGGGCGGCGGCGGCGTCGACGGGTCGCCGGTTGCGGCGGAGCACCGGCAGGACGTGCACGGGATGCCCGCGGTCGTGCATCGCGCGGATGAGCGGCGTCATGAACCGCCACGTCTCGTACACGCCGGGGAGGATGACGATGGGCGTGAGCTCACCCGCCAGGAACTGCCGCGAATCGGTGCGCGTCAGGGTCGCGGCGACCTGCCAGCGCAGCGCGTAGAGGTGGTCGCACGCCCACCACGCCGCGTTCCGGACGAGGGAGGTCATCGCGCCTCCTGCCGTGTGCGGAACGCGACGATCGCCTCGGCGACGCGTCGCGGGGCGCTGTGCTGGACGACGTGTCCGCTGCCGGGGATCTCCGACGTCTCGGCATCCGCGGCACCGGCGGAGAGCCGTCGACACCACGCCGCCCCCGCGATGGGGTCGCGCGCACCGCGGATCACGAGCAGAGGGCGTGCGAGCGCTCGCACCCGGTCCTCGGTGCGGTAGGCGAGCATGTGGCGCAGTTGCCGCAGGTACCAGGGGATGCCGCACCTCACGTAGTCGCTGAGGACGAGCCAGTTCGCGAGCGGCGGCTCGCGGAAGACGTCGAGCGCCAGCGCGAGTGCCTGGGCTGTGGGTGTGCGGTGCCGGTCGTCGGCGACGGGACCCATCGCGACGACGTGCGTGATCAGATCGGGACGCTGCGCGGCGAGTTCGATCACCCACTGGCTGCCCATCGAGTGGCCGACCGCGACCACCGGCGGGAGGTCGAGGTGCGCGAGGAGGCGGGCGATCGCGGCGGCCATCGCCGGGACGTCGAGCTCCCGCGGGGGCTGAGGGAGCCCCCCGAAACCGGGCAGATCGATCGAGACGACGGCATGGTCGTGCGCCAGCTCGGCGTGGAGGCGGCGCAGATAGCGGTGCGACATGCCGATGCCGTGCACCAGGAGGTAGGTGTGCGCCGCGTCGGCGCGCGGCGAGAGGACGACGCGGAAGGTGTTGCCGCCGACCGTGACCTCCTGGATCGACGGCCCGTCTGGACGTGCCCTCACGCGATGCCTTTCGTCGCCGGAGAGGCTCACGGTAGCCGGGTGCGGGAGGTGTGGCGCGGGGGTTGACCTGGCGGGTTGGGGTTGGGGTTGGGTGTGGTGGGGTGCGGGGTGCGGACTCGGAGGACGGCGCGGATTCGGAGGAGGTGGCGGCATCCGGTCCGAACACGGTGACGATGTCCGAATCCGGCGCGGTGATGGTGTGCGCTGAAGGGTGGATGCCGGGGCTGCGGCGCTGGACGGTTCGGGATGCGGCCGGTGCGCGGCCTCTCATGCGGGGCTGCGCCGGTACGGAGGGTGCGGGGGGGGGCATGCCGCCGATCGAACCGCAAAGAATGAGAGGACTCTCATTTTAGGGGTGTGCACAACGTGAGTTCTGGGCCCGTTTTGGCGGGGTCGATGTCGGAGGTCAGTGGCAGAGTGCAGGTATGACGGATGCGGCGGAAACCCCCGGTGGCGAGGACTATCTTGCCATCCTTGCGGGCGTCGTCGCGGACGCGGGTGATGTCGCCGTCGAGCTTGCGAAGGCGCAGGTCCGTGAGCTGCGGATGCTGGCCGCAGCCGGCCGTCTGGCGGAGGCGCAGACCGCGCAACGCAACGCGCGGGTCCAGGTCCACGACATGGCCCTGCGGTCGATCGCCGCGGAAGTCGGTGGGGTCATGCGGGTCACCGACCGGACCGTGCAACGCCGAATCGGTGAGGCGCGGACTCTGGTCGAAGGGTTCCCCGCGACGGTCGAAGCGTGGGAGCAAGGCCGGATCGTCCGCGGGCATGCGATCGCGATCGTCGAGACCGGGACGAGCCTGCCGGCCGAGCTGTGGACCGAGTTCGAGCAGGTCGCGATCAGCCGGTGCGAACGGGACACTCCGAACCGTGTGCGAGGCGCGCTCGAGATCCTCGCCCATCGGATGCATCCTCGCTCTTTCGCCGAGCGGCATGAGGAAGCCGCCGCTGGGCGGTGCGTGCGGATCGTGCCGGGACAGAACGGGATGAGCGACGTGATCGCAACCGTCCCGACGGTGATCGCCGAAGGGATTCACGACCGACTCACGCAGCAGGCGCGGGCGATCATCGACACCCGCGACGAACGGACTGCCGCGCGCGGCGGGGCGGGTGTCGCGTTCGGGGAAGCCGCCGCGACGCACAGCGACAACGACAACGACAACGACAACGACAACGACAGCGAAGATGCCGCCGCCATCGTCGCCACCGACCAGCGCTCCATCGACCAGGTCCGA
>NZ_LSTV01000002.1 GCF_001644225.1 Microbacterium oleivorans | reverse complement strand
CGGATGTGTTCGCCGACCTGCTCCTCGCGGGAACCCCAGCGCTCGATGACACCCGCGACACCACCGCCGGGCCGCTGGGCGCGATCCGCGCGCGCGTGCAAGTGCTCGTGCCCGCAGCGACGCTCACCGGAGAAGACGACGGGCCCTGCGACCTCGCGGGGCGCTCCCCGATCGACCCCGCCACCGCGCGGACGCTCGCCGGCGGCACCCACACCTGGGAACGCCTGTTCCACGACCCCACCACCGGAGTCACCGTCGCAACCGACTCGTACCGCGTCCCGGCCGGGATGCGACGGTTCCTGCAAGCCCGCGACCAGCACTGCCGGTTCCCCGGATGCCGCGTCGCCGCCATCCGCTGCGAAGTCGATCACACCCACGACCACGCCCTCGGCGGCAGAACCGAACTCTCGAACCTCGCCCACCTGTGCCAGAGGCATCACTCCATGAAGCAGTTCACCGCCTGGAGAGTGCGACAACGCAAGGGTGGCGTCCTGGAATGGACCTCACCCCTCGGCAGGACCTACAGAGAAGACGCACCGACACCGGCCGTAGCCTTCACCCCTGCCGCACCACCACCGCCACCGCCGACCACGTCAGCGGAACCCGCACCCTTCTGACGTGACCACCGACGCGCCCTGTCGCGGCAGCGGACACGCAACGAGCTCCGGTTCGGTTCGGATCGGTTCGTCAGGCCTACCGCGCGGCGATGCAGCAAGATCCGCACGCCGTCACGGTAGCTCAAGACCCGCATGCCGGCGCGACGGCTCGAGACCCGCGTGCCCGCGAACCCACGGAACCCCGCGATGCGCCGACCAGCGAACGCGGCCGTCCTCAGCCGATCGACGCGCACGCGACGCACATCGTCGCCTGCGGGCGCACCTCGAGCCGCGCCTCGGGGATCGGTCGTCCGCACCGTTCGCAGACGCCGTAGGTCCCCGCATCCACGCGCGCCAACGCCGTCGCCACCTGCGTCAACTCGTCCCGCGTCGAGGCCCGCAAGGCGTCGACACGCTGCCACTCACCCGACAGCGTCGAGCCCTCGGGGTCGTGCTCGTCGTCCGCCGTCGCGTCCGACCGGTCGACCCGCAGCGCCGCATCATCCGCCTCGAGCCGGGCGAGCTGCGCGCGCAACGCACGCTCACGTTCCCGCAGCCGCTCGATCGGATCCATCCGATCAGCGTAGGCCTACCCACCGACGCGAGAGCCGTCAAGACCGTCGCAACCGCGGCATCCCACCCGCACAGTGGGATCAACGGAAGGAGCCGCCATGGCCGACAACGAAGGCACCGAGCACGAGGGCACCGAGCACGAAGGCACCGAGCACGCCGACCCCGAGGAGATGCCCGACACCGACGAGCTCGAGGAGCCCAGCGTCGCCAAGGAGCCCGGCGAAGAGCCGAAGGCACCGCCGCAGCAGGACGAGGAACCCAGCCACCACGCCGTCGGCATCGGCGTCATCGACTCCGACCCGAGCGAGACGGACGAGCCCGGCGCTGAGGACTAGGACGACTCCGCCCCGCTGCCCTCGGCGCTGCCGGTGAGCATCCCGTCCTCGTCGAAGACGACGCAGAGCACCCGACGATCGTCGTACTTCCACGACGCCTCGGTCGGGGTGTACGACCAGAACTCGAGGAACGAGTCCTCGTAGGCCTCGCCGACGTAATCCTCGAACGCCGAGTAGCAGACCGAGTCGGCAGCGTCCCAGACCGCCTCGTCGCCGGGGTACTCGCCCGCGGGCAACAGCGACTCCGGGATGTTGGTGTCGGCGTACAGCTCGAACATGTGCGGGTCGTCGCACGACACCGGATAGACCGCCGAGCTCCACTCGGGGGTCGACTCGTCCGGTTCGGGCTCGTCGAAGCAGTCCCCCACCTCGAGCCCGCTCACGCTGACCTGCAGGTGCGACGCCGGGTCATCGTCCTCCGGTGCTGCGGTCGGGCCCTTCTCCGCCTGCACCATCCCGCGGGCGACCGCGAACACCACCTCGGAGCATCCCGCGAGCATCGGTGTCGCCGCGAGCAGGATGACGCCGACGCCGGCCGTCGTGATGAGGCGCCCTCGACGCGGTGCTGTCGACATGTGTTCCCCCAGGAGTGCGCCGAGCTGACGGCGTCAGCGTATCGCTACGGGCCCGACCTGTACACGACGGGATGCGGGTGCCCCGCCGATAGGATGGGGGCGTCCCCCGGCATCCCGAGTCTTGGAGCCCAGCCGCGTGAGCACCCCCGTCGCAGACACTGTCCAGAACGCCGTCGCCACGCCGGAGAAGGAGCAGCCGTACGCGGCGCTCGGCCTCAAGCCTGACGAGTACGACAAGATCCGCGAGATCCTCGGCCGCCGCCCCACCTCGGGCGAGCTGGCGATGTACTCCGTCATGTGGAGCGAGCACTGCTCCTACAAGTCCTCGAAGATCTACCTGCGCCGCTTCGGCCAGAAGGTCTCAGACGAGATGAAGGAACGGCTCATGGTCGGCATGGGCCAGAACGCCGGCGTCGTCGACGTGGGCGAGGGCTGGGCCGTCACCTTCAAGGTCGAGTCCCACAACCACCCGAGCTACATCGAGCCGTTCCAGGGCGCCGCGACGGGCGTCGGCGGCATCGTCCGCGACATCATCTCGATGGGCGCGCGCCCCGTCGCCGTCATGGACCAGCTGCGCTTCGGCGACATCGACGACCCTGACACCGCCCGCGTCGTGCACGGCGTCGTCAGCGGCATCAGCTTCTACGCCAACTGCCTCGGCCTGCCCAACATCGGCGGCGAGACCGTCTTCGACAAGGTCTACCAGGGCAACCCGCTCGTCAACGCGCTCGCGGTCGGCGTCCTCCGCCATGAGGACATCAAGCTCGCCAACGCCACCGGCGCCGGCAACAAGGTCGTCCTGTTCGGCGCCCGCACGGGCGGCGACGGCATCGGCGGCGCGTCGATCCTGGCATCCGACACGTTCGCCGACGGCGGCCCCACCAAGCGTCCCGCCGTGCAGGTCGGCGACCCGTTCGCCGAGAAGGTGCTCATCGAGTGCTGCCTCGAGCTGTACCAGGGCGAGCTGGTCGAGGCGATCCAGGACCTCGGCGCCGCGGGCATCTCGTGCGCGACGAGCGAGCTGGCCGCCAACGGCGGTTCGGGTATGCGCGTCGACCTCGAGAAGGTCCTGCTGCGCGACCCCTCGCTCACGCCCGAGGAGATCCTCATGAGCGAGAGCCAGGAGCGCATGATGGCGATCGTCGCTCCCGAGAAGCTCGACGCGTTCCTCGCGGTCGTACAGAAGTGGGATGTCGAGACGAGCGTCCTCGGCGAGGTCACCGGTGACGGCCGCCTGCAGATCTTCTGGCACGGCGAGCAGATCGTCGACGTCGACCCCTCGACCGTCGCCGTCGACGGCCCCGTCTACGAGCGTCCCGTCGCCTACCCGACCTGGATCGACGCGCTGCGCGACGACTCGGCCGCCGCGCTCGAGCGCAGCGACGACCCCGAGGTCCTGCGCACGCAGTTCCTGCAGCTGCTCGGCAGCCCCAACCTCGCCGACACGTCGTGGGTCACCAACCAGTACGACTACTACGTCATGGGCAACACGGCCCTCAGCTTCCCCGACGACGCCGGCATGATCCGCGTCGACGAGGAGTCCGGCCTCGGCTTCGCGATCGCCACCGACTGCAACGGCCGCTACTGCCAGCTCGACCCGTACGCGGGTGCGCAGCTCGCCCTCGCCGAGGCGTACCGCAACGTCGCCGTCACCGGCGCCCAGCCCACCGCGGTCACCGACTGCCTCAACTTCGGCAGCCCCGAGAACCCCGAGGTCATGTGGCAATTCGGGCAGGCCGTCGACGGCCTCGCCGACGCGTGCTTCGAGCTCGGCGTCCCCGTCACGGGCGGCAACGTCAGCTTCTACAACCAGACCGGCGACCAGCCCATCTTCCCGACCCCCGTCGTCGGCGTGCTGGGCATCATCGACGACGTCGCCCGCCGCATCCCGAGCGGCTGGCAGGATGCCGGCGAGAACATCTACCTGCTCGGCACCACCTCCACCGAGCTCGACGGCTCGGCCTGGGCCGACACCGTCCACGGTCACCTCGGCGGTCGTCCGCCGAAGGTCGACCTCGCCGGCGAGAAGACGCTCGCGGGCCTGCTGCAGGCCGCGCGCGACGAGATGCTCGTCTCGAGCGCGCACGACCTCTCGGCCGGCGGCCTGGCGCAGGCCCTCGCCGAGGCGACGACCCGGTTCGGCGTCGGTGCCCGCGTGTGGCTGCGCGAGATCATGGAGCGCGACGGGGTGGATGCCGCGACCGCCCTCTTCAGCGAGTCGACCGGCCGCGTCATCGTCTCGGTCCCGCGCGAGGAGGACGTGAAGTTCCGCGGCCTGTGCGAGGGCCGCGGTTACCCCGTGCTGCGCATCGGCGTCACCGACTCGGCCCCCGAGGGCGAGCAGTCGTCCCTCGAGGTCCAGGACGTCTTCTCGATCCCGGTGCCCGAGCTGCGACGCGTCGCGAAGGCGACGCTGCCCGCCGCCTTCGGCCCGATCGTCGACGAGGTCCCCGCGTGAGCGACGACCCGGAGTACGCCGAGTTCGTCGGGCGCAAGCGCGCCCGCACGAAGGTGATCGCGTGGACCGTGATCATCTCGATGGTGCTCGTGGGCGGCGGCGCGACCGTGCTCACGCTCCTGTTCGGCTGACCCGGGTCATGGACGCCACCGCTCCCGCTCTTCCCGGGCGTGCGGTGCTGCAGCAGCGCTGGAGCGGCGCGTGCTTCCTACACTGGCGCGTCGATCCGTCGCAGGTCGCGCCGCTCCTGCCGCCGGGAACCGAACCCGACGTGTTCGACGGGTCGGCGTGGGTCGGGCTGATCCCGTTCGTGCTCAGCGAGTTCCGGTTCCTGCCGATGCCGCCGGTTCCCTTCGTCGGCCGCTTCGTCGAGATCAACGTCCGGACGTACGCGCGGGATGCCGACGGTCGCCGCGGCGTCGTCTTCCAGACGCTCGAGGCCGAGCACCTCCTGCCGGTCCTCGGCGCGCGCGCCGCGTTCGGGCTCCCCTACCGCTGGGCGAAGGCGGCGACGAGCACGGACGGCGACGCGATCGAGTACGCGTCGCGGCGGCATCCGGGATTCGGGGATCGGGTGCGCACCCGCATCCGCGTCACCCCCGGAACCGAGGCCGTCGACGACGAGCTGAGCCGCTTCCTCACGGCGCGCTGGGGCTTCCACGAACGGCACCTCGGCCGGACGATCTGGGCCGCGAACGAGCACGAGCCGTGGCCGCTCGTCCGCGCGACGGTCGACCGTCTCGACGACGGCCTGCTGGCGGATGCCGGGTTCCCCGACCTCGCGGATCGCGTACCCGACTCGGTGCTCGCGATGCCGGCCCGACACCCCGGGGTGGTCACCCGGTTCTCGGGTGCACGCCGCGTGCGCTGAGCGCGACCTGAGAGCGCGCCCACCGGTCGCGGCTAGCATGGCGGCATGCAGCTCTGGGTCGTCGCGATCGGGGCCGCGGTGGCGGAGTTCTGGTGGGTCGCGCCCGCCGCGGTCGGCGCCGGCGCGGCCAGCGTACTCGGCGTGCGACGCGGGCGCACCACCCGTGCGCGGCGCCTCGGCCTGACCGCGGCGCAGCGCGAACTGCAGCAGGCGCGCTCCGACGCGGTCGGCGCCCGCGCCGCGGCGCGCGTCGCGCAGGCCGAGCTCGTCCGCGCCGAAGCCGAGCGTGCCGCCGGCCGCGCCCGCCCCGACGACGTGCGCGCCGCGCGCCGCGCGCTCGAGACCGCTCAGCGCGCGAAGGCCGCCGCGACCGCGACGATCCGCGTCGCCCGTGCCCGGGTGAGCGCCGAGCGCGCCGCCGTCCCCGCCCGCGGCACCGACCCGAAGCACCTCCCGCTCGCGCGCCTCATGGCCGCCCACGACGCGATCGCCGCGCGCTGGATGGAGTACGAGACGGATGCCGCCCGCCGCCTCGCCTTCCCCGCGATGAGCGACGTGCGGGTCCCCGCGACGGCCGAGTTCCTGCGCCTCGAGGGCGCCGCCCGCGAGCTGCGCCCGGCATCCCCCACCGCGAAGCTCACCCCCGAGCAGTTCACCGCCTACCGGTCCGCTGTCGACGAGGTGGGCCGCGCTTTCACCGCCGCCGAGCAGGAGGCGTGGCGCCGCGCCGGGCACCGCCCCGACGACGCCCCGGCGGACGGACCCGCGGCGCCCGTGTGGACGGTCATCGCCGGTGAGGCGATCGCCCGCTCGGTCGACGGCATCACGCGCGCGGCGGAGGGCGCGGCATCCGCTCTCGACGCCTACCGGTCGCGCCGCGGCGGTCGTGACGATCGTCCCCGCACGTAAGGTGTAGCGGGTGGACGGATTCTGGGCCTTCGCCGGCAACTACTGGTGGCTCGTGTTCCCGCTCTTCGGACTCGCCTCGGCCGCCAGCGGCTCGTGGGCGTCCGCCTCGAAGCGTCGGCACAAGCAGCGCCTGGAGATCATGAGGGCGAAAGCCGAGCTCACCGCCGCCCGTGCCGCCGCCAAGCGCGGCATCGGCTCGGCCTCCGCAGCCGAAGTCGAGGCGCCGTCGCAGTCCCTCGCCGATCAGCTCGACGACCTGCGCGCCGTGCACGACGAGGTCACGCATCGCTGGCTGGACTACGAGCTCGACGTCGCCAAGCTCATCGCCTTCCCGTCGATGAGCGACGGCCGCGACCCGCTCACCGCCGGGTTTCTGCGCGCCAAGAAGGTCGCCGACCGCGCGCGACCGGCCGACGGGTCGAAGCCGTCCGCCGACCAGGTGCGCGAGTACCGCAAGGCCGTCACCGACTTCGAGGTCGCCTTCGACCTCGCCGAGCGCGAGGCCCGTCGGGTGCGCGACTCCGGATTGACCGACGCCGAGCGCAAGCGGCTCGCCACGGCATCCCGCATGCTCGCCGTCGCGACCGACGAGGCCGCCACCCCCGCCGAGCGCCACCTCGCCTACCAGCGCGTGCGCGAGGAGATCGACGGGCTCATCGCCCTGTCGGACGAGGCGGTCGAGGTGCTCGAGAACAAGGTCGCTCAGCCGCTGACGCAGCGTCCGAACGACGAAGGGGACCCGGCCGCAGCCGGATCCCCCTGACGTCGCCGACGGTCAGTCGGTGACGATCGTGTCGTAGGCGTCGGGGTTCTCTTCGAGCCACGCGTCGATCGCCTCGGCCTCCTTGCCCTCGCCGTACTCGTTCACGACCATGTCCTCGAGCGAGGCGTACTGCTCGTCGTCGAGGGCGATGCCCTTGATGAGCTCCGCCGCCTCGGGGTACTCCTCGGCGAAGCCGTCCGTGCCGAGGAAGTGCAGCGCCTCGGCCTCGCCCATCGCACCCTTCGGGTCTTCGAGGTCCTTCAGGCCGTACCGGTCGTTGGCCCAGAACGGCCGCCACGACGTCACGACGATGTCGCGCTGCGCCGCCTCGGCACTGTCGAGCTCGGTGAGCATCGCCGCGGTCGACGAGGTCACGAGCTGGTAGCTGTCGTCGAGACCGTACGCGGGGATCATCGACTCCTGCGTCTGCTTCGTCAGGCCCGCACCGGGCTCGATGCCGTAGATCTTGCCACCGAAGCGGTCGGCGTTCGCCTCGAGGTCCTCGATCGAGTCGATGTCGACGTACTCGGGGACGGCGATCGTCAGCTGCGCGCCGCCGTAGTACTCGCCGAGGTCCTCGATCTTGTCGCCGTACTGGTCCATGTAGGACTTGTGGGTCAGCTCGGGCCAGGCCGACGGGTAGATGTCGACGTCGCCCTGCGCGAGGCCTGCGTAGAGGGGACCCGCCTCGGTGAGCTCCTGCATCTCGACCGTGTAGCCGATCTTCTCGAGCTGGTCCTCGAGCAGGTACGCCGTGCTGAGGCCGTCGGTCCACGAGGGCAGGTAGCCGAGGGTGATCGTGCCGAGACTCTCCTCGCCGCTGTTCGAGCCGCCGCCGTTCGTGCCGCCGGCGACGTCGTTGCCGGTCGCGCAGCCCGCGAGGGTGAGGGATGCCGCGGCTCCGATCGCGAGGATGCCGGTCAGGTGTCGCTTGTTCATGAGTGCCTTCCGTATGTGATTGCTGGTTCCGTATCGTGCAGGTCGGGGTGGGGTCAGACGGCGACGGGCTCCTGAGCCGGGGCCGGGGTCGCGACGCGCGCGTCCTTCGGGGCGCGACGGCGGGCGAGGGCGCCGAGCAGCGAGCCGCGCTGGCCCTTCAGGTCGCCGAGCGCGCCGGTGAGGCGGTCGAGGTAGACGGCGAGGATGACGACGCTGAGGCCGGCCTCGACGCCCTTCGCGATGTCGACGGTCGACATGGCCTGGACGATCTCCTTGCCGAGTCCGTCGGCGCCGGCGATCCCGGCGATGACGGCCATCGACAGGGCCAGCATGATCAGCTGGTTGACGCCCGCCATGATGCTCGGCATCGCGAGCGGCAGCTGCACGCCGCGGAGGATCTGCCCCGGCGTCGCGCCGAAGGCGTGGCCGGCCTCGACCGTCTCGCTGTCGACGCCGCGGATGCCGAGCTCGGTGAGGCGCACGCCCGGAGGCAGCGCGAAGATGACCGTCGCGACGACACCCGGCACGACGCCGATGCTGAAGAACACGATCGCCGGGATCAGGTAGACGAACGCCGGCATGCTCTGCATGAGGTCGAGCACGGGGCGGAGCACCGCACTGAAGGTGTCGTTGCGCGCAGCCGCGATGCCGAGGGGCACTGCGATGACGACGGCGATGATCGCGGCGACGAGGACGAGCGCGAGCGTCTGCATCGAGGTCACCCACTGGCCGACACCCAGGATGAGGACGAAGCCGATCACGGTGACCAGGGCGAAGCGCCAGGAGCGCAGCAGCCAGGCGAGCGCCGCGAACAGAGCGATCACGACCACGATCGGCAGCGACAGCAGTCCGTTCGCGAGCGTGTCGACGAACCAGCCGACGATCGCCGAGACGCCCGACAGCAGCCACCCGAGGGTGTCGCGGATCCAGGCGACGCCGGCTTCGGCCCACTCGCCGAGGGGGATGCGGAACCCGCCCATCAGCGCACCTCCTCCTTCTCGACGGCCGAGCCTTCGTCGGCGAGGGCCTCGTCGATGACCGAGCCCGGGACCGGGTCGAGGATGACGGGGATCTCGGTGGTCTCGGTCGTCGAGGGGCCGAGGGCGGTGAGCAGCGTGATGCGCGGGATGACGCCGACGAGGCGACCCTCGGCATCCGTCACCGCCAACGGCAGCGGCGACTCGGCGGCGGGGACGAACAGGTCCATGAGGACGTCGTCGCGGCCCACCGCCTGCGGCACGGGGCGCAGCAGCGACGAGATGGTCGTCTCGCCGCGGCGGACGAGCTTGAGCGCGTCGCGGTCGGTGATCATGCCGAGGAGCTTGCGGCTGCGGTCGGTCACGTAGACGGCGGCCATGCGGGCGTCGCGCATGGTGCGCAGCGCCGTGCGGGGACCGGCGGCCACGGTCACCGAGACCGAGCCGGGACGCTCCATGACGTTCGCCGCCGTGAGCACGCGCGCACGGTCGACGTCCTGCACGAACTGCTCGACGTAGTCGTTGGCGGGGTCGGTGAGGATGTCCTCGGGGGTGCCGATCTGCACGATGCGCCCGTCGCGCATGACCGCGATCCGGTCACCGAGGAACATGGCCTCGTTCAGGTCGTGCGTGATGAAGATGATCGTCTTCTGCAGGGTCTGCTGAAGTTCGAGCAGCTGCTCCTGCATCTCGCGGCGGATCAGCGGGTCGAGCGCGCTGAACGCCTCATCCATCAGCAGGATGTCGGTGTCGGCGGCGAGCGCGCGGGCGATGCCGACGCGCTGCTGCATGCCGCCCGACAGCGCCGACGGCAGCTTGTCGCCCCAGCCCTCGAGGCCGACGAGCGCGAGGATCTCCTCGGCCTTCGCGAGGCGCTCGGCCTTGCCGACGCCCTGCAGCTCGAGCGGGTAGGCGACGTTGGCGGCGACGGTGCGGTGCGGCAGCAGGGCGAAGTGCTGGAAGACCATCGCGATGCGCTCACGACGGATGCCGCGGAGCTTCGCCGCCGGGATGCCGGTGATCGGCTCGCCGTGGACCAGCACCTCCCCGCCGGTCGCGTCGTGCAGGCCGTTGAGCATGCGGATGATGGTGGACTTGCCCGACCCCGACAGGCCCATGATCACGAAGATCTCGCCCTTCTCGACGCGGAAGCTCGCGTCGATCACGGCGGCGGTACCCGCATCGCGGACGGCGTCCCGGCGTTCTCCCGCCTGCAGGCGCTTGACGGCCTGGGCGGGATTGCGTCCGAAGACTTTGAACAGGTTCTTCGCTTCGACAGCGGCAGTTGTCACGTGCTTCCCTCGGCGGGCGCGCACGCGTCCGCATAGGTAGCGCCCGGGTGGCGATCACCGGCATCCGCACGAGCGAAAACGTCACTCGAGTGCAGCGCTCCGACGACGAACATCGGGCTCGTCGTCCAGACCGCCGACCATACGCCCGCCCGTCGCCGACACCACGGGATGTCGGTTCGAGCGGCCGCGGACTGGTCGTCGAGGGCACAGGGCCCGCCTCGACGCTAACGAAGATCGTTGACCGGGATCAAATCGATCCATCGGGTTGCATGAATCGCCGACGGTCGGTATCACGCGCGCGCCGGGGCGGCGACACGGCGTCGGGGATCCGCCAGAATCAGGGGAGCCCGAGAAGAGGAGCGCCATGAGCGAGTTCGCACGACGGATCGACGGCACGACCATCGAGCAGTTGCGCTCGACGGGGGCCACCAAGTGGTCGGCGGATGACGGGACGCTCGGCGCGTTCGTCGCCGAGATGGACTTCGGCATCGACCCGACGATCACGGCCGCCCTGCACCGCGCGGTGGATGCCGGGTCGTTCGGCTACATGCCGCGGGGGATCTCGGCGGACCTCTCGGAGGCGACCGCCGAGTTCGTCGCGCGGCGGTACGGGTGGCAGGTGGCGGCGTCCGACGTGCAGCCGATCCCCGACGTCATCATGGGTCTCGAGCTCGCGATGGAGCACTGTTCGGCCGCCGGGTCGAAGGTCATCGTGCCGACGCCCTCGTACATGCCGTTCCTCTTCGTGCCGCCGATGCGCGGACGCGAGGTCATCGAGGTGCCGCTCGCCGTCCGCGACGGTCGGTACGAGTTCGACCTCGACGCGCTGCAGCGCGCCTTCGACGACGGCGGTGGCCTCCTTCTGCTCTGCAACCCCTACAACCCGGTGGGGCGCGTGTTCTCGCGGGACGAGCTCGTCGCGATCTCCGAGGTCGTCGAGCGCAACGGCGGCCGCGTGTTCTCGGACGAGATCTGGGCGCCCCTCGTCTACGGCGGCGCCACCCACACCCCTTACGCGACGGTCTCCCCCGCCGCGGCGCAGCACACGATCACGGCGATGAGCGCGTCGAAGGCGTGGAACCTGCCGGGGCTCAAGTGCGCGCAGCTCGTGCTCACGAGCGACGCCGACCGCGAGACCTGGGAGAAGCTCGGCCCCTTCGCCGGCCACGGCACCAGCAACCTCGGCGCCATCGCGAATGCGACGGCCTACCGCGAGGGCGACCCGTGGCTCGCCGACCTCGTGCCCTACGTCGAACAGAACCGCGACACCCTCCTCGACCTGCTCGCCGAGGAAATCCCCGGCGCCTGGATGCCGAAGCCCGAGGGAACGTACGTCGGCTGGATCGACTTCCGCGCCGTCGGGCTCGGCGACCGCCCCGCGGACTTCTTCACCCGCGAGGCCGGCGTCACCCTCACCGAGGGGTCGATGTGCGGCGTGGCCGGCACGGGCTTCACCCGCCTGATCTTCGCGACGCCAAGGCCGATCCTCGAGCAGATCGTCCGCCGCCTCGGGCAGGCGGTCCGCTCCGTCTGATTCCGGCCGCACGGCCCTCTTGACACTCCTCGGGTTCAGTGGTTACCTACTTATGTAACTAACCAACGAACAACGCGGAGTCGGAATGGTCGATGAAGGACGCCCGCTCTTCCTGCAGATCGCGGAGAGCATCGAGGACTCGATCATCGACGGCAGCCTGTCCGAACAGGACCAGGCCCCGTCGACGAACGAGCTCGCCGCCTTCCATCGCATCAACCCGGCCACCGCGGCGAAGGGGATCACGATGCTCACGGACAAGGGTGTGCTGGTCAAGCGACGCGGCATCGGCATGTTCGTCGCCGACGGTGCGCGCGAGCTCCTGCTCACCGAGCGGCGCTCGGCCTTCGCCGACCGCTACCTCGACCCGCTGATCGCCGAAGCCCGCAAGCTCGGCCTCGGCCCCGACGACCTCGCGCGCCTGCTGGCGGAGCGCGCCACCGCATCCGGAACGAAAGGAACCGCACGATGACCGCCGTCATCGAGGTGAAGAACCTCACCAAGCGTTACCGCGACACCACCGCCGTGGACGACATCTCGTTCACCATCGAGCGCGACTCGATCTACGGGCTCCTCGGCCGCAACGGCGCCGGAAAGACCACCGTCATGTCGATCCTCACGGCGCAGAACTTCCCGACCGCGGGCGAGGTCCGCGTGTTCGGCGAGTCGCCCTACGAGAACGCGGCCGTGCTCAGCCGCATGTGCTTCGTGCGGGAGAGCCAGAAGTACCCCGACGACGCGACACCGCTGCACGCGTTCCGCATCGCGCGGCTGTTCTACCCGCACTGGGACCAGGCGCTCGCGGACAAGCTCATCCGCGAGTTCCGGCTGCCCGTGAAGACGCGCATCAAGAAGCTGTCCCGCGGTCAGCTCTCGGCCGTGGGGGTCATCATCGGCATCGCGGCCCGCGCTGAGGTCACCTTCTTCGACGAGCCGTACCTGGGATTGGATGCCGTCGCCCGCCAGATCTTCTACGACCGGCTGCTCGAGGACTACGCGGAGCACCCGCGCACCATCATCCTGTCGAGCCACCTGATCGACGAGGTCTCGAACCTGCTCGAGAAGGTCATCGTGATCGACGGCGGCCGGATCGTGATGGACGAGGACACCGAGTCCGTGCGCGGCCGGGCCGCCACGGTCGTCGGCGATTCCGCGGCCGTCGAGGCGTTCGTCGCCGGCCGCGAGGTAATCCACCGCGAGACCCTCGGCCGCGTCACGAGCGCCACGGTTATCGGCGAGCTGACCGCTGCGGACCGCGCCGAACTGGCGGCATCCGGTCTCGACGTCACCCCCGTCTCACTGCAGCAGCTCATCGTGCGGCAGACCCAGAACGCCGCCACCACCGACGAAGGAGCACTCCGATGAACCGCACCCTCAACGTCGTGCGCATGCAGCTCGTCAACCGCGCCACCTACATTTGGGTGCCGTTGATCATCCTCGGCGGCACGCTCCTCATCAGTCTCGCGATCTTCGGGCTCATCTCGAGCAGCGGCGCCGACGCGCAGATGTTCGGCGGCGGCGCGCAGGCACCGCTGTGGTACTTCGGCGTCGTCGGCGTGCAGGCCCTCACCCTGACGTTCCCGTTCTCGCAGGCCATGAGCGTCACCCGGCGCGAGTTCTACCTCGGCACCCTGCTGACCGCCGCCCTGACGTCGTTCGTGCTCGCCGCCCTCTTCATCGTGGGCGGGCTCATCGAGCAGGCGACGGACGGCTGGGGCCTCGGCGGCTACATGTTCTACCTGCCGTGGGTCTGGTCGCAGGGCCCCGTCGTCGCGGGACTGTTCTTCTTCGGGCTCGCGATGCTGTTCTTCGTCGTCGGGTTCTGCGCGGCGACCGTCTACAAGCGCTGGGGCAACCTCGTCCTCACGGTCGTGCTCGTCTCGCTGGGCTTCGTGCTCATCGGTGCGATGTGGCTCGTGGGGCAGCTGCGGGCGTGGGGCGATCTGTTCGCCTTCTTCGGCTCGCTGACGCCCATCGCGGTGACCGGTGGGATGGTGCTGGTCGGCGCCCTGCTGGCCGCCCTCTCGTACGGGATGCTGCGACGCGCCATCGCGTGACGGAGCCCTCGTGACCGGCGCGGCCGGGGATCGCACTCGCGGTCCCCGGCCGCGCTACGATGCGGAACACCGACCCGACGCTGGGAGCACCATGGCACGTCTGAGCCCCGATCCGACGACCGACTTCGAGGCCGCGAGGGCTGCGGTCAGGGCCGAACTCGGCGGACCGGATGCGGCCTTCGACGCCCGCCTGCAGGAGTCCCTGCCCGTGCTGCACGACCTGTTCCTGCAGCTCTACGGCGAGCGCGAGGACGGCCGCGAGGCGCTGGCCGCCGTCGTCGCATCGGCCGCCGCGAGCTGGCGCGACCGGCCCGACGACCTGAAGGCGCTCGACCGCCGGCGCACGGCCGACCCGGAGTGGTACCTGTCGGAGCGGATGCTGGGCGGTGTCTGCTACGTCGACCGGTACGCGGGGTCGCTCCGCGGCATCCGGGATCGCATCCCCTACTTCCGCGAACTCGGGCTCACCTATCTGCACCTCATGCCGCTGTTCGCCTCGCCCGAAGGCAACAACGACGGCGGGTACGCGGTGTCGAGCTACCGCGCCGTCGACGAGAAGCTCGGCACGATGGACGACCTCGCCGAGCTCGCCGCCGACCTGCGCGAGGCCGGGATCTCGCTCGTCGTCGACTTCATCTTCAATCACACGAGCAACGAGCACGAGTGGGCGCAGAAGGCGGTCGCGGGCGAGCCGGGGTACGAGGACTTCTACCTGATCTTCCCCGACCGGACGATGCCCGACCGGTACGAGGAGACCGTCCGCGAGATCTTCCCCGACGACCACCCGGGGGCGTTCGTGCAGCTCGATGACGGGCGGTGGATCTGGGCGACGTTCTACCACTTCCAGTGGGACCTCAACTATGCGAACCCGGCGGTGTTCCGCGCGATGGCGGGCGAGATGCTGTTCCTCGCGAACCAGGGCGTCGAGGTGCTGCGGATGGATGCCGTCGCCTTCATCTGGAAGCGGCTCGGCACGACGTGCGAGTCGCTGCCCGAGGCTCACCTGCTGCTGCGCGCCTTCAACCAGGTGCTGTCGCTGGGCGCTCCGTCGGTGCTGTTCAAGTCCGAGGCGATCGTGCACCCCGACGAGGTCATCACCTACATCTCGACCGACGAGTGCCAGCTCTCGTACAACCCGCTGCAGATGGCCCTCGGGTGGGAAGCGCTCGCGACCCGCGACGGCCGCCTCCTGCAGAAGGCGCTGGACGAGCGTCACGCCCTGCCCGCCGGCACCGCGTGGGTGAACTACGTCCGCAGTCACGACGACATCGGCTGGACCTTCGCCGACGAGGATGCCGCGGCCCTCGGCATCGACGGCTATTCCCACCGCCGGTTCCTCAACGACTTCTACGTGGGCCGCTTCCCCGGCACGTTCTCGCGCGGGGTGCCCTTCCAGGAGAACCCGAAGACCGGCGACGCCCGGGTGACCGGGACGACGGCGTCGCTCGCCGGCGTCGAGGCGGGCGACCCCGGCGGCGAGGATCGCGTCATCCTCGCGCATGCGCTCGCGCTGTCGACCGGCGGCATCCCCCTGCTCTACCTCGGTGACGAGCTGGGACAGCTGAACGACTACGGCTACCGCGACGACCCCGCCCACGCGGGCGACAGCCGGTGGGTGCACCGACCGGCGGCCGACTCGGCCGCGTTCGCGGCGCGCCACGATCCGTCGACGGTGGCGGGCCGCATCCACGCCCGGCTGACGGCGCTGATCGAGGCGCGGCGGCGGACGCCGGAGTTCGCGGACATCCCGCTGACGCCGTTCCACACGCCGCATCCGTCGGTCGTCGGCTTCCAGCGCATCGGCGGGGGCGTCGTGCTCGTGCTCGCGAACGTCGGCGACGACGCGGTCGTCGTCGAGGCCGACACCCTCTCGGGGTTCCGGGCCGACGCCACCGACGTCGTCACCGGCGAGGATGTCGACCTGTCGGGCGGGCTCGAGCTGCCGGCGCACGGGTTCCGCTGGTTGCGGGTGCGGCCGGTCTGACGCGCGCTGTCACGGGATGCCACGGATGCCGCGCGGCGCGCCGCGGCATCCGTTCATTCACCGGCGTGTCGCTCCGGATCCATTGCATCCGTGAACGCCGGCGGCGCAGCTGGGGTTCAGCGCTCCTCGGCGGCCTCGGTGTGGTGGCGGATGACCTCGGCGACGACGAAGTTGAACCACTTCTCAGCGAACTCGGGGTCGAGGTCGGCTTCGAGGGCGAGGCGGCGCAGGCGCGCGGTCTGCTGCTCCTCACGGGAGGGATCGGATGCCGGCATCCCGTGCTCGGCCTTGAGGACGCCGACCTGCTTCGTGCAGCGGAATCGCTCGGCGAGCATGAAGACGAGGGCGGCGTCGATGTTGTCGATGCTGGATCGCAGGGTCTGCAGCTGGGCGTTCGGGTCGGTCATCATTCCTCCGGCGTCGAGCGTATCGCGGGCGGCGCAGCGGCTCAGCCGTGCAGGAAGTCCTTGCGCGCCGGGACGTGCTCGGGCTCGAGCCACACCTTCACGACCGCACCGACCTCGGACGTCGGCGTCTCGGGCAGGGTGACGCGCAGCGCGTCGACGTCCTGCGACCACGCCGCCGCGCCGGCGCCGAGCACCGTCAGCTCGCGGATGCGCCGACCCAGCAGGCCGCTCCCCCGACCCCACGAGCGGATCGTCGCGACGCCGTCCTCGGGCCACCGCAGCACGGTCGCGTAGACGTAGTCGCCGGTGACGTCGGCGCGCGTCGTGAAGCGCACGTCCTCGGACGTGTAAGGCGCGAAGCCGTCGTCGATCATCGACCCTGCGACCACCTCGGTCGGCCCCTCGCCGGGGATCAGCCACGGCCGCGACCCGAAGATCGCCTCGCCGTTGACCGTCAGCCAGTCGCCGATCCCCTCGAGCAGCTCCCGCTCGTGATCGGCGATCGTGCCGTCGGCCTTCGGCCCGATGTTCAGCAGCAGGTTGCCGTTCTTCGCGACGACGTCGACGAGTTCGCCGACCAGGTCGTCGAGGCTCTTGTAGTCGTGGTCCTCGATCCACCCCCACGACGTCTTGCCCACCGAGCTGTCGTTCTGCCACACGTCGGGACGGATGCCGCCCATCGCGCCGCGTTCGATGTCGTAGACCGCGGTCCCCTCGGCGAACGCCGTCCACTTGTAGTTGATGACGACGCCGCGGCCCCACTCGTGACCGCGGTTGTAGTAGTACGCCGCGAGCTGCCGGATGTACGGCTCGAACGCGGGCTGCTCGAGCCACCAGTCGAACCACAGCACCTGCGGCCGGTACCGGTCGATGATCTCCACTGTCCGCAGCAACCAGTCCTCGAGGAACAGCTCGTTGGGGGCGGTCTCCTCGCGCTGCGCGGGACCGTAGAAGTCCGAGAAGCGCGCATCGCGGACGTCGGAGTCGAACCGCATCCCGCCGTTCATGAAGAACCAGTGCTCGGCCCGGTGCGACGAGGCGCCACGCACCATCCAGGTGTCGTCGACAGCGGTCATCAGGTCGCCGAAGACGTCGCGGCGCGGACCCATCTGCGCCGCACTCCACCGCGAACGGGCGGTGTCGTACATCGCGAAGCCGTCGTGGTGCTCGGCGACGGGCACGACGAACTGCGCACCCGCGCGGCGGAACAGCTCCGCCCATTCGGCCGGGTCGAACCGGTCCATCGTGAACGAGGGGATGAAGTCCTTGTACCCGAACTCGCGGTGCGGGCCGTAGGTCTCGCGGTGATGGGCGAACGCCCGGTCGGCCTCGAGGTACATCGTCCGCGAGTACCACTCGCCCTGCGCGGGCACCGACGGGATGCCCCAGTGGATGAAGATCCCGAACTTCGCGTCGCGGTACCAGAGCGGCGGCTCGTAGGCGCGCAGCGATTCCCACGTCGCGTCGTACGGGCCGGCGTCGATGACCGCCTGCACGGCGGCGAGGGCGACGGAGTTGTCGCTCACGTCGACGCGCGGCGGAAGGGATGCCGGGTCGAGCGGCTCGAGGGGGGAGGCGGCCATTCCCCGATCCTCCCGCCCTTGCCCGGCGGAATGCAACGTTTACCGGGAACGTGTCAGAGGTCGACGCGTCGACCGAAGCGCCGCTCTCCCCGCGGCCTCGGCGAGCACGTCGCCGCCGCTCGCAGCCGGACGATCTCGTGCGGCTGCAGCCCCGCCGTCTCGCCGAACTGCTCGAGCGACACGAACCCGCCCTCCTTCGTCCGCGCCCGCACGGCCCGGCGCGCCTTGCTCCGGTTCATCCCGGGCAGCTCGGCGAGCTCGTCCGCGGACGCGGTCTGCACGTCCACCGGCTCGACCGCCTCCCGCGGCTGCAGCAGATCCGCCGACGTCGCCCCCACGGCCTCCGCGGTGCGGGTCGTCTCGCGCTCGGGCGCAGGCTTCGACGCCCGCTTCGAGCCCCGGCGACTGCTCCGCGTCGGACGAGCGGATGCCGCCGCGACGGGCTCCGCCGCGCGCCGCCACACGGCGGGTCGGTTCTTGTCCTTCCCCGCGACGCGACGCTCCCACAGGGTCCGCAGCCACGCCGGGTTGAGGGCGAGCGCGACCACGATGCCGGCGAGATGGACGATCGCGGCGACGATGTCGGTGAAGCCGCCCCAGACCTCGACACCGATCGTGAATCCGAGGACGCCGCTCACGAGGGCGGCGACGTACGCGGCCCCCCGCTGCGAGACGGCGCCGACGATGAGGAAGCCGATCCACGCGAAGCCGGGGCCGAAGAACACCGGCAGAAGCCACGCGCTGACACCCAGCATCCAGCCCCAGCCGGGCACCGCTTCGCGCGTCGAACTGCTCACGCGTGCTCCCGCACGTTCAGCACCATCGTGACGGTGTCGTCCTGGTCGCGGGTCTCGGAGACGAGCTCGAACCCGGCCTGATCGGCGCGGGCGCGGATGCGCTCGGCGACCGCCTGCTGCACGTGCCGCGCGTAGGCGGCATCCAGTCGCGTCATGAGCTCGGCCGCGTCCGCCTCGGTCACCTCGTGCCCGTCGAGGCGCGACAGGTGCGCGCCCCAGACGTCGCCCTCGGTGCGGGACATCACGAGCTCGAGCCCGTCGATCGTCGCGGTCAGCTCGCCGTCGACCAGCGACGCGTCGGTGGCGCCGAGGTCGGCGAGGGCCGCCGCGAGCAGGTTCGCATCCTTCATCCGCGTCTGCACCGCGATCGGCACGGCCGCGGGCGGCGCCCCCGGCTCGGTCGTCGCGTCCCGGTTCTGCGCGACCGCCCCGAGCACACCGGTGCCGCCGAGGGCGGCCGCGGCGGCGAGGGCGGCGGGGACGAGGATCAACGAGATGCTCATCGGGAGGGTTCCTTCCTGAGGGATGCCGCGCGGTCGCCGCGCACACCCAGATCGTCCAGCAGGGCGGCGAGCGCCGCATCCGTCGCCCACCCGTTCACGGCGACGGTGCCGTCGGCGGCGATGCGCACTTCGAGGGCGTCACCGCCGCCGTCGCGCGCGATCCGCTCGACCTCGGCCGCGTAGCGCGGGGTGAGGGCGCGGATCGCCTGGTTGCGCGACCCGATCCACGGCCGCCGCGTGTCGGGGAGGTCGGCGAGGTAGGGCCCGTCGCACAGCAGGTCGGTCGCCGCGAGCAGGCGCGCGATGTCCGGGCGGTCCCGGCTCCACTCCTGCAGCCGCTCGAACGTGTAGCCCGAGAATGCCATGACGCCGAGGCCGGCGTCGCGGAACGCCTCGGCGACGACGGCGAGCGCGTCGGCCTGGTCGAAAGGCTCGCCGCCGAGGAGCGTGATCCCCTCCGCGCCGGCCGCGACGGCGGCATCCACCCATTCCGCGGCCCGTTCGGCCGGATCGCCCAAGCGGGCGCCGCGTGTCGCCCAGAGGTGCGGGTTGAAGCACCCGGGGCAGCGCACGGCGCAGCCCTGCACCCAGACCGCCGCCCGCACACCCGGACCCTCCGCCGCCGTCGCGGGCACGAACCTCGACCAGCGCAGCTCCGGCTCCCCAGGCGGGGGCGGCGTCGTGCCGAGCAGGCTCGCCCGCCCGCCGACGCCGCGGGATTCGACGAGGGTCATCGGCCCCGGTCCTCCTGCCGCAGCTCGTCCTCGGCCGTGGCGGCGACCCGCGTGTAGTCCTCGGTGAACTGCGACGAGGCCGTCTCGGCGTCGAGCAGCGCTTCGAGCTGCTCGATGTAGTCGAGGCACTCGGGCCCGGTCATGCCGAACGTCTCGGCCGCGACCGATCCGTCGGCCCGCAGCTGCACGACGAGCTTCTTCATCCCGGTCCTCCTCAGTAGTCCACGGTCCGGCCGCCGCGACGCGACGACAGGATGCCGTCGGCATCGTCCCCGCCCGCGGGGGTGTCGTGCGCATCGAGGTCTTCGGCCCCGGTCGCGCGGACGGCGCGCTGCGCGGCCCAGGCGCGGATGCGCTGGACCTCTTCGGCCTGAGTCACCGCGAGGGGGATCATCGTCTCGACGACCCGGTTCACGACGTCCGCCGTGATCGCCTGGCGGCCACCGAACCCCTCGTACAGGGCGGCGACGACGGCCTGCTCGATCTCGGCGCCCGAGTGGTTCTCGCTCGCCGCGACGAGCGACGAGACGGCACCCCGGTCCTCGGCGACCGCGCGCAGGCCGTTCGCGGGCGTCGCGTGGGCGGCGAGCTGCAGCGACCAGATCGCCTCGCGCTCGACGGCCGTGGGCAGGTCGACGAAGAAGATCTCGTCGAACCGGCCCTTGCGCATGAACTCCGGCGGCAGGGCGTCGATGTTGTTGGCCGTCGCGACGACGAAGACCGGATGCCGCTTCTCCTGCATCCACGTCAGGAAGGTCCCGAACACGCGGGCCGTCGTCCCCGAGTCGCCCTGCCCCGTCGTGTTCGAGAACCCCTTTTCGATCTCGTCGACCCACAGGATGCAGGGGGCCACCGCTTCGGCGGTCGCGATCGCGGTGCGGAGGTTCTGCTCGCTCGAGCCGACGAGACCCGAGAAGATGCGTCCGATGTCGAGGCGCAGCAGCGGCAGCCCCCACGAGGCCGCCGTCGCCTTCGCCGTCAGCGACTTGCCGCAGCCCGGCACACCCGTGATGAGCACGCCCTTGGGGGCGGGCAGGCCGTACTCGTGGGCGCTCGGCAACCATGATCCGTTGCGGCGCTCGAGCCAGCGCTTGAGGTTGTTCAGACCGCCGACGTCGTCGAGGTCGATGTTCCCGGTGACGAACTCCAGCACCCCGGACTTGCGCACCACCTGGCGCTTCTCGTCGAGAACGACCCCGATGTCGTCTGCGCTGAGGCGTCCGTCGTTGACCATCGCGCGCGCGAAGGCGTTCTCGGCTTCGGCCATCGTGAGTCCGAGCGCCGCCTGGACGAGAGCCTCGCGGGCCGCGTCATCGGCGGCGACGCGGATCTCGCGGGCGTTGTTGTCGATCATCGTGTCGAGCAGGTCGCGGATCTCGTCGGCCGTCGGCAGGGGGAAGTCGAACAGGTGCGTGAGCTCGTCGAGCTCGGGCGGAATCACCCGCACGGGCGCCGTGATGACGAGCGTGCGCGAGACGTCACCGTGGCGGAACTCGAGGGCAGTCTCGCGCACCGTACGCACGATCGCCGGATCGCCCTGCCGGTGCTCGCCGCCGAAGTAGGCGTGCAGGTCGCAGAAGATGAACACGCTCGGGTCGGTCACGCCGGCGGCGTGCTGCAGCGCGCGGGCGGGGTTCGTCGTGTTCGAGACGCTTTTGCCGTCGGGGCCGATGAGCCCGAGCGCCGAAGTCCACGTCCACACCGCGCGGCGGTTGCGCTGCGCGTGGGCGGCGTCGGTGATCGCGGCGATCGCGCGGACCTCTTCGCCGGTCTCGAGGTACAGCAGCGGCAATCGCGCCTTGAAGGCGGCGTCCAGCGTGGCGTCGAAGGTCACGTCCGTCCCTTTCGTTCGGTGGTCATGGTGTGTCGGATGCCGGTTCGTCCAGCGTGATCGTCCATCGCCCGGCGCCCTCGTCGGTGTCGACCCGCAGGATCACGCGCCCCTGCGCGGGCCAGGATGCGCGGGTGTCGACGTCGTCGACGCCCTTCACGAGGTCGATGATCTCGCCCGGGAAGGCGGCATCCACGGTGAAGAAGCCGTCCCCCTCGAAGGCGAAGCGGGCACTCAGCGCGTCGCCGTCGTACGACAGCAACGCCGGACCGTCGCCCGTCGCGGACCCGCCCTCGATGGGTGTCGGCGTCTCTCGACTCACGCTCGCGGTCCAGTCGGTGAGGCGCGGCGCGAACCAGAGCCGGCCGCCCGTCGCGGCCGACACGACGGCGATCTTCCGGCTCTCGCTCACCAGGCCGATGTAGTCGGGGCGTTCGTCGTCGAGACCCACGGCGGCGTCGACCTGCTGGTAGACGTTCAGGTAGTCGTCCGTGCCGCTCGTGAGCGGCCCGACGACCCAGACGTCGTCGCCCGGCGGCAGCTCCACGAAGCCGCTCGCGGCCGTGCCGCTCAGCTCATCGCCGTCGAGCTGCACCTCCTGTGCGTCGGGGTCGTCCCACGGTTCGTACTCGTAGCGGTTCGGGTCGGTGAGGACGAGGTCCCCCGTCCGCGGGTTGACCCCGACGAAGGGCACGAGGACGAAGGCGAGCACGACCGCGACGGCCGACCCCGCCAGCCAGGTGACGGTCGAGAAGCGCCGGATCCGGGCATCCGCGGTACTCACGGCGTCGCCCCGGGCGACGGTGACGGTGACGGTGACGGCGTCGGTGGGAACTCCAGCTTCCAGCCCACGTCGTCCCAGGACTCGACCGAGAAGACGACGAGCGGCGCGTCGGGCCACGCGATCGATTGGTCGAGGGGCGCCTCGCCGTCGAAGGTCCTCTCGCTGCCGTGGGGCGTCACGATCTGGATCGCGATGCTCCCCTCGCCGCGCGCGCTCAACCGCGCGGTCGACGCCTCGCCGGCGTGGGTGAAGACGGCGGACTCGAACCCGGAGGCGACGTCGTTCGTCCACCCGAGCCCGCCCGTGGTCACCCGCGCGCGCCACGTCTCGTCGCGGAATCCGTCGACCCACAGCTCGACGTCGGGCTGCTCGACGAGCACGACGACGCGGCCGTCGGCGAGGGAGAAGAAGCGCGGCGGCTCGCCGTATTCGCCCTGGGTCACGATCCGGCCGCCGGGGCCTGTGACCCGGACACCGCCGAGGTAGGTCGAGTCCTCGGGCGTCAGGACGACGGGGGCGTCGACGTCGAGACCGCTGAGACGGATGACCGCGCCGTCGGAACCCTCGTACACCCCGCCGCCGCGGTCGTCCGCGACGATCGGGTCCGGGCTCGTCCACGGCTCGCGCGCGTAGTCCTCGTCGACGCCGACCGGACCCATGTCGAAGCCGCCCTCGTCCGCGTAGACGAGGGCGACGATGCCCGCCACGACCAGGCCCGCGATCCAGACGAAGGCGGTGAAACCGCCCAGTCGCGCGATCGCCGTCCGGCTCGCGCCCGTCTGCCCGCCCGCGCTCATGTTCCCCTCCGCCCCGACACGTTACCGGGCACGGAGGTCAGGACGAGAAGGCTAGGAGCGCCGTCGGCGACGGTGCTATTGTCCGGTGCCGGACGCGACCGGGGACGCCCGTGCGCTCCTCGATCGCGAGCGAGACGACCTCGTCGGCCCGCTCACCCGCGACGAGCAGCGTGTCGCGCGCGACGACGTGGTGACGCGGCCACACCGTGCCCGCCTCGGCGAGCGCGACCGGCTGCAGGGTCTCGCCGCCGCCGCGCACCTTGACGGTCGCGATCGTGTCGCTGCCGCGCAGCCCCGCATAGAGGAAGACGCCGTCGGCGGACATCGCGAGTTCCGCTCCCTTGTCGCCGGGGAACGCGCCGAGCTGCGCCCCGCCCACCAGGCGCCATTCGCCGGCGGCATCCGCCGCGAGCGCGAACACCTCGCCCGAGTACTCCGTCACGACGTACAGATGGCCGCTCGGGTGCGCCCGCAGGTGGCGCGGGCCGGTGCCGGTCGGCAGGGCGAGGCGCTGCACCTCACGACCGCCGCGCCAGAAGCGCACGAGATCGAGGCCGAGGTCCGTCGTCGCGATAAGCCCGCCGGGCAGCACGGCCGCCTGGTGCGCGTGCGACGGCCGACCGGTGCTCGGGGTGGCCGCATCCGTCTCGTCGTCGGCGTGCGGGATGAGGTGGGCGTACTCCGCGCCGGCGGCGGCACGCAGCGCGCGGGCCGCCGCGGTGAGATCGGATGCCGGTCCGCCCTCGGCGACGGCCGTCCACGCGCGGGCGGCCCCGGGTCGCCCGTCGGCCGCGAGCGCGACGCGCACCACCGCGCCGTCGCCGTAGCAGGAGACGATCAGCGCGTCCTCGATCGCGAGCACGTGGCAGGGGTTCTCGCCCACGGCCACCTCGGGTCCGAGCGGAGCGAACGAGCGCTCCCCCGTCTGACGGTAGGCGCGAACGGTGCCGCGGCCCTCGAGCGTCGCGTAGACGACGTCGAGGGACGGGTGCCGCGCGATCCACGACGACGACTCGGCCGCGACGACGTCGCCGCCGAAGCCGAGGGGGCCGCTCGCCAACGGGGATGCGGCGCTCCCGGCATCCAGCAGTCCGATGCCCGTCGCCGACCCGCCCATGTCGGCGGAGTACCCGCCGAGCAGGAACCGCACGGGTCAGTCGAGCAGGTCGTGGCGCACGATGACCGCGTCACGCGCGGGCCCGACGCCGATGACCGAGATGCGCGTGCCGCTCATCTTCTCGAGGGCGAGCACGTAGTCCTGTGCGGTCTGCGGCAGGTCCTCGAAGGTGCGGGCGGTCGAGATGTCCTCGCTCCAGCCGGGGAAGTTCTCGAGGATCGGCGTCGCGTGGTGGAAGTCGGTCTGATTGACCGGCACCTCGTCGAAACGCTGTCCGTCGACGTCGTAGGCGACGCAGACGGGGATCTCCTTCAGGCCCGTGAGGATGTCGAGCTTGGTGAGCACGAGGTCGGTGATGCCGTTGATCCGCGTCGCGTAGCGCGTGATCGGGGCGTCGTACCAGCCGACGCGGCGCGGCCGGCCGGTCGTCGTGCCGAACTCGAACCCGCGCGAGCGCAGGAAGTCGCCGTCCTCGTCGAACAGCTCGGTCGGGAACGGACCCGAGCCGACCCGCGTCGTGTACGCCTTCACGATGCCGACGATGCGGTCGAGGCGGTTCGGCCCGACGCCCGATCCGGTCGAGGCGCCGCCCGCGGTCGCGGACGACGAGGTGACGAACGGGTACGTGCCGTGGTCGATGTCGAGCATCGTCGCCTGGCCGCCCTCGAAGACCACGACGTCGCCGGCATCGAGCGCGTCGCTCAGCAGCAGACCGGTGTCGCACACCATGGGCCGCACGCGCTCGGCGTACGAGAGCAGGTCGTCGACGACCTCGTCGACGGTGATGGCGCGGCGGTTGAAGACCTTCACCAGCAGGTGGTTCTTCTGGTCGAGGGCGCCCTCGACCTTCTGGCGCAGGATGTTCTCGTCGAACAGGTCCTGCACCCGGATGCCGGTGCGGTTGATCTTGTCGGCGTAGGTCGGGCCGATGCCGCGACCGGTCGTGCCGATCATGCGCTTGCCGAGGAAGCGCTCGGTGACCTTGTCGAGCGTGCGGTGGTACTGCGTGATGATGTGCGCGTTGGCGCTCACCTTCAGGCGCGAGACGTCGACGCCGCGGGCCTGCAGGGCGCCGAGCTCGGCGAAGAGCACCTCGAGGTCGATGACGACGCCGTTGCCGATGACGGCGTTGACGCCCGGCGACAGGATGCCGCTGGGCAGCAGGTGCAGGGCGTACTTCTCGTCGCCGATCACCACGGTGTGGCCGGCGTTGTTGCCGCCGTTGAACTTGACGACCCAGTCGGTGCGCTCACCCAGGAGGTCGGTGGCTTTGCCCTTGCCCTCGTCTCCCCATTGAACGCCGACGATCACGATGCCTGGCATGGGCTCTCCCCCGTTATCGGACGGTTACACCCCATCCTATCGGGCCGGGTCCGCGGCCCGAGCCGCGGCATCCTCCCCGCAACGCGGCGTCACACGATTTGTCGTCGTCGGCACGGATTGGGTTGCATCGAGGGGACTGCGCGCGGACACCGCGCCATCGTTCCCCCCACCCCCACCATCCGAGAGGACGGCCGTTGATCGCGCTCGATCGGGTCTCGAAGCACTACGGCGGTGTCCCCGCCGTGGACGACGTCTCGTTGACCATCCCCACCGGCGAGGTGTTCGGCATCGTCGGTCAGAGCGGCGCCGGCAAGAGCACCCTCGCGCGGATCGTCAACCTCCTCGAACGGCCCGACCGCGGCACCGTGACCGTGGACGACGTCGAGCTCACGGCACTGGGCGAGACGGAGCTGCGTGCGGCCCGCCGCCGGATCGGCATGGTCTTCCAGCGGTTCAACCTGCTCAGCAGCCGCACCGTGCGCGGCAACGTCGAGCTCGCCCTCGAGCTCGACGGCGGCTCCCGCGCCGCCCGTCGCGACCGCGCGCAGGAGATGCTCGACCTCGTCGGCCTCGGCCACCGCGGCGACGCGTCGATCCACGAGCTGTCGGGCGGTCAGCAGCAGCGCGTCGGCATCGCCCGCGCCCTCGCCTCGCGGCCGAGCGTGCTGCTCTCGGACGAGGCGACCAGCGCCCTCGACCCCGAGACGACGGACTCGATCCTCGAGCTGTACCGCCGCATCAACGAGGAGCTCGGACTCACGGTCCTCCTCATCACGCACGAGATGGACGTCGTGAAGTCCACCTGCCACTCGGCCGCACTCCTCGAGCAGGGCCGCGTCGTCGAGCAGGGGCGCCTCGTCGACGTCATCCGCACGCCCGGCTCCCGCCTCACCTCGCAGCTGTTCCCGCTCGGACCCGTGCCCGACGGCGTACCCGCCGACGCGACGGTCATCGACATCACCTTTGCGGGCGGCACCGCCGACCGGCCCGTCATCGCACGGCTCGCACGCGATCACGACGCCGACGTGTCGATCCTCGGCGCCGTCGTCGAGCGCATCGCCGGAACCCAGGCCGGCCGCACCCGCCTCGAGGTGCCCGGCCACGTCGCCGCGGCCGTCATCGCGGACCTCCGTGCCCAAGGCCTGCTCATCGAGGTCCTCCAGGGGGTGGCCGCATGAACCAGCAGCTGATCGACGTCCTGCTCAAGGCCACCGGCGAGACGCTCTACATGGTCGGCGTGGCCCTGCTCGTCACGATCGTCGTCGGGCTGCCGCTCGGCGTCGTGCTCGTCGGCACCGAGGCGGGCCGGTTCCTCGAGCGTCCGTTCGGGTCGCGCGCTGCGGGCGTCGCCATCAACCGGGCGCTCGACTTCATCGTCAACTTCGGCCGGTCGGTGCCGTTCATCATCCTGATGGTCGCCCTCATCCCCGTCACGCGCGCCCTCGTGGGCACCTTCATCGGATCGACCGCGGCCATCGTCCCGCTGTCGGCCGTCGCCATCCCGTTCTTCGCCCGCATGGTCGAGATCGCGGTGAAAGAGGTCGACCCTGGCCTGCTCGAAGTCGCCTCGTCGCTCGGGGCGAGCCGGTGGCAGCTCGTCACCAAGGTCCTGCTGCCCGAAGCGGCCCCCGCCGCCCTCCTCGGCCTCTCGACCACCGTGACCTCGATCATCAACTTCTCGGCGATGGTCGGCACGGTCGCCGGCGGCGGACTCGGCGACGTCGCGATCCGCTACGGCTATCAGCAGTACAGCTGGATCCACATCGTCGCGGTCATCGTCATCATCTTCGCGATCGTGATGGTGCTGCAGAGCCTCGCCGCCTGGGGCGCCCGGCGCCTCGGCCGACGCAGCACCCGCCGCAGCGCGAGCGTCGCCGCGGTATCCACCGTCTGATCCGCCCCTCCCTCCTCCGGCCGTCCCGACGCCGGTCCCCCGCACCACCGACGAAAGGCATCACGATGTCCCGCACCCTCCGTTCCGCCCTCCTGGCCACCGCCGCCGCCACCGCGCTCCTGCTCAGCGGCTGCGCCTCGACGCCCTCCGCCGGTGGTGAGGGCGACGGCGACGGCCTCGGCACGCTCAAGGTCGGCGCGCTGCAGACGCCGGCCGGCGACATCCTGAACCACATCGCCGAGACCAGCGCCAAGGAGGCGGGGCTGAACATCGAGTTCGTGCCCTTCACCGACTACAACACGCCCAACACCGCGCTGGCCGACGGGTCGATCGACGCGAACCTCTTCCAGAACGCGACCTTCCTCCAGACCTTCAACGAGCAGGCCGGCGGCGAGCTCGTGAGCGTCGGCGAGGCCTACCTGCCGAGCGCCGCGTTCTACTCCGACAAGGTGTCGAGCCTCGACGAGCTCGCCGACGGCGCGAGCATCGCGATCCCCAACGACCCGACCAACGAGGGACGCGCGCTGAAGCTGCTGGCATCCGAGGGCCTCATCGAGGTCACCGACGACGTCGTCGACCTGAGCGGCATCACCGCCAACCCGAAGGACTTCGAGTTCCGCGAGATCGAGAACGCGACGCTGCCGCAGGCGCTGCCCGATGTGGATGCCGCCTTCGTCACCATCTCGTTCGCCCTGCCCGCCGGCCTCACGAGCGACAAGGCGATCCTGCTCGAGGGCGGGGACAGCCCGTACTACAACGTCCTCGCGACGCGCCCCGAGCTGAAGGACGACGCCCGCGTGCAGAAGCTCTACGAGCTGCTGACCTCGCAGGAGACCGCGGACTTCGAGAACGAGACCTGGGGCGGCCTCGTCGTCCCCGTCGCCAAGGGCTGACCTCTCCCGTTGCGCGCGGCCCGCATCGCCGGGCCGCGCGCTAGGGTTCGGTCATGCGTACCCGAACGTGGCCGACGGTGTGGTCGGCCATCCGGCTCCTCGCGGCCGCCGTGATCATGACCGCCCTCGTCGGTCAGTTCGTCACGACGGTGCGCGCCGCCATCTCCGCCGACCGTGACGTCGCGACCACGATCGCGAACTTCTTCAGCTTCTTCACGATCCTGTCGAACCTCATCGCCGTGCTGGCACTGCTCGCCGCGGTGGTCTGGTTCTGGATGCGTCCGCCCCACGAAGACCGCGAACCCCGGGGCATCGCGGTCGCCCTCGCCGGCGCGACCACCTACCTCGTGATCACCGGCGTGGTCTACAACCTGCTGCTGCGCGGGCTGCCCACGGCCGATGACCACGTCGCCTGGGCGAACGAGATCCTCCACGTCGTCGCGCCGCTGTTCCTCGTGATCGACCTGCTCGTCGCCCCCACGCACCGCGCATTGCGGTGGCGCGCGGTCGCCGTCATCCTCGCCGTCCCGATCGTCTGGATTGTCTACACCCTGATCCGCGGACCGTTCGTCCTCGACCCCGTGCGCGGCGTCGCGTTCTGGTACCCCTACCCGTTCCTGAACCCGAACGGGGTCGCCGGGTGGGGCGGTGTCTGGGCCTACGTCGCCGGGATCGCCGTCACCTTCGTCGTCGTCGGCACGATCGTCGTCGCCGTCGGGCGCCTGCGCGCTCGCGGGGCGCGCACCGCCGTCACGGTCTGACCCCCGGATCATTCCGAGGGCGGTCGCGCGCGTCAGCTGCGCCAGGCGGCGAGCGTGCGGCGCAGCGGAGTGACCTCCCGCAGCTTGACGAGGACGTACTCGAGCGCCGCGGACTCCGTGTCGAAGGTCTGCAGCGTGCGTCCCATGACACCGCCGCGCTCGTCCGACACCCACGCCTGCCACAGCGCATCCGTGCGCGTGAGCAGCACCGCGTTCATGTGCACGTCGCCCACGCCGTACAGGACGGGCGCATCGAGGGACTCCTCGCGGACGATCGCCATCAGTTCCTCGACGCTCATCGGTGGGCCTCCGGGATCACTCCGCCGGCCGCGAGGACTCGCGGACGATCAGGTGGGTCGGGAGCGGGGTGTCCTCGGTGAGTCCGTCGGGCTCCTCGACGGCGAGGAGCACCTTCTGCATCATGAGCTCGCCGAGGGCACGGAAGTCCTGCCGCACGGTCGTGAGCGGCGGCGACAGGTAGGCGGCCTCGGGCACGTCGTCGAACCCCACGACGGCGACGTCGTCGGGAACGCGCAGCCCGCGGGCACGCAGCGCCGAGAGCAGACCGATCGCCATGTGGTCGTTGCCCGCGAAGACCGCGTCACCGGGGGCGAGGTCCAGCGACCGCCCGATCTCGGCCCCACTGGCCGCGGTCCAGTCGCCGTGGCGCGGCTCCACCACCGCCAGCTGGCGGGCCGCGAGCTCGTCGCGCCAGCCGCGGATGCGCTCGACGGCATCCGGATTGCGGACGGGACCGGCGATGTGGAGGATGCGGCGGTGCCCCAGCTCGGCGAGGTGACGCACGGCCGACCGCGCGCCGCGGTACTGATCGATCGACACGAGCTGCGGATGCCGGCGCTGCGTCGCGGCGGCGGCGACCATCGGCACACCGAGGTCGAGCCCGCGCACGACCTCGAGGACGCCGAGGTCGGTCACGACGAGGACGATCGCGTCGACGCGCTGCCGGAGGAGCCCTTCGACGACCGAGCGGATGCTGGCGGCATCCGTGTCGGGCGCGGTCACCGAGTCGACGGAGTACCGCTCCACGCGCGCCGCGACGTTGAAGTGCATCGCGATCGAGGTGGGCCCGAAGTCCGCCGTCCCCGGCGTGATCAGACCGATCGTGCGGGTGCGCTTCGTGACGAGGGCACGCGCGGCCGGCGACGGGCTGTAGCGCAGCTGCGCCATCGCCTGCTCGACCCGCGCGCGGGTGGCGGGCCGGACGTTCGGCAGGTCGTTGAGCACCCGCGAGACGGTCTGGTGCGAGACGCCGGCGAGGCGCGCGACGTCGAAGATGTTGGCGGACTTCGCGCCGCGCTCGTCGCTCACGACTCGTCCTCAGGTCGGGCCACGAGCGCCAGCAGCGAGTCGACGGTGAGCGAATCGGCGGGGATCGTGTCGACGAGTTGGCCCCCGCGCATGATCGCGATCCGGTTCGAGACCCGCAGCACCTCCTCGAGCTCGGCCGAGATGAACAGCACCGACAGGCCGTTGTCGGCGAGGTCGGCGACGAGCCGCTGGATCTCGACCTTCGCGCCGACGTCGATGCCGCGGGTCGGCTCGTCGAGCACGAGCACCCGGGGCGAGAGGGCGAGCAGCCGCGCGAGCAGCACCTTCTGCTGGTTGCCGCCTGACAGGGTCCCCGCCGGCCGGTCCGGATCGGCGGGACGGATGTCGAGCGCCTCGATCCAGCTCACCGCGAGCTCGCGCCGGCGGGCGCGGGTGAGCCGGTGCAGGATGCCGCGATCGGCCTGCAGCGCGAGGGTGATGTTGTCCTGCACGCTGAGCTCGCCGATGATCCCCTCGGTGCGCCGATTCTCGGACGAGTAGACGATCCCCTGCCCGATCGCCCGTCGCGGCGTCGCGAGCACGGCGGGCGCACCGCGGACCTCGATCTCGCCGGCATCCGGTCGATCCACCCCGGTCAGCGCGCGCGCCAGTTCGGACCGCCCCGAACCCAGGAGCCCCGCAAGACCCACGACCTCGCCCTCGCCGATCGCCAGGGTCGCCGAGGTCAGCCCCGTCCCCGAGGCGAGGCCGCGTCCGGCGAGGGCGACGGGAGAGGATGCCGCGGCATCCTCTCGCTGGTGGACGTCGAGCTCGTCGGCCCCGCGTCCGAGCATCTTCTCGACGAGGTCGATGCGCAAGAGCTCGGTCGGCACGTACTCGCCGATGCGCCGGCCGCCGCGGAGCACCGTGATGCGGTCGCAGATCTCGTAGACCTGGTCGAGGAAGTGCGAGACGAACAGCACCGCGACACCGCGGGAGGTCAGTTCGCGGATGACGCGGAAGAGCTCGGCGACCTCGTCGAGGTCGAGGCTCGAGGTCGGCTCGTCGAGCACCACGACACGGGCGTCGACCGAGATGGCCCGCGCGATCGCGACGAGCTGCTGGATCGCCAGGGAGTGCCGCGATAGTCGCGTGCGGGGGTCGATGTCGAGCCCCAGTCCCTCGAGGATCTCGCCTGCGCGGCGGTGCGTCTCGCGCCAGTCGATCGCCCCGAACCGCCTGCTCTCACGCCCCAGCAGCACGTTCTCGCCGACCGACAGGTTCGGCAGCAGGTCGATCTCCTGATAAACGGCGCTGATCCCCGCGGCGAGCGCATCGGCGGGCGAGACGAAGTGCACTGGCTCGCCGCCGACGCGGATCGTCCCGGCATCCGGTCGCAGCGCACCCGTGATCGCCTTGATGAGCGTCGACTTGCCGGCGCCGTTCTCACCCATCAGGGAGTGGACCTCGCCGGGCAGCAGACGGAAGTCGACGGCGTCGAGCACCGTCTCGGAGCCGAAGCGAACGGTCGCGCCGGTCACTTCGACGACCGGCGCGACCGCTGCTTCGCGCGCATCCATACGGACCATCATGCCCGCGGTGAGCTCCCCCCGAGCGTCACCGCGACGTTCGCGCGGTCCGCGCCACGAGCAGGCGCTGCACGACGACGAAGACGAGCAGCAGTGCACCGATCGTGATGCGGGTCCACGACTGGTCGACTCCGAGGAAGGAGATGACCGTCTTGATGGTGCCGTAGACGAACACGCCGATCATCGATCCGAGCACGAATCCGCTGCCGCCCGTGAGCAGCGTGCCGCCGATCACCACCGCGGCGATGGTGTCGAGCTCGGTACCGATGCCGTTCAACGGGTAGGAGGCCCCGGTGTACGCCGTGAAGACGACGCCCGCGAGTCCCGCGCACACCCCGCTGATGACGTACGCGAGCAGCTTCGTGCGCACGACGGGCAGACCCATGAGGCGCGCGGACTGCTCGTTGCCGCCGATCGCGTAGATCGTGCGTCCGAAGCGGGTGAACTGCAGGATCAGGATGCCGGCGAGCACGACCAGCAGCGCCAGGATGCCGGTCGGGGTCAGGTAGAAGCTGCCCGGTCCGCCCTGCATGCGGGTCGACTGCAGCCACAGGATGGCGGGCTCCTCGACGCGGATCGACGACAGGCTCACCATGAACGCGAGACCGCGCGCCGCGAACATGGCCGCGAGCGAGGCGATGAACGGCTGCACCCCGAAGTACTGCACGAGCACGCCGACGAACAGACCCATGAGGGCGCCGAGGACCAGCATGACCGGGATGACGAGGGCCACCGGCATCCCCTGGCTCAGCATGCTGGCACCCAGCATCCCGGTGAAGGCCATCACGGCGCCGACCGACAGGTCGATGCCGCCCGTGAGGATGACGAAGGTCATACCGACGGCGAGGATCAGCAGGTACGCGTTGTCGAGCAGCAGCGCCGACAGCACGCGCGGGGTGACGAAGTTGCCGAAGTACGCCTGCGCCCCGATGAGCATCGCGACGAGGATGACGACTGCCGCGAAGACGGGCACCCACGAGGCGTGCCGGCTGCGGAAGCGCTGGACCGTGTCGGCGAAGCCGCCGGTGCGTCCGAGGTCTGCGGTGATCGCGCTCACGAGGCCACCTCCACGGTGCGACGGGTGCCGCCCCGGACGGCATCGGCTCCCTTGGCGAAGAGGGACCGCGTGCGCGGGGACTGCACGAGGACGACGATCACGACCACGATGGCGAGGAACAGCGGGCTGACCGCCGGCGGCACCCCGAGGAAGGTGATCGTGGACTTGAGGGTCTGGATCGTGAAGACGCCGACGACGGTGCCGGCGATCGTGAACTTGCCGCCCATGAGGCTCGTGCCGCCGAGGACGACCGCGAGGATCGCGTCGAGCTCGATGTAGAGGCCCGCCGCGTTGGCGTCGGCCGCCATGATGTTGGACGAGTAGAGGATGCCGGCGAACCCGGCGAGCAGACCGCTCGCCGCGTACGCGCCCCAAACGATTCCGCGCGAGCGGACGCCGGCGAGGCGGCTGGCCTCGGGGTTGATGCCGACGGCCTCGGTGAGGACGCCGAGCGCGGTGCGCCGCTGCAGGACGGCGACGATCACGATCGCAACGATCGAGACGTAGAACGCGAACGGCAGACCGACGAGGTACCCCTGCGCCATGAAGCGGTACGGCGCGCTCGTGATCGTCGTGATGAAGCCGCCCGTGATGAGGAGGGCGACGCCGCGGCCGGCGAGCATGAGCACGAGGGTCGCGATGATCGGCTGCACCCCGACGACGGCGACGAGGAAGCCGTTCCAGACACCCAGCACGAGGGCGACCCCGACGGCGAGCGCGATAGCGATGAGCACCGTCGAGAGGTCCTCGGGTGCCGGCGACGACGAGATGAAGGTGAGGGCCACCGCGCCCGAGACCGCCATGATCGCGCCGACCGAGAGGTCGATGCCGCGCGTCGCGATGACGAGCGTCATGCCGAGCGCGACGAGCATGAGCGGTGCGCTGTTGCGCAGGATGTCGATGAGCGGCCCGTAGAGCTGACCGTTCTGCACCGTGATCGAGATGAACGAAGGCCGCGCGATCGTGTTGATGATCACGAGCACGAGCAGTGCCGCGATCGGCCAGACGAGGCGGTGCGCCAGGAAGCGCTTGAGTGTCGGGTTCATGCCGCTGTCTCCGGGTTGAGGCGGGACGTCGTCGTCTCGCCGGACTCTTGCGCGATGAGGGCGACCAGGTCGTCGACGGTCACGTCGGTGGCGTCCAGTTCGCCGATCTTAGAACGGTCGCGCAGCACCACGATGCGCTGCGCGATGCGAATGACCTCCTCGAGCTCCGAGGAGATGAAGACGACCGAGAGGCCCTCCGCCGAGAGCTCAGCGACCTTGCGCTGGATGTCGGCCTTCGCGCCGACGTCGATGCCGCGCGTCGGCTCGTCGAGGATGATGAGCTGCGGCGCGGTGGCGAGCCAGCGCGCGAGCAGCACCTTCTGCTGGTTGCCGCCCGAGAGGTTGCGCACGAGTGCGTTCGGATCGGCGGGGCGGACCCCGAGCGCCGAGATGTACTCCGACACGATGGCGTCGCGCTCGGCACGGCCGATCGGGCGCATCGCTCCGCGCTTGGCCTGGATACCGAGGACGATGTTCTCGGCGACGGTCAGGTCGGCGATGATGCCCTCGGCGCGACGGTCCTCGCTCGAGAACGCGATGCGCTTGTCGATGGCGTTCCGCGGGTTGGTGATGCGTGCGGCATCCCCCCGCACTTCGTGGGTGCCCGCGTCGGCGCGGTCGGCGCCGTAGACGAGGCGGACGAGTTCGCTGCGTCCCGAGCCGAGCAGACCCGCGATGCCGACGACCTCGCCCTCGTAGACCTCCATGTCGACGGGTTCGATGACGTTCTTGCGGCCCAGGCCCGCGACCCGCAGGACGGGCGTCGCGGTGCGGTCGATCTCGCGCTCGGCCGAGCGCGAGAGGGCCTCGAGCTCGTCGAGCTGCCGGCCGATCATCTTGGCGATGAGTTCGCCCCGCGGCAGCTCGGCCGGCAGGTACTCCCCCACCAGCTGGCCGTTGCGCAGCACCGTGAGCCGGTCGGAGATCTCGTAGACCTGGTCGAGGAAGTGCGTGACGAAGAGGATGGCGACGCCGCGGTCGCGGAGACCGCGGACGACGGCGAACAACTGCTCGACCTCGCTGCGGTCGAGGCTCGAGGTGGGCTCGTCGAGCACGAGCACACGGGCATCGGCGACCGTCGCCCGGCTGATGGCGACGAGCTGCTGCACCGCGATGGAGTGCGATGCGAGCGCCGAGCGCGGGTCGATGTCGAGGCCGAGGGCGGCGAGGTACCGCGTCGCCTCGCGGTGGGTCGCCCGCCAGTCGATGAAGCCCGCCCGGCGCACCTCGCGGCCGAGCATGACGTTCTCGCCGACCGACAGGTTGGTGCAGAGGTTGACCTCCTGGTACACCGTGGAGATCCCGGATGCCTCGGCGTCGGCCGTCGAGCGGAAGACCCGCTGCTCGCCGGCCACCTCGATCGTCCCGCCGTCTATGGCGTACACGCCCGTGAGCGCCTTGATGAGCGTCGACTTCCCGGCGCCGTTCTCACCCATCAGGGTGTGGACCTCGCCGGCGCGCAGCGTCAGGTCGACCCGGTCCAGGGCGAGCACCCCGGGGAACCGGATGGTGACGTCCCGCATCCGCACGACCTCGTCGTGCTGCGGGGCGGTGGCCGGGGACTCCGGCGTGGCTGCGACATCGACCATGAGGCGCACCTTTCCGTGGTGACCGCCGGGGACCGGAATCCGGTCCCCGGCGGTGGTTCGGTGATCCGTACGGACCGTGGGGGGTCAGTCGATCAGTAGGGGCGGGAGTCGAGGACCTCGGCGGCCTGCTCCTGCGTGAACGACTGGTCCTCGACGATCGTGCGCTTCTCGACCTCATCGCCGGCGACGACGGCCTTGACGAGCTCGGCGGCCTTGTCACCGAGGAGCGGGTTGCACTCGACGATGAAGTTGAACTCGCCGTTCGCGAGGGCGGTCATGCCGTCCTTCACCGCGTCGATGGTGACGATCTGGATGTCCTTGCCCGGGGTCAGACCGGCCGCCTTGATGGCGTCGAGCGCACCCAGGCCCATGTCGTCGTTGTGCGCGAACAGGACGTTGATGTCCTTGCCGTACTTCTGGAGGTAGCCCTCCATGACCTTCTTGCCGCCGTCGCGGGTGAAGTCACCGGTCTGCGAGTCGAGCACGTTGATGTCCGTACCGTCGATGGCCTCGTTGAAGCCGGTTGCCCGGTCGAGGGCGGCCGACGAGCCGGTCGTGCCCTCGAGGACCACGAGGTTCGCGCCCTTGCCGTCGAAGTTCTCCTTGACCCACTCGCCGGCGGTGCGACCCTCCTGCTCGAAGTCGAGGCCGACCCACGAGGCGTAGAGGTCCTCGCTGGCCGAGACGGTCCGGTCCTCGAGGATGACCGGGATGCCGGCATCCTTGGCTTCCTTCAGGACGTCGTCCCAGCCGTCGACCGTGATGGGGGCGATGACGATGGCGTCGACACCCTGGTTGATGAAGTTGCGGACGGCGGAGATCTGCGCCTCCTGCTTGTTGTCGGCCGCGTTGAAGATCAGCTCGAAGCCGTTCTCCGCCGAGAAGGCCTTCTTCATCGACTCGGTGTTGGCGGCGCGCCAGCCCGACTCGGATCCGGTCTGTGCGAACCCGACCTTGATGACGTCGTCACCGCCGCCGCCCCCGTTGCCCCCGGCTCCGGGAGCCGCGCCGCCGGCGCAGCCTGTTGCGACCAGCGCGAATGCCCCCAGCATGGCTGCTGCCGCGAAAACGCTCTTCTTCATCCCAAAACCTCCTTGTTCGGGTCCGGCTCACCGCCGGTGTTCCGGGCCGCCCTGGCCTTCGGATGCTCGAATGTTAGCCTTCACATTTCTCGCGGCGCTAGATTGTGAGCGATAACATTCCGGTAACGCGGCGCCCGGGCGGGGCTCGACCTGCCGGGGCGGCGAGCGGCAGGGTCCGTGCCATGTGAGCATTCACATCCCGGAGTCGGTGCCGAACGGCGGAGATCCTCGCCGACACGCCGCGGCCCGGCATCCGTTCCCCCGCGTGTCGCCCGGATCTCCGCCGCACCGCCCGCGCGTAACCGCGCCGGGGGCCGGACCGCCCGCTCGATAGGATGGAGGCCATGTCGAAGGTCCTCCAGTCCCTGCCCGTCGGCGAGCGCGTCGGCATCGCCTTCTCGGGGGGTCTCGACACCTCGGTCGCGGTCGCCTGGATGCGCGACAAGGGCGCCGTCCCGTTCACCTACACCGGCGACCTCGGCCAGTACGACGAGGACGACATCGCGTCGATCCCCGGCCGTGCCCTGCAGTACGGCGCCGAGGGTTCCCGCCTCATCGACTGCAAGCCGATGATGGTCGAAGAGGGCCTCGTCGCCCTCTCGTGCGGCGCGTTCCACATCCGCTCCGGCGGACGCACCTACTTCAACACGACGCCGATCGGCCGCGCCGTGACGGGCACGATGCTCGTCCGCGCCATGAAGGAGGACGGCGTCGACATCTGGGGCGACGGCTCCACCTACAAGGGCAACGACATCGAGCGGTTCTACCGCTACGGCCTGCTGGCGAACCCGGCCCTGCGCATCTACAAGCCGTGGCTGGATGCCGACTTCGTCACCGAGCTCGGCGGCCGCACCGAGATGAGCGAGTGGCTCGTCGCACACGGGTTCCCGTACCGCGACTCGGTCGAGAAGGCGTACTCCACCGACGCGAACATCTGGGGCGCGACCCACGAGGCGAAGACGCTCGAGCACCTCGACGTGTCGCTCGAGATCGTCGAGCCGATCATGGGCGTCCGCTTCTGGGACCCCGAGGTCGAGATCGCGACCGAGGACGTGTCGATCACGTTCGAGGCGGGCCGCCCCGTCGCGATCGACGGCGTCGAGTACGCGGATGCCGTGGCCCTGGTCATGGAGGCGAATGCGATCGGCGGGCGCCACGGCCTCGGCATGAGCGACCAGATCGAGAACCGCATCATTGAGGCGAAGTCCCGCGGCATCTACGAGGCCCCGGGCATGGCGCTGCTGTTCATCGCGTACGAGCGCCTGGTGAACGGCATCCTCAACGAGGACACCCTCGCCACGTACCACGAGCAGGGCCGGCGTCTCGGTCGGCTCATGTACGAGGGCCGCTGGCTCGAGCCGCAGTCGTTCATGCTGCGCGAGTCGATCCAGCGCTGGGTCGGGTCCGCGATCAGCGGCACCGTGACCCTGCGTCTGCGCCGCGGCGAGGACTACACGATCCTGAACACCGAGAGCCGCAACCTGTCGTACTCGCCCGAGAAGCTCTCGATGGAGCGCGTCGGCGACGCCGCCTTCGGCCCGACCGACCGCATCGGCCAGCTGACGATGCGCAACCTCGACATCGCCGACTCGCGCGCCCGCCTCGAGCACTTCGTGTCGCTCGGCCTCATCGGCGGTGCGACCGGCGAGCTCGTGGGCGACCTCGAGCGCGGCGGCGCGGCGGCCATCACGGGTCACGCGCAGCCCTTCGACGAGCAGCGCGAGGGTCTCGCCGAGGCCTTCGACGAGGCCGGCGAGTCCGCCTCGTTCGACTTCGGCGCGGACTGAGCCTCAGGCCCGCGGCGCGCGGTACGCGACCCGGGCACGGGTCTCGCCCGGGCGGCGGACGAGCCACGTCCCGCTGCGCCGCGCGAGCGCGAACGGCTCGTCGGTCAGCGGCCGGCCGTCCTGTTCGAGCGCGACGGCGGTGTCCCACGGCGAGACGTTGATCACGTGCACGACCTCGACGTCGTCGGGGGTGCGGCACGGCACCACGACGACGCCGCGACTGTCGGACGTGATCCGGATGCGGGGCTGCGCACCGAGTCGTGCGAGGAGCGCATCCCAGATTTGCGGCAGGCACGGCAGGTCCGCCGCAGCCACGACGACGCGTCCCGCCCCGAGCCCGATGTCGAGGACGCAGGGCGCAGGGCGCTATCGCCGGTAAACGGTTACATCAAGCGCCCGCTGTGCGTTCGCCGAATTATCTTGCACACACGTGTGCACGATAATTACACTGGCTTCGTGACCGACTCCCCCGCTCCCCGCCGCATCCGTCGTGACGCCGTCGCCAACCGCGCCGGCCTCCTCACGGCTGCGGCACAGACCCTGGCGGCCGACCCGAACGCCTCCGTCGACACGATCGCGCGTGCCGCGGGCCTCAGCCGCCGCGCCCTCTACAGCCACTTCGACGATCGCGACGCGCTCATCCGCGAGATGATCCACGCCGGCGCCGAGCGCTTCAACGCCATCGCCGACACGGTCGACGACGACGGCCCTGCGCCGCTCGCCCTCGCCCGGCTGGCCCTCGCCCTCTGGGACGGCGCCGCGCACGTGCAGTTCGCCGCCGCCGTCGCGCTCGACGATTCCCACGTCGGCGAGACCGCGGCCATCCTCACGCCGGTCCGTCGCCGCGTGCTCGAGATCGTCGACCGCGGCCGCTGCGAGGGCACCCTCCGCGGCGACCTGCACGTCACGACGGTCGCGCGCCTCGTCGAAGAGGCGGCACGCACCGTCATCACGCGGCTGGATTCGAGTCGACCGGATGCCGCCGGTGTGGCCGTCCGCGCGATCCTCGGTGTCGCGGGGCTCGGGTGGCGTGAGGCCGACGCCGTGCTCGCGGAGGCGCGCGCATGAGGATCGCCCTCGACGCCGTCGCGAAGGGCAAGGACGGCGGCATCCTGCCCCCCACCTCGCTCGTCCTCGAGACGGGACGTGTCACCCTCGCCACCGCCGAGACGGAGCAGCGCCCCTCGGTGCTCGGTCTCATCGCGACGGGACGGATGCGTCCGGATGCCGGCACGGTGACCCTCGGCGGACACCGCGGCGCCCGTCGGCTCCGCCGCGTCGCCGCGCTCGTCGACGCCCCCGAGGTCAACGACCCGGCCCCCGATGTCGCCGTCGTCGGTGTCGTCGAGGAGGAGCTGATGTTCGCGGGGCGTCGCGCCGATCCCCTGTCGGCCCGGCACTGGCTCGATGACCACGGCTGGCGCCACCTCGCCCGCACACCGTTCGGTCAGGTCCCGGCGGACGACCGCATCCGCATGCTGCTCGAACTCGCGGCGCTCCGCCGCGGCATCGAGGCTCTCGTCCTTGTCTCGCCCGACCGCCACGGCGGCGATCCCGTGCACTGGCAGCGGATCGCCGAGGAGTTCGCCGCCCGCGGCTTCGCCGTGCTCGTCATCGCCGGGACGGCCGCGGCGAGCGCGCTCACGCCGAGCGCGCCGACGGCGCCCGCGCACGTCGGTCGGCCGCGGATCCGCGCCGGCGCCGGGCTTCGCCGCGCGCGCCGTGGCGCGGCATCCGTCACCGCTCGCCCTTCGACCAGAGGCCTCCGTCCGTGAAGATCCCCGCCCTGTTCGCCGCCGAGCTGCGGCGGCTCACCTCCACCCGCATGCGGGTGATCGCGCTCATCGCCCTGATCCTCGTGCCCGTCCTCTACGGCGGGCTTTACCTGTGGGCGAACCAGGACCCGTACGGCAACCTGTCGCAGGTACCGGTCGCGCTGGTCGTCAGCGACGAGGGCGCGACGCTCAACGGCAGCGCCCGAAACCTCGGCGACGAGGTCGCCGACTCGCTGCTCGAGGACGGCAGCTTCGACTGGCACGAAGTGGATGCCGCCGGTGCCCGCCGCGGCCTCGATGACGGCGCGTTCGACTTCGCCGTCACCCTGCCCGCCGACTTCACCGCAGCCGTCGCCTCGATCTCGTCGGCGGACCCGCGTCAGGCCGAGATCGACCTGACGACGAACGACGCCAACAACTACCTCGCCTCGACGATCGGCACGCAGGCGGTCGAACGCATCCGCACGACCGTGAGCGAGAAGGTCGTCCGCGAAGCCGGCCTGACGATGCTCGACGCGCTGAACACCGTGCGCGTGAAGCTCCTCGACGCCGCCGACGGCGCCGGCACCCTGACCGACGGCCTCACGACAGCCGGCGACGGTGCCGACACCCTCGCGGACGGCGCGAGCACCCTGGCCGCAGGCACGACGAAGCTCGAGGGCGGGGCGACGAAACTCGCGTCGGGTGTCGACACGCTCGCCGACGGACTGCGCTCGCTCTCCTCCGGCGCCGCACAGGTCTCGGGCGGCACCGCGAAACTCCGCAGCGTCGCCGACCGCGTCGGATCGGCCGCCGACCAGGTGAGTTCCGCCGTCCCCACCCTCCGCAGCGACCTCACGAGCGCGCTGACCGACCAGGGACTCGACGACGCGCAGATCGCGAAGGTGCTGGACGTGCTCGACCCCATCGGCACCCGCGTCGACGACCTCGACACCCGGGTGCAGCAGGCCGTCTCGCAGATCGACGCGCTCGACGACGGCGCGTCCCAGGTGGCCGCCGGCAGCTCGACGCTCGCGAAGGGGGCGGCGACGGCATCGACGGGAGCCCACACCCTCGCCGACGGCATCGCGACGGCGGATGCCGGGGCCCACGAACTCGACACCGGCGCGCACTCGCTGGCCACCGGCATCCACCGACTCGAGGACGGTGCGGGCACGCTCCGCGACGCCCTGCAGGCGGGCGCCGAGAAGCTGCCCGACGACAGCGCGAAGACCCGTGCCGCGCAGGCGGCGACCCTCGCCGACCCGGTGGGTGTCGCCGAGGACTCGCTCACCCAGGCCCAGAACTACGGCGCCGGACTCGCCCCGTTCTTCGCCGCCCTCGCCGGGTGGATCGGCATCTACGCGCTGTTCCTCATCGTGAAGCCCGTGTCCCGTCGCGCGGTGACCGCACTCCGCTCCCCCGTCCGCGTCGCGATCGCGGGATGGCTGACGCCGGCCGCCCTCGGCGCGGTGCAGATGGCGACGCTGTTCGGCGTGCTGTCGATCGCGCTCGGCTTCTCGTTCACGCATCCGCTGCCGACCCTCGGCATCCTGCTGCTCGCGTCGGCCACCTTCGCCGCCATCATCCTCGCGCTGAACGTGTGGCTGGGGTCGGTCGGGCAGTTCCTGGGTCTCGTGCTGATGGTGCTGCAGCTCGTGACCGCCGGCGGCACGTTCCCGTGGCAGACGCTGCCGGCGCCGCTGGCGGCCCTGCACCACGTGCTGCCGATGGGGTACGTCGTCGACGCGATGCGGCAGGTCATGTACGGCGGTGTCGCCGGCCGCGCCTGGGCGGATGCCGCGGTGCTCGCGACGTGGCTCGTCGGCGCCCTGCTGCTCGCCGTCGCCGGGGTCACGCGCATGACGTTCCGGCGGACGATGCGCGACCTGCAGCCGAGCCTGATCGGCTGAGAATCAGCCGCCCGCGCCGGGCGGGGTCTCCTTCGCGTCGGCGAGCTCGTCGACGTGCAGGGTCCGCCGGTCGATCGTGCCGTTGCGGTACGCCTGGCGCCCGACCATGTGGGCCGACAGCGGCGCCGTCGCGAACTGGATGACGAGCACCGGCACGAGGAAGGCGACGACCGCCCACGACTGCAGCTCGATCCCCACCGCGATGGCGATCAGCAGGAGCCCGAGCACCTGCGGCTTGGTCGCCGCGTGCAGGCGGGTCGGCACGTCGCGGAAGCGCAGCAGTCCGATCGCGGCCGTCAGGCACAGGAGCGCCCCCACGAGGATGAGGACGAGCGACACGACGTGCAGGATCTCGGTCATCGCTCGGCTCCGTCCCGGCGGGCGACGAACCGCGCGATCGAGACCGACCCGAACACGCCGACCGCCGCGACGATCAGCAGCACGGGAAGCGTCCGCGTGTGGTGGTTGATCGCCATCTCGGCGCCGAGCGCGCAGATGAGGAGCGTCAGCAGGACGTCGGAGGCGACGGCGCGGTCGAGGATCGAGGGCCCGACGATGATCCGCCAGACCGTGAGCAGGGCGGCGACACCGAAGACGGCGCAGATGACGACGATGAGGACGGTGGTCACGAGCGCTCCTCCTTCACGCGGGTGCGGATCTCGCCGCCGCCGGCGCCCGACGAACGGACCGCCTCGAGCTGGGCGGGCGAGCCGACGGCCCGCACGATCCGCGCCTCCCAGCGCTGCACCATCCGCCGCTGCGCGTCGACCTCGGCATCCGTCGCGGCGCCGAGGACGTGCAGGTAGAGGATGCGGCGGTCGCGGTCGGTCTCGAGGACGAGCGAACCGGGGATGAGGGATGCCGTGACCCCGACGTGGGCCATGATCAGGTCGTCGTCGGTCACGAGCGGCACCGCGACGACCGAAACGCCCGGCTGCCGGCCAGGCCGGACGACCTGCCACGCCACGACGAGCGAGCCCTTCACGACGGCTCCGAGGAACTGCACGAGGAAGACGAGCAGCCACCACGGGTTGAGGCGACCGGACAGCTCGACGGGCGGCAGACGGAAGACGCTCGTCACGAACACGGCGACGACGGTCCCGGTGAGGAAGGCGAGCACGGTGAACTGACCCCACAGCAGCATCCAGAGTGCGATGAGCCAGAGGAAGAACGGCAGCTGCCGCCAGATCCCGGTCAGCGCGCTGCGCTTGACGTCAGTTCCCATCGTTCACCTCGTCCTGCAGCTGGGTGAGGCTCACGGGGTAGGGAAGCGCCGCGCCGATGCTCGCGCAGAGGTTGTAGAGCGGGCCGGCGAAGAGGGTCAGCGCCACGGTGACGGCCACCATGCCCGCCGTGGAGGCGGTCATGATGCGCGGGATCACGCGGCGCTCGGTCTGCACTCCGGCGGCGGGGGCGTCGCCCAGGTACGAGATGCGGTCGACGACACCGGACTCCTCGGTGTGGTCCTCCTCCTCGCGCCAGAACGCGAGGTTCCACGCGCGCATCAGCGCCAGGAGCGTCAGCAGCGAGGTCACGATGCCCGCGACGATGAGCGCGTACATGATCGGCGTGCCGACCTCGGCGGCCGCGTTGAACAGCGCGTACTTGCCGATGAAGCCCGAGAACGGCGGCAGACCGCCGAGGTTGATGGCGGGGATGAAGTAGAGGACGGCGAGCACCGGCGCCGCCTTCATGAGCCCCTTCACCTTGAGGATCGACGTGGACCCCGCCCGGCGTTCCACGAGCCCGACCGCGAGGAACAGGGTGGTCTGCACGACGATGTGGTGGACCATGTAGTAGATCGTGGCGCCGAGGGATTCCGGTGTCGCGATCGCAAGTCCGAAGACCATGTAACCGATGTGGCTGACGAGTGTGAACGACAGGATGCGTTTGAGCTCGGCCTGCGCGACGGCGCCCAGGATGCCGACCACCATCGTCGCGAGCGCCACGATCAGCAGCAGCTGGTTGACGTCGTTCTCTCGGAAGATCTGCGTCTCGGTGCGGATCATCGCGTAGACGCCGACCTTCGTCAGCAGGCCCGCGAACACCGCCGTGACCGGCGCCGGCGCGGTCGGGTACGAGTCGGGCAGCCAGAACGACAGCGGGAAGACCGCCGCCTTGATGCTGAAGGCGAGCAGCAGCATCAGGTGGAGGACGAGCTGCACCTCGTCGGGGAGCTCCCCCATCCGGTCGGCCAGCTGGGCCATGTTCACGGTGCCGAGCGCGCCGTAGATGGCGGCGATCGCGGCGAGGAAGAGGATCGACGAGACGAGCGACACGACGATGTAGACGACGCCGGTGCGGATGCGGGACTCGGTGGATCCGAGCGTGATGAGCACGTACGACGCGACCAGCAGGATCTCGAACCCGACGTAGAGGTTGAAAAGGTCGCCCGCGATGAACGCGTTGAAGATGCCCGCCGCGAGGATCAGGTACGACGGGTGGAAGATCGAGACCGGCGTCTCCTCGTCGCCGTCGGCCGCACCCTGGCCGACCGAGAAGAGCAGGACCGCGAGCAGCACGATGCTCGAGACGAGCACGAGCAGCGCCGCGAGACGGTCGACGTACAGCACGATGCCGAACGGGATCGGCCACCCGCCGACCGACACCGCCAGCGGCATCCCGCTCACATCCACGTAGTACAGCAGCACGGCCGCGACGGCGGCGGCGACCGTGAGGGTCACGATCGAGACGCCCACCTGCACGCGGCGACGCCGGCCGAAGATCAGCGCGATCCCCGCGCCGAGCAGCGGCAGGGTGACCAGGAGGGGGACGAGCGCGGTCATCGCGGGCCTCCCGGGGTGTCCGTCGGGGCGTCGTCGCGCAGTTCGGCGATGTCCTGCGCGTGGAGGATCACGATGGGCGAGGTCTCCGTCCCGATGAAGTCGGTCGTGGCGTCGTCGTCCTCGTCCGTGATCTCGTCGTCCATCGTCTCCTCGTCGCGGGCGCCGCGCTCGCGCACCTCGCGGTCGGCCTCGTCGTCGGTGACGGTGTCGGCCTGACCGAGCTGCCAGGAGCGGTAGATGAGGGCGAGCAGGAAGGACGAGATCGCGAACGTGATGACGATGGCGGTCAACGAGAGCGCCTGCGGCAGCGGGTCGCTGAAGGACTCCCCCTCACCGGCGCTGCCGTAGAAGGGCGCGACACCCGGGGCGCCCATGACGACGAGCAGGAAGAGGTTGGCGGCGTTGCCGAGCAGCAGGAAGCCGATGAGGACGCGCGTGAGGCTGCGCTCGAGCATCGCGTACACCCCGGCGGCGAACAGCACCCCCATGATGATGACGAGGACGAGCGAGACGGTCATGCGGTCACCCGCTCCCGCTGCGCCTGCGTCTGCCGGTCGACCTCGGCGCCGAGCGACCGCAGAACGTCGAGGACGAGTCCGATGACGACGAGGTAGACGCCGACGTCGAAGATCGTCGAGGTCACGAACTCGACTTCGCCCAGGAGCGGCAGCTCGGCCTCCCAGTAGGTGCTGGTCAGCGGTGCGGCGCCGAAGAACAGGGGCACGATCGCGCACGAGAGCGCGAGGACCATGCCGGCGCCGAGCAGGCGACCGGCATCGGTCGGCGCGGCGGCGCCGAGCTCCCACCGCCCGCCCGCCACGTAGCGCATCACGAGGGCCATGCCGGCGACGAGGCCGCCCGCGAAGCCGCCGCCGGGCAGGTTGTGACCGGCGAAGAGCAGGTAGACCGACACGACGATGATCGAGTGGAAGAGGATGCGGACGATCACCTCGAGCAGCAGCGACCGGTTCTCGGGCTTGACCTTCAGCCCGCCGACGAGCCAGGCCTGCCGGGTCGAGCCGGGCGCCGTCGAGCGCGGGCGCGGGCCGTCGGCCGTCTCGACGAGCGGACGGCGGCTGCGACCCGTGCTGGTCGGCATCGACGGCAGGACGCGACTGTCGGAGCGGTTCGTGACGAAGACGAGCGAGGCGACACCCGTCGCGGCGAGGATGAGCACCGAGAGCTCCCCCATCGTGTCCCAGCCGCGGAGGTCGACGAGGGTGACGTTGACGACGTTCTTGCCGTGGCCGATCTCGTAGGCGAGGTCGGGGAACGGACCCGAGACGGGGTCGGCGACGCGGGCCCCCGTGGCGATGAGGGCGATCGCCGCCATCGTGACGCCGACGCCGATGCCGATGACGGCGCGGACCACCGGCAGCACCGACGCGTTGTGGTCGCCGAGCCGCGCGGGGATGCGGCGCAGCACCAGGGCGAAGGCGACGAGGGTCACGGTCTCGACCAGGATCTGCGTGAGCGCGAGGTCGGGGGCACCGCTCGTCGCGAACAGCAGCACCATGCCGAGCCCCGTCACCGAGACGAGCACGACCCCGGTGTAGCGCTTGCGGGCGCGGATCGCGACGAAGCCGGCGAGGATCATGACCGGAGCTGCCAGCAGCTGGGCCGGGCTCTGCCACGCGTCGACCGCGATGCGCCATTTCGTACCGGCGAGTAGCGCCGTGGCCTCCGCCGCGACGAACACGACGAAGATCGTGCCCACGTAGAACGGCAGCGAGCCGCGCTGGGTGAGCGAGGTGGTCCAGACCGAGACGCGGGCGATGCCGCGCAGGGACAGGTTGTAGACGTCGTTCGCCGTGAACGGCATGACGCGCGCCTTCAGCGGGCGCCGCTGGGTGAACCAGAACAGCAGCGCTCCGAGCGCGATCGAGCCGAGCGAGAGGAACAGTGCCGGCTCCCACCCGTGCCAGAGCGCGAGGTGGTACTCCTTGCCGCCCTCTTCGAGCGGGATGCCGTCGGCGTACCCGGCGATCGCTGCGTCGACCAGCGGCGCCGCGACGCCGGCGACCATCGTGAGACCGCTCAGCACGACGGGGGCCACGAGGAAGCCGATCGGCGGGTCGGGCCACTCGGTGCGCTCGAGCGGGGCGCCGGCGGCATCTTTCTTCGTCCAGAAGGCACCCCACACGAAACGGATGCCGTACGCCGCTGTCAGAGCCGAGCCCAGGAGGATCCCGATGAGCGGGATGAGAGCCGCCGGCTCGGCGCCGCCCTCGAGGAACGAGGTGAGCACAGCCTCCTTCGCGACGAAGCCGACGGTCGGGGCGACCCCCGCCATCGAGGCGATCGCGATGATCGAGAAGGTCGCCAGTGTCGGCGCCTGGCGGCCGACGCCCGAGAGCTCCGCGATGTCACGGGTACTGAGCTGACGGTCGATGACGCCGACGACGAGGAACAGCGCCGACTTGAAGAGGGCGTGCCCCACGAGCAGCGCGAGACCGGCGAGCGCGCTGTTGCGTTCGCCGTAGCCGAGGACGACGGTCAGCATGCCGAGCTGGCTGACGGTGCCGAAGGCGAGGATGCGCTTGAGGTCGGACTCCCGCAGCGCCTGGAACCCGCCGAGGAGCATCGTGAAGACGCCGAGGCCGATGACGATGGGACGCCAGGGGTCGGTGTCGGCGAAGGCCGGGGCGAAGCGGGCGATGAGGTAGATGCCCGCCTTCACCATGGCGGCGGCGTGCAGGTAGGCGCTCACCGGGGTCGGCGCCGCCATGGCGCCGGGCAGCCAGAAGTGGAACGGGAAGATGGCCGACTTGCTGAGCGCACCCACGAGCAGCATCACGATCGCGGCATCCAAGGCGACGGCCTGACCGCCCTCGAAGATCGGGCCGGTCTCGAGCATCGTCGCGATGCTCGTCGTGCCGTAGAGGACGACGAGCATGACGACGCCGATGAGCATGACGAGTCCGCCGAGGGTCGTCACCAGCAGGGCCTGCAGCGCGGCACGGCGGCTCGCGCCGCGGCGGTGGTAGAAGCCGATGAGCAGGTACGAGAGGACGCTCGTGACCTCCCACAGCATGATGAGCACGACGATGTCGTCGGTCAGCACGAGCCCGTACATCGCCCCGGCGAAGGCGAGCAGCACCGCCGAGAACGTCGCGAGGCCCTCGGTCTTGCCCGCGAAGTACCACCGGCAGTAGATCATCACGAGGGCGCCGACGCCGGTGACGATGAGGGACATCACCCACGACAGGACGTCCATCCGCATCGACACCTGCACCGCGAGATCCGGGATCCAGGTGTATGTCTCGAACGGGATATCCCCGGCGAGCACGGCGGGCGTCTGCCAGGCCGTGTGCACGAAGGCGGCGATCGGGACGACGGCCGCGACGAGGAAGGTGCGTGACCCGAGGCGCGCGACGAGTGCCGGAAGGAGGAGGGGCACGAGCGCGAACGCCGCGAGGAGGATCAGCAACCTGGCCTCCTCTGTGCACTCGCGGGGGTCGAGGACTCCAGTCTACCGGCTGACGACCAGCCGGCGCCCGGCGGGTTCCCAGGTCAGGCGGGTACCGGACCGGTCGTGTTCCCGCGTCGGAATGTGCAGGTGAGGGTGAGGGATGCCGGGTCCCGCCCCTCGAGCATCGCGACGACGGCCTCGCCCGCGGCGCGCCCCTTCGCGATCGCGTCCTGCACGAGCGTCGTCAGGACGTACGGCGCGAGCCCGTCGACCGTGATGCCGTCGAAACCCGTCACGCTGAGGTCCTCGGGGACACGCAGGCCTGCCTCCTCGGCCGCGCGGATGACGCCGGCGGCGAGCAGGTCGCTCTGCGCGATGATCGCCGTGGGCCGCTCCCCCTGCAGCAGGACGCGACCGGCGGCGAGTCCCTCGTCAATCGAGCTCGCCCCGACGGCGTAGGCGGGCGCGTCGGGGTAGACCTGCCGCGCGCCGCGCAGCCGGTCACGGGTGACCTCGACGGCGATTCGGCTGGGGTCGTCGATGAAGCCGCGGGGGCGCGTGGCATCCTTCGTCAGCGTGACGAGGGCGACCCGCTCGTGTCCGAGCGAGCGCACGTGCTCGGCGGCGGTGCGCTGGGCCTCGACGTTGTCGAGCAGGATCTGCGGCACGTCGGGTCCGGCGTCGCCCTCGATGACGACGACGGGGATGCCGCGGCGCCCCAGCACGTCGACCGAGGACTGCAGGATTTCGTTGCACCCGAGCAGGATCGCGGCGTCGACCGGAGCCGTCGTGAGCGTGGGCGCCGACTCGACGGGTCCCTCGTCGTGGAGGAGCAGGACGCCGGCGCCGATGGGCGCGAGCGCATCGGTGAGACCGTCCATCATCGCCGCGGTGACGGGGTCGCGGAACGCGGACGCGAGGCGCTCGCGGAAGAGCACGGCGACGACGCCGGCACGTCCGGTGCGCAGGGACGCGGCCCGCGGATCGGGTCCTGTGTACCCGAGCGCCTCGGCCGCCGCGAGCACCTTGGCGCGGGTGGCGTCCGACACGGACACCTTGCCGCTGAAGACGACGGATGCCGTCGACGCCGACACCCCGGCTTCACGCGCGACGTCGGAGATCGTCGCTCGGCGGCTGCTCATCTTTCGATCGTAGCCGCACGGATCCGATTCTCGAATCGATTCGGAGATCCCGCTAGAGTGACGCCATGACGTTGCAGCTCACCGCCTCCCGCCTGTGGACCTGGCGCCTGGCCGTGTTCGCGATCTTCACCGCCAGCGGGCTGAGCATCGCGACGTGGGCGTCGCGGGTGCCCTCGATCAAGGCCGCCCTCGGCATTGAGAACTCGACGATCGGCCTGCTCCTTCTCGGCATGGGCGTCGCGTCGATCCTCGGCTTGTCGGTGTCCTCCGTCATCGCCGCCCGCATGGGGACGCGTCGCGGGATGCTGACCGTCATGCTGGTCCTCGCCGTGGGGCTGTTCCTCATCGGCCTCGGCACCGACGTCGCGCCCTCGCTCCTGCTCGTCCTCATCGGGCTCGCCCTCTTCGGGTTCGGCAACGGCGCGCTCGACGTGCTCATGAACGTCGACGGCGCGGCGATCGAGGTCGAGGTGGGCAAGACGATCCTGCCGCTGTTCCACGCCTTCTTCAGCCTCGGCACCGTCATCGGCGCCGGCATCGGCGCGCTGGTGGCCGGGGCGCGGATCGGTGTCTTCCCGCACACCGCTGTGATCGCCGTCGCGATCGTCGTCCTCGCCGTCGTCGCCTTCGCCTACGTGCCGCAGCGCGACTTCGGCGCACCCGACGCGGCTCCCAGCGGATGGCGCTCCCGCCTCTCGGCTGCTCTGTCGGCGTGGCGCGAACCCCGCACCTACGTTCTGGGCGTCGTCATGCTCGGCATGGCGTTCGCCGAGGGCGGCGCGAACGACTGGATGGCGCTCGCGGTGAGCGAGGACCACCGCGGCGGCGAGGCGCTCGGCGCAACCGCGCTCACCGTCTTCTCGGTCGCCATGACCGTCGTCCGCGTCTTCGGCGGACCGCTGGTCGACCGGTTCGGCCGCGTCGCGACGTTGCGAGTGCTCGCCGTCACGGCCGTGCTCGGCATCCTGCTGTTCATTCTCGCGCCGAACCTGCCGCTCGTCCTCGTCGGCGCCGCGCTCTGGGGTGTCGGTGCCTCGCTCGGCTTCCCCCTCGGGATGTCGGCCGCGGCGGACGATCCGGAACGTGCCGCCGCGCGGGTGAGCGCCGCCGCGACCATCGGCTATGTCGCGTTCCTGTGCGGCCCGCCGATCCTGGGTGTCATCAGCACGCACATCGGCCTGCTCAACACACTGTTCATCATCGCCGCGCTGGTCGCCGCGTCGGGGTTCGCCTCGGGCGCCGCCAAGCCCCTGCCGGGCACCCGCGGCACGAGCCACTGAGCGGCGTCAGAACAGACGCGGAGCTCCCGACTCGATGCCCTTCATCTCGTCGTAGTCGAGGGTGACGCAGCGGATGCCGCGGTCCGCCGCCAGGACCTTCGCCTGCGGCTTGATCTCCTGAGCGGCGAAGACGCCGGTGACCGGCGCGAGGTGCGGGTCGCGTCCCAGCAGTTCGAGGTAGCGCGTGAGCTGCTCGACGCCGTCGATGTCGCCGCGCCGCTTGACCTCCACCGCCACGGTGCCGCCCTCGGGGTTGCGCAGCAGCAGGTCGACCGGTCCGATGGCGGTGGGGAACTCCCGGCGCACGAGCGTCAGGTTCTCGCCGATGACGCCGACCTGCTCCGCGAGCAGCCGCTGCAGATCGGCCTCGACACCGTCCTTGACGAGGCCCGGGTCGGTGCCGAGCTCGTGCGAAGAATCGTGCAGCACCTCGTAGATCCGGATGGTGAGCTCGTCGCCCGACTTGGCGTGCGTCACGCGCCACTTCTCGACGACGTCGACGTCGTCCTCGCCGGGCTCGATGACCGTCAGCGTGCACGGCGGGCTCATCCAGTTGAGCGGTTGGTGCTGGATGTCGCGGTGGAACGCGACCGTGCCGTCCGCCTTCACCATGATGAGGCGGGTGGCGGGCGGCAGGTGGGTGTTGAGGCGACCGGTGTAGTCGACGGAGCAGCGGGCGATGACGAGACGCACGGCGACGAGCCTACCCGCGGGCCCGTTCGGGATCGTCCGGGAATGGGCTCCGACGCCCTGTCCGCGGCTGACGGCTCGTACCGTGGACGGCGAGCAGGTGCGCCGGTGGCGGTCCGTCTCCGGGGGGAGCACGAGATCACCACACCACCGCGCACCGTCGCTGCACGCGGATTCGGGCTCGCGTGCCGCTCACCGCGGTGGCGCCGTGTCGGTGACCCGGGGTCCGACCCGGCGCCTCCGCGGCTCCCGGCCGAACGCGGTGACCACGTCGGACGCTCCGACCCGCCCCGTAGGCTGGGGTCATGACGACACGCTCCCCCTGGTCCTGCATCCTCTGGGACGTGGACGGCACCATCGTCGATGCGTCAGACGGCATCCTCAGCCGGCTCGACCGCTGCCTGAGTCACTTCGGGTACCCCGCCCCGACGCGCGCGGAACTGGTCCACTGGATCGGACCGCCCATGTACGACTCGTTCCAGAAGAACGTGGGGATGACCCCGGCGCAGGCGTCCGAGGCGGTCACCTACTACCGCGCACTCGGCAAGCAGGACGGGTACACGGCCCGCACGCGGCTCTACCCGGGTGTCGGGGAGCTCATCGCGGACATCTCGGCCGCCGGCATCCCGCAGGCGACGGCGAGCTCGAAGCCGGAGGTCCAGGTCGTCGCGCTGATGGAGCACTACGGTCTGGCCGAGCACATGCAAGCGATGGCGGGCGCGACCCCGGACGAGAAGACCCTCGCTTCGAAGGCAGACATCGTGGCGGAGTCACTGCGGCGGCTGCGCTCGATGGGGGTCGACACGAGCCGACCGATCCTCATCGGGGACCGCCATCACGACATCGACGGGGGCGCGGCGAACGGCGTGCCCGTGATCTTCGTGCGGTGGGGCTTCAGTTGGCCCCACGAGTCAGAAGGAGCGCAGGCGGCGGTCGACACGATGGTCGAACTCCGCCGCCTGCTCCTCACTGAAGAGGTGTGAAACCTCAGAGGGGACGGATGTTCTCCGCCTGAAGACCCTTGGGGCCCTGTGCGATGTCGAACTCAACTCGCTGGTTCTCTTCCAGCGAGCGGTAGCCCGACGATTCGATGGCCGAGTAGTGGGCGAAGACGTCGGCGCCGCCTTCATCGGGAGCGATGAACCCGAAGCCCTTCTCCGAGTTGAACCACTTGACGGTACCGCTGACGCTCATGAACTGCCTTACTGATTGTTGCCGGCGACACGTCCGCCGGTCGTTCCCCAACCTAGCCCTCGCAGCCTGTGCAGTCACCCCCCACGTGCGAAGGTGACACAAACGTTGCCGGGCGTACACCCGGCGTCTGCCCATCCGGCGACCGCAGCGATACCCCCCGGGGTATCGTGAAGGCATGCGGACCATCATCATCGGAGGTGTCGCGGCAGGGATGTCGGCGGCCACGCGCCTGCGCCGTCTCGACGAACAGCGGGAGATCGTCGTCTTCGAGCGCGGCGCGCACGTCTCCTTCGCGAACTGCGGACTCCCTTATTACATCGGCGGCGTGATCGCCGACCGGTCGTCGCTGCTGCTGCAGACCCCCGCATCGCTCGGCGCGCGCTTCGCGCTGCGCGTGCACGTGCGGCACGAGGTGACGGCGATCGACGCCGCGTCCAAGGTCGTCACGGTGCGCGACCTCGATGCCGGCACCGAACGGAACGAGCCGTTCGACGACCTCGTGCTCGCCATGGGAGCGGCGGCGACCAGCGGCATCCCGGGCGAGGGCGTTCAGGTCGCGACCCTGCGCAGCGTCGACGACGTCGATGCGATCACCGAGGTCCTCGCGGGGCTGCGGACGCCGCGGACGGTCGTGGCCGGTGGCGGGTTCATCGGCGTGGAAGCCGTCGAGAACCTCGCGCACCGCGGCGCGCAGGTCACCCTCGTGCAGCGCGGGGCGCAGGTGCTGAGCGCCCTCGACCCCGAGATGGCCTCGCCTGTCCACCGTGCGCTGTCGACCGCCGGAGTGGACGTCCGCACCCGGACCACCATCGAGCGCCTCGAGGCCGGCGCCGTCGTCCTGTCCGACGGCAGCCGCGTGCCCGCCGATCTCGTCGTCGACGCGCGCGGGGTGCGTCCCGACGTCCGGATCGCCGAGGCCGCGGGCATCGCCCTCGGCCCGACCGGCGGCATCGCCGTCGACGACCGGCACCGCACAAACATCCCGGGCGTGTGGGCCGTGGGCGATGCGGTCGAGAAGACCGACCACCTCGACGGCGCCGCGACCCTCGTCACCATGGCGGGCCTCGCCAACCGGCACGGCCGAGCGGCGGCCGACGACATCGCCGGCGTCGCCACCGCACCCGCGACCCCCGCGCTCGGGACGACGATCGTCGGCATCCTCGGCCTCACGGTCGGGCTCGTCGGCTGGAGCGAGCGCCGGCTCGTCGCGGCGGGCCGGGCGCACCGCGTCGTGCACACCCACCCCTTCTCGCACGCGACGTACTACCCGGGCGCCGAACAGATGGCCATGAAGCTGCTCGTCGACCCCGAGACCGACCTGATCCTGGGGGCGCAGATCGTCGGCGGAGCCGGCGTCGACAAGCGGCTCGACGTCCTCGCCGTCGCCATGACGGCCGGGCTCACGGCATCCGCTCTGTCCCAGCTCGAACTCGCGTACGCACCGCAGTACGGATCGGCGAAGGACGCGATCAACATGGCGGGGTACGTCGCCGAAAACCTCGCGACGGGAGCCGACCGCACGATCCAGTGGCACGAAGTGGATGCCGCCCGCGCGGCCGGCGCCGTCGTGGTCGACGTCCGCACAGCCGAGGAGAACGGGGCCGGAGCGATCCCCGGCGCCGTCCTCCTGCCGCTCGACGAGATCCGCGAGCGTCATGCGGAGCTGCCCGACGCGCCTCTCATCGTGCACTGCAAGGTGGGGCAGCGTGGGCACACCGCGAGCCGCTTGCTGCAGCAGCTGGGGCACGATGTCCGCAACCTCGACGGCGGCTGGCTCACGTGGACCGACGGCCTCGAGGCCGCGGCGCGCGAGGAGGTCTGACGGTGTCGACGGCGCTCCGGGACGACGAGGCCGTTCGCCGCATCGCGAACCGCCTCAAGCGCGCGCAGGGCCAGCTCGCCGCCGTGATCGCCGCCGTCGAGGAGGGCGGCGACTGCCGCGCGGTGGTCACGCAGCTCTCCGCAGTGTCGAGCGCGATCGATCGGGCCGGGTTCGTGGTGATCGCCGCCGCCATGCAGCAGTGCCTCGTCGAGGAGGACGGCGAGCTGCAGATGGCGGACCTCGAGAAGCTCTTCCTGTCGCTGAGCTGATCGGCGCGTCATCAAGGGACGGGCACCGGGATCCACTCTGGTCACGCGGGTGACGGCGGTCTACGGTGAGCGGATGACCGGACTCACCCCGTATCTGACGTTCCCCGGCACGGCGCGCGACGCACTGACCTTCTATCAGGCGGTGTTCGGCGGCGACCTCGTGCTGAATACGTTCGCCGAGTTCGAGCGCGTCGACGGCCCCGGCGATTTCATCGCCCACGGGATGCTGACCGGCCCGGTCGCGCTCTTCGCCTCGGACGGTGGGCCCGGGGACGAAGCGCTGCAGCTGCGCGGAGTGATGTTCGCCCTGCTGGGGGCTGCGGAGCCGGCCGTCCTCGAGACGTGGTTCGCCCGGCTGGCCGACGGAGGCCGGATCGTCGACGATCTGCAGCTGCGCGCCTGGGGCGACCACGACGGAACAGTCACCGACCGCTTCGGGGTCACCTGGCTCATCGGCTACCAGGGCTGATCCGGGCTCAGGCCCGCCGGCGGCGCCCGCGGATGAACGCAGAGCCCACGGCGACGGCGGTCCCCGCGACGATCCCCACCACGGTCTCCCACACTCGGTCCGTCAGCAGAACGCCGACCGTGGTGGGCGCGGCCAGCTGGACCATGAGCAGGGCGAGCGGCGTGATGAAGACCATCGCGATCGCGTAGTTGCGCCCGACGAAGAGCTCGGCGCACGCCTGCAAGGCGACGGCGATGAGGATGACCGCGAGGGGCGGCAACCCCAGGGCGAGGATGCCCGCCGCGACGAGCACGCCGAGCAGGGTGCCGATGAGCCGCTGCAGCCCGCGGATGACGCGGGCCTTCACGTGCGGGCCGCTCACCGCGGCGACCGCGCCCACCATCGCCCAGTACCAGTGGGCGTGGAAGAGGAGCAGTCCGGCTGCGCCGGCGAGCACCGTCGCGACCGCGACCGTGAGGGCCATCTCCGCGGCGACGGCGCCCACCGGCATCCGGTTCTTCGTCCGCGTGAGACGGGGGATCCGGCGGCCCGTCACGGTTTCGGAGACGAGGGTCACCGTGAGGGAGAAGAAGACGGCGGCCAGACCCACGACGAGGACGTCACCGAAACGCGCGCCTTCTGCAGGGATGGATGCCGTGGCCCCGGCCGCGAACACGATGAACAGCGCGCCGGGCGGGTGCCACTGCGTCGCATACGCGAGCAGGGTCGCCACGGAGGCGACCGCAGCCACGACCACGATCGCGAGCAGAGCCGGCGCGTCGGCGACCGAGAGCGCGGTGCCGATGAGCATCGCGGCGACCACGACCGCCCCGGCCGCCACCTGCATCCGGACGCGGTCGCCGATGCGATCGGTGCGGCCGTAGAGCGAGGCGAAGGCTCCGAAGCTCGCATAGATGCTGAGGTCCAGCCGACCGATCGACCACAGCACGATCAGCGGGACGCCGACGCTGATCGCGGCCCGGATAGCGACGGTGTGGTCGCGATCGTAGGGTGCGACACGGATGACGCCGGTCCAGATCCGGCCGCGCGACGTGTTCACCGTCCGAGCCTAGGAGCCCGGCTGCATCGTCGGAAACGACGAAGCCGGTCGGGGTTCTCACCACCGACCGGCTTCGTTTCGCACTGTCTGTGCGCGAGGGGGGAGTTGAACCCCCACGCCCTTTCGGGCACTGGCACCTGAAGCCAGCGCGTCTGCCTATTCCGCCACTCGCGCGAACCCGTGTCGCCACGGGATCAACTTTCCGAGGATATCATGGCGCGAGCCCGCCGGAGAAACGGCCGCAGCTGTGTTCCCCAGACCCTGCCAGGGTCGACAACTAGCATGTGAGCACCGGTCCAGACTGCCTGAGGAGCCCCGTGGGACTACTTGACAGCTTCGAGAAGGGAATCGAGCGCGCCGTGAACGGCGCGTTCGCGAAGACCTTCCGCAGCGGTGTGCAGCCTGTCGAGATCGCCTCCGCACTGCGTGCCGAACTCGATGCGAAGGCCGCTGTGGTCTCGCGCGACCGCATCCTCGTGCCGAACACGCTCGTCGTCCGGCTCGCCCCCGCCGACCACGAACGCATGGGCGCCCTCGGCCGCACCCTGCACGACGAACTCGTCCAGCTGGTCGAGGGCCACGCCAAGGCGCAGAAGTACAGCTTCGCGGGCCCCGTCTCGCTCGCGATCAACCCCGACGAGTCCCTGACGACCGGCACCGTCCGCGTCGACTCGCGCTCCGCCTCGGCCGAGGAGGTCTCGTGGCACGGCGTCGTCGAGATCGACGGCACGCAGCACCGCCTCACCGGCAGCCGCACCGTGATCGGCCGAGGGACGGATGCCGACATCACGATCCCCGACGCCGGCACCAGCCGTCGCCACGTCGAGATCCTGTGGGACGGTCGACGCGCGATGGTCCGCGACCTCGGCTCGACCAACGGCACCCAGCTGAACGGGCAGAAGGTCTCGGAGGCCGCCCTCGAGCCGGACTCCGTCGTCACGATCGGCCGCACGCGCATCACGTTCCGCGTCGTCGCGCAGGCGGCATCCCGCATCCCCCCGCGGCCGCAGGATCCCGCGACCCGCTTGTTCGACCTTGGAGGCCAGGCATGAGCGAACTGACACTCCTGCTGCTGCAGATCGGATTCCTGATCCTGCTGTGGTTCTTCGTCTTCGCAGTGGTCTACTCGCTGCGCGCCGACCTGTTCGGCGTCAAGGTGCGCAAGATGCCCGAGCCGGCACCTGCCGCCGCGGGCCCCGTCGCGACGTCCCCGGCCAACGCCGAGACCTCCATCGTCTCGCCGGTCATGACGCGCCCGGCGGCACCCACCGGCCCCCAGAAGGCGACGGTCAACACCGTGTCCCGCATCGTCATCACGAGCGGACCGAAGGCGGGGCTCGAGCTGCCCCTCGGTGGCGAGCCCCTCACGATCGGCCGCTCCAGCGAGTCGGGCCTCGTCATCCGCGACGACTACACCTCGAGCCATCACGCCCGCCTCGTCCTCTGGGGTGAGCAGTGGATGGTGCAGGACCTGGACTCGACGAACGGCACCTGGCACGACGGCGAGCGCGTGGCATCCCCCGTCCCCGTCATCGTCGGCGCTCCGATCAAGGTCGGCGCCACGACGTTCGAGCTGCGGAAGTAACGGCCCGCACCGATGGTCTTCGAGGGCTCGAGCGCCGCCATCTCGCACACCGGGAAGGTCCGCTCCAACAACCAGGACTCGGGCTTCTCGGGCTCGAACCTGTTCGTCGTCGCCGACGGCATGGGCGGGCACGCCGGCGGTGACATCGCCTCGAGCATCGCCGTCCACCACCTCGAGGGCCTCGACCACGCATTCCCGACGCCGGCCGAAGCCGAGCGCGAGCTCCGTGAAGCGATCGTCGACGCCGCCCACGTCCTCGTCGACACGGTCACCGAGCGCCCCGAGCTGGCCGGCATGGGCACGACGGTCAGCGCCGTGCTCATGGTCGACGACTACGCCGTCATCGCCCACATCGGCGACTCCCGCGTCTACCTCTTCCGCGACGGCGTGCTGACGCAGATCACGACCGACCACACCTTCGTCCAGCGCCTCGTCGACTCGGGCCGGATCACCCCCGAAGAGGCGCGCTACCACCCGCGCCGGTCCGTCCTCATGCGCGTGCTCGGCGACATGGGCACCGACCCCGAGGTCGACGCGTTCATCATGCAGACCCAGCCGGGCGACCGGTGGCTCATCTGCTCCGACGGACTGTGCGGCGTCGTCGACGACGCGCAGACCGCCAAGGTCCTGCGCCAGGACCTCGCGCCGGGTCGGACCGCCGACATGCTCCTGAAGCTGGCGCTGGATGCCGGTGCCCCCGACAACGTCACGATCGTCCTCGTCGACGTGGGCGGGCGGCATCCGATGTTCAGCGGCACCGCGACCATCGTCGGGTCCGCGGCCACTCCGAAGGGCATCGAGGTCCCCGTCGCGCGCCCCGCCCGGACGGGCTGGTTCCAGACCGGACGCCAGGCGGCGAACGAGCCCAGCCACTTCGAGCCCGCGGCCGAGTACCTCGAGGAGCTCATCGAAGAGGACCGTCGCCGCGCGCGCCGCCGCCGCGTCTGGTGGTTCGTCGGCTTCATCGCGATCGTCGCGGTGCTCGCCGCGGGCGTCTTCGCCGGCTACGCCTGGACGCAGACGCGCTACTTCGTCGGCCCCGACGACGACAGCGTCGTGATCTACCGCGGCATCCAGCAGGACATCGGTCCGATCTCGCTGTCCACGCCGTACGAGGACACCGACATCCTCCTCGCGGACCTGCCCGCCTATCAGCGGCTGTCCGTGGAGCAGACCATCTCCGCCCGATCCCTCGCCGACGCCGAGGCGATCGTCGACAACCTCCGCCAGGGGACCCCATGACAGCCGCGGTAGAAACCGACACGACGGTCATCAAGGCACTCCGGAAACTCCGGATGCCGGCGACCCAGCGCAACCGCGAGCTCGGCCTGCTCGTGTTCGCCATCATCGTCTCGACGGTCGCCGTGCTGCTCGTCCAGCTGGGCACCCGCGACGAGATCGACCCGACGTTCCTCTCGTACTGCGGGTGGCTGGCGGGGCTGTCGCTCGCGCTGCACATCGTGACGCGCATCTGCGCCCGCGACGCCGACCCGTTCGTCCTGCCGATCGCGACGCTCCTCACGGGCGTCGGCGTCGCGATGATCTACCGCCTCGACATCGCCGAGGACCGCGTCGGCTGGTCCTCGCTCGGGTTCCGTCAGCTCGTCTGGGCGGCGATCGCGATCGGCGGCGCCATCCTCATCGTGATCTTCCTGCGCAACTACCGCGTGCTGTTCCGGTACACCTACGTCTTCGGTCTCAGCGGCATCCTGCTGCTGCTGCTCCCCTTCGTTCCGGGACTCGGCATCGAGGCGGGCGCCGACGTCTGGGTGTCGGTCGCCGGTGTCTTCTCGTTCCAGCCCGGTGAGCTCGCGAAGATCTGCCTCGCGATCTTCTTCGCCGGCTACCTCGTCCGCACCCGCGAGGCCCTCACCTCGGTCGGCACGCGCTTCCTCGGAATCACCTGGCCGCACGCCCGCCAGCTCGGGCCGCTGCTGATCGTGTGGGGTGTCTCGCTCGGGATCATCGTCCTTCAGCGCGACCTGGGTACCGGCATCCTCATCTTCGGCATGTTCATCGCGATGCTCTACGTCGCGACGGGCAAGGCGAGCTGGGCGATCCTCGGCGTCCTCCTGGCCGTCGCGGGCGCCCTGGCCGCCTCGCAGGTCCTGCCCTACGTCGCCTCCCGGTTCTCGAACTGGCTCGACGCCTTCAACCCGGACTACATCAACGGCAGCAGCTTCCAGCTCGTCTCGGGCATCTTCGGCCTCGCCCACGGCGGACTCATCGGCACCGGCTGGGGCTTGGGCCGACCCGACCTGACGCCGCTCGCCCACAACGACTACATCCTCCCGAGCCTCGGTGAGGAACTCGGCCTGGTCGGCGTCTTCGCGATCCTGGCCCTTTACATGGTCTTCGTCAGCCGCGGCATCCGGATCGGCATCGCGGGTCAGGACGACTTCGGAAAGCTGCTCGCGACGGGGCTGTCGTTCACCCTCGCGCTGCAGGTGTTCATCATGGTCGGCGGCGTCACCCGTCTCATCCCGCTGACGGGTCTGACGATGCCGTTCCTCGCGGCCGGCGGTTCCTCCCTCATCGCGAACTTCCTCATCATCGCGATCCTGTTGAGGATCTCGGATGCCGTCCGCTCCAGGCCCCGGGTGGTGATCGGATGACCAAGCAACTCCGTCGACTGAGCGTCGTGGTGCTCCTCATGTTCCTCAGCCTGTTCGCGGCGACGAGCGTGATCCAGGTGGCCCTCGCCGGTCAGCTGAACGAGAACCCCGACAACCGGCGCACGCTGTACGACTCGTACGCGGTGCAGCGCGGCACGATCTTCGCCGGCAGCACGGCGATCGCGTCGTCCGAGCCGAGCGACGACGTCTACAGCTGGATCCGTACGTATCCGGATGCCGAGATGTGGGCGCCCGTGACCGGGTTCATCAACCCCGTCCTGCGCTCCTCGACCGGGCTCGAGTACGCGATGAACGCCGCCCTCGCCGGCACCGGCAGCCAGCAGTTCCTGACCCGTCTCGACCAGATCGTGAGCGGCCAGCCGCCGCGCGGGTCGAACGTGCTCCTCTCGCTCGACCCCGCGGTGCAGAAGGTCGCGTACGACGCGCTGGACGGACTCGAGGGCGCGGTCGTCGCGATGGAGCCCGACACGGGCCGCATCCTCGCGATGGCCACCAGCCCCAGCTTCGACACCAACAAGCTCGCCTCGCACAACAGCTCGGCGGTCAACGCCGCCGATCAGGAGCTGCAGGCGGATCCGCTGCGACCGCTCACCAACCGGGTGACGCGCGAGACGGAGCCCCCCGGATCGACCTTCAAGCTCGTCGTCGCGTCGGCCGCCCTCGCCTCGGGGAAGTACACCCCCGACTCCGAGTTCGACAACCCGGCGACCTTCACGCTCCCGGGAACGAACAACGTCCTGCACAACTTCGACCGCGGCACGTGCGGACCGGGGGAGAAGACGACGCTCGAGACCGCGCTGCGGCTCAGCTGCAACATCCCCATGGCCGAGCTCGCGCTCGAGCTGGGCACCGACGCCATCCGTGAACAGGCGCAGAAGTTCGGCTTCAACTCGGCCTTCGAGATCCCCCTCGACGTCGCCGCGTCGAGCTACCCCGAGGGCTTCGACGAGCCGCAGACCGCGCTCAGCGGCATCGGTCAGACCGACGTGCGCGCCACCCCGCTGCAGATGGCGATGGTCGCCGCCGGCATCGCGAACGACGGCGTCGTCATGAACCCGCGGATGGTCGACCGCGTCGTCGCGGCCGATCTGACGGTGCAGGACGAGCCGGCGAACACGCAGTTCGGCGAGGCGCTGACCCCCGAGGTGGCCGAGACGATGACGACCCTGATGATCGGCAATGTCCAAAACGGTGCGGCGTCGGGTGCGAGAATAGACGGCGTCGACGTCGCCGGGAAGACCGGAACGGCGGAGCACAATCCGGGGGACCCGTACACGCTCTGGTTCACCGGTTTCGCGCCCGCAGAAGACCCGGAAGTGGTCGTCACGGTGATGGTGGAGAACGGTGGTGGGCTCGGCCAGAACGGCACGAGCAACGGGATCGCGGCCCCGATCGCGAAGAAAGTGATTGAGGCGGTGCTGAGCGAATGAGACCGACGCAGGGTGTGAGCTTCGGCGGACGGTACGAACTGGACTCGCGGATCGCGATCGGCGGCATGGGCGAGGTCTGGGAGGCCACCGACCACGTCATCGGCCGCACGGTCGCCATCAAGATCCTCAAAGACGAGTACATGGGCGACCCGGGCTTCCTCGAGCGCTTCCGCGCCGAGGCCCGTCACGCCGCGCTCGTGAACCACGAGGGCATCGCCAGCGTCTTCGACTACGGCGAGGAGAACGGCTCCGCCTTCCTCGTCATGGAGCTCGTCCCCGGCGAGGCGCTGTCGACGATCCTCGAGCGCGAGGGCGCCCTCTCGACCGACAAGACGCTCGACATCGTCGCGCAGACCGCGTCGGCGCTGCAGGCGGCCCACGCCGCGGGGCTCGTCCACCGCGACATCAAGCCCGGCAACCTGCTGATCACCCCCGACGGCCGCGTCAAGATCACCGACTTCGGCATCGCCCGCATCGCCGATCAGGTGCCGCTGACCGCGACCGGCCAGGTCATGGGAACCGTTCAGTACCTCTCGCCCGAGCAGGCGTCGGGGCACGCGGCATCCCCTTCCACCGACATCTATTCGCTCGGCATCGTCGCCTACGAACTGCTCGCGGGTCGTCGTCCGTTCACGGGTGAGTCGCAGGTCGCCATCGCGATGGCGCAGATCAACGACACCCCGCCGCCGCTGCCCGACACGGTCGCCGAGCCCGTGCAGCGCTTCGTGATGAGCATGATCGCGAAGAAGCCCGAAGAACGTCCCGCCTCGACCTCCGCCGTCGCGCGTGCCGCCGGCGCGCTGCGTCGTGGGGACGTCGCCGGCGCCGCGGCCATCGTCCCCGCGATCGCCGGGGCCGCCGACGCCGACGCGTTCACGCAGCTGCTGACCCCGACCACGGGATCGGATGCCACGACCCGCCTCCTGCCCGCGGGCGGAGCCGCCGCGGCCGGGGCCGGGGCTGCGGCCGCCGTCGGCACGGGCACGGCCGCGCTGTCCACCGACCAGGCATCGTCCGAACAGACGCAGCGCAAGAAGAAGCGCAGCCCGTGGACCTGGCCCCTGGTCGCGCTCATCGCGCTGCTGGCGATCGTGTTGATCGGTGGGCTCATCGCACTCTTCATGCCGCAGGGCAACACCGCGGCTCCGAGCAACACGCCCTCGAACCCCCCGTCGAGCGCCAGCGTCCCGCCCTCCTCACCCGCACCGACCCCCACCGAGACCGAGCCGACGACCGCGAACCCCGCGACCCTGGGGCTCGAGGGGAAGACGTGCGAGGAAGCCACCGCGATCCTCAACGACAACGGTTTCGACAACGTCGTCTGCGAGCGCGGTGATCAGGCCGACACGGACGACCAAGCCGGTCAGGTGTACAGCGTCGATCCGACCGGCAACGTGCGCTTCGACCGCGAGATCACGCTGCTGTACTACGCCGACGCCGCGGCGCTCGGAGTCCCCGCCGCCCCCCGCATCGAGGGTGGCAACGGCGACGGCACCGTCACCGCCGGGTCGACGGTCCAGGTCATGTGGGACAGCTACACCTGCCCCGCGGGGTCTCCCACGGCGTCGAGCTACACGATGACGCTCTCGGGCGGCATCTTCGACACGAACGGCGAGTCGACGGCGAGCTTCGACATCGACCAGCGCCCGGCGAAGATCGTCGTCGACGAGAACAGCCAGGCCCTCTCGGTGACCTACACCGTCACGTGCACGGGTGAGAGCACCGAGCGTGTGTCGGGGAGCTCTCCCGAGGCGTCGGCGTCGATCGTGCCCGCGCCCGAGGAGACCCCGCCGGCCGACGGCGAGGGCGACGGCTGACCACGACCGCTTTCAGCGGGCTTTCGAGCGGGGTCGGATAGGCTGTCCGGGTTCCATTCCGGGGAGTGATGTGTCCGTACAGCAACGCGTGCTTTCGGGCCGCTACCGCGTCGATGACCTCATCGGCCGAGGCGGCATGGCTTCGGTGTACCGCGGGCAGGACCTCACGCTCGGGCGCGACGTCGCCATCAAGATCCTCGAGCCGGATCTCGCCGCCGACGGGGCGTTCCGCACGCGGTTCCGCCTCGAGGCGCAGTCCGCGTCGCGCATGTCGCACCCTGCGATCGTCCGTGTCTTCGATGCCGGTGAGGAGACGAGGACGGATGCCGCGGGGCAGCCGCATCCCGAACCGTACATCGTCATGGAGCTCGTCTCGGGGCGCCTGCTGAAGGACATCATCAGCGAGGGTCCCGTCCCGATCGAGGACGCCCTGCGCTACACCGACGGCATCCTCGAAGCCCTCGAGTACTCCCACCGGGCCGGCGTCGTCCACCGCGACATCAAGCCCGGCAACGTCATGGTGACGGATGCCGGTCAGGTGAAGGTCATGGACTTCGGCATCGCGCGTGCCGTGTCGGACTCGTCGTCGACGGTCGCCGAGACCACCGCGATCATCGGAACCGCGTCGTACTTCTCGCCCGAGATGGCCAAGGGCGACCCTGTGGACGCCCGCGCCGACATCTACTCGGCCGGCATCGTCCTCTACGAACTGCTGACAGGGCAGCCGCCGTTCCGCGGCGAGAACCCGATCGCGGTCGCCTATCAGCACGTGTCCGAGGCGCCCGTCCCGCCGTCCGAGGTGGTCGAGACCGTGCCGCGGTCGCTCGACGCCCTTGTGCTGCGCGCGCTCGCGAAGGACCCGTTCCAGCGGCCGCAGACCGCCGTCGCCTTCCGCGACGCCCTCGCCGCCGCGACCGGCCGCAAGGCGCCGAGCAAGCGACGCGTCGAGCACCTCAGCAACGAGCTGTACGGCCCCGACCCGAAGCAGGCGGCCGAGACGGCGCGGTCGCTGCGCCAACTGACGAGCGACGACACGATGCGCCGCACGCAGGCCGGGCCCCCCGTCGCGTGGGTGTGGGCCGGCATCGCGATGCTCGCCGTGCTGCTCGTGTCGGTCTTCATCTGGGTGAACACGATCCGCCCGGAGGAGGGGACCGTTACCCCGAACGCGCTCACCGTCCCCGACGTCGTGACGATGACCTGGGACCGCGCGCAGGAGGTCCTCGACAAGGATCAGCTCGACCCGCTGCAGGTCGGCGAGACGAGCGCCGACGTCCCCGAGGGCGCCGTAGTGCGCACCGACCCCGCGGCCGGCACCACCGTCGCACCGGGAGACCAGGTCACCGTGTACGTCTCGGAGGGTGTCGAGATGGCCGCCATCCCCACCCTCGCCAACCTGACGGTCGACGAGGTGACGACCGCCCTCGAGCAGGAGGGCCTCACGCTCGGTTCGATCACACGACGCAACGACCCGGCCCTGGCGGCCGATGTCGTGATCAGCGGATCGGTGGACGGCGCGCCCGTGACCGCCGGCGAAGAGGTCCCCCTCAACACCGCCGTCGACCTCGTCGTCGCCACCGGTACCGTCACCGTCGAGGACTTCGCGCTGAACTACACGGTCGACAAGGCCGCCGAGATCCTCCGCTCGGACGAGTACGGCCTCGAGCCCGTCATCCAGGAGGATCCCTCCTGCCCGGCCACCGACCCGCGCATGGTGAAGGTGCAGTCGGCGATCGGCGAGGTTCCCGTGGGGTCGGAGATCGTCCTCACGACCTGCAGCGGCTGACCCCCGAGGTCACGCCACGGTGCGATGCGGTGACAGCCGGGCGCCGCGCGCTGCGGCATCCATCACTCCGATGCCCTCCAGCCACGTGCCCAGCAGCAGGTAACCGCCCTCGGTGAGCACGCTCTCGGGGTGGAACTGCACCCCGACCAGCGGCAGCGAACGGTGCGCGAGCCCCATGACCGTGCCGGACTCCGTCCACGCCGTGACGCGCAGGTCGGCCGGAACGCGGTCGCGCTCGACGGCGAGCGAGTGGTAGCGCGTGGCCGTGAACGGCGACGGCAGTCCCGCGAACACCCCGGTGCCGTCGTGGTGCACGGGCGAGGTGCGTCCGTGCATGAGGTCGGCAGCGTGCGAGACGACCCCGCCGAACGCGACCGCGATCGCCTGATGCCCGAGGCACACGCCGAGCAGGGGGGTGGCCGTGGCGGCGCACCGCCGGACGATCTGGATCGACGCACCCGCATCCTCGGGCGTGCCGGGGCCGGGAGAGATCACGACGCCGTCGGCCGCGTCCACCCGCGAGAGCGCATCCGCGGCATCCGATTCGACCATCTCGACGTCGGCGCCCAACTCGACGAGGTACCCGATCAGGGTGTGGACGAAACTGTCGTGGTTGTCGACGACGAGGACACGGATGCCGCTGGTCACCCGCCGCCGCCGACGGTGGACTCCTCGTTCGGCCACAGCGTGTGGAACACCCACGGGAACGCGTAGTAGAAGAGCAGGTACAAGATGATCGCGGCCAGCACGATCAGGATGAGGACCCGCACCCACCACGGGCCGGGAAGCACACGCCAGAGCGCCGCGTACATCAGGCGTCCACCCCTGCGGTCAGCGACGCCGGCGGGCCGTCGGCGGTCGGGGTGAACTCGTCGAACACGGCGTAGGCGATGATGCGCTCCAGGGAGTTCAGTTTCGGCGCACAGCTCGTGAGCGTCAGGTAGCGGCCGTCGGCTTCGACGCCGGGCTGGTTGGGGACGGGGAGCAGCACCTGCACCTGCGTCTCCTGGACGTACTCGAGCGAGCGGAACCGGTAGGTGTACCAGCCCGCCTTCGTCTGGACGACGATCGCGTCACCGATGACGAGGCGGTCGATCGGGTCGAACGGGGCGCCCGAGGTCCACCGGTGCGCGGCGTAGGCGGTGTTGCCCACCGCACCGGGCATCGCGGTGTCGGGGTAATGGCCGATCTCGCCGCGGTCGAGGATGTCGGGGCGGGTGATCCCGGAGGCGATCTTGAATTGCCAGTTCGAGCCGAAGCGCGGCACCTTCATGATCCCGAACACGTCGCCGTGGGACTGCTCGCCGAGGACGGGGATCGCCGCGGGGCCCTCCGGCTCCGCGGTCGCATCGGGCGCGGGGGTCTCGGACGGTTCCGGGGTCTCGGGCGCTTCGTTCGCCCACTCCTCCGCGAGCGCCTGCGCGGCAGCGTGCTGCTCGCTCTGCACGATCGCGTCGCCGATCCAGGTGTGCCAGGACACGTAGAGCAGGGTCAGCACACCGACCGTGAGCAGGATCTCGCCGAACACGCTCGCGACCGTCGCGCGACGACGAGGGCGCGGACGACGGGAACGTCGGGTGGGGTGCTCCGTGGGCGAGGAGTCGGTCACGATCGGAGTTTAGCCAGCGAAGGCTGGATCCGGGCTGGCAGGTAGACTTCCCCCCATGGCACGTGGAGACAAGGACGACGACCGACTCGTCCAGACCGAGGGCGACGCCGCCCCCAACCCCGTCTGGTTCAAGCCGATCATGCTCGGGCTGATGCTCATCGGTCTGATCTGGATCATCGTCTTCTACCTGAGCGGCCAAGCCTTCCCGATCCCCGACATCGGGCCGTGGAACCTCGCGATCGGCTTCGGCATCGCGTTCATCGGGTTCCTGATGACGACGCGCTGGCGCTGAGACCGCGGCATCCCTTGTCCTCGAGGGGAATTACACCGGTGTGATTCATCCCCACCTGTGGATGAACCTGTGGATAACTCAGAGGTAGAGCAGACCCGGCACGGTCACGGCGATGGCGATGAGGCCGATCCCGACGGCGACGAGCAGCAGCGCCTGCAGGCCCTGACGGTTCTGCGCGCGCGTCCTCGCGAAGACGAAGCCGACCAGCAGACCCACGAGACCGCCACCGATGTGCGACTGCCAGGACACCCCGGCACCCACGAACGAGAACACCAGGTTGATCCCGAGCAGGATCGCGATCGGGAGGATGTTCGCGCCGACGTGTCGCCCGATGATGAGCATGGCCGTGAGCAGACCCCAGACCGCGCCGGATGCACCGACGACGGCGGACCCCGGCGCGATGAGCGCGACGAGGACCGATCCGCCGATCGCGCTCAGCGCGTAGAGGGCTAGGAACCGCGCCTTGCCGAGAAGGGGTTCGAGGCTGCGGCCCAGAGCCCACAGCGCCAGCATGTTCAGAGCGACGTGGAACGGCAGCGGGGTCGAGTGCACGAGGGCGACCGTCAGCATCCGCCACGGCTCGAAGGGCGCCCCGCTGCCCGGGACGACGTACGGCGGAGCGAAAGCGAGCCCGCCCGTGACGGCGCCGCCCACGACGGGGATGAGCTGCACGAGGTACATCGCGATCGTGACGATCATGATCGCGTAGGTGACGACGGGGCGGTCGCTGCGCAGCTTGCGGGCGAACCGCCCCGGCATCCGCCTCACCTCGGCCGACCGCGCACCCTTCTGCTGTTCCGCGAGGCACTCCGGGCAGATGACGCCCACGGGCAGCGGCGTCTGGCACTCGGGGCAGATGGTGCGGAGGCACCGCTGGCAGAGCACGAAGCTCTGACGGTCGGGATGCCGGTAGCAGAAGTTGTCCGGATCAGTCCGGGGGTCGGCCGAGGTCACGAAGGGATCAGGCCTCGGCGATGTCGATCGAGGAGATGACGACGGGCTCGAGCGGACGGTCCTGCGCACCGGTCGGGACGGCGCTGATGGCGTCGACCACCTTGCGGGAGGCGTCATCGGCGACCTCGCCGAAGATCGTGTGCTTGCCGTTGAGCCACGGGGTCGGGTCGGTCGTGATGAAGAACTGCGACCCGTTGGTGCCCTCGGCCTTGCCCGTGATGGCGTTGCGGCGCAGGCCCGCGTTCGCCATGGCGAGGAGGTAGGGCTTGCTGAAGGTCAGCTCGGGGCTGATCTCGTCGTCGAAGTTGTAGCCCGGTCCGCCGATGCCCTGACCGAGCGGGTCGCCGCCCTGGATCATGAAGCCCGGGATGATGCGGTGGAAGATGACGTCGGTGTAGAGGGGACCCTCGCCCGGCTTGCCGGTGGCGGGGTGCGTCCACGCCTGGGATCCGTCGGCGAGGCCGATGAAGTTCTTGACGGTGCGCGGCGCCTGGTCGCCGAACAGGTTGACGACGATGTCGCCGTGGGTGGTGTGCAGGGTTGCGACAGCGGAGTGAATCGGCATACCCATCATCCTCTCACTTGCAACCCCCCTCACAGCCTGAATGCGTCTGGCAGTATGGACCCACTACGTCCCCGGATGAACCCCGAAAAGGGAGGGCCCCGTGAGCCTCAACCGCAAGACCAAGAAGGAACTCCGCAAGCTGCAGAAGCAGGCTGCGAACCTCTGGGAGTCCCAGCAGGTGCTGGTCGGCCAGGCCGGTGAGGTCGCCCGCGAGGCGGGTCGCCAGCTCGGCAAGTACAACCACGACCACGTGGTGCCCGCCGCCAAGCACTCCTACGAGCGGTACGCCGCTCCCTACGTCGACCGCGGTGTCGAGACCGGACGCAAGGTGCTCAACGGCGCCGTCGTCCCCGCCGCGGGAGCCGTCGTCGGTACCGCCCTGTCGGTGTGGGACGTCGCCAACGACAAGCGTCACCGTCTGGCGAAGGGCAAGGGGCTCGGCGGCTTCGACGCGGACGACTTCCGCAAGAAGGCGAAGAAGGCCGGCAAGAAGGCGACGAAGAAGCTCAGCGTCCCCGAGAAGAAGAGCGGCCCGAGCGCCGGCGGCGTCCTCGCCCTCATCTTCGGCATCGCCGCGGCCGCCGGTGTGCTCTACGCCGCCTGGCAGACGCTGCGTGCCGACGACGAGCTGTGGGTGGCGGACGACCCGCTGCGTGCACCGGATGCCTGAATCCACGCCCGTACCGTCGGAGCGCGTCGCTGAAGCGGCGCGCTCCCGGTCTTTGTCGGTGGAGTTCGTCGCCCGGCCGGCCGCGAGGAGTCTCGAGGAAGCCGCAGGGCTCCTGGGTCTCGCGGCATCCGACATTGTGAAGACCCTCGTCGTCAAGCGCAGCGACGACACCTACCTGTTCGCCCTCATCCCTGGCGATCGCGCCATCTCGTGGCCGAAGCTGCGGGCCGTGGTCGGTGTGAACAAACTGCGGCTGCCCGAACCGGAGCTCGCGCTCGCGGCGACGGGGTTCGAGCGCGGCACGATCACACCGATCGGCAGCGCGACGGACTGGCCCGTCTACGCGGACGAGACCATCACGGGTCGACGGATCGCGATGGGGGCCGGCGCCCACGGCTTCAGCCTCTTCGTCGACGCCGACGACCTCATCCGTGCCTACGGCGCGACGGTCGCCGACATCTCGCAGGCGATGGGCGAGCGTCAGGCCTGAGGCAGCAGCCCCGCCATCCGCAGGGCGGTGTCGACGAGGCCGACCCGGGTCAGCGCCGGAACGTCGGCGAGCGGGAACCACGCCGCCTCGTCGGTCGATCCGTCCTCCTCATTGCGGAGGTCGCCGCCGACTATGTGCGCGCGGTAGAGGATGCGGAGCGCCTGGATGGGCCCTTCTCCGTGCAGCCGGTCCTTGGCGGCGATCACCTGCGAGTCGGTGCCGAGGATGCCGTCGAGTTCCACGTGGAACCCCGTCTCCTCGAAGACCTCGCGCACCGCGGCATCCTTCGGATCCTCACCGGGATCGATGCCCCCGCCGGGCATGGTCCACGCGGGTCTCGTGGGGCTGTTCCAGTGAGCGAGAAGGATGCGATCCCCGTCGGTGATGACGGCGTACGCGGCGACGCGGATGTCCACGCGTTCACCCTACGCGCCACCCCGACACGGGGGGACTGCCTGGGGTGCGAGCTCCCCAGCCACGCACCCCAGGCGCTGTCGCGCAGAGCCCCAGGCACTCCGCGTCCCCTGCGGAGTTGCTGCTCACATTGGATCCGAGCTTCGGGCGGTCGTCTCCAACGGCGACACCATTCATGGTGTCGCGCGTGGCGCAAGCGAAGCGCAACATCACCTCAAGATCAGCGCAAGATTCCTCACACGTCGGCGTGGTGGCGCTGCGTGACCCCTGTCTCAGCCTCGATTTCGCGCACCAGAGGGATGACCTTCTCGCCGAACTGCTCGAGCTCCTCCTGGAAGTGCAGGAAGCCGAGGAGGAGGAGGTCGACCCCGCGCCGGCGGTACTCGACGATGCGTCGGGCGACCTGCTCGGGCGTGCCGATGAGCTGTGTGCGGAACCCGTCGTTGTACTGAACGAGGTCCTCGAAGCTCGAGTCCGCCCACATCCCCTTGCGGTCGGCGGTCGCGGGACCCGCCTGCTGGACGGACGTGCGGAAGCCCTCGACGGCCTCGGTGTCGGCCTTGGCGATGATCTCGCGCAACTGCTCGCGCGCCTCGGCCTCGGTGTCGCGCACGATCGCGAAGCCGTTCAGGCCGAACCGTACGCGGCGTCCGTGCTCCGCCGCGATGCGGGTGACCTCGTCGTACTGCTCGGTGAAGCCGTCGAAGTCCTTGCCGTTGGAGAAGTACCAGTCCGCGTAAGCGCCGCCGTTGAAACGCGCTGCCGTCGAGTTGCCGCCCTGGAAGATCTCCGGATGCGGTCGCCCGGGCGCCGGGTAGGGTCCGGGCCGCAGCGTGAAGTCGTTCACCCGGTAGAAGTCGCCCGCGAACCGGACGTTCTCCTCGGTCAGCAGTTTGCGCAGGACCTGCAGGAACTCGCCCGACCGCCGGTAGCGCTCATCGTGGTCGAGCCAGGGGAGTCCGAGCTTGGTGAACTCGTCCTTGAACCAGCCCGACACGACGTTGACGGCCGCGCGGCCCTTCGAGAAGTTGTCGGCCGTGAGCAGGAACTTCGCGAGGACCGCCGGCTCCCACAGGCCCGGGTGCACGGCCGCGATGACCTTCAGCGTCTCGGTCGCCAGGAGCAGGGCGAGGCTCGTCGACGTCGACTCGTGCTGTTGCGCCGCGCCGTAGCTCGACAGGTACCGCACCTGACTGAGGGCGTACTCGAAGCCGACGCGCTCGGCCGTGCGAGCCAGTTCGATGTTGTAGTCCAGGTCGAACGAGGTCCGCTGCTCGATCGAGGACACCACCAGTCCGCCCGACACATTGGGCACCCAGTACGCGAACTTCGTGGGCTCGAGGCCCGCCGTCGTCTCCGTCATCATCCGCTCCGTTCCGCCTCGCTCCGAGGACTGTGCGAACGAATCTCCGCCATGGCCGCAGGGGTGTCAAAGAAGACGACGATCCGTGACGCGGCGTGACGGGATATTGCGACCGGGATGCGCGAAACGCCGGACCCCGTGGGGAACCGGCGTTTCTGGACTGTGGAGCCTAGGAGATTCGAACTCCTGACATCCTGCTTGCAAAGCAGGCGCTCTACCAACTGAGCTAAGGCCCCCGGTGCGGTGACGGTGGGGCTACCAGGACTTGAACCTGGGACCTCTTCATTATCAGTGAAGCGCTCTAACCGCCTGAGCTATAGCCCCGTCGTTGCCGGCTCACGCCTGCAACCTCCAAGACTTTACCCGAAGAGGGCGCCGTTTGACGAATCCGCGGCGGCGGCGGCCCGCAGCATCCGTTCGTTCTGATTCACTGGCCTCATGAGCACGACCATCCCCCGTGAGCCCGGCCACCGCGAACCGCAGGGCGCCGGCCTCGGCCAGCGCTTGAACTGGCTCCGCGCCGGTGTCCTCGGCGCGAACGACGGCATCGTCAGCGTCGCCGCCGTCGCGGTCGGCGTCGCCGGCGCGACGAGCGACCTCGGGCCGATCCTCACGGCATCGTCCGCCGCTCTCGTGGGTGGGGCGATCTCGATGGCGCTCGGCGAGTACGTCTCGGTGAGCAGCCAGCGCGACACCGAGCGCGCGCTCATCGAGAAGGAGACGCGGGAGCTCGCCGAGATGCCCGACGAGGAACTCGGCGAGCTCGCCGAACTCTACGAGGCGAAGGGGCTGAGTGCGGAGACCGCGCGGAAGGTCGCCGAGGAGCTCACCGCGCACGACGCCCTGCGCGCGCACCTCGACATCGAGCTCGGCATCGACCCCGACGAGCTGACGAGCCCGTGGCAGGCTGCGGTGTCGTCGGCGATCGCCTTCACGCTCGGCGCGCTGCTGCCGTTCCTCGCGATCCTGCTGCCACCGGCGGAATGGCGGGTGCCGACGACGTTCGTCGCCGTCCTCATCGCGCTGGGTCTGACCGGCACCATCTCGGCGACCCTCGGCGGCGCCGGCAAGCGGCGGGCCGTCGTGCGTCTCGTCGTCGGCGGGGCACTCGCCCTCGCTGTCACCTGGGCGCTGGGACTGCTGCTGGGGACATCCGTCGCGTGAGCGGATGCCGCGGCATCCGACTCAGTTCGAGGTGAAGCCGACGAGCAGACCGCCGGTGACCTTGACCATGAGGTTGTAGATCCCCGCGAGGACCGCACCCAGCACCGTCACGACGATGAGGTTCAGGATCGCGACGACCGCGGCGAACGCCATCACCTGGGGCAGGTTGAGGATCGAGGCGAGCGTGAAGGTGTTCTCGCCGTTGACCGCACCCAGCAGGGCGTCGACCTGGCCGACGAGACCGGTCGAGCTGATCACGAGGTAGACGAGCAGCGTCGAGACGACCGTGACGATCGCAAGGGCGACGGCCGCCAGGAAGGACAGCTTCACGGCCGACCAGAAGTCGACGTAGACGAGACGGAGGCGGACCTGCTTCGCGGTCGTCCGGCTCGAGGACTTCTTGGCCAGCTTGTCGGCTACGGAGCTCATGCGTCACTCTCTTCGGTGGTCTCGGGAGCTGCGGCGGCCTCCTCGGCCCCCGCACTCTCAGCCAGACCCCGCTCGCCGTTGCGGGCGATCGCGAGGATCCGGTCGTCGTCATCGGGGCGAGCGAAGACGACACCCATCGTGTCGCGACCCTTCGCAGGCACCTCAGCAACGGCCGAGCGTACCACCTTGCCGCTGGCAAGAACCACGAGGACCTCGTCGTCCGCGCTGACGATCAGACCGCCCGCGAGCTCGCCGCGGTCGTCGTGCAGCTTGGCGACCTTGATGCCGAGACCACCGCGGCCCTGCACGCGGTACTGGTCCACCGAGGTGCGCTTGGCGTACCCGCCCTGGGTGACGACGAAGACGAATCCCTCGTCACGCACGACGGATGCCGAGAGCAGGCTGTCGCCGTCGCGGAAGGACATGCCCTTCACGCCCTCGGTCGAGCGGCCCATCGGACGCAGCGATTCGTCGTTCGCCGTGAAACGCAGCGACATGCCCAGGCGCGAGACGAGCAGGAGGTCGTCGGTCGAGTCGACGAGCATCGCGCTGACGAGCTCGTCGCCGTCCTCCTCGTCCTGACCGCGCAGGCGGATCGCGATGATGCCGCCCTGCCGGTTCGTGTCGTACTCGGTGAGCGCCGTCTTCTTGATCTTGCCGTCGCGCGTCGCGAGGACGAGGTACTCGGCCGCGGCGTAGTCGCGGATGTCGAGGATCTGCGCGACGTCCTCGCCGGGCTGCAGGGCGAGCAGGTTCGCGACGTGCTGCCCCTTCGCATCCCGTCCGCCCTCGGGGAGCTCGTAGCCCTTCGCGCGGTAGACGCGCCCCTTGGTCGTGAAGAACAGGAGCCAGTGGTGCGTCGTCGAGACGAAGAAGTGCTCGACCACGTCGTCGGCGCGCAGCTGCGCACCCTTCACACCCTTGCCGCCGCGGTGCTGCGAGCGGTAGTTGTCGCTGCGTGTGCGCTTGACGTAGCCGTTGCGCGTGACGGTGACGACGATCTCCTCTTCGGGGATCAGGTCCTCCATCGACATGTCGCCGTCGTAGCCGTGCAGGATGTGCGTGCGACGCTCGTCGCCGAACTTCGCGACGATCTCACTGAGCTCCTCGGCGATGATCCCGCTCTGGCGGTCGCGCGAGACGAGGATGTCGTTCAGGTCCGCGATCTTGAGCTCGAGCTCGGTGGCCTCGTCGACGATCTTCTGGCGCTCGAGGGCGGCCAGGCGGCGCAGCTGCATCGTCAGGATCGCGTCGGCCTGCGCGTCGTCGACGTCGAGGAGCGACTTCAGCCCTTCGCGCGCCTCGTCGACCGTGGGGGAGCGGCGGATGAGGGCGATGACCTCGTCGAGCGCGTCGAGCGCCTTGAGGTAGCCGCGCAGGATGTGCATGCGCTTCTCGGCCTCGCGCAGCCGGTACCGGGTGCGGCGGACGATGACCTCGAACTGGTGCGCGAGCCAGTAGCTGATGAACCCGTCGATCGGCAGCGTGCGCGGCACACCGTCGACGATGGCGAGCATGTTCGCGCCGAAGTTCTCCTGCAGCTGCGTGTGCTTGTACAGGTTGTTGAGGACGACCTTCGCGACGGCGTCGCGCTTCAGGACGACGACGAGTCGCTGACCGGTGCGGTCGCTCGTTTCGTCGCGGATGTCGGCGATGCCGCTGAGCTTGCCCTCGCGCACGAGCGAGGTGATCTTGGCAGCGACGTTGTCGGGGTTGACCTGGTACGGGAGTTCCGTGATGACCAGGCAGGTGCGGTTCTGGATCTCCTCGACGTTCACGACGGCGCGCATCGTGATCGAGCCGCGACCCGTGCGGTACGCCTCGCGGATGCCCTTCGTGCCGAGGATCTGCGCGCCGGTGGGGAAATCCGGCCCCGGGATGCGCTCGATCAGCGCATCGAGGAGCTCCTCGCGGGAGGCATCCGGGTTCTGCAGGGCCCACATGACGCCGTCGGCCACCTCGCGGAGGTTGTGCGGCGGGATGTTCGTGGCCATGCCGACGGCGATACCGACCGAGCCGTTGACCAGGAGGTTCGGGAAGCGCGAGGGCAGGACGACGGGCTCGCGGGTGCGGCCGTCGTAGTTGTCCTCGAAGTCGACGGTGTCCTCGTCGATGTCGCGCACCATCTCGAGCGCGAGCTGGGCCATCTTGGTCTCGGTGTACCGGGGGGCCGCGGCGCCCATGTTGCCGGGGGAGCCGAAGTTGCCCTGACCGTCGGCCAGCGGGTAGCGCAGCGACCACGGCTGGACGAGACGGACGAGTGCGTCGTAGATCGCGCTGTCACCGTGCGGGTGGTACTGACCCATGACCTCGCCGACGACGCGGGCGCACTTCGAGTAGCTCTTGTCGGGACGGTAGCCGCCGTCGTACATGCCGTAGATGACGCGGCGGTGCACGGGCTTGAGGCCGTCTTCGACGCGCGGCAGCGCGCGACCCACGATGACGCTCATCGCGTAGTCGAGGTAGCTCCGCTGCATCTCGACCTGGAGGTCGACCTGGTCGATGTTGCCGTGCTGGTAGCCGGCGTTCGGGTCGGGACGCTCTTCGTCAGCCATGTTCTCTCAGTCTTCGTTCGTCGTCGGAGTGCCGGGGCGGATGCGGTGGACTCAGATGTCCAGGAACCGCACGTCCTTGGCGTTGCGCTGGATGAACCCGCGCCGCGCCTCGACGTCCTCGCCCATCAGCACGGAGAAGATCTCATCGGCCGCGGCCGCGTCGTCGATGGTCACCTGACGCAGCGTGCGCGTCTCGGGGTCCATCGTCGTCTCCCACAGCTCCTTGGCGTTCATCTCGCCGAGACCCTTGTAGCGCTGCACGCCGTTGTCCTTCGGGATGCGGCGCCCCGCCGCGGCCCCTTCGCGCAGCAGCGCGTCGCGCTCGGCGTCGCTGTAGACGTACTCGTGCGGCGCGTTCGACCACTTGAGTCGGTACAGCGGGGGCTGCGCGAGGTAGACGTAGCCCGCCTCGACGAGCCCACGCATGTAGCGGAACAGCAGGGTCAGCAGGAGGGTCGTGATGTGCTGACCGTCCACGTCGGCATCGGCCATCAGGACGACCTTGTGGTACCGGGCCTTCTCGATGTCGAAGTCCGGGCCGATGCCGGCGCCGAACGCCTGGATCATCGCCTGGATCTCGGCGTTGCCCAGGGCACGGTCGAGCCGCGCCTTCTCGACGTTGAGGATCTTGCCGCGCAGCGACAGGATCGCCTGACGCTCGGGATCGCGGCCGGACACGGCCGAGCCGCCGGCCGAGTCGCCCTCGACGAGGAAGATCTCGCTGATCGACGGGTCCTTGCTCGTGCAGTCCTTGAGCTTCTCGGGCATGGATGCCGACTCGAAGACGCTCTTGCGACGCGCCGTCTCGCGCGCCTTGCGCGCGGCCATGCGCGCGGTCGCCGCTTCGATGGCCTTCGTGATGATGAGCTTCGCCTGCTGCGGGTTGCGGTCGAGCCAGTCCATGAGCTGGTCGCCGACGACCTTCTGCACGAAGGCCTTCGCCTCGGTGTTGCCGAGCTTGGTCTTCGTCTGGCCCTCGAACTGCGGTTCGGAGAGCTTCACCGAGATGACGGCGGTCAGGCCCTCACGGATGTCCTCGCCGGCGAGGTTCTCGTCCTTGTCCTTGAGGAGGCCCTTCTCCTTGGCGTAGCGGTTGATGTACATCGTCATCGCCGCACGGAAACCCTCTTCGTGCGTGCCGCCCTCGTGCGTGTTGATCGTGTTCGCGAAGGTGAAGACGTTCTCGGTGTAGCCCGAGGTCCACTGCATCGCGAGCTCGAGCGAGATGTGACGGACCGTGTCCTCCGACTCGATCTCGATGATCTCCTCGTTGATGACCTCGGCCTTGCGGACCTTGTTGAGGTACTCGACGTAGTCGACCAGGCCTCGCTCGTACAGGAAGTCGTCGTGGCGCTGCGTGGTCTCGGAACCGCCCTCGGGCAGATCCACGACGTCGAGGGCCTCGGGGCGCTCGTCGGTGAGGGTGATGCGGAGACCCTTGTTGAGGAACGCCGTCTGCTGGAAGCGCGTGCGGAGGGTGTTGTAGTCGAAGTCGGTGGTCTCGAAGATCGCCGCGTCGGGCCAGAACGTGATGGTCGTGCCGGTCTTGTCGCTCTCCTCGCCCTTGGCGAGCGGGCCCTCGGGCTTGCCGCCGCCCGAAAACGTCTGACGCCAGATGTGTCCCTGACGAGCGATCTCGACCTCGAACCGCGTCGACAGCGCGTTCACGACGGACGATCCGACACCGTGCAGACCGCCCGAGACCGCGTACCCGCCGCCGCCGAACTTGCCGCCCGCGTGGAGGACGGTCAGGACGACCTCGACCGTCGACTTGCTGGGGTCGGAGGAGTGCGGGTCGACCGGGATGCCGCGGCCGTTGTCGACGACGCGCAGGCCGCCGTCGGCCAGGATCGTGACGTGGATCGTGTCGCAGTAGCCGGCGAGGGCCTCGTCGACGGAGTTGTCGACGATCTCGTAGACCAGGTGGTGCAGACCGCGCTCACCGGTCGAACCGATGTACATGCCGGGGCGCTTGCGGACGGCCTCGAGGCCCTCGAGGACCTGGATCTCGTCCGCCCCGTACTCCGCGGGGATCCGGGGTGCGGCGGGCGGGTCGAGATCCTCGGGAGTGTTGTCGGGGGTATCTGACGTCATCGGTTTCGCGCGCTCCACATCCATCGTCTGGGCTTGATCCCAGTCTAGTGCCTCACGCCCTCGCTACGCGGCTGAACGCCGCTGTGGCGGCACGAAACCTTTCCGAAGCCTCCGGGACGTCGGTCAGCCGTAGGTATCGCGTGGACCCCGCCCTGGAACGGCTCTGGGGCCCCATTTCCAGGAGGGGACGTCCGGCCCCACGAAACGCACGGACTCGACGCCGGCCTCCGGGAACCGCCGGATCAGCTCGGTGACGATCGTCGCGCGCATCAGGTGGAGGTTCTTCGCCCATGCCGTCGAATCGCACTGGACGGTGAGCACGCCGTCGCTGAGAGCCACGGGATCCGCGTGGCGCGCCGTCTCCTCGCCGGCGACCTCGGCCCACTGCAGCACGAGGTCCTCCTTCGCGAGCTGCGCGTCCCACCCCGACTGCCGGGTGAGGTCGGCCAGCAGGTCGCCGACACCCTTGGGATCGCGACCCGGGGTGAACGGCTGGTTCTCGTCGTCGTCGTTCCGCCGCTTGCGGCGGCGCTTCTTCGCGGCCGACGGCTCGAGTCCGCGCAGCCGGAGGTAGGTCGCGACCGTTTCGGGGATGCCGGTGGTGTCAGACATCGGCATCCGTCACGATCGTGCCCGCCTCGACGCGGACGGTCCGGACCCGGAGCGACGCCGGGACGTCGCCCTCGACCGCCGCCGTGACGATGACCTGCTCGAAATCGGCGACGACGCCCGCCAGACGGGCGCGACGGTCGGCGTCGAGCTCGGCGAAGACGTCGTCGAGGATGACGATCGGGTCGCCGAGGCGCAACTGGTCGCGCAGCAGCTGCGCCGACGACAACCGCAGCGACAGCGCCGTCGACCAGGACTCGCCGTGCGAGGCGTACCCCTTCACGGGAAGTCCGCGCAGGCGCAGGAGGAGGTCGTCGCGGTGCGGTCCGACGAGGGTCACCCCGCGCTCGAGTTCCTGGGACCGCTTCGCCGCCAGTCCGGCGCGGAAGGATGCCGCGACCGCGTCGGACCCGACGGCGGAACCCGTCTTCGCGACGGGTGCGGCGTCGTCCTCCGGGTCGGACCCCTCGACCGTGAGCACCCATTCGAGCTGCGGGTCGTGGTCGGCGCCGGCGATGGCCTCGTACGCGTCACGCATCGGCTGCGCGAGATCCTCGGCCAGGCGCAGGCGGGCCAGGATGATCTCGGTGCCGAGCGAGATGAGTTTGTCGTCCCAGACGTCGAGCGTCGTGAGCTGCTCGGCCTTCAGTCCCCGAGCCCGCGCCGACTTCAGCAGAGCCGTGCGCTGCTTGAGCACGCGGTCGTAGTCGCCGAGCACGCCCGACATGCGGGGTGCGCGCTGCACGAGGAGCTGATCGGCGAACCGGCGTCGCGCGGACGGGTCGCCGCGCACGATCTGCAGGTCCTCGGGGGCGAAGAGCACAACTTGCGCGTACCGCGGGAGCTCCGAGGTGCGCACCGGCGAACCGTTGACGCGCGCCTTGTTGGAGCCGGACCGGTTCAGCTGCGCCTCGAGTTGGATGCGGCGGTCGCCGTACCCGAGCCGGGCGCGGACGAAGGCGGCATCCGCCCCGTACCGGACCATCGGCGCATCCTGCGACACCCGGTGCGAACCCAGCGTCGCGAAGTAGCCGATCGCCTCGGCGAGATTGGTCTTGCCCTGGCCGTTGCGGCCGACGAACACGTTCGGACCGGCGGCCAGACTCACGTCGGCCGCCGCGTAGTTGCGGAAGTCGACGAGACTCAGGTGCTCCACGATCACCAGATCACCCTCCCTCGAGGCTCCGACACGCCTCGATGTGGACGGACGCCGGGGGTCAGCGCAGCAGGAGGTTCGGCTGCAGCAGGTACTTGAAGCTCTCGGGCGTGCCCGAGGTCTGCGGCGTGATGAGGACCGGGCTCAGCTTGTTGGCGTTCTCGCTCGAGGTGAACGTGATGCGCGTGAACTCGCTCTTCACGGCGCCGAGCGCCTCGAGCAGGTACTGCGGGTTGAGTCCGAGGGTCACCTCGTCGCCGGCGAGCGTCGCGTCGACCGACTCGGTGGCGCGGGCCTGCTCGGTGCCCGCGGCATCCATCGACACACCCTCGTCCGAGAACGTGAATCGCAGCGGCGCCGACCGGTCGAGCACGAGCGAGACGCGGCGGACGGCCTCGGCGAGCTCCGCCGTGTTGACGACCGCATAGTGCTCGGTCTGCGCGGGGAAAAGCCGCCGGACCGGGGGGAAGTTGCCCTTGATGAGCAGGGAGGTCACGGTCTTGTTGCCCGCCGTGAACGCGATGATCTCGCGGTCGCCCGAGCCGGAGAACGACACCTGGATGTCGCCGGAGTGCGCGAAGGTCTTCCCGACCTCGGTCAGCGTGCGCGCGGGGACGAGCGCGGTCGTCGCCTCCTCGCGGGCGACGGCGCCGCTGTCGAAGTTGATCTCGCGCAGCGCGACGCGGTAGCGGTCGGTGGCGACGAGGCTGAGCTCGTTGCCGGTCACCTCGAGCTGCACACCCGTCAGGACCGGGGTGACGTCATCGCGGGAGGCTGCGAACGCGACCTGCGCGATCGCGGTTGAGAAGTCGTCGCCCGGGACGAGGCCCGAGTCGCCCGAGACCTCGGGGATCGCGGGGTACTCGGCGACGGGCATCGCCGCGAGGGTGAACCGCGCGGAACCGCACGTCAGGAGGATCTCACCGTCGGCATCCTGCGTGATCTGGATCGGTGCGTTCGGCAGACGGCTCGCGATCTCGGACAGCAGTCGGCCGTGGACGAGGATCGTACCCGGCTCGTCGACCGTCGCCTCGATGCGGGTGCGGGCGGATGCCTCGTAGTCGAACGCGGCGAGCGACAGACCGTCGTCGCCGGCTTCGATGAGCACACCCGCGAGGATCGGCTGCGGGTTCCGCTGCGGGAGCAGTTTCACGACGAACGACACGGCTTCGCTGAATACATCGCGGTTGACGTGGAACTTCACTGATGCTCCCTTGACGGCGAGATGGGCCCTCTCATGCTAGTGCCCACGACAGGACGCTCCGGAAGCCGCTCTACCGAGCTCGCTGCGACCGGCCCGCACCCCGTGGGTGTGATCGGATCGGGCTTCCATTAGATAGTTCTCTGTCTTCTTGTTAACAGCTGTGGAAACTGTGGATAAGTCGGTGGATCCCTGTCACCGAGCCGGAACCACATCCGTGTAACTTGTGCACGGGCTGCGGAAAGACGCGTGAGTCCGGCGACGAGGAATCGATGCGTGTCATCCGTTCATCCACAGGCTGTCGCCGTTCGTTCACATCCGACGGCCTGTGACGCACAGTTATCCACAGGCTTTCCACACTGTGGGAAACGGCATTTTGGTGGTCCGGCCGCGCACATGTCAAGTACGGCCGCACACCCGGGCGTGTGGGGCCGTCAGCGCGAGGAACGGCCGAGCTGCGAGGTGATCTCGGACACCTGGTTGTAGATCGAGCGGCGCTCCTTCATGAGCTCGCTGATCTTCTTGTACGCGTACATCACCGTGGTGTGGTCGCGGTTGCCGAACAGCTGACCGATTTTCGGCAGCGACAGGCTCGTGCGCTCGCGGCACAGATACATGGCGATCTGCCGAGCCGTGGCGACCGACTGCGAGCGGCTCGAGCCGTACAGGTCGTCGACCGTGAGGCGGAAGTACTGGGCCGTGGCCGAGATGATGTCGGTCGGCGAGATGATGTTCGCGTCGTCCTGGTCGACGATGTCGCGGAGCACCGTCTGCGCGAGCGAGATGTCGAGGTTCGAGCGGTTCAGGCTCGCGAACGCGGACACCCGGATGAGGGCGCCCTCGAGTTCGCGGATGTTGCTCGACACCTTCGTGGCGATGTACTCCAGCACGTCGTCGGGCACCTGCAGGCGCTCGGACTGCGCCTTCTTGCGCAGGATCGCGATACGCGTCTCGAGGTCGGGCGCCTGCACGTCCGTGATGAGACCCCACTCGAAGCGGCTCCGCATCCGGTCCTCGAACCCGGTGAGGTGACGGGGCGGCACATCGCTCGTGATCACGACCTGCTTGTCGTGGTCGTGCAGCTGATTGAAGGTGTGGAAGAACGCCTCCTGCGTCTCGGCGCGACCCTGCAGGAACTGGATGTCGTCGATGAGGAGGATGTCGACGTCGCGGTACCGGGCCTGGAACGCGGATGCGCGGTTGTTCACGATCGAGTTGATGAAGTCGTTCGTGAACTCCTCACTCGAGACGTACCGGACCTTGATGCCGGTGTAGAGGTTGATCGCGTAATCGCCGATCGCGTGCAGGAGGTGGGTCTTCCCCAGCCCCGAGTCGCCGTAGATGAACAGCGGGTTGTACGCCTTGGCCGGCGCCTCGGCGACGGCGACCGCCGCCGCGTGCGCGAAACGGTTGGACTGGCCGATGACGAAGTTGTCGAACGTGTACTTCGGGTTGAGGCGGGTGTCGTTGCGGGATGCCGGCGCCGTCTGCTCGCTGTAGTCCTCGGCGTTCGGCCGGGTCGGTGCCGACGGGGTCGGCGCGAGGGCCGACTGGACCGGGACCGGCGCGGTGAGGTGGGCGTCACCGAGCTCGGGGTTCACGACGACGCGGAACGTGCTCGCCGACGGTTCGGCGTCGACCTGCGCGAGGGCCTCCATGATGGGTCCGCGCAGGCGCTTGTTGAACTGGCCGGCGGTGAGGTCGTTGGGGACGTCGAGGTAGAGCGTTCCGCTCATCACCCCCTGGGCGACGGCGAGGTTCACGAAGCCGTGCAGCTGCGGCGTGACGCGGTCGTCGTTCGCCAGCACGTCGAGCACGGCGCTCCAGACGGGGACATCTGGAAGTTCGTGCTCGGACATGACCCTCCCGGGGTGTGGACAATGGTGTGCACGGTACTGTGCACAACCTGTGGATAAGTATCCGGATCACGCTAGTCATCGGCGCTCCGCAAGGCAAAACCCACTGTAGAACCGGCCCGCGTGTCGTCGCCAGCAGCGTTCGGGCGTCGGTGGATAATGGCCGGTCGGCGTCCCGGTTTGGGATCTCAGGAATCTCGACGTATCCTAGGTCGGTTGACTTGTGCCTCTCGGCGCGAGTCCCCCATGTACCTGTGTCCCCGGTCTCGAGCGTTCGGGTGACCCCGCCCATCCGGAGTGATCTTCATGAGCAAGCGCACGTTCCAGCCCAACAACCGCCGCCGCGCCAAGAAGCACGGCTTCCGCGCCCGTATGCGCACCCGCGCCGGCCGCGCCATCCTCTCGGCTCGCCGCTCCAAGGGGCGCACCGAGCTCTCGGCCTGACACCACGCGGTGCTGGCGCGCGGGAACCGCATCACCCGCGGGGCGGACTACCGTTCCGTCGTCCGCGGAGGTTCCCGCTGTCCGGCGGCACACACCGTGGCCCACGTGGTCAGCACGTCTGAACAGCGCCCCCCACGCTTCGGCTTCATCGTGAGCAAGCAGGTGGGGGGCGCTGTCGTGCGCAATACGGTGCGTCGCCGGCTCAAGGCGATCTGCGCAGAGGCTCTGCCGGAAGTCCGGCCGGGGGCCGATGTGGTCATCCGCGCGTTGCCGGCTGCGGCATCCGTCGACTTCGCGACCCTGCGCGCCGAGGTCATCCGCTGCCTCGAACGGAAGGCGGCCGTATGAGCTCGGCGCCTCTTCCCTCGTACACCCGCGGGACGGCGGTGATGGATGCCGCGACCCTGCCGGCGACGATCACGCTGCTCCCCCGCAACGCGGTGATCGCCCTGCTGCACGGCTATCGGGCGACCGTCTCCCAGCTGTACGGCGACGTGTGCAAGTACTATCCCTCGTGTTCGGCCTATGCGCTGGGCGCCGTGCAGCAGCACGGGGTCCTCAAGGGCTCGGCGCTCGCGGCGGCCCGTCTCGCGAGATGCCACCCGTGGGCCGCGGGCGGCATCGACGACGTCCCCGCTCACACGCACTTCCGGCACGACCTGACTTCGCACGGCTTCGTCGTGCCCCTCAGAAAGGATTGATCCGTGATGGATCTCTTCGCCTCGGCGACCCTCCCGCCGCTCCCGAACCCGACGACACCCGAACCCGGTGATCCTGACTTCTTCAGCATCATCCTGTGGCCGTTCAAGTTCGTCGTCGAGGCGATCCTCGTCTTCTGGCACTGGATCTTCACGTCGATCGGACTGGCACCGGATGCCGGCCTGACCTGGGTTTTGTCAATCATCGGGCTCGTGATCGTCGTGCGTGCCGCACTCATCCCGCTGTTCGTGCGGCAGATCAAGAGCCAGCGCAAGATGATGGAGCTCGCGCCCGAGATGCGCAAGATCCAGGAGCGGTACAAGGGCAAGCGCGACCAGCTGTCGCGCGAGGCCATGAGTCGCGAGACCATGGCGATGTACACGAAGCACGGTACGACGCCGCTGTCGAGCTGTCTGCCTCTGCTGGTGCAGATGCCGATCCTCCTCGGCATGTTCTACACGCTCAGCGAAGTGAAGCGTCACGCGGAGTGGGGTGTGGGTGGCACCGGCCTGCTGAACGCGACGCTGACGCGCGAGTTCTACAACGCCGAGCTGTTCGGTGTCGCACCGCTGCACGTCAACATGATCGACGCGATCAACACGAATCAGACGGCGACCGTCGTGATCCTCGTGATCCTCGTGATCCTGATGATCCTGTCGCAGTTCTTCACGCAGCTGCAGATCATCTCCAAGAACCTCTCCCCCGAGGCCAAGACCGGCCAGGCCTACCAGATGCAGCGGATCATGCTGTACGTCCTGCCGCTGGCCTTCATTTTCTCGGGTGTGTTCTTCCCGCTCGGCGTCGTCATGTACTGGTTCACCTCGAACATCTGGACCATGGTCCAGCAGTTCGTCGTCATCCGGAACCTCCCGACCCCGGGCTCGGAGGCGGCCAAGGCGCGCGAGGAGCGGCTGGCGAAGAAGGGTAAGGCGCTCGACGCGAGCGGCAAGGTCATCCCCCTCGCCAAGTACGAGGCCGAGCAGCAGCGCCTGTTCGAGGAGGCCGAGCGCGCGAAGGCGCAAGCTCCCAAGCGCCAGCAGCCGGTCAGTAAGCAGCGCGCGAAGAAGCAGGCTCAGAAAGGCAAGCAGGACGGCACGTCCTGACGAGGACCGAAGGATCGATCATGACGACCACTGACCAGACCCCCGGCGCTCGCGCTGTGCCCACCGTCGACGAGCTCGAGCAGGAAGGCGACATCGCCGCCGACTTCGTCGAGGGCATCCTCGACATCGCGGACATCGACGGCGACCTGACGCTCGACGTGCGCGCCGGCCGCGCCTACGTGTCCGTCGAGAACGAGCAGCCCGACGCGCTCTCGCTGCTGTCCGACCCCGAGACGGTGCAGGCGTTGCAGGAGCTGACCCGCATCGCGGTGCAGACCAAGACCGGGCGGTTCTCACGCCTCATCCTGGATGTGGGCGGTTCTCGCGACGCACGGCGCGCGCAGCTGCAGAAGCTCGTGGAGCGTGCGCTGGAGCGGCTCGACGACGGCGCCTCGCAGGCATCCCTGCCGCCGATGTCCAGCTACGAGCGCAAGCTCGTGCACGACATCGCGGCGGAGCACGGCCTGGTGTCGGAGTCCTACGGCGAGGGTGCCGATCGCCACACCGTTCTGCGCCGTGGTTGACGTTTCACGTGAAACACCCGAGCACGAACCGGATGCCGCGGCATCCGTCTTCGGCGATCGGGTCGATCTCGCTCGTCGCTTCACCGACGCGCTGATCGCCCAGGGCGAGGAGCGCGGTCTCATCGGACCGCTCGAACTCCCCCGCATCTGGACCCGGCACATCCTCAACAGTGCTGTCGCCGCGCCGCTGTTCACGGCCGGGTCCCGCGTCGGTGACATCGGTTCCGGCGCTGGCCTGCCGGGACTCGTGCTCGCCATCGCACGTCCCGACGTCCGTTGGGTGCTCATCGAGCCGATGGAGCGCCGTATCGCGTGGCTGACGGAGCAGACGGACGAGCTCGGGCTCGACAACGTCGAGATCGTCCGCGCACGCGGCGAGGACTGGACCGAGGGTCGGGTGTTGGATGCGGTGACCGCCCGCGCCGTGAGCGCGTTCCGCACCCTCATCCCGATCACCGCGCCGTTGGTGCGGGGCGGCGGCGAGCTGATCCTGCTCAAGGGCGTCAACGCAGCGAACGAGATCTCCGCCGCGGAGAAGGCGATCCGGAAGTTCCGGCTGTCGGATGTCCGGGTCGAACCCGTCGGCGACGGTGTCGTCGCGGAGCCGACGCGGGTCATCCGCGCCACCGTGCGCTGACACCAGGCGGCGATGTTTCACGTGGAACATCGGGCGGCCTGAAACGTCGGCGAACGTTTCACGTGAAACGCGCGGAGCGCGAGAGCTCTGTTTCACGTGAAACAACGATCGGCGCGGGAGGCTGACGGAGGCCTCGACTACAGTGGGAACGTCCTCGACACGACAGGAGTAACAGGTGCCGGATTCGGAGAACACCACCTCTCCCGCACCCTTCTCTTTCGACGACAGTCCGATCGCCCGCGAATTGGCGGATCTGACGTCGCGCAGGAAGGTCCTCGCCGAGGTGAAGGTCGAGTTCGACGGCTCCACCCGCGTCTTCACGGTGTCGAACCAGAAGGGCGGCGTGGGGAAGACCACGACGACCGTCAATCTCGCGGCGGGGCTCGCCTCCGTCGGGGCGCGCGTGCTCGTCATCGACCTCGACCCGCAGGGGAACTCGTCGACGGCGCTCGGCATCCCGCACAGCGCCGATGTCGCGAGCATCTACGACGTCCTCATCGATGAGGAGCCGCTCGCGGACGTGATCCAGACGAGCCCGGAGTCCCCGAATCTCCTCTGTGCGCCGTCGACCATCCATCTCGCCGGCGCGGAGATCGAGCTCGTCTCGCAGGTCGCGCGAGAGCATCGTCTGCGGACGGCCCTGGAGACCTATCTGGCGGAAAACCACGTCGATTTCGTGTTCATCGACTGCCCGCCGTCGCTCGGACTCCTCACCATCAACGCTTTCACGGCCGCGACCGAGGTCCTCATTCCGATCCAGTGCGAGTACTACGCGCTCGAGGGACTGAGCCAGCTGCTCGGCAGCGTCTCGATGATCCAGAAGCACCTCAACCCGGCCCTGCACCTGTCGACCATCCTGCTGACCATGTACGACGGGCGGACCCGACTCGCGCAGCAGGTCGCCGACGAGGTGCGCACGCACTTCCCCGACCGGGTGCTGACCACCGTCATCCCGCGGTCGGTCCGTGTGTCCGAGGCCCCGAGCTTCGGGCAGACGGTCATCGCCTATGACGGACAGTCCGCGGGCGCCGTGGCGTACCGCGAGGCGGCGGTCGAGATCGCGCGGCGCGGTCTCGCACAGAACTCAGAAGAAGGAGCCCACTGATGGCCAAGCGAACCGGACTGGGCCGGGGCATCGGAGCCCTCATCCCCACGCAGGATTCGACGGAGGCGCGTCCCGTCGACGTGTTCTTCCCCGGAGCGTCGCTGCCTGCGGCCGACGCCGACGGATCGAACCAGGATGCCGCACCCGCGGAGACTCCGGCGGGGGAGGACGAGCTCGTCGCCGTCCCCGGAACGCGTCTGATCGAGGTCGACCCGAACGAGATCGTCCCCAACCCGCGCCAGCCGCGCACGAACTTCGACGCGGACGACCTCGCCGAGCTCGTGCACAGCGTCCGGGAGTTCGGTGTGCTGCAGCCCGTCGTCGTGCGACGCAACGAGGACGGCGCGTACGAGCTCATCATGGGCGAGCGCCGCACACGCGCTGCCCGCGAAGCCGGGCTGACCGCGATCCCGGCGGTCCTGCGCGAGACCGAGGACGAGCACCTGCTGCGCGACGCGCTGCTCGAGAACCTGCACCGTTCGCAGCTCAACCCGCTCGAAGAGGCGTCCGCCTACCAGCAGCTCCTCGAGGACTTCGGGATCACCCAGGAGGAGCTTGCGACGCGCATCGGGCGGTCGCGTCCGCAGATCAGCAACACGATCCGTCTGCTCAAGCTCCCCGTGCCCGTGCAGCAGCGCGTCGCTGCCGGCGTGCTCAGCGCCGGCCACGCCCGCGCGATTCTCTCGGTCGACGACGCCGACCACATGCAGCGCCTGGCCGACAAGATCGTGAACGAGGATCTCTCGGTGCGCGCCGCGGAGGCAGCCGCCAAGACGATCGGCAATCGGGTGCGCCCGCTCCCCAAGGCCGGCACGCGCCGCGCGCACCTCGACGACGTCGCGGAGCGGCTGGGGGACCGGCTCAACACCAAGGTGAAGATCTCGCTGACAGCGCGGAAAGGCCAGATCAGCATCGATTTCGCGACGATCCAGGATCTCAACCGCATCCTCGGCGAGCTCGGCGAGACGGAGTTCGGCGGCTCCTGATCGGGGCCGGACGTGGGGAGGCGAGCGTAGGCTGGAGGGGTGAGTGATCGCCCCAACCTCCCCCGACGCGCGAGCCTCGAGGTGCTGCGCGCGGAGGCGTCCGACGAGTTGTCGGTGCTGGTCGAGGAGCGTCTGCGCGACGGTGAGGATCCCTGGGCTTTCATGGAGGATCTCCCCTCGGTCGACGAGCTGGTCGTGCTCACCCTGCGGGCCGAGAACATCGCGGCCGACGGCGGACAGCGCCCGACCCAGGCGCGGAACTACCGTGTGCTGCGACAGATCGCCCTGGACTACCCCGCGCTGAGTGCGGCGGTCTGGCGCCTGCTCGGCAGCGAGCCGCACCGGACGTGGAACGTCTCGGTCCGAGCCTCCTGACTGTTCCACGTGAAACGTCGCCGATGGACGAACTGACGATCGCGTCGATCGACATCGCTCCGTCTCAGACAGTCGTCACCATCGACGCGGTGCGCGCCGCCCTCCGGGAGCGGATGATCCCCGCCGTCGTCGGCGACGAGGACGGCACCGTGATCGCGCGCGTGGCGCTCACGCCCGACGGCCAGATGGTCATCGCGTCCGACGGCACGGTCACGAGCACCGCCCCGGAGCCGACACTGGACTCCCTCGCCGCGGAATGGTCGGCCGATGTGCTGCTCGAGTCCGACGGTCTCTTCCTCGTCGGGCGCAGACGGGATGCCGCGGACCCGCCGCCGCCGTCGTCGTCACCGATCCGAGACGTGCCGTTCCGGGTCTACGTGCTGATGGGCGAGCGCGTGACCGGTCTCACCTCGCTCGCCCAGCAGCTCGAGGCATCCGTCACCGTCGCCGAGGTCGACGGAGCGGCCATCGTCGTGGCGCACGAGCACGTCCGGAACTCCTGGCCGCCGGCTCAGCGCCCCGTCGTCGCGCTCACCCGCACGCGGACGGGCCTCACGATGGAGGTGTTCAGCGCCGCCGGACTCGCGGCGCTGCCGGAGGACGAGCGCATGCGGGGGCGTGGCGTCCCGGATCTCAAGCTGTCGTGGCCGGCACGATGGGTGCCGGTGCTATCGGAGGAGGGATGGACGGGGGAGGTGCAGCGGATGCTGCGCACGGCCGCCATCGAGCGGATGTCGGACCTCGCCGACGACCGGCCCGTGCTCGACGAGTTGCGGGTGACGCGGGCGACGTTCGAGCACCTTCGCCGCTGCGACAACGATGACGACCTCCCCGGTCACCTCACCCGGGCCTTGCGTCTGCCGGCGGTCGTCGAGGACCTCGTCCGGGGCCGTGCCGACATCGCGGATCTGCCGGGTGCGCGCCGGAGGGAACGCACCGACGCGGGTCGACGCGCGTGGGAACTCACGTCCCGTCCGTCGTGGTGGTCGCGGCTGTTCCGTCGGCGCGGAAACGACGAAGGACCCGGCGACCGGAGTCGCGCGGGTCCTTCGTGACGTGGGGTGCTCAGCCGATGTAGTCGGCGAGGTCCTGCTCGAGGGCGAACTTCGGCTTCGCGCCGATGATCGTCTTCTCGACCTGGCCCTTGTGGAAGACCTTCATCGCCGGGATCGACGTGATCTGGTACTCCATGGCGAGCTGCGGGTTCTCGTCGACGTTGAGCTTCAGAACCGTGATCTTCTCGGGGTTCTCGGTCTGGATCTCGTCGAGGATGGGGCCGACCATGCGACAGGGTCCGCACCACGCCGCCCAGAAGTCCACCAGAACGGGGCCTTCGGCGTCGATGACGTCCTGCTGCCAGGTGCTCTCACTCGTGGCCTTGGCGGTCATATGTCTGTCTCCTTAGGAATCGACACGTGGGTGTCAGAGGGGAAAACGCAGCGGATGCCGCAATTGTTCCGCGCTCAGGCGGGGGTCGGCAGCCCGTCGATCAGTGCACCGTCCTGCGCGGGGGCACCCGCGTCGCCGCGCGCCGCGAGGTAGTGCTCGAGGTCGAGGGCGGCGACCGTGCCGCTGCCGGCCGCGGTGACGGCCTGGCGGTAGGTCGGGTCGATGACGTCGCCGGCGGCGAAGACTCCGGGGACGGAGGTCTTCGAGGTGCGGCCGTCGACCCACACGGTGCCGTGCTCGGTGATGTCGAGGACGTTGTGCACGAGGTGCGTGCGGGGGTCGTAGCCGATCGCGACGAACACGCCGTCGAGGGCGAGGTCGCGCTCGGACCCGTCGACGGTGTCGCGCAGACGCACGCCGGTCACGGCATCCTCACCCAGGACGTCGACGACCTCGGCGTTCCAGACGAACTCGATCTTCTCGTTGGCCTTGGCGCGGTCCTGCATGATCTTCGAGGCGCGCAGCTCGTCGCGACGGTGGATCACGTAGACCTTCGAGGCGAACTTCGTGAGGAACGTCGCCTCCTCCATCGCGGAGTCGCCGCCGCCGACGACGGCGATGACCTTCTCGCGGAAGAAGAACCCGTCGCACGTGGCGCAGTACGAGACGCCGCGGCCCGACAGCCGGGATTCACCCTCGATGCCGATCTTGCGGGGCGCGGAACCCGTGGCGAACACGATCGCCTCGGCCTCGTGCGTCTCGCCGCGGCCGAGCGTGACGGTCTTGATGTCGCCCGAGACGTCGAGCGACACGACGTCGTCATAGACGACCTCGGCGCCGAACTTCTCGGCCTGCTCCTGCATCTTGGTCATGAGGTCGGGGCCCATGATGCCCTCGGGAAACCCGGGGAAGTTCTCGACCTCGGTCGTGTTCATCAGCTCTCCGCCGGCATCGACCGAGCTGGCGACGACGAGGGGCGACAAGTTCGCGCGCGCCGCGTAGATCGCCGCGGTGTAGCCCGCCGGACCCGAGCCGATGATGATGACCTTGCGCACGATGAATCCTCTCTTCGTCTGGGCGATGTTCGCGCCCGGACAGTTCAACCCATGGTAGCCGCGTGGCATTCCACGGACCGGGGGCTCACCGGCCCGGCAGGAAGCGGCGGACGGCACGGAACGCGACGCCCAGCTCGGGAGTGCGGAACAGGGCCAGGATGCCGCCGTACACGAGCAGCGTGACACCGCCGATGAGCGCGGCGCCGAGGAAGCCGAAAAGGCCGTTCGTCACCGTCCATCCCGAGACGCCGCCCGTGAGAAGGAAGACGGCGACGCCGGCACCCGCAGCCGGAATCGCCGCGAGGAGGAAGCGCAGCACGGCGCGAGCGGCCCCACCCAATCCCAGCGGACCGATCTTGCGCCGCAGCAGCGAGACGGCGAGCGAGAACTGCACGATGTTCGCCACCGACTGGCCGAGCGCGATGGCCACGGCCAGCAGCGTCACGGGCAGGACCCCGCCGCGCAGCAGCGCAGCAGCGGTGAGGGCGGAGACGATGACGAGGACGGCCTGGACGAGCGTGTAGAAGAAGGGCGTACGGGTGTCCTTCAACGCGTAGAACGTGCGCTGCAGCCCGAACTGGAACGACAGCGGCAGCAGTGCGACGAGATAGGCGGCGAGGACGGCCGCGAACGCGACGGCATTCTCGGAGCTGTCGGTGAAGATGCGGGAGAGGGGGACGATCGCGGCCACGATGGCCGCGAGCACGCCCACCATGAAGATGCCGACCGTGCGGGTCAACGACGCGAGATCCCGCGTCACCTCGTCGGTGCGTCCTTCCGCGACGTGCTCGCTGAGCCGTGTGTAGTACGGGGTGCCGAGGGAGAGCACGATGACGGAGAACGGCAGCATGAACAGCAGCCAGGCGAACTGCAGGCTCGCATTCGCTGCGCCGGTTCCGGACGCGGCACCGACGATGTTGACCTGGAACACCCCCGCCACCTGACCGACGACGACCATCAGGAAGGTCCACCCGGCGAGACGACCGATGTCACCCAGGCCGAGACCACGCCACTGGAAGTCCGGGCGGACGCGCAGACCCGCACGACGCCAGAAGAGAAGCAGGATCAGGGCCTGAACGACGATGCCGAGAGTCGCGGTGCCGCCGAGGAGCGCCACCATGCCCGGGGTCCATCCGGTGACCTCCTGATGAGGCCCGAAGATCCAGATGAACGCGCCGAAGCCCACGATCGACACGAGGTTGTTGACGATCGGGGACCACGCGAAGGGTCCGAACACCCGATTCGCGTTGAGCACCTCGCCCACGAGGGCGTACAGGCCGTAGAAGAGGACCTGCGGGATGCACCAGTAGGCGAGGGCGAGTGTCAGGGCCTGCTTCTCGGGCGAGAACTGTCCGCCGTAGAGCAGGATCAGCAGCGGCGCCGCGATCACTGCGATCACCGTGACCGCGGTGAGGACGACCATCCCCAGGGTGAGCAGCTTGGAGACGAACGCGTCACCGCGGTCGTCGTGCGTCCGTACCGCCTTCACGATCTGCGGCACGATGACGCCGGCGAGAAGGCCGGACGAGATCAGGTTGAACACCGTGTTGGGGAGCGCGTTCGCGACCGCGAAGGCGTCGGCCGCGCCGCCGGCGACGACCGGGAGGGCCGCCGCCAGCACGATGTTGCGGATGAGTCCCGTGATGCGGGACGCCATCGTGCCGGCGGCGACGGTGGCGCTCGCGCGTCCGAGGCCGGCCATCAGGGGGCCACCGGCATCCGCTTGCGCCGTCGGACCGTCCGGACGACACCGAAGACGAGGAGGGCGGACACGAGGACGATGAGGATGACGAGGGCCACCGACTCCCATTCGGCGCGCACCGACACCTCGACGGTCTCGCTCCGCCCGATCTCGACGCCGGACGGGGTGCGCAGCTGCAGGTCGACGGAGGATTCGCCGCTGCCTACAAGGGCGGAGACGGGGATCGCGACGCGGCTGGTCTGCTGGGCGCCGATCTCGACCTCGGTCGTCGACTCGATCACCAGACGCGCGTCGCCGGGCGAGGCGAGCAGGTCGACACGGGCCGGCCACGGCAGGTCGTTGCGAACGGTGAAGACGAGGGGGGCGGAGCTTCCGGCGAGGGTGATGGGGCCGCCGAGGACGAGGGCGACGCCGTCGGTCCACGTGGCAATGCGCTCGCGCTGCGCCTGAATGGCGGCATCCCATCCCTCGCGGTCGTCGAGCCACGCGTTGCCGAGCAGCTGCAGCTCGGTCGCCCGCTCCGACGAGGTGAGCAGCGTCGGGTCGTCGAGCACACCCGAGATGCGCTGCAGACCGCCCTGCGCGGCGCGGAACCCGTCGATCACCGCGACGCGGTCCTGGTCGGCGGGCACGGAGTCGACGTCCACCGCGGCGGCGGGAGTCGCGAGGAGGCCGTCGAGGTCTGTCGCCGTCCAGCCGGGGAGCCCGGTCGCCGCGTCGATCGCCTCGCGCAGGGCGGCCTGGGACCGACCGTTCGCGCGGTCGACCGTGACGAGCAGGGGGTCGGCGAGGTCGCCCACGGCCGCCCGCGCCGTGAATTCCGCCAGGAGCGCTCCGCGGGCGGTGTCGGCATCGGTCGCGGAGGCGTCCTCGAGCAGGCGGGAGAGGCCGGCGTCGTAGACGAGCAGGTCGGTGTCGACCGAGACCGCGTGCGCCCCGGCATCCGATCGCACCACCGAGCTCGGCAAGAGCGTGACGGGCGCGTCGTCGCCGCCCGTGCCGGCGCTCAGGGCCGCGACGGTCTCGGCGCCCGCCGTTCCGGTCGCGGGCCAGTAGACGCTGTCGCGGTCGGCGCCGACGTCGAACAGCTCCTCGAGCGTGGGGAGGATCGGTTCCTCGGGGGTCGGCGTCGGGGTCGGGGTCGCCTCGCCGTCGACCGCGGGGGCCCCGAAGTTCGCCGGGTCGAGGTAGGCCGCGAACGAGACCGGCCGGAGGGGGGATGCCTCACCCGCGCCGATCTGCGCGGCGAGATCGGCGTCGCCGTACTGCAGCGCGAACCGGTCGTTCGGGAGCGCGATCAGGTCGTCGAGCCACGCGACCGCGTCGGCCGGCGCCGCGGAGCCCAGGGCGCGGATCGAGGCGGTGATCGCAGGATCCACGGCGAGGATCGCCGGCGTGCCCGTCACGGCATCCACCTGCTCGCGCAGGTCGCCTCCCTCGGCGGTGAGTTCGGCGAGTTGTTCGGAGCTGAGGACGCCGGTGGACTGCGGTCCCGCGGTGATGGGGACGACGACGCCGATCTGACGAGCCGGTGCGCCGGTGTCGGGGACGACGAGGACGGTCCGCGCGCGGAGGCTGTCCTCATCGGTGCCGTAGACAGCGCGGACGGGGTACACCCCCGGGTCGAGGTCGTCGATGGGGGCGTCACCCGCGTCGATCGTGAGCGAAGCGGATGCCGACTGCTCGGACGCGACCTCGGGCATCGCGATCTCGCCCAGGTCGTCGAACGACGCTCCCGTGGAGCCGCTGTCGAGCCATGACGCGATCGCCGCGGTCGACACGAGGGGATCGGCTCCGATCCCCACGGTCGCCGCGCCGGCGGGGACGGCGTCCGGGCCCGGGTTGTCGGCCGTGAGCGTCAGGGACAGATCGCCGGATGCGGGGAGCACCCCGCCCGCGCTCGGCGCGAGGGTGGCGGTGACGGTCTCGTCGGGTGCGTCGTCGACCGCGGCGAAGGCCGCCGGGGCCGGGGCGGCGAGGGCGATCGCGGCCGTCGCTGCCGCCGCCGCACGCAGCCACCGGGATCGGCGAGGCGGACGTCGGCCCGGAGCAGGCGAGATGAAGGTCATGAAGAGGTCGATTCCCGTGCGATCGATGACCGCACCATCGGGAGTGATTCTAGGGTCCCCGTCCTGCGGAGCCCCTGATTGGGCCCCGAGGCCGGTTGAATGGGACGGTGAGCGACATCCGGCATCCCGACCCGTCCACGACCGCCGCGCTCCGCGCCGACCTCGCCGCCGCCGGGTACACGGCCGACGCCGTCCGGACCGCGTGGGGGCCGCTCGCCGACGACGCGATCGGCCGCGGCCTGCTCGCCCCCGCCCGCCGCGCCCTCGCGGGACGCACCGACGCGCTCGCGGTGCTGTGCCGGACGCTCTTCCTCGGCGACGCCGCGCCGGCCGCGGACCTCGACCGCGCACTGCCGACCACAGGCGCCGCGGGTCTCGTGACGCTCGGGATCGTGCGGGTCGAGGGCGGCACCGCGACACCGCTCGTGCTGCTGCGCCCGCAGGACTACACGGATGCCGCCGGCTCGGGGTGGTGGTGGATCGTGAGCGACCTCGACGAGGCGGCGCTGGGCGGCGCGCTGCCGACCGGGCACGTCCTCGGGGTCGGCGGCGCCTCGCTCACGCTCGCCGGTCTGCAGCTCGACACCCCCGCGCGGCGCGTACTCGATGTCGGGACGGGATGCGGCATCCAGGCCCTGCGGGCGCGGCGGAGCGCGTCGAGCGTCGTCGCGACCGACGTGTCGGAGCGGGCGCTGCGGTTCACGCTGCTGAACGCCGCGCTCAACGACGTCGACGCGATCGAGGTGCGCCACGGCAGCCTGTTCGAGCCCGTCGCGGGCGAGGAGTTCGACCGCGTCGTCTCGAATCCCCCGTTCGTCATCACGCCGCGCGTCGCCGGGGTGCCCGAGTACGAGTACCGGGATGCCGGTTTCGCGGGCGACGACCTCGTCGCGGCGTTCGTGTCGGGCGTCGGCGGGGTGCTCGCCCCCGGCGGGACGGCGCAGCTGCTCGGCAACTGGGAGTACCGCGAGGGGCAGGACGGTCTCGACCGCGTGCGGGAGTGGGTCGCGGCATCCGCTCACCCGCTCGACGCGTGGATCGTGGAACGCGAGCAGCTCGACCCGCTCGCGTACGCCGAACTGTGGGTGCGCGACGGCGGCACCGCGCCGGGGAGCCCCGACTACGCCCGCCTCATCGACGCGTGGCTCGCGGACTTCGCCGCGCGCGGGGTGACGGCGGTCGGGTTCGGGTACCTGCTGCTGCGACGGACGCCGATCGGGATGCCGCCCCTCGCCCGCTACGAGCGCGTCACCCAGCCGGTCCCCGGGGCCCTGGGGCCGCACCTGGGGGCCGCGCTCGCGGCGTGGGACCGCCTCGGGCTCCTCGACGACGACGGACTGGCCGAGGCGACCGCGGTCGTGGCGTCGGACGTCACCGAAGCCCGCCACCACCGCCCGGGCGCCGAGGAACCCTCGGTGATCGAGCTGCGCCAGGGCGCCGGGTTCGGGCGTGTGCTGAACGTCGACCCCGCGCTCGCCGCCCTCGTCGGCGCGTGCGACGGCGACCTGCCGCTCGGCGTGCTCATCGACGCGATCGCCGACCTGCTCGAGGTGGATGCCGCCGCGCTCCGTGCCGACCTGCTGCCGCGCGTGCGCGAGCTGGCGTTCACGGGGTTCCTGCGCGTGGTGTGATGCCTTCTCGGTGAGGCGGGAGCGGCGGATGCCGTCGGTAGGCTCGTAGGCATGCTGAACATGGCCGAGGGTCTCGCGCGCCTGGGCGCGCTCGCCGAGGCTCCCGTGTCGGCCACGCTCGCCCGCGCGTTCGCGGATGCCGGGTTCGAGCTCGCGATCGTCGGCGGACCCGTCCGCGACGCGCTGCTCGGCCGCACGGTCAACGACCTCGACTACACGACGAACGCGCGACCCGACGACATCCTGCGCATCGTGAAACCGCTCGCGACGGCGACGTGGGACATCGGTCGTGCGTTCGGCACGATCGGCGCGAAGATCCGGGGCGAGCAGGTCGAGATCACGACCTACCGCGCCGACAGCTACGACGGCGCGACGCGCAAGCCGACCGTCGAGTTCGGCGACACCCTCGAGCAGGACCTCGTGCGCCGCGACTTCACGGTCAACGCGATGGCGCTCCGCATCCCGGGGCCGTCGCTCGTCGACCCGACCGGTGGCGTCGAGGACCTCGTCGGTGGCTCGCTGCGCACCCCCACCGACCCGGACGTCAGCTTCGGCGACGACCCGCTCCGGATGCTGCGCGCCGCCCGCTTCGCGAGCCAGCTCGGCATGGACGTGCACCCCGCGACGCTCGAGGCGATGACCCGGCTCGCGCCGAGCCTGTCGATCGTGAGCCCCGAGCGCATCCAAGGCGAGCTCGTGAAGCTCCTGTCGACGGATGCGCCGGACCGCGGCATCCGTCTGCTCGTCGACACCGGCCTCATGGCGCTCTTCCTGCCCGAGGTCCCGGCCCTGCGGCTCGAGGTCGACGAGCACCACCATCACAAGGACGTGTACGAGCACTCGCTCACGGTGCTCGCGCAGGCGATCGACCTCGAGAAGCAGCGGCACCCGGGTCAGGCGCCCGACGTGACCCTCCGCCTCGCCGCGCTCCTGCACGACATCGGGAAGCCCGCGACCCGCAAGCTCGAGCCGGGCGGTGCGGTCAGCTTCCACCACCACGACGTTAAGGGCGCGCGGATGGCGCGCAAGCGGCTGCAGGCGCTGCGGTTCGACGGTGCGACGACGGATGCCGTGTGTCAGCTCATCGAGCAGCACCTGCGCTTCTTCGGGTACGCCGAGGGCGCGTGGACGGACTCGGCGGTGCGGCGGTACGTCCGCGACGCGGGCGATCAGCTCGAGCGGCTGCACATCCTCACGCGCGCCGACGTGACGACCCGCAACAAGCGCAAGGCGACGCGGCTGCGAACCGCCTACGACGACATCGAATCGCGCATCGCCGCGCTCGCCGAGCAGGAGGAGCTCGACGCGATGCGTCCCGAGCTCGACGGCAACCGGATCCAGGAGGTCCTCGGCATCCGTCCCGGTCGCGAGGTCGGCGAGGCGTACCGGTTTCTGCTGGACATCCGCCTCGACGAGGGGGTCATCGGAGCGGATGCCGCCGAGCAGCGCCTGCGCGAGTGGTGGGCCGCGCGGAGCTGAGCCCGTGCACGCGGCGGGTCACTCCCCGTCCGGCTCGAACACGGTCTCGATCGTCGTCTCGAACAGGCGGGCGATGCGGAACGCGAGCGGCAGGCTGGGGTCGAAGCGCCCGCGTTCGATGGAGATGATCGTCTGGCGCGAGACGCCGAGCTCGTCGGCGAGGCGCTGCTGCGACCAGCCGCGGTCCTGACGAAGTGCGGGCAGGGAGTTCTGCACGCTCAGCCCCGACGTCGCGCGATCAGATAGCGGATGCCGCAGCTGCCCATTGCGACGACGAGCACGCCGATCAGGGCGATGAGCATGTCGATGCGGATGCTGGTGATGGCGAAGAAGGTCGTGCCGAGTCCCGTGATCAGCAGCGTGTCCGAGAAGGCCCCCTGCGCGGCCTTGTCGTACCAGGCGCCTTCGATGGATTCCTCGGGCCGGTCGATCGCGCCGCGGATCGTGTCGCGATCGACGAGGAACGCCCACGCGAGGCCGACGAGAGCCGGCAGCGTGACGACGGTGAAACCGATCCCGACGACGAACGGAGGGGTGGGGGTGTCCCACATCGCGCCGGCGATGACGCCGACCGCGACGGCGAGCACGAGGCCGGCCGGGATCGCGATGGCCATGGCGGGGGTGCGGCTGCCGCCGCGCAGGCGGCCCCATCGCGCGCGGTCGAGCTGTGGCGCGGTGCCGCCGATGCCGGCCATGATGTCCTCCGATGTGTCAAGGTCGCTTTACTGTAAAGCAACCTTGACACAGACGGAACGATCGGCGCAAGGCCGACGTCAGAGGCGTCGGGCCGCGGTGAGGTCGATGACGAAGAGCGCGGCGCCCTGGAGGACGATCGCGAGACCGTGTCCGCGCGCATCCGCCCGGCTCAGGCGCCCCCCGAACGAGGGCGTACGCGCCGCGAGGTGGGCGCCGGTGGCGACGTAACCGACGTCGAGCGCCGCGTTCACCAGGAGGATGCGGCGCAGCATCCGCTTCTTCGGGACGCTCCGCTGACGGCGGGTGAACGCCGCGAGACCGGCGTCGATCGTGCCCCACATCAGGTTCTGCAGGCCGAATGCGCGGGTGCGCGGGAACAGCGCGAGCGCGCCGCCGACGACGACGGATGCCGTGCCCCACCGCGTCAGGCGACGGACGACGACGGCGGCGACGGACTTCGCGGAGCTCATGCCTTCATCATGGCCCGGCGGCGGGGCCCCGGGGCCGCTCGCCTGTCACGATCTGCGGCCGGCGACGGCGTGTCGTGACAGGCGAGCGCGGGTGGTCGCCTCGCCACGGGCCGCCCCCGCACTGTCGCTCCCGGACGGGTCGACCTAGACTGACCGGCACCGCTCCTTCGACGATGATCGGAGCCCCATGAGTTCGCCGTGGTCCGCCCGGGTCGAGGTCGCGCCCGCCACCTCGCGCCTGCTGATCGAGCGCGCGCACGAGGAACTCCTCGCCGGCAACGCCGGGGATCCGCGGCTCGAGGACGTCCGGCCGCTCGTCCGGGAGTCGTGGCGCCGGTCGATCGCCTCGGATGCCGCCGCCGAAGGGCTCCCGCGCCTCGACATGACCGCCGACGAGCTCGAGGCCTACCGGCGGGCGCATCCGCTCGCCGGGGTCATGGAGATGGTGCGATCGCTCCTGCTGCCCGGTTCCGCCGAGGACTCAGGTGTCATCGTCGCGGTCGGGGATGCCTCGGGTCGCCTCCTCTGGGTCGAGGGCGACCGCGGGGTGCGCACCCTCACCGGCGATATGGGATTCGTCGCCGGCGCGGACTGGGCCGAGGCATCCGTCGGCACCTCGGCGCCCGGTACGGCGCTCGCGCTCGACCGGGCGGTGCAGATCCGGCAGGCCGAGCACTTCAACCGCTTCGTACAGCCGTGGTCGTGCACCGCGGCGCCGGTCCACGACCCCGAGACCCGGCGCCTCCTCGGGGTGATCGACGTCACCGGCGGCAGCGAGGCCGTCACGCCGCAGGCGCAGCTGCTCGTCGACGCGACGGCGCGCGCCATCGAGAGCGAGCTGCTCGTCGGACGGCTGCGCTCCCGCGCCGAGGCGCCCCGGCGCCGAGCCCCCCGCGCCGCGACCGTCCGGCACGCGACCCTGCGGGTGCTGGGGCGCGACCGGGCGCTGCTCGAGACGGAGGGGGATGCCGCGGCATCCGTCGTCGAGCTCAGCGCACGACACGCGGAGATCCTGCTCATGCTCGCCAGCCACCGGGAAGGCCTGTCGGCCGAGGCGCTCGCCGACCTCGTCTACGGCGAGCCCGCGGTCGAGACCCTGCGTCCCGAGATGGTGCGGCTGCGCAGGGTGCTCGAGAAGCAGGCACCTCAGCTCGTGCCGCTCTCGCGTCCGTACCGGCTGCCGGCGGAGCTCGAGACAGACGTGCAGCACGTCGTGTCGCTGCTCGACCGCGGGGCGCACCGCGTCGCGCTCGCCGCGTACACCGGACCGGTGCTGCCGGACTCCGTCGCGCCCGGGGTGGAGGAGCTGCGCACGTCGGTGCGGGCCACCCTGCGCGAGACGATGATCGGCGAGGCCGGCGTCGAAGCGCTGCTCGCCTACGCCGACAGCGCCGACGGGCGGGAGGATGCCGAGGTGCTCCGCCTGTGCCTGCGCATGCTGCCGCCGCGCTCGCCGCGCCGCCCCGGGCTCGTCGCCCGGCTCGACGCCCTCACCGCCTGACGCGCCGTTCCCCTGTCGCGAACGGCAGGCCGCCGCGGCGTGTTGCGACAGGCGAAGGCGGGGACGGAGGGATGCCGGGGCGCAACCGGATGCAACGTTGCGCGGCGTAGCGTGCCCGGCATCCGATCCGCGGCGCTGACGCCGCATCCATGTCCGTCGAAGGAGACAGCATGACCATCGTCGAAGAGGGCGTCTCGAGCGTCTACGCCGCACCCGGCCAACGGGGCGCGGTCGCGGAGTACCGGGCGCGCTACGGCCACTACATCGGCGGCGAGTTCGTCGACCCGATCAAGGGCCAGTACTTCGAGAACATCACCCCCGTCACCGGCAAGCCGTTCTGCGAGGTCGGCCGCGGCACCGTCGAGGACATCGACCGCGCGGTCGACGTCGCGTGGAAGGCGTTCGCGTCGTGGAAGAAGACCACGCCCGCCGAGCGCGCCGTCATCCTCAACAAGATCGCCGACCGCATCGAGGAGAACCTCGAGAAGATCGCCGTCGCCGAGACGTGGGAGAACGGCAAGCCGGTCCGCGAGACGCTCGCCGCCGACATCCCGCTCGCCGTCGACCACTTCCGCTACTTCGCGGGCGTCCTCCGCGCACAGGAGGGCACGCTCAGCCAGCTCGACGACGACACCGTGGCGTACCACTTCCACGAGCCGCTGGGTGTGGTCGGCCAGATCATCCCGTGGAACTTCCCGATCCTCATGGCGACGTGGAAACTCGCCCCCGCCCTGGCGGCCGGCAACTGCGTCGTGCTCAAGCCCGCCGAGCAGACCCCGGCATCCATCCTGTTCCTGTTCGAGATCATCGGCGACCTGCTGCCCGCCGGCGTCGTGAACATCGTCAACGGGTTCGGCATCGAGGCGGGGGCCCCGCTGGCCTCGCACAAGCGCATCCGCAAGATCGCGTTCACCGGCGAGACCACGACCGGGCGCCTCATCATGCAGTACGCGTCGCAGAACCTCATCCCCGTCACCCTCGAGCTCGGAGGCAAGAGCCCCAACCTCTTCTTCGAGGACGTCGCCCGCTCGACCGACGACGCCTACTACGACAAGGCACTCGAAGGGTTCACGCTGTTCGCGCTCAACCAGGGCGAGGTCTGCACCTGTCCGTCGCGCTCGCTCATCCAGCGGTCGATCTACGACTCGTTCCTCGCCGACGGGCTCGAGCGGGTGTCGAAGGTCGTGCAGGGCAACCCTCTCGACCCGGCCACGATGATCGGGGCCCAGGCATCCAACGACCAGCTGGAGAAGATCCTCAGCTACATCGACATCGGAAAGCAGGGCGGCGCGAAGCTGCTCACCGGCGGCGAGCGGGTCGACCTCGGCGGTGACCTGAGCGGCGGCTACTACGTCGCCCCGACGGTGTTCGAGGGCACGAACGACATGCGCATCTTCCAGGAGGAGATCTTCGGCCCGGTGCTGTCGGTGACGAGCTTCGACGACTTCGACGACGCGATCTCGATGGCCAACGACACCCTGTACGGGCTCGGCGCCGGCGTGTGGAGCCGCTCGGGCGACATCGCCTACCGCGCCGGTCGCGCGATCGAGGCGGGCCGCGTGTGGACGAACACGTACCACCAGTACCCCGCCCACGCCGCGTTCGGCGGGTACAAGCAGTCGGGCATCGGGCGCGAGAACCACCTCCGGATGCTCGACCACTACCAGCAGACGAAGAACCTCCTCGTGTCGTACGCCGAAGGCGCGATGGGCTTCTTCTGAGCCGTCACCCCATGACCGACACCACCTACAGCAGGGTCGCCGTCTCCGACGAGGCGGCGGCCCTGCTGCGCACCCTCACCGCGCAGCACGGTCCGCTGATGTTCCATCAGTCGGGCGGATGCTGCGACGGCAGCAGTCCCATGTGCTACCCCGTGGGCATGTTCCTCACCGGCCCCGGCGACGTGAAGCTCGGCGAGATCGACGCGGGTCTCGACGATCCGATCGAGGTCTACATGTCGGCATCCCAGTTCGAGTACTGGAAGTACACGCACCTCACGATCGACGTCGTCCCCGGGCGCGGTGCCGGCTTCTCGGTCGAAGGGCCGACGGGGATGCGGTTCCTCATCCGGTCCCGGATGCTGACCGACGAGGAGCTCGCGGCCTTCGGGCTCTCCTGAGCGCGCGACCACGATCGTTCACCCGGAGGCCACCTTCCGGTTACGCCCGCTTGTTTGGATCGCGGCGTGTCCTCACCGATCGTGACCGTCATCCTGCCGGCGAAAGACGCCGGCCCGTACATCGGCACGACCGTCACGACCCTCGGACGCCAGTTCGAGGACCCGGGTCGCCTGCGCCTCGTGGTCATCGACGACGGCTCGACCGACGACACCCGCGCGCAGGTGCAGCACTTCGCGCGCGACATGCCCCACGTCGAGATCATCTCCAACCCGCAGCCCGTCGGCCTCGCCGCGGCGCGCAACCAGGGACTCGACCTCGTCGACACCGATTTCTTCTGCTTCGTCGACGGCGACGATTGGATGCACCCCGAGCGCCTCGAGAGCCTCGTCGACTCGATGAGCCGGCTGGAATGCGACTTCGTCCGCACCGACCACGTCACCGACACCGACGGGCGTCGACGCCTGATGCGGGCGCCGCACGGCCGCCGCGGGCGGGTGGTGTCGCCGCGCGAGGCGATCATGCCGGCCGACGAGACGACGATGGTCGACTACCCCTATGCCTGGGCGGGCATGTTTCACCGGCGGGTGCTGGATCAGGGTCTCGCGCACTTCGAGCCGGGCCTGTTCACGGCCGAGGACCGCCCGTGGATCTGGCGCCTGCACCTGCGGGCCGCGTCGTTCGCCGTCGTCGACGCCCCCGCGATCCTGTATCGCCGCGGGGTCACCACCTCGCTCACCCAGGTGCTCGACCGTCGCCAGCTCGACTTCCTCCCGGCGTTCGCGGAGGCGATCCGGGTCGTCGAGGCCGACGACGAGGCCGACCGCTTCCTTCCCAAGATCGCGACCACGACGATGTCGGTGTGCGCCTACCACCTGTTCCGCGCGCGGGCGATGTCGACCGCCGACCGCACGGCGCTGCGCACCGGCATCCGTGACCTGCTGCGGGCCATCCCGGCCGAGCAGATCGACCCGGCGCTGTCGCGGCTGTCGGACCGCCGTCGCCGCATCCTTGCGCGCCTCGTGCGCGAGGTGCGCACCGCATGACCCAGATCTTCGTCCTCAACTCCGCGTACGGACTCATGACCGCCGTCGCGGCGATGGATGCCGGGGCGATCCCGGCATCCCCGTCGGGGCGCATCCTCGTCGCCGTCAACGCGGCGATCATCCCCGAAGCCGGCCCGAGCATAGGGGACGCCGCGCACCTGGACACCCTCCGCGCGCGGTTCGACCGCGTCGTCGACCTGAACGAGCTGCTCGCCCCCGAACGCCCGCCGCACTGGCGTGTGACCGCGAATGCGGCTCCCGTCCTCGAGCGCCTCTTGCGCGAGGCCTGGGGGATCGGCCACGCGGACGTCGAGCTGTTCCTGCAAAGCCCGCAGGTCGCGCCGTCGCGGGTGTTCATCGACGTGTTCGCCGGTGCCGACGTGTCGATCGTCGGCGACGGTCTCATGACGTACTCGCCGATCCGCAACCGCTGGCCGCACACCGTCGCGAGCCGGGTCACCGCCGTCGTCTACGCCGACACCGTGCGGGGCGTCGAGCCGCTGCTGTTCCCCGTTGCCGCTCGAGTGCCCGTGCCACCCGCAGCCCTCCGCGCGGTCGTCGACGAGGTCGCCGCCGCGACGGACGACCCCGAGATCGATGCGCTCGTGCAGCTCGATCGCCCGGCGCTCGTGCTCGGGCAGTACCTCTCGGCGCTGAAGCTCATCTCGGCCGACGAGGAGCTGCGGATGCAGTGCGACATGATCGACCGTGCGCTCGAGTGGCGCCCGGGCTCGATCGTGTTCAAGCCGCATCCGTCGTCGGCCCCCGCCCTCATCGACGACCTCGCAGCGCACGCCGCCGCGCGCGGGGTGAGCTTCACCGTCTTCCGCGGCGGCACCCCCGCCGAGGTCCTCGCCGTGCGGCTGCCGTTCGTCGGCGCGGTCGCCGGCTTCTCGACGGCCCTGCCCACGCTGCAGGCGCTGACCGGCCTGCCCATCGGCGCCGTCGGCACCGATCTGCTGCTGCAGCGACTCACCCCGTTCGAGAACGGCAACCGCATCCCGGTCACGATCATCGACGCGCTCACCCGTCCGGACTCGCCCTACCCGGGAGAGCGGATGCAGCTGCTCGTCGATGCCGTCGGGTACGCCATGCAGCCGGTCATCGCCGCGCACCTGCGGCCGCGCGCCGAGGAGTTCCTCGCATCGGCGCCCGCCGCCGAGCGCTCCCGATATTTCGCCCGCACGCGCCTGACCTCGCTCGCGCTGCCCGGCGGCGGCACGCCCGGCCTGTTCTCGCGTGCGCTCGGGCAGCGCGACGGCGCGAGTCGCATCACAGAGCTGCAGCTCGCGCTCCGCGGCGCGCAGCGCCGGGGCAAGCGGGCCTGGAAGGCCCTGCGAGGAGGATGACGTGACACCGAGCAGCGCCCAGACGATCGCGATCATCCCCGCCCGCGGCGGGTCGAAAGGCGTGCCGGGCAAGAACGTCGCCCGCGTCGGCGGCATCCCGCTCGTCGCGCGCGCCGTCCGTGCCGCGCTGACCTCCGGCGCGATCGACCTCGTCGTCGTCTCGACCGACGACGCCGCCATCGCCGACGCCGCGCGCGCCGCCGGGGCGCGCGGCGTCGACCGTCCCGCCGACATCTCCGGCGACCAGGCCAGCTCCGAGAGTGCGCTGCTGCACGCCCTCGACACCCTCGCGGCCGAGGGGATCACCCCGCGGGTGACGGCGTTCCTGCAGGCGACGAGCCCCTTCATCCCCGCCGCCGCCCTCGGCGAGGCGGTCGCGCTCGTGCGGGACGGCCGCGCCGACAGCGTGTTCTCGGCGCGCGAGAGCTACGAGTTCGTCTGGCGGAGGGATGCCGCCGGTGCGGCATCCGCTCTCGGTCACGACGCCGCACATCGCCCGCGCCGGCAGGACCGCGACCCGCACTACGTCGAGACGGGCGCGTTCTACGTCTTCACGACCGACGGGTTCCGGGAGGCCCGGCACCGCTTCTTCGGCCGGACCGGGATCGTCGAGGTCCCCGAGGCGGCCGCGATCGAGATCGACGACCCGGCGCAACTGCGCACCGCGCAGACCCTCGCGCACCTGCTCGAGCCCGCCGAACCGCTTGCCGCGCGGGTCGTCGTGACCGACTTCGACGGCGTCCACACCGACGACTCCGCGTGGGTGGATGCCGCCGGCACCGAGCACGTGCGCGTCAGCCGCTCCGACGGCATGGGGGTCGCGCTGCTCCGGCGAGCCGGAGTGCCGGTGCTGATCCTCTCGACTGAGCGGAACGCGGTCGTCCGTGCCCGCGCCGAGAAGCTGCAGGTCGAGGTGATCCACGGCGTCGACGACAAGGCGAGTGTGTTGCGGCAGTGGGCGGCCGACCGCGGCGTCGACCTCGCCGAGACGGCCTACCTCGGCAACGACGTCAACGACCTGCCGGCGATGGCGCTCGTCGGCTGGCCCGTCGCCGTCGCCGACGCCCGGCCCGAGGTGGTCGCTGCGGCGCGCGTCGTGCTGACGCGCCCCGGCGGTGCCGGCGCGGTGCGCGAACTGGCCGACCGCGTCCTCGCCGCACGCTGACGCCCCCACCCGACAGCCGATCGTCCGGTCCTCGCCACCCGGGGTTCATCCGTCATTCACGGTCGGAACCGACGCTGAGGGGACTAACGACGAAAGGACTCGCCATGACGGTGACCATCGGAAACCACGTACTCGGCGGCGGACACCCCGTGTACGTCATCGCCGAGATCGGCCTCAACCACAACGGCGACGTCGAGCTCGCCAAGCGTCTGATCGACGTCGCCGCCGACGCCGGCGCGAACGCGGTCAAGTTCCAGAAGCGCACCCCCGAGATCGCGACGCCCGCGCACATGCGCGACACCCCCCGCGAGACCCCGTGGGGCACGATGACCTACCTCGAGTACCGCTACCGCGTCGAGTTCGACCGCGACCAGTACATCGAGATCGGCGACCACGCCACGATGCGCGGCCTCGACTGGTTCGCGTCGCCGTGGGACGTCCCGAGCGTCGAGTTCCTCGAGGACCTCGGCGTCGTCGCGCACAAGGTCGCCTCGGCGAGCCTCACCGACATCGAGCTGCTCGAGGCACTGCGTGCCACGGGCAAGCCGGTCATCCTCTCGACGGGCATGTCCACGATCGAGCAGATCGACCGCGCGCTCGAGGTGCTCGGCACCGACCGCACGGTGCTCATGCACGCGACATCGACCTACCCGATGGAGCCCGAGGAGGCGAACATCAAGATGATCGCCTCGCTCCGCGACCGCTACGCCGGCATCCCCGTCGGGTACTCGGGACACGAGCGCGGCCTGCAGATCTCCCTCGCCGCCGTCGCCCTCGGCGCGGTCGCCGTCGAGCGCCACATCACCCTCGACCGCACGATGTGGGGTTCCGACCACGCCGCCTCGCTCGAGCCGACCGGTCTCGAGCACCTCGTCCGCGACATCCGCGTCATCGAGACGGCTCTCGGCGACGGGGTGAAGCGCATCTACGAGGGTGAGCTCGCCCCCATGGCGAAGCTGCGCCGCGTTCCGGCATGACCATGCGCGGTGACCGTCCGGGGCGCCTGCGCGTCGTCGCGATCGCCGACGCCGACTCCTTCGTGAAGTGGTCGGCGGCGCTCATCGACTCCGCGCCGTCGGTGGACCCCCACCTGCTGCTCGTGAAGACGCCGCTCACGGTGAGCGTGGCGCAGGAGCATGCGGCGTTGGCGGGCACCGGCATCCGTCCCGAGGCGGTCACCCGCCTGGCCTGCGACGACATCGCAGCCTGGCTCGCGAAGGACCGGCCCGACGTCGTCGTCATCGGCGGACGCGGCCCGTTCGTGCGGCTCGTGATGCGTCAGATCGACCGCGTCGCGCCGCGGCCCGTCGTCGTGTCGGGACTGCCGGGAATCTCGATCCCCGCGCAGCGCGGGGCCGCGATGTACCGCAAGCACTGCGACCTGATGATCGTCCACTCGCAGCGCGAGCGACGGGCCTTCCGTCACCTCGCGCAGCGGCTCGGCATCGAACTGCGCGTGGGGCTCGCGACCCTGCCGTTCGCGCGGCCCGCCCGCCGCTCCGAGGGCGGCACCGACCTGGTCTTCGCGGCGCAGGCGATCGTCCCGCGCGAGCCCGCCGACCGGGTCGCCATCGCGGGCATCCTGCGGGCCGCGGCCCTCGCCGACCCGGCGCGGCGCGTCGTCGTGAAACTGCGCTCCCGCCCCGAGCTCGGCGAGACCGAGACGCACTACGAGCGCACCGAGCTGACCGAACTGCTGCGGGACCGGCCCGACAACCTCGTCTTCTCGCACGAGCCGATGGCGCACGCGCTCGCGAACGCCGAGGGGCTCGTCACGGTCAGCTCGACGGCGGCGATCGAAGCCATGGCGATGGGGGTCCCCGTCATCGCCCTCGACACGTTCGGCGTCTCGAAGACGCACCTCAACACCGTGTTCAACGGCAGCGGCGTGCAGGGCAGTGCCGAGGACGTGATCGCCCGCCGGTTCCGGCACCCGAACGCGCAGTGGCTCGCCGACAACTACTTCCACGCCCCCGAGCAGTCGACGTGGTGGTCCGACGTCGAGCAGCTCGTCTCGCTGCGCCGGCGCGGCCTGCTGCCGCCGCGGTTCGTCCCGACGGCTCGCGGGGGCGCGCTGCACGAGGCGTGGCAGCGCAAGGCCGTGCTCGGCCGCGAGGACCGCTCGCCCACGGGGGCCGTCGCGCTCGCCGTCGGCGCACCGCTCGTCTGGGGCATCCTCACCGCGCGCAAGGTGGTCGGCCGTCGCGGCGCGGGCAGCTGGTTCGACGACCAGACCGACATCACCGTCACCCCGGCCCGGTACCAGGACCCCATCGTCCGGCCCCGCCGCGCGGCGCTCGTCGCGATCGACTGACGGGCCGCCGGGGCTCCCCTGTCGCAACACGCCGCGTGCGGCTGCCGTTTGTGACAGGGGAGGGGGGATGCGGCTGCGCCCCGGGGCTTCGCCTGTCGCAACACGCCGCGCGCGGCCGCCGTTCGTGACAGGGGAGGAGAACGCCGCGCGTCAGCGGCGCCCGGCGAGCATCGCGGCGGCGGCCGCGGTCTCGTCGCGCAGGGCGTCCGCGAGGGCGGCGACCGCCGGGATCCGCAGCGATTCGGGCCGCACGATCATCCAGTACGGCAGCCGCTCGTCGAACTGATCGGGCAGCAGCCGCACGAGGTCGTCGTGCCGGTCGGCGACGAAGCACGGCAGCAGCCCGATCCCCGCCCCCGCCCGCGTCGCCTCGACGTGCACGAACACGTTCGTCGAGCTCAGCCCGTCGCGCATCTCGGGTACGAGGCGCCGCGGCAGGTCGAGGGCGTCGACCTGCAGGATCGCGTCGACGAAGTAGACGAGCGGATGCCGCATCAGCTCGGCGGCGTCGCGCGGCATCCCCTCCCGTTCCAGATAGGCGCGCGAGGCGTACATCCCGAGGGTGTACGCGCCGAGCTCGACGCCCTGCGCGCGCCGGGACTGCGGGGCGCCGACGACCACCTCGATGTCGAGTCCGGGACGGTGCGCGGCGGCCCGCCGGGTCGCGGTGACGATCTCGACGCTCAGGCGCGGGTGCTGCCGGCGCAGCCGCGCGACGGCGGGGGCGGCGATGAAGGCGCTGAACCCGTCCGTCGCCGACATGCGCACGACACCCGCGATCGGATCGTTGTCCTCGCCGGCGCCCGCGAGCTGCGTCAGCGCGGACTCGATCCGTCCCGCGGTGTCGACCGCCTGGCGCCCGAGCGCCGTGAGCTCCCACCCGCCGCCCGACTGCGCGACGAGGCGCCCGCCGACCGCGTCCTCGAGCGCGGCGATGCGACGCGCGACCGTCGTGTGGTCGACGCCGAGGGCGTTCGCCGCCGTCGTGTAGCGACCCGACCGAGCGACGGCGAGCAGCACGAGCAGGTCATCGGCGCGGAGGCGACCACGGGCGTCCATGTGTGCAATTCTGCACATGACGGGTGCAGGACTGGGCATTGATCCCCATGGCGCGCGATGCGCAGACTGTGGGGCGGACGCCACCGCGTCCCGCGTCAGAGCAGACCACCCCGGATGTCATCGACGACATCGATCGGAGAGACCATGTCAGCCCCCACCCGCGCCGCCGACCCCGCGGCATCCCCCACCCCGTCCGGCCTGCGCCGCGTCGTCGCCGCCTCGATGGCCGGCACCGTCGTCGAGTGGTACGAGTTTTTCCTCTACGCCACCGCCGCGAGCCTCGTGTTCGGCACCTACTTCTTCCCGCAGACCGGATCGTCGCTCGACGGGATCATCGCCGCCTTCGTCACCTACGCGGTCGGTTTCGTCGCACGCCCGCTCGGCGGCGTCGTGTTCGGTCAGATCGGCGACCGCTTCGGTCGCAAGCCCACCCTGCAGGCGACGATCATCATCGTCGGCGTCGCGACGTTCCTGATGGGATGCCTGCCCGGCTTCGTCGAGATCGGCTACTGGGCTCCCGCGCTGCTGGTCGCGCTGCGCTTCTTGCAGGGCTTCGCGGTCGGCGGCGAGTGGGGCGGTGCCGTGCTCCTCGTCGCCGAGCAGAGCCCGAACCGGTCGCGCGCGTTCTGGTCGAGCTGGCCGCAGGCCGCCGTGCCCGTCGGCAACCTGCTCGCGACGCTCGTCCTGCTCATCACGTCGTGGGTGCTGAGCTCCGAGGACTTCCTCGGCTGGGGATGGCGCATCGCGTTCTGGCTGTCGGCCGTCATCGTCCTCGTCGGCTTCTACATCCGCCGTCACGTCGAGGAGGCGCCGATCTTCCTCGAGGCCAAGGCCCAGGTCGAGGCCGAGAAGGCGGTCTCGTACGGCGTCGTCGAGGTGTTGCGTCGCTACCCGGTCGGCGTGCTGCAGGCCATGGGCGTGCGGTTCGCGGAGAACATCGTCTACTACATCGTCGTCAGCTTCTCGATCGTCTACCTGAAGACCGTCCACGAGTACGACACCAGCCAGCTGCTGCTCGCCCTGCTCATCGCGCACGTCGTGCACTTCCTCGTGATTCCGCAGGTGGGGCGCCTCGCCGACCGGTTCGGCCGCCGGCCCGTCGCCCTGACGGGCGCGATCCTCAGCGCGACGTGGGCGTTCTTCGCCTTCCCGCTGTTCGACACCCTGAACCCCGTGCTCATCGTGCTCGCGGTGACGGTGGGCCTCACCTTCCACGCCTTCCTCTACGCGCCGCAGCCCGCGATCATGGCCGAGCTGTTCCCGACCCGCATGCGGTACTCGGGCGTCTCGCTCGGCGCTCAGGTCACGGCGATCGCGGCCGGCTCGCTCGCCCCGATCCTCGCGACGCAGTGGCTGCGCGACTTCGGCTCGTGGACCCCGGTCTCGATCTACATCGCGATCGCCTGCCTCATCACCGGCACCACGATCGTCCTGATGCGCGAGACGAAGGGCGCCTCGCTCCAGGCGATCGACGAAGCGGATGCCGCCCGCACGGCCGAACTGCTCCGCGAGAAGGAGCGCGCATGACCGACCTCACCGGCCGGACCGCCCTGGTCACGGGCGGCGCGAGCGGCATCGGGGCGGCGTGCGCCTCGGCGCTCGCCGCCGCCGGTGCCCGGGTGACGGTCGCGGACGTCGACGCCGACGGCGCGCAGCGGGTCGCTGCCGCCGTCGGCGGCGAGGCGTGGGCCGTGGACCTGAGCGACACGGCGGCTCTCGCCGACCTGCGGCTGGACGTCGACATCCTCGTGAACAACGCCGGCATCCAGCACGTCCGCCCCATCGAGGAGTTCGAGCCCGAGCGGTTCTCGTTCATGATGCGGCTCATGCTCGAGGCTCCGTTCCTTCTCATCCGCGCGGCGCTGCCCGCCATGTACGAGCGCGGGTTCGGCCGGATCCTCAACATGTCGAGCGTGCACGGACTCGTGGCATCCCCCTTCAAGTCGGCCTACGTCGCGGCCAAGCACGGTCTCGAGGGACTGTCGAAGGCGACCGCCCTCGAGGGCGGCGCCCACGGGGTCACGAGCAACTGCATCAACCCCGGGTACGTGCGCTCGCCGCTGGTCGAGAAGCAGATCGCCGACCAGGCGAAGCTGCACGGCATCGGCGAGGACGAGGTGCTGTCGCAGGTGCTGCTCGCCGAGGCCGCGGTCAAGCGCCTCGTCGAACCCGAGGAGGTCGCCGCCCTCGCGGTCTGGCTCGCGGGTCCGGACGCCGGCATGGTCAGCGGCGCGAGCTACACGATGGACGGCGGCTGGTCCGCCCGCTGAGCCCCCCGGCCTTCCCCTGTCGCAACACGCCGCCCGCGGCTGCCGTTTGTGACAGGGGAAGGGGGGATGCCGCGGCGCGGCGCGCCGGGTCAGCGGAAGATCGCGTCGAGCAGGCCGCTCTGCATCGCGAAGACGCCGAGGACGAAGAGCCCGCCGATGATGATGGCGGGCCAGGAGACTCCGCCCTTCAGGCGGCGGCCCTGCGCGGCGACGCCCGGCGGCGGGCGCAGCGTGCCGAGCGGCGGGGCGAACGGCAGCGAGTCGGCCGTCGCGCCCGGCACAGCCGCGGTCTGCGTGAGCCGGTCGTCGCGCCAGCGTTCCCACTGCGCGAGCTTGTCGAGCAGGGCGCCGACCGCGGAGAACAGCCACGCCCACGTGTTCGGGTCGAGGGTCGACAGGTCGCGCTTCGCGTAGAGGAACAGCCAGTCGTCCACGATCTCGACGTCGAGCTGCGCGGCGTGGTCGATGAAGCGCGCCATGATGTCGGGCGTGAAGAGGTAGAGCGCGTCCTGCTCGTACCCCTGCGGGCAGTAGAGCGCGAAGTGCTCGTCGAAGTCGCCTTCGAGGCTGAGTCGCTGGTCCTTGTCGAACGCCTGCGGCAGGTTTGAGCCGAAGAGTCCGTTGTTGCCGGTCGCGTCGAGCACGATGTGCGGCAGCGGTGTCGCCAGCCGGATCGCGACGTACCCCCAGCGGTGGGTCGTCTGGTTCTTGCCCGAACCGGTCGTGTAGCGGTAGTTCGCGAACTCCACGAACCGCGGTCTCTCGCCGCGCAGGATGTCGGTCGACTTGCGCGAGTGGCCGTGCGAGAAGATCATGCCCGGCAGGGGCGGGGCGGATGCCTCGGCGTACCACGTCAGCCCGTTCGCCCGAGCGAAGCGGTCGAGGCGGTAGATCCGTTCGTGCGATCCCTTGAACCCGCGGATGATGAGCGAGACGACGCCGATCGCGAAGATCGAGATGACGAGGATGAACCCGAAGGCGAGCGGGTTTCGGTTCGCTCCGCCGAGTGAGCTCGTCAGCACCTCGACGAAGATGCTGACGACGAAGAACCCCACGAACAGGAACACCGCGGCCACGACGACGACCACCCACACACCCCCGCCGGAGGGGAGCCGACCGGCGGCGAGCAGCTCCTTGCGGTGGGCGGCGACGGCCGCACGGTCGACCGGCTCGGTGAGCGGAGTCGGGTCGAAGGTCGATGTGCTCATCGGTTCACCTCGTCGGAGTCGGACGTCAGGGCGGCGCCCTCGGCGATCTCGAGTGCTTCGAGATCGGATGCCGCGACCAGGGCGGCGATCAGTTCGCGGGAGCCGCCGATCACCGTCGAGTCGAAGTCGACCTCGGTGACGAGCACCCAAGCACGATCCTGCGGCCAGACCATGCTCGGGCTGAGCGCCGACGGCTCGAAGCCGTGCTCCTCTGCCGGCCGGTCGCGCCAGGGCACGTCGAGGAACCAGTCCGGACGGGCGAGCTCACTGACGCCGCCGCGGAAGAGGACGTGTCCCCGGCCCGGGAGCTCGAGCCGAGGACTCTCGGAGATCTCCCGCGGGAGGATGCCCTCCTGCCAGGTCTTCCGACGGAAGACGTTGTTCCACGCATCCTTCACGCTCGTCCCGAGCATCTGATTGTGATGGGCGAGCACCGGGTCGGCAGGGTCCCCCATCTGGAAGAACGCGCGGGACGGCCCCTCGCCCATGTGCCCGAGCAGCGCCCCGTGCCCCTCCCAGAGCGCGACGATCCCGTCGTCCGGCGTGGTCGTGTGCTGCGCGAGGATCGGCGCGATCGCGGCGAGCAGCTCGGGCAGGAGCTGCCCGCTCTCGGGGGGATCGACCCAACGCCCGTCGGGCGTGACGAGCGTGCCGCCCGTGTCCTCTTGTTGCGTCAGGCTCGACCACTGGGCGGTGGGGTGGAACACCGTGCCGAAGATCCCCGCCGCCTCACGCCACGTGAGGTCCCGTGCGACGAGGCGTTCGCTCACGCGGAGGTGCTCGTCGGCCGTGACCGCCACCCACTCCTCGATCGAGGGCAGCCGCTCACCCGGGAGCTCGGTGACGGATGCCGGGTGGAACACCCGTGCGTACGCCTCGAACCCGCGCGGCACGACGTCGTGCATGGTCCAGGTCCACGGGTCGTCGATGCGCTCGCGCAGCCAGTCGCCGGCCGAGACGTCCGCGGTCCACTCCATGACGGCCACGGTACCGGCCGGCCGCTCCCGGGAACGGGACGGATGCGGCGAGGCACCGGCATCCGTCCCGTTCGTCGTCAGGCGACCCGGCTCACGCGGTGCGCACGTCGACGACCCAGGTGACGCCGAAGCGGTCGGTGAGCATGCCGAACCCCGCGCTCCACGCCGACGCGGCGAGGGGTTCGACGATGGTCGCGCCCTCGGCCAGGGCGTCCCAGCGTGCGGTGACCTCGTCGAGGGTGTCGCCCTGCAGCGAGACGAAGAAGGTGCGGTCGGTGATCGTCATCCCGTTCTCGCGGTGCGTGGTGCCCGCGATCGCCTCGGCGCCCGCGGCGGGCCCCGGGACGTCGTACGCCATGAGACGGAATCCGTCCGCCGCGACGAGGATGCCGAAGACGACCGTGTCGGCGCCGGGTGCGTCGGCGGGCATCCCGAGGTCGGCGTACGTGGTCACCATCGCCTGGCCGTCGAAGACGCGGGCGTAGAACTCGAGGGCCTCCCGTGCGGTGCCGCGGAAGTTGAGGTGGGTCGTGGTGGTGAGGGTCATGGTCGTCCTTTGCTGAGTGGCTGTCTGCCTGCAGCGACTCTCCTCCGCGTAGAGGACCGTTCCTGTCCGCTTCTCGACGAGGATGGGGACATGTCGTCGCCCTCGCACCGGATGTTGAACCTGCTGTCGGTCCTGCAGTCCCGGCGCGACTGGGCGGGGCAGGAGCTCGCCGACCGCCTCGGGGTGACCGTGCGCACCGTGCGACGCGACGTCGACCGGCTGCGCGAACTCGGCTACGCGATCACGGCGGTCAAGGGTCCGTACGGCGGGTACCGCCTCGCGCCCGGCGAGGAGCTGCCGCCGCTCCTGTTCGACGACGAACAGGCGGTGGCGATCGCGGTCGCGTTGCAGTCGGCATCCGGAGTCGACATCGCGGATGCCGCGGCCCGCGCCCTCGCCACGATGCGGCAGGTCATGCCGTCGCACCTGCGCCACCGCATCGACGGCATCCGGTTCGAGGCGGACGCGGCGGGCGCGCAGGCGGCGCCGGCGGTCGTCGCGGCGATGAGCGCCGCGGCCCGCGATCACCGCACCCTCCGCATCGAGTACCGCGACGACGGCCGCTCCCGGCGGATCGAGCCGAACGCCGTCGTCGTGCGCGACGGCCGCTGGTACGTCGTCGCATGGGACGGGGATGCCGCGGACTGGCGCATCCTGCGGCTCGACCGCGTGCGGGTCCGGCAGGGCGGCGGCGTCCCGTTCGAGCCGCGCGAGATTCCCACGGGCGATGCGCGCACCTATCTCTCCGCGAGGTCCAAGGGTTCCGGCGAGCAGGACCGCTGGCCTGTGACCGCGGACCTGATCCTGTCGACGCCCGCGCAGCGGGTCGTGCCGTTCCTCGGCGACGCGGAGCTCGAGGACCTCGGCGACGGCCGCAGTCGCGTGCGCGTCGGATCCTGGTCGTGGGCGGGAGCGCTCGCGTGGGCGCTGCGCTTCGACGTCCCGTTCGAGGTCATAGGGCCACCGGAGCTCGCCGAGGCGGCCAGGGCGCTCGCGGTGCGACTGAGCGATTCCGCTGCGGGGCCGGGCATCCGCTAGACTGTTGTGGTTGTCCGTCTGCGCTCATGCGCGGAATCACCGGACACGTGCATCAACCCTCCTGATGCCGGGAAACGCCCGGCATCCGTTCTAGTCCGAAGGAGGTGGGTTAGTGACGCACATCCACCAGTACGAACTCATGGTGATTCTCGACCCCGAGGTCGACGAGCGCCAGGTTGCTCCCAAGCTCGACGGGTTCCTGAAGGTCATCACCGCTGATGGTGGCTCGATCGACAACGTCGACGTGTGGGGCAAGCGCCGTCTCGCCTACGAGATCCAGAAGAAGACCGAGGGCATCTACGCCGTCGTCAACTTCACCGCCACGAGCGAGGCCACGCAGGAGCTCGACCGTCAGCTCAAGCTGAACGAGCAGATCATGCGTACCAAGGTCCTCCGCGCCGAGGAGGCGATCGCTCAGGTCGCCGCCGAGAAGGAGCGCGCTGAGGCCAAGGCCGCCCGCAAGGCTGCGAAGGCGTAAGGCTCATGGCCGGCGAGACCATCATCACGGTCGTGGGTAACCTCACGGCGGACCCCGAGCTGCGCTACACGCAGAACGGCCTGCCCGTCGCGAACTTCACGATCGCATCGACGCCGCGCAGCTTCGACCGTCAAGCCAACGAGTGGAAGGACGGCGAAGCGCTGTTCATGCGCGCGTCGGTCTGGCGCGAGTTCGCTGAGCACGTCGCAGGCTCGCTCACCAAGGGCATGCGGGTCGTCGCGACCGGCCGCCTGAAGCAGCGCTCCTACCAGGACCGCGAAGGCAACAACCGCACGGCGATCGAGCTGGAGGTCGACGAGATCGGCCCCTCGCTCCGCTACGCCACGGCTCAGGTCACCCGCGCTGCCTCCAACGGCGGCGGTAACGGTGGCGGCGGCTTCGGCGGCGGTCAGCAGCAGTCGCGTCCGCAGGTGCAGCAGGACGAGCCCTGGGCCACGCCCGGGTCCTCGGCTCCCGACGCCTGGAGCGCGCCCGGGACGAGCTACGGCGACGACACCCCGTTCTGATTCGAATTGCGGATGCCGCGGGTCGCGGCATCCATCTCTCTTAAGGAAGACACATGGCTGGAAAGGCAACCGGCGATCGCCGCAAGCCGCGGAAGGGCGCGAAGAACGCCGCTCCCGCGAAGGCGATCCGCGTCGGCGTCATCGACTACAAGGACGTCGCGACGCTTCGCAAGTTCATCTCGGAGCGTGGGAAGATCCGCGCCCGTCGTATCACCGGAGTCTCGGTGCAGGAGCAGCGTCTGATCGCCAAGGCGATCAAGAACGCCCGTGAAATGGCGCTCCTGCCCTACGCCGGCGCTGGCCGGTAAGGAGTACCGACATGGCAAAGCTGATTCTCACGAACGAGGTCGCCGGGCTCGGTAGCGCCGGCGACGTCATCGAGGTCAAGAACGGGTACGCCCGCAACTACCTCATCCCCCAGGGCTTCGCTGTGGCCTGGACCCGCGGTGGCGAGAAGCAGGTGGCGTCGATCCGCGCCGCTCGCGAGTCCCGTGCGATCCACGACCACGAAGAGGCCGTGGCGCTCAAGAACACGCTCGAGTCGAACACGGTCAAGCTGACCGTCAAGGCCGGCGCTGAGGGCCGCCTGTTCGGTTCGGTCAAGACCGCCGACGTGGCCGACGCCGTCAAGGCCGCCGGTCTGGGCGACCTCGACAAGCGCAAGATCCACATCACCTCGCCGATCAAGGCCGTGGGCGAGCACGAGGCGACCGTTCGCCTCGGCGACGAGCTCACCGCCGTGATCACCCTGCAGGTGGTCGCCGCCAAGTAATCCTGGCGCGCGGTTCGGATGCCGCGGTCCCTTCCCTCACGGGTCGGGACCGCGGCATCCGTCGTTTCCGGGGGCCGTGCGATGCGTTCGCGGATGCAATGGATCTCGGCCGACACGCCGGTGTAGGGGGTGGGGACGCGGCGTGTCACGCAGGATCCATTGCATCCGCGAGGGGGTGGACGGATGCCGCGGGTGGGGGCCCGTGGCATCCGCCCTTCTGGGGGGGGGGAGTCGGTCAGACGGTGCGGCGACGCAGCGTGAGCAGCGCACCGCCGGCGATCAGGGTGATCGCAGCCAGGGGCAGCCACGGGGTCGCGACGCCTCCCGTCTGAGCCAGCGCCTGCGGCGTCTCGCCACCGCTGGCCCGGGGGACCATCGGGGCGGGGCTGCCGCCGGGGATCTGACCGTCCGTGCCGTCACCGGGGACCGTCGGGTCGACCGGGGTGGTCGGGTCCGTCGGGTTCACCGGCGTGGTGGGGTCGGTCGGGTCCGTGGGGTCGACCGGGGTGGTCGGGTCCGTGGGGTCGACCGGGTCCGTGGGGTCGGTCGGGTCCGTGGGGTCCGTGGGGTCGACCGGGTCGGTCGGGTCGGTCGGGTCCGTCGGGTCCGTCGGGGTGCCGGGGTCGGTCACCTCGCTGTCGCCGATGACCGAGACGGCGGTGTCACCGATGGTGATCGGGATGCCGATGGGCAGCACGACCTGCGTACCGCTTCCGAGACCGCCCTCACCGGAGGTGGCGGGGCCTGTCGACGTGCCGGTTCCCGGCGTGCCGGCGGAGCCGCCGCCGATCACCGAGCTGTCGCCGATCACCGAGACCGCGGTGTCGTCGACCGTCACCGGAATGCCGATCGGGGCGACGACTTGGGTGCCCGAGCCGACACCGTCGGTGCCGTCCGTGGACGGGCCGCCGGTGGTGCCGGGTGCGGGCGCTGCGGGGGCCGCGGCATCCGTACCCTCCGTCGTGCTGTCACCGATGACCGAGACCGCGGTGTCGCCGACGGTCACGGGGATCGTGATGGGCGCGACGACCTGCGTGCCCGAGCCGATACCGTCCGAACCGCCCGTGGTGGGCGCTTCGGTCGTGCCGCCCGAGACCGGCGCCGCCGGACCCGACGAGCTCTCGCTCGTGCTGTCACCGATGACCGAGACCGCGGCGTCGTCCACGGTCACGGGGACCGTGATGGGAGCCACGACCTGCGTGCCGGAGCCGATGCCGTCGGTGCCGTCGGTCGAGGGCGCGCCGGTGGTTCCGGTGGCCGGTGCGGTGGGCGCGGCGACGTCGGTGCTGTCGCTCGTGCTGTCACCGATGACCGAGACCGCCGTGTCACCGATGGTGACCGGCACGGTGATCGGCGCGACCACCTGCGAGCCCGAGAGGATGCCGTCCGAACCACCCGTGGTCGGCGCTGCGGTCGAACCGTTCGGCGCCGGGGCGGTCGGGGTGGCGGCATCCGTCGACTCGGTGGTGCTGTCGCCGATGACCGAGACCGCGGTGTCGTCCACGGTCACGGGGACCGTGATGGGGGCGACGACCTGGGTGCCCGAGCCGACGCCGTCGGTTCCGTCGGTGGACGGGGCCTCGGGGGGCTCGGCGGGTGCGGGTGCGGGTGCCGGCGCGGCATCCGTCGACTCGGTGGTGCTGTCGCCGACGACCGAGACCGCGGTGTCCTTCACCGTGATCGGGACGTTGACGTCGACCAGCGCCTGCGACCCGGAGGCGGCGCCGTCGGCACCGCTCGTGGACCCGGACGAGGTCTCGCGCGGCTGAGCCGGCTCGGCCTCGTCGTCGGACGAACTGGACGAGTCGCCGATCGCCGAGACGGCGGTGTCGCCGACGGTGATCGGGATGTCGACGTTCAGCAGGGCCTGGGTGCCCGAAAGCAGCCCATCCTCGCCGGACGTCGTCGGTTCTGCGGCCTGTGCGGCCGCCGCGCCGAAGAGCGTGATGCCCCCGGCCACGAGCGTGCCCAACAGGACACGCGACAACGTGGAGTTCATTTCATCTCTCCTCAAAAATCGACAGTGAATCGGCGCTGGAGCGCCGGCACGCAGAGCGCGCGGATGCATGCCGCGAGAAGGCGCGGCGCGATCCCCGTCAGTCGGGAGAGACGTCGGTGTCGAAGAAGGGCGCGGGAAGGCCCTGCTCATCGGTCGGGCGACCCCGTCGTGCCCAGGCACGGTGCGCGACCGGGAACCCGAGCGGGAGCAGGGCGAACAGCCCGGCAGCCCCTCCGGAGGATGCGGAAGACAGAGAACCCGACTCGCTCAGCGGCGCCGAGGGCGCGGGCGCAGGGGGGCCCGCGAGATCAAGCGGATGCGGCGCCGCGACAGCCGCGCCGGAGTCGGCGGGAGCCTGCGCGACGGCGCGGGAGAAGAGCTGGGCGACGTGCGTCGGGGCGCCCGACGATGCCTCGACCGGAGCGGTCGCGGGCCGGTTCACGAGCGCACCGGTGGGAGCATCGAGGACCGGCATCGACACGGCCGGCTCGACGACGGGCACGGTGGGCGCGGCCGGAACAGGAAGGCCTGGCACAGGGCCCGTGGAGGGCACGTCGACGGGGAGGCTCGGGAGCTCGACGTCGGGCGTCACGGCATCCACCACGGGCGGGACGACCTCGACGATCGGCGGGATCACGGGCGAGACGGCGTCGACGACGAGGTCGGTCACCGGGGAGACCGCGTCGACGACAGGGTCGGTCACCGGGCTGACCGCGTCGACGATGGGCGGGACGACGGCCTCGACGATGGGGGCGACGACCTCGTCCGTGACGGGGGTCACCACCTCGACGACGGGTTCGAGGACCGCGTCGGTGACGGGCTTCACAGCCTCCGTGACGGGCTTGACGACCTTGTCCGTGACGGGCTTGACGACTGTGTCGGCGACCGGCTTGACGACCTTGTCCGTGACGGGCTTGACGACCTTGTCGGCGGTCGGCTTGACCGCCTTCTCGGTCACGGGCTTCGCGACCTTCTCCGTGACGGGGGTAACCACCTTGTCGACGACAGGCTCGGTGACATCTTCGACGACCTTGGTCACCCCGCCGAGGAGTCCCTCGTCCGTGCGGTCGGACGCGCGAGCATCCGATGCCACCAGGACGGTGACGATCGCGGCCCAGATCACGGCGATCCCGAGCCCGATCGCACAGAGGAGACCGAGGCGGGTGAACGCGCGTAGCGTCGTCTGCACAGGTCACCTCCACGATGGAAACATCGGGACGCATGCCGAGAAGGCCGCGTCTGCGGGGTGCCTGGACCCCATAAGTTACGCCGTTCCTATGAGTTTGGCAAGAGGGTCCGAGGGTGCGGGAAGACCGCCGGGAAGGCCCGACTTTCTCATTTGACAAACGGGCGATTCTGCACATGGGGTGGGGATAACGCTGAACCTTCAAGCGCCACTTGAGGTCGGTTATCCATCCACAGCCTGTGGGAAGAACAAGCCCCGGTCAGAGGATGATTCAGCGGAGCGGATCGAGGTGTTTCCGCAGGTTCTCCACAGGGACTCTGCACAGGGTGGTCGGCGTTTCCCGCATATTGTCCACACAGTTATCCACAGGCTGGTTTGCGTGTGTCGGAGCCCCTCCCTAGCGTGTGCGAGGGCCTTCCAGCGGGCCCGGAAGAGGGGCATGGATGTCGATCGCGGATCTGTCGGACGACCGAATCGGCGGCTCCCGCGGCCCCGAGCGGACTCCGCCGCACGACATGCTCGCCGAGCAGAGCACCCTCGGCGGAATGCTGCTCTCGGGTGACGCGGTCGCCGACGTCATCGAGGCGCTCCGCGGAACCGACTTCTACGTCCCGAAGCACGAGCTGATCTTCGAGGCCGTGCTCTCCCTCTACTCGCACGGCGAGCCGACCGACGTCGTCGCGGTCACCGACGAGCTCATCAAAACAGGCGATTTGCAGCGTGCCGGCGGGGCGGACTACCTGCACTCGCTGACATCCATCGTCCCGACGGCGGCGAACGCCGCCTACTACGCGTCGATCGTCCGCGAGAGGGCGCTGCTGCGTCGGCTCGTCGAGGCCGGCACCCGCATCGTGCAGATGGGCTACAACGGGCAGGGCGAGGCGCTCGACCTCGTCAACAACGCCCAGGCCGAGATCTACTCGGTCACCGGCGCCGAGCAGTCCGAGGACTACGTCCCCCTGCAGGTCGCCGTCGACGCCGCCGTCGAGGAGATCGAGGCCGCTCGCGGTCGCGACGGCCAGATGACCGGCATCCCGACCGGTTTCGCCGGGCTCGACCAGCTCACCAACGGTCTGCACGGCGGACAGATGATCGTCGTCGCGGCGCGTCCCGCGATGGGTAAGTCGACGCTCGCGCTCGACTTCGCCCGCGCCGCCGCCATCAAGCACAACCGCCCGACCGTGTTCTTCTCGCTCGAGATGGGGCGCAGCGAGATCGCGATGCGTCTCATGAGCGCCGAGGGCTCGGTGCCGCTGCAGAGCATGCGCAAGGGCATGCTCGACAGCCGCGACTGGACGACGATCGCCTCGACCCGCGGCCGCATCAACGACGCGCCCCTCTACATCGACGACAGCCCGAACATGACGCTCGTCGAGATCCGCGCGAAGTGCCGCAAGCTCAAGCAGCGCGTCGGGCTCGAGATGGTCGTCATCGACTACCTGCAGCTCATGACGAGCGGTAAGCGCGTCGAGTCGCGACAGCAGGAGGTCTCGGAGTTCTCGCGTGCGCTGAAGCTCCTCGCGAAGGAGCTGCAGGTCCCGGTCATCGCACTGTCGCAGCTGAACCGTGGTCCCGAACAGCGTGCCGACAAGAAGCCCGCGATCAGCGACCTGCGTGAGTCGGGCTCGATCGAGCAGGATGCCGACATGGTGATCCTCCTGCACCGCGAGGCCGCGTACGAGAAGGACAGCCCCCGTGCGGGCGAGGCCGACCTCATCGTCGCCAAGCACCGTAACGGTCCGACCGATACGGTCGTCGTTGCCTTCCAGGGACACTTCTCCCGCTTCACCGACATGGCCGTCGGGATGGACTGAGGGCCGGGTCGTCCTCCGTCCTGCTCGGATCAGCGCGGCATCCGTCGTTCCAGGATGAGGTCGCGGGGTTCGCGGAAACCGAGTCGCCGGTAGAGCGCCTCGCCGCCCGCCGTCGCAGCGAGGCGTACGACGCGTACGGCCGTCTCGGCGTCGAACCACTGCAGCAGCGCTTCCACGCAGGTGCGGGCGAGCCCGCGGCGGCGGAACGCGGGGAACGTCACGACGTTCGCGATCTCGCCCCGCAGTCCGCTCGGGTTGCGGGGCGACGGCGCGTGGTCGTCGACCGTCCCGACGGCGCACGCGACGACGCCGTCGCCGGGGACCTCGGCGATGATCGCGGCGCACCGCGTCGGCTCGGCGAGACGGGCGCGGTACCAGGCCGCGGCATCCACCCGCCAGGAATCGTCGCCCGTGTCCGCACCCATGTCGCGCATCATCTGCGCGCGCAGGTCGACGAGCGCGGGAACATCGGCGGCGCGGGCACGGCGGATCACAGCGTCGGTCGTCATACGGCGATGCTACGGGCGAGCGTTCCGGGGACGCGTTCGGTCGCTCGCGCGCGAGGCACCCGACGAATCGCGTCCCCGGAACAGAGACGGCCCGCGTTCCGGGGACGCTTCCTGTCGCTCACGCCCCGCGCACGCGACGACTCGCGTCCCCGGAACCCCAATCAGACCGGATGCCGCCGCAACAGCTTCGCGGCGACCATCATCGCTCCGCCGAGCACGGCGGGGATTCCGCCGCCCGGGTGCACGGATGCGCCGACGCGCCACAGCCAGGGCGTCCGCGGGTCGTGGTGCGCGGGGCGGTGCAGCGGGCCGCTCATCCACAGCGGTCGCGCGGCGCCGTACAGCGCGCCGTGGCGCTCGCCGAAGGTGCCGAAGTAGCGCGGGTCGAGGACCGCGGCATCCGTCATCGTGTCGGTCAGCAGTTCATCGAGACCCATCGTCCGCGAGATCCGTTCGACCTCGCGGCGCACGAACGGATGCTCGAGGCTGTACCCCGCGCCGTCGGCCGGCGCGGTGAGCAGCAGCGCGAGCGTGCTGCGGCCGTTCGGGTAGATCTCGCCCGCCCGGTACAGGTTCACGAACGCCATCGTGTCGGCGGGCTCGTCGCCCGCGGCGAGGCTGCGGAACAGCGCGTCGGGCTTGGTGGGGAGGATGACGCTGTGCGCCGCGATCCGCTCGGGCAGCGGCTCGCGCAGCGCACCGTAGATCGCGACCGCCGAGCATGACAGCGCGCGCGCCCGTCGCGGCCGCCGGCCGAGCAGCGCCTCGACGCGGTCCGCGTCGAGGGCGCTCACGACGACGTCGGCGGCGAACGATCCGCCGGCCGTCGTGACGCGGCCGCGCTCGAGGCGCGTCACGGTCTCGCCGGTGCGGATGTCGACATCCGCGGCATCCGCCATCCGTTCCAGCGCGAGCGGGATCTCGAACACGCCGCCGCGCGGAACCCACACGCCGGATGCCGCCATGATCGCCGGCATGCTCGCATAGAGCGCGGGCGTCTGCGACGGCGACACCCCGGCGTTGAGGGTGTGGATCGCGATGATCTCGCGCAGCCCGTCGGGCATCCACGTGAGGCTGTCGAGGTAGGCCCGGGTGCTGAGCCGCGGGCCGTAGACGGAGAGCAACCGGCGCAGCGCCGGCAGCGACCGCCGGTCGAGCGGGTCGGCGACGAGTAGCGCGGTCACGTCGTCGGCGAGCGGCGCGTGCAGATCGCTGAACCGCTGCCACGCCGGGTACCAGCGGTGGTCCGGCGGCACGGGGAGGGTGACCTCCTCGCCGTCGTAGTAGTACCGGCCGACCTCGGGCAGCCGTTCGAGCTGGAGCTCGTCGGCCGCACCGAGGCGCTGCCGCAGCTCGTCCCACACCCCCGGGAAGGTCACGAGCGACGGCCCCGAGTCGATGCGCTCACCGTCGACCTCGAGCCTGCGGCTCTTGCCGCCGACCCGATCCGCCGCCTCGAGCAGGGTCACCTCGTGACCGGCACGGGCGAGAAGAGCGGATGCCGCCAGCCCCCCGAGTCCGGCACCGACCACCACGATGCGGCTCATCCGTACGCCTCGAAGAACATCTTCGTCAGCTGCAGCCCGCTCGCCACCGACCCGGCGACGTACGGGAAGGCGATCGACACCGGGTAGAGGCGGCGACCGGTCGCGGGAGTGGGGCGCACCAGCATCCACACGACGAGGACACCGGCGATGACGGCGTTGAGCGCGGCGACCGGGATGCTGACGAACGCGAACAGCACGCTCGACACGAGCCACCAGAAGCCGCTCCAGAGCGCCGTGCCGCGCGGTCCGAGGAGGACGGCGGTCGTCCGGATGCCGGCCTCGCGGTCCTCGTCGATGTCCTGGACGGCGTCGTAGGCGTGCTTCGCGACGCTCCAGACGAGCAGCCCGGCCACGGCGGGCCACAGCGGCGGAGCGCCAAGCGCGACGGGGACGATCAGCAGCGGAAGCCCGTAGGCCGCGTTGCTGAGCGAGTCGAGGAACGGCCGCTGCTTGAAGCGCAGCGGCGGCGCCGAGTAGAAGACGAACACCGCCGTGTAGAGCAGGATCAGCGCGTTCGCGGCGAGCGGGTAGGCGATCAGGAACCACACGAGGAACGGCACATTGGTGATCGCGACGGCCCAGACGATCGTCCGCACCTCGCGCGGCTCGATCCGGGCGCCCTCGATCGACCCCTTGCGCGGGTTCAGGGCGTCGGTCTCCTGGTCGAAGATGTCGTTCACGCCGTAGATCAGCAGGTTGAACGGCAGCGTCAGCCAGACGAGGAGCGGGATCGCCGCAGGATCCAGCAGCGCGCCGGTGAGCCACATCCCGAGCACGCCGGTGCCGATCGTGTTGATCCAGAGCACGGGGCGCGAGATGTGGACGAGGCGCCCGAGGGTCGCCCACGCAAAGGCGAGGGATGCCGGGGCGGGCGGATGGTCGATGGCGGGGCTCCTCGGGTGGCGACGGCGCAGACGACCGTGTTCCGCGATTGTATGCGGGCTGCGGGTCAGGCCTGCGAGCCGGCGAGCCAGGGCTGCAGGATGTCGCGGCCTGAGGTCCACGGGTGCGGACCATAGCGATCGTTGTCGACGTGGTGCAGCTCGGCCTCGCCGCTGAACATGCTGACGAAATACTGCATCCCCTGCCAGGCGGGGAAGGTGTCCTCGGGATCGCGAGAGAGGCGACGCCCCACCGCGGCCATGGCCGAGAGCGTCCCCGTCGTGCCCGCCCACTGCAGCGTGAAGGTCTTGCCGCTGAGCTCGGTGGCGAGCTCGGCCACCTGACGCGCGGTCACCCGGTCGCCGGCGACCTCGACGACGCGCGGGGCGTCGGCATCGAGGGCGACCAGGGCGACGGTCCGGGCGGTGTCGTCCTTCGTCGTGACGTCGAGCACCTGATCCGCCGACGACCAGTAGAGGACGCGCTTGCGATCGCGGAGGATCATGGGCGCCTGGCCGGCGAGCAGCTCGGTGAACACTCCATTGAGCACGGACGTCGCCTGGATCGGCGCGGCATCGAGGTCCGCGGCGAACTCGCGGCGCAGCTCGAGGTTGCGGTTGGTTCCCGGGGTTAGGCGCCGGTAGTCGGCCGAGTAGTCCGACGGGATGAAGCGGGGCACGCCGGCCGCGACGGCGGCGGCGAGGAGCGCGCGCTGCGCATCGACGATGACCGGTCGCGTTCCGCTGACGGCCGAGACGACGACGTCGGCACCGGATGCCGCGGCCACGAGCGCGTCATGGTCCGCGTAGTCGGCGGTCACGATCTCGACCCGCGGGTCGTCGCTGAAGTGGTCGGCCGCGGTCGAGTTCCCGGGACGGGTCAGCACCCGGAGCTGGACGTCGTGCTGGAGGAGCTCGCGGGCGATGCGGCTGCCGAGGTCGCCGGTTGCCCCGGCGACGAGAACGGTGGTGGTCACGAGGTCAGTCTGCGGATGACTGCACGATCCGGGCGAGGGGTTGCGCTGCGGAGCTCGTCGCGGTCAGAGGCGGCGGGCGATGATGTCGAAGAAGTGCCAGTGCTTGGGCCCTCGACCCGACGGGCCGTCCCTCTCGCGCTCGACGAGCTCGACGATCTCCCAGTCCGAGAGCAGTTCCGCGACCTCGCTCGCGGAGTGCGTCAGCACGTCATCACGCTCAGCCCAGTCGTCGCGATGTCCGAAAAGCTGGCCCGCGAACACGCCACGCGGGCGCAGAGCTGCGGTGAGGAGCTCCCAGATGTGAGCGAATTCGGCGACGCTCGCGAACGGCAGCGAATAGCTCGCGAAGACGAGGTCGGCATCCGGCAGGTCGTCGACCGCTGCGAAGGACGCGTCACGCGCATCGAGCCAGGACGACGCGTGTCCGCTCGCCGCGATGCGCTCACGCAGCCCGGGCGTCGCGTCGACAGCCACGACCTGCCAGCCCTGATCGAGCAGGAATCGCGAATCCACGCCGTCACCAGCGCCGAGGTCGATCGCGGTCCCTACGCGGCTCACGTGTTTGAGGGCCGCGATGAGGTGGGGCCGCGGCGCCCGGCCCGTCGCCGCAGAGTAGTACTGCTGCCAGTCGTTTGACCCCGTCATCGGACCATTCTCGCGCGCGTCGCGTCGCGTGGCGTCGCGGCGGGGGGTGTGACAGGGGAAGGATGCGGGCCGGGGCGGCGTCCGCGTGCTACGCGACGTCCAGCGCGATGCGCGCGCGGCGCGCGACGTCGAGGATGCGGCCGACGTTCTCGATCGCGACGCCGGGCTCGTCCGCCCCGAGGTGCTCGAGGGTCGCGAGCTGCGAGGCGAGGAGCGCCGGTGGCATGAAGTGCTGACGTGACCGCATCCGTCGGTCCAGTTCCTCGGGCGAGACGACCAGCTCCACGAAGCGGACGTCGGCTGCGGCGGCACGGATGCGGTCGCGATAGCGGCGCGCCAGCGCGGAGCATGCGACGACGAGGCCGGGTGCGTCGGCGAGCGTCCTGCCGACGATGTCGAGCCAGGGCGCGCGGTCCTCGTCGTCGAGGGGGTGCCCGGCCTCCATCTTCGCCACGTTCGCCGCGGGATGCAGGTCGTCGGCGTCGACGAAATCCACGCCGAGATCGACGGCGAGGGCGGCTCCGACCGCGGTCTTGCCCGACCCGCTCGGCCCCATGACGACGATGCGCGGTGCGGTGCTCACGATGCCACCTTCGCAGAGTTCATCGCGACGACGACCTTGCTGCTGTCGGCGGGTCGGCGGGCCGTCTCGAACGCCTCGACGGCGTCGGCCGGAGCGAACTCGTGGGTGATGACGGACTCGATCTCCGGACGGCGGCCCAGGACCTCGATCGCACGGTCGATCTCGTCGAGGAACCGGAAGGCGCCGGTGAGGGTCGCCTCCTTGGAGATGAGCGGCGCGATGTTCACGCCGACCGGCTGATTCGGCAGCATCCCGATCTGCACGATGGTGCCGCGCCGACGGACGGCGGCGATCGCCGACGACACGGCGGGCGCCGCGCCAGAGCACTCGAGCACGACGTCGTAGGTGTCCGAGGGGATCGCGTCCTCGCCGACCCGCCACACGGCATCGGCCCCGAGCGCGCGCGCCCGGTCGAGCGGCTCGGGCAGCAGGTCGGTGATCTCGACGCGAGCCGCCCCGGCCTCCTGCGCGGCGACGACGGCGAGCAGTCCGATGGGACCCGCGCCGCAGACGAGCACGCGCGCGCCGGCGAGCGAGCCCGCGCGGCTCGCGCCGTGCAGGGCGACGGCGAGGGGCTCGGCGAGGGCGGCGCGACGCACGGGCAGTTCTGCGGGCAGCGTCCGGATCATGCCGGCATCCACCACCAGGTACTCGCTCATCGCGCCCTGCGTGTGCGGGGTGGTCGCGGCACTGCCGAGGTAGCTGCCGCCGGAGCGCAGATGGGGCTCGACCGGAGTCGACCCTTCGGGACCGAAGCGGGCGGGATGCACCGTCACCGGCGTGCCGGGCGCGAAGCGCCCGTCGGGGTCGAGGTCGACCCAGCCTGACAGCTCGTGCCCGGGAACGAGGGGCTCGGTGACGACGAACGCGCCGTTTGCGCCCTCGCCGTAGTAGTGCAGGTCGGATCCGCAGATCCCCACGTACCCCACCCGGATCCGGACCTGCCCGGCGTCGGGCTCGGGGACGGGGTGCTCGGCCACGGTGAGGTCGAGCTTTCCGTTGATGACGACGGCGTCCATGTCTTGCTCCTCTTGTCAGACGACGGCGGTCATGCCGCCGTCGACGAACAGGTTCTGTCCGTTCACGAAGTCGCTCGCTGCCGAGGCGAGGAACACGAGCGGGCCGCGCAGTTCCGCGACATCGCCCCAGCGACCGGCCGGGGTGCGCTGGGTGACCCAGTCCGAGAAGTCTGCATCGGCGACGAGCGCCGCGTTCATCTCGGTGGCGAAGTACCCCGGCGACAGCGTGTTGACCTGGATGCCGTGGCGCGCCAGGTCCGCGGCCATCCCCCGGCTGAGCTGGGCGATGCCGCCCTTGCTGGCCGCGTACGGCGCGATGGTCTGCCGCCCGAGCAGCGACTGGACCGAGGCGACGTTGATGATCTTGCCGGAGCCGCGCGCGATCATGCCGGGCGCGACGAAGCGCGACACGTAGAAGGCGCTCGACAGGTTGCTCGAGATCACCGCATCCCAGTCAGCGACGGGGAACTCCGCGAAGGGTGCCCGCCGCTGGATCCCGGCGTTGTTCACGAGGATGTCGGGGGTGCCGACCCGCTCGACGAGGTCACCGATCGCCTCCTCGACAGCCGCGGCATCCGTCACGTCGAACAGGGTCGTCTCGGGACGGATGCCGGTGCGCTCGCCGATCGCGTCGGCGCTCCGCTCCGTCGCCTCGGCGTCGCGGCCGTGCACGATGATGCGGGCGCCGGCATCCGCCAAGCCGAAGGCCAGGCTCTGCCCGAGCCCCCGCGACGAGCCCGTCACGAGGGCCAGGCGGCCGGTCAGGTCGAAGACGTCAGACAAGGGACACCAGACCGAAGATGCCGAGCACGATGAGGAAGCCGACGAGCGACTCGATGGCCTGCTGCACCGTCCAGGTCTTGAGCGTGGTCTTGACGTCCATGCCCATGAGGCGGCCGACGAGCCAGAAGCCCGAGTCGTTCACGTGCCCCGCGAAGACGGAGCCCGCCGCAGTGGCGAGGACGATACAGGCGACCTGCAGCGGGTTGAAGCCGCCCGACACGACGGCCGGTGCGACGAGCCCCGCCGCGGTGACAAGGGCGACGGTCGCCGACCCCTGCGCCACGCGGAGGAGAACGGCGATGATGTAGGCGGCGAAGATGACCGGGACGCCGATCGAGGCCAGCGAGTCGGACAGTGCGTCGCCGATGCCCGACGCCCGCAGGACGCCGCCGAACATGCCGCCGGCGCCGGTGATGAGCACGACCGAGCAGATCGGTCCGAGAGCGGACTCGACGATCTTGTCCAGCGCGCTGCCTCCGACGCCGCGGCGGGTGCCGAGGACGAACAGGGCGACGAGGACGGCGATGAGCAGCGCGACCTGGCTCGTGCCGATGAGGCCGAGCGCCTGGACCCAGACGGCGGTGCCGTCGACGGCTCCCGACGAGACGAGCGCCGCGGACCCGGTGTTCAGGAGGATCAGGACGAGCGGGATGGCGATGACGCCGATGACGGTGCCGGCCTTGGGCGGGTTGGTGGGCTCGACGTCCTCGCCGAACAGGCGCGGGATGGCGAGCGGGATGCGGCGGTCGATGAAGCGCGCCCAGAGGTAACCGCTGACGTACCACGTCGGGATCGCCACGACGAGACCGATGAGAAGCACGAGCCCGAGGTTGGCGCCATAGGTCTCGCTCGCCGTGATGGGACCGGGGTGCGGCGGGACGAAGACGTGCATGACCGAGAACGCGGCGGCGGCCGAGATGCCGTAGAGCAGCATGTGCTTGCCGCCGATGCGGCGGGCGACGGCGAAGATGATCGGCAGCATGACGACGAGCCCGGCGTCGAAGAACATCGGGAAGCCCATGAGGAGCGACGCGACGCTCAGGGCGATGGCAGCGCGCTTCTCACCGAAGACCGAGACCATCTTCTCGGCCAGCACGCGCGCGCCCCCCGAGCTCTCGATGAGGGCGCCGAGCATCGCGCCGAAGCCGACGAGGAGCGCGACCGTGCCGACGGTCGAACTGAAGCTGTCGATCAGCACCTTTCCGATGCTGGCGACCGGGATGCCGGTGGCCAGTGCTGTCAGCAGCGAGACCAGCACGAGCACGATGAAAGCGTGCAGGCGGACCTTGATGATGAGCAGCAGGATCAGGGCGACCGCTCCGGCCGCGATCAGAAGCAGCGGCACTGCTCCGAGTGTTTGCGTCCACTCGTCCATGGGTGTGTTCTCCAGTGAATCGTCCCTATGCCGGGGTCTTTCCCGACAGCGAGCCCACGGTGCCACATAAGTAGTACTTTTGGCAAGCGATTAGTAGTACTTTTCGCATGCCGCGACTGTTCCCCTGGCATCCGCGGGGTAACGTGAGGGTCGCAACGAAGGACACCGATGCCCACGCCCGTCACCACCGCGTCCCACGCCCACATCGTCGAGACCCTCGGTCGCCGCATCGTCGGCGGCGAGCTCGCACCGGGGACGGGTCTGACCCTCGCCGGGCTCGAGGAGTCGTTCGCGGCGTCGCGGACCGTCGTGCGCGAGGCGGTGCGCGTCCTCGAAGCCCATGGACTGTTGACGTCGCGCCGCCGCGTGGGAATCGTCGTCCGCCCGCGCGAGGAGTGGGACGCCCTGAACGCCGACATCATCGAATGGTCCCTCGACGGCCCGAACCGGCGCGACGTGATCATCGAGCTCACCGAGCTCCGCGTCGCCGTCGAGCCGGTCGCCGCCCGCCTCGCCGCGGAACGCGCGACGGCGTCTGACCGCGAGGAACTCCTTCAATGGGCGACGGTGCTGAGCGATCTCGGCGGGCAGGGCCTCGGGGATTCGGACGAGTACCTCGAGGCCGACATCGCGTACCACCGGCTCCTGCTGCGCGCGTCGGGGAACCCGCTGTTCCTGAAGCTGAGCGAGCCCATCGCCGAGATCCTTCGCGGCCGGTCGGTGCGGGGACTGACGCCGGGGATGCCGCGGGTCGGCACGCTCGAAGCGCACCTCGCGACGGCGCAAGCGATCCATGACGGGCGCGGCGCGGATGCCGAGGCGTCGGCGCGCGAGCACCTGACGCTCGTGTCGGACGAGGTCGAAGGGGCCTGACCCGGACTGGGCGCGGCCGCGGCATCCGCTCACCTGTCGCGAAGTGCGGCCGCGCGCGGCGTGTTGTGACAGGCGAAGACCGGGGGTGGGGAATCCTCCGACGCTCGGGATGCCGAGACTCGCGGCGCCTTGACGTACATACCCTAGGGGGGTACCGTATCCATCGTGAACGGTTACGACGCGAACAAGGATGACCTGCAGAAGCGGCTGCGCCGCGTCGAGGGGCAGGTGCGCGGCATCGCCCGCATGGTCGACGAGGACAAGTACTGCATCGACATCCTCACGCAGGTGTCCGCGGCGACGAAGGCCCTTGAGACCGTCGCCCTCTCGCTGCTCGCCGACCACCTCAGCCACTGCGTCGCCGAGGCGAGCGCCGAAGGCGGGCAGGTCGCCGCCGACAAGATCCGCGAGGCGAACGACGCGATCGCCCGTCTCGTCCGCTCCTGAACTCGCTCCTGAACCTGGAGGAAATACCATGACCGACCGCATCCACTTGGGCCTCACCGACGTCTCCGCATCCGTGACGCCTGCCGCCCCGGCATCCGCTGTCACCGAAGAACTGCTCGTCACCGGTATGACGTGCGGCCACTGCGTCGCGAGCATCCGCGAGGAGCTCTCCGAGATCGCCGGCGTCGAGGCCGTGACCGTCGACCTCGTCGCCGGCGGCACCTCGCACGTCACCGTGCACAGCGCGACCCCCCTCGACGACGACGCCCTGACCGCCGCCATCGAGGAGGCCGGATACACCCGGGTGTCGGCGTGAGCACCACCGACGTCGAACTCGACATCTCCGGGATGACCTGCGCCTCGTGCGCCACCCGGATCGAGCGCAAGCTCAACAAGCTGCCCGGGGTCGAGGCATCCGTCAACTACGCCACCGAGAAGGCGCGCGTGCGTGCCGAGGGTATCGACACGGCGCAGCTCATCGCGACGGTCGAAGCCGTCGGGTACGCGGCGGCGGTGCCCGCACCGGAGCCCGAGACGACGGAGGCGGATGACGAGACGAAGCCGCTCCGCAACCGTCTGCTGATCAGCGCCGCCCTGTCGTTGCCGGTCGCGCTGATCTCGATGATCCCGGCGCTGCAGTTCGAGTACTGGCAGTGGCTCGCGCTGACCCTCGCGGCTCCCGTCGCGGTGTGGGGCGCGTGGCCGTTCCACCGGGCCGCGGCCGTCAACCTGCGCCACGGCGCCGCGACGATGGACACCCTCATCAGCCTCGGCGTCATCGCCTCGTTCGGCTGGTCGCTGTACGCGCTGTTCTTCGGCGGCGCGGGCATGCCGGGCATGACGATGTCCTTCACGCTCATCGGCGCGCCGCGGGCGGGCGGACACGAGATCTACCTCGAGGTCGCCGCGCTCGTCACCGTCTTCATTCTCGCCGGGCGCTACATCGAGGCCCGCGCGAAGCGGGCGTCGTCCGAGGCGCTGCGCGCGCTGCTCGAACTCGGGGCGACGGATGCCGCGAAGCTGCAGAACGGTGTCGAGACGCGCGTGCCGGTGTCGCAGTTGGTCGTCGGCGACACGGTCGTCGTGCGTCCGGGCGAGAAGATCCCCTCGGACGGACTCGTCACAGCGGGGATGAGCAGCGTCGACGCGAGCATGCTGACGGGTGAATCGATGCCCGTCGAGGTCGCCGAAGGTTCCCGTGTCGTCGGCGCGACGATCAACGTCGGCGGACGCCTCGAGGTGCAGATCACCCGGGTGGGTGCCGACACCGAGCTGGCGCGGATGCGGCGGCTCATGGAAGAGGCGCAGACCGGCAAGGCCGAGGTGCAGCGCCTCGCCGACCGGGTCTCGGCCGTCTTCGTCCCCGTCGTGATCGGCCTCGCGCTCGTCGCCTTCGCCGGCTGGACGGTCGCCGGTGCGCCATGGGAGCTCGCGTTCACCGCCGCCGTCGCGACGCTCATCATCGCGTGCCCGTGCGCGCTGGGTCTCGCGACCCCGACCGCGCTGCTGGTGGGAACCGGGCGCGGGTCGCAGCTCGGCATCCTGATCCGAGGACCTCAGGTCCTCGAGCAGACCCGCACCGTCGACACGATCGTCCTGGACAAGACCGGCACCGTCACGACCGGGCGGATGAGCGTGACCGAGGTGATGCCCGCGGGCGTCTCGCGCGAGGAGCTGCTCGCCGTTGCGGCGGCGGTGGAGTCGGGGTCGGAGCACCCCGTCGCGCGGGCCATCGTCGCGGCGTCGACATCGGGAAGCGTCGAGTCGTTCCAGTCGCACGCCGGGTTCGGGGTGCAGGGCGTCGTGGACGGAGCGTCAGTCGTCGCCGGGCGTCCGTCGTGGCTCGCGGAGCAGTGGGCCGTCGCCGTTCCCGCCGACCTGCCCGAGGGCACGGTCGTCGCCGTCGCCCGGGACGGGGAGTACCTCGGTGCGATCGTCGTCGCCGACACGGTCAAGCCCACGAGCGCCGCGGCGATCGCACGGTTCCGTGAGCTCGGTCTCGAGCCGATCCTGCTGACCGGCGACACCGCCTCCTCGGCATCGCGGGTCGCCGCCGAGGTCGGGATCTCCCGCGTCGAGGCCGGGGTGACGCCGGCGGGCAAGCTCGACGCGATCCGCCGGCTGCAGGGCGAAGGCCGGGTCGTCGCGATGGTCGGCGACGGTGTCAACGATGCCGCGGCGCTGGCCGCTGCCGACCTCGGGATCGCGATGGGTGGCGGGACGGATGCGGCGATCGCGGCATCCGACATCACCGTCGTCTCGGGCGATCCCCTCGTCGTCGCGGACGCGGTGCGCCTCGCGAGGCGGACCCTCGGGATCATCAAGGGCAACCTGTTCTGGGCGTTCGCGTACAACGTGGCCGCGATCCCGCTGGCGATGGCCGCGCTGCTGAACCCGCTCGTCGCCGCCGCCGCGATGGCGCTGTCGTCGGTGTTCGTAGTGACGAACAGTCTGCGGCTGCGCGGGTTCCAGGCGGTGGGGCGGGGCTGAGGCGCGTGCCCGTGGCGTGTTCGCGGGCAGGGTGTTCACGGATGCAATGGATGCCGCGCGACACGCCGCGCCCCGGCATCCGTCCCCGGCGTGTCGCCTCGGATCCATTGCATCGGTGAACGGCCGGAGCCGCACCGCGCCGCTGCGCCGTGGGAGAGTCTGCTGACGCGCGCAACGTTTCGGTCGCTGCCGGGAATGTCAGGGGAGAAGGCAGGAGGAGCCGAATGAACCCGACGGATCTCGACGACACGCTCACGACGATGGCGGTGCCGCTGTCGTCGGAACTCCGCACCGCCGCCCTCGGTGTGGTGGATGCGACGACGCCGCGTCGTGTGCGCGAGGGGAAGAGACCTCGAGCGCGGTGGGTCCTCCCGGTGGTCGTCGGCGGTGCACTCGCACTGACGGCGGGGGCCGGGACGGCCAGCGTGATGATGTCCCATTGGGCCGGCGTGGGGATGCCGCTCGAGAACGTCCGCAGCAACGAGCCCATCCCCGTCACGTGGACCACCGGAACAGGCCACGTCGAGCAGTGCCGGGCCTGGATCGAGTTGCGCAACCCCCAGGTGGGCGACCCGGCGACCCTCGATCGCGCGATCAGCCAGCACGGCTGGACGGGTCTGGGGCAGCGCCTGTACGACGCCGCACCCCCTCTCGCCGGCGATGCGGACGGCGAGCGTCGCGTCGACGAGGCGTTGGAGCCGGTGCTGCGCTCCTTCGCCGGTGAGGCGTTCCCCGGTGTCGCATGGCTCGGCGAGACGCGCAATGCGTCCGCGCGCGCGGTCGACGCGTGGGGGATGACGTGTGTCCCCGAGGCGGAAGGATGAGGCGTTCCGACGATCGGGCGGCGCGGATGGAGGCGGCCGTGCGTGCGCACGCGCCCGATCTGCTCGCGTACTTCGCGCGCCGCGTCCGATCCGAGAGCGACGCCGCCGACCTGCTGGCGGACACGCTCCTCGCCCTGTGGCGCCGAGCCTCGTCGCTGCCCCCGGCCGACGACGATGTGCGCCCGTGGATGTTCTCGTTCGCGCGCGGCATCCTGCTGCATCACTTCCGGGGTGCGACCCGGCGCCATGCCCTCGCCGACCGGTTGCGGGATGCGCTGGCCGGCACGGCGAACCCCGGGTTCGCGGACACCCACGAATACGACGAACTCCTTAGGGCCGTTCGGGCGCTCGACTCCGTGGACCGGGACATTATCGGTCTCGTGCACTGGGAGGGGTTCTCGCTCATCGAGGTGAGCCGGATCCTCCGGATGAAGCAGGGCACCGTCCGCAGCCGCTACCACCGGGCGAAGACGCGTCTCCGGAAGCAGCTCGAAGATCAGCCGCACGCGTCGACCCCAATCGGATCCCACCCAGGGTGAGGGCATGTTCACCGTCGCCAGGCGCTGCGCGCTCAGTCCCGGGTGTGTGCCACGGTGGGGGGATGGCGATCACCGATCCCTCGTGGCGGCACCCGGACCCGACCCGCTCCCGCATCCGGCTGGATGTCGTGCCGAGTGATGTGATCCACGGGTTGGCACGCGGCGAAGCGAGTGCGGAGTCGGTGTCGCCGTACCTGGCCGGTCCGGAGTTCCGGGGTCTTTGGCGCATCCGCAGCGCGCAGATCGCAGCGAGACCGGCGGACGCCCCCTGGGTGACCCGGTTCATCATCACCCCCGAGGTCTCCGCTCCCATCGGGGTCGCCGGCTTCCACGGTGGCCCGGACGAGTCCGGCATGGTCGAGGTCGGGTACAGCGTCGATCCCGGTTGGCGACGTCGAGGCTGTGCCCGCAGCGCGTTGGAGATCCTGATCGCCGAGGCGCGCAGCCACCCCTCTGTGCGGACCATCCGTGCGACGATCGCTCCCGACAACCTGGCCTCGATCGAACTCGTCACGGCTTACGGCTTCACGGAGAACGGCGAGCAATGGGACGAGGAAGACGGCCGCGAGATCATCTACGAGATCGCCGCTGCATGACCATGACGGGGCGTGCGCGCATCATCATCGGCGTTCTGGGTGGGGCAGTCCTCGTCCTGTCGATCGTTCTCGACACCGCAGGGTCGCCGGGGTGGTCGACAGCGGCGCTGAGGCTGCTCGGTGTGTTCCTCGTCATCTTCGCGCTCGGTGCCGGGATGCTCCCCCCGCCCCACGCGTCGACCCCCATCGGATCCCACCTAGGGTGAGGACATGTTCACCGTCGCCGAGTCCGTCACGATCGACCGCCCGGTGGACGAGGTGTTCGCCTTCTTCACCGAGGGGCGCGCCCGCTGGGACGAGTCGGTCATCTCGGAGGAGCTGACCTCGCCTCCGCCCGTCGGCGTCGGGTCGACACTGCACACCCGGATGCGGGCAGTCGGGCAGGAGTTCGCGTTCGACTGGCGCGTGACCGGGTACGAACCCGGCTCCCGCATGGCGATCACCAGCACCAGCGGCGTCATGGCGACGTCGTCGGAGCTGACGTTCGCCGACGCGAACGGCGCGGCCCTCGTGAGGGTGCGCATCGAGGCGGAACCGACCGGCGTCATGCGCCTCGCGCAGGCGATGATCGCCGGCGAGGTTCGCTCCACGCTCACGGCGTCGCTCGCAAAAGCCAAGCGCGTGCTCGAGCAGGGCTGACGACCAGCATCATCCTTCCGATGGACGCGGATGCCTCGCGAGGCCGATGATCGCGGCGCGGCATCCCCGTAGACAGGGAGCATGAACCGCGCACTCGCTGCCCTGTCCCTCGCCCTCCTCGCCGCCGGCCTGACCACGGCGTGCGCGCCGACGTCGAGCGACATCGAGGAACGCGTGCTCGGAACGGTCGCCGCGGGGTCGACCCTCACCGTGACCGACCTGCTCCCCGAGGAGGGGGCGAAGCGGTTCACGGTCGCCTGTCCGTACGAGACCGCCGCGGATCTCGCCGCCCGGCTCGACGTCGACGCGAAGGCAGTTCCCGACCTCTCGGACCGCGATGACTCGCAGGCGCTCGTCGTCGTGACGGCGGACGGGATCGACGCGGGCGAACTCCCCCGCGATCGGGTCGACTTCTGCTCGACGGGCGGCGCGTGGCCGGTGTACCCGGGCGACGCCGACGACAGGCTCGCCGTCACGCGGAACGGCGACGACGTCTACGTCGTGACCCGCTGACCTACTTCACCAGCGGGCGGATCATCCGATGGCGGACCGGTCGCTCGCGCCGACCGGGGGTGGAGGTACGTGACAGACTCACGTCATGTCTCGCGCGCAGCATCGCATCCCCGAGGTGGCGACCACTCTGCAACCCGCGAGAAAGCCGGTTCGACGGCCGGGAACCGCCCAACGGGCACTTGCGCCCCTGGCCCTCCTCGCGATCTGTACCGGCACAGCTGGGTGCGCGCCCGACCCGACGGACACGGCGTTGCAGGAGGGGGTCGTCCGCTCGGTCGGCATCCTGCTTGAGGACGTCCGGTCGTCGCTGCACGACGGTTCGTTCGATTCTCTCGGCGCTTTCGTCGAGGAGAACGGCATCCCCCTCGGCGAGGCGTCTGCCGACCGCGGCGTCGGGTTGCCGTGGCTGTTGGCGGCGGGCGCGGGAGCCGCGGAGGTGCAATCCACCTTCGCCGAATTCGGTCCCACGGGCGTTCGCGATCCCGTGGTTCTCGGCGTCGAATCCGCAGGGACGCACGGCACGGTGCGTCTTTTCGTGCGCATGGGGACGACGGACAGCGTCGGGTTCGGCCGTCACCTGTTCGTCTATCACGCATGCGTCGATCTGGCCATCGACGTCGAATTCGCTGCGGCGATTGCCGTGCGCACGGAATGCACTGAGCTGCCCCCCGCTCTGACCATGCACTCGAACGACCTTCCTCGCGGGGCGGCAGAGGTCGGACGCATGTGGCCGGCGTCGTGACCCGCTGACCTACTTCACGAGCGGGCGGATCGTGGTGAACCCGCCGTCGACCGGGATCACCTGACCGGTGATGCGGGCGGCATCCGCCGACAGCAGCCAGTCCATGACCGCCGCCACGTCGTCGGCACTCTGCACCCCGCCCAGCGGGTACTGCTTCTCGGCGCCCTCCCGCTGCATCGGGACGCTCAGCATCCCGGCCGTCATGGGGGTGTCGGTCATGCCCGGAGCGACCGCGTTGACCCGGATGCCGCGACTCGCATACGTCGCTGCGGCGCTGCGGACGAGCGCCTCGACGCCGCCCTTCGCCGCCGCGATCGCCTCGTGGTTCGCGACGCCGATGCGCGCGACGACGGAGCTCGCGAACACCGCCGCGCCGGGCTCCTTGCCGGTCGCCTCGAGCCACGCCTGCAGCATCCAGATGCTGCTCTCGAGGTTCACCCGCAGGATGTCGCGCGCCGCGTCGGCCTTCGTGCGGTGCAGCGGCGTGATGAGCGTGCTGCCCACCGCGTGCGCGAGCCAGGCGGGCGCGTCACCCAGCTCGGACCGGCACCCCTCGAGTGCGGCGGCGGCACCCTCGGGCGTCGTCACGTCGGCCTCGATGTGCGCGTCCGCCTCGACGGCGGTGAGGGATGCGGCATCCCGCCCCACCGCGGCGACCCGCAGCCCGCGTGCCCGCAGCCGCGCGACGAGGGCACTGCCGACGCCGCCGCGGGCGCCGGTGACGAGGGCGATGTCGGTCGAGGTCATGGTGTCTCCTTGCTCGGGTGTGGTCAGGCGTGGCTCGGCACGGGGACGTCGCCGCGGCGGATCGCGTCGGCGCGTTCCTGGATGCCGGTGATCTCGTCGTCGTCCAACCGCGCCACGTTCCTCACCTGCAGCGACATGCGGTGGTTGGCGGCCAGCGGCTCCTCGTGTCGGATCAGGTAGTCCCAGTAGAGGGTCGTGAACGGGCACGCGTCGTCGCCGACCCGCTTCGCGGGATCGAAAGGGCAGGTCTTGCAGTACGGGCTCATGCGATCGATGTACTTGCCGGTCGCGGCATACGGCTTGCTGCCCATCAGTCCACCGTCGGCGTACTGGCTCATCCCGAGGGTGTTCGGCAGCTCCGCCCACTCGACCGCGTCGACGTACACCGCGAGATACCAGGCGTGTACTTCCCTCGGGTCGACGCCGAGCAGCATCGCGTACAGACCCGTCACCATGAGGCGTTGGATGTGGTGCGCGTAGCCGTTCTCGAGCGTCGTGCCGATCGCGTCCTGCAGGCACGCCATCGCGGTGTCGCCGGTCCAGTAGAAGTCCGGTAGCGGCTCGAACGCCTCGAACGCATTCCGTTCGAGGTATCCGGGCATCTGCGTCCAGTAGATCCCGCGGACGTACTCGCGCCAGCCGAGGATCTGGCGGATGAACCCTTCGACGGCCGCGAGCGGCGCCTTCTTCGCGCGATACGCCGCCTCGGCCGCGGCGACGACCTCGCGCGGCGTCAGCATCTTCAGGTTCATCGACGACGACAGGTGCGCGTGCCACAGCCACGGCTCGCCCGGCCACATCGCGTCCTGCGTCTCACCGAAGCCCGGCAGCCGCTCGGCGATGAACAGGTCGAGCGCCTCGAGCGCCTGCGCCCGGGTCACCGGCCACGCGAACGAATCCAGCGAGCCGGGATGGTCGCCGAACCGCTTCTCGACCAGCGCGATGACGTCCCGGGTGATCTCGTCGGGCTCGAACCGGGCGCGCGACGGCACGAGGCCCGGGCCCTGCTTCGGGAATGCCTTGCGGTTGTCGGCGTCGTAGTTCCACTGCCCGCCGACGGGCTGGCCACGCGTCGTCATCAGCACGTCGTGCTTCTTGCGCATCTCGCGGTAGAAGTACTCCATCCGCAGCGCCTTGCGGCCCGCGGCGTGCGCGGCGAACTCCGCGACGGTGCTGAAGAAGTGCCGATCCTCACGGATCTCCAGCGGGATGCCGGTGATCTCGGCGACCTCGCGGAGCGCCTCCCGCACACGCCACTCCCCGGGCTCCGTCACGATGAGCGCCTCGGGCTTCAGCGTGGTCAGATCGGCGGCGAGCTGCTCGGCGAGCGACCCCCGGGTCCCGCGGGCGTCGAGCTTCGCGTAGTGGAGGGGGCGCCCGGCATCCGTCAGTTCGGCGGCGAAGTGGCGCATGGCGGCGAGGAAGACGGCGGTGCGCTGCTTCGTGCTCCACACGTGCTCGGATTCCTCGGCGACCTCTGCCATCCAGACGGCATCGTGAGCCGCGTCGAAGTCGTCGAACGCGCTCGACTCGTGGTCGAGCTGGTCGCCCAGCACGATGACGAGGTGGCGCAGCATGGCGCCAGCGTAGGAACGCCGCGGACCGATCCCCAGCGCTTGTGCGCGGTCGGGCCCTGCGCTAGCGGTGCGCGCGACCTGGCATCCTGGGGGCATGCCCGCGACAGAGGACGCCCCCGACGTCGACGTCGAGCATGTCGGCCACGGCGATCGCCGCACGCGGGTCACGCGGGTCGAGACCACCGCGGGCGACGGCGGCCGCCCGTTCGTGCTGGTCGCGGGGGTCGGGGTCGCGGCGACCTACTTCGAGTTCCTCGCGCCGTCGCTCGCCGAGCACGGCGACGTGTTCGCCCTCGACCTGCCGGGTTTCGCCGGGATGCCGCGCCCCGGCGACCAGCCCACGGCCGAGTTCTTCGCTGATCGGGTCGAGGAGGTGCTCGACCACTACGGGCTCGATGACCCCGTGATCATCGGCCACTCGATGGGCACGCAGGTCGTCACCGAGGTACTCATCCGCCGGCCGCAGCTGCGTCACGCCGTGCTCGTGAGCCCCGTGGTCAACGACCAGGAGTCGTCGCTCCCGATCGTCGCGCTGCGGTTCGCGCAGTCCGCCACCCGCGAGACGTTCCACCTCGCCATGACAGCGCTGTCGGCGTACGTCCTCTGCGGCTTCGTCTACTTCGTGCAGGTGTTGCCGCACATGCTCCGGTACCGGCTGATCGAGCGGATGCCGCTCGTCGAGGCATCCGTCCTGTTGATCCGCGGCGAGTACGACGCGACGTCCCCGCGCCGGTTCCACTCGCGGCTGGTCGCGGCGGCGAAGAACGCGCGCCGCTGGGAGATCCGGGGAGCGGCGCACTCGATCATCAACGCGCACGCCGTGGGTGCCGCCGACCTCGTCGTGAAGCACGCGAACGACTCGCTCGCCCCGAAGGGACGGATGCCGGCCGAGGAGGCGGTCGTCCCCCCGCCGCCGCACGCGGGACTCGACATCGTCCTCAGCGCGATGCGCGAGCGCTTCGCGGAGTGGTGGTCGGCCGCCCGCGGCGACGAGGCGGGCGTCGAGCGCGCGAAGGAGCGTCATGCGAGTATCCTCTGGCGCGCCTACACCCGCTCGGGCCAGGACCCCCGCCGCGGGGCACGCTGACCCGGCGTCGCCCCCCGCGCGCGGCCCCTCTCCGCCGAATCACCACTCGCGTGCCGAGTCACCACGCAGATGTCGCCACACGGGTGGTGATTCGGCGATCGGGTGGTGATTCGGCAACCGACGCCGACTGTCGCCGCGCTGCGCGCCGCTCAGCCGGCGGCGCCCCACACGTCGAGCACCCGCTCGCGGGCCGACGCGACAGCGGCGGCGACCGCACCCGTCACGACCACCTCGCCGCCGAGCGTCGAGGCGACGAGCTCGGGTGCGGGCAGGTCGAGGTCGGTCGGCAGCGAGCGCCGGGCGGCGGCGACCACCTCGGCCACGCCGTCGGCGATCGCCCCCGAGACGACGACCCGTTCGGGGTCGAACATGCTGCCCAGCACGCTGACGATGCGGGCGAGCGCGAGGCCTACCCGGTCGACGATGCGCAGGGCATCGGCATCCCCCTGCGCGGCCATCGCGAGCACCGTCCGCGCGTCGAGCGATTCCGGCGCGACGTCGCGGAACCCCGCCGTCGCCTCGCCGGACTGCGCGAGTTCGGCCGCCCAGGCGGCCACGCGATGTCCGAGGCCCTCGGCCCCGTGCACGCCGTCGACGTGGTCGAACGCGACCATCTCGCCGACGCCGCCGTGGCTGCCGCGCAGGAGCCGACCGTCGACGACCACCCCGGCGCCCAGGCGCGATCCTGCGAGCAGGGCGATGTAGTCCTGGCATCCGACCGCCGCGCCGACGGAACCTTCCGCGACCGCGGCCAGCGATGCGTCGTTCTCGATGCGCACGACGGGCGCCCACGAGAGGACGTCGACGAGGTCGGGGTTCATCCGCTCCCAGAAGCGGGTCGGATGCCGCGGCGACCGCCCCGTGCGATCGACCGGTGCGGGCACGCCGGCGCACACGGCGAGCACGTCGGCGCGCGCGACGCCTGCCGCAGCGAGGGCACGGTCGATCGTGTCGGAGACCACGGCGGCGCGGGCGGCCGCGTCGTCACGATCCAGCACGAGGCGCGCGTCGGCATCCGCGATCCGCTTCCCCCGCAGGTCCGCGACGGCAACGGATACGTGCTCGTGGCCGGCGTCGACGCCGACGACGACGGCCGCGTCGTCACGGAGCGCGAACCGACGGGCGGGTCGTCCCTTGCGGTAGTCGCCGGCGAGGCGGGCGTTCGGCAGCTCGCGCAGCAGGCCGCGTGCGACGAGCGCGTCGGTCGCTTCAATCGTGGTCGACCGCGTCAACCCCGTGGACTGCAGGGCCTCCGTCGCGGTGAACTCCGAGGAGTCCCACGCGAAAGCGAGCACGGCGTCCTGACTGGCAGGCCGTGCCGGGGAGGAGGCGAGTGTCGACATCGGGGTCTTGACCTTTCGGGACGCGCCCTGCAATATTGCCTGCATCACATTGATTTGGCGACTAAATATAATCGCCGGCATCACTTCCTGAGTGAGAACTTCGTCCGCAACGACGCGATCGGATACACATGTCATCGACCACTCCCCGCCGGCGGGCGGCCGCCGCGCTGGCCGTCGCCGCCCTGGGCGCCGCGACCCTGGCCGGCTGCTCCGCCGACGGCCGCGAGACCATCCGCTTCACCTTCAGCAAGCGCGAGGCGCTGACGTTCATGCAGGACGTCGTGAAGGACTACAACGCCTCGCAGGACGCCGTCACGGTCGAGATGGACACGTCGGGCGTCGACGTCGTCTCGGCGAGCTTCGTGCGCGGCAACCCGCCCGACATCATGCTGGCCAACTACAACTACGAAGTCGCCCGCTTCGTCCAGCGGTGCGCGCTCAGCGATCTCGGTGACACGGATGCCGCGGCCACGGTGCGCGAGGACCTGCAGCCGCTCATGGAGCAGTACGGCAACTGCGAGGGCCGCACGAGTGCACTGCCCTACTCCGTGATGGCCTCATCGGTCATCTACAACACTGAGATCTTCGAGGAGAACGGCCTCGAGGTGCCGACCACGTGGGACGAGCTGGTCGCCGTGTGCGACGCGCTCGAAGCCGCCGGCGTCACGCCGTTCTACGGCACGTTCAAGGACGACTGGACGGTCGCGCAGGGCTGGTACGACTACGCGATCGGCGGCTCCATCGACGTCATCGACTTCTTCGACGGGCTGGCCGCCGAGGGCGCCGACGTCGACGGGTCCTCGGACGTCTCGTTCGAGAAGGACTTCACGGGGCCGGCCGAGAAGATGTTGCAGCTGGCCACCGAGTACACCAACGAGGATGCCGACAGCCGGGCCTACGGCGACGGCAACCTCGCGTTCGGCGAGGGTCAGGCGGCGATGTACCTGCAGGGTCCCTGGGCCTTCAGCGAGATCGCGAAGACCGCGCCCGACGCCCCCCTCGGCACCTTCCCGCTGCCGATGACCGACGACCCCGACGACCGCGCGATCCGAGTGAACATGGACCTCGCGGCCATGATCCCCGACGCCTCCACGAAGAAGGACGCGGCGCGGGACTTCCTCGAGTACCTGTACCAGCCCGAGATCATCGAGGCCTACAACGAGTCCCAGCTCGGGTTCGCTCCGACGACGGATGCCGCTCCGCCCGACGACCCGAGGGTCCAGGGCATGCAGGAGTTCTACGACTCCGGCGCCATCTACCAGGGCCCGTCCGTCCTCGTGCCGAAGACGATCCCCGTCTTCGCCTACGCGCAGGCGCTGGTGTTCGGGCAGGACCCGGCACGGACGTTCGCCACCATGGACAGCGACTGGTCGCGGCTCGCGTTCCGCCAGCCCGTCCTCACCGACGAGGCTGAGGAGGCCACGCGATGACCACCACCACCGGGTCGACGACGACCCTCCTGACGCAGGGCGACCGCACGCGTCGGCGCAGCAGCAAACGCGTCGAACCGATCTATTACCTGTTCCTGCTGCCGACGGTGCTGCTGTTCACCCTGGCGATCACCGTCCCCGGGATCGTCGGCATCTTCTTCAGCCTGACCGACTCGATCGGGCTGGGGGAGTGGAACTTCATCGGGTTCACGAACTACATCGCCCTGTTCAGCGACCCCGCGATCCTGCAGAGCTACCTGTTCACGGCGGGCTTCGCCGTGGCGACGGTCATCGTGGTCAACATCGCGGCGTTCCTGCTGGCCGTGGGGCTGACCTCCCGCATCCGCTTCAAGACGGGCCTGCGGACGATCTTCGTGATCCCGATGGTCATCTCGGGCATCATCATCGCCTACGTCTTCAACTTCCTGTTCTCGAACTCGCTGCCCTCGGCGGGGTCGGCGCTCGGGGTCCCGTGGCTGCAGGAGAGCCTGCTCGCGAACCCCGACCTCGCCTGGATCGCGATCGTCATCGTCACCGCGTGGCAGGCGATCCCGGGCACGCTGCTCATCTACATCGCAGGGCTCCTGTCGGTCCCGGGCGACGTGTACGAGGCGGCCGACATCGACGGGGCGTCCAAGCGGCAGCAGCTGCTGCGCATCACCATCCCGCTCGTCGCCGGGTACGTCGTCATCAACGTGATCCTCGGCTTCAAGGGCTTCCTCAACGCGTACGACATCATCGTCGGCCTCACCGGCGGCGGTCCCGGGACCGCGACGCGCAGCGTCGCGATGACGATCATCGCGGGCTTCAACGGCGGCGACTACGCCTACCAGATGGCCAACGCGACGATCTTCTTCATCGTCGCGGTCCTCATCTCTCTCCTCCAGCTCTCGCTCACGCGGGGAAGGAACAAGGTCTGATGTCCACCACGCAGCCCGCGCTCGCCTTCGAACAGGCCGACGCCGTCACCGCCCCCGACCGCCCCACCGAACCGCCGCGCCGTCGGCGCAAGACGGGCGCCGAGCGCCCCAACTGGTCGGGCACCGTCATCCTCTTCCTGTGCTCGGTCACCGTGCTCCTGCCGCTGTACGTCACCATCTCGATGTCGCTCAAGACGACGGGGCAGGCCGTCGACGGCAACGCGTTCTCGCTGCCGGCCCCGTTCAGCTTCGACGGGTTCGTGCAGGCGTGGAACCTCACGCAGTTCCCCGTCGGCGCCGCGATCTCGTTCTTCGTCACGGCGGGGACGGTGGTCGCGACGATCATCCTGGCCGCGTTCGCGTCGTACGCGATCGTCCGCAACTGGGACCGCAAGCTCTTCCGCTACTCGTTCTTCTACCTGCTGGCGGCGATGTTCATCCCGTTCCCCGTCGTCGCGCTGCCGCAGATCCAGCTGACCGGACGCCTCGGCCTCGACAACCCGGTGGGCGTCATCCTGCTGGCGACGATGTTCCAGCTGAGCTTCAGCGTGCTGCTGTTCACGGCGTTCCTGCGCTCGATCCCCCTCGAGCTCGAGGAGAGCGCGCGCATAGACGGCGCGACGACGTGGCAGACGTTCTGGAAGCTGATCTTCCCGCTGCTCGCTCCGATGAGCGCGACGGTCGGCATCTTCGCCTTCCTCTACGCGTGGAACGACTTCATGCTGCCGTCACTGATCATCTCCGACCCCGCCATGCAGACGCTCCCGGTGCGGCAGAACCTGTTCCAGACGCAGTTCAGCAACAACTACAACGTCGCGTTCGCGTCGTACCTGATGGCCATGGCCCCCGCGATCCTCGCGTACCTCTTCACCCAACGCTGGGTGATGGAGGGCGTGACGCAGGGCGCCGTCAAGGGCTGATCGACCACCGCAACCTCGAAAGGACCCTCGTGACCTCCGACGTACAGACCGCACCCGAGACCGCCGACCTCACCGACGCCGAGCTGCCCGAATGGTGGCGTCAGGCGGTCGTCTACCAGGTGTATCCCCGCAGTTTCGCGGATGCCGACGGTGACGGCATCGGCGACCTTCGCGGCATCCGCTCCCGGGTGCCCTATCTGAAGGAGCTCGGCGTCGATGCGATCTGGATGAGCCCGTTCTACCCGTCCGACCTCGCCGACGGCGGGTACGACGTGGCGGACTACCGCGACGTGGACCCGCGTCTGGGCACGCTCGACGACGCGGACGCGCTCATCGCCGCCCTCCACGAGGCGGGTATCAAGGTCGTCATCGACATCGTGCCGAACCACACCTCCGACCGGCACGCCTGGTTCCAGGAGGCGCTCGCCGCCGGGCGCGGCTCGGCGGCGCGGGCGCGGTACATCTTCCGCGACGGCAAGGGTGAGAACGGCGAGGAGCCGCCGGCGGACTGGACGTCGGCCTTCGGCGGCCCGGCGTGGGAGCGCGTCGAGGACGGGCAGTGGTACCTCCACAACTTCGCCGTGGAGCAGCCCGACCTCGACTGGTCGAATCCCGAGGTGCGCGCCGACTTCGTGCGGACGCTGCGCTTCTGGTCCGACCGGGGCGTCGACGGGTTCCGTATCGACGTCGCGCACATGCTCACGAAGGACCTGCCCGACGAGCTTCCCTCGCAGGCCGAGCTCGACGCGATGCCGCGCGACGGGCAGCATCCGATGATCGACCGCGACGACGTGCACGAGGTCTACGCCGAGTGGCGTCGGGTGTTCAACTCCTACGACCCGCCGCGCACCGCCGTCGCCGAGGCGTGGGTCGACCCGTCGCGCGTGCCGCTGTACGCGAGCGCCGAGAGCCTGGGGCAGGCGTTCAACTTCGATCTGCTCGAGGCCGATTTCGACGCCGGCCAGTTCCGGCGGATCGTCGCCGACAACCTCGCGCTCGCCGCCTCGTCGGGGTCGTCGACGACCTGGGTGCTGTCGAACCACGACGTCGTCCGGCACGCGACGCGGTACGGGCTGCCGCATCCGGAGCGGGATGCCTCGGGCCGCCCCTCTCGCAAGCACGGCAACGAGTGGCTGCTCTCGGGCGGCGCCGAGCCCGCGCTCGACGCCGAGGCCGGCCTGCGGCGCGCCCGCGCGGCGAGCGCGTTCGTGCTGGGGCTGCCGGGCTCGGCCTACGTCTACCAGGGCGAGGAACTCGGGCTGCAGGAGGTCGCCGACATCCCCGACGACGAGCGGCAGGACCCGACGTTCTTCCGCAGCCCCGGCGAGGACAAGGGGCGCGACGGATGCCGGGTGCCGATCCCCTGGACCGAGTCCGGCTCGTCGTTCGGCTTCGGCTCGGGCGGATCGCACCTGCCGCAGCCGGAGTGGTTCGGCGCGATGTCGGTCGAGGCGCAGGAGGACGACCCCGCGTCGACCCTGAACCTCTACCGCCGTGCGCTGGAGCTGCGGCACGAGCTGCAGACGGTCGAGGAGCTGACCTGGCTCGAGCCGGGACGCGACGACGTGCTCGCGTTCTCGCGACCGAATGGCTGGATCGTGGTCACGAACTTCGGCGACGAGCCGGCCGATCTGCCCGCGGGTGAGGTGCTGCTCTCGAGCGCCGAGCTCGAGGGCGACCGGCTGCCCGCCGCGACGACGGTCTGGCTGCGCGCCGCGAGCTGAACCCCGGACGGCCCGTCTCGCACGTGCCGACGTGCTCGTGCGCGACTCCGCAGCGCCGAGTCACCACTTAACGGCCGAATCACCACCGGAATGCATGACGATGGGTGGTGATTCGGCACGCGGGTGGTGACTCGTGGTTCGGCTGGAGCGACACGGGGATGGGGAGACGGATGCCGGAGGGCGACAGTGTGTTCCGGTTGCGGCAGCGGCTGGCCGCGGCATCCGTCGGTCACACGATCGCCTCGGGTGAGTTGCGCTCCGGCGACGCGGCGGGCACGCCGCTCGCCGGGGCTCGGATCGCCTCGTACGACACGCACGGCAAGCACCTGCTGACCCGCTTCGACACCGGGCAGACGCTCCACACGCACCTGCGGATGCAGGGAAGTTGGACGGTGACGCGGCCGGGTCGCCGCATCCCGTCGCGCGAGGAGCATCGGGTGCGCGTGCGGATGCGTCTCGACGACGGATCGACGCTGTGGGGGATCGACCTGCCCGTGGTCGAGCTCGTCGCGACGGCGGGCGAGGGCGGCCTGCTCGCGTACCTCGGTCCGGATCCGCTGCGTGAGGACTGGGATGCCGCCGAGGCGGTGCGCCGGCTCGCCTCACGGCCCGAGCGTCCTCTCGTCGCGGCGCTCCTCGACCAGCGCAACCTGGCAGGGCTCGGCAACCTGTGGGTCAACGAGACCGCGTTCCTCTCCGGCGCGCATCCGTTCGCCCCGATCGGATCGGTCGACCTCGCACCGCTCGTCGAGAGGGCGGCGCGGATGCTGCGGATCTCGGCGACCGTGCCGGGGATGTACCAGGTGACCACCGGGTCGACGCGGAAGGGCGAGTCGCACTGGGTCGTCGGCCGCGCCGGTCGACCGTGCCTGCGGTGCGGCACCCGCATCCTCGTCCGCAACGAGGTCGCGAACGACCCCGAGCGTCGCCGCACCTGGTGGTGCCCGCGCTGCCAGCCCGAGTGTGACGCCGTCATGTGAAGGCGCGCCGCCCGCCGAGACGGGTAGGGTCCCGGCATGGAACTCGAGGAGATCTGGCCGCTGTTCGAACTCTCGATCGGCACGCCGAATCTGACCCTGCGCCCCGTCCGTGACGTCGACCTGCCGGGATTGGTTCAGGCGGCGGCGGACGGGGTGCACGACCCGGAGCGGATGCCGTTCGGCGTCCCCTGGACCGATGCGGATCCCGCTGATCTTCCCCGGAACCTGGCCGAGTACCAATGGAGTCTTCGCACCAGAGTGAACCCTGCACACTGGACAGTCGCGTTCGCCGTCCACGCGAACGGCCGTGTTGTGGGTTCGCAAGACCTGTCTGCGTATACCTTCGCCGACCGGCGAACCGTCAACACGGGCTCCTGGCTCACCAGGTCTGCTCAAGGCCGGGGCTGGGGAACCGAGATGCGGGCGGCGCTGCTGATGTTCGCGTTCGACGTTCTCGGGGCGGAATGGGCGGAATCCAGCGCAGCGTCCTGGAACGAGGCGTCCCTCGCCGTGTCCCGCAAGCTCGGGTACGAACTCAACGGCGTGACGCGCGTCGCCCCTCGGCAGGGTGAGCCCGTAGATGAACAGCGGGTTCGGTTGCATCGGGACGCCTTCATCCGACCTGACTGGTCCATCGCGGTCACCGGCGCGGAGTCCGTCCGCGCCCATCTCGGCGTCCTGACCTGACAGGCGCAACTCGGACGGCGCAACCCCTTCGCCCGTGTCGGCTCTCCGACGTAGCGTCGCGGCATGGCTTCCACCCCGGCACCCAAGACGTGCGCCTCGTGCGGGCGCGAGATCCAGTGGCGCAAGAAGTGGGAGAAGAACTGGGACGACGTGAAGTACTGCTCCGACGCGTGCCGGAAGCGCGGCATCCGTCCCGTCGACGAGAAGCTCACGCGGACGATCGTCGAGCTGCTGGATGCGCGGGCCGCGTCGGCGACGATCTGCCCGTCCGAGGCGGCGAAAGCGGTCGGCGGCGACGACTGGCGCGACCTCATGGAGCCCGCCCGCCGCGCCGCGAGGCGACTCGTCGCGGCCGGCGAGGTCGAGATCACGCAGCGGGGGCAGGTCGTCGACCCGTCGACCGCGAAGGGACCCATCCGCATCCGGAAGGTCCGCTGACGTGCAGACCTTCGTCCCGTACGCCGACCTCGCCCGCGGCATGGCCGCGCTCGACACGAAGCGGCTCGGCAAGCAGCGCGTCGAGACCCTGCAGGTGATGCGCGCGCTGACGATCCCGGATTACGGCTGGCGCCATCACCCGGCGGTCGCCATGTGGCGCGGGCACCGCGCGGCGCTCATGGTCTACCAGGACCTCACGGTCGACGAGTGGGTCTGGCGCGGCTTCGCCGACACCACGCGGCAGTCCACCCTCGCGACCCTCGACGAGATCCCCGAGGACGGCGCCGAATACCGGTCCGGCACGGTACGGATGCCGCCCTGGTTCGGCCGCGAGGAGGTCCACCGCTCGCACCGGTCGAACCTGCTCCGCAAGGACCTCGAGTACTACCGCGCGCAGGGCTTCGACGACCCCGACGACCTGCCGTACGTCTGGCCGAAGGCCCAGGTGGACTGAGTCAGGCGGATGCCGCCCACGCCCGCACCCGCGCGATCAGATCCGCCTTACGGGTGGCATCCGCGAACGACGCGGTGATCGAGTTCTCGGCGAGCTGGGCGAGCTCGGCCGTGTCGAAGCCGAGCGAGGCGACGGCGGCGTAGTTGTCGCCGATGTACCCGCCGAAGTACGACGGGTCGTCGGAGTTGATCGTCACGACGACGCCCGCGTCGACGAGCCGTCGCAGCGGATGCGCCGCGAGCTCGGGCACGGCCCGCAGTCGCACGTTCGACAGGGGGCAGACCGTCAGCGGCACACGGTGCTCGGCGAGGTGGGCGAGCAGGTCGGGGTCGTCGATCGATCGGATGCCGTGGTCCACCCGCTCGACCTCGAGCACGCGCAGCGCATCCCAGACGTACGCCGCCGGTCCCTCTTCGCCCGCGTGGGCGACGCGGTGCAGTCCCAGCTCGGCGGCGCGACGGAACACGCCCTCGAACAGCGCGGGCGGGTAGCCGACCTCGGCGGAGTCGAGACCGACGCCGAGCAGCTCGTGCGCGCGCGGGGCGATCTCGTCGAGGAGGGCCTGGGCGGAGGCGACCGGCTGGTCGCGCACGATGCAGACGATGAGGCCGCCGGTGATGCCGAGGCGCTCGGCGGCGATGTCGAGACCGGTGCGCAGTCCGTCGATCACGGTGCCGACCGCGACGCCGTTCGCGGCGTGGACCTGCGGGTCGAAGAACATCTCGACGTGGTGCACGCCGTCCGCAGCCGCCCGCTCGAGGTAGGCGACGGCGAGGTCGGTGAAGTCCTGCTCGGTGCGCAGGACCGCCATGCACGCGTAGTAGACGTCGAGGAAGGACTGCAGGTCGGTGAAGTCGTAGCGGGTGCGCAGATCGTCGATATCGGTGAACGGAAGATCGACGCCGTTGCGCGCGGCGAGGGAGAACGCGAGCTCAGGCTCGAGCGTCCCCTCGATGTGGAGGTGGAGTTCGGCCTTCGGGAGGGTGCGCAGGTCACGACTCGTCACGGGGAGCCATCGTACGCACCCTCCCGTGTGGGCCGGGTGGGTGAGGAGCCGGTCAGCTCAGACGCTTGCGCACGTCGTGCGCGGCATCCCGGATCTTGTCGGCCAGGTCCTCCGCCGTGCCCTTCGCGGTCTTGGCGATCTTCTTTGCCCTGCGCTGCCGGTCCTTCCTCGCCTTGCGCTCCTCCCGCAGACGGACGAGCTGGTGCGGGACCGACTCGGACTTCTTGACGGTGACGGAGCGGCTGCCGATCACGTAGGCCGCGAAGGCGATGGCGCCGATGATTAGGATCTTGTTGCGCATGTTCCGGGGTTCTCCTCGGGTGTGGATGCGTCGAATCAGGCGACGCGGGGCTCGGCCTGGTCGTCGGAGTCGTCCTCGATGTGGACGTCGTGGATCTCGACGTTCACCTCGACGACCTCGAGACCGGTGAGGCGGTGGACCGCCCCGGCGACGGAGCCGCGGACCTCGTCGGCGACGCGGGCGATCGGCGCGGGGTACTCGACGACGACCTTCAGGTCGACGGCGGCCTGCGTTTCGCCGACCTCGACCTTGACGCCCTGCGTGAGGTCGGTCGCGTTGATGGCGTCACGGATCGCGCCGATGGCGCGCGCACCGCCGCCGCCCAGGGCGTACACGCCGCTCACTTCGCGCGCGGCGATGCCGGCGACCTTGGCCACGACGCCGTCGGCGATCGTGATGGTGCCCGCGGTGGTCGGAGCGTCGGTCCCGCGCGAGCCGGGCGTGCGGTCGACGCGCGTCGCCGGAGCCGCAACGGACGGGGTGGTGGTCTTCTGGTCCTCAGCCATGTCAGTGTCCTTTTCTGTGCCTGTGTCTGTGGGGGCGGTTAGTTCCGCCTCTGCACATAGGAGGGATGCCGGGGGCGATTCGTCACAAAAAAGTCGCCGCATCCGCCACGATGGACGCACGCCCCGACCGTCCCCGGAGGAACCGATGTCCTACGCACCGCCCCCGCCGCCCTCTCCCTACGGTCGACCGATGCTTCCCGCCGCCGGGCCCGGGCAGCCGCCCCTCGAGTGGCCCCTCTACGGCGCGTCGTTCGCGCAGGCCTTCGTCCGGTACTGGAAGAAGTACGCGACCTTCACCGGTCGCGCGAGCCTCAGCGAGTTCTGGTGGATGCGCCTCGCGTACTTCCTCATCGCGATGGTGCTCGTCGTGATCATGATCGGCGGCGCACTCGTCGGCGTCTCGTACGACCCGGTGACCGGGCAGAGTCGGCCCGGTCCGCTCATCGCGGTCGGCGCCATCCTGCTGGTCCTCTTCCTGCTCGCGACGATCATCCCGGACGCCGCTCTCACCTGGCGGCGGCTGCACGACGCGAACCTGCCGGGACCGCTGTTCTTCCTCGCCTTCATCCCGAGCCTCGGCTCCCTCGTCCTCCTGGTCCTGACCCTGCTGCCGACCAACCCGGCCGGGCGCCGCTTCGGCTGAGCAAGTCCCGGGCCGCGCCCGGACCGCCTCGGTACGATGGGGGTATGACGATCACCGCGCGCTACCGCCTCGTGCGCGCGCTGCCGTCGGCGATCGGGATCCGCACCCTCACCGCACCGCAGCATCCGGGAACCAACGGATGGGTCAGCGAATGGGGCACCAACGCGCACGGCGAGATCGCCGGCTGCCCGCCGTCGGGGGCCTGACGCGCACCGCTCGTCGGTGCGTCCTCAGCGACCCCTGATCACCGACGCGGAAAGCGATCCGTCATGTCCACTTCCCCCTCCTCCCGCACGGCGCCGCACGAGATCTGGCGCGGCATCCGTCAGACCGTCCAGACCGACACCTTCGGCGGCATCCTGCTGCTGGCCGCGACCGTCGCGGCCCTCGTCCTCGCCAACTCGCCCGCCGCGCCCTGGTACACGGGTCTGCGCGAGACGTCGTTCGGACCCGAGGCGCTCCACCTCCACCTGACCGTCGCGCACTGGGCGGCCGACGGACTGCTCGCGATCTTCTTCTTCGTCGTGGGTCTCGAACTCAAGGAGGAGATCGTCGCGGGCCGGCTGCGCTCGCCGCGCATCGCCGCGGTGCCCGTGATCGGCGCGCTCGGCGGTGTCATCGTCCCGGCGCTCATCTTCACGGCGTTCACGGTGACCGCGCCCGGTGACGCGGTGCGGGGCTGGGCGATCCCGACGGCGACCGACATCGCCTTCGCCATCGCGGTGTTCGCCGTCGTCGCGAAGGGGCTGCCGCCCGCGCTCCGCGTCTTCCTGCTGACCCTCGCCGTCGTCGACGACCTCTTCGCCATCACGATCATCGCCACCGTCTACACCGACGACCTGCAGCCGGTGTGGCTCGCGGCGGCGATCGTCCCGCTCGTCCTGTTCGGGCTGGCGGTGCGGCGCGGCATCCGTCACTGGTGGGTGCTGATGCCGCTCGCGATCGTCACCTGGGCGCTCGTCCACGCGTCGGGCGTGCACGCGACGATCGCCGGCGTGCTGCTGGCCTTCACCGTCCCCGCGACGGTGACGCCGCGAGCGCGGGTGCAGGTGGGGAAGGATGCCGACGGCAGCCCCATCCACGATGCGTTCACCGCGCACTTCGCCGACCGCTTCGGTCCGATCTCGACGCTGGTCGCGATCCCCGTCTTCGCGTTCTTCTCCGCCGGGGTGACCGTCGGTGGCTGGGACGGGCTGGTCTCGGCCTTCGGCGATCCGGTGACCCTCGGCATCCTGGTCGGGCTGGTCGTGGGCAAGCCGGTGGGGATCCTGCTCGCGGTGTTCCTTCTCACGCGGGTGCCGTCGGTGCGGCGGACGTTCGAACTGCGATGGGGCGACATGCTCGGCGTGGGACTGCTCGCCGGCATCGGGTTCACGGTCGCGCTGCTCGTGGGCGAGCTGTCGTACGGGGTCGGATCGCTGGCGGACGACCACGCGAAGATCGGCATCCTCAGTGGCTCGGTGGTCGCGGCGATCGTCGGCGGGGCGGTGCTCGCCGGGCGCGCGAGACGCGTGCGGCAGACTGAGAGCGCGTCCCCGTCCCCAGGAGCCTCATGAGCCGCACGCAGCCGACACCCGCGATGTACCAGCGCAACGCGCTCGCGCCGAGCCTGCTGGCCGCGGCGGTCCTGTTCGTCGCGCCGGCACTGCTCGAGAGCGACTGGTTCCTCACCGTCCGGTTCGTCGCCACGATCCTCGCGCTCATCATCGGATGGTTCGCCGTGCAGGCGCGGCACTGGTGGTGGGTGCCGATCATGCTCGCTGTCGCGGTGGTCTGGAACCCGATCTTCCCCTTCGCGTTCTCGGGTGCGATCTGGAGCGCTGCCCAGGTCGCGGCCGCGTTCGTCTTCCTCGCCGCCGGCGCAACGATCAAGGTCCGTCGCGAAACCTGACTCAGCGGAGGTCGAGCGTGACGTGCGGGTGGTCGGCGAACACCGCGATCACGAGGTCGAAGTACGTCTTCCCCGTTCCGGAGCGCAGGTCGTCGAGCTGACGCTGGATGGTGTCGGATCGGAACGTGCCCGGCTGTGCCAGCTTCTCGCGCAGCCATCGCTCCGTCTCAGCGACGCCGAGGGCCCGCCGACTGCGCGCCGAATCGCGCCAGACGACCCGCGCGGAGTGGTCTTCGGCCAGCGCCCCGTACCCGCCGTGGAGCAGGTCGTCGAGCGCGTCGAGGCTGGTGCCCAATCGCCAATCCTCCCCAGTCATGAACAGACGGTTCAGTTCGGCGTAGAGGTCGGGGATGCCGCCGATGCGGCTCCCCTCGATGACGTAGTCCGCCATCCGGGTCAGGGCACCTTGTGGCCCGCCGCCGAGATGAGGCCGTACCACTCGGCGCGGGTGAGCGGGATGTCGGAGCCGGCGGCGGCATCCGTCACGCGCTGCGGCGTCGTCGTCCCCAGCACGACCTGCATGTGGGCGGGATGCCGCGTGATCCAGGCCGTGGCGATCGCGAGCGGCGTCACGTCGTACTTCGCGGCGAGGCGGTCGAGCAGGGCGTTCAGCTCGGGCAGCTCGGGGGCGCCGAACATCACGCCGTCGAAGAACCCCTTCTGGAACGGCGACCACGCCTGCAGGGTGATGCCGTTGATCCGCGCGTGGTCGACGAGCCCGCCGCCGTCGCGGGTGATCGAGTCGTCCTCGCCCGCCATGTTGGCCGCGAGCCCCTGCGCGACGAGCGTCGAGTGCGTGATCGACAGCTGCACCTGATTCGCGACGATCGGCTGCGTCACGGCGGTCTTCAGCAGGTCGATCTGCCGCGGCGTGTGGTTCGAGACGCCGAACGCGCGCACCTTGCCCGACGACTCGAGGTGGTCGAAGGCGCGCGCGACCTCGTCGGGCTCGACGAGCGCGTCGGGGCGGTGCAGCAGGAGGACGTCGATCCGGTCGGTCCCGAGTGCCTGCAGCGACTCCTCGGCCGAGGCGACGATGTGCTCGTAGGAGTGGTCGAAGTGCCACTCGTCGGGGACGATGCCCGTCTTGGTCTGCAGTGTGATCTCGTCGCGCTCGGCGGAGCTCAGGTCCAGCGCCTCCGCGAAGCGGCGCTCGCAGCCGTGGCGCGAGCTGCCGTACAGGTCGGCGTGGTCGAAGAAGTCGACACGCGCCGCGCGGCAGGCGTCGTAGAGCTCGCGGATCGCCGCGTCGGACATCTCCTCGATCCGCATCATCCCGGCGACGACGTTGGGGACACGCTGATCGGTGGGACCGAGGGGGACGAGACGCATCATGCTCCGTTTCCGGACCGCGTCGGCGCGGTCGACTCCTCAGCCTGACTCATGGCGGCACGCATGTCGAGCAGGGTGCGCGCGAGCACGGTGGACCCGGCGACCGCGGCGGGCATCGCGACGACGGCGCCGAGCGGGACGAGGAAGCACAGCTGCGTCGCGACGCCGAATCCCAGCACCCGCGCGCGCTGACCGCGGCGCAGGTCGCGGCGAGCCGCGGCATCCAGTCCTCGCGCTGACAGCGCGCGCGAGGTGAGCTCGTCGGCGAGCAGCCAGCCCGTGAGGAAGGCGGCGACGACCGCACCCAGGGCGGTGCCGACCAGCGGGATGAGCCCGACGAGTCCGGCGACCATCGCCGCGAGCAGGCCGCGGAGGATGAGGCCGATGCTGTCGCGGATCGATCGCCAGAACCCGTAGTCCGACTCGGGCGGCGCATCGCCGAGGTGCTGCTCGACCGAGCGCCAGATCCGCTCGTAGAACGGGTCGCCGACGAGCAGCGTGAGCGCGGTGAACGAGACGACCGCGAGGACGATCGCGCCGCCGAGCAGGGCTGCGCCGATGCCGAGCCGGACGAGGGATGCCGCGACCTCGGCCCAGTCGTCGGCGAACGGGGTGAGCGCGGTGACGATGTCGCGCAGGAAGGCGACGAGGGTGATGATCCCCGCGAGCAGCAGGATGCCGACGATCGCCGCCGGGATGAGGCCGAGCGCCATCCGGCCGGGCAAGCGACCCCAGAACGCGAAGCCGCGACCGAGGTCGCCGACGCCGCGGAAGAACGAGGCGACTGGGCGCGGCGCGGGCGGGGGAGTCGTCATGCCCCCATCCTGCCGTGTCGCCGATCTCGAACGCTCGACATCAGGAGTTGTTTCTCGATATAAAGGTATCGAGAGTCGATAGATCGGGGAGCCATGATCACATTCGCCAAGGCCGGGGTCGCCATCCTCCTGCTCGCCCTGCTCGCCCTGCAGCTGTGGGTCGTCCCCGAGGTGGCGGCCGGGTTCGCGCAGCTCGCTCCCGAGTTCGCCGGCCTGCGGATGCCGGGGGTCGCCCTCGGCGGCATCCTGCTCCTCTGCGTGCAGCTCGCCCTGCTGTGCGCGTGGCGTCTGCTCGCCCGCTTCGGCGCCGGGCGTCTCTTCGAGGACGGCGCGTTCCGCTGGGTCGACGCGATGATCGGCCTGACCGTGGCGGGAATGACGGTGGTCGTCGTGGGATGCGGGGTGATCGGCGCGGCCGGCGCGGGAAGCCCCTTCGTCCTGATCCTCACGTTCCTCGCGCTCGTCGTGGGCGCGGCGATCGCCCTCCTGCTGGGGGCGCTGCGCGAGGTGCTCAGACAGGCGGTTCTGCTGCAGGATCAGGTCGTCGGGGTCGCGCACGCACAGGAGAACCCGCCGCGATAGGGGTTGCATCCCACGCGCGGTGTCGGTTGAAGTGGTGCGATGACAAACGACACGTCGGCTCCCCTCGCCCAGGAAAAGCCCGGTCTGAAACGCGCCGTCGGCACCTGGCTGCTCTTCGCGTTCATCGTCGGTGACACCCTCGGCGCGGGCATCTACACGCTCGTCGGCACGATGGCGACCGACGTGGGCGGTGTCATCTGGCTGCCGCTGCTCATCGCGCTCGTCGTCGCGCTGCTCACGGCCGGCACCTACGCCGAGCTGATCACCAAGTACCCGCACGCCGGCGGCGCGGCCCGCTACGTCGATAAGGCGTTCGGCATCCCGTTCCTGTCGTTCCTCGTCGGCTTCCTCATGATGGCCTCGGGCATCACGACGGCCGCGGCGCTCGCCAACGCGTTCGCGGGCGACTACTTCAGCGCTCTGTTCGACATCCCGCCCATCCCGGTCGCGATCGGCTTCATCCTCGTGCTGACGCTCATCAACCTGCGGGGGGTGAAGGAGTCGCTCGCGACGAACATGGTCGCGTCGATGATCGAGGTCTCGGGACTCGTCCTCGTCATCGTGATCGCGGCCATCGTGTTCGGCAGCGGCGGAGGCGAACCGTCGCGCATCTTCGAGTTCGCGCCCGACGTCGCACCCCTGCAGGGCGCGTTCGCGGCATCCATCATCGCCTTCTTCTCCTTCCTCGGTTTCGAGGCGGCGGCGAACATGGCCGAGGAGGTCAAGAACCCGTCGCGGTCGTACCCGCGGGCGCTGTTCGGCGCGATCCTCACGGCCGCCGTCGTGTACCTGCTGATCGCGATCGGCGCGGTCATCGTCGTCGAACCGTCGAAGCTCGCGACCTCCTCCGGTCCGCTGCTCGAGGTCGTGACCGCGAGCGGTCTCGCGGTGCCGGGATGGCTGTTCAGCCTCATCGCGCTCGTCGCGATCGCCAACGGCGCGTTGCTGTTCATGGTGATGGCGAGCCGCGTCGCCTACGGGCTGGCGGAGTCCGGCCTCATGCCGCACGCCTTCGGCAAGGTGCTGCCCAAGCGACGGACGCCGTGGGTCTCGATCGTCGTCGTCGCCGGGGTGACGATGCTCCTCACCGTGGTCGGCGACATCTCGACGCTCGCCGAGACGACCGTGCTCCTGCTGCTCCTCGTGTTCCTCACCGCGAACGTGAGCGTGCTCGTGCTGAAGAAGGACAAGGTCGAGCACGACCACTTCTCGGTGCCGCGCATCGTGCCGATCCTCGCCATCATCGCCAGCATCGTGCTGCTCACCCAGCAGACCGGCCTGGTGTGGCTGGCCACCGCGGGGTACGTCGTCGTCGGAGCGATCCTGTTCTTCGTCGCGCGGTTCAGCCGTCGCCGCGGCGACCGCAAGATCGCCGCGCGAACGGGCGCGATCCCGACCGTGAAGGGGTTCCGCGACTAGATTGCGGGCAGTCGCACCGTCGCACGCAGGCCGCCGGCGGCCCGCGGCGCGAGCGTGAGCGAGCCGCCGTGGGCCTCGGCGATCGCGGTGACGATTGCGAGCCCGAGCCCGTTGCGCTCCTGATCGGACCGGCGGATGCGGGTGGTCCCCCGCTGGAACGGCTCGGCGAGCGTCGCGACGACCGCGGCATCCATCCGTTCCCCGCCGTTCTCGACGATGAGAACCGCCGAGTCGAGGTCGCGGTGCGTCGTGACCGTCACCGGCTCGGCGGCGTTCCCGTGGATGACGGCGTTCTGCAGCAGGTTCAGGACGACTTGACCGAGCAGACTGGGCGAGCCGACGGTGGACACCGCGTCGCCGTGGACGACGAGATCGGCGCCGCGTGCCTCGGCGAGCGGGACCAGCGTCTCGACCGCCTCCTCGGCCAGGAGGGACAGGTCGACGGGTTCGCGCGGGAATCCGCCGCGGTCCACCCGGCCGAGCAGCAGCAGGGCCTCGACGAGGTCCACGCCGCGGTCGTTCACCGCGACGAGGCGGTCGAGCAGCGCGGTCACATCGCGGTCCGGATCCGAGCGGGCGACGTCGAGCAGGGTGCGGGCGATCGCCAACGGAGTGCGCAGCTCGTGCGACGCGTTGGCGGCGAACCGCCGTTGCTCGTCGACCTGCGACTCGATGCGGTGCAGCATCCCGTCGAACGCGTCGGCGAGTTCGCGGAACTCGTCGTTGCGGCCCGTCATCCGCACCCGTGTCGAGAGGTCGCCGGAGTCCGCGCGCCGCGTCGCGGCCGTCAGCGCCTGCAGCGGCGAGAGCATGCGCCCGGCGAGGAACCATCCGCCGACGGCGCCGAGGCCGAGCAGGGCGAGCATCGCGGCGCCCGCGGCCGGGAGGAACGCCCGGACGAGGTCGCGCTGGCTCGGCGCGAATCCGGTGTCGGAGAAGAGCGGCTCGTCGGGCACGTACCGCAGGAGGAACAGCCAGACGACCGTGAGGATGAGCCCGCCCGCGACCAGCACGAGCGCGACGTAGCTCAGCGTCAGCTTCACCCGAGCGCTGAGACCGCGCGGTCGGCTCACGCCGCCGCCTCGATGCGGTAGCCGGCACCCGGCTCGGTCACGATGACCCACGGTTCGCCGAGCCGTTTGCGCAGTGCCGACACCGTGATGCGGACCGCGTTGGTGAACGGGTCGGCGTTCGCGTCCCACGCCTGCTCGAGCAGGGACTCGGCGCTGACCACCCCGCCCTCCGCGGCGACGAGCACCTCGAGGACGGCGAACTGCTTGCGGGTGAGGGCGACGTACCTGCCGTCGCGGTACACCTCGCGGCGGAACGGGTCGACGCGCAGCCCCGCGTACTCGCGCACCGGCGGGCGCGGCGCGGCACGGCGACGGTCGAGGGCGCGCAGGCGGAGGACGAGCTCGCGCAGTTCGAACGGCTTCGTGAGGTAGTCGTCGGCGCCGAGCTCGAAGCCCGACTCCTTGTCGTCGAGACGATCGGCCGCGGTGAGCATGAGGATCGGCGTACCGGTGCCGGAGGCGACGATCGAGCGCGCCACGTCATCGCCGGACGGACCGGGGATGTCGCGGTCGAGGATCGCGATGTCGTACGCGTTCACGGCGAGCAGCTCGAGCGCCGTGTCGCCGTCGCCCGCGATGTCGGCGGCGATCGCCTCGAGGCGCAGGCCGTCGCGGATCGCCCCCGCCATGAGGGGCTCGTCCTCCACGATCAGCACGCGCACGACTCGATCGTACGAACCCGCTCTTATCGCCGGCGTATCGATTTCCGCGTACGCCGTCGCAACATCGGTCTCGATGGGATGGGCGCATGAGACACCCCCCTTCGTCCCTCGCCGTGCTGGTCGTCGTGATGCTCGGGGCTGCCGCGTGCGCGCCCGGCGGCTCGGCGGCGACGCCCGGCATCCGTCCGGTGTCGACGGCCGAGCAGGGCGAGGCGCCCGACGGCACGACCGCGTTCGACGACAGCGTCCCGGCCGTCGCCCGCCTCGACCCGGCGCTGCGCGAGGCGCTGCAGGCGGCGAGCACGCGTGCGGCGGAGGACGGGCTGACGCTGCGGATCAACAGCGGCTGGCGTTCGCCGGAGTATCAGGAGCGCCTGCTGCAGGATGCCGTGGCGAAGTACGGCTCGCGGGAGGAGGCGGCGCGGTGGGTCGCGACCCCCGAGACCTCGGCGCACGTGTCGGGTGACGCCGTCGACGTCGGTCCGTGGGATGCCGCGTACTGGCTCGATCGGTACGGCGACGCGTTCGGGCTGTGCCGCATCTACGTCAATGAGCCGTGGCACTTCGAGCTGCGACCGGAGGCGGTCACGGACGGTTGTCCGCAGCAGTACCTGGATCCGACGGAGGATCCGCGGATGCAGGGCTGACCCCGTGCGGGCGCGCCTAGGCTGGCACGCATGAGCGACGACGCCGGCCTCAACTGGTCCCGCAACATCCGCTACTCGGCAGAGCGCATCGTCGCCCCGACGACGGTCGACGAGCTGCGCGAGGTGGTCGCGGCATCCGCGTCCGTGAAGGCCCTGGGGTCGCGGCACTCGTTCACCCGCATCGCCGACACGACCGGCACGCTCGTGTCGACCGCCGAGCTCGACCTGCCGATCCAGGTGGATGCCGCGCAGCGCCGTGTGCGCGTCGGCGGCGGCGTCCGCTACGGCGAGCTCGCGCAGGAGCTCGACCGGCAGGGCTGGGCGCTCGCGAACCTGGCTTCGCTGCCGCACATCTCGGTCGCCGGCGCGGTGAGCACGGGCACGCACGGCTCGGGTGTCGCGAACCGGTCGTTGGCCGCGGCGGTCACGGGGCTCGAGCTCGTCACCTCGACCGGTGACCTCGTGCGGCTCAGTGAGACAGATGAGACCTTCTACGGCGCCGTCGTGGGGCTCGGCGCGCTCGGCATCGTCACGACGGTGGAACTCGCGATCGAGCCGACCTTCGAGGTCGCCCAGACGGTCTACGAGAACGTGCCCGTCGAGGCGGTCCGCAAGGCGTTCGACGTCATCGCCGCGTCGGCGTACAGCGTCTCGCTCTTCGCGACGTTCCACGAGGACGCCTACGTCGATCAGGTGTGGCGCAAGGAGCGCACGGATGCCGCGGTGACTCCGATCCCCGCCGCGCTGCGCGATCGCGAGGCGGGCGGGGCACGGCATCCGCTGCCCAGGGTGTCCGCGGCGTCGTGCACGGTGCAGGGCGGTAAGGCGGGGCGCTGGCTCGATCGGCTGCCGCACTTCCGCCTGGAGTTCACGCCGTCGAACGGGGAGGAGCTGCAGTCCGAGTTCCTGCTGCCGATCGCCGACGCGGTCGCCGCGTTCGACGCGGTGCGCGGGCTCGCGGACCGGTTGAAGCCCGTGCTGCAGGTGTGCGAGGTGCGCACGATCGCCGGCGACGAGCTGTGGCTGTCGCCGAGCTCGGGGCGCGATTCGGTCGCGTTCCACTTCACGTGGACCGCCGACGAGGCCGGCGTCGCCGAGGTGCTGCCCGAGCTCGAAGCGGCGCTCGCGCCCTTCGATGCGCGACCGCACTGGGGCAAGGTCTTCACCCCGCGGGACCCCGCCGGGCTCTACCCGCGCTGGGCGGATTTCGTCGCCCTGCAGCGCGAGCTCGACCCGCGCGGCGCGTTCGTGAACGACTACCTGCGCGCGCTCGGGGTGTAGTCCGCGCGGCCTGCACGATCTCGCGGGGGTGGCGGTCGGAGTCGGCTCGATGGTTGCGCGGGGTGACGGTGCGGAGTCGGGTCGCCGGTTGCGCAGTGCCGCGTCGGGCTCAACGGTTGCGCGGTGCCGCGTCGGGCTTGATGGCTGTGCGGTGTTGCGTCGGGCTTGATGGTTGTGCGGGGCCGGGGTCCGAGGATTGCGGGCCGGCCCGGCGAGAGCGCGCGCTGACCCACGCGGTCACCCAGACCGCGTGGTGACGGCCGGCGGTCGGCGGCAGTTCGGTCGTCGAACCGCCGTCGACGTCAGAAGGGTGCGGGTTCCGCTGGTGCGGGTGGCGGTGGTGGTGCGGCAGGGGTGAACGCGACGGCCGGGGTCGGGGCGTCTTCGCGATAGGTCCTGCCGAGGGGTGAGGTCCATTCCAGGACGCCACCCCCCAGTTGTCGCACTCTCCACGCCGTGAATTGCTTCATGGAGTGATGCCGCTGGCACAGATGAGCCAAGTTGGTGAGCTCCGTCCGTCCGCCGAGGGCGTGATCGTGAGTGTGATCCACCTCGCAACGGATCGCGGCGACGCGGCATCCGGGGAACCGGCAGTGCTGGTCACGGGCTTGCAGGAAACGTCGCATCCCCGACGGGACCCGGTACGAATCTGTCGAGACCGTGACCCCGGTGGTGGGTTCGTGGAACAGGCGTTCCCAGACGTGGGTGCCGCCGGCGAGCGTCCGCGCGGTGGCGGGGTCGATAGGGGAGCGCCCCGCGAGGTCGCAGGGCCCGTCGTCTTCGCCGGTGAGCGTCGCTGCGGGCACGAGCACTTGCACGCGAGCGCGGATCGCGCCCAGCGGGCCGGCGGTCGTGTCGCGGGTGTCATCGAGCGCTGGGGTTCCCGCGAGGAGCAGNNTCGGACCTGGTCGATGGAGCGCTGGTCGGTGGCGACGATGGCGGTGGCATCGTCGCTGTCGCTGTCGCTGTGCGTCGTGACGGCTTCCCCGTACGCGACACCCGCCCCGCCGCGCGCAGCGGCACGCTCGTCGCGGGTGTCGATGATGGCTCGCGCCTGCTGCGTCAGCCGATCGTGGATTCCTTCGGCGATCACCGTCGGGACGGTTGCGACCACGTCGGACATCCCGTCCCGTCCGGGCACGATCCGCACGCATCGCCCAGCAGCGGCCTCCTCGTGGCGTTCCGCGAACGAGCGGGGATGCATACGATGCGCGAGGATCTCCAACTCTCCCCGCACCCGGTTCGGGGTGTCGCGCTCACACCGGCTGATCGCGACCTGCTCGAACTCGGTCCACATCTCGGCCGGCAAACTCGTCCCGGTCTCGAGGATCGCGATCGCGTGGCCCCGAACGATGCGGCCTTGCTCCCATGCCTCGACAGTCGCGGGGAACCCTTCGATCAACGTCCGCGCCTCACCGATTCGGCGTTGCACGGTCCGATCGGTGACGCGCATCACTCCGCCGACNNCCGCTGCGCGGTCTGCACCTCCGCCAAACGCCCCGCCGCGGCCAACACGCGGAGCTCGTCGATCTGCGCGGCAGCAATCCGCCGAGCCACCGAGTCGACGTCCGCGACGATGCCCGCCAGAGTGGTGAGATAGTCCTCGCCACCGGGGGTTTCCGCCGCATCCGTCATACCTGCACTCTGCCACCAACCTCCGACATCCATCTTGGTCGCGGCGGCGCCGCGGACCCGACCGGCATTACGGTCGTACCGATGCCCCACCTCCACACAGCTCCCGGCGATCATGACGGGACCGTGTCGTTCTTCATCGTCCGCATCGACGGTTCCGAGCCTCGCCTCACCTTCCACCGACACCTCAAGGTGCAGAAGCTGATGATGTTCGGCGGTCACATCGAGCGCGACGAGACACCGTGGGCGGCCGTTCTGAGGGAGCTCGTCGAGGAGTCCGGTTATCAGCCGTCGCAGGTGCGGGTGCTGCAGCCGATCATCCGGGTGAGGCAGCTGACCGACGCCGCGGTGCACCCCGTCCCCGTCATGTCGTCCACGGCCTGCACCTCGACAGACCCGAGCCACTTCCACACCGACGTGCTCTACGCCCTCGTCGCCGACGAGCCCCCGGCGGCCGAACCGGAACCGGGGGAGTCCACCGACATCCGTCTGGTCACGCGGTCCGAGCTCGACGGCATCCCCGACGAGGAGGTCGTCGAGATGTGGCGTCAGGCCGGGCGGTTCATCCTCGACGAGATCCTCGATGCCTGGGAACCCATCGACATCAACACCTACTCACGCGACGCCCCGCTCGTCGAGTGGTGAGTCACCCCTCGTCGGTCTCGATCTCGCCGTTCGCGATGGCGTCGGCGTAGGTTCGGATGTCGGGGCCGGGCTCCCAATCGATGAACTTGTCCTTCAGCGCCCCGGTGAGCGCGGCGTACGCCTCGTCCGACGACATCCCGTCACCGGAGCGGGCGAGGTCGACGACCGCCTCCCGCAGCACCCGGTCGGCGTCGTCGAGGATCTTGCCGCGTGCTTCGTCGTTCCAACGGATCTCTGAGCTTTTCATGCCGCGACGCTAGCCCGACGGGCGGATGCCGCACTCCGGCTTGCTTTCTCGACCTCGATGCGCTTGGCCCCGTACCTCATCCCCGGGGCGCTGGCAACGGCATCCCGACCCTCCACGGCAGACCGAAGGATAGAGGCAGCGGCAGAGGCCCGCCTCACACGGGTCCCCCGCCCGGTCGGGCCCCCGCGGAGGAGCCGGTCGTGAGCAGCACCACATCCCGAGGCGTCGCCGTCGTCACCGGCGGCAGCGCCGGACTCGGCCGCGCGATCGTGCGCGAACTCGCCGCCCGCGGCTGGGACGTCGCCGTCCTCGCCCGCGGATTCGAGGGGGTGGATGCCGCGGCCACCGAGGTGCGCGCCAAGGGCCGCCGCGCGCACGGCATCACCGTCGACGTCGCCGATCACGCTGCCCTCGAGCTCGCGGCGGCCGAGGTCGAGGCCGAGCTCGGCGAGATCGACCTGTGGGTGAACAACGTCATGTCCGGCTCGATCGCCCCCTTCCTCGACACGACCCCCGAGGACTACGAGCGTGCGACGCAGGTCACCTACCTCGGCACCGTCAACGGCACGCGCTCCGCGCTGCGACGGATGCGGGGGCGCGACCGCGGCCACATCATCCAGATCGGCTCGGCCCTCGCTCACCGCGGTATCCCGCTGCAGGCGGCCTACTGCGGGTCGAAGCACGCAATCCACGGCTTCACCGACTCGGTCGTGTCCGAGCTCACACACGAGGGGAGCGCCGTCGCGGTCTCGATCGTCGACATGCCGGCCCTCAACACGACGCAGTTCGGCTGGGTGAAGTCGCCGTTCTCGAAGCACCCGCAACCGGTGCCGCCGATCTACCAGCCCGAGGTGGGCGCCCGTGCGGTCGCCGACGTCGCCGACAAGCCGCGCCGCCGCACCTGGGTAGGCGAGTCGACCGTCGGTCTCGTCCTCGGCACGCGGGTGGCGGGCCGCTTCATGGACTGGTACCTCGCCAAGAACGCGTGGGAGGGTCAGTTCGCCGACGACAAGGGTTCGTCGACCACCCCGCCGAACCTCTACGAGCCGGTCGCCGGCGACCACGGTGCGCACGGCGCGTTCGACGACCGCGCGCGCGGCGAGAGCCTGCAGACGCGCGCGCTGCGCCACCGGCGCGGGCTCTACACCGCGGCATCCGTCGTCGGGGCCGCCGCGGTTGCGGGCGCGGTGAAGCTCCTGCGACGCTGATGCTGCCGGGCCGCGAGGGCCGCGGGTAGCATCCCATCTCGTGCCCGCCTACTTCGAACGCCTCGCTTCCGAAGGTGTGAACGAGACCCGGTTCCAGCCCACCGCCTTCACGGGCGGCGCGTGGAACGTCACCGAGCAGCACGTCGCCCCGCCGATCGGACTGCTCGCGCACGCCATCGAGGTCGACCATGCGGCGCGCAGCCCGCAGCCCATGCAGCTCTCGCGCCTGTCGGTCGACATCCTCGGGGTCATCCCGATCGACGAGGTCGAGGTGACGTGCCGCGTGCTGCGCCCCGGTCGCAGCATCGAGCTCGTCGAGGCGACGCTCGCGCAGGGCGGGCGCCCCGCGCTCTCGGCACGGGCCTGGCTCCTGCACACGCGCGACACCGAGGCGCTCGCCGGCTCCGCGCACCCGGCGATGCCGCCCCGCGACGCGATCGAGCGCGTCGACCCGTCGTCGGCGTGGCCCGGCGAGTTCATCGCGACGGTCGGCGAGGTGCGCCGCCGGCAGGAGGAGCCGGGTCGCGCCTGGACCTGGATCCTGCCCGCCGTGCCGCTGCTCGAGGGCGAGCCGGTCTCGACGACGGCGCGCCTCGTGTCGCTCATCGACATCGCGAACGGCGTGACCCCGCGCGTCGACCCGCGCGAGGTCGCGTTCCCGAACCTCGACCTGACACTCCACCTCGTCCGCGCCCCCGAGGACGGCTGGATCGGCTTCGACACGACCGTCACGTTCGGCGCGACGGGGCTCGGGATGACGCACACCGTCCTGCACGACGAGCGCGGCGTCGTCGGCTCGGTCGTGCAGTCCCTCACCGTGAGGCCGCACCGATGACCGCGCCCCTCGCCGGGAAGACCGCCCTCGTCACCGGCGTCTCGCGCCGGCGCGGGATCGGGTTCGCCGTGGCGACACGGCTCGCGCAGCTCGGCGCGAGCGTGTTCATCCAGCACTGGCGCCCCCACGACCTCGCGCAGCCGTGGGGCGGCGACGATCTTGACGCGGTGCGCACCGGCATCCGCTCGGCCCTCGTCGGCGACGCGCGCTTCGGCGACGTCGAGACGGATCTGACGGATGCCGCGGCGATCCCGGCTCTCATCGACGCCGCTTCCGCGCTCACCGGACGCCTCGACATCCTCGTCTGCAACCACGCGAAGAGCGGCGACGACGGCAGCATCCTCGACATGACCGCCGACCGGCTCGACGCTTTCTGGGACATCAACACCCGGTCGACGCTGTTGCTGACGGCGGAGTTCGCCCGCCGCCTCGCGCCGCCGCAGTCCGGTCAGCGCCGTCCGGGCGACGCGGTCGAGGGTTCGAAGCCCTACGCCGAGCCGACCGGGCGCGTCTTCTGGATGACTTCGGGGCAGGGCCACGGCGCGATGCGCGGCGAGGTCGCTTACGCGACGAGCAAGGCGGCGCTGGCGGGGGTCACCCGCACCGTCGCCGCAGACCTCCTCGATCTCGGCATCGTCCTCAACACCATCAACCCGGGGCCGGTGAACACCGGGTACATGGACCCCGACAGCGCCGACCGCGACACCTCGGGCCTCGACGAATGGCTGCGCACGACCGCGTTCGGCCGCGTCGGCGTGCCCAGCGACCCCGCGGCCCTCATCGGCTGGCTGTCGACCGCCGAGGGCGCATGGATCGTCGGGCAGGTGCTCACGAGCGACGGCGGTTTCAGCCTGTAGCGAGACATCTGCACGACCGGTGGGACAGGCGTCGCCTCGCCGCGACGCGCACTGAGCACCCGCACCGCCGGTCGTGCATCCGTGCGCGAACCCTGGCGCGAACACCCTCCGATGTGGTCGGATCACCCCATGGGTGCGGGATCTCCGATGCGGGCGGTGCTGTGGGGCGCCGCCGCGCTGCTCCTCGCGACGATCTTCCTCGCCCCGATCTTCGGTTTCGGACGCTGCCTCGACTCGCCCGATCCGGAGAAGTCCTTCTGCGAGTCGTACACCGCGTCGTACGCCGGTCTGCGCGTGGACATCTGGCCGTGGGCCGTGGTCTCCGCGGTCATCGTGGTCGTGACCGTGGTCGTCGCGGTGCGCCGACACCGCCGCCGTCGCGCCGAGCGCGCCGCATCCGCTTAGAGTCGCTTCAGCACCCGTCGGCGTCGACGGGATCGTCGAAGGGGACGTACGCATGACAACGGATGCCGCAGACGCGATCGTCGTCGGAGCGGGGCTCGCCGGGCTGATCGCCGCATCCGAGCTGCTCGACGCGGGCAAGCGCGTGCTGATCGTCGAGCAGGAGCCCGAAGCGAGCTTCGGCGGCCAGGCGTGGTGGTCGTTCGGCGGACTCTTCCTCGTCGACTCGCCGGAGCAACGCCGCCTCGGGGTGAAGGACTCGCTCGAGCTCGCGCGGCAGGACTGGTTCGGCTCGGCCGGCTTCGACCGGCCCGAGGACCGCTGGCCGCGCGCGTGGGCCGAGGCGTACCTCGCGTTCGCGGCCGGTGAGAAACGGGCGTGGCTGCGGCAACGCGGCATCCGCTTCTTCCCTGTCGTGGGCTGGGCCGAGCGCGGCGGCGACCGGGCGACCGCGCACGGCAACTCGGTGCCGCGGTTCCACATCACGTGGGGCACCGGTCCGGGCGTGCTCGAGCCGTTCGTGCGCCGGGTGCTCGCGGGGGTCGCGGCAGGCCGGGCGCGCATCGCGTTTCGCCACCGCGTCGACCGTCTCGAGGTCGAGGGCGGCGCGGTCGTGGGTGTCAGCGGCGTCGAGCTCGCGCCCGACGACGCCGAGCGCGGCGCCCCGAGCAACCGCGACGAGACGGGCGCGTTCACATTCCGGGCCGGGGCCGTGCTCGTCTCGAGCGGCGGCATCGGCGGCAACCACGACCTCGTCCGGGCGCAGTGGCCCGCGCGCATGGGACGCGCGCCCGAGACGATGCTCTCGGGCGTCCCCGCGCACGTCGACGGACGGATGCTGGGGGTCGCCGCCGAGGCGGGCGCGCACCTCATCAACGGCGACCGGATGTGGCACTACGTCGAGGGCATCCAGAACCACAGCCCGGTGTGGCCGCGCCACGGCATCCGGATCCTCCCCGGGCCGTCGTCGCTGTGGCTGGATGCCACCGGTCACCGCCTGCCCACGCCGCTGTTCCCCGGCTTCGACACGATCGGCACCCTCGAGCACATCGTCGCGACCGGCCACGACCACAGCTGGTTCGTGCTCAACCAGGCGATCCTGCAGAAGGAGTTCGCCCTGTCGGGCAGCGAGCAGAACCCCGACCTCACCGGCAAGGATGTGAAGCTGCTCGCGCAGCGGCTGAAGCGCGGCCGGGCGACCGCGCCGGTCGAGGCGTTCACCGAGCGCGGGGCGGACTTCATCGTCGCCGACACGGTTCCGCAGTTGCTCGAGCGGATGCGGGCGGCATCCGCTCTGCTCGACGTCGACCGCGTGCGGCTCGAACTCGAGGCGCGCGACCGCGAGATGACGAACCCGTTCACGAAAGACGCGCAGGTCACGGCCGTGCGGCAGGCGCGACGTTACCGCGGCGACAAGCTGCTGCGCGTCGCGACGCCCGGTCCGATCGCCGATCCCCGGGCCGGTCGCCTCATCGCGGTGAAGCTGCACATCATCACGCGCAAGAGTCTCGGCGGGATCGAGACCGACCTGTCGGGCCGCGCGCTCGCCGCCTCGGGCGAGCCGATCCCCGGGCTCTACGCCGCCGGCGAGGCGAGCGGCTTCGGCGGCGGCGGCGTGCACGGCTACCGCGCGCTCGAGGGGACCTTCCTCGGCGGCTGCATCTTCTCGGGCCGCGTCGCGGGCCGCGCGATGGCCGCCGCGGTGTGACCCCGCCCCCGTTCCCCTGTCGCAACACGCCGCGCGGCGCCGCAGTTCGTGACAGGCGAGCGCCGGGCCCCGCCCCCCGCGCACCTTCCCCTGTCACAACACGCCGCCCGGCGCCGCAGGTCGTGACAGGCGAGCGCCGAGCCCCGGGGCCGCTACGCGACGGCGCCGGAGACGCGCGGCAGCGTGATGGGCGAGGTCACGACGCGCGCCGCGGCCTGCAGCTGATCGAGCGCGCCGCGGGTGAGGGAGCGCACCGCGCTGAGGGTCTCTCCCGTCAAGGCGGCGATCTCGGTCTGGCTGTAGCCGCCGAAGTAGGCGAGCGCGATGACCCGCTGCTGCTCGAGGCTCATGTCGCCCAGCCGTTCCCGCGACACGGCCTCCGCCTGCGCATCGAGGGTGCGCCGGTGCGCGATCGCGTGACGGTGGGTGAGCAGCAGGACCCAGGCCCGCGGATGCCGCGCCTCCGCCTCCGCGGCGTGTTCCCACACGTGCACGTAGACCTCCCGCAGCACGCGCTGCGCCGGCTGCTCGCTGCGCAGGATGTGGGTCGCGAGCGTGTAGGCGCTCGCGCAGGTCGCGTCGTAGAGCCGCGCGAAGGCGTCCGCGTCACCGGTGGCCGTGCGGGCCAGCAGATCCGACAGCTCGGTGTCCGTCAGCGGAATGGGGTGCGACATGGCCTCATCGTGCGCCTCCCGAGCCATTCATTCGAGCCATTGCCCCCGTCGGGAGTTGGTGCTAGCCGAGATCCAGTCATCTGAATGGACGAATCGCCCGCGTGCGCGACCCCGCGAACGCACGGACCGGATGCCGCATCCGCAACGTTTCGTCAACCCGTGCCGGAGACGAACCCGGCGGTGGAAAAGTGAAGCCCATGACCGTTCCCACTCTCACACTCAACGACGGACACACCATCCCCCAGCTGGGCTTCGGCGTCTTCCAGGTCGATCCCGCCGAGGCCGAGCGCATCGTCAGCGTCGCCCTCGAAGCCGGCTACCGCCACATCGACACGGCGGCGGTGTACGGCAACGAAGAGGGTGTCGGCCGCGCGATCGCGGCCTCCGGCATCCCGCGCGACGAACTGTTCATCACCACGAAGCTGTGGAACTCCGAGCAGGGCCGCGACACCGCGCGTCCCGCAATCGAGGCGAGCCTCCAGAAGCTCGGGCTCGACTACGTGGACCTGTACCTGATCCACTGGCCGCGCCCCGACAAGGACCGCTACGTCGAGACGTGGCAGCAGTTCGAGACCTTCCAGGCCGACGGCCTGACCCGCTCCATCGGCGTCTCGAACTTCCACCAGCCGCACCTGCAGCGCCTGCTCGACGAGACCGAGACCGTGCCGGCGGTCAACCAGATCGAGCTGCACCCGGCGTTCGCGCAGCGCGAGCTCCGCGCGTTCCAGGAGCCGAAGGGCATCCACACCGAATCGTGGGGCCCGCTGGGCCAGGGCAAGTACGACCTGTTCGGCGAGAAGGCGGTGGCGGATGCCGCCGAGGCCCACGGTGTGAGCCCGGCGCAGGTCGTCATCCGCTGGCACCTGCAGGAGGGCCTCATCGTCTTCCCGAAGTCGTCGACGCCCGAGCGCATCCGCACGAACTTCGACGTGTTCGGCTTCGAGCTGACGTCGGAGCAGGTCGAGGCCATCAACGCGCTCGACCGCGGCCAGCGCGTCGGCGCCGACCCGGACACCGCCACGTTCTGACCCGTTCACCAAGGAGGGGCGCCGAGGAATCGGCGCCCCTTTTTTCGTGGACCCCCCTTACATCTCTCAGGGAGGGCTCGATACAATCGATCGACCTCGAATCGATTCGAAATCCCGAAAGCCCGCATGGCCACCTCTCTCACGACGGGCCGCCCCTGGCGCGTCATCCTTCTTTTCACCCTGCCGCTCATGATCGGCAATGTGGTGCAGCAGCTGTACCACTTCGCCGACACGATCGTCGTGGGTCGGCTGCTCGGCGTCGACGCGCTCGCCGCCGTGGGAGCGACCGGCAGCCTGCTGTTCCTGCTGCTCGGTTTCGCGTGGGGTCTCACGTCCGGGTTCGCGATCCCGACGGCGCAGGCCTACGGAGCGATGGATGCCGCCGGTGTCCGCCGCTCCGTCGCCACCGGCGCCGTCCTCAGCGGCATCACGACGGTCATCCTGACCGTCGGCGCGCCGCTGCTCGCCGAGCCCGCACTCGTGGCGCTGCAGACGCCGCCCGAGCTGCTCGCGGACGCGACCGTCTTCGCCCAGGTGAGCTTTCTCGGTGCCGGGGCGCTCATGTTCTTCAACTTCTTGTCCGCCGTCATCCGCGCGATCGGCGACTCCCGGACCCCGCTCGTCTTCCTCATCGTCGCGTGCGCCCTGAACGTCGTGCTCGTGATCGCCGCGATCGCGTGGCTCGGCCTCGGTGTCGCCGGCGCGGCTCTCGCGACCGTCGTCGCGCAGGGTGTCTCGGTGCTCCTGTGCCTCGAGTTCGTGCGCCGCCGCATCCCCGAGCTGCACCTGAAGCGCGAGGACTGGTGCATCACCCGCGCCGACATCGTCGCGCACCTGCGTCTCGGTCTGCCGATGGGCTTCCAGGCGTCGATCATCGCGATCGGTGCGCTGACCGTGCAGGTCGCGCTCAACACGCTCGGCGGCGAGGCGATCGCGGCGTACACTGCGGCATCCCGTGTCGACGGCCTCGCGGTCGCCTTGCTGCAGTCGATGTCGCTCGCGGTCTCGATGTACGTCGCGCAGAACTACGGCGCGGGGCGCCCCGACCGCATCCGGCGCGGCGTCGTGCAGGCGACGTGGATCGCCGTCGGAGCGGCGGTGGCCCTCGGCATCCTGCTCATCTCGCTCGGCGGCCCGATCGTCCGCATCTTCGTCGGGGACGGCGCCGACGACGTCGTGCACCTCGCGGTCTCGATGCTCGTCATCAACGGGTTCAGCTACACCGCCCTCGGCATCCTGTTCGTCACGCGGGGTGCGCTGCAGGGACTCGGCAACGCCGTGATCCCGACGGTGACGGGTGTCGTCGAGCTCGTCGCGCGTGCGGCGGCGGCGATCCTGCTGGGTGCGCTGTTCGGGTTCATCGGCGTCGCCTGGTCGAACCCGCTCGCGTGGATCTCGGCGGCGATCATCCTGATCCCGGCGTACATCCGCGCGCACCGGATGCTCGCGACGATGCCGATGGCGCCGATGACCATCACCCCGACCACGCCGATCGCCGTCATCGGACCGGTCGACGGCTCGATGACGGTTGAGACGGTCGTGACGCAGCCGGTGCCGCTGCCGAAGCCCACGTCGCGGATGCGCCGAGCGCTGCGCCGCCGCGCCGGCACGTCGCGCCGCCTCGCCCGCAAACGCTGACGCCGAGGTCTCGATCCGGCCGGGTGTCGCACCGCCGTTCCCGGCTCGATCGGGACCTCGCTCGCGTCAGCTGTGAGCCCGGGTCGCGCCGTCGTCGAGGCGTGCGCGCGCCCGGTCGTGGTGACGGCCGATCTCGACGAGTCCTGTCGCCGCGCCGAGGCCCATCGCGGGTGTGTCCACGTAGACCGACTCGGCCGCCGCGACCCGGTAGGTCTCGTGCCAGACGCCGATGGCTCCGGGGTGCTTGCGGGCGAGCCGGTTGAAGCGGGTCCACGCCGGTCGGTGTTCCTGTGCGGGGGCGGAGGCGTACGCGTACAGCTTGTCGATCGACCACCAGTACTGCACGAGGTACGGCCCCCGCCTGCCGAGGAGCATCGTCGAGCCGAGGAGGCCCGAGTCGGGGTCGCCGAGGAGCTCGGCCATCATCCGCGGCATGGCGGCGGAGACAGGCATCCAAAGGTCGGGCCGCCACCACTTCCGGATGGTCATGCCGAGGTGGAAGACGACGAGTTCTCCCTCATGCGTATGGGTCATGCGCGTCATGGCGAGCCTTTCGATAGTGTCACTATCTAGAATGGATAGCCGTACTATCGAAGTCAAGGGGGAATCGATGCGGATCTCGGAACTGTCCGCCGAGACGGGTGTCCCGGTGGCGACGATCAAGTACTACCTGCGCGAGCGGCTGCTGCCCGAGGGCGAACGCACGTCGGCGACGCAGGCCGTCTACGGCGCGGCCCATGTCGAACGGCTCCGGCTGATCCGCGCGCTCGTCGATGCGGGAGTGGGCATCGCCGCCGCCCGCCAGGTGATCGAGGCGCTCGACGATCCCCCCGAGAACCCGAGCCACCTGCTGGGTATGGCGCACGCGGCGGTGTCGCCTCCGATCGACGGCGACCTCGATCTGACCGCGGCACAGGCATTGATCCGGCGATGGGGATGGGATCCCGACGTGTGCGGTCCGCAACAGATCGCGGGCGTCGCGCGAGCTCTCGACGGCATCGAAAGGGGCGGTTTCGCCGTCCCCGAGACCACCATGACGGCGTACCTCGCCGGCATCCGTCAGATGGTCGAGGCCGAGATCGACGCGATCCCCACGGCGTCCGCAGGAGACGCGGTGCGTTACGTCGTCCTCGGGACGGTCCTCGTCGAACCGCTGCTGCTCGCACTGCGCCGTGTCGCGGAGGAGCTCGTCTCGAGCGAACGCTTCGGCGCAAGCGATACCTGAGCGAAACCTGTGGGGTGCATGATCGTGGGGTGACCACCGTGTTCCCCGCGCTGACCGAGACCCCCGACCCGCAATTCGTGATGGTGGGGGACGGCTACCGCATCGCGACGTACGAGTGGGGACCGGCGGATGCCCCGACGGTCATCCTCGTGCACGGTTTCGCCTCGAGCGCCCGCGACAACTGGGTGAACACGGGGTGGGTGCGCGACCTGCTGCGCGCGGGGTACCGCGTGCTCGCCGTCGACCAGCGCGGACACGGCGCGAGCGACAAGCCGCATGAGTCGCGTGCCTACGCGCTGCGGACGATGGTGACCGACCTCGAGGCCGTGCTCGACACCTACCTCGTCGACGAGGCGCTGTACGTCGGGTACTCGCTCGGCGCCCGCGTCGGGTGGGAGGTCGCCCGCGACCTGGAGCCCCGCATCCCGCGCGTCGTCCTCGGCGGTGTGCCCGACGGCGTGCCGCTCGGTCGTCTCGATCTCGACCAGGTGCAGGCGTACGTCGACGAGGGTGAGCCGGTGACGGATGCCGTGACCCACAACTACATCACCCTCACCGAGCGGGTGCCCGGCAACGACCTGCGCGCGCTACTCGCGATCGCCCGCGGCATGCGCGCGACGGGCACCGTAGACCCCGACCCCGGCAAGGCGCCCGGCCAGCCGGTGCTGTTCGCGACGGGCACGAAGGACGGCATCATCGAGGGATCGAAGTCGCTCGCCGCCGCGACCCCGCAGGGCCGGTTCGTCGAGATTCCGGACCGTCACCACTTCAACGCACCGGGTTCCCGCGTCTTCCGAGAGGCGGCGCTGGCCTTCCTCGCCGAGTAGGCCGCGCCGCGGCATCCGTCGACGTCCCATTTCGGCCGGGAAAGGTCGCGACATACCCGGCCCGATCGGGACCTCGCCGCGCGCTACGCTCGCGCCATGACCGACCTTCCCTCGTGGGGCGTCGCGGCGGATTCGCCGACGGCCGAGCACTACCGCACCTTCGGCGCGCGCGAAGCGGCCGGATCATCGGCGACGTACGAGGACTGGGCGCTCGGGATCGCGGACGACGGCGACATGCTCGCGCTGATCGACGAGCTCCCGCGGGCCAAGCGGCAGGCGAACCTCGTCTTCGCCGCGATGCGCGTCGCCGGTGTGCCGATCACGTCGTGGACGGATGCCCGTGGTCACGCGATCTCGCGCTGGCCGCACATTCGCGAGGTCGCGCTGACCCACGCGACGCAGACGAACGAGGCCGCCCGCTGCGCCGTGCTGCTGCCGCAGCTGGTCCGCATCCCGGGACCGCTCGCCCTGCTCGAGGTCGGCGCGTCGGCGGGGCTCTGCCTCCACCCCGACCGGTACGCGTACCGCTACACCGCGGACGACGGCGCCGTCACCGCTATCGAGCCGACGACCCCGACCGACGTCGTCGTCGACTGCCGCATCGAGAACGCGGCACCCCCGACCCGCCTGCCCGAGGTGGCGTGGCGCGCCGGCATCGACCTGAACCCGCTCGACCCGGCCGACCCCGACACCCTCGCCTGGCTCGACGCGCTCGTGTGGCCCGAGCACGACGACCGCCGGGCTCGCCTCGCCGCCGCGGCGCGCATCGCGGCATCCGATCCCGCCCCGATCCGCGCCGGCGACCTGAACGACCTGATCGCGGATGCCGCGGCATCCGCCCCTCGCGATGCGACGCTCGTCGTCTTCCACACGGCGGTGCTCGCGTACCTGAGCCCCGAAGACCGCGACCGGTTCCGGCGGACGATGGCCGATACGGATGCCGTGTGGCTCTCGAACGAGGGGCTCGGCGTGTTCCCCGAGTTCGAGCGGATGGTGCCGCCTGGGGAGCGGCACCGATTCGTGCTGGCGGTCGACGGCGAGCCCGTCGCACTCACGCATCCGCACGGGCGAAGCTACCGCGCGCTCTGACCCCGCTCCGGGGACCCGATCTGCCGCCGCGCGGCATCCCACCCGACGAAACGCGTCCCCGGAACCGCCACCCTCGCCCCGCGAGCCCGCGAGTGGCAACATCGACATCACACGCGGGAGGGAACCACCATGGCAGGCAAGACCAGCGGGGGAGCCGGCTTCAGCGACGCCGAGAAGGCCGCGATGAAGCAGCGTGCCGATGAGCTCAAGGCGATGAAGGGCCTGAAGGGCCTCGCCAAGATCGAGAAGGAGAACCAGGCCTGCCTCGACGCGATCGAGGCGCTCGAGGGCACCGATCGCATCATCGCCGAGCGGGTGCACGTCATCGTCCTCGAAGAGGCGCCCCACCTCAACCCGAAGACGTTCTACGGCTTCCCGGCCTATGCGAAGGACGGCAAGGTCGTCGTCTTCTGGCAGCCGGCATCCAAGTTCAACACCCGTTACGGAACGGTCAGCTTCGATGAGACCGCGCAGCTCGACGACGGTCCGATGTGGCCGGTCTCGTTCGCGGTGATCGAGATGACGGATGCCGTGGAGCAGCGCATCCGCGAACTCGTCAGGGCTGCGGCGCCGCGAGACTGACGATCCGGTCGTCGCCCTCGCGGGGCGACCCCCGCCCGTCGGTGTTGTTCGTGAGGACGAACAGCGTGCCGTCGGGGCCGACGGTCACGTCGCGGAGCCGGCCGAACTCGGTGGTGAGGTCGGTCGACGTCGACGGATCCGCGACGGGAACGGCGCGGAGCACGCGGCCGCGCAGGTTCGCGATGACGATCGTGTCGTTCACGACGGCGATGCCGCTCGGGCTGGCGGCATCCGTCGGCCACGTCTGCACGGGATCGATGAACCCGTCCGCCTCGCCGCCGGTGCCCTCGACGTACGGCCAGCCGTAGTTGCCGCCGGGCTCGATGATGTTCAGCTCGTCGCGGTAGTTGCGGCCGAACTCGCTCGCGAACATCGTGCCGTCGTCCGCCCACGCGAAGCCCTGCACGTTGCGGTGACCGAGGCTGTAGACGGGGGAGTCGGGGTCGGGGTTGTCCGACGGGATGCTGCCGTCGGGCGCGATCCGCAGGATCTTGCCCGCGAGCGAACCGGGGTCCTGCGAGGCGGGTTCGTCGCTCGTGTCGCCGTTCGCGATGTAGAGCATCCCGTCGGGACCGAACGCGATGCGCCCACCGTTGTGGTGGGTGCCCGCCGGCATCCCGTCGATGACCGACTCCGGTTCGCCGAGACCGAAGGATCCCGCCGAGCCCGTGATCGGGTAGCGCTGCACCCGGTTGCCGTCGCGGGCGGTCGAGTAGACGAACAGGTCGTCGCCGTCGATCGCGAGACCCAGCAGACCGCCCTCGTCGCTGTGCACCACGCCCTCGACCGTCGCGACGACACGCGTCGCACCGTCCGCCGCGACCTCGAGGATGCGGGCGCTGTCGCGTTCACTCACGAACACGGTGTCCCGGTGCACAGCCAGGGACCAGGGAGCCTCGAGCCCCGTCGCGACGGTGCGCGGCGTCACCGGGGTGGGCGTCGGCGTCGGTGTCGGCGTGGGGGTGGGCGTGGCCGTGGGGGTGACGGTCGGCGTCGGCGACGCGGCGGTCGGCTGCTCGGCGGTCGGCTGCTCGGGCGCCGCGCAGCCCGCCAGAGCGAGGGCTGCGGCGAGGCCGAGCCCGGCGGTCGAGGCGGCGGAGCGGCGGCGCGGGGACATGCGCTCAGTCAACCGCATCCTGCCGCTCCGGAGGCCGGAACCGGGCGGACGACCTAAACTGGGGGCATCCCGTCCCCGTCCCCGAGAGACAGCCTGTGCCTGACGCCGCCCCCCGTGCCTTCGAGGTGCGCCACCTGCAGATGGGGCGCGCCCTCTTCGCGGCGATCGCGGCGGTCATGATCACGTTCTCGGTCGATCACTCCGCGCAGGTCGGCGGAGCCGTCTTCAGCGGGTTCGCCGTGGCCACCGCACTCATCCTGATCCTGTCGGCGTGGCTCGTGTTCCGCGCGGGTGAGCGCTGGCAGGCGGTGCTCCTCGGCATCCTGACCCTCGTCGCGGGCATGATCGCGACCCTGCCCGTCGCGCGCACCGTCGACGGATACTTCACGGTGGTCCTCGTCTGGGCGCTCGCGGCCGGTGTCGCGGAGCTCGTGATCGGCATCGTCGGCCGCCGCCGGGGCGCACCCGCCGCGCGCGAGTCCGTCTTCGTCGGCGCCCTCACGATCGTGCTGGGTGTCGCGCTGCTGTTCATCCCGCGCGGCTACTCGCTCGATTACTACATCGACCAGGCTCAGCAGTCCTTCACGTTGACCGGGATCACGATCGGCGTCGGTGTGTTCGGCGCCTACGCGGCCATCGTCGCGGTGTATCTGGGGATCGCCGCGTTCTCACCTCGTCCCGCTGCGGTCCCCGCGGTGGAGACGGCCGACACGGATGCCGCTGGAGGCCGCTCATGACCGACAAGAACCCGACCCGACGCGACCTGATGCGCCCGGTCCAGCTGCTCGGCTTCGCGCTGCTCGCGGCCCTGTTCGCCGGGATCGTGACCCTCGTCTCGATGGGGGTGCTGCAGGATCAGCGTCCCACCAGCGACGTCGACCAGCACCTGCGCGCCTGGGGCGTCGCCGCGATCGTCGCCGGGGTCACCTTCATCGCGACGCTCGTGATCATGGCGCTGTCGCTGCTGGTCGTCGACCCCGCGCAGGTCGGCAAGCAGGTCGACCGCGGCCTGCTCCTCGACCCGGAGGACGACGCCGCTCCGGACGCCCCCGGCGACGCCGGCCGCGGCCCGCGCTCCCCGCACTGACCCGCGCGCGCCGCACCGCGCGCCCGCGCTCAGCGCAGCAGGTCGACGAGTCGGTCGGCGAGACCCGCGTAGCCGGCGGGGGTGAGCGCGAGCAAGCGCTGCTTCGCGGCATCCCCGATGTCGAGGCCGTTCACGAACTCGGCGAGCTCCGGAGCGCCGACGCGCCGACCGCGGGTGAGGTCCTTCAGCAGGGCGTACGGGTCGGTGATCTGCGAGCGGCCGGCGACGATCTCGGCGCGCACGACGGTCTGGATCGCCTCGGCGAGGACCTCCCAGTTCGCGTCGAGGTCGGCCAGCAGCACGTCGCGCGACAGCGAGATCTCGGTGAGCCCGCGCTGCAGGTTGTCGAGCGCGAGCAGCGAGTGGCCGAAGGCGACGCCGATGTTGCGCTGCGTCGTCGAGTCGGTGAGGTCGCGCTGCTGGCGCGACGTGACGAGCGTCTGCGCGAGCGTCCCGAACAGGCCGCCCGAGATCTCGAGGTTCGCCTCGGCGTTCTCGAACCGAATCGGGTTGATCTTGTGCGGCATCGTCGACGAGCCGGTTGCACCCGCGACGGGGATCTGCGCGAAGAAGCCCATGGAGATGTAGGTCCACACGTCGGTGGCCAGGTTGTGCAGGATGCCGCCTGCGTGGCGCACGCGGTCGTACAGCTCGACCTGCCAGTCGTGCGACTCGATCTGGGTCGTCAGCTCGTTGAACCCGATGCCGAGGCCCTCGATGAAGCCGCGCGAGAGGGCGGGCCAGTCGACGTCGGGCTCGGCGGCGAGGTGCGCCGACCAGGTTCCGGTCGCCCCCGAGAACTTTGCGAGGTACTCGCCGCCTTCGATCTGGCCGGCGACCCGCTGCAGGCGCCACGCGAAGACGGCGAGCTCCTTGCCCATGGTCGAGGGCGTCGCGGGCTGACCGTGCGTGCGCGAGAGCATGACGGCATCCCGGTGCTCTTCGGCCAGCTGCGTCAGCGAGGCGATGACCGCGCGCAGCTTGGGCAGCCAGACCCGCTCGACGGCGCGCTGGACGGTGAGGGCGTACGAGGCGGAGTTGATGTCCTCGCTCGTGCACGCGAAGTGGGTGAGCTCGGCGATGGCGTCGAGCCCGAGCGACGACAGGCGGTCGCGGACGAGGTACTCGATCGCCTTCACGTCGTGCCGGGTGACGGCCTCCTTCTCGGCGAGCCAGGCGATGTCGTCGTCGCCGAAGTCGCGGTAGAGGCTGCGCAGCGAATCCTTCTGCTCATCGGTGAGCGCGGACGATCCGAACAGGCCGCGGTCGGTCAGCGTGATGATCCACTCGACCTCGACCTCGACGCGGGCCCGGTTGAGACCCGCCTCCGAGAGGTACTCGGCCAGCGGGGCGACCGCGGTGGCGTAACGACCGTCGAGCGGGCTGAGGGACATCGAGGGCAGGGAGGACACGCGACTCCGTTCGGTGGGGGTGCGCTCACCGGCGAAGCGCGGGTTCGAGCTGCCGGAACAACGCCCGGCTGGCGCTCTCGATCATACCGAGCACCTCATCGAACATCGTGGGGCCGCCGTAGTACGGGTCGGGCACGTCGAGGGCCCCGTCGGCTCGCGCGTCGAAGCTGAGCAGCAGCGCGAGCTTGTCGACGTCGGCGGGGCTGCGCGCCCACTCCGACAGGATCCGCTCGTGCGAGCGGTCCAGCGCGATCACGAGGTCGTTGCGGTCGAAGTCCTCGCGGGAGAACTGCCGCGCGCGGTGCCGGGTGCCGTCGTACCCGCGGCGCTCCAGGGCCTCGAGCGTGCGGCTGTCGGCTCGTTCGCCGACGTGCCATTCCCCTGTGCCGGCGCTCGTCGAGACGACACGGTCGCCGAGGCCCGCCTGATCGGCGAACCACCGGAACACGACCTCCGCCATCGGGGACCGGCAGATGTTGCCCGTGCACACGAACAGCACACGGAAAGCATCATCGGGCTCGGGCACCCCTCCATTGTGCTGATCGTCGGGCCTTCTGCACAGAGCGGGTCCGCTGCGCGGCATCCACCGTCCGTTCCGGGCGCGCTGCGAAGAGCGGATGCCGGGGGCACAGTCGACGCATGTCCGATGTTCTCGCGCCGTCCCCGTACCTGTGGGGCGCTCCCGTGGGGGCGCGTCTCGCCGCCCTCGACGACGGGATCGCCCTGCTGAGACAAGCCGACGATCGGGTGCTCGAGTTGCTCGCCGACGTCCGGCGGATCGCGCACCTCGTCGACTGGCGCGCCGAGGCCGCCGACGCGTTCCGCGAGGCGGTGGCCGCGTGGGAGGGCGAGCTCGCCCGGTTGTCGACGTCGATCGAGGGGGCGATCGACCAGGCGTACGGCGACCGCAACTGGGTCGAGGCGACGGGCTGATGGCGGAGATCGAGATCCGCGGGGGCCGCGTCGTCGCCGTCGACACCGAGACCCTGCGCAACGCGGCGGCGCAGACCGAGCTCGCGGTCGCCGACGCCGACACCGTCCGTGCCGGACTGACGGCGGCCGACCGCCTCCTCGGGTCCGCGACGATCGGCGGGGGCGCCGCGTACCTCACCACCGCCGCGGGCGCGGTCGTCGAGCGGGGGCAGGAGCTCGCGCGCGCACTCCGCGACACGGCGACCGCGTACGAGATCGTCGAGCTGCAGGCGCGTGCGGCGATCGCCTGGCACGGGGATGCGCGCGATCGCGGCGATGTGGTGGACCTCACCCGGAAGGTGGCGGAGCTCGAGGCATCCTCTCCCGCTGCGGCCGAGGCCGCGCGGCAGGCCGTCGCCGACGCGCCCGATCCCTTCGCGACGGTCGCGCGCGAACTGTGGTGGACGACCCTCGCCTCCGGCCTCGCGCCCGTCGCGGTGGGCGCGCTCCGCTGGGGGGCGGCGGAGATCCGGGACCGCGGCACGGGAACGCTTCCCGAGGGGAGCCGGCTGCTCGGGACGCCGCCCCGCCCCACCGTCGAGCTGGCGCGGTCCCAGCCGGGTTCGGCGCCCGCGACGGTCGCCGATGTGGCGCGCCGCGTGCCCGGCGGCGGGCCGGGCGTCATACGGGTCGAGCGGTACACGATGCCGGGCGGCGGACGGCGGTTCGCGCTGTACCTTTCGGGCACACGGTTCGGAGAGGATCCCGGCACGTTCGACTGGTCGTCGAACGTCGCCCTGTACGACGGGATGAGGTCGTCGTCCTATGAAGCGAGCCGCATCGCGCTCGAGACGGCGGGAGCGAAGCCCGGCGATTCGGTGATGGTCAGCGGGCACTCCCAGGGCGCCATGATCGCCAGCCGGATCGCGCTCGAGAAGGAGTACGAGGTGCCGATGATCGTCGGGTTCGGCAACCCCGTCCAAGCCGACGTGGGGCCCGACACCCTGCAGGTCGACTTCCGGCACCGGGACGACGTGGTGCCGCTCCTGGCGGGCGGAGGCCATGACGCCGAGATCGGCGCCCCCGGGAGCATGGTCGTCGAGCGGACCGTCGACCCGCTTCCGTGGTTGAACTCCCACCAGATGGACGAGTACACCGCGACGTCCGAGATGCTCGACGTCTCGACCGACCCGCGGATGGATGCCGTGCGCGACCGCCTCGCCGAGCTCGGCACGGCGGAGTCGGTGGAGGTGTTCGTCTACGACACCGCCGAGGGTGTCAGCGCCTCGTCTGCGGACGCAGGATGATCCCGAAGACGAAGTTGATGAGCGAGATGATCAGGGCCGCGACGACGCCGAGCCAGAACGACTCGACCGACAGACCCCAGCCCCACCACTCGGTGAACCACCCGGTCAGCCAGAACAGGAAGCCGTTGATCACCAGGGAGATGAGGCCGAGCGTCAGGATGTAGAGCGGGAACGCGACGATCTTCAGGATCGTCCCGATGACGGTGTTGACGATCGCGAAGACCGCCGCCACGGCCAGCAGCGACAGCACGAGCTGCAGCGTCTCGCCGGGCTCGAAGGGGGTCACCTCGACGCGCAGCGGCTCGATGAGGGTGACGACCCAGATCGCGAAGGCGTTGATCACGACGCGGACGATGAAGCGCATGCCCGCAGTCTCCCACGCCGTGCGTCCGCGGGCGAGGGACGGGCCGGCGCTCCCGCTCGTAGACTCGTCGCGTGACCGACATCCCCGTCCGGGTTCGTCCCGAGATCGCCGCGCTGCCCGCCTACAAGCAGGGCAAGCAGGCCGGCGCCACCGCCTACAAGCTCTCCAGCAACGAGAACCCGTTCGACCCGCTCCCCGGCGTCGTCGCCGCGGTGCGCGACGCGGTCGCCTTCAACCGCTACCCCGATGCGCTCGCCGCCCGGCTGCGCGCGCGCCTGGCGGAGCGGTTCGGGGTCACCGACGACCGCATCCACATCGCCGCCGGCTCGGTCTCGATCCTGTACCAGCTCGCGCAGGCCGTCGCCTCCGTCGGGGACGAGATCGTCCTGCCGTGGCGTTCCTTCGAGGCGTACCCGGGCATCGTGACCGTCACCGGCGCCACCCCCGTGATGGTCCCGCTGACGGATGCCGCTGCGGTCGACCTTCCCGCTCTCGCCGCCGCCGTCACCGACCGCACGCGCGCCGTCTTCGTCTGCACGCCGAACAACCCGACCGGCGCGATCGTGACGCAGGCGGACTTCGACGCGTTCGTCGCCGCCGTGCCCTCCGATGTGCTGATCGTCCTCGATGAGGCGTACGTCGAGTTCGTGACGGATGCCGCAGCGGTCAAGGGTGAGCGGGTCATCGCCGCCGGGCACGACAACGTCGTGATCCTCCGCACCTTCTCGAAGGCCTATGGGCTCGCGGGCCTGCGCATCGGATACGCCGTCGGGCACCCCCGCATCCTCGATGCCGCCCGCAGTGCCGGCATCCCCCTCTCCGTCACGGCGCAGGCCGAGGCCGCCGCGCTCGCGAGCCTCGACGCCGAGGACGACCTGCGCGAGCGCGTCGCCGTGGTGGCGCGGCGGCGTGACCTTCTGGTCGACCGCCTGCGTGAGATCGGATGGGACGTGCCGACCGCGCAGGGCAACTTCGTCTGGCTCCCGGCCGGCGACCGCTCGCTCGAGGTCGCGGCGGCCTTCGAGGCCGCCGACCTCGTGGTCCGACCCTTCGCCTGCGACGGCGTGCGCGTGTCGGTGGGCGAGGAGGAGTCGATCGACCGCGTGGTCGAGGTCGCGGCATCCGTCCGCCCCTGACGGCGACTCATCTGCGAGCAGGCCGTCGCGCGGCACCCCGCCCGCGCTCCCCTGTCGCGACACGCCGCGGGGCGCCGCACGTTGTGACAGGGGAGCGCGCGGGTCAGCCCTTCGCCTTGCGGACGAACAGCGTCTCGGTCTGCTCGAGCTCCATGCCCTTCGTCTCGGGCACGCGCCAGGCGACGTAGACGAACGACAGAGCCGCGAACAGCGCGTACATGCCGTAGGTGAGGGGCAGCGACCAGCTCGACATCGCGGGGAACGACACCGTGATGAGGAAGTTCGCGATCCACTGCGCGCCGGCGGCGACGCCGAGGGCCTTGCCGCGGATGCGGCTGGGGAAGATCTCGCCGAGCAGCACCCACACGAGCGGGCCCCACGAGGCGCCGAATCCGACGACGAACAGGTTCGCCGCGATGAGCGCGACCGGCCCCCACGCGCCGGGCAGCGAGACCTCGCCGTCGACGGTGACCGCGAAGGCGAACGCGAGCGCCATGGCCGCGAGCGACAGGGTCATGAGCACCGAACCGGTCAGCAGGATCGGCTTGCGGCCGACACGGTCGACGAGCCAGATCGCGATGAGGGTCACGACGACGTTGGTGACCGAGGTGATCACGCTGATGAGCAGCGAGTTGCTCTCGTCGAAGCCGACCGCCTTCCAGAGGGTGGTCGAGTAGTAGAAGATCACGTTGATGCCGACGAACTGCTGGAACGTCGACAGGATGATGCCGACCCAGACGATGCCCTGCAGGCCGAGGACCGGGCCGCGTAGCGAGGCGCCCTTGGTCTTGCGGTCCTCGTCGATGGCGCCCCGGATCTCGTTGACGGACTTGTCGAGGTCGGCTTCGGGCACGAGTCGCGCGAAGATCTCGCGGGCCTCGTTGTTGCGCCCCTTCGCGAGGAGGTAGCGCGGAGATTCGGGCATGGTGAAGGCGAGGATGCCGTAGACCGCCGCCGGGACGATGCCGACGAGGAACATCCAGCGCCACGCCTCGAGGCCGAGCCACAGCTGCTCCGACGCGCCGCCGGCGGTGTTCGCGAGCACGGCGTCGGAGAGGAGCGCGGCGAAGATGCCGAGCGTGATCGCCAGCTGCTGCAGCGACGCGAGGCTGCCGCGGATCTGCCGCGGCGCGATCTCGGCGATGTAGGCGGGGGCGACGACCGAGGCGATGCCGATGCCGATACCGCCGATCACACGCCACACGATGAGGTCGGGGACGCTGAAGGTCAGGCCCGATCCGATGGACGACACCAGGAACATGACGGCGCCGAGCATCATCGTCTTCAGGCGCCCCCAGCGGTCGGAGAGACCGCCTGCCAGCACCGCGCCGACGGCGCAGCCGAGCAGGGCGACGGCGACGACGAAGCCGGTGAGGACGCTGTTCAGGTCGAAGTTCGACTCGATGGAGTCGACCGCGCCGTTGATGACGGACGAGTCGAATCCGAAGAGGAAGCCGCCGACCGCGGCGGCCACCGATAGGCCGATCGCTCGTCGGCCGTAAGGGCTCTTGATCGAGAAGGCGTCCGCAGGAATGGTCCCGGTAGTGCTCATGAGGTTCGAGGGTACGCCGGTGCGCGACGGACGTGCCCGCCCTTGCGCGCGCGACGGAAACCGATACGGGCGGTGTGCCACGATGCTCCTGTGGGGCGCCCGGTCGACGAGGAACTGAGCACGTTGCGCGCCCGCGCCTACGGGCCGGCCGCCGACATCCACCTCGATCCCGCGGCGCAGCAGCGTCTCGCCGAGCTCGAAGACGCCGCGCGCCCGGTCCCACACGAGGCCGACGTCGAGGAACCTGCGGTCGATCCGCGGGAGGAGGAGGATGCCGCGCCGACCGCGACCGCCGCGAGCGCGGTGCCCGTCGCCGAGCCGTCACCACCCTTCTGGCGACGCCCGCGCATGCGCCGAGCGCTGTGGATCGCGTCCGTCCTCGCCGCGGCGTCACTCGCAGCCGGCGTCACCTACGCCGCGGTCGCTTTCGCTCCCGTGCCGACCTCCGACGGCGCCGCCCAGATCGAAACGCTCACGCCCGGCGCTCCCGTGCAAATCCCGGACGGGTTCTTCGGGCTGGTGGAGGGAGCGCCCGTCTACGAGTACCGAGGTCTCACACTTTTCGTCTCCTCGTACGGCTTCGGAAGCGGCACGGGAGGCGCCAGCGAGCATTGCTTCAACGCGGTCGAGACCGCCCTCATCCCCAGCCCCGACGAGTTCAACCCGGAGTCATGGGGATTCGACGGAAACGTGTGGGGCGGGTGTTCCGTGGGCGCGTTCCGTGCGACAGCGGTCATTCCGCTGCGCGGGCCCGGCGCGCCTGACGCCGACCTCCCCGAGGGTCGCGCCCTCCAATTCGTCCTGGACGGCGATCGCATCGGCGTCTTCCTCGACCGCGGCTGACCCCCGCTCCCCTGTCACGAACCGCGGCATCGCACGGCGTGTTGTGACAGGGGAAGGCGGGACGCCGTCTACGCCTCGCAGAAGCCGAGTTTGTCCGCGCCGCGGGCGATCCACGGATGCCGCGAGAAGGCATCCCACACCAGGGTCGACCCGAGCGCCGCGGCGCCCAGCAGCGCCGTCGCGCCCTTGTTCAGGCCGTAGCGAGGCGGCGCGTACCAGGGCTCGTCGCCCTCGAGGTTGATGCCGTCGGTCGCGCCCCACTCGTTCCAGGCGCCCGGGTGCTCGTCGCGCAGCACGCGGAGCGCGGGTGCCACGGCATCCGGCGCGAGCGGCAGCGCGCCGAACAGCGACACCGGTGGGATCGTGCCGTCGTTCCGCGGCTCGTGCGCCGCGGGCCGCGCGCCGTTGACGACGTACCCGCCGGGTCCGAGCCCCGCCGCCGGACCCCACAGCCCCGCCGCGAAGGTCCGCCACGTGCCGGACTGGTCGGCGCACCACGCCTGCGACGCGAGCGACGCCTCGCGCGAGTTCGCCCACCAGTCCCGCCCGTCCTTGTCGCGCACCCGCTGGAACGGGTAGAACGCGAGAGGGAAGTGGTACGTGAACAGCGTCCCGCCGGGCTCGTACACGCACTCGTGGCCGCCGTACGATCCGACGGGCTTGTCGAACCCGTCCCACAGCGCCTGCGCGCGCTCCGGGGTGACGTCCGGGTGCCCGGCGGCGAGCAGGTACATCGTCAACTGCTCCGCGGTCATGCTCCACGCGCTCACGAACCCGGACTCGTCCGCGCCCTCGGCGTAGTCGTCGCCGGCCGAGCCGACCCAGGCCATGCGCAGCACGGTCCGCCCATCCGCCCCCGTCGCCGCCAGCCAGTTCCAGTCGATGCGCGCCAGCATCCGATCCACCGCGGCCGACACGTCGGCGTCGTCGAAGAAGGATGCCGCGACCACCGCGCCGCACAGGGCGAGGGTCGTGTCGATGGTCGAGTATTCCGACCGTCCCTGCCGCTCGCCGGTCGCGGCGTCGACGAAGTGCGCGAGGAACCCGTTCTTCTCGGGCACCGTCCGCTCGAGGGTCCGCATCGTGCCGCGCACGCGCTCGAGCACCTCGGTGCGGTCGAGGATGCCGCGCTCGACACCCACGCACCACGCCGCGAGCGCGAAGCCGGTAGCCGCGACGGTGGCGACGTCCGGCAGGTCGTCGCGGTCGAGCACGAGTCCGCATCCCGGGCCCGAGGGTGTCGAGAACCGCCAGAGCCAGCGGATCGAGGCATCCACCTCCGTCTCGGTGAGTTCGCGGATGTCGGCGGGCAGGGTCTCCACGGCGGGGAGCGTCATGCGGCGGACCTCTTCTCGAAGGGGTTGGGGATCGCGTCGAGCAGCTGCCGCGTATAGGCGGCCTGCGGGTTCTCGATCACCTGCTCGGCGGGGCCGGACTCGATGAGCTCGCCGTCCTTGAGCACGAGCGCGTGGTTCGCGAGGCTCTTCGCCGACAGCAGGTCGTGGGTGATGTACAGCATCCCGACGCCGTGGTCGGCGACGAGCGACTGCAGCACCTCGAGGATCTCGGCGCGGATCGACACGTCGAGGCTCGCGATCGGCTCGTCCGCGATGACGAGCCGCGGCTCGGCGGCGAGGGCGCGGGCGATGACGACGCGCTGGCGCTGACCGCCCGAGAGCTCGTGCGGGAGGCGCCCGATGAAGCGCCCCGCCGGCGTGAGCCCGACCGTTTCGAGCAGGCTCGCCGAGCGCTCGATCGCCTCGCGCCGCCCGACGTGCAGGAAGTTCACGAGCGGTCGCGCGAGCGAGTACCCGACGGTGAGCGTCGGGTTGAGCGCGGCGTAGGGGTCCTGGAAGACGTACTGCACGTTGCGGCGGTACTCCCGCGCGACCTTGCCGCGCAGCGATGCGATGTCGTGCATCTGCCCGTCCGCCTTGGCGGCGTAACGCACCGACCCCGACGACGGCACGTCGATGCGGGTGAGGATGCGCGCGATCGTCGACTTGCCCGAGCCGGACTGTCCGACGAGCGCCGTCACCTCGCCCTCGCGCAGCGTGAACGAGACGTCCTTCACGGCGTCGACGTGCTCGGTCTTCATCCCCTGCCGCTTCGCGAACCGGCGGCCGAGGTCCTCGATCTCGAGCACCGTCCGCCCCTGCACGGGAGCCTCCTGCGACACCTCCTCGGGCTCCTCGAGCTCGGCGCCGGTGTAGCCGGGCACGTCCTCGCCGAGCAGCTCGGCGTACGAGCCGACGAGGTGGATGGAGTACGGATGCCGCGGGCCCGGGCTCACGGCATCCGTCGCCGCGATGTCTTCGACGATCTCGCCCTCGTACATGACGGCGACGCGGTCCGAGAAGTCCAGCAGGGTGCCCATGTCGTGGGTGATGAGCACGGCGCCGAAGCGCTCGCGCTCCTGCAGTTCGCGGATCTTGTCGAGGATCGACTTCTGCACGACGACGTCGAGTCCGGTCGTAGGCTCGTCGAACAGCACGAGCTGCGGCTGCAGCGCCAGGGCGAGGGCGAGGTTCACGCGCTGCCGCATCCCGCCCGAGAGCTCGTGGGGGTACATGCCGAGGAAGCGCGTGTCGACGCTGACGAGGTCGAACAGCTCCTCGCAGCGCTCGCGGATCTTCTCGTCGCTGAAGTCGGTGTGCTCGTGCATGACGTCCTCGAACATGCGCCGCACGCGGACGACCGGGTTGAGCGAGTTCATGCTCGACTGGAACACCGTCGACACGTACGACCAGCGGTACGGGCGCAGGTCGTCGCCCGAGAGGTCGGTAACGTCCTGGTCGCCCCAGCGGATCGTGCCGCCGGTGATGCGCCCAGGGCTACGCAGCAGCTTCAGCACCGCCTGCGCGAAGGTCGTCTTGCCCGAGCCGGACTCGCCGGCGAGGCCGACGAACTCGCCCGGCGCGACCTGCAGGGACGCGTTCTTCACCGCCTCGACGGCGGCGCCGACCTTGGGACGGTACTGCACCGACAGGTTCTCGACCGAGAGAACGGATGCCGCAGTGGTCATCACTCCTCCTCCTCTTCGCGCAGGTGCGGGTTGCTCAGCATGTCGACGCCGAAGTTCACGAACGTCAGCGACGTCATGAGGAGCGCGAGCATGACACCGGGCGCGACGAGCCACACCCACAGTCCCTGCACGAGGGCGCCGTTGGCGTTGGCCTGCGCGAGCATCTGTCCCCAGCTCACGGTGTTGGGATCGCCGAAGCCCATGAACGACAGGCCGGCTTCGGCGGCGATGGCCGCGGTGGCCGCCCCGATGAACCCCGAGACGATCAGGGACGACATGTTCGGCATGATCTCGCGGAACACGACGCGCAGCATGCCGTCGCCGCCGAAGCGGGCGGCCGTCACGTAGTCGCGGTTGCGCATCGAGATGATGAGCGAGCGCATCTCGCGCGAGGCACCCGCCCAGCTGGTGATCGCGATGACGAAGACGAGGAGCGCGAGGCCGCGCGTCTCGCTGTACGCGACGATCACCATCATGAGCGGCAGGACCGGGATGACGAGGGCCAGGTTCGTCGCGAACGAGAGCACGTCGTCGAGCGCGCTGCCCTCGCGGTACCCCGCGAGCAGTCCCACGACGATGGCGATGACGATCGTCGCGAGGCCGCCGAGCACGCCGATCGCGAACGAGAGGCGCGTGCCGTGGACGAGCTGCGTGCCGATGTCGTAGCCGAGCGTGTTGGTCCCCATCCAGTGGGCCCAGCTCGGGTCCTGCGAGGGCGCGAAGGACGCGTCGGTCGGGCTGTACGGGGTCAGCACGTCCGCGAGGATCGCGATGAGCGCGAACACCGCCAGCATGACGATGCCGACACGCGCCTTCTTGCTCGACCAGATGACCTGGTACCAGCGCGGCGGCCGGACGACCGCGACGACCTCTTTCGTCGAGGCATCCGCTTCGGTGATGCGGCGCCGGAACGTCCGCACCGGCTCGGTGCGATCGGGCAGGGCGCCGCCCGCCGGCTGCGGCATCGACGCCGGCTGCGGGAGGGGGGTCTCTTCAGGAGCCATGAGGGGTCACCCGGCTTTCAGACCGACGCCCGGCGGGCGCGCGGGTCGATGAGCGGATAGATGAGGTCGACGATGAAGTTCGCCGTGAGGACGATGACGATCGTCGCGAGCAGGATCGCCTGCATGAGCGGGAAGTCGCGGTTGCTCGTGGCCTCACCCATGAGCCGGCCCATGCCGGGGTAGTCGAAGACGGTCTCGATGAGGATCGACCCGCCCATGAGCACACCGAGCGAGAGCGCGAAACCGGTGATGACAGGCAGCAGCGCGTTGCGGGCGGCGTAGCCGAGGGCGAGGGTGCGCTCCTTGAGGCCGGCGGCCGAGGCGAGGCGGATGTAGTCCTCGCCGAGCACCTGCACCATCGTGTTGCGCATCGACAGGATGAAGCCGATCGGCGCGGTCACCATGAGCGTGAGCGCCGGCAGGAAGCCGTGGGCGATCACGTCGGCGACGTGCTCGGGGGTTCCCGGGTCGGTATAGCCGTACCCGCCCGTCGCGGGGAACCAGCCCAGCGAGTAGGCGAAGAGGAACACGATGATGAGCGCGATCCACACCGACTGCAGGTTGCCGACGAAGGTCGAGCCGACCGAGATCGTGGCGTCGAACCGGCTGTTGCGCCGCCACGCGGCGATCGCGCCGAGCAGGGTGCCGACGAAGAACGACAGGATCTGCGTCAACCCGACGAGCACGAGCGTCCACGGGAGCGCCTTGCCCAGCACCTCGATGACCGGGGCGGGGAAGTACGTGAACGAGATGCCGAGGTCGCCCGCGGCCAACTGCTGCAGGTACTGCCAGTACGCGACGAACACGTTGTCGTCGCCGTAGCCGAGCATCGTCCGGATCGCGGCGACCTGCGCGGGGTCCACCTCGCCGCGACCGGTGAGCTGGGTCACCATGATCTCGGCGGGGTCACCGGGCTGCAGCCGCGGGATGATGAAGTTCAGCGTGATCGCCGCCCACAGGGTGAGCAGGAAGTAGCCCGTCTTGCGTGCGTAGTACACCATCGGTCAGTCCTTCTCCGAAGAGGTGGATGCCGCGGCATCCCCCGGCGGCCGCAGTTCCGGCGCGATCCGGATCAGCTGGTCGACGGGGTAGGGGTTCTCGTCGCTCGGCCAGCCCACCGCGTTCTCGGTGCGGTAGATGAGCCGGTTCGGCGCGTACTGCAGGGCGATGTAGGGGAACTCCGTCATGAAGACGTCGATGACCTCCGCCTCGATCTCCTTCGCGCGGGCGGGATCGGTCGTGTTCGACCACTCGTCGACGAGCGCGTCCATCTCGGGATCCGAGTAGCGGGCGCGGTTGAGGAGGAGCTCCTTGTCCTTCGAGATCTGCGACGACTGCAGTCGCGCACCGAGGTCCCTCGAGCGCTGGCATCCGCCGCCGACGAAGTCGACGACCATGTCGAAGTCACCGGAGCGCTGCATCCCGTCGACCGCGTTCGGGTCGGTGGTGACCATCTTGATCTGCACACCGACGTCCTTGGCGTTGCGGACGATCACGTCGGCCATCGCGATGATGTCCATCCAGCCGGCCTGCACGCTGAAGACGAACGAGAGCGGCTTGCCCTCGGCGTCGACGCGCCACCCGTCGGCGCCGCGCTCGTAGCCGGCGGCGTCGAGCAGTTCGTTCGCCTTGTCGGGGTCGTAGGGGATGTAGGCCTTGTCGCCCTGCCACTTCTCGGGGAGGTCCTGCTCCTGGAAGGGGAGCAGGAGCATCGTCTGGCTGGCGGGCTCCATGATCCCGAACGTCGCGCGCTCGGTGATCGCCTCGCGGTCGATCGCGTACGCCAGTCCCTCACGGAACTTCGGGTCGTTCAGCACGGGCCGCTCGTTGTTGATCGCGAGCACCGTGGTCGCGTCCGGCGGGTAGAAGAAGTGCGCGTTCTCGGGGTCGGGTGCGACGACCGAACGGTTCGGGTTCGGGATGTCGCCGCGGTACAGATCGAGCGCACCGCCGCGCAGCTTCAGCGCGCCGGAGTTGGCGTCGTACTGGCCCTCCATCGAGATCTGCTGGATCTTGACCTCGTCGGCGTTCCAGTAGTTCGGGTTGCGCTCCAGGACGAGTCGGCGACCGTTGTAGTCCTTCGGCATGAAGGGTCCGGTCGCGACTCCGACCGTGTCGACGAAGAGGGTGGGGTCGCCCTGCTCCGCGTAGATGTGCTCGGGCAGGATCTTCATCGTCGAGAGGATGCCGTCGGTCTTCGGCACCGCCGCACCCGTGAACCGGATCTCGACCGTGTGGTCGTCGAGGGCGGTCACGCTCTCGGCCGGCGCGCCGAAGTACTCACCCCAGATGCCGGCGCGGTCGGCGGCGGGGAACTCCTTGCCGACCATGAACGTGTAGACGACGTCGTCGGCGGTGAACGGCTCGCCGTCGCTCCACTCCACGCCCTGGCGCAGCGTCAGCACCATGCGGTCCGGTGTCGGCCACTCGTAGGAGGTGGCGAGCCACGGGATCGCCTCGCACGTGAACCGGTCGCGGATCATGAGCGGCTCGAACAGCCAGGTCTGCACGGTCGCGTTCGGCGAGAGCCAGTTGTAGTTCAGGATGCCCTGCACCGAGCCGGACGCCTCGGACGGCATCCGGATCTCCGCGATCATGCCCTCTGCCGCCGGCGGTGCCGGCTCGAGCCCGATGTTCGCGCAGGCGGACGTCGCCAGCAGCGCGGACACCAGGGCGGCGCTCGCCGCGACTCTCGTGCGCTTTCTCATCGGAACCTCCTCGTTCCTCGGGTGTGGGGCGCTCCGCGCCCGGGTCTCAGTCGGTGATCGCCTCGGGGTCGGCGGCGCATCCGCAGGATTCGCGGATCACGAGCCGGGTCGGCAGCACCGTCCGCGGGTCGAGGGTCTCGCCGAGGGCGCCGGCGGCGGCGCGCGCGCCGAGCTCGGCGACCGGCTGGTGCACCGTGGTCAACCGGGGCGACGCGATCTCGGCGAGCGACTGGTCGTCGAAGCCGGTGATCGCGACGTCCTGCGGGATGCGGTGGCCGAGGCCGGGCAGTGTCGCGAGCAGACCGATCGCGAGCTCGTCGTTCGCGCAGACGAGCGCATCGGGCAGCGCGCTCTCGTGCACCTGCCGGGCGGCGAGGGCGCCGCTGCGGACGTCGAGTCCGTAGCGCAGCGGCTCGCCGGCCTCGTCGAGCCCCGCCTCGCGCAGGGCGTCCCGGAAGCCTTCGTAGCGCAGCGTGGTGTCGGGCGATCCGGCCGGCTCGCCGACGAACGAGAGCCGGCGGTGGCCGTGCACCTCGATGAGGTGGCGGGTGAGTTCTGCGGCGGCGCTGCGTCCGTCGGTCAGCACCGCCGGAGCGTCCTCGCTCTCGCCGGCGACCACGACGACGCGTCCGGATGCCGCGAGTCGGGCGATCTCGGCATCCGGCACCGTCCCTCCGGCGATGATGAGTCCGTCGGTGCGCTCGGCGAGCTGGCGGACGGAGGCCACGGCGTCGGGGCGCAGGTGGGTTCCGAGGACGTTGATCGCGACGCCGCGCTCGACGGCGACCGACTCCGCGCCCTCGATGAGGGCGGCGAAGTACGGGCCGCCGAGGCCCGGGAGGACGATGCCGAGGGTGTTGGTGCGCTGATACGAGAGGGCGCGGCCGAGGGACGAGGGGGTGTATCCCAGGCGGTCGATCGCCTCGCGGACGCGGTCCTTGGTCTCGCCGGCGACGCGGGGGTCGTCGTGCGTCACGCGCGACACCGTTGCGACCGAGACGCCCGCGGCCCGTGCGATGTCGCGGATCGTGGGGCGGGAGCTGCCGCCGTGCGAGCGGGTGCGCGACCGGGGGGTCTGCGCGTCATGGGTCGTCATGTCCCTCCGTCACCTCCTCGTGAGATCGGGATCCGGCGATGTAACCGGATACATCGAGCGACTGTAGCGCTGGTAACCGGTTACATCAAGACCCTGCGCCCGCAGAATGGAGGGATGAGCTCCCTCCTCGTCGTCGCGCACCCGGATCCGCGGTCCTTCACTCACCACGTCGCCGACCGCCTCGCCGCCGCTCTGCCGGCGGGCGAGGCCGAGGTCGCCGATCTCGCGGCCGAGGGCTTCGACCCCCGCTTCACCCTGGCCGATCGGCACGCGTACGCCGTGGCGGGGGAGTACCCCGCGGACGTCGCCGCCGAGATGGCCCGCATCGACCGCGCCGACCATCTCGTGCTCGTCTTCCCGGTGTTCTGGTGGTCGATGCCCGCCCTCCTCAAGGGTTGGATCGATCGGGTGTTCGCGAACGGGTGGGCCTTCGGCGTCGGCGAAGGCGGCGGCATCCGCCCCGGACTCGGCAGACTCACGGTGCACCTCGTGCCCGTCGCGGGCTCGGATGCCGCGCTCTACGAGCGGCGCGGATACGATCGCGCCTTTGCGACCCAGATCGAGACCGGCATCCTCGACTACTGCGGGGTGCGTCGCGGGCGGACCGAGTTCCTCTACGACGCGGATGCCGGTGGTGCCGCCGCCGACGTCGATGCCGTCGTCGCGCGCATCACCGCCGCGGTCCGCGCCTGACTGCGGGAGGAGTCCCCGGGCCCGAACCGCGGGGGGAGGTCGGCTCGACGGCCCGGGGCTCCCGAATGCGTCGCCGTGACAGGGGAGACGCGATTCCGCGCGGACGACCCGGGGCTGGGTTGCCCGCGACGATACGCGTGCATCCGCCCGAGCGGAAGGGGTGAGACCCGGCTGGAGGGGGGTCTCCCCCGGACCCCAGCCGGGTCATGGTGCTGCAGCGGGGCCCGCATGCGGAATCGCCTTTGTCCCCCAGAGACCAAACCGAGTGCGGGCTAACCAGCTCCCCAAATGGTGGTCCTACAGCACGTGAGAATCTACTCATGTTGGGAGACGTTCTTGTCCCCCTTTCGGGGGACAAGCGTCGTGTGGTAGAACTTTTGGCCGCCTACGAGGATCGGCGTCGGAACGCGTCGCCGAGCCAGCGGTCGTAGGCCGCCCACGGGTCGCCGATGCGCTCTCGCACGGCGTCGATGTGCGCCGTGAGCGCCCCGGTCAGTGTGAACCATTCGCCGCCCTCGCGAAGCTCGGCGTACTCGCGGTGTCGCTGCTGTTCCAGAGCGCGGTCGCCCGGTTCGAAGGCCAGCAGCTCGTCGTGCATGATCGCGGCCAACCGGCGCCGCGGCGTCGCCGACGTGCCGATCTTCACGCGGTCGCGGTACCGCAGGTAGTAGACCACGTCGATCCGCGGCGGCGGGATGTCGGGGTCGGGGGCGTCGCCCAGCCGCCACCCGCAGCGCGTGCAGTACCAGGCGTCATCGCGGCGCTCGCCGATCATGCCGCCGCAGAGGCGGCAGCGCGAGGGCAGGGCATCGGGCACGTGAGCATGGTGGCACCGACGGCCGACACCGCGTGGGTGGCGACGTGCGACCGGCCTGGATGTAACCGGATACATCGGGTACAGTCCCCGTGGTAACCGGTTACATGACCTGCAACGACGCAGAAGGAGGATGAGGGATGCCGTCATCGACCCTCGCCGATCGCCTCGATCGGATCGTGCTGTACCAGGTGTATCCGCAGAGCTTCGCGGATGCCGACGGTGACGGCATCGGCGATCTCGACGGGCTCGCGGGCCGCCTCGACCACCTGTCCTGGCTGGGCGTCGACGCCGTGTGGATCAACCCCTGCTTCGTCTCGCCCATGCGCGACGCCGGGTACGACGTCGCGGACTTCGATCACGTCGACCCGCGTTACGGAGGCGATGCCGCCCTCGACCGGCTGATCGCCGAAGCCGACCGACGCGGCATCGCCGTCCTGCTCGACCTCGTGGCCGGGCACACGTCCGACCGGCATCCCTGGTTCCAGGCGGCGATCGCCGACAACACCGATCATCGGTACGTCTTCTCGGACCGCGCCGCCGAGGGGTTCGAGCCGGTTCCCGGCCCGCGCGGCGGCTTCTACAAGCCGAACTTCTTCGCCTTCCAGCCCGCGCTGAACTTCGGGTACGCGCGACCCGCCGCCGACGAGCCCTGGCGGCAGCCCGTCGACGCCGACGGGCCGCGGCAGAACCGCGACGCCCTCGTCGACATCATCCGCCGCTGGTACGACCGCGGGGTGCAGGGGTTCCGGGTCGACATGGCCGCTTCGCTCGTGAAGGACGACCCCGGCCACGTCGAGACGGCGAAGCTCTGGAACGGGATCCGATCCCGGCTCGACGCCACCCACCCGGGCCGGGTGCTCCTGTCCGAATGGGGGGACCCGGCGCGGGCGGTCCCGGCGGGCTTCCACAGCGACTTCTTCCTCCAGTTCGGCGGCGACAGCGACGGCTGGCCGCTCAAGTCCCTCTTCAACGACAACGCCGGCACCGTGCACGAGGCGTGGAACCAGACCGAGGTGTGGGCCGGCGCCGACGGCACGGGTGACGCGGCGGACTTCGTCGCCGCGTGGCGGGAGGCCGCCGACGCGATCGAGCGCGACGGCCGCGGCGGCGTCGTCGGGCTCCCGACGGCGAACCACGACTTCACACGCATGGTCAGCGGCCCCCGCGACGCCGAGCAGGCCCGCCCCGCGCTCCTGCTCGTCCTCACCTGGCCGGCGATGCCGTCCGTCTACTACGGCGACGAGATCGGCATGCGGTACCTCCCCGGGCTCTCGCCGCACGAAGGCTCCTCGCTCGGACCGCGCTACGAGCGCGCCGGGTCGCGGACGCCCATGCAGTGGGGCGAGGTGGGCGACGGCATCCACCCCTCGCGGTACCTGCCCGAGGACCCCGACCCGGCGCGGCCGACCGTCGCGGACCAGCGCGACGACCCCGACTCGCTCCTGAGCTTCGTCCGCGCGGCGATCGCGCTGCGCCGCACCGACCCGCGGCTGTCGGCCCGCGCCGACGTCGAGGTGCGGACGACCGCGTACCCCTTCACCTACGTGCGGGGCGGCTCCCTGCTGGTGGCGCTCAACCCGTCGCGGACGCCGCGGACGGTGACGGATGCCGGTGGCCGCCTGCTCCACGGATACGCCGCGCGCCTGTCCGGCGACGCCCTCCACCTCGACGCCTTCGGCTGCGCCGTCGTCGAGCTCGACCAGACCCCCGCCGCGGCACCCGCGGCATCCGATGAAAGGACCCGCGCATGACGACGCACACCGGACCGACGACCCCCGCGCCCGAGGGCTTCCTCTGGGGCGCCGCGACCGCCGCGCACCAGATCGAGGGCGGCAACGTGAACACGGCGCACTGGGAGTTCGAGCACGCGCCCGACACGACCGTGGAGGAACCCTCCGGAGACGCCTGCGACTCGTACCACCGCTACCCCGAGGACATCCGCCTGCTCGCCGAGGCGGGCCTGGACACCTACCGCTTCTCGATCGAGTGGGCGCGGATCGAACCCGAGAAGGGGATCGTCTCGCGGGCGCAGCTCGACCACTACCGGCGCATGATCGACACGTGCCGGGATGCCGGCATCACCCCGTTCGTGACGCTGCACCACTTCACCGTGCCGCGCTGGCAGGGCCGCGACGGCGGCTGGTACGCCGACGACGTCGTCGACCGGTTCCGCCGGTACACCGAGACGGCGACCCGCATCCTCGACGACGTCGAGTACGTCGTCACGATCAACGAGCCCAACATGATGGTCAACCAGACCGAGGCGAAGATCGACACCGAGCAGGGCGTCAACTTCCCCGGGCCGTCGCCGCACGTCGCGCAGGTCATCGCGCAGGCGCACCACGCCTCGCGCGAGGTGCTGTCGGGGCTCGGCCACGTGAAGAGCGGGTGGTCGGTCGCGAACCAGGTGTACCAGGCGGTGCCGGGGTACGAGAAGGAGCGCGACGAGTGGGGCTACTGGCGCGAGGACTACTACCTCGAGCAGGCCCGCGACGACGACTTCATCGGCGTGCAGTCCTACCTGCGGACGATCATCGGCCCCGACGGTCCGGTGCCCTTCCCCGACGACGTCGAGCGCACCCTCACCGGCTGGGAGTACTACCCCGAGGCCCTCGGCCACGCGCTGCGCCACACCCACGAGGTGACCGGCGGCATCCCCATGATCGTCACCGAGAACGGCATGGCGACGGCCGACGACACCCGGCGCATCGACTACACGACCGGCGCGCTCGAGGGGGTCTCGGCCGCGCTCCGCGACGGCCTCGACGTGCGGGGGTACCTGCACTGGTCGCTGCTCGACAACTACGAGTGGGGTTCGTACCGTCCGACGTTCGGGCTCATCCACGTCGACCACGAGACCTTCGCCCGCACGCCCAAGCCGAGCCTCGCGTGGCTCGGCGACCTGGCGCGCCGCGGGGTGATCCCGGCGGCGTGAGGCTCGCGCGCCGTCGCTTCGCGGTGTTGATCCGTCGCTTCGCGAGGAGATGGAGGTTCCCGAGGACCGGTTCGAGCGGATGCCTCCTCTCGAACCGACATCTCCTCGCGAACGCACGACAGGGCGCGGACCCCGGAAGGTCCGCGCCCTGTCACGGATGCCGCGGGGCGGCATCCGCTCAGTCGTCGAGTTCGGTCTTCAGCACCGTGCCGGACGCGTCGAGGGTGACCTCCACGATCTGACGGTCGCCCGTGAGGATCGACACGTCGAACGGGGAACGGTTGTCGTCGTCGGCGTCGATGTCGATGATGCGCCCGGGCTGCTCCGCGAGGGCCGCGTCGACCATGGCCTGCAGCGTGGCGGTGTCGAGCACGTTCTGCGGCGCCCGGTCGTCGGCGTCGGGTCCTTCCGTCTCGCGCACGACCGCCTGGCCGTCCGCATCGACGAGGACCTCGGTCTCGGACCCGTCGGCACCCGTCAGGGTGACGTCCCAGCTGCCGTCGCGGTTCGCGTCGATCGCGGTCGGCTCGCCGTCGGCGACGCCCTGCGCAGCCTTCGCGATGCCGTCGAGCGCAGCGGCGTCGGACGCACCGAACTCGCCGGACGCGGTCGTCGCCGCGGTGTCGTCGTCGACGTCGGACGCATCGTCGTCGCTGTCGTCGACGCGCGTGGCGTCGGCCTCGCCCTGCGTTCCGGCGGCGGTGTCCTGCGCGCCGTCGGCCGCGCCCCGCTGGCTGACGGCGACGCCGTCCAGGCGGTCGTCGTCGTCGTCGAGCGCGGAGCCGATCGCGACGCCGCCGCCGACGAGCAAGAGTGCGCCGAGCGCTGCGCCACCGGCGATCAGCGCGGTGCGGCCGCGCCGCTTCGCGGGCTTGTCCGCCGCCGGCTCGGCGGCGGGCGTGTACGGCTGGGTGGGGGTGGACGGGTCGGGGGTGGTGGTGTTCTCGCTCATGCACCCAGAGTGCCGAGCGGGCACTGAAGCCCACCTGAAGCGACCTGAAGCGGTCTTCAGGATGCCGGGATGCCAGGATCGTGGGATGTCCGAAAGTCTCTCCTCCGCCGCCTTCCCCCTCGATCGTGACACCGCCGATCGGATGTGGGCCGACTACCGCGCCGCGCATCCCGCTGCCGCGGCAGCAGGCCCGGAGTACACCGTCGAGCACTTCGGCGACAGCCCGCGACTGGCCGATCAGCTGCTCGACGCCGTGCTGAACGGCCCGAAGCGGGCGACCTCCGAACTGGTCGCGGAGTTCTTCGAGCACGGCGACCAGCTGCCGCGGATCGGTTCGCACTGGATCGCGTGCGACGGCACCGGCGCGCCGCGCATCATCATCCGCAGCACCGAACTGCGCGTCGGCCCGTTTGCGAGCGCCGACGCGGCCTTCGCGTTCGACGAGGGCGAGGACGATCGCTCCCTCGAGAGCTGGCAGCGCGAGCACCGCCGCTACTTCACGCGGGTCGCCGCCGCCCGCGGCGCGGAGTGGTCCGAGGACGACGAGATCGTCTTCGAACGGTTCGCGGTGGTCTGGCCGCCCGAGCACGCCGACTGAGCGCTCCTGCCTGAGCGCCCTCGCCGCCCTCAGTCCGCGGCGGGCAGCCGGACCGTGAAGCGCGCGCCGCCCAGCGGCGATTCGTCCACCGTCACCGTGCCTCGCGAGGCCCGCACCACGCCGGCGACGATCGAGAGGCCGAGGCCGCTGCCCCCGGCATCCCTCGCCCGTCCTTCGTCGAGGCGCACGAAGCGCTCGAACACGCGCTCGCGCTCCGAGGCGGGGATGCCGCTGCCGTCATCGTCGACCGTCAGCACCGCGTCGGCGCCGTCGCGGGTGACTCCCACCGCGATCCGGGATGACGCGTGCCGGGCCGCGTTGTCGGCCAGGTTCCGCGCGATCCGCCCGAGCAGACGTTCGTCGCCCGTGACCTGCACCGCCGTGATGGCGGAACCGTCGACGCTCACTCCGGCTGCGCGCAGGCGCGAGACCTCGGCGAGGGCGAGGTCGTCGAGGTCCACGACACCTCGCTGCGAGGGGGCCTGCTCGTCGAGCCGGGCGAGCACCAGCAGGCCCTCGACGAGGTCCTGCATCCGCAGCCCCTCCTCGGTGACGACCTCGGCGAGGTCGTCGAGGGTCGTCGCCTCGGGGTGCGCACGGGCGAGTTCCGCGTGCTGACGCATGGTCGCGAGCGGGGAACGCAGTTCGTGCGAGGCATCCGACACGAACCTGCGCTGCGCGGTGGCGGACGCGTCGAGCCGGTCGAGCATGCGGTTCATCGTGCCGGCGAGGGCCGCGATCTCGTCACCCGACGACGGCTCGACAACGCGCCGGTCGAGGCGGTCGCCGGTGATCTCGTCGACTTCGCGGCGGATGCGCTCGACGGGCCGCAGGGCGCGGCCGACGACCCACCAGGTGACGGCGGCGACCACGAGCACGACGAGCAGGGTGGATGCCGCGAGCAGCCACCCGGCGGTGGCGAGGGTCGCGTCGTCGTCCTCGACGGACACCGCCAGCACCACCCGCGCGTCGGCGGACGGCTCATCGTCATCGTCGTCGCTTTCTCGGCCGCCGTCGTCGACGTCCGCCACGACGACGAGGACGCGTTCGCCGTCGTACACGACGGTCTCGCCGTCGCGGTCGGCGGGCAGCGCTCCCGCGCGGGCGTCGTCCGAGGAGGCGACGACGGTACCCGCGCCGTCGACGACCTGCACGATGTCGTCGTCGAGGTCGTCGACGGCGTCGACCCCGAACTCGTCGACGCGCACGGCGATCTCCCCCGCCCGCGTCTCGGCGGTCCGGGTCGTCGCGCCGCGGATCTCCGCGCCGAGCACGGCACTGAAGCTCAGCGAGGCGAGGACCATGACGACCGCGACGATGAGGGTCGCCGCGGCGGTGATGCGCGTGCGGAGCGACCTGACCCGCGGCATCCGCTCAGCCACCGTCGACCGCCAGTCGGTACCCGGCGCCGCGGACGGTCTCGATCGCGTTCCGGTCGAAGGGACGGTCGAGCTTGCGGCGCAGATGCCCGACGTAGACCTCGACGATGTTCGGGTCGCCGTCGAAGTCGTCGTCCCAGACACCCGCGATGAGGTCGCGCTTGGAGACGACCTGGCCCTTGTGGCGGATGAGGTGCAGCAGCACGGCGAACTCGCGCGAGGTCAGCTCGACGGCCGTGTCGCCCCGGCGGACGCGGCGGGCGGCGGGGTCGACGTGCAGGTCACCGGCCTCGAGCGCCACGGGACGTTCGACGCCGCCGCGGCGGATGAGCGCCCGCAGCCGCGCGACCAGCACGGGGTACGAGAAGGGCTTCGTGACGTAGTCGTCGGCGCCCGCGTCGAGCGCGTCGACCTGGTCCCACTCGCCGTCTTTGGCCGTCAGCATGAGGACGGGGGTCCAGTTCTCCTCGGCGCGGAGGGCCTCGCAGACCTTCCAGCCGCTCATCCCCGGCATCATCAGGTCGAGCACGATCGCGTCGTACCTCGTCTCGCGGGCGCGCCACAGCCCGTCGACGCCGTTGTGCGCGACGTCGACGGCGAACCCCTCGGCTTCGAGCCCGCGCCGCACGCCGTCCGCAAGGCGCACCTCGTCGTCGACCACCAGAACACGCATGCGCCCAGTGTGGCGTGCGCACGCTGAAGCACGGCTGAAGCCGCCCCGTCGCCGCCGCCGCTCCTTCCCCTGTCACAACACGCCGCCGCGCTCCGCACTTCGCGACAGGCGAGTGCGGACGGTGGGCGGATGCCGGGCCGCGCGACGCCGGCTTGTCCCGAGGGAACGGCGAATCGCGGCATCCGTTGTCGACCTCATGCAGAACCGCTCATGCGTCGGGGTCTAGCGTGGGAGGGTGACCCCCTCGTTCGAGGCTCCGGCCGAAGCATCCGACGTCGTCCGCGTCCTCGCCGCCGACGGTTCGTACGACCCCTCCGACGCGGCTGAGCGCTACCTGCCGCTGATCGACGCCCTCACCGACACCGAGCTCGAGACGTTCTACCGCGACATGGTCGTGGTGCGCGCCTTCGACCGGCAGGCGACCAACCTGCAGCGTCAGGGCCAGCTCGCACTGTGGCCGCCGTCCCTCGGACAGGAGGCCGCGCAGGTCGGCTCGGCGAGGGCGACGCGCGCGCACGATCACGTCTTCCCGTCCTACCGCGAGCACGTCGTCGTCACGACCCGCGGCGTCGACCCGATCGACATCATCCGGCTGATGCGCGGGCTCACCCACGGCGGGTGGAACCCGGCCGAGCACCAGAACACGCACATCTACACGCTCGTCCTCGGCGCGCAGACCCTGCACGCGACGGGCCTCGGCATGGGCCTCGTCTTCGACGGGCGCACCGGCACCGGCGACCCCGAGAAGGACGAGGCGGTCATCGTCTACTACGGCGACGGCGCCTCGAGCCAGGGCGACGTGCACGAGGCGATGGTGTTCGCCGCGAGCTACCGGACGCCGCAGGTCTTCTTTTTGCAGAACAACCACTGGGCGATCTCGGTCCCCGTCTCGACGCAGTCGCGCGTCCCGCTCGCCCGCCGCGGCGACGGCTACGGCATCCCCGCCGTCCGCGTCGACGGCAACGACGTCCTCGCGAGCTACGCGGTCAGCAGGGTCGCCCTCGACGAGGCGCGCGCCGGCGGCGGCCCCCGCGCGATCGAGGCGCTGACCTACCGCATGGGCGCCCACACGACCAGCGACGACCCGACCAAGTACCGCACGAGCGACGAGGAGCAGTCGTGGCTGCGCCGCGACCCGATCGCGCGCATGCGGGCCTTCCTGCAGAACCGGGGCGCCTCGGCATCCTTCTTCGAAGAGGTGGATGCCGCAGCCGCCGCCTACGCCGACGACGTGCGCGTGCGCACGAACGCCCTGGGCGACATCCCCACCGGCGTCATGTTCGACCACGTCTACGGCGACGCCCACCCGCTCGTGCAGGAGCAGCAGCGCTGGCTCGCCGAGTACGAGGCATCCTTCGAGGAGGGGAACGCGTGAGCGACATCCAGACCCTGCCGTTCGCGAAGGCGCTCAACGCCGGCCTCCGCGCGGCGATGACCGCGGACGACCACGTCCTGCTCATGGGCGAGGACATCGGGCCGCTCGGCGGCGTCTTCCGCGTGACCGAGGGCCTGCACGCCGAGTTCGGACCGCAGCGCGTGCTCGACACGCCGCTGGCCGAGTCGGGGATCGTCGGCACCGCGATCGGCCTCGCGATGGCGGGGTTCCGTCCCGTCATCGAGATCCAGTTCGACGGCTTCGTCTTCCCCGCCTTCGACCAGATCACGACGCAGCTCGCGAAGCTCGCGAACCGGCACGAGGGGCACGCGAACTTCCCCCTCGTCATCCGCATCCCCTACGGCGGGCACATCGGTGCCGTCGAGCACCACCAGGAGAGCCCCGAGGCGTACTTCGCGCACACCCCGGGTCTGCGGGTCGTGTCGCCCTCGACGCCGAACGACGCCTACTGGATGATCCAGGACGCGATCGCCTCGCCCGACCCGGTGATCTTCCTCGAGCCGAAGGCGAAGTACTGGATGAAGGGCGAGGTGGATGTCGCGGAGCGGGCGCTCCCGCTGCACGCCTCCCGCGTCGTCCGCCGCGGCACCGATGTCACGCTCGTCGGTCACGGTGCGATGGTGACGACCCTCCTGCAGGCCGCCGCCCTCGCCGAGGGCGAGGGCACCTCGTGCGAGGTCATCGACGTGCGCTCGCTGTCGCCGATCGACTACGAGCCGATCCTCGAGTCGGTGCGCCGCACGGGGCGCATGGTCTACGCGCAGGAGGCGCCCGGCAACGTGTCGGTCGGCTCCGAGGTGGCCGCGACCGTCATGGAGCGCGCGTTCTACGCGCTCGAGGCGCCCGTGCTCCGGGTCTCGGGCTTCGACGTCCCGTTCCCGCCCGCGAAGCTCGAGGGGCAGTACCTCCCCGACGCGGACCGCATCCTCGAGGCCGTCGACCGCGCCCTCGCCTACTGACTCCGCCGACGATGCCTCCCTACCCGCGACCCCCACACATCCGCGAGACTGCACGTGTGCGTCGAGACTGCGGCGTCACCCCGCTGTCTCGGCGCGCGTCTGCAGTCTCGCGGAGATGGAGATGACATGAGCACGCAGACCTTCCACCTGCCGGACGTCGGCGAAGGCCTCACCGAGGCCGAGATCGTGCAGTGGCGCGTCGCGCCCGGCGACAGCGTCGACGTCAACGACGTCCTCGTCGAGATCGAGACGGCGAAGTCGCTCGTCGAGCTGCCGTCGCCGTTCAGCGGCACGGTGGGCGACATCCTCGCCGCCGAGGGCGCGACGGTCGAGGTCGGCGCCGCGATCATCACGATCGCCGGGGGCCAGGGACAGCCGGATGCCGACATCGGCCGCTCCGAGCACGGCGAGAAGCCCGCCGAGGAGCCCGGTGGCTCGGTGCTCGTCGGCTACGGCACCGGGGGTGAGGTGAAGTCGCGCCGCCGCAAGCCGGCCGAGAAGCCGGTGACGAAGGCGGTCGGCGTCGTCGCGAAGCCCCCGATCCGCAAGCTCGCGCGCGATCTGGGTGTCGACCTGTCGGACGTGACGCCGAGCGGCGCCGCCGGCGAGGTGACCCGCGAGGACGTCGTCCGTCACGCCGAGCAGGCGTCGGTCTTCCGCAACATCGCGACGCCGGAGCTGCCCGAGGAGCGCGAGCTGTCGATCCCCGTCGCGGCACCCGCGGCATCCGTCCCCGCCCCGTCGGCGCCACCGGCGGACGCCCGCGAAGAGGCCATCACCGTCAAGGGCGTGCGCAAGGCCACCGCCAACGCGATGACCTCGAGCGCGTACACGGCGCCGCACGTGTCGGTCTGGACCGACGTCGACGCGACCCGCACGATGGAGCTCGTCAAGCGGCTGAAGGCCTCGCCCGACTTCGCCGACGTGAAGATCTCGCCGCTGCTGATCTTCTCGCGCGCCGTCATCTGGGCACTGCGCCGCACGCCGATGATCAACGCCGCGTGGGTCGAGACCGAGAACGGCGCCGAGATCCGCGTGCGCCACTACGTGAACCTCGGCATCGCGGCGGCGACGCCCCGCGGCCTGCTCGTCCCCAACATCAAGGACGCGCAGGACCTCAACATGCGCGGCCTCGCGAGGGCGCTCGAGAAGCTCACCGTGACGGCGCGCGACGGCAAGACGACGCCGACCGATCAGCAGGGCGGCACGTTCACGATCACGAACATCGGTGTCTTCGGGATGGATGCCGGGACCCCGATCATCAATCCGGGGGAGTCCGGCATCATCGCCATGGGCACGATCCGGCAGAAGCCATGGGTGGTGGACGGCGAGGTGCGTCCGCGGTTCGTGACGACGGTGTCGGGTTCGTTCGACCACCGCGTCATCGACGGCGACGGCATCAGCCGCTTCATCGCCGACGTCGCCTCGGTGCTCGAGGAGCCGGCGCTGCTGCTCGACTGACGCGCCCGCCGCCTCGTTGACGGCACCCCGGCGGACGCGGTAGGCATCTCCCATGGCGGTCATCAATCGCGGGTTCGGCGGTCGGCGCGGTACGGGCGATCCTCGGCTGCCTCCGGGGCAGACGCTCGTCGACGACTGGCCCGTCCTGACGGCCGGCCCGACGCCCGACATCTCGCCGGAGGAGTGGTCCTTCTCGATCACGACGGAGACGGGCGCGCAGCACCGCTGGGACTGGGGCACCCTGCACGAGGTGGGCGTCGAGGACATCCGCACCGACATCCACTGCGTCACCCACTGGTCGCGCCTGGGGATGGCATGGCGCGGCGTCTCGGTGGACCGGCTGTTCGAGGACGTCGAGACCTCCTACGACTTCGTCATGGTGCGCACCCACGACGGCTACACGACGAACCTCCCCCTGGACGATCTGCTCGAGGGGCAGGCGTGGATCGCGACCGAGGCGGACGGTGAGCCCCTCACGGCGGAGCACGGCGGGCCCGCGCGGTTGCTCGTGCCGCATCTGTACTTCTGGAAGAGCGCCAAGTGGGTCGCCGAGATGCAGATGATGCCCACCGATGAGCCCGGGTTCTGGGAGCAGAACGGCTACCACCTCCGCGGCGACCCGTGGCGCGAGGAACGCTACTGGTGACGGAGCGGTTCCGCGCCGGGTGGCACGTGGGCCGTGTCGTCTCGCGTCGCCCCGAGACCGCCTCCGCAGTCCGTCTCGAGATCGAGGTCCCGACGTGGCCGGGGAACCATGCGGGTTCGCATCTCGACATCCGCCTCACCGCACCCGACGGCTATCAGGCGTCGCGGTCGTACTCCATCGCGTCGTCGGGACCGGCGACGCGGGTCGTCCTCGCGGTCGACGAGGTGCCCTCGGGCGAGGTCTCGCCCTACCTGGTCCACGACCTCGTCGAGGGCGACGAGCTGGAAGTGCACGGACCGCTGGGTCGCTACTTCGTCTGGACGCCGGACGATCCCGACCCCGCGCCGGTGCAACTCATCGCCGGCGGTTCGGGAGTGGTGCCGCTCTACGCCATGGCCGCCGCGCGGGAGCGCGAGGCGCGAGGGCCCGACTTTCGACTCCTGTACTCGGTTCGGACGCCGGACGACGTCTTCTTCACCGACGAGCTCGCCGCGCTGACGGCGACGAGCATCGACGTCGTCCACACACGTCGCGCCCCCGCCGGGTCGGCGAGGCCCCCTGGTCGGCTGACCGGGGAATCCCTCGCCGCATCCATCTTCCCGGCCACGGCCATGCCGCGGATCTACGTGTGCGGGCCCACGCCGTTCGTCGAGACGGTCGCCGGCTGGCTCTCGCAGCTCGGCCACGACCCGTCGCGGATACGCACCGAACGCTTCGGAGGCAGTGGATGACGCACCTCGACGGCAACGCCCTCGCCGGCACCTTCGCCGACGTCTTCGGCATCGAGTTCACCGACGCGATCGGACAGTGCGCCGGGTGCCGACATCGCGCCGTCCTCGCCAGGGCGCACGCCTACGTGACGGAGATGGGGGCCGTCGCGCGATGCGAGACGTGCGGCGGGGTGCTCGCGGTCGTCGTGCGGACACCGACGGACGTCCTCGTCAACCTGTCGGGCCTGGCGTACGTGTCGCTCACCCGCCGGTGAGCGGAGCCGGTCAGTCGGTCGAGCCGCTCGCCCTGCCGTGGAACCATCCGCCGAGGGCGTCCGCCGACTCGCGGGTCGTCGCATCGTCGTCGGCGGTCCGGAGGGCGTCGACCGCGCCGTCCGATCCGTCACCGGGTGCCGTCGGCACGTAGCCCATGGACCATGCCGCGTACTTGCGCTCGGTCGTCTGCTCCTCGAGCAGCACACGGACGTCGGTGTGGCGGGGATCGCGCCCGATGCGCTCGAGGAGCGCACGGACCGCGGCATCCGGTCCTTCGAGGATCTGGATGAAGTCGAGGTCGCGGTAGACCAGCATCCCCGTGATGCCGTCACGGGAGTTGTTCACGCGGCTCTGGCTCAGCAGATCGACGAGGCCGTCGTGATCGAAGGGCTCGACCGCACGGCTCGCGTAGACGATGAAGGTCAGCTGCTCGGTCATGCTCGAACTCCCCGGAGTGGTGGCGCGCCGGAGGATGCGGGTGCCCCCGGTCCGATGACAGTAACAGGCGGCGAAAACCGGCTCGGGGCTCTTGCGCAAGCCCGTGGTCATGCGCCATGGGCCCGCGGAAGACTTGCGGGATGAGCGAGGACGAACGTCAGCAGATCACGACGGACTTCGATGAGGCGGTCAACATGACGGCGGCCGAGATCGAGAAATGGCTCGACACCGACGAATCGAAGAGCGTCGGTCAGAAGTCGGGTGGCGGCGAGTCGACCGGGCACGCCTCGGGGCGGAGGATCGTGACGATCCTGCGGAAGAAGAAGGCCGACCTGACCGACTCCGACTACGCGCACATGAAGAAGGTGCACGGGTACGTCGCCCGCCACTCGAAGCAGCGCCCGAAGGGTGATGTCGAGGACACGGACTGGCGCTTCTCGCTGATGAACTGGGGTCACGACCCCCTCAAGTAGGAGCCTGGGAAGCAGCTCGACGATTTGAGAACGATTATCAACACCGCGTAGACTCGCGGCATGACCTCTCGTGTGCCCGCACTGCTCGCCCTCTCCGTCGGATCGGTCCTCGTGCTCGCGGGCTGCGCCACCGTGACGAGCCCTGCGGCGGGCGGCGGTGACGAGCGGCTGAAAGTCGTCGCGTCGACGAACGTCTACGGCTCGCTGGCCCAGGCCGTCGGCGGGGACGATGTCGAGGTCACCTCGATCATCGATTCGCTCTCGCAGGACCCGCACTCGTACGAGGCGTCGGCGCGGGACCAGCTCACCGTGTCGCAGGCCGACCTCGTCATCGAGAACGGCGGCGGCTACGACGCGTTCGTCGACGCGCTGATCGACGCGAGCGGCACGACGGCCCCCGTCATCACCGCCGTCGAGTACTCGCACGACTACCCCGGCAACGAGGGCCACTCCGACGACGCCCACGCCGAGGGCGACGCCCACGCCGAGGGCGACGCCCACGCCGAGGAGGACGCGCACGCCGAGGGTGACGACCACGCGGGCCACGACCACATCGAGGGCTTCAACGAGCACGTCTGGTACGACCCGCACACGATGGAGCACGTCGTCGAGGACATCGCCCACGAACTGGGTGACCTGGATGCCGCCAAGGCCGACACCTTCGAGGCGAACGCGAAGAAGCTCATCGACGGCATCGCCGGTCTCGAGACCTCTCTCGAGAAGATCAAGGCCGACCACGCGGGCGAGAAGATCTTCGTGACCGAGCCGGTCCCGCTGTACCTGACGGCCGCGGCCGGGCTCGAGAACGCGACTCCCGAAGCGTTCAGCGAAGCCGTCGAGGAGGGCCAGGACGTCCCGCCCGCGACCATGCTCGAGGCGACGAAGATCCTCGGCTCGGGCGAGGTCCGCACCGTCATCGTCAACGCCCAGACCGGCGGCGCCGAGACGACCGAGGTGGAGGGCCTCGCGACGAAGGCCGACATCCCGGTGCTGAAGTTCACCGAGCTCCTGCCCGACGGGCTGACCTACCTCGAGTGGATGCAGCAGAACATCGACGAGCTGGCCGGTAGCCTGACTCGGTGACCCGCCCCGACGACATCCCCCTCCGCATCCGGGGCGCCGCGCTCCGCCGCGGCGGGCGGGAGCTCTGGAGCGGCCTCGACCTCGACGTGCAGCCGGGCGAGCTGATCGCCGTGCTCGGCCCCAGCGGCTCGGGCAAGACGACTCTGCTCCGCGCGATCCTCGGCCTCGAGGACCTGAGCGAAGGCACGGTCGAGGTGGGCGGCACGCGCGTCCACCGCGCCGGCAACCGGGGCATCGGGTACCTGCCGCAGACCCGGCCGTTGCCGCGCGACACGGCGCTGCGCGGGCGCGACCTCGTCGCGCTCGGGGTCAACGGGCACCGCTTCGGTCCGCCGATCCCGCGCCGCAAGGACCGCGAGCGGGTCGACGAACTGATCGCCGCCGTCGGCGCGACGGAGTTCGCCGACCGGCCCGTCGGCATCCTCTCCGGCGGTGAACAGCAGCGCCTGCGGGTCGGGCAGGCCCTCGCCGACGACCCGCGGCTGCTCCTGTGCGACGAACCGCTGACGAGCCTCGACCTCGCCAACCAGCAGGCCGTCGTCGGGCTCATCGACCGGCACCGCCGCAGCGGGGCCGCGGTCCTGCTCGTCACCCACGACATCAACCCGCTGCTCGGCAAGGTCGACCGCATCCTCTACATCGCGAACGGCCGCTTCACGCTCGGGAAGCCGAAGGACGTCCTCACCTCGCCGGTGCTCACCGACCTCTACGGCGCCCCGGTCTTCGTACTGCGCGCCGGCGACCGTCTGGTCGTGGTCGGCGCGCCCGACGCCGAGGCATCCCACCACCATCACGAGGACCACGCATGAACTGGGACGACATCGCGAACGCCATGTTCGGCGGCGTACCGGTGTACGGCGAGATCCTCGCGCTCGTGCAGAACTCGGTGTGGGCCGGGGCGATCCTCGGCCTCGTCGGCGGCCTCATCGGCGTGTTCGTGCTGCAGCGCGACATGGCGTTCGCCGTGCACGGCATCAGCGAGCTCTCGTTCGCGGGGGCCGCCGCGGCACTGCTGATCGGAGCAGACGTCGTCACCGGGTCGATCGTCGGGTCGATGGTCGCCGCCGCCCTCATCGGCTGGCTCGGCGCGCGCGCCCGCGACCGCAACTCGATCATCGGGGTGCTCATGCCGTTCGGCCTGGGCCTCGGCATCCTCTTCCTCGCCCTCTACAACGGGCGCAGCGCCAACCGGTTCAGTCTGCTGACCGGGCAGATCGTCTCGGTGCAGTCCGACCAGCTCACGTGGCTCATCGTCATCTCCGCCGTCGTGCTCATCGCGCTGCTGCTGATCTGGCGACCGCTGCGCTTCGATTCGCTCGACCCGCAGTCGGCGGCCGCCCGCGGCGTCCCGACGGGGCTGATCTCGCTCGCCTTCATGCTGCTGCTCGGTCTCGCCGTTGCCGTCGCCGTGCACATCATCGGCGCGCTGCTCGTCCTCGCCCTGCTCGTGACGCCCGCCGCGGCCGCCGCCCGCATCGCGCACGGTCCGGTCGCCGTGCCGCTGCTGGCCGCCCTTTTCGGCATCGTCTCGGCGGTCGGCGGCATCCTGCTCGCTGTCGCGGGCACCCTCCCCGTCAGCCCCTACATCACGACGATCTCGTTCGTCATCTACCTCGTCTGCCGCGTCGTCGGCGACCGTCGGGGGCGGGTGCAGCGGACGGATGCCGCCCACGGCGCCCAGGCCGTCGCCAGCACGCGGGCGTAGAATCCGGCCATGGCCCAGCGCAACACCTGGCAGCGCGAGCGCGTGCGTTCGGCGCTGTCCGACGCCCCCGGATTCGTGAGCGCCCAGGACCTGCACGCCGCCCTGCGCGACGAGAACACCGGCATCGGGCTCGCGACCGTCTACCGCGCCCTCGCCACCCTCGCCGCGAGCGGCGAAGCCGACCAGCTGCAGTCGCCCGACGGCGAGGCGATCTACCGCGCGTGCGCCAGCACGGGACACCACCACCACCTCATCTGCCGTGTCTGCGGCAAGGCCGTCGAGATCCAGGCCGACGAGGTCGAGACGTGGGCCAAGCGCATCGCCGCGGCGAACGGGTTCACCGACGCCGAGCACGTCGTCGACATCTTCGGCACGTGCGCGGACTGCGCCCGCACAGCGGCATCCGGGGCCCGTGCGGACTGAGGCCCGCCCCGCGGAGCCGCGTTCGACGCCGACCTCCCCCGCGGGGTCGGCCGGTCGCGGCGCGCTCTGGCTGGGGGTCGGGTTCCTCGCCGTCCTCACGCTGATCGGGGTGGCGCTGTGGAGCCCGTCGCCCGAGCTCCCGACCCGCGCGCAGGACGGGCTGACGCTCGCCCTCAGCGTGCTCATCGAGTCGCTGCCGTTCGTCGTCCTCGGCGTGATCCTGTCGATCGTCGTGCAGGTGTGGGTGCCGCCGGGCGTCATCGAACGGTGGATGCCGCGCAACCCCTGGGGCCGTCGCGCCGTCCTCTCCCTGCTCGGCATGCTCATCCCGGTGTGCGAGTGCGGCAACGTGCCCTTCGCGCGCGGGCTCATGATGCGCGGCTTCTCGGTCGCCGAGACGCTGACCTTCCTGGTCGCGGCGCCGATCGTCAACCCGATCGTGATCATCACGACCCACCAGGCCTTCGGGTTCGACGACGGCATCCTCGTCGCCCGTCTGCTCGGCGGCTACCTCATCGCGAACGTCATCGGGTGGCTGTACAGCCGGCATCCCGATCAGGACGCCCTCGTCACCGACCGCTTCCGCGACGCGTGCCTCGCCGAGCAGGGCGTGACGGGCGACCGCGGGCGGCGCAGCCTCGCCCAGTTCGTCGTCGAGCTGCGCGCGGTCATGCCGGCGCTCATCATCGGGTCGGCGGTCGCCGGAGCCGTGCAGGTCGTCGTGCCGCGCGACGTGCTGCTGTCGATCGGATCGAACCCCGCGCTGTCGATCGCGGCGATGATCCTGCTCGCGATGATCGTGTCGATCTGCTCGAACGTCGACTCGTTCTTCGCGCTGTCGTTCGCCTCGACGTTCACCCCGGGCGCGATCGTCGCGTTCCTGCTCGTCGGGCCCCTCGTCGACGTCAAGATGCTCGCCCTCCTGCGCACGACCTTCCGCACCCGCGTCCTCGGCGTGCTGGTGGTCGCCGTCGTCCTCGCGGCCGCCGCGATCGGAGGGGTGGTGAACCTCCTTGCGTGACACGGTCTGGTTCCGGATGCTGGGCGTCGGCGCCGTGGCATCCGTCGCCGCCCTGACGATCGCCCTCGCGGTCACCGGCCGGCTCGGGCTCTACATCAACCCCGAGTCGTCGTGGTTCGCCGTGTCGATGGCGGTGCTCGTGCTCGTGGGCGTCGTGCTCAGCTTCCTGCTGCCGCTCGGCGCCGCCGAGGATCACGGCCACGACCACGGCGACGAACCGTCGCACGACCACGACCACGACCAGCACGCCCGCTCGCCCCGCCGGCTCGCGGGCACCGTGGCGACCGCCGCGGGCGGGGTGCTCGCGCTCGGCTTCGCGGGCACGATGCTGGTCGTCCCGCCGGCGACGCTCTCGGCCGAGCTCGCCGCGTCGCGCGACACCGGCGCTGCTCCGCTGTTCCAGGGTGCCGACACCGTCGCGCTCGCGATCACCGGCGACACCGCGTCGTTCGGCATCGGCGACTGGGCGAGCGTGTTCGCGACCGCGACCGATCCCGAGGTGTTCGACGGCACCGAGATCTCGCTCACCGGTTTCGCCGCGCCCGGCGACGACGGCTTCGACCTGACGCGCCTGATCATCACGCACTGCGTCATCGACGCCCAGCCGGCGAGCCTGCCGGTCGCGGCGGACGACATCCCGAGCAATGGCCAGTGGGTCACCGTGACGGGGACGATCCGAGACGTGGACGGCCAGTTGCGGGTGGATGCGGCATCCGTCACCCCCGTCGACGAGCCCGAGGACCCGTATGAGTTCTGACGGCCGCCGGGCCCAGCGCCGTCGTCGTCTGGCCCGCGGGTTCTCGCTGCGCGTCGTCGCGGTCGTGATCGTCCTCGGCGTCGTCGCCGTCGCCGCCGGGGTCGTGACGACGCTGCAGGGGCCGCGGGTGACCTCGGTGCAGTCCGATGCGACCGCCGCGGTCTCCTCGGCGGGGTCGCGGTTCATCTTCGAGACGACGCAGTCGCTGCAGGAGGTGGAGGCCGCCCAGGTCACCGTGACGCCGGCGGCATCCTTCTCCGTCGACACCTCGGGGCGCAGCGTCGGCATCCGCTTCACCGACCCGCTGTGGGACGAGACGACCTACACGATCCGGGTCGACGGGCTCGCGGGTGTCGGCGGCGGACCGACCTCGACCATCGAGGAGTCGTTCACGACCCCGAAGCTGAACGCCTTCGTCCTGCAGCGCAGCGACGGCGGCGACAAGATCTACCGCGTCGACCTCGCCGGCGACGCGACCCCGGTGTTCGAGGCCGACCACATCGAGGACTTCCGCTCGACCGCGGGGCACCTCGTCGTCTCGACCCTCGAGGACGGCGCCTCGCACCTCGTCGTCACCCGCGCCGACGGATCGCACCCGCAGGAGCTGACCCTGCCCGGTACCGGGATCGTCACCAACCTGCAGAGCGCCGAGCGAGGCAACACGATCGGGTACACGTTCACGGATGCCGACCTCTCGGCATCCGGCGGACGCGAGAGTCTGCTCTTCACGGGGTCGACGGCCGACCCGACCGCGAAGCCCGCCGAGATAGCGGTGTCGGGCGCCGACCCGCGCGTCGAGGACTGGCGGTTCGTGCCCGGCACCGACAGCATCCTCATGCTCACCTTCGACGGTGCGCTCAGCCTCGTCTCGCCCTCCGGCGGGGCGCCTGTCGAGCTCGGCAACGCGATCGGCATCGACGACCTCGCCGGAACGACCGCCTTCATCGAGCGCGTCGACGGTCCCGCCGTGGTGGACCTGACGACCGCGGACGAGAAGCCGTTGCCGCCGACGCCTTCCGACCTCGGGCAGACCGGGTCGGTCACCGCGCTCGCCGACGGCTCCACCCTCCGCGCCCTCACGCCCTTCGACGGCATGACGCCGCTCGCGACGACGGTCACACGAGTGGATGCCGACGGTGCCGCCACCCCCGTGGCCGAGGTCGCGCCGACCGACGCGCTGCTGCAGACGTGCGTGTCGCCGAGCGGCCGGTACGCCGCCCTCGTCGTCGCGCCCGACATCGTCGCCGACACGTACGACGGGTACCTGCTGCCGCTGCCGACGAAGCTCGAGACCCGGATCTACGCGCTCGACGGCACCCAGGTCGTGGCGCTGCGCGGGTTCGACATCTCCTGGTGCCGCAAGGCCCCGGCGCTGTGAGCGCCCTCGTCCCCGCGACGCGTGAGGCCCTGGCGGGTCTCCCGGCCGACGTCGCGCCGACGCTGCTCGGCGGTGAGCTGCGGGTGACGACGGCGAGCGGGCTCGTCGCGCTGCGGATCACCGAGGTCGAGGCGTACCACGGGCGCGGCACCGGCGACCTCGTCGACCCGGGGTCGCACGCGCGCATGGGTCCGACCGCCCGCAACGCGACGATGTGGGGCGAGCCCGGCCACCTGTACGTGTACCTGAGCCACGGCATCCATTCGTGCGTCAACGTCGTGTGCGGCCCCGAGGGTGTCGCCGGCGGAATCCTGCTGCGCGCGGGCGAGGTCGTCGAGGGGCAGGATGCCGCGCACGCCCGCCGTCCCGCCGCGCGCCTCGCGCGCGACCTGGCCCGCGGACCGGGTCGGCTCGGCGACGCGGTGGGGCTGCGGCATCCGATCCACGACGGCATCGACGCCGTCACCGGCGCGGAGCGGGCCGGCGCGCGTGCGCGGCTCTTCGTGCGCGCGGAGCCGCTCGGCGAGATCGCGACCGGACCGCGCGTCGGGGTCGCGGGCGTCGCCGGGACGGACGCGTTCCCGTGGCGCTTCTGGATCCCGGGCGACCCGACGGTGTCGGCGTTCCGCTGGGGGCGCGGTGCGCGCGAGGCCGCCGGCGGGTGAACCGGTGCCGGTTGCCGAGGAGATGACAGTTATCGAGGAGCGGATGCCGCGGTTCGGCCCTCGGGAGCCTCCATCTCCTCGCGAAGCGACGGCTAGGCGGCGCGGGTCGCGAGGATCGCGTCGAGCAGCGCGCGCACGTGCGGTCGGCGCGTGGCGCTGCGCCCGGCGGTGAGCGACACCGTCCAGGGCGGGACGGGGTCGGACAGCGGCGCGGTGACGCAGCCCGCGGTGTCGACGACGTCGGGCACGACGGCGACCCCGAGGCCGGCGGCGACGTAGCGCGGCACGTCGGGCAACTCGCCGAGCTCGGCCGAGACGCGGCGGCTGATACCGCGCCGCGCCAGCTCGGTCTCGAGCTGCACGCGGTTGCCGTAGCCGGGCAGCACGTCGACCCAGTCGTCGCCGGCCAGGTCGGCGAGGGCGATCGCGCGGTCCGCGGCGCGCGCGTGCCCGGGCGGCAGCAGTGCGACGTAGGGGTAGGCGCCGAGTTCCCAGGCGCTCATGCCGGCCGGGGGAGTGACCGCGGTGAGCGCGAGGTCGAGCCGGTCGCGCTGCAGGTCGTCGAGCAGACCGACCGAGCCCGTCGGCGACACGCTCAGCCGGATGTCGACGAGCGGATGCGACCGGCGGAAGTCGCCGAGGAACCCCGGCAGGTCGATGATCCGCAGCCCCGCGAACGTCCCGATGCGGATGCGGCCGCGCAGCCCCGTCCCGGATTCGCCGGCGACCTGGCGCACGGCGGCGACGTCGTCGAGCACGGCGCGGGCGAGGGGCAGCAGCGTCTCACCCGCGGGCGTCAGCTGCACCGCCTTCGTGGTCCGCTCGAGCAGTCGCACCCCGAGATCGCGCTCGAGGCTCTGCAGACCGGCCGAGACCGTGGACTGCGCCGCGAACAGACGAGCGGATGCCGCGGTCACACTCCGCTCGTCGGCGACGGTCACGAAGTACTCGAGCAGCCGGGTCTCCATGCCACGATCATAGAGCGCGTCGATGACTGCGTTCGAACAGATTCGTTGGACTCGATGCGTGGTGCCGCCGCATCATCGACGCATGACCAGCACGATCGACATCCGCTCCCTCGCCGCGCCGACCTTCGCGGTCCGGCGGCCGCGGCGCCTGTCGCATCGCGCGGGGTTCTGGGTGACGGCCGCGACCTTCTTCGCGCTCATGGCCTTCAATACGGTGCCCACACCGCTCTACGCCGTCTACCAGGAGCGCGACGGGTTCCCGACGTTCCTCATCACCGTGATGTTCGCGGCGTACTCGGTCGGCGTGATGGTCTCGCTCTGGCTCGCCGGTCACCTCAGCGACCGGGTGGGGCGGCGCCCGCTGATCCTCGCCGCCACCGGGATCGAGATCGTCGCGGCGATCATGTTCGTGCTCTGGCAGGACGCCGCCGGCATCATCGCCTCCCGCCTCGTCGCGGGTCTCGGCATCGGCATCCTCACCGCCTCGGCGACGGCCCACCTCGCCGACCTGCGCCGCGCTCACCGGCCCGACAGCACGGCGTTCGCCGCGACGGTCGCGGGCATCGCCAACATGGGCGGTCTGGCGATCGGACCGCTCGTCGGCGGCGCGTTCGCGGAGTTCGCGCCCGCGCCGCTCGCGCTGCCGTACGTCGTGTTCCTCCTCGCGTTCCTCGGCCTCGGACTCGCCTACGTGCTGGTTCCCGAGACGGTCGAGCGGCCGGCTGAGCCCTTCCGCTACCGCCCGCAGAAGGTGCGGATCCCCGCCGAGGGTCGCCGCGCGTACTGGGCGGCCGGCGTCGCCGCGTTCGCCGCCTTCGCGGTGACGGGACTGTTCGGCTCGGTCGCGCCGACGTTCCTCGCCCGCATCCTGGGGCAGACCGATCGCCTCGCTGCGGGCGCGGTCACCTTCTCGGTCTTCGGGGCGGCGGCGCTCGCGCAGGTCGTGTTCGCGCGTCTCGCGATGCGCGACCAGCTGCGCGTCGGCATCGGCGCGATGGTGGCGGGACTCGTGTTCCTCGGCGCGGCCGACCTGGTCGGGTCGGGTGCGCTGTTCGTCGCCGGCGGGGTGGTCGCCGGTGCCGGCGTGGGGCTGCTGTTCCGCGGCGCGCTGGCGATCGCGGGTGCGCTCGCCGATGCGCGCACGCGCAGCGAGATCACCTCGGGCATCTTCCTGCTGGCCTTCGCGGGCATGACGGTCCCGCCGCTCGCCGTCGGTGCGGCGCTGCTGGTCGTTCCGCTGGTCCCGGTGTTCCTGACGTTCGTCGCGCTCGTCCTGGCCCTCACCGTCTGGGCCGGCGCCGTCGTCCTGCGCGAGAGCGCCCGCTGACGCGGCGTCGGCTTCGGTGTCGGCTTCGCGAGGAGATGACGGTTATCGAGGAGCGGATGCCGCGGTTCGGCCCTCGGGAGCCTCCATCCCCTGGCGAAGCGACGCGGGAACACGCGCGGGTGCCCGGGTGTTCGGGACAGGGTGGGATGCCGCATCCCGCCCGACTCCGTGAGGTGACCCCCATGACCGACGCTCCGATCGACGCCGCCGCCCGGCTCGAGGCCGCCCTCGCGTCGCTGGACCCGTCGGCGCGCGTGCAGGCCGCGATGACGGCGGGCACGCACCCGCGGTCGGAGTACATCCCGGTGCTGGTGGCGCAGTGCCGCATCGAGCCGCAGTTCCTCGTCCGCGAGATGCTGACGTGGGCGCTGACCCGTCACGACGCCGACGAGGTGCTCGACCTGCTGATCGGCGAGCTGCGCTCGCGCGGCGCGCAGGTGCGCGCGCAGGCGCTGCACACGATGTCGAAGATCGGGGGACCGCGGGTGTGGCCGGCCGTCACGACCGAGCTGCTGAAGGATGCCGACGACACGGTCGCGCGCACCGCATGGCGGACCGCGGCGCGGCACGTGCCGGCAGCCGAGGCATCCGCTCTCGCCGACGTGCTGGCCACGCAGTTCGCGCGCGGCGAGGACGACACCCGACGGAGCCTCAGTGAGGCGTTCGCGACGATCGGCGAACCGGCGCGGCCTCAGGTGGACTGGGCGCTGGCGACCGGTGGTCCGTACACGCGGGCGCACGCCGCGGTGACCGCCCGGCTGATGGACGACCCCGAGGTGACGTACGCCGAGGCGGTCGTCGCGGTGGCGGAATCGGCCTGAGTCAAGGCGACACGCCCGGCCGTGCTAGACTGACTCTTCGTCTGCGCGCACTCCAGCACGCAGTTCGCATCCCACCTCCAGAAGACGGCTCTTGAGCCGTGTCCGGATGTGGGGTGCAGACAAGGGATCTTGGGTGGGGCCGTCCGGCTTCACGGTACTAAGGAGACATCACCATGGCAGCAGTGTGCCAGGTGACTGGAGCAGTTCCCGGCTTCGGTCACAACATCTCGCACTCGCACCGCCGGACGAAGCGCCGCTTCGACCCGAACGTGCAGAAGAAGACCTATTTCGTTCCTTCGCTTGGTCGCAAGATCACGCTGAACGTCTCGGCTAAGGGCATCAAGGTCATCGACGCCCGCGGCATCGAGTCGGTCGTGAAGGACCTCCTCGCGAAGGGTGTGAAGCTCTAATGGCGAAGAAGGCTCAGGACGTCCGTCCGATCATCAAGCTGCGCTCGACCGCCGGCACGGGGTACACCTACGTGACGCGCAAGAACCGCCGCAACAACCCCGACCGCATCGTGCTGAAGAAGTACGACCCGGTGATCCGCAAGCACGTCGAATTCCGAGAGGAGCGCTGATCTCATGGCCAAGAAGAGCAAGATCGCGCGCAACAAGCAGCGTGAGGTCGTCGTCGCTCGCTACGCCGAGAAGCGTGCCGAGCTGAAGAAGACCCTCGTCGACCCGAACGCGACCGACGAGGCCCGCGAGGCCGCCCGCGTCGGCCTGCAGAAGCTTCCCCGCAACGCGTCGCCCGTGCGCCTGCGCAACCGCGACGCCATCGACGGTCGCCCCCGCGGCCACCTGTCGAAGTTCGGCATCTCGCGTGTCCGCTTCCGCGAGATGGCGCACCGTGGCGAGCTGCCCGGTGTCACCAAGTCGAGCTGGTAAGCAACAGCATCCGCACGAAGCCCCCGTCCTCGGACGGGGGCTTCGTCGTTTGCCGGGGGTGGATCCGCTCGCCGCGTCGCGGTCAGACGAGACTCGCGACGAGCTCTTCGACTCGTCCTCGGATGTCGTCTCGGACCTCGCGGACCACGTCGATGGGCTGGCCGGCGGGGTCGGTGAGCTGCCAGTCCTCGTAGCGCTTGCCGGGGAAGATCGGGCAGGCATCGCCGCATCCCATGGTGATCACGACATCGGCCTGGCGGACGGCATCGGTCGTGAGGATCTGAGGCACGGCGCCGGTGAGGTCGATGCCCTCCTCCGCCATGACGGCGACCGCGTTCGGGTTGACGGCGTTGCCGGGCTCGCTGCCGGCGGAGAACACATCGATGCGGTCGCCCGCGATCGCGCGGAGGTAGCCGGCGGCCATCTGCGATCGGCCGGCGTTGTGGACGCAGACGAAGAGGACGGCGGGCTTGGTGGTGTCGGTCATGAGTGCTCCTGCGGTGTGCTGTCGGGTCGGATGGGGACGACGGCGCGGGCGGCGGTGCGATCGGCCGTCGGGTAGAGGACGAGAAGGAGCGCGACTCCGACGGCGGCGCCGACGAGTTGCGCCAGGATGAACGGCATCGCGGAGGCGGGGGCGATCCCGGTGAACGTGTCGGTGAAGATCCGGGCGACGGTGACGGCGGGGTTCGCGAACGAGGTCGAGCTGGTGAACCAGTAGGCAGCGCCGATGTAGGCCCCGACCGCCGCGGCAGTCACAGCGGCCGTGGTCGTGCGCGCGAGGGCGAACACCAGCAGCACCAGTCCCGCAGTGGCGACCACCTCCCCGACCAGCTGCCCTGCGCTCGCGCGAACAGTGGTCGAGAGCGTCGGGGCGACGTCGAACATGACGCTCGCCAGCAGGGTGCCGGCGACACCGCCCGTGATCTGAGCGGCGACGTACGCGCCGAGGTCGGTCGACGACAGGCCGCCGGCACGACGGCGCGACAGCACCCAGTCGACGAGGGAGACGGCGGGGTTGAGGTGGGCTCCCGACACGGGGCCGACCAGGAGGATCAGCACGGCGAGGCCGAGGGCGGTGACGAGGCTGTTCTCGAGCAGTTGCAGGCCGACATCGTTCGGAGACAGTCGCTGCGCGGCGATCCCCGATCCGACGACGACCGTGACCAGCATCCCGGTCCCGAGGAACTCGGCGCCCAGGCGGCGCATCAGCGGCGGTCGCACCGATGACGGCGGGCGCGGTTCGGCATCCATGATCAGACGGATGCCGGGGACCGGCCGACCTGCAGCAGCGCGGCGGGCGGGGCGCAGCATCCACCATCGAGCGAGGATCCGGCTGCGTCGAACAGTCCCGCACCCCCGCACACACCGGTGTCCGGCAGGGACAGCTCGACACGGCGAGCGGCCTGGCGGTCGCCGGCGAGCTCCGCCACGACGCTCCGTACCTGCTCGTAGCCGGTCAGTGCGAGGAACGTCGGCGCGCGCCCGTACGACTTCGCTCCCACGAGGTAGAAGTCGGGTTCGGGCTGCGCGAGGTCCGCGGCACCGGTCGCGGCGACGGACCCGCAGGAGTGCACGTTGGGGTCGATCTCGGCCGCTATCCGGACGGGTGCCTGCAACGTCGGGTCCAGCTCCAGCCGCAGCTCGGAGAGGAATGACAGGTCGGGACGGAACCCGGTCAGCACGACCACCCGGTCCGCAGTGAGGGTGCGGCCGTCCTCAGCGATCAGGACGGCGCTTTCGCCCGCGCGAGTGACACGCTCGACGCGGAACCCGGTGACGAGCGAGACGAGACCGGCGTCGACGTACTCCTTCGCCGTCTTCCCGAGCGCCCCGCGAGCGGGCAGCTCGTCGGCGTCGCCCCCGCCGAAGGTGTTGCCGGCCGTCGCTCGTCGCAGCGCCCACGTCACGGTGGTCGACGGATCGCGCCGCGCCATGCGCGCAAGGGCGAGGACAGCGGTGACAGCGGAGTGGCCGGAACCGATCACGACGGTGTGCGTGCCGGCGAACCCGGCTCGATCTCGGAAGTCCGGGATGCGGTACGAGAGCAGATCCGCTGCGGCACTCTCTCCCAGCGCCGGGAGCCCGTCAGCGCCGGCGGGGTTCGGGGTGGCCCACGTGCCCGATGCGTCGATGACGGCACGAGCCTGCAGCCGATACTCCTCCCCCTCCGTGGGAGCGACGTGAACCGTGAACGGCTGATCCCCGCGTCCCGCGTCGACGAGCCGATCCCGGCCGAGACGCGACACGCCCGTGACGCGGGCGCCGAGGCGGATGCGATCGCCCAGGGCCGCTGCGAGGGGGGCGAGGTACGTCTCGATCCACTGCTCCCCGGTGGGGTACCCCGCGGCCGGTGCCTGCCATCCGGTGGTGCTCAGGAGGCGCGCTGCGGCCGCGTCGATGAGTTCGGGCCATTCCGAGAACAACCGGACGTGCCCCCACTCGGCGACAGCCGCGGCAGGGGAAGCGCCGGCTTCGAGCACGATGACGGGCATGCGCCGCTCGACCAGGTGTGCGGCCGCCGCCAGCCCCTGCGGGCCTGCGCCGATGACGACCACGGGCAATGCGTTCTCCATCTGAACCTTCCGATACACATCGACGAACCTCGATGGATTGAGAATGCCCCAACGCATCGACAGATGTCAATACGACGTGAGAGGATGGCCTCATGCCCACGCATCTCCCGCTCCTCGCACCCACGGACGGGGCCGTGTGCTGCGGTACGGTCACGGGGAGTGTGATCTCGGTCGCGGACGCGGAGCGCACCGCGCGGGTCTTCAAAGCCCTCGGAGACCCGACCCGCGTACGACTGCTCTCGCTCATCGCCGCATCCGACGACGGGGAAGCCTGCATCTGCGACCTCACCGAACCGGTGGGTCTGTCCCAGCCGACCGTCTCGCATCACATGAAGCAGCTCGTCGACGCGGGACTGGCCACCCGCGAGCAGCGCGGCCGTTGGGCCTACTACCGCGTCGTCACCGACGCCCTCGACGCGGCATCCCAGGCTCTTCGCCCATGACCCACGCGACCATCCGTGCCATGACTGCGAACGATTGGCCACAGGTGGAGTCGATCTACCGCGAAGGCATCGCCGCGGGAAACGCCACGTTCGAGAGCGAGCCCCCGTCGTGGAGCGACTTCGATCGAGGAAAGCTCCCTGTCGGCAGGCTCGTCGCGACAGACTCCGATGGCGCCCTGCTCGGCTGGATCGCCGCGTCCCGGGTCTCGGCGCGAGAGGTCTATCGAGGCGTCGTCGAACACTCCGTGTACGTCGCGCATGACGCCCGCGGGCGCGGGGTCGGGAGAGATCTCCTCGCCGCGTTCCTGAGCGAGGCCGCACCTGCCGGCATCTGGACGGTGCAAGCCAGCATCTTCCCCGAGAACACCGCCAGCCTGACCCTGCACGAGCGGGCTGGCTTCCGCCGCATCGGCCACCGCGAACGCGTCGCGTACATGACCTACGGCCCCTGGGCGGACACCTGGCGCGACACGATCCTCATCGAACGCCGGCTGGGCTGAACGGCCCCGGACCCTTTGGCGGATTGTCGATGGCGGATGATGCAGCTTCTGGCGACGAGCGATGGCTCGTCATCAACGGTCGTCGATGGCGGCGCACCGACCCGTCGCTGCCCGCAGACCTCGTGGCGGCGCTGACCTCCCATCTCGGGCGCGGTAGATCAGGGGTGCGCCGCGCTCAGGGTGATCCGGATGCCACGGCAGCCGCCCGCAGGCGCGTCGACCTGGCGAAGCACGGGCTCGGCGAGCGAGGACCCTACTGGTGGGAAGAGCCGGAGGACGAGCGGCTGCACCGAGCGAAGCAGGCGCTCGCTGAGCTGGAGGGACTTGAGGACTGAGACAGTCCGACGGCGCCGACGTCGCTGAGGACGGTGAGCGGGACTACTTCGGTGACCGGATGGCGACCCCGACGAGCGTCAGTCCGGCGCCGATCGCAGCGACACCGATCGCCGCGATCGTGAGACCGCCGCCCAGCGGCAGGAGGGTGCCGAAGATCGTCATGAAGAGACCGACGATCAGGAGCAGGGCGACGTAGACCTTGAACATGTGATGAGGCTATCCCGCCGAGTCATTTGTGGAGCGGTCGTCAACGCTTGCTCCAGACGGCCGTGTAACGCCAGAACAGGCCACGGCGCATCCTCACCCCGGGTAGAGCCGCGCGTGCGATAGCGGCGACCTCGGCAAATGTTTCGTTCGGCTCGGACGTCGGCGCGGTCATGCTGTCCGGTACCTCGCGAGCGCGACGCGGGTGACGAATCAGCCCGATCACGGGGTTGAGAATCACCGATGCGACGGACAACGGGAGGTCGGCGGGGACCTCACGAGCGAGCCCGACGATGATCAGGCGCCCGCCCGGTCTGATGAGCGTTCGCATCGCCTCCAGCGTCGGACCGAGCGGGAGATGGTGCAGCACCGCAACGAACGTCACGAGGTCGAAAGACTCCGGGTCGAATGCAGCTGGATCGAAGGACGCCTCGATCACTGTGGCGTTATCCACGCCCACAAGCCCGGCACGCGCTCGGGCAGCGGTTGGCTCGTCGGGCTCCACTCCCACGACATGTGGCATCACGTCGGCCAGTCGCTGCAGGAGGCGGCCTGTTCCGCAACCGACGTCGAGGGCACGTTCGCCGCCCTGTCTGTGCATCGCGCGTGCATGTCGGAGGATCCACGGCGCATAGGCCTCGTTGTGCGACCAGGGGTGCGCTGCGCTGAACAGGCTCAGTTTGCTCGCCAGTCGCATCGTCACACGATCCACGCGCTGAAGCCTATGAAGGCTCAGTCACCCCGCGCGCGGTGTCCAGGTCAACACGCCGAGAACGGCGGCCGCGGTCAACGCGAGGAGCGCCACGGCCGCACCCCCCAGAACAGCCGATCGTCGACGTGGACGGGCGGAGTTCACCCCAGCGAATAGCCATCCACCCGCCGACACTCCCGACCGAAACCGACGTGCCATTCTTATCGCGCTGGGCTGGTGGATCCCGGCGGCAGATTCCCTACGGCCCGGAAGAGTCGCAGCGCCCGATCGCCCGCAGCCCTTCGACCTCGGGATCCAGCATCAGAGCCAGCGCGCCAGTCATGACGACAAGCCACACGGTGGCGATCAAAGCTATGACGACGATCACGGTGACGATGAGGGCGCGTCGATTCCCGCTCGCGTTCTCGTTCTCGTACACCGCTGTTCCCTTTTCACTTATCTCGGAAGGGAAAGTTTAGGAGGCTTTCGACGAACCGAACCCCCGCCCGAAACCTTCGTGCACTGAGACCTCACGGAGACGATCTCGGCGGTATCCCTCACCGCGTCCGAGTCCGCGCCCGACGACCCGGGGCTACGCTCGAACGGTCGGAGGGAGCCCCATGCCGCTGGATCCGTTCTTCCGCGAGCGACTGCGCACGCACCGCCGCTACCTCGCGAAGAAGGCGTGGACCGAGCTGACCGCGCGGTTCCGTCCGGCGAAGCCCGCACCCGCGGCATCCGCGTCAGCCACGAAGGCGAAGCCGCTCACGCCGCGCGAGCGGCACCGCCGCGCCGCCCTCAACTGGGACCGCATGGAACTGCGCACCGCCGGCATCCCGGGTCCCGACATGGAGACGACCGAGCACACCGTGCCGGTCGATGGGTACCCCGACGTCCGCATCCGCGTCTACCGCCCCGCGTCGGCCCCGACCCCGGCACCGACGTGCCTCGTGATCGGCGGCGGCGCGTTCCGCATCGGCGGCATCGATTACCCGACGGCGGATGCCTCGTGTCGCCGCCGCGCCGACCGTTCCGGCGTCGTGCTCGTCGCGGTCGGCTACTCGCTCGCGCCCGAACACCGCTACCCGACGCAGGTCGAGCAGGTCCACGCCGCGTGGGTGTGGCTGCACGCGCACGCCGCCGAGCTCGGCCTCGATCCGGACCGGATCGGCCTGAACGGTGCCTCGGCGGGGGGATGCCTCGCGGCATCCCTCACTCTGATGAACCGCGACCGCGGGACGCGACAGGCGACGCTGCAGATCCTCGAAGTCCCCGTCACCGACCTCACCGGCCGCTGGATCGACCTGCGTGCGACGTACGCGCTCGGGGTGCCGGCGTTCATCGCCCTGCGCGAGCTGCGCTCGGTCGCCCGCACCTACCTCGGCGACCGGTCCCGCGCGCGAGAACAGTACGCCTCGCCGATGCGCGCGGCGTCGCACGCGGGTCTGCCGCCCGCCGTCGTGCTCACCGCGGAGTACGACCCGCTTCGCCGCGACGGCGCGACGTACGCCGCGAAGCTCCGCGACGCGGGCGTCGATGCGAGCGCGACGCGCTACCTCGGCGTCACGCACGACACCCCTCTGTATGTCGGCGCGCTGCCAGCCGCTCGCCGCTGGGAGGACGACGTCGTCGCCGCCCTGCGCCGCATCTGACGCGGATGCCGCGACACCGACCGCGGAGTTTCGGCCCGCATCCGGCCGTCACCCCGCCCAGGCGCCCGGATTGCGCCGAATCTCCGCGGTTGCTGCCGCTCGCCCGCCGCCCGCCGCATCCGAATCCCGCGCCATTCTCCGAATCCGACGACAGACGACGGATGCCGACGGCACAACCGCGCGCAAAAGCAACCCCTCCCGCGGAAATCCGCGGAATCCGCCCGAATCGGCAACATCAGCCCCAAAAACCACGTCTGACACACGACACGCCGGTCGATTACGGGCGAGATGAGCGAAGATCCGCGGAATTCCGGGGTTCGTGGGTATATTCGGGACCGGTCGCAACGACCAACCGGCGGAATCCCGTCGGTCCGAGTAACTGAAGACGGCGACCCGCCGTCTGGAGGAGCACCATGGCCATCACCAAGACCGAACTCGTCGCCAGCATCGCCAGCGCCACCGGCGAGAGCCAGGCCACCGTCTCGCGCGTCGTCGACGGCCTGTTCTCGTCCGTCTCCGAGGCCGTCGCCAAGGGCGAGAAGGTCTCGATCCCGGGCTGGATCGCGTTCGAGCAGGTCGAGACCTCGGCTCGCACCGGCCGCAACCCGCAGACGGGTGCCGAGATCAACATCCCCGCCGGCAAGCGCGTCAAGGTCAGCGCCGGCTCGAAGCTGAAGGCTGCCGTCAAGTAAGACGCTGCAGACGTACGAAGGGGGATGCCGAGAGGCATCCCCCTTCGGCGTTCCCCCACCCGCCCGCGCGTAGGCTTGACGGGTGAACCCGCGTGCTCTCCGCTTCGCCGGCCCGGTGATCCTCGCGGGCGCGGGTCTCGTCGCGCTCCTGCTGGGCCTGGCCTACGGCGGCGGCGCCGCACCGCTGGTGATCGGCGACCCCGGTCCGGTCGTGCGCTGGGGTCTCCCCGTGGCGGAGCTCGTCGTCAACCTCTCGGCCGCGCTCCTCGTCGGCTCGCTGGTGCTCGCGGTGTTCGCGTTCGCGTCGGGGTCGAAGGAGTTCGACCTGGCATTGGATGCCGCCTCCGCCGGCGCCGCGATCCTCACCGTCTCGGCGGGCTCGACGGCCTACCTCACCTTCCTCAAGGTGATCCCGGCGCGGCCGAGCGCCGACGCGGCGTTCGGCGAGCAGCTCGGCAGGTTCCTCGTCGACACCGACCCGGGTCGCGCCTGGCTCATGACCACCGTGGCTGCAGCTGCGCTGACCGTGCTTGCCTTCGCCGTCCGCGGCTGGCTGGCGACCCTGCTGGTGACGATCCTCGCGATCGCCGCGATGGTGCCCATGGCGACCGCCGGCCACACCGGCAGCGAGGCCAACCACAACTCGGCCGTCACCTCGCTCTCGCTCCACATCATCGCGGCGGCGGCGTGGCTCGGCGGTCTGCTGCTGATCGTGCTGCTGCGACCCGTGCTGTCGCGCGACAAGCTGGTCGTCGTCCTGCAGCGCTACTCGAGCATCGCGCTCGCCGCCTTCATCGTGGTCACCCTCTCGGGTGTCGCCCGCGCCCTCATCGGGCTCGTCAGCCCCGCGAATGTCTTCTCGCCGTACGGCGCGCTCGTCATGGTCAAGGTCGGGGCCCTGCTCGCGCTGGGTGTGCTCGGAGCGATCTACCGCCGGCGGCTGATCGCCGGCATCCGCGACACCGCCGTCGCCGCCCGCTTCTGGACCCTCGTCGCCGTCGAGGTGCTCTTCATGGGCATCGCCTCGGGCGCGGCGGTCGCCCTCTCGCTCACCCCACCGCCGGTCGACACCACGATTCCCACCGACGCGACCCCCGCGGAGGTGCTCACCGGATCGCCCCTGCCGCCCGAGCTCACCCCGCTGCGCTTCGTGACGATGTGGGACGTCGACCTCATCTGGGCCTTCGCCGTCGGGTTCGGCCTATTCTTCTACCTCGCGGGGGTGCGCCGGCTCGCCCGCCGCGGCGACCGCTGGCCGATCGGCCGCACCGTCCTGTGGGTGACCGGGCTCCTGCTCCTGCTGTACGTGACGTGCGGACCGGTCAACGCGTACCAGGACTACCTCTTCAGCATGCACATGGTCGGACACATGCTGCTGTCGATGGCGATCCCGATGTGCCTCGTCTTCGGTGCGCCCGTGACCCTCGCGTCCCGCGCCATCCGCAAGCGCGACGACGGCACGCGCGGCGGCCGCGAGTGGATCCTCTGGGCCGTGCACAGCCCCTACGCGAAGATCATCACGCATCCGCTCGTGGCGGCGGCCCTGTTCATCGTGTCGCTCTGGGCGTTCTACTACACCGACATCTTCCGCTGGACGCTGTACGACCACCTCGGTCACGAGTGGATGGTGCTGCACTTCCTCACGGTCGGCTACCTCTTCGTCCTCTCGCTCGTCGGCATCGACCCCGTGCCCTACCGGCTGCCGCACGCCGGCCGCCTGTTGACCCTCATCGGCGTCATGGCGATGCACGCGTTCTTCGGCATCGCGATCATGATGTCGTCGGGACTGTTCGTCGCCGAGTGGTTCGGCTCGATGGGGCGGACGTGGGGTCTCGACCCGCTCGCCGACCAGTACATGGGCGGCGGCATCGCGTGGTCGATCGGCGAGATCCCGACGCTCATCCTCGCGATCGTCGTCGCCGTGCAGTGGAGCCGGTCGGACGAGCGACGCCAGCGACGCGACGACCGGCAGGCCGACCGCAGCGGCGATGCGGAGCTCGAGGCGTACAACGCCCGGCTCGCCGCGATCGCCGAACGGGATGCCCGGCGCGAAGCCGCGCGCTGAGCCCGGTCAGTCCGCGGCCGACACCGCGATCGACGCGGTGCCGTCGGGGAGGATCGTGATCTTGCCCGTCAGGAAGAACGGGACGAGTTCGGTCACGTCGTAGATCGAGCCGTCGAAGATCGACTGGATCTGCACGTCGATCTTGGCGACCGCCTGCGTGCGCGTGATCGCCCATCCGGCGCCGTCGGGCTCGAGGGTGACGACCGGGTTCTCCTCGATCGACCAGGTGGGCGGCTCGACGATGCGGTTGCGCACGTAGTACCCGAAGGGGCATCCCGTCGGCTGCAGCACCTTCTGCGTCGCGCACTCCGCGAGGAACGCGTCGACCTCGCGCTGGACCACGCCGACGAACTCGTCGGTCGGCTCCGCCTGGAACGACACCGGGATCTCGGCGAGCGGGGTGTCCGACAGCACGGCGACCCCGGGGCTCGTCGTCGCCGCGGTGTCGACGGTGATCGAGTAGAGCCCCGGCGAGAAGGCGAGCATCGGGATCGGCTCGAGCGGGTCGGCTTCCTCGGCCTCGGGCGAGACCTGACGCTTGTCGATCTCGAAGCCGTTCACCTCGAACTGCATCGACCCGCGGACCCCGAGCTCGATCACCGCGAGAGGGCTCTGCGCGAACCGCCATCGGGGGAGGATGCCGCCCTCGTCGTCGTCGCGCTCGACCTCGAACGTCGTCTCGCCGGCGTGACCGCCTACGCGGTAGGTGACGGTGACGGCCGTCGTGCCGTCGGCATCCGTCTCCTCCGACACCGGCTCGACGTCGGACAGCGGCGTCAGCGTGCTGCCGCGCAGCAGCGCCGCGCTGGCATCGGCCGGCAGACCCGCGGCGGCGAGGTCCTTCGACGTGGCCGAGACGCCGGGCACGAGCAGGGCGTCGGTCGCGCGCCCGTCGGCGAGAAGGTGCAGGTAGTCGAGCACGAACGCGGTCGGGCTGTAGAGCTGGCGGTACAGGACGGCCGACGTCGCGCCGACGGCGCCGATGAAGAGGATGCCGACCACCCCCAGCACCGTCAGGTCGAACGCGAGCTTGCGGCGCCGACGGGGTCCGGCGACGGTGGCCGTGCGGGTGCGGGGTGCGGGAGCGTCGGACGCGGCGGCATCCGCCACCGCCTCTTCCCCCTCGCGTTCCACACGCTCAGTCTAGGAAAGCCCGGCTGGTAGCTAGCATTGTTCCGGTGAGCACGCCGCCCCTGTCTCCCGAACAGGACGCGCTCTTCCGTCTCATCGAGGACACCCGCGAACACGTGTTCGTCACGGGTCGTGCCGGCACCGGCAAGTCGACGCTGCTGCAGCACCTCGCGTGGAACACGAACAAGCAGATCGCCGTCTGCGCACCCACCGGCGTCGCCGCGCTCAACGTCGAGGGTCAGACGATCCACTCGCTGTTCAAGCTGCCGATCGGCCTCATCGCCGACAGCGAGATCGAGCAGACCGACGCGACGCGCAAGATCCTCAACGCCATCGACACGCTCATCATCGACGAGGTGTCGATGGTCAACGCCGACGTCATGGACGCGATCGACCGGTCGCTGCGCCAGGCCCGCCGCCGACGCGCCGAGGCGTTCGGCGGGGTGCAGGTCGTCATGTTCGGCGACCCGTACCAGCTCTCCCCGGTGCCGCCCCGCGGCGACGAGTTGCGCTACATCCAGGACCACTACCGCTCGTTCTGGTTCTTCGACGCGCAGGTGTGGGCAGGGCCCCGAGCGGATGCCGGGGCGATCCGCTCCGACGGGCTGCTCGACCTCGGCCGGGTCGGCGCTCCGCTGCACATCGCCGAGCTGCGCGACATCCACCGCCAGTCCGACGACGCGTTCAAGGCGATGCTCAACGCCGTGCGCCACGGGATCGTGACGGCCGACATCGCCGGCGCGCTGAATGCCGCCGGGGCCCGCAAGCCGCCGGAACCCGCCGCCGGCGAGGTGCCGATCATCACCCTCGCGACGCGCAACGACATCGTGTCGCGCATCAACCAGCGCCACCTCGACGCGCTGCCCGGCCCCGCCCAGACGGCCCGTGCCGAGATCAGCGGCGACTTCGGGCGCGGCGACGCCTACCCCGCCGACCAGGAGCTGCAGCTGAAGGTCGGGGCGCAGGTCATGTTCCTGCGCAACGACATCGGCGGGTTCGGCGGCGACGGTCCGCGGTGGGTCAACGGGTCGATCGGCACCGTCACGCGGATCGCGGGCGGCACCGTCCGCGTCGAGCTCGACGGCGAGGAGCACGACGTCGAACCGACGGTGTGGGAGAAGTTCCGTTACGCCTACGACCCCGGCACCCGCAAGCTGACCCGCGAGATCGTCGCCGAGTACACGCAGTTCCCGCTGCGTCTCGCGTGGGCGGTCACGATCCACAAGTCGCAGGGCAAGACCTACGACCGCGCGATCGTCGACCTCGGCAACGGGGCGTTCGCGCCGGGGCAGACCTACGTCGCGCTCTCACGGCTGACCTCGCTCGAGGGGCTCTACCTGTCGCGCCCGTTGCGCCCCGCCGACATCCTCGTCGACCGCGACGTGCGGCGCTTCATGGCCGGGGTGCGGGCGGCGCAGAACGCGGGGTGAGCCGCGGCATCCGCTCGTCGGGTCAGGCGGCAGAGGTGCGTTTCGCCGCCGCGAGGTCGGCGCACAGCTCGGTGTTGAAGCGGTAGGCGAGGAGGACTTCGTCGCTCACGCGCTCGGGCTCGGCGGCATCCCACGGCACCGCGACGTCCTTGAACGCGGCGGGGTCGGCGATGTCGTCGAAGACGGTTGACCTGAAGGTCGGATCGTCTAGGAATGCGGGCGGGGCTCCACGCCGAGCCGGGCGCTGGCCGCGTCGTAGAGCGCGACGATCTCTCGCCGGACTTCGGCGCGCTCGGTGATCGCGCCGCCGGGCCAGGGGATGCGGATGACGTCCTCGGCCCCGTCCGCGGTGATCACGTGCCACTCGCCCGCGGCGCCGTCGAAGGTCGTCATCGTCGCCGCGATGACGTCGGGGAGCGGCGAGAACGCGCGCGCGATGAGCACGTTGTCGTCGGTGTGGTCGGCGTTCATGTGGTGGAGCACGGCGCGCTGCACGGAGTCGTCGAAGACGGCGATCATGCGCACAGCCTAGGAGGGCGCGGTCGGGCGAACGGGAGGCGGCCGACGGGTGTGCTGTAATCATGGGACGGGAAGAACGGGGGTGATCTGCGCGTGGCAGGACGAGTGTCGAGACGAGTGGTCGCAGCAGTGACGGCGCTCGGTCTCGCGATCGGTCTCGGAGCGTGCTCACCCGAACCCGCGCGGATCGACATCGGCGTCGACCAGGTCGACGGGGCCCTCCCGTCGGATCTGACCGACCAGATGCAGACCCTGACCGAGACGGCGATGACCGCCGTCGGCGCGAGCGGGGCGATCGTCTCGGTGTCGGTGCCCTGGTCGGGGCAGTGGGTCGCCGGTGTCGGCACGTCGGGCGAGGGCGGCCCGAAGGTCGACCCCGCGATGACCTTCAAAGCCGTCAACGTCACCCGCGCGATGACCTGCGACGTCCTGTACGCCCTCGTCGAGAAGGGCACCGTCGCCCTCGACGACAGCATCGCGGAGTACGTCGACTCCTATCCGGCCGAGAGCGACATCACCCTCGGCGAGCTCTGCGACAGCACGAGCGGACTGCACGGATATCTCGGCGCGATCTTCAAACGCGTCCTCGCGACGCCCGAGCGCACCTGGAACCCGCGCGAGCTCGTCGCCTACGGCCTCGGTCAGCCGCGCGCCTTCGAGCCCGGCGCACGCTTCGCGGAGTCCGACACCGGGTACGTGCTGCTCGGCATCGTGCTCGAGCGTGCCGCGAACACGCCGCTGAACGAGCTCTTCGACGAGTACGTCTTCCAGCCGCTCGGGATGACCTCCAGCTCCCTCCCCGCCGGGGTCGGCGGGGGCGACCGGCTGAAGGGCTCGTACCTCGCGTCCGGTGAGGACGGCAAGGCCGACTGCAGCGCCCCGACGGACATGACGGACCTCACTTCGAGCGTCGGCGCAGCGGCGGCCGGCGCCGTGTCGAGCGTCGCGGACCTCTCGACCTACGTCCGCGCCCTGGCCGTCGGCGCCCGCCCCTACGACGTGGAGCAGCGCCTCGCGGACGCCCGTCCCGTCGCCGACTCGCAGCCCACCTGGTTCACGGCCAAGGGCGGCACGTATCAGGGCGACAGCCTCGTCGGGCAGTACGGCTCCCTCCCGGGCTACATGGTCGCGGCCTTCGCCGACCGCGAGACCGGGATGTCGGTCGTCGTCGTGCTCAACGACTCGCGGGCGTCGTCGAACGTCGCGCGCCTGCTCGCCTGGCAGCTCGCCGCCCTCGCATCGAAGGCTCCTGCCGCCGACGGTCGCACGGCTCCCGAGCTGGGCCTGCCGTGGACGGTCGAGAGCCTCGGCGAGGAGCTCGCCGGCTACGCCATCTGCGGCGAGTGACCACACGCACCGCCCCGACGACCGCGGTCGTCCTGGTGGTCGTCGGCCTCTGCTGCCAGGAGGTCGGTGCCTCGCTCGCCGTCCTGCTGTTCCCGCAGGTCGGCCCGCTCGGGATGGTGATGCTGCGCCTCGTGTTCTCGGCGCTCATCCTGTGGCTCATCGCCCGTCCGTCGCTGCGCGGGCATAGCCGCGCCGCGTGGACCGCCGTCGTGCAGCTCGGCGTCGCGCTCGCCGTCATGAACGGCTTCTTCTATCTCGCGCTCGAACGGCTCGCGCTCGGCGTGACGGTCACGATCGAGATCCTCGGACCGCTGGCTCTCTCGATCATCGCGAGCCGGCGCGCGTCGGCGTGGCTGTGGGCAGGGCTGGCGCTCGTCGGCGTCGTCGCGCTCGGCGGCGGCGGCTTCGACCGGCTCGATCCCCTCGGGGTCGTCTTCGCCCTGGGCGCGGCCGTCAGCTGGGCGTTCTACATCCTCGCCTCGGCGAAGGTGGGCGCCGCCATCCCCAAGCTCGACGGCCTGGCGCTCGCGATGGCGGTCGGTGCCGTCCTGTCGCTGCCCTTCGGGGTCGTGGATGCCGGTGCGTCGCTGCTCCGCCTCGATCTGGTCGCGCTCGGCGCCGCCGTCGCGATGCTGTCGTCGACCATCCCCTACGCGCTCGAGCTCATCGCGCTGCGTCGCCTGCCCGCGGCGGCGTTCTCGATCCTCATGGCACTGGCCCCCGCGACGGCGTCGCTCGCCGGGTTCCTGCTGCTCGGCCAGCACCTGAGCCTGCTCGAGGTCGCGGGCATCGCGCTGGTGATCGTCGCGTCGATCGGCGCCGTCCGTGCGGCGGGCCGCCGAGCGCGCGACGTCGCGGAGCCCGTCGGCTGACGCGCCCGGGGGTTCCCGCGCCGGGCGCGGCGTGCGCCGCCAGAGCGTGGGTCGCTGCCGAGCGCGCCGGTTGGTGAGCGTGCTGTGCAGGCGCTTTCGGCACGGAGGAGCGCTTTCGCGGGCGGCACGGAGCGGATGCCGCGCACGCGACGTCGCCGAGCCCGTCGGCTGACGCGCCGGGGGTTCGCGCGCCGGGCACGGCGTGCGCCGCGAAAGCGTGCGTTGCTGCCGAGCGCGCCGGTTGATGTCGGTGCTGTGCAGGCGCTTTCGGCACGGAGGAGCGCTTTCGCGGGCGGCACGGAGCGGATGCGGCGCGCGGGGTGGGTCAGGCGGCGCGGGTGAGCGGGGCGGCGGCGGCGAGGTAGCGCTCGACGACGACCCGTGCGACGAGGTCGTCGGGCGCCAGCGCCGCGGTGACGAGGTCGGCGCCGGAGCGGGCGATGACGTCGGCGAAGTAGCCGGGGGCGAGGACGTAGCTCGCGGCCACGACGCGGGGGGCACCGGCATCCCGCGCCGCAGCGACGGCGGCCCCGATGCGGGTTCCCGCGCCCGCGGCGAAGCCGACCGACACCGGGCCGTCGATGCGCTCGCGCAGCAGGTCGGCCATCGCGACGACGTCGACGGATGCCGCGGGGTCGGTCGATCCCGCCGCCGCGAGCACCACCGCGTCGCCGGGAGCCGTCCCCGCCTCGCGCAGTCGCGTCGCGAGCAGGTCGGCGAGCAGCGGATGCGGCCCGAGCGGTGCCGTGGCGGAGGCGCGGCCCCCGGCATCCGTCACCGCGCGAGCGATGTCGACCTTCGTGTGGAACCCCGTCGACAGGAGGAGCGGGACCACGACCGCGGCGCGCGGCGCGGTCGCACGCACGACGTCGTCGATCTCGGGCTGCTGCACGTCGACGAACGCCTCCTCGACGGCGACGTGCGGAAGGAGCAGCCGTACCTTCTCGACGAGGGCCGAGATGGCGGTACGGCCGGCGACCGAACTGGTCCCGTGCGAGCAGGCGATGAGGACGGGCGTCACGGTGATCCTTCCGGGGCGAGGACGTCGAGGCGGTACCCGCGCTTGACGACGGTGCGGATGAGGGTCGGGATGCCGAGGGCTTCGCGCGTGCGCGCGATCGCCACGTCGACGGCGTGGGCGCTGTCGGCACCCGAGCGGGGCAGGGCGGCGGCGAGTTCGGCCCGCCCGACGACGCCGCCGCGGGCGGCGAAGAGCATCGCGAGGATCGACGCCGACGTGCGCGACAGGGGCAACACGGCACCGTCGAGGACGGCGGCGCCGCTGCGCAGCTCGAGGCGCCCGGCGGGCGTGGCGAGCGACGGCGCGCCCCCGCCACCGAAGTGGGTGACGACGGCGCGAACGAGCGAGCCGAGCCGGCCGCGCTCGGCGATGAGCGGCGCAGCCCCCACCGCGACGAGAGGACCTGCGGTGATCGGGCCGACGGCCGCGAGCAGGAGGGTGCCGTCGGCGGAGCGCTGCACGACGTCCTCGAGCACGCCCTCGCGTCGCGCGGTCTCGATCCACTCCGCGGCCCCCGGCGCGGAGGTGAACAGCACGGCGTCGACCTCGCCCTGCGCGGTCTGGACCACCGAGCGCGCGACCGCGGCGCCATCGGGCGGCGGCCCCCAGCGGTAGACCGTCAGGCTCACGACGTCGGCGCCTGCCTGGGTGAACAGTTCGTCGAGGCCGTCCGCGCCCGAGCCGTGGTGCTGCACCGCGACGCGGCGCCCCTCGAGACCCTCGGCGAGCAGGAAGGCGCCGAGCTCCTCAGAGGTCTCGGACTCGGCGACCCAGTCCGCCGTCAACCCGGCCTGCTGGATCGCGCCGCGCGCCTTGGGGCCGCGTGCGACGATCTGCGCCCCCGCGAGCGCCTCGTGCAGGGCGCCCTGCAGGCCCGCCTCGTCGGCGGCCTCCATCCACCCGCGGAACCCGACCCCCGTCGTGGCCACGACGATGTCGGGCGGGGTGTCGATGAGCTGCTGCGTCGCCCCGATGAGCGCCTCGTCGTCGATGTGCGACACGATCGTGAGCGCCGGAGCGTGGCGGACGGTCGCCCCATGCCGCTCCAACGCCGACGCGAGCTCGGCGGACCGACGATCGACGGCGATGACGATCGTGCAGCCGCCGAGCGCGGCCGAGAGGGCGGGGCGGGGCGTCGTCACCGGTCGGGATCCCCTCCTCCCGCCGAGACCGCGGCCACGTCGGGCAGGAGCAGGCCCGCGGCGGCGACCTCGCCCACCACGATGACGGCGGGATTGCTCACACCGGAGGCCGCGGCATCCGTCACCGCGGCCGACAGGGTCGTGCGCGTCGTCCGCTGCGTCGGGGTGTGACCCCGTTCGACGATCGCGACGGGCCGGTGCGCGGGCGCCCCGGCCGCGAGCGCGGCGGCGACGAGCTTCGGCAGGGCGGCGACGCCCATGAGCACGACGGTCGTCACGGTGTCGTCGGCCAGCGCGGCGCGCGTCGCCGCCGACACCGGGCCCTGGCCCATCGTCACGTGCAGTCCCGCGGCGGTGCCGCGATGGGTGACCGGGATGCCGGCGGCCTGGGGCACCGACACGACACTCGTCAGCCCGGGCACCACCTCGACGGGAACACCCGCCGCGAGGCACGCGGCGACCTCCTCGCCGCCGCGGCCGTAGACGAAGGGGTCGCCGCCCTTCAGGCGGACGACGCGCTTGCCGGCGCGGGCGTGAGCGACGAGGAGCGCGTTGATCTCGTCCTGCGGCACGGGGTGGTGTCCGGGTGCCTTGCCGACATCGATCACCTCGACGTCGGGGTCGAGCTCGGCGAGGACGTCGGTCGGCCCGAGCCGGTCGGCGACGACGACGTCGGCCTCGGCGAGCAGCCGGCGACCGCGGACGGTCATGAGGTCGGCGGGGCCGGGGCCGCCGCCGACGAGGTCGACACGGCCGGCGGCGGTGCGACGGCGTCGCAGGGGCAGCATCCCGTCGCGCAGCGCCGCCGCGATCCCGTCGCGCAGCCGCGCGGAGCGGCGCGGGTCGACGCCGGCGTCGGACGCGACGGCGACGATGACGTCGCCCGATCGGGTCTCGGCACTCAGGCGGGCCGACCCGTGGGCGCCGTCCGACGCGTTGACGCAGAACACACGGACGGCGTCGCACCACGCCGCGACGGCGGTGTCGACGGATGCGTCGCCCGTCGCGGTGTGGACGAGCCAGGCATCCGTCACGTCGTCCTGACGGGCGGGGCGCGGGACCCACGTCACGCGGCCGGCGGCGACGTGCGCGCGCAGGGCGTCGCCGAGCGCCGGAGCGACCACGGTCACGAGCGCTCCCTCATCGAGGAAGCGGCCGACGCGCCGCCCGGCGACGGCGCCGCCGCCGACGAACACGACGCGTCGTCCCGTCAGAGAGAGACCCAAGAGGGTGGTCATCGCTGCTCCTCCCGGACGTAGACGATCCCGCCCTCGACGGCGGCGGGCCACACCCGCAGCGTCTTCGCGTCCTTGCCCTGCGTCTCAAGGCAGACCCCGGTGCGCAGGTCGAAGACCTGCTTGTACATCGGCGACGCCACCGTCGGGACCTCGCCCCGGGTGCCGACGATGCCGCGCGAGATCACGTTGGCACCGCTGTACGGGTCGAGGTTCTGCACCGCGTGGACGCGGCCGCCGTGCGTGAGGAAGAGGGCGATCTGCTCGTCGCCGAGCAGGGCGGCGCGGCCGCGCTCGACCTCGAGGTCGGCGAGAGCGCAGACCGCGGTCCAGCCGGCCGGCACCGCGGCATCCGTTTCGTGCACCATCATCGTCATCGCCGCACCTCCAGGGTCGTCCCCGCGATGAGGATGCGGCCGCCCTCGCGCTCCTCGGGCGTCGCCGGACGCGCCTGCCCGCGCTCGACCGTGTAGGCGAGCGAGGGGTCGGGTGTGGTCGGGGCGTTGACGAACGAGGCGAAGCGGCGGAGCTTCTCGGGATCGTCGAGGGTCGCCTTCCACTCGTCCTCGTAGTTGTCGAGGTGGCGGGCCATGGCGGCATCCAGATCCGCGCAGATCCCGAGCGAGTCGTCGAAGATCACGCGGCGCAGCTCGTCGATGCCGCCCTCGAGGTCCTCGAACCAGGGGGCGGTGCGCTGCAGGCGGTCGGCCGTGAACACGTAGTACATGAGGAACCGGTCGATCGCCTGCAGCAGCCCGGCGTCGTCGAGTCCCTCGGCCAGGAGCACCGCATGGCGGGGCGTGAAGCCGCCGTTGCCGCCGACGTACATGTTCCAGCCCGCCTCGGTCGCGATGACGCCGACGTCCTTGCCGCGGGCCTCGGCGCACTCGCGGGCGCAGCCCGAGACGCCGAGCTTGATCTTGTGCGGCGAGCGCAGCCCGCGGTAGCGCAGCTCGAGCTGCACCGCCATGCCGACCGAGTCCTGCACGCCGTAGCGGCACCACGTCGACCCGACGCACGACTTCACCGTGCGGAGCGACTTGCCGTAGGCGTGGCCCGACTCGAAGCCCGCGTCGACCAGTCGCTTCCAGATCTCGGGCAGCTGCTCGAGCCTCGCGCCGAACATGTCGATGCGCTGGCCGCCGGTGATCTTCGTGTACAGCCCGAAGTCCTGCGCGACCTGCCCGAGGACGACCAGTCCCTCGGGGGTGATCTCGCCGCCCGGGATGCGCGGGACGACCGAGTAGCTGCCGTCCTTCTGCATGTTGGCCATGACGTGGTCGTTGGTGTCCTGCAGGGTCGCGTTCTCGCCGTCGAGCACGTGCCGTCCGGTGAGGGTCGACAGGATGCTGGCCAGCACCGGCTTGCAGATGTCGCAGCCTCGGCCGGTGCCGAACCGGTCGATGACCGCGCTGAAGGTCGACAGCCCCGACACGCGGACCGCGTCGAAGAGCTGCCGCCGCGACATCGCGAAGTGCTCGCACAGCGCGGTGCTGAGGGCGGCGCCGGTCTTCGCCAGCTCGCTGCCGAGGAGCTTCGTGATCATGCCGACGCACGACCCGCACGCGGCTCCCGCCTTCGTGCAGGCTTTGATGCCCTTCACGTCGGTGCAGCCCTCGTCGTGGACGGCCGAGCGGATGCCGCCGGCCGTGACGCTGTTGCAGGAGCACACGAGCGCCTCATCGGGCAGGTCGCCCGTCGGGGCGGCGACACCGTCCGAGGGCAGGAGGTAGGCGACGGGGTCGCCGCCGAGGGCGCCGCCGACGAGGGGGCGGAGCGACCCGTAGGCCGACGCGTCGCCGACGAGGATGCCGCCGAGCAGCGTCTTCGCGTCGTCCGAGACGACGAGCTTCTTGTAGACCCCCGCGATCGGGTCGGCGTAGACGACGTCGAGGGCGCCGGGCGTCTCGGCGAACGCGTCGCCGAAGCTCGCGACGTCGACGCCCGAGAGCTTGAGCTTCGTCGACACGTCGAAGCCCGCGAACGAGGCCTCGAGCCCCAGCAGGCGCGCCGCGGCCACTTCGGCCATGGCGTAGCCGGGGGCGACGAGACCGACGCACTGGCCCTCGAAGCTGGCGACTTCGCCGATCGCGAGGATCGCCGGGTCGGACGTGTCGCAGCCGGCATCGATGACGACACCGCCGCGCGGGTCGACGACGAGTCCGGCCGCGCGGGCGAGTTCGTCGCGCGGGCGGACGCCGACGGTGAAGACGACGACGTCGGTGCGCTCCCACGACCCGTCGCGGAACTCCAGTCCCACGACCTGCCCGCTGCGGTCGGCGTCGAGGCGCGTCGTGATCGCCGACGTGCGCACGCCGATCCCGCGCTGCTCGATGAGCCGGCGCAGGGCGTCGCCGGCGGGCAGGTCGAGCTGCGCCGACATGAGCCGGTCGGAGGACTGCACGACGGTGCAGTCGACGTCGAGGCCCTGCAGCGCGCCGGCCGCCTCGAGGCCGAGCAGCCCGCCCCCGATGACCGTGCCGACCAGCCGGCGGCCGAGCTCGGCCGACCGGCGCTGCACGAACCGCTCGAGCGCCTCCACGTCGTCGAGCGTGCGGTAGACGAAGCAGCCGTCGTGGTCGTACCCGTCGACCGCGAGCCGGGCGGCGTACGAACCGGTCGCGAGGACCAGCCGGTCGTAGGCGATGCGCTCGCCGCGGTCGGTGACGACCTCGGCGCGGTCGCGCTCGATCCGCGTGACGGCGACGCCGCGCAGGAACCGCACCCGCTCGTCCGAGAGCGGACCCCCGTCGAGGGCGAGGTCGTCGGCCGACGCCCCGGCGAAGAAGGACGTGAGGCCGACCCGATCGTAGGGATGCCGCTGCTCCTCGCCGATCACGGTGATCCGCCACGGCTCGTCGGTGCGGCTGAGCAGGCTCTCGACGAAGCGGTGTGCGACCATCCCGGCACCGACCACGACCACGTGGGACGGGGTGGGGCCGGTGGAGCTCATGTCGTGACGGTATGCGGGCGAGGTTGCCTGCGTGGTCACGTCGTGTTGCGGTCTCTTTACGATGCCGGCCACGTCGGTCACCGGGTGGGAACGGCCGAGTCCGCGGCGACGGCGCGGGCAGCGGCGGCTTCGCGACGCGACGGGCGCACGCGGCGGGGGGCGGCGGGGCGCCCGTAGGTCACGTACAGCGGCAGGCCGACGAAGAGCAGTCCGCCCACGAGGTTGCCGAGCACCGTCGGGATCTCGTTCCAGATGAGGTAGTCGCCGATCGTGAAGTCGCCGCCCAGGAGCAGCCCCGACGGGAACAGGAACATGTTCACGATGGAGTGCTCGAAACCCATGAAGAAGAACAGCATGATCGGCATCCACATCGCGACGATCTTGCCGATGACGTCCTTCGACACCATCGCGAGGACGACTCCGGTGGCGACCATGGCGTTGCAGAGCACGGCGCGGACGAAGAGGGTCAGCATCCCGTTGCCACCGTGTTCGGCGTAGCCGACCGTGCGGCCCTCGCCGATGTGGCCGATCGCTTGACCGACCTCGTTCGGCGGGGTCGAGAAGCCGTTCGTGAAGACGATCGCCATGAGCAGCGCGATCGAGAACGCGCCGATGAAGTTGCCGAGGAAGACGAGTCCCCAGTTGCGCAGGATGCCGCCGAGCGTGACGCCCGGGCGCTTGTCCAGCCACGCGAGCGGTGCGAGCACGAACACGCCGGTGAGCAGGTCGTAGCCGAGCAGGTAGAGCATCACGAACCCGATGGGGAAGAGCACGGCGCCCAGCAGCGGCATGCCGGTGGTGACGCTGACCGTGACGGCGAACGCCGCCGCGAGCGTGAGCAGCGCGCCGCCCATGATGGAGCGGACGAGGGTGTCACGGGTGGAGAGCATGACCTTCGACGCGCCGGCGTCGATCACGGTCTGGACGAGCTCGGTGGGCTTGACGTACGTCATCGCAGATCCCTTTCAGTCGTGGAGCCGGGTGTGAGGCTCGACGCTAAAGGGCGGGTGTTTCCCCCGACCGCACCGGGGTCGACCGCTTTGGTTACCTCTTCCTCTCTTCGGAGGGAGGCGCGATGTGAGATCGGATGCGTCCGGTCGTCGGCCTCCGGAGCAGAGACCGATGGTTGACTGAGCGCATGACCGTCGTCGTGTGCGGGCCCGCCACCTGGAACCACCTGATCGAACTCGATCGGCTCCCCGAGCCGGCACCCCACATGCAGTTCGCCAACGGATCGGTGCGGACGGTCGGCGGCACATCGTCGGGCAAAGCGGTCCACCTTGCGGAGCTCGGCCTGGACGTGAGATTGCACGCGCTCCTCGGAGCGGATGCCGAGGGTGCCGCCGTCGCGAGCGGGCTCGCGCGTGCGGGCGTTCGTCTGGTGCGCCACGCGTCCGACGCCACGGAGCAGCATGTCAATCTGATGACTCGGGCGGGCGAGCGGGTCTCCCTGTACGTCGCGACGCCCTCGGCGGCGGATCCGGCGGTCGTCGCGGAGATCGGTGATGATCTGGACTCCGCCGCTGTCGCGGTCGTGGACCTCAGCGCGCTCGGGGCCGAGCTCGTGGCGCGCGGCATCGACGCCCCGGTCTGGACGGACCTCCACGACTACGACGGGAAGGCCGCATTCCATGAGTCGTTCCTGCGCGCCGCGGACGTCGTGTTCATGAACGACGATGCCGTCGATGACCCGTGGCAACTTCTGGAGTCGTGCCTGGAGCGCGGGCCCCGTCTCGCGGTGTGCACGCGCGGAGCGTCAGGGGCGATCGCGATGGACGCCGCCCGTCGTCGGTACGCGGTCGCCGCAGCGGACGTCGACGTCGTCGACAGCAACGGGGCCGGCGATGCCTTCTTCGCGGGATTCCTCGCTGCGCATGGTGCGGGTTCGGACGTCGAGGCGAGCCTCGAGGCCGGCGCGCGACAGGCTGCGGTCGCCCTCGCGTCGCCTCACCTGCATCCGGCGCTCAGCGAGCCGGAGGCGGGCACACGGGCCGGCTGAAGACCGCTGCCGGAGGTCAGTCGACGGCAGTCTCCTCGTGGCCGACGGAGCGGGCTTCGAGGTAGGCGCAGAGTTCCGCGGCGACGGACAGCTCGACGGCCATCGCGTGTAATTGGTGGCTGTTGAGGATCGTCGTGTCGGGCTGCGGCTCGATGGTCACGCGCCACGACGCTGCCCCGACCTCGGCCGGTTGCATGAAGATCGTGACGGTCGCGTTCTCGAGGGGGACGACCACAAGGCCGGTGTCGGCGCCGTCGGTGCCGTCCTGCACGATGACCTTGATGCGCTCGCCGGCGCCGCGGGCCTCGTGGAACTCGTCGACCCAGCGTTCGAGGGTCTCTTTGCTTCGGAACGGCATGGGCTTCCCCTCTCGCGGTTGCGGGAGAGTAGCGGATCCGGGGACACGTGGCTACTGGCGGCTGTCCGCCCGCTCCCATCACCTATTCTCGACGAAGTCGTCGCATTTCGGCGCGACCGGTAGGGAGTGGATGTGGCGGACGGCGAGGACAAGGCCGGCTACTGGTATGACGAAGCCCCCGGCGAGCGGGATCGTGCGCGTCGTGTCCTGGAGGCCCTGCGCACCTATCGTGCCGCCGAGGCCGCCATGCGTCGCCGCACCCGGGACTCGATGGCGATGGGTGAGAACGAGCTTCTCGCGCTTCGCTACCTCCTGCGTCAGCCCGACCACTCCGCCCGTCCCGCCGAGCTCGTCAAATACCTCGGGGTCACGTCGGCCTCGATCACGACGATGCTCGACCGGCTCGAGAAGACCGGCCGCGTCGAGCGGATCGCGAACCCGACCGATCGACGCAGCATCTTCGTGCGAGCGACGCCGCACGCGAACGAAGAGGTCCGCGAGACCCTCGGTCGCATGCACGGGCTCATGTACGACGTGGCCGTCAAGATGAGCCCCGAGGAGCAGGAGCACGTCGTCGCCTTCCTGCAACAGATGACCGATGCCGTCGACGGTGTCGAGCCGGTGGCCGCAGAGGCCTGACCGCGGCATCCGCTGTACCCGGCGTGGAGCGGGAAAGCAACCGTTCCCGTGATTCCGTTCCGACGCCCATAGTGGGCGTATGAGATGCATCACGTACGCCGGCGAGACCGTGGTCACGACCGATGACGTCGCGGAGGCTCTCGTCACGTTGACGGCTGCCGTCGCCGAACTGGGCCGGGCCGACGCCGTCACGATCCCGATCGTGTTCGAGAAGAACGGTGAGATCGGCGAAGCATCCCTCGTCATCGGTGTCGGCAACGACGTGCTCTCGGTCGCGACCGACTGGGACCGTCCCGAGCCCGACTTCTCGTTCGCCGCCGCGCAGCTGCGCCGACACCCGCATTTCCCCCGCGACGACGCCGGCTCGGGGGACGGCGTGTACGACGAGGGGCCGGAGGCCTACTGGGACCCCGATCTCGACGGATTCGGCCGCGCCTGACGCGAGCGTTCAGTCCTCGACGCCCGGCGGTGGTGTGCCCAGCGACTCGACCGCGTCGAAGAACGCGTCGGGGACGTCAGCGTCGATGAGGGGACCGAGGGCGTCGAGCCGCGCGGTCGAGGTGATGCCCACGACGGTCGCATCGACGAGCGGGCTGCGCAGCGAGAAGTGGAGCGCGGCGGCGGCGAGGTCGACACCGTGCAGGTCGGCGAGGCCGCGGACCCTCTCGACGTGGGCGGCGAAGTCGGCGGGCATCGGCCGATAGCCGAACGAGCCGTCGCCGTTGGCGAGCGTGCCGCCCCCGAACGGCGCCGCGTTGAGCACGGTCATGCCCAGCGCATGAGCGGCCTCGAAGAGGGGTCCGGCGGTGCGGGTCGCGAGCGTGTAGCGGTTGTGGGACAGGACGACGTCGAAGGCGCCGGTGTCGACGTACTCGCGGACTTGCGCAAGGGTGCCCGAGGCGATGCCGATCGCGCCGATGACACCCTGGTCGCGCAGGTCGATCAGGGCCGGAACGGCGCCGCCCGGACCCATGGCCTCGGCGACGGTCAGACCGTAGGGGTCGTGCAGTTGATAGAGCGGAAGGCTGTCGAGTCCGAGCCGACTCAGCGACTCGTCGAGCGAACGCTTCACCCGCTCGCCGTCGAACTCCCCGGTCTCCGGGTCGCTGTCGGCCTTCGAGTAGATCCGCGTGTGGCCGGGCAGCCCGCCGGCGCGGCGGACGGCGTCGCCGAGAGCCTGCTCGCTGCGCCCGCCGGCTTAGTTGTTGCTCGTGTCGACATAGCCGAGCCGAGAGCTGATCAGGGCATCCGCCAGGTCGTCGGCGCCGGGCCGCTCACCCAGGCGCGAGGCGCCGAGGATGACAGGTGTGGGGGACAGGGTCTCCATCGGGGCCTCCCGGCGTCGCGTCAGTGCGCGGAGTAGCCGCCGTCGACGAGGTGGTAGCTGCCGGAGATGAAGGATGCCGCGTCGCTCAGCAGGAAGAGCGTGAGCGCCGCCACCTCGGCATCCGTTCCCAGGCGTCCCGCCGCGTGCTCCTTCTCCAGCGCCGCGAGGGCATCTCCGGAGAGGCTCGCGCGCACGAGGGGCGTGTCGACGAAGCCGGGACCGACCGCGTTCGTGCGGACGCCCTCCGCGGTGTACTCGAGCGCGGCGACCTTGGTCAGCCCGACGAGGGCGTGTTTGCTGGCCACGTAGGCCGCGTTCTGGGCGATGCCGACCGAGCCGAGGACCGACGCCATGTTGACGACGGCCCCGCCGCCGGCAGCGACGATGGCGGGCAGCTGGAACTTCAGCCCGTAGAAGACGCCATCGAGATCCACCGCTCGCACGCGATCCCAGGCCTCGACGTCGTAGTCGCCGATGTTCTGCGGCGGGGCGCCGATGCCGGCGTTGTTCACGGCGAGGTGGAGACCACCGTAGGTCTCCTGGGCGAAGCGCACGGCCGCCTCGGCGTCCTGCCACTTCGCGGTGTTCTGCACGAAGGCGGATGCGGTGCCCCCGGCATCCGTGATCTGCTGCACGACAGCCTCGGCGGCCTCCTGCTTGATGTCCGTCACGACAACCGACGCGCCCTCGGCCGCGAGCTCCCGAGCGATCTCCGCGCCGATGCCGCTGCCTGCTCCCGTGACGAGAGCCGTCTTCCCATCGAACCGAGCCATGGTCTCCTCCTTCGCGCGCGTCACCGTGACCTTCGCGGCGAGAGGTGCGCCTGTGGCTACAACCATGTGCGCGCATGAACATTCCGCGCCGCGACGCGCGTAGCGTGTGAACCGACGGATGCCCCGACCCGCGGCATCCGTCGATCGATCAGCAAGGAGAACCCATGCCCACCGTCGCCGCGTACGCAGCCCCTTCGGCAACCGACCCCCTCATCCGTACGACGATCGAGCGTCGCGAGACGGGACCGCGCGATGTGCTCATCGCCATCCGGTACGCGGGGATCTGCCACTCCGACATCCACACCGTCCGGGGCGACTGGGGCCCGGTGACCTACCCGCAGGTCGTGGGGCACGAGATCGCCGGCGAGGTCGTCGAGGTCGGGTCCGAGGTGGCCGGCTTCGCGGTCGGCGACCGCGTGGGCGTCGGCTGCATGGTGAACTCGTGCCGCGAGTGCGAGAACTGCCGCGCCGGCATGGAGAACTACTGCCTGAAGGGCAACACGCAGACGTACGCGTCGGTCGACCGCGACGGCACGATCACGCAGGGCGGCTACTCGACCCACGTCGTCGTCGACCAGGACTTCGTGCTCCGCATCCCCGAGGCGCTCCCGTACGAGTCGGTCGCACCCCTGCTGTGCGCCGGCATCACGACGTACTCCCCGCTCGCGCACTGGAAGGTCGGCCCCGGCTCGAAGGTCGCCGTCGTCGGCATGGGCGGGCTCGGGCACCTCGCGGTCAAGATCGCGGCCGCGATGGGTGCCGAGGTGACCGTGCTGTCGCAGACCCTGGCGAAGCAGGAGGACGGCCTGCGCTTCGGTGCGTCGCGCTACTTCGCGACGAGCGACGACGCCACCTTCCGGACCCTCGCCAACACGTTCGACCTCATCCTCAACACGGTGAGCGCGCCCCTGAAGCTCGACTCCTACCTGCGGATGCTGCGCCTGGACGGCACCATGGTCAACGTCGGCGCCCCGCCCGAGCCGCTGCCGCTGCGGGTGTTCACGCTGTTCGGCAACCGGCGTACGTTCGCCGGGTCCAGCATCGGATCCATCGGCGAGACACAGGAGATGCTCGAGTTCTGCGCCGCCCACGGCATCGTCCCCGAGACCGAACTGATCGGCGTCGACGGGGTCAATGAGGCGTACGAGCGGGTGCTGCGATCGGACGTCCGCTACCGCTTCGTCATCGACATCGAGACGTTGAAGGACTGAGTCTGAAAACCCGGCGGGATCTGGTCACCTGAGGGTGTTACTCTCGCGCTAGTGCGCGACCTCCCCCGCCGGGTCTACCGGTACCGTCGCCCACGGAGAGACGGAGACATGCCGTACCGCAGTCACGCCACCCTGCAGCAGTGGCTCGAGGATTTCGTGTCCGCGCGCGAGGACGGCGACCTGATCAAGGTCGTCATCCAGCACGACTCGTGGGGGGACGACGGTGGGCTGGTCGTCGTGCCCTTGCGGAACGCGTCGACGACCGTCTACGTGCGTCCGCCGATGGGCGAGGATCCACGCTGGCGCGTGGTGTTCGAGCCGCAGCTCGACGAGGTCGCCCTCACCGCAGAGGAGACGGCTGCCCTCGTCGCCGAGCTGGCAACCGCCGCCGAACTCTGCGGCTACCTCGAGGTGCGCTCGGTCGCGCACAACGAGGCCGCCCCCACCGGCTGAGGCCGCCACCTCGCGGGATCATCCGCGCGGGTGACGCGGATACCTCCCCGAGTGGATGCAGCGGCCCGGCATCCCGGTCATGGCCGTCGTCAAGGCGGGGGGATTCGGGCTCGGCGCGGAGCGCGCTGCTCGCGCCGCCCTCGCCGGCGGCGCGGACGAACTGGGGGTCGCCACGTGCGACGAGGCGATCGAGCTGCGCCGGGCGGGCATCGAGGTGCCCGTCCTCGCGTTGATGCTGCACGCCGACGCCCCGCTCGACGAGGCGATCGCGTGGGGGTGCGTCTGGTCCCGTCCTCGCTGCGGCATCTGCGCCTCATTCAGAGGGCGGCGGCGCGGGTGGGCGCCGTCGCCGAGGTGAGATCGAGGTCGAGACCGGGATGAACCGGTCCGGCGCGAGTCGCACTTCCCGCGGCTCGTCGCCGCCGCCGGGACGTCATGCGACGACTTACTCGACGGCCTGGTGCGCCGGGCCGCCGCGGCGGCTCCCCGCCGGCGGGCGGCGGAGGGCGGGTAGTCGGCGGGAGGGGACGTCAGATCGAGGATGTCGGCCACATCGCGGCGGCGATCGGGTCGAGCTCGGTCGCGGGGTCGGGCTCGGGCACGATCCACAGTCCCGCCGGCGAGTTCGCCGACGACATCAGCGCCTCGACCCAGGCGGGGTTGATCATCGTCCGTGCGCGACTGTCGAACCGGAAGTCGATGTCGGACTCCGGGGACACCCACTTCGATTCGCGACCGCCGCCCAGGCTCACATCGTGCCGCCACGTGAACACGAACGACTCGCGCCGGCGCAGTTTCGCGACGATCACCAGCTCGAGGTGAGCGATCGACCGATCGTCGAGTTTCACGGAGGCCTTGCCGATCGTTATGCGTCCCACCTCCGCAGGGTCACCGGCGAGTGCGGGGCTGCAGGAGGGGCTTGACGTCAGAGTCGTCGATCCGCTTCGACGACGACCTGACGGTCATCGGATGACGGGTCACTGCCCGTCGTGCATACCGCTCATCCGGTCCCATTCGAGGGACTTGAACTGCAGGAAGGTGCAGAGGCTGCTCGCGAGGGTGACCTCGGCGGCGAGAGCGGCGAGCTTGTACGGAGAGATCGTCATATCCTCGGGCCGCGCGGTGAGGGTGGTCTCCCACCTCGTGCTGTCGAGCGCGGTCGGTTGCATATAGATCTCCGCGCCTGCGTTACCGAGGTTCACGACGACGAGGCCGGTGTCACGACCGTCGGACCCGTCCTGGACGGCCACCTTGACGTGCACGAGATCGGCGGCGTTCTCGGTCATGAACTCCGCCACCCATCATTCGAGGAGGCGCTTCGTTCGCGCGGGGACCCGGGTCCCCTGTTCTCGTTCCACAGCCGCATCATGCCATGCGCGGGCGAGCGGCTGGCGTCGCTGAGAAGGGCACCTCGATCGAGGTTCCGGCCGAGCCGGAGAGGAGGAATGAGTGGAGGGGTGTTCGCTTTAGTGCGAGAACCCGCGTATTTCCGCGGTTCTTCGAGGCCCCGAAAAGACCCGATCCTCTCGCATCCTCGAGAAAATCCTCTCGGACCCTCTGAGGCGCGACGAACACTATCCACGCCCGCGGTTGCGGGCGTTCCGTCTACGGGTCCGTTCACGACGTGACCTCGTTCCGGCGGGTTCCTGCTTCGTTCGAGACTGCTCCGGCGAGCCGGAGTCTGATGTCTCGTCCACAGGCGTTTAGCCTCTCCACCTTTCCTGGGGCGAGGGCGAGAACCAAGAGGTTCGTCGCGGCGTTGTAGTCGCGGTCGAGGTGGATTCCGCAGGTGCAGGTCCATTGGCGCACGTCGGTGCTGCTCGGGCCGGACTTGGTGTTGCAGATGGCGCACAGTCGAGTCGACGGGAAGAACCTGTCTGCTCGGACGACGGTGCGACCGTGGGTTGCGGCTTTGGCTTCGAGTTCCGTGACGAACTGACTCCACCCGGCGTCGGTGATGGACTTGCCGTACCTGCCCCGAACCATGGCGCTGACCCTCAACGTCTCGAGACTGATCGTTTGGTTCTCACGGATCAGTCTGGAGATAAGTTGGCGGGCGTGGTCGCGTCGCAGGTTGGCGGTGCGGGCGTGGATGCGCGCCACCTCGACGCGCAGTTTCTCCCGGTTCTTACTCCCGCGCTGGGCGCGAGAAAGCTTCTTCTGAGCGCGCGCGAGCTTCCGCTCGGCGGCGCGGTAGTGCTTGGGGGCCGCTATCTTCTCGCGTGTGCCGTCGCTGTAGGCGATGGTCGCGAGGTCGGTGAGTCCGAGATCGATCCCTGCAACCCGGTCGGGGTGGGTCGGTGCGATGGGTGCGGGCACAGGCACGGTGACGACGAACGAGGCCCACCACGTTCCGTCAGCGGCTTTGATGATGGTGACGCTGGAGGGATGGCTGGGCAGAGGTCGGTGCCAGTTGACCGAGACGGTCCCGACTTTGGAGAGGTAGAGGCGGCCGCCGCCGCGCTTCGTGTTCTGCCATCCGCCACGAATGCGGAATCCGGCTTCGTAGAAGCGTGCGGTTTGGCGCGCGCGACGGCGCTGGAAGACGGGACGTCCGACCGAGCGCCCTGTCGGGTTCCGGTCACGCTCGAGAAGAAGTTCTCGTACGCCTGGACTGCGTCTTTCAGCGCTCCGCGCAGGGCGATGGTGGGCAGCGCTTTGAGCCAAGGAGTGTCGGGGTTGGCTCGGCCCTGGGTGATGAGGGTCTTCGTGGCCTCACCGAGGGTGGGGTGGGCATCGCCGTTGGTGAATGCGTCGCGGGCCATCGCGATGTACGCGTTGTGGATGAAGCGGCACCCGCCGAAAACCCGCATGAGTGCGGTGCGCACCGCGGGCGTCGCGTCGATCCTGTACTGGTAGCGGCGCGTGACCGTGGGTCCTTCGGGTGCCGGGCCGCGTCGCGCGTCGCGTCGTTGGCGTGCCACTGTCCGGTTGGCGAAGGCACAAGCGTCGCAGCGGCATCCCCAGTATCGTTAGCCCGCGGCCGTTGCGTGCGCCGTGTCCGGGATCGGCCCTCGGTCGGTAGTGGGGCGCCGGTACGCGAGGTCGGCTCGGGTGCACGCATCGCACCGGCAACCCCAATAGGTGTAGCCGCTGCGCACGCCGTGCTTGTCGGCGGGCATCGTCGCGAATCGTTCAGCGGGTGTCTTGGTGCGTCCCATGTCCTACACATGCACGGCGACGCGCCGACCTTGTCAGCTACGCCACCAGGCTCGTGAGATGGAATCCGCGACAGGCCTCGCATTGGTAGCTGCGCACCTCGCGCCTCCGTGTGGGCAGTGCCGCCTCTTCTGCTCGCTGTCGGAGCATCACGACGGTATGTAGCGCGGTGACTGCTTCGCGGTGATCGCGGAAGCGGACCTTCCTCCAGGTACGTGTTCTCAGCCGTGTCATCAGCTTCCCTCCTTCGAATCGATCGTTACTGAGCCGCCGGTGGGCGACGCCGCGGCGGAGAGCCCTCATGGACGGAGAGCTCCCCCCGCGAAGTGCTACGCAGCGTCCTGTTCGTCGGTCGTTTCCAGCTCGGCGAACTTGGCCGCCATGGTCGGGTTCCCGCGGGTCAGCTTCTTGACCGTGAGTGCCGTCGCCTTGTCGTTCGCGAGGCGGAGGTTGTTCTCGGATCCGAGGAGGTTGTCCTTGACCTTCTGGAGTCGATCGATCGCGTTGTCGATCTCCTTGATCGCGGTATCGAACTTGCCCTTGGCAAGCTGATAGTTGCGACCGAACGCCGACTTGAAGCCCTCGAGCTCCGACTCGAAGTCGGTGATGTCGATGTTCTGCTTCTTGATCTGTTCGAGCTCGGCCTTGACCACGATGGTGTCCTGTGCCGCGTTGCGCAGCAGGGCGATGATCGCCAGGAAGAACTGCGGCCGGACGACGAACATCTTCGGGTACTCGTGCGAGACGTCGGTGATGCCGGCGTAGAGCTCGGAGTCCTCTTCGAGCATCGAGACGAGCACTGCGTACTCGCAGCCCTTGTCGTTGCGGTCCTTGTCGAGCTTGGCGAAGAAGTCGCTGTTCTTCTTTTTCGTGGCGGTGACGTCCGACTCGTTCTTCATCTCGAACATGATCGAGACGTACTCCACGTTGTCGTCGCTGAAATCCCGGAAGACGTAGTCCCCCTTCGTGCCGGCGGATGTGTCGTTGTCCTTCCCGAACGTGGCGTCGGGGAAGGCGAGGGACCGCATGCGGTTGAACTCGATCTCGCAGTGCTGTTCGAGGGTCTCGCCGAGGAGCTTCACCGAGAGCTTCGCCTTCATGTCCTTGTAGCGGGCGATGAGCTCATCCTTGAGAGCGAGCTCTTTGGTGTGCGACTCCCTGAGCGCAGCGTCCTTGACCTTCTGCTCGGCCGCCTGGAGGTTGAGCTTGCTCTTTGCCTCGTTGAGGTCCTTCTCCGCCGCCGCGACCGCCTTCGCGACGGCAAGCTCCTGCTCGGTCGCCGCCGACGTGAGCGCGGAGGTGAGCTGCTGGATCTCGGTGTCCTTGGCGGCGCTCACCTTGTGCGCCTGCTGTGTTGCGTTGGCGACAGCGAGGGCGATCTCGGTGGCCTTGGTCTTCTCGGCTTCCGCGAGACGTGCGTGAAGTTCGTGCTCGAACTCCGTGGTGCGCACCTGCTGCACGATGTCGGCGTACTGCGCCTCGTCGATGGTGAAGAGGGTGCCGCAGTGCGGGCACTTGATCTCGTTCGCAGCGGTGCTAGGTGTGATGTGGGTCATGGGTTTCTCCGAAGGGGCGGGGAGCGGATCCCGCAGGCGGGGCGGCCCCCAGCAACGCCCCGCCTGCGACAGCGACGTGATGCCGCCGAACAGATCGTGGACGAACTCGCGTTGCTTTAGGCACAGTTGGCTGATAAGACGCCTTATCAGCTACAGCGGTCGAACGTCGATCGTTCCGAGTACGTTTGCCTCATGTCCACAACGCCCGCGCTCCTCCTCGACCTGACCGGCGTCGCCCGGCTGGCCGGCGTGCGGCGACCCGTGGCATCGATGTGGCGTTCGAGGTTCGCGTCGACGGTGGATCCGTTCCCGGCACCCGTCGCCGATGGGAGCGGTCGGCCGCGCTTCGAGGCGGAGCAGGTCGCCGACTGGCTCGTACGCACCGGGCACGGGAACAACCCGGAGGCACGTGGGGATGCTGCCGCGGCTGCAGCTCCCTCGGACTTCTCGTTCTCCGACGCGGGCGCGGTCGCCGAACTGCAGGCGCTCGTTGCCCTGCACGCGCAGGTCGAGGACCTCGACGAACTCACGCCTTCACAGATCGAAGAGGCGGCCGCTAACGTCGACCCGCTCGATCTGGTGCTCCGGCGCGAGATCGCTGCACACCTGGACCGCGGTGCGCGGTGGGTCACCTACGCGACCTGCCTGGTCGACGCCGCATACTCGCCGGCGGCGGCGCTGGCGCTCATCGCCCGCCGCCACGCAGCGTCGAACCGCGCCGCGGGCTCTGCTGGACCTCTCGTTGCCGACGCGATCGACCTGGTCGTCGACGCTGCGGTCGCCCTCGCCGGCGGCGACGCCACGGTGACGCTGGATGCCGGCGACGCCGCGTTGTCCTCGACAGTCGCGAGCAGACTCGGCGCCAGTGTGAACATCGTTCTGCCCGCCGGCGCAGACTCCCGCCGGGTCCGCCGGCATCTGCTCGTCGAGGGGCATTGGATCGACGAAGCAGCGGACCCGGCGACAGGCTCGGTCGTTGTCGCCCGTGTCCCGTCCGTTGCGGGCGCAGATGTCGCCGGGATCCTGCGAGCACTCGACGAGGTCTCCCTGTCGCTACGGGATTCGGACGCGGGGGTCGTGATCGGCCCCGCGCGGGCACTCGTAGACCCGCTGACCCCCACTGACGAGCGGGCGCGCACTGACATCCTTCGCTCCGGCCGCGTCAGAGGAATCGCGCGCCTGTCCACCGGTCTCGTCGACAGCGCGGTCCGCGAATCGCTCGCGCTCTGGATTCTCGGCGAGCCGACATTCGAGGTCGCACCCGCGCAGCGAATCACCGCCGTCGCAGATCTCACCGGCGTGCAGCTCACTCCCGCGACGCGCGCCGACCTGATCTCGGACCTGATGGCGGGCATGGGAACCGCTCACGATCTGCGTGCCCACCAGTTCCGGTTCGCGGCATTCGTGCGTACGGCCTCGCTCCAGGCACGGAGCGGATCACTGGTGGCATCGGTGACGCGGAAACCCGCGGCCACGACCGAGGAGGCGGCAGAACTTCCCGCCCTCCTCGACATCGCGGCCGAGGCAGTCCGTGCCGACCTCGCCCCGATCGAGATCGCCCCGGAGCCGCACGATGTCCCGCGCGCTGCTTCCGTAGCGGAGTTGATCAGGGACGGACACGTGAGGAGGATCCAGGGCACCCGCCTCCATCCTGACCTGCTGGGCTCGGAAGGACTCGTCGTCGTGACCGCATCCGACCTCGACGAGCCCGCGTCGATCGGCCGTACGCGCGTCGACCAGTTCGCGTTCGCGACCCAGCATCCGTCCGCACAGCTGACACGCCCCGGCGACGTGATCTTCCGCACCAGCCCCACCGCAGCCGCCTGGGTCGACCCCGACGGCTCGAAAGTCGTCGCCTACCCGGCCCGCGTGCTGCGCATTACGGCCGCTGATCCCGGCGGTCTCGTGCCCGAGATCATCGCCGCAGACATCACAGGTGCGCCTGCCGGGCCTGGTGCGTGGAAGCGATGGACGCTGCGTCGCGTCGCCACGCGCACGATGGCGCCGCTCCGACAGGCAATCGCCGACATCGCGGCCGCCCGCCGAGGCCTCGAGGCCCGTGCCGCGCGCCTCACTGACTATGCCAACTTGATGGTCGCCGGTGCGACATCAGGTGCGGTGACCATGATCGACCTGGACCACGCCGCGGACGCGGCAGAGACGCAGTAAGGAACACCCATGCCCCGCACACCAAAAGCCGCACCCGCGGCGCCGTCGACCATGAAAGAGCTGAAGGACACGCTCTGGAAGGCGGCCGACAAGCTCCGCGGCTCGATGGATGCCTCCCAGTACAAGGACGTCATCCTCGGCCTCGTGTTCCTCAAGTACGTCTCCGACGCGTTCGACGAGCGTCGCGCCGGCATCCGTACCGAACTCGCCGCCGACGGGTACGACGACGACCAGATCGACGAGCTCATCGACGACACCGACGAGTACACCGGCCGCGGAGTCTTCTGGGTCCCCGCGAACGCGCGATGGGGCTTCCTCGCCGAGCACGCGAAGGGCGGATCGGTCGACGGCGTCGACAAGTCGATCGGCCTGCTCATCGATGAGGCGATGGATGCCGTGATGCAGGCGAACCCGCAGCTGTCGGGCACGCTGCCGCGCATCTTCAACCGCGACAACGTCGACCAGCGGCGCCTCGGCGAGCTGATCGACCTGTTCAACTCGGCGCGGTTCGCGACGCAGGGGCAGGGCGGCTCGGACGGGCGCCGCGCGCGCGACCTGCTCGGCGAGGTGTACGAATACTTCCTCGAGAAGTTCGCCGCCGCCGAGGGCAAGCGGGGCGGCGAGTTCTACACGCCCGCCGGTGTCGTGCGCGTGCTCGTCGAGATGCTCCAACCTACGCACGGGCGCGTCTACGACCCGGCGTGCGGATCGGGCGGCATGTTCGTACAGGCCGAGAAGTTCATCGACGCCCACCACGGCGAAGGCTCCGACATCTCCGTCTACGGACAGGAGCTCAACGAGCGCACGTGGCGTATGGCGAAGATGAACCTCGCCATTCACGGGCTCACCGGCAACCTCGGGCCGCGCTGGGGCGACACGTTCGCCCGCGACCTGCACCCCGAGCTGCAGGCCGACTTCGTCATGGCGAACCCGCCGTTCAACATCAAGGACTGGGCGCGCAACGAGTCCGACCCGCGCTGGCGATTCGGCGTGCCCCCGGCGGGAAACGCGAACTACGCGTGGATCCAGCACATCCTCTCCAAGCTCGCTCCCGGCGGACAGGCCGGCGTCGTCATGGCAAACGGGTCGATGTCATCGAACTCCGGCGGCGAGGGCCAGATCCGCGCTGAGATCGTTGAAGCCGACCTCGTCTCGTGCATGGTCGCGCTGCCGACCCAGTTGTTCCGTTCGACGCCGATCCCCGTGTGTGTCTGGTTCTTCGCGAAGGACAAGGGTGCGCGTGCGGGCGAGGTGCTCTTCATCGACGCCCGGAGCCTCGGCCACATGGTCGATCGCGCCGAACGTGCGCTCTCGGATGAGGACATCGCCCGCATCGCCGGTACGTTCCACGCATGGCGTGGCGTTGAGCAAGATGCCTCTCCAGCTGAATACACGGACATTCCGGGATTCTGCTACTCCGCGCCACTCGCTGAGATCAAGGCCGCGGACTACGCGCTCACACCCGGGCGGTACGTCGGTGCCGCTGAAGCGGAGGATGACGGCGAGCCGCTCGACGACAAGCTTGCTCGACTGCGGTCGGAGCTTGAGGCGCAGTTCACCGTATCTGCAAAGCTGACCGAGGTGGTTCGTGAGCAGTTGGCGAGGCTCTCATGAGGTACTCGATCGGAACCATTGAGGACCTCGCGAGCATTGAGATGGGTCAGTCGCCGAAAGGCGATACGGTGCGCCGCACTCCTACGGGGCTACCGCTCTTGAACGGTCCGACAGAGTTCGGCCAGCAACATCCGGTCCCGGCGCAGTGGACGGATGCCGGTGTCCGGTTTGCGCGTGCTGGCGATGTCCTCTTCTGCGTCCGTGGGTCAACTACGGGACGAATGAATCGTGCGGATCAGGACTACGCAATTGGCCGCGGAATCGCGGCCCTCCGTGCGCGCGATGGTGTCGACAGCCGGATCGTCAAATACGCGCTGGACGCCTCTCTGCCGGACCTTCTCGCTGGCGTTTCTGGCTCCGTTTTCCCTAACCTGTCGCGGGACCAAATTCTTCGTCATCGCGTCCCGGTTCCCCCGCGGGTCGAGCAGCAGGCGATCGCCGAGGTGCTGGGCGCCCTCGACGACAAGATCGCCGCCAACACCGCCCTCGCCGCCACCGCCGATGCGCTGATACGCGCTGAATACGCGTCATTGGGCCGCCGTCGCGTTCGGGTCTCGGAGGTCGCTAGCTCACCTCGTTCAGGAGTGGATCCTTCTCGTGTGGCACCCCACGATCTCTACGTTGGACTCGAGCACATCGGGCGACGGCACATGTGGCTGACGGACGGCGGCGAAGCTGCTGAGGTGACCAGCACGAAGTCCAGATTCGAGGCCGGGGACGTCCTCTTCGGCAAGCTCCGCCCCTACTTCCATAAGGTGGTCTGGGCCCCGGGAAGCGGAATCTGTTCCACCGACATTTTGGTCGTCCGTTCCAAGGATCCTCAGCTCGCAAGTGTGCTGCTCGCGGCCTTGACCAGCGACGCCGTCATCGAACAGGTGGTTTCGGCGAGCGAGGGCACCCGGATGCCGCGCACGAGTTGGAAGGACCTTGCTGCCGTCGAGATCTGGTGGCCGGATGCAATCGAGGTCGAACGTCTCACTGATCGACTTGATGCTGTCCGCGAATCGACCGTGGCTGCAATTGCCGAGAATCGCATCCTCGCCGCGACGCGCGACGCGCTTCTACCTCAGCTCATGTCGGGCAAGCTCCGCGTCCGCGACGCAGAGGATCTGATTGTTCAGGCGGGCGTGTGAACGAGCACGCCTGCACAGCCTTTAGGTTCGAAGTACGAATGCACCGCCGCATCCATCTGGGGAGATCCACCGCATGACCGCTACCGCCACGCCTCCCACGGCGATCCCACCGAAGCCGGTCAGGAAGACGCCCATCTGGGCGAAAATCCTGCTCGTCTTCGTCATTCTCGCGGTGATCGTCGCGGCCGCGCTCGTGAGCTTCAACGTCGGCAAGATCTTCGGTGCGAACGAGTCTCGTGACACCCAGGTGATCCGGTCGATCAAGGGCGAGGAGCAGGTGATCCTCGTCACGGCCGGCATGACCGACGTGGAGGAGAAGCGTGAGGATGGTCTGAACTTCGCGATCGGTGACTGGGACCTCTTCACCCTTCCCGGCAGTGATCGCTCCGTGCTGGTGCGTTATGAGTACGACGCGAAGTTCGGCATCGAAGGCAAGGACGTCGAGATCAGCCAGATGGGGGACAACGCGTACCTCATCACGATCCCGAAGTTCATCTACCTCGGCTACGCCAACCCTGACCTGAGCATCGCGGACGAGGAGAACGGGCTCCTGAGCTGGACCACCCCCGAGATCGACACGACCGAGGTGTTCGAGGAGCTGCTGTCGGCCCAGGTGGTGGAGCAGCACATCGACGGGTTCCGGCCCGTCCTCATGGAGCAGGCGAAGCTGTTCTATTCCAAGATCGTGCAGGCCATCGACCCCGCGATCACCGTCGAGTTCCAGTTCACCGAGTGACCCCGGGAGACACCACATGAGCCCCAAGAAGGACGCGGTGATCACCGCCGCACCGGCCATCGCCCTGCCCGACGACTTCCAGGATCGCGTGTTCAAGGCGATCGCTGTGCAGCGGCCGGCAGCGACGGCGTACATCAAGGAGATTCGGCGCAAGAAGCCGAGCGCGACACCCGCCGAGGTTATGAAGACGATCGAGTCGCAGTACGTCGCGACCACGACGGCCGCGAGTGCAGCGATCGGCGCTTCGGCCTCCATCCCCGCCGTGGGTGTTCCTATCGCCATCGGGCTCGGAGTCGGCGACCTCATCTTCTTCTACGAGACCACCGCGCTGTTCGCGCTGTGCATGGCCGAGCTTCGCGGCGTGCCGGTCGACGACCCGGACCGAGCGAAGGCGATCGTGCTCGGCGCGCTCCTCGGTGAGAAGAAGAAGAATCAGGTCACGTCGATGGTGCTCGCCGCGCTTCCTGCGGGCGCGTCCATCGCCGGAGCGCGTGGGGCGGCGGGGCTTGTCGCATCGAATGCCGCTCCGAAGTGGGGTGACCTGCTGTCGCAGCAGCTTCCTGACTCGGCACTCGTCCCCGTCACCATCGTGCTTGCTCGGGAGGCGATCGCGAAGGGCGCCGTCATGGGTACCGTGAAGATCAGCTCCAAGGCGATCCCCGTGATCGGCGCCGCAGCCGGCGCCGCCACGAGCTTCTACTTCGGCAGCAGCGTCGTGAAGTCATGCCGGACCGGCTTCTCGGCGCCCGCCGAGGAGTGGCCCGGGTGGCTGGAGCTCGTCGATGAAGACGGAGACGGCATCCCGGATCCGTCCAAGGCGGTGATCGCGATGCGCGCTGCTTCCGAGTCCGCGAAGGAGTTCGGCGAGAACGTCTGGGAGCGCATGGTCGACGCGACGGAGATGTTCCGGAGCGTCGACATCGACGGTGACGGGATTCCCGACGCTCCGCGCGCTGTCACTGCGGTGAAGGACGCGGCCAACGCGGTTGGTGGTGCTGCCAGTGGAACGGCGAAGGCGGTGGGCGGTGCGGCGGTCGGTTCCGTGCGCGCGGTGGGCAACGCGGCATCCGGCACCGCGAACGCTGTCGCCGGTCTGTTCAAGCGCGACAAGAAGAAGCAGCCTTCGGGCGAACCCCATAGCGACGACGGTCACGATGTCGCCGAGGCGGACGAGCCGGCATGACGCCTCTGTCCGAGGCCGACTGGGAGAACGACGCGCTCGAGACGCTCGCCGAGCCTCTCGGCTGGCGCCCGCTCCACGGCGATCAAGTCGCGCCCGGCACAGGCGAGCGCGACGCGTGGGATGAATTGCTGATCCGACCGCGCCTGCTCGAGGCACTTCGCAGGCTTAACCCGGGCATCCCCGGCGAGTATCTGCAGCAGGCGGTCGCGGAGATCGCGGCGCCGAAGTCGCAGGATGGGCTCACCGAGAACCACCGCATCCACCAATACCTCGTCAGCGGATATCCGCTGAGCTATATCGACCTCGACGGCATCGAACAGAACCCGCGGCTCCGACTGCTCGGCAACGACCCGTCGGACAACGACTGGCTCGCCGTCAACCAGCTGACGCTCCGGCGTGGTGACCTGCACCGTCGCTTCGACATCGTGCTGCTCGTCAACGGGATGCCGCTCGTCATCGTCGAGCTGAAGCGTGCCGGCTCGGCATCCACCGGCGTCGCCCCGGCGCATGCGCAGTTGCAGACGTATCTGCGCGAGTTCCCGATGGTGTTCCGGTTCTGCGTGCTCACGCTCGCGACCGATGGCATCGATGCGAAGTACGGCACTCCGTTCACGCCGTTGAACCACTTCGCGCCGTGGAACGTGGACGACGACGGCAACCCGCTCGCGCAGCCGCGGATCGAGGACGGGGTGTCCGTCGAGCCGATCGACGACGCGCTCAACGGGCTGTTCAACCAGGAGCGGTTCCTGCAGCTCGTGCGTAACTTCACCGCGTTCGATGAGAACGCCGACGGGCTCACCAAGCGCATCGCGAAGCCGCACCAGTACTTCGCCGTGACGAAGGCGGTCGGCTCAACGGTGCAGGCGGTCGAGACCAACGGCAAGGCCGGGGTGGTCTGGCACACGCAGGGGTCGGGCAAGTCGATGGAGATGGAGCTGTACACGAATCTCGTGTCGCGGCATCCGAAGCTCAAGAACCCCACCGTCATCGTCGTCACCGACCGCACTGAACTCGACGGGCAGCTATTCCAGACCTTCGACCAGAGCCTGCTGCTCGCCGAGAAGCCCGTCCAGGTGCGCGAGCGCGCACAGCTGCGCGACGAGCTGCGCAATCGGGTGACCGGCGGCATCTACTTCACGACGCTGCAGAAGTTCGGGCTCACCGAGACCGAGAAGGCGTCGGGAACGCAGCATCCGCTCCTCACCGACCGCCGCAACGTGATCGTCGTCGTCGACGAGGCGCACCGCAGCCACTACGACGACCTTGACGGGTACGCCCGCCACCTGCGCGATGCCCTCCCGAACGCGACGCTCATCGCCTTCACCGGGACGCCGATCTCGTTCGCCGAGCGCAACACGCGCGACGTCTTCGGCGAGTACATCGACGTCTACGACCTCACCCGGGCGGTCGACGACGGTGCGACCGTGCCCGTCTACTTCGAGCCGCGGCTGATCAAGGTGTCGTTCGCCGACGGCTCGAGCGAGGAGGACATCGACCGCGCTGCCGACGAGTACACGATCGGACTCGACGACACGGAGCGTGCGCGGCTCGAGGCATCCGTCGCCGTCGTCAACGCCGTCTACGGGGCGCCGGAGCGCATCGAGACACTCGCGGCCGATCTCGTTCAGCACTGGGAGGAGCGGCGAGAGCGGATGAAGCCGTTTCTCGAATCTCCCGGCAAGGCGCTCATCGTCGGCGGCACGCGCGAGATCTGCGCGCGGCTGTATGCCGAGATCGTCCGGCTGCGGCCCGACTGGCACTCCGACGCGCTGGATGCCGGCAAGATCAAGGTCGTCTACTCGGGGTCGGCATCCGATCAGCCACCCGTGAGCGATCACGTGCGCCGGGACTCGGAGAACAAGGCGATCAAGGCCCGGCTGAAGGATGCCGACGACGAGCTCGAACTTGTCATCGTCAAGGACATGATGCTGACGGGCTTCGACGCCCCGCCGCTGCACACGCTTTACCTCGACCGGCCGCTCAAAGGTGCGCTGCTGATGCAGACCCTCGCGCGCGTCAACCGCACGTTCCGCGGCAAGGAGGACGGCCTTCTCGTCGCGTACGCGCCGCTTGCCGACAATCTCGCGAACGCCCTCGCCGAGTACACGACCTCGGACCGCGAGAACAAGCCCGTCGGACGAGACGTCGACGAAGCGGTCGCGATCGCCGCCGAGCTCGTCGCCCAGATCCGCGACATGCTCGCCGGCTGCGACTGGCGGGAGATCGTCGCGCGCGGCGGCTCCCGCGCCTGGCGGACGGCGGCAACCACCGCCACCAACTTCCTGCGCGACGCGGCGAACCCGCTGAACGATCCGGACCTCGGGAACGATCGGCTCTCGGCGCGGTACCGCGCCGCCACCGGACGCCTCGCGCGGGCGTGGGCCCTCGCGTCGGGCCGAGACGGACTGGCGGAGCTGCACGACGAGATCGCGTTCTACGAAGAGGTCCGTGTGTGGATGGCGAAGTTCGACGCCGCCGAACGGCAGTCGCGTGACGAACCCGTCCCCGAAGAGATCTCGCGTCTGCTCGGATCTCTCGTCGCCGACTCCATCGCCCCGGGCGACGTCCTCGACATCTACGACGCAGCCGGGCTCCCGCGACTCGCCCTCGACAACCTCGGGCCCGAGTTCCTCGCCAAGGCCCAGGCGGCACCGAACGCGCACCTCGCGATCGAGGCGCTCCGCAAGTCGCTCACCGACGCAGGCGCGAGCGCGACCCGCGGCAACCTGGTTCGTCAGCGGGCGTTCTCGGAGCGGATCGCGGAGATCATGAACCGGTACACGAACCAGCAGCTGACCTCCGCTGAGGTGATCGCGGCGCTGGTGGAGCTGGCGAAGGAGGTCGCCGCCGAGGCATCCCGCGGCACTCAGTTCTCCCCGCCGCTGTCGAGCGACGAGCTCGCTTTCTACGACGCGGTCGCGACCAACGAGTCGGCGGTCGACGTGCAGGGGGAGGACGTGCTGGCGCAGATCGCCCGAGAGCTCGTCTCGGTGATGCGCCGCGACGTCCGCACCGACTGGACTGTGCGTGACGACGTGCGCGCCAAACTGCGCTCGTCGATCAAGCGGCTGCTCGTTAAGTACAAGTACCCGCCCGACAAGCAGCCCGAGGCGATCAAGCTCGTCATGGATCAGATGGAGTCGATGGCGCCGCGGTATGCAGATGACCGGACGAAGTGAGGCAGACCAGAACAGCACGCGGGGCAAGGCTCCACGCGGCCCTGTAGAGGCGTGCGGCGCGCCCGAGGTTTCTGAGGTCGATCCGCGCACGTGAGGTCGCGAGCAGGCCGCTAACACCCCGCTAGCAGGTCGGTAGGGCGGACTCGTCGCCTTTCGCCGGCTCTACTTCAACCTCGACGGCACCGCCAAGAGTGATGCGAGCCGCTCCACCTGCGCTCGAGAGAGCTTGCCCTGCCGCATCCGCCGCAGTTGCCGGCCAAGCCAGTAGGCGAGGCGTCGCTCGACGGGATCTTCGGATCGGATGCGCGTCTTCATGGCTGCCGCAGCGACCATGGACCCCCGAATTACCGGTTCCTAACTCTGCCCCGGATCGTGCGGTGGCGTTGCGCACGCGAAGGTGTTCGCCGGTCGCGTGGCTGGCAGACGTTCTGCGGTCTTCGATGGAGCGCGTAGTGGTTGAGCTGCCCGCCCCGTTACGGGCCACGGTGCGTGAAAGCGACGCTATCCGGTGATGAGTCGGTCACGCATCGACGGATGCACCCTGCCACTGGTAACCATCTCGGGCGACCTTGTCGAGAGGTCGGGGGAGCAAGCCGCAGAGCGCGGACCGTGCTAAAAACCGAGGTGGTCGGGATGAAGTCGTTCGATTACTTAAGCGAACAAAGTCACGGACTTCCGCGAACAACCCGTGGAGGGGCTGACGGGAATCGAACCCGCGCTGTCTGCTTGGGAAGCAGAAGTTCTGCCATTGAACTACAGCCCCGTGCGCCCGGAGGCACCCGGCAAGCCTAGCAAGACCGGGAGCCGTTCGACCGAACGCAGACCGGGAGTGCCGGTCAGTCCGTGGCGGCGGGCGGCTGTCCCGGGCCCTGCGGCGGCTGTCCGGGGTGCGGCGGCTGCCCGGGGTGCGGCGGCTGGCCCCCCGGGTACCCGCCGCCGGGGTAGGGCGGCCCGGGGCGCGGCGCGAAGACCATGCCGCTCTCCTGCATCGCGCGCAGCATCCCGTTCTTCACCGCCGTCCGCTGGATGAGGTAGCCCACCCAGATCATGAGGGCGATGAAGCCCAGGTAGAGCACGATCATGAGGATCACGAAACCGGCGCCGAGCCCTGCGTACTGTCCGTAGCTGTCCATGCCCGCACCCTATCGGCGGGTGCGACATCAGTCACGCACGGCGAGCGAGCACACCACGACGAGCACGCCGAGCCCCGCGACGAGGCCCGCCAGGGCGAGCCACCCACCTGCCGTCCACGCGGCAGCGCCCACCGTGCCGATGACGCTCGAGCCCACGTAGTACGCGACGCTGTACAGCGCGACGGCGTGCTGCCGCCCCGACCCGCCCGCGCGAGCGGTGGCCGCGTTGGCGGTCGCGTGCGCGAGGAACATCCCCGCCGTGATGAGGAGGATGCCGGCGACGATCACCGCCACGCCTGACGCGATCGTCAGGGCGGCGCCGACGGTCATCAGGGCCCCGCCGGCGACCAGCGGCATCCGCGTTCCCCATCGGTGGACGAGCGCGCCCGACAGGCGCGAGGTCACGGTGCCCGACAGGTACGTCAGGAACACCAGCGACACCGCCGTCGCGCTCAGGAAGTACGGCGCCGCCTCGAGTCGGAAGCCGATCGCGTTGAACACGGCGACCATCGCGCCCACGACCATCGCCCCGATCGCGTACAGCGGCAGCGCCCGCACGTTGATCGCCTGGCGTCCGAGCGTCCGCAGACTGCTGCGCAACGGCACGACGCCGTGCGGCGCGGTCGCCGGCAGCAGCACGGCGAACAGCACCGTGAGTGCCGCCGCCAGCACCCCCATCAGCTCGAGCGACACGCGCCACCCGACGAGCTCGCCCACCGGCGCGGCGACCAGCCGGCCCGCCAGCCCGCCGACGCTCGTCGCCGCCACGTAGGCGCTAGCGGCGACCCCGGCGCGATGCGGACCGGCCGCCTCGTGCAGGTAGGCGACCGCCAGGGCCGGGATGCCGCCGAGCGCCGCCCCGAGTAGGAACCGCCCCGCGAGCAGCCCGGCGAACCCCGGCAGCAGGGGCGACGCGACCGCGATGACCGCGGCGGCCACCGCTGCGACCTGCAGCATCCGTCGGCGTCCGAAGCGGTCGGCGGCCAGCGCCCACGGCAGGATCGCGAGGGCGAGGCCGAGCGTGGCCGACGACACGACCCACGAGGCGTCGGCGGCGGTCAGGCCGTAGGTCTCGGCGATGCCGGTCAGTAGCCCCTGCGGGGCGTACAGCACGCCGAAGGTCGCGATCCCCGTCGTCCACATCGCCGCACCGAGCCGACGCGGAGCGGCGGTCACGGTCGGGATGTCGAGAGTCGTCACCCACCCCACGGTAGGCATACTTCTCATCCGGATCCAATACCGGTTGTCGGCGAGGGATACCATCGGCGCATGAGTCGCCTCGCCGCGCTGCTGTCGCACCTGCCCCTCCTCGACGCGCTCGGCCGCGACGAGCACGTCACCCGTGCGGCGCAGGCCCTCGGCGTCCCGCAGCCGAGCGTGAGCCGCGCGCTCCGGCAGCTCGAGGCGCAGCTGGGCGTCGCGCTCGTGGCGCCCGAGGGTCGCGGCATCCGTCTCACCCCCGCGGCGAAGCGGATGCTGCCCGGCGTCCGCGTCGCCCTCCGCGCCGCGCAGGACGCCATCGACTCGCTCGACGAGGCGCGCGCGACCGTCTCGCTCGCCTTCCAGAACTCGCTCGGCGAGAACCTGGTGCCCCGCCTCGTCCGGCGCCTCCGCGAGGACCGCCCCGACATCCAGGTCCGCCTCTGGCAGGGCGCGCGCGACGCGTGCCTGGCCGCGCTCGCCTCGGGGCGCACCGACCTCGCGATCGTCTCGGGGGCCGCCGCGGCGGGCGAGGCATCCGTCCACCTGTACGACGAGCCGCTCGTCGCCGTGGTGCCCGCCGGGCACCGCCTCGCGACCACCCGCCGGGTCACGCTCGCCGACGTCGTCGCCGAGACCCACGTGACCCTCAAACCGGGCTACGGCCTGCGCCGCACCCTCGAGCAGCTCGTCGCCGCCGAGGACACCGAACTGCGCATCGCCTTCGAGGGCGACGACCTGCGCACCCTCCACGGCCTCGTCGCGGCGGGCCTCGGCATCGCCGTCGGGCCCGAGGTGCCGCATCCGCTCGACGGCTGCGTGCAGCGGCCCATCGACGATTCCCGCGCGGTGCGCGACATGGGCGCCGTCTTCCACCCCGGCACCCGATCGCCCGCCGTCGACGACGTGCTGCAGGTGCTCATCGACGTCGCCCGCGTCTGAGCCGCCCTCCCGGCGCGGCAGAATCGAGGACAACGGATGCGACGGAGGCTGCAGTGCGCGCGATGATCATGGACCGGATCGCCGGTCCCCTCACCGTCACCGAGGTGCCCGACCCGGTCGCCCCCGACGGCGGCGCGGTCGTCGAGGTGCACGCCACGGGGCTGTGCCGCAGCGACTGGCACGCGTGGGTCGGGCACGACGACATCGCCCTGCCCCACGTTCCCGGGCATGAGCTCGCGGGCGTGGTCGCGTCCGTCGGGCCCGGCGTCGACCGGTGGAACGTCGGCGACCGCGTGACAGTCCCCTTCGTCTGCGGATGCGGCCGGTGCGAATGGTGCCTCGCCGGCGACGCCCAGGTGTGCCCGAACCAGGAGCAGCCCGGCTTCACCCACTGGGGCTCGTTCGCCGAGCGCGTCGCGATCCACGCCGCCGACCGCAACCTCGTCGCCGTGCCCGAGGGGATCTCGCTCGAGTCCGCTGCCGCACTCGGATGCCGCTTCGCCACCGCCTACCGCGCCCTCACCGCGCGTGCCCGCCTGCGTGCGGGGGAGTGGGTCGTCGTCGTCGGCGCCGGGGGGGTCGGTCTCAGCGCCGTCATGATCGCGACGGCGCTCGGCGCGCGGGTCGTCGCCGTCGACCGCTCCGCCGCATCCCTCGACGTCGCGCGCGGTCTGGGCGCGGAGCACGTCGTCCGCGCCGACGGCTCCGACATCCCCGCCGCGGTCCACGAGGTGACCGGAGGCGGCGCGCACGTGTCGGTCGACGCGGTCGGCAGCGAGCAGACCTGCGCCGACGCCGTCCTCAGCCTGCGCCGCCGTGGCCGGCACGTGCAGGTCGGGCTGCTGCCCTCGGCATCCGGTCTTTCCGCGGTGCCCATGGCCCGGGCCATCGCGTGGGAGCTCGATCTGCTCGGCAGTCACGGCATGGCCGCCGAGGATTACCCCGGGATGCTGCAGCTCATCGCCCGCGGCACGCTCCGCCCGCAGGACCTCATCGAGCGGACGGTGTCGCTCGACGAGGCAGCTCAGCTGCTGCCCGCCATGGATACCGCGGCGCCCGCGGGGATGACGATCATCGACCCGCGGCGCTGACCGGCGCCGGCAGGAGCAGCGCATCGAGCGCGACCCGCATCGCGGCGACGGGATCGGTGCCGTCGGCCAGCCAGCGCACCTGGATGCCCTCCCACATCCCGATGACGAGGTCGGCGAGCATCGCGGCATCCGTCGTGGCGGTCACCCGCCCGAGCGATCGGTCGTAGTCGATCGCCGCGGCGTACTCGGGGATGACGTCGGCGTACCGTGCGCGCAGCCACGCGTGCGCCTCGTGGTCGGCGTGCGTGGCCTCGGCCTGCACGACCGTGAACATCCGCACGAGTTCGCGCCGACCGAGGTTGCGCTCGACGATCGTGAGCACGGTCGGGATGAAGCCGTCGCGCGCGGCGCGCTCGGAGAAGTCGGTGTCGGCGGCATCCTCCTGCGACAGGACCGCGGCCAGCAGCGACACCTTCGTCGGAAAGTGATGCATGACCGTCGTGAGGCTGAGGTCGAGCTGCTTCGCGATCTGGCGCAGCGACCCGCCGCGGTAGCCGTGCGTGCCGAAGACGGCCGTCGCGCTCGCGATGATCTCGCTGCGCCGCGCGGCGGACTTCGCGTAGGGGCCCCGGGCGGGCGCTTCGGTCATGACGGCAGTGTAGATCGACTGAAACCGTGCAGATGCACGTTTTTGGGACTAGCGTGGTCGCGTGCAGAACTACCGCTGGGTGAAGGACGGCTCGCAGCAGCCCGGGACGATGCGCTACGGCGCCGACTACAACCCGGAGCAGTGGCCGCGCGAGGTGTGGGATGACGACGTGCGGCTCATGCGCGAGGCGGGGGTCAACATCGTCTCGCTCGGGATCTTCTCGTGGGGCCTTCTCGAACCGCGCCCCGGCGAGTACGACTTCGCGTGGCTCGACGAGATTATCGACCTGCTGCACGCGAACGGCATCGACGTCGACCTCGCGACGGCGACGGCCTCACCGCCCTCGTGGATGGCGCGCCGGCATCCCGAGATCCTTCCGCAGACCGTGGACGGGACAATCCTCTGGCCCGGCGCCCGCCAGCACTGGCGGCCGACGTCGCCGGTCTTCCGCGAGTACGCCCTGCGTCTCGTGCGCGCGCTCGCCGAGCGCTACGGCGATCACCCCGCCGTCGTCGCGTGGCACATCTCGAATGAGCTGGGATGCCACAACCTCTACGACTACTCCGATGACGCCGCCCGCGCGTTCCGCGTCTGGCTCGAAGCGCGCTACGGCACGATCGAGGCGCTCAACGACGCGTGGGGCACGGCCTTCTGGTCGCAGCACTACGAGGAGTGGGACGAGATCCTGCCGCCGCGCTCCGCGCCCACGATCCGCAATCCCGGACAGCAGCTCGACTTCGAGCGGTTCTCGTCGGATGCCGTCCGCGACCACCTGCGGGCCGAGGCCACGGTGCTCGCCGAGGTGACCCCCGGCATCCCGCGGACGACGAACTTCATGGTCGCGCAGAACGTCCGCGACATCGACTACCCCTCGTGGGTGCCCGACGTCGACTTCGTCTCGAACGACCACTACCTGCGACCGGGCGAACTCGGCCGCGACGACCTGTCGTTCTGGGCGAACCTCACCGGCAACATCGCCGGCGGGCTGCCGTGGTTCCTCATGGAGCACGCGACGAGCGCCGTGAACTGGCGCGAGGTGAACCCGCCGAAGCGGCCCGGCGAGCTGATGCGCGATGCGCTGACCCACGTCGGGCACGGCGCCGACGCGGTCTGCTACTTCCAGTGGCGGCAGTCGCGCGCCGGCGGCGAGCGGTACCACTCCGGCATGGTGCCGCACGCGGGCGAGCACAGCCGGGTGTTCCGCGACGTCGTGGCCCTCGGCGGGGCGCTGCGCGACCTCGCGCCCGTACACGGCTCGCGGCGTGAGACCGCGCGCGTCGCGATCGTCTTCGACTACGAGTCGTGGTGGGTCAGCGGGCGCGACGCCCACCCGACCGATGCGCTCGCGTACGACGCCGAGGCGCTCGCCTGGTACCGCGCGCTGCTCGACCTCGGGGTGCGCGCCGATGTGATCCCGATCGGCGCGTCATTCGACGGCTACGAGGTGCTCATCGCCCCGATGCTGCACGTCGTCCCCGATGGGCTGCGTTCCCGTCTGACGTCGTTCTCGGATGCCGGTGGCCACCTCGTCACAACGTACTTCTCGGGCATCGTCGACCAGAACGACCGCGTCTGGCTCGGGGGGTACCCCGGCGCACTGCGCGAGCTGCTCGGCGTGGCGGTCGAGGAGTTCGTGCCGCTGCTGCCCGGCGAGCGCGTCGCGCTCGCCTCGGGTGCAGCGGCGAGCGCCTGGACCGAGCGGATCGTGCACGTCGGCGACGACGTCGAGGTGCTCGATACCTACGCCGAGGGTGACCTGGCGGGTGCGCCCGCGGTGACCCGCCGGCGGCTGCGCGCGGGTGGGTCGGCGACCTACATCTCGGCCGACATCGGCCGGGACGGTGTGCGCGGCGTGCTGGCGGGGCTCGGGCTGGCCGCGCTCTCGGGCGACCCGCGGTCGGCCGACGGCCGGCTCGACGTCATCGAGCGCGGCGACGCCGAGGCGCGGTACGTCTTCCTCTCGAACCGCACCGACGACGAGGTCGTGGCGCCGGTGCACGGCGACGTGCTCGTCGGCCGCGCCTCGGCATCCGGTGTCCTCGTGCCGCCGCGGGGTGTGGTGGTCGTCCGCGTCGGGCGGTGACGCGCCGGGCGGCCAGTAGGCTGGCCGCGTGCTGCTCAGCGACCGCGACATCCGACTCGAGATCGACGGGGGCCGCATCGGCCTCGACCCGTGGGACCCGGCGATGGTCCAGCCCTCGAGCGTCGACGTGCGGCTCGACCGGTACTTCCGGCTGTTCGACAACCACAAATACCCGTTCATCGACCCGGCCGAGGACCAGCCCGAGCTGACCCGGCTGATCGAGGTCGCCCCCGACGAGCCGTTCATCCTGCACCCGGGCGAATTCGCCCTCGGCGCGACGTTCGAGCAGATCACGCTGCCCGACGACGTCGCCGCGCGCCTCGAGGGCAAGAGCTCGCTCGGTCGCCTCGGGCTGATCACCCACTCGACGGCGGGGTTCATCGACCCCGGTTTCTCGGGTCACGTGACGCTCGAGCTCGCGAACGTCGCGACCCTGCCGATCAAGCTGTGGCCGGGCATGAAGATCGGGCAGTTCTGCTTCTTCCGCCTGACCTCGCCCGCCGAGAACCCCTACGGCACCGGCTCCTACAAGAACCGGTACCAGGGGCAGCGGGGGCCGACGGCATCCCGCTCGTTCCAGAACTTCCACCGCACCGACGTCGGCACGACCGACGCGGGTGCGAAGGGGAATTGAGCGCGCTCAGTCCTGCTGCGCCTGCGCGTAGCCACGGCTGAAGCCGCGCTCGTACGCCTCGGCGACCGCCGGATGCTGCGCGAAGCCGGCGCGCCCGCCGCAGCCGTGACCGTGGTGTCCGTGCCGCTCGTGGTGTCCGAACCGGCCGGGCTCGCCGTGGGCGAACCCGGGGTGCGGGAACCGGCCGCCGTAGCCGGGGCCGAAGCCGCGACCGAAGCGTCGGCCGAACGGGCCGCGCGGACCGCGGTGCTCCCGTCCGGGGCGGGACGGCATCGGCTGGGACTCGTCCCAGCCGAGTTCGCGGGCGATCGCGTCGAGCGAGCGGATCATCGCGTCGAGGTCGTCCTGGGGGACGGCGGCGGTGATCAGGTTCTGCACGTCGGCGACGATCTCGTCGCGACGAGCGGATGCCTCGGGTCCGGCCTCGTCCAGCTGTCGGCGCACCTCGCGGGAGAGCAGACGGTGGACGAGCTTGAGGCGGAAGCCGAGGGGCAGGGTGTGGTTGTCATGCGGGGTGTTCATGGGGTGTCCTTCCGAGACGTCGTGTCACCGGCGGGCTCTCCGCGATGACCATTGCATGTCATTGTGCAAGTACATGCAGTGTGACATGCAATCGTGACTCATGTCAAGTGACATGAATCGACCGTCGGGCGGTATCGTCGAGGGGTGACCGATCCGACCGGCGATCTCGACGCCCTGCTGGCGGCCTTCGCGCAGATGCGCCCCCGCGGCGGTCCGCACCGCCATCACGGCGGCGGTCCTCACGCGCACGGGCCGCACGACGGCGGCACGCCCTGGATGCGCGGCGGTCCGGGTGGCCCGGGTTTCGGTCCGGGGATGCGGCTGGCGGGCGCGCCTGCCCGAATCCGTCTTCTGGACGCCCTCGTCCACGCCGAGCACCCGCTGTCGGTCAGTGAGATCGCCGACGCGATCGGCGTCGACCAGCCGCGCGCCTCGCGCCTCGTGCAGCAGGCGGTCGAGATGGGGCTCGCGGCCCGTGAGGCCGACCCCGACGACGCGCGCCGCACCCGTATCGCGCTGACCCCCGAGGGCCGTCGCCGCGCGGGGGACTTCCGTGGCGAGCGGCGCGAGCGGCTCACCCGCGCGCTCGCCGACTTCACCGATGACGAGCGCGCCGAGCTCGTGCGCCTGCTCGGCAAGCTCGCCGCGTCCTGGCCCCGCGACTGACCCGCTAACCCGGACACCGGCGCCGGCGCAAGAAGGTGAGTGGATCAGGGCGTTCTGACACCCTGGAGAGGTGAGCACCGAGCAGAGATCCGATTCCGACGCCGCGATCGTCCCCGACAAGGTGGGCAGTGGCACGAGCCCCGCCGCCTTCACACGCGCCATCGCGCCGTGGGTGTTCTGGCCCGCCGCAGTCCTGATCCTCGGGTTCAGCCTGTTCGCGATCATCCTCCCCGAGCAGGCGGAGGCGTTCTTCGGCGGGGTGCAGACGACGATCGTCAACGCCTTCAACTGGTACTACGTCCTCATCGCGGCCTTCTTCGTGGCGTTCGCCGTCTTCATCGGTTTCAGCCGCTTCGGAGACATCAAGCTCGGTCGCGACGACGACGAGCCCGAATTCTCCACCGGGGCATGGTTCTCACTGCTGTTCGCTGCGGGTATGGGGATCGGGCTGGTCTTCTACGGTGTGAGCGAGCCGCTCAGTCACTTCGTCGACCCGCGCCCCGGAGTGGAGGGCACCTCCGCCCAGCTCGCGAGCAGCGCACTGACGCAGACCTACCTCCACTGGGGCGTGCAGGCCTGGGCGATGTACGTCGTGGTCGGCGTTGCGCTCGCGTACGCGATCCATCGCCGCAAGCGTCCGATCTCGATCCGATGGGCGCTCGAGCCCCTGCTCGGAAAGCGGGTCCATGGAGCGGCCGGCAACGTCATCGACGCCGTCGCACTCGTCGGGACGCTCTTCGGCGTCGCGACCTCGCTCGGCCTGGGGGTCACCCAGATCGGCTCGGGGCTCTCTGCAGCGGGGATGCCGGAGCTCAACGAGTTCACCGAGATCATCCTCATCTTCGTCATCTCCCTCTTCGTGCTCATGTCCGTGATCTCGGGGGTCACGAAGGGTATGAAGTGGCTGTCGAGCCTCAACCTGATCCTCGCGGGGGTTCTCCTCGTCTTCCTGCTCTTCGCCGGCAGCACGGAGTATCTGCTGCGCGAATGGGTGCAGTCGATCGGCGCCTACATCCAGAACTTCGTCGGCCTCTCGTTCACCGTGAGTGCGTTCCAGGGCACGGCCGGTGAAGAGTGGCAGGCGTCGTGGACCTCGTTCTATTGGGGCTGGTGGATCTCGTGGGCGCCGTTCGTCGGCATCTTCATCGCGCGCGTCAGCAAGGGACGCACGGTGCGCCAGTTCGTCGCCGGTGTGTTGCTCGTGCCGACGCTCGTAGGCGTCATCTGGTTCGCCGTCCTCGGCGGCTCGGCGATTCTGAAGGAGACGACCGATCCCGGCTCGATGCTCGGCGCCGACGGCAAGGTTGATCTCCAGGGGGCGTTGTTCCAGCTGTTCTCGTATCTCCCCGGCGGCGCGGTTCTCACCATCGGCGCGATCGTCCTCATCGCGGTCTTCTTCGTGACCTCCGCCGACTCGGGAGCCCTCGTCATGGGCATGATCGCCTCCGGGGGCAACCCGGAACCGAAGCGCTGGGTGCGGGTGTTCTTCGTCGCGCTGACCGCAGTGCTTGCGAGCGCGCTGCTTCTCGCAGGTGGTCTACAGGCGCTGCAGACCGCAGCGATCCTCATCGCCCTGCCGTTCTCGGTCGTGATGCTGCTGATGTGCTGGTCGACGGTGCTCGCCTTCCAGCGCGAGCGGGCGGCGTATGCGCGCGCCGAGCGTCGACGGTTCGTCGCCGACATCGGCGACCACTACGGCCTCGAGGTCGAGGAGCCCAACGAGCGGGGGATCAGCCTGCCTGCGTTCGTGCGCCGGGCGATCCCCGCGCGGCGCGCTCACGACGACTGAACTCCCGTGGGGCCGGGGGCGGGGCGACTGAACCGCCCCGCCCCCGGACTCAGACGGTCTCGAACAGGAGCGCGAACGACGCGTCGCGCGCCGGCAGGCGGTACCGGGGCAGCACGCCCGGGCCGCACGTCGCGGTGCCGACGCCCGACTGCGCGATGTCGATCGAGACGTGCGTCGCGGTCGGCTCGGGCAGCAGCGATGCGTGCGACGTGCTGCTGAGGGTCGTGCGGTCCCACGGCGACACCGTGAGCGCCACACCCGCGTCGAGCGCCTCGCCGCCGACCACGCTCACGCGCACGCCGCCCTCGGTCGTGCGGATGACGGCGGTGCGCACCCCTCGCCGCGAGCCGCTCTCCTGCGGTCGGACGTGAGGGGTGACGAGTTCGTCGGCCGCCGCCTGGAACCACCCGAAGTGCACACCCGAGTCGGTGTCGGGGTAGCTGGGTCCCGGGCCGAGACCGGCGAAGTCCATGCCGAGCGGTGCGCCGGCGAGGGTGACGTCGATGCCCAGCCGTGCCCAGTCGACGGTCCACGAGAACGGTGCCTTCTCGATCCACGAGTTGTCCCACGACCCGATGCTGCGCAGGTCGAGCTCGAGCAGCATCCCCTCGGGCACGCGTGACCAGCGCCACAGCGCATCGACGCCGCTGTCGAACGACGGGGCGCCGACGCGGGTGTCGACGACGAGGGCCGCGGCGTCCGCCTCGATTCTGCGGACACGGGTCTGCATCCGGTCGATCCGGGCCAGCGCCCAGCGCTCCGCCATCGGGGGCAGGGTGGGCTCGTCCCAGCCGGGGAACAGGTCGTTGTCGGTCGGCGCGCGCCAGATGCCGATGCCGGGACCCTCGACGACGTCGAGCGAACCGAGCCGCAGCGGGCGTCCGCGCCGGTCGAACCCGTCGGCGTGGGGAGCCGTGCCGGCGCCCACGAGCGGCACACCGGTGCGCACCTGCTGACCGGTCGCGACGACGTGGCCGGCCGCGGCCCAGTCGGTCGCGTCGCGCAGTGCGGCGTCGACGGTCAGCACGTCCGCGACGCGCGGCTCGCCGGTCGCGCGGGCCTCGGCCGGCAGGCCGATCCGCTCGCGCTGCCGGGGGCCGACGGCGGGGACCGCCAGCTCGCCCTGCGCCACGACCTCGCCGTCGACCTCGCGACGCCACCGGAAGGTGAGGTGGTCCGTGTCGACGTGGTCGTAGCGGTTCTGCAGCAGGATGCCGCGACGGTCGGCATCCACCCCGATCACGACGGGCGCGATGATCGCGGCGTAGTCGACGAGCCCCGGACGGGGTTCGCGGTCGGCGCTGATCAGGCCGTCGATGACGAAGTTGTGGTCGTGGACCGATTCGCCGAAGTCGCCGCCGTAGCGGAACGCGCGGCGGCCGCTCTCGTCCTCGATCGCGATCGCGTGCTCGACCCACTCCCAGATGAAGCCGCCCGCGAGGCGCGGGAAGCGCTCGTAGAGCTCCCAGTACTCCTTCACGCCGCCGGGGCTGTTGCCCATGGCGTGGCCGAACTCGCAGTGCACGAACGGCAGCGACCGGCGCCGCAGCTCGGCGGCGCGGATGTCGGCCGGCGGGATCGCGTCGGCCTCCTCGCCGATCTCGCGGACCTCGTCGTGCGAGGCGTACATGCGCGAGTACACGTCGGTGTCGCGGCTCGAGCGGTCGCCCTCGTAGTGGATGAGGCGGGTGTCGTCGTTCTCGCGCACCCATCGTGCCATCGCGCGGATGTTGCAGCCCGCGCCTGACTCGTTGCCGAGCGACCACATGATGACGCTGGGGTGGGTGCGGTCGCGCGTGACGGTGCGGCGGATACGGTCGACGAAGGATGCCTCCCACGCCGGGTCGTCGCTCGGGTTGCCGCGCCACGAGACGTACTCGTACTCGTGGGTCTCGAGGTCGCATTCGTCGATGACGTAGAGGCCCAGCTCGTCGGTCAGGTCGAGGAACTCCGGATGCGGCGGGTAGTGCGACGTGCGCACGGCGTTGATGTTGTGCTGCTTCATCAGCACGAGGTCGCGGCGGGCGAGCTCGGTGGTGTGCACGCGTCCGCGCTCGGGGTCGTGCTCGTGACGGTTCACGCCGCGCAGCATGATCGGCCGGCCGTTGAGGGTGAGCACGCCGCCGTCCGCGCGCACGCGACGGAAGCCGAGACGCACCGACACGGTCTCGGATGCCGTGGCGAGGGTCGCGTCGTAGAGGCGCGGCGTCTCGGCCGACCACGGCGCCACGACGCCCGCGTCGACGGCGCTCCGACCGGCGGGCACGTCGGCACGGATCCCGAGCTCGGGCACCTCGAGCACGGCGGCCGCGGAGGTCGTCACCTCGACCGTGCCGTGCCCGGACTCGTGATCGAAGTCGCCCGTGAGGACGGCGTCGTCGATGCCGCCGACGGGGCGGGCGAGCAGGGTGACGCTCCGGAAGATGCCCGGCAGCCACCACATGTCCTGGTTCTCGAGGTAGGTGCCGTCCGAGAACTGCGCGACACGCACCGCGACGACGTCGCCGGTGCCGGTGAGCACGTCGGTGACGTCGAACTCGTGCGTCAGGCGGCTGCCGCGGGTCGAGCCGAGGCGCGTTCCGTTGACGAACACGTCGGCGGCGGACTCGATGCCGTCGAAGCGCAGGAGCGCGCGGCCCCCGGCATCCGTCACCCGTCGGATCGCGTCGTCGACGTCGATGCGACGCACGTAGTCGCCGACCGGGTTCTCGTCGGGCGGGTAGGGCGGGTCGATCGGGAACGGGAACTGCACGTTCGAGTACGCCGGGGTGCCGAAGCCGCTCATGTTCCAGTGCGCGGGCACGGTGATCTCGTCCCAGCCCTCGGTCTCGCCACGCGCCCACTCGTCCTGCGGCGCGAGCGCCGGCGAGGGCGAGAGGCGGAATCGCCAGGCGCCGTCGAGCGACTGGGTGGGGGCGTCGCTTCGCAGGCGGGTGCGCGGGGCGACGGATCCGTCGCCGGGACCGATCCGGGCGACGTCGAAGGCGGTCATCGCGCGGCCTCCGCGGGCAGCGACGCAGGGCTCAGCCGCGACGCGGCGGCGGCGTCGAGGACGAGCGTCACGCGGTCGTGGCGCTGCAGGAAGGATGCCGGCAGGTCGGTCGTCTGCGGTCCTTCGACGGCGCGGGCGACGGCCTCGGCCTTCGACTCGCCCCACGCGATCAGGACGATCTCGCGGGCGTCGAGGATGGTGCCGATGCCCTGCGTGAGCGCGTGCGTGGGGACGAGACCGGCGTCGCCGTCGAAGAAGCGGCTGTTGTCGGCGACCGTCCGCGGCGCGAGTTCGACGACGCGGGTGCGGGAGTCGGGGGCGGAGCCGGGCTCGTTGAAGCCGATGTGACCGTTGGCGCCGATGCCGAGGATCTGCAGGTCGACGCCACCGGCCCCCGCGATCGCGGCCTCGTAGCGTGCCGCGGCCTCGGCCGGGTCGGTCGCCGCGCCCTCGGGGACGTGGACGCGCGCGGGGTCGAGCCCGAGCGGTCCGGTGACCTCGCGGGCGATGACGGAGTGGTAGCTCTCGGGGTGGTCGACGGGCAGGCCGACGTACTCGTCGAGGGCGAAGGCGGCCGCGCGCGACAGGTCGAGGCCGTCCGCCACCCGCGCGGTGAGCGCCCGGTAGAGCGGTTGCGGGCTGGACCCCGTCGCGACACCGAGGACGGGGGAGGCGAGGTCGGCGACCGAGGCGGCGACGACCGCCGCGGCGATCTCGCCGGCGCCGGCGGCATCGGGGGAGAGCAGGATCCTCACGAGAGCACCTTTCGGGGGGAGAGCGAATCGCGGCGGGCGACCGCGAGGGCGAGGGCGCCGACGACGGGGGGTTCGTCGAGCACGTGGAGTCGGAGCGCACCGTCACGCCGCTGCAGTTCGGTCCGCAGGAGGTCGGCGAGCACGGGCTGGGCGGTCATGACGCCGCCCGCGGCGATGACGTCGGCGCCCCGCGCGCCGCGGCGGCGGACGGCGACGACGGCGTCGGCGAGGTGGGCGGCCGAGGCTGCGACGACCTCGTGCGCGAGCGGCGAGCCGTCGGCATCCGCCGCGAAGACCTGCGGGGCGAAACCGCCCCACGCCGCCTCGCTCGCCTCGGCCTGGAACCGCAGCGCCAGGTCGACGTAGTCGACGGCGCCGAACGCGTCGAGGAAGCGCGCGGCGAGCGGGTCGGCCATCGCCGCCGCACCGTCGCGGTCGACGGCGCGCAGCAGTGCGACGGCGGCGCGACGGGCGATCCCGGGCGCGCTCGCGTCGTCGGCGATCAGCCAGCCGTAGCCGTCGGCGGTCACCGGTTCGCCCTCGCCGTCGAAACCGACGATCACCGAGCCGGTGCCCGCGATGACGCAGACGGCGGCCTCGAGCCCCATCGCCGGGGCGAGGAGTACCGCATCGTTCACCACCTCGACGTGGCCCGGCATCCGCTCGGCCAGCAGCGCGGTCGCCTGCAGTCGCTGGCGGGTGCTGTCGATGCCGTGCGCGCCGACGATCGTCACCTCGGGCGCGGTGCCGACGGTGTCGAGGACGAGCCGGGCGAGCCGGTCGAAGTTCGCCGCGTGGTCGAAGATCGCGCCCTCGCGCCACACCTCGCTCGGGACGACGCGGTCGAGGACCGTCCCGTCGACGAGCGCGCGCAGCTGGGTCTTCGTGCCGCCGACGTCGACGCCGACGACGGGCCCGGTGGTCTCGGTGAGGTCAGGCAAGGTAGACCGCCCCCTTCACGTGGTCGATGATCAGCTGTCCGATGCCGACGAGGGCGGCGTCCTCGCCCAGTGCGCCGACGACGACGGCGGGCGGGCGGGGGATGCGGCCCTCGAGGCGCCGGGTGACGCCGCCGACGAGCAGGTCGGTGCGCCGCGGCAGGCGGCCGGCGAGGATGACGACGCGGCAGTCGAGGATGACCGACAGGGCGGCGACCGACATCGCGATGTGGTCGAGCAGACGCTCGGCGTCCGCACCGCCCGACGCGCTCTCGTCGTCGAGGACGGCCATGGTGGATGCCTCGGCTCCGCCGGCCCCGCCGAGGGCGAGCACCCGCGTCTCGAGGTCGCCGCCGGTCGGACGCGGCTGCGAGAACGCCTGCGGGTCGGTGATGAGGTAGCCGATCTCGCCCGCGGCGGCGCCCGCGCCGCGCACGAGGCGGTCGCCCGAGACGATCCCGGCGCCCACGCCGATGCCGAACACGAGCGCCGCGAGATCTCCCGTGCCCTGACCCGCGCCGTGCGTCCACTCGCCGATCGTCACGGCGTTCGCGTCGTTCTCGACGACGACGGGCAGCCCCGTGCGGGTCTGCAGCGCGTCGCGGACGGCGACGCCGTTCCAGCCGAGCTCGACCGAGTCGCTCACCGCGCCGCCCGCGTCGACGACACCGGGCACCGACAGGCCGATCCCCTGCGCCGGGCTGCCGATCTCGGCCGCGACGCGGATGAGGCGGTTGGCGAGGACGCCGACCCCCTCGAGGCGCGACGACGCCGTCAGGTGGCCGTCGGCATCCTGCAGCTGCTGGGTCTCGGTGTGACGGGTCTCGCCGTCCAGGTCGATGAGGGCGCCGCGGGCGATCGCCGAGGTGACGTCGACGGCGACGACCGTGCGGGCCTCGCCGAGGTGGCGGTAGCGGTGGGTGGGGCGGCCGACGCCGCCGGTGTCGCGTTCGACGCCGAGCAGGCCCTCCTCGACCATGCGCGCGCACAGGCGGTGGACCGTGGCCGAGGCGAGCCCCGTGGCCGCGACGAGCTCGGCGCGACCCAGGGGTCCGGCGGTGCGGAGCGCGTCGAGGATCGCGGTGCGGTTGATGCGGGTGACGTCGGCGTTGGTCGCCGTGCCCCTGTTCCCCGCTGCCCGCACGCCGTTCACGGATTCCCTTCCGGACCTTTTCGTCTTACTCTGAGATAAAAGCAGACGGATGCCGGGGGCGCAAGGTCGCACGCGGCACCGTCTATCGTCGGAACGGTGTCCTCGCGGACGCGCGTCCCGCGCGCGAGGCCCGTTGCCCGTCGCGGCCCCGCATCCCCCCCGCTGCGGCATCCGGCCGTCACCGGCCGAGAGGAAACCCCATGACCGAGCACGTGCTGTGGTACCGCCGTACCGCCGAGACCTGGAACGAGGCCCTCCCGCTGGGCAACGGAGCCCTCGGGGCCATGTGCTTCGGCGGCGTCGCCGACGCACTCCTGCGCCTCAACGATGAGACCGTCTGGTCGGGGAGCCCCGCCAGCGAGCTCGCCGCCCCCCTCGTGACGGCGGACGAGGCCCGCGACGCGCTCGCCGCCGCCCGCGAGGCCGTCGCCGACGGGCGCGAGGACGACGCCGACCTGCTCGTGCGCCGCCTGCAGCACCGTCACGCGCAGTCCTTCCTCCCGTTCGCCGACCTGCGACTGCGGATCGACGGGGCGGATGCCGCCGAGCTCACCGACTACCGCCGCGAACTCGACCTGCGCACCGCGACCCACACCGCCCGCGGCGGACTCGACGGCAACCGCGTGCACCACCGCACGTGGATCAGCGCGCCCCACCGCGTGCTCGTCCACGAGCTCGAGAGCGACGACCCGATCGACGTGCGCGTCGAGATCGAGACGCCGCTGCGCGAGCTCGGCCGGGTCGAGAACGACGCGGCGACGACCCTGCTCGTGCAGGTGCCGTCCGACGTGACGCCCCCGCACGACGAGGTGGACGAGCCCGTCGTCTACGAGGAGGGCGCCGCCGCGGTGCGCGGCGCGCTGCACGCCCGCATCCTCACCGACGGCACCCTCGTGCGCGGCGGCCGCGTCCTGCGCGCCACCCGCGTGACCGTCGTCCTCGCGACTGCGACGACCTTCACCGGGATGGGGCGGATGCCGGAGGGCACCGAGCGTGCCGCCGCGCGGCGCGCGACCGAGCTCGTGAACGCCGCCGTGTCGGCCGGTCTCGACGAGGTGCGCACGGCGCAGCTGCGCGACCACGCCCGCCTCTACGACCGGGCCGAGCTGACCCTCGCGGCGGCGCCGGAGTCGGCCGAGCTCGACACCGCGGAGCGCCTGCGCGCGCTCGGCGACGGCGGCTCCGTCGACGTGGCGCGCGACCCCGGCATGGCCGCGCTCCTGTTCCACTACGGCCGCTACCTGCTGCTCTGCTCGTCGCGGCCCGGCGGGCTGCCGGCGACCCTGCAGGGCATCTGGAACCAGGACGTGCGCCCCGAGTGGAGCTCGAACTACACGACGAACATCAACGTCGAGATGAACTACTGGGCCGCGCACACGACGAACCTCAGCGAGACCGAGGAGCCCCTGCTGGGACTGCTCGACGCGCTCGCCGACAGCGGCGCCGAGACCGCGCGGCGGCTCTACGACGCCCCGGGTTGGGTCGCTCACCACAACACGGATGCCTGGGGGTACACCCAGCCCGTCGGCGACGGGGAGCACGACGCCGCATGGGCGTTCTGGCCGATGGCGGGGCTCTGGCTCTGCCTGCACCTCGCCGAGCGCGAGGCGTTCGGGGTCACCGACCGCGCCGAGCGGCTGCAGGCGTTCCGGCTGCTGCGCGGGGCGACGGCCTTCGCCCTCGCCTGGACGACCGTGTCGGACGACGGTGTGCGCGGCACCGCGGTGTCGACCTCGCCCGAGAACGTCTTCCGCACGGCGAGCGGCGCCTCGGCGGCCGTCTCGGAGTCGGCGACCCTCGACGTCGTGCTGCTGCGCGCGCACCTCGACGCGTTCGTCCGCGCCGCGCACCTCGTCGGGCAGGAGGACGACCCGCTCGTCGCCCAGGCGGTCGAGGCCCGTGCCCAACTGCCCGGGATCCCGGTCGTCGACGGGACGATCGCCGAATGGCCCGGCGGCCGCGAGGCCGTCGACCCGCACCACCGCCACCTGTCGCCGCTCGTGTTCGTCTACCCCGGCACCGAGCCGCTGACCGAGGACCTCGCCGCCGCAGCATCCCGCTTCCTCGACATGCGCGAGGACGAGTCCACCGGCTGGTCGCTCGCGTGGAAGATCGCCCTCCGCGCCCGCCTCGCCCAGCCCGAGCGCGTCGCCGCGCTCCTCGCGCTCGTCTTCCGCGACATGTCCGTCGACCGCGGCGACCAGTCGGGCGGCCTGTACGACAACCTGCTCGCCGCGCACCCGCCGTTCCAGATCGATGGCAACCTCGGTTACACGGCGGGTCTCGCAGAGTGCCTGCTGCAGTCGCACGGCGACGGGATCGCTCTGCTGCCCGCCCTCCCGACCGCGCTCGGCGCCGGATCCGTGCGCGGCCTCGTCGCCCGCCCCGGCATCGAGGTCGACCTCGCGTGGGATGCCGCCGGTGCCGTCACCTCGGCGCGGGCGCGGGCCCGCGTGACCACCGCCGAGGGGGCGCACGTGTTCCGCCACGGCGACCACTCAATCGAGGCCGTGATCGGCTCGACGTGGAGCGTCCTCATCGGGAACTGATCGGCATCCTTCGGTCGCCGTGCGGGAATGCGCACGGGCCGGACGCGTTCCTTCGAGACATGACACACGTAGGAATCATCGGTGCAGGACACATCGGCTCGGCCATCGCTCGCGTGCTGGTCGCTCAGGGTCACCAGGTCGCGATCGCCAATTCGCGGGGCCCCGAGACCCTCACGGACCTCGTCGCCGAGCTCGGTGAGAACGCGCAGGCCATGACCGCAGCGGATGCCGCGGCCTTCGGCGAATGGGTCGTCGTGACCGTGCCGCTGAAGGCCATCGACGACCTGCCCGTCGCCGAGCTCGCCGGCAAGATCGTCGTCGACACCAACAACTACTACTGGGAGCGCGACGGCCGCATCGCCGAGCTCGAGGAGAAGAAGACCACGACCTCGCGCATGCTGCAGGACCGCCTGCCGCAGTCGACCGTCGTCAAGGGCTTCAACCACATCCCCGCCGCCGACATCACGACCGACGGCGCCCCCGCGGGATCGCCGAACCGCCGCGCCCTCGCGACCGCGAGCGACTCGCAGGACGGCGTGACCTTCATCACCAAGCTCTACGACGACTTCGGCTTCGACACCGTCAACGTCGGCGGCCTCGACGAGAGCTGGCGCGTCGAGCGCGACCAGCCGGCCTACGTCATCCGGCAGAACGCCGACGAGCTGCGCGAGAACCTCGCCCGCGCCGAGCGCTGAGCCCCGGCATCCGCTCGCGAGCCGACGCGAACGGCACTCCTCCCCGGTGGATGGATGCCGAACGCGTCGGCTCGTGGTGTGTCAGGAGATCTCGGTCTGGCGGGCTTTGACCGGGATCATCAGCAGCAGGCCGGCCGCCAGGACGAGGACGATGCCGAGGATGCCGAGGCGGGTGTCGCCGGAGAGGCCGACGAAGAGTGCGAACAGACCGGGTGCGAGGAACGACACCGCGCGTCCCGTCGTCGCGTAGAGGCCGAAGATCTCGCCCTCGCGCCCCTCGGGGGTGATGCGCGCGAGGAAGGTGCGCGACGCGGATTGGATCGGTCCGACGAAGGCGCACAGGATCAGCCCGGCGATCCAGAAGCCGACCTGCGCCGTCCCGATGAAGAGCACGGCGGTGCCCGTCGCGATCAGCGCGACGAGGGAGGCGACGATGACGTTCTTCGACCCGAACCGGTCGTCGAATCGGCCCGCGACGATCGTCGAGATCCCGGCGACGACGTTCGCGGCGACGGCGAAGTACAAGACGCCCGATGACGTGAAGCCGAACACCTGCGCGGCGATGATCGCGCCGAAGGTGAAGACGCCAGCGAGCCCGTCGCGGAAGACGGCGCTGGCGAGCAGGAACGCCAGGACCTGGCGATCGCGATGCCACAGCTTCGTGAGGGTCGCCCACAGGACCCGGTAGGACCTGAAGAAGCCCACGCGGTTCGCGCGCTCACGGGCAGGGATCTCGGGGACGCGCAGCAGGACGGGGATCGCGAAGATGCCGAACCAGACGGCCGAGGCGAGGACGGCGAGGCGGATGTGGAGTCCGCCGTCGGTGGTGACGCCCAGCGGGCCGGGGCTGTTGACGAGACCGATGAAGCCCACGAGGAGGATGACGAGGAGGACGATGCCGCCGACGTACCCCATGCCCCAGCCGAAGCCGGAGACCCGGCCCATGTTCTCGCGGCTCGAGACCTGCACCAGCATCGCGTTGTAGTTGACGCCGGCGAACTCGAAGAAGACGTTGCCGACGGCCAGCAGGGTGGCGCCGAGGATGAGGTAGCCCGGCGCGCCCTCGACGAACACCATCGCGGCCATCGCGAGGACGACCACAAGAGTGTTGATCCCGAGCCAGAGCTTGCGGCGTCCCGACCCGTCGGACCGCTGCCCCAGCACCGGAGCCAGGACGGCGATGAGGATGCCCGCGATCATGAGCGCGGTGGCAACGACGCTCGCGTTGCCGGCGAGCGCGCGGACGAGAGCCGGATCCGTCGCGTCGCCGTCCGCGGCCGAGACGATCGCGGGATTCACGAACAGGGAGCTCGCGAGGAAGGTGCTGAAGACGAAGGTCGTGACGACGGCGTTGAAGGCGGCCGATCCCCAGTCCCACAGGGCCCACGCCAGCACGCCGGGTCGGGAAGGGGCTCGGGTGGCGGGGATCTCGGGCGCCCCGCCGGTGGAACGCGTCATGAGGCGCACACTACCGCGCGTTCGGTACTTCCCGGTGACGTGGACTCACCCGCCGAGGGGGGCATCCCAGACCACCGGCGTGACGGTGCCGTCGCGCCAATCGCGCCGAAGGATGCTGTACGCGACGGATGCCAGCAGTCGCCCGTCGTCGACGGGCCAACCCTCGCGGTAGTAAGCCTCCTGCACCCAGCCGCAGCGGACGAACACGCGGCGCATCGCCACGTTGTCCTCCCGCGTCTGCCCTTCGAACCTGTTGACCTCGGGCATGGTGGTGAACACGTGGTCGGTCGCGGCGTGGAGGACTTCGGCGGCGAGCCCGCGACCGCGGTGGGCGGTGTCGAGGCGCAGATCGAACAGGGGAGCGTCGTCGCTGAGGTCCTCGAGGCGGAAGAAACCCAGGCGACCGTGCTCGTCGGAGTCGATCCAGAAGGACGCGTGATCCTCGTCCGCGTACGCGCCGTCGTCGATCGCCTGCGAGATCTGCGTCGCGGTGGGATGCGTCCGCACGTGGAACGGGAATGACTGCGAGCTCATGAACGCGATGAGCGCGTCGCGGTCGGCACCGGTCGGGTCGAGGGGGGTGAAGCGGATCGGCATCCGTCCACGCTACGACGGCAAGGGAGGGGCGACCGAGTCTGCAAACTTGATATGAGTGGACTCAAGTTGCTTTGACACGTCGACGGCGCCGGAGTAGCCTTGAGTCATCGCGGCTCAGGTTGTGGCCGGAGCCGCGGAAAGACTTCAGATCTACGCAAACGCCACACGAAGGAGACATCACATGGCACGTGCAGTGGGAATCGACCTCGGAACGACCAACTCGGTCGTCAGCGTCCTCGAGGGTGGCGAGCCGAAGGTCATCGCCAACGCCGAGGGCCTGCGCACGACCCCCTCGGTCGTCGCATTCACGAAGGATGGCGAGGTGCTCGTCGGTGAGACCGCCAAGCGCCAGGCCGTCACGAACGTCGACCGCACCCTGACCTCCGTCAAGCGCCACATGGGCACCGACTGGAAGACGCAGGCGATCGACGGCAAGAACTACACGCCGCAGGAGATCTCGGCCCGCATCCTGCAGAAGCTCAAGCGCGACGCCGAGCAGTACCTGGGTGACACGGTGACGGATGCCGTCATCACCGTCCCCGCCTACTTCAACGACGCCGAGCGTCAGGCCACCAAGGAGGCCGGTGAGATCGCGGGCCTCAACGTGCTCCGCATCATCAACGAGCCCACCGCCGCCGCGCTCGCCTACGGTCTCGACAAGGGCAAGGAGGACGAGCTCATCCTCGTCTTCGACCTCGGTGGTGGAACCTTCGACGTCTCCCTCCTCGAGGTGGGCAAGGACGACGACTTCTCGACCATCCAGGTGCGCGCCACCGCCGGTGACAACCGCCTCGGTGGTGACGACTGGGACCAGCGCATCGTCGACTACCTGATCAAGCAGTTCAAGGACACCAGCGGCGTCGACGTCTCGAGCGACAAGATCGCCCTGCAGCGTCTCAAGGAGGCCGCGGAGCAGGCGAAGAAGGAGCTCTCCAGCTCGCAGTCGACCTCGATCAACCTGCCCTACCTCTCGCTGACCGACTCGGGCCCCGTGTCGCTGTCCGAGACCCTGAGCCGCGCGAAGTTCGAGGACCTCACGAAGGACCTGCTCGACCGCACCAAGAAGCCCTTCGAGGACGTCATCCGCGAAGCCGGCATCAAGGTCGCCGACATCGACCACGTCGTGCTCGTCGGTGGGTCGACGCGTATGCCCGCCGTGAGCGAGCTCGTCAAGAAGGAAGCCGGCAAGGAGCCCAACAAGGGCGTCAACCCGGACGAGGTCGTCGCCGTCGGCGCCGCCCTGCAGGCCGGCGTCCTCAAGGGTGAGCGCAAGGACGTGCTGCTCATCGACGTCACACCCCTGAGCCTCGGCATCGAGACCAAGGGCGGCATCATGACCAAGCTCATCGAGCGCAACACGGCCATCCCGACCAAGCGCAGCGAGACCTTCACGACCGCCGACGACAACCAGCCGTCGGTCGCCATCCAGGTCTTCCAGGGCGAGCGCGACTTCACCCGCGACAACAAGCCGCTCGGCACGTTCGAGCTCACCGGCATCGCACCGGCGCCCCGCGGCATCCCGCAGATCGAGGTCACCTTCGACATCGACGCGAACGGCATCGTGCACGTGTCCGCCAAGGACAAGGGCACGGGCAAGGAGCAGTCGATGACGATCACCGGCGGCTCGTCGCTGCCGAAGGACGACATCGAGCGCATGGTGCGCGAGGCCGAGGAGCACGCGGCCGAGGACAAGAAGCGCCGTGAGGCCGCCGAGGTCCGCAACCAGGCCGAGACCCTCTCGTACTCGATCGAGAAGCTCCTGAACGAGAACGCCGACAAGCTGCCCGAGGACGTCAAGACCGAGGTCCAGGCCGACGTCGACGCGCTCAAGACGGCGCTCGCGGGCGACAACGACGACACCGTCAAGGACGCCTACGACAAGCTGAACTCGTCGCAGACGAAGATCGGCGAGGCGATCTACGCCGCTAGCCAGGCCGAGGCCGCACAGGCCCCGACCGACGCGCCGGCCGGTGAGCAGGCGGCATCCGATGAGGATGTCGTCGACGCCGAGGTCGTCGACGACGAGGACGAGAAGAAGTAAGCATGGCGGACAAGGACTTCGACAAGCCGGACGACGGCGACGAGGTCGTGGACTCCGGGGCTGCCGACCAGGCGGCCCCGGAGGGCGCCGCCGACGGTCCCGACACGCAGCCCGAGGAGCTGACGGTCGACGACATCCTCGGCGCCGCCCAGTCCGACGAGGCCGCGGTCGCCGATGCTCCCGCCGAGGAGCACGACCTCGTCCTCGACCTCAAGCGCGTCCAGGCCGAGTACGCCAACTACCGCCGCCGCACCGAGGAGCAGCGCGAGGTGGAGATCGCGCGCGCCAAGGGTTCGGTCGCGAAGGGGATGCTGCCGGTCCTCGACGACCTCGACCGCGCCGAGAAGCACGGCGACCTCGAGGAGGGGACTCCCCTCGCCGCGATCGCCGACAAGATCCGCACGGTCGTCGCCCGACTGGGTGTCGAGCGGTACGGCGAAGCCGGCGAGGCGTTCGACCCGCAGCAGCACGAGGCGATCTTCCAGGCGCCGACCCCGGGCACGACCGAGGCGACGATCCTCGAAGTGGTCGAGGTGGGCTACCGCCTGGGCGACCTCGAGCTGCGTCCTGCCAAGGTCGTCGTCGCCGTCCCGGTCGAGTAAGGGAAGGGAGGGGCAATGGCCAGTCAGGACTGGTTCGACAAGGACTTCTACAAGGTCCTCGGTGTGTCGAAGGACGTCTCGGATGCCGAGTTGAAGAAGACGTACCGCAAGCTGGCGCGCACCTACCACCCCGACTCGAACGCGGGGGATGCCGCGGCCGAGGCGAAGTTCAAGGAGATCAGCGAGGCGTACTCGGTGCTCAGCGACAAGGAGCAGCGCGCCGAGTACGACCAGCTGCGCGCCATGGGTTCGGGAGCGCGCTTCCAACCCGGCGCGAGCGGCGGCGGGTTCGAGGACGTGTTCAGCAGGTTCTCGACCGGAGGAGGCGGCCAGCAGGCCGACTTCGACGACCTGTTCGCGATGTTCGGGCAGCAGGGCGGGGGCCGCTTCGGCTCGGGCCGCTTCGGGCAGCCGAGCGGCGGGTTCCGCGGCTTCGGCGGTCCCCAGCGCGGCGCCGACGTCACCGCCCGCACGACCCTCGACTTCACCACGGCCGTGAAGGGCGACACGATCACCCTGCAGGGCGAGGACGGCAGGCCGATCAAGGTCAAGATCCCCGCGGGGGTCTCGGACGGGCAGAAGATCAAGCTGCGCGGGCGCGGCCGTCCCTCTCCGGACGGCGGCGAGGCGGGCGACATCGTGCTGACGGTGGGCGTGCGCCCGCATCCCGTCTTCACGCGCGAAGGGCTGAACCTCCGCATCCACGTCCCCGTGACGTTCACCGAAGCGGCCCTCGGCGCCACGATCGAGGTGCCCACGCTCGGCGGCGACGTCGTCAAGCTGCGCGTGGCCCCCGGCACCCCGTCGGGGCGCGTGCTGCGCGTCAAGGGGCGGGGCGTGCAGACCGCGAAGGGCACCGGCGACCTGCTCGCCGAGGTGCAGGTCGCAGTCCCGACGCACCTTGACGGACCGGCGCGCGAGGCGCTGGAACGCTTCCACGAGCTGGAACCCAAGGAGAACCCCCGCGCCGATCTGATGGCCAAGGCGCGCGAGTGAGGTGAGAGGCATGGCGAACGAGCAGGTCGACGAAGAGGCCCCGATCCTGGCGATCGCGGTCGCGGCCGAGCTCGCCGGCATGCACCCGCAGACCCTCCGCCAGTACGACCGGCTGGGACTCGTGGTACCGGCGCGCACCCGTGGCGGGTCGCGCCGGTACTCCCTGCGGCACGTCGCGCAGCTGCGCGAGGTGGCCCAGATGTCGGCCGACGGCGTGAGCCTGCCGGCGATCTCGCGCATCATCGAACTCGAGAACGAGGTGCGGATGCTGCGCCGCGAGGTCTCGGGACTGCAGGCGCGCCTGCGCGACGAGGTCGCCGCCCGCCGCGGTGCCCGCGTGTTCGCCGCCGGCGCGACCGGCTCGGTCGTCACGCTCCGCCAGGGAACCCGCGTGCGCCGCGCGACCGACGTCGTGCTGTGGCGCCCGCATCCGTCCCCCTCCGACGACTGACGCTTTCGGCGGTCGCCGAGGGGTCGCAGATGGTCGCCCGACGGCGTCTGAAGCGACCATCTGCGACGTCTCGAGGCTTCTTCAGGGGGTCCGACGGGCGGGCGGATGTCCACAAGAGGGTGAAGGGTGGGTGGGGACGGTGATCGCGGCGGGATCGTTGGCGGATGCCGAGTGTCCTTCCCCCGGGTCTCCCCGACCGCTTCCTCGTCGCGCACGCTCTCGACGCCGGCGTCACGCGCCGTCGGTTGCGGCATCCGTCCCTTGCAGCGCCGTTCTACGGTGTCCGTTCCCGTGAAGAGGCTCACGACGTCAGGGCGCTCGCCCTCGGCTATCTGCCCAAGCTGCGGGCCGGGGAGCACTTCTCGCACGCGACGGCGCTCGTCCTCGCGGGAGGGTGGGCTCCCGATCCACTCGGGTCCGCCCTCGATGTGACCGCGCTCCCGCCGATCGTTCGGGCTCGCGGGGCGGGAGTGCGCGGGCACCGTTCCCAGGCGGCCCGCCTCCGGCTGATGGACGGGATGCCGGTGGTCGAGCCCGCGGTCGCGTGGTGCCAGGCGGCATCCCTTCTCAGCGACCGTGAGCTCGTCGTCGCGGCGGATGCGCTGCTCCGTCGCCACCACCCTGTGCTCACCGTCGATGCGCTGGAGGCCGCGGTCGCCGAGCGGAACGGGTCGCGCGGCGTGCGTCGATTGCGACGTGCGCTCGAGCTCGCGGAGCCGTGCACCGATTCCGTCGCGGAGACGCTCCTTCGACTGGACGCGCGGGAGGCCGGGCTTCCGCCGTTCGAGGTGAACGCCGAGATCCGGGATGCGCGCGGTCGGTTCCTCGCCTACGGCGATCTGGTCCACTCGCCGACGAAGGTGCTGCTCGAATACGACGGGCAGCAGCATCGCCTCGACGACCGTCAGTACGCGCGCGACGTGGATCGGTTGGACGACCTCGCCGCGGCGGGGTGGCGGGTCATCCGGGTGAACCGCTCGCATCGCGGCGCCGCCCGCCGGTGGGCACTCGAGCGCACCCGCGCCGCCCTCCTCGAGCGGGGATGGTGCCCCGAGGCGTCGCAGATGGTCGCTGCGCGCCGGCGAAAGTGACCATCTGCGACGTCTCAGCGACGGGGCGCGGGATGCCGGGGGGTCAGGCGGGGTCGATGCGGAGGGTGCCGGGGGCCTCGCCGACGGTCAGGTCGTCGACCAGTCGCAGCGAGCGGGCGAGGGCGTCGACGGCGGGGATGACGGTGCCGAACCGCTCCCGGTCGGAGATGACCGCGGTGAGCGTGACCAGGTGGGTGCCGGTGTCCCACGTGTACGACGCGAACGGGGTCTGACGCGGGTTCGGCGGCAGCGGCATCTCGAGCTTCTCGCCGACACCCAGGGGCGAGCCGGTGAACGTGACGGTGTCGTCGTACTCGATCGGCATGCTCGCCCGCATCGTGCGCAGCTGGGGCGTGAGCTCCTGCACCTGGGCCATCGCGACGAGCAGCTCGGGATCGTCCCTCCACACCCACGCGAGCAGCCGCCCGTCGGCGCGGCGCATGAGGGCGGGGATCGCCTGGCTCATCGCCCACGCCGCCACCTTGCTACCGGGCTGCTCGCGGCCGAACGCGGCGTTCGCCTGGGCGAGCAGCATCCCGATCGCCTTCTTGCGGGCGCGTCGTCCACGGAACCCGAAGGATCCCGTGATCGGGACCCATCGCGCGGGGTCCGCCTGGGCAGAGATTCGCGTCATGCCGACAAGCGTAGGTGAGGCTCATCGAGCGCTTCTGAACGCGGGGCGCGCCGGGCTCCCAGCGGAGGAGTCCCCGGCCCCCGGCTAGAATCGAGGCCCGGCGCCCCCGCATCCCTGCGCCCCACCGGTGGGACCCGCCACTCCCGCCACCGACGCACAGATTGGCCCGTACCCCGTGACCATGACGCCCCCGGACCATCCCGCTTCTGAACGCGGACCCCTCACCATCGTGATCGCGGCCGACACGTTCGCGCCCGACGTGAACGGCGGCGCACGCTTCACCGAACGCCTCGCCGCCGGGCTCGCCGAGCGCGGCCACCACGTGCACGTCGCGACGCCGAGCGTCGGGCACCGCAACCACGGCGTGTTCACCGAGGAGATCGAGGGGCAGAAGCTCACCGTCCACCGCCTGCCCGGCTGGCGGTACCGGCCCCACGACTGGCTGCGTTTCGTGCTGCCGTGGATGGGCAAGCACTACGCGCGGCAGATCCTCGACACGGTGGACGTCGACGTCGTGCACAGCCAGTCGCACATCGTCATCGGTCGTGCGCTGACACGCATCGCGAGCCAGCGCGGCATCCCGGTCGTGGCGACGAACCACATCATGGCCGACAACATCCTCGACTTCACGCTGCTGCCGAAGTTCCTCTACGACATCTTCCTCAAGATCGCGTGGGCCGACGCGGAGCGCACCTTCAAGATGTCGCGCGCGGTCACGACCCCCACGCGCAAGGCCGCGGAGTTCCTCGAGAGCACGATCGACATCCAGGGTGTCATCCCGATCAGCTGCGGCATCCGCCAGAGCAACTACACACCGGACCTCGCGCCGCGTGAGAAGCGCCAGCGCGTCCTGTTCGTCGGACGCCTCACGACCGAGAAGCACGTCGAGGTCACTCTCGAGGCGATCGCGAAGCTGCCCGACCTCGACATCGAGTTCGAGATCGTCGGGGGCGGCGACCAGCGCAAGAACCTCGGACAGGTCACCCAGCGCCTCGGGCTGGAGGACCGGGTCACGTTCCGCGGCCGGGTCTCGGAGGAGGAGCTGCGGGCCGCCTACACGCGGGCGGACGTCTTCGTCATCGCCTCGGTCGCCGAGCTGCAGTCCATCGCCACGATGGAAGCCATGGCCTCGGGCCTGCCCGTCATCGCCGCGAACGCCGTCGCGCTGCCGCACCTCGTCCACGACGGCGAGAACGGCTACCTCTTCGAGCCCGGCAACGTCGACGAGCTCGCCGAGAAGATCCGCACCGTCCTCACCGCAGACCAGGCCGAGTACGCGCGCATGCAGCAGGCGTCGCTCGACGGTGTCGCCATCCACGACATCGAGCGCACCCTCGACACGTTCGAGAAGCTGTACCGCGGCGAACCCCTCGACGCCTGACATGCGTCTGTTCTTCGACGCGCGCTACATCCGCACGGACTTCCACGACGGCATCAGTCGCTACTCGGCCGAGCTCGCGCAGGCGGTGGCGGATGCCGCATCCGCCCATCGCACCGAGGTCACCTTCCTCATCCACGACGAGCGGCAGCGGGCGTTCCTGCCGAAGGGTGCGATCACCCTCACGATCCACTCGCCGACGTCGGCCAAGGAACCGTTCGCCGCGCTGCTGCTGAACCGCCATCGACCGGACGTGCTGTTCTCGCCGATGCAGACGATCGGGTCCGCGGGACGGCGGTTCCGCCTGATCCTGACGCTCCACGACACGATCTACTACCGGCACCGCACGCCCCCGCGGGCGCTGCCCTGGTACGTGCGGCTGGGTTGGCGGCTGTTCCACCTGTCGTACTGGCCGCAGCGCTGGACGCTCGACGCGGCCGACCTCGTCGCAACGGTGAGCGAGACGAGCGCGCGCCAGTTCGCCCGCGTGCGGCTGACGAAGCGGCCGGTCGTCGTGATCCCGAACGCCCCGCAGCGTCTCGCCGCGCTCCTGCCCGAGGGGACGACCGTGGGCGCGGGTCCGGTGCGGAACCTCGTCTACATGGGGTCGTTCATGCCGTACAAGAACGTCGAGACGCTCGTGACGGCGATGCGGCAGCTGCCCGAGCACACGCTGCACCTGCTCTCGCGCATCACCTCGGAACGTCGCGCCGAACTGACCGCCCTCGCCGGCGGAGCCTCGGTCGTGTTCCACGACGGGGTGACGGATGCCGCCTACGCGGCGCTCCTCGCCGACGACGCCGCCCTCGTCACGACGAGCCTCGACGAGGGGTACGGGCTGCCGGTGGCCGAGGCGCTGGAGCTCGGGGTGCCCGCCGTCGTGACCGACATGGAGATCTTCCGCGAGGTCGCCGGCGACGGCGCGCTGTACGTCGACCCGCTCGACCCCGAAGCCGTGGTGCGCGCCGTGCGCTCGCTCGACGAGCCCGGCGTGCGCGAGCAGCTCGTCGCCGCGGGGACCGCCCACATCCGCGCGTTCGACTGGAAGCGGTCGGCGGAGATCCTGCTGTCGGCGGCGCGGGACCTCGTCAGGCGCTGATCACACGGGGCCACCGGCGTTGTGGCGGCCGTCGACGTAGACCGCGGTGCCCTTCGCGAGGCGGGCCTCGGACTCGGCCTGACGCCGCGCGGCCGCGCCCGGTCCCTCGGCGTCGACGACAGCGCGGTCGCGTCGTGAGCGACGCGCCGCCACGAATAGGCTCGTGGCGATGACGGCGGCGACAGCGGCGGCGAATCCGATCTCCATGCCCCGAACGTAGCAGCGGGTCAGTACAGGGCGGACGCGATGCTGGACGACGCGAAGCTCAGCACGGTGCCGACGAGCTGCGCCGCCCCCAGGCCGATCGCGATGCCGCCCAGGAGGCAATCCGCGGCATCCCGTCGCGCAGCGATGATGCCGAGGACGATCGCGACGGCCGAGATGAGGCAGGTGAACAGCGCGAAGGCGGCGTTGACGACGCCGGCGAGGGTGTAGTTCGACGAGGTGAAGAGCGAGATCGAGATCGCGGGCCACAGTCCGCCGAGCAGGATCGGCACAGCGCCGACGATCACGGCGGCGACGGCTAGGCCGCGACCGCGGGCGGGCGGTCGCGCGCCGTAGGACGGCGGGTACGGCGGGGGGACGGCGGTGCTCATGGGGGTTCCTCTCGCGAGGCCCCGAGTCTAGGGGAGGCGGGGAGCGCGCGGGCAGGTCGGCTGCCGGCGGTAGCCGTCGGTGACGACGAGGCGGATCGAGCCGATGACGGCGGCGGCGACGACGAGGGACAACAGGATGAGGAGGAGTGCGGCGGTCATGGCAGGAACGCTATGCTTAGCGGCATCCTGCCACGAGTGGCCGTGAGGCCACTACCCGCAGGAATCCTGCCAACGCGTGACCGGAGGTCGCCCATGATCCGCACCGTCGCCTGCATCGTCCAGTCCGGGTTCGCCCCGTTCGAGTTCGGACTCGCGTGCGAGGCCTTCGGGCTCGACCGCAGCGACGACGGCATCCCGAACTTCGACTTCCGGATCGTGACGCCCGATCCCGGCGCCGTGCCGAGCAACCTGGCGTTCTCGATCAACGTCGGCGACGACCTGGCCTTCGCCGACGAGGCGGACGTCGTCGTCGTCACCCCGATCCCGCGCGAGGCCTGGGGGAACGTCGACGAGCGCGTGCTCGACGTCATCCGGCGCGCGGTCGACCGCGGGGCGTGGGTGCTGACGGTGTGCAGCGGGTCGTTCGCGGTCGCGGCCGCCGGCGTCCTGTCGGGGCGGCGCGCCACGACGCACTGGCGGTACGCCGAGACGATGGCCAGCATGTACCCCGACATCGAGGTCGACCCGAACGTCCTCTACGTGCAGTCGGACCGCATCATCACGAGCGCGGGGACGGCGGCCGGGCTCGACGCGTGCCTGCACCTGCTGCGGATCGAGCTCGGCGCCGAGGCGGCGAACACGATCGCGCGGCGGATGGTCGTGCCGCCGCAGCGCGACGGCGGGCAGGCGCAGTTCATCGCGACACCCCTGCCGGTGTCGACGTCGCTGTCGCTCACGCCCGTGACGGACTGGATGCTGGAGAACCTGCGCCGGGACCTGTCGGTCGACCAGCTGGCAGCCAAAGCGCACATGTCGCCGCGGACGTTCGCGCGCCGCTTCAAGGCCGACTACGGCACGACTCCGGCGGCGTGGCTGGGGCGGCAGCGGATCCTGCACGCGCAGCGGCTGCTCGAGCAGACCGACCTGGGGCTGGACGCGATCGCCTACGAGTGCGGGTTCGGCTCGGCGGCGGTGCTGCGGCAGAACTTCTCGCGGGTGCTCGGCACGACGCCGACGGCGTACCGCGCGCGGTTCGCCTGCGCGGACGATCTCGTCGGTGCCGGCGAGATGGCGTCGTGATAAACTTGAGTCACTCAGGCTCAAGTTTGGACCGACCCTTCAGGAGCAGATGATGAACGCACAAGCCGCCCCCGGGCAGGGCGATCAGGGCAGCGCCCTCGAGCAGTTCGGCATCAACCTCACCGATCGCGCCCGGCAGGGCAAGCTCGACCCCGTCATCGGTCGCGACGGCGAGATCCGACGGGTCAGCCAGGTGCTCACGCGCCGCACGAAGAACAACCCCGTGCTCATCGGCGAGCCCGGCGTCGGCAAGACCGCCGTCGTCGAAGGGCTTGCGCAGCGCATCGTCGCGGGCGACGTCGCCGAGTCGCTGAAGGGCAAGGAGCTCATCGCGCTCGACATCTCCGCACTGGTCGCCGGCGCGATGTACCGCGGCCAGTTCGAGGAGCGGCTGAAGAGCGTCCTGAAGGAGATCACCGAGTCCGAGGGACGGGTCATCACCTTCATCGACGAGCTGCACACGCTGATGGGTGCCGGCGGCGGCGAGGGGTCGGTCGCGGCATCCAACATGCTCAAGCCCATGCTCGCCCGCGGAGAGCTGCGGCTGATCGGGGCGACGACGCTCGACGAGTACCGCGAGTTCATCGAGAAGGATGCCGCGCTGGAGCGCCGCTTCCAGCAGGTCTACGTCGGCGAGCCGAGCGTCGAGGACACGATCGCGATCCTCCGCGGGCTCAAGGAGCGGTACGAGGCGCACCACAAGGTCGCGATCTCGGACGGTGCGCTGGTGGCCGCCGCGGCGCTGTCGAACCGGTACATCCCGGCGCGGCAGCTGCCCGACAAGGCGATCGACCTCATCGACGAGGCCGCGTCGCGGCTGCGCATGGAGATCGACTCGGCGCCGCTGGAGATCGACGAGCTGCGCCGGCACGCCGACCGGCTGAAGCTCGAGGAGCTCGCGCTGAAGAAGGAGAAGGACGACGCCTCGAAGGAGCGCCTCGCGGCGCTCCGCGACCAGCTCGTGAAGGTGCAGCAGGAGCTCGACGACCTGCAGGCGCGGTGGGAGCGCGAGCGCGCGTCGCTGAACGCCGTCGGCGATTACAAGACGCGGCTGGACGCGCTCCGTGTCGAGGCCGAGCGCGCACAGCGGGAGGGCGATCTCGAGCGGGCGTCGCGGCTGCTCTACGCCGAGATCCCCGCGCTCGAGCGCAAGCTCACCGAGGCGGAGTTGGCTGAGGGTGCCGTCGGTGACGGAGCCGAGCGGATGGTGGGCGACCGGGTGACCGAAGAGGACATCGCGGAGGTCATCGCGGCGTGGACCGGCATCCCGGTCGGAAAACTGCTGCAGAGCGAGAGCGCTCGACTGGTGCACCTGGAGTCCGAGCTCGGCAAGCGGCTGATCGGGCAGAAGGCGGCCGTGAAGACGGTGTCGGATGCCGTGCGTCGCTCCCGCGCCGGGATCAGCGACCCGAACCGGCCGACCGGGTCGTTCCTGTTCCTGGGGCCGACGGGTGTCGGCAAGACCGAGCTCGCGAAGGCGCTCGCGGAGTTCCTGTTCGACGACGAGCGCGCGATGGTCCGCATCGACATGAGCGAGTACGGCGAGAAGCACGCCGTCGCGCGGCTCGTCGGTGCCCCTCCCGGGTACGTCGGGTACGAGCAGGGCGGTCAGCTGACCGAGGCGGTGCGGCGCCGGCCCTACTCGGTGGTGCTGCTCGACGAGGTCGAAAAGGCGCACCCCGAGGTGTTCGACGTGCTGCTGCAGGTGCTCGACGACGGTCGGTTGACCGACGGGCAGGGCCGCACGGTGGACTTCACCAACACGATCCTCGTGCTGACGAGCAACATCGGGTCGCCGGTGCTCATCGATCCGACGCTGACGGACGAGACGAAGCGCGAGCAGGTGATGACGATGGTGCGGCAGGTGTTCCGTCCCGAGTTCCTGAACCGACTCGACGACGTCGTGATGTTCTCGCCGCTGAGCGAGTCCGATCTCGCGCAGATCGTGGAGCTGGCGGTGGACGCGCTGCAGCGGCGGCTGCGCGATCGCCGGCTGACTCTCGCCGTGACGCCGGATGCACGCGCGTGGCTCGCCGAACGCGGGTACGACCCGCTGTTCGGTGCGCGGCCGCTGCGGCGATTGATCCAGTCGGAGATCCAGGACCGGCTCGCGATGGCGCTGCTGTCGGGCGGTGTGCACGACGGTGACGTGGTGCGCGTGGACGTCGCGGTCGACGGGTCGCAGCTCGTGCTCACGAGCAGCGGTCCGGCGCCGGCCGAACCGGGCGAGGACGATGTGATCGAGGCGGAGCTGCTCGACGGATGACCTCGCTCGGTGCCGGCGTGACGCTGCGGGAGCCGGCGGTGACGGATGCCGCGGCCCTCGCCGACGCGTACCGCCGGAACCGCGAGCGCCTCGCGCCGTGGGAGCCGGTACGGGCGGAGTCGTTCTTCACCGAGGCGGGCCAGCGGGCCGAGCTCGAGGCGGTGCTGCGAGACCGCGATGCCGGGGTCGCCGCGCCGTTCGTGCTGGTGGCGGGGGAGCGCGTCGTCGGTCGGGTGAACCTGTCGGGCATCGTCCGCGGCGCGTTCCAGAGCGCCAACCTCGGGTACTGGATCGACGGCGAGTACGCGGGTCGTGGCGTCATGACCGCGGCGGTGGATGCCGTGGTGCGAGCCGCGGCGGAGGAGTGGGGCCTGCATCGGGTGCAGGCCGGCACGCTGCTGCACAATGCGGCGTCGCAGGCGGTGCTGCGGCGGTGCGGGTTCACCGAGATCGGCGTCGCGCCGGGGTACCTGAAGATCGCGGGGCGCTGGCAGGATCATTTGCTGTTCCAGCGGATCCTCGAGGGCTGAGACGGGTCGCGGGCTGTGGCGGCGGTCGGCTGAGGGCGGTGGCGGGCTGAAGGCGCGGCGGGCTGAGGGTTCAGGGCGGCGGCTGACGGGCGAGGGCGCTCCGATGCGCAACCTGTGCGCGGTGCGTCATCTGCGCTCGACGCAGGCGGGGGCGAGCGGCCAGGCGTGCGTCCGACCCTTCTGGGGGTGCGTGCGCCGCGGTATGCGCAGGGCGCCCTGGCCGCGGTGCGCGCGGGGCCCCCTCTCCCTCTAGAAGGGTGCGGGTTCCGCTGGTGCGGTCGTCGGCGGTGACGGTGGCGGTGATACGGCAGGGGTGAACGCGACGGCCGGGGTGGGTGCGTCTTCGCGATAGGTCCTGCCGAGGGGTGAGGTCCATTCGAGGACTCCAACCTTCAGTTGTCGGACCCTCCAGGCGGTGAACTGCTTCATCGAATGGTGCCGTTGGCAGAGATGGGCGAGGTTGGTGAGTTCGGTTCTGCCGCCGAGGGCGTGGTCGTGGGTGTGGTCGACTTCGCAGCGGATGGCAGCGACGCGGCATCCGGGGAACCGGCAGTGCTGGTCGCGGGCTTGCAGGAACCGTCGCATCGCGGCCGGGACGCGGTACGAGTCGGTCGCGACGGTGACCCCGGTGGTGGGGTCGTGGAACACCCGCTCCCAGATATGGGTGCCGCCGGCGGGCGTCCGCGCCGTCGCGGGGTCGATGGGGGACCGCCCGGTGAGGTCGCAGGGCCCGTCGTCTTCTCCGGTGAGGGTCGCTGCGGGGACGAGCACCTGCACACGCGCGCGGATCGCACCCAGCGGCCCGGCGGTGGTGTCACGGGTGTCGTCCAGGGCCGGNNCGGTGGAGCGCTGATCTGTCGCGATCACGGTGACGGCATCGTCGCGATCGCCGTCAGTGCCGCCGTCCGTCTTGCCCGTCGTGGCGGCTTCCCCGAACGCGACACCAGCACCGCCGCGCGCAGCGGCGCGTTCGTCGCGGGTGTCGATGATCGCCCTGGCCTGCTGCGTGAGCCGATCGTGAATCCCTTCGGCAACCACCGTCGAGACGGTTGCGATCACGTCGCTCATCCCGTCTCGTCCGGGCACGATCCGCACGCACCGCCCAGCGGCAGCTTCCTCATGCCGCTCCGCGAAAGAACGAGGATGCATCCGATGGGCGAGGATCTCCAACTCGCCGCGCACCCGGTTCGGAGTATCACGCTCGCACCGTGAGATCGCGACCCGTTCGAACTCCGCCCACATCTCCGCCGGCAGGGTCGTCCCGGTCTCGACGATCGCGATCGCATGGCCCCGGACAATCCGCCCCTGCTCCCACGCCTCAACAGTCGCTGGGAACCCTTCGACCAGAGTCCGCGCTTCACCGATCCGCCGTTGGACGGTCCGGTCAGTCACCCGCATCACACCGCCGACCTCCGCCGCGATCGACCGCAACGCCATGTCGTGGACCTGCACACGCGCGTTGCGTTGCGCGGTCTGCGCTTCGGCCAACCGCCCCGCCGCAGCGAGGACACGCAGTTGCTCGATCTGCACGCCGGCCATCCGACGCTCGAGATCCCCGACGTCCGCAACGACCCCTGCCAGGGCAGCGAGATAGTCCTCGCCACCGGGGGTTTCCGCCGCATCCGTCATACCTGCACTCTGCCACTGACCACCGACATCCACCCCGGTGAAATCGGCCCAGAACACACGTTGTGCACACCCCGGGGATGAGAGTTCTCTCATTCCCGACGCGATCTCCAAGGCACGGGGAATCGCGCTCCACTGCCGGAGGTCCGCCGCACAGACCCGGCGTGAAAGGATCGAGCATGCGAACCGCGCGGGCCCTGTGGGGCGCCACCCACCCCGGGCCGTCGCTCGTGGTGACCGCGCTCTCGCTGGCCCTCGGCCTGGCCGCCGGGCTCGAGCCGTGGCGCCTCGTCATCCTCGTCGTCGCGGTGTTCGCGGGACAGGTGTCGGTCGGCCTGTCGAACGACGCGATCGACCTGTTCCGCGACGCCACAGTTGGCCGCTCCGACAAGCCGCTCGTCCGCGGCGACACCCGCGTGCGCACCGCGTGGATCGCGGCGTTCGCCTCGCTGGGTGTCGCGATCGTGCTCTCCGCCGTCCTCGGCTGGGGGATGCTGCTCGCCCACGTCGTCGCGCTCGTCTCGGCGTGGAGCTACAACGCCGGGCTCAAGGCGACACCTGCGTCGCTCGCGCCGTTCCTCGTGAGCTTCGGCCTCTTCCCGTCGCTCGCCACCCTCTCGGCACCCGAGCCGCAGCCCGCCGCGCTCTGGGCGACCTTCGCGGGAGCGGTACTCGGGGCCGCCGTGCATCTGACGAACGTCCTCCCCGACCTGGACGACGACCGCCGCACCGGGGTGCGCGGACTGCCGCATCGGCTCGGAGCCGCGGCATCCGTCGTCCTCGCCGTCGCCGGCATCGTCCTCGCCGCGGCCGCGGTGCTCGTGGGCAGCCTCGCCGAGGGCGCACCGGCGGCCGCGATGCTCCCGTTCGCCGTCGTCGTCGCGATCATCGCGGGTGCGGTGCTGCTCCGGATGCGGCGCCGCGGCCCGGACCGCACAGGATTCCGGCTCGTGATGGCCGCCGCGCTGGTCCTCGCCGTGCAACTCGTGGTGGGCTCGAGCCTGTCCTGACCCCGCGTCCCCGGAACCGCGCTGCGGCCCGGCGCCTCAGCGGCTCGCGCGGTCGAGGCCCATCGCGTAGGCGTGCGGGACGAGCGCGCCGGTCGCGGCGAGCACCGAACCCAGCACCCGCGAGCGCAGCGCGTGCACCGCGCCCGAGACGGGTCGGCCGAGCGCCATGTTGACCGCGGCGAGGCGGCCGGCGACCCGCGCGGAGCGCACGCGGTCACGCTCCCACTCCGCGAGGTCGGCCTCGGGGGCTGCCCCCGACCGGATCCACGCCGCGAGCACGGGAGCGAGGGTCGCGGCATCCAGCAGTCCCAGGTTCATACCCTGGCCGCCGATCGGACTGACCTCGTGCGCCGCGTCGCCGATCACGAACACGCGGTCGCGACGCATCGCGGGCGCGAGCACCCGCCGCACGCCGAACTCCGTCGCCTCGGCCACCGCCTCGGCAGCCTCCGCCTCGCCCCGCTCGCGCATCGCCCGGCGCAGCCGGTCCGCCCGCGACGCGGCGCTCCCGCCGGCGTCCCACGCGACGAAGCGACGCCGCCCGCCGGGCAGCGGGAACGACTCGAGCACGCCGCCAGGCGCCAGATGCACCACGGCGGTCTCGGCGTCGGCGCGGGGCGGCACGGCGGCATCCGTCATCAGATACCGATCGGCGTATGCAGTCCGCCGCAGCGCTCCTGGACGGTAGACGAGGTCGCGCGAACCGACCCCGCCCGCGATCACCACGATCGGCTCGGCCCGGTCTCCGCGGTCGGTCTCGACCCGCACCCGCGCGCCGTCGGGCACGACTCGCATCACCGTCGCGCCCCGCTCCGGCTCGGGTCCGTCGCCCCGCAGCGCGCGTTCGGTCTCGGCCTGGGGCAGGGTCGCGACGTACGGATGCCGCACATCCAGGCTCCCGAAGTCGACCACCCCGATCGCGCGTCCGTCGCTGCGCGCCTCGCCTCGGCGCACCCGCACGGCGCTGCTCAACAGGCGCTCGGTCGCCCCGCCGGCCTCCAGCGCCGCGAGGACAGGAGCGTGCACCCCGATGGCGCGCGAACCGCCGCCCGCCGCCTCGCGCCGCTCGACGATCGCGACCTCGACGCCGAACCGCGTCAGCTCGGCCGCCAGCAGCGTGCCGACGGGACCCGCCCCGACGACGAGGACCTCAGCCATCGCCGTCCGCCACCGCGAGCAGCCGGAACGGCGCCGGCGACGCGACGCGCCACGGCGCCCCGAGCGCCGCGGCGAGCTCGTCCGCGCGATAGCTCCGCCGGATCGAGCGCAGTCCGTCGGTCCGCAGGAACGTCCCCCGCTCCAGCGCCGTGATGCCTATGCCGTAAAGCGCATACGCCAGTGCGCCGCGCTCGATGTCGGCGTGCAGCACCGTCCCCGTCGCGAGCGCGCGCGTGTCGGCGGCGAAGCCGGCGAGCTCCGCCTCGCTCAGATGGTGCAGCACGTGGTTCGACAGCACCAGGTCGAACCGCTCTCCGCTCGCGCGGAGACCCGCGGCATCCGTCGCGGCGAACGACACCCGCGCGCTCCCGCGCTGCCGCGCCACCTCGAGGGCCCGCGGGTCGGGGTCGATCCCGAGCCACTGCACGTCGAGCCCGTCGCGCTCGGCCCAGGCCGCGAGGCGCGCGAGCACGTCGCCGCCGCCGCTGCCCACGTCGAGCACCCGCGCCGGACGACCCAGCCGCAGCAGCCGGGGACGGATGCCGCGCCGCCAGACCCGGCCCCACCCGCCGATCGCGCGATTCACGAGGTCGAACCGCCGCAGCGTCTCGGCCAGCATCACCGGATCGCAGTCCGGATCGTCCATCAGCTCGCGAAGGGCGGTGTCCCGCACGGCGAGGTTCACGCGGCCCCCGTCCGGAACGTCAGCCGCGCGGCCTCGAGGGTGAGCCCGGGCCCGAAGGCGAGCGTCGCCACGCGCTCGCCGTCGGCGAGCCCCGAGGCCAGGAGCGCGCCGAGGATGAAGAGGATCGTCGCGCTCGACATGTTGCCGTAGTCGCGCAGCACGTCGCGCGACACGGCCAGGGCGTCGGCGGGCAGCTCGAGCCCCGCTTCGACCCGGTCGAGCACGCTGCGCCCGCCGGGATGCACCGCCCACGTGTCGACGCCGTCGTCGCCGAGGAACGTCTCGACCGCGCCGCGGATCTCGCGCCCGATGATGCGCGGCACCTCGGCCGACAGCACCATCTCGAAGCCGGTGTCGCCGATCGTCCAGGCCATGTCCTTCTCGCCCTCGTCGGTGAGCACCGTCGCGAAGCGGTCGAGCTCGAACGACGCCCCGGTCGCGCGCGACGGGTCGGCGCTCACGACGGCCGCGGCCGCCCCGTCGGCGAACACGGACGCCGCGACGATCTCGTCGTGGTCGGCCGGCGTCCGCACGTGCAACGAGCACAGTTCGGCGCAGACGACGAGGACGACGGCGTCGGGGTCGGCCGTGCACGTCTGCGCCGCCGTTCGCAGCGCCGGCACCGCCGCCGCGCATCCCATGAACCCGAGGTGCGCGCGGGCGACCGTGGTCGGCAGCTCGAGGTCGCGCACGAGGCGGTAGTCGGGACCGGGCGCGAACATGCCCGTGCACGAGACCGTGACGACGTGGGTGACCTCGGACGCTGTGACGGATGCCGCGGCGAGAGCCTTCCGCGCCGCCTCGGCGAACAGCGGGGGAGCGAGCCGGATGTAGGCGTCGTTGCGGGCGCCGGTGGAGGGGGCGAGCAACGAACCGGTGTCGGTGACCGTCGGCATCCGCTCGTCACCGGCGGGTGCGGAGGCCGCGGCCGCGGCGGCCAGGTCGTCGAGCACGGTGTGCCGGGTCTCGATCGCCGAGGCGTCGAACGCGGCGCCGATGAGCCGCCGCGTGAGCCGGTCGGCACCCGGCTGCCCCGCGAACAGATCCCGCACCTGCTCCTGTCGGAGACGGGCCTCGGGCACGGCGGTGCCGATGGACAGGATGCGGGTGGTCATGCCTCACCGTAACCGGCGCGCGATCGGTCGAGGCTGCGGGTTGACCATGACCCGGTCGTGTGTGAACCGGCGAAGGCTCACCTGCTGCCGACCCACACCTCCACGCCCGCCCCCGTGAGGGTGAAGTTGAGGGCGGTGCCGAGCGGGTACGCGGCGCGGGCCGCGTCGGGACTCTGCTCGCTGACGACCGCCGTCACCGCGACCGGGAACGGCGCCGAGCCGCACACCGACAGGCTGTCGTCGGCGGCCTCGGCGGGGCTCACGACACTGAGGCACTCGACGTCGGGACGGTCGACGTTGCTGGCCGTGAACGCGAACACCGAGTAGCCGCGGAAGTCGCTGTACCGCCGCCCGGCCGACGAGTCCTCGGGCGCGCTGCCGCCGTCGATGACGGCGAGGGTCGCGACGCGTTCCGCGCCGGGGTAGCGCGGTGTGTCTTCGGGGACCGCCCGTGTGATCGCGACCGTCGCCGTCACGAGCACGGCCGCGGCGACGACGGCGCCGGCCGCGACGAGCCAGCGCGGCGCACGCCGGCGGGGTCGCTCCCGCGGCGGCGCCTCCGCGGCGGGCTCGGCGGGCGCGACGGGCGCGACCTCTTCCGGAGCCGCGGCGTCATCGCCCGCGGGCACATCCCGCCGCGCGGCGCGGGCCTCGAGCTCCCGCAGGCGCGCCAGGGCGGCGGCATCCCCTGCGATGTCGGGGGTGCGCCCGTAGGCGCGCTCGCGCAGTCGGGCGAGCTCGGCGGCCTCGTCGTCGTCCATCGGGATCACTCAACCAACTAATCGACGGGATGCGGGCCGAATCGGCATTCGCCGCGCCGGATCAGTCGTCGACGAGCAGCGAGTCGGCGACCGGACGCCGCTCCCGCGGGGCGTTCTCGCGCGCCTGCAGTTCCTCGGATGCCGCGTCGAGGTCGCCCACCGGTCCGACGGCCATGACGGTCAGGGCACGCTGCGTGTCGGTGAGGCCGAACGATTCGGCGATCCGGTCGGCGTGGAAGCCGCCCATCTGGTGCGTCCCGAGGTCGTTCGCGTGCGCCTGCACGGTGAAGTGCGCCGCGGCCTGCCCGACGTCGTACGTGGCCCAGCGCAGCGCCTTGCCGTCCTGCTCGGTCGTCGCGACGAACACGACGAGCGCGGCCGCGTCGGCCGCCCACGAGCGGTTGAAGCCCATCAGGCTGTCGACGACGGCGGTGTGGGATGCCGACCCCCGCCGCGCGACGATGAACCGCCACGGCTGCGTGTTCGACGCCGACGGCGACCAGCGCGCCGCCTCGAGGGCGGACCGCAGGGCCTGCTCGTCGATCGGGGCGGACGCATCGAAGATGCGGGTGCTCCAGCGCTCGCTGAGCACGTCGAGGAGGGGGGCGTCGGTCGTGGCGGTGCGGTTCGGCATCCGTCCATTCCATCACCGCCTCCCTGGGTGCGGGGTCGATGCGTCAGGACGTCGGCCAGTCGGCCGGGCCCGCCGTGCCTGCGGCGTATTCGTCCATCGGCACGCGGCCGTCCCGCCACGCGTCGATGACCGGCTGCACGATGTGCCAGCAGTCGACGGCGGCGTCCCCGCGCACCGAGAGCATGGCGTCGCCGTCGAGGATGCCCGAGAGGACCTCGGCGTACGCCTTCAGCGACCCCTCGCCCAGGTGGGCCTCGAGGGTCGCGCGCTCGAGCTCGAGCGGGTCGGCCTCGCCGTTGACGTTCAGTCCGAGCGAGATCGAGTCGGGCCCCAGCGAGAAGCTGAGGACGGTGGGGCCGGGGTCGCCCGTGAAGCCGCGCGGCAGGTGCCGCACCGGGTGGAAGCGCACCTCGACCTTCGCCTCGGCGTGCCCCAGGCCCTTGCCCGAGCGCAGCGTGATCGGCACGCCCTGCCAGCGGGCGTTGCGCACCTCGACGGTCATCTCGGCGAGGGTCTCGGTGCCGCGCGCCGGGTCGACGCCCGGCTCGTCGACGTACGACGGGAACTCGCGCCCGTCCACGGTGCCCGCCGTGTACCGCGCCCGTCGCGACGAGGCGACGGGGTCGTCGCCCCAGACGGCCGTCGCGCGGAGTGCCGCGCCCGTCGCGTCGCGGAGGTCGCGCTCGTCGAGGGATGCCGGGGGCTCCATCGTCACGAACGCCATCACCTGCAGCAGGTGGCTCTGGATCATGTCGGTCAGCGCGCCGGCCTTGTCGTAGTAGCCCGCACGGCCTTCGAGGCCCAGCGGCTCGTCGAACTGCACGAGGATAGACGCGATGTGGTCGGCCGACCACGCCGGTTCGATGAGCCGGTTCGCGAAGCGCACCCCGAGCAGGTTGAGGACCGTCGAGCGGCCGAGGAAGTGGTCGACGCGGAAGACCTGGCTCTCGGGGACGAGATCGGCGAGGGTCGCGTTGAGGCGTTCGGCGCTGGCGGCATCCGATCCGAAGGGCTTCTCGAGCGCGAGGATCGTGCCGTCGGGGATCGTGACCGACCGCAGCGCCTCGCCCGCCTTCGCGGCGACGGCGGGCGGTACGGCGAAGTAGAGCGCGGGGCGACCCTCGGCGGCATCCAGCAGCTTCTGCAGCTGACCCGGGTCGGTGATGTCGGCCTGCGTGTAGGTCGTGTCCGAGAGCCGGTCGAAGGCCGACTCCGCATCGGTCGTCGCGAACGCCTTCCGGACCGTGTCGCGCCAGGCGTCGTCGGTCCACTCGTCGACGCCGGCCCCCGCGAGGCGCACGCTGCGGTCGGGCTCGCGCGCGAGCAGCTGCCCGAGCGCGGGCAGGAGCAGGCGCGAGGTGAGGTCGCCGGAGGCGCCGAGGATGAGCAGGGTCGTGTCGGCCGTCATGCGCGTCACCCTAGCCCCGCGGTGCGCGCGAACCGGAGTCGGGGGCCGTCTCTTGCCCCGACCGTGCGCGAGGGCGACAATGGCGACGATGCCTGCCCCGATCGAGTCCTACACCCTGCTCAGCAACTGTCGGACGGCGGCCCTGGTGTCGGATGCCGGCAGCATCGACTGGCTCTGCCTCCCCCGCTACGACGCGGCGTCGATCTTCGGTGCGCTGCTCGGCGACGAGGAGCACGGCCGGTGGAGCTTGCGGCCCGCCGATCCCGAGGCCACCGCCGCGCGGCGCTACGACGGCGACACGTTCGTGCTCGTCACGCGCTGGACGACGTCCACCGGCGTCGCCGACGTCATCGAGTTCCTGCCGATCGACGAGGACGTCGTCGTACGGCGGGTGGTCGGCGTCGAGGGGACGGTCGCCTTCGAGAGCGAGTTGCGCCTGCGGTTCGACTACGCGCGGGCGCTGCCGTGGGTGCGGCAGATCGGCGACGACGACGCGGCGGCCGTGCTGCTCGCGATCGCGGGGCCCGACGCCGTCGTGGTCCGTGGTCCGCGGCTGCGCCCCGACGGAACGACCCACCGCGGATCGTTCACGGCCCGGCCGGGGACGACGGTCGACTCGGTGCTCGCGTGGGACCGGTCGTACCACCCGCATCCGGTCGCGTGCGACGTCGACGCCGCGCTCGACGCGACCCGCCGGTGGTGGACCGAGTGGGCGTCCCGCATCGAGGGCCACGGACGCTGGGCCGACCACGTGATGCGCTCGATGCTCGTGCTGCGCGCTCTCACGCATCCCGACACCGGCGGGATCGTCGCGGCCGCGACGACGTCCCTCCCCGAGGACCCGGGCGGGTCGCGCAACTGGGACTACCGCTTCGTATGGCTGCGCGACGCCGCGCTCACGCTCGAGGCCTACCTCGCCCACGGCTACACGGGCGCGGCCGAGCGCTGGCGCGGATGGTTGCTGCGGGCGGTCGCCGGCGACCCGGCCGACGTGCAGATCATGTACGGCCTCGGCGGTGAGCGCGACTTGCCCGAGCGCGAGCTGACGAGCCTGCCGGGGTACCGGGGCTCGGCGCCGGTGCGGATCGGCAACGGCGCGGTCGACCAGTACCAGGGCGACGTGATCGGCGAGGTGCTCGTCGCCCTCGAGGCGGCGCGGCTGGCGGGCGTCGCCGAGACGCCGTCGTCCTGGTCGCTGCAGCGCGCGCTGCTCGCCCAGGTCGTGGAGTGGGTCGACCGTCCCGACCACGGCATCTGGGAGATGCGCGGCGACCTGCACCACTTCACCCACTCGCGCGCCATGGTGTGGGCCGCGCTCGACCGCGGCGTCCGCGCGGTGCGCGAGCAAGGACTCGACGGCGACGCCGACCTGTGGGAGCGACTGCGGGACCGCGTGCGCGCCGAGATCGATGAGACCGGAGTGGATGCCGCGGGCGGCCACTTCACGCAGCACGACACCACCGACGAGGTCGACGCCTCGCTGCTGCTCCTGCCGCTCGTCGGGTTCTGCGCGGCCGACGACCCGCGGATGCTCGCCACCGTCGCCCGCATCGAGCGCGACCTCCTGCGGGACGGCTTCGTGATGCGGTACCGGACCGCCGCCGGCACCGACGGACTGCCCGGCGACGAGCATCCCTTCCTCGCCTGCTCGTTCTGGCTCGTCGAGCAGTACGCGGCGACCGGCCGCATCGACGACGCGACGCGCCTCATGGACCGCCTCTGCGCCGTCGCCAACGACGTGGGGCTGCTCTCGGAGGAGTACGACCCCGCCACCGGACACCACATCGGCAACACCCCGCAGGCGCTCTCGCATCTCGCCCTCGTCGGCGCGGCCGACGCGCTCGCCGGCCACGTCGGCCGCGCGGCGCACCGGACGTAGCCGCTCCGTCAAGAGCCTGCAGTGAGCGGATGCCGGGGGTAGCGTCGTAGACGGGACCGCTGACCCGGGCGGAGGAGGAGACGATGACGGACGTACCCGAGCCGCTCGTCGGCGACACTCTGGCGGATCGTTACCGGCTGATCGCGCAGGTCGGTCAGGGCGGCATGGCGCGGGTCTTCCGCGCGGACGACACCGCGCTCGGGCGGACGGTCGCCGTCAAGGTGCTGCGCCCCGGCGTCGAGGGGGTCGCCGGAGCGCCCGAGCGCGCCCGGAGCGAGGTGACCCTCCTCGCCTCGCTCAACCACCCGTCGCTCGTGACCCTCTTCGACGCGCACCTGACCGGATCGCCCGAATACCTCGTGATGGAGTTCGTCGACGGGCCGACCCTCAGCTCCCGGATCGCCGAGGGGCCGCTGCCCCCGGCCGAGGTCGCCGCGCTCGCCGCGGAGCTCGGCGAAGCCCTCCACGTCGTGCACGCGTCGGGGGTCGTGCACCGCGACATGAAGCCGTCGAACGTGCTGCTCGCCCCGCCGCACCTGCCGGGCGGGCGGCCCCGCGCGAAGCTCACCGACTTCGGCATCGCCCTGCTCCTCGACAGCGCCCGGCTGACGACGCCCGGCACGATCATCGGGACGGCCGCCTATCTCGCCCCCGAGCAGGTGCAGGGCGGCGACGCGGCTCCGCCCGCCGACGTGTACGCGCTCGGCCTGGTGCTGCTCGAAGCCCTCACCGGCGAGCGCGCGTACCCGCACACCGACGGGGTCGGCGCCGCCCTGGCCCGCCTCACCACGCCGCCGACGATCCCCGACGCGCTCGGCCCCGCCTGGACGTCGCTGCTGTCGCGCATGACCGCCACCCGCCCCGAGGAGCGTCCGACCGCGCTCACGGTCGTCGAGGCTGCCGAGCGGCTGCGCACCGCGCCGGTCGACGGTGCGCCCCCGCTGCCGCCGGTGCGCGCGGCGGTGGCCGCCGGCATCCCGATCGCGGCGACGACCCCCGCCGACGCGCCGGCGACGCAGGCGGAGCCTCGCGACGACGACGCCCCGACCGTGCTCGAGCCGGCGGCCACCCGCACGGCGGGCGATGCCCCGACGCGCCGCTACCCGACGGCGGCGACGGTGGCCTTCGGGTCGGCGCCGGCTCCGGCATCCAGCGAGGAGGAGCCGCGTCGTCGTTCCCGCCGTCCGCTCGTCATCGGGCTCGCCGTCGCGGTCGTCGCCCTGCTCGCCGGGGCCAGCATCTGGGCGGCGTCGCTCTTCGGCGGACAGCAGTCCTGGACGACCGACCCCGCGCAGACCGAGCCGACGCCCGCCCGGACGGCGGAGGTGACGCCGACCGCCACCCCGACGCCCACGGTCTCGACGGTCGACGACTCGGGCACCGATGACGCCCCTGCCGACGACACCCCCGCCGACGACAAGGGCGGCGGCAAGCCCGACAAGCAGGACAAGCCCGACAAACCCGGCAAGGACAAGCCCGGCAAGGGCGGCCCCGGACGCGGCTGAACCGCCCCGCCGCGGGTGCGGACGGAGCGGTTCAGCGGATGCCGCGGTGCGGCAGGATCAGCGCGACAGGGCCTCGCGCAGCTTGACGCGCGCCCCCATGCGCAGGAGCGAGTTCTCGTAGATCTTCGCGCCGAGGAGGATCGCCCCGATGCACGCGGCGAGCATGACGGCCAGCGCGAGCAGGGGCTCCCACCACTGCGCCTCGCCGACGAAGATGCGCACCGGCATCCCCACCGGGGCCGAGAACGGCACGTACGACATGATCGTCAGCACGACGGGGTTGTCGTTGAAGAAGATGACGAGGAAGTACGGCGCCATCACGATGTAGGTGAGCGGCGTGATCGTCGGTCCGATGTCCTCCTGTCGCGAGACCATCGCACCCGCCGCGGCGAACAGCGCGGCCAGCAGGACGAACCCGAAGAGGAAGAACACCGCGAACCACGCGATCGGACCGCCGAGACCCGCGATGAGGAAGTCCTGACCGGTCACCGTCAGGCCGATGATCGCGACCGCGGCGATGCCGACGATCTGCCCCATCGCGAGCACCGTGTTGCCGAGCACCTTGCCGGCCAGGAGGGCGCGGGTCGGGATCGCCGAGATGAGCAGCTCGACCACGCGGGTCTGCTTCTCCTCGACGACGCTCGTCGCGATGGTCGTGCCGAAGGTGAGCGCCGCGGCGAAGAAGACGCCGCCGAACGCGATCGCGATGATGTAGCGCAGGAAGCCGTCGGTGCTCGCGGGTTCGAGGATCTCGACCTCGGGCGCGATGCTCAGCTGCTGCAGCAGGCCGGTGGAGACCTGCTCGTCGAACACGACGGTGTAGCCGAGGGGCTCGGCGCCGCCCGGGATGACGGCGGCGTCGACCTCGCCGTCGCGGACGAGTTCGCGTGCCTCGTCGGCGGTCGCGGCATCCGTCACGTCGAAGGCGTCGGGGTCGGAGAGGACCGAGGCGGTCTCGGAGGTGACCGCGATCGGCGTGCGGTTGTCGCTCTGCGCCGTGAAGCCGGCCCAGAGGACCGCAGCCAGCACGATCACGAACATGACGACGGTCGAGATGATGAACGACTTCGAGCGTAGCTTCGAGCCGATCTCGCGCTCGGTGACGAGCCAGACGCTCTGGCCGAAGGACGGTGACGTGTTCACTGGATGACCTCCGTGAAAATCTGGGCGAGGGTGGGGTGGCGGGGGGCGAAGCTCGTCACGGCGCCGTGGGTGACGGCGCGCTGCAGGACGCGCTGGACGGTCTCGTCCGAGTCGGCCTCGAACACCGCGTATCCGCCGTCGAAGTCGACGACCTCGACGCCCGGCTCGTCACGCAGCCAGCCGGCGTCGGTGGCCGAGACGAGCTCGAAGCGCCGCGAGGCGTGCTCGGCGCGCAGGCCGTCGCGGGTGCCGGCCGCGCGGATGGTGCCGCCGGCGATGATGACGAGGTCGTCGCACAGGCGCTCGACGACGTCGAGCTGGTGCGACGAGAAGAGCACCGAGACGCCCTGCGCGGCGCGGGTCTGCAGCACCTCGGCGACGACGTCGACCGCGAGCGGGTCGAGGCCCGAGAACGGCTCGTCGAGGATGAGCACCTCGGGGTCGTGCACGAGCGCCGCCGCGATCTGGGCGCGCTGCTGGTTGCCGAGCGAGAGCGTCTCGACGTTGTCGTCCAGGCGCTCCCCGAGCCCGAGCTCCTGCAGGAGCGCCGTCGCGCGGGTCGTGGCATCCGCCTTCGAGAACCCGTGCAGGCGGGCGAGGTAGACGATGTGCTCGAGCACCTTCATCTTCGGGTACAGGCCGCGCTCCTCGGGCATGTACCCGAAGCGGCGGCGGTCGGCGGTCGTGACGGGCGCGCCGTTCAGTGTGACCTCGCCGCTGTCGCGGCCCAGCACGCCGAGCATGATCCGCATCGTGGTGGTCTTGCCGGCGCCGTTGCCGCCGACGAACCCGGTCAGGCGGCCGGGGGCGACATCGAACGCGACGTCGTCGAGCACCCGCCGCGAGCCGTAGCTCTTGGTGATCCCGCGTAGCTGCAGCATCCGTTCCTCCTGTGATCCTGGGCCACCGGCGGTGGCACGTGTCCCACGTTAGGAAGATCGGATGCCGGGGGCCTCCCCCCGGCGGGTGATCCGGGATCCCCGCCGCGAGGGGGAGCGTGACGTCTTATTGCATTCACAGGAATAGGGATGCCGGGGCTCCCGTTGGACTCCACGGTGCCGAACGGCATCCGTTTCGACTCTTTTGGAGGACCCATGACGAACCGCACCATCGGCTACATCGTCGGCAGCATCTCGTCGACGTCGATCAACCGCCGCCTCGCCAAGGCGCTCGAGCGCCTCGCCCCCGAGGGCACCACGTTGGTCGAGATCCCGATCAAGGACCTGCCGTTCTACTCGGTCGACCACGACGCGGACTTCCCGCAGGTCGCCGTCGACTTCAAGCAGGCGATCGCGGACGTCAATGGCGTCATCATCGTGACCCCCGAGTACAGCCGCTCGATCCCGGGCGTGCTGAAGAACGCGCTCGACTGGGCCGCCCGCCCCTACGGCCAGAACGCGTTCAACCTCAAGCCCACCGCCGTCATCGGCACCTCGGGCAGCGGCATCGGCACCGCCGCCGCGCAGCAGCACCTGAAGGCGATCCTCAGCCACTTCAACGCCCCCACGCTCGGCCAGCCCGAAGGCTACGTGCAGAGCACGCCCGGCCTGTTCGGCGAGGACGGCGAGGTCACCAACGACGAGACCGCCGGCTTCCTGACCGGCTACCTCGAGGCGTTCGGCGACCTGATCGACCGCTACGCCGAGGTCCCCGCGGGCGTCTGACCCGCGTCACGGCTGGAACGGCCCCGCCCCGACTCGGGCGGGGCCGTTCCGCGTGCGGGGCGGGTCAGGCCAGGCCGTGCCGGTAGGCCCAGACCACCGCGGCGACGCGGTCGCGGGCGCCGAGCTTCTGCAGCACGTTCGACACGTGCGTCTTGACCGTCGCCTCGCCGATGTAGAGCTCCTGGGCGATCTCGCCGTTGCTCATCGCACGCGCGAGCAGGCGCAGCACCTCGGCCTCGCGTTCGGTGAGCTCCACCGGCAGGGTGGGCGCGGCATCCGTCGTCCGGGGGAGGGATGCCGCCGGTGCCGACTCCGCCTGCGCGAACCGCTCGATCACCCGGCGCGTGACCGACGGCGCGAGCAGCGCATCACCCGAGTGCGCGACGCGCACGGCGTTCGTGAGCTCCTCGGGGCCGGCGTTCTTGAGCAGGAACCCGCTCGCCCCCGCCGACAGCGCCTGGAACAGGTAGTCGTCGCGGTCGAAGGTCGTCACGATGACGACGGATGCCGCGACCTCGGCATCCGCCACGATCCGCCGCGTCGCCTCGAGGCCGTCCATGTCGGGCATCTGCACGTCCATGCAGATCACGTCGGGGCGCAGCTCGCGCGCGGCCGCGACGGCGGCGCGGCCGTCGCCCGCCTCGCCGACGACCTCGATGTCGCCCGCGGCCTCGAGGATCATGCGGAACCCGGTGCGCATGACGGCGTGGTCGTCGACCAGCAGCACGCGGATCATGCCGGCACCGCCTGCGTCAGCGGCATGCGCGCCCGCACGAGGAAGCCGCCCCGGTCGCGGGCGCGCGCCTCGAGCGTTCCTCCGGAGGAAACGGCGCGCTCGCGCATCCCGACCAGGCCGAGGCCCGCGCGTCCGGAGATCGGCGCGCGTCCGGTGTTCGAGACCTCGAGTTCGACGGCGTCGTCGGCGTAGCGCAGGCGCACGTCGGCCGTCGCGCCGGGGCCGCCGTGACGGCGGGCGTTCGTCAGCGCCTCCTGCGCGATCCGGTACAGGTTCACCTGCACGAGGTCGGACGTCGGCACTGCGTCGCCGACGACGGACAGCGTCGTCGGCAGGCCGTTCTCGTTCGCGTGGGCGACGAGCGCCGGCAGGGCGTCGAGGCGCAGCGTCGACCCGCCGAGCGCATCGGTGTCGGATGCGTCGGTGTCGGGCGTGCGCAGCGTCTCGAGCAGCTGGCGCAGTTCGGTCAGCGCCTCGCGCGCAGAGGACTCGATGCCGGTGAGCGCGGTGCGCGCGGCATCCGGGTTCTGCTCGAACACCGTCCGCGCGGCACCCGCCTGCACCCCCATCGCCGAGACGTGGTGGGCGACGACGTCGTGCAGCTCGCGCGCGATGCGCACGCGGTCGAGGGCGACGGCCTGTGCCGCAGTCCGTTCGCGCTCGCGTTCGAGCTCGGCGGTGCGCTGCTCGAGCGCCGCGCGCTCCATGGCACCCGTGTAGGCGCGCTCGCCGAACAGGTAGGCACCGCCGAAGAAGGCCACGTTGACGAGGAACTGGATCAGCGCGAACGCCGCGAAGGGCGAGAACGGCCCCTGCTGCGAGAGTCCGTCGTCGGATGCCGCCGACTGGAACATCGTGATGAGCAGCCACACGAACATCGCGACGATCAGCAGGATGCGCACGAGCGCCGCACGGCGCCGGTCGGCGACCCAGGCGCCCACCGTGTACATCGCGATGAACAGCGAGACGTTGCCGACGTACACCTCGGGGATGCCCGCCGACATGCCCACGAAGAAGGCCGCAGACACGACGACCAGCACCGTGCCGGGGAACCGGCGTCGCAGGGCGAGGGGGACCGTGATCGCCGCGGCGTAGAGCAGCCCCCAGTGCAGAGCCGGGCCGTTGCCGCCGTAGATGTTCGAGACCGTGCCGAGGGCGGTGCTGATCAGGCCGGCGACCAGCATCCCGGCGGCGAGCCAGGCGTCGTGACGCCGTTCCGCGGGGGTGACGGCGCGGCGGAGCGTCGAGTCGGACATACCTTCCACGCTAGAGGGGCGGATGCGGCGCGGCATCCGTCCTGCGGGGGAGAGCCTTCGGCGTCAGAAGATCATCGGACGGTCGTCGTCGTCCTCGCCGTCGAGGTCCAGGTCGACGACCACCGGGACGTGGTCGCTGGGGATCTCGCCCTTGCGCTCGTCGCGGTGGATGGATGCCCCGACGACACCGTCGGCGAAGGCCGCCGAACCGAGGATGAAGTCGATGCGCAGGCCCTCGTTGCGGGGGAAGCGCAGCTGCTTGTAGTCCCAGTAGGTGTAGCCGGTCGGGACGAGCGGGCGGACCGTGTCGGTGAGGCCGGCGTCGAGCAGGGACTGAAAGGCGGCGCGTTCCTCGGGGGAGACGTGCGTCGTCACGCCCTCGACGACCGTCGGGTCGCCGTTGTCGGCATCGGTCGGGGCGATGTTGAAGTCGCCGACGAGCGCCAGCGGCAGATCGGGCTGCGCGGCGAGCGTCGACTGGGTGTAGGCGCGGAGCGCCTCGAGCCAGTGCAGTTTGTACGCGAAGTGCGGGTCGTCGAGACCGCGGCCGTTGGGGACGTAGAGGCTCCACACCTTGACGCCGTCGATCGTCGCGCCGAGCGCGCGGGCCTCCTGCGGGGCATCCGGACCCTCGTGGCCCTTCAGGAACCCCGGCATGTCGGGGAAAGCGTACTCGACCTCGGTGATCGGCTCACGACTCGCGATCGCGACACCGTTCCACTGGTTCAGGCCGTGCGCTTCGACGTGGTAGCCCGCCTCTTCGAACGCCTCGTAGGGGAACTGCTCGGGCTTGCACTTGATCTCCTGCATCGCGAGCACGTCGATGTTCTCGCGCACGGCGAACTCGACGGTGCGCACGACGCGCGCGCGAATGGAGTTGACGTTCCAGGTGGCAAGCCGCATGGTTCCCAGCCTAGATCGGGCGTCCGACGCCGCCGGTCGTAGACTCGGAGCCGTGACCGTCGCCTCCACGCCCGCACTCGAAGCCGACCGCCAGAGCCTCATCTCGCTCATCCAGGAGGAGGCCGTGTTCCACGGCGACTTCACCCTGTCGAGCGGCAAGAAGGCGACCTACTACGTCGACATGCGAAAGCTCACGCTCGACCACCGCGCAGCGCCGGCCATCGGGCGCATCATGCTCGACCTCCTCCGCGACGTCGACGGCATCGTCGCGGTCGGCGGGCTGACCCTCGGCGCCGACCCCATCGCGAACGCCGTCATGCACGAGTCCGCGCGCACCGACGCGCCGCTCGACGCGTTCGTCGTCCGCAAGGAGCCCAAGGACCACGGCCGCGGTCGTCAGGTCGAAGGAGCGGATGTCGCGGGCAAGCGCGTCGTCGTGGTCGAGGACACCTCGACCACCGGTCAGTCGGCGCTCAAGGCCGTCGAGGCGCTGCGCCGCGAGGGCGCCGAGCCCGTCGCGGTGGCCGTGATCGTCGACCGCAAGACGGGTGCGCAGGCCGCCGTCGAGGCGGCGGGTCTCACCTGGCTCGCCGCGATCGACCTCGACGATCTGGGCCTGCAGCCGCAGTAATCACTTGGGTTCGAGGTCGTCCCACGGCTTGCGACCGCGGCGGTCGTCGCCGCGCCGTCGGAACCCGCGGACGACGATGAGCACGAGCGAGGTCAGCAGCGACAGTCCGACGACGCTGTACAGCAGGTTCTGCTCGAGCTCGTTCATGCGTCCACTCTCGCACGCGCCGCGGCGGGTGAGCTCCGGCTCCGAATCACCACCGAGGTGCCGAATCACCACGGAAATGCCCGCAATCGGCTGGTGACTCGGCACGCGGCTGGTGATTCGGCACGCCGTCGGAACGCCGAGCGCAAGAGGATGCCACGCATAGGTGCCGAGCGTAGGGTCGAGCATGTGGCACGCGATGACTGGGACCCGGACGATCTCCCCGATCTGAGCGGTCGTCGTTACCTCGTCACCGGCTCGAATACGGGTGTCGGATTCTTCAGCTGTCTGCAGCTCGCCGCAGCCGGTGCCCACGTCGTCATGACGGCTCGGAACCCCTCGCGGCTGTCGCGCGCGCGGGCGGCGATCCTCGATCAGGTGCCGGATGCCGACCTCGAGACCCTCGCGCTCGACACGAGCAACCTGGGCTCGGTCCGCGCCGCCGCCGCAACCGTCCGCGGACGCGTCGGACTGCACGGCGCCCTCTTCAACGCGGGTATCGTCCACCCGCCGGAGGAGCGCGAGGTGACCCGAGACGGGCACGAGCTCGTCATCGCCACGAACGCGCTCGGCCACTACGCGCTCGCCGGTGCCGTGCTGCCCGCGCTCGCCGCAGCCCGCGGCCGCATGGTCTGGCTCGGCTCGATCGCGACCAAGCTCTTCCCGTGGGACCCGATCGACCCCGAACTCGTCGACGACTACACGCCGTGGCGGGCGTACGTGCAGTCGAAGGTCGCCACCGCGGCGCTCGGGTTCGAAGCGGACCGGCGGCTGCGCGCGGCATCCGTCCCCGTCCAGAGCCTCGTCGCGCATCCCGGCTACTCGCTCGGCGGGCGGACGCGACGGATCCCCGGCGTCAGCGCGCCGTCGCGGCGCAAACGCCTGCTCGGCGGTCTGCAGGCCGCCGTCGCGCAGTCGAAGGAGCGCGGAGCGTGGGCGCCGGTGCGCGCGCTCGTCGACCCCGACGCCGAGGGCGGCCAGTATTGGGGTCCCGCGCGGACGTACACCGGCGCGCCGGTGCTCGAGCGCGCGCCGCGGATCGCGATCGACCCCGACGTCGGCGCCCGCATGTGGCACTACGCCGAGCACGCGACACGCACCGAATGGCCGTACCTGAAGGGCCGGCGGCTGCGCCTGCGCTGATCCCGCGCGGTGCGACAGCAGCACCGGCGGTCGTGCGGACGTGCGGTGCTCCCGGCAAGAGCGCGCGCTGACTCAGGCGGTCAGCCACACCGCCTGCGCGGCGGCCGGCGGCAACTCGATCGTCGGACCGCCGTCGATCTGCACGGCGCCCCGCCCCGTCGCCGTCAGGGTGTGGCCGACGTCGATGCCGATCTCTTCGAGCGAGCGCAGCAGCGCGGGGTCGCGGTCCGACACGCGCAGCACGCGGCCGGTGTGCCCGATCGTCGCCTCGGCGAGCAGGACGAACGGCTCGCGCTCGACACTGCCGTCGGGCCCCGGGATCGCGTCGCCGTGCGGGTCGAACCGCGGGTGGCCGAGCCGCGCGTCGATGCCCGCGAGCAGGCGGTCGCTGATCGTGTGCTCGAGCACCTCGGCCTCGTCGTGCACCTCGTCCCATGCGTAGCCGAACTCGCGCACGAGCCACGTCTCGATGAGGCGGTGACGGCGGATCACCGCGGTCGCGCGGGAGGTCCCGGCATCCGTCAGCGAGATCGGTCCGTACGGGCGGTGCGCCACGAGGCCCTGCGCGGCGAGCTTCTTGACCATCTCGGTGACCGACGACGGCGCGAGTCCGAGTTCGGCGGCGAGCACCGACGGGGTGACGGGATCGGTCTGCCACTCGGTGTGGTGGTAGATCGTCTTGAGGTAATCGTCGACCGTGGACACGGAGGCGGGCACGGACCCCAGATTATCCGCCGAAGAGGGTCAGCCAGAGCAGCAGGGCGTTGAGCGTCACGAGGAACACCGAGGCCAGGATGCCCGCGGCCGTCGTCCACACTCGGTTGCGGTAGCCGCCGAGCACGTCGCGCTTCGCGGTGAGCGCGACGAGGGGGATGAGGGCGAACGGGATGCCGAAGCTCAGGATCACCTGGCTGAGGATCAGCGCGAACGTCGGGTCGACGCCGAGGGCGAGGATCGCGAGCGCGGGGACGAGCGTCACGAGGCGGCGGGCGAGGAGCGGGATGCGGACGCGGAGGAGCCCGTGCATGATCTCCGCCCCGGCGTAGGCGCCGACCGCGCTGCTGGCCAGTCCGCTCGCGAGCAGGCCGACCGCGAACAGCGTCGCGACGACCGGTCCGATGCCGTCTTGCAGCGCCGCGTACGCGCCCTCGAGGCTGTCGGTGCCGGGGACCCCGGCGAGGTTCGCCGCGGCCAGCAGCAGGATGCAGAGGTTCACGGTGCCGGCGATCGCGAGCGCGATCGTCACGTCCCACCGGGTGGCGCGGAGGATGCGGCGGGTGTCGATCGCGGCGTCGGCGGCCGCGGCATCCGTCCTCTTGCGGTCCTCGGCGGGACGGAAGCGGTCGCGGGCGAGCGAGCTGTGCGCGTAGATCGCGTGCGGCATGATCGTCGCCCCGAGGATGGATGCCGCCAGCAGCACCGAGTCGGTGCCGTCGAACCGGGGGAGGAGGCCCCGGGCGACGCCGGCGGACTCGGGTGGGCCGATGAAGACGCCGTAGGTGAAGCCGAGGGCGATGATCGCCATGAGCCCGATGATGACGAACTCGAAGCTGCGCGCCCCGCGACGCGACTGGATCAGCAGGAGCGCGATCGAGACCGCGCCGGTGATGAGCCCGCCCCACAGCAGGGGGACGCCGAACAGCAGCCACAGCGCGACGGCGCCGCCGATGATCTCCGCGACGTCGGTGGCCATCGCGACCAGTTCGGCCTGCAGCCAGTAGGCGCGACGCGCGGTGTTGCTGCGGATGCGGCTGCCGAGCACCTCGGGCAGGCTCTGCCCGGTGACGATGCCGAGTTTCGCCGACAGGTACTGGATGAGCCACGCCATGACGTTGCCGAGCACGACGACCCAGACGAGCAGGTAGCCGTAGCGGGCGCCCGCGGTCATGTTGCTCGCGACGTTGCCCGGGTCGAGGTAGGCGACCCCGGCGACCAGTGCAGGTCCCAGCAGCCACGCCGCGCGTCGGCCGGTGCGCGCGGGCACGGGCCTCGGGGCGAGGTCGGTTTTCGGCATACCGAAAAATCTAACGCATCGGGTGCGATGCGGTGCTCGTGCTGTTGCGCGCGTGGCACGGCGCGCGTGCGGCGTCGCCCCCTGGGCCGAATCACCACTCGGCTGCCGAGTCACCATTCGAATGCGCGCATTCCGATGGTGATTCGGCACGCGGCTGGTGATTCGGCGACGAACGGGTGCACGGGGCGCACTGCGCCGCGCGCGGCTAGCCTGGATCGGTGCCCGAGCAGATTGATCCCGACGCGGAACCGCAGCTCCCCGTCGGCGTCGGCCCGTGGCCGGGCGGCCCGGACGCCTGGCCCGACGACCCGCGGTACGACCGCGACCTGCTCGCGGACGGCGACCGCCGCAACGTGATCGACCGCTACCGCTACTGGACGATGGCGGCGATCGTGGCGGACCTCGACGAGAAGCGGCATCCGTTCCACGTCGCGATCGAGAACTGGCAGCACGACATGAACATCGGCTCGATCGTGCGCAGCGCCAACGCGTTCGGGGCGGCCGAGGTGCACATCATCGGCAAGCGGCGCTGGAACCGTCGCGGGGCCATGGTGACCGACCGGTACCAGCACGTCCGCCATCACGAGGACGTCGCGGCCTTCGCCGCGTGGGCGGATGCCGCCGGGCTCCCGATCCTCGCGATCGACAACGTCGACGGCTCGGTGCCGGTCGACCGCTCGGACCTGCCCGAGCGCTGCGTCCTGCTCTTCGGGCAGGAGGGACCGGGGCTGTCGCCCGAGGCGCTCGCCGCGGCATCCGGAGTCGTCGAGATCACCCAGTACGGGTCGACCCGGTCGATCAACGCCTCGGCCGCCGCGGCGGTCGTCATGTACGAGTGGTGCCGCCGGTACGCGTGACGCTCAGGCGGTGACCGCCCTGCGGCGCCCGTCGCGCACGACGAAGAACGCCAGCGCGAGCGTCAGGGCGAGCGCCGGGAGCGCGATCACCGCGCCGACCAGCAGGAGCATGGCGGCGCCGATGTTCGCGAAGCCGCCCTGCGCCGCGTCGTGCAGGATGGCCGCCGCGCCGACGGTGAGGATGGCGCCCGCGAGCAGGTAGCCGAGCGTCGCGAGGAGGGAGACGACGACGCGGATGCGGTGCAGGCACACCCCCGCGATGCCGGCGACCGTCGCCGTCCCGGCGCCGCCGACGACGATCGCGAGCTCGGTCGTGGTGCTGTCGGGGGTAACGAGAAAGGTCGCGAGGGCGCCGGCGGCGACGAGCACGCCGACCCCCGAGACCACCACCAGGATCGTTCCGAGCGTCGTCGTGCGGTGCGCCGTGGTCATCTGTCCGGTCCCCCGATCGGTCGCCGCAGCCGAAGGTGCGGGCGTCCCGCCACCGTAGTGGGCGGGTGTCGCCGTCGTCCACACCGCCTGAGGCTCCCGCGGCGGTCAGTCCTCGATCGTGAGGCCGACGGTGTAGGTGGCGTCGGTTCGGCCGACGACCAGCAGGGCGAACCCGGGTCGTGCGTCGGCGGGGACGGTGACCTCCGTGTCGAGGCGGCCGTCCTCGATCGGCGCGGTGCCGAGCACACGGGATGCGCCGTCCTGGCGCAACTCGACGGTCACCTCCCGCCAGGCCGCCTCCCCCGAGGGGTCGTTCGGAGTGTCGTTGCAGACGGTCCATCCGGCGCCGGTGAGGTCGACGGTCTCGCCGGGAGCCGCCGTCTCGGGTGACACCGTCAGAGTCGGCGCCTCGCACGCGCCGTGCGCCGTGCCCCCGGCCAGGACGCCGCCGCTGCAGCCGGCGAGGGCGACGGCCACGATGGTCGCCGCGAGCACCGACCCCCGCCGGCGCATCAGCCGAACATCCCGAACTCCGCCGACCCGTGCCCGCCGGTGGCCTGCGCATCGGCCGCCGCGTCGCCGCCGAACAGCACGCGCGAGATGCCGCGGGTGTCCTCGAGCATCGCGTCGAGCGCCACGGCGAGGTCGTCGTCGGTCACGTCGCGGTCGTCGCTGACGGCGCGCAGCACCGCCCGGCGGATGACCTCCTTGACGAAGGATGCCGTGACCCCCTCGGCGCGCTCGGCGGCCGTCGCGAGGGCCTCGGCCGACAGCGGCAGGCCGCCGCCGTAGACCTGGAACAACTGCTGCCGCGCCGGCAGGTCGGGCAGCGGGATCTCGAGCGCGAGGTCCACGCGGCCGGGGCGGGCGGCCAGCGCCGGCTCGAGGATCTCGGCCCGGTTCGTGGTGAGGACGAATGCGACATCGGCGTCGCCGTCGAGGCCGTCGAGCGCGTCGAGCACCTCGAACAGCAGCGGCTGCAGACCGAAGTCGCCGCGGTCGGCGGCGACGAGGTCGACGTCCTCGAGCACGACGAGCGCGGGGCTCATCGCCCGGGCGAGCGCCGCCGCCTCGCCGATCAGTCCGAGCGCCGCGCCCTGCAGCAGCACGACCGTCGTGCCCGGCGTCTCGTGGATGAGGTGGCGGATGGTCAGCGTCTTGCCCGTGCCGGGAGGGCCGTACAGCAGCACGCCGCGCTTGAGGTGCTGCCCCCGCGCACGCAGGTCGCCTGCCCTGCCGCCGATGTCGACGACGTGCGCACGGATGCGGTCGAGCAGCCCGTCGGGCAGGATCACCTGATCGGCGGTCACGGTCGGTCGCTCGAGGAACGTCATCTTGCCGATGCCGTGGTGCCCGAACTCGCCGCGCGCGAAGCTTACGACGTTGCCGCGGACGACACTGAGCTCGGCCATCAGTCGGCGCACCTCCGCGAGCAGGCCCGACGCGACCTCGGGCGACGCCGCCACGACGTCGAGCGTCGCGGTCTCGCGACCCGTCTGCGGGTCGGCCGCGCGCTGCAGGGCGGCCACCGGCATCCCGTCGACACGGAAGAGGCGGAGCGCCGTCGACTTGGTCTGCCGGCTCGTGTCGGGCCCGGTCGGGACCGACACGTACTCGACCGGTCCCGGCTGGATGCGGGCGTAGGGCGAGGCGAGCAGGCCCGCGAACTCCTCGTGGCGAAGGTGCCGCCCGCCGCGCAGGCCGAGCACCTCCGCGTCGTCGCCGGCGAGCGCGTCGAGGGCGAGGTCGAGGTCGACGAGCCGGTGCGGCGGAACCGACTCCGACACCATCGGGAGCCCCGTCGGGTCGGCGCCGAGGTGGTCGGCTACCCGCTCACCGAGCGGGGTCAGTGGGGCGTCCTCGGCCTCCGGCATCCGGTTCAACCGCTGCACCAGGCGGTGCAGGTCCTTCAGGAAGTCGTCGTCGCGCGGGTCCATGCCCGCACTCTAGGGGACGGCGGTGACGTCACACCGCGACGGTCAGCCATTCGGCCCGCCGCACCCGCCAGCCCAGCGTCACGAGGCGCGCGAGCATGTAGACGCCGAAGAAGCAGACCGCGAGCCACGCGAGCCCGCCCGATCCGGTCGGGTGCACGGCGATCAGGATCACCAGCACCGGCAGGTACGGCACGAGGTTCAGGCCGCCGGCGATCGCGAGGTACTTCGCGTCACCGGCTCCCATGAGCACGCCGTCGAGCACGAAGACCACGCCGCAGATCGGCTGCGCGAGGGCGAGGACCAGGAGCGCCGGCTGGATGAGGGCGGCGAGCTCCGGATCGCCGGTGAACGCGAGACCGATGACCCCCGACAGACCCGCGATCAGTGCGCCGACGATGACCCCGAACCAGGCGCCCCACGCGACCGTGCGGCCGAGCACACGGCGCACGAACGGTTCGTCCTGCGCGCCCAGCCCGCGGCCGATCAGCGCCTGCGCCGCGATCGCGAGCGCGTCGAGGGCGAAGGCCGCCGTCGAGAAGATCGTGAACGCGACCTGCCATCCGGCCAGCTCGTCGATGCCGAGACCCGTCGCGACGCCGACGGTCGCGAGCAGCGCCGCGCGCAGCGAGACCGTCCGCAGGAACAGCCACCCGCCCGACCGCGCCGACCCGCGCACGCCCTCACGCTGAGGGAGGACGGATGCCGAGTGCCGCCGCGCGAGGCGTCCGATGACCACGGCGTACGCGGCGACCATGCCCCACTGCGCCGCGACCGTGCCGGCGGCCGACCCCGCGATACCCCACCCGAACCCGTAGATGAACAGCCAGTTCAGAAGTGCGTTGGCGCCGAAGCCGAGCCCCGCGATCCACAGCGGGGTGACCGTGTCCTGCATGCCGCGGAGCAGTCCCGTCGCGGCGAAGACGATGAGCATGGCGGGCAGGCCCCACATCGACAGCGCGAGGTAGGTCACCGCCTGCTCGGCGACGTCGCGCGACGGCCCGAAGAGGTCGACGAGCCACGGTGTCGCGAGCGAGCCGGCGAGGGCGAGCAGCGCCCCCAACCCGAGGGCGAGCCACAGCCCGTCGATCCCGACGCTGACGGCGCTGCGACTGTCGCCCGCACCGAAGCGCCTCGCGACGGCGGGCGTCGTCGAGTAGGCCAGGAAGATCATCAGTCCGACGATCGTCTGCAGCACGGCGCTCGCGATCCCGAGCCCGGCGAGCGGGACGACACCGAGGTGTCCGATCAGGGCGGCATCCACGATGAGGAACATCGGCTCGGCCACGAGCGCCCCCAGCGCGGGGACGGCCAGGCGCAGGATCTCCCGGTTCAGGGTCTGCGCGGCCATGGATTTCAGCCTAGGGGTGGGCGGCGACGCGGCCCGCCCTCAGCCGGTGCGCGGCTCGTACCGGCGCGGCAGGTGCGTGCGGGCGACGAGGTCGCGGAGCGCCTCGAGCGAGCCGGACACGAGGCCCGCCGCGCGCGCCTGCACGAGGATGTTGCCGAGCGCGGTCGCCTCGACGGGGCCGGCGAGCACCGGCACGCCCGCGCGATCGGCGGTCCGCTGGCACAGCAGCTCGTTCAGCGCGCCGCCGCCGACGACGTGGATGACGCGGACGTCGACTCCGCCGACGCGGCCCGCCTCGTGCGCCACGTCGGCGAACGCCTGCGCGAGCGACTCGACGATGCTGCGGGCGATCTCGGCGCGACTCCGCGGCGCGGCCACGCCGTGCTCGGCGCACCACGCGGCGATGCGCGCGGGCATGTCGCCCGGCGGGAGGAAGCGCGGATCGTCGACGTCGAAGACGGCGACGGGCTGCCGCACCGCCGCAGCGGCCTCCAGCAGGTCGCCGAGCTCGACGGCCTCGCCCTCACGCTGCCAACCGCGCACGGTCTCGCTGAGGATCCAGAGCCCCATGACGTTGCGCAGCAGACGGATGCGGCCGTCCACACCGCCCTCGTTCGTGAACCTCGCCTCGCGGGCCGCCGCCGTCAGCACGGGGCGCTCGACCTCGACACCGACAAGTCCCCACGTGCCGCAGGAGATGTAGGCGGCGTCCCGCGACGCCAGGGGCACGGCGACGACGGCGGATGCCGTGTCGTGCGACCCGACGGCCGTCACCGTGGCCTGCGCGCCGAGGGTGGCGGCGACCTCCGTCGACAGGTCGCCGATCGCCTCACCGGGCGAGACCAGCGGTGCGAGCAGGCGCGGCGACAGGCCGAGCGCGGCGATCAGGTCGGCATCCCACTCGCCCGTGTCGGCGCGGAGCAGTCCCGTCGTCGACGCGTTCGTGCGCTCGGTGCGCGCCTGCCCGGTGAGCCAGAACCCGATCAGGTCGGGGATGAGGAGCGCGTGGTCGGTGAGCGCGAGCAGGTCGCGGTCCTCGGCGGCGAGCTGGTACAGCGTGTTGAACGGCAGGAACTGCAGCCCGTTGCGGGAGAACAGCACCTCGTGCGGGTGCGTTCCGTGCACCGCCTCGACGCCGCGCGCGGTGCGCTCGTCGCGGTAGTGGAAGGGTTCGCCCAGCAGGCGCGATCTCGCGACGAGGCCGTAGTCGACGGCCCACGAGTCCACGCCGATGCTCGCGACGTTCGCGTCGCCGCGCAGGGCCTCGCGCAGTCCGTCGAGGACCGATCCGTAGAGGCCGAGCAGGTTCCAGTGCAGGCCGTCGGGCAGGCGTACCGGCTCGTTCGCGAAGCGCGCGACGGTGGTCGTCTCGAGGGTGTCCGCCCCGACCCGGCCGACGATCACCCGTCCGCTCGTGGCGCCCAGGTCGACGGCCGCGACCGTCCCCGGTGCGCCGCTCACGAGGACAGCGCCGCGAGCCGTGCGGCGAAACGAGCGAGGGTGAGGGATGCGGCATCCCCCTCGTCCGGACGGTTCAGGTGCCCGTGGTCGGTGCCCGGCTCGATGACGTGCTCGACTTCGCGGCCGGCGGCGGCCAGGGTGCGCGCGAAGTGCTCGCTCGAGACCCGCAGTTCGTCCACGTCGCCCGCGACGATGAGCGTCGGCGGGAACTCGGCGAGCTCGTCGGCCGTCGCGAGGCCCGGGATCGCGGCCAGCGGAGCGCCCACGACCGATCCGCCGAGGTAGTTCTCGTACATGCCGAGCACGGCGTCGCGGCCGAACCGGTCCGCCTCGGGCTGCGCGTCGAGTGCGGCCCGCAGCGCCTCGTCGGGGTCGGGCTGCTCGGCGAGCAGCGTCGGATAGGCCAGCAGCACGAGCGCCGGCAGCGCGCGGTCGTTCGCGATGAGGCGCAGCACGGCGCCGGCCGCGATGTTGGCTCCGGCGCTCGCCCCACCGATCGCGAGGCGTGCCGGATCCACCCCGAGCGTCGCGGCCTCGGTGTGCAGCCAGTCCCACACCGCGAGCGTGTCGTCGGATGCGGCGGGGAACCCGGCGCGATCGCGCCCGGGCTCGACCGCGGGCGGCTCCCACCCGTCCGGCAGCGGCGCGAGGCGGTAGTCGACCGAGAGGACCGTGGTCCCGGCATCCGCCAACGTCCGTGCGACGTGATCGGCCTCGGGCATGTCGATGTCGCCGGCGGCGAACCCGCCGCCGTGCAGCCAGACGAGTCCGGGCGTGGGGCGCTCGATCACACGCGCGGGATAGACGCGGACGAGGCCGCCGGCGGCGCCGTAGGGGGTGGGGGTGTTGCTCATCGGTCGATCATGCACCCCAGCCGGCCTGCGTGCCGCCGACGCGCTCGGCGGCGATCTTCTGCAGGTGACCGGATGCCGCGTACGCGGCCATCGGGTCGGCGGGAAGTCCGCGCGAGGCTCGCCACTCGGCCAGCGCCGGACGGACGTCGGTGTAGAACGCGTCCATGAGGATGCCGTTGGCCCCGAGGACGTCGTTGGCCTGCTGCGCGGCGTCGAGCGCGGCGCGGTCGACGAGGAGGGCGCGGGCCGTCATCTCCTGGACATTCAGCACCGAGCGGATCTGGCCGGGGATCTTGTCCTCGATGTTGTGGCACTGGTCGAGCATGAACGCGACGTCCGGGTTGTTCAGCCCCCCGCCGCGCACGACCTCGACGAGGATGCGGAACAGCTGGAACGGGTCGGCGGCGCCCACGATGAGGTCGTCGTCGGCGTAGAAGCGCGAGTTGAAGTCGAACGAGCCGAGCTTCCCGAGACGCAGGAGCTGCATGACGATGAACTCGATGTTCGTGCCGGGGGCGTGGTGGCCGGTGTCGAGGCAGACCATCGCGCGGTCGCCGAGGGCGGCCACCTGCGCGTACGACGTACCCCAGTCGGGGACGTCGGTGTGGTAGAACGACGGCTCGAAGAACTTGTACTCGAGCACGAGGCGCTGCTTCTCGCTCAGGCGGGAGTAGATCTGCTGGAGCGAGTCCTGCAGGCGGTCCTGCCGGCCGCGCATGTCGTTCTGGCCGGGGTAGTTCGAGCCCTCGGCGAGCCAGATCTTGAGGTCGCGCGACCCCGTCTGGTGCATGATGTCGATGCACTCGAGGTGGTGGTCGATCGCCTTGCGGCGGATGGCCTCGTCGTGGTGGGTGAGGGCGCCGAACTTGTAGTCCTCGTCCTGGAACGTGTTCGAGTTGATCGTGCCCAGCTGCACCCCGAGGTCCTCCGCGTGACGGCGGAGCGCCGCGTAGTCGTCGACCTTGTCCCACGGGATGTGCAGTGCGACGCTCGGAGCGAGCGCGGTGAAGCGGTTGACCTCGGCGGCATCCGCGATCTTCTCGAACGGGTCGCGCGGGGTGCCCGCCGTCGCGAACACGCGGAACCGCGTGCCGGAGTTGCCGAACGCCCAGCTGGGCAGCTCGATGCCCTGGCCTTCGAGCTGGGTGAGGATCTCGGGGGAGAGCGTGGTCATGACGGGTCGCTTTCTGAGGGGGCGTCGGCGGCGGCCGCCAACTGGTCGTGCAGGTTGAAGACTTCGACGAGCGGGGTCGCCGCCTGGTCGGGGCGGCCCTCGAGGCCGACGAAGAAGCGGCTCATCTCCGCCTCCCACCGCGCGGCGACGGGCGAGGCGGCGAGGTAGGCCTGCGCGGCCGTGTCGTCGTCGACCTCGTAGTAGCCGAACAGGCGACCGCCGTCGCCGAGGAAGAGCGAGTAGTTGCGACGACCCGCGGCGGCGATCTCGGCGAGCATCTCGGGCCAGACCGGGGTGTGGCGGGCGACGTACTCGTCGACCAGTGCGGGGTCGATCTGCAGCTGGAAGGCGACGCGGTGCATGTCACTCCTTCGTGAGCGCGGGTCGTTGATCGGGGAAGCGTTCTATGAAACGATTCAAGAATCAGAACAGTAACGTGGGTCCGAAGCATCCGTCAAGGCAGGTCACGTGGCAGTCAGTGTGAAGGACGTCGCTCGCACCGCGGGCGTCTCGGTGGGGACCGTGTCGAACGTCCTCAACCGTCCGGCGAAGGTCGCCCCGGCGACCGTCGAACGCGTGCACGCCGCGATCTCGGAGCTCGGTTTCGTCCGCAACGACGCCGCCCGGCAGCTGCGCGCCGGCCGTAGTCGCACGATCGGACTGGTCGTGCTGGACTCGGCCAACCCGTTCTTCGCCGAGGTCGCCCGTGGCGCCGAGGAACGCGCCGCCGAGCACGGGGTGATCGTCCTCTTCGGCAGCAGCGGACAGGATGCCGCCCGCGAGAACACGTACCTGGACCTGTTCCGCGAGCAGCGCGTCAACGGCGTGCTGCTGACCCCGATCGCGCTCGACGAGACGCGCGCCGCGATGCTCGAGACCGCCGGGGTGCCCGTCGTGCTCCTCGACGCCGAGGCCGACGGCGACCTGCCCTCGGTGGCCGTCGACGACGTCGAAGGCGGCTACCTGGCCGTGCAGCACCTGTTGCAGCAGGGGCGCCGCCGCATCCTCTTCGCCGGGGGCCCGGCATCCGTCCGCCAGGTGGCGGACCGCCTCGACGGTGCCCGGCGCGCGCTCGCCGAGGTGCCGGAGGCCACGCTCGAGGTCGCCTCGACCGACGAGCTCACGGTGCTCGCGGGGCGGCTCGTCGGCGAGCAGCTCGCCCACCGCGCCGCGGCCGACCGGCCCGACGGCGTGTTCTGCGCCAACGACCTGGTGGCCGTCGGGGTGCTGCAGGGGGCCGGCATCCTCGGATCGCTCCGCGTGCCCGAGGACCTCGCCCTCATCGGCTACGACGACATCGACTTCGCCCAGTCCACGGTCGTGCCGCTCAGCTCCATCCGCCAGCCCGCGCGCGAGATCGGCGCCGCCGCCGTCGACGCGCTGTTCGCCGCCCTGGAGGACCCGGATGCCGCGCCGCAGCGCATCCGCTTCCGCCCCGAGCTCGTCGTCCGGGCCTCCACCGGGGGGTGAGGTGCGGCGGGGCACTGTCGTCGTCGGCGAGCCTGCGGCGGGTCGGGCGGCGGGGCTGAGCTTCGGCGCGCGGCACTGTCCGCGGAGATCGACGCTGTCCGCGGCGTGTCGGGCGGAATCCGAGCGAGTTTCCCTGCGAATCTCCGCGGTTCGTGCCGCAGGGCTGTGGGCGGGATGCCGAGAGGGGCGAGGTGCCGGAGCGCTCGCGCCTGCGTGATCCGGACGTCGGTGAGGCGTCGCGCCGCACCAATCGCGGGGTTTTGGCGCAGCCGGCGGCGTGCGGCGCTGCCTCGGCCGCGTTCCGCTCGGATATCCGCGGTTCGTGCCGCGCGGCTCTCGGGGCGATCACCGGCATCCGTTGACACGATTCAACACCGCGCCTAGGCTCGGGGTGCGCACGGGGGAAAGCGCATTCCGTCGAGAGTTCAAGGATGAACAGCATGAGAAGACCCGTCCGCACGACCGTCGTCGCCGCGCTCGCCGCCGCGGCCCTCCTGGTCCCGGCGCAGGCCGCGATCGCCCACCCGGGACACGGTCCCGGCAAGCCGAATCCCGGCGCCTCGCCGCAGCTCGAGAAGCTCGACCGCGGCCTCGTCGCGCTGCCGGGCGAAGGCGGCATCCACCTCACGTGGCGCCTCTTCAAGAACGAGGCAACCGGCGCCTCTGCGACCGGCCTCACCGGCACCGACTTCGTCGTGAAGCGCGACGGCAAGCGCATCGCGACGGTCACCGACTCGACCACCTACGTCGACCCGGACGGCACCGATCGCTCGCGCTACACGGTCTCGCCGCTGCAGGGGAAGCGCGAGGGCAAGCCGTCCGAGAAGGTCGCGGTGCAGGGGTCGCCGTTCCTCGACATCCCCCTCACGAAGCCCGCCGACGGCGTCACGCCGGCCGGCGAGGCATACACCTACTCCGCGAACGACGTGTCGGTCGGCGACGTGGACGGCGACGGTGCGTACGAGTACGTCGTCAAGTGGGACCCCTCGAACTCGAAGGACGTCTCGCAGGTCGGCTATACCGGGCCCGTCTACATCGACACGTACGAGCTCGACGGCACGCTGCTGAACCGCATCGACCTCGGTGTGAACATCCGCGCCGGTGCGCACTACACGCAGTTCCTGGTCTACGACTTCGACGGTGACGGCAAGGCCGAGATCATGATGAAGACGGCGCCGGGTACGAAGAGCACGGAGTACAAGAAGGGCAAGGCCAAGAAGGCCGAGTTCGTCACGATGCCGAAGGCCGACCGCAAGGCCGGCTACTCGCACTCCGACGACTACCGGCTGAGCGCCGAGGACTACGCCTCCCATCTCGCCGACGTCTTCCAGGGATGGTCGGAGCGGCCCGAGGTCGTCTCGGGTCAGTGGCCCGCCACGCTCGAAGAGGCCTTCGGCACCGAGCCGACGCACGACTACCCGCTGTCGCGCGCCGACGCGGAGGAACTCGTCGATTACTTCATCGACGTCTACGCGCCGTCGCGCTCCGCGCGCAACGTGCTGCGGAACTTCGAGGGCTTCATCGTCGACGGTCCCGAGTACCTCACGGTGTTCGAGGGCAAGACCGGCAAGGAGCTCGAGACGGTCCGCTACGAGCCGGGTCGCGGTGACGACGGCCTCCTGTGGGGCGACTACGCGATGTCGCGCATCGAGCCCGGCAACCGCGTCGACCGCTTCCTCTCTGGCGTCGCGTACCTCGACGGGAAGCGTCCGTCCGCGGTGTTCGCCCGCGGCTACTACACGCGCTCGACCGTCGCGACGTACGACTGGAACGGCAAGCACCTCGTGAAGCGCTGGTTCGTCGACAGCGGTCACGTGCCGATGACGAACCCGTTCAACGACGGGCCGCACGGCCGCGACGGCACCGACCCCGAGTACGGCACGCTGACTACGCAGGGCTTCCACAGCCTGAGCGCCGCCGACGTCGACGGCGACGGCAAGCAGGAAATCGTCTACGGCTCCGCGACCCTCGACGACGACGGCGGGCTGCTGTACTCCTCGTTCGACACGATGCCCGCGGGCAGCGCGACGCCCGGCGAGAACGTGCGTCTCGGCCACGGTGACGCGATGCACGTCGGCGACTTCGACCCGAACCGCCCCGGCAAGGAGATCTTCACCGTGCACGAGGGTGGCGCGTACGCCCCGTACGGGACGGCGATGCGGGATGCCGCGACCGGCGAGGTGCTCTTCGGCGCCTACTCCGGTCGCGACACCGGCCGCGGCATGGTCGGCGACGTCCGCCCCGACGTCCCGGGTGTCGAGGCCTGGTCGAGCATGCCCGCGGGGACGGATGCCTCGGGTCTCCTCTCCGCCGACGGCGACGTCCTGCAGTCCACGAACCCCGGCACGAACATGTCGATCCGCTGGGCCGGCGACCTGACGACGCAGATCGTGAACGGCGCGCAATCCGTGACCCCCACGATCGACGACTGGACGCGCGGGACGATGCTCACGGCATCCGGGACCCTCACCAACAACGGCACGAAGGGCAACCCGTCGCTCGTGGCCGACGTGCTGGGGGACTGGCGCGAGGAACTGCTCGTGCGCACGGCGGACTCGTCGGCACTGCGCATCTACGTCTCGACCGAGCCGACGGAGCACAAGCTCTACACGCTCATGCACGACCCGCAGTACCGGGCCGAGATCGCGCGTCAGCAGACGACGTACAACCAGCCCGCGTACACGGACTTCTACCTCGCGTCCGACATGTCGTTCGCGAAGGTGCCGCTGCGCTGATCGGTGACGTGAGAAGGGGCGGATGCCGGTGGCATCCGCCCCTTCTTCGTATGCGCTCGGGCGCGAGATCGGGCGCGACAGCGCGCGTTCGTGCCGAGAGCGACCCTTGCTACCACGCAGCAGCCGGCGCGCTCGGCACGAAGTGGCGCTCTCGCGCGAGCGACCCGTCAGCGCGAGCGCACGAGCGCGGTCATCGCGCGCTGCCAGTCGCGCAGCTGCCACATCGGGTGGTGCGGGGCGGCGTTCGAGCAGAGGACGACGCCCCACACGCCGCGGTCCAGGGCGGTGCGGATGCCGTGTTCCGCCAGCTCGCGACCGGTCGCCGATTCCTCGAACCCGCCGTGCAGCGGCGTGTAGCCGACCCAGCCCTCGCCGATCACCGCGGGCACGCCCTGCCAGCGCGCCCATTCGGCGATCGCGATGACGCGGGACTCGATCTCGCGGTGCATCACCTCGGCGTAGCGCGGGTACTCGGCGTCGAGCCACGCGTCCCAGGCGGCGGCATCCACCCAGTCGTAGCCGTAGACCATCTGGTCGGTGACGACCGTGGCGCGCAGCTTCCACTCGGCGGGGCGACCGTACTCCGCGGGCGTCGGGGCGTCGGCGCGCAGCAGGGCGCGCAGTTCGGCGTTCGGGAAGTCGTCGCTGCCCTCCGAACGGATGTCGACGCGGCTCTGCAAGGCATCGAGCACGCCGTAGCTGTACACGTGGAACTGCGCCGCTCCTAGCCCGTCGGGCACCCGGTGCATCGCGAGGTGGGGCGGTTTGCCGTACCCAGCCGTGACGAGCAGGTCGGGATGCCGCGCCCGCAGCCGCACGACCTCGGCCGCCCCGCCGTCGGCCGGCGCCGGGAGGATCGAGAAGTCGACCTCGTTGTGCAGTTCGACGAGGGCGATGAGGTCGCGGAACCCGCGCTCGTCGATCCACGCGAGCATCCGATCCCAGGCGGCGCCGAGCACGGCGTACCGGTGGTCGAGCGGCACGGCGTCGATCGCCTCGAACCAGCGGGGGGATGCCGCGAACGCGGGCGACTGCTGGTACTCCCAGCTCGCGAGGATCAGCACGAGCCCGTGCCGCCGCGCCGCGACGAACAAGGCCTCGAGGTGCGCGTACAGGTCGAGCGCGTAGCCGCCGGGGGTGTCGTACCAGCGGGTGCGCTGACCGTAGTATCCGCCGGATGCCGCGGGTCCGAGGCCCTCGATCTCGAGGTGATGTGCGAGGTCGTCCACCCCGAGGTCGCCGAACAGCAGCAGGGGAGCGGCGCAGATGCGGATCGCGTTGTAGCCGAGCGCAGCGGCCTCGGCGCAGGCGGCATCCAGGTCGGCGTACACGTCGCCCTCGCCGGCGCGGGTGTACCAGGAGAAGTCCCACAGGGTGATCGCGAGCCGGTCGGGCAGATGCGGGGGGATCGGACCGGTGCGTGCGTACGGACCGTCGGGCAGTGTCCCGGAACCCAGGTAGCGCTCGGTCATGCGTCCATCCTCACGGGTGAGAGCGCGCGACCGTCGGCGGCGAGCGCACGCAGCCGGTCGGCGAGCCGACGCCGGCGTTCGGCGGTGTCGAGATCGAACACGAGCAGTTCCGGCAGCGACGTCGCGAAGTAGTCGACCTCGTCGGGCGTTGCTTCGAGCTGCGCGGCCCGCGCGTCGAGCGCCGCCCACACCGCCTCCGCGGCAGCCCCGTCGCCGAGGCGTGCGTGCGCGATCCCGATCCAGAACGTCGCCTCATCGGCGGGCCGCGGTGCGACGGCGAGCGGTGTCGTCGCGCGCGCCCGCTCCCACGCCGACCGGGCGGCCGCCTCGTCCCCCGCGAGCCGGTACGCGTCGCCGAGCGCGACGAAGCGCTCCGCCTGCGGGACGGCGGGATGCCGCCCCTCGCCCAGGTTCGCCGGAGCGTCGATCCCTTCGGTCAGCAGCGCGACGGCGGCATCCGCTCGTCCCTCGTCGCAGGCCCGGCGCGCGAGCAGGCACGCGGCGCGGTCGTACGCGGCGATCACGACACCCTCGCCGCCCTCGAAGGGGCGGAAGGTCCGTGTCGTGAGGATCCGCCACGCGTCGTCGAGCCGTCCCGCGTCCAGCAGCAGGCCGATGCGAGCGACGGCGAGGTCGTCGCGGGCGTCGAGCGCGGCGGGATGGCGTTCGAGCAGCGCGAGGCGGGTGGCGGCATCCGTTCCCGTCAGCTGCGCGAGCAGGTCGCGCTCGAGCACGAGTCGGGGATCGGCGCGACGGGCGAGCGCGTCCTCGTACAGGGCGACGGCGTCGTCGGGGCTGCCGCCGGTGCGGACGGTCGCGAGGGCGAGGTTCCGGAGGACGACGGGGTCTTCGCTGCCGAGCTCCCGCCCCCGCAGGAGCGTCGCCCGGGCGTCCGCGTCCCGCCCGGCGTCGAGCAACCAGGCGCCGAGCATCCCCGCGGCGGCGGTCGAGCCGGCGGCGGCGCCAGCGACGAGGGCATCGTGCTCGTCGAGGCCGGCGGGGAAGGCACCGCCGAGACCGAGGGCGTCAGCCGCCGCGCGCTCGGCGGCGGCGAGGTCCGTGAGGCCCGCGGCATCCGCCCATGCGGCACGGACGACGCGGCGGACCGGCTCGAGACGGCCGAAGCCCGCGACGCCGCCGACAGCGGTCGCGGTCGCCGCGAGTGCGGCATCGAACTCGCCCGAGCGCGCGAACTCGGCGCCCGCGTCGAGCGCCGCACGCGGATCGGCGGGGGCCTCGCCGCCGGCGAGGAGGACGGTGAGCGGGTCGAGCGGGTCGGCGGCGACGAGGGCCTGCAGCAGCGCCGTCGCCTCGTCCGCCCGTCCGAGCCGGCGCAGCGCGAGCACGCGCAGGCGACGAGCCTCGGGGATCCCTACGGCGGCATCCGCGAGGCGCAGTGCGTCCGCCGGTCGTCCCCCAGCGAGCGCCAGTCGGGCGCGGGCGAGGGATGCCGGAGCCGCCCACGCCGCGTTCCACGCCGCGCGCGCGAAGCGCCGGTCGGCCTCGGCACGCTCGCCGAGGCGCTCGAGCGCGAGCCCGAGCAGGTAATGCGCCTCGCCGTCGCGCGGGTTGAGGTTGCGACGGGTCTCGCGCGCGACGGCCGCCTCGAGGTGCTCGCGCGCCGCCTCGTACTCGGCCCGCGCCAGGTGCCACGCACCGAGCATCGTGCGGGCGCGCGCGTCGCCGGGATCGCGGCGCAGCGCCTCGCGCAGGTAGGGGAGGGGAGACCGGGTCGGATGCCGGTACTGCAGCAGATGCGTCGCCGTGAGCAGCAGCTCGTCGGTGCCCGTGATGGCCTCGGGCGGCTCCGGCGCCGTGGCGGCCCACGGCTCACCGGCGTCGGTGTCACGGCGGACCCAGCGCACGAGCTCATCGTCCCCTGCGACCACCGACACCGCCCGGGCGGTGCCGGCGACCTCGACGAGCCCGGGCGCGTCGGGCCCGATCGACACGTCGACGCTCTCGCTGTCGCCGCCCTCGATCTCGACCTCGACGCGAGCCGCTCCGTGCGCGCGCGTGGCGAGGACGCCGACGCGCGAGCGGCCACCCTCGCTCGTGACCGAGACCGCGGCATCCGTCGTCGCCTGTCGTACCGGACCGATGGCGTGGATGGGGAACCAGTGCTGCGAGAACGTCTTCGTCTCGCCGGGTAGGAGCCACGCGAAGTCGGGCTGGTTGTCGGTGTAGACGCCGGCCATGAGCTCGACGTACGGGCCGTCGGTGTCGGTGAGCTGGTCGTCCCACGCGCGCCCGATGGGGCCGTCGCCCCACGTCCACTGCTTCTTGCCGGGCGAGATCGCGGGGTCGGCCCAGTGGACGAAGCCCGCGTCGGCGGTGTGGTCGTAGCCGCCGAAGAAGCCGTCCTCGGTGTCGGTGATCATGTACGAGGTCGGCACCGGGATGTTGCTGTAGACGTCGATCCGGTCGGCGTCCGCGCGCTCGGCGGCGAGGGCGGGGTAGTCGACGCCGTAGTACGGCCGGTCGGCGCGGGGGAACGCGGTGATCGCGCGGCGGGCGTGGTCGGCGACGTAGCGGACGTCGTCGGGGAAGAACGACTGGTACCGCTCGTGCGACCGGGCGGCGACGTTCGCCCACCACAGGAACGTCTGCGGCACGTCGGTGCGGTTGTGCAGGCGCACGTCGAGCTCGACGAGCGACGACCCCGGGCGCAGCCGCACGCCGTGGACGCCCCGCATCCGCTGGAGCGGGTCGAGGTCGCTGTGCCAGACGACCGCGGCGCCGTCGTCCTCGCGCTCGATGCGGCTGTCGACGGGCAGGAACGTCGCCGGCCGGTGGTGCTGCGGCCAGTTGAACTCGACGCCGCCCGAGATCCACGGGCCGGCGAGACCGACGAGCGCGGGCTTGATGACGTTGTTGCGGTAGAAGAAGTCGTAGCCGGCGACCTTGTCGTAGCCGATGTGGATGCGGCCGCCGAGCTCGGGCAGCAGCATGAGTCTCACGTACGCGTTCTCGAGGTGGATCGCCCGCCACGCGCGGGGCTGCTTCTCGTGCGAGATCGACTCGATCATCGGCAGCGGATAGAGCCGCCCGCTCGAGCCCTGGTACACGCGCCGGTCGAGGAAGGCCGGGTAGGGGTCGGGGTCGCCCGGCTCGTACGTGTCGATGACGACGTCCTCGGCCCAGCACGCTACGCCGCCGGCCTTGAGCAGCGCCCGCTGGTCGGCGGGGGCGTCGGGGAGGTGGATGCGGCTGGTCGCGGCGGCGTCGTCGTTCACGGTGCGAATCTACGTCCCGGTCGCGCGGCGGGCCATGGCCGATCACGGCACGGACATGGATGATCCGATGATCACCTGCGCCATGATGGGGGCATGGAGCGCGCGGACGGTTTCGAGCATCAGCGACTCAGCGTCGTGCCCCGTCCCCTCGTCGAGGCCGCCCTGTCGCGCCCCGTCACCCGGCGCATCGTCGTGACCGATGCGGGCTACTTCCCCCGGGCGTCCGAGCACGGGCGGCACCGGCCCGCCGGGGCCGCCGAGACGATCGTGATCGTCTGCGTCGCGGGATCGGGCTGGGTCGAGACCGATGGTCAGCGGATGCGGGTGGGCACCGCAACCGCGATTGTGCTGCCCGGCGGCATCCCCCATTCCTACGGCGCCGACAGGGACGATCCCTGGACGATCTGGTGGTGTCACGTCCGCGGGACGGACGTCGGCGAACTGCTGGAGGCGGCCGGGGTGACGCCGGAGAGGGTGACGCTGTCGCTCCGTGGTGTGGAGCGGGTCACGGCGCTGCTGGACGAGATCTCGACGTCGCTGGCGCGCGACACGACGCCGGCGCGGCTGATCGCGGCATCCGGGATGGCGTGGCGTCTGTTCACGCAGCTGGCCGTCGACCGGCTGCTGCCCGAGCACGGCACCCCGCTCGAGCGCGCCCTGCGCTACCTCGAGGAGCGTGTCGACGGGAACGTCCACGTCGGGGAACTCGCCGCGATGGTCGGCGTCTCGCCCTCGCACCTCGCCGCCCTCTTCCGCGACGCGACCGGCGGGGGCGTGATCGCGCACCACCTCGCACTGAAGATGGCGCGCGCCCGCCATCTGCTGGACACGACGGATCTGCCGGTGGCCGAGGTGGGGCGGCGCGTCGGTGTCGACGACCCGTTCTACTTCTCGCGGCGGTTCCGCCTCACCCACGGCGTCGCGCCGACGGCGTATCGCGAGCAGCGCAAGGGGTGAGCGGGGTCAGCCCTTCGTGGCGCTGGCGGTGACCCCGTCCACATCCGCCTGCTCATGCTGCAGCTGTTCAGCCGCAGGGCTCGTCGACCACACCCGGTCGAGCCGTCCGTCGCGCGTCGTGTACACACCGATTCCCGGGACGCCCCAGTTGGCGAGGACGGCGCTGGTCTCGTCCCCGTCGGAGGAGACGGTGGTGGTCGAGCCGACGGAGCCGACCGTGAGGGTCAGGTCGCCGTCGATCGCGATCGTGGACCCGACGAGATCGCAACCGGGTTTACCGACGGCGGCGAGGTCCTCGATCGCGATTGTGGTGACCGGACAGGCGTCGAGGTCGTCGCCCCCGGCCGGGACCGTCACGCCCCGTCCGCCCGTGCAGCCGACGAGGACGAGAGCGAGTCCGACCGAGGCGGATGCCGAGAGCAGAGAACGGGCAGGCACCGCCTCAGGTTATCGGGGCGATCCGCACCGACGTCGTCAGCTCTCCGACCGGCCGCGTGCGCGACTCGGCATCCGGACGGGCTGCTGCGTGCCGGCATCCGCCCCGTGCTCTGTCTCGAAGGCCGCGACGGCTGCGCGGTGCTTCGCGAGCTGCCCAAAGCCCACGACGATCCATCCGATCGTGAGCCCCAGGAACGCGAAGCCCGAGATGTCGGAAGGGTCGGCGGCGATGAGCAGCCCGGAGAGGACGAGCCAGAGTGCCCCGCCGATGAGCAGGACGCGCCCCCACGTCCGCGTGCGGTCGATCCGCATGCGCTGAAGGATGAGCGACTCCATGGAGCCGATCGTGCCACCCGACGTGGCTCGCGTCGAGGCGCTCGCACCCCCGACCGCCCAGATCATGTGCTCGCAACAAAAGCCGAGGTCGTGAACCGTTCATATCGTGTGGTCTCGGCGAGATCACATGATGTGGACAGGATGCCGGGCGGCGCGGCCCGTGAAAGCGCGCGTGCGTGCCGAGAGCGCCTGCTCGTGACTGGCTTTTGCGTGCGCTTTGGGCACGAGAGCGCGCTCTCGCGAACCCGCACGCACGCACACCCCACTCACGCGTCGCCCCGCCCGCGCGTTCCACGCCCGCGCACACGCCCCCGCGCCCGTCAGCGCCCCGCGACCACCGCGTTGTCGATCGCGTCGAGGTCGACGCCGGGGCGCGAGACGGCGTTCGTGAGCAGCACCCACGCGATCCCCGCACTCGGGTGCACCCAGAACTCGGTGCCGGCCCAGCCGCCGTGGCCGTAGACGTCCTGGTCGATGAGGCCGGGCGCGCGCGAGCGGAGGTTCCACGTGAACCCCCAGTCCTGCCCGCGCTCCGCGATGTACGGCTCGAGCCGCGGGATGTCGCCCGTCAACGGGCGGCGCATCATCGCCAGCGTCGCCGGCTGCAGGATGCCGCCGGTCGCCCCGCCCTCGATGCGCAGCAGCTCCGAGCCCAGCCGCAGCAGATCCTCGGCGCGGCCGACCATGCCCGCGCCCGGATGCCGAATCGCGGCGAACCGCGCCATGTCGACACCCGAACGCGCGGCGTCGACCACCTCGACGGCACCCGCGTGGTCGAGGCTGAGCCCGTCCGCGCCGATCTCGCCGGCCCATTGGCCGACGGCATCCGCCCACCCCTGCCCGGTCGCGTGCTCGACGAGCGCCGCGATGCCCTCGAACGCGAGCGACGAGTAGCGCGAGGCGCTGCCCGCGACGAAATCACGCCCGCGGGTGATCAGTTCTTCGCGCAACGGCGTCACCGGGTCGAGGGGCGGCTCGGCGATCCCGGCGGTGTGCGACACGAGATGCCGCAGCAGCACGGTGTCGTCGCGCCCCGAGCCGAACTCCGGCACCGCGGCCCGGAGCGGCGTCTCGGTCGTCAGCAGCCCGCGCTCGATCGCCCGCGCCGCCGCGATCCCGAGCAGGGGTTTGGTGATCGAGAAGAGCGGGTACCGAGCGGATGCCGGGGCCCCGAACCCCTCGAGCGCGACCGTCCCGTCCGCGGTCGCCACGCCGAGCACCGCGGACGGCAGTCGGCCCGCCTCGACGTGCCCGCGGACGAGATCGAACGCGGCGCTCACGCGGACGGCACCCGCAGCACGCCGTTGCGGCGGTGCGGCAGACGCGCCAGCGACGCCTCGCGCAGCGGCTCGGGGAGCAGCGCCTCGGGCGCGTCCTGGAACACGACCGGGCGCAGGAACCGGCGGATCGCGGTCGCTCCGACCGAGGTGTGCAGCGACGTCGTCGCGGGCCACGGCCCGCCGTGCTGCTGCGACCACGTCACCGCCACGCCCGTCGGCCAGCCCGCGAAGAGCACCCGACCGGCGCGCAGCTGCAGCAGCTCGAGCACCTCGGCGACGTCCTCGCCCGCCTCGCTGTGCAGCGTCGCGGTGAGGCTGCCCGGCACCGCGTGCAGCGCGCGCAGCAGTTCGGCCTCGTCGTTGTAGCGGACGAGCAGGGTCACGGGTCCGAAGACCTCGGCGAGCAGCGTCTCCGCACGCTCGGCGACGGCGGCGGCATCCGTCGTCAACACCACGGGGCGCGCGCCGTCGGGCGTCTCGGCACCGTGGGCGAGCACCTCGACCGACGGGTCGGCCTCGAGGTCGCGGATGCCGTCGGGGAACGCGGTCGTGATGCGCTCCGTGAGCAGCGGCCCGCCCGCCGCGCCGGCGACGGCGTCGGCCACGAGCTGCTCGATGCCGGCATCCCGGGGGATGAAGACGACACCCGGCTTGGTGCAGAACTGGCCGGCGCCGAGGGTGAACGAGCCGACGAGACCCGACGCGAGCGCCGCGCCGCGCGCTTCCGCCGCGCCGGTCGTGACGACGACCGGGTTCACACTGCCGAGCTCGCCGTAGAACGGGATCGGGTCGGGTCGTCCGCTCGCCAGGTCGAACAGTGCGCGTCCGCCCGAGAGCGACCCGGTGAAGCCGGCCGCCTGGATGACGGGGTGCTGCACGAGCGCGTTCCCCGCCTCGCGGCCCTCGATCAGGGCGAGCGATCCGTCCGGCGCGCCCGCGGCGCTGAGCGCCTCGATCGCGATCGCGGCGGTGCGCTCCGACAGCTCGGGGTGGCCTGAGTGCGCCTTCACGATGACGGGGTTGCCGGCCGCGAGGGCCGAGGCCGTGTCGCCGCCGCAGACCGAGAACGCGAACGGGAAGTTGGATGCCGAGAACACGGCGACCGGGCCGACGCCGACCAGCAGGCGGCGCAGCTCGGGGCGGGGCGGGGTGGCCGCGGCATCCGCGTCGTCCACCGTCAGCTCGAGGTACGAACCCTCGCGGACGACCGAGGCGAACAGGCGCAGCTGGCCTGTCGTGCGGCCGACCTCGCCGCGCAGGCGCACGGCGCCGAGGCGGGTCTCGCGGTCGGCGATCGCGACGAGCTCGTCGGCGTTCGCGTCGAGCGCGTCGGCGATCGCGCTCAGCCAGCGGGCGCGGTCGTCGGCGGACGAGGTGCGCCAGATCGGGGCGGCGGCCGCGGCGGCGTCGGTGAGGTGGGTGAGCTCTTCGGGAGACGTGGTCATCTCAGTCCTTCCGGTGGGTGAAGCGCAGTCCGAGGCCCTCGTGGGGCACCTCGGTCAGGGTTCCGTCGGCGACCGCGACGGGGGAGGGGCCCTCGAGCGCACCGAGGGCGCCGAACGCGGCATCCTCGATGTCTTCGACGAGGACCTCCTGCGGCAGGGTCAGGGCGATCTGGCCCGACAGTTCGGGCAGCAGGTGGGGGTGCAGGTCGACGCCGGCGGCGTGGGCGTCGCCGGCGATCTCGAGGAACGGGGTGATCCCGCCGACCCGCACGATGTTCGGCTGCACGACCTGCGCCGCGCCCGAGCGCACGAAGTCGTCGAAGCGGTAGCGGGTGTGCACGTTCTCGCCGAGCGCGATCGGCACACCCGATCCGGCCCGCAGGCGCCTCGCGAGCTCGATGTGCCCGGCGAGGTCGTCGGCGCGCAGCGGCTCTTCGATCCAGGCGATGTCGGATGCCGCGAGTGCCTCGACGGCGGTCGTCGCCCGGTCGAGGTCCCACCGCTGGTTCGCGTCGACCATGAGCGCGCGATCGGGTCCGATCACGTCGCGCACGGCGGCGACGCGCTCGACGTCGCGCGCGAGGTCGGGGCTGCCGACCTTCATCTTCACGGCGCCGAAGCCGGCATCGACCCAGCGCCGCGCCTGCGCGAGCAGGTCGTCGAGCTCGTAGTGCAGGTTGATGCCGCTGCCGTAGGACCGCACCGACTCGCGGCGGCGACCGATCAGGGTCGAGACCGGGGCTCCGGCGGCGCGGGCTGCGGCATCCCACAGGGCGAGGTCGAGCCCCGCGATCGCGATCGTCGTCAGCCCACCGCCGCCCGCCTCGTGCAGGTGGCGCCACAGCTCGGGCCAGATCTCCGCCGGGTCGGCCGAGCGGCCGACGGCGAAGGCGGGGATGTCGTGCTGCAGCAGCGCGAGCACCGCCTCGGCGCCGATCTGCGGGGTCCAGGAGAAGCCCCACCCCTCGGCGCCGTCCGAGCGCACCACGTGGGTCGCGATGACGCCGACCGAAGTGACGTCCGCGGCCCACGGGCGCGTCAGCGGCACCCGGATGAGCCGGGCGTCGAACGAGGCGATCGAGGTCACAGCAGTGCGCGACCCGCGGCGAGGATCTCGGCGAGGCGGGCCTCCTGCGCGGGCGTCGGGTCGACGAGCGGCGCGCGGACCGAGCCGACCGGCAGGCCCTCGAGCCGCAGCCCGGCCTTGATGAGCGAAACGCCGAAGCCCGGGGTCTCGTCACGGAGGGCGACGAGCGGCGCGTAGAAGCCGTCGAGGATCGCCAGGCGACGCGCCTCCTCGCCGTCGACGTACGCGCGGTAGTACGCGTTCGCGACGTCGGGGATCATCGCGAAGGCCGCCGACGAGTACAGCGGCACGCCGATCCCGCGGTACGCACCCTGGGTCAGTTCGGCGGTCAGCAGACCGTTGAAGAAGGCGAAGTCCTCACGCCCGGCATCCGCCACGGCACGGACGATCAGCTGCGTCGCACCGATGTCGCCGATGCCGTCCTTGAAGCCGACGACCTTCGGGTTCGCGGCGAGGGTGCGGATCGACTCCGCCGTGAACGCCGCCGAGCCGCGGTGATAGACGATGACGGGCAGATCGGATGCCGCGGCGATCGCCTCGACGTAGGCGACGAGCCCGCGCTGCGGGGCGCCCACCAGGTACGGCGGCAGGACGAGCAGCGCGTCGGCGCCGGCGTCGGCGGCGGAGCGCGCGACCTCGACCGCGTGGCCCAGCGGGCCGCCCGCTCCCGCGACGACGGGGACGCGGCCGGCGACCGCCGAGACCGCGGTGCGGACCACGAGCGCCGACTCGCTCGCGGACAGGGCGTGGAACTCGCCCGTGCCGCACGCGGGGAAGACGCCGCCGGCACCGGCATCCACTCCGGCACGGACGTGCTGGGTCAGGAGGTCGGTCTCGACGCGGTCCGCCGAATCGAAGGGGGTGACGGGGAAGAAGAGGATGCCGTCGAAGTTCATACCGGCACGTCCTTTCGATCGGTGGCGGCGTGCGGGAGCGGGATCGTGAGGGCGTCGCGCCAGGAGTGCTGCGGGCGCCACCCGAGCACGCGCGCCGCCTTGGCGTTGGAGAAGGCGGGCGAGGTGCCCGTCAGGGTGCGAGCGAGCTCCTCGGTGCCCGGGACGAACCGCGGCAGGAGGTCGGCCAGCGGGGCGTCGGCGAGGGCGTCGTCCGCGCCGACGAAGAACACCTCGGCGTTCGGGATGTCGGGGAGCGCCGCCAGCAGGAGGTCGGCGAACGACGCCACGTCGCGCGCGTCGACGTAGTTGAACAGCGCCGGGGCCGACAGCGCCGGGTCGGCGATGCGCTCGGCCACCGTGTGTCCCTGTTGGGTCGGTTCGCCCGCCCACTCCTCGGGAGCGATGACGTAGCAGGGGCGGAACGTCGCGTAGCGGACGTCGTCGCCGGTGCGCCGGTGCAGCATCGACACGGTCTGCTCGATCATGAGCTTCGACAGCGCGTACGCGTTCCACGGCCGCGGGGTCGAGGTCTCGTCGAGCGGCAGGGACTCGGGCAGCCAGCCGGACGGGTTGCCGTAGCCGAGGACGGTGGGGCTGGATGCCGCGACGATGCGTCCGATGCCCGCCTCGACCGCGCCGCCCAGCACCGAGACGGCGAGTCCGGTGTTCGTGCGCATGATGACGTCTTCGGGAGCGCTGAACGGCACCGCGATCGCGGCGAGGTGGACGAGGGAGTCCGCCTTCGTGCGAGCGAGCAGGTCACGGGTCGCCGCCGCGTCGAGGAGGTCGATCGAGATCTGCTCGACCCCGTCGATGCGCAGGTCGTCGGAGGGGGCGCGGTCGAGCGAGACGACCTCGTGCCCGCGGGCGGCGAGCCCGGCGACGAGGTTGCGGCCGAGCCGGCCCGAGCCGCCCGTGACGACGACGCGGCTCATTCGGTGTCCTGCAGGATCGTGACGCCGAGGTCGGCGACCTGCACGGGCAGGCCGGTCTCGAGCGAGCGGTTGCCGGCGATGCCGACCGCGATCGAGCGCACGCCGTCGGTCCAGTCCGCGGGGCGACCCAGCGGGTCGTCGACAGGCCCGGCGAAGACGTCGGCCAGCAGGAGGGCGTCGCCGCCGCCGTGGGCGGATTCACCCGAGACGATCGGGACCTCCACCGCCTCCTCCCAGTGGCGCTGCACCAGCAGGCGCTCGCCCATGGGACGCAGGCTCGAGCGGTCGGCATCCTGCACCGCACTCGGGTCGACGACCGGGTGCAGGCCGTCGCCAACGAGGACGGCTCCCCGCTCGACGACCTCGAGCTCGGCGCGGCCCTCGGTGCCGTTGATCGCGACGCGGTACCCCTCCCAGGGGGCGTGGGCGTTCAGCGAGTACGACAGGGTCGCGCCCTCGGAGTAGTCGACGATGAGGGCGAGGTTGTCCTCGATCGTGATGCCGGGGCCGAACACGTCGCGGTCGCGGACGTAGCCGTCGTGCTGCTCGGCGTCGAGGTACAGCGCCCGCAGGCGCTCGTCGCCGCGCAGGTCGAGCTCGAACGGGTCGCGCTCGCCGTCGTGCGTGCCGCGGTCGGGTCGGTCGCCGAGGCCCCGGGCCGCGGCGTTCTCGGCGCCGTAGAAGCGGAGGGCGCCGGACGCGAACACGCGGCGGGGGCGCTGCGCGATCCACCAGTTGACGAGGTCAAAGTGGTGGCTCGACTTGTGCACGAGGAGGCCGCCGGAGTGCTCCTTCTCGCGGTGCCAGCGGCGGAAGTAGTCCGCGCCGTGCTGGGTGTCGAGCATCCAGGAGAAGTCGATCGAGGTGACGCGGCCGATGCGTCCCTCGGCGATGACCTGGCGGAGAGCCGTGTTGCGCGGGGCGTAGCGGTAGTTGAACGTCAGGACGACGGAGCGTCCGGTGCGCTCGGCGGCCGCCTCGATGGCGGCGGCGCTCGCTGCGTCGATCGTGAGGGGCTTCTCGACGACGACGTCGGCCCCGGCATCCATCGATCGGACGATCAGCTCGGCGTGCAGGTCGTCGCGCGCGGTGACGATGACCCGCTCGATGCGCTCGGCGCGGATCATCTCCTCGAGCTGGTCGGGCTGCCAGGTGGTGGGGGCGGCGAGGCCGTGGCCGACGAGGCGGTCGACGTAGAACTGCGCGCGCGTCGGGTTCGGCTCGCAGATCGCGACGAGTTCGGCGCGGTCGCGGTAGTCGTCGGCGATGGCGTCCACGTACATCTGTGCGCGGTGGCCTGCGCCGACGAGGGCGTACCGGGTGGTCATGGCTCTCCTTCGTGCCGGACTCCTCCGAGCCGGGAAACCGGCTCAGGAAACGTTTTCTCGACGGTAGCACGGAACCCGCCGGGACCGCGAGGAGCGATCTTCGATCGTTTCAGCGCACGGGCGCGGCGGTCGTGCCGCGGAGGATGACCTCGGGCACGACGGTGTGGGTCGCCTCGGGTGACTCGCCCTGCAGCAGCGCGCGGAGGGCGCGCCACGCGAGCGCGCCGAGCTCGGCGGTCGGGACGGCGGCTGTCGTCAGGGCGGGGGAGGTGTAGCGCGCGAACGGGATGTCGTCGAAGCCGGCGATCGACAGGTCGCCGGGCACGCTCAGGCCGCGCTCGGTGGCGGCGCTCAGCAGACCCATCGCGGACAGGTCGTTGAACGCGAGCACCGCGGTCGCGCCGGAGTCGAGGACCGCGTCCAGGGAATCGGCGCCCGCGGCGAAGTCGACGCCCGCAGGGATCTCGACGATTTCGCAGCCGTCGAGCGTCGCCCGGGCGTCGTCGAGGGCGGCGAGGCGCTGGGCGTTCGACGCGCTGCGCTTGGCGCCGGCGAGGTAGGCGATGCGGCGATGACCCAGGCCGTAGAGGTGATCGATGACCTCGCGGAGCGGGGTGCGGTAGTCGGCGGCGACGCTCGGGGCGTCGCCCGCGCGGTTGACGAGCACGACGGGGGCGACCTCGGCGAGGACCTCGGCCAGGGCGGCATCCGACATACGCGGAGCGCAGAGCACGAGGCCGTCGGACCGGCGGCGGGACTCGAGGGCGAGCAGGCGTTCCTGCTCCTCGTGCTCGTCCGAGTCGGCGACGAGCACGTGGTAGCCGTCGGCGACGGCGGCGCGGCTGAGGCCGCGGAGCATGCCCTGGAACGTCGGGTTCGAGAGGTCGGGGACGACGACCGAGATCGTCTGCGTCTTGCCGAGGACGAGGCTGCGGGCGAGCGGGTTGGCGGAGTAGCCGAGCTCGGTGGCCGAGGCGCGGACGCGTTCGGCGAGGGCCGGGTCGACGGTCGCGTTGCCGTTCATGACGCGCGAGACGGTCGCCAGTGAGACACCGGCGTGCTTGGCGACGTCGGTGATCGTCGTCTGCTTGACCCCTGCCATCGGCTCCCCTTCGCGCCTGACCGGCGTGCGCGTCGCGCGTGTCGGTGTGGCCATACTATGCGAGGAAACGTTTTATGACGGGAGACGACGATGTCCGGATCTGCTGCTGACCGCGCCGCGAAACGCGGGCGGGTCGAGGCGGTGCGACGGGATGCCGGTGGTCGCCCGCTCGTGCTCTCGTCGCATGAAGCGCTCGCCTGGTACCTCGAGGGTGCGCGGACGCACGTGTCGCTCGCCGGTCCGCCCGTGCTCGCGGTGCGGGTGGACGACGAGGGCGACACGCTGTTCGTGAGCGCGAACGAGGCCGACCGGCTGATCGTCGAGGAGCTCCTGCCCGAGGACGCCCACCGGGTGGTGCGGGTGCCGTGGCATCAGCCGGTGCTCGAGGCGGCGGGTGCCGGGCTGACCGAGGCGGAGGTCGCCCCCGCGTTGCGCGCGGCGCGGGCGTCGCTGCTGCCCGCGGAGGCCGATCGTTACCGCGAGCTCGGGCGGGAGACGGCGGAGGTGCTGACGGCGGTCGCCGCCGGTCTTGGCGCCGGGTCGACCGAGCGTGCGGCCGCGGCTGCGCTCGCCGAGGGTCTCGTCGCGCGGGGAATCGACCCGCTCGTGATCCTCGTCGCGGGCGAGGAGCGGCTACCCCACCGGCATCCGCTCCCCACCGACGGGGTGCTCGGGCGTCGGGCGATGCTCGTGGTCTGCGGACGCCGGCACGGCCTGATCGCGAACGCGACCCGCTGGGTCGGCGAGGCGGGGGCCGACGACGAGCGGATCCTCGCGGTCGAGGCGGCGTTCTTCGCCGCGACGCGTCCGGGAGCGCGGCTGAACGAGGTCTTCGCGGCGGGGACGGCCGGGTACGCGGCATCCGGGTTCGACGCGGACGAGTGGACGAAGCACCACCAGGGCGGACCGACCGGGTACGCCGGCCGGGACCCCCGCGCGACGACGCTGACGACGGATGCCGTGGTGCCCGGGCACGCGTTCGCCTGGAACCCGAGCGCGCCCGGCGCGAAGGTCGAGGACACCGTGCTCGTGACCGAGGCCGGCGTCGAGGTGCTGACAGTGGACCCGGAGTGGCCGACGGTGGAGTTCGCGGGGGTGCGGCGGCCGGTGGCGCGCGCGTTCGGGTGAGTGTGCGGCGGGCGTGCGGGGGTGTGCGGGGTGCGGGGTGCGCGGGTGCGTGGGGGGGCGTGTGCGCGTGCGGGTGCGGCGGGGACGTCGGATTCGGAGATGTGCGCCGGATTCGGACCGCGGGTGCGGGTGTGATCCGAGTCCGGTGACGGTCTCCGAATCCGGCGCGATCGTGAGCGGATGCCGTAACTCCGGCGCTGTGGGGAGCGCGCTCTTCGCCCCGAGAATCCCTTGGATCCCGCGCCGACCCTCTCCCCGGATGAGAGAACTCTCATTTTCTGGGTGTGTATGACGTGTGTTCTGGGCCGGTTTTGCCGGGGTGGATGTCGGTGGCCAGTGGCAGAGTGCAGGTATGACGGATGCGGCGGAAACCCCCGGTGGCGAGGACTATCTCGCGACTTTGGCGGGGGTCGTCGCGGACGTCGACTCTGCGGCCCGGCGGATCGCCGCTGCGCAGATCGAGGAGCTGCGTGCACTGGCCGCCGCCGGCCGTCTGGCCGAAGCGCAGACCGCGCAACGCAACGCGCGGGTCCAGGTCCACGACATGGCGTTGCGGTCGATCGCCGCGGAGGTCGGCGGGGTCATGCGGGTCACCGACCGGACCGTGCAACGCCGCATCGGCGAGGCGCGGACCCTGATCGAAGGGTTCCCCGCGACGGTCGAGGCATGGGAGCAAGGCCGGATCGTGCGGGGCCACGCGATCACGATCCTCGAGACCGGGACGAGTCTGCCAGCCGAGATGTGGGCGGAGTTCGAGCAGGTCGCGATCTCACGGTGCGAGCGTGATACTCCGAACCGTGTGCGAGGCGAGCTCGAGATCCTCGCCCACCGCATGCACCCCCGCTCGTTCGCGGAGCGGCATGAGGAAGCTGCGGCTGGGCGATGCGTGCGGATCGTGCCGGGACGAGACGGGATGAGCGACGTGATCGCAACCGTCCCGACGGTGATCGCCGAAGGCATCCACGACCGGCTCACGCAGCAGGCCCGCGCGATCATAGACACCCGCGATGAACGTGCCGCTTCGCGCGGCGGTACTGGTGTCGCGTTCGGGGACACCGTCGCGACGCGCACTGGTGACGAAGAGGGCAACGACGACGATGCCGTCACCGTGATCGCGACAGATCAGCGCTCCACCGNNCCGGCCCTGGACGACACCCGTGACACCACCGCCGGGCCGCTGGGCGCAATACGCGCGCGTGTGCAGGTGCTCATCCCCGCCGCGACGCTCTCCGGCGAGGACGACGGGCCGAGTGACCTCGCCGGCCGCTCCCCGATCGACCCTGCCACGGCCCGGACGCTCGCGGGCGGCACCCACGTCTGGGAACGCCTGTTCCACGACCCGACCACCGGGGTCACCGTTGCAACCGACTCGTACCGTGTCCCGTCGGGGATGCGGCGTTTCCTGCAAGCCCGCGACCAGCACTGCAGGTTCCCCGGATGCCGGGTCGCGGCGATCCGCTGCGAGGTCGATCACACCCACGATCACGCCCTCAGCGGACGCACCGAACTCACCAACCTGGCTCATCTGTGCCAACGCCACCACTCGATGAAGCAGTTCACCGCATGGCGGGTCCGACAACTCAAGGGTGGAGTCCTCGAATGGACCTCACCCCTCGGCAGGACCTACCGCGAAGACGCACCGACACCGGCCGTCGCCTTCACCCCTGCCGCACCACCACCGCCACCGCCGACCGCGCCAGCGGAACCCGCACCCTTTTGAGCTCTGCCGATGGGTACGAGCGCGGCCGCATCCCCCGCGCGAGCGGGCCCGGTCTCTTGTGAGACGCGTCACCAGATGTACGCGCCGCCGACGCGTGCACCCGTAGCGGGCGACAGCATCCGACTCGAGGCGCCTCCGATGCCCGATGATGGGGCACGCAGGCAGTCAGGCTGGCACGCCGCCCTACCGATCGGAGTCGACGTGGCGCTCATCATCCATTCGCGCACCGGAGCCCGCATCGCGGGCGGCTCGCCGACCGCTGCGGAGGTGCGAGAAGCCCGTCGCTCTGGGATCACGACACTACGGCTCGACACCGCTTCCTTCGATCGCGCCGGCGCGGACATGCAGTGGGTGACTGACATCCCGACGTTGAGAACGGTCTTCCTGCACGAGCGGGTCAAGACGCCGGACCTGGCCTCTATGGCGGGCGCGACCGTCGACGAACTCTGCGTCTGGACGCCCGGCGCGACCCCGGTTTCCGGCGAGGAGATCGGGTGGTTCCGCCGGATCGACTGTGAAGCGGCATCCTTCGTGACCGACGGGTGGCGCCACCTGACGGGTGTCGTCACGCTGCACGTGGGCAGAGTCACCGATCCGGACGTGCGCATCGGCGACGGCTGCCACCAGCTGACATTCCTCAAGCTCCGCGGAAGGTCGCAGACCGCACGGCTCGCATGGCAGCAACCCCCGGCGAGCCTCGGCACGTTCATGACCCACAGCCTCCGGTGGCGGGACCTCGACGACCTCGCCCGCTGCGCCCAGCTGACGTCCGTCCAGGTCTACAACTCCACCGTGGACATCCACCAGGGGACGATCGACATCTCGGCCTTCGCGCAGACGCCCACCCTCCGCGAACTGCACCTCGCGGAGAACCTGCCGCTCCGAGGCGTGCCGGCGGTCCTCGCCGGAGCCCCCGACGTGACGGTCCACGTCGCGAGAGACCTCCACGACGCGCCCGATGACGCCGACCGGATCCACCGCATCACCGTCCCGATCAAGAAGCAGCGCCCCCTCACGCCGTGAACGTCGACCCCTTCGCCGGCTGATCCCCGTCGCGCCGCTCGATGGCGCGCAGGCTCCGCGCGACGAACCGCGCGATGCGCCGCGCGCCCTCGATCCGGAAGTGCGTGTCGTCGACGAGCCCGTCCGGCCACGCCGTCGTTTCGCCTGGCGCATAGTGCGACAGGAGCCGAGCGGATGCCGCATCCCCCAGATCCTCGTAGAGCCAGGTCGTGAACACCGTCAGGTCGATCAGGTCGACGCCCTCGGCGGCTGCGAGGTCGCGCACCGCGTTCGGGTAGTCGCCGTGCGTCGGCGTCACACGGTCCCCGTCGAACCAGCGCCGCTCGCACGACGTGCACAGCACCGGCCGAGCCCCACGCGCTCGCACCTCCGCGACCAGCCGCCGCAACCGATCCGTGTAGCCGCCGCGAGACGCGAGCAGCTCCGGCTGCTTCTGATCGTTGTGCCCGAACTGGATCACCACCGCGTCGCCCTCGGCCACGTCGGCGAGCAACCGCGCCCACGTCCCGCTCGCCAGGAACGACTCGGTCGTCGCCCCGCCGAACGCGTGGTTGCGCACCGACGCCCCGACGAACTCGTCGAGGCACTCGCCCCAGCCCGCCATCGGCTCCTCGCCGGCCGTCATCGGCGCGACCGTCGAGTCACCGGCCAGGTGATAGATCATCCGCATCCTCCGATGCTCCCGAACATGGCGATGCGGCGGCCGGGAGATCCCGACCGCCGCATCCGTCTGTCAGCTCGCGGCGAGCGCCGTGTCGACCTGCGAGATGAGCTCCTTGGCGGCATCCGCCGGAGTCGTCTTGCCGAACGTGACGTCGTCGAGCAGCTTCGTGATGATCGGGCCGAGCTGCGAGGTCGGCAGCGCGATCGGGTTCTGCGGCGTGCCGCCGGCCTGCGACAGCCGGTCGATGAAGGCCACCTGCTCCTTCTCGGAGTCGGTCAGGTCGGGCGTGATCGCCTCGAGCACCGTCGGGTCGGCGGGGATGCCGAGGGTCAGCTTGTTGAGCGGGCCCGCCTCCTCGCTGTTCAGCAGGAAGTCGATCAGCATGGCCGCTTCCTTCGGGTGCTTCGACTTCGAGTACACCGCGTACTGGACGGTCGGCTGGATGACGAGACCCACCTTGCCGGCGCTGTCACCGGGCACGTTGAGGATCTTCAGCTCCTGACCCGAGGCGCCCGCGTAGATGCCGATGAAGTTCAGCGGCGCGAACGTCATGCCGATCTTGCCCTGACCCATGAGGCTCTGCTCGAGCGACGCCGACGCGTCCTCCGCAGCCGTCGACGCGTCGGGCGAACCGCCCGAGTCCTGCAGGTCCTTCGAGAACTCGAAGAACTTCTGCGCCGTCGCCTCGCTCACACCGAACTTGCCGTCGGCCGTGTAGAGGTCCTCGCCGTTCTGACGCGCGAACGCCATGAGTGACTGGTCGTTCGAGATCGCGGACGACCCGTAGACGCCGTCGCCGGCCTTGTCGGAGATCTCCTCGGCGATCTCGATGTAGTCGTCCCACGTCCACGACGTGTCGTCGGGGAGCTCGACGCCCGCGGCCTCGAAGACGGCCGGGTTGACGATGATGCCGCGCGAACCGACACCGGTCGGCAGTGCGTACAGCTTGCCGTCGATGATGCCCGCGTCGAGCGAACCGGCCTGGAACTTCTCCTGGTCGACATCGCCGCTGATGTCGGCGATCGCGTTCTTGCTCACGTAGAGCGGCAACGCGTCGTACGTGATCTGCAGCGCGTCGGGCGCGCCGCCGCCGGCGACCTGCGTGGCGAGCTTGTCGTAATAGCCGTTGTACTCGCTCGGCTCACCCTCGACGGTGATGTTCGGGTGCGCCTTCTCGAACAGCTTGATCTGCTCGTCCTTGATGGCGTTCAGCTCGTCGCTGCCCCACCACGCGAAGCGGAGGGTGATCTTCTCGTCGCCGTTGCCGGCGCCGGAGCCACCGCCGCAACCGGTCAGTGTGACAGCCAGCGCCACGCCGGCAGCGGCGAGGGCGAGGAGGCGTCGGTTCTTCATGGGGTTCCTCTCAGACGGTGCGGCGGCGAAGGGCGCGCAGCAGGACAGGGGTGATCCGGGCGGAGCGGAGGGTCGATCGACCGGTGGCCGGGTGATCGTGTCGGGTCGGGCCGAAGGTGATCGAGGTCATGCCGCTCCTTCGCGGATCAAACGTTTTCTCGGCTGTTCTCTCACCACTGAGAAAACGCTTACTGACGGACCGTAGCGCCGTCGCGTCGCGATTGTCAACGATCGTTGTGTCTCGCTTGGGTCACACCGCGAGCGTCGCCGCGAAGAACGCCCGCGCCTCGTCCTGCATCGCGACGCTCGACACGTGACCGTCGTCGAAGAACGAGCCGCGGTAGCCGGGCGTCCCCGCGAGGGCCCGGTCGGCATCCCGCATCCCCCCGACCGGGAACAGCGGATCTCGCTCGCCGTACTGCACCAGCAGGTCGCGCGGAGCAGCGGATGCCGCGATCTCGGGCAGGTCGCCGGCGGCACGGATGCCGGGGCTGTTCAGCAGCCACGAGTGGGTGTCGAGCTCGCTCGGCACGATCGACGAGAAGGTCGCCATCATGCACGTGACGACCGTTGCGCGGACGCGGTCGTCGAGGGCGCGCAGCAGCACGGCGCGCCCGCCGCCGCCCGAGAGTCCGAATGTGCCGAGGCGCGCGGCATCCACCCCCTCGGATCCGGCGAGCACGTCGAACGCGGCCAGGTCGTCGGTCGCGACGGCCCCGGTGAGCGAGGTGCCGAGCATGCCGGCCGCCTTCGCGAGGGAATCCTCGTGCAGCGACGCGATCGCGTCGAACCGCTCGGCGTCGGTCGGGGCGACGCCCTCCTCGCGCCACAGCGCCTCGCGCGCGGCGATGAGCCCGGCCAGCCGCGGCGTCGGATGCGAGAGGTCGAATGCGCGACTGCCCCAGGAGAACGTGTCGTGCGCCAGCACGACGAAGCCGTCGCGGGCGAGGTCGTTCGCGACGGCCCGGCCACCGTAGACCGCGTCGCGGAGATGGGATGCCGAGGGGTGCGGCTCGCGGTCGGTCTCGACCAGCTGCTCCGCGCCGACCGAACGCACGCCGCCGTGGCAGTGCAGCCCCAGCAGTCCGGGCAGGGGGCGGCCGTCGTCGTCGGGTCGCAGCAGCCAGGCCCGTGTGCGCGGACCGTAGGGCAGCTGCCAGGTGAGTTCGCGGCCGTGGATGCCGTCCGTCCGCCACTCGCGCTCGACCCGCAGATCGCCCGCCGCCGCCCGCCGCAGCCCGAGCGCGCGGGCGAGGGCCGGACGGAGCCCGGGGCCGTCCGCCGGCACGTCTTCGCGGGCGAGGAACGCGGGCCAGTCGCCGTAGCCGGCGATCGGTCCGAGACTCTGCGGCTGCTCGTCGTCACGGGCGGGATCGGCCATCGCGGCTCCTCGTCTTCGGGGATCGCCTTGTGCGCTCCGCTCGATAGTGTATCGTCACAGAAAGCGCTTTCTGAGCGTGATGACGGCGGTCGCAGACGACCGTCGGAAGTGTCGAGGAGGACCCGGATGAGCGCGATCAGCGAGCTGTCCCAGCTGCGCCGCGGCGGCGGCAAACGAGGGCCGCGCGAGCGACCGAAGGACACGAAGGCGGCACTCGTCTTCCTGGCGCCGTGGCTGCTCGGTCTGATCCTCGTGACGGTGCTGCCGATCCTGGCATCTCTCTACCTGTCGTTCACGAAGTACGACCTCTTCAACGCCCCCGAGTGGATCGGGCTCGACAATTACGTGCGCATGGCGCAGGACCCGAGGCTTGCGGCATCCCTCGGTGTGACCTTCGTCTACGTGCTCGTCGGCGTCCCGCTCGCGATGGCCGCCGCCCTCGGCGTCGCGCTGCTGCTCGACAAGGGGCTGCGCGGACTCGCGTTCTACCGCTCGATGTTCTACCTGCCGTCGCTGCTCGGCTCGTCGGTGGCCGTCGCGATCCTGTGGAAGCAGATCTTCGGCGTCGACGGCATCGTCAACCAGTTCCTCGCGGTCTTCGGCATCGAGGGGCCGGGCTGGATCTCGAACCCCGACACCGCCCTGTCGACCATCATCCTGCTGAGCGTCTGGGGCTTCGGCGCCCCGATGGTGATCTTCCTCGCGGGACTCCGGCAGATCCCGGTCATGTACTACGAGGCGGCGTCCGTCGACGGCGCCGGCCCCGTGCGGCAGTTCTTCTCCATCACGCTGCCGCTGCTGAGCCCCATCGTCTTCTTCAACCTCGTGCTGTCGATGATCGGGGCCTTCCAGGCCTTCACGCAGGCCTTCATCATCTCGGGCGGCTCCGGCGGTCCGTCGGACTCGACCCTCTTCTACACGCTGTACCTCTACCAGAAGGGGTTCACGGCGTTCGACATGGGCTACGCCTCGGCCATGGCCTGGCTGCTCGTCGCCATCATCGCGGGCTTCACGGCCGTGAACTTCGCTCTCTCCAAGCTGTGGGTGTTCTATGACGACTGAACTGATCACGACCCGCGACCGGCGCTTCGCCCAGGAGCGGCAGCGCATCCGTCGCCGGCAGTCCGCCGCCCTCGGCGGTCGCTCGAAGGTGAGCGTCGTCGCCCGGCACGTCTTCCTGATCGCGACGTCCGCGCTGATGCTCTACCCGCTGCTGTGGATGGTCGTCAGCTCGCTGCGCCCCAACGACGAGATCTTCCGTCTGCCGGGCCTCTGGCCGCTGTCGTTCGAGATCTCGAACTACACCGAGGGCTGGAACGCCCTGTCGCCCTCGTTCGGCACCTACCTCTGGAACTCGATCGTCGTGGTCGCCGGATCGATCGTCGGCAACCTGATCTCGTGCTCGATGGCGGCGTACGCCTTCGCGCGGCTGAACTTCCACTTCAAGCGCACGATGTTCGCGATCATGCTCGTCACGATCATGCTGCCCGTGCACATCGTGATCGTGCCGCAGTACATCATGTTCAGCCAGCTCGGCATGGTGAACACGTTCTGGCCGCTCATCCTGCCCAAGGCCCTGGCGACCGACGCGTTCTTCATCTTCCTGATGGTGCAGTTCATCCGCGGCATCCCCCGCGACCTCGATGAGGCCGCCCGCATCGACGGCGCCGGTCACGCACGCATCTTCCTGCAGATCCTGCTGCCGATGATGACGCCCGCCCTCGCGACGACGGCGATCTTCACCTTCGTCTGGGTATGGAACGACTTCTTCGGCGCCCTCATCTACCTGAACAACCCCGATCTGTTCACGGTGCCGCTGGCGCTCCGGCAGTTCATGTCGGCCCAGGGAGCCTCGAACTTCGGCGGCATGTTCGCGATGTCGGTGGTCTCGCTCGTGCCGGTGTTCCTGGCGTTCCTCTTCGGGCAGCGCTTCCTCATCCGCGGCATCGCCACGACCGGCATCAAGTAAGACGTCTGCGCGAAGGCGGCGGCCGCGGGGTCGCCGCCTTCGGTGCGCGCGGGCGTTGCGTGCCGGCATCCGCTCGTCGCGTGCACGCGAGAGCGCGCGTCCGTGCCGAGAGCGCCGGTTGTTGCGGCGCACTCGGGGGCGCTTTCGGCATCGTGTGGCGCTGTCGCGCGGGGGTGCGGGGCTTTCGCGCGAGGGCGCGGGGCAGCGGAGGGGCGGGACGGCGCCCCGCAGCGCACGCTTCTTGACGCGCGAAAGCGCCCGTCCGTGCCGAGAGCGCCGGTTGTTGCCGCGCATTCCGGGGGCGCTTTCGGCAGCGCGTCGCGCTTTCGCGCCGCTTCGCCCGCGCCGCCCGCGCGTCAGCCGAGCCGCAAAGCGGCGACGACCTCGTCGTCCGACAGGCGGCCGTCGGCGACGAGCAGGCGGTACGAGCGCGACACGGGGATGCCGGGGGCCAGCGTGACCGCGCGGTCCCAGGCGAGCGCCGCGCCGATCCCGGGGTACCCGGCGACGCGGACGAACCACGGGTCGGCGGCCGAGTCCTCATCGAGCGGCGCCATCGCGACCGTCGCAGGGCCGCCCTCGAACTGCGCGGACCAGGCGAGCCAGGGGGCGACCGTGCCGTGCACCGCCTCCTCCCCGCGCGCCGCCGACGTGCGGACGTCGACGTCCGACGCGGCCGGCAGGCGCCACGACAGCCCGCCGTAGCCGCCGCCGACGCGGCCGTTGCTGCCCGGGCCGCCGAGGTGCAGCGTGCCCGCCCGCGTGGTGAGCTCGAACGACAGGTCGATCGTGGTCGCACCGGGCCCGGCCTCGGCCACCGTCATCCGTCGGCACTCGGTCACCATGTGCGCGCCGTCGCGACCGATCCACGCGAACTCGGCCTCGAGAGCGGATGCCGCGCCTTCGACGCGCGTCGCGACGATGCGCCCGTGGTCGTCGCGCCACACGTAGTCGCGTCCGGGGGTGTAGGTGCGACCGCCCCAGAAGTTGACGCCCGAGACGTCCTGCAGCGTGACGCTGATGCCCAGGTGCCAGTCGTGGTCGGCCGGGTGCATGTCGGTCACGACGACACCCACGGGGGTGCGGACGGGGTGGAGGTAGGGCCGCGGGCTCGACGAGCGGGTCACGTCGGCGCCGTCGACGAGGACGGCGACCGGATGCGGCGCCGCGTCCGACGCGGCGAGGTCCGCCAGAACGGCGGGTTCGGTCTGCGCCGCCCACGGCAGGTGCAGCTCCGCGAAGGTCGCCTCGGCGTCGACGGCGCGCTCGACCGCGTCGCGGACGCCGGCCAGCACGATCCGCGGGGAGGGGCCGCTCTCGTTCCAGCTGACGTGCGCCGCATCGATCGCGACGGGGTCGGTGTCGGCGACGGCATCCATCACCCGGACGAACGCGCCGGTCTCGTGCAGCGGAGCGAGCATCGGCGTGCCGTGGTCGCGGTGGTCGAGCAGGTTCTCGACGAGGTCGATGCGGCCGAACTCGACGCGACGGTCGGCGGTCTCGACGACGTCCTCGGTGTAGAAGAACTTCGCGGATCCGCGGGTGCCGCGGATGAGGACGTACGGGTCCTCGTCCTGCTCGGCGCAGAGGGTGAGGGCGGAAGTGACGCGGATGCCGCGGCCGGTCGACAGGCGGATGACGCTGGTGTCGTCGCCCTCGATGTCGTTGGCGCGGTAGAGGTCGGCGGTGACCTGGTTGACGTCCGACGCCGAGGTCGACTGCGCGACGGCGAGGGCGGTCGCGGTGGCGTGCGCGAGCGGGTTGGCGACGACGCCGTCGAGCACGGGGAAGCCGTCGAGGGTGCGGCGGCCCGCCCAGCGGCTGCGCGCCCAGTAGGCCTGGTCGCGGCACCAGAGCCCGACCGCGCCGATCGCCTGGATGGGTCCGAGTCCGAACTCGTCGGCGATGAGGGCGGGGATCGCGAGCGAGCCGAGGCTCTGGAACCCGACCTGGATCCGCGACCCCGAGGCGGCGGCCGCCTCGGCCAGCACGGCGAAGTCGCTCGACGAGAGCACCGGCGGCTTCTCGAGGTACAGGTCGATGCCGCGCGAGACGACGAGTCCCGCGAGCGCCGCGTGGGTGTGCAGCGGCGTCGCGACGATCACGACGTGGATGTCGTCGACGGCGTCGAGCGCGTCGGCGAGCGAGGCGAACGCCTGCGTGCCGGCGGGCAGGTTCTCGGGCGGTACGGGGGTCGGGTCGGCGACGGCGACGAGCTCGACGCGCTCGCCGAGGCGGCGCAGGTTCTCGAGGTGGACGGTGCCGAAGCCCTGGGCTCCGGCGAGGACGATGCGGGTTCGTCGGGGGACGGTCACGGGGACTCCTTCGTCGGCTCCTTCGAGTATGCCAGCAAGCGCTTTCCCCGTGTCGTTCCGCGGCGACATCCGTCCCGGCTCAGGGGGTCAGGACGCGACCCAGCAGGATGCCGAGAAGCCCCGCCCCGACGGCGAGCACCAGCATCCCGACCGCGTTTATCGCGCCGAGCGCGTACCGGCGTTCCTGCACGAGGCGCACCGTCTCGAAGCTCGCCGTGCTGAACGTCGTGAACCCGCCGCACAGGCCCGTGCCGATCACGAGTCGCCAGGCATCGTCGAGGACACCGCCGAGGGCGAGCTCGGTCACCACGCCGAGCACGAACGAGCCCGCCACGTTGATGAGGAGCGTGCCGACGGGGAGCGCCGTGCGCACACGCGCCTTCACGGCGCCGTCGATCACGAGACGCAGCGCGGCGCCGACGCCCCCCGCGAGCGAGAGGGCGAGGAACAGGCCCGGCGTCATCGGGTCGCCGCCCTGCGGTGCTGGGCCGCGCCGAGTGCGATGCCGGCGACAGTCGCGAGAGCGCCGACGACGACGGTGCCGACCGCGTACAGGATGCCGGCGATCGGGTCGCCATCGGTCAGCAGCAGGCCGCTGTCGACGGCGAGCGCACTGTACGTCGTGAACCCGCCCGCGAACCCCGTGCCGAGCAGCAGGCGCAGCGCGCGGCGGCGACCGAGATCGGGCCCGCGTCGCGCCAGGGCCTCGAGGAGTGCCCCGAGGAAGAGTGCGCCGACGATGTTGATCGCGAGGATCGCGACGGGGATGCCGCCGACCGAGGGGATCGCGAGCGACAGTCCCTCGCGGGCGGCCGTGCCGACGGTCCCGCCGATGAGCACGAGCAGGATCGACGGCCACGCGAGATGCACCGGCCGCGCGGCATCGGCGATGTCGCCGTCGATCGGGAGTTCGCCGTGCGGGTCGGGCGCGGGGCCGGGCGTGGTCATCGCGTCCACGATAGTCCCGGCCGCGGGCCGCGGCCGTGCCAGGGGGTTCCCGCCCGCGACCCCCGCACCTACGATGGATCCCATGATGCGGAAAACGCTTTCCGACTTAACCGGCCTCATCGACGGAGCCCGGCCGGCGCGATCCGTGCTGCGTCTGCTCGCGCGGCGTCCCGGTCGTATGGTCGTCGCCATCCTCGCGTTCGCGGCGAAGGAGATCCCGCTGTGGTTCCTGCCGGTCATCACGGCCGCCGTCATCGACATCGTCGCGGGGCGGGGCAAGGTCTCCGACGTCATCTGGTGGTTCGTCGTGGCCGCCGTCCTGCTCCTGCAGAACTACCCGAACCACATCCTCTACACGCGCAGCTTCATGACCGTCGTCCGCGACACCGGCGCCGATCTCCGCAACGCGCTCGCCGAACGGCTGCAGACCCTCTCGATCGGCTACCACACGCGCATCAGCTCCTCGATCGTCCAGACCAAGGTGGTCCGCGACGTCGAGAACGTCGAGCTCATGCTGCAGCAGGTCACGCATCCGCTCCTGTCGGCGACCATGGTCATGATCGGTGCCCTCACGATGACCGCGATCGCCGTCCCGCAGTTCCTCCCGGTCTACGCGCTCGCCGTGCCGATCGCCATCGGCATCCGCTACGCCATGCGCCGGCGCTCCCACACCCGCAACGCGGTCTTCCGCCGCGAGGTCGAGACCCTCTCGGCGCGCGTCGGCGAGATGGCCTCGCTCATCCCGGTCACCCGTGCGCACGGGCTCGAGCAGACCGCCGTGACGCGTGTCGCGACCGGTGCCGACGGCGTCCGCCGAGCCGGACTTCACCTCGACATGCTCAACGGCCACGTCGCGTCGGTGTCGTGGGTCGCGATGCAGGTGCTCGGGGTGGGATGCCTCGTCCTCGCCGCGATCTTCTCGCTGACCGGCATCCTGCCCATCACCCCGGGTGAGGTCGTCCTGCTGTCGACGTACTTCACGCTGCTGACGCAGGGGCTCACGCAGCTGCTCATGCTGATCCCGGTGGGCGCCCGTGGTCTCGAGTCGGTCCGCTCGATCGCCGAGGTGCTGCAGGAGCCCGACCTCGAGCAGAACGCCGGCAAGCGTCGGGTCGACGGGGTGATCGGCGACCTCACCCTCGCGCGGGTGTCGCACCGCTACCCCGGCGCCCACGAGGACGCGGTGCACGCCGTCGACCTGGACATCCCCGCCGGCGCGACCGTCGCCTTCGTCGGATCGTCGGGGTCGGGCAAGTCGACGATGCTGAACCTGATCCTCGGCTTCCTCCGGCCGTCATCGGGTCGCATCCTCGTCGACGGCAACGACATGCAGGAGCTCGACCTGCGCACAGTGCGCCGGTTCGTCTCGGTCGTGCCGCAGGAGTCCGTCCTGTTCGAGGGCACGATCCGAGAGAACGTCGCCTACGGGCTCGGCGATGTCGGCGACGAGCGCATCGAGCGCGCCCTCCGCGACGCGAACGCGTGGGACTTCGTGCAGGACCAGCCGCACGGGTGGGACACCGTCGTCGGCGAGCGGGGAGCCCGCCTGTCGGGCGGCCAGCGTCAGCGCCTCGCGATCGCCCGCGCGCTCATCCGCGACCCGCGCATCCTGCTGCTCGACGAGGCCACGAGCGCCCTCGACCCCGAGTCCGAGGAACTCGTGAAGGATGCCCTCGGTCGCCTCATGAGGGGGCGCACGACTCTGGTCGTCGCCCACCGTCTCTCGACCGTGCGACTGGCCGACCTCATCGTGGTGTTCGAGCGGGGCCGGATCGTCGAGCGCGGCTCGCACGACGAGCTCCTCGAGCGCGGCGGCCGGTACGCCCAGCTGCACCTCACCCAGGCGGGACTCGCATGATCGAGGTCTACCGCGACCCCGTCTACGACGGCGCGACCGACCCGCTCGTCGTGATCGCGGCGCCGGGTGACTGGTGGATGTTCTACACCCAGCGCCGTGCGACGCACCCCGACCCGGGTCCCGGCGTCGCCTGGGTGCACGGCAGCCGCATCGGCGTCGCACGGTCGACCGACGGCATCCGCTGGTCGTACGCCGGAACCCTCGAGCCGACCGCCCTCGGGTTGGAGGTGGATGCCGCCGGCCCGCCCGCGAGCACGGATCGCACCCACTGGGCCCCCGAGGTCGTGAACGACGGCGTCGGTTGGCGGATGTACCTCACCGAGATCGACGGGGTGCCCGACCGGTGGCCGGGGCACGCCCGTCGCATCGTCGAGTACCGTTCCACCGACCTCGCGCGGTGGCGCCGGATCGGCCCGCTCGATCTCGACAGCGATCGGGTCATCGATGCCGGCGTCGCTCGGACGCCCGACGGTCGGTGGCGCCTCTGGTACAAGGACGAGGCCGCCGATTCCGTCACCAAGGTCGCGGTCTCCGACGACCTCGCCGACTGGCGCTCGGAGGGCACGGCCATCGCCGGCCGCCCGCACGAGGGCCCGACGGCGTTCGAGCTCGACGGCTCCTGGTGGATGATCGTCGACGAGTGGCGCGGCATGGGGGTGTACCGCTCGGCCGACGCGGTCTCGTGGCAGCGGCAGGGCGGAGCGGATGCCGTCATCCTCGGCGCCGGCGAGGTGCCGGGATCGGGCCTCGGCCACCACGGCGCCCCGGTGCGCGAAGGCGACAGGGTGTGGTTCTACTTCTTCACGCACCCGGGAGTTCCCGACGATCGCCGCAGCGCCGTCCTCCGGGTCGAGCTCGTCGTGCGCGACGGCATACTCGCCGCCGTCTAGCCCGGCAGGCGGTCCCCGATCAGGGCGAGGTTCTGGATCGCGGCGAGACCGTACTGGGCGGCGTCGTTCGTCGACACCGTCGCGACCTCGTCGACCGGCCGCAGCACGCGCGGCGGGTCGATCCGCGTGAGGGCGAAGTCCCGACGGTGCACGAGCCACTCGCCCATCCCCTCGAAGGCGCGCCACGCGAGCGCGGCGAGGTCCTCGTCGTCGCTGCGCGCGGCCGCGTAGGCGGCGAGCCGGCTGTGCGCCTGTTCGAGGTGGATGCCGCTGAGCGGCGCGCCCACCGCCGCCGCCTGCTCATCGGGTGAGGCGAGGTAGAGCCGGCAGTACCGTTCCCACGCCTCGGCGAAGCCGGGCACCTCCACAAGCGAGATGAGCTCGCTGCAGACCTCGACGAGACCGAAGACCGCGCTGAGGTGCGACACCGACACCCGGTCCCGCGTCGTGTCGAACCGGCCGGCATCCAGGTCGTAGAGCGCCTCGCCCGTCAGGAATCCCTGCGGAAGGGCGGCGATGTCGGCCATCGTGCCGAGCAGCCGGTCGCGCGAGCGCTCGTTGCCCGTGCGCTCCCAATCGGCGAGCCACGTCGCCGCGAGCGCGCCCCAGTCGGTGCCGAGCCCGACGGCGAGGGCACCGCGGTCGGGGCGGTAGGTCGCGGCATCCGGTCGCACCTTGCGGGTCGGATCGGTGTCGAGGAAGCGCTCGTCGCTGTCGCGGAGTTCGGTGAGCAGATCTCCCACACGCTCGTCCGCCGTGAGGAAGTGGAAGATGCGGCGATAGATCGGACTGCTGATGCGCAGCTGCTTCGCGCTGCACCCCCAGTGCTGCACGTTGTGACGCGAGCCGAGCCCCGCCCAGCGGCCCCGGTGGTAGACGTCGACCTCACCGGTGTGCCGGGTCATCGCCTCGGCGAAACGGAACACGTCGGCCCGGCCGGTGCGCAGGTACGAATACCAGAGCCACAGGTCGGGGGAGAGTTCGCTGTTGTCCCACGCGTAACCGCCCACGTCGTAACGCCACGTGTGGCGGTCGCTGTCGTAGGCGTGCATGACGTCGCCGTGGTTCCAGAACCCGTACCAGCTGCGCTGGTCGACCTGTCCGAGATAGAACTCGAGCAGGAAGTCGAGGCTGTCCTCGATCTCGGCGCGTACGGGTGTCGATCGGTCCACGGGGGCCCAGTCGCCGAAGACGCCCACCGACGCCAGGTGCGCGGGCGTCGGCTGCAGCAGCGGGGGCCGCTGCAGGTGGGCGACGTCGTCGGCCAACTCCGCCGCGGTCGGCGTCGCGGCGTAGGCGACGAGCACGAGCTCGTGCGTGCGCGCGATGCCGTGGGCGTCGCCGAACCCCGGCTCGTAGTCCTCGTAGGTGATCTCGAGCGCGTCGAGCTGACTCGCGTAGTCCTCCTGCCCGAGACCGTCGTGGTAGAACCGCATGTCCATCGGCCGCGCCTCGGGGGAGTGCAGCCAGACCGTCACGCTCGCGCGCTCGGTCGTCGCGTCGCGGATGTCGAGCTGCCCGGGGTGCGACTGCCAGAACGAGCGCACCCCGAGGCCGATGCCACCCTGCGGATCGCTCAGCGAGACGTAGCCCTCCGATCGCGTCCCCGCGCCGGCATCGATCCACGCGTGGCCGGGCGCGGTGCGCTTGCGGATGCCGAACCCGTCGGCGCTCAGCTGGGTGAGGGTGACGTCGGCCCAGGTCGGCACGAGGTGCAGACGCGAGGCGACCTCGGGCGCCCACTCCGACACGGGCGGGGTCGCCCGGCCGGCGATCTGTGCCGCCCGGACCTCCGCCCCCGGGTCGCGCCGCAGTCCCGTGACGCCTCGGACGGCCTCGGCGAAGACGCCGCCGTCCGCTCCCGCGAACCGGACGTGCCGGTCGTGGGGCTCCGTCCGCAGCGGCACGGTCGCCCGCACACCGAGCCCGGCGAGGAAGTCGGCTGCGGCGTCGCCGTCCCAGACGAACGAGTGCACGATCCGGAGGCGGTCGCTCCCCGCGGCGAGCACGAACCGGACCGTGAACGGCAGCCACTCGCGGGTGCCGTCGTCGCTGCGGTGATGCCCGTCGATCTTCACGACCGCGCGGATCGGGCCGTCCTGTTCGAGGTGGACCGCGTCGACCTGCGAGCGGAAGTGCGCGCGCGGACCGGTAGAGCCGTCCTCGCTCACCTCGTCCTGCAGCAGGCTCACCAAGTGCAGGTGCTCGCCGACCACGACCCCGTTGCGCTCGATCGATCGGACGAGGGTGTCGCCGCCCGCGTCACCGAACCGCACGCGCACGACGCCGGAGTCGACGGTGAGCGCACCCTCGGTCGCCTGCACGGTGATCGCCTGCTCGGATGCGGGGGCCGCGGCATCCGGATCCATCCGGAGCTCGTACTCGCCGGGGGCATCCGTCGCCCCGATCGCCGCACCCACCCACTTGAGGGAGCCGTCCGGCCACGTCGCGAGCGGCCAGAACTGGGCCGGCACGGGAGCGCCGTCGACGCCCCGCAGTCGCAGCGCATCGAGGGACGACGTCGCGCCGCGCGGCAGCGGACTGCCCCACGTGACGCCGGCAGACAGTCGTGCCGGCGGGGTGTCGTCGAGCCAGCGGAGGGGGACGGTCATAGGGAGTGGACCTCCAGGTCGCGGTAGCACGCGGTGAGGGGCGCCATCTGACGGAAGCCGAGGCGGCCGCCGCCGACGAAGGAACCGATCGTCCCGTCGTCGCGCCAGGTGAACAGGGGTAGGCCGTCGACGCCGAACGAGACGAGGTCGCCGTCCTTCTCGACGGCGATCCGGTAGAAGCGGCCGGCCGCGTCGGCGACCGGCGGCAGGGGATCCGCGCCCTGCGCGACGAGGTGGAAGCCCGGGGACTTCCGCAGGTTGCAGGTGTGGAACGCCCGCTCGTCCTCCCACCGGCGGCGGAAGTACGAGACGTGCAGCGTGCGGATGTCGCCCGAGTGGTACTCGGGGTACGCGCCGGTGCGCCGGGCGACGCCGTCGTCGAAGATCCCGCCGCCCGTGGCCGCACGCGCCCCGAAGAAGAGCATCGCGAGGCCGGGCTCGGTCCGCGGCGAGAAGTCCCACGAGATCCGGATGCCGTCGGGCAGCTCCTCGGGACACCAGAGCGTCCAGTGGTCGTCGTCGCCCCCGGCTGACGAGAGCTGCAGTGCACCGTCCGACGTCGCCGCCGCGACCGGCCCCTCCGCGACCCAATCGGCGATGTCGCCGGGGTCCGACAGGGGGTTGCGGTAGAGGAGCGTCATCCCTTGACCGACCCGATGAGCATGCCCTTCGCGAAGTGCTTCTGCAGGAACGGGTAGAACAGCAGGATCGGCAGCGTCGCCACGACGATGACGGCGAACTTGATGCCCTGCGCCGGCGGCAGTTGGCTCGGGTCGGCCTCGACGATGGAGAGGTCGGTCGCGACGGTCACCTGTCGCAGGAACATCTGCAGCGTCCACATCGAGTTGTCGTTGAGGTAGAGCAGCGGCGACATGAAGTCGTTCCAGATGCCGACGGCATAGAACAACGCGAAGGTCGCGAGGACGGGCTTCGACAGCGGCAGGATGACGCTCCACAGCGTCTGCAGCTCGTTGGCGCCGTCGATCTTCGCCGACTCCTCCAGCTCGTTCGGCAGCTGCTGGAAGAAGTTCTTGATGATGATGAGGCTGAACGGGTTGATCGCCATCGGCAGGATCAGCGCCCAGTAGGTGTCGAGCAGGCCCAGGTCCTTCACCATGAGGAAGGTCGGGATCATGCCGCCCGAGAACACCATCGTGAAGACGATGAGCGAGAGCATCACGCGGCGTCCGGGCAGGTTCGCCTTCGACAGCGGGTACGCCATCGAGGCGGTGAGGAGGAGCTGGATGACGGTGCCCACCGCCGTCACCAGGATCGTCGTGACCATGGCTCGCAGGAACGCGGGACTCGTCAGGATCGATTCGTAGGCGCGAAGGCTGAACGTCTCGGGCCAGACGAAGAACGACCGCGTCGCGAGCTCGGACTCCGTCGCGAAGGATCCCGCGGTGACGTACACGAACGGGAGCAGGGCGACGATCCCGAGCAGGCTCAGCAAGACGACGTTGACGACGTCGAACACCCGCCCGGCGGGAGTGTTGAAGCGGTACTTCTCGCGTGCCATCAGAAGATCCCCGTCTGGTTGAAGCGGCGCGCGACCCAGTTGGCGCCGAAGATCAGCACGACACCGACGAGGGCCTTGAACAGCCCGACCGCGGTGCTGTAGCTGTAGCTGCCCTGCGTGATGCCCATGAAGTAGACGTAGGTGTCGAACACGTCCGCCACCTGGCGGTTGAGCGAGTTGGTCATGAGGTAGATCTGCTCGAAGCCGGTGTTGAGCACCTGTCCCATCTGCAGCACGAGCATCACGACGACCGTCGGCATGATCGAGGGCAGCGTTATGTGCCACACCCGCTGGAAGCGGCCGGCGCCGTCGATGATGGCGGCCTCGTACTGCTCCTGGTCCACGCTCGCGAGCGCGGCGAGGAAGATGATCGTCCCCCAGCCGGTGTTCTTCCAGATGTCCTGCAGCACGATGATCGGCCGGAACCACGCCGGGTCGGTGAGGAAGTCCACGTTCGTGCCGAAGACGTTGTTGATCAGCTGGAACAGCGGCCCGACATCGAGGGCGAACAGCAAGTAGGTCAGCGACGCGACGACGGTCCACGACAGGAAGTGCGGGATGTAGATGAGGGTCTGCACGCTGCGCTTGACCAGCGTCACCCGCAGCTCGTTGAGCAGGATCGCCACGATGATCGTGAGCGGGAAGGCGATCAGCAGGCTCAGCAGCGCCAGGATCAGCGTGTTCGCGAGGAGCCGCGGGAAGTCCGGGCTGGCGAAGAACGCCTCGAAGTGCGCCGTGCCGACCCACTGGCTGTCGGCGATGCCGAGGAAGGGCACGTAGTCCTTGAATGCGATGATCGCGCCGTACATCGGCCCGTAGCGGAACAAGGCGAAGTAGACGATCCCGGGCAGCAGCAGCAGATACAGCCACTTGAACTGCGTGAAGTGCACACGCACACCTCGGCGGCGCTTGCGCGGCGGGACCACCAGGGCTTCGGTCGCGGCGACCGAGCGATCGAGGACAACCATGTCGGATCCTGTTCGAGAGGGAGTGGGGCGGATGCGGCATCCGCCCCACTCGGCTCAGTCGGCCTGCGAGGCCAACTCGTTGATCTCGGCGATGACCTTGTCGCCACCGCTCGAACGCCAGCGGTCGATCGCGGCGGTGAGGCCGGCGCGGTCGATCTGTCCGGCGATGTACTGGATGCGGGCATCCGACACGATCGTGTCGAGCTGGGCGCCCTGGGCCACGTAGGTCTCGGACACGTACGGTGCGGCCGGGTCGTACTCGGCGGCCGCGAGGTCCGCCTCCTCGATGGCCTTGCGCTTGTCGTACATCTCCTGCTCGTAGTCGGATGCCTGCTTGGGCAGGTAGCCCTGGAAGCCGGCCACGTTCGTGCCGAGCTGCGAGTAGCTGAGGACGGCGTCCTTCAGTTCCTGCGGGGCGTCGTCGACGGGGACGGCGAGCTCGCCGTCGAGGGTGTACGTCTCGCCTTCGATGCCGTTGTTCAGCACAGGGCCGGCCTCGGACGAGTTGAGCTTGTCGAGGACGCCCAGCACCGTCTTCAGCTGCTCCTCGGTGCGGACCTTCGCCTTCGGGATCGCGAGGAAGCCGCTGTACCCGGTCGTCGGGTGGGCGTGCAGTTCACCGTCGGGACCGATGAGGTTGCCGGTGACGTCGACGTACTTCTCGAAGTTCTCGGGGTCGGATTCCTTGAACAGGCTCATCAGCACACCCGCGCGCGAGTGGACGTCGATGATGATGCCGCCCTTGCCGTTGAGGAACGGCTCGTTCCAGTTGGCGGAGTCGAACGTCGCGTAGTCGCCGTTGACGAGCCCCTCGTCGACGAGGCGCTTCTCGTAGTCGACGGCGTCCAGCCATTCGTCGGTCGTGAAGCTCGGCACGAGCTCGCCGTCCCGCTCGGTCCAGCGGTTGCCGGCGCCGAACCAGGTCTCCATGACGTCGTAGGGGCTGCTGCTGCCGATCGGGCCGGGCCACTTCGGGATGACGATGCCGTACGTGTCCTTCTGTCCGTTGCCGTCGGGGTCGTTCTCGGTGAAGGCCTTCGCGACCTCGTACAGGTCGTCGGTCGTCTTCGGCAGATCGAGCCCCAGCTTCTCGAGCCAGTCCTTGCGCACGATGACGGCCGCGCGCATGACGTCGCGGGCTCGGAAGATGCCGTAGACCTTGCCGTTGATGCTCGAGGCCTCCTGCACCTCGGGGAAGGTCGTCTTCAGGTTCGGGTAGTCGTCGAGGTGGTCGGTCAGGTCCCAGAAGGCGCCGGCCTGTGCGTTCTTCACGAAGCCCGGATCCTTGCCCTGGATGACCATCACGTGCGGGATGTCGTCGCCGGCGAGGGTGATGTTCGTCTTGTCGCCGTACGACGAGTTCGGCACCCACGTGATGTCGAGGTCGACGCCCGCGATGTCCTCGAGTTCGTCGAGGATCGGGTTGTCGTCGCTCGGGGCGTTGGTGACGAGGTACGGGGCCATGATCGAGAGGGAGTCGAGCGACTCGGACTCGCCTCCGCCTCCTCCGGAACAGCCGGCGAGGGCGACGGCGCCGGCGGTCACGAGCGCGGCCGCCGCGAGGCGCGTGCGGTTGTGCATGGGAACTCCTTCGTTCGGTGTGGGGTCGATCGGTCGTGAAGAGGGAAAGTGGGATGCCGCGTCAGGCGGCCGTTCCCGCGGCGACGGGGGCGCGCTCGCCCTGCTCAGCGAGCGCCTCGTCGTTCGCTGCGAAGAAGGCCAGGCACAAAGCGGTGCTCGCCGACAGCCAGGCGCCGACGGAGACGAACGGGAGGAGGCCGGGGAGGGCGGCGCTGACAGCCCAGATGAGGACGGCCACTGCCAGCAGGATGAGACCGTGGGCGAGGTTGCGCAGCAGCCAGCGCGATGCCGTCAGCAGGTAGCGGAGCGGGGCCAGGTCGTAGTGCACGTAGAGCGGGACGAGGACCGCGGTGAGGGTGACAGCGAAGCAGCCCGCCGCGATGACGACGAACGACGCGAGGTCGCTCGCTCCGCTGACGACGAGCGAGGTCGCGCGGATCGCGAGGAGCGTCGAGACCACCAGTGCCGGGCCGACGACGAGATTGGCGGGGACGAACTCCTGCCGCCAGGTGCGGGCGAACTCCCCCCAGACGGGGAAGAGCTCGCCGCGCAGGCGACGACGGGTGACATGAGCGGAGGCGACCGCCGCCGGGGCGGCCCCGAGGAGGACACCGCCGGCGAGCGTGAAGACGATCCAGAGCAGGTTCAGTCGGAGCGCCCAGAGCACCCAATCGCAGGCGGCGTGAATGCGCAGGGCCCACCCCATACCGCCCGACTGCGCGCTCATCGTTCATCGACCTCCTCGTCCGTCGCGCACACCACTCGCGAGTGGAAGGCGCTTTCCGGGGAGCGTAGCTGCGGCGATGAAACGTGTCAATAGTGCTCGCTGCGGCCCGCAAGGTACACTGGGACCGGTCACAGACATCCCTTGAAAAACGTTTCAATTCCCGCTAAGGTGCAAGGCAAGCGCTTTCCCGCGGACCCGGTCCGATGCACCAGGAGCGCGCGATCACGGACCATGACGTCCACCAGCACTCGCAACACGGACGTTCGAGAGAGGACAAAGATGTTCATCAGCAAACGCGCGCTCGCCGCCGTCGCCCTCGCGACGGGCTCGGCCATCGCCCTCGCCGGATGCGCCGGTTCCCCGGAGCCGGCCGGCACCTACGACCCCGACGAGAAGGTCACGATCGACCTCGCCTTCTGGGGTAACGACGTCCGCGCCGACCTCTACAACAAGGCGATCGACGCGTTCAACGAGAAGTACCCGAACATCACCGTCAACTCGAGCTTCCTCGCCTTCCCCGAGTTCTGGGAGAAGCGCCAGACCGAGGCTGCGGGTAAGAACCTGCCCGACGTCATGCAGTTCGACTACTCGTACCTGCGTCAGTACTCCGAGAACGGGCTCCTGCTCGACCTCGACCCGTACCTCGGCGGCATCATCGAGACCGACCCGCTGCCGCAGAACATCCTCGACATCGGCGTTGTGAACGACACCACCTACGGCATCGCGACCTCCACGAATGCGTGGGGCCTGTTCACGAACCCCGTCCTGCTCGAGAAGGCCGGGGTCGACGAGTTCGCCGGCGGGTCCTGGGAGGACTACACGGCGTGGATGAAGGACATCACGGACGCGGGCGGCGGCGAGTACTGGGGAGGCGGCGACTACACCGGCCGCATCCAAAACTTCGAGCTCCAGCTGCGCGCCGAAGGCGGCAACCTCTTCACGGAGGACGGCGAGCCCGGCTTCGACGAGGCGCGTCTGAAGGCATTCTGGGAAGAGGGCCAGTCCATCCGTGACGGCATCGGCATCCCGCAGCAGACCGTCGAAGAGGCGGCGCCGCTCGGTGGCTTCGACACCGCGCAGACCGCCAGCGAGCTCACGTGGGACAACTTCGGCGCCGGATACCTCGGCAACCTGGGCGAGGGGTACACCGAGCTCGGGCTCGTCGCCCCGCCCGTGACGGAGGAAGGGGCGAAGGACCTGTACCTCAAGCCCTCGATGCTGCACTCCATCGCCGCCAACACCGACGAGCCGGAGGCCGCCGCCACTCTCGTGAACTTCCTCGTCAACTCCCCGGAGTCCGGCGAGATCTTCGGGACGAATCGCGGCCTGCCCGCCTCCGAGACGGCCCTGGCCGCCGCGGAGCTCGACCCGCTGAGCCAGCAGGTCAAGGACTACGAGGCATCCATCGCCGACCGCCTCGGCGACGCTCCTCCCGTCCCGATCGTCGGCTATGGCACCCTCGAGGAGAAGTTCCGCCAGCTCGGAGTGGAGCTGAACTTCGGCACCATGACCGTCGACGAGGCCGTCTCCCAGTTCTTCACCGAGATGGACGTCGTCCTCAACCAGTGACCGACGGTGGGTCCGGGTGCTGCCGCACCCGGACCCACGCCGTCCGACCGTCCCGACACCTGGAGCAGCCCGTGAGCACCACCGCGACGAGGGTCATCGTCACCGGAGACAAGCGACGTCGCGCCCTCGCGAACAGCCGCCGCCCCGAGAACCTCAGCCGTCCCACCCAGCGTGCCCGCGCCCGGCGTGAGACCCTCGCCGGCTACGGGTTCCTCGTCCCGTGGCTCATCGGCTTCTTCGGGCTGACGATCCTCCCGATGGCGTACTCGCTCTACCTGTCGTTCACGCGGTACAACATCTTCCAGCCGCCGCGCTGGATCGGCATCGACAACTACGTCCGACTCTTCACGAACGACCCGCAGTTCATCCAGTCGGCGCAGATCACCCTGATCTACGTCCTCGTGGGCACCCCGATCACCCTCATCGCCGCGCTCCTCGTGGCGATGCTGCTGAACTTCCGCGACAAGGGTTCCGGCTTCTTCCGCTCCGCTTTCTACGCCCCGTCCCTCATCGGCGGATCCGTGTCGGTCGCCATCGTCTGGCGTGCGATGTTCGGGTCCGACGGTCCGGTCGACTCGTCGCTGTCGTTCCTCGGCATCGACCTCGGCGGCTGGATCGGCAACCCCGGCCTCGTCCTGCCCGCGATGATCATCCTCTCCATCTGGCAGTTCGGCGCGACGATGGTCATCTTCCTCGCCGGCCTCAAGCAGGTGCCCAAGGAGCTCTACGAGGCCGCCGAGATGGACGGCGCCGGGCCTTGGCACCGGTTCCGCGCGGTCACGCTGCCGATGCTGTCGCCGGTCATCTTCTTCAACCTGCTGCTCGGGCTCATCGGCGCGTTCCAGGTGTTCGCGTCGGCGTACATCATCTCCAACGGCTCGGGTGGCCCCGCGGGCATGACGAACTTCATCACGCTGTACCTCTACAAGCGCGGCTTCGCCGACGGCCAGATGGGGTACGCCGCCGCGATCGCCTGGGTCCTCCTGGTCGTCGTCGCGATCATCGCCTTCATCCTCTTCCGCACCCAGCGCTCCTGGGTGCACTACGCCGGAGACAACCGATGAGCACCTCCAACGTCACCACGACCTCGGGCGCGGCATCCACCCCGGTCTTCGCCGCGCAGCAGGTCATCGCGAACCCGCCGCGACGCCGCGTGAAGCGCAAGACCTGGCAGACCGTCATCTGGCTGGTCGTCCTCATCGCGCTGACCGCCCTCGTGCTCTACCCGCTCGTCTGGCTCGCGGTCTCGACGCTCAAGCCGAACTCCGAGTTCGGGCAGAACTCCGGACTGATCCCGAACTCACCGTCGCTCGACAACTACGCGAAGGTCTTCGAGGGGATCGCCGGGGTGCCGTTGAGTCAGTTCTTCTGGAACTCGCTCGTCCTCGCCGTCTCGGCAGTCGTCGGCACCGTGCTTTCGAGCGCCCTGGCCGCCTACGCGTTCGCCCGCATCCAGTTCAAGGGACTCGGCATCCTGTTCGCGGCGATGATCGGCACGCTGCTGCTGCCGTTCCACGTCGTGATCATCCCGCAGTACATCCTGTTCAACAACCTGGGCCTCGTCGACACGTTCTGGCCGCTGATCCTGCCGAAGTTCCTCGCCACCGAGGCGTTCTTCGTGTTCCTGCTCGTCCAGTTCATGCGGCAGATGCCGCGCGACATGGACGAGGCGGCGCGTATCGACGGCGCCGGCCACGTCCGCATCTTCTGGGCGATCATCCTGCCGCTCGTGAAGCCGGCGCTGATCACGTGCGCGATCTTCGCGTTCATCTGGTCGTGGAACGACTTCCTGGGTCCGCTCCTGTACCTCACGAGCCCCGAGAACTACCCGCTCCCGATCGCGCTGCGCCTCTACAACGACCAGTCCTCGACGAGCGATTTCGGCGCGACGGTCACGGCTTCGTTCCTCGCGCTCGTCCCGGTGCTGCTCTTCTTCCTGGTGTTCCAGCGGTTCCTCGTCGACGGCGTCGCGACCCAGGGCCTCAAGGGCTGATCGTGTCCGGGACCCGTGCCGACCGACGCGCCGAGCGCGCCGCCGTGCGCGCCGATCGGTCGGGAAGCGGTCCCGTGCTCGAGGAGCGTCCGCCGGCGAGGTTCCCGGGCGCCGCAGCGAAGTTCGCGCTGTTCGGCGAGGTCCTGCTCATCGGGCTCCTCGTCCTGGTCGTCGGCGCGCTGGTCGTGACACTGCCGGTGGCGCTGGCCGCCGGCATCCGTCATCTCGGACGGTACGTCGCCGCCGAGGACTCGCGGCTCGGACTGTTCTGGCGCGACGTCCGCGCGGGGCTGGTAGGCGGCGCCGTCGTCGGGCTCGTCGCGCTCGTCATCGCGGCGGTGCTGGGCGTAGACATCCTGCTCGCCCGCACCGGGATGCTGCCGGGCGGCGTCGTGATCGAGGCGGTCGGGTGGACGGGTCTCGCCGCGCTCGCCGTCGCGCTGCTCGTCGCGGCGGGCGCATGGGAGCCATCGACGGGATGGCGTCAGGCGGTGCGTGACGTTCCGGCGATCACCCGCGGCGACGTCCACGCGCTGGCCTTCTACGTCGCGGCCGTCGCGCTCGTCGTGATCCTGACGTGGATGCTGCCGCCGCTGCTCCCCGCCGCGCTCGGCTGCGCCGTGCTCGCCGTCGTCGCGGTCCCGCACCGCCGCCGCTGAGTCAGCGCACGCGGCGGAGGGTGACCGTCGCGCGGCCGGGCGTCGTGCCCGTCACGTAGAGGCGCGGACCGCCGAGCGCATCGGTGCCGCCCAGGTAGTCGTAGTCCTCCCCGGGCAGGTACCCGGCCGCGGCGGTTGAACCGGTGCCCGGTCCGACCGCGATCGCATCGGCGCCCACGCGGTAGCGGGCCGACCCCGACGTGAGGACGGCGGTGCCGTCGGCGGCGGCCGTGACGCCCTCGAACGCGCCGCCCGCGCGGAAGGCGAACTCGAGGTTCCAGGCGCAGATCGGCCCGTCCGTCTCGAGCGTCAGTTCGACACCGTCCTCGGTCGGCACGAGCTCGATCCGGGTGCGCAGCGGCACCTCGTGGCGCGGCCGCTCGTCGAACGACATCGCCGCCGAGAATCGTCCCTCGTCGACGACGCGGTAGTCGCCGCCCGGGCGGCGGTGCGCGGCATCCATCGGTCCGAAGTAGGCGGGGGAGAGGTGCTCCTCGAGCACGATCCGGTTCTCGTCCACCGTCATGCGGTCGGCGCGGAACGGCCCGAGCCCGAAGAAGTGCCGCGACAGGCGCACCGACTCGAGCACGGCATCGCCCGCGAACATCCGGAGGAACGTCGGGTTGCTCGCGAGCCCCGAGCGGATGCGTCGCGCGACCGCGTAGTCCGACCCGCCGAAGACGGTCAATTCGCGATCGGGGGTGCGGTCGATGACGAGTCCTGAGACCGGCCAGACGTTCCGGGCCCGGTCGGCCGGCGGTGTCGCCGCCGGCAGCGGCTCGCGCAGCGCCGGGTGCAGCAGCATGTCGGCGAGCGCCGTCTGCGGGTCGATGACGGCAGCGGATGCCGCGACCCGCGCCGCCCAGGCGAGGTCGCCGCGCCCCGTCTCGAGGGCGAGCTGCCGGTAGTGCAAGGCGTACGGCGCCAGCGGGAACCGGGGCTCGCGCTGATCCTGCCGGCGCGAGTGGACCGTCTCGACGGAGCCGTCCGGATGGATGAGGCCGAGCGTCGACTCGAGGTTGCGCGCGACGACGTCGCGGAGCTCGGGCAGGTCGAGGACGTCCGAGATCACGAGCAGCGACGGGTTCGACACGTACACCGCGTAGTTCGCGCTGCGCTCGGAGTACAGGCCGTCGGCGTCGATGTCGACGCCCTCCGCGAGCCACTCGCGCGCCCGCGCCTCGAGGCGCGCGTCGGGGCGGTGCCGGTGCAGGCGCACGAGCGCCGCGCTGAGCTCCCACCGGTGGTTGGGCGTGTGCACGCCACCCGCCAGCAGCGCCGGCGCCGCACGGTCGGCGATGCCGCCGAGCACCTCGGCGACGCGGTCGAGGCGCGTGTCGCCCGACCGCCGGGCCAGCTCGAGGATGTCGCCCAGGTCGTTGATCGTGAAGCCCGTGTCGGGCGGGGACTCCAGGTTGTCGCCGCCGAGGAACAGGCCCGTGGGGGACTGCAGGTCGTGCAGGATCCGCGCGTACGTCTCGGCCAGCTCGACGACGGCGGGCGAACCGGCGAACGCCGAACCCTCTTCGAGGAAGACCGCCGTCAGCAGCTTCGCCCGGCGCATCGACTCGCGGTGCGGGCCGAGCGGCGCCGTCGACACGTCGGCCGGCGACTGCAGGAGCCGTGCGGCCTCGGCATCCGCCGCGGCGATCACGTCCGCGATGAAGGTGTCGGTCTGGTCGGTGTCGATGCGGTCGGGGGTCATGACGGCTCCGGTCGGTGCAGGCGGGCGCGCAGGGTGACGACCTCGAAGGCGCGCAGATCGAGGCGGACGGTGGTGTCGCCGTCCAGGTGCGCGGCCTCGGTGCGGCCGCGCCCGACGGTCTCGACGAGGTCGCACACCTCGAGCGCCGCGACGGGGACGTCGAACCGCAGGATGCCGCCGGTGCGGGCACCGCGCTGCTCGAAGACGCGCACGACGAGGTCGCCGCTGCCGTCGGCGGCGAGCTTGACAGCCGACACGACGATGCCGGGCACGGTGCTCGTCACGAGTGGGGCGACGGGCGCGGCGCCGGTGACCTCGCGCAGCGGCGAACCGACGAGCGAGCCCCAGCGGGCGGCATCCGTCGTGGTCTCGGCGGGGGCGAAGACGGACGTGAACTCGTGCACGCCCTGGTCGGCGTCGGGGTCGGGGAACCTCGGCGCGCGCAGCAGCGACTGGCGCACCGTCGTGACGGTGCCGTCCGCGTCGGTGGTGCGCGTCGCGTCGTGCCCGTACATGCCGTCGTTCACGATCGCGGCGCCGGTGCCCGGCTCGCCCACGTGCACCCACCGGTGCGCGCAGACCTCGTAGCGCGCCTCGTCCCACGACGTGTTGGTGTGCAGGGGCCGGCGCACGTGGCCGAACTGCGTCTCGTAGGCGGCATCCTGCGCGTGCACCGAGACGGGGAACGCGAGCTTCAGCAGTCGATGCCGCTCGTGCCATTCGACGCGGGTCCGGATGCGGACGGCGCCGCCCTCGGGGTGGAGGTCGATCCACTGCTCGGCGGTGCCGTTCGGCAGAGGGTGCACGACGTGGACGACACCGTCGACCAACTCGGCGGTGCCGCCGTCGACGTCGGTGGTCGACAGGCGGTACGAGGCGTCGAGTTCCCACGCGTCCCACTTCGACGGGGCGTCGACGTGGAGCTGCAGCAGGCCGCCGCGGTGGCCGGCCGGGATGAGGTCGCGCCCGGTGGCGAGCTCGACGACGCTCCGCAGGGTGCCGTCGGGGCCGATCAGGACGTCGATCAGGTCCGAGCGCAGCCGGAAGCCGCCCTCGACGGGCTCAGCCGTCGCCGTCGTCGGCTGCGGTGCGGGGCCCGCGCCGCCCGCGGCGATCCCGCGGAAGGCGGCCGCGGCGGGGTTGAGCGCCAGGCGTTCCGAACCGTCGCCCACGAGGGCGGCGACGGCATCCGCGATGATCCGCTCGAGCCGGTCGGTCGTCTCGGCATGCGAGCGCTCCGCCTCGCGGTGCACCCAGGCGATCGCGCTGCCGGGCAGGATGTCGTGGAACTGCAGCAGCAGCACCTCCCGCCAGAGCTCGTCGAGCTCGGCCGCCGGATAGGGGATGCCGCGCCGCACCGCGGCCGCCGCGCTCCAGTGCTCCGCCTCGACGAGCAGGGCCTCATTGCGCCGGTTGCCGCGCTTGGTGCGCATCTGCGACGTGTAGATGCCGCGGTGGAACTGCAGGTACATCTCGCCCGACCACACCGGCGGGTCCGCCGGTTCGGCGGCGGCCTCGACGAAGAACTCGCGCGGCGTGCCGAAGGCGACCGTGGGGGAGCCCTCGAGGTCCGCCTGCAGCCGGGCGTCGGTCATCATCTCGCGAGTCGGGCCGCCGCCGCCGTCGCCGAAGCCGAACGGCATGAGCGAGCGGGAGCTGTCGGCGTGGTCGGCGAAGTTGCGGACGCTGCGCGCGAGTTCGGTGGGGCGCATGTCGCCGCTGTAGGTGTTGTTCGGCGGGAAGTGCGTGAAGATCCGCGAGCCGTCGAGGCCCTCCCACACGAAGGAGTGGTGCGGCATCGTGTCGACGTCGTTCCAGCACATCTTCTGCGTGAAGAACCACTCCAGGCCCGCGCCGCGCAGCAGCTGCGGGAGCCCGGCGGGGAACCCGAACGAGTCCGGTAGCCAGCCGACGTCGCTGCGCGCCCCGAAGTGCTCCTCGAAGAAGCGCGTACCGGTCAGCAGCTGGCGGGCGAGGGATTCGCCCGAGGGCATGTTCACGTCGGATTCGACCCACATGTTGCCGACCGGGATGAAACGGCCCTCGGCGACGCGCGCCCGCACCCGCTCGAACAGTTCGGGGTCGCTCCGGCGCACCCACTCGAAGTGCTGCGCCGCCGAGCTGACGAAGACGGCCTCGGGGTCGGCGTCCATGAGCTCGAGCACGTTGGCGAAGGTCCGCGTGACCTTGCGCACCGTCTCGCGGGTCGGCCACAGCCACGCCGAGTCGATGTGCGCGTGTCCCGTCGCGGTGATGCGGTGGGCGGATGCGGCCGCTGGCGCCGCGAGCAGGGGAGCGAGGATGCCCCGCGCGGACGCTGCCCCCGCGGCCGGCGCGTCGGGGTCGATCGTGTAGAGCGCGCGCTCGAGGCCGTCGAGGATGCGGGACCGGCGCGGGTCGGAGTCGACGAGTTCGCGGGCGAGGCCGACCAGCACGATGACCTCGCGGCGGAGGCGTTCGACCGTCTCGTCGACGAGGCGCAGCTCCATGCGGCCGAGCCGGTAGAGCGGATCGGCGCCCGCCGTGGCGGGGTCGCCGAGCGGCGTCGGCGCGAAGGCGAGGGGGCTCTTGAAGTCGTCGCCGCCCGAGAGGTCTGGGTTCCCGGCCGCCTCGATCGTGAACGCGACGTGCTCGCCGGGGGCGCTCGTCACGGGCACGTGGTGGTTGCGCGGCTCGAGCCCCTTCACCACGGTCCCGCCGGGCGTGCGGACGAGACCCTCGCACTGGAATCCGGGCTTGGCCTGCGAGAAGCCGAGGTCGAGCGACAGCTCGATGCGACCGTCCCGGTCGGCCCATGCGGACGGCACCTCGCCCTCGACGGTGAACCACGTCGTGCCCCAGGCGCGGCCCCAGCGGTGCCCGGGCTCGACGGGGGCGAAGGCGGCGTCCTGCCGCATCTGTTCCACCGACACCGGTTCGCCCGGCAGATCCCCGTGGTCGGGGACCTGCCAGGCCGACACCCGGAGGGGACGACGATCCGCGACGACCGCGTCATCGAGGTACTCCCCGATGAAGCGGTCGACGCGTTCCAGGACGAGGTGGTCCCGCGAGGGCATCAGTCCTTCAGTCCCGCGTTGATGTTCGACGAGGTGACGTACTTCTGGAACACCAGGTAGAGCGCCACGAGCGGGATCATCGACAGCACGGATGCCGACAGCAGGATCGTCCACTCGATGTTCTCGGCACCGACCAGCGCCCGCAGGGCGATCTGGAGCGTGAACTGCTCGGGGTCACCGAGGATGATGAGCGGGAAGATGTAGTCGTTCCAACGCCACTGGAAGGACATGATCGCCAGGGTCAACGCGATGGGGCGCGCCAGGGGCAGCATGATACGGAAGAAGATGCCGTACTCGCTCGCGCCGTCGATCCGCGCCGCCTGCATGAGCTCGTCGGGGATGGTGATGAAGAACTGACGGAACATGAACACGCCGGTCGGGGTGACGATCGAGGGGATGATCACACCGGCGAGCTGGTTGTAGAGACCGAGGTCGCGGATGACGATGAACATCGGGTTGAGGATGACCTCGCCCGGGAGCATCGTCATCGAGAGGATGAACAGGCCGAGGACGCTCAGCCAGGGGTTCTTGTACTTCGCCAGCGCGTAACCGGTCGTCGCGCACAGGAACACGGTCAGGACCGTCGTGATCGACGCGACGAGCGCCGTGTTGAAGAAGTAGCGCGCGAAGTCGATGCGCTCGAGCGCCGCGGAGTAGCCGTCGAGCGTCCACTCCTTGGGGAAGAACGACAGCGGGTAGCTGAAGAGCTCGCTGCCGGGCTTGAACGAGGACAGCAGGAACCACGCCAGCGGGAACAGCATGAGCAGTGCGAGCACCCACAGCATGGTGGTGGGGACCACTGCGCGGCGGCGGAGGTTCTTCGACCGGCGGCGACGCTCGAAGCGCTCGCGCGTCTTCTCGTCGGGGACGGTGATGGCGTACGTGGTCACCATGAGTTGTTGCTCCTCCGGCTGATGCGCAGCTGGACGATCGCGATGACCATCAGGATCACCAGGAGGATCATCGACGCCGCGCTGGCGTAGCCGATCTCGGACTGCTTGAAGCCGGTCTCGTAGATGTACTGGACGATCAGACGGTTCTGCGTCCCCGGTCCACCGCCGTTGAGCGACTGGATGAGGGCGAACTCCTTCATGTGCCCGAGTGTGGACAGCAGGATCACCAGGATCGAGGTCGGGGCGATCGAGGGCAGCGTGATGCTGCGGAAGCGCTGCCAGCCGTTGGCGCCGTCGAGCTCGGCCGCCTCGTAGTACGACTTCGGCACGTTGTTGAGCGCGGCGACGAACAGCAGCATGTTGAAGGCCGCGCCGCCCCACGAGGATGCCACGATGACGACCAGCAGGGAGAGGTCGGCGTTCGAGGACCAGGGCACCCGGTCTCCGCCGAACACGCTGATCATGAAGTTCACGAAGCCGAAGCTCTCGCCGAACATCCACCGCCAGATGACACCGGTGACGATGGGGGACACGAGCCAGGGCAGGAAGAAGATGATGCGCGCGGCCGTCTTGCCGCGGGCGTGCGTCGCGTTGATCGCGACGGCCATCCCGAGGGAGAGCGCGTAGCTGAGGGGCACCGAGAACAGTGCGAAGACGAAGGTGCGGCCGAGGGCCGCGTAGAAGCTCGGGTCGCTGAGCAGCTCGCGGTAGTTGTCGAGCCCGACGAAGTTGGCGTCGCCCCAGCCGCGGAAGTCGGTCAGCGAGTAGGACAATCCGAGGACGCCCGGCCAGAGGAAAAACAGGGCGAACAGGGCCGCCGTGATGACGGTGAACAGGAAGGGCGCCATCCGGTACCGGCCGAAGGTGCGCTTGCGGCGGCGGGAGGGCGCGCCGGGCGCCCCCGCCGTGGGGGCGGAGGCGTCCGGCGTGATGGTTGCAGTCATGCGAGGTTCCCTAGGGAGGTCACTTCATCTGGTCGGTCGAGACCGTGTTGATGTTCTCGACGGTCTGCTCGAGCGTCTGCTCGCCGTTGAGGTACTTGATGGTCTCGTCCTTGAGCGGCTCGCTGTCGATCGCGAGACCCGTGTAGCTGTTCTTCAGGCCGTCGACGGTCTGACGGGCAGCGATCTCGGGCGACGCGGCGATCTCACCGTTGTAGAGGTCGAACGCGTAGGCGTCGTCCTTGTACTCGATGTCGAGGCCCTCGAGGGCGGGCAGGCAGCCCGAGATCTCGCAGTACTCGGTGTAGTTCTCCGGCTGGTACATCCACTTCACGAAGTCGAGCGTCTCCTTCTCGACACCCGTGCCGTCGTAGGCGACGATCCAGGATGCGGCACCGTAGTTCGTCGAGCGGACCGGCTGCTGCGGCAGCGGCACGGAGATCCACTCGAAGTCCTTGATGTTGGCCTGGAAGTCGGCGATCTGCCAGACGCCCGACATGTAGCCGGCCACGCGGCCGCTCTTGAAGGTCGCGCTGGGGTCGTCACCGGCGGCCCAGACGGCCTTGGGCAGGAATCCGTCGTCGTTCAGCTTCTTGAAGTACTCGAGGGCCTTGGCGCCCTCCTCGTCGAGCGCCCACGTGCCGTCCGACTGCTCGGTGACGCCCTGGCTGCCGAACTCGAACAGGAACGCGCGCAGACGGTGCGCCGAGCTGTCGATGACGCCGCCGAACTCGGCATCCGTCTTGTCGACGACCTCGGTGGCCTTCTGGACGTACTCGTCCCACGTCCACTCCTGGTCGAGCGAGGTCGGGTACTCGACGCCGGCCTCGTCCCAGAGGGTCTTGTTGAGGAACATGCCGACACCGGTGAGGGTCGTCGGGAGCGCCTTGACCTTGCCGTCCTCGGGGTCCTCGACGCGCAGGGCGGGGATGACCTTGGCCTCTTCGGCGATGTCGGTGAGGTCGAGCATGCGGTCGGTCCACGCCGGGTCGGCGTCGGGGGCGGCCGCCAGGGCGGGAAGGTCGTTGGCCTGCGATGCGGTGCGGAGGCGGGTGCGGAGGTCGTCGCCGGGAACCTCGACGACCTTGACCTTGACGCCGGTCTCCTCCTCGTACTTCTTGGCGAGCATGGCGTAGCCGCCACCCTGCGCCGCGTCGCCCGACTGGACGAACTCGAGGGTGACGTCCTCACCTGCGGTGCCGCCGCCGTTGCCCGACGACGAGCAACCGGCGAGCACGAGAGCGCCCACCGCTGCGGCGATGACTGTGGCGGTACGGATGGTGCGGGAACTCTTCACTGCTTCTCCTTCGCATGCGCTCCTCGGTGAGCGCGGGGTGAGTCATGAGCGGGTCAACCGGGTATTTGTCGGCATGTCATGACAAGGGGTGCTCATACGGTAACCCCGCGGCGGTCCGGCGGCAAGCGCTTACCTGTGTCGGATATGTAACGTCTTTGCGACAACCGCTCTCCATCCTCCCCCGAGAGGGCCCGCAGCGCCGCATCCGATCGTCCTTGCGGAAACCCCCGCCCGATGACACACTGGGGGAAAGCGCTTACCCGCACGACGCGGGGACACCCGATGCGCGGATAACCAGACGAAGGACCGAACGTGTCAGAGACGACCATCACCGCCCCCGCACCGGCTGCCGCCGCCGCAGCAGCCCCCGCCGTCCGCGAGATCGGCATCATCATGAACGGCGTCTCGGGCCGCATGGGCTACCGCCAGCACCTGGTGCGCTCGATCCTCGCCATCCGCGAGCAGGGCGGCATCGAGCTGCCCGACGGGTCGAAGATCACCGTCAAGCCCCTCCTCGTCGGCCGCAGCGAGGCCAAGCTCGCCGAGCTCGCCGCGAAGCACGGCATCGAGGACTACACGACCGATCTGGATGCCGCACTCGCCGACCCGCGCTGGGAGATCTACGCCGACTTCCTCGTCACGAAGGCGCGCGCCACGGCGCTGCGCAAGGCCATCGCCGCCGGCAAGACGATCTACACCGAGAAGCCGACCGCCGAATCCCTCGAGGAGGCCCTCGAGCTCGCGAAGCTGGCGGCCGAGGCCGGCGTCAAGACCGGTGTCGTGCACGACAAGCTCTACCTGCCGGGCCTGCAGAAGCTCAAGCGCCTCATCGATTCGGGCTTCTTCGGCCGCATCCTCTCCGTCCGCGGCGAGTTCGGCTACTGGGTCTTCGAGGGCGACTGGCAGCCGGCGCAGCGCCCCTCGTGGAACTACCGTGCCGAGGACGGCGGCGGCATCATCGTCGACATGTTCCCGCACTGGAACTACGTGCTCGAGAACCTCTTCGGCAAGGTCGACTCGGTCTACGCGCAGGCCGCCGTGCACATCGCCGACCGCTGGGACGAGAAGGGCGAGCACTACACCGCGACCGCCGAGGACGCCGCCTACGGCGTGTTCGAGCTCGAGGGCGGCGTCGTCGCGCAGATCAACTCGTCGTGGACCGTGCGCGTCAACCGCGACGAGCTCGTCGAGTTCCACGTCGACGGCACGCATGGCTCGGCCGTCGTGGGCCTGTTCGGCGCGAAGATCCAGCCCCGCAACGCCACCCCCAAGCCGGTGTGGAACCCCGACCTCGAGGACAGCCACGACTACGACGCCGACTGGCAGCAGGTGCCGACGAACGACGTCTTCATCAACGGCTTCCGTCAGCAGTGGGAGGAGTTCCTCGTCTCGTATGTCGAGGACACCGACTACGAGTTCGACCTCCTCGCCGGCGCTCGCGGCGTGCAGCTGGCCGAGGCGGGCCTGCGCTCGAGCCGCGAGGGACGCAAGATCGAGCTCGACGCACTCTCGCTGGACTGATCGATGACCGACCTCACCCTGCTCTCGGGCGACGGCGCCCTCCGCCGCGTCCCGCTCGTCGACACGTCGGGCTACACCCGTCCCGAGGGGCCGCTGCGCAGCCGCGTCGCCTACGCGGCCGCGCACGTCGCGCCGAAGACCCACGCCGACAACACCCCGGGCCAGCCGGCCGAGATCGACTGGGACGCGACGCTCGACTTCCGTCGCAACGTCTACTCGTGGGGGCTCGGCGTCGCCGACGCCATGGACACCGCGCAGCGGAACATGGGATTGGATGCCGCGGCCACCCGCGAGCTGATCTCGCGCTCCGCCGAGGTCGCCCGTGAAGAGGGCGGCTCCGTCGTCGTCGGCGTGAACACCGACCACATCGACGAGGAGCGCATCTCGCTCGACGAGGTCGTCTCGGCCTACCTCGAGCAGCTCCACTTCACCGAGGAGCAGGGGGCGGGGCCCGTCCTCATGGCCTCCCGCCACCTCGCCCGCGTCGCCGAGAGCGCCGACGACTACCGTCGCGTCTACGACGCCGTGCTCTCGCGGGCCTCCGGACCCGTCGTGCTCCACTGGCTCGGCACCGCGTTCGACCCGCAGCTGGCGGGATACTTCGGGGCGGCCGACTGGCAGACGGCGTCGGCCGTGCTGCTGGAGGTCATCGAGGAAAACGTCGACAAGGTCGCCGGGGTCAAGATGAGCCTGCTCGACGCGGCCTCCGAGGTGTCGGTGCGCGAGCGCCTGCCCGAGTCCGTGCGCATGTTCACGGGTGACGACTTCAACTACGTCGGCCTGATCGGCGGCGCCGACGTGCCCGACGCACCGCAGCCGACGCGGGACCCGGCATCCGCTCGGCAGCACTCGGACGCGCTGCTGGGCGCGTTCGCCGCGCTGACCCCCGTCGCCTCGGCGGCGATCCAGGCGCTCGACGCGGGCGACCCGGCGCGCTACCTCGAGGTGCTCGCCCCGACCGAGGCGCTGTCGCGTCAGGTCTTCGCGGCGCCGACGTTCTACTACAAGACGGGTGTCGCCTTCCTGGCGTGGCTGAACGGGCACCAGCCCGCCTTCCAGATGGTGGGCGGACTGCACTCGGCGCGCAGCCTGCCGCACCTGTCCCGCATCGTCGAGCTCGCGAACGAGGCGAAGGCCTTCGAACGTCCCGAGCTCGCCGCACAGCGGTGGAACGGGATGCTGCGCCTGAACGGTCTCGACGCGTGAGCGCCGTCGACCCGCGCCTGTCGATCAACCAGGGCACGATCAAGCACGCCGACCTCGCCACCGCGCTCCGCGTGACCGCGGAGGCCGGGGTGCAGAGCATCGGGCTCTGGCGCGAGCCGGTGCAGGAGGTCGGGCTCGCGACGGCCGCGTCGATGCTGAGCGATTCCGGCCTGCGGTTCTCGACCCACTGCCGATCGGGCTTCTTCACGATGCCCGAGGGCCCGCCCCGCCGTGCGTCGATCGACGACAACCTCGTCGCCATCGACGAGGCCGCGACCCTCGCCGCCGCCGGTGCGCCCGGCTCGGAGGCCGTGCTCGTGCTCGTCGCCGGCGGACTGCCCGAGGGCTCCCGCGACCTCGTCGGAGCGCGCGAGCGCGTCCGCGACGCGCTCGGCGAACTCGCTCCTCACGCCGCCGAGGCCGGCGTGACGCTCGCGATCGAGCCGCTGCACCCGATGTACGCGACCGACCGGTGCGTCGTCTCGACCCTGGGGCAGGCGCTCGACCTCGCGGCGGACTTCGACCCGTCGGTCGTGGGTGTCGCCGTCGACACGTTCCACATCTTCTGGGACCCGGACGTGCTCGACTCGATCGCGCGCGCCGGCCGGGAGGGTCGGATCGCGACGTACCAGGTCTGCGACTGGAAGACGCCGCTCCCGGCGGACGTCCTGCTCGGCCGGCACTACCCCGGCGACGGCGTCATCGACCTCGCGGGCCTCACCCGCGCCGTCGTCGACACCGGCTACACGGGCGACGTCGAGGTCGAGATCTTCAACGCCGACGTGTGGGCCACCGAGCCGCTCGAGGCGGTGCGCCGGACCGCGGCGGGGTTCGCGGCATCCGTCTCACCGTTCCTCAGCGGTCGATGACGGGCCGCTCCGACCACGCCGACGGCCGCCCGTAGACTTCGCACCATGACCGACCGCACCCTGCGTCGACCCGGGCCCTCGGGCGCGGTGACCCTCGACGACGTCGCGCGCGAGGCGGGCGTCTCGCTCGCCACGGCGTCGCGCGCCCTCAACGGCTCGACGCGCAAGGTCGCGGACTCCTATCGCGAGCGCGTCGAGGCCGCCGCGGCGCGGCTGGGCTACACCGCGAACCTCTCCGCGCAGGCCACCGCGCGGGGGACGTCGGCGATCCTCGCCCTCCTCGTCGCCGACATCGCCGACCCCTACTTCGGGCTCATCGCCTCGGGCGTCGCGCGCGGAGCCGATGAGGCCGGGCTCGTGGTGACGGTCGCGATCACCGAGCGCGATCCCGAGCGCGAGGTGCGGCTCGTGCGGGCGCTCCGCGGGCAGCGGCCCCGCGGGCTCATCCTCGCCGCGTCCCGGACCTCGGCGGGCCCGGCGCCCGAACTCACCCGCGAACTGGACCTGCTCGGCGCGATGGGCGGCCAGGTCGTCGCCCTCGGTCCGGGGGCCGGCGGCGTGCGTTCGCTCATCCTCGACAACCGCGCGGGCGCCGAGGCCCTCGGGCGGGCGCTCGTCGACCGCGGCTACCGCCGGGCCGTCGTCCTGGCGGCCGAAGAGGGCACGGCCACGAGCGATTCGCGCCTCGACGGCTTCCGCGCCGGCTTCACGTCGGCCGGGGGCGAGGAACCCCGCGTCTACCGCGGCGGCTTCACGCGCGAAGCGGGTTACGAGGCGATGACCCGGGCGCTCGCGGACGGCGTCGAGACCGGCACGGTCGTGTTCGGCATCAGCGACGTCGTGGCGATCGGCGCCCTCACCGCGATCCGCGCGGCCGGACGCACGGCGGGCGCCGACATCGCCCTCGCAGGGTTCGACGACATCCCGACGGGACGCGACGTGACCCCCGCCCTCACCACGGTGCACGTGCCTCTCGAAGAGGTCGGCTACCAGGCGTTCCGCGCCGCGACCGACGCCGAGTGGGAGCCGCATCCCGACGACCTGCGACTCGACGTGCTGCTGCGCGAGAGCACCCCGCCGCGCGCATGAGCGTCGTCGTCGCCCTCGACAGTCTCAAGGGCTCGCTGCCCGCCGCCGCGGCATCCGCCGCCCTCGCGGACGGGTGGCGTGAGGTCGATCCCGCGGCCGAGATCGTGCTGCGCCCCATGGCCGACGGGGGCGAGGGCACCCTCGACGCCTTCGCCGCCGCCGTGCCGGGAGCGCAGCGCCGCCCGGTCCGCGTACGCGGCCCGCGCGGCACGCTCGTCGACGCGGCGTGGCTGCTGCTGCCGGACGGCACGGGGGTCGTCGAGCTCGCCTCGACGAGCGGCATCGAGCTCCTCGGCGAGGACCGCCTGCCGTGGGATGCGGACACGACCGGGTTCGGGCAGGCGATCGCCGCCGCACTCGACGCGGGGGTCGAGCGGCTCGTCCTCGGCATCGGCTCGTCCGCCTCGACCGACGGGGGGAGCGGGATGCTGCGCGCTCTCGGCGCGCGCATGGTCGACGCCGACGGGCGCGACGTCCCCGCCGGCGCGCGCGGGCTCGCTGCCGTGTCGGCGATCGACTTCTCGCACCTGCGGACCCCGCCGGCGGGAGGTGTGACCGTGCTCAGCGACGTGACGAACCCTCTGACCGGGCCCGCAGGCGCCGCGGCCGTGTTCGGACCGCAGAAGGGGCTGACCGCCGCCGACGTCGAGGTCGTCGACGGCGTGCTCGAGCGGTACGCAGCCTGCATCGCCCGGCGCGTGCCGGCCGCCGACCCGCTCCTGCCGGGAGCGGGGGCCGCGGGCGGCACCGGGTTCGCGCTCGCCGCGTGGGGTGCCGACCTCGTGCCCGGCGCGCAGCGCATCGCCGACCTCGTGGACCTGGCCGGCGCGGTGGCCGCGGCATCCCTCGTCGTCACGGGGGAGGGCGCGTTCGACGGGCAGTCCGCCGCCGGCAAGGTGCCCGCGTTCGTGCAGGGGCTCGCGGCGGCGCACGGGGTGCCCGTCGCGGTCGTCGCGGGACGGATCGCCGCCGACGCCGACACCGCCGGTTTCGCGCACACGATCTCGCTCACCGATCTCGCCGGAGGCGCCGCCGCGTCGATGGCCGATCCGGCTCGCTGGCTGGCCGAGGCCGGGCGCCGCCTCGCGACACGGAGCGCCTGAACGGGGCACACGCATGCCAGCCGAGGCGGAGCAGGGACGGCGGGAGTGGTCCCGTGAGGACTGGGTCGCGTACGCCGACCGGCTGCTGGATGCCGCGCGCCGGCACGCGACGCCGGGAGGCGGCCGCATCCACTTCCCGGGGGCCGAGGGCGGGTACGGCCACGACATCGACGGTCTCGAGGGGTTCGCCCGGACCCTGCTGCTGGCCGGCTTCCGGATCGCCGGTGCCCGCGGGGAGGGCGTCGACGACCTCATCGCCTTCGTGCGGCGGGGCATCGCGGCGGGCGTCGATCCGGCCGCGCCCGACCGGTGGGTGCGACCGGACGAGCACGGGCAGGCGAAGGTCGAAGCGGCATCCCTCGCCCTCGTCCTCGACCTGACCCGGCCCTGGATGTGGGACACGCTCGGTGCCGTCACGCAGCAGCGGGCGATCGCCTGGTTCGCGTCGGTCGTGGGCGACGACGGCTACCCCCGCAACAACTGGGTGTGGTTCCGGATCGTCGTGCAGACCTTCCTGCGCTCGGTGGGCGGGCCGTGGTCGCCGGACGACATCGCGGCCGACCTCGCCCGCCACGATTCGTTCGTCCGCGAGGACGGCTGGCTCTCGGATGGTGACGACCGCTCGTACGACCACTACGTCGGGTGGGCGCTGCACACGTACCCGGTCCTGTGGTCCCGGATGTCGGGGGCGGCCGAGCTCGCCGCGGGCAGGACCGCCGGCGACGTCGCGCGGCTGGACCGCTTCCTGGACGACGCCCTCGCGCTCGTCGGCGGTGACGGATCGCCGCTCGTGCAGGGTCGCAGCCTCATCTACCGCTCCGCGGCGGCCGCCGCCTTCTGGGTCGGGGTGATCGCCGAGGTGCCGTCGCACGCGCCCGGGCGGCTGCGGCACGCGGCCGAGGCGGTCGTGCGCCACTTCGCCGACCGGGACGTGCCGGACGCGGAGGGCGTGCTGACGATGGGCTGGCACGGTCCGTGGCGTGCGCTGGCGCAGTCGTACTCGGGGCCGGGCTCGCCGTACTGGGCGGTCAAGGGGCTCATGGGCCTGATGCTGCCCGCCGATCACCCCGTGTGGACCGCACCCGCCGAGCCGCTGCCCGTGGAGCAGGGCGACGTCCTGCGGGCTGTGCGGTCGCCGGGCTGGATCGTGTCGGGCACGCGCGACGACGGTGTCGTCCGGGTCCTGAACCACGGCACCGACCACGCGCAGCCGGGGGGCGTCGTGACCGACTCGCCGCTCTACGCCCGCATCGGCTACTCGACGGCGACGGCGCCGCTCCTCGACGCCCGCGGGTGGCACGAGCCGCTCGAGCAGTCGGTCGCCCTGCGGGACGCCGACGGGCAGGCCACGCACCGCGCCGGCATGCGCCTGCTCGACGTCCGGATCGACGGCGCCGGACACGATGCCGTGGGGGTCGCCTCGGCGGTGTGGGACGCCCACTGGATCACGGGGGACGCGCCCGACCGCAACCACGGCTCCGGCTTCCCCGGGGCCGCGCGCCGCGCGGGACGCCTGCGCGTCGACTCGCTCGTCCGCGGCAGTCTCGAGGTGCGGCTCGTCGGTGTCGAGGACCTCGCCGCAGAACTGACCGCGGCGGACCTCCGCCTGCGCGTCGGCGGCTGGGCCGTGGCCGGGGACGAACCCGAGCAGCACGTCGACGGGCTCGAGGCGGTCGCCGTCGCCGGGGCGCTGCGCAGCGGCATCCGCTCGCTCTCGGGAGGGGAGGCCCACGTCGTGACGAGGACGGATGCCGGTCCGCTCGGCGCCTGCAGTGCGGTGCCCGTCGTCGACCTCGACGTCGCCGTCGGCCGGGTGGTTGTCGTCGTCGTCGACCTGCGGGGAGCCGGGCTGCCCGTCCGGACGGACGTGTCCGTCCGCGTGGAGGATGACGCGGTCGAGGTCGTCTGGGCGGACGGGGTGCGGACGCGGACGATCAGACCACGGTGACCTCGACGCCGGCCGCGCGGATGCGGTCGAGCTCCTCGGGGTCGGCGCTGTCGTCGGTGATCAGCATGTCCACCTGATCGGTCGTCGCCATCTGCGCGAGTGCGGTGCGACCGATCTTGGACCCGTCGGCGACGACGATCGTGCGGACCGCCTTCGAGACCATCGCGTTGTTCGTGCGCGCCTCGGTCTCGTCGTGCGTCATGACACCGGCCTCGGCCGTGAACCCGTCGGCGCCCAGGATGGCGGTGCCGACGTTGACCGCGGTGAAGGTCCCCTCGGCCAGGACGCCGACGAGTTCGAGGGACTGCGGTCGCAGGATGCCGCCCGTCATGACGACCTTGAGCCGCGGGAACGAGTTGACCACCCAGGCGATCGACAGCGAGTTCGTGACGATCGTCAGATCGCGGTGGTTGACGAGTTCTCGGGCGACGCCGGCGGTCGTACTGCCGCCGCTGAGGGCGACCGCGTGGCGTTCGCGCGGGATCGTCAGGGCGGCGGCGCGGGCGATGCGACGCTTCGCGTCGCCGAAACGGGTGTCGCGCAGGGCGACGGGAAGCTCGGAGAGCACCCCGGCCGCCTTCGCGCCGCCGTGCGTGCGGACGATCAGTCCCTGATCGGCGAGCGTGGTGAGATCGCGGCGCAGGGTGGCCGCGGACGAGGCGAAGCGTTCGGCGAGATCGCCGATGGAGACCTCGCCCTGCTCGGCGATCGCATCGAGGATGTCGGTCATCCGTCGCGACCGCTTCGAAGAGCCTCCGGGGATCGACGGTGATACCGGACTGTTCGCAGTGGACATGGCAGTGATCATGTCAGATGAGCGATTGAGCGTCAATTCGCTCATTTACTTGCGCATACCGCGCCGCATTTTCACAATCGAGACATGCCGACGATCGTTTTCCTGGGAGCGGGGAGCGTCGTGTTCACGCGCCAGCTGCTGACCGACCTGCTTCGCTTCTCCGACCTGCCCACGCTCGACATCCGTCTGCACGACATCGACGCGGACCGTCTCGACGTCGCGCAGCGCAGCGCCGAGAACGTGGCGCGGCAGCTGGGCCGCGACATCCGGCTCACGGCATCCCTCGATCGACGGGAGCTGCTGTCCGGCGCCGACTTCGTCGTCAACATGATCCAGGTGGGCGGTATCGACGCGACCCGCATCGATCTCGAATTGCCCGCCGCTCGGGGGCTGCGGCAGACGATCGGCGACACCACCGGCGTGGGCGGGGTGTTCCGCGCCCTCCGCACGTTCCCCGTGCTCAGCGCCATCGCGCGGGACATGCTCGACCTCTGCCCCGACGCGTACTTCCTGAACTACACGAACCCGATGGCGCTCAACATCTGGTGGATGTCGGTCGTCGCACCTTCCCTCAAGGCGTACGGACTGTGCCACAGCGTCTACTGGACGGTCAACGACCTGTGCGACCTCGTGGGTGTGCCGCTCGAGGAGACTCACTACCGGGCCGCCGGCGTGAACCACCAGGCATGGCTCACGGAGTGGACGCACGAGGGGCGGGACCTGTACCCGCTGCTGCGCGAGCGGATCGCGGCCGACCCCGAGCTGGAGCGTCGTGTGCGCGTCGAGATCTTCCGACGCATCGGCTACTACCCCACCGAGACGAGCGAGCACTCCTCTGAGTACCTCAGCTGGTTCCTCCGCTCCGACGAGCAGATCGAGCGCTTCCGGCTCGAGCCGCTGCAGTACATCGGCATCTCCGAGGACAACGTCGCCGAGTTCCATGAGGCGAAGCGGATCCTCGACGCGGGCGGGGACCTGCCGCTCCACGACGGGGAGGATGCCGCCGAGTACGCGCCGCAGATCATCCACTCCGTCCTGACGGGGACGCCGCGCGAGATCCACGTCAACGTCCCGAACACGGGGCTCATCGACAACCTGCCCGAGGGGGCCGTCGTCGAGGTGCCCGCCACGGTCGACGGCGACGGGGTCCGCCCCCCGCACTGGGGGCCGGTCCCCGACGCCGGCGCCGCGCTCAACCGCACCTACCTGTCGGTCGCCGACCTGACGATCCGTGCGGCCCGTGAGGGCGATCCCGAGCTCGTCCGCCGCGCCGTGCTCACCGACCCGAACGCGAGCTCCTCGCTCACGCCCGCCGAGATCTGGGACCTCTGCGACGAGCTGACCCGCGCGCACGCGCACCTCCTGCCCGCCGCCCTCGGCGGCACGCTCGCCGAGTCGTCGTGACGCTCTCGACGACCGCGGACGTCGTCGGCGCCGCGGCAGCGCGCGGTGCCGGCGTGCCGGCGTTCAACGTCATCACGATCGAACAGGCCGAGGCCGTCGTCCTGGGAGTGTCGGATGCGGGAGTTCCGGCGCTCCTGCAGGTGAGCCAGAACGCGCTCGCCTTCCGCCACGGCATGGCGCCGCTGCTGGCCGCCTGCCGCGAGCTCGCCCGCGACGCGGACGTCGGCATCGCCGTCCACGTCGATCACCTGGACGACCCCGATCTCGCCCACGCCGTCCTGTCGCGTGCCGAGGAGCTCGGAGTCGGCTCCCTCATGTTCGACAAGGCCACCGCCCCGCACGCCGAGAACGCGGCGCTCACCGCCGGCGTCGCCCGGGCGGCGCACGATCGGGGTCTGTGGGCCGAGGGGGAGCTCGGCGAGGTCGGCGGCAAGGGCGGTGCGCACGCCCCCGGGGTGCGCACCGACGCCGCCGAGGCGCAGCAGTTCGTCGCCGAGACCGGAGTCGACCTCCTCGCCGTCGCGGTCGGGAGTTCGCACGCGATGACCGAGCGCACCGCCGTACTCGACCTGGACCTCATCGCCCGCCTGGCGGAGGCCGTGCCGGTCCCGCTCGTCCTGCACGGCAGTTCGGGGGTGCCGGACCTGTTGCTGGCCGAGGCCGTGGCCGCCGGCATCCGAAAGGTCAACATCGGGACGGCACTGGGTGTCGTCGGCACGGCGGCGTTGCGGCGCGAACTCGCCGAACGCCCCGACGCCGTCGATCCCCGCAGCTACCTGCGGGGGGTGCGCCAGGCCACCCGCGACGAGGTCGCGCGCCTCGCCGCCGTCGTCGGCGGCTGAGTCACAGGCCCAGCACGCGCCGCGCGTTGTCGCGGTACAGCGCGGGCAGCAGCCGCGGCGACAGTGCGGCGCCCGAGACCGCCCACCGTCCCTGCGGCGGGATCGGCGCCCCCGGCGCGTACTCGAAGCCCTCGTCCGCGGATTCGAGGAACCGGTAGTGCAGGGCGTACTGCTCGTCCTCGGCCGGGTAGATGTCGGTCCCGAAGAGGACGCGGTCGGGATGCCGCTCCACGAGAGCCGCGAAGCGCCGGGGCTGGCGGCCGAGCTCGGCCATGCGTCCCGCGATGTCGACGTGGTAGAGCGGAGCCGCGTCCATGAGCGCCGAGACGCGGTCGAGGTCCTCGGCGGCGCAGCCGACGTGCGCCCCGATGAAGGTGGTTCCCGGGCACGCGAGCACGAGGCGCGCGTGCGCGTCGAGCAGCTCGTCGAAGGTGGGGTACACGGAGGCGTCGCCGAACCACCAGTCGCGGGCGCCGCGCAACTCGTCGAGGCGCTCGTTGCCGGCGTCCAGCGGCTCGAAGAACGCGCGCGGATCCGCCGTGTGGATGAGGACCGGCAGGTCGAGCTCCCCGGCGCGACGCAGGACCGCAACGACGCGCGGATCGTCGGGCGACACGAGCGCGCCGGCGTCATCGCGGAAGGTGAGGCCGAGCGACTTCCAGACCTTGACTCCGCGCGCGCCCCGGCGGGCGTTGTCCTCGAGCTGCGCGATCAGGCGACTCTCGGCATCCGGTTCCGCCAGCAGGTTCCAGTCCAGCTGGCAGAAGGTCACGAACCGCCCGGGGTGGGCACGGTCGTACCGGTCGAGGTTCGCGTCGATCTCGTCTCCCCACATCCCGTCCAGATTGACGATGATGTCCACGTGACGCGCATCCATCGTGCGGATCAGGTCGTCGACGTCGTCGATCATCCATCCGCCGCCCTCGGTCAACCAGCGACCGAGGTGATTGTGGATGTCGATGCACGGCGTGTGCGGCAGGTCGACGGCGGTGGCGGGCGCCCGCAGCATGCTGCGCGGGGTCCATTCCCGCAGGCGGAGGTCGTCGAGGGGATGCGTCGGCTCGGGCATGCCTCCACGATCCGGCAGCCTGTCGGATCGCGCAACGATACGCTCACATTTAGTGAGTGATTCGCTCATTATCGGTTACAAACGATCAACCTGGGCTCAATAATGGCGAAAAGCATCCGGCGACGTCGCCCGATCGAGAGGACGCTCATGAACCGCCGATTCACCCGAACCACCCGCGCTGTCGCCGTCGGCATCGCGGGGATCTCCGCCCTCGTGCTGGCCGGTTGCGCCGGTCCCCAGGGTGCCACCGAGCTCGACACCGACGCCGACGTGACCATCACGTGGTGGACCGGGCAGAACGACGAGGCGGCCAAGCTCCTGCGGAGCCTCGCCGACGAGTTCGAGAAGGAACACCCGAACGTCACGATCGACGCCTCCTCCGGTGCGTCGTCGACCGAGGAGCTCATCCAGAAGCTCTCCGCCGGGTTCGCCGGGAACAGCTACCCGAACATCTCCTACTCCTTCGGGTCGTGGGCGAGCGAGCTGGAATCCTCCGGTCGCACCCTCGACATCCGCGAGCAGGTGAGCGACCCCGCGGTCGGCTGGGACGAGTTCTCCGAGGCCGCCCGCGCCACTGCGCAGCCCACCGGCGAGAAGATCATCGGGTTCCCCGCCCTCGTCGACAACATCTCGCTCTTCTACAACAAGACGGTCTTCGACGCCGCCGGCGTCGACTACCCCACGGCCGACTGGACCTGGGACGACTTCCGCGAGGCGGCCGCCGCCCTCACCGACGAAGCCACCGAGACCTACGGCTACGCGTACTCCGTCTCGGGCTCCGAGGAGACGACCTGGCAGTTCTGGCCGCACCTGTGGCAGAACGGCGGGGAGATCCTGACCGACGACCAGAAGCAGGCGGCCTTCGACAGCGAGGCCGGCGTGACGGCGCTCGAGTTCCTGCGGGGCATGGCGGTGGACGACGGCAGCGTCTACCTCGATCAGACCGACACGAAGTTCGCCCAGCTCTTCGCCGCGAACCGCATCGGCATGATGACCTCCGGGCCCTGGCAGCTGTGGGACCTGAAGACCGCCAAGACCGACTACGGGGTCACGGTGCTGCCCGGCACCGACGGCGACCACCAGACGGTCTCCGGCCCCGACCTCTGGGCGCTGTTCGACACCGGTGACGTCAACGAGAACCACTGGACCTACGAGTTCGTCGAGTGGCTGACGGCCCCCGAGCAGGACCTGCGTTGGAACGTCGCCTACGGCAACCTGCCGCTGCGCTCGAGCGAGCAGAGCTCGCCGGAGTTCCAGGCGCAGGCGAAGGAACTGCCCGGCCTCGAGATCATGGCCGAGAACAACGCGAACGCCGTGAACGCACGACCGACCGTCCCCGGCTACGTCGGCCTGTCCGAAGCCGTCGGCGACGCGATCTCCCGTGTGCTGCAGGGTGACGGCACGCCCGAGGACGCCCTCAAGGAGGCGGCCGAGAAGGCGAACGACGCGCTCTCCGACTGACCCGCACGCTGGAACGAATGAGGACCCGACGATGACGACTCTCCACCGCCTTCCCGACGCGCCGGCCGACGCCGTCGTCGTCCGGGAACCGCAGCCGATCCGGCCCCGCCCGGTCCGGCGGCGGAAGATCACGGCGACCCTCACGGGGTGGGGGTTCGTCGCCCCCGCGATGATCGTCATCGTCGGCCTCTCGTTCTTCCCCGCGGCGTGGGCCTTCCTCCTCTCGCTGCAGGAGTGGAACGGCTTCGCTCCGGCCGAGTTCGTGGGCGGCGAGAACTACACCTCGCTCATGACCGACGGGGAGTTCTGGGAGGCGGTGGGACACACCGGTCTCTACGTGACGCTCTTCGTCCCGGCATCCGTCCTCGCGGGACTGTTCCTCGCCGTCGCCCTCAACCGGAACATCCGCTTCATCGGGGTGTACCGCACCGCGATCTTCGTGCCCTTCGTCGCCTCGGCGGCGGCCACCGGCATCCTCTCCACCTATCTCTTCAACCCGCAGTTCGGTCTCGCGAACAACGTCTTCCGGGTGCTCGGCCTGCCGCCGCAGGGATGGCTCGAGGATCCGTCGCAGGCGATGCTCGTCATCGCGATCATGTCGCTGTGGGGACAGGCGGCCTTCACGACCGTCATCTACCTCGCCGCCCTGCAGGACGTGCCCACCGAACTGCTCGAGGCCGCCCGGATCGACGGCGCGAACCGCTGGCAGACCTTCTGGCGCGTCGTCTGGCCGGGGCTCGGACCGGTCACCGTGTTCGTCACGGTGTGGCAGGTCATCGGCGCGCTCCAGCTGTTCGACCTCGTCTACACGACCACGCGCGGCGGTCCGCTGGACTCGACCAAGACGATCGTCTACTTCCTGTGGGAGAAGGCGTTCAAGAGCCTCGACTTCGGATACGGATCCGCCGCGGCGTACGTCCTGTTCGCCGTCACCCTGCTCATCACCGTCGGCATGGTCGTCTTCGCCCGCCGCCGCAACATGGAGGCGTTCTGATGGCCCTCGCAACCCTCACCCGCACACCCGACCTCGAGGCGCCGCGTCCCCGTCGCCGGCGCGTGAGCGGATGGCACTTCGTCCTCGCCCCGGTCGCGCTGCTGTTCGTCATCCCGTTCGCGCAGATGGTGCTCGCGTCGGTCTCGCCCGCGTCGGACCTCGTGAAGTTCCCGCCGCCGTTCATCCCGTCCGCGCTGACCCTCGACGGCTTCGTCGCGCTGTTCACGACGACGGATGTGCTGCGCTGGCTGCTCAACAGCGTCATCGTCTCGGTCGTCGCGATCGTCTCGCACGTCATCCTGTGCTCGCTCGCGGGTTACGGCTTCGCCCGGCTGCACTTCCGCGGTCGCAACGTCGGCTTCTTCATGATCGTCGCGACGATCATGATCCCGACACAGCTGCTGATGATCCCGACGTACATCCTGTTCACACGCATCGGCCTCATCGACACCCTCGCCGCCGCCTTCGTGCCGTGGCTCGCGTCGGCCTTCGGCATCTTCCTCATGCGGCAGTTCTTCCTGTCGCTGCCGAAGGAGGTCGAGGAGGCCGCCGCGATCGACGGCGCGAACCGCCTGCAGACGTTCCTGCGGATCGTGCTGCCCCTGGCGAAGCCCGCGATCGCGACCCTCGCGATCTTCACCCTGCTGAGCTCGTGGAACGACCTGATCTGGCCGCTCATCGCGATCAACAACGATGACCTTTTCACGATCCAGCTCGGTATCGCCAACTTCCAGGGCACCCGCCGCACGCAGTGGTCGCTGCTCATGGCCTCGAACGTCGTCGCGACGCTGCCGCTCGTGCTCTTCTTCCTCTTCGCGCAGAAGCACTTCGTGCAGACGATGACGATGTCGGGCATGAAGGGATGAGGCGTGCGCGCCCCGCGATCGTGGCGCTCGTCGCAGCCGCTCTGCTCGCCGGGTGCACGGTGACATCCGACGAAGAGCCCGACCGGACGTCGCTCCCGACGGCCGAGCCGAGCGGCGTCGACCTCGACATCGGCCCGCGCCACAATCTCGTCGACGCCTCTCCCGGCACCCCGACGGTCGTGGACGGCGACGACTGGTCGCTCCCGGAGTGGACGCGCCCCGCACCGAACTCGGGCTACTTCTCCGAGGAGGAGGATGCCGATGAGCTCGTCGCGGTCAGATCGGTCGACGTCTCGTGGCGGCAGATCCAGCCGACCGCGGACGGCGGCCTCGACCGCGAGTCCCGCGGTGAGGCGCAGGGGCTGAGCTTCGACGGCCTCGACGCGCAGCTGCAACAGCGGGGTGACTTCTGGATGCGGGTGTTCGCCTCGGGTGAGGACTGGGCGCCGGAGTGGGTCGCTGCGGACTGCGGCGTGGCATCCGTCGGTCCCGACTACGACGGCCAGCGGCACCTGCCCATCTGGGACGAGTGCGTGTGGGGTCACCTGCTCGACACCTACCGCGAGCTCTTCGTCGACGGGGGCCTGGCCGACAACCCCCGGCTGCGGTTCGTCTACGTCCCCGGCGCCTTCACCTGGGCCGAGTACGACTACGAGATGATCCAGGCCGCTGCCGACGCGGGGACGCTCGACGAGCGGACCTACCTCACCTGGTACCGGCACGCCTGGACCGACCTCGTCGAGCTCTTCGGCGACAACGCGCACAAGCTCGTCTTCACGGGGGAGGACTACCCCTTCGGCCCGTTCGGCGACGCGCAGAACCTGCTCGCGAAGGAGGCGGTGGAGGCCGGCATGGGGATCCGGACCGGCATCACCGAACTCTTCAACTTCCACCTCAGCGAGGCGCCCGCCTACGGTTCCCACATCCAGCCCGACGGGCACATGACCGTGGACGAGTCGCTGCCGATCCACTCGGGACGGTTCGTCGTGGGCACCGAGAACGAGTGCTACACCGACTGCGGTTACATGACCGACGACCCGTACTACGCGGTCGTCATGTCGAACCTGAAGGCCCTGCAGCTACGTGTGAACTGGATGTACGTCGTCCCCGGGCCCTCGTACATGGCCGAGTACCCCGAGCACTGGGACTGGCTGCGGCTGTCGATCGGGCAGAAGGCCGACACGTCGGCGGACGCCTGGGCCGCCCTGCGCGACGCGGAGGACCGGTACTGGGCGGGCGACGACCCGCCGCCGCCCTTCGACGACCCCGCCGCCTGGCCCGCCCGCCCCTGGGTCCGCAACCTCGAACGCTGGCTCGTGCAGGTCGACGAGCCCGGGTCGGTCGCACACCGCACCGACGTCGATGCGCACGTCCACGTCTTCGAGGAGGACAACGGCACCGCGTACGAAGGGTTGTCGACGTCGGTCGCGGACGGCGACACGGGGTTCGTCTTCGAGGTCGACGAGCGGTTCGCCGCGGCATCCGCCGGTCGCGATGTCGTGAAGGTGACGTTCCTGGATCGCGGCACGGGCTCGTTCTCGCTCGAGACGGATGCCGGGGCGACGGCGGCCGTCGACCGCACCGACTCGGGCGCCTGGCGCACCGCGACGATCGCCCTCCCCGAGGGTGCGCTCGCGGCGGGTACGCGCCTGCGCGTCGCCCTCGCCGAGGGAGCCGACGACCTCGTCGTCCGATTCGTGCGCGTCGTCCACACCACACGCTGAGGGCGCCGCACGGAATCCGTGCGGCGCCCCCGTGCTGGTGCCCTCAGCAGGACTGGTACGAGTATCCCGCGGTTCCGGCGGGGACGACGTCTCGGTCGCGGAGGATGATGCCGCGGCTCGCCCCGTCATCGGCGCAGATCGCCTGGAACGAGGTCTTCGTCGTCCCGTTGTGGACGCGGTTGGGGTTGTTGTCGGTGTACTCGATCTCGAACACGAGCGGACCGTAGACCGAGGTGTAAGAGGCGCACTCCCAGTACGCGGCGCACTCCTCGGCGATCGCGAAGTCGAAGCCCTGCGCCGGCGAGACGGTGTCGACGAACGTCTTGCCGATGCCGCCGTACCCCTGGCCGGCCTCGGCGGTGTTCTTCTGGCCGATCGCGAGCCCGATGGAGTGCACGTACGGGATGACGAGCTTCAGGTAGTCGCGCGTCCGAGCGAACGTCAGGTAGTTCTTCGAGCGGAGGAACACGTCGAGGTTGTCGGGCTCGATCGCCTGGTAGCCCGACGCCTTGCACGCGTCGAACCACGGCTTCTGGATCTCGAGCAGCTGTGCGCGCTTGGTGGCCGTCCGCACGTCGAAGATCGCCTCGTTCCACCCGGCGTCGATCACGAGGTTGCCGCTGCCGTCGCGCAGCAGCAGGTCGGGGTGATTGTTCTTCCACCACTGCGTCGTGCCGTATCCGGGGTTGGTCGTGGACTGACCGGCCTGGTCGGGCTGGGTCTGCAGCAGGTTGACGTAGCAGATGTTGTAGAAGCTCGATCCGGCCGGGGCGACGAGACGGTCACGGCTGACCACGCTCACCCCCGACTCCGGCGTGTAGGCGCCGCCGAGCTGGTACGAGAAGCCGCCGTTGGCGGGCGGCAGCGTGACGCCGGTCGAGGGGGTCGGCGTGGGCGTGGGTGTCGGCGTCGAGCCGCCCGAGGACGTGACGGTGAGCGACTCCCAGTCGAGGTTCGCGGCATCCGATGAGTTGCCGGCCTTCAGCTGCACGCGCACCGATCCGGAGCTGTTCACGAACGCGGATGCGGCGGTGGGAGAGGCGAACGTGAGGGTCTTCCACGATCCCCACGAGGGCGCACCGGCGTTCGTCCCCACACTCGTCCAGCTGCTGGTCGACCAGTTGTAGAGCGACCAGGTCCACGTCTGCTGCGCCGGCGCGGGTCCGCGGTAGTTCGCCGACACCTGGATGCCGGTGACGCTCGACGGTGCGACGGAGGACGGCACGGTGTAGGTGCGGTACCCGGCGTAGGCCCCGGTGAACTCGACGTACTTGTCCCAGACGTCCTGGGTGCCGGTGTGGTCCTTGACGGCGAGGGCGGACACCGTCTGACCGGATCCGATGGCTCCCGCCGTCGTGGTGAGCGAGGTGGGGGCGAGCGTGGTGGTGGCGGCCGATGCCGGCGCGGCGGCGAGCAGGCCGGCGGCGGCGGTGGCCAGCGCGGCCACCGATGCCACGATCACCCGGGAACGGAGGCGTTCCCGAGTCGATGTGCGGGGGGAATGAGGCACGATCTTCTCCTTGTCAGCGCCCACGGTCGGGGCGTCGGGCGTCACGGTAGACCCGCCTCGATCCGGGCGGCGAGGGTGCCGGAGGATTCGGTCATGCGTCCTGATCGAACACGCACGGCGACTGCGCGTTCTGGAGCCGAACGGACATTTCGATCACTCTGACGCTCAGACGAGCAGAAATTGTGAGCGATTGACGCGGTCTCAGACAGGCATCCTACGCGTTCGCTCATACTGGCAAAGCCGACCGTCACCATCGTCGGCCACCACCGGACAAGTAAGTGAGCGTATGAGCAATCCACTGATCTCCCTCGTGGAGCGACACAAGTCGGGCGCCAGTGAAGGCATCTACTCCGTGTGCTCGGCGCACCCGCTCGTGCTGCGCGCCGCGATGCGGCAGAGCGTCGCCGACGGCACGCCGCTGCTCGTGGAGGCGACCTCGAACCAGGTCGACCAGTTCGGCGGGTACACCGGCCGCACGCCCGCCCAGTTCCGAGCCGACGTGGAGGCCATCGCGGCGGAGGAGGGGTTCCCGCAGCACCGGCTGATCCTCGGCGGCGACCACCTCGGACCGAACCGGTGGCGCAAAGAGGACGCCGAGTCCGCGATGGGCAAGGCCGAGGACCTGGTCCGGGCGTACGTGACGGCCGGCTACTCGAAGATCCACCTCGACTGCAGCATGCCCTGCGCCGGCGAGACCGCTCCGCTGTCGGATGAGGTGGTCGCCGCACGCGCCGTCCGCCTTCTCGCCGTGGCCGAGCAGGCGGCCGCGGATGCCGGTGTCGACCCCGCCTCGCTGGTCTACGTCATCGGCACCGAGGTCCCGACGCCCGGCGGCGCCGCCGAGAAGCTCGAGGATCTGCAGCCCACGACGCCCGCCTTCGCGCGCCGCACCCTCGAGATCCACCGGCGGGCGATCGCCGACGCCGGGCTCGCGGACGTGTGGCCCCGGGTCATCGCCCTCGTCGTGCAGCCCGCCGTCGAGTTCGACCACCTCGACGTCGTCGACTACAAGCCCGAGGCGACCACCGAACTCCGTCACGTCCTCGACGATGAGCCCGGCATGGTCTTCGAAGCCCACTCCACTGACTACCAGCGGCAGGAGCTGCTGCGGGAACTCGTGCGGGCGCACTGGGCCGTCCTGAAGGTCGGGCCGGGCCTGACGTTCGCCCTTCGCGAGGCGCTGTTCGCCCTCGCCGCCATCGAGCGGGAGATCGTGCCGACCGGCGAGCAGTCGCAGCTGCGCGAGACGATCGAGAGCACCATGCTCGCCGACCCCTCGTGGTGGGAGTCCTACTACGAGGGCACCGACACCGAGCAGGCCCTCGCCCGGGCCTACAGCTACAGCGACCGCGTCCGGTACTACTGGCCGGTCCCTGCGATCGATGCCGCGGTGCAGCGGCTCTTCACGAACCTGCGCGCCTGCGGCATCCCCGAACCCCTGCTCAGCCAGTACCTGCCGGCCCAGTTCGAGCGGGTGCGCGCCGGCGAGTTGACCGCGGACCCCGCCGACCTGGCGATCGACCGGGTGCGCGACGTGCTGCGCGTGTACGCGGCCGCGACGGCAGACGACAACGACGGAAAGTGAGACGCTGATGACCATCATCCACAACGACGCCGAGGTCGTCCGGGAACTCACCGCGACGTACGCCGAGATCCGCCGCCAGCCGCGCATGTGGCACGAGACGGCGGCGGCGCTGCGCGCGCGCCGCGACGAGGTGGCCGCCTTCCTCGCGCCCCGGCTCGCGGACCCGTCGCTGCGCATCGTGCTGACGGGCGCGGGCACGTCGGCCTTCGCCGGCGACGTCATCGCCCCCGCACTGCGGACGGTGCTCGCCCGCCGCGTCGACGCCGTCGCGACGACAGACATCGTCGCCAGCCCCGAAACCGTCTTCGCCGAGGATCTCCCGACTCTGCTCATCTCATTCGCGCGGTCGGGCAACAGCCCCGAGAGCGCCGCGGCGACCGAGCTCGCCGACCGCTTCCTGACGGACGTGTCGCACGTCGTGATCACGTGCGACCTGTCGGGCGATCTCGCGCGGGCCCACGCCGACACGGCGACCTCGCTCGTCGTGGGGATGCCGGAGGAGACCAACGACTCCGGATTTGCCATGACGTCGAGCTTCACGTCGATGGTGCTCGCCTGCCTGCTCCTCTTCGAGGAGGAGCGCGACGGTGTCGTCGACGCGCTCGCCGACGAGGCCGAGCGGCTCTTCGCGCTCGACGACCGCATCGGGGCCCTCCTCGACCGCCGGATCGAGCGCGTCGTCTACCTCGGCGCCGGGTCGTTGACCGGGCTCGCGCGGGAGTCCGCGCTGAAGCTCCTCGAGCTGACGGCGGGCACCGTCGTCGGTCTCTTCGACTCGCCGCTCGGATTCCGCCACGGACCCAAGGCCGTCGTCGACGAGACGACGCTCGTCGTCGTGTACCGCTCCGCCGACGCCTACACGGCGCGCTACGACGACGACATCGTGACCGAGCTGCAGGGTGTCGCCCCCGGACGGGTCGTGCGTGTCGGCGGTGCGGGCGAGGGGTCGGCCACCGACTACCCGCTCCCCGGCGTCGACGGCCTCCCCGACGCCTACCGCGGTCTCACCGCCGTGGTGTTCGCGCAGTTGCTGGCGCTCCACGCGTCGGTGAAGGCCGGATGCACGCCCGACAACCCGTTCCCCGGCGGGACGGTCAACCGCGTCGTCCAGGGTGTCACCGTCTACCCGCACCCCCGGTCGGAGGACGCCGCGCGATGACCGCCTATCTCGGGGTCGACGGGGGCGGGACCAAGACCGCCTTCCGTCTGATCGACGAGCACGGCGCGACACTCGCGACCTCGACCCAGCCCACCTCGTACTACTTCGGCGGCGGTATCGGCGTCCTCGAGCGGGTGCTGCGCGACGGCATCGCCGATGTGACGGCGGATGCCGGCATCCGCACCGATGACATCGCGCACACCTTCTTCGGGGTGCCCGGGTACGGTGAGGCGAGCGCCGACGTCCCGCGCGTCCAGGACATCGCCCGGAGGGTCCTCGGCCACGAGCGCTACACCTGCGGGAACGACATGCTCGGTGGCTGGGCGGGGTCCCTCGGCGGGCGCGACGGCATCAACGTCATCGCGGGCACCGGGTCGATGTCCTACGGCGAGCGGGGCGGGGTCGGCCACCGGGTCGGCGGCTGGAGCGAGATCTTCGGCGACGAGGGATCGGGGTACTGGGTCGGCATCCGCGGGCTCACCCTGTTCAGCCGGATGGCCGACGGGCGCAGCCCGCGCACGCACCTCTACGACGCGATGCGCACGCGACTCGGTGTCACGGAGGATCTCGACGCGATCGGCACGGTGATGGGGGAGTGGGGCGCGCAGCGCACCGCGATCGCCGACCTGTCGAAGACGGTGATGGATGCCGCCGAGGCCGGCGACCCCGCGGCGCGAGCCGTTCTCGTGGACGGCGCTGATGCGCTCGTCGAACTCGTGACCGCCGCCCGCACCGCGCTGGAGTATGCGGAGGACGAAGAGGTGGTCGTGTCGTACTCCGGCGGGATGTTCTCGGCCCCGCTGTACCGCGACCTGTTCGTCGAAGCGCTGACCCGTGCCGGCGCCTACACCGTCGTCGCGCCGCGTTACAGCCCCGACCTCGGGAGCGCGCTGTACGCCATGCGCTGCGCCGGCGTCGTGGTGCCCGACGTCCTCCCTGTGTGAACACCGCAGCCGTGACGTCGCCGCGGTCGTGGATCCCCTACGCCGCGCTGCTCGTGGTCACGTGGGGGGTGTGGGGTGCGTTCTCGGCGGCGCCGAGCGAGCTCTACGGATACCCGCAGGAGATGATCTACGTGATCTGGGCGGTCACGATGCTCGTCCCGGCGGCCGTCATCACCCGTGGGCAGCGGATCGACCGCCGGATATCGGCGACGGTCCGAGGTCTCACCATCGGGTTGCTGGGTGCCGGCGGGCAGCTGCTGCTGTTCCACGCGCTCGTGATCGGGCCGGCCTACCTCGTCTTCCCGATCGTGTCGGTCTCGCCGGCGGTGACCGTCGTCCTGGCCGTCCTGCTGCTGCGGGAGCGACTGTCGGTGCTCGCGCTGGCGGGGCTCGGTGCCGTGCTCGTGGCGTTGGTGCTGTTCGGGGTGACGAGCCCGTCGGAGGCCGCCGGGACCGGACCGTGGATGCCGCTGGCGGTCGGCGTCTGCCTCGCCTGGGGGATCCAGGCGTTCCTCATGCGCGCGGCCGCCGTCGACGGGGTGAATGATGCGACGACGTTCCTCTGGATGACGGTGGGTGGGCTGCTGCTGGTGCCCGTCGCGATCGCGATGATGGGCGGCATCCCGGTCGATGCGCCGTGGCAGGCGCCGGTGCTGACGGCGGCGACGCAGCTGTTGAACGCCGTGGGCGCCCTGCTGCTGGTGATGGCGCTCAGTCGCGGACGCGCGTCGGTCGTCTCGCCGGTGACGAACGCCCTGCCGCCGGTGCTGGCGATCCTCATCGCGCTCGTCGTCTCCCCGGCGCTGCCCTCGCCGATCGGCGCCATGGCGATCGTGCTCGCCGTCGGCGGATCGACGGCCATGGTGTACAGCGACGCGCGCAGCGCCGATCGCGACCGCCTCTCAGCTCGCTCCTAGCAGTCGCTCAGGTTTCTCACAACCCCTGAGTGAGCGCCCTGACCTGTCCCTACAGTCGGCGACGACGCATCGAGCGCAATCCGTTCGAGGCGTCGCACCGAATGTCTTGCAGCACCACATGTCTGCAGGTCGCGGCATCCGCCGCATCACACGGAGGGACAATCCCATGACCAGCTCACCCAACCGCCTCGTCGCCGTCATCTTCGGCGCCGTCTACATCCTCGTCGGGCTGCTCGGCTTCGCCGTGACCGGCGGCGTCGACTTCATCGCCACCGATGGCGGCCTGCTGCTCGGCATCTTCATGGTCAACCCGCTGCACAACGTCGCGCACCTCCTGATCGGTGCGGCGCTGCTCATCGGCGGCCTGTCGAACGTCCGCGCCGCCAAGGGCGTGAACATCGTCGTCGGTGCCGCCTACCTGCTGCTCGGCGTCGTCGGCTTCTTCCTCGTGGGCACCGCCGCGAACATCCTGGCGCTGAACACGGCCGACCACTTCCTGCACCTCGCCAGCGCGCTCGTGCTGCTCGGCGTCGGCATCGCCGCCGACAAGCAGGTCTCCCCCCGCGCGGCCGTCTGATGTCGCCGTCCGTCCTGGTCCGTTCGTGGCCCGCGCTCGCCGCGTGGGGCGCAGGGCTGTTGCAGCTCGGACTGGGCGCGGGCGCGATCGTGAAGGGCGCCGATGCTGCGGACCGCGGCATCGGCGTCCTGCTCGCCGCCGTCGGGGCGGCGACCATCGCCTGGGGCGTCACGGCGCTGATGCGGGGGCGCGTGGTCGCTCCACCCGCGGGCGTCGGAGTCTCGCTCGCCGGTCTCGTCGCCGTCACCGCGCTGCTGGTGATCGGCCCGCCGCAGACCAGCATCTATCCCGTCGTCGTCTCCACAGTGCTGGGTCTTTCCGTCGGCGTCGTCTCGGCGATCGCGATGCGTCGCGCCGGTCGTCGGCCGTCGCACCCCGCTGCTCGCACGGCCGCCCGCACGAGCGTCGGCGGCCTGATCGTCGGTGCCTTCCTGCTGGCAGGACTCGTGACCCCCGCCCTCGCCGCCACCCCCATCGGCAGCGATGCGCCCGGCGCCGAGGTCAACGAGGTCTTCATGCCCGGGCACGGCGGGCACTGACCCTCGCTCGCGTTCGCGGATGCAAGAGATCTGCCGCGACACGCCGATGCCCGGACGGATGCCGCGGCGTGTCGCGCAGCATCCATTGCATCCCGCGACACCCCGACACCCGACCACACCCCCGACACGCGAAACGCCCCGGCGCACAGCGGCACCGGGGCGTTCGTCGCGTGCGGGTTACAGCCCGCGGGCGAGGCGGTAGTACGCCTGGTTCCAGCGGAGCTCCTTCTGGAAGCCGCGCACCGTCGTGTCCTCGTCGATGACGAGCAGTTCGGTGCCGGCGATCTCGGCGAAGTCACGGAAGACCTCGATGCCCACGGCCGTCGTCATGACGGTGTGGTGCGCGGCACCGGCCGCGAGCCAGCACGCGGCCGAGGTCGCGAAGTCGGGCGACGGCTTCCACACGGCGCGGCCGACCGGCAGCTTGGGCAGGTCAGGGGCGTCGACGTTCTCGACGACGTTCGCGACGAGGCGGAAGCGGTCGCGCATGTCGCTCATCGCGACGACGAGGGCGGGGCCGGCATCGGCCGTGAAGATCAGGCGCACGGGGTCGGCCTTGCCACCGATGCCCAGCTCGTGCACCTCGAGGCGCGGCTTCGACGTCGAGAGCGACGGCGACACCTCGAGCATGTGCGCGCCGAGGATGCGCTCGTTGCCGGGGACCAGGTCGTAGGTGTAGTCCTCCATGAGGCTCGCCCCGCCGGGCAGGCCCGAGCCCATGACGTTCGCGACGCGCACGAGGATGGCGGTCTTCCAGTCGCCCTCGGCACCGAAGCCGTAGCCCTCGGCCATCAGGCGCTGCACCGCGAGGCCGGGCAGCTGCGTCAGCGCGCCGAGGTCCTCGAACGACGTCGTGAACGCTCCGAACCCGCCCGCCTCGAGGAACGAGCGCAGCCCGATCTCGATCGCGGCGCCGTCGCGCAGCGACTGGTGCCGCTCGGCGCCCGGCAGCAACTCGTCGGCCACGTCGTACGAGGCGACGTACTCCTCGACGAGGGCGTCGATCTGCGCCTCGGATGCCTGGGCCACGGCATCCGCCAGCTCGTTCACGCCCCACGTGTTGACCTGCACGCCGAACTGCAGCTCGGCCTCGGTCTTGTCGCCCTCGGTGACGGCGACGTAGCGCATGTTGTCGCCGAAGCGGGCGAGCTTGAGGGTCTTGACGGCCTGCCAGCCCGCGGCGGCGCGCTCCCAGTCCTCGATCTGCTGCACGACGATGGGGTTCGAGACGTGGCCGACGACGGTCTTGCGCGGCACGCCGAGGCGCGTCTGGATATACCCGAACTCGCGGTCGCCGTGGGCGGCCTGGTTGAGGTTCATGAAGTCGAAGTCGATGTCGTTCCACGGCAGCTCGACGTTGGCCTGCGTGTGCAGGTGCAGCAGCGGCTTGCGCAGCGCGTCGAGGCCCGAGATCCACATCTTGGCGGGGCTGAAGGTGTGCATCCACGCGATGACGCCGATGACCGAGTCGTCGGCGTTCGCGTCGAGGGCGAGGCGCTTGATCGAGTCCGAGTCCTTCAGGACGGGCTTCCACTCGACCTTGACCGGAAGGCCGGCGAGGCCCGCGGCGACGGCCCGCGACTGCTCGGCGACCTGGCGCAGCGTCTCCTCGCCGTAGAGGTTCTGGCTGCCGGTGACGAACCAGACGGTGTACTGCTCGAGGCTGGTGGAGAGGGTCATGCTGTTCCTTCGTTCGATGAGCGGATGCCGCGCAGCGGCAGTGCGGTGACGGCGGCGGCCTCGGCGGCGAGTCCGGCGCGGTAACGGATGAGGTAGTCGGCGAACCCGGCGACGTCGGCCGGGTCGGGGTCGGCGGTGACGGATGCCGCCCCCGCGAACACGTGGTCGGTGAGGTACGTCGACAGGTCGGAGCCAGTCTTCGCGGCGGCGTACGCGGCGAGCACGGCCATGCCCCACGCGCCGCCTTCGCCCGCGGTGTCTCCGACCGTGACGGGCGCGTCGAGCGCCCCGGCGAGGAACCGCTGCGCGACGCCGGCCGTCCGGAAGACGCCGCCGTGCGCGAACATCTGGTCGAGCGCGACACCCTCCTCGGCGAGGGTCTGCATGCCGATCGCGAGCGTCGCGAACACGCCGTAGACCTGCGCGCGCATGACGTTGGCGAGCGAGAACTCCGCGTCGGGCGTGCGCACGACCAGCGGGCGGCCCTCGTCGAGTCCGGCGATCGGCTCGCCGCTCAGGTGGTTGTACGCGAGGACCCCACCGGCATCCGCAGCACCCTGCAGCGCTTCGCGCAGGAGCGTCTCGTAGACGGCATCCGTCGAGAGCGACTGACCGGATGCCGCGGCGAACCGCGCGAACAGCGACGCGAACGATGCCAGCTCGCTCGCGCCGTTGTTGCAGTGCACCATCGCGACGGGGTCGCCGGCGGGCGTCGTGACGAGGTCGATCTCGGTGTGGACGCGCGCGAGCGGGCGCTCGAGGACGACCATCGCGAAGATGCTCGTGCCGGCGCTCACGTTGCCCGTCCGCGGCGAGACCGCGTTCGTGGCGACCATGCCGGTGCCGGCGTCACCCTCGGCGGGCGCGGCGACCGCGCCGGGCCGGAGCGTGCCGGTCGGGTCGAGCAGGGCGGCGCCGGCGGCGGTGAGGGCCCCGGCATCCGCTCCCGCGGGGAGCACCTCGGGCAGGAGGTGCGTGAGGCTGCGGCCGGCGAGGAACGCGGCGGCGTGCGCGTCGTACGCGGCGACGCGGTCGCGGTCGTACTGCCCGTCGGTACCGATCGGGAACATGCCCGACGCGTCGCCGACACCCAGCGTGAAGCGACCGGTGAGCTTCTCGTGCACCCAGCCGGCGAGGGTGTTGATCTTCGCGAGCGAGGCGAGGTGCGCCTCGTCGTCGAGGACGGCCTGGTGCAGGTGGGCGATCGACCAGCGCAGCGGGATGTTGACGCCCAGCAGCTCGGTCAGCTCCGCCGCGGCGGCGCCGGTCGAGGTGTTGCGCCACGTGCGGAACGGCACGAGCAGGTTCCCCTCGGCGTCGAATGCGAGGTAGCCGTGCATCATCGCCGAGACGCCGATGCCGGCGAGGTCGGTCAGCTCGGCGCCCTGGCGGCGGACGTCGGCGATGAGGTCGGCGTAGGCGGCCTGCAGGCCCGACCAGATCGCGTTCTCGGCGTAGGTCCACACGCCGTCCTCGAGCGCGTTCTCCCACTCGTGGCTGCCGACGGCGAGCACGGTGGTCGGGTCGCTCGCATCGACGAGGCACGCCTTGATGCGGGTCGAGCCGAGCTCGATGCCCAAGACCGCGCCACCGGAGGAGATGACGGATGCGGCGCTCATCGGCGGTCGTCCGAGCTCTGGCCGTACACGTTCTGGTAACGGTTGTAGAGGGCGTCGATCTTGTCCTGCGGAATGGGGATCAGCTCGCCGCCCTGCCGGGCGAAGTGCACGGTGCGGGCGGCGTCCTCGCACATGACGGCGGCCTTGACGGCATCCTTCGCGCTGACGCCGATCGTGAACGGCCCGTGGTTCTGCATCAGGACGGCGCGCGAGCGGTGGCCCTTCAGGGTCTCGACGATGCCGCGGCCGATCGAGTCGTCGCCGATGATCGCGAACGGTCCGACCGGGATCGGTCCGCCGAACTCGTCGGCCATACCGGTGATGACGCAGGGGATCTCCTCGCCGCGCGCGGCCCAGGCCACGGCGTAGGGGGAGTGCGTGTGCACGACACCGCCGACCTCGGGCATGTTCCGGTAGACGTAGGCGTGCGCGGCGGTGTCGCTCGAGGGCGAGCGGTCGCTGCCGGGGCTGCCGGGCACGACGTTGCCGTCGAGGTCGCAGAGGATCATGTTCTCGGGCGCGAGGTCGTCGTACGAGACGCCGGAGGGCTTGATGACGAACAGGTCCGCGCCGGGGACGCGCCCCGAGACGTTGCCTCCGGTCCAGATGACGAGGCCGTAGCGGACGAGTTCGGCGTGGAGGGCGGCGACGTCCGCGCGGACGGCGGCGATCGCCTCATCGAGATCGGTCATGAGGTCGATGTTATCGGTAACATCCCCATTCCGCCACGCTCGGGTTCCGCGGGTCAGCCGCGCGGCGCGGCGGTCGACGCGCGCGCGACGAGCACCGGTTCGGCGACCTCCGCCGTGGCCGGCAGGCCCAGCGCCTCGGCGACCACGCGCCGTGCCTCGCCGGCCGTGTCGACGTGCACCGTGGTGAGCGCGGGCGTGTAGAAGGCGGCATCCGCGTTGTCGTCGAATCCGGTGACCGAGACGTCCTGCGGCACGCGCAGCCCTTCGGCGACGAGGCCTGCGATGAGCCCGAGCGCCATCTGGTCGTTCGCCGCCGCGACCGCGGTCGGCCCGTCCTCGCGGCGCACCGCCTCGGCCACCTCGCGCGCCGCGGTCGCGCCCGTCGCCGCGCTCCAGTCCCCGCGCCACATCGCCGCGGGACGGATGCCGGCGGTCGCCAGGGCTGCCGCGGCACCCTCGTCGCGGGCTGTCGCCTCGAGCCAGTCCGCCGGTCCCGCCAGCAGCGCGATGCGGCGGTGGCCGAGCGCGACGAGGTGCTCGATCGCGAGCGCCGCGCCGGCGCGCTGCCGCTCGGCGCCCGCGCCGGTGTGCAGCGCGGCGAGCGGGGTCCCGCCCGCCACCTCGCGCAGCGCGGGCAGCGTCGCGGTGTGCGCGGCGACGACGATCAGCGCGTCGACCCCTTGCGACAGCAGGCGCTGGGCGGCATCGGTGACGGATGCCGGGTCCGCGGCATCCGCGTAGGCCGTCGCCAACCAGCGGTCCGCCTCGCGGGCCGCCGCGTCGAGCGCGGCGATGCCGGCGCCCGGGCCCCACAGGGTCGCGTCCGAGGCGACGACGCCGACGGTGCGGGTCGTCGAGGTGCCGAGGGCGCGGGCGGCGTTGTTGACGCGGTAGCCGAGCTCGGCCATCGCGGCCTCGACGCGGGCGCGGGTCTCGGGGCGCAGGTTCGGGCTGTCGTTGATGACGCGCGACACGGTCTGCGTCGACACCCCTGCCCGCGCGGCGACGTCGCGCACACCGGCGCGTGTCGTCCCGGCCCGTCCCATGGCGCTCACTGTAGCGGGCGCCATCTCACGTCGATGCGCCCGCTGTCGAGCACTCGGGCGCATCCGGCCCCCGCGGATAACGTGGAGGATCGACGCCGACGCACGGAGGAGGGACCGGATGCGGCAGCTGCAGCGCCTCGCGCTCGGACGCTTCTACGCGCGCCTGCCCGAATGGGTGCGCCTGGTCGTCGCGGCCTCGGCCGTGGTGCTCGGCGTGGTCATCGTCATCCGGCCGACGACGGCGCTCGGCGTCCTCGCCTGGCTGATCGGCGGCGGCATGGTCCTCACGGGCGTCATCGAGCTGACCGGCCGCGACACGGAGGGAGTGCGTCCTCGCTGGCGCACGCTGACGGGCGGCGCGTGGCTCGTCGGCGGGCTCGTCGTCCTGCTGACCCCGGGACTGACCGTGCGCGTCGTGGCGACCCTCGTCGGCATCCTGCTGCTCGTCGCGGGCGCGCTCGGCGTGATCGCGGTCTTCGCGAAGGGGCGCACGATCGATGCGCGCATCGCGGATGCCGCCTTCTCGGTCTCGGGCGTCATCTTCGGCGTCCTCGCGTTGTTCTGGCCCGACATCACCCTGCTCGTGGTGGCGGTCGTCTTCGGCGCGCGCCTCATCATGAGCGGGGTCGCCGACCTGTGGACGCGCGTGCGACGGCGCCGCGACACCGAGCGGGAGCGCCGCCACCAGCCGCAGCGCCTGCGCCGCTGGGGGCGCACGGTCACCGCCCTCGTCTCCGTCGCGCTGGCCGTCACGACCGCGCTCGTCACCGTGCCGCTGCGCGAAGGATCGACCGTCGTCGACGACTTCTACGCGGCCCCCCGCGACATGCCCGGGGAGCCGGGGCGCCTCATCCGTGCGGAGCTCTTCACGAACGGCATCCCGGTGTCGGCGACGGCCTGGCGCATCCTGTACACGACCACCGGCGTCGACGGCGAGGTGCGGGTCGCGAGCGGTGTCGTGGTCGTCCCGAAAGAGGGCGACGGGCAGTGGCCGATCATCGACTGGAACCACGGCACGACCGGCTACTCCGAGCACTGCGCACCGTCGCTGCAGCCGCGGGGGCTCTGGTCGGGCGCGCTCTACAACCTGCCGACGATCATCCGGCAGGGCTGGGCCGTGGTGGCGACGGACTACATCGGGCTGGGGACCGAGGGCCCGCATCCGTACCTCATCGGCCCTCCCAGCGCGACGGCGTCGCTCGACGCGGTGCGCGCCGCCCGGGAGTTGCAGGATGCCGACCTCGGCGTCCGCACGGTCATCTGGGGGCACTCGCAGGGCGGCGGCGCCGCGCTGTGGGCGGGCGCGATGGCGCGCGAGTACGCGCCCGAGCTGTACGTGCAGGGGGTCGCGGCGCTCGCACCGGCCAGCGACCCGCCCGCGCTCGTGCAGAACATCTCGAGCGTCACGGGCGGCAGCATCTTCGCCTCGTACGCGTTCGCCTCGTTCTCGTCGATCTACGACGACGTCTCGTACGACGACTACGTCCGGCCCGGCGCCGACACCGTTCTCCGGCAGATGTCGGAGCGATGCCTGTCCGACCCCGCGATCGTCGTGTCCGTCGCGGCGGCGCTGGGGATGAGCGGCGACCCGCGATTGTTCTCGACGCCACCGGCGACCGGCCCTCTCGGCATCCACCTGCGGGCCAACGCCGCGCCGCTGCGACAGAACGCGCCGCTGCTGGTCGCCCACGGCGGAGCCGACGGCGTCATCCCGGTCACGACGCAGACCGCCTACGTCGAGAGGATGTGCGCGGCCGGCCAGGTCGTCGACTACCGCATCTACGACGGGTACGAGCATGCGGCGGTCGTCGAGCGTCCGTCCCCGCTTCTCGAGGAGCTCATCGACTGGACGGCCGCGCGCTTCGCGGGCGAGCCGGCACCCGAGGAGTGCTCGACCACCCGCGAATGAGCCGGCGGTCGGAGCACGCCCATAGGGTGGACGCATGACCGAGAACACGCTTCCCTCCGGCATCGAGCTCGACGAGCTGAGCCCCGGCATCCGGCCGCAGGACGACCTCTTCCGTCACGTCAACGGCGCGTGGCTGGAGCGCACAGAGATCCCCGAGGACAAGGCGCGCTGGGGGTCGTTCCACCTCATCGCGGAGCAGGCCGAGAAGGACGTCAAGACGATCATCGAGGAGTCGACGGGTGCCGAGCCCGGCTCCGAGACCCGCAAGATCGGCGACCTCTACGCGAGCTTCATGGACACCGCCGCGATCGAGGCGAAGGGCGCCGAGGCGATCGCGCCGCAGCTGACGTACGTCGACCAGGTCACCGGCATCCCGAGCCTGCTGCAGACCTCCGGAACGCTGGAGCGTGAGGGCGTCGCAGGCGTCTTCAGCACGTACATCGAGCCGGACCCGGGCAACCCGCAGCGGTACATCCTCTTCCTCGTACAGGGTGGCCTGTCGCTTCCCGACGAGAGCTACTACCGCCTCGACAACTTCGAGAAGACCCGCGCCGCCTTCCGTGCGTACGTCGCGACCGTCTTCGAGCTCGCCGGTGTCGCCGACGCCGAGGGGCAGGCCGACCGTGTGCTCGCGCTCGAGACCGAGATCGCGTCGCACCACTGGGACAACGTCCGCAGCCGTGACGCCGTCGCGACCTACAACCTGATGAGCTGGGATGCCGCGGTGCAGCTCACCGGCGTCGACCTGGCGCCCTGGCGCGACGCCGTCGCCCCCGGCAAGGCGGGCGTCATCGAGGAGGTCGACGTCAACCAGCCGAGCTTCTTCGAGGGCCTCGGCACGCTGCTCGTCGAGGACCGGCTCGAGGACTGGAAGGCGTGGCTGCGCCTGCAGATCATCCGCTCGTCGGCGCCGTTCCTATCGCAGGCGTTCGTCGACGCGAACTTCGCGTTCTACGGCACCGAGATGACCGGTGTGCCCGTCAACCGCGAGCGCTGGAAGCGCGGCGTCTCGCTCGTCGAGGCGGCCCTCGGCGAAGCGGTCGGCAAGGTGTACGTCGAGCGTCACTTCCCGCCGCGCGCGAAGGAGGAGATGGACGTCCTCGTCGACAACCTCATCGAGGCGTACCGGCAGTCGATCTCGTCGCTCGAGTGGATGACGCCCGCCACGCGCGAGCGCGCGCTCGAGAAGCTCGAGGCGTTCACGCCCAAGGTCGGCTACCCGGTGAAGTGGAAGGACTACTCGGACCTCGAGATCGACGCATCCGACCTCATCGGCAACGTCCGCCGCTCGAACGCGTGGCAGCACGACCAGCAGCTCGCAAAGCTCGGGGCGCCGATCGACCGCGACGAGTGGTTCATGACCCCGCAGACGGTCAACGCGTACTACAACCCGCTGATGAACGAGATCGTCTTCCCGGCGGCGATCCTGCAGCACCCGTTCTTCGACATGGAGCGCGACCCGGCCGCGAACTACGGCGGCATCGGCGCGGTCATCGGCCACGAGATCGGTCACGGCTTCGACGACCAGGGCAGCGCGTTCGACGGCACCGGTGCCCTGAACGACTGGTGGACCGACGAGGACCGCGCGGCGTTCACCGAGCGCACGAAGACCCTCATCGAGCAGTACAACGCGCTCGTGCCGCAGGGGCTGTCGGCGGATCACACCGTCAACGGTTCTCTGACGATCGGCGAGAACATCGGTGATCTCGGCGGTCTCGGCATCGCGATCAAGGCGTACCGGCTGCACCTGAAGTCCTCGGGCTCGACGGATGCCGACGGTCCCGTGATCGACGGGCTCACCGGCATCCAGCGTCTGCTGCTGAGCTGGGGGCAGATCTGGCAGCAGAAGGGACGGGATGCCGAGACGATCCGCCTGCTGACGATCGACCCGCACTCGCCCAACGAGTTCCGCTGCAACCAGATCGTCCGCAACATCGACGAGTTCTACGCGGCGTTCGACGTGACCCCGTCGGATGAGCTCTGGCTCGACGAGGACAAGCGCGTCACGATCTGGTGACCGCGATGCGCGGCGCGCCGGTCGTCAGCATCGAGCTCGAGCTCGATGCGGCGACCGAGCGCGCCGTGCGCGCGGAGTGGCAGGCGCTCGCCGACGCCGGGCTCTCGAGCCTCGCCGCGCACACGTCGCCCTCGAACGCGCCGCATGCGACGCTGCTGGTGCGTTCGTCGGTATCGCTGGCGTCGGTGCCGCTGCCTGCGGCGTTCCCGATGACGCTCGGTGCCGTGGTGCTCTTCGGCGCGGGGGAGCGGCGGGTGCTCGCACGATCGGTCGTGCCGTCGGCCGAGCTGCTCGCCCTGCACGCGGCGGTGCACGAGGCCGCCGGTCCGGGTGACGACGCTCCGCACACCGCTCCGGGCGAGTGGATGCCGCACGTCACCCTCGCGCGCAGGCTGAAGATCGCCGACCTCGAGCGCGCGCTGCCGCTGCTCGGTGAGCCGATCGTCGGTGTCGCTCGCGGGCTGAGGCGGTGGGATGCGGCATCCGCCACCGTCACCGAGCTCGGGGTGTTCGCACGCTGATTGAGGACCGCACCGAAAACGTGCCGCAGGGGTTTCGGCGCGATCCGGTTTCGGCGGGGGTTTTCGGTCGGTCGATCTTCGGCGTGTCGCGTTCGCTGGCGATGCCCGGCCGGTCGCGCCGAAAACGATCGTTTTCGGCAGACTGCGCGACGCGTGTGTCAGCGGCGTAGATTGCTCGAATGAGCGGAGCGGAGCGAACGGTCTTTGTCATCGGAGACGAGACCCATCAGGACATCTTCTGGGAGTTCGCGTCTCGAGATGACGCACTGGCAGAGCTCAGCCGGCTGGCAGGTATGCCGTGGGACGAGAGTCCAAACGTCGCACCATGCACAAGTTGGAGAGAATGCGGTCGGAGCTACGAGCTCATCGAGTACGACCCGTCCGTCGGCACCCCCTGGCGCGAGGTCTCACGCTTCCCGATGCTGAACATTTCCGCCCGCGAGGTGCGCTGGATCGAGAAGTAAGGTCAAATCCGCTGCGGAAGATCGAGCGCACCTCACCCTCCGGTGGGGCCCAAACTCTCGAGGTAATCCGCCACATCATGGTGGCTGTGAGTCCGCGCGAGTTGTGCCGCACTGTGGTCATCGACTCGCATCGACGTATCCGCGCCCGCGGTTACAAGCGCGCGAACGCAACGCAAGCTGCCCGCCTCAATGGCGTCGACGAGCGGCGCGCCCCGGTTGGGGTCAGCACCCGCGGCTAGAAGGAGGGTGAGGACCTCGAAATTGTCCCACTCAGCGGCACGGCTGAGTGGCGTCCAACCAACGTCGAAGTCCATGACCGTGACGTTGGCCCCAGCATCCAGGAGCGCTTTCACGCTATCGGCGTCCCCTGGACCCGACGCGTTGAGAAGGGGCGTGAAACCGGCCGAGTCGGCGGCCTCGGGACTGGCGCCACTCGCGAGTAAAGCGTCAACGATTCGGGGATGACGGCGTGCAGCTGCAGCATGCAACGCAGTCCATCCTGTCGAGTCGGCCTCATTCGCGGAGGCGCCGGCCGAAAGGAGGGCGCACACCTGCTCCAGATCGCCCACGGCGGCAGCTCGCACCAGAGGTGGCAAACCTTCTGGGAGTTCCTTTTTCTGGTCCTCGTCACTCAGCTGCACCATTCGACTTTGGCATAAACACGCCTGCGAGCGAGTCGAAGCTTGAGGGCGGACCATGACCGGCTTACGCAGACCCGCTACACCTGAACCTTGGTAGTACGCAGCCGTCACGTACGAGCAAGTGTCTGGCCCCGGCGCGCTCTCCTTACCATGGCTCTCATGGATTCGTTTGCGCCGCTAGAGATCTCGACAACGCAACTGCGCGAGGTTTTTGCGCGAGTTCTTGACCACGTCGAGTCGATGAATGGCGGCACAATCAAGGTCTACGAGGACTACTTCTTCTCCGTCCCGTTCCCGGAGATCTACCAGGCGACCCGTTCCAAGCAACCAGAACTCACGATCGGCTCCCTAGAGGAGCAATGGGAGCGGCTCAACAGCCGCGTTCCCGAGTCGACGTTAACGTTTGAACTGGTGTGGCTAGCCGACGTGATGAGAGCGATCGGACACCTCGGCAGGTAGCCAAAGTTCAACGGACCTGCGGAAACGATCGTCTTCAGCCGGCCCCGCTCACTCGACTACGGGCCAACCGAAAACGGCCGCCGAAACGCGGTAGCGGTTGCCGTTTACGGCGCGCCGAGTTCGGCGTTTCGGGTGCATCCGCCGAAAACGATCGTTTACGGCGGAATGGCGCCGGCACATGAGCCCGACGCTCACTCGGGAATTTCGACCGCCGCTTCAAGTGCCCGCCGCATGCGATCGGCCTTATCCGGGTCTGAGCCGCGCTCGTATCCTTCGATGGCGCGCTGCAACCCCGGCTCGCTCAGCAGCGGCATCAGCGCTCTATGAAGTCCTGCGCGGTAGCCGACGAGGATGTCTGCGATGAAGCCGTCGCCCTCGGCATCGGGGCCGAGGGTCGAGTGCTGCGAGTACTTCGCGATCATTCGCTGGCGTTCCTCATCAACCAGCCGATCGATGCTTCGCAAGATGTCGTCGTAAGGTCGCATGTCTCATCGTGGCATGCAGGTGTTGAGGCATGGTTTCCGGCTCAATTACCCGAACCGAGCCACGCGATGCGCCGAAAACGATTGTTTTCGGCCGCATCGCGTGGAAGACGCTGAAACGCCCGCCGTAAACGTGGTCCAGAACTTGGTTTCGGTAAGGGTTTTCGGCGCCCAGCGGCAAGCGCCGAGGTCTCGACACGCCGGTCTCCAACGCCGCTCGCGGACGTGGAGTCGCGTAATGTGTCACGTGTTAGAGAAGTGCGCCCAAAATCCCGGTGAGCCCACCGGGATTTCGTTTTTGGCGTAGCAAGCCGGCCCCCTCTGGGACCGGCTTTTTCTATGCCTTCCCGCATCGACGGTTAGGCACGCTTCGGCCACGGCCGGACACTCCGAAAAGGAGGTGGCGAGATGGACCACATGGTCTACATCATCTCGGTGCCTGCGACGGTCATCACGTCGATGACCGTATTCATCTGCAAGGCCCTGCCCTTGCTGTCGGACCGCGTGAACAAGCGCGCCCGACAGCTGCAGCGCGCCAAGCGGAAGTAACTGCAGACACCAGAAAATCGCTCATACGCCACTTCCAGGGGAGAACTCTGCCCAAAAATAGGTCAGCGCCGGATGTATAGTCATTGCATGCTGACTCTTGCTTCGCGTGTGGACGTCATGAACCGTCTCGGTCGGGCGATGGCTGATCCGACGCGTTCCCGGATCCTGCTGTCACTCCTGGATGCGCCTGGGTATCCGGCGGAGTTGGCGCGCGAGCTCGACCTGTCGCGTACGAATGTGTCGAACCACCTGGCGTGCTTGCGGGGGTGTGGGCTGATTGTCGCTTCCCCGGAGGGAAGACGCACGCGATATGAGGTCGCGGACCCGCATCTCGCGTTGGGCTTGCGGCAGTTGCTCGAGGCGGTCGTCGCGGTGGACAAGGGCGTGGCTTGCACGGCGGATGGGTGCGAGTGCTGCGCGCCCACCGGCTCGGCGGAAGTCGCGCAGTGAGCGAAGAGTGCTGCGGCCCCGCTGAGCCTCAGAAGTCGACAGTCCGGCGGATCGAACTGACCGCCCCGCCCACGCACCGTTCGGATGACTCCTGCTGCGCGCCCGGTGCGACTCACGGCGTCTCGCCCGCCGGCGCGGAAGGCGACGCGTGCTGCGGTCCCGATGACACGGCTCCTCATAGAGAGGAGTTGGAGGTGCGCCCTGCATGGTGGCGAGATGCGGCCCTGCTTCCCTCCGCGGTAGCCGGGGTGCTGTTGCTCGTGGGGTACGTCTTCGAGTGGTCAGGCGGCGAACTCCCGGCCCTCATCCTGTTGGGGCTCTCGCTCCTGGCAGGGGCGTCGACGTTCGTTCCCGGCGCGGTCCGTCGCCTGATCCGTGGCCGGTTGGGTGTGGGGTTGCTGATGACGATCGCCGCCGTCGGCGCCGTCGCCCTCGGGCATGTCGGTGAAGCCGCGACATTGGCGTTCCTGTTCTCGCTGGCGGAAGCTCTCGAGGATCGCGCGATGGATCGCGCGAAAGAGGGACTGCGCGCATTGCTGTCTCTGATTCCCGAGACCGTGCGGGTCTCCCGCCTGTCCGGCGATGAGACGATTCCCGCATCGGAGGTCCGTGAGCTCGATGTGCTCGTGGTCGGTGCCGGCGAACGCGTCGCAACCGACGGCATTGTTGTGGAAGGCCATTCGAGCCTAGACACCTCCGCGATCACGGGTGAGTCGATCCCGGTCGAGGTTGGTCCCGGCACGGCCGTCGCCGCGGGGTCCGTGAACGGGTCGGCCACGCTTCGAATCGAGGCGACCGCGGACGGTCGCGACAACTCTCTGACGCAGATCGTGGCGCTCGTCGAGCAGGCACACGCTCGGAAAGGGGAGCGGGCGCGACTGGCGGATCGGATTGCCAGGCCCCTGGTCCCCACCGTCCTCATCGCCGCCGCGCTGGTGGCGCTGTTCGGTGTCGTGATCGGCGACCCTGGTACGTGGATCGAGCGGGCGCTGGTAGTGCTGGTGGCTGCGTCGCCGTGTGCGCTGGCGATCGCGGTGCCGGTGACCGTGATCAGCGCGATCGGGTCGGCATCGAAGTTCGGTGTGGTGATCAAATCTGGTGAAGCGTTCGAGCAGCTCGGCACGATCCGCACCGTTGCAATGGATAAGACGGGCACGCTCACGCGCAACGAACCTGCCGTGGTCGATGTGCGCCCCGCGTCCGGGGTGACCCGCGAGGACGTGCTGGCGTGGGCTGCGTCGGTAGAAGCGTCGAGCACGCACCCGCTCGCCGCGGCGATCACCGCTGCCGCCCCGACGGCGCCGCGGGCGGTGGACGTGGTGGAAGACGCCGGGCATGGCATCACCGGGCACGTCGACGGACGGCGTGTGCGCGTGGGGAACGTCCGATGGCTCACCCCCGGCAACCTCTCGCACGCGGCCGACGATATGGCCGCGCAGGGAATGACCGTCGTCGTCGTCGAAGCGGACGGAACGACCGCGGGCCTGATCGGTGTGCGTGACGAGCTGCGTCCCGAATCGGCCGAGACGATCCGGCTCCTGAACGCGCAGGGCATTTCGACCGTCATGCTCACCGGCGACAACGCCCGCACCGCACACGCGATCGCCCACGACGCCGGGATCACCGACATCCGCGCCGAGCAGCTCCCCGCAGACAAAGCCGCCGCGATCACCGAACTCGTCGGCTCCCGTCCGACCGCGATGGTGGGCGACGGCATCAACGACGCCCCCGCCCTCGCGACCGCGACAGTCGGGATCGCGATGGGCGTGAAGGGATCCGCTGCGGCGATCGAGTCCGCCGACGTCGCATTCACCGGGCACGACCTGCGCCTCATCCCGGGCGCGCTCGCCCACGCACGCCGCGGCCGACGCATCATGACCACCAACATCGGCCTCGCACTAGCGATCATCGTGGTCTTGTTCCCCCTGGCCCTGTTCGGGGTACTCGGGCTCGCCGGGGTCGTCCTCGTCCACGAGATCGCGGAGCTGGTCGTGATCGTCAACGGCATCCGAGCAGCACGCCGCCCCGTCGCCCTCCGGGGACTGTCAGCACCGATCTCATCCAGAACGCCAACGTTGTCAGCGCCGACTCCACCTGAACTGGTTGCGAAATGAATGTTGCGCAGGTCGTGAGTACGGTGCAGTCAGGCTGGACTTCCGCGAGCCTCATCTTCGCTCTGTCGTCGACCGCACTTCTTGCGCTCGTCCTCATTGTCGGCGTCGTCATCATCGTGAGGTTGGCTGCTACCCAGCGTCAGGCGCCCGGGCACTCTCATGACGCTTCGTGCGACAACGACGCATCCCAGGATCAGGCCGGTGGATCGGAAGCTACTGGGCAAGGATCACCGCCGCGAACTCCGCTGTGACGGTCCCCGCTGGGGCTGTTACCTCCGTATCCTCATGGCCACTGAATCACCGAGGTCGCTGAGTACCTGAGATAACTTTGAACTACATGTTTCGCATCTCGACGTCCGCACCGGATGCGACCCGTGACCGTTTGTTGATAACGAGAATCGTGACGTGTGTCGCGCTGTCGTTACTGCTCCTCCTCACCGGCGCCGGTATCGGTCATGCGGAGGCCGCGGACGTGAGTGCCCCGTATTCGGGTACGGTGCAGACCGATCAGGAAGAACCACGGTCCGACAACGCTGTCACCGTTCCTACCGCGACGCAGGCAGAAGGCTTCGGTCTTGTCCTGTGCGCGATCGGCCTGTTCTGCGGACTGCTCATCCTCTTGACACCCCAAGGCGGAGTACAGCGACGACGAGTGCACGTTTACGCTCGGTTGCGCCCCCTGCCCCTGTCGCTGATTCCTTGGGTTCAGGCGCCGCCCCGAGCCCCGACGCCTTCTCTGTTGAGCATCTCGCGGACGTGACTGGTAGCTGACGGCACTCGCGTAGACCCTGACCGCGCCTCCCGTACGCCTCGCTCTGACCCGTCCTGCTACCTCTTCGATCGCGGCATCCAAGTCCCGTCCGCGATAACTAGCCGACGCGGTCTCTGCGGCACGCGCTGCTCACAGGTCACCGCATCTGAGCCGTCCATGGCTCTCATTGGCGCGCGCGATCTGCGCAGACGGAAGAAGGACACGAATCATGAAAACACCCGCGAAAGTGACGATCCTCGTCCTCGCCGGTCTCATCGCGGTGGTCATCGGAGCGATCCTCATCGCGGTGATGAACCGGCCTGCAGCCCCCGAACCTGAACCCAGCGGAAGTGCCCTTCCAGGCACCCGGACCAACACACACATCCTGGATGAGGCCGGCCCCGACGCTCCCACGCTTGTCGAGTTCCTCGATTTTGAGTGCGAGGCCTGTGGCGGTCTCTACCCCGTGATTGAGCAGGTCCGCGAGCAGTACCGCGGCGATATCAACTACGCCATCCGGTACTTCCCCATCCCTTCTCACGCCAATTCGATGAACGCTGCCCTCGCCGTCGAAGCCGCCGCCCAGCAGGGAAAGGTCGAGGACATGTACCACCGCATGTTCGAAACGCAAGCGGAGTGGGGGGAGCGCCAAAGCTCAGAGGCGCCCCGGTTCCGCACCTTCGCTGAAGAACTCGGGCTCGACATGACCGCGTTCGACGCGGCGGTCGCAGACCCGGAAACACGAGCGCGCGTGGAGCTCGACTACAACGAAGGCATTGCATGGGACGTGCAGGGAACACCCACGTTTTTCCTGGACGGCGAGGTGCTCGAACTTACGCAGCTGAGCGATCTCACCGATGCGCTTGATGAGGCGGTCTCTGACTGATGGTCGACACATCGACACCGCACAACGGCTTGGATCGTGTCCCTCATGGCTAATCCGACGACTCTGACGCTTGATGACATCTCGCTGCTCCTGGTGTGGACGGCTATTGCGGTCTACGCCCTCGGGTTCTTGGCGTACGCGACCGACCTTTCCCGCCGCTCAGCGTCCACGGTGACGCCTCATCGGATGCCGGTCTTGGCAGGTTCGCGAACCGGGCCTGCGACGGGTCCCTCACCAGAAGACGATCCGCACAGTACTGCGGCGGCCAGTGATCGCCTCGCAAGTGACAAAGCATCTCGCTATGTGTGGGCACGGATCGGCACCACGCTGACCACCCTCGGGTTTGTCCTCCATCTGGGCGGTACCCTCGCGCGAGGAGTCGCCGCGGACCGTGTGCCGTGGGCGAACATGTATGAGTTCGCTCTGACGGGCACGCTTCTCATCGTTGCCGTCTACCTCGCCGTGTTGCGACGGTACGATCTCCGATTCCTCGGTGCTTTCTTGATCGGAATGGTGGTCCTGCTCCTCGGGGGCGCGGCGCTGTCGTTCTACGTCGAAGTCACTCCCTTGATGGATCCGTTGAAGAGCGTCTGGCTGGTGATCCACGTCTTCGTCGCTTCCCTCGCGACGGCACTTTTCGCCATCGCCTGCGGACTATCGGTCACGCAGCTCCTGCAGTCCAGACGAGAACGACACACGGCACCGACCCGTCGGCAAATCGCGCCGCTCGAACCCTCCGTGGCTGCGAGAAAGCGAAGCTACCTCGACACCCTTCCTCCTGCGGACACTCTCGAAGCGTTGGCGTACCGCTTCGCGATCGTCGGATTCGTTGCGTGGACATTCACCCTCATCGCCGGCGCGATCTGGGCAAATGATTCGTGGGGGCGCTACTGGGGCTTTGACACGAAGGAGGTGTGGACCTTCGTGATTTGGGTTCTGTATGCGGGCTACATTCACGCTCGCGCCACCAAAGGGTGGCGAGGAGTGCGGTCAGCATGGCTGTCGATCGTGGGCTTCGCCGCAGTCTTGTTCAACTTCACAGTCGTGAACATGTTCTTCAAAGGTCTCCACTCGTACTCAGGACTGAGCTGACCGATGATCACCAAATCCACATCCACGGCGCTCACCGGAGCGCAGCGGGTCTCGCTGTTCTCTTTGACCGTCACCGTTGCCGCGCTCACCGCGTTAGTCGATCAAGCAACGAAAGCGACCGCGATCATGGAGCTCGCCCCCCGCGGACGTGTCCCTCTCCTGGGAGACCTTTTCGGGCTGCAGCTGGCGTTCAATCCGGGCACTGTCATGTCGCTCGGCGCCGACTCCACCTGGGTCTTGACGACGGTCTCCGCGATCGCGTGCGCAGCGCTCCTCATCGGCGCGACCCGCGCCCGCTCAAAGGGGTGGTCGACCGCGATCGGCTTCGTGCTCGGAGGCGCGTCAGGCAACCTCCTCGATCGCTTCCTGGCGCCCCCGGGCGGAGGCAACGGGCACGTCATCGACTTTTTCGCCTACGGCAACCTCTTCATCGGCAACCTGGCCGACATTTTCATCGGCGTGGGGTTCGGCCTCGGAGTCCTCCTGTACGTGCGGAAGCATTCCACGCGCCGCGATCGCCGGGTTCGTGTACTCCCTGAGCCTGTCAGCACAGCGGTGCGGGAGCCGAGATGAGAAGCGGTCCAGTTGAGTCAGACTGCGGATGCGGGCCCACCCCGTCCGAACTGCGTGCCCTCCACGGGGGTGTCACCCGCCGCACCGTCGTTGTCGCTGGGGCTCTCGGGGCCCTTATCGCGGGGTTCGCGTCAGGACCGGGCGACCCGGCTTTTGCCGCCAAGTACCCGACGTGGGACGACGTGGAAAGGGCACGACGTAACGAGGCGTCGAAGAACGCGGAGATCGCCCGCATCGAGACGCTCATCCGGTCGCTGCAATCCGATGTGGAGGCCAAGCAAGCTGAAGCCGAGCGACTCGGCCAGGAGCACGTGCTCGCCGTCGAAGCATATGAGGACGCTGTCGATCGGGCAGAAGCGCTCCAGGCGCAAGCTGATGCGGAGTCCGCCCGGGCAGAAGCTGCCGCGCAAAAACTGGGCATCCTCATCACGGAGCAATACCGTTCCGGCAAGCGCGACCCCGCCCTGGAACTCTTCTTCTCGGGAGAACCCGGTAGTGCTGATGATCTCTTGTCGCGCCTGGGCACGATGGACAGACTCGTCGAGGCGAACCGTGAGGTGTATGCCGATGCCGCCGGCGCCAGAGACAACGCCCAGAGCCTGAGCGCCCAGGCCGAAGTCGCCCGCGCCGAGCGTGACCGGCGGAAGAACGACGCCGAGAAGAAGATGCAAGCGGCTCAAACCGCAGCCCAAGCAGCCCTCGTCGCGCTGGAAACCCAATCCGAGCACCGAGATGTTCTCGAAGCACAACTCGCCGCCCTTCGAGATACGACCGCGATCACGGTGGCCGATTACCAGACGGGTGTTGAGGTTCGCCGCAGGGAACGAGCGGAGCGGATTCGCCGCGAACGCGCAGCCGCCGCAGCGCGCGCAAGAGAAGAAGAGCGCCGACGGCAAGAGGAGCGTGAACAGGCAGCAAACGCAGGAGGTGGTGGTACTGGCGGGAACAGCGCTGGCGGCGGCGCTGCCAGCGGTGGCGGACAAGTACAACCCTCCGGTTGGGTCCGTCCAGCGCACGGCGGCGTGACTTCCTACTTTGGATCACGCGGCACCATCTGCAGCAATGGCTACTGCACCGCTAGCGGGCACCGTGGGCTCGATTTCGCAGCGAGCTGCGGTGCACCCATCTACGCGGCAGCATCAGGAACAGTGACCTTCGCCGGGTGGAGCGGCTCGTGGGGGAACTACATCAAGATCCTCCACAGCGACGGATCGACCACGGCATACGCGCACATCCTCAACGGGGGCTACAACGTCAGCTATGGCCAACGGGTACGCGCAGGCCAGCTCATCGCCTACGCCGGTACTACCGGAGCCTCCACAGGATGCCATCTGCATTTCGAGGTATATCGCGACGGCGTTCGAGTGGATCCCGCAGCGCACCTCCGAAACCGGGGAGTACGTGTGTGACGCGCTCGGCTGAAAAGCCCGTGAGCCCAGCCGCGCAGCAGAAGCCTGACCCACGGCTGACGCGGCCATCGGCGACTCGGCACCTACAGTCCCACCCCACTGAAACCCGCTGACGAGACCCAACCCCCTTCCCCCTGATCATCAACTGCACGTGAAGGAACCGCACAACATGACCCATACGCCCATTAGCCGACTCAGCCGGAAACCACGATCGGTGCGCCTGGTAACACTGCTTGTCGCCAGTGCAGCCGCTCTCACCTGGGGGATGACTGCCGGCGCGACCTCTGCGACCGCACACGACAGTCTCCTCTCCGCGAGTCCCGAGGCGGACTCCACAACGACTGAGCCACCCGCCGAGGTCACTTTGACATTCAGCGATGAAGTCTTCACGGCAGGAAGTGCGGTCCAGATCGCAGTGATCACACCAGACGGTGAGGACATCGTCGCCGGGTCTCCTGCAATCGACGGCAACACCGTCACCCAACCGATCACCGAGGCCGCGACGCCCGGCACCTTCACCGTGCAGTGGCGGGTTGTCTCCAGCGACGGCCACCCCATCAGCGACGAGTACACCTACACTCTCGCGCAGAGCACCGGTACTGAAGAATCGACCCCATCATCGCCGTCGAGCTCCGAGGCCGACCAGGACCCAACCCCGGCCCCTACGGCAACGGCGACACAGCCCGCAGACGTTCACTCCGGGCCTCGAGAGGGAACCGAGTTCCTGCCGATCATGATGGTGATCGCGGGTGTAGGTCTGATCGGTGGCGCACTGGTCGCCGTGATGATGGTCGGCCGCGCACGCCGACGCCGCGACCGCGCCAACGCGACGACTAATACGGTTACTGGAAGCGAACGGGATGACTGACAGCCGGGAGAAGCGGTTTGCGCTGGCGTGCGTTGCCGCTGGCCTCGTGGTGGTGGCTGATCAAGCAACCAAAGCGGCGGCTATCGCCGGGTTGAGTGCAACTGAAGGTCTCCCACTGCTCGGAGATCTCGTGACGCTGCGGCTGGCCTTCAACCCGGGCGGCGTGTTGTCCTTCGGGGCTCAGGCTCCATGGCTGCTCACCGCCTTGGGACTCGTCTCGATCGCTCTCATCGCGACAGCCATGATCCGTGCACGCACAACACCGTGGGCGGTGGGGCTCGGGATCATTCTCGGCGGAGCGATCGGCAATACAGTTGACCGGCTCTTTTCGCCACCTGGGTTTGGGGTGGGGCACGTCACCGACTTCCTTGCCTACGGCACCCTGTTCATCGGCAACCTCGCTGACCTCGCCCTTGCCGTGGGCGCGATCATCCTTATGGCCACGCTGTGGTCTCAGAGCCGAGTGCGCCAAGCAGACGCGGCGAGACGATCAAGCCCGGGCAGCGCAGCGCCAACAGTGGGACACGCCCAGTGATGGCGAAAAAACGCGCCCCGTCCGTCTATCAGCGCAACGCGCTCGCTCCCAGTCTCATAGCGGCCGCAATCCTCTTCCTGGCGCCCGTCCTGCTTGGCGGACCGTGGTTCCTGCTCGTGCTCTTCATCGTCGCGATCCTCGCGCTCATCGTGGCGTGGTTCGCGTTCCAAGCCAAGCAGTGGTGGTGGATACCGGCCTTTGTTGCTGTCGCCATCATCTGGAACCCGGCCTACCCCCTTCCCTTCTCGGGAGAGATCTGGTCAGCGGCGCAGCCAGCCGCCGCCGTCCTCTTCTTGATCGCCGGGGCACTCATCAAGGTGCGCCGCCCGTGACTCTTCATGCCGCCAGCGCGGGTCGCAGGGCTCAGCTGCGATACGCATGAGGGGGTCGGCGTTGAGCGGCCCGCCGACGTTAAGCGATTTCGTCGGTGTCATCCCGCTCGAGTTCCCGGTACTTCCCGCCGTGGGGATACTGCTCGCGGCGGGGTACCTTGCCGGTGCGATACGGCTGTGGAAGGCGGGACGACGCTGGCCTGTATGGCGATCGGTGAGCTTTCTGCTTGGGTGCATCGCCCTCGCGGCTGTCACCGGGCTAGGCGTCGAGGCGTACGGTTACGCACTGTTCTCAGTGTTCATGTTTCAGCAGCTCACCCTCATGATGGCCATCCCGCCACTTCTGGTGCTCGGATCGCCGGGAACACTGCTGCTCCGTGCGACACCTCACCGCGGGGTGGGACGTGTGATGCTACGGGCGGCGCATGGAGGCCTCCGCAGCCGCGCCGCACAATGGGTGCTCAGCCCGTGGGTTGCGCTGCCGGTCTATCTGTCTGCGTTCTACGGTCTCTATCTCGTCAACCTTGCCGACCCCATCCTCGCGAACCCTCTCGGGCACATCGCCCTGGAGATCGGGTTCCTCATTGCGGGGATCGTGTTCACCATCCCGGTGCTCTCCGACGACCCGCTCCCCGTGCGGATGAGTGAAGGCGCGCGGGCGTTAGACGTGTTCGTCGAAACAGCACTGCACGCGTTTTTCGGCGTCTTCCTAATGGTGGCGCCCAGCCTGCTCATCAGTTCGTTCGAGGCGTCCTCGCTGACGCTCGGAATCGATCCGCTCGCAGATCAGCAGGTAGCGGGTGGGCTGGCCTGGTCCTACGGGGAAGCTCCCACCCTCCTGATGCTGATGTTCGCAATGCACCGGTGGTTCCGCGTCAGCACCGCACGCGACGCCGCTGACGCACGGTATGCCGACGTGCACGGCGACCCTGAGCTCGACGCGTACAACTCATACCTCACATCGCTCCGGCGAAAGGGCGACGGGAATGTGTAGGTCGCGCGCGCAAAACCGCACCCGGTGGGCCCTCGCATGACCCAGATTGGCGACGTTTTGCAGCTGCGCCCCATCGACGGTCGATTGACTATCGCGCAGCGAGCGGCGTACATCGAGGCGTTCCTAAGATTCGCGCGCGCGGCGGGAGCGCCCGAGAGCACTCAACCCCAAGACGAGAACGTCGACGACCGTGACCTTTGCGAGGACAGAGGAATTGAGTGGGCTGAGGCGTGTGGGGAGGTGGCGGTCGCCCTCGGACGCCCATCGTCATCCGACCGAGAGCGTATCCGAGCCGCTCTTATGGCCTGCCGTGTCACGCGCGCCGCGTACGTCCAAGAGTGCAAGGGCAGAGCAGTCACCGCTCGATGTCGCGGCCGGTTAGCCGCTAGCCGCGACTGCGAGGAGGCATGCGCGGCGCTTCTCGCAGTGATGTAATCACGACGGAACTCGCCTAGGCGTGTCGCGTCGACGACGGTTCGGAGTCCTGAATGTGCGCGGTCTCGATCTGGAACGTCGAATGCAGGACCGACACGGGGAAGTGGTCAGCAACACATTCCTTGACGCTCTTCAGAACGTCGGCGGCGTGGCCATCGGTGAAGCATTCGTCCTCCACGACGACGTGAGCAGTAATCGTCGGTAGGCCCGTGGCGACCGTCGACGCGTGCAAATCGTGCACATCCTTCACGTGATCCAGCTCAAGGATGTGCGCCCGCACGGCGTCGAGGTCCAGACCTTGAGGCGTGAACTCCATCAGCACACTGCCGGTCTCGCGCATCAGCTTGAAAGCGCGGGGCACGATCAGTGCAGCGATGAACAAGCCAGCGATTGCGTCCGCCTGCAGGAACCCTGTGGTCGCGATGACGATGGCGGCGACGATCACCCCCAGAGAACCGAGAGCATCATTGAGGACTTCCAAGAACGCCGCGCGCATGTTGAAGTTCGCCGCCCTGCTGGAGGACAAGATGACGATCGCGACGATGTTTGCCGCCAGCCCGACGACCCCAAAGATCAGGAGCTCACCGGCAGGAACCTCGGGTGGCTCAAACAACCGCCGCACACCTTCAACTGCGGTATATGTCCCCACAACCAGCAACAGTGATGCCTGCCCCAGGGCAGCGATCACCTCGATGCGACGGAACCCCCACGTCCGTTTCGCCGTCGCGGGCCGCAGCATCAAACTGGCTGCGATCAACGCCACAAGCAGTCCTGACGCGTCCGTCACGGCATGCGCGGTATCCGTGAGCAGCGCAAGGCTGCCTGTCACGAAGGCGCCAACAGCCTGAACCGCGACGAGAGTTGCGGTAATCGCAAAAGCGATCCACAGCTTCCGCCGGAAATCACCCGGCACCGCGCCCGCCTCGGACGGGGCGTGGTTGTGACCGGCGCCCATCAGAGCGCGCCGCCTGGGGCGGTGGACGTCGAGTGGCTGTGGAGATGCCCCTTGAGGACAGCGTCATCGCCTACGGTTCGCAGGAGCGCCCCGGCAGCGTCGAACAAGCCGGCCAGCTCGGCTGGCTCAGCGATCGAATACCAGGATGAACGGCCGTCAGGGCGCACCCTGACAAGACCGCACTCCAAGAGGAAGGCGAGGTGCCGGCTCACCGTGGACTGCGCCAATCCAAGGTGCGCAACGAGGTCGCGAACCTTGTGCTCGCCGAGGGAGAGGTGTTGCAGCACAGCGAGACGTGACCGTTCGCTCAGAGCCTGAAAAAGGTGCGCGTAGATGTCGCTGGCTTCACCTGGGAGCTTGTCCGGCAGCAATTGATTCATCGTCACGTAGCGATGATAGGGCGATCCGGCGCCCAGTTTGAGGAAGTCGCCCTAGTTGAGAGTGAGAACCAGCTACGAGGGAGACGGCGTCCTCAGCGGGAGGGTCATCCTTTTTCGGCCAGCGCATCCTCGACGAGGGTGCGCAGCGTCGATGCATCCTCCAACTGACCGAACAACCGCGCGGCCACGCGACCCTTGCGATCTACGACGAGCGTTGTGGGCGCTGCCTGCAGCGAGGTCCATTCTGCGAAGGCCAGCTTCAGGTCGACGTCGCCCCGGGCGAGTATCGACGGGTAAGGAATGCCGTAGGTCTCCTCAAAGGCCGTTGCCTGCTCAGGACCGTCGTAAATGTTCACGCCCAGAAACTGAGCTCCCCTGTCGGCAGTCTCCTCATATGCCTGGTCTAGGAAAGGCGCCTCCGCGCGGCAAGGACCGCAAGCGGCGTACCAGAAGTTCAAGACGAGAACATCGCCAGCGAAATCCTGACTTGAGATGGTCGAACCATCGACCGCCGTCCCTGAGAAGGATAAGGACTCACCTCGCTCATCGTCAGCAAACTCCTCGACACGGCCATCGCTAGAGATGAAGCCCTGAGTGTTGCCCTCGCGGTACTGGTTCGCCAGGTTCTCGTTCTCTCCAGCACATGCCGCTAGGCCGGCTGCAAGGCTGCCGGCAATCATCGCGCCCAGCACACCCCGGAAGCGGTGAGTGGCTCGAGTTCGGGCGGGTGACACGCGCCCAACCTACGACGAGGGTTTATGGGCGACCTGAGCAGTGCAACCCGCGACAGAACGTCGCACCAAACCCCCATTGGCGCAAACCCGGGCCGCGCCGAAAACGATCGTTTTCGACTGAGTGGTCGCGGACGCGCGAGAACGCCCGCCGAAAAGGTGAATCAGAACCTGGTTTCGGCGGGCGTTTTCGGTGGCCTGGTGGGCGGGCTGAGGAGGGCTAATCTCGCAAGTCCGCTGGGGCGTATTTGTCTCCCGTGACGTCGTTGACGATCGTGTCGCCCTGGACGAGGAAGACAGCGAATCCTGCGGGGCCGATGGTGTAGGTTCCGTC
>NZ_LSTV01000001.1 GCF_001644225.1 Microbacterium oleivorans | reverse complement strand
GGGGGGACCCTGTGGGAGAGTAGGACACCGCCGGACTTCTTTCGTGAAATGGCCACCCAGAGTTGGGTGGCCATTTCTCGTTAACGCGTACGTGGGAGGACAGAGAAGATGACGGACGAAGAGCGCCCTGGACGGTCGGGCGGTAAGCGGAAGTTCACGCCTGCTTCCTCGCGATCGCGAGACGAGCGACCGCGGGATCGCGGGCGGTCAGAGCCCACCGATCGCGACCGTCGCGCACCCGAGCGTCGTGACGGCGAGCGTCGTCCGTACGAGAAGCGGGACGGTGACCGTCCTTCGTATCCCCAGCGCGACGGTGAGCGTCGTCCTTATGAGAAGCGTGAGGGTGACCGTTCGTCGTACCCGCGTCGCGATGGGGAGCGTCGTCCCTACGAGAAGCGTGACGGTGACCGTTCGTCGTACCCGCGCCGTGATGGGGAGCGCCGTCCGTATGAGAAGCGTGACGGTGACCGTCCCTCGTACCCGCGTCGGGACGGCGAGCGTCGTCCCTATGAGAAGCGTGAGGGTGACCGTTCGTCGTACCCGCGTCGCGATGGGGAGCGTCGTCCCTATGAGAAGCGTGACGGTGACCGTTCGTCGTACCCGCGCCGTGACGGCGACCGTCCTTCGTACCCGAAGCGTGACGGCGAGCGTCGTCCCGATGAGAAGCGCGACGGTGACCGGCCGTCGTATCCGCGTCGTGATGGCGACCGTCCGTCGTACCAGAAGCGGGACGCGGAGCGTCGTCCGTACGAGAAGCGGGACGGTGACCGGCCGTCGTACCCGCGCCGTGACGGCGACCGTCCGTCGTACCAGAAGCGGGACGCGGAGCGCCGTCCGTACGAGAAGCGGGACGGCGAGCGGCCGTCGTACCCGCGCCGCGAAGGGGACCGCCCCTCGTACCCGAAGCGCGATGGGGAGCGCCGTCCGTACGAGAAGCGCGACGGCGAGCGGCCCTCGTACCCCCGCCGTGACGGCGAGCGTCGCTCCATCGAGGGGCGTGACGGCGACCGTCGCGCCTCGCGCCCGCCGCAGGGTTCGGACCGCAGGAACGTCCCCGCCGGACCGGTCGTCCCCGACGACGTGACGGCCCGCGACCTCAACGGTGCCGCGCGCAACGAACTGAAGACCCTGAGCAAGGACAACGCCGAGCAGGTCGCGCGGCACCTCGCGATGGCTGCGCGTCTCATCGACGAGGATCCCGCGCTCGCGCACGAGCACGCCCTCGCGGCATCCCGAAGCGCCGGTCGCATCGCCGTCGTCCGCGAGACCGTCGCGATCACGGCTTACGCCGTGGGCGACTTCGCCCTCGCGCTCCGCGAGCTGCGGACGTTCCGACGCATCTCCGGTCGCGACGACCAGATCGCCCTCATGGTCGACAGTGAGCGTGGCGTCGGTCGGCCCGACCGCGCGCTCGAAGTGGGACGCGCGGTCGATCGCGCAAGCCTGCCGACCGAGGTACGCGTCGAGCTCGCGATCGCGATGTCCGGCGCGCGCCTCGACCTCGGCGAACCCGAGCGGGCGCTGCAGGAGTTGGACATCCCCGAACTCGACCCCGACACCGCCTACCCGTGGAGCCCGGGCCTCTTCGCCGCCCGCGCAGCCGTGCTCGAGGAGCTCGGTCGTGACGACGAAGCCGCCCAGTGGCAGCAGCGGGCCGACGTCGCCGCCGCGGCTATCGGCGAGATCGACGCCGACTCCGAAACCATCGAGATCGACGAGATCGACGAGATCGACGAGATCGAGACCGATGAGCCGGCCGAGATCGAGACCGATGAGCCGGCCGACGATGAGGCATCCGGTCAGGAGGACGGCCCGGAGGAGCGCGCCTGATGGGGCTGTTCTCGCGCTCACGTCCGACGCCGCTCGACGGCATCGACCTGATCCTCGCCGACCTCGACGGCGTCGTCTACGCCGGTGACGGTGCGATTCCGCACGCCGTCGAGAGTCTGACGCGGGCCCGGGCGGACCGTCCCCTCGGCTACATCACCAACAACGCGTCGCGACGCGACAGCGTCGTCGCCGGGCACCTCACCGGGCTCGGCCTCGAGACGCAGCCCCACGAGGTCGTGACGAGCCCCCAAGCGGCTGTCCGGCTGCTGCGCGACCGCGTGCCGGAGGGCGCGACTGTTCTCGTGGTCGGCGGCGACGGTCTCGTGTTCGAACTCGAGAAGGCCGGGTACACCGTCACCCGCAGCGCCGACGACCGGCCCGCTGCCGTCGTGCAGGGATTCGCCCCGGAGGTCGGCTGGGCTCAGCTCGCCGAAGCGGCCTACGCGCTCGCTCTCCCCGAGGACCAGGGCGGGATCCCGTGGATCGCGACGAACACGGATTGGACCATCCCGCAGGCCCGCGGCATCGCGCCGGGCAACGGGACCCTCGTCTCCGCCGTCCACACCGCCGTCGGTCGCCTCGCGACGGTCGCCGGCAAGCCCGAACGTCCGATCTTCGACGAGGCCGTCGCGCGGTTCGGGGCGCGGCATCCGCTCTTCATCGGGGACCGGCTCGACACCGACATCGCCGGCGCGCAGGCGGCGGGGATCGACTCCGTGCTGGTCCTGACCGGCATCGATCGACCGAAGCACGTGCTCGCCGCACCGACCGTGTCGCGACCGACGTTCATCGTGGGGGACCTCCGGGAGCTGCACGAGCCGTACCCCGAGACAATCGTCAAGGGCGACGTCACGACGGTCGGCGGCGCGTCGGTCCGCATCGACGGCCCGGACGTCCACATCCTGTCCGCGGGGGATCGTCCGATCGATCTCGTCCGTGCCGGTGCCGCGGCGATCTGGAACACCGGCCGCGCGATCTACGGCTTCCGGGTGCCGGAACAGCTCTACGCCGACCCGTTCCACCGCCGCTGAGCGCGCCCGCCCGCGGCAGCCGTCGCGCCGCGTAGGGTGGGACGCATGTCGATGGATGCCGCTGACGGTCCGGTCCGCCGCGAAGACCTGCTCTCGACGCTCGAGGTCATCGAGGATCAGCCCCTCGCCGAACGGGCCGCCGCCTACGCGCTCCTGCACGACGAGCTGGCGAAGCGCCTCGAGTCGGGCCCGCGCGACACCCACGCATGACGACCCGTCTCGACGCGGCCGTCGCCGCCCGCGGACTCGCACGCTCGCGCACGCACGCGGCGCAGCTCATCGACGCCGGTCTCGTGAGTGTCGACGGTCAGCCGGTCGTGAAGTCGTCGGTCAAGGTCGGTGACGATCAGCTGATCGAGGTCGCGGCATCCGATCACTACGTCAGTCGCGCCGCGCACAAGCTGATCGCGGCGCTCGACGCGTTCGCCGTCGACCCGCGAGGGCGGGTCGCGCTCGACATGGGTGCGTCGACGGGCGGATTCACGCAGGTACTCGTCGAACGGGGAGCCGTCCGCGTGCTGGCCGTCGACGTCGGACACGGCCAGCTCGCCGCCGAGATCGCCGCCCTTCCCGAGGTCGTCGCGGTCGAGGGGTTCAACGTGCGGCACATGACCGCCGCGTCGCTCACCGAGGCGGCCGGCGCCGCCGACGTCCCCTCGCTCGTCACGGGCGACCTCTCGTTCATCTCCCTCACCCACGTCCTGCCGGCTGCGGCGGCGGTCTGCGCGCCCGACGCCGATCTCGTCCTGCTCGTGAAGCCCCAGTTCGAGGTCGGCCGCACGGGCGTGCGGGAAGGACTGGTGACGGATGCCGGGCGCCGAGCGGATGCCGTCGCGACCGTCCTCTGGTCGGCGTGGGACGCCGGTCTCGGCACGCACGGCGTCATCGCGTCGCCGATCGCGGGCACCCACGGCAACCGGGAGTTCCTCATCCACCTGCGTCCCGGGACGACCGACGACGCGAATCCGACACAATGGTTGGACACCGTGAACCGACTGGCGGGAGCCGCATGACCGACGCGACGCGCAACATCCTCGTGGTGGCGCACGCGCTGCGGGAGAACACCGTCGAGGGCGCGCGGCGCGTCGTCGCCGCCGTGCACGAGGCCGGTCTGCAGCCCGTCCTCCCCGGCGACGATCCGGAACTCGCGGCGGTCCTCGGCGACCTCGACACGGCGGTCCTGGGCGAGGGCGGCGTCGACGTCACCGACATCGAGGTCGCGATCGTCCTGGGCGGCGACGGCACGATCCTGCGCGCGGCCGAGCTGGTGCGCGCGGCATCCGTCCCGATCCTGGGCGTCAACATGGGGCACGTCGGCTTCCTCGCCGAACTCGAGGCGGACGACATCGACGAGGCGATCGGTCGTGCGCTCGCGCGCGATTACGAGATCCACGAGCGGATGACGCTGTCGGTCGAGGTGCGCGACGCGCAGGACGCTGTCGTGTACCGGACCTGGGCGCTCAACGAGGCGACGGTCGAGAAAGCGTCCCGGGAGCGCATGCTCGAGGTGATGATCGAGATCGACGGTCGTCCGCTGTCGTCGTTCGGCTGCGACGGCGTCGTCGTCGCGACCCCGACGGGCTCGACGGCGTACAACTTCTCGGCCGGCGGACCCGTCGTCTGGCCGTCGGTGCAGGCGCTGTGCCTCGTGCCGTTGTCGGCGCACGCGCTGTTCGCGCGGCCGGTCGTGCTGGGACCCGAGACCTCCGTGTCGATCGACGTCCTCGAGCGTAACCAGGGCCGCGCCGTGCTGTGGAGCGACGGCCGCCGCTCGCACGACCTGCCGCCGGGAGCGCGGGTCGTGGTGCGACGGTCCACGCGACCCGTGCGCCTCGCGCGACTGCATCCGTCGGTCTTCACCGATCGGCTCGTCCGCAAGTTCCAGCTGCCCGTCGCGGGCTGGCGGGGTGCCACGGAGGCGACGCCGTGATCGAGCAGATCCGCCTCCGCGACCTCGGGGTCATCGCGGGGGCGACCCTGCCGATCGGTCCCGGCTTCACCGCGATCACCGGTGAGACCGGCGCCGGCAAGACGATGGTCGTCACGGGCCTCGGCCTGCTGCTCGGCCAGCGAGCCGATTCCGGCGCGGTCCGCGCCGGTGCCGAGCAGGCTGCGGTCGACGGCGTGTGGATCGTGCCCGAGGACGGACCCGTCGTCGAACGGGTGCGGGATGCCGGGGGCGACATCGAACCCCTCGGGGACGGCCGCGCCGAGCTCTACCTCGGACGCACGCTCTCGAGCGAGGGCCGCAGCCGCGCGACCGTCGGCGGCCGCACCGCTCCGGCCGGCGTGCTCGCCGACCTCGCGGACCAGCTCGTCGTCGTCCACGGTCAGTCCGATCAGCTGCGGCTCACGTCGGCCGCCGCGCAGCGCGAGGCGCTCGACCGGTTCGGCGGCGCTCCGGTCGCCGAGGCGCAGGAGCGTTACCGCGCGGTGTGGGATGCCTGGCGCACCGCCGCCGCAGACCTCGAGACCCTGACGACCGAACAGGGTGCTCGCGTCCGCGAGGCGGAGGAGTTGCGCGCCGCGATCGCGGACATCGAGGCGGTCGACCCCCAGCCCGGTGAGGACACGGAGCTCGCGCAGCGCGCCGAGCGCCTCGCCAACGCCGAGGAGCTGCGCCTGGCGGCGGCGACGGCGCACGCCGCGCTGTCGAACGAGGACGATCTGCCCGACGTGCAGGGGCTGCTCGCCGAGGCGCGCCGCGCGCTCGAGCGCGCGGCCGGGGCCGACGAGGCGCTGCGCGCTCACGCCGCCGTCATCGAGGAGCTCGGGTACCGCGTCGCCGACGTCGCGGGCGAGCTGAGCGGCTACCTCGCCGACCTCGACGAAGGTGGCCCCCACGAACTCGCGGCCGTCGAGGAGCGCCGGGCGGCCCTGAACGGACTCGTCCGCGTGCACGGCTCGCTCGAGGCGGCCCTCGAACTGCTCGCCTCCGGCTCTGCGCGCCTGGCCGAGCTCGACGACGACGGCGACCGCATCGACCGGCTGACGGCCGAACGGGACCGGCTGCGCGATGAGCTCGACGCGCGCGCGACGGAGCTGACCGACGCGCGGCGAGCGGCGGCATCCCGTCTGGGGGAGGCGGTCACCGACGAGCTCCGTCACCTCGCCCTGCCCGACGCCACCGTGACCGTCGCCGTCGAGCCCGGCCCCGAGGCCGCCCACGGTCGCGACGTCGTCACGATCCAGCTCGCGCCGCATCCGGGCGCGTCGCCCCGCCCCGTCGCGCGCGGCGCGTCCGGCGGTGAGCTCAGCCGGGTCATGCTGGCCATCGAGGTCGTCATCGCCGCAACGGACCCGGTTCCGACCTTCGTCTTCGACGAGGTGGATGCCGGCATCGGCGGCGCCGCGGCGATCGAGGTCGGCCGCCGGCTCGCGAAGCTCGCGGAGACGAGCCAGGTGATCGCCGTCACCCATCTCGCCCAGGTCGCCGCGTTCGCCGGCAACCACCTCTCTGTCGTCAAGGCCAGCGACGGGTCGGTGACGGCGTCGAGCGTGCGGCGGCTCGAGGGCGAGGATCGCGCCGCCGAAATGGCGCGACTGCTCTCGGGCATGGCCGACTCGGAGGTCGCGCTCGACCACGCGCGCGAACTCCTCGCGCTCGGCCGCGCCCGCTGAGCGACACCCGCGCGCACTCCGGGCGGGGCACCCGACGGGGCTGATAGAGTGAAAGCCCGTGACGGACTCTTCGGGCGCGGGACGCAAAAACAACGACATCACCAAGCACATCTTCGTGACGGGTGGTGTCGTTTCGTCTCTCGGCAAGGGCCTGACCGCCGCCAGCCTCGGCAACCTGCTCACCGCTCGCGGCCTGCGCGTCGTCATGCAGAAGCTCGACCCGTATCTGAACGTCGACCCGGGGACGATGAACCCGTTCCAGCACGGTGAGGTCTTCGTCACCGACGACGGCGCCGAGACCGACCTCGACATCGGCCACTACGAGCGCTTCCTCGACATCGAGCTGAGCCAGGCGGCCAACGTCACGACCGGTCAGATCTACTCCGAGGTCATCGCCAAGGAGCGCCGCGGCGAGTACCTCGGCGACACCGTCCAGGTCATCCCGCACATCTCCGACGAGATCAAGCGCCGGATGCGGCTGCAGGCGAGCGAAGAGCCCCGCCCCGACGTCATCATCACCGAGGTCGGCGGCACCGTCGGTGACATCGAGTCGCAGCCGTTCATCGAGTCGGCGCGGCAGATCCGCCACGAGCTCGGCCGCGACAACGTCTTCTTCGTTCACGTCTCGCTCGTGCCCTTCATGGGCGCCTCGGGGGAGCAGAAGACCAAGCCCACGCAGCACTCGGTCGCGATGCTGCGCTCCATCGGCATCCAGCCCGATGCCCTGGTCCTGCGCAGCGACCGCCCGGTGACGGAGTCCAACAAGCGCAAGATCGCGCTCATGTGCGACGTCGACGAGGACGCGGTGATCAACACCGTCGACCTGCCGAGCATCTACGACATCCCCTCGACGCTGAGCGATCAGGGCCTCGACGCCTACATCGTCCGCCGCCTCGGCCTCGGCGCGAAGGCGGGCGACATCGACTGGACCCGCTGGAACAAGGTCCTGAACGCCGTCCACAACCCCAAGCACGAGGTCACCGTCGGCCTCGTCGGCAAGTACATCGACCTGCCCGACGCCTACCTCTCGGTCACCGAGGCGCTGAAGGCCGGCGGTTTCGCGCAGGAGACGAAGGTCCAGATCGTGTGGATCCCCTCGGACCTGTGCGAGACGCCCGAAGGCGCCGCGAAGGCGCTGTCGGCCGTCGACGGCATCGTGATCCCCGGCGGCTTCGGCATCCGCGGCATCGAGGGCAAGCTGGGCGCCCTGAAGTTCGCCCGCGAGCAGGGCCTGCCGACGCTCGGCATCTGCCTCGGCCTGCAGTGCATGGTGATCGAGTACGCCCGCCACGTCGCCGGCATCGAGGGCGCCTCGTCGAGCGAGTTCGACCCCGACACCCCGCACCCGGTCATCGCGACGATGGCCGAGCAGGTCGACATCCTCGACCGCGGCGACATGGGCGGCACCATGCGCCTCGGCCTGTACGAGGCCGCGCTGGCCGAAGGATCGCTCGCGGCCGAGCTGTACGGATCGAACCGCGCCACCGAGCGTCACCGCCACCGCTACGAGGTCAACAACGCCTACCGCCGGCAGATCGCGGATGCGGGCCTGTGGTTCTCGGGCCTCAACCCCGACCTCGACCTCGTCGAGTACGTCGAGCTGCCGCGAGACGTGCACCCGTACTACATCGCGACTCAGGCGCACCCCGAGCTCCGCTCGCGTCCGACCGAGGCCAACCCGCTGTTCCGCGGCCTCATCGCCGCCGCTCTCGAGCGGCACCGCGCGAGCGAGCTGTTCGACGTCGAGAACGAGGACTGACCCGTGACGGATGCCGCCGCCCTCCAGGACGACGCCGTCGCCGTCACGGTGACCCGCAGCGACACGGTCTACGAAGGCCGCGTCTGGAACCTGCGCCGCGACGAGTTCACCTACGGCGACGGGACGATCGTGCGGGAGTACGTCGACCACACCGGCGCGGTCGCCGTGCTCGCTCTCGACGAGGAGGGCCGTGTGCTGCTGATCCGGCAGTACCGGCATCCCGTCGGGTTCCGCGACTGGGAGATCCCGGCGGGCCTCCTCGACGTGCCGGGGGAGGACCCCCTCGAGGCAGCCAAGCGCGAGCTCGCCGAGGAGGCCGATCTCACCGCTCAGCAGTGGAACGTGCTGTCCGACTTCTTCACGAGCCCCGGCGGGAGCGACGAGGCGATCCGCATCTACCTCGCCCGTGGCCTCGCCGACGCGCCCGAGGCGTTCGCCCGCACCGACGAGGAGGCCGACATCGAGGTGCGGTGGGTGCCCCTCGACGAGGTCGTGGACGCGGTCCTCGCGCGCCGGCTGCAGAACCCGTCGCTCGTCGTCGCCGCCCTCGCCGCCGCTGCCGGTCACGCACGCGACTGGACGACGCTCGGTGCGCCGGACGCTCCCTGGCCGGGGCGATCGCGCCCCGTGGGCGCGGACCGACCGCAGGACTGAGAACCCGTGAGGCTCGCGCGCGCCGTCGACGCGTTCCTCCGGCACATCACGATCGAGCGCGGTCTGTCCGCGCACACGGTGGCCGCCTACCGGCGTGACCTCGCGGGTTACCTCGACTGGCTCGCCTCGCACGACGTCGAGGACACCGATGCGGTGACCACCGAGCTCGTCACGAGGTTCGCGTCCGAGCGGGCGGCATCCGATCCGCCCCCGGCATCCACCTCTCTCGCCCGCCTGCAGTCCGCCGTCCGCAGCTTCCATCGTTTCCTCGCCCGCGAGGGGATCGCGACGGAGGATCCGACGAGCCGGCTGCGACCCCCGAAGGCGCCGATGCGCCTGCCGAAGGCGCTGCCGGTCGACGACGTGATCCGGCTGTTGGATGCCGCCGGGCCCGCGCCCGAGGACGCCGCACCGGGCGAGCTCATCGGCCTCCGCGATCGGGCGCTGCTCGAGCTGCTGTACGCGACCGGCGCACGGGTGTCGGAGATCGTCGACCTCGACGTCGACGACCTCCGGAACGGCGAGGTGCTGCGGGTGCGGGGTAAGGGGTCGAAGGAGCGGGTCGTGCCGGTCGGGTCGTACGCGCGGGCGTCGGTCGATGCGTACCTGACCCGGGCGCGACCCGAGCTCTCCCGGCGCGGCCGGGCGACGCCGCGCGCGTTCCTGGGTGCGCGCGGCGCGCCCCTGTCGCGGCAGAGCGCGTGGCTCGTGATCCAGCAGGCGGCGGAACGCGCGAACATCACCGCGCACGTCTCACCGCACACGCTGCGGCACTCGTTCGCGACCCACCTGCTGCAGGGCGGCGCCGACGTCCGAGTCGTGCAGGAGCTGCTCGGCCACGCCTCCGTCGCGACGACGCAGATCTACACCCACGTCACGGTCGACGCGCTGCGCGACGTGTACCTCACGTCGCACCCGCGCGCCCGCTGAACCCGGGTCACGCTCCGCGGGGGAGTCGCTCCCTCGTCGGGGCCGCGGCGGTGACTAGACTCGGGTGAGCACGGCGAAGGCAGGAGATCAGTGGCGAGCAAGCGGAGCACGGCGGAGGCCACCGGCGCATCGACGGCGGCGGGTTCGGCGACCGACACCCCGATGGGGCCGACGGGACGTCCGTACCACGGCTTCCCGACCCCGCCGAAGCTCGACGGCCACGGGCCCGCGCGTATCATCTCGCTGTGCAACCAGAAGGGCGGCGTCGGCAAGACGACGACCACCATCAACCTGGCGGCCGGTCTCGCGTCGTACGGTCGCCGCGTGCTGGCGGTCGACTTCGACCCGCAGGGCGCGCTGTCGGCCGGGCTCGGCGTGCAGACGCACGAGACCGCGACGATCTACGACCTGCTGCTCGACCCGAAGCGCGACCCGAACGAGGTCATCGTCTCGACGTCCGTCGACGGTCTCGACATCCTCCCCGCCAACATCGATCTGTCGGCTGCCGAGGTGCACCTCGTCAACGAGGTCGCCCGCGAGACGATCCTCGCCCGCGTCCTGCGCAAGGTCGCCGGGGACTACGACGTCATCCTCATCGACTGCCAGCCCTCGCTCGGGCTGCTCACCGTCAACGCGCTGACCGCGAGCCACGGCGTGCTCATCCCGCTCGAGTGCGAGTTCTTCGCGCTCCGCGGCGTCGCACTGCTCATCGAGACCATCGACAAGGTGCGTGACCGGCTGAACCCCGCCATCCAGCTCGACGGTGTGCTCGCCACGATGTACGACCCGCGCACGCTGCACTCGCGCGAGGTCCTCGAGCGGGTCGTCGATGCGTTCGGCGACGACGTGCTCGAGACCGTGATCGGCCGCACGGTGAAGTTCCCCGACGCCTCGGTCGCCGGTGTGCCGATCACGAAATTCGCCCCCGAGCACTCCGCCGCCCAGGCGTACCTGCGCCTCGCGCGGGAGCTGGTCGCCCGTGGCGCCGTCGCCTGAGGACGTCCCGGACGCCGACGCCGCGCCCTCCGAGGCGGACACGACCGAGACCGGCGGCGACCGGTTCCGCGTCTCCCTCGGCAACTTCGACGGTCCCTTCGACCTGCTGCTGACCCTGATCTCGAAGCACGAGCTCGACATCACCGAGGTCTCGCTCAGCAAGGTGACCGACGAGTTCATCTCCTACCTGAAGGGCCTCGACGACGACGCCGAGCTCGATCAGGCATCCGAGTTCCTCGTCGTCGCGGCGACGCTGCTCGACATGAAGGTCGCGGGGCTGCTGCCGCAGGGCGAACTGGTGGATGCCGAATCGGTCGCCCTCCTCGAGGCGCGCGACCTGCTGTTCGCGCGTCTGCTGCAGTACCGCGCGTTCAAGGAGGTGTCGGCGTGGTTCGCGCGCTGCCTCGAGCGCGAGGGCAAACGTCACACGCGTGCCGTGCGGCTCGACGAGAAGCACCGCCGGGCGGTTCCCGAACTCGTCTGGACGCTGTCGCCCGAGGACTTCGCCGCCACAGCCATGCTCGCCTTCGCGCCGAAGGAGATCCCGCACGTCGGCCTCGACCACCTGCACGCTCCGCTCGTGTCGATCCGCGAGCAGGCCGCCGTCGTGGTGACGCTGCTGCGCGACGCGGGCCAGCTCAACTTCCGCGACCTCGTCGCCGGGGTGACGCAGACCGGCGTCGTCGTCGCGCGCTTCATCGCCGTCCTCGAGCTCTACCGCCACGCCGCGCTCTCGTTCGAGCAGCTCGAGCCGCTGGGGGAGCTGACCCTGCGCTGGACCGCCGAGCGGTGGTCCGAAGAGAACCTCGCCACCCTGGGAGCCGACTATGACCGATGACACCGCCGGCGTCGACGCCGCCGAGGCCGAGGCGCCGCCCCGTTCGCAGGAGCCCGCCGACATCGCGCGGCGTCTCGAGGCGATCCTCATGATCGTCGACGAGCCGCAGAGCCTCGTCTCGCTCGCGGCGGCCGTCGGTGCGCCCGTCGCTTCGGTCCGCCGGGCGATCGAGGAGCTCGTCGCCGACTACGACGGGGAACGGTCGGGGCCGCGCCGCGGCTTCGAGCTGCGCGAGGTCGGCGGGGGCTGGCGGTTCTACGTCCGCGAGGAGCACGACGACCTGGTCGCCGAGTTCGTCAACGGTCAGGCGCCGTCGCGGCTGTCGCAGGCCGCGCTCGAGACCCTCGCCGTCATCGCCTACAAGCAGCCCGTGTCGCGCAGTCAGGTCGCCTCGATCCGCGCCGTTAACGTCGACTCCGTCGTCCGGACGCTCCTCGCGCGCGGCCTCATCACCGAGGCGTTCACCGACCCCGAGACGGGCGCCATCAACTACCGCACCACCGACGCGCTGCTCGGACACCTGGGGATCAACTCCCTCGACGAGCTGCCCCCCATCTCCCCGCTGCTGGACGACGGCTCCGCGGGATTCGAAGGAGAGACCATCCGATGAACGACCAGTCCGACGAGAACCGGGTCCGGCTGCAGAAGGTGCTCGCGGGCGCGGGCGTCGCCTCGCGGCGCGTCTGCGAGCAGTACATCGTCGAGGGTCGGGTGCGGGTGAACGGCGTCGTCGTGACCGAACTGGGCTCGCGCATCGACCCCGCGCACGACCTGGTCGACGTCGACGGGACCGCGGTCCAGCTCGACACGAGCAAGCGCTACGTCATCCTCAACAAGCCGACCGGCGTCGTCTCCTCGATGAAGGACGACCAGGGTCGCCCCGACCTCCGGCGCTTCACGAAGGACTGGCCCGAGCGCCTCTACAACGTGGGCCGATTGGATGCCGAGACGAGCGGCCTGCTCGTCCTCACCAACGACGGCGAGCTCGCCCATGTCCTCGCGCACCCTTCCTTCGGCGTCACGAAGGTCTACATCGCGAAGGTCACCGGCCGCGTGCTGCCGCAGACGATCGCGCAGCTGACGAAGGGGATCGATCTGGAGGACGGCCCGATCGCCGCCGACAAGGCCCGGCTGCTCGACGCGAGCGGCGACACGAGCCTCGTCGAGCTGACCCTGCACTCGGGCCGCAACCGCATCGTCCGCCGCATGATGGCCGCGGTCGCCCACCCGGTGCAGGAGCTCGTCCGCCGCCAGTTCGGCCCGTTGCACCTGGGCACGCTCCCAGCGGGACGGGCGCGCGAGTTGACTACAGTGGAGCGTGGTGCGCTGTTGACTCTCGCGCGCCAGGCGGACACCCCGCCCGGGGATCCCACTCAGGAGCAGTTGTGACCGACGCCATCGACGCGCGCGCCCGCGCGGTCCGCACGAGCGGTCTCGTCCGCATCGTCGGTGCGGGCCTGCTGGGTTCGAGCATCGGGCACGCGCTGCGCGCCCTCGGCGTCGACGTCGTCCTCGCGGACGCCTCGCCCGCGCAGCTGCGTCTCGCCGTCGATTACGGCGCCGGGCGACTGGCGCGCGACGACGACCGGCCGGACCTCGTCGTCGTGGCGGTGCCGCCGGACGTGACGGCGGACGTCATCGAGCGTGAGCTCGGCGCCTTCCCCGACGCGGTCGTCACCGATGTCGCAAGCGTCAAGCTCGAGCCGCTGCTGACGCTCCGCGAGCGCGGCGTCGACCTCTCGCGCTACATCGGCTCCCACCCGATGGCCGGACGCGAACGGGGCGGCGCGATCGCCGCCCGCGCCGACATCTTCTTCGGCCGGCCGTGGGTCATCTGCCGCGATGAGGAGACCTCCGCGCGCGACCTCGCCGTCGTGGAGGGCCTCGCCCTCGATCTCGGCGCCAGCCTCATCGAGATGACCCCCGAGGAGCACGACCGCTCGGTCGCCCTCGTCTCGCACGTGCCGCAGCTCGTGGCATCCCTCCTCGCCGGCCGATTCGTCGGGGCCGAGGACGCCTCGCTGCGCCTGGCCGGGCAGGGAGTGCGCGACACCACCCGCATCGCGGCATCCGCCCCCGAACTGTGGGTGCAGATCCTGGGCGCCAACGCCGACCCCGTCGTCGAGGTGCTCGACGCCCTCGCCGCCGACCTGGCAGGTGTCGCCCGTGCGCTCCGCGACCCGGATGCGCCCGGCGCCCGCCGCGCAGTCGCCGACACGATCCGTCGCGGCAACGAAGGCGTCGAGCGGCTCCCCGGCAAGCACGGTCAGAACCGCCGTTTCGAGACGGTCGTCGTCATGGTCGACGACACCCCCGGCCAGTTGGGGCGCCTGTTCGGCGACCTCGGCGAACTCGACGTCAACGTCGAGGACTTCCGTCTCGAGCACTCGCCCGGAGCCCAGTTCGGCCTCGGCGAGATCAGTGTCGTCCCGTCCGCCGTGACCGTCGCCACCGATGGACTCGCGGCGCGCGGGTGGAAGATTGCGAGCCTCAATGACTGACCCGATCACGATCGCCATCGACGGACCCGCCGGCAGCGGCAAGTCCAGCGTGTCGAAGGAAGCCGCGCGGCGGCTCGGCTACGGGTACCTCGACACGGGGGCGGCCTACCGCGCGCTCGCCTGGCATGTCCTCGAGCACGGCGCCGACACGTCGGACGCCGCGGCCGTCGTGGACGCCGCCGGCGACTTCGACTACGCGATCTCGCTCGACCCGGATGATTACTGGGTGCGCGTGGGGCAGGCCACGGTGACCGAGGCGATCCGCGAACCGCGCGTCAGCTCCGCCGTCAGCGGTGTCGCGCGGGTGCCGGTCATCCGCGAGCAGGTCAACGTCCTGTTCCGGCGGCTCGTGGCCGAGTCCGGCCGCCCTGGCGTCATCGTCGAGGGCCGCGACATCACGACGGTCGTCGCCCCGGACGCCCCGGTGCGGATCCTGCTGACCGCCGCCCCCGAGGTGCGCGCCGCCCGGCGCAGCGCCGAATTGACCACTCAGGATGCCGCGGCTGTCGCCGCCGCGCTGCACAAGCGCGACGCATCCGACTCCCAGGTCGTCGACTTCCTCACCGCCGCACCCGGCGTGACGGTCGTCGACTCGACCGACCTGGACTTCGCACAGACCGTCGACGCCGTCCTGGCCGTCGTGCGGTCGGGAACGGAAGGCTCACGATGAGCGCCGAAGACGAATACGAAGGCGGCCCCGACCAGATCGAGGAGAAGCTCGCCAACCTCGACGAGGAGCTCGCCGAGCAGCGCGCCGCAGCCCTGCGCGCCTCGCTGGCCGACTACGAGCTCGACGAGGAGGACGACGACCTGCTCGCCGGTTTCACCGCCGGCGGCGAGGTCGTCGAGATGCTGCCGGCACTGCCGGTGGTCGCGATCGTCGGGCGGCCGAACGTCGGCAAGTCGGCGCTCGTGAACCGCATCCTCGGCCGCCGCGAGGCCGTCGTCGAGGACACGCCGGGTGTCACCCGCGACCGCGTCAGCTACAAGGCCGAGTGGATGGACCGCCGGTTCACCCTCGTCGACACCGGCGGGTGGGAGCCCGATGCGAAGGGCATCGATCGTTCCGTCGCCGCGCAGGCCGAGGTCGCGATCGAGCTGTGCGACGTCGTGATGTTCGTCGTCGACGCCATGGTGGGCGCGACCGCGACCGACGAGCAGGTCGTCCGGCTGCTCCGCAAGACCGACAAGCCGGTCTTCCTCGTGGCCAACAAGATCGACGACGCCCGCCAGGAGCCCGAGGCTGCAGCGCTCTGGAACCTCGGCCTCGGTGAGCCGCACCCCGTCTCGGCCATCCACGGCCGCGGCGTCGCGGACCTCCTCGACGAGGTCATGAAGGTGCTCCCCGAGATCTCGGCGGTCGCGAAGAACGAGCTCGGCGGACCCCGCCGGGTCGCGATCCTCGGCCGGCCGAACGTCGGCAAGTCCTCGCTGCTGAACAAGGCCGCGGGGGAGGAGCGCGTCGTCGTCAACGACCTCGCCGGCACCACCCGCGACCCCGTCGACGAGGTCGTGGAACTCGGCGGCAAGCTGTGGCGCCTCGTCGACACCGCCGGCATCCGTCGTCGCGTGCACCTGCAGCAGGGCGCCGACTTCTACGCGTCGCTGCGCACGAGCGCGGCGCTCGAGAAGGCCGAGGTCGCCGTCGTCGTGCTCGACGTGACCGAGTCGATCAGCGTGCAGGACCTCAACATCATCGACCTGGTGCTCGAATCCGGCCGCGCGCTCGTCCTCGCCTTCAACAAGTGGGACCGTCTGAACGACGACGACATGGACAACGCCGACCGCCGTCGGTACCTCGAGCGCGAGATCGAGCAGGACCTCGCGCACGTCACGTGGGCGCCGCGCGTCAACCTGTCGGCGCGCACCGGCCGCCACCTCGACAAGCTGGTCCCGGCCCTCGAGACCGCGCTCGAGTCGTGGGATCAGCGCATCCCGACCGGCAAGTTCAACGCGTTCCTCGCCGAACTCATCGCCGAGCACCCGCATCCGCTGCGCGGCGGCAAGCAGCCCCGCATCCTGTTCGGGACGCAGGCCTCGACCCGTCCGCCGACATTCGTGCTGTTCACGACCGGGTTCCTCGACCCGGGCTACCGCCGGTTCATCCAGCGACGCCTGCGCGAGATCTTCGGTTTCGAGGGCACCCCGATCGTCACGAACATGCGGGTGCGCGAGCGTCGTCAGCGCTGAGCGCCGTCGCTTCAGGTCGCTTGGCCGTCGCTTCGCGAGGAGATGACGCGTTCCGAGGAGGCATCCGTCCGGATCGGTCCTCGGGAACCGTCACCTCCTCGTCCGCGTGCGTCGGCCGGTGACGGATGCCGCGCCGCGCGGCGCGCTGCGTGAGAGGCTGGTCGGGTGACCATCCGCCCGCCCGATCCCGGTGAGCCGCGTCGCCCGCTGGGGCCGCGCGACCCCGGCGACGCGTGGGTGATCGCCGACAGCGGCGAGAAGTACTGGGGCCGGTTCGGGGCGGCGGGACTGCTCGCACACGATCCGGAGCGCGGCATCCTGCTGCAGCACCGGGTGTCGTGGAGTCACTTCGGCGGGACCTGGGGGATTCCCGGGGGAGCGCGCCACGAGGGTGAGAGCGCGACGGATGCCGCGATCCGCGAGTCTCAGGAAGAGGCCGGCGTGCCCGGCGACGCCCTGCGCCCCCTGTTCACGAGTGTCCTCGATCGCGGCGTCTGGTCGTACACGACCCTCGTCGCGACGGTCGTGCACCCGTTCGAACCGGTCATCGCGGACCCCGAGAGCTACGCCCTGGAGTGGGTGGCGGTCGACCGCGTGGACGACATGCCGCTGCATCCGGGGTTCGCGGGATCCTGGCCCGAGCTGCGCGCCGCGCTGTCGACCCGGGTCGCGCTGATCGTGGACGCGGCGAACGTCGTCGGGTCGACGCCGGACGGGTGGTGGCGCGACCGTGCCGGCGCCGCGGGGCGTCTCCTCGACGGACTCGAGCGCGTCGCGGACGACGGTGTGTCCGCGGCCGAGATCGGGCTCGGCGGGGACCGGTGGTTCCCGCGCGTGGTCGCCGTCCTCGAGGGTGCGGCGCGATCCGCGCCCGACGGCCGCGGCCGTGTCGAGGTGGTCCGGGCGCCGGGCTCCGGCGACGACCGGATCGTCGAGTGCGCGGCGGAGGCCGTGTCACGCGGCGAGCGGGCGGTCGTGGTGACGAGCGATCGCGGCCTCGCGGAGCGGGTGACCGGTGTCGGCGGGACCGTGCACTCCGTCTCCTGGCTGCGCGGGCAGCTGCCGTCGTGAGACGGCTGATCGGGCTCGGCGTCGCCGTCGTCGCCGTCGTGGTGGGGCTCGTCGTGCATCTGGCGGCGCCGGACGGCGCGGCATCCGACATCGCGGGCGACGCCCTCTACGTGGTCGCGATCTGGGGCGGGCTGGTGCTGCTCGTCCCGCGGTGGCCGTCCTGGGCGACCGCCGCTGTCGTGCTCGTCTGGAGCGTCGCCGTCGAACTCTTCCAGCTGACCGGACTGCCGCTCCGGTGGGCGGCGGAGTTCCCGCCGATCGTCCTCGTGCTCGGCACCTCCTTCGACCCGAGGGACCTGGTGGTCTACGCGGTGACCGCGATCGCCGTCGGCGGAGCGGATGCCGTCGCCCGCCGCGCGCTTTCCCGTCGCCGGGCGGGGTCAGCGGCCGCGTAGCCGCTCGATGTCGCGCCGCTCGCGCTTGGTGGGGCGGCCGGCGCCGCGGTCGCGCACGGCGATCTGGGCGACGGGTTCCCGCTCGGGCGTGCGGTCCTCGGCGGCGACGGCGGCGAGCGGAGCGCCGACGCGCTTGGTGATCGTCTGGCGCACGACGAGGATGCGGTCGAAGCCGGCGATCCGCACGCGCAGCTCATCGCCGGGACGCACCTGCTGTGCTGCTTTCGCCTTCTCGCCGTTGACGCGGACGTGTCCGGCGCGACAGGCGGTCGTCGCCGCGGAGCGGGTCTTGTAGACACGGACGGCCCACAGCCAGGAGTCCACACGGACGGCATCCGCCATGTCATCCCCCTCTCGGTCGTGGGATCCATCGTAGGCGGGTCAGGATGCCGCGAGCCGCCGTTCGACGCGGTCGAACATGGCCTGGTCGAAGGCGACGATACGCGCCTCGGCGACCTGCGACGGCGTGTCCCGCAGGGTCGAGACGGCAGCGTCGACGGCGTCGTCGAGGGGCCAGCCGTAGATCCCGGCGCTGATGAGCGGGAGGGCGACGGTCGTCGCCCCGAGGTCGTCGGCGACCTCGAGCGCCCGTCGGTAGCAGGACGTCAGGAGGGAGCGGTCGCGTTCGCCGGCGGTGTGGTTCGGCCCGACGACATGGATCACCCAGCGGGCGGGCAGGTCGCCGGCGGTCGTCCACCCGGCATCCCCCGTGGCGAGGCCGTGAGGGAAACGTGCGATGCAGTCGGCGAGGATGCCGGGGCCGCCCGCACGGTGGATGGCACCGTCGACACCGCCCCCGCCGCGCATCGCCCGGTTGGCGGCGTTGACGACGGCGTCGACGTGCTGGCGCGTGATGTCGCCCCGGACGAGGGTGACGCGCGTCACGTGAGGGCCTTCGCGACGATCGGCCGAGCGGCGCCGGGGCGAGCGGTCTCGGTGAAGCCCGCGCCGAGGAAGGCGGAGAGCGTCCCGTGGAAGAGCTCGTTGCTCGAGAACCGCTTGATCTCGGTGTCGAGCGGGTAGCCCTCGACGACGCGGGCGCCATGTGCTCGAGCATGCTCGACGGCGGCGTCGAGCAGTTTCGACGCGATTCCCTTCGAGCGGTGCTCCGTGCGGACGACGAAGCAGGTGATCGCCCAGACCGATGGGTCGTCCATGGGCTCGGGGGACTGCTGCACGTTGCGCGTGCGCGCGAGTCGCGGCTGGGCCGGGCGAGGCGCGACCTTGACCCATCCGGCCGCCTCGCCGTCGACGTAGGCGACGAGGGCCGAGGGGACCGCGGCGGTGAGGTCCTCGCGGAGCCGCTCGCGCCGCTCGGCGTGCGAGGTGGCGTCGAAGTCCTTCGGCGCGAGCATCCACCACTGGCACCAGCAGTCCGCTCCGTCGCCGCCGCCCGTGAGGGCGTGCTCGGCGTCGGCGAAGCGATCGGCCCGCGCCGGTTCGATCGTGATCTGCGTCATCCGGGCAGAGTAGTCCCGTGCTCGGACACGCGGAACCCTGTGGCGGTTCGCGGCGGGGCTGCGGACCGGCTAGGATAGGGGAGTTGTCCGCGAGGGCAACGGACCGGGATGTGGCGCAGCTTGGTAGCGCACTTGACTGGGGGTCAAGGGGTCGCAGGTTCAAATCCTGTCATCCCGACCGGTACGACGAAGGCCCGGAATCTCACCTGAGGTTCCGGGCCTTTCGCTTGCGTGCGTCGCGCCGTCAGCCCGCCGGCCTCACCTGTGACATCAGGGCCAATGGGCGTCCTTCGGGGTCCGTGAAGAACACCATCCACTCCTCGAGCCCATCCTCGTGGCGGTGGATCAGATGCGGCGCGTCGGTGAAGGCGACGCCGCGAGACGACAGCGTCCGATGGGTCCCGTGGATGTCATCGACGCGGAAGTTGAGGACCGATTCGCCGGATGGGCCCGCGCCCTCGTCCGTGGCGGTCAGGAAGAGTCGGATGCCGCCCGCGTCGAAGAAGGCGAGGTCGCCGTACGTGGAGAGATGCGTGAGCCCGAGGATGTCGCGGTACCACCGCCCGGCGGTCTCGATCTCGGGGACCCGACGGGAGATCTGACCGATCGGGCCCACGGCGTGCGTGGCAGGTGTCTCCATCATGGCCACATCCTCCCGGCGGCGCAGGCGCGGGGCAAGCGGAGCGAGCTCAGGGCACTCGCTCGGCCCTAAGCTCGTCCGGTGGGCATCGGAGAGTGGGTCGCGCCGCAGCGGCTCGGACGGGACTTCCGGTGGCTGCTGGCCTCGTCGTGGACGAGCAACGTCGGTGACGGCATCGCGCTCGCCGCCGCGCCGCTTCTGATCGCGTCGATGACCGATTCCCCGATCCTCGTCGCCGCCGGCGCCGTGCTGCAGTTCCTGCCGTGGCTCCTGTTCGGACTGCACGCGGGGGCGATCGCCGACCGGCTCGACCGGCGAAGGCTCATCATGGTCGCCAATGGCGTCCGCTCCCTCGTCCTCGTGGCGCTGTGCGTCTTCCTCGTCACCGGCGTCGCGAGCATCTGGATCGTCCTGATCGTGGCGTTCGTCTACGGGTGCGCGGAGGTCTTCGTCGACACGACCAGCAGCACCCTCCTGCCGATGATGGTCCGCAAAGCCGACCTGGGCGTGGGCAATGCGCGTCTCCAGGCAGGATTCCTCGTCGCCAACCAATTCGGCGGTCCGCCGCTGGGGGCGTTCCTGTTCGCCGTCGGCACGTTCTGGCCGTTCGCCGTCCAAGCGGTCTGCGTCGCGCTCGCCGTCGTCCTCATCTCGCGGATCGCGGCGACGCCGGTGCCGAACAGCAAAGCCGATTCCCCGCGGACCCCGGTGCACACCGACATCGCCGAGGGCATCCGCTGGCTGTGGCGCAACCCGCCGGTGCGGACGCTCGTCCTCATCATCCTGACCTTCAACGTGACGTGGGCGGCGCCCTGGGGCATCCTCGTCCTCTACGCCACGGACCACCTGCAGATGGGTCCCGTCGGCTACGGCGCGCTCACGACCGCGTCGGCGATCGGCGGTCTGCTCGCCACGTTCTCGTTCGGCTGGCTGGAGCGTCGGTTCTCCTTCGCGACCCTCATGCGCGTCTGTCTCAGCGCCGAGGTGGCGATGCACCTCGCCTTCGCCCTGACGACGTCGGGCGCCGTCGCCTTCGTCATCATGATCGCCTTCGGCGCATACGCCTTCGTCTGGGGGACGATCTCCACGACGGTCCGCCAGCGACTCGTCCCGCACGAGCTGCAGGGTCGGATCGCGTCGGTCAACATGGTGGGTGTCTTCGGCGGTCTCGTCATCGGTCAGGCGATCGGCGGGGTGATCGCCCAGTTCTGGGGGCTGACGGCGCCGTGGTGGTTCGCCTTCGCGGGCGCCGCGGTCACCCTGGTGCTCGTCTGGCGCCCCATCAGCCACATCGCTGCGGCGCGCGTCGATGACGGGACGGATGCCGCGGGCTGAGACGCTCGGCGACCCGCGGCATCCGGTCGATCACAGGTCGGCGACCCGGATGAGCACCTTGCCGACGGTCGCGGCTTCGACCGCGTCGTGGGCGGCAGCGGTCTCCGCGAGCGGGAACCACGTCAGCCGCAGGCCCGCCTCCTCGCCGACGGGCAGGGCGCCGTCCTCGAGGGCGCGCGTGATGTCGGCGACGGCGGCATCGAGCGCGGGTTCGCCGACCGTGTAGAGCAGGACGCCCTGGACCCGGATGTTCTTCGCGAAGGTGGGCCGGATCGGCATGCTGAACGTGTCGCCGTTGTCGTCGGCGTAGAAGGCGATGACGGCGTGCCCGGCGGCGATCTCGGCGTCGAGGGCGGCATTGGTCGCGAGAGACACCTCGACGATCTGGTCGACGCCCTCGGGGGCGATCTCCTGCACCCGCGCCGCGACGTCCTCCCGCGTGTAGTCGATGACGTGGTGCGCGCCGGCCGCGCGCGCGAGCTGCGCCTTCGCGTCGGAGCTCACCGTCGTGAGGACGGTCGCACCCGCCCACCGGGCGAGCTGGATCGCGGCGTGGCCGACGGCGCCGGCGCCGCCCTGCACGAGAACGGTGCGTCCGGCGAGCGCGCCGGGCGCCAGGCGGGCGGGGCCGTCCTCGTGCACCGTCAGCGCGCGATGCGCCGTCACGGCCGGCACGCCGAGACTGGCCGCGGTGGCGAAGTCGATGCCCTCCGGAAGACGGATGGCGCGGGATGCCGGGACGACCGTGTACTCCTGCGCGGTGCCCGTGGGGCGCTGGTGCTGGGCGAGGTGCACCCACACGCGGTCGCCGACCGCGAGGTCCTCGACTCCCTCGCCGAGCGCGTCGACGACGCCGGCGCCGTCCTGATTCGGGACGGTCTCGGCGAAGGAGGCTCGCTGGGTGCCTCCGGAGCGGGACTTCCAGTCGGTCGGGTTCACCCCCGAGACGGCGACGCGGACCCGCACCTCACCGGGACCGGGATCCGCGACCTCGCGGTCGACGAGGGACAGGACGTCGGATGCGCCCGGGGAGCTGTAGACGATCGCCTTCATACCGGGCGCAACCCCTCGTGACCCGCGCGCATTCCGACACCGGCCGTTTGCCAGGCGCCGTGTGCGAGGCTCGACGGGCGGCACGAGTTTCGTGTCGCCTGCAGGAAGGGGGCCTCGTGCCCACCTGGCTCGAACACCTCTGTCACGCTCTCATCGGCCGGACGCGATCGCACGACGATCTCCCAGATCTCCGCGTGCTCCCGACGTCCCGCGTGGATCTCGCCCGCACCCACTACCTCGTCGACGATCCCGAACGGCGCACCCGCGACGACCGCCTCTACATCCTTCGCATCGGGCAGCGCGGTCGTCGCGGCGTCGACGTCGCCGTCCACTCGAACGGGCGCGTCGTCGGCTTCCTCCCCGACGCCTCCGCGGCGAAGCTCGCCGAGCCGCTGCTGCGCCTCGGGGGTGCCGCGATCGTGAACGGCGCCGGCCCCCGTCCGGGGACGACGCGGCTGCGGGTCGACCTCCCGACGGCGGAAGCGATGCGCTCCTTCGCTCCGGTGGGCGGACCCACGGCGTACTGATCACCGTCCGCTGAGGTCCTCTGACAGGCTTTCCCTGTGATCGAGACTCTTCTCGGCCTGGTGGTCGCGCTCCTGGTCGTCGCGTCGACGACGGTGATCGGCCGGTGGGCGGGTATCGCCGCGCCGATCCTGATGGTCGCCGTGGGCGTCGGCGGCAGCTTCCTCCCGATGTTCGACGACTTCGTCCTCGACCCGGAGTGGATCCTGCTCGGCATCCTGCCCCCGCTGCTGTACTCGGCAGCGGTCTCGATGCCGGCGATGCACTTCCGACGTGAGTTCGGCGCCATCGCCGGGCTGTCGGTCTTCCTCGTCATCGGGACCGCCCTCGCTCTGGGCCTCTTCTTCATGATCGCGATCCCCGATCTCGGTTTCGCCTGGGGAGTCGCCTTGGGCGCCATTGTGAGCCCGACCGACGCGGTCGCGACCTCGATCATCAAACGCACGCCCGTGTCCAAGCGTGTCGTCGCGATCCTCGAAGGAGAGAGCCTGCTCAACGACGCGACGGCGCTCGTGCTGCTGCGCACCGCGGTCGCCGCGGCCGCGGCATCCTTCTCCTTCTGGGGTGCCGTCGGCACGTTCGCCTACGCCGTCGTCGTCGCGGTCCTGATCGGCGCGGTGCTCGGCTGGCTCAACCTGACGGTGCGCAAGCGTGCGACCGACCCGACCGTCAACACGGTCCTCTCGTTCACCGTGCCGTTCCTCGCGGCCGTCCCGGCGGAACTCCTCGGCGCCTCGGGCCTCGTCGCCGCTGTCGTCGCCGGCATCATCACCGGAGTGGGCGGTCCGCGCGTCTTCTCCGCGCGCAACCGGCTGTCCGACGCGCAGAACTGGCGCACGGTCGAGCTGATCCTCGAGGGGTTCGTGTTCCTCTTCATGGGACTGCAGCTGACCTCGATCCTCAGCGACGTGGAGAAGGCGCACGAGGGCATCGCGCCCGCTCTCCTCATCGCGGCCGGCGCGTGGCTCCTGACGGTGATCGTGCGAGCCGCGTACGTGGCACCGTTGCTCGCACTGCTGTCGATGAGTGCGCGTCGCGTCCGCCGCCTCCAACCCCGCCTCGAGACGATCGCGCAGCGCCTCGAGACCGAGGAGGGCGAGGCGCAGCTCGTCGATGCGTTCGCCCGCCGCGGCCGGCGCGTCTCGCGGGGAACCGTGCGCCGGTTCGGTCCGCGCGTGACGCGCGGACTCGCCGACATCCGCTACTTCCAGGAGGCGCCGCTCGGATGGCGCGAGGGCACCCTGGTCGTCTGGGCGGGGATGCGGGGCGCCATCACGCTCGCTGCGGCGCAGACGCTCCCCGAGGACACCCCGCTGCGCTCCGTGCTCGTCCTCATCGCCTTCGCCGTCGCCGTCGTCTCCCTCGTCGGGCAGGGCGCCTCGGTCGCGCCGCTCGTCGACGCGCTCACCCCCGCCGGTTCGGCGGACGAGTCGCGCGAGCGCGAGAAGGAGGAGCGGCAACACATCCTCGAGCTCCTCCGCGAGCGCGCGGCCGACGTCCCCGCTCCGGATCGCTCGGCCGACCTCGACCGTGCCCGGGCGTTCCAGGTCGAGAGCGACTACCGCCTCGCCGTGATCGACCTCCAGCGCCGCGCGCTGCTCGACGCCCGCGACACCGGCACCTTCGATGCCGACGTGCTCGCGCACGAACTCGCGGTGATCGACGCCGCCCAGATCGCGATCGAGTTGCGCACCGGCCGCGAATGAGGTCCGTCAGCGACCCAGCGCGCGGGCGATGTCCTCGACGTCGCGCTCGTCGTTGAAGACGTGCAGCGCGACGCGCGCGTTGCCGGCGCGGCTCGACGCGACGATCCCCGCGGCGCGCAGCCGGCCGATGTCGGCACCGCTCTCGTCCCGCCAGGTCACGATCGGCGTCGCCCGCGCCGGAGCCGGCAGGTCGAGCCGCTCCCGCAGCGCGGCCGCGAGGCCCGTGACCTCGTCGCTCAGCGCCCGCGGGTCCGCTCCTGCGAAGAGGGCGAGTGCCGGCTCGGCCCCCGTGAACGCCTGCCACGCGGGCGAGACGTCGAACCGTCGAGCGAATGCCGCCAGGGTCGCGTCCGTGCCGTAGCACGACGCCCACGGGTCCGCGCCCGCGTACCAGCCCGCCTGGCGCGGACCGATCGTCGCGCCGAAGTCCTCGCGGAGCGCGAGGAACGCGACGCCGCGAGGCGCGCACAGCCACTTGTAGGCGTGGCAGACCAGCGCATCGAAGGCCCCGGCGGCCACCGGCATCCAGCCGACGGCCTGCGTCGCGTCGCAGAGCGTGCGCGCACCATGGCGCCGCGCCGCCGCGACGATCGCGTCGGCGTCGGCGACGGCACCCGTCGCGGACTGCACGATCGAGAAGGCCACGAGGGTCGTCGCCGCGTCGACCGCGTCGGCGAGCGCGTCGAGCGGTGCCGTCCGCACGGTGATGCCCCGACCGGCGTGGACGAAGGGGAGGACGAGCGAGGAGAACTCGCCCTCGGGGCACAGGACGACGGCGCCGTCGGGCAGGGAGGCCGCGAGGAGGCTCACCATCGCCGAGGTCTGCGCGCCGAGCGCGACGGCGGCCGGGTCCACCCCGACCAGTCGCGCGAACGATGCGCGGCACCGCTCGGCGCTCGCGGCGTACCGGATCGGGTCGGGCCACGCGTCGAGGTCGGCGCGGACCGCGTCGCGGCTGGCGAGGGGCGGGATGCCGGCGGTGCAGGCCGCGACGTACCCCCGCGCGTCGGGGAACGCGTCGCGGACGTCGGTGGGGGAGAGGGCCATGACTCCATCGTCGCGATCCGAGATCGAGTGCACCATGGCAGGCATTGCATCGACTGCATGACATGGCGTTATATGTCTGGATGCCGCAACCCGTTCCCGACCTCTCCGTCGCCGAGCTCCGCATCGTCAAGGCGGTGGGCGACACGGGATCCGTGACCGCCGCTGCGACCGCGCTCGGGTACAGCCAGCCCGCCGTGAGTCAGCAGATCCGCCGCCTCGAGACGCGGCTGGGGATGGCGGTCGTGGAGCGGGTGGGACGGCGGATGCGGCTCACCGAGGCCGGGCGCATCCTCGCCCGCCACGCCACGTCGATCACGACGGCGCTCGGCGCGGTGGCCGGTGAGCTCGCCGATCTCGGCGGCGGCCGGATCGGCACGGTGCGGCTCGTCGGGTTCCCCTCCGCTTCGCCGACGATCCTCCCGCGCCTCATGCGCCGGCTCGCCGCATCCGACCCGGGTCTCTCCCTGACGTACGTCGAGGCGGAACCGCCCGAGGCGGTCGCCGCCGTCCGCTCCGACCGGGCCGACATCGCGTTGACCTTCAGTCACCCGGGCGATGGCACCGACGCGCACGGCGACAGCATCCGGGGGCTCGACGCCCGCCGCATCGGCGCTGAGGACCTCCTCCTCGTGCTGCCCGACGGGCACGCCCGCAGCACCGAGGACGTCGTCGACCTCAGGGCGCTCGCCGACGACGATTGGATCGCGGGATGCCCGCGGTGCCGCAGCCACCTGCTGGACTCGTGCGAACGCGCGGGATTCGCGCCCCGCATCCGCTTCGAGACCGACAACGTCGCCGCCGTCGAGCAGCTGGTCGCGCAGGGTGTGGGGGTTGCGACGCTGCCGCGGCTGGCCGTGGCGTCCTTCCCCCTCGTCGCCGGGGTGATCACCCGTCCGCTCGCGTCGGGGGACCGGCGCGAGCTCCACGCCGTCTCGGCGCGCGGGGCGGCGGGCGTCCCGGCCGTCGCGATCGTGCTGTCGCACCTCGCCGCCGCGGTCGGCGACATGACGGCGCCGGGCCCGGAGGTCGCCGCGGCGAAGTAGGGTGAGCCCCATGCAGCAGCGACCTCTCGCCTCCACCGGCCGTTCCGTCTCCGCCATCGGCCTCGGCACGTGGCAGCTCGGTGCCGACTGGGGGGATGTCTCCGAATCCGATGCGCTCGACGTCCTCGCCGTCTCCGTCGAGGCCGGCGTCACCCTGTTCGACACCGCCGACGTCTACGGCGACGGTCGCAGCGAGACCCTCATCGGCCGCTTCCTGGCGGCGCACCCGGGCCACGGCGTGACCGTGGCGACCAAGATGGGGCGGCGCCTCGCGCAGGAGCCCGAGAACTACACCCCCGAGAACTTCCGCGCGTGGACCGACCGGTCACGGCGCAACCTCGGCGTCGACACGCTCGATCTCGTGCAGCTGCACTGCCCGCCGTCGGCGGTGATCGACGCCGACGAGACGTACGACGCCCTCGACGCCCTCGTCGACAGCGGTGCGATCGCCGCGTACGGCGTCTCGGTCGAGACCTGCGCGCAGGCCCTGTCCGCGATCTCGCGGCCCGGGGTGACCAACGTGCAGATCATCTTCAACCCGTTCCGACTGAAGCCGCTCGACGAGGTGCTGCCGGCCGCCGAGGCCGCCGGCGTCGCGATCTTCGCCCGGGTGCCGCTCGCCTCGGGCCTCCTCAGCGGGCGCTACACCGCGTCGACCTCGTTCGCGGCGAACGACCACCGCACCTTCAACCGGCACGGCGAGGCGTTCGACCGCGGTGAGACGTTCTCGGGCGTCGACTTCGAGACGGGACTCGTCGCGGTGGACGAGCTCAGCGCGGCGCTGCCCGACGGCGTGTCGCTGCCGGCGGCATCCCTCGCCTGGATCGCGTCCCGTCCGGGCGTCACCTCCGTCATCCCGGGGGCGCGCACGACGGCGCAGGCGCAGAGCAACGCCGACGCCGGGGCGATCGACCCCGCTGTCCTCGACACGTTCGCGGCCGCCGTCGTCGACGTGTACGACCGCCGGCTCCGCGCGGACATCCACCCGCAGTGGTGATCGGGGTGGGGATGCCGCGCGCCGCCGTGCGCGCCACATCGCTACCGTGAGGGCATGATCGTCGAGGCCTCCGGGGTGCTGTTCCGCTGGGAGTCGCGGAGGGACGACTGGTACTTCGTCCCCCTCCCGGCGGAGGTGAGTGCGGACATCCGCGAGGTACCGCGACCCGGGCGGGGATTCGGATCCGTCCCGGTGGGCGCGACGGTCGGGTCGTCGTCCTGGCGGACCTCGATCTTCCCCGACGCGGCGCGCGGGGTGTACGTCCTGCCGCTCAAGCGCTCGGTCCGCGAGCGCGAGGGGATCTCCGAGGGGGACACGGTCTCCGTCCGTCTCGACGTCCAGGACGGCTGAGCCGTGTCCGTGCCCTGGGCCGCACTCTCGGACCCGGTCGCGATCGTCGCGGTCGTCATCGCCTACGTCTGGCTGGCCGTCGCCTCGGTCGTCCTCGCGGTCATCGACGTCCGCACGCACCGGCTGCCCAACGCGTGGGTGCTCCCCGGCTACCCCGTGCTCGGCGGGCTGCTGCTCGTCGCGTGCCTCGCGGGAGCCCCGTGGTCGTCCCTCCTGCGCGCCGCCGTCGGAGGCGCCGCGCTGTTCGTCTTCTACCTCCTGCTGCGCGCGGCAGGGGGCGGGATGGGCGGGGGAGACGTGAAACTCGCCGGCGTCCTCGGTATGGCGCTCGGGTGGGCGGGGTGGTCCGCGCTCGCCGTCGGGGCCGTGGCCGGGTTCGTCTTCGGCGGCGTGTACGGCGCGCTGCTGCTCGCGACCCGTCGCGCCTCCCGGCGCACCGCCGTCGCCTTCGGACCGTGGATGCTGCTGGGCGCCTGGACCGGCATCCTCCTCGGCGCCGACGTGGCGGACCGTCTCGGCCTGTGACGTCGCGGGCGGTGCGTGCCAGATCCGCCTCGGCGACGCAAGGGGAGCGGGGTCGGTGCGTCCGCCTCGCTACCGTGAGGACATGGCCGATCGTACGAAGACCCCGCTCGTCCCGCGCCTGATCGCCCGCGCGCTGTCGTGGCGGATCGTGCGGGCTTACCTCCGCTACAGCGAGCGGCGCGGTCCCCTCCTGGCCGACAGCGTGACCTATCGCACGCTCTTCAGCGTGTTCGCCGGCGTCTTGCTCGGCTTCTCCGTCGCAGCGCTCTGGCTGTCGGGCAACCCGCAGGCCTGGCAGAGTCTCATCGACGCGGTCGACGGCGTGATCCCCGGCCTCGTGGGAGAGGGCGGCATCATCGACCCCGAGAAGCTCGGTCAACCGATCGCGTTCTCGCTCGCCGGCGTGTTCTCCCTCGTGGGTCTCGTCCTCGCGGCGATCGGCGCGATCGGGTCGCTGCGCACCTCCCTGCGGGTGATCGCCGACAAGGTCCACGACGACACCCTGTTCATCATCGTCCTCGGCCGCAACCTCGTCCTGGCCGTCGTCATCGGTGCCGGACTCGCCGCCGCGGCGGCCGCGACCGTCCTCGGGACGGCGGGCGTCGGTCTGGTCGCCGACGTCGTCGGGGTCTCCGCCGACAGTCCGGTGACGGTCGGCCTGAGTGCCGCGGTCGGCGTCCTCGTCACCTTCGTCCTCGACACGGCGGTCGTCGCGCTCCTGTTCCGCACGCTCTCGGGTGTTCGCGCTCCGGCGCGAGCGCTCTGGACCGGGGCCCTGCTCGGCGGCGTCGGCCTGACCGTGCTGCAGCAGCTGTCGAGCCTGTTCGTCGGGGGCGCCGGCTCCAACCCCCTGCTCGCCACCTTCGCCTCGCTCATCGCGCTGCTGCTGTGGATCAACCTGTCGTGCCAGGTCATCCTCATCGCCTCGGCGTACATCGTGGCGGCCACGCTCGAGAGCGAGGACCGCGTCCGTCGCGTGCACGGCGCGACGACGCTGATCGAGCGCCGCGTCCAGACCGCCGAGGATCAGGTGAAGGCGGCGGCCGACGAGTTGCAGGCCGCGCGCGAGGCGCTGGCGGCCGAGCGTTCCGCGGACTGACGGGCTCCTTCGTCACCGCCTCGTCACCGCTGTGTGAACTCTGGCGCATCCACTCGATGCGCACGGTCCGGGTGTGTACCGTCGTACCGTGAAGAACCCGCGACTTCAGCCGACCCACCCGATCGCCCTCGCGCCCGTGCAGTCGCCCGAGCCCACCGTCGACGGGTTCGTGACGCAGTACCTGCGCAATCTCAACAACGGCCGCGGCGTGGCCCTGTCGACCTCGACGGCCAACGATCGCTACTTCGCGCTCGCCGCCACCGTGCGCGACTACCTCATGGCGCGGTGGCTCGAGGACGTGCGTCGGCAGCGGTCGACCCAGGCCAAGGGCGTCGCCTACCTCTCGGCGGAATACCTGCTCGGTCGGCAGCTCGACAACAACCTCCTGGCGACGGGACTCACCGACATCGCCGCCGAGGCCCTCGTCGCCTGCGGCCTCGACCTGGAGGACGTCCGCGCGCTCGAGGTCGAGCCGGGTCTCGGCAACGGCGGCCTCGGCCGCCTCGCGGCCTGCTTCATCGACTCGCTCGCGACGCTCGGCGTGCCGAGCATCGGTTACGGCATCCGGTACGAGTACGGCATCTTCCGTCAGACGTTCGTCGACGGACAGCAGGTCGAGCAGGCCGACTCGTGGCTCGCGCTCGGCTCGCCGTGGGAGTTCCCCCACCCCGAAGCCGCGCAGACCATCTCCTTCGGCGGCCACACAGAGCAGTACGACGACGAGGGCGTCACGCGCACGCGTTGGGTGCCGTCGTGGAACGTCCTCGCCGTGCCGTACAACTACATGGTCCCGGGCTACCACAACGGCCGCGTCAACACGCTGCGCCTGTGGAGCGCGCAGGCCACCCAGGGCTTCGACCTGCGCGTCTTCAACGCGGGCGACTACCAGGAGGCCGTGCGCGCGCAGACCTACGCCGAGAACATCTCGAAGGTGCTCTACCCCGAGGACTCCACCCCGCAGGGCAAGGAGCTGCGCCTGCAGCAGCAGTACTTCTTCGTCGCGGCATCCATCAGCGATTTCGTGAACCTCATCCTGCCGAGCGACTTCGACCTCGCGAAGCTGCCGGACCGGGTCATCTTCCAGCTCAACGACACCCACCCCGTCATCGGTGTCCCCGAGTTGATGCGCGTCCTCGTCGACGAGAAGAAGCTCGAATGGGATGCCGCCTGGCAGATCACCCGGCAGTGCTTCGCCTACACGTGCCACACCCTGCTGCCCGAGGCGCTCGAGGTGTGGCCCGCAGACCTGCTCGGCAGGCTCCTGCCGCGCCACCTCGAGATCATCTACCGGATCAACGACGAGTTCCTCGACGAGGTCCGCGAGCGCTTCGGCGACGACGAGGAGCGGATCCGGCGGATGTCGATCATCTCGCCCGACGGCGCGGTGCGGATGGCCTACCTCGCCACGGTCGCCGGCTCCAAGGTCAACGGTGTCGCCGAGCTGCACTCGCAGCTGCTGCGCGAGAAGGTGCTGCCGGACTTCGACGAGTTCTTCCCCGGCAAGTTCACGAACGTCACGAACGGGGTCACGCCGCGCCGGTTCATCCGTCTCGCCAACCCCGGCCTGTCGCGCCTCATCACCGACACGATCGGACCGGGCTGGCTCACCGACCTCGACCGGCTGCGCGAGCTCGAGGACCACGCCGACGACACCGCCTTCCACGCCGCGTTCCGCGCGGTGAAGGCGTCCAACAAGCGCGTGCTCGCCCGCACCCTCGCCGACCGCGACGGGTTCACCGTGGCAGACGACCACCTGCTCGACGTCATGGTGAAGCGTCTGCACGAGTACAAGCGCCAGACGCTCAAGCTCCTCCACATCATCACGGAGTACGACGCCATCGCCTCGGGCCGCGTCACACCCGACCAGGTGACACCCCGCACCTTCGTGTTCGGCGCCAAGGCCGCGCCCGGCTACGCGATGGCCAAGCGCATCATCCACCTCATCAACGCCGTCGGCAGCGTCGTCAACTCCGACCCGCGGGTCGAGGGGCGCCTCGCGGTCCTCTTCCCGCCGAACTACAACGTCACCCTCGCCGAGCGGGTCGTCCCGGCGGCGGACCTCTCCGAGCAGATCTCGCTCGCCGGCAAGGAGGCCTCCGGCACGGGCAACATGAAGTTCGCCCTCAACGGTGCGCTGACCATCGGTACCGACGACGGCGCGAACGTCGAGATCCGCGAGCTCGTGGGCGACGAGAACTTCTTCCTGTTCGGGATGTCCGAGCCCGAGGTCGCCGACCTGCAGACGCGCGGGTACCACCCGATCGACTTCGTGCGCGCCGACGAGAACCTCTCCCGGGCGCTGGACCTCGTCTCGTCGGGTGCGTTCTCGGGCGGAGACGGATCGGTGTTCGAGCCGGTGGTGTCGAACCTGATCCACCACGACCCGTTCATGGCGCTGGCGGACTACACGGACTACATCGCGGCGCAGAAGCGCGTCGATGCGCTCTACGCCGATCAGGATGCCTGGACCCGGGCCGCGATCCTCAACGTGGCGCGCTGCGGGTTCTTCTCCTCCGACCGGTCGATGCGCGACTACATCGATCGCATCTGGCACACGCCGCCCCTCGTCTGACGGCCGCGGATAGCACCGCGGCGACCGGCTGACAAGTCGCGGTGGAGCCGTCGGGGCGCCGGGTTAGAGTCGGTGTCGGAGGTACATCATGGCAATCGCACGACTTCACGGCGGCCCGCTCGACGGCCAGGTCATCCCGCTCGAGGAGGACACGGATCGGCTGATCCTGCCCTATAGCGAGACGCAGATCACCTACGAGCGCGCGGGTGCCGACGAGAACACCGGGGAGGGCGACGGACCCACGTCCGCCGATTTCCACTTCGTCGCCGCGCAGGACGACATCGATCCGTCCGCCGACGAGCGCGACGACCGTTCGACCCTTGACGACTGAGCCCGAGCACTCGCTCGAGATCGAGCGCACGTACGACGTCGACGCCGGGACGCCGCTGCCCGATTGGGCTCGGCTTCCCGGCGTCGCCGCTGTCGGCGCACCCGAACCGCGGGAGCTCGACGCGCACTACCTCGACACCGCCGACGGCGCGCTGGGACGGGCGCGCGTCGCGCTCCGCCGCCGCAGCGGCGGACCCGACGAGGGATGGCACATCAAGCGCGTGACGCCGGAAGGCAAGGCGGAGTCGCGCTGGCCGCTGGATGCCGGGGGCTCCGACGCCATCGTGGTGCCCGCGGCGATCGAGGACGCCCTCGCCCCCGTCGCGTCGCCCCCGTTCGCGCCGCTCGCGCGCATCCGCAACGCCCGCACCGCGTATGCGCTCCTCGATGCGGAGGGGAACCTCCTCGCGGAGTTCGTCGACGACAGGGTCACCGCCACCGACGTCCGCCGGGGTGTCGAGACGTCCTGGCGCGAGTGGGAGCTCGAGCTCGGTCCGGCCGCACCGACGGATGCCGCGGCCCGCGACGCGCTCTTCGCCGCAGCGGACGAGCTCGTCCGCGCCGTCGGGGGAGAGGTGTCGGGGTCGGGCTCCAAGCTCGAGCGCGCCCTCGGTCTCTGACCCCCAGGCCGCAACGCACTGACGCCGCCCCCGGCTTCGTTCGGGGCGGCGTCAGTCGTGATCGTCAGGTTACTGAAGACCCATTCGTTCCGATAGGTCTTCCCTGCCTGATCAGAGGTTGATCATGTGGCCGGCGAGGCCGTGGAAGGCCTCCTGCAGGCCCTCCGACAGCGTCGGGTGCGTGTGGACGTTCCGCGCGGCCTCGAGGGCGGTGAGGTCCCACTTCTGCGCGAGCGTCAGCTCGGGCAGGAGCTCCGACACGTCGGGGCCGATGAGGTGACCACCGAGCAGTTCGAGGTGCTCGGCATCCGCGATCAGCTTCACGAAGCCGACCGGCTCGCCCAGGCCGTTGGCCTTGCCGTTGGCCGAGAAGGGGAACTTCGCGACCTTGACGTCGTAGCCGGCGTCGCGCGCCTGCTGCTCCGTGAGGCCGAACGACGCCACCTGCGGCGAGCAGAACGTGGCACGCGGCATGTTGCGGTAGTCCCCGAGCGTCTGGGTCTCGGCCTTGCCGATCGTCTCGGCGGCGACGACGCCCTGCGCCTCGGCGACGTGCGCGAGCTGCAGCTTGGCGGTCACGTCGCCGATGGCGTAGACGCCCTCGACGTTCGTGCGCATGTAGTCGTCGATCTCGATGGCACCGCGGTCGGTGAGCTTGACACCGGTGTTCTCGAGCCCGAAGCCCTCGACGCGCGGGGCGAACCCGATCGACATGAGGACCTTGTCCGCCTCGATCTGGCCCTTCGCACCGTCGGAGTTCGCGGAGTACGACACGGTGACCTTGTCGCCCGAGTCGACGACGGACTCGACCTTGGTCGAGGTGAGGATCTCGATGCCGTACTTCTTGTACTGCCGCTGGATCTCCTTCGAGACCTCGACGTCCTCGTTGGGGAGGGCGCGGTCGAGGAACTCGATGATCGTGACCTTGACGCCGTAGTTGCTCATCACGAAGGCGAACTCCATGCCGATCGCGCCCGCACCGACGATGACGATCGAGTTCGGCAGGTCGCGCGTGAGGATCTGCTCCTCGTAGGTGACGACGTTCTCGCTGAGGGTGACACCCGGCAGCAGACGCACGGTCGAGCCGGTCGAGATGATCACGTTGTCGGCCGTGACGGTCTCCTTCGAGCCGTCCTCCTTCGTGACCTCGATGGACTTCGCGTCGACGAACGAGCCGCGACCCTGGTACTCGGTCACCTTGTTCTTCTTCATGAGGAAGTGGATGCCCTTGACGTGGGTCTCGGCGACCTTGCGGCTGCGGTCCCATGCGGTGCCGAAGTCGAAGTTCACGTCACCGCTGATGCCGAAGAGGTCGGCCTTGTGGGTGAAGGTGTGCGCGAGGTCCGCGTTCTTCAGGAGCGCCTTGGAGGGGATGCAGCCGACGTTGAGGCAGACACCGCCCCAGTACTTCTCTTCGATGATGGCGGTGGACAGTCCGAGCTGTGCGGAGCGGACGGCCGCGACATAGCCGCCGGGGCCGGCACCGAGGATGACGACGTCGTAGTGAGGCATGCCTCCAGCCTAGTCCGCTGCCGGTGGCCTCACTCCTTCGTCTCGCCCCGTCGACCGCGGACGATCGCGACCGCGATCACGACGCCGACGGCGAGGAAGATGATGCCTCCGCCGACCGCGTACGGGACCGCGTTGAACCCTTCCGACGACCCTTCCGCCTGCTCGCCGGCCGATTCGCCGCACTCTTCGACCGCCGCGACCTTGCCGTCCTCGCCCACCGAGAACGTGAACTCATCCGAGAGGGGGTGCCCGTCGCTCGAGACGATCCGCCACTGGACGAGGACCGCCCCCTCGACCGGTCCGTCGACCGCTTGGGTGACGACGTTGTCCGCGACCTCGGGGTCCCCGGCGGCCAGCGAACGGCACGATTCGTCGTAGACCGCCACGACCGTCGCACCCGGCTCCGTCGAGGGTGTCGCACTGAACGTCAGCGAGATCTCCTCCGGGGTGGTTCCGAGGACGGCGTCGGCGGCCGGATCGGAGCTGAGCAACTCGTCGTGGGCCGCGGCGGGGGAGGCGGGAGCGAGCAGCAGCGCGGCAGCGACCGCTGCGGCGGCGATCGCGCCACCGCGACGGCGCATGCGGGGGTTCGTGGACGTCGACATGGTGGCGACGCTAACCGAACGCACGCCGCCGCTCCCCGGCCCTGTCGTCTGCGCCACGGGCCCGGTACCATGTCGCCTCGGCGTGGACCCGGCCACCGTGAGCGGGAGCGATCGGTTACTGTGGGAGAAGGAGGACATCGTGGACGAGAATCAGCGACCGGGCGGCGACATCCATCGGGGTGCCGAGACGTCGGCGCACCCGCGTCTTGTGGATTCGACGCAGACGTTCGGGCACGACTCGGACCTCTCCTTCGTGCCCTTCGGCGCCGAGTTGACGGCCGCCGAGGTGGAGGCGATCAACGCCCTCCCGGCGCGTGCTGCGCTCCTCATCGTCCGGTCCGGGCCGACCGCGGGTGCGCGGTACCTGCTCGACACCGACGTGACGACCGTGGGTCGCCACCCCGAGGCCGACATCTTCTTCGACGATGTGACCGTCTCCCGGCGTCACGCGGAGATCACCCGCACGGGTGCCACGTTCGAGCTGATCGACCAGCGCTCGCTCAACGGCACCTACGTCAACGGCGAGCGCGTCGACCGCGCGACCCTCACCGACGGGGCCGAGGTGCGCGTCGGCAAGTTCCGCCTCAACTTCTTCGTCGCTCCGGCAGAGCGGGCGATCGGCGCGTGAGCCCGGCCGCCGCCACCCGGGGACGAGCTGCGTCCTCGGGGTCCTTGAGCATCGGCCAGGTCCTCGCCCGTTTGAGCCCGGAGTTCCCCGCCCTCACGGCGAGCAAGCTCCGATTCCTCGAGGTGCAGGGGATCGTCACGCCCGTCCGCACCGAGTCCGGCTACCGCAAGTTCTCCGCCGCCGATGTCGAGCGGCTGCGCACGGCCCTCAGCATGCAGCGCGATTTCGGCATCCCGTTGGCCCGGATCCGCGAGTACCTAGAGGAGCACGGCGACGACGTGGCGCCCGTCCCGCCGGCATCCATCGTCCAGACCTCGCGTCGCTACCGTCGTGACGAACTCCTCAGCACCGCCGGCGCCTCGGCGACGCTGCTCAACGAAGCGGTGTCCGCTGGTCTCATCGCGCCCTCCGACTCGTTCGACGAGCGTGCGCTCGGCGTGCTCCGCTCCCTCGTCGCGCTCGACGCGCACGGGATCCAGCCCCGCCACATCCGCACCATCCGGCAGAGCGCCGAGCGCGAGGTGTCGCTCATCGAGAGCGCCATCGCCCCGCTGCTGCGCCGCGCGGATGCCGGTTCCCGAGCGAAAGCCAATGAGATCGCGCCCGAACTGGCCCGTCGACTCGAAGAGATCCGACAGGTGTTCGTCGCCGCAGCGCTCGATCGTCTGACCCCGTGACCGTCCGCGACACGCCGGACGCGACGAGTCGGATGTCGTTGCCGGAGGCACCTCGGTCCTCTAGCGTGGAATCACCGATCACCCGCAGGAGGCCCCGATGACCGCGCACGATGCGCTGGGCGAGCAGAAGTTCTCGACCGAACTCCTGTTCACCGACGGCCTCCCCGAGATGGACGACGAAGTCGGTTACCGTGGTGCCCAGGCGGCACGCGCTGCCGGCATCACCTACCGGCAGCTCGACTACTGGGCCCGTACCGAGCTCGTCGAGCCCACGGTCCGCGGCGCGAGCGGTTCGGGATCGCAGCGGCTCTACGGGTTCCGCGACATCCTCGTCCTGAAGCTCGTGAAGCGGCTCCTCGACACGGGGATCTCGCTCCAGCAGATCCGCATCGCCGTCGATCAGCTGCGAGCCGCGGGTATCCGCGATCTCGCGGGGACGACCCTCATGAGCGACGGCGCATCGGTGTACCTGTGCACCTCCAACGACGAGGTCATCGACCTCGTCAGCCGCGGGCAGGGCGTCTTCGGCATCGCCGTCGGCAAGGTCCTGCGCGAGGTCGAGACCACCCTGGTCGACTTCGAGGCACAGCAGCCGGAACAGGTCGACGAGCTGGCCGCTCGTCGGGCCGCGCGCTCCGCCTGACGCACGCCGCATTTCCGCACGCGCGGAGGATGCTCTCGCGCGCCCAGGTGGCGGACGGTCAGGCGGGGGAGGCGGCGCCCGAGACGGGGATGCGACCCGTACGGACGATCCGGTCCAGCAACGAGTCGAAGTCGGCGGCGAGTTCCTGCGCGGAGTCGCCGGGCCAGATGTGCAGCGGCTTCGCGGCGCCCTGCGCCTGCTGCAGGGAGGTGCGCTCCGGGAGCTGGGGGGTCAGCACGAGCGGCCCGAACATGTCGCGCAGTTCCTTGATGCGGAACTGGTGCTCGATGGACTGCGGGCGGACGCGGTTGACGACGATGCCGAGGGGCTGCAGGCGGGGGGACAGGCCGCGGCGGATCTCCTCGATGGCGCGCAGCGCACGGTCCGCCGCCGCGACGGAGAACAGGCCGGGTTCGGTCACGACGACGACGCGGTCGGATGCCGCCCACGCGGTGCGCGTGAGGGCGTTCAGCGACGGCGCGCAGTCGATCAGCACCAGGTCGTAGTCGGCCTCGATGGTCGCGAGGGCCTCCTCGAGCTTCCACACGTCGCGGACGCTCGGGTGCGGACCGTCGAAGTTGATCGCGGAGGGGCTGCCGATCATGACGTCGATCGTGCCGGGGTGCACCTTCGCCCAGCCGCTCGAGGTGATGGCCTGACGGACCACCTTCTCCTTGGGGTTGGCGAGGACATCGGCGACGTTGAGCCGACCCGCCACCTGGATGTCCATGCCCGTCGACACGTCGGACTGCGGGTCCAGGTCGACGACAAGGGTCCGCACCCCGCGCGCGAACGCCGCGGAGGCGAGGCCCAGGGTCACGGTCGTCTTGCCGACGCCACCTTTGAGGGAGCTGACGGAGAGTACGTGCACAAGCGACCACGTTACCGTCCCCTAGGCTGTGAGGGTACTCAGCCCGTACCTCGGCGGCCCCGACGGAGTGGCCCCGCACCCAGTGAGGTGAAGAGCATGTTTCGCAAGATTCTGGTCGCCAATCGCGGAGAGATCGCCATCCGCGCATTCCGCGCCGCGTATGAGCTCGGGGCGCGGACGGTCGCCGTCTTCCCGTACGAGGACCGCTACTCGCTGCACCGGCTGAAAGCCGACGAGGCGTACCAGATCGGCGAGGTGGGCCACCCCGTCCGCGCGTACCTCGACGTCGACGAGATCATCCGCGTCGCGCTCGAGAGCGGCGCCGATGCGATCTACCCGGGCTACGGATTCCTGTCCGAGAATCCCGAGCTCTCCGCGAAGGCCGCCGCCCACGGGATCGCCTTCATCGGTCCGTCCTCGACCGTGCTCGAGATGGCCGGCAACAAAGTCACCGCCAAGCAGCACGCGATCGCCGCGGGCGTGCCGGTGCTGCGTTCGACCGAGGCGTCGGACGACATCGACGCGCTGGTCGCGCAGGCATCCGACATCGGCTTCCCCATCTTCGTGAAGGCCGTCGCCGGTGGCGGCGGACGCGGGATGCGGCGGGTCGAGCACCCCGACGCCCTCCCGCCCGCGCTGTCGGAGGCGATGCGCGAGGCGGGGAGCGCGTTCGGGGATCCGCGTGTCTTCCTCGAGCAGGCCGTGCAGCGGCCGCGTCACGTCGAGGTGCAGATCCTCGCGGATGCGGCGGGGAACACGGTCCACCTGTTCGAGCGCGACTGCTCCGTGCAGCGTCGTCACCAGAAGGTGGTCGAGATCGCACCCGCGCCGGGCCTCTCGGACGAGATCCGCCGCGACCTCTACGCGTACGCCGTCGCGTTCGCGAAGTCCATCTCGTACGTGAACGCGGGAACCGTCGAGTTCCTCCTGGAGACCGCAGGTCCTCGTGCGGGCGAAGTCGTGTTCATCGAGATGAACCCCCGCATCCAGGTCGAGCACACCGTCACCGAAGAGGTCACCGACGTCGACCTCGTGCAGTCGCAGATGCGCATCGCCGCGGGCGCGACCCTCGAGGACCTGGGCCTGCGCCAGGACCAGATCCACCTGCGCGGCGCCGCCCTGCAGTGCCGCATCACGACGGAGGATCCGGCGCACGGCTTCCGCCCCGACACCGGCAAGATCACGACCTACCGCTCGCCGGGCGGTGCCGGCATCCGTCTGGACGGCGGGACGACCGCGGCCGGCTCGCAGATCAGCCCGCACTTCGACTCCATGCTGGCCAAACTGACGTGCCGGGGGCGCGACTTCGAGGCCGCGGTCGTCCGCTCCCGTCGCGCGCTGGCGGAGTTCCGCATCCGCGGTGTGTCGACGAACATCCCGTTCCTGCAGCGGGTGCTCGACGACCCGGCGTTCGCCGCCGGCGACCTGAGCACGGCGTTCATCGACGAGCGGCCCGAGCTCGTGCAGGGTCGTGAGTCGAAGGACCGCGGCTCGAAGATCGTGTCCTGGCTCGCGGACGTGACGGTCAACCGCCCGAACGGCGACAGCCCGGTCCACACCGACCCCGCCGCGAAGCTGCCGGCCGTCGACCTGAACGCAGCGCCTGCCCCCGGGTCGCGGCAGCGTCTGCTCGAGCTCGGCCCGAAGGGCTTCGCCGAGGCGCTCCGCGCGCAGGACGGACTCGCCGTCACGGAGACGACCTTCCGCGACGCGCACCAGTCCCTGCTCGCGACCCGCGTGCGCACGAAGGACCTCGTCCGCGTCGCCCCGCACCTCGCCCGGCTCACCCCGCAGCTGCTGTCGGTCGAGGCGTGGGGAGGTGCGACCTACGATGTCGCCCTCCGCTTCCTCGGCGAGGACCCGTGGGAGCGTCTCGACGCCCTCCGCTTCGCCCTGCCGAACGTCGCGATCCAGATGCTGCTGCGCGGTCGCAACACGGTCGGCTACACGCCGTACCCGACGAAGGTGACGGATGCGTTCGTCGCGGAGGCCGCGGCATCCGGTGTCGACATCTTCCGCATCTTCGACGCGCTCAACGACGTCAGCCAGATGCGGCCCGCGATCGAGGCGGTCCTCGCCACCGACACCGCCGTCGCCGAGGCGGCGATCTGCTACACCGGCAACCTGCTCGATCCCGCCGAGGACCTGTACACGCTCGACTACTACCTGCGCCTCGCGGAGCAGGTCGTGGACGCCGGCGCCCACATCCTCGCGATCAAGGACATGGCGGGGCTGCTGCGTCCGGCTGCTGCGGCGCGGCTTGTGTCGGCCCTGCGGGAGCGCTTCGACCTGCCGGTCCACGTCCACACCCACGACACGGCCGGCGGTCAGCTGGCGACCCTCCTCGCGGCCAGCGCGGCCGGAGCGGATGCCGTCGACGCGGCCGCCGCGCCGATGTCGGGCACGACGAGCCAGCCCTCGCTGTCGGCGCTGGTCGCCGCCCTGGCGGACACGGAGCGCGACACCGGACTCGACCTGCAGGCGGTCTCGGACCTCGAGCCGTACTGGGAGGCGGTCCGCAACCTCTACGCACCGTTCGAGTCGGGTCTGCCCGGCCCCACCGGGCGCGTCTACCACCACGAGATCCCCGGCGGCCAGCTCTCGAACCTGCGTCAGCAGGCGATCGCCCTCGGACTGTCGGAGGACTTCGAGCTCATCGAGGACATGTACGCCGCGGCCAACCGGATCCTCGGCCGTGTCCCGAAGGTCACGCCCTCGTCGAAGGTCGTGGGCGACCTCGCCCTGCACCTCGCGGCCGTGAAGGCCGACCCGGCTGACTTCGAAGCGAACCCGGAGAAGTACGACGTGCCGGACTCGGTCGTCGGCTTCATGGCCGGCGAGCTCGGCGACCTGCCCGGCGGCTGGCCGGAGCCCTTCCGGTCGAAGGTGCTCGCGGGACGCTCCGTGAAGGTGGGTGTGACCGACATCTCCGCAGAGGATGCCGCGGCTCTCGACGCGGACTCGGCGACGCGACGCGAGAAGCTCAACCGGCTGCTCTTCCCCGCTCCGACGAAGGCGTTCCACGAGGTCCGTGACACGTTCGGCGATCTCAGCGTCCTCGACACCATCGACTACCTGTACGGGATGAAGCCGGGCCAGGAGCACGTGGTCGAGATCGAGCGGGGCGTGCAGCTCTACGTCGGTCTCGAGGCGATCGGCGAGGTCGACGACAAGGGGATGCGGACGGTCATGGCGACCCTGAACGGTCAGCTGCGCCCGGTCACCGTCCGCGATCGCTCGGTCGCCGTCGAGGCACGCCAGGCCGAGAAGGCCGACACGTCGAAGCCTGGTCAGGTCGCCGCACCGTTCTCGGGTGTCGTCACCGTGAAGGCCGACGAGGGCGCGAAGGTGCGGGCGGGGGAGCCCGTGGCATCCATCGAGGCGATGAAGATGGAGGCGGCCATCACCGCCCCCATCGACGGCGTCGTCGAGCGCATCGTGATCGCCCCCACCGCGCAGGTGGAGGCGGGCGACCTTTTGCTCGTGGTCCGTCCCGCGGACTAACCTGGTGCGTCGGGCTTTCCGAGGCCCCAGATCCACCAGGAGTGACCCCCGTGATGCGTGAGCGCGACAACGAGATGTCCGAGGACGTCGACAACGGTGTGCTCGAGCGCACCGACAACCTCGAGACGACCGGCATCGGCATCGTCGACGGGACGACGGCCCAGATCGACCTGACGCTCCCGGCGCTCGCGGACGATGACGACGACTACGTCGACGACGAGGACATCGCCCCGGTCGGGAATGACGAGGCCGAGCGGACCTCGGACGACGGCCACGACGAGGCATCCGTCGTCTCCGCATCCCGGAGCGAGGACGAGTCTCCTGCGCCGACAGCCGACACCCAGGGCGACATCGTCGACGCGGAGGTCGTCGCGGCGACGGTCCCGCCGGCGACGGGGGCGACCCGGCGTGCGATCCACCATCCCGCGGGAGCCGACAAGCACGCCCTCGAGCGTGTGCGCGGGGTCCGCGTCGACGAGGAACCCCTGCAGTCCCGCCGTCTCGACCAGCTCTCGGCCGACCGCGAGAGCCCCGACCTGCTCACCGCCGATCGGCTCATCGACCGGTCCCGCGTCGCCGCGCCCGAGCCCGAAGGCGCCTGGCAGCGTCTCGTCTACGCCGCGAGCTTCCGTCGGGTCCTCCTCGCGGAGAGCCCGAAGGTTCGCGCACGCAAGGAGCTCGACCGCCGCATCGCCGCGCCGCTCACCGGCGGAGCGAAGTTCGTGCCCGTGCTCTCGCGCAAGGGCGGCGTCGGGAAGACGAGTGTCACCACTTTGCTCGGGATGGCCCTCGCCGACGCGCGCGAGGACCGCATCATCGCTGTCGACGCGAACCCCGACCGCGGCACCCTCGCCGAGCGGATCGAGCGCACGAGCGGCAAGACCGTGCGCGACCTCGTCCGTGCGCGCGCCGACGTGACCGGGTTCAACGACCTCTCCGGGATCGTCGCGCGGGACGAGACGCGCCTCGACATCCTGGCCTCCGATGCCGACCCGCACCTGTCCGAGGCGTTCAGCGACCGCGATTACCACGACGTCGCCGCCATCGCCGCCCACTACTACTCGATCGTCCTCACCGACAGCGGCACCGGCATCGTGCACTCCGTCATGGACGCGACCCTCGAGCTCGCCGACCAGATCCTCATCGTCGCCGGACGCAGCGTCGACGAGGCCAAGCTGGCCTCCGAGACGCTGTCGTGGCTCGAGACGAACGGGTACGGCGAGCTCGCCCGCAACGCCGTGGTCGTGCTCAACACCTCCCGGCCGGGGGCGAGCCTCATCAAGCCGAGCGAACTCGAATCCCACTTCCGCAGCCGCGTGCGCGCGGTCGTCACCATTCCATACGACGCGCACATCGCGACCGGCGGTCCGATCTCGTTCCGCGAGCTGGCCGGCGCGACCCGCCTCGCCGCCCGCGAGCTGGCGGCCGTCGTCGTCGAGGGGCTGCGCGCGGCGGGAGCGGTGCGCTGATGGCGGTCCGTCCCATCCGCCTGTTCGGCGACCCCGTCCTGCGGTCGGTGTGCGCACCCATCGACGACATCGACGAGGGCGTCATCAGCCTGGTCTCGGATCTCGTCGACTCCGTGGCCGAACCGGGCCGTGCCGGCGTCGCGGCGCCGCAGATCGGTGTCGGCGTCCGCGCCTTCAGCTACAACGTCGACGGCGTCATCGGGTACATCCTGAACCCCACCCTTGAGGTCGCGGGCGATCCGGTGCCGACGGGGGAGGGATGCCTCTCGGTCCCCGGTCTCTGGCACGACGCCCTCCGTCACCCCTGGGCGCGCGTCACCGGCATCGACCTGCACGGTGACGAGCTCGTCATCGAGGGGGAGGGGCTGCTCGCACAGGCGCTGCAGCACGAATGCGACCACCTCGACGGGATGCTGTACCTCGACCGCCTGCCGAAGGACGTCCGGCGTCAGGCGATGCGCGAAGTGCGCGAGTCCGACTGGTTCTGACCAGATCATGACGAAGGGCCCCGGATCGCCGGGGCCCTTCGTCGCGTGAGGGGGTGCGGATCAGTTCCCGAGGGAGATGTTCGTGGTGGACACGTTCGCCTGATACAGCTCCTCGATGTCGCCGGCGAAGTCCGAGAGGATCACGTTCCGCTTGATGCTCATCTTCGGCGTCAGGTGACCGGATGCCTCGGTCCACTCGGTGTCGAGGATCACGAACTTGCGGATCGACTCCGCACGCGAGACCGCCTTGTTGGCGCGGTCCACCGCGGACTGCACCTCGGCGAGCACCTTCGGATGCGTGATCACCTGCGACATGGGCATGTCGGCGGCGAGTCCGTTGTTGGACATCCAGGTCGGCAGCATCTCGCGGTCGAGCGTGACGAGGGCGCCGATGAACGGCTTCTGGTCGCCCACGACGACCACCTGCCCGACGATGGGGTTCGCGCGGATGGGGTCCTCGAGGACGGCGGGGGCGACGTTCTTGCCCCCGGCCGTCACGATGATCTCCTTCTTGCGCCCCGTGATGGTGAGGTAGCCCTCGGAGTCGAAGGTCCCGATGTCGCCCGTGCGGAACCAGCCGTCGTGGAAGGCCTCCGCGGTCGCCTCGGGGTTGCGCCAGTACTCCTTGAAGACGTTGATGCCGCGGACCTCGATCTCGCCGTCCTCGCCCAGCCGGACGCCGACGCCGGGGAGCGCGGGGCCCACCGTGCCGATCTTGGACTTCGTGGCGAGGTTCACGGTCGCCGGCGCGGTGGTCTCGGTGAGCCCGTAGCCTTCGAGGATCTGCACGCCGAGGCTGTGGAAGAAGTGACCGAGGCGCGGCCCGAGTGGCGCCGATCCCGAGACGGCGTGCTTCACACGCCCGCCCATCGCGGTGCGCAGCTTGCTGTAGACGAGGCGGTCGAAGAGCGCGAACTTGATCTTCATCCCGAGCGGGATCTTCTCGCCGTCCTGCAGGCGGCGGGAGTGCTCGACGGCGACGGCCGCCGCGGCCCGGAAGATCTTGCCCTTGCCGCCGGCCTCCGCCTTCTGCTCGGCCGAGTTGTAGACCTTCTCGAACACGCGCGGCACCGCGAGCAGATACGTCGGCTTGAACGAGCCGAGTCCGGCGAGCAGCTTCGTCGTGTCGGGCTCGTGGCCCGTCTTCACCCCGGCGTGGATGTTGAGGATCGAGATGAACCGTGCGAACACGTGCGCGAGGGGGAGGAAGAGGAGGGTCGCGGCCCCGGGCTGCTCGACGACCTCGTGGAGCGCCTTGGCGGAGTTGCGGGAGAGCTCGACGAAGTTCTTGTGGGTAAGGACGCAGCCCTTGGGTCGGCCGGTCGAACCCGACGTGTAGATGAGGGTCGCGATGTCGTCGGCGTTGGCCAGCGAACGGCGGCGCTCGATCTCGTCGTCGGTGATCTCGGTGCCCCGTGCGCGCAGGCTGTCGAGGTCCCCGGTGCCCATCGTCCACACCTCGCGCACGAGCGGGACCTCCGCACGGATCTCCGCGACACGCTCGGCGTGGGTCGAGTTCTCGACCACCATCGCCACGGCGCCCGAGTCGGTGAGGATCCAGTTGATCTGCGACGCGGAGCTGGTCTCGTACACCGGCACCATGACGGCCCCTGCGAAGAAGAGCGCGAAGTCGACGAGGGTCCAGTCGTAAGTCGTCCGTGCGAGGAAGGCGACCTTGTCGCCGGGCTGGATGCCGCTGGCCGCGAATCCCTTCGCGAGCGCGATCACCTCGCGGTGGAACTCCGCGGCGGTGACGTCTCGCCATCCGTCCCCGTCCGGAACGGCGAACAGGGCCAGCGACGGCGTCGCCTTCACCCGCTCGACGAGGATGTCCGAGGTGTTCGCGGTCGGGTCGGCGGGCACGACGGCGGGGACGTCGAATTGTACGGCGCTCATGGGCGGCAACTCCTTCGGTACCGGGTGGCGTCAGGTGCGACCGAGTCTAGGCCATCGTGATCCTCGATCCCACGGCCGCGGCGGCCCGTCGCGCCCCGTTAGACTCACGGATGCCGTGCGCCCGCACGCGCGGAGGGGAGTGGTGTGCTCAACGTCGGCATCGACATCGGTGGGACCAAGATCGCCGGAGGCATCGTCGACCCGGAGGGCACGATCGTCGACCGGCGCCGTGTCCCCACCCCCGCCGATCCCCACGCGCTGGCGGACGCCGTCGCCGCCATGGTGGACGACCTCGTCACCGACCGGGTGGTGCACGCCGTGGGCGTGGCCGCGGCCGGCTTCATCGATGCGAGCCGGTCCGTCATCCTGCACGCCCCCAACATCGACTGGACCGACGAGCCGCTCCGCGACGAGCTGGAGCGACGCATCGGACGTCCCGTCACCCTCGAGAACGATGCCAACGCGGCCGGCTGGGGCGAGTTCCGTTTTGGTGCCGGCCGGGACGTCCGCGACATGGTGATGATCACTCTGGGCACGGGCGTGGGCGGCGCCGCGATCATCGACGGCGAGCTGCTCGTCGGCGGCAACGGCATCGGCGGCGAGCTGGGCCACATCCGCTTCGAGCGCGGCGGCCGCCCCTGCGGCTGCGGCCAGAACGGATGCCTCGAGCAGTACGCCTCCGGGCGCGCCCTGCAGCGCGAAGCGGCGGACATCGCGGCATCCGGCGCCCTCGGCGCGGGCCTCGCCGCCGCGCGGACCGCCGACGGGATCGTGCCGGCAGCGGCCATGGAGCGACTCATCGCGGACGGCGACGCCGGCGCCCTCGAGGCGGTCCACCGCGTCGCGACGGCCCTCGGTGAGGCGTGCGGCGGCTTCCAGGCGGTCCTCGACCCGGCCCTGTTCGTCATCGGCGGCGGTGTCGCCGACCTGGGGGAGCGGCTCCTCCACCCGGTGCGCGAGGCCTACGCGACGGCGCTGCCGGGCTACGGCGAGCGGCCGGTCGCATCCTTCGCCATCGCCACCCTCGGCAACGACGCCGGCCTGATCGGCGTCGCCGACCTCGCGGGAGGCCGGGTCTGAGATGGTCTACTGGGTCCTGAAGTACCTCATCATCGGACCGATCGTGAAGGCGATCTTCCGTCCGTGGATCGTGGGTCGGAGCAACATCCCGGCGACCGGGGCCGCCATCATCGCCAGCAATCACCTGTCGGTCAGCGACTCGATCTTCCTGCCGCTGATGATCGACAGGCCGATGTCCTTCCTCGCCAAGAGCGACTACTTCACGGGCAAGGGGCTGAAGGGCTGGGCCACGCGCGTCTTCATGCAGGGGACCGGCCAGATCCCGATCGACCGCACCGGGGGCAAGGCCTCCGAGGCATCCCTGAACACCGGACTCCAGGTGCTCGGTCGCGGCGACCTGCTCGGGATCTACCCCGAGGGCACCCGCAGCCCCGACGGCAAGCTGTACCGCGGTCGCACGGGCCTCGCACGGATGGCGCTGACGGCGCGCGTCCCGGTGATCCCGGTCGTCATGATCGGCACCGACGACGTCATGCCGATCGGCCGATCGATCCCGCGGGTCGGCCGGGTCGGCATGGTCATCGGCGAGCCCCTCGACTTCAGCCGCTTCCACGGCATGGAGTCCGACCGCTTCGTCCTGCGCTCGGTGACCGACGAGATCATGGTGGCCCTCCAGCGCATGGGGGAGCAGGAGTACGAGGACGTCTACGCCTCCACCGTGAAGCACCGGCGCCCGGCATCCGCTTCCTGAGCTCTCGCTGCGCCGTCGCGGCCCCCCGTCACACGGCCGGGGGCGCCGTCCGCCGCCGCTAGAATTGGCGGATGCCCACTCCTCTCGACCACTGGCGCTCGCTCCCGATCAAGCAGCAGCCGTTGTGGCCCGACGCGGATGCGGTCGCCGCCGTCTCCGCCGAGATCGCGACCCTTCCGCCCCTCGTCTTCGCCGGCGAGGTCGACAACCTCCGCGCCCGCCTGGCGAACGCCGCCGCCGGTCAGGCCTTCCTGCTGCAGGGCGGCGACTGCGCCGAGACCTTCGCGGGGGCCACGGCGCAGCAGATCCGCAACCGCATCAAGACGGTCCTGCAGATGGCCGTCGTCCTCACCTACGGCGCGTCGATGCCGGTCGTGAAGATGGGGCGCATGGCGGGCCAGTTCGCCAAGCCGCGCTCGAGCGACACCGAGACGCGCGGCGACGTCACCCTGCCCGCGTACCGCGGCGACATCGTCAACGGCTACGACTTCACCGAGGCCTCGCGCACCGCCGACCCGCAGCGGCTCCTGAAGGGGTACCACACGGCGGCGTCGACGCTGAACCTCATCCGCGCCTTCACGCAGGGCGGGTTCGCGGACCTCCGCGAGGTGCACAGCTGGAACCAGGGCTTCGCGAAGAACCCCGCGAACCAGCGTTACGAGCGTCTCGCGGGCGAGATCGACCGGGCCATCAAGTTCATGGAGGCCGCCGGGGCGAACTTCGACGAGCTGCGCGGTGTGGAGTTCTACACCGGTCACGAGGGTCTGCTCATGGACTACGAGCACCCGATGACGCGCATCGACTCGCGCACGGACACGCCGTACAACACGTCGGCGCACTTCCTGTGGATCGGGGAGCGCACCCGCGACCTCGACGGCGCCCACGTCGACTACTTCTCGAAGATCCGCAACCCCATCGGGGTCAAGCTCGGACCGAGCACGTCGCCCGAGACCGCCTTGGCCCTCATCGACAAGCTCGACCCCGAGCGCGAGCCGGGGCGGCTCACTTTCATCACGCGGATGGGCGCCGGCAAGATCCGCGACGCGCTCCCGCCGCTGCTCGAAGCGGTGAAGGATGCCGGTGCCACGCCGCTCTGGGTGACCGACCCGATGCACGGCAACGGCATCACGACGCCGACCGGCTACAAGACGCGTCGCTTCGACGACGTCGTCGACGAGGTGCGCGGCTTCTTCGAGGCGCATCGCGCGGTCGGTACGTTCCCGGGTGGCATCCACGTCGAGCTCACGGGCGACGACGTGACCGAGTGCCTAGGCGGTTCCGAAATGATCGACGAGGCGACCCTCGCGACGCGTTACGAGTCGCTGTGCGACCCGCGGCTGAACCACATGCAGTCGCTCGAGCTCGCCTTCCTCGTCGCCGAGGAGCTCGGCAACCGCTGACGAGGCGACACGAGGGCCCGGCGGGGATCGACCGCCGGGCCCTCGTCGTCTGCGAAGAACGGATGCCGGAGATCAGCCGAAGGGCTGGAATTGCGGTGTGAGGCTGACGGTCGTCCCGGGGCGCTGCAGCGTCCCGCCGTCCGGGGTCATGGCCTGCACCCGGTAGACGTCCCAGTAGCGTCCGCCGAGCGGGAGTTCGAGGTCCTCGATGTTCGGGTTGACCTCGAATCCGGCCGACTGCAACCGGTCGACGGCGGTACGCACCGTCTCGCCGACGACGTTGGGCACCTCGACGGGGCGCGGGCCGTCGGAGACGACGAGCGTCAGCTTCTCGCCCTGCTGCCAAGAGCCGCCGCCGGGTCGATCGTCGACGCGGATGACGAGGTCGTCGGCGACGTCGTTGCTGTACTCGCGGGTCTCCTCGACCTCCATTCCCACGTCCCGCAGGGTCTTCGCGGCCTCGTCCGCCGGCGTTCCGGCGACGTCGGGAAGCGGGCCGAGCGAGACGCGGAGTTCCGCCGTCGAGCCCTGCAGGACCGAGCAGCCCTCAGTGCATTCGACCGGATCCGGCGATCCCGCCTGCGTGACGTAGACGCGGACGACCCGGTCCGCGGCGAAGCTCGTGAAGTAGTTCTTGGTCTCGGCGACCGTGATGCTGTTCTCCGCCAGGAGCGATTCGACCTCGGCGCGTGCCCGGTCCTGCAGAGCCGGCAGCTCGGCGGTGGCGGGACCGGCGGAGATCTGCACGGTCACCGGGGAGTCGCGGTCGACGAACTCGCCGGTGCCGGGGTCCGTCCCGATCGCCTCCCCGGCGGGGACCTCCAGGCTGTGGACGTCATCGCGGCGCGCGACGAGGGTGTTCTCGGCCAGCAGGTCCTCGGCGTCGTCGAAACTCATCCCGGCCACCGTCGGGACGGCGACGAGCGATCCGGGACCGCTGCCGAACCACCACCCCGCCAGGCCGGCACCGGCGGCCAGCACGAGGACCACGGCGAGCAGCCAGCCGCCCCTGACCGCGTTGCGGTGCGTGCGTCGCCGCAGGCGGGTCGCGTTGTCGACCTCCGTCGTGACGCTCGGCGCCGTGAAGGTGCCGGGCATGACGCGGGTCACCTCGTCGGAGTCGAGCGAGTCGTCGACGACGACCTTCGTCCCGGTGGGGGTGGAGCGCACCACCTGCGGGAACACGCCCAGCTGCTTCTCGATCTCGCGCAGGCGCTCGAGCATCTCGCGCGCGTCGTTCGGGCGGTCCTCGGGGGAGCGCTCGGTGGCCCACAGCACGAGCTCGTCGAGCTGCTCCGGAACCGAGGGGTTCTTCACGCTCGGGCGCGGAACCGAGTGGGTCGCGTGCTGGTAGGCGATCTGCATCGGCTGCTCGCCCTTGTAAGGCTGTTCGCCCGCGAGCATCTCGTAGAGCATGATGCCGAGCGCGTAGATGTCGCTGCGGGCGTCCGCCGTCCCCCGCGTCACCAGCTCGGGCGCCAGGTAGGCGATCGTCCCGAGCAGCATCTGTCCGGTGGCGGTGTTCGCGCTCGTCGCACGGGCGAGGCCGAAGTCGCCGATCTTGATGCGGCCGTCCTCGGCCAGCAGGACGTTCTCGGGTTTCACGTCGCGGTGCACGATCCCCGCGCGGTGCGCCGCCGAGAGACCGGACAGGATCGCATCCATGATCGTGATCGTCTGCGGGAGCGTGAGGCGCTTCTGCTCGCGCAGCAGCTCCCGCAGGGTGATCCCGGGGAGGTACTCCATGACGAGATACGCCATCTCGCCGTCCTGGCCCTGATCGAAGACGTTGACGACGTGGGGGTCGGCGAGCCGCGCGGCCGACCGTGCTTCCTGGATGAAGCGATTCTGGAAGACGGTGTCGTCGGAGAGGTGGCCGTGCATCACCTTGAGCGCGACGCGCCGCTCGAGCCTCAGGTCCGTCGCGACGTACACGGTGGCCATGCCGCCCCGGGCGATGCGCCCGCGGACCCGGTACCGGCTGTCGACCAGGCGGCCGATCAGCGGGTCGGTCTGCGGGGTGGCGTTCACGTCAGAAGTCTACGGAGCTGACCCTGCGAGCCCGGGTAACGCCTCACCCCCGGAGCCGGTCGGCCGAGGAAATCACCCGTACGTCTCGAGCCAGCGATACGCCTGCGCCTCCCAGGGGCCGTACCGCTCGGGGTAGGCGGAGATCTGCACGGCCTGGGCGGCGTCGCCGAAGGCCATGTCCTCCCACCCTTCGATGTCGAGCAGGCCGCGGGTCCGGTCGCCGTTGGGGTCTGCGGAGCCGCCGTAGAACGCGGCCGCGGACCGTCGCGGGTCGCGGATCTCGGCCACCGAGCCCCAGCCCGCGCTCGGGCGCTGCTGGAAGAGGCCGACCGAGTCGCGGTCGCCGCCGTCGAGGTTGCGGATCCAGGACTCCACCATCGCCGTCGCCAGGGCGATCGCGATGCCGTCCCGCGAGACGCCGCGCTCGCGTCCGACCGCGATGATCGTCTTGACGTTGGCGATCTGCTCGGCGTCCAGGGCGACGGGCGCCGCGCCACTCGATGCGGGGGAGGGCGCCGCGGCGGTCGGGATGCGGAGCTTCTGCCCCGGATAGATGATCGAGCCCTCGTCCAGGCCGTTGGCCGCGAGAAGGCGCCCGAGGCTGACCCCGCTGCGCTTCGCGATCGCCCAGAGCGTCTCGCCCGCGGACACCTCATGCACGGGGCCAGCCTTCTCGGGTCGGGGTGCGCTGGGGCGGGAGGCGGCGGCAGGAGTGACGGCCACCGACCTGATCGTCAGCTTCTGCCCCGGGTGGATCATCGTCGACGATCCCAGTCCGTTGGCCCGAGCGAGGGCGGCGACGCCCATGCCGTGGCGGGTGGCGATGGACCAGAGGGTGTCGCCGCGTTTCACCGTGTAGGTGGATGCCGGAGCCGCCGCTGCCGGTGTGCGCCCGGCATCCCGCCCCGAGCTCTTCGGGCCGAGACGGAGGACGTCACCGGGTCGGATGATCGACCGCCAGCTCAGGCCGTTCCAGGCCAGGACATCGGCGGTGCGCACGCCGTTCGCCGCGGCGATGGCGCTGACCGTGTCGCCCCGGGCGACGACGTGGGTCTTCACGGCCTTCCGCGCCGCCGGGCTGCCGACGACGGTGGCCGCGGTGGCGGACTCGGTCGCGGATCTGGACGCGACGGGTTCCGGGGTATTCCGCCGGTGCTCCTCGGCCTGTGCGGCGTCCATCGGCAGGAGCGACATCGAGAGTGCTATCGAGCCGATGACGGCAGGGGTGCGCTTGTCGCGCAGGGCGGTGGACAGGAGGTCGTTACGGCGCACAGGTGTTCCTTCGTTCGGTCCTAGCTCGTCGATCCCCCCGCAGAACCGTGCCACGGCCGTGTTGCTGGTGTCAATGGATGAGGCGCATGTGACTGGTGTGATAAACGCTGCGGCGGCGCGGATGCGATAGTGGAGAGGTGAGTTCTGACGCGACCGTGTCCACTGATTGGCTGAGTCTTCCCGAGCTGGTCGAGCTGACCGGCGAACCCCTCGGGCGCGTGCGCCGGATGCTCGACGAGCACCAGCTGATCGCGTCGCGGCGATTCGGGGCGCCCCGGGTCCCATCCGTCTTCCTCATGGACGGATCTCCGATCTCCGCACTCCGGGGGACGATCATCGTCCTGCAGGACGCGGGGTTCTCGGACGACGAGGCGATCGATTGGCTGCTGGCGCCCGAGGACTCGATCGGCGTCGCTCCGATCGATGCCCTCCGACAGGGACGTAAGAGCGAAGTCCGTCGCGTCGCACAGTCCTTGGCCTGACCCCTCGCGGGGTCGCACGCCGGGGCGGTCGTCGCTCAGGCGGTGCGAACGGTCGCCGCGCGCGCCAGGTCGCGGAGTTCGCTGACCGCTGCGTGGCCCAGGCGTTCGCCGCGGAGGGCGCGGTCGGCCTCGGCCGCCCATCCCGTGATCCGATCCTCGACGCGCGCGAGCGCACCGGTGTCGACGATGGTCTGCTGCAGGTGCGACACCTGTTCGGGCGTCAGGTCCCGGTCGCCGATCAGCTCGTCGAAGACGGCGAGGGCCCCCGGTGCCAGGGCGGCCCGGGTGTAGGCGACGAGCAGCGTCCGTTTGCCTTCGCGCAGGTCGTCTCCGACGGGCTTGCCCGTGACGGTCGTGTCGCCGAAGACGCCGAGCACGTCGTCCCGTAGCTGGAAGGCGAGGCCGACGGGGTGACCGAACGCGGCGAGGGCGGCGTACTGGTCGTCGTCCGCGCCCGCGAGTACCGCGCCGAGCTGGAGGGGATGCTGCACGCTGTAGCGCGCGGATTTCAGAGACGCCACGCGCAGGGCGCGGTCGGGGTGCGTGTCGACGGGCACGACCACATGGACCGACTCCTCGGCGATGTCGAGGAACTGACCCACGGTGACCTCCCGCCGCATGCGGGCGAACTCGGCGCGCGCGCGGGCGGCGGCGGTCGGTTCGGCGGCCAGCAGGCCCTCTTCGAGGAGGTCGTCGCTCCACGCCACGAGGAGGTCGCCCAGGAGAATGGCCGCCGACGTGCCGAAGCCCGCCGCGTCGCCCGCCCAGCGGCCTGCGCGGTGCGCCGCCTCCCAGGCGCGGTGGGCGGCGGGGCGCCCTCGACGGGTGTCGGAACGGTCGATGACGTCGTCGTGCACGAGGGCGGCGGCGTGGAAGACCTCCAATGCCGCGGATGCAGCGGTCACGACCTCCGGCACGTGGCCGGGCGCGGGCGCCTCGGCCGTGGCCACCGCGCGCCATCCGGCGAGGCAGAAGCGGGCGCGGAAGCCCTTCCCGCCAGTGGCGGCGGCGGCGCCGGAATCCACGAACGACCGGGCCTCCTCGCCGAAATCCGCGACCGCATCGCGCTGCGCCTGCAGGAACCTCTCGACTCGCTGGGAAACGGCCACGATCGGGTCGGGGGAAGAGGACACGGGCCTAGCCTAGTGATCGCGCGCACGCGTACACTTGATGGACCGACCCAAGGGGGATGCATGCCACTGTCAGAGCAGGAGCAGCGTCTGCTGGACGAGATGGAACGCCATCTCATGCGCAACGACGCCGATGTTGTCAGCGCGGACCGGGGCGCGGCCCCCCTCAGCTATCGCAACATCGTCTACGGGTCCGTCATCGTCCTCCTCGGTATCGCCGGGCTCGTCGTCGGCGTGGCCACGTCCCTCATCGTCATCGGCGTCATCGCCTTCGTCGTGATGGTGGGCGGTGTCGTCCTGGCCTTCACTCCGGCCAAGGGTGCCGCAGCCGCCCGCGCGGCGTCGGGGTCGCGAAAGCCGCGCGCCGCGAAGGCGCCGGCATCCGCCTCCTTCATGGACCGCATGAACGACCGGTGGGATCGACGCAACGACGATCGATGATCTGAGTCCTCCACACCCCTCCACTCCTGAAGCACCGACCTCCGGGTCGGTGCTTTTTTTGTGCCCTCGCAGGGTGCCCGGGCGGGGGCGCCCGGCGCGGCCGACACCGGCGAGGGCAGACCGGAGCGCATCGGGGGCGGGAATCTATCGCGGAGTGGAGGAAAGTGGAGTAAAGTGGCGTCATCCTGGAGCGGGCCGGACGAAGGGGGTGACCGAACGATGTTGTTGGGCACCCACACCCCGAAGCTGGACGACAAAGGCCGGGTCATCCTGCCGGCGAAGTTCCGCGACGACCTCGGCCCCGGCGTCGTGATCACCCGCGGCCAGGAGCGCTGCCTCTACGTCTTCAGCTCGGCGGAGTTCGAGCGGGTGTACGAGCGCATCCGCGAAGCACCCCTGACCAACAAGCAGGCGCGCGACTTCCAGCGCATGTTCCTCTCCGGCGCGAGTGCGGAGAAGCCCGATTCGCAGAACCGGATCACGATCCCGCCGCACCTGCGGACCTACGCGGCTCTGGAGCGCGAACTCGTCGTGACGGGTGTCGGCGCGCACGCCGAGATCTGGAACGCCGACGCCTGGAACGCCTACGCGGACAGCAACGAAGACACGTACTCGGACATGGAGCAGGAGGTGATCCCGGGACTCTTCTGATCCTCGACCGCGACTCCCAGCCGCTCGCCCTGACGCACTTCCCCGGCGCCAGGTCGGAGCGGATGGGGATCGGGGCCGAGGGCCTCTGCAGAACCGAACGCACCATGGCCTACGACGACATCCACACCCCCGTCCTCCTCGACCGCTGCGTCGAGCTGCTCGCACCCGCGCTCCAGCGCGACGGCGCCGTCGTCGTCGACGCCACCGAGGGCATGGGCGGCCACTCCGAAGCGCTCCTGGAGCGCTTCCCCCAGGCGCGGTTGATCGGCCTCGACCGCGACACCGACGCCCTTCGGATCGCGGGGGAGCGGCTCGCCCGGTTCGGGGATCGCGTGACCCTCGTCCACACCGTGTACGACGACATCGCCGAGGCGGTGCGCAGCGCCGGCGCGACGAAGGTCGATGGCATCCTGTTCGACCTGGGGGTGTCCTCCCTCCAGCTCGACGAGGCGGAGCGCGGGTTCGCCTACGCGAAGGATGCCCCGCTCGACATGCGGATGGACCAGACCGCCGCGACCACGGCGGCCGACATCGTCGCCACCTACGGTGAGGGCGACCTCCGGCGCATCTTCGAGCGGTACGGCGAGGAGAAGCTCGCGGGCCGGTACGCCCGCGCCATCATCGCCGCGCGCCAGGAGGCGCCCATCGATCGCTCCGCGCGCCTCGTCGAGATCCTCATCGCCGCGACGCCCGTGGCCGTGCAGCGCGAGCGCAGCGGTCACCCCGCAAAGCGTGTGTTCCAGGCGCTGCGCATCGAGGTCAACGGCGAGCTCGCGGTCCTCGAGCGCGCACTGCCCGCGGCCCTCGGCATCCTGCCCGTCGGCGGTCGCATCGTCGTCATGTCGTACCAGTCCCTCGAGGACCGCCTCGTCAAGCGGGTGTTCGCCGAGGCGACGCGGTCCACGGCGCCGGCGGGCCTCCCGATCGAACCGCCCGAGCACGCCCCCCGCTTCCGCCTCCTCACCAAGGGCGCCGAAGTGGCATCAGACGAAGAGAAGTCCCGCAACCCGCGCGCCACACCGGTGCGTCTGCGTGCGGCAGAGCGAGTGAAGGAGGCGTCATGACCGTTCCGGCCCTGGCCACCACTGCCATCGACAGCGCACGCGATGAGGTCGTCCTCGGGTCGGCGGCACCGGTCCTCCGTCCGCTGGGTCGCCCCGGCGTCGGCATCGCACCGCAGCCGCGACGCCGTCCGCGGCTCGTGTTCGGCCTCGTCGCGGTCGCCGGCGCCCTCGCCATCGCCGGTGTGCAGATGGGGCTGTCGATCGTCACGACGCAGGGCGCCTACGAGGTCAAGGACCTCACGGCGCAGCAGCGGGAGACGAACTACCAGAAGCAGATCCTCGAGGAGGAGATCGCGGGGCTCAGCTCGCCGCAGTTCCTCGCCGCCAACGCCGCCGCCCTCGGCCTCGTCGCCGGCGGCGAGCCCAACTACCTGCGCCTGAGCGACGGCGCGACCCTCGGTCCGCAGAAGGGTGCATCGGATGCCTCCTCGATCGAGGCGTTGTCGCGGGCGGCGGTCTCGAACGCCCTCGTCGCCGGTGTCCCGCTCGTGACGGACCCCGAGGCGAGCCTGGACTCAGGTGTGTCCATCGACGAGGACCTGCTGGCCAATACGCCGACACCCCCCTCGATCACCGACGGACTGCCGACCCCCAGCACACACTGAGAACATGACGACACGAGCAACCCGAGGCCCGCGCCGTCGCACCGTCGTCGCCCTCGCCGTCGTCCTGGTGGTCCTGGTCTCCTTCGTCGTCCGCCTGGTCGACATCCAGATCGTCAACGCGAGCCAGCACGTCGGCGATGCCTTCAGCAAGGGGATGCGGGTCACCTCGAAGCTCGAGGGTGCGCGGGGAACGATCGTCGACACGAATGGCACTCCGCTCGCGACGAGCCTGCTGCGCTATCACGTCGTCGTGAACCCGAAGCTCGCCGAGAAGGGGATGTCCCTGCGGGACGAGAACGGCTCGCTCGTCAAGGACGAGAACGACAAGACGGTGCTGGTGACGTGGCCCGAGATCGCCGCGCAGATCGCCGAGGTGACGGGTCAGGATGCCGCCGAGGTCCAGGCCATCGCCGACGACGCGTTCGCGAAGGACCCGGCCGACCAGTTCGAGTACGTGAAGAAGTTCGTCTCGACGGCGGAGTTCCGCAAGCTCGCCGATCTGCAGATCCCTTTCATCTCCTTCGAACCGATCGCCTCGCGCTCGTACCCGAACGGTGCGGTCGCGGGCAACATCCTCGGTTTCGTCGGTTCCGACGGCAAGCCCCTCGAGGGTGTCGAGTCGCTGCAGAACTCCTGCCTCGCGCCCACCGACGGCAGCATCCGCTATCAGAAGGGCGCCGACGGGGTGGTCATCCCCGGGACGGCGGTCGAGCAGCCGGCGAAGAACGGCGGCACCCTCGCCCTCACGATCGACGCCGACCTGCAGTGGTACATGCAGCAGCTCATCGCCGAGGAGACCTCGCGCTACCAGGCGGACTGGGGCGGGATCATCGTGATGGAGGTCGCGACGGGCAAGATCCGTGCGCTCGCGGAGACCCCCACGGTCGACCCCAACGATCCCGGCGCCAGCGAGCCCGAGGACCGCGGATCGCGGCTGCTCCGGTTCTCCTTCGAGCCGGGTTCCACCTTCAAGCCGGTCACCGCGGCGACGGCGATCGAGCAGGCCGGCGTGACGCCGGAGTCGACGGTCAGGGTGCCCGACCGGATGGTGTTCGACAACGGCGCGGTCGTCAACGACTCCGAGAACCACGCGACCGAGAACCTGACGCTCAACGGCGGTCTGGTCACCTCGTCGAACGTCGCGATGTCGCAGTTCGGCGGCATGGTCGACCCGCAGACGCGGTACGAGTACCTGACCAAGTTCGGCGCCGGTCAGCCGACCGGTCTGGACTGGTCGGGTGAGCCGAAGACGACGATCGCCCCCGCGGACACGTGGGACAACCAGACGAAGTACGCGACCACCTTCGGGCAGGCCTTCACCGTCACCGCCGTCCAGGTCGCCAGCGCGTACCAGACGTTCGCCAACCACGGTCTGCGGATGCCGGCATCCCTCGTCGAGTCCTGCACGAAGCCCGACGGCACCGTCGTCGAGCCGAAGCTCGCCGCACCGGAGCAGGTCATCAAGAAGGAGACCGCCGACGAAGTCTCGCTCATGCTCGAGAACGTCTTCGCGCAGGGGACGCTCGCCGACGACATCGCCCTTCCCGGCTACCGGATGGGCGGCAAGACCGGGACGGCGCAGATCTCCGACGGCAAGGGCGGCTACAAGCCGAACCTGTACTTCACGTCCCTCGTCGGCTTCGCTCCCGCCGAGGATCCGAAGTATGTTGTCCTGACGGTCTTCGACGAGCCCAAGAAGCAGCGCATGTCGTCGGCCAACCGCTCGGTGTTCAAGAAGGCGATGGCGCAGGTGCTCACGCACTACCGCGTCATGCCGTCGGGTTCGGAGACCCCCCTCCTGCCCGTCACAGGCTGAACCCGAGCGCACGAGGAGACACCCCAGCATGATCCGGATGACGCTCGCCGAGGTGACGCACGCCGTCGGCGGCACCCTTCAGCTCCATGGCACCGACACCCCGGAGACGGTCGTCTCGGGCACGGTCGACACCGATTCCCGCGAGATGGGGCCCGGCTCCGTCTTCGTCGCCAAGCCCGGCGACGCGACCGACGGCCATCTGTTTGTCGACGCTGCCGTCGCGGCGGGGGCATCCCTCGCGATCGTGCAGCGCCCCGTTGACGCGCCGGTCTCGCAGATCGTGGTGCCAGACGCCGTCGCCGCCCTCGGCGCCCTCGCCCGTGAGGTGGTCGCCCGCGTCCGCGCGCACGGCGGCCTGCAGGTGGTCGGGATCACCGGCTCGAACGGCAAGACGACGACGAAGAACCTGCTCGCCCGCATCCTCCAGGACGAAGGCCCCACCGTCGCCCCCCGGGCGTCGTTCAACAACGAGGTCGGCGCTCCGGTGACGATGCTCCGCGTCACGGAGGACACCCGCTTCCTGGTGAGCGAACTCGGGGCGTCCCGTCCCGGGCGCATCGCCGAACTGGCCGGGCTCATCACGCCCGACATCGGTGCCGTCCTGATGGTGGGCCTCGCCCATGCCGGTGGGTTCGGCGGTGTCGAGGCTACGCAGAAGGCGAAGACCGAACTCGTCCAGGCGCTCCGTCCCGGCGGCACGGCCGTCCTCAACGCCGACGACGCCCGCGTCGCGGCGATGGCCGCCGTCGCCGAGGAGCGCGGCGTCGCCGTCCGCTGGTTCGGGCGGGGTCCGTCGGCCGACGTGCGCGCCGAGGATGTCGACGTCACGGCATCCGGCACGACCGCGACGATCGTCGTCGACGGTCGACGCCTGCCGCTGCACCTGCGGGTGCTGGGCGAGCACCACGTCATGAACGCGCTGGCCGCCATCACCGTCGCCCAGCTGCTGGGAGTGGACCCCGCCGACGCCATCGAGCGGATCGGCACGGTCGAGATCGCCGAGCGCTGGCGGATGCAGCCGCTCGGGAGCGAGCGCGTGCGTGTGATCAACGACGCCTACAACGCCAGTCCGGACTCCATGGCCGCCGCCCTCCGCACCGTCGCGCAGATCACCGCGCCCGGGCAGCGCAAGGTCGCCGTCCTCGGGGCGATGACCGAGCTCGGCGAGCAGGCGGGGGAGGAGCACGACCGCATCGGGCTCCAGGCCGTCCGCCTCCGCTACGAGCGCATCGTCGTGGTCGGTTCCGCCGCCCGGCGCCTGTACCTCGCCGCCATCAGCGAGGGCTCCTGGGACGGCGAGGCCGTGTTCTTCGAGACCGCCGATGAGGCCTACGACTACCTGATGACCGAGCTCCGCGACGGCGACCGCGTGCTCGTGAAGTCCTCGAACGCGGCGGGGCTCAGGTTCCTGGGCGATCGTCTGGGAGAATCGTTCTCGTGAGATCCCTGCTGGCCGCTGCGACGATCTCGCTGGCATTCACCCTGTTCCTCACGCCCTTGTTCATCCGGGTCTTCCGGAAGATCGGGTGGGGCCAGGTCATCCGCACGCCGGAGGACATCAACAACCCGAGCCACCACACCAAGCGCGGGACGCCCACGATGGGCGGCATCGTCTTCATCGTGGGGACGATGGTCGGCTTCTTCGTCGGCAGCTACACGGGGGGTACGGAACCCACCGTGTCCGGCCTGCTCGTCCTCTGGATGATGGTGGGTCTCGGCATCATCGGCTTCATCGACGACTACATGAAGGTCCGGTCGCAGCGCAGCCTCGGACTCTCGGGCTGGCGCAAGATCGTCGGACAGGTGGCCGTTGCCGTCCCGTTCGGCGTGATGGCACTGAACTTCCCGAACCAGTACGGCGAGACCCCGGGCTCCGCCTACATCTCCTTCTTCCGCGACATCCCGACGCTCTCCTTCATGGCGCTCGGGGCGGTCGCCGGCTGGATCCTCTACCTGTTGTGGATCTCGTTCATGTCGGTGGCATGGTCCAACGCATCGAACCTCACCGACGGCCTCGACGGTCTGGCGACCGGTGCGGGGATCTTCACCGTCTCGGCGTACAGCCTGGTCACGTTCTGGCAGCTGCAGCAGCGCTGCCACTCCGCCGCGCTCGCCACCGAGTACACCGCCGCCTGCTACGACACGCGCGACCCCATGGGCCTGACGATCGTCGCGGCGTCCTTCGTCGGAGCCCTGGTCGGCTTCCTCTGGTGGAACGCGCCCAAGGCGAAGCTGTTCATGGGCGACACGGGCTCGATGGCGATCGGCGGCGTGATCGTCGCGATGGCCGTCCTGAGCCGCACCGAGATCCTCTCCGTCATCCTCGCGGGTGTCTTCATCATCGCCCCGGCCTCGGTGATCCTGCAGCGGTACTACTTCAAGGCGACGGGCGGCAAACGCCTCTTCCTCATGAGTCCGTTCCACCACCACCTCGAGATGCGCGGATGGCCTGAGATCACGATCGTCGTCCGGATGTGGGTCATCGCGGGCATCTTCGCGATCTTCGGGGTCGCGCTCTTCTACGTCGGCTGGCTGGCCGCCGTATGAGCGCCGACCTCGCCCGCCTGACGAGCTGGCACGCCGACTGGTCGGGTCTCCGGGTCGTCGTCCTCGGGCTGTCGATGACGGGATTCTCCGTCGCCGACACGCTCGCCGAGCTCGGCGCCGACGTCCTGGTCGTGACCGAGGACGCCGCCGAGGAGTACGCCCGACTCGTCCCCGTCATCGGGGCGCGGCTGTGGCAGGGCCCCCTCGACACCATCCCCGAGGAGCTCACGGCGCACCGTCCCGACGTCGTCGTGGCCTCGCCGGGATTCCCGCCGCACCACCCCGTCGTCGCGTGGGCCCGCGAGGCGGGTGTCGATGTCTGGGGCGACATCGAGCTCGCCTGGCGCGTCCGCGACAAGGTGCTGCGCGCCGACGGGTCGCCCGCGGACTGGGTGCTCATCACGGGGACGAACGGCAAGACCACGACGACACAACTGACGGCCACGATGCTCGTCGCCGGCGGCCTGCGGGCGGCGCCGTGCGGCAACATCGGCGTCCCGGTGCTCGACGCGGTGCGCGACCCGGCCGGGTTCGACGTGCTCGTCATTGAGGTCTCGAGCCACCAGCTCTGGTACCTCGGCCTCCAGGACAGCGACGACCGCGTCTCGCCGTACGCCAGCGTCTGCCTGAACCTCGCCGCCGACCATCTCGAATGGCACGGGTCCTTCGACGCGTACCGCGACGCGAAGGCCGTCGTCTACCAGCTCACCCGGGTCGCCTGCGTCTACAACAAGAGCGACGTTGCGACCCGCGAGATGGTCGAGGAGGCGGAGGTGATCGAAGGATGCCGCGCCATCGGCTTCGATCTCGGCGTCCCGGGGCCGAGCGATCTCGGCGTCGTGGACGGCATCCTCGTCGACCGAGCGTTCCTCGAGGAGCGGCGCACCAACGCGCTCGAGCTCACGACCGTGGCGGAACTCGCCGACGCCGGGCTCGCCGCTCCGCACGTCGTCGCGAACATCCTCGCTGCCGCCGCGCTGGCCCGGTCGCTCGACGTTCCTCCCGCGGCGATCCGCGACGCGCTCCGTGGCTTCCGCCTCGACCCGCACCGGATCGAGGTCGTGGGCGTCGCCGACGGTGTCACCTGGATCGACGACTCCAAGGCGACGAACCCGCACGCCGCGGCATCCTCCCTCCAGGCGTACCCCGGCGCGGTCTGGGTCCTCGGCGGGCTGCTGAAGGGCGTCGACATCGACGACCTCGTCGCCGCGCGCGGTCCCGGGGTGAAGGCCGCGATCGTCATCGGCGTCGAACGGTCCACGATCGTCGCGGCATTCGCGCGACACGCGCCGGCGGTGCCGCTGTTCGAGGTCGACCACGCTCAGACTGAGGACGTCATGACCGAGGTCGTCGCGTTGGCGTCGGACGTCGCGCAGGACGGAGACGTGGTCCTCCTCGCTCCGGCTGCGGCATCGTTCGACCAGTTCGCCTCGTACTCGGATCGCGGCCGGCGCTTCGCCGACGCGGTGAACGCTCGGATGGGAAAGGACGCCGGTGACGACAACAACCGACCGTCCGGCCCCGTCGGATCCGGCTGACCGCGGCTCCTCCGCCTTCACGGCGCGCGTCGCCCTCGGCAAGGTCTTCGCGCCGGTCCCGAGCGAGTTCCTGCTCATCGCCTCGACGGCGCTGATCCTCACGATCTTCGGACTCGTCATGGTGCTGTCGGCGACGATGGCCACGTCCGGCGAGGGCGGGCCCTTCCAGACCGTCATGCGGCAGGCCATGTTCGCGATCCTCGGCGTGCCGCTGATGTTCGTGTTCAGTCGCTTGCCGGTGCTCTTCTGGAAGCGGATCTCCTGGATCGCGCTCGGCCTCGCTCAGGCGTTCCAGCTGCTCGTGTTCACCGGACTCGGTTACGACTTCGACGGAAACCGCAACTGGATCTCGATCGCGGGTGTCCAGGCGCAGCCGTCGGAGTTCCTGAAGCTGGCCTTCGCGCTCTGGCTCGGTTACGTCCTGTACCGCAAGCACACCCTCCTCGGCCTGTGGCGTCACGTCTTCATCCCGGTCGTCCCGGTCTCGATCATGGTCATCGGCTCAGTGCTGGCAGGTAAAGACCTCGGTACGGCGATGATCCTCGTGCTGATCCTGCTGGGGGCGTTGTTCTTCTCGGGGGTGAAGCTCCGGGTGTTCATCATTCCGGTCGTCGTCGCCGTGGTGGTCGTCGCGGTCCTGGCGCTCACGAGCGCGAATCGCATGGCGCGCATCACGAGCTTCCTCGACCCGAACTGTATCGACGACTACTACGACGGCTGTTACCAGCCTCTCCACGGGATCTGGGGTCTGGCGAGCGGCGGTGTCTTCGGCCTCGGCCTCGGGAATTCGCGGGAGAAGTATGCGTGGCTGCCCGCGGCATCCCACGACTACATCTTCGCGATCGTCGGCGAGGAACTCGGCCTCATCGGGTGCATCGTGGTGCTCGCGCTGTTCACGCTGTTCGCGGTCGGCGCCTTCCACGTCATCCGCAAGACCCACGACCCCTTCATCCGCATCGCCGCCGGCGGCATCACCGTCTGGATCGTCGGTCAGGCCCTCATCAACATCGGGGTCGTGCTGCGGGTGTTCCCCGTGCTGGGTGTGCCGCTGCCGTTCATGTCGCAGGGCGGCACGTCGCTCGTCTCGGTGCTGATGGCGTGCGGGGTGCTCCTCGCCTTCGCGCGGACGCTGCCCACCTCGGCGCCGGGCACCGCTCCGACCCGCCGGTAGGCTCGATCCGGTGACCACGTACCTCCTGGCCGGCGGTGGCACCGCGGGCCACGTCAATCCGCTGCTCGCCGTCGCCGACACCCTGATGGCCCGTGACCCGGGCGCGACCGTCCTCGTCCTCGGCACCCGTGAGGGCCTCGAAGCCCGACTGGTGCCGCAGCGGGGATACGAGCTGCTGTTCGTCGACAAGGTCCCCTTCCCGCGTCGACCGGATGCCGCGGCGCTCCGCTTTCCGGCAAGGTTCGCCCGCGCCGTGCGCCAGGTCCGGCACCACATCCGTGAGCGCGCCGTCGACGTCGTCGTCGGCTTCGGCGGGTACGCCTCGGCGCCCGCGTACGTCGCCGCCCGCCGCGCCCGCATCCCCGTGGTCGTCCACGAGGCGAACGCCAAGCCGGGGCTCGCCAACGTGCTCGGCGCGCGGGGGGCCGCGGCATCCGGTGTCGCCTTCGAGGGAACGCCGCTGCGCGGTGCCGAGGTCGTCGGTATGCCGCTGCGCCCCGAGATCGTGAACCTCGACCGCGCCGCGCTGCGCGAGGAGGCGGCTGCGGCCTTCGGGATGGATGCCGATCGGCCCGTCCTCCTCGTCTTCGGCGGGTCGCTCGGGGCGGTGCGGCTCAACCGGGCGTTCGCCGATGCGTGGCAGGACGTCGTCGCGGCGGGGTGGCAGATCCTGCACGCCGCGGGGGAGCGCAACGACATCGCCGACCCTGACGACCCGTCCTACCGGATCGTGCCCTACATCGATCGCATGGACCTCGCGTTCGCCCTCGCCGACGCCGTCGTGTCGCGGTCGGGGGCGGCAACCGTGAGCGAGCTCAGCGCGCTCGGGATCCCGGCCGTCTACGTCCCCTACGCGGTCGGCAACGGCGAGCAGGCCCTCAACGCCGCGTCCGCGGTCGCGGCGGGGGCGGCGGTGCTGATCCCCGATGCCGAGCTGACCGGGGACCGCATCCGTTCGACCGTCGTCCCGCTCCTGTCCGATGCGGCGTCGCTCGAGCGCATGCGCGCCGCCGCGGCGCAGGTCGGGACCCGCACGGGGAGTGAGAACGTCGTCGGGCTGATCGACCGCGCGCTCGCCCGCTGAGCAGCCCGGCACAGCGCGCCGCGGCGTCCCCGCCGCCCACCCCGACCTAGACTTGTCGGGCCATGATTCGCCCCGATCTCACGCTTCCCATCCCCGCGGACATCACCGCCGCCCACTTCATCGGGATCGGCGGTTCCGGGATGTCGGGGCTCGCCGGCATGTTCCTCGATCGCGGCATCCGCGTGTCAGGTTCCGACCGCTCCGACAGCGCGGCCATGCAGGCGCTCGCGGCGCGCGGCGCGGAGGTCCACGTCGGGCACGACGCGGCGAATCTCCCCGACGACGTGGATGCGGTCGTGTTCACGGGCGCCATCTGGCCCGAGAACCCGGAGTACCTGCGTGCGAAGGAGCGGGGCGTGCCCGTGCTGCACCGCTCGCAGGCGCTGCACTGGCTGGTCGGCGGTCGTCGACTGGTGAGCGTCGCCGGCGCGCACGGCAAGACCACCTCGACCGGGATGATCGTCACGGGCCTCCGCGCGAGCGGCGCCGATCCGACCTTCGTCAACGGCGGCGTCATCGCCTCCCTCGGCGTCTCGAGCGGTACCGGGTCCGACGACCTGTTCGTCATCGAGGCCGACGAGTCCGACGGCTCGTTCCTGCTCTACGACACCGCTGTGGCACTCATCACGAACGTCGATCCCGACCACCTCGACCACTGGGGGTCGCGCGAGGCCTTCTACGAAGGTTTCGTGCAATTCGCGGATGCCGCGTCCCAGGCCGTCGTCATCTCCTCCGACGACCCCGGCGCCCGCGAGGTCGCCGCGTCGCTGTCCCACCGGACCGTGGTCACCTTCGGCACGGCCGCCGAGGCGGACGTCCGCGTGAGCGACATCGTCACCGAGGGCCCGGTCTCCTTCACCCTCCACCACGACGGACGCTCGGCGTCGGGCGCCCTGAGCGTCCCCGGAGCGCACAACGCGGTCAACGCGGCCGGCGCTGTCGCCGTGCTCCTCACCCTCGGATACGAGCTCGAGCCGGCGCTGCGCGCGGTCGAGCAGTTCGGCGGCACGATCCGCCGGTTCGAGCTGCACGGCGTCCGCGCGGGTGTGTCGGTCTACGACGACTACGCCCACCACCCGACCGAGGTCGACGCCGCCCTCGCCGCAGCGCGCACCGTCGTCGGGGAGGGGCGCATCATCGCCGTCCACCAGCCCCACACCTACTCCCGCACGCAGGCCATGTACCGCGAGTTCGCGGACGTCCTCGAGTCCCGCGCCGACCACACGGTCGTCCTCGACGTCTACGGCGCCCGCGAGGATCCCGTCCCCGGGGTGACCGGCGCCCTCGTCAGCGGCGCCTTCGCCGATCAGGACCGGGTGCGCTTCGTGGCGGACTGGCAGCAGGCCGCCGAGTACACGGCATCCATCGCCCGCCCCGGCGACTACGTCATCACCCTCGGCTGCGGCGACGTGTACCGCATCATCCCGCAGGTCCTCGACGCCCTCGGGCAGGACTGACCGTGCGGCGGCCGTCCCCCCTGCCGACGACGCCGCCGGCACGTCGAGCCGCCCCGACGGCGGCTCCGCAGCCCGAGCCCGTCGCGCCGCCTCGGGTGGAACCGCCCGTGCGCGACCCCGAACCGGCGCCGGAGCAGGTCACCGAGGTCATCGAGCCCTCGCGGCCGGGCCGCCTCGTCCCGTTCGCTCAGCCGGTGGCCGAGGTCGACGACGTGGAGCCCGGCGAACGGACGCCGGATGCCGAGGGCGACCGCCCGCTCGGTCTGCGCGACGTCTGGGCGGCGGCCCGCGCCCGCCGACGTGCCCTCCGCCGCGAGGTCCGACGGTTCACCGTCCGTCAGCGGCGGCGTCGCTACGCGTGGCTGGCGTCGCTCGCCGCCGTGGTGCTCGTCGGGCTCGGGGCCGTGGCGACCGCCTACAGCCCGTTGTTCGCCGTCTCGAAGATCACCGTCCTGGGCACCGATCGGCTTGACCGCGGTGCCGTCGAGCAGGCGCTCGCGGGGGAGAAGGGCACCCCGCTCGCCCTCGTCGACTCCAGCGCCGTCAAGGCCGCGCTGGTCGGGTTCCCGCTCGTCGAGAGCTACTCCATCGAAGCGCGTCCGCCGCAGGAGCTCGTCGTCCGGATCATCGAACGCACTCCCGTGGGGGTGGTATCGACGCGCGGCGGCTTCTCGCTCGTCGACGCGGCCGGCGTCGTCCTCTCCACCAGCGAGAAGGCACCCGAGGGCTACCCGGTGATCGAGGCGACCGGCGGCGCAGGGTCGCGCGCGTTCCGCGCCGTGGGGGCCGTCTACCGCTCGCTCCCGGCCGACCTGCGGACGCAGGTGACGGCGATGGCGGCGACGACGCCCGACGATGTCACCCTCACGATCGAGGGGGCGGAGGTCGTGTGGGGGAGCTCCGATGACCCCGTCGAGAAAGCCCGCGTCCTGCAGGCCCTGATGATCGCCACGCCTCCGTCCGAGGCCGACGAGTACGACATCTCGTCGCCCGACGCGGTCGTCGTCCGCTGACGCGGAATCAGATCGCGCGACACGCCCGCGTCGCTGCGGCTCCCCGGCGCTGCGCCGCCTACGTTCGGAATCGGGAATTGCATACTCGGCAATTCTTTAAACCTCTGGTTGAGGTTGAAGGTTTGCACTCGAGGTTCAGGACGATACGGAGGCCGGCGTGAGCCAGAACCAGAACTACCTTGCTGTGATCAAGGTCGTTGGCGTGGGTGGTGGCGGTGTCAACGCCGTCAACCGCATGATCGAGCTCGGCCTTCGCGGCGTCGAGTTCATCGCCGTCAACACCGACGCCCAGGCGCTGCTGATGAGCGACGCCGACATCAAGCTCGACGTGGGCCGCGAGCTCACGCGCGGTCTCGGCGCGGGCGCCGACCCCGAGGTCGGCCGTCGTGCCGCCGAGGACCACGCCGAGGAGATCGAGGAAGCCCTCGCGGGCGCCGACATGGTCTTCGTCACGGCGGGCGAGGGCGGCGGTACGGGCACCGGTGGTGCCCCGGTCGTCGCGCGGATCGCGAAGTCGATCGGCGCCCTCACCATCGGTGTTGTCACCAAGCCCTTCTCCTTCGAAGGCCGTCGTCGCCAGACGCAGGCCGAGGCGGGCGTCTCGAAGCTCAAGGAAGAGGTCGACACCCTCATCGTGGTGCCGAACGACCGACTGCTCGAGATCAGCGACCGCGGCATCTCGATGATCGAGGCCTTCGCCACGGCCGACCAGGTGCTGCTCGCCGGTGTGCAGGGCATCACCGACCTCATCACGACGCCCGGTCTCATCAACCTCGACTTCGCCGACGTCAAGTCGGTCATGCAGGGCGCGGGGTCCGCGCTCATGGGCATCGGCTCGGCCCGCGGCGCCGACCGTGCGATCAAGGCAGCCGAACTGGCCGTCGAGTCGCCGCTGCTCGAGGCGTCGATCGAGGGCGCGCACGGCGTGCTGCTGTCGATCCAGGGTGGTTCGAACCTCGGCATCTTCGAGATCAACGACGCCGCGCAGCTCGTCAAGGAGGCCGCGCACCCCGAGGCCAACATCATCTTCGGTACCGTCATCGACGACACCCTGGGCGACGAGGTCCGGGTCACGGTCATCGCGGCCGGCTTCGACGGCGGCGAGCCCCAGGTGAAGGTCGAGCCGATCACGGCCAGCCGCCCGGCATCCGCTCCCGTGCTGCCGCCGCTGCCCGCCGACACGGTCGCGCGCGACCTCGCCGCGGCGGAGAACAGCGGACGCGAGTCGGTGTCGGTGTCGGCGCCCGCGTCGTCGTCGAGCGACTACGACTCGGCGTTCGGCGATGACGACCTCGACATCCCCGACTTCCTGAAGTAACGCCGTCGTGGATCTTCGTTCGCGGCTCGCCGACATCGACGCGCGCATCTCTGATGCCGCGCGGTCGGCGGGCCGCGATCCCGCGACGATCACGCGGATCGTCGTCACGAAGTTCCATCCCGTCGAGCTCGTGCAGGATCTCGCCGCCTTCGGCGTCACCGACGTCGGCGAGAACCGGCAGCAGGAACTCAGCGCCAAACGCGCCGACTACGCGGGCCCGGCGCTGCGCTGGCACTTCATCGGCCAGGCGCAGACGAACAAGGCGAAAGCGGTGCGTCGGGATGCCGACGCGGTGCACTCCCTCGACCGCGCGCGGCTCGCCGACGCGCTCCACGGCGCCCGCGCCGAGGGCGACGAGAGCGTGCTCGACGTCCTGATCCAGGTCAACCTCACCGATGACCCGGGTCGCGGGGGCGTCCAGCCGTCGGGTGTCGAGGAGCTCGCCGAGCACGTCTCGGCATCCTGCCCCTCGTTGCGTTTGCGGGGCGTGATGGCCGTCGCCCCGCTCGACGAGGACCCCGCCGCGGCCTTCGCCCGGCTCGCGGATCACGCCGCACGGCTGCGCCGTGTGGTGCCGGATGCCGACTGGATCTCCGCCGGAATGACCGGCGACTTCGCCGAGGCGATCGCCGCGGGTGCGACACACCTGCGCATCGGTTCGGCAATCACAGGCCCGAGGCCCCTGCACGGTTAGCCTCATCACAGACGAGCAATACGGAGGATGCGATGTCGAACCCGCTCAAGAAGACCATGGTGTACCTGGGCCTCGCCGACGAGGAAGAGGTCTACGAGGAGCCGGCTCCCCGCCGCGAGAGCCGGGAGAAGCAGGTCGAGAACAAGACCGCCCCGGTGACGCCCATCCACCGTCCGGCCGTCGTGCGTCAGCCCGCGCCGGCCACCGTGAGCGAGATCGTCACGGTGCACCCGAAGCAGTACCGCGACGCGCAGATGATCGCCGAGAACTTCCGCGACGGCATCCCCATCATCATCAACCTCTCGCAGATGAGCGATGCGGACGCCCGCCGCCTCATCGACTTCGCGAGCGGACTCTCGCTGGGTCTGTACGGCCGCATCGAGCGCGTGACGAGCAAGGTCTTCCTGCTCTCTCCCGAGAACGTCGCGGTCTCCGGCGAGGGGGCGATCGCCCAGGGCGACGCCGACTCCGCCCCCTTCACGCACTGACGTCGTGTCGGTCATCGGCCTCATCGCCGGGATCCTCAACGCGCTCCTGCTCATCTACGTGCTGTTCCTCCTGGCACGTCTGGTGTTGGAGTACATCCCGATGTTCAACCGGGAGTGGCGTCCGCGCGGCGGCTGGCTCGTCTTCGCCGAGGTCGTGTTCACCGTGACCGACCCGCCGCTGAAGTTCTTCCGCCGCTTCATACCGCCGCTGCGCATCGGTCCCATCGCGCTCGATCTCGCCTTCCCGATCACGATGCTGTGCTGCTTCGTGCTCCTGTCCGTCACGCAGGTGCTGAGCCGCGTGTGAGGTCGTCGTCGTCGCACCCACGACAGCCGCGGACTATGCTGTCGGGGTACGGCTCGCGCCTCGCGGGTCTTCATTGACCGGCCCGCTTCCTGAGCCCCGAAAGAGGAAAGACACATGCCTTTGACTCCCGAAGACGTCGTCACCAAGCAGTTCCAGCATGTTCGTTTCAAGGAGGGTTTCGACCCGGACGAGGTCGATGACTTCCTCGACGAGATCGTCGTCGAGTGGCGCAAGACGATCGCCGAGAACGAGGAGCTGAAGGCGAAGCTCGCCGCGTACGAGTCCGGCGAGACCCCCGCTCCGGAGGCCGCCGCCTCCACCGCCGAGGAAGAGGTCGTCGAGGAGGCCCCGGCTCCGGCCGAGCCCGTCGCCGAGACCCCCGCAGCCGGAGCGACCGCTCCTGCGGCCGCGTCCGCCGGCATCATCGAGCTGGCGCAGCGCCTGCACGACGAGCACGTGGCCGAGGGCAAGGCGCAGAAGGAGAAGCTCATCTCCGAGGCGCAGGCCGAGGCCGACGCCATCCTCAACGAGGCCCGCACCAAGGCCAAGGACGAGCTCACCCGCCTCGAGAGCGAGCGCGGCACCCTCGAGGGTCGCATCAGCGAGTTGCGTCAGTTCGAGCGCGACTACCGCGTCCAGCTGCGCGGCTTCATCGAGGAGAAGCTGCGCGATCTCGACGTCGCCGGCACCTCGGGCTCGACGCCCATCCCCGCGTCCTGACCGCTCGCACATTGTCGAGCCGAACGTCCGCGTCCCGGACGACACTGCGCGCCGCAGCGGCCGGCACCACCATCGCGATCCTCGCGGTGCTGGTGCTGGCCGCTGACCAGTTCACGAAGTTCCTCGCTCTCGAGAACCTGCCCGAGCGGCAGGCCGTCCCGGTGCTCGGGGACTTCCTCCAGCTCTACCTGACCTTCAACCCCGGCGCGGCCTTCTCGCTCGGGGAGGGCGTCACCTGGGTCTTCACCCTCGTGCTCGCCGCCGCGGCCGTCACGATCATCGTCCTCGCCGTGACCCGCGTGCGGTCGCGGGCGTGGGCCATCGTCCTCGGGCTGCTGCTCGGCGGCATCCTCGGCAACCTGGGTGACCGACTGTTCCGCGCACCCGGATTCCTCGTGGGGCACGTCGTCGACTTCATCCACACGCCGTGGCTCTGGCTGGGCTTCCCCTCGGCCATCTACAACGTCGCCGACTCCTTCATCGTCACGATGATGCTCGCCGTCGCGATCCTGGTCCTGCTCGGCGTCCGTTTCGACGGGTCGCGGGAGAAGGATGCCGCGGCGGCGACGGCGGACGACGAGGAGCAGCCGGCATCCGCCGATCCCCATGCCCAGCCGTAGCCTCCCCGTCCCGGACGGCCTCGACGGCACCCGGGTCGACGCCGCGCTGGCCAAGCTGCTCGGTTTCTCACGCACGTTCGCGGCCGAGGTTGCCGAGGGTGGGGGAGTCGAACTCGACGGGCGCACCGTCGGCAAGTCCGACAAGCTCGTCGCCGGGGGCTGGTTGCAGGTCGACTGGGAGGACAAGCGGGGTCCCGAGATCGTCCCCATCGCGGTACCCGACCTCGGCATCGTCCACGACGACGACGAGATCGTCGTCGTCGACAAGCCCGCCGGTGTCGCCGCGCACCCCTCGCTGGGATGGGAGGGTCCGACGGTCGTCGGCGCCCTCGCCGCCGCAGGGTTCCGCATCGCCACCTCCGGCGCTCCCGAGCGTCAGGGCGTCGTGCACCGCCTGGATGTGGGCACGAGCGGCCTGATGGTCGTCGCGAAGACCGAGCGCTCCTACACCGCGCTGAAGCGGGCGTTCAAGGAACGCGAGGTCGACAAGATCTACCACACGGTCGTGCAGGGCCACCCCGACCCGCTGGTGGGGACCATCGACGCGCCCATCGGCCGTCACCCCAGCCACTCGTGGAAGTTCGCGGTCACGCCCGAGGGCAAGGACTCGGTGACGCACTACGAAACGCTCGAGGCGTTCCCCCGTGCCTCGTTGCTCGAGGTGCACCTCGAGACCGGGCGCACGCACCAGATCCGCGTGCACATGGCCGCCCACCGGCATCCGTGCGTCGGCGATCCCCTCTACGGAGGGGACCCGACGCTCGCCCAGCGCCTGGGGCTGACGCGGCAGTGGCTCCACGCCCACGAACTGTCCTTCGCGCACCCCGCGACGGGGGACTGGTCGACGTTCCGCTCGGACTACCCGGCGGACCTCGCCCACGCTCTGGAGATCCTGCGCGACCAATCGTGAACCGTTCGCCGCGTCGCGGTGAATATGAAGTGTGACCACCGACAGCAGCATCATCCGGCGCTCCCTCAGCGACCCGCCGGCGTTCGCGGAGCTGTTCGAGCGGCACGCGAGTGCGATCGGCAGGTTCGCGGCGCAGCGCGTGGGTTCGGACGGCGGGCAGGACGTCCTCAGCGAGACCTTCCTCATCGCGTTCCGCAAGCGCGACCGCTTCGACCATGCGTGGGAATCGGCGCGGCCGTGGTTGTTCGGCATCGCCACCCGCGTCATCCGTCGGATGACCGCGCGGGATGCGCGGCAGTGGCGGGCCATCGCGGCCTCCGCGGCCGTCGCGGAAGCCGGACACGCCGACGGCGCGTCGCGATCGGATGACCGCATCGACGCGGGCTCCGCGATGCGCGGGCTCGCGGACCGGATCGCGGCGCTCCCCTCCGGGGATCGCGACGTCCTCCTTCTGCACGCGTGGGGCGACCTGACCTACGAGCAGATCGGGGTCGCCCTCGGCATCCCGGTGGGGACCGTCCGTTCCCGCCTCAATCGTGTCCGGCGGCGCCTCCGCGTCCCCGAGCTCACTACGACCCTCGGAGAGGAGGGGAACCATGGACGCGCTGTCGAACAGGGTGCGTGATCTCGCCCCGAACGTGGAACCGACCCGGGAGGCCGTCGCGGCGGCCCGCGAGCAGCTCGCCCGGGCCATCGCCGCGGAGCCCGCGGGGGCCCGGCGACGGACCTGGCGGTTGCCGGCGCTCCCGGCGGTGAACCTGCGTCTGCTGACCGCTGCCGTCGCCGTCGTGACCGTCGCGGTGATCGCCGTCGGCGCCTTCGTCGCCACACAGGTGCTGTCCCGTCCCGAGATCGCGGCGCCCCCCGCCGTCGATCTCTCCCGCCCCGTGCAGGACCAGCTGGACGGTCGTACGCTCCGGATCGCGACCGTGACGGAGGGCCCGCAGCGGTACGACCTCCCGGACGGTAGCGCCTCGTCCGACAGTTACCTGCTCGTGCGCAGCGTCAGTGCGTCGTACGTGTCGGCCGATGGGAGCGTGACGCACGTCTTCGAGGATGAGCCCTCGTCCCTCGTGAGCACGCACGGACCCGACGGCCCTGCGATGGCGGAGTCGTTCGTCGCCGGCTCGGACCGCAGCGTGCAGGAATCCACCCGCATCCCGGAGGGGTGGACGGAGGGGTTGCCTGTCGACGGGCAGGGGATCCTCGATGCCTTCGCCGAGCGCCACGGGCTGGATGCCGCCGCGGCGATGGCCGAGTCGGTGCCGACCTTCCTGGTGTACGTGCTGCCCGATCCGGCCTGGTACTTCCTGACCGTGGCGCAGCGGGAGGCGGTCGTGGACACCGTCGTCGCCGGTGGCGGCCTCAGCCGGAGCGCGGAGGGGGCGGACATCGTCCTCTCCGCAGACGACGACCTGCTCGGTGTGACGCGGATGGCGCGGGACAGTCTGGTCCCGGTCAGCGGCTCTACGCCCTCGTGGGCGGGAGACGGACTCCCCGCGACGACATGGACGAACGAGGTGTCGTTCGTGGACGCGACTCCGTCGCAGAGCGAGCCGGATGCTGCGCCGACCTCCGCGTGCGGTGGTGTGCCCATCCCGGACTCGGCGTACGCCGGCACCGGGCTGAGCAGTCTGCTCGACGACAACGGTCGTGCCGCGATCGCGGGGCAGGGTGTCCCCGAGCTCGGCGAGGAGGAGTGGGCCCCCGTCGAGCAGTCCGAGGACCGGGTCGTCCTCTGGTCGTGGAGCCTTCACGACGGCTCCACGCCGCGGGATCCCGAGCCCGGCGAGCCGGCTGCGACGCACGAAGTCTTGACCATCAGCCGAGACGCAGGCGGCGCCTGGGTAGTGACGGACTGGTCGCAGTGCCTCATGACCCAGCTGGTCGACGGGTACCGGACCGTGGACGTCGCCCTCGACGCGGCCGCCGCCGATCCGGCGGCGGCGCGTCTGCCGCTGCTCGTCTCCGAGGGCGGATGCCCGGTGGACGCCGCGGCGATAGAGCTGCTCCAGGAGAACCAGAACACCGACGTCGTCGAGGTCCTGGTCGCGCTGCGGGACGATGTCCAGACACCCGCGTGTGTGGATTCCGGCGCGACACCCTTCACGATCGACCTCGACGAACCGCTCGGCTCGCGGCCCGTCATCGACCTCGCCTACCTCGAAGGTCGCAACCTCCGGGTCCCGTGAGGGGTGCGGGCGTCGGTGGCAGGCGACATCCTGCTGCCATGACCATCGACGTCCACCCCGCCACCTCGTTCGACGACGTCGCGACGATGGTGGGGCCGAAGCGTCCCGACGCCAACGTCTGCTGGTGCCTGAGCTACCGGCTCCCCGGCCCCGAGCACCGGTCGCTGTCCGGCCGCGCGCGCGGCGAACGGATGCGGGAGCTCGTCGCCGAGGGGCCGCCAGGCGTCCTCGCGTACGACGGCGATGACGTCGTGGGATGGGCAGCGATCCATCGCCGCGCCGACACCTCGTTCGCGACGAACCGGCGGATCCCGCACGTCGACGACCTCGACGTGTGGTCGGTGTGGTGCATCCGCGTCCGTCCGGGGCATCGCGGGAAGGGTATCTCCCACGCCCTGTTGGCGGGCGCGGTGGAGTTCGCGAGGTCGCAGGGTGCGCCGGCGATCGAGGGGTACCCCGTCGACAACAGGGGCGAGAAGGTCGACCTCACGATGGCCTACGTCGGCACCCGAAGCCTGTTCGAACGGGCCGGCTTCGTGAAGGCCGCCGACACCGATTCGGTGCTGAACGGGTTCCCGCGTGTCCTGATGCGCCTCGATCTCGCTGACGGTCAGCGGCCGCCGGCGAAGCTCGCGGGGTCGTCCTCCGCGATCGCAAGCGCGATCTTCCGGACGTGGGTCTGATCGACGTCGATCAGCTCGCCGAGCCCGAACCACCCGACGTCGGTGAGTTCTCCGTCGGCGGGATGCGGCTCGCCCGAGACCCAGTCGCAGCGGAAGACGAGGTCGAGGTAGTCCACCTGGTCGCCGTTGGTGTACTCGATGCGGGGGATCTGCTGCACGGCGGCCAGGCGGGTCGCTCGCACGACGATCCCGGCCTCCTCGCGACACTCCCGGACCGCCGCGTCGGCGGGCTCCTCGCCGGGGTCGACGATGCCCGAGACGGGCTGCCACGAACCGTTGTCCGCCCGCCGTCCGATGAGCACCTTCTCGTCACGGAAGACGATCGCGGTGACGCCGACGAGGGGGAGGGGAGCGGTGCCGATCTTCTCGCGGAGGGCGAGGACGAACTCGGGAGTGGCCATGCCGACCAGCCTAGGTCCCGTGTCGGACCCGGAACGTAGACTCGATCCGTGGCATCCGATTCCTTCGTCCATCTGCACGTGCACAGCGAATACTCGATGCTCGACGGGGCCGCGAAGATCGGCGCGATGACGCAGGCGGCAGCCGAGTACGGGATGCCGGCGATCGCCGTCACCGACCACGGCAACACGTTCGCGGCCTTCGAGTTCTACCGTGCCGCCCAGTCCGCCGGCGTCAAGCCGATCATCGGTCTCGAGGCCTACGTCACCCCGGGCACCCACCGCAGCGACAAGTCCCGCGTCGCCTGGGGCTCGCCCGACCAGAAGAGCGACGACGTCTCGGGTTCCGGTGCCTACACCCACATGACGATGTGGAGCCAGAGCACGGAGGGGATGCACAACCTCTTCCGGCTCAGTTCGCTCTCGAGCATCGAGGGCTACTACTTCAAGCCGCGCATGGACCGCGAGCTGCTGCAGACCTACGGCAAGGGACTGATCGCCACGACCGGCTGCCCGTCGGGGGAGGTGCAGACCCGCCTGCGTCTCGGGCAGTACGAGGCGGCGCGGGCCGCGGCCGCCGAGTTCCAGGACATCTTCGGCAAGGAGAACTACTTCGCCGAGATCATGGACCACGGGCTGTCGATCGAGCGTCGTGTCATGACCGACCTCATCCGGCTCTCGAAGGACCTCGGCATCCCGCTCGTCGCGACCAACGACTCGCACTACACGCATCAGCACGAGGCCGACGCGCACGCCGCCCTCCTCTGCGTGCAGTCCGGCTCGACCCTCGACGACCCGAACCGTTTCAAGTTCGACGGCGACGGGTACTACATCAAGACGGCCCAGGAGATGCGTCAGCTGTTCCGCGACCATCCCGAGGCCTGCGACAACACGCTCCTCATCGCCGAGCGCTGCGAGGTCGAGTTCAACACCTCCGCCAACTACATGCCGCGCTTCCCGGTGCCCGAGGGCGAGACCGAGGACAGCTGGCTGATCAAGGAGGTCGAGGCCGGCCTCCACTACCGGTACCCCGACGGCATCCCCGACCGGGTGCGCAAGCAGGCGGAGTACGAGACCGGCATCATCCTCCAGATGGGTTTCCCGGGGTACTTCCTCGTCGTCGCCGACTTCATCAACTGGGCCAAGGACAACGGCATCCGCGTCGGTCCCGGCCGCGGTTCCGGTGCCGGTTCGATGGTCGCGTACGCCATGCGCATCACCGACCTCGACCCGCTCGAGCACGGTCTGATCTTCGAGCGGTTCCTCAACCCCGACCGCGTCTCGATGCCCGACTTCGACGTCGACTTCGACGACCGTCGCCGTGGCGAGGTCATCGACTACGTGACCGAGAAGTACGGCTCCGAGCGCGTCGCGCAGATCGTCACGTACGGCACGATCAAGTCGAAGCAGGCGCTGAAGGATGCCGGTCGTGTCCTCGGCTTCCCCTTCTCCATGGGCGAGCGGCTCACCAAGGCCATGCCGCCGCCCGTCATGGGCAAGGACATGGAGCTCGGCGGCATGTTCGACCCGAAGCATCCGCGGTACAAGGAGGCGAGCGAGTTCCGCTCGCTCATCGACACCGATCCCGAGGCGAAGACCGTCTTCGACCGCGCGATCGGCCTCGAGGGCCTGAAGCGGCAGTGGGGTGTCCACGCCGCCGGTGTCATCATGTCGAGCGAACCGCTGATCGACATCATCCCGATCATGCGCCGCGAGCAGGACGGCCAGATCGTCACGCAGTTCGACTACCCGTCGTGCGAGACCCTCGGGCTCATCAAGATGGACTTCCTGGGGCTCCGCAACCTCACGATCATCTCGGACGCCCTGGACAACATCCGCAGCAACCGCGGCGAGGAACTCGACCTCGAGCACCTCGAACTCGACGACCGCGCCGCGTACGACCTGCTCAGCCGCGGCGACACGCTCGGCGTCTTCCAGCTCGACGGCGGCCCGATGCGCTCGCTCCTGCGCCTCATGAAGCCCGACAACTTCGAGGACATCTCGGCCGTCATCGCGCTGTACCGACCGGGTCCGATGGGCGCGAACTCGCACACCAACTACGCGCTGCGCAAGAACGGCGTGCAGCCGATCACGCCCATCCACCCCGAGCTCGAAGAGCCGCTGCGCGAGATCCTCGACACGACCTACGGCCTGATCATCTATCAGGAGCAGGTCATGGCGATCGCGCAGAAGGTGGCCGGCTTCTCGCTCGGTCAGGCGGACATTCTGCGCCGCGCGATGGGCAAGAAGAAGAAGTCCGAGCTCGACAAGCAGTACGAGGGCTTCTCGGGGGGCATGAAGGAACGCGGCTTCGGTGAGGCCGCGATCAAGGCCCTTTGGGACATCCTGCTGCCGTTCTCCGACTACGCCTTCAACAAAGCCCACTCCGCCGCCTACGGACTCGTCTCCTACTGGACCGCGTACCTGAAGGCCCACTATCCGGCCGAGTACATGGCCGCCCTCCTGACGAGCGTCGGCGACTCGAAGGACAAGATGGCGGTGTACCTCAACGAGTGCCGCCGCATGGGCATCCGCGTCCTCCCGCCCGACGTTGGGGAGTCGATCCGGTACTTCGCCGCCGTCGGTGGGGACATCCGCTTCGGTCTGGGCGCCGTCCGCAACGTCGGCAGCAACGTCGTCGACGGCATCGTCGCCGCCCGGGCGGACGGCCCCTACACGAGCTTCCACGACTTCCTCGCGAAGGTCCCCGCCCACGTCGCCAACAAGCGCACAGTGGAGTCCCTCATCAAGGCCGGCGCGTTCGACTCGCTCGGCTCGACCCGGCGCGCGCTCATGGAGATCCACGAGGACGCCACCGAGCAGGCCGTGCTCGACAAACGGCGCGAGGCCAACGGCGAGGTCGGTTTCGACTTCGACAGCCTGTGGGGCGACGACGAGCCGCAGCAGGTCGCCCGCGTCCCCGAGCGTCCCGAGTGGACCAAGAAGGACAAGCTCGCCTTCGAGCGCGAGATGCTCGGGCTCTACGTGTCGGACCACCCGCTCGCCGGGCTCGAGATCCCGCTCGCCAAACACGCGTCGACGTCGATCCACGACCTGCTCGTCTCCGAGGACATCTCCGACGGCGACATCGTCACGATCGCGGGCCTGGTCACCAGCGTGCAGCACCGCGTCGCGAAGCAGAGCGGCAATCCGTACGGCATGATCACCGTGGAGGACTTCGACGGCGAGGTGACCGTCATGTTCATGGGCAAGACGTACACCGAGTTCCAGTCGATGCTGCAGGCCGACTCGATCCTCGTCGTGCGCGGACGCGTCTCGCAGCGCGACGACGGGCGCAACCTCCACGGGCAGTCCGCGTTCGTCCCGGATCTCGGATCGGTGGATGCCGCCGGCCCCCTCGTCCTCCTGCTCCCCGAGCACCGGGCGACCGAGACGACGATCGGTCAGCTCGCCGCCGTCCTCGACCGGCATCCGGGCAGCACCGAGGTGACCCTGAAGCTCCACCGCGGCGGCGTCGCGAAGGTCTTCGAGGTGCCCGCGCAGGTGGGCGTGACGGTCGACCTCTACGGCGAGTTGAAGGGTCTGCTGGGACCCCAGTGTCTCGGCTGAGTCGTCCACAGCCCGCGGGGTAGGATCGCAGGCGGCGCCCCCCGGCGCCGTGCGGAAGGAGCATCGTGACCGACCAGAAGCCGACCCCCGAAAAGCCCGACGAGACGGGGGGCACCGTCGAGGACCTCGACATCACCGTCGTCCGGGAGCCCGAGACAGCGGTGTACGACGCGTCCCGCGTCGACAGCGAGACCGAGGCGTACGACTTCGAGACGGATGCGGCGTCCTCCGCGCCGGCCGCAGCCGATGCGCCGGCAGCCGAGGTATCCGCCCCCGTGGACGACGTCCCGGCCGCCGCGGCGGCCCCTGCGTCGCACGTCGAGGCCGCCCCCGCCGATGTCGACCAGGCTCCCGAGGCGGGCCACGTCCCGCCGCAGTACGGGATCGGCCCGTTCTCGCTGCGCGAGGTGTCGCTGCTGGGTGTCTGGGCGCTCGCCTTCCTCTTCTCGTTCTTCCCGCTCTACAGCGACGGCCCGTACACGCAGCTCCTCGGCGGCGGGAACGTCTGGGGCTCGGGCATCGACTGGATCCTCGCCATCGGTGTGCCGACGGTCGCGGTGTTCCTCATCGTCCTGCGTCGCTTCTCGCCCACCGGCATCCGCCGGGTCGGTTCCCTGGGTATCGACCAGTTCGCCTCCGTCGCCTTCTCGGTTTCGGCGGTGCTCTGGCTCAGCTGGCTCTGGATCAACATCGCCCGCGGCGCCGCGACGGGTGTCTGGCTGAGCAGCTGGGTCGTCTGGGTCGAGGTCATCCTGATGGCGGCGGGTGTCGCCCTCACGGTCGTCGCCCCCTTCATCCCGCCGTTCCACGAGGACTTCCTGCACCGCAGCGAGACGGTCTCGCACCGCGTCGCCCGCGGTGCCCGCCCGGTCGTCGCCCGTCCGATCTCGGACGCCCGCTTCACGATGGCGGCGCCGTCGGTCGACCCCGACCCGGCACCGCTCGGCGACCCGATCGACGACGACGAGCCGGCACCGGCTCCGGCCTCGGCGCAGCAGGCGTTCTGGGCGCTCGCACCCGCCGAACGGGACGTCGTCGACGAGAACGGCGCGCCCCTGTTCCGCATCGGCCCGACCGCCTGGGCCCTCGTCATCGAGGACCGCGGCGACTCGTTCGTCGTGCGCCACGAGGACGGTCGGATCGGCTACCTCACCGACGTCTCGGGCGTCACCCGGGGCTGACGCGCCGGTACCCTGGAGGGATGCTTCGCACGATCGACCTCCGGGGTCGCGCCGTCACTCCGGCTGACCTCCTCGCTGCCGTCCCCCGGGCCACCGCTGCCCGCGACGAGGCTCTGGCGACGGCGGCCGCCGTCGTCGCGGACGTCGCGGAGCGGGGGGAGGCGTCGCTGCGCGAACAGGCCGCCCGCTTCGACGGCGTGGAGGGTCACGACGTCCGCGTCCCGGCCGCGCACCTCGAGGAGGCGCTCGACGCCCTCGACCCGGCGATCCGGCGGGCGCTCGAGAACGCGATCGACCGGGTCCGGCGCGCCTCGGCCGCGCAGGTCCCGGCGCCCGTCGTGACTGACATCGGCCCCGGTGCCCGCGTCGAGCAGCACTGGCGACCCGTGCGGCGGGCCGGTGTCTACGTCCCCGGCGGCAAGGCGGTCTACCCGTCGAGCGTCGTGATGAACGTCGTCCCCGCGCAGGTGGCCGGCGTCGCACAGGTCGCCCTCGCCTCGCCGCCGCAGCGCGACCACGGCGGCCGGGTGCACCCCGTCATCCTCGCCGCGGCTCGCCTCCTCGGCATCACTGAGGTGTACGCGATGGGCGGCGCGGGGGCGATCGGCGCCTACGCCCACGGTGTCCCGGCCCTCGGTCTCGACCCGGTCGACGTCATCTCGGGCCCTGGCAACAACTTCGTCGCGCTGGCGAAGCGCGTCGTGGCCGGCATGGTCGGCACGGACTCCGAAGCGGGCGCGACCGAGATCCTCATCGTCGCGGACGAGTCCGCGGACGCCCGGCTGGTGGCCGCCGACCTCGTGAGCCAGGCCGAGCACGACGAGCAGGCGGCGGCCGTCCTCGTCACCGACTCGCAGGCGCTCGCGGAGGCCGTCGTGGTCGAGGTCGAGAAGCGAGCGGCCGCGACGCACCACGCCGCCCGCGTCGGGCAGGCGTTGTCGGGGCCGCAGTCCGCCGTCGTGCTCGTCGACGACATCGCCACGGCGACCGCGTTCAGCAACGCCTACGCTCCCGAGCACCTCGAGTTGCACTTGCGCGACCCGCGCCCTGAGGAGTACGTCAACGCCGGTGCCGTGTTCGTCGGCGCGTGGACCCCGGTGAGCCTCGGCGACTACCTCGCCGGCAGCAATCACGTGCTGCCCACGGGAGGTCAGGCCCGCTATGCGTCGGGACTGTCGGCATCCACTTTCCTGCGTCCGCAGCAGGTGATCGTGTACGACCGTGACGCGCTGAAGGCGGTCCACGACGACATCGTCACGCTCGCGAACGCCGAGGTCCTGCCCGCGCACGGCGAAGCCGTCACGGCGCGCTTCGACGCGTAGGCTGGATGCCGCCATGCACTGCCCGTTCTGCCGTCACTCCGATTCCCGTGTCATCGACTCCCGCACGAGCGACGACGGGCTCAGCATCCGTCGCCGTCGCCAGTGCCCCGAGTGCGGCGGTCGATTCTCGACGATCGAGACGGCGAGCCTGAACGTCATCAAGCGGTCCGGCGTGATCGAGTCGTTCAGCCGCGAGAAGGTCATGTCGGGCGTCCGCAAGGCGTGCCAGGGCCGCCCCGTCACCGAGGCGGATCTGGCGATGCTGGCCCAGGCCGTCGAAGAGGCGGTCCGTCAGACCGGTGTCTCGCAGATCGACACGAACGAGATCGGACTCGCGATCCTCGGGCCCCTGCGCGAGCTCGACGAGATCGCCTACCTGCGGTTCGCGAGCGTCTACCAGGCGTTCGAGACCCTCGACGACTTCGACGAGGCGATCGCGCTGCTGCGGGCGGATCACGCGCAGCGGGCCCAGCGCGAAGAGGTCTGATCACGGGAGTGCGCCCCTCGCCCTAGGCTGGGAGCCGATGTACCGACTCCTCTTCGACCTCGTCCTCCGCCGCCTGGACCCCGAGAGGGCCCACCACCTCGGGATGGTCGTCATCCGTCTCACCGCGGTGCCGCCGTTCTCGCGGATCGCCCGCGCCCTCACCCGCCCGGCCCCGCAGCTGCGCACCGAGGCCCTCGGTCTCGTCTTCGACTCGCCCTTCGGCGTCGCCGCCGGCTTCGACAAGAACGCCGTCGGAGCGCTCGGCCTGCACGCGCTGGGCTTCGGCCACGTCGAGGTGGGCACGGTCACCGCGATCCCGCAGGACGGCAACCCGAAGCCGCGGCTGTTCCGGCTGCCCGCCGACCGCGCGCTGATCAACCGCATGGGGTTCAACAACGAGGGCGCGGCCGTCGTGGCGGGCCGCCTCGCGCGCATGCGGCGTCGCACGAACCGCCCGGTGCTCGGCGCGAACATCGGCAAGTCCCGCGTCGTGGACGTCGCCGACGCGACGGCCGATTACGTCGCCAGCACGCGCCTCGTCGCCCCGGTCGCCGACTACCTCGTCGTGAACGTGTCGTCCCCGAACACGCCCGGGCTCCGCGGCTTGCAGGCCGTCGAGACGCTCCGTCCACTGCTGTCCGCGGTGAAGGATGCCGCCGGCGGCACCCCACTTCTCGTGAAGATCGCCCCCGACCTCACCGACGACGAGATCGACGGCATCTCGGCCCTCGCCGTCGACACGGGGCTGGCGGGCATCGTCGCGACCAACACGACGATCGCCCGGACGGGTCTCACGACGGATGCCGCACGGGTCGAGGCCATGGGCGCCGGCGGGCTCTCCGGTGCGCCGTTGCGCGAGCGTTCGCTCGAGGTGCTCCGCCGGGTCCGTGCCGCGGTCCCCGCCGACTTCTGCGTCATCGCCGCCGGGGGAGTGGAGACCGCGGCCGACGTCCGCGAGCGGCTCGCGGCCGGCGCCGACCTGGTGCAGGGCTACAGCGCGTTCGTGTACCGCGGCCCCCTCTGGGCGCGCGAGATCAACCGCGGCCTGGTGCGCTGAGTCCAGGCATCCGCCTCACACGAGAACGGGCCCGCACCTGTCGGTGCGGGCCCGTTGCGGATCTCGGACTCAGCTCGGGTACTCGCCGCGCTTGACCTGGGGCTTGGGCAGACGCATGAACCGCATCTGCACCGAGCGCATCGCCGCGTACCAGCCGAGGCCCTTCTCTCGGCGGTCGCCCCACTTCGCGGCGGCGAGCTTCTTGACCTTGCGCGAGAGCATGATCATGTCGGCGACGACGAAGAGCAGGTAGGCCCAGAGGCCGATGTAGGCGTAGAAGACGACGGCGGTGTTCGGGACCAGGGCGAAGAGGATGACGATCACCAGCAGCGGCATGACGAGCTCGCCGAAGTGCCAGCCGGCATCCGTGTAGTCGCGGGTGAAGCGCCGCTGGGGGCCGCGGTCGCGGGGCGTGAGGTAACGCTCGTCGCCGTTGGCCATGCCGATCCGGGCCTTTTCGCGCTGGGCGGCGAGCTCGGCCTTCGCGCGGGCGCGCGCCTCCTTCGTGTTCGCGACGAGGGGCCGCTTTCGCGCCGCTTCCTGCTCGGCGCGCGTGGGCGTCGGGCGGTTCTTCCCCGCGCCGGTGGGGGCGTCGGGGGCGGTGTCGGCGGGGGGCGGTGTCTTTGCCACGGGGCGGTTCCTCGGAATCGGCGAAAAAGGCGTGCGACATAAGATTACCCGCATGACTTCCGACACCACCCGGTCCGCTGCGGTGCGCGAAGCGGCCCTCACCCAGGTGCCCGCCGCCCTCGCCGACCTGGGCTCGCTCGTCCGCATCCCCTCGATCGCGTTCCCCGGGTTCGACCGCGCCGAGGTGCAGCGCAGCGCCGAGGCCGTCAAGACGCTCGTCGAGGGCCTCGGCATCTTCGAACGCGTCGAGATCGCGACCGCCGTCGTCCCCGAAACGGGGGAGGAGGGGATGCCGGCGGTGTTGGCGACGCGCCCCGCCCGCAACGGCCGCCCCACGATCCTCCTCTACGCCCACCACGACGTGCAGCCCGTCGGCGACGAGTCCCTGTGGGAGTCGCCGCCCTTCGAGCCGACCCTGCGCGACGGCCGGATCTACGGTCGCGGCGCGGCCGACGACAAGGCCGGCATCATGGCCCACATCGGGGCACTGCGCGCGCTCGTCGACGCCGTGGGCACGGACTTCGACCTCGGCGTCAACCTCTTCTTCGAGGGTGAGGAGGAGGCGGGGTCGGCCTCCTTCGCCCAGTTCCTCAGCGACAACGCGGATGCGCTCCGCGCCGACGTGATCGTCGTCGCCGATTCCGGCAACTGGGACTCCGAGACGCCCGCCCTGACGGTGTCGCTGCGCGGCAACGCCCGCTTCACCCTCGACATCGAGACGCTCGATCACGCCTCGCACTCCGGCATGTTCGGTGGGGCTGTGCCCGACGCGATGCTCGCAGCGGTCACCCTCCTCGCGACGCTCTGGGACGAGGACGGTGCCGTCGCCGTCGCCGGACTGGAATCCCGGGATGCCGCCACCCCGCCGTACTCGGAGGAGACCCTCCGCAGCGAGGCTGGCCTTCCCCAGGGGGTGTCGCCGATCGGACGCGACGAGATCCTCAGCCGCATCTGGAACAAGCCGTCGATCACGATCACCGGCATCGACGCCCCGAGCGTCCGGAACGCGTCCAACACGCTGACCCCGAAGGTCTCGGTCGTGATCAGCACCCGGGTCGCCCCGGGGCAGGCCGCCGCCGACGCGTTCGCCGCGATCGAGGCGCACCTCCGCAGCCACGCGCCGTTCGGGGCGCGGCTCACCTTCCGCGACGTCGATTTCGGCGACCCGTTCCTCGTCGACACCTCCGGCCCTGCCGTCGAAGCGGCGCGCGCCGCCCTCGAGAGCGGGTACGGCCGCACTCCGGTCGACATCGGTGTGGGAGGGTCGATCCCCTTCATCGCCGACCTCGTGCGGGAGTTCCCGGGGGCCGAGATCCTCGTGACCGGCGTCGAGGACCCGCACGCCCGGGCTCACAGCCCCAACGAGTCCCTGCACGTCGAGACGTTCCGCAACGCGCTGGTGTCCGAGGCGCTGCTGCTCGCGGCACTCGACGCATCCGACTGATCCCGCGCGACGATCCACTCGGGTCGCCGGGCCGACGGGCGCGCCGGGACGTAGAATCGAGAGAGCACGCCGCCCCCGTTCCTGAAGAGCACTGGCGGCCCGACCATGGGGAGAGTCATGACCGACATCGCCACGCAGTCCACCGAGACCGTTCCCGCCCACGGCGTCGCCCTCACCGAGGCTGCTGCCGAGAAGGTGAAGAGCCTGCTGTCGCAGGAGAACCGTGACGACCTCCGGCTCCGCGTCGCCGTCCAGCCCGGCGGTTGCTCGGGTCTGATCTACCAGCTGTACTTCGACGAGCGCTATCTCGACGGCGACAAGACGGTCGACTTCGACGGCGTCGAGGTCATCGTCGACGACATGTCGGTGCCCTACCTCGACGGCGCGAAGATCGATTTCAAGGACACGATCTCGGAGCAGGGCTTCACGATCGACAACCCCAATGCCGCCGGCAGCTGCGCCTGCGGCGACAGCTTCCACTGATCCATCCCGGGTCGCCTCCATCGGTCGCGGCATCCTGAGCGGATGGCCGGAACTCCGTAAGAGGTTGCCCTAGACTGGCATGAGTCTGACCTTCATGTCCCCGAAAGGTGCACCGTGCGCGTCAACCGCCGACTCCGTTGGGTAGCTCTCCCGCTCACGATCGCCTCCGCGATCGCGCTGGCGGGCTGCAGCCCCACGACAGCGAACGGCTTCCTCCCCGGCTTCGACGAGGAGGGCGGCCAGGCGACGAACCACACGTCGATGATCGCCGGCCTCTGGACCACGTCGTGGATCGTCGTCCTCGCCGTCGGCGTCATCACCTGGGCCCTCATGGGCTGGGCCGCGATCGCCTACCGGCGCCGCAAGGGCCAGTCGGGCCTCCCGGTGCAGCTGCGCTACAACATGCCGATCGAGATGTTCTTCACGATCGCGCCGGTCATCCTGGTCCTCGGCTTCTTCGCGTTCACTGCCCGCGACCAGACGATCATCGAGACGCAGCACGAGACCCCCGACGTCTGCATCACCGCGATCGGCAAGCAGTGGGCGTGGGACTTCCAGTACAACGGCTCGGACTGCAACGACACCGAAGAGTCCGTCTGGACCATGGGTGTCCAGGCGCAGACCGACGCTCAGGGCAACATCACCAACGAGCTCCCCGAGCTGGTGCTGCCGGTCGACAAGAAGGTGACGCTGCAGCTCGAGTCTCGCGACGTCATCCACTCGTTCTGGATCGTGGACTTCCTCTACAAGAAGGACATGTACCCGGGCCGTGACAACTACTGGTCGTTCGTCCCCACCAAGGAGGGCGAGTACGTCGGCAAGTGCGCCGAGCTCTGCGGCCAGTACCACTCGATGATGCTCTTCAACGTGAAGGTCGTCTCTGAGTCCGAATACCAGTCGTACATCGCGTCGCTCGAGGCCAAGGGCCAGACCGGCGACATCGATGACGTCCTTGACCGTCAGCAGAACGCACCGGGCACCGGCGCACCTGCCGCCGAGGGAGAGAACAACTGATGGCCACCATCACGCCTCCGGCACAGACCCTTCCCCCTCGCCAGGCGGCGCTGCTGAGCCGCTCGCGCGTCGAGCACAAGGGCAACATCGTGGTGAAGTGGATCACGTCCACCGACCACAAGACCATCGGGTACATGTACCTGATCGCGTCGGTCCTGTTCTTCATGCTCGGCGGCGTGATGGCGCTGATCATCCGCGCCGAGCTCTTCGAGCCGGGCATGCAGGTGGTGCCGACGAAGGAGCAGTACAACCAGCTGTTCACGATGCACGGCACGATCATGCTGCTCATGTTCGCGACGCCGCTGTTCGCCGGTTTCGCCAACGCGCTGCTGCCGCTGCAGATCGGAGCGCCCGACGTCGCATTCCCGCGTCTGAACGCCTTCGCCTTCTGGCTCTTCACGTTCGGCTCGACCATCGCCGTCGCCGGCTTCCTCACCCCGCAGGGTGCCGCCGCATTCGGATGGTTCGCCTACCAGCCGCTGGCGAGCGAGAGCTTCAGCCCGGGTGCCGGTGGTGACCTTTGGATGCTGGGCCTCGGCATGAGCGGTTTCGGCACGATCCTCGGTGGTGTCAACTTCATCACCACGATCATGACGATGCGCGCCCCCGGTATGACGATGTGGCGCATGCCCATCTTCAGCTGGAACACGCTGGTCACCAGCATCCTGATCCTGATGGCCTTCCCGGTCCTGGCGGCGGCGATCTTCGCTGCGGCGGCTGACCGCATCCTGGGTGCGCACATCTACGACCCGGCCAACGGCGGCGTCCTGCTCTGGCAGCACCTGTTCTGGTTCTTCGGGCACCCCGAGGTCTACATCATCGCGCTGCCGTTCTTCGGCATCGTGTCGGAGATCTTCCCGGTCTTCAGCCGCAAGCCGATCTTCGGTTACAAGACGCTCGTGTACGCGACGATCGCCATCGCCGCCCTGTCCGTCTCGGTGTGGGCGCACCACATGTACGTGACCGGCGCCGTCCTGCTGCCGTTCTTCGCGCTCATGACGATGCTCATCGCGGTCCCGACGGGTGTGAAGATCTTCAACTGGATCGGAACGATGTGGCGGGGCTCCATCACCTTCGAAACGCCGATGGTGTTCGCCCTGGGCTTCCTCGTCTCGTTCGTCTTCGGTGGTCTGACCGGCATCATCCTGTCCTCGCCGCCGCTGGACTTCCACGTCTCCGACTCGTACTTCGTCGTGGCGCACTTCCACTACGTCGTCTTCGGAACCGTCGTCTTCGCGATGTTCGCGGGCTTCTACTTCTGGTGGCCCAAGTGGACGGGCAAGATGCTGAACGAGCGTCTGGGTCTCGTGCACTTCTGGCTGCTGTTCATCGGCTTCCACATGACGTTCCTCATCCAGCACTGGCTGGGCGCGGACGGCATGCCGCGACGCTACGCCGACTACGCCATGCAGGACGGCTGGACCTGGCAGAACCAGGTGTCGACGATCGGCTCCATGATCCTCGCCGCCTCGATGGTGCCGTTCCTCCTGAACGTCTGGATCACGGCGCGCACCGCGCCGCGCGTCACGGTCAACGACCCGTGGGGCTACGGCGGTTCGCTCGAGTGGGCGACCAGCTGCCCGCCGCCGCGCCACAACTTCACGTCGATCCCGCGCATCCGCAGCGAGCGGCCCGCATTCGACCTGAACCACCCCGAAGCCGGCATCCCCGTCGGTGTGGGTCCTGCCAAGGACGCGCCCGACGCCCCGGTGGTCGATCTGACGAACGGTGAGGTCAAGTAAGTGAAGACGAACGTCAACCTCTGGTGGATCCTGACCGCGTTCTTCGGCCTCGTCGCCGTCGTCTACGTGGTGTGGAACATCATCGCCCACCCGCAGCTGCCGGTCTTCAACCGGATCGAGTGGGTCGGGTCCGTGGCACTCGTCTTCGTGACGGCCATGGGCGCGATGATCGCGTTCTACACGAGCCGCGTCGAGAAGGCCCAGGGCGGCGTCCTCCCCGAGGACTCCCTCACGGCCGACATCGATGACGGCGACCCCGAGATGGGCGAGTTCTCGCCGTGGTCGTGGTGGCCGCTCGTGCTCGCCGGCTCGGCGGCCGTGGCCTTCATCGGTCTCGCCGTCGGTGAGTTCATGATCCCGATCGGTTTCGCCATCTTCGTCGTCGCCATCGTCGGGTGGGTCTACGAGTACTACCGGGGCTATTTCGCCCGCTGAGTCTCCATGCGCATCCATGCGGGCGTCTTCTCCGACGTCGGAGGCTACCGGGACGTCAACCAGGACGCCGCTTTCGCCTCGCCGTTCGCCGCAGCTGTGGCGGACGGCGTCGGCGGTGGTCCCTCCGGTGATCTCGCGTCGGCCGCGATCATCCACAAGCTGATCACGCTGCGCGGCGCTCTTCCCAGCGCCGAAGACCTCATCGGCCGGGTAAAGGCCGCCAACTGGGACATCGGTGCTCACATCCGCCGCGACGCCGCCCTCGCGGGCATGGCGAGCACACTGACCGGCCTCTGGCTCACGGGGGACGGCGGACTCGTCGTCGCCCACACGGGGGACTCCCGCGCCTATCTCCTGCGGGACCGTGAGCTGGCGCGGCAGACGCGCGACGACTCCTTCGTGCAGGCGTTGGTCGACCGCGGACTCATCCGTCCCGAGGATGCCTGGACGCATCCGCGCCGCAACATCATCACGGCCTCGCTGGGCGGCAACGAGGAAGACGTGATCCGGGTCGAGACGCGCGACGTGCGCATCGGCGACCGCTGGTTCCTCTGCAGCGACGGCGTCACCGACTACGTCCCCGAGGATGCCCTCGCCGAGATTGTGCGCGGCGTCGCCGATCCCGTCGCGGCGTCGCGGATGATCGTCGAGCTCGCGCTCCGGGCGGCCTCGCGCGACAACGTCACCGCCGTCGTGTGCGACGTCGTCGACGGTGCGCCCGACATCGCCGCCGTGCCCGTCATCGCCGGCGCCGCAGCCTCCCGATGGACCGAGGTCATCGAGGCCGGTCTGGCGAGCGCCTGAGCGCCCGCACAGGGGCGTTCAGGCGCCCGATCGGACCGGCATGACGAGCGGATCGAAGACGCGGGGGAGCGGGCCGGATGCGGCGTCCACCGGCATCCCCTCCCGTGCCCAGTACTCGTAGCCGCCGATCATGTCGCGGACGCTGTAGCCGAGCTGCGCGAACTCCACGGCGCCACGGGCGCCGCCGTTGCAACCGGGACTCCAGCAGTAGACGACGACGGGTGTGCCCTCGGGGATCTCCTGCGGCGCGCGGGCCGCGATCTCGCGGTGAGGCATGTGCAGCGCGCCTCGTGCGTGTCCCTGGTCCCAGGCCTCCTGGTTGCGCACGTCGACGAGGACGAAGTGCTCCCCGGCCCTCTGAGCGGCGTACACGTCGCTGGGGTCCGTTTCGTGGTGGAGCTTCGTCCGGAAGTAGGTGAGTGCGTCGACGGGGGAGGTGGTCATGTCTCGACGCTACGGGAACAGAGAAGCGGCGGGGCCTGACCTTTCGGTCAGACCCCGCCGCAATCCTGCCAGAGAGGATCAGCTCTTCGCGCCGTCGTCCTTCTTCCGCGGTGCATCGTCGACCACGATGATGTTCGACGGGCGGTTCGCGGTCTCCGGGTTGTGACCGTCGTCGATCGGGTGCAGCGGCGCGTCGGGGACACCGGCGCGCTCGTGGGCGCCGCGAATCTCCTCCTGCTCCTCGTGCTCGATGTGCTCGAGTGCGTGGTGCTGGTGGGCGATCGCGGCATCCAGCTCGGTCTGCGTGACCGGCGACAGACGGTCCTCGAAGAACCAGCGCGACAGCGAGGCGCGGACGTTCTGGTGCCACGGGATCCGACCGTTGTCGTTCGGACGGACGACCAGGGGCTCGTGCACCTCGAAGTCGATCAGCTTCACGCGCTCGTACGCGTCGACGGGCTGGTGGACTTCGATGTACTCGCCGCCGGGGAGGCGGACGATGCGACCCGACTCGTAGCCGTGCAGGGCGATCTCGCGGTCCTTCTTCTGGAGCGCGATCGCGATCCGCTTCGTCACGAAGTAGCCGACGATCGGGCCGATGAACAGCAGCGCCTGGAGGGAGTGGATGACCCCCTCCATCGTCAGCGAGAAGTGCGTGGCGATGATGTCCGAGGAGGCGGCGGCCCACAGAACGGCGTAGAAGATGACGCCGGCGACGCCGATGGCCGTGCGGGTCGGCGCGTGGCGGGGACGCTGCGCGATGTGGTGCTCGCGCTTGTCACCCGTGACCCACGCCTCGATGAAGGGGTACACCGCGACGAGCACGATGAACAGACCCAGCACCGCGACCGGCAGCAGGATGCCGAACGAGAAGGTGTGGTCGAACAGGACGAGGTCCAGGTTCGAGGGCGCGAGACGCAGTGCACCGTCGGCGAAGCCGATGTACCAGTCGGGCTGGGTACCGGCCGAGACGGGGGACGGGTCGTACGGACCGTAGTTCCAGATCGGGTTGATCGTGAACATCGAGGCGATGAGGACGAGCACACCGAACGTGATGAACAGGAAGCCGCCCATCTTCGACATGTAGATCGGGACCATCGGGTAGCCCACGACGTTGTCGTTCGTTCGGCCGGGGCCGGCGAACTGCGTGTGCTTGTTGATGATCATCAGCATGAGGTGCGCAGCGATGAGCGCGATGAGGATCAGCGGCAGCAGCAGGATGTGCAGCGTGTACAGACGTCCGACGATCGCCATGCCCGGGAACTCGCCGCCGAAGAGGAGGTACGAGGTCCACGTGCCGATCAGCGGCAGACCCTTGATCATGCCGTCGATGATGCGGAGGCCGTTGCCCGAGAGCAGGTCGTCGGGGAGCGAGTATCCCGTGAAGCCGAGCGCCATGGCGAGGATGAACAGGACGAACCCGATCACCCAGTTGAGCTCACGCGGCTTGCGGAACGCTCCCGTGAAGAACACGCGCAGCATGTGCACGCCGATCGCGGCGATGAACAGCAGTGCGGCCCAGTGGTGCAGCTGGCGCACGAGGAGGCCACCGCGGAGGTCGAACGAGATGTTCAGCGTCGACTCGAGAGCAGCCGACATCTCGATGCCGCGCAGCGGTGCGTACGCACCGTTGTAGTGCGTGGGCGCCATCGACGCCTCGAAGAAGAACGTCAGGAACGAGCCCGACAGGAAGACGACGACGAAGCTCCACAGTGCGATCTCGCCCAGCATGAACGACCAGTGGTCGGGGAAGATCTTGCGGCCGATCTCCTTGACGAGACCGGAGATGCTCGTTCGCTCGTCGAGGTAGTTGGCCGTGGCGCCGATGAAGCGGCCGCCGAGCGGCTTCTCCGCCGGCTTGGCCACCGCTGTGGTGGACGAGGATTCAGTCACGGTGCTCAATGACGCTCCCAGAAACTCGGCCCGACGGGCTCTTCGAAGTCGCTCTTGGCGATCAGGTATCCGTCTGCGTCGACCGTGATGGGCAGCTGGGGGAGCGGGCGGGCGGCGGGTCCGAAGATGACCTCGGCGCCGCGCGACACGTCGAACTGCGACTGGTGGCAGGGGCAGAGCAGATGGTGGGTCTGCTGCTCGTACAGCGCGACGGGGCATCCGACGTGCGTGCAGACCTTCGAGTACGCCACGATCCCGTCGTAGGACCAGTCGAGGCGGTTGTACTCGGCGGGCAGCTGCTCGGGGAGCAACCGCATCAGGAGGACGATGGCCTTGGCCTTCTCCTCGAGGTATCCATCCAGGTGGTCGACGTCCTTGAGGGACTCCGGGATGACGTGCACGGCGGAGCCGAGCGCGACGTCAGCAGCACGGATGGGGAGGCCGGACGGGTCGTGCGCCAGGCGCTCACCCTCCTTCCACATCGTGTGCTTCAGCAGTGCGACGGGGTCACCGGCGAGCGGGTGCTCCTCGGAGGCGTGGGGCGCGAGGCCGCGGAACAGCGTCACACCCGGGACGATCGAGGCGACGAGGGCGGCGATGAGGCCACCGCGGATGGCGGTGCGACGGCCGAAGCCGGATTCCTCGTTGGCCTCGCGGAAGACGTCGACGGCCGCTTCGCGGGTGGACTCCTTGCCGCGAGTCGAGTGGCGCTGCTCGATGTGCTCCTTGTCGGGCATGATCGCCTTCGACCAGTGGATCGCAGCGATGCCGATGGTGAGGAGGGCGAACCCGATCCCGAGACCGATGAACAGGTTGTTCGCGCGGATGTCGCCGAAGGCGCCGCTCTCGATCGGGAACAGCATGTACGCGGCGACGGCCCAGAGGCTGGCGGCGAGCGAGATGTAGAACAGCGTGTAGACGGTGCGGACCGCGCGGGCCATCGCCGCCGGGTCCTTGTCGGTCATCCGCTCGCGGTGCGGCGGCAGACCCGGGTTCTGCACGGGGTCGGCGACCGCGACGACAAGACCCGACGAAGGCTGAGGAGCCTTCTCGAGCGCCTGCGGCTCTTCCTCGTGTGACATTGTGCTCCTCGTCCGTGAAATTCTGTGCGTCAGTGGTGGGTCAGTTGGACTTCGCGGTGATCCACACCGAGATGCCGATCAGCGTGCCGATGCCGAAGATCCAGATGAACAGGCCTTCGGAGACCGGTCCGAGCGAACCGAGCGTGAACCCGCCGACGGGTTCGCTCTTCTGCAGGTACATCAGGGACGAGATGATGTCGCGCTTCTCGTCCGGCGTGATGGTCATGTCGTTGAAGACGGGCATGTTCTGCGGGCCCGTGACCATCGCCGCGTAGATGTGCAGCGGGCTGGTCTTGGTGAGCGCGGGAGCGTACTTGCCCTCGGTCAGAGCACCACCGGCGGCGGCGACGTTGTGGCACATCGCGCAGTTGATACGGAAGAGCTCGGCACCTTCGGTCAGGTTGCCCTCACCGTCGAGGATGCGCTCGTCGGGGTAGGTCGGTCCGGGGGCGACGGACTGCACCCAGGCGGCCATCGCCTTGATCTGGTCCTCGGTGAACTGCGGCGACTTCTGCGGTGCCTGCGGACCCTGGTTCTGCAGGGGCATACGGCCGGTCGCGACCTGGAACTCGACGGACAGCTCGCCGACGCCGTAGAGGGAGGGGCCGTCGGCCGTGCCTTCGAGGTCGAGGCCGTGGCAGGTCGCGCAGTTCGCCTGGAACAGCTTCTTTCCGTCTTCGACGGTGAGCGTGGACGTCTCGGTCGACGTCGTCGACGCCATGGCGGCGGACGCACCGGCGTAGATGCCACCCGTGAGCAGCAGGCCGACGCCGATCAGAGCGGCGGCCGCCCACTTGCTGCGACGGCCCGTCTGCCGACGCGGGGTCTTGGATGCCATTGAGGAACTCAGCTCCGCTCTGTATTACCGGATGAAGTAGATGACGGCGAAGAGGATGATCCACACGACGTCGACGAAGTGCCAGTAGTACGACACGACGATCGCGGAGGTCATCTCCTTGCGGCCGAAGTTCTTGACGGCGAAGGCGCGCCCGATGATGAGCAGGAAGGCGATGAGGCCACCCGTCACGTGCAGGGCGTGGAAGCCGGTCGTCAGGTAGAAGGCCGACGCGTAGGAGTCGGCGCTGATGGGCATGCCCTCGGCGATCAGGGTGGCGTACTCCCACACCTGGCCGGAAACGAAGACCGCACCCATGATGAAGGTCACGTAGAACCACTCGACCATGCCCCACTGGCGGAAGTTCCAGAGGGATCCGCGACGGTAGGGCTGGAAGCGCTCGGCCGCGAAGACACCGGCCTGGGCCGTGAACGACGACAGCACCAGGATGAGGGTGTTCACGGCGGCGAACGGGATGTTCAGCAGCTCGGTGCGGGCAGCCCACAGCTCCGGCGAGGTGTTGCGGATCGTGAAGTAGATGGCGAAGAGGCCGGCGAAGAACATGACCTCGCTGCCGAGCCACACGATCGTGCCGACGGCCACCGGGTCCGGTCGTTTCACCGAACGCAGTGCCTGGTTGTATGTCGCGGGAGTGGTCGTCACGCTCCCCATTATGGCCGATGTTGGGGGAGGGTTTCGCATTCCTGAAGGTACTCGTCCCTTTCTCCGGCATCGGATCGCGTGATGCGCGGGCCGCGAGTCGGCTGACAGAGTGCTGAGTAGGATCGGGAGGCATGGCGGACATGTACTCCTGGCCCGAAATCCTCACCTCGGTGCTCTCCGGTCAGGATCTCAGCGTGTCCGAGTCGACCTGGGCGATGCGCCAGGTGATGCAGGGCGCGGCGACCCCGTCGCAGCTCGCGGCGTTCCTCGTCGCGCTGCGCGCCAAGGGCGAGACCGTCGACGAGGTCGTCGGCTTCCGCGACGCCATCCTCGAGGCGGCCGTGCCCCTCCCGGTGCCGGCCGAGGTGCTCGACATCGTCGGCACGGGCGGCGATCGTTACGGGACCGTGAACGTCTCGACGACCGCATCGGTGGTCGTGGCGGCCACCGGCATCCCCGTCGTCAAGCACGGCAACCGCGCCGCGAGCTCGAAGTCGGGATCGTCGGACGTGCTGGCGGCCCTCGGCGTCGACCTGACGAGTTCGCCCGAACGCGTCGCCGCGGTGCTCGACGAGGTGGGGATCACGTTCGCGTTCGCGTCCGCATTCCACCCCGGGTTCCGCCATGCCGGTCCCACGCGCGCCGAGCTCGGCATCCCGACGGTCTTCAACTTCCTCGGACCGCTCTGCAACCCGGCGCGCGCCGAGGCCAACGCGGTGGGGGTCGCGCACCTGGACCGCGTGCCGCTCATCACCGGCGTCTTCCGGACGCGCGGTGCGACGGCGCTCGTCTTCCGCGGCGACGACGGCATGGACGAACTCACCACCACCGGGCACAGCCGGGTGTGGGAGATCAGCCGCGGCGACGTCCGCGAGCACGACCTCGACCCCCGCGACCTCGGGATCCCGCGGGCGGAGATCTCCGACCTCCTCGGGGGCGACGCTCCGCACAACGCCGAAGTGGTCCGTCGCGTGTTGCAGGGCGAGTCCGGCCCGGTGCGTGACATCGTGCTGCTCAACGCCGCCGCCGGGATCGTCTCGTACCGGCTGTTCCGGGATGCCGGTGAGCTCCAGCGACCCTTCGTCGAGCGCCTCGCCGAGGCCCACGCCGAGGCGGCGGCGGCGGTCGACTCGGGCGCGGCCGCAGCCAAGCTCGACGCGTGGGTCGCGGCATCCGGGCGCTGAGGCCGACATGAACCCGGTCGAGGCGCTGACGGAGATCGCGGAGCTCCTCGAGCGCGATCGCGCCTCGCGGTACAAGTCGAAGGCGTTCCGCGCCGCCGCGAAGACCCTGGCGGAGCTGAGCGCGGACGAACGGACCGACCTCCGTCGGATCCGTGCTCGGAAGGGCATCGGCGACTCCACCTTCGCCGTGATCAGCGAGGCGCTCTCAGGCAGCGTCCCCACGTATCTGGCGGATCTCCGGGAGCGCGTGGCGCCGCCACAGGCATCCGTTCTGCGGTCGCAGCTGCGCGGAGACCTGCACGCTCACTCCGAGTGGTCGGACGGGCTGACGTCGATCGACCTCATGGTGGAGGCGGCCAGGGCGCTCGGTCACGAGTACCTCGCGCTCACGGACCACTCGCCGCGGCTGCGTGTCGCGCGGGGCCTGTCCGCGGAGCGGCTCCGCGAGCAACTGGCGCTCATCCCGGGGTTCGGCGACGCGGACTTCACTCTCCTCAGCGGCATCGAGGTCGACATCCTCGACGACGGCTCGCTCGACCAGGAGGACGGGCTGCTCCGTTCCCTCGACATCGTCGTCGCGTCGGCGCATTCGGCGCTGCGCATGGAGCGCGGTCCGATGACGCGGCGGCTGGTGGCCGCGGCATCCGATCCGCGTGTCGACGTGCTGGGTCACGTGACGGGGCGGCTCGTCTCGGGATCACGCGGCACGCGTCCGCCGTCCGTGTTCGACGCGCGGGCGGTCTTCGAGGCCTGCGCTGCGCACGGCACCGCCGTGGAGATCAACTCCCGGCCGGAGCGCGAGGACCCGCCGGACGATCTGCTCGCCCTCGCGATCGAGGTGGGATGCCTGTTCTCGATCGACTCGGATGCGCACGCGCCCGGTCAGCTGTCGCTGCTCGACCACGGCGCGGTCCGTGCGGAACGCGCCGGTGTGCCCTCGGAACGCATCATCACGACGTGGCCGCTGGCGCGGCTGCGGGAGTGGAAGGCGTCGCGCTGAGTCAGGCCCGCGCGGACAGCGCCGCCGCAGCGCGCGTGGCGGAGGATCCGAGCGACCACGCTTCCGCGAGGCGTGCGACGGCCGCCTCGTCGGGCGCGGTGATGCGGGTATCGACCGCGGGGAGGTCGAGGGTGCGGACGACCTCGACGACGCGGGGCGCGACGTCGAGGTAGTCGGCCGCGGCGAGGATCTTGTTCCGCACGCCGGCGCTCATCCCTTCGCCGGCTTCGGCTGCCCGCCGGATGCCGGCGAGGTCGCCGTGGGCGGCGAGGAGCGTCGCGGCCGTCTTCTCGCCGACCCCCGCGACCCCGGGGAGGCCGTCGGACGCATCGCCGCGCATCGCGGCGAAGTCGGCGTACTGCGTCGGGAGGATGCCGTATTTGCTGACGATGACGGCATCCGTCAGTTCTTCGAGCTTGCTCATGCCGCGCCCGGTGTAGACGACGCGGACGCCGCGGGCGTCGTCGACGAGTTGGAAGAGGTCGCGGTCGCCCGTGACGACGTCGACGGGGATGTCGCTGGTCGAGGCGAGCGTGCCGATGACGTCGTCGGCCTCGTGCTCGGCTGCGCCGATGATCGGGATGCCGAGGGTGCCGAGCGCCTCACGGATCACCGGGACCTGGATCTCGAGGGGATCGGGGACTTCCTCGACGTCCGGAGCGGACTCCACCTCTTGCGCGACGCGGTGAGCCTTGTACGACGGGATCAGGTCGACGCGCCACTGCGGACGCCAGTCGTCGTCCCAGCAGGCGACGAGGTGCGTCGGCTCGTAGGTGCTGACGAGCTTGGCGATCATGTCGAGGAATCCGCGTGCGGCGTTGACGGGGCGACCATCGGGCGCCTTCACCGTGTCGGGCACGCCGTAGAAGGCGCGGAAGTAGAGGCTGGCGGAGTCGAGCAGCATGAGGCGTCCGGTCACGCGCTCATCCTCGCATTCAGCAGCCGGGACCGCCGGGGTCTTCGTCGCAGGTCCGCTGGACGAGCGCCGTGTCGACGTCCACCACGCGGATGACGGTCGTGGGTGTGTCGATCTCGAGAATCCCGGGGACGGCGAACCAGCCGCCGCCGGCGTCGGCTTCGGCGACGTAGCGGATCGTCGCGCTGGCCTCGTATTCACCGGGATCGGCGTAGCTGTGGCTCGTGTCGGTGGCGGTGAACTGCGGGACGTCGAGGTCCTGCCAGGACGTCCCGGGGGTCGTCGTCTCGCGGGTGGCGCCGTCGCCGTAGTCGAAGAGGAAGGACACCGGTGTGAATCGGACGGTCACGGGGACGTCGAAGATCTCACCATCGACCGTGTGCTCCGTGGCGCCGACGACGAAGTTCGTGGGCATGCCGACCACCCCGAACCCGTCCGGCTCGCCCACGACGCCCGGCGGCGCCGGTGCGAACTGCGCCACGTCGTCGATCGTGGCGGTCGTCGGGTCGGGTGCGGCGGGCGCCGGCGCCGGGTCGGCTGGCTCCTGATCCGCCTGCTCGGCGCCCGGAAGGGGCGCGCTGCCGGGCGCCGTGATCGGGGCGGTGCAGGCGAGGTCGAAGGCGCAGTCCGCCAGCCACTGGTCGCGGGTGCGGCCGCCGGGGTAGTACGCGTTCGGGTCGCGCGGCGCGGGCGGGGCGAGGATCGGGGCGCTGTCTCCGCCGTTGTTGTTGTTGTTGTTGTTGTTGTTGGTGTTGCCCGAGGGGGCGCGGGGGGTTGTGCTTTCCGTGCGGGTGGCCTCGATCGTGACGGACGACCCGTCGTTGGTGGATTCGCAACTTCCGCCGCTGAACCATCCATCGGTCGTGCCGCACCCGCTCTGCTGACCGCTGGCCGATGCTCCGATCGTGAGGATGAGAAGGACTGGGGCAATCAGTTGCCAGCGCATGTGAATCCACCCACGGGATCTCCGATACGTGCGATTCGGAACTTGTCCGCTTGCACGACTGAAAGGGTGACGGTCCGTGCCTGCAGGTCAGGTCGATCTTCCGCGACAAGCGACTTTCCCTCGCGATCAGTGACCTGAACCTGCGAGACATCAGTGCAGACGTTCAATGTGACATTCGGGAACTCTGCTTCGTTCGGAGCGATCTTGACCACTTGGGTATCGCCTTCAACGACGGTTCCGTCGGCGTGCAGTTCTGAGAAGGACTTCCGGTCCTGCTCGTTGAGCTGACCGGCAGTCAGCGCATACACCGGCTCGAAGGTCGCGGGGTCGCTGAGGTCGACCTGGTTCAGGGCGTCGACGTAGGCGCGGTAGGTCGCTTCGGCGGCGGCGAACGCCTCTTCTTCCGACGCGAACCCGGTCGGCGTGGGGGAGGGCGTCGGGGTGGAGGCCGGAGCGCACGCGGTGAGAGCGGCGGCGAGCGCGGTCGCCGCGAGCAGCGCTGCAGAACGTCGAGCGGTCATGCGACCACGGTAGTGACCATGCGCTCTCACCCGGTCGGTTCTCCACAGCGCGTAGGCTCGCTGGCGTCATCCACCGGGTGGGGAGGGGATCATGTCGTTCGGAGCCGCGGCATCCGCTCATCGAGGGCGTCGACCCGCGCCGGGCTCGCTCTGCCCCTGCGGCCGACGCGCGTTCGGATCGTGCTGCGGGCCCGTCCTCGCCGGCGTTTCCGCCGAGACGCCCGAGGATCTCATGCGGTCGCGGTACACGGCGTTCGCCGTGGGAGACGCCCGGCATCTGGCCGACACCTGGTTCCCCGCGACGCGTCCGGACGAGGTGTCGGTGGATGCCGCGACCACCTGGCTCGGGCTGGAGGTCATGCATTCCGAGACGTCCGCCGACGGCCGATCCGGGCGGGTGAGCTTCCGAGCGCGATGGTCCGACGGCGACACCGGGGATCAGGGCGTCCTCGAGGAGGACAGCCGGTTCGTGCGGCGCGCGGGGCGCTGGTACTACGCGGACGCTCTCTGATACCCTGGAGTGTCACACGCGTGGCCCTTGTGCCGCGCCCGCGTGACATCGCACGAACCAACCACCCTGCCGCGATTGGCTGCCGCACGTCCTCGTGCGGACTGGCTCCGTGGCCCGAACACAACACCATCCAAGGACAACCCCCTACATGACTAACGCAACGACCGCCCCGGCCACCAAGCAGGTCGCCATCAACGACATCGGATCTGCTGAGGACTTCCTGGCCGCGGTCGAGAAGACCCTGAAGTTCTTCAACGACGGAGACCTCATCGAAGGCACCGTCGTGAAGATCGACCGCGACGAGGTCCTCCTCGACGTCGGCTACAAGACCGAGGGCGTCATCCCCTCGCGTGAGCTCTCGATCAAGCACGACGTCGACCCCAACGAGGTCGTCAACGTCGGCGACCAGGTCGAGGCCCTCGTCCTCCAGAAGGAGGACAAGGAAGGCCGCCTGATCCTCTCCAAGAAGCGCGCGCAGTACGAGCGTGCCTGGGGAGACGTCGAGAAGATCAAGGAGAACGACGGTGTCGTCACCGGCTCCGTCATCGAGGTCGTCAAGGGTGGTCTCATCGTCGACATCGGCCTCCGCGGCTTCCTCCCGGCGTCGCTCATCGAGCTGCGTCGCGTTCGCGACCTGACGCCGTACCTCGGCCAGGAGATCGAGGCCAAGATCCTCGAGCTCGACAAGAACCGCAACAACGTCGTCCTCTCGCGCCGCGCCCTGCTCGAGCAGACGCAGTCCGAGTCGCGTTCGAACTTCCTCAACAACCTCCACAAGGGTCAGGTCCGCAAGGGCACTGTCTCGTCGATCGTCAACTTCGGTGCGTTCGTCGACCTCGGTGGCGTCGACGGTCTCGTCCACGTCTCGGAGCTCTCGTGGAAGCACATCGAGCACGCATCCGAGGTCGTCGAGGTCGGCCAGGAGGTCACCGTCGAGATCCTTGAGGTCGACCTCGACCGCGAGCGCGTCTCCCTGTCGCTGAAGGCGACGCAGGAGGACCCGTGGCAGGTCTTCGCCCGCACCCACGCGATCGGTCAGGTCGCGCCGGGCAAGGTCACCAAGCTCGTTCCGTTCGGTGCGTTCGTCCGCGTCGCCGACGGCATCGAGGGCCTCGTGCACATCTCCGAGCTGTCGGGCAAGCACGTCGAGCTCGCCGAGCAGGTCGTCTCCGTCGGTGAAGAGGTCTTCGTCAAGATCATCGACATCGACCTCGAGCGTCGCCGCATCTCGCTGTCGCTGAAGCAGGCCAACGAGTCGGTCGACCCCAACGGCACCGAGTTCGACCCGGCCCTCTACGGCATGGTCACCGAGTACGACGAGAACGGCGAGTACAAGTACCCCGAGGGCTTCGACCCCGAGACCAACCAGTGGAAGGAAGGCTTCGACGAGGCCCGCCTCGCCTGGGAGGCCGAGTACGCCGCTGCTCAGGGTCGCTGGGAGGCTCACAAGGCCGCCGTCGCCAAGGCCCTCGAGGCCGAGGCCGCCGCTCCCGCCGACTCGGGGTCGTCGTCCTTCTCGTCCGAGGTCTCGAGCGGTGCCGGCACCCTCGCCGACGACGAGGCGCTGGCTGCTCTCCGCGAGAAGCTGTCCGGTCGCTGATCGACACCACCACGACCGAGGGGTCGGAGCCTTGTGCTCCGGCCCCTCGGCCGTTTCCGGGCGTCTGACGCCGGGGCATCCGGGCCGGTAACGTTCTCCTGTGGCACATGCGGATCAGGACGCGGCTTCCGCCGACCGCGCGCCCGCGCCTCCGCCCGCCCCGGGCGAACGCCCCCACCGGGCGTCGCGCCCGCGCGTGCCGCTGACGGAGCTGCGCGACCGCGTCGTCGCGAACAACCAGATCCTCCTCACCGCAATCGTCGCCGGCATCTTCCTGTCGGGTTTCCCCGGCGGGTGGCTGGCGCAGGCCTCCTCGTTCGCGGCCGGCGTCGTGCTCATCGTCGTCGCTGCCCTCGCGAGCCTTGCGGTGCCATGGTCCCGCATCCCTCCGTCGTGGGTCGCGATCGTCCCCGTGGTGGACATCGTCGCGATCGGACTGATGCGCATCTCCGACGTCCCGGGGATCGCTCTGCTGTGGGCGTTCCCCACGATGTGGCTGTCAAGCCTCGGGCGGATCTGGCTGATCGTGGGCTGCGTCGGATCGATCAGCGCCTACTGGATCGCGCTCGCCCTCGCGCCGTCGTTCGAGTTCACCTGGGGCATCATCGTCCTCCCGGCCGTGGTCATCGCGATCGGTGTCTCCACCTACAACGGCACCCGCCGTTTCCAGGCGCAACGCGCCCTCCTCGACAAGCAGAACGTCCGTCTGGCGGCGGCGCTGCGCCACGCCAGCAGGCAGGAGCAACTGCTCACCGAGGTCCTGGACACCGTCGACTTCGGCGTCCTCCGCATCGGTACCGACGGCGAGATCACGTTCGTCAACGACGCCCTCGGCAAGTTCCAGCAGCGCATCCCGAGTTTCGGGCGCATCGACGCCACGCAGACCATCTACGCCGCGGACGGCGAGACCCCGCTCGCACCGCACGAGCGGCCGCTCGCCCGCATCCTCCGAGGCGAGACGTTCAGCGACCTCGTGGTCTGGTACCCCGTCTCGGAGTCCCGACGGGCCGCGATCAGCCTAACCGCGCGGCGGATGAAGGATGCCGACGGCCGCCCCGCCGGCATCGTGCTCGTCGCGCGCGACGTGAGCGAGGAGCGCACCGCCCTCAAGGCGCGCGACAGTCTGGTCGCGTCGGTCTCCCACGAACTGCGGACGCCGCTGACCTCGATCATCGGGTACCTCGAGCTCGTCCTCGACCACGAGGACCTGCCTCCGGAGATCGCCCGACAGGTCGACGTCGCCTACCGCAACAGCGAGCGCCTCCTCGCGATCGTGTCGGGGATCCTCGCCGCCTCGACGGCGTCGCGGATGTCGGTCGAGGTCACCCTGTCGCCGCAGGAGACCGACCTCGCCGACGTTGTGGGGGCGGCGGCATCCGATCTCGGACCGGTGGCGCGCGACCGGGCGATTCGGATCGACGCGAGCGACCTCGTGCCGACCCCGGCGTTCATCGACGCGGCGCGCATCCGGCAGGTCGCCGACAACCTGCTCAGCAACGCGATCAAGTTCAACCGCGACGGCGGCACGATCACGGTGGGGTCCTCGACCGACGGCCGGCACTCCTGGTTCCTCGTCCGGGACACCGGGATCGGGCTGACGGTCGAGGACCAGGAGCGGGTCTTCGAACGGTTCTTCCGGGCGGAGAGCGGTGTCCCGGGCACCGGGCTCGGCCTCGCCATCAGTCGCGAGATCGTGCGGGCGCACGGCGGCGACATCACGGTGACGTCGACTCCGGGTCTCGGGACGACGTTCATGGTCCGCCTGCCCGCGACGGCGGAGACGGCGAGCGACGGCGCGCTGCGCTCCGCGGCCGGGGACGGCGAGTGATGAGTCTCGACCTCTTCTCGGTGACCGTCATGACGGCGATCGTCGCGCTGACGGCGGCGGGGATCTTCGTCGTCGAGACGCTCCGACGCCGGGACACGGGCGCCGGGCGCCTCTGGGCGGTCGGTTATCTCTGCGGCACCGCCACGACGTTCGCCTACATCTCGTGGGCCTCCGGCATCGGCGGCTCCGTGGCGATCGCGATCGGCAACGCCTCCTTCGCGCTCACGCCCGCCTTCATCTGGCTGGGCAACCGTCGCTTCAACGATCGACCCATCGCGCGGCCCGCCGTCATCGTGGCGGTTTTGACGGTCGCGACGTTCGTCGCGACGGTGGTGCGGGTCCCCGTGGACGGCAGCTGGGGCGGGTGGACGGTCATGGTGGTCACCATCGTCGGCCTCTTCGCAGTCGGAGGCATCGAGGCGCTGCGACGACCCATGGGGCGCGTCGGCAACGCGCGACTGTTCGCCATCGTCCTCCTGGCGGCGGCGGTCTACTACGCCGCACGCCTCGTCGCCTTCGTGTCGGACGGACCCGAGGGCGACTTCTTCACGACCTGGTTCGGATCGGTGTCTGCGAACATCGCGACCGTCGTGCTCACGATGGTCGCCGTTGTCGTGACGTCGATCCTGCGATCGACTAAGAGCGCGACCCACCGCTTCGAATGGTTGAGCGAGAACGGGGTGGCCGCCGACGGGGTGATGCTGTCAGGAACCTACCGCGACGCCCTCCGTGACGTCGCCGAGCGGGCGAGCTGGCGACAGGACCTGCTGAGCGTCGTCGTCGTGGGGGTGGACGGGATGGAGGAGATGGCGGCGGCCTTCGGTACGGATGCCACGGACGAGCTCGCGGCCCAATGGCGGCGGTCCGTGCGTCGACACGCCCCGGCGTCCGCCTTCGTGGGGGAGGACGGTGACGCGACGATGTCGGTCTGCGTCGTCTCCGGGACGGCCGCCGAGGCGCGTCGCCAGGCCGCGGCCATCTACCGGGGCTGCATCGACGACCTCGCCGGCAATCCCACGGGGCTGCTCCCGATCGTCGGCGTCGGTGTCGCGCTGACGGAGACGGTCGGATACGACCCCGAGGTCCTCCTCAACGCCGCGCGTGCCGCGGCGCAGCGCGCGTCGCGCAGCCTCGAGGCATCGGTTCTCTTCGGCGGGATCGAGGACGGCGGCACCGCTCGGGCGTGACGGCGCCATGGCATCCTCGGAGGGTGACACTCATCGCATTGACCGGCGGCATCGCGTCGGGGAAGTCCACGATCGCGCGTCGACTCGCCGAGCACGGGGCGGTGATCGTCGACGCCGATGCGATCGTCCGCGAGGTGCAGCAGCCGGGGTCGCCGGTGCTCGCGGAGATCGCCGCGGCGTTCGGCGACGACGTCCTGACGGGCACCGGCGAGCTCGACCGACCGCTTCTCGCCTCACGCGTCTTCGGTGACGAGGATGCCGTGGGCCGCCTCAACGCGATCGTCCACCCCGCCGTGCGGGTCGAATCAGCCGCGCGCTTCGCGGCCGCGCTGGCCGCGGATCCGAGCGCGGTCGTGGTCTACGACGTCCCCCTGCTGCTGGAGGCGCGCGCGGAGGACCCCTGGGAGCTCGTCGTGGTGGCACACGCGCCCGTCGGGCTACGGCGGGAGCGGCTCGTCTCCCTGCGGGGGATGAGCCCCGCCGATGCGGACGCGCGCATCGCGTCGCAGGTCGACGATGAGCGCCGCCTCGCGATCGCCGACGTCGTCATCGACACGTCGGGGTCGATGGCGCAGACGCTGTCACAGGTCGACGCCCTCTGGGAGCGCCTCGCCGGCTGACACCCACGCCGACGGCGAACGCCGGAGCCGGTGTCGGAGGCCGCGCCTACGCTGGAATCATGCAGACCACGCGCTCCGTCCGCCCCTTCGAGGTCGTCAGCGAGTACCAGCCCAGCGGCGACCAGCCGCAGGCGATTGCCGACCTCGCCGCCCGCATCAACGCGGGTGAGACCGACGTCGTCCTGCTCGGCGCGACGGGTACGGGCAAGTCGGCGACGACGGCCTGGCTGATCGAGCAGGTGCAGCGTCCGACGCTCGTGCTCGCGCACAACAAGACGCTCGCGGCGCAGCTCGCCAACGAGTTCCGCGACCTCATGCCGAACAACGCCGTCGAGTACTTCGTCAGCTACTACGACTACTACCAGCCCGAGGCGTACGTCCCGCAGACGGACACCTTCATCGAGAAGGACTCCTCGATCAACGCCGAGGTGGAGCGGCTGCGCCACTCGACGACCAACTCGCTGCTGAGCCGGCGCGACGTCGTCGTGGTGTCCACGGTGTCGTGCATCTACGGCCTCGGCGCGCCCGAGGAGTACCTGCGCGCGATGGTCGCCCTGCAGGTGGGGGAGCGGTACGACCGCGACGCCCTCATCCGCAAGTTCATCGCGATGCAGTACAACCGCAACGACGTCGACTTCTCGCGCGGCAACTTCCGCGTCCGCGGTGACACGATCGAGATCATCCCGGTCTACGAGGAGTACGCAGTGCGCATCGAGCTCTTCGGCGACGAGATCGAGGCGCTGTACATGCTGCACCCGCTCACCGGCGACGTGGTGCAGAAGCTCGAGAGCGTGCCGATCTTCCCGGCATCCCACTACGTCGCGGGCACCGAGACCGTCCAGCGCGCCATCGGCACCATCGAGCACGAGCTCGAGGAGCGGCTCAAGGAGTTCGAGTCGCAGGGCAAGCTGCTCGAAGCCCAGCGTCTGCGCATGCGCACGACGTTCGACCTCGAGATGCTGCAGCAGCTCGGCTTCTGCTCCGGCATCGAGAACTACTCGCGTCACCTCGACGGACGGATGCCGGGCGAGGCGCCGCACACCCTCCTCGACTTCTTCCCCGACGACTTCCTCCTGGTGATCGACGAGTCCCACGTGACCGTCCCGCAGATCGGTGCAATGTACGAGGGGGATGCCTCCCGCAAGCGCACGCTCGTCGACCACGGCTTCCGGCTGCCGAGCGCGATGGACAACCGGCCGTTGCGCTTCGATGAGTTCAAGCAGCGGATCGGGCAGACCGTGTACCTGTCGGCGACCCCCGGACGGTACGAGATGGGCATCGCCGACGGCGTCGTCGAGCAGATCATCCGTCCGACGGGTCTCATCGATCCGGAGATCATCGTGAAGCCCTCGAAGGGTCAGATCGACGATCTGCTGGAGGAGATCCAGCTCCGCGTCGAGCGGGACGAGCGCGTCCTCGTCACCACGTTGACCAAGAAGATGGCGGAGGAGTTGACCGACTTCCTCGGTGAGCACGGCGTGCGCGTGCGCTACCTGCACTCCGACGTCGACACGCTGCGTCGCGTCGAGCTGCTGACCGAGCTGCGGCAGGGCGTGTACGACGTCCTCGTGGGCATCAACCTGCTGCGCGAGGGCCTCGACCTGCCCGAGGTGTCGCTCGTCGCGATCCTGGATGCCGACAAGGAGGGCTTCCTGCGGTCGGGGACATCCCTCATCCAGACGATCGGTCGCGCGGCGCGCAACGTGTCGGGCCAGGTGCACATGTACGCCGACAAGATCACGGACTCGATGGCGGCGGCCATCGAGGAGACCGAACGTCGACGCGAGAAGCAGATCGCGTACAACCTCGAGAACGGGATCGACCCGCAGCCGCTGCGCAAGAAGATCGCGGACATCACCGATGCGCTCGCCCGTGAGGCGAGCGACACGCGCGACATGATGGACGGTCGCGGCAAGGGCAAGACGAAGTCCGGCAAGGGCAAGAGCCCGACCCCGCAGCTGCGGCGCGAGGGCATCGCGGCTGAGGGTGCGAACCAGCTCGAGGCGACGATCGAGGATCTCACGCGACAGATGCTGGCGGCCGCCGACGAGCTCAAGTTCGAGCTCGCGGGGCGCCTGCGCGACGAGGTGCAGGACCTGAAGAAGGAGCTGCGCGCGATGGAACGCGCCGGGCACGCCTGAACGTGCTCAGGGGCAGTGCATGAGGGGGCGTTCCCCCGAGCGGTCGAACGTGTGCGCCGACATCGGCTGACCGCACAGGGGGCACGCGCGCTCGGTTCGGACCGGTTCCGGTTCGGTCTCGTAGGGACCGACCGAAGCCGGGCCCGCGTAGCGGATGAGGCGGCTGTTCCACCAGCGGTAGAACCCGCCCGCCGCACGGATCCGTTCCCAGAGCGGGGGCCGTTGCTCGCGTTCGTCGTCCATATTGATTAGTGTACTAACTATTAGTGAGAAGGGGATCGGGATGGACGAGGACGCTCTGAAGCTGGAGAGTCAGCTGTGCTTCGCCATCGTCACGGCCGCCCGGAACGTCGTCTCGATCTACCGGCCGGTCCTCGAACCCCTCGGTCTGACGCACCCGCAGTACCTCGTGATGCTCGCCCTGTGGGAGCGGGCGCCGCAGTCCCTCTCCGAGCTGGCGACCGCCCTCGCGGTCGAGTCCGCCAGCCTGTCCCCGACCATCAAGCGTCTCGAGACGCAGGGCCGCGTCGTCCGGCGCCGGCGCGCGGCGGACGAACGCGTCCTCGACATCGCGTTGACCGACGAGGGAGCGGCCCTGCGAGAGCGGGCGCTGGACGTGCCGAGGCAGATCATGGAGCGGGTCGGACTCGGCGTCGCCGACGTCGAGCGGTTGAGGGACGGCCTGCAACCCTTCGCTGGACGCCGGCCGACCACCGAGGACTGATCGCCGGGAGCGAAGCACGGAGCCCGTGTCGGTGGCCCAACCTAGGATTGACCGGTGCCCATCGTCCCCGTTCCCCACGCCTCCAAACTCAGTGTCCGCGGCGCGCGCGTCCACAACCTGAAGAACGTCGACCTCGAGATCCCGCGGGACTCGCTCGTCGTGTTCACCGGCCTGTCCGGGTCGGGGAAGTCGAGCCTCGCGTTCGACACGATCTTCGCCGAGGGTCAGCGCCGGTACATCGAGTCGCTCAGCTCGTACGCACGACAGTTCCTCGGACAGGTCGACCGTCCCGACGTCGACTTCATCGAGGGTCTCAGCCCTGCGGTGTCGATCGATCAGAAGTCGACGAACCGCAACCCGCGCTCGACGGTGGGCACCATCACCGAGATCAACGACTACATGCGTCTGCTGTGGGCGCGCGTCGGCATCCCGCACTGCCCCGAATGCGGCGAGCGCATCCAGCGGCAGACGGTGCAGCAGATCGCTGACCAGCTCATGGAGCTCCCCGAGCGCACGCGGTACCAGATCGTCGCCCCCGTCGTGTCGCAGAAGAAGGGGGAGTTCGTCGACCTCTTCAAGGAGCTGTCGGCGAAGGGCTACGCCCGTGCGATCGTCGACGGCGAGACGGTGCAGCTCGCCGAGGCGCCGACCCTCAAGAAGAGCTACAAGCACGACATCGCCGTGGTCGTCGACCGTCTGGTGGCGAGCCCCGACATCCTCAGCCGCGTCACCGACTCGGTCGAGACGGCCCTCGGTCTCGCAGGTGGCATCCTGCAGGTCAACTTCGTCGACGAAGAGGGCGACGACGCCTGGCAGAGCTACAGCGAGAAGCTGGCCTGTCCCAACGGGCACGCGCTGACCCTGACCGAGATCGAGCCTCGGACGTTCTCCTTCAACGCGCCGTTCGGCGCCTGCCCGGCCTGCTCGGGTCTGGGCACGCGCATGTCGGTCGACACCGAGCTGCTGCTGGGCGACGAGGAGCTCTCCATCGCAGAGGGTGTCATCGTCCCCTGGACGACGCAGGGCAAGGGACTGTTCCAGTACTACGAGCGGCTGCTCGTGGGACTCGCGGACGACCTCGGGTTCTCGCTCGACACGCCCTGGAAGGACCTTCCGGCCGACGTGCAGGACGCCGTGCTGAGCGGCGAGAACTACAAGGTCACCGTCAAGTGGAAGAACCGCTACGGCCGCGAGATGCGGTACGCGTCGGGCTTCGAGGGCGTCATCCCGTACATCGAGCGCCAGTTCACGCAGGCCGAGACCGACACGCAGCGTCAGCGCTGGGCCGAGTTCCTCCGCGAGGTGCCCTGCCCCGTCTGCAACGGCGACCGCCTGAAGCCCGAGGTGCTGTCGGTCCTCGTCCACGGGCACTCGATCGCGGATGCCTCGCGGCTCAGCCTCGGCGAGGCGCAGCAGTTCTTCGCGCAGCTCTCGCTGACCGACCGTGAGGCGACCATCGCGGCCGCGGTCCTGCGCGAGATCCGGGCCCGCCTCGACTTCCTCATCCAGGTCGGCCTCAACTACCTCAGTCTCAGCCGTGCGGCGGGCTCGCTCTCGGGCGGCGAGGCGCAGCGCATCCGTCTCGCGACGCAGATCGGCTCGGGGCTCACGGGCGTGCTGTACGTCCTCGACGAGCCCTCCATCGGACTCCACCAGCGCGACAACCGCCGGCTCATCGAGACCCTCGTGCGTCTGAAGAGCCTCGGCAACACGCTGGTCGTCGTCGAGCACGACGAGGAGACCATCCACGCCGCCGACTGGATCGTCGACATCGGTCCGCGCGCCGGCGTCGAGGGAGGCAACGTCGTCCACTCGGGACCGGTCGAGCAGCTCCTGACGGACCAGAAGTCCATCACCGGCGCCTACCTCAGCGGACGACGCGCCATCCGGACGCCGAAGAAGCGTCGGAAGATCGACAAGGGGCGCCAGTTGCGCGTCGTCGGGGCGCGGGAGAACAACCTCCAGAACGTCACCGTCGACTTCCCCCTCGGCGTGCTCACCGCCGTCACCGGCGTGAGCGGTTCCGGTAAGTCGTCGCTCGTGAACGGCATCCTCTACGAAGTCCTCGCGACCAAGCTCAACGGTGCGCGCCGCGTCGCCGGCAAGCACACCCGGGTCACCGGACTCGAGCACCTCGACAAAGTCGTCCACGTCGATCAGGCCCCCATCGGTCGCACGCCCCGGTCGAACCCGGCCACCTACACGGGGGTCTTCGACCGCATCCGCTCCCTGTTCGCCGAGACGACCGAGGCGAAGGCGCGCGGCTACCAGCCGGGTCGCTTCAGCTTCAACGTCAAGGGCGGTCGGTGCGAGGCGTGCTCGGGCGACGGCACGATCAAGATCGAGATGAACTTCCTGCCCGACGTGTACGTCGACTGCGAGGTCTGCCACGGCCAGCGCTACAACCGCGACACCCTCGCGGTGCACTACAAGGGCAAGAACATCGCCGAGGTTCTCGACATGCCGATCTCGGAGGCGGCCGACTTCTTCGAGCCGATCCAGGCAATCCACCGGTACCTGAAGACCCTCGTCGACGTGGGGCTCGGCTACGTGCGGCTGGGGCAGTCGGCCACGACGCTCTCCGGCGGCGAGGCGCAGCGCGTGAAGCTCGCCACCGAACTCCAGCGTCGCTCCAACGGGCGCACCATCTACGTGCTCGACGAGCCGACGACGGGTCTGCACTTCGAAGACGTGCAGCGCCTGCTCGAGGTCCTGAACAGCCTCGTCGACAAGGGCAACTCGGTGCTCGTCATCGAGCACAACCTCGACGTGATCAAGTCCGCCGACTGGGTCATCGACCTCGGCCCCGAGGGGGGCTCGGGCGGCGGCACGATCGTGGCGACGGGGACCCCGGAGCAGGTCGCGACGGTGCACGAAAGCCACACTGGGCAGTTCCTCGCCGAGATCCTGGAAGTGGCTCCCGCGCGCAAGGCGGGCTGACGTGGCATCCGCTCTGCCGTACAAGCCGAAGCCGGGGGAGATCCCCACCGACCCCGGCGTCTACCGGTTTCTCGATGCCGACGGTCGGATCCTCTACGTCGGCAAGGCCAAGAACCTCCGCGCCCGGTTGTCCAACTACTTCGCGCCGCTCCACACGCTCCACGAGCGCACACGGCGCATGGTGACGACGGCCGCGAAGGTCGAGTGGACCGTCGTGAAGACCGACATCGACTCGCTCCAGCTCGAGTACACCTGGATTCAGGAGTACTCGCCGCCGTTCAACGTCCGGTACAAGGACGACAAGTCCTATCCGTACATGGCCGTGACCCTCGCCGACGAGGCGCCGCGGGTCATCGTCACGCGCAATCGCCGCATCCGGGGGGCCAAGTACTTCGGCCCGTACCCGAAGGTGTGGGCGGTCCACGACACGATCGATCAGCTCATCAAGGTGTTCCCGATCCGCACCTGCAGCGACTCGTCGTACAAGAAGGCGATGGCCTCGGGGCGGCCGTGCTTCCCCGGGCAGATCGGCCGGTGCGGCGGTCCCTGCTCGATGAAGGTCACGATCGAGGAGCACCGCGCCATCGTCGACGACTTCGTCTCGTTCATGTCCGGGAGCGACAAGCGGTTCACGAAGCGGCTCGAAGCGCGGATGCGCGAAGCGGCGGCCGCGATGGACTACGAGGCCGCGGCGTCGTACCGCGACAAGCTGCAGGCGCTCGACGCCGTCCTCAACCGCAGCGCGCTCGTGCTGAGCGAGGACACGGACGCCGACCTGTTCGGTGTGGCCGAGGACGAGCTGTCCGCGGCCGTCCAGCACTTCGTCGTCCGTGGCGGACGTGTGCGCGGCGTCCGCGCGACGACGATCGACAAGGAGCTCGACATCTCCGGGCCCGACCTCGTGGATCAGATCCTGCAGCGCGCCTACGGGGCCGCCTCTGCCGAGGACATCCCGCGCCAGGTCCTCGTGCCGACGCTTCCCGACGACTCGGCCGAGCTCGAGCAGTGGCTGCAGTCGCGGCGCGGCAAGAAGGTGACGGTGCAGATCGCGCAGCGCGGTCAGAAGGCCGACCTCATGCGGACGGCGACGCTCAACGCCCAGCAGGCGCTCATGCTCCACAAGACGCGGCGGACGAGCGACTACACGGCTCGCACCAAGGCGCTGACGGATCTGCAGGAGGCGCTCGGGATGACCGAGGCCCCGCTGCGCATCGAGTGCTTCGACATCTCGCACCTCGGCGGCACGGGGGTCGTCGGGTCGATGGTGGTGTTCGAGGACGGACTGCCGCGCAAGGACCAGTACCGGTCATTCTCCGTCGCCGAGACCACCGACGACACCGACTCGATGTATCAGGTGCTCACCCGACGGCTCGCGCACATCGACCGCGACGAGGCCGAGCAGGAGAGGATCGACCCGATGGCGGACGGTGAGGTGGATGCCACGCGCAAGCGCCCGCGCTTCGCCTATCGGCCTCAGCTGCTGCTCGTCGACGGCGGCCAGCCGCAGGTGCAGGCCGCGGCGCGCGCCCTGCGCGACGCCGGCCACGAGGAGATCGCCCTGTGCGGCATCGCGAAGCGTCTCGAGGAGGTGTGGCTGCCCGACGACGACTTCCCGGTGATCCTGCCGCGCTCCTCCGAGGCGCTCTACCTGCTGCAGCGGCTCCGCGACGAAGCGCACCGCTTCGCGATCACCCACCAGCGCAAGAAGCGCGGCCGGGACATCACGACGGTGCTGGCGGAGGTGCCCGGTCTCGGCGCGACGCGGATCAAGGCGCTCCTACGGCACTTCGGATCGGTGAGCCGCCTGAAGCAGGCGACACCCGAGGAGATCCAGGAGCTGCCCGGGATCGGCCCGCGGCTCGCGGCCACGATCCACGCGCACCTGGCGGCCGGGTCGGATGCCGTGCCCTCGGGTGGTTAGGCTGGGATGACACGCGTGGAAGGCGGGGTACGGATGGACGGCCAGACGGCGGGCGAGGTCCTGATCGTCACGGGCATGTCCGGAGCCGGGCGCACGACCGCGGCGAACGCCCTCGAGGACCTCGACTGGTACGTCGTCGACAACCTGCCGCCCCAGATGCTGTCGCATCTGCTGGATCTCACGGCACTCGCAGCCGATGCGCTTCCGCGTGTCGCCGCGGTGGTCGACGTCCGCGGGCGTCAGCTCTTCGGCGAGCTGCCGTCCGTGACCCATTCGCTCCGCGACGGCCGTCAGTTGCGGGTGCTGTTCCTCGACGCTTCCGACGAGGTGCTCGTCCGCCGGTTCGAAGCCGTCCGTCGGCCCCACCCGCTGCAGGGGGAGGGGACGATCCTCGACGGCATCCGCCGTGAGCGCGAGCGCGTCGCCGCCATCCGTGAGGCCGCCGATGTCATCGTCGACACCAGCGCCCTCAACATCCATCAGCTGGCGAACCGCATCGTCGACCTGTTCAGCGCGAACGGCGACGCACGGCACACCGTCACTGTCATGAGCTTCGGCTTCAAATACGGGTTGCCGCCGGACGTCGACCTCGTCGCGGACATGCGCTTCCTCCCGAACCCGTACTGGGAGCCGTCGCTGCGCGCCCTCACGGGGGAGGACGAGGCGGTTCGCGAGTTCGTGCTCGGTCAGGAGGGCGCACGCGAGTTCATCGACGCCTATGCGGCGGCCCTCCACCCCGTGCTCCAGGGGTATCAGCGCGAGAACAAACGTCACTCCGTGATCGCGATCGGATGCACCGGGGGCAAGCATCGCTCCGTCGTGACGTCGTTCGAGCTTGCCGAGCGTCTGGGCGCCGAACCGGGCGTGGCCGTGCGAGTCACGCACCGGGACCTGGGTCGCGAATGACCGGTGCGCGAGTAAGCTGATCCTTTGTCCCCCTCGCCCCCACCGAAGGATCGCCGTGCCGCTGACTGCTGACGTGAAGACGGAACTCACCTCGGTGCGTGATCCGCGGCCGACGGCCCGCGTCGCAGAACTCACCACGATCCTGCGCTTCTCGGGCGGGCTCCACTCGATCGCCGGCCGGGTGGCCGTCGAGGCGGAGGTCGAGACCGACATCCTGGCCCGACGCGTGGCGCGCGATCTCGTCGAGATCTACGGCGTCCGGCCCGAACTCGCGCACGTGCAGTCCTCCGGCGGACGGACGGCGAACCTCGTCGCGGTGCGCGTCATCGAGGGCGGCGAGACTCTGGCCCGCCAGACGGGTCTGCTCGACAACCGTCGGCGACCGGTCCGCGGACTCCCGAACAAGCTGACCACCGGCGCACGCCCCGACCTCGCGGCCGTGTGGCGCGGCGCGTTCCTCGCGGCCGGCACCCTGTCCGACCCGGGCCGTTCGGCGGCGCTCGAGGTCGCCTGCCCCTCGGGCGAGGCGGCCATGGCCCTCGTCGGTGCGGCGCACCGGCTCGGCATCGCCGCCAAGGCGCGGGAGGTCCGCGGCGTGCCCCGCGTCGTCGTCCGCGACGGCGAGGCGATCCGCGCGACGCTCCTGATGATGGGAGCCCAGAAGACCGCCGCCGCGTGGGAGGAGATGCGTCAGCGCCGCGAGGTCCGCGCCGGCGTCAACCGTCTCGTGAACTTCGACGACGCCAACCTCCGCCGGTCCGCACAGGCGGCCGTCGCCGCCTGTGCACGGGTCGAGCGTGCGCTCGAGATCCTCGGTGACACCGTGCCCCCGCACCTCAAGCAGGCGGGGGACCTCCGACTCGCCCACCGCGACGCCAGCCTCGACGAACTCGGCCACCACGCCGATCCGCCGCTGACGAAGGATGCCGTGGCGGGCCGCATCCGCCGTCTCCTGGCGATGGCCGACAAGAAGGCCGCGCAGGACGGCATCCCCGACACCGAGTCCGCGGTCCCCGCCGGTCTCGAGGACTGACGGGATACATCCCCTCTTCGCGGGAAGCAACCGGGTGTCCGGCGGGTTGGCCCTCAATAGGATGAATCCGACCGGCCGCGCCGTGCGCGCGGCACCGACAGAAGGAAGAGGACATGGCGAAGTACACGCTGCCTGAGCTCCCGTACGACTACTCCGCGCTCGAGCCGAGCATCAGCGGCAAGATCATGGAGCTTCACCACTCGAAGCACCACCAGGCGTACGTCACCGGAGCGAACACCGCCCTCGAGCAGCTCGCAGAGGCGCGGGAGACCGGCAACCTCGCGAACGTCAACAAGCTCGAGAAGGACCTCGCGTTCAACCTCGGCGGACACGTCAACCACTCCATCTTCTGGACCAACCTGGCCCCCGCCTCGCAGGGCGGCGGCGGCGAGCCCGAGGGCGAGCTGCGCGCGGCGATCGACGAGTTCTTCGGCGGCTTCGACAAGTTCCAGGCGCACTTCACGGCCGCTGCCACCGGCATCCAGGGCTCCGGGTGGGCCGTCCTCAGCTGGGACCCGATCGGCCAGCAGCTGATCATCCAGCAGCTGTTCGACCAGCAGTCGAACACGGCGCAGGGGACCATCCCGATCTTCCAGCTCGACATGTGGGAGCACGCCTTCTACCTCGACTACCTCAACGTCAAGGCCGACTACGTGAAGGCGGCCTGGAACATCGCCAACTGGCAGAACGTCGCGCAGCGTCTCGACGCCGCCCGTGACAAGACGGCGGGCCTGCTCTAGTAGTAGGGTCGTTCACAGGTGAGGATGCCGGGCTCCTCCCGGCAACGGGGGCGAAGCCCGGGCATCCTCTCTCTTTTCCAGCACATCGCGAGTCGACCCCGTTCAAGGGGCGTACGCGACGAAAAACGGGAGACAACGTGTCTGTCAAGATCGGCATCAACGGCTTCGGCCGAATCGGACGCAACTTCCTCCGCGCGGCTCTCGCGCAGGGAGCTGACCTGGAGATCGTGGCGGTGAACGACCTCACCGACAACAAGAGCCTCGCTCACCTCCTGAAGTACGACTCCGTCGGCGGTCGCCTGGACGCCGAGGTCTCGTACACCGAGGACTCGATCACGGTCAACGGCAAGACCATCAAGGTCTTCGAAGAGCGCGACCCCGCCAACCTCCCCTGGGGCGAGCTGGGCGTCGACATCGTCATCGAGTCGACCGGCCGCTTCACCAAGGCTGCGGACGCCAAGAAGCACATCGACGGCGGTGCGAAGAAGGTCATCATCTCGGCACCGGGCACCGACGTCGACGGCACCTTCGTCATGGGTGTCAACGACGGCACCTACGACTCCGAGACGATGCACGTCATCTCGAACGCGTCCTGCACCACGAACTGCCTCGCCCCGATCGCCAAGGTCTTCAACGACAACTTCGGCATCGAGCGCGGCTTCATGATGACGGCCCACGCCTACACGGCCGACCAGAACCTGCAGGACGGCCCCCACGGCGACCTGCACCGTGCGCGCGCTGCGGCGATCAACATCGTCCCCGCCGCCACCGGCGCCGCCAAGGCCATCGGTCTCGTGCTGCCCGAGCTCAACGGCAAGCTGAGCGGCTCGTCGTACCGCGTTCCGGTCCCCACCGGCTCGATCGTCGACCTCACTGTCGTCACCCCGACCGAGGGCCTGACCGCCGAGGTCATCAACGCCGCCTTCGAGAAGGCCGCTGCCGAGGGCGAGCTCGTCGGGTACCTGAAGTACAACACCGACGCGATCGTCTCGAGCGACATCCAGCTCGACCCGCACTCCTCGGTCTTCGACGCCGGCCAGACCAACGTGTCGGGCAACCTCGTGAAGATCTCGTCCTGGTACGACAACGAGTGGGGCTACTCGAACCGCCTCGTCGACCTCACCGAGCTCGTCGCCAGCAAGCTCTGACGATGGCTCTGCGCACCCTCGATTCGCTGGGTTCGCTCGCAGGCAAGCGCGTCATCGTCCGTGTCGACTTCAACGTCCCCCTGAAGGACGGAGTCATCACGGACGATGGCCGCGTGCGTGCGGCTCTGCCGACGCTGTCGGCGCTGGTCGAGCAGGGAGCTCGCGTCATCGCGGTCTCCCATCTCGGCCGGCCCGACGGCGCCCCGGACGCGAAGTACAGCCTCGCCCCCGTCGCCACGCGGCTGTCGGAGCTCCTCGGCGCGGACGTCGCCTTCGCGACCGACACGGTCGGCGACTCCGCTCGCGACACCGTGGCGGGCCTCGCGGACGGGCAGGTCGCCGTCCTCGAGAACCTCCGCTTCAACGCGGGGGAGACCGCGAAGGACGACGCGACCCGTCGCGCGTTCGCCGAGCAGCTCGCCTCGTTCGGCGACGCCCTCGTCTCGGACGGGTTCGGTGTCGTGCACCGCAAGCAGGCGTCGGTCTACGACCTCGCCGAGCTGCTGCCCTCCGCTGCGGGCCTCCTCATCGAGAAGGAGGTCGACGTCCTCGACCGCCTGACCGAGCGTCCGGAGCGTCCGTACGCGGTCGTCCTGGGCGGCTCCAAGGTCAGCGACAAGCTGGGCGTGATCGAGCACCTCCTGCCCCGCGTGGACAAGATCCTCGTGGGTGGCGGCATGCTGTTCACCTTCCTCGCGGCACAGGGGCACAAGGTCGGCAAGAGTCTCCTCGAGGTCGATCAGCTCGAGACGGTCCGCGGATACATGGAGACGGCGCGCGAGCGCGGGGTGGAGCTCGTGCTCCCCGTCGACGCCGTGATGGCCGCCGGTTTCGCCGCCGACGCCGATCACGTCGTGGCATCCGCCGACGCCCTGGAGGACACCCCCTTCGGTGCGGACAGCATGGGCCTCGACATCGGACCGAAGACGGCGGAGCTGTTCGCCGACGCGATCCGCGGCGCGAAGACCGTGTTCTGGAACGGCCCGATGGGCGTGTTCGAGATGGCGGCGTTCGCCGAGGGGACCAAGACGGTCGCCCAGGCGCTGACCGAGGTCGACGGCCTGTCGGTCGTCGGCGGCGGCGACTCCGCGGCCGCCGTCCGTCAGCTCGGGTTCGACGACGACCAGTTCGGCCACATCTCCACCGGTGGTGGGGCCAGCCTCGAATTCCTCGAGGGCAAGAAGCTGCCCGGATTGGAGATCCTCGGATGGGAAGCGTGACCCGCAAGCCCCTCATCGCCGGCAACTGGAAGATGAACCTCGACCACCTGCAGGCGGTCGCGTTCGTCCAGAAGCTGCACTGGACGCTGAAGGATGCCGCGCACGAGACCGACTCGGTCGAGGTCGCGGTGTTCCCGCCGTTCACCGACATCCGCACGGTGCAGACGCTCATCGACGCCGACAAGATCCCGTTCGCCCTCGGTGCGCAGGACGTGTCGACGAAGGACTCGGGCGCCTACACGGGTGAGGTCTCGGGAGCGTTCCTGAAGAAGCTCGACGTCGACTTCGTGATCATCGGTCACTCCGAGCGACGCGAGTACCACGGCGAGACCGACGAGGTCGTCGCCGCGAAGGTGCAGGCCGCGCTGCGTCACGGGCTCGTGCCGGTGATCTGCGTGGGCGAGACGCTCGAGCAGCGCGAGGAGTCCGGCCCGACCGCCGTGTCGGTCGCTCAGCTCCGCGCCGCGCTCGAGGGTGTGCCCTCGGACGCGGACGTCGTGGTCGCCTACGAGCCGGTCTGGGCCATCGGGACCGGACAGGTCGCGTCGCCCGAGCAGGCGCAGGAAGTGTGCGCCGCGCTGCGTACGGTGCTCTCCGAGAGCCTCGGGGATGCCGCGGCCGAGCGCACCCGCATCCTCTACGGCGGATCGGTGAAGTCCGGCAACATCGCGAGCTTCATGCGCGAACCCGATGTCGACGGCGCCCTCGTCGGAGGAGCGAGCCTCCTCGCCGACGAGTTCGCCGCCATCATCCGCTACCAGAAGCACGTCGGCGTGTGATCCTGAGCGGTGCGGCGCCTCGCGGCGTCGCACCGCTCAGCCGGTATACTCGTGCGAGCGCTGAGCGACTCGGCGACCCGAAAGGCTTTCAACGACTGTGGACATCCTCCAGCTTGTGCTGCAGGTGCTGCTGGGACTCACCAGCCTCCTGCTCACTCTCCTGATCCTCCTGCACAAGGGGCGCGGCGGCGGCCTCTCCGACATGTTCGGCGGCGGCATGAGTTCGGCGATGGGGTCCTCGGGCCTCGCCGAGCGCAACCTCAACCGCTTCACGGTCGTGCTCGCACTCGTCTGGTTCGTCGCGATCGTCGCGCTGGGCCTCATCACGAAGTTCCAGAGCATCTGATGGCGACCGGGGGCAACGCGATCCGGGGCACCCGCGTCGGTGCCGGACCGATGGGGGAGCAGGACCACGGTCACCATGCCGACCGTGTGGCCGTCTCGTACTGGGACGCACTCGGTAACGAGACGGTGCGCTACTTCGCGGCCGGCATCTCGGAGGAGGAGATCCCCGAGACGATCGACTCGCCGCACTCGGGCCTCCCGGCCGGTCGCGACAAGGCGAACCCGCCCGCGCTCGCCAAGACCGAGCCCTACAAGACGCACCTCGCATACGTGAAGGAGCGTCGCACGGACGAGGAGGCGGAGTCGATCCTGGACGACGCCCTCAAGCAGCTTCGGGAGCGCCGCGGTCAGGACTGATCGCCGCCTTCCACACCGATACGACCCCGGGTTCGCTCAGAACTCGGGGTCGATCAGTTCTTCGGGCACGCCCTGCGCGGCGGCCTCGTCGACGAAGAACACCGTCTGCTTGCGCCCCTTCGCCCCGGCGGCGGGAACGGAGTGGTAGCTCGCGCCGGCGAGCGCCAAGCCCAGCGCAGACGCTTTGTCGGTGCCGGGGAGGACCAACCACACGCGCCGGGACGAGTTGATCACCGGGCGGGTCAGGGTGATCCGCTCGGACGGCGGCACGGGGGAGTGTCGCACCGGGAGGACGGCGTGCTCGGTGTCGGAGATCTCGCTGCGATCCGGGAAGAGGGATGCGATGTGTCCGTCGGGTCCGACGCCCAGGAACGCCAGGGTGAACCGTGGCCAGGGCTGGTCCTCGGCGGCGAACGAGGCCAGCTCCGCCGCGTAGTCGGCGGCCGCTTCGTCATGGCTGCGACCGCCGTCGGAGGCGGCGATCGGGTGGATGTTCGCCGCCGGGACGTCGATGTGGTCGAGGAACGCGGCGCGTGCCGCCGTCTCGTTCCGCTCCGGATCGCCCGCCGGGACGAAACGCTCGTCCCCCCACCAGAAGTGGACGTTCGACCAGTCCACCTCCCGCCGGCGATCGCTCTCGCCCGCCGCGTGCAGCACGGCCGTGCCGGCGGTGCCCCCGGTCAGCAGGATGTGCGTCGTCTTGCCCTCGGCGGCTCGGGCGGAGACCCGCTGGAAGAAGCGCTTCGCGACCCCTCGGGCCAACGTCTGCGCGTCAGGACGGACGACGACGCGCTTCTCCGCGCGGAACTCCGACATGCGACTCCTACCTCGTGGGAGGGTCGAGGAGCTCCCACCCTTCGGTGATGACTCGACCATACAAGAGGTCGGGATCGAGACGGCGCAGCTCCTCCGCGAGGCACTCGCGCAGGGATCGCCGCGGCAGCACGATGTCGTGCGTCGGCTGGCCGGGCTGAGTGAGGGTCGCGTCCGTGGCGCTCGAGCGTTCGAGGACGATGTCACCGGAGCCCCGCGAGAGGGTGACCGAGCGGATGCCGTGGGCCCACTCGTGCTCGTCCGTGTAGTGCCATTCGACCGGCACATCGAGCTTCATCCGCAGCCACGCGGCCAGCAGCCCGGTGGAGGGCGAGCTGCCCGCACCGACGACCGTCACGGCCGTGACGGGCTCGTACGGCGGCTGGTCGAGGACGGCGGCGAGCTGCTCGCGCCAGTGGGTGAGCCGCGTCCACGCCAGATCCGTGTCACCGGGCGCGTAGACGGAGCCGAGCTGCGCGAGCCGGTCCTTGGCGAACGGCTTCGTCGAGGCATCCGTGATCCGCCGCTGCGCCATGCGACCGATCGCGGAGTGCGCGGGGTCGGTGGGCGGATCGTCGGGCCACCAGGCCACGACGGGAGCGTCGGGGAGGAGGAGGCCGTTGACGAGGCTCTCCTGGTTGCCGGCCGCCGCACCCCGGGCGCGGAGGACGACCACCTCGCTCGCACCGGCGTCGCCGCCGACGCGGATCTGCGCGTCGAGCCCGGTTGGGGCGTCGGGCTGGACGACCAGGACGATGACGCGCATCGGGTGCTCGCGCGAGGCGGCGTTCGCGGCGTCGATGGCCTCCTCGTCGAAGCCCCCCGTGGAGACGATGACGAGGGTCAGCACGCGCCCGAGGGCGACGGCGCCGCCCTCCTCGCGCACGCTCACGAGCTTCTTCGCGATCGTGGACACCGTGGTGTCGGGCAGGTCGACGATCATGGGCGCCTCCAGACGCGGCCGTCGCGGGCCAGGAGCTCATCGGCGGACGGGGGACCCCAGGATCCGGGGGAGTACTGCTCGAGCGGCTCGTCCTGCTCCGCCCAGTACTGCTCGACGGGGTCGAGGATGCGCCAGGACAGCTCGACCTCCTCATGACGGGGGAACAGCGGCGGGTCGCCCAGGAGGACGTCGAGGATGAGGCGTTCGTAGGCCTCGGGGCTCGACTCGGTGAAGGCGTGGCCGTAGCCGAAGTCCATCGTGACGTCGCGCACCTCGTTGCCCGCGCCCGGGACCTTGGACCCGAAACGGAGGGTCACGCCCTCGTCGGGCTGGATGCGGATGACGAGGGCGTTCTGCCCGAGCTGCAGCGCCTGCGAGCGCAGGAACAGCAGCGGCGGGGTGTGCTTGAAGACGACCGCGATCTCGGTGACACGGCGACCGAGGCGCTTACCCGTGCGCAGGTAGAACGGCACACCGTTCCAGCGTCGGGTGGCGATCTCGAGCTTGATGGCGGCGTAGGTCTCGGTCCGCGACTGCGGGTCCATGCCGTCCTCGTCGAGGAAGCCGGTGACCTCTTCGCCGCCCTGCCAGCCGCCCGCGTACTGCCCGCGCGCGGTGGCGGTGGACAGGTCGTCGGGGAGCTTGACCGCGGCGAGGACCTTCTCCTTCTCGGCGCGGAGGTGCTCCGCGTCGAGCGAGATGGGCTCCTCCATCGCGGTCAGCGCGAGCAGCTGCAGGAGGTGGTTCTGGATGACGTCGCGCGCCGCGCCGATGCCGTCGTAGTATCCCGCGCGACCGCCGACGCCGATGTCCTCGGCCATCGTGATCTGCACGTGGTCGACGTAGTTCGCGTTCCAGAGCGGCTCGTAGAGCTCGTTCGCGAAGCGCAGCGCCAGGATGTTCTGGACCGTCTCCTTGCCGAGGTAGTGGTCGATCCGGAAGATGGCGTCGGCCGGGAAGGCGACCTCGAGGGCTTCGTTCAGCTCGCGGGCGGTCTGCAGATCGCTGCCGAACGGCTTCTCGATGACGACGCGTCGCCAGGTGTCCCCGTCCGCCGTCTCGTCGACGAGGCCGGAGTCGCGCAGCTGGCGTGCGACGACCGGGAAGTCCTTCGGCGGGATCGAGAGGTAGTACGCGTGGTTTCCCATGGTGCCGCGCTCGGTGTCGAGACGCTCCACGGTCTCGCGGAGCCGGGCGAAGGATGCCGCGTCGTCGAACTCGCCCTGCACGAAGCGGATGCCCTGAAGCAGCTGGTTCCACGTCTCCTCGCGGAAGGGCGTGCGCGCGTGCTGCCGCACCGCGTCGTAGACGACCTTCGCGAAGTCCTGGTCCTCCCAGTCGCGTCGGGCGAAACCGACCAGCGCGAACCCGGGGGGGAGCAGCCCCCGGTTCGCGAGGTCGTACACCGCCGGCATGAGCTTCTTGCGCGACAGGTCGCCCGTCACGCCGAAGATCACGAGCGCGCTGGGTCCCGCGATGCGGTTGAGGCGCCGATCATCCGGATCGCGGAGGGGGTTGTTCCCCCGCGAGATCTCCGCAGCCATCGGTCAGCGTGCGCTGTCGAGGGCCGTGCGCACCGTGCCCTGCAGGTCGTGCCACGAGACGATGAACTTCTCGACACCCTCGTCCTCGAGGACCTGGGTGACGTCCACCAGATCGATGCCCGCCTCGGCGAGCTGGTCGAAGACACGGTGGGCGTCCTCGTACGACCCGGTCACGGTGTCGCCGGTGATCTTCCCGTGATCGAAGGTCGCCTCGAGTGTCTTCTCGGGCATCGTGTTGACGGTGCCGGGAGCGACGAGCTCGGTGACGTAGAGGGTGTCGGGGAGCGCCGGGTCCTTGACGCCCGTCGACGCCCACAGGGGGCGCTGGACGTTCGCGCCCGCCGCGATGAGCTCGAGGGCGGCCGGCTCGGCGAACCGCTTCTCGAAGAGCTCGTAGGCGAGTCGGGCGTTCGCGATCCCGGCCTTGCCCTTGAGGGATGCCGCCGCGTCCGTGCCGATCGCCTCGAGACGCTTGTCGACCTCGGTGTCCACGCGCGAGACGAAGAACGACGCCACCGAGTGGATGGTGGCGATGTCGTGCCCGTTCTCCTTCGCCCGGCGCACGCCCTCGAGGTAGGCGTCGATGACCGCCGCGTACCGCTCGAGGCTGAAGATCAGGGTGACGTTGACCGAGATGCCCTCTGCCAGGACGGCGCTGATCGCCGGGAGACCGGCGAGCGTCGCGGGGATCTTGATGAGCGTGTTCGGCCGGTCGACCTTCGCCCACAGTTCCTTCGCCTGCGCCACCGTCGCGTCGGTGTCGTGGGCGAGGTCGGGGGAGACCTCGATCGAGACCCGGCCGTCGACGCCGTTCGTGCGGTCGAAGACCGGACGGAAGATGTCGGCCGCGTCGCGGACGTCGGTGGTCGTGATCTCGAAGATCGCGGTGTCGACGTCGGCGCCCTGGGCCGCGAGGGCCTGGAGCGGCGCATCGTACGAGTCGTCCTCCGTGTTGCCGATGGCGGCCTGGAAGATCGACGGGTTGGTGGTGACGCCGACGACGTCACGCGTCTCGATCAGCTGCGCCAGGTTGCCGGTGTCGATCCGCGATCGCGACAGGTCGTCGAGCCAGATGCTGACGCCGGCGCCGGACAGGTCCTCGGTGGGGGTGCTCATGCGTTCTCCTTGACGGTTGCGCGGGCCGCTTCGACGACCGCATCGGCGGTGACGCCGAACTTCTCGAACAGGGTCTTGTAGTCGGCGGAGGCGCCGAAGTGGTCGATGCCGACGGTGCGTCCGCTGTCGCCGACGATGCCGCGCCACAGGCCGGTCGCGCCGGCCTCGACCGAGACACGCGCCTTGACGGATGCCGGGAGCACGGACTCGCGGTAGGCGGCATCCTGCTCCGCGAACCACTCGAGGCTCGGAGCCGACACGACGCGCGCGCCGATCCCTTCGGCGGCGAGCGTCTCGCGGGCGGCGACGGCCAGCTGGACCTCGGAGCCGGTCGCGATGAGGATCACGTCGGGCTCGCCCTCGGGCGCCTCGAGCAGGGTGTACGCACCCTTCGCGACTCCCTCGGTCGTGGCGAAACCGTTCTCGCCGCGCGGGAAGACCGCGATGTTCTGACGCGTCAGCGCGATGCCGGTCGGACCGCCCTGGCGGCGCAGGATCTCGAGCCACGCCGCAGCGGTCTCGTTGGCGTCGGCGGGACGGACGACCGTGAAGTTCGGGATGAGCCGCAGGGTCGCCAGCTGCTCGATCGGCTGGTGCGTTGGGCCGTCCTCACCGAGGGCGACCGAGTCGTGGGTCCAGACGAACACCGAGGGGATGTCCATGAGGGCGGCGAGGCGCACGGCGGGACGCATGTAGTCGCTGAAGATCAGGAACGTACCGCCGAAGGGGCGGGTCGGACCGTGCAGCTTGATGCCGTTGACGATGGCGCCCATCGCGTGCTCGCGGATGCCGAAGTGCAGCACGCGCCCGTAGGGGTCGCCCGACCACTCGTGGGTCGACCACTCGGCCGGGATGAAGCTCTTGGCGTCCTTGATCGTCGTGAGGTTGGACTCCGCGAGGTCCGCGGATCCGCCCCACAGCTCGGGCAGCTCGGCGGCGAGGGCGTTGATGACGAGTCCGGATGCGGCGCGCGTGGAGACGTCCTTGCCGGGCTCGAACACGGGGAGTGCGTCCTCGATGCCCTCGGGCAGCGTGGCCGCTTCGAGACGGTCGAGCAGCGCCTTGCGCTCGGGGTTCGCCGCGGCCCAGGCATCGAAGGACTCCTGCCAGGCGGCACGGTCGGCGGCACCGCGCTCGGCGAGGGCGCGCGTGTGCGCGATCACGTCGTCGGCGACGGCGAAGCTCTGCTCGGGGTCGAAGCCGAGCACCTTCTTCGTCGCGGCCAGTTCGTCCGCGCCGAGCGCGGAACCGTGGATCTTGCCGGTGTTCTGCTTGCCCGGGGCGGGCCATCCGATGATCGTCTTGAGGATGATGAGCGAGGGCTTCGACGTCTCGGCCTTGGCCGCCTTGATCGCGTCGTAGAGGGCGGCGACGTCCTCGACGTATTCACCCGTCTTCTTCCAGTCGACCGTCTGGACCTGCCAGCCGTACGCCTCGTAGCGCTTCTGCACGTCTTCGGTGAAGGCGACGTTCGTGTCGTCCTCGATCGAGATCTGGTTCGAGTCGTAGACCGCGATGAGGTTGCCGAGCTGCTGGTGACCGGCGAGCGAACCGGCCTCGGCCGTCACACCCTCCTGCAGGTCGCCGTCGCCGGCGATGACGAACACGTGGTGGTCGAAGGGTGACGTGCCGGCCTCCGCCTCGGGGTCGAAGAGACCGCGCTCGTAGCGGGCGGCGTACGCGAAGCCGACGGCCGAGGCCAGGCCCTGACCCAGCGGGCCGGTCGTGATCTCGACGCCCTTGGTGTGTCCGTACTCGGGGTGTCCCGGGGTCAGCGAGCCCCACGTACGCAGCGCCTTGAGGTCGTCGAGCTCGAGCCCGAAGCCGCCGAGGTAGAGCTGGACGTACTGCGTCAGCGACGAGTGGCCCGCGGAGAGGATGAAGCGATCGCGTCCGAGCCAGTGGGTGTCGGTCGGGTCGTGGCGCAGCACCCGCTGGTAGAGCAGGTACGCGGCCGGGGCCAGGCTCATGGCCGTTCCGGGGTGGCCGTTACCGACCTTCTCGACGGCGTCCGCCGCCAGCACGCGCGCGGTGTCCACCGCGCGCCGATCGATCTCGTCCCAAACCAGCTCTGACACCTGGAAGCCTTTCGTCGGTGAGTCCGCGCGGGCGTCCGCTTCCCAGGAAGAAGAAGGGGGCGCCTGACGCCGGGATTTTCAGCATATCCATCCGAGCCCCTCGACGAGGCCGGGTCGACGCTGTGTGACGTGCGCTGTGAGCGAAGCCGGGGAGCGGGCGCGGAGGGACCCCGTCCGAGGGATGGCGTAGACTCGATCGGACGATCTACACGGCAGGGGCGATGGCACTCACGGACACCGGCGCGCGCGTATCCGCGCCCGCTCGACAGTCGTTCGGCCGCACCGTCCGCGCGTACGTCCAGTTGACGAAGCCGCGCGTCCTGGAGCTGCTGCTGGTCACGACCATCCCGGTCATGTTCCTCGCGGCGAACGGACTGCCCGATCTCTGGTTGATCCTGGCCACCGTCGTCGGCGGTGCGATGAGTGCCGGGTCGGCGGCATCCTTCAACATGTATCTGGACCGCGACATCGACGCGCACATGAAGCGGACCGAGAACCGTCCGCTCGTGACGGGCGAGGTCACGCCGCGCGGGGCGCTCGTCTTCTCGTGGACCCTCGCCGTCGTCTCGACGGTCTGGCTCTGGTTCTTCACCAACTGGGTCGCGGCGGCCCTCAGCGCCGGCGCCATCTTCTTCTACGTCGTGATCTACACGATCCTGCTCAAGCGTCGCACCGAGCAGAACATCGTCTGGGGCGGGATCGCCGGGTGCTTCCCGGTCATCATCGGCTGGTCGGCCGTCACCGGGTCGCTCACGTGGACCCCGTTCATCCTCTTCCTCCTGGTGTTCCTCTGGACGCCGCCGCACTACTGGCCGCTCTCGATGAAGTACAAGGGCGACTACGCCGAGGTGGACGTCCCGATGCTGGGCGCGACGCGCAACGGCACGCAGGTGGGACTCCAGGTCATCCTCTACGCGTGGGCGACGGTGGCGAGCTCTCTCCTGCTGATCCCCGTCGCGCCGATGGGCCTCGTCTACACCGCGTCGGCTCTCGTGCTGGGCGGCTGGTTCATCTACGAGTCCCACGTGCTCTACGCGCGCGCCGTCCGCGGTGAGAAGGTCCGTCCGATGCGCGTGTTCCACGCGTCGATCACGTACCTGACCCTGCTGTTCGTCGCGATCGCGATCGACCCGCTGCTGCCCTTCTGACGCAGCGGGCCGATCGAGGCGATCAGCGTCCGGCGCCGTCCAGCACGGGCTGCGGCGTCGTGTCGGACGCGTCCTGGGCGGCGGACGCCGGAGCGTCCTCCGTCGCTGCTGCGTTCTGCGCGGTCGCGGGCTCGTCGTCGACGCGCCCGTCGTCCGCGGCCCGCTGTGCGCGCGGGGCGACGGTGAAGGCGCGGAGCGCTCCGAGCGTGAAGGCGAGCAGCAGGCCGATGGCGCCGACGCCCACGAGGATCGCGCCGAGGACCGCCCAGATCTGGCCGACGTAGACGTCCACTCCGGTCGCGGTGCCGGCGGTCAGGGCCGTCTCCATCTTCGCGAGCTTGTCCATGAGGACGACGCCGCCGGCGGCTCCTGATGCGAGCGAGCCGGCCAAGAGCAGCCAGAACGGGATGCTGCGGGTCAGGCGGGGGCGGGTGTTCATCGATTCTCCCCCGGGTCGAGGTCGCCCGCTCTCGGGCGACCCGGGCCACTGTTCCCGGCCCACCCTGACGGAACCGATGCGCCGCCTATGAGGTTTCGGTGTGCGCCGGCGCCTTCAGCCGCAGGACGACGACGGTCATCGCCGCGGCGGTGAGGGCGGCGAGCACCATGTGGACGCCGACGGCGAGCTCGGGCAGGCCGTTGCGCGCCTGGTAGAGGCCGACGAGGATCTGCACGGTTTCGGCGGCCAGTAGGACGCCCACCCACGTCCGAGTGGGGAGCCCCTGGCGCCACGCCACCACGGCGAGGGTCACCGTGAGCGCGAGCAGCGCGTACCCGGGCCACGCGTGCACGTGCTCGAGGATCTCGGCGTTGAATCCGTTGCGGCCGGCGGCGGCGTCACCGGAGTGGGGACCCGCTCCGGTCGTGAGCACACCGAACGCGATGGTCAGGGCCAGGACGCCGGTGGTGAGATGCGCCAGGCGCGCGTACCAGGCAGGGACCACGCGTACGCGGGCGCCGCCGGGCTCGTCGAGGCGGACGAGGAACGCGGCGCACACGCAGACGAGGACGAGCGACACGACGTAGTGGAACCCGACGATGAAGGGGTTGAGGCCGGTGAGGACGGTGATGCCGCCGACGACCGCCTGGGCGACGACGCCTCCGAGCACGATGAGCGCCAGGACGAAGAGGTCGCGGCGGGTGCGACGCATCCGCCACACGAGGACGACGACGGCGAGGGCGAGGATGCCGACGAGGCCCGTCAGCGTGCGGTTGCCGAATTCGATCACACCGTGGATGCCCATCTCGGGAGTCGCGACGAGCGAGTCCGCCGTGCAGGTCGGCCAGGTCGGGCAGCCGAGGCCCGAACCGGTCAGACGCACGGCGCCGCCGGTCCCGATGATGAGGGTCTCGGCGAGGAACGACAGCCACGCGACGACGCGCAGCAGGCGTGGGACCCGGGTCGTCGGCGGGGCGGTCGGTGTCGACGCGGTGATCAGCATGGGTCGCCTCCGGGCGAGGGCCGGCACGCCGCGGGGGATGGCCGTGCCTGTAGAATGAAGCTGTCGGCGAGCGCGATCCCCATCGCAGCCCGCACAACGATTCTAGGCGCGGTCTCGCGTCATCAGAGCGGCCAGCAGCGGCATCCCCCTCGTGCACTCCTCTCGCGGGAGGGAATGCCGGAACGGATGACACCGTTGCCGCCCGTGAGGAGGAAAGTCATGTCGGATGTGCTCATCGACCGTCCCGAGCTCGAAGGGCTGGGGGTGTACGAATTCGGCTGGCACGACGCCGATGCCGCCGGTGCCGTCGCCCAGCGGGGTATCAACGAGGACGTGGTCCGCGGGATCTCCTCGCTGAAGAACGAGCCGGAGTGGATGCTGAAGACCCGTCTGAAGGGGTATCAGCTGTTCGGGCGCAAGCCCATGCCGACGTGGGGTGCCGATCTGTCCGGCATCGACTTCGACAACATCAAGTACTTCGTGCGCTCCACCGAGAAGCAGGCGCAGACGTGGGAGGACCTCCCCGAGGAGATCCGCAACACGTACGAGAAGCTCGGCATCCCCGAGGCGGAGCGTCAGCGCCTCGTCGCCGGTGTCGCGGCGCAGTACGAGTCCGAGGTCGTCTACCACCAGATCCGCGAGGACCTGGAGCAGCAGGGTGTCATCTTCATGGACACCGACACGGCGCTGCGCGAGCACCCCGAGTTCTTCGAGGAGTACTTCGGCACCGTCATCCCCGCCGGAGACAACAAGTTCGCCGCGCTGAACACCGCCGTCTGGTCGGGCGGCTCGTTCGTCTACGTCCCGAAGGGCGTGCACGTCGAGATCCCGCTGCAGGCCTACTTCCGCATCAACACCGAGAACATGGGTCAGTTCGAGCGGACCCTGATCATCGCTGACGAGGACAGCTACGTCCACTACATCGAGGGCTGCACGGCGCCGATCTACAAGAGCGACTCGCTGCACTCGGCCGTCGTCGAGATCATCGTGAAGAAGAACGCCCGCGTGCGCTACACGACGATCCAGAACTGGTCGAACAACGTCTACAACCTCGTCACCAAGCGCGCCGTCGCCCACGAGGGCGCGACCATGGAGTGGGTCGACGGCAACATCGGCTCGAAGGTGACGATGAAGTACCCGTCGATCTACCTGATGGGCGAGCACGCGAAGGGCGAGACGCTGTCGGTCGCCTTCGCCGGTCCCGGTCAGCACCAGGATGCCGGCGCGAAGATGATCCACATGGCGCCGCATACGCAGTCCTCGATCGTCTCGAAGTCGATCGCCCGCGGCGGCGGTCGTGCCGGGTACCGGGGAGAGGTCCGGGTGGACGCGAACGCGCACCACTCCGCCAACACCGTCCGGTGCGACGCGCTGCTGGTCGACACGATCTCGCGGTCCGACACCTACCCGGCCATCGACATCCGCGTCGACGACGTCCAGCTCGGCCACGAGGCGACCGTCTCGAAGGTCAGCGAGGAGCAGCTGTTCTACCTCATGAGCCGCGGCATGCCCGAGGACGAGGCGATGGCGATGATCGTGCGCGGCTTCATCGAGCCGATCGCCCGCGAACTGCCCATGGAGTACGCCCTCGAGCTGAACAAGCTCATCGAGATGGGCATGGAAGGATCCGTCGGCTGATGACGACAGCGACTCAGGCCCCCGCATCCGATGCGAAGGGCCACATCGACCCTGCGGCGACGCTGACGGAGACCACCGTTCCCGTCCAGACCCGCTCGGAGCGGCCGTGGTCGTTCGACCCCGCGGACTTCGGCACGCCGACCGGCCGCGAGGTCAACTGGAAGCACACGCCGCTCGACCGCGTCGCTCCGCTGCTGGCCGACGAGGAGGCCCCGCACGACGTGATCGGCGTCGAGGTGTCCGGTCCGGATGCGGTGGAGCACCGTCGTCTGCAGAAGGACGAGGCGCCCCGCGGCGAGGTCTTCCGTCCCGAGGACGTGGTGAGCGCGATCGCGTGGTCGCAGGAGCCGGAGGCTCCGCTCATCCGCATCCCGGCGAACGCCGAGCTCGACGAGCCCGTCATCGTGACCCTCACCGGTCGCGGCGGCGTCGCTCACGCGCACGTCGTTATCGAGGCGCAGCCGAACTCGCGCGGGACGGTCGTGCTCCGGCACGAGGGATCCGCGGCCCAGGCGCAGAACGTCGAGATCATCGTGCGCGACGGTGCAGCCCTGACGGTCGTCTCGGTGCAGCGCTGGGACGACGACGCCGTGCACCTCGCGGCGCACCAGGCCCGCGTCGACCGCGACGCGTCGCTGACGCACATCGTCGTGAGCCTCGGCGGCGGACTCGTCCGCGTCAACCCGTCGGTCGAGCTCGCCGGTGCCGGCGCGCAGGGACGCCTCTACGGGCTGTCCTTCGCCGACGCCGGCCAGCACCTCGAGAGCCAGGTCTACCTGCACCACAAGGGCGCCCACACGAACGGCGACGTGCTCTACAAGAGTGCGCTGCAGGGTGCGTCGGCCCGCACGGTCTGGATCGGCGACGTCCTCATCGGACCGGATGCCGTGGGCACCGACTCCTACGAGGCGAACCGCAACCTCGTCCTCACCGACGGTGCGCGCGCCGACTCCATCCCGAACCTCGAGATCGAGACGGGTGACATCGTCGGCGCCGGGCACGCCAGTGCGACCGGACGCTTCGACGACGAGCAGCTGTTCTACCTGCAGGCTCGCGGGATCGACGAGGAGCAGGCCCGACGTCTGGTCGTCCTCGGCTTCCTCGCCGAGATCGTGCAGAAGATCGGCATCCCCTCGCTCGAGGACGAGTTCATCGCCGCGATCGAGGCGGAGCTGGCCGGCGGGAGCGACGCATGACCGCCCAGAAGGTGCTGCAGCTGAGCGACCTGACGCAGGACACGGCCGTGCGCGTCGAGGTCGACGGCGTCGCGATCGCCGTCGTGCTGGACGGCCAGGGCGAGGTGCACGCGATCGGCGACACCTGCACGCACGGCGACATCTCCCTGGCCGACGGTTTCGTCGAAGGCGACTCGCTCGAGTGCTGGGCGCACGGGTCGGCGTTCTCGCTGCGCACCGGGCGCCCACTGAACCTGCCGGCCTACGAGCCGGTGCCCGTCTACGAGGTCACGATCGACGGGGACGACATCCTCATCGACCCCGCCGTGACCAAAGCCGTGAACTGAAGAAAGAAGCTGACATGTCTGTCCTCGAGATCCGCGACCTCCACGTGACGGTCGAGACGGAAGCCGGCGAGACCCCGATCCTGAACGGCGTGACCCTGACCGTCCGCACGGGCGAGACCCACGCCATCATGGGCCCCAACGGTTCCGGCAAGTCGACCCTCGCCTACACGATCGCGGGCCATCCGAAGTACACCGTCACCGGCGGCACCATCACGCTCGACGGCGAGGACGTCCTCGCGATGTCGGTCGACGAGCGCGCCCGCGCCGGCCTGTTCCTCGCGATGCAGTACCCGGTCGAGATCCCCGGTGTGACGGTGACCAACTTCCTGCGCACCGCGAAGACGGCCGTCGACGGCGAGGCGCCGTCGATCCGTTCGTGGACCAAGGACGTCAAGCAGGCGATGCAGAACCTGCGGATGGACCCGAAGTTCGCCGCGCGCAACGTGAACGAGGGGTTCTCCGGCGGTGAGAAGAAGCGTCACGAGATCCTCCAGCTCGAGCTCCTCAAGCCGAAGCTCGCCGTGCTCGACGAGACCGACTCGGGCCTCGACGTCGACGCGCTGAAGATCGTGTCCGAGGGTGTGAACCGTGCCAAGGAGCAGACCGACATGGGTGTGCTCCTGATCACGCACTACACCCGCATCCTCCGCTACATCCAGCCCGACTTCGTCCACGTGCTCGTGAACGGCCGCGTGGCCGAAGAGGGCGGTCCCGAGCTCGCCGCGCGCCTCGAGGACGAGGGGTACGACCGTTTCCTCGCCCCCGTCGCGGGCGAGCAGGCCTAGGATCGTCGCATGACCGAGACGCTCGCACCCGAGAAGTACGACGAGGTCACCGAGGCCCTCAAGGACGTCATGGACCCCGAACTCGGGGTCAACGTCGTCGACCTGGGGCTCATCTACGACCTCGGGTGGGATGACGAGAACGACGCCCTCGTCATCCACATGACCCTGACCTCCGCCGGCTGCCCGCTGACGGACGTGCTCGAGGAGCAGACCGGACAGGCGCTGGACGGCGTCGTCGACCGCTTCCGGATCAACTGGGTGTGGATGCCGCCGTGGGGCCCCGAGCGGATCACTGACGACGGCCGCGACATGATGCGCGCGCTCGGCTTCTCGATCTGACCGAATCCGCGAAAGGGGCGGTGCGACCACGTCGCACCGCCCCTTTCGCGTGCCGCAGGTCAGTTCTCCGAGCGGCCCAGGCGCCAGTAGCCCATGAAGGCGACGGCGCGTCGGTCGACGCCGACCTCGCTGACGAGGTGACGACGGAGTGCCTTGATGGCGGATGCCTCACCCGCGAGCCACGCGTAGAGGGGGGCGCTCTTCAGCGCGGCGCCGCCCTTCGCCGTGCGGGGGACCTCCCAGAGGATGTCGTGGTCGACGTCGATCTCCTCGACCTCGGCCCCGATCCCGCCGGGGGCGAGGCGACGGGCGACATCGGCCACCGCGGAGATCAGGTGCTCGTGGCGACGGTCCTCCCCGCCGCGCGCCTCGATGATCAGCTCGAAGCCCGGGTGCGAGGGCACGTAGGCGACGTCGTTCGGGTGCGGGAGCTCGAGGACGACGACACCGCGCGCGTCCGCGGGGAGCTGCTCCAGGATCCGCGCGATCGCGGGGGCCGCCGTCTCGTCGCCGGCGAGCAGGATGGCGTCGGTCCGGGCCGGCGGCACGAAGTCGATACCGTAGCTGACGCCGGTGTGCTCGGTGGTCGGGGCCAGGATCAGGACCTCGTCGCCCGCCTTGGCGTCGGCGATCCACGCGGACGCCGGGCCCATCACGTCGTGCGCGACCATGTCGATGTCGACCTCGCCGGCGGAGCTCCGCACCGCACGCGTCGTGTAAGTCCGCATGACGGGACGCGTCTCCTCGGGCATGGCGCGCCAGCGGTCGTACCAGTCGGCATCCGTCGGCATCGCCTCCAGCGAGGCGGTCGGCGTCGGGAACATGATCTTGACCCGCTGGTCGAATCCGGGGTCGCCGTATGCGCCGAGCGCCTCGTCGCGGAACGTGAACCGCCGGAAGCTGGGTGTGAGGTCGGTGACCGCGGCGACGGGGGCGCGGAAGAAGTTCATCGTGCTCAGGGACATGGGGGTCTCGGCTTTCGTGCGGTCAGACGCCGGCGGGGACGTGATGGCGGCCGATGGGGAGGACCATCGGGCGGCCGGTGAGCGGATCGGGGATGACGCGGCTGTCCATGCCGAAGACGTCCTTGACGGTCTCGGCAGTCAGGATCTCGCCCGGGTCTCCGGCGGCGTACAGGCGACCACCGGCCATCGCGACGAGATGATCGGCGTACCGCGCCGCCAGGTTGAGGTCGTGCAGGACCATCACGATCGTGGTGCCGGAGCGCCGGTTCAGATCGGTCAGCAGGTCGAGGACGTCGACCTGGTGGCTGACGTCCAGGAACGTCGTCGGTTCATCGAGGAGGAGCACGTCGGTCTGCTGCGCCAGCGCCATGGCGATCCAGACACGCTGCCGCTGGCCTCCCGAGAGCTCGTCCACCGCGCGGTCCGCGAGGGCGGCGGTGTCCGTGGCGTCGAGGGCGGCGGCGACGGCCTCGTCATCCGCACGGCTCCATCGCGAGAGCGGTCCGTGGTGGGGCGTGCGCCCGCGGCCGACGAGGTCCGAGACGGCGATGCCCTCGGGGGCGATCGGGGACTGCGGGAGGAGGCCGAGTTCGCGCGCCACCTGCTTCGTCGGCAGCTTGTGGATGTCCTTGCCGTCCAGCAGCACCTGCCCCGCGCGGGGGGCCAGCAGTCGCGCCATCGACTTGAGCAACGTGGACTTGCCGCACGCGTTGGCGCCGACGATCGCCGTGATCCGCCCGGGCGGGACGACGAGGTCGAGGTCGTCGACGATGAGGCGGTCGCCGTAGGCCAGCTTCAGGCCGGAGGCGTGGAGGGTGCGTTCCGCGGTCATAGGGAGCCTCCCGAGCGGCTGCTGCGGATGAGAAGGAAGATCAGGTAGGGCGCGCCGAGGACACCGGTCACGACGCCCACGGGCAGACGCATCCCGAGCAGGTACTGCCCGGTGAGGTCGGCGAGCAGCACCAGGAAGGAGCCGAACAGGCCCGCGACCAGGACGGGGGAGCCGACGGGGCCCAGCATCCGCGCGGCGATGGGGCCCGACAGGAAGGCGACGAAGGAGATGGGGCCGACGGCCGCCGTCGCGAAGGCGAGCAGCACGACCGCTGCGACGATGAGGAGGATGCGCCGCCGCTCGACGGGGACGCCGAGGGCGGCCGCCGCCTCGTCGCCCAGCCGCATGAGCTCCAGGTCGCGGGTCAGCCACAGCAGGACGGGGACGACGACGACCATCGCCCCTGCCAGCGGGACGACCTCGTTCCACGATGCGCTGTTGAGGCTGCCGGTGATCCACCGCATCGCGGCCTGCAGATCCCACTCGGCCGCGCGCGAGAGCACGTAGGCGACGACGCTGTTGAAGATCGCGGCGACACCGATGCCGATGAGGATGAAGCGCGCCCCGGCACCGCCGTCCTTGAACGCGAGGAGGTAGATCGTCAGCGCGGTGCCGACCGCGGCGACGGTCGCGAGGACCGAGACGGCGGTCCCCGAGAGCGAGAGGAAGACGATGCCCACGACGGCCGCCGCGCTCGCGCCCGCGTTGATCCCGATGATGTCGGGGCTGGCCAGCGGGTTGCGCAGCAGCGTCTGGAAGACGGCACCGCCCATGCCGAAGCACAGTCCCGTCAGCAGGGCGACGGTCGATCGCGGCAATCGCAGCTCGCCGACCGTGAAGGACGCACCCGGCACCGTCTGTCCGGTCATCACCGCCCACACCTCGGCGGGCGTGTAGAAGGTCTGTCCGACCATCAGCGAGACGAGATACGTCGCCAGCACGGCGACGAGGAGTCCGCCGGTGACGAGGATGCGGCGGCGCGCACGACGTGCCCGCCCCGACGTGACGGCGGCCAGGGTGGTCGGCGCGGGGGCGAGGGCGGTCACAGGGCACGCATCTTCTGTCGGCGGACGATGGCGATGAAGAACGGAGCACCGATCAAAGCGGTGACGACGCCGACCTCGACCTCCTGAGGCCGCGCGATGACGCGTCCGACGACGTCAGCGACGGTGAGCAGACCTGCGCCGACGAGGGCCGAGACGGGGAGCAGCCAGCGGTGGTCGGGGCCGACGAGCAGGCGGCAGACGTGGGGCACGATGAGTCCGACGAAGCCGATGGGTCCGGCGACCGCGGTGGCAGCGCCGCAGAGGATCACCGCGCCGAGGGCGGACAGCAGTCGCGCCGTCCGGACCTTCTGCCCCAGGCCGGTCGCGAGGTCGTCGCCGAGGGCGAGGGCGTTCAACGCCGCCGCCGAGGTGACGCAGATGACCATGCCGACGACGAGGAAGGGGAGGACGAGGAGGATGTTCTGCGTCGTCGCGCCGCCCACGCCGCCGATCTGCCAGAACCGGAAGACGCTCATGACGTCGATCCGGGGGAGCAGGATCGCGCTGATGAGCGAGGTAAAGGCGACGGCGGTCGCGGCACCGGCGAGGGCGAGCTTCAGGGGGCTCGCGCCGCCGCGGCCGAGCGACCCGATGGTGTAGACGAAGAGTGCCGCGAGCGCGGCGCCCAGCATCGCGAGCCAAATGTAGCCCAGGGCGCTCGTCACGCCGAAGAAGGCGAGCCCGGTCACGACGGCGAGCGACGCGCCGCCGTTGATGCCGAGGATCTGAGGGTCGGCCAGGGGGTTGCGGGTGACGCCCTGCATGACGGCACCGGCTACCGCGAGGGAGGCTCCGACCAGGAGGGCGAGGATGGTGCGGGGCACCCGGCGCGCGACGGCAGCGGCATCCGTCGTCGTCAGATCACCCGTCAGACCGGCGATGATCTGCGATGCGTCCACCGTCCGGTTGCCGAAGGTGACCGACAGTACGCAGATGACCGCCACTGCGACCGCGAGGACCAGCACCCACAGCACCCGCCGCCGCCCCGACCGGCGTCGGAGGGACGCGGTCGAGGCGGCGGCGGGCGCGGGTGCGAGAGCGGTCATCGTGAGAGCGGCGAACCGTTCCGGATTAGTCGGAGACCTTGGCGGCCGCTTCGCCGATGAGGTCGACGTAGTCGGCCGTCAGCGAGTTCGGGATCGACAGCGGGCTCGGGTTGGCGGCGGCGGAAAGCGGCGCGTTTGCCAACGGGAGGACTACCACGGAACCGTCGGCGACCGCAGGGATCCGCGACAGCAGCGGGTCGGCCTGCATCGTCGCCAGCGTCGTGTCGTCTCCGTAGGTCACGAGGACGTCGAGGTCGTTGAAACGCTCGATCTCCTCCGTGCTGTTCGTGATCCAGAACTGGTCGGTGCCCTTCGACTGCTCGGCGACCGTCGCGGCGGGCTCCATGCCGAGGTCCTGCAGGAACAGCTGGCGCGGATCCTGCTCGGAGTAGAAGCCGATCTCGGCGAGGTTGGTCGCGTCGAACGAGCTGAACATGACGGTCTTGTCCGCGATGTCGGGCTGTCCCGCGGTGAGGTCGCCGAGCTGGGTGGTGAGGTCGTCGACGAGGGTCTCGGCCTCGTCCTTCAGGCCCAGCGCGGTGCCGTTGATGACGGTGAGCTCCTGCCAGGTGGTGCCCCACGCGACGTCGGGGTAGGCGACGACCGGCGCGATCTTGCTGAGGGTCTCGTACTCCTCCTTCGTCATGCCGGAGTACGCAGCGAGGATGACGTCGGGCGCCGTGTCGGCGATCGCCTCGTAGTCGAAACCGTCGGCCTCGTCGAAGAGCACGGGGGTCTCGGCGCCCATCTCCTCGAGCTTGTCCTCGACCCAGGGGAGGATGCCGTCGCCGTCGTCGTCGCCCCAGGTGACGGCGGGCATGCCGACCGGCACGACACCGAGGGCGAGCGCCGCCTCCTGATTGGCCCAGGACACCGTCGCGACCCGCTCGGGCTTGCTCTCGATCGTCGTCGTACCGAACGCGTGCGTGATGGTGACGGGGAACGCGCCGCCCGCCGTGGTGGCGCCGTCCGAAGACGTCGTCCCGGCGGGAGCGGCGGCCGTGGTGGCGCAGCCGGTGAGGAGGAGGGCGGATGCTGCGGCGAGGGCGAACGCAGTGCGGATGCGAGGCACAGAGGTCTCCTGGGAAAGTGATTAGGGTCGCCTAACCTTACAACGAACCTGGGGCGGGCGGAAACTTAGGAACCCATCCGGGACCGGCCTGATCGTCCTTGATCCGCGCCGTATACTGGGGGTTTGGCCACTCGGCCGCCTCCCCAGGAAGAACGGACGTCTGCTGTGCTCGCCGTGCACGATCTCGAGATCCGCGTCGGTGCGCGCACCCTCATGTCCGATGTCTCCTTCCGCGTCTCGCCGGGCGACAAGATCGGTCTCGTCGGCCGCAACGGGGCCGGCAAGACCACCCTGACGAAGGTCCTCGCCGGCGACCTGCTGCCCGCGGACGGCAAGGTCGACCGCAGCGGCGAGCTCGGATACCTGCCGCAGGACCCGCGGTCGGGCGACCCCGAGATGCTCGCCCGCACCCGCATCCTCGACGCCCGCGGACTCGGCTCCCTCGTCATCGGCATGCGCGAGACGGCCGACCAGATGGCGTCGACGGATGCCGCCGTCGCCGACCGCGCCATGCGGAAGTACGCCTCGCTCACGGAGCGCTTCGAGGCGCTCGGGGGATACGCGGCCGAGGCGGAGGCGGCGTCGATCGCCCACAACCTCTCCCTGCCCGACCGGATCCTCGATCAGCCGTTGAAGACGCTGTCGGGTGGACAGCGGCGACGCATCGAGCTCGCCCGCATCCTCTTCTCCGACGCGCAGACGATGATCCTCGACGAGCCGACGAACCACCTCGACGCCGACAGCGTCGTGTGGCTGCGGGAGTTCCTGAAGGGGTACAAGGGCGGGCTGATCGTGATCAGCCACGACATCGACCTCGTCGGCGAGACGGTCAACCGGGTGTTCTACCTCGACGCCATGCGTCAGGTCATCGACGTCTACAACATGAACTGGAAGAACTACCTGCGTCAGCGTGCGGCGGACGAGGAGCGGCGCCGCAAGGAGCGCGCGAACGCCGAGAAGAAGGCGACGGCACTGCAGCAGCAGGCTGCGCGCTTCGGCGCGAAGGCCAGCAAGGCCGCCGCCGCCCACCAGATGGTGGCCCGCGCCGAGAAGCTGCTCGCCGGTCTCGACGACGTCCGTCAGGACGACCGGGTCGCGAAGCTGCGGTTCCCGAAGCCCGCGCCCTGCGGCAAGACGCCGCTCATGGCGAAGAACCTGTCGAAGTCCTACGGCTCGCTCGAGATCTTCGCGGGCGTCGACCTCGCCATCGACCGCGGGTCCCGCGTCGTGGTCCTCGGGCTCAACGGCGCCGGCAAGACGACGCTGCTGCGCATCCTCGCGGGCGTCGACAAGGCGGACACCGGGATCATCGAGCCCGGTCACGGGCTGAAGATCGGGTACTACGCGCAGGAGCACGAGAACCTCGACGTCAGCCGCTCGGTCCTCGACAACATGATGTCGGCCGCGCCGGACATCACCGCCACCGAGGCGCGCAAAGTGCTGGGCTCCTTCCTGTTCACCGGCGACGACGTGCTGAAGCCGGCCGGGGTGCTCTCGGGCGGCGAGAAGACGCGACTGTCCCTGGCGACGCTCGTCGTCTCGTCGGCCAACATGCTGCTGCTCGACGAGCCCACGAACAACCTCGACCCGGCCTCCCGTGAGGAGATCCTCGGGGCGCTCGCGCACTACGAGGGCGCGGTCGTGCTCGTCTCGCACGACGAGGGCGCCGTGGAGGCCCTGAACCCCGAGCGTGTGCTGATCCTGCCCGACGGGGTCGAGGATATCTGGGGTCGCGACTACATCGACCTCATCACCCTGGCCTGACGGACGCCCGCCCGCCACGGTCAGCGGGCGTCGAGGAGCTCGTCCTCGGCCTCCATGTCGCGGTCGCGCCGTCGCTGCGGCCGGGAAGGGCGCGTGCGCCCGCCGTCTTCCTCGTCCTCGCGCCGGTGTCGGATCTCGGTCCGGATCATGTACCAGATGAAGGCGAATCCCATGACGGCGAAGAGGATCCACTGGATCGCGTACGAGAGGTACGGGCCCGGGTCGGCCGACGGATCCTCCAGCTGCTGCGGGCGTTCCGCCGGCGCGGGGGTCTCCTCGGTCATCAGGACGTAGGCGGAGTCGATCATGTCGCCTGCCTGGCCCGTCATCTGCGCGATGAGGGTGAGATCTATCGTGGCGACCTGCCCCTCGGGGGCGGAGCGACCCTCGCGCACTGGCGGCTCGCCGGGCTGCAGGCGGCCGACGACGGTGACCTCGCCCGTCGGCGGCGCGGGGACGCGGTCGGGCTCCGGCTGGTCGTCGCCGGGCGGGACCCAGCCGCGATCGATCACGACCACGCGACCGTCGTCCGTCCGGAAGGGCACGAGGACCTCGAAGGCGCTCGTGCCGCCGTGGGGTCGGTTGCGCACGAGCAGCGTCCGATCCGTGAGGTACTCACCGCGGATCTCGACGGGACGCCACTCGTCGCTCGCGACGAGGTCCTGCCCGGCGGGGATGAGGTCGCGGAGGGCGACCGGCTCGCGCGAATAGTTGTCGGCGACGAGTGCGAGCTCGGCATCCCGTTCCGCGTTGCGCGAGAACTGCCAGTTCGACAGGAACGCGCAGGCGATCGCGAACACGATCGCCATGGCGACGTATCCGCTCCAGCGCAGCGCCGTGTCGCGGTTCACGAGGCGGGTGCGGTGTCGAGCGCGAGGACCTCGACGGGGAAGCTCCGCGACGCGAGGTAGTCGCGGAGGAACCCGACGTGGTCGGGGCAAGCGGTCCACACCTTGCGCCGGTCGGCCGAGTGGATGCGGGGGTTCCGCCACACGACCTGCCACTGCGCGTCGGCGCGGCATCCCGCGCGCGAGCACTGCGGGCTGGTCATCGCTCCTCCCGGGGCGGGGTCTCCTGGATCCTGATCACGTTCTCGTCCGGTTTCGGCGGGGGAGCGGATGCCGTCGGTGCCGCGTCGATCTCGCGCGACGGGCGTTCGGCCACGACGACTTCGTCGCCGTTCCCGACGTTGGCCACGACCACGGCGAGGTAGGGCAGGACTGCAGCGCCGGCCGCGAAGATCCAGGTCTGCCACCCGTACGGGGTGACGGTGACCATCAGGATGAAGCAGACCACGCGGACGGTCATCATGATGACGTAGCGACGGGTGCGCGAGCGTGCGTCGACCTCCGGCGCCGTGGCGAGCGAGGTCGCGGACGGTGTCGAGTCGTGCTTGGTGCGGCGGGACGTGGGAGGGCTCCTAGGAGATCTGGCCCATGGACGGGATCGAGGCGGCGATCGCGATGGCCGCGATCACCCAGATGAGGATCAGCAGCAGCCAGAAGCCCGTGCCGATCCAGCCGATGATGGTGCCGGCGACTGCCATGCCGCGGCCGTTCTCACCGGAGGTCTTGAGCTGCTTGAGCGACATGTGGCCTGTGATGACACCGGCGATCGAACCGATGAGGGGGATGAACGTCACCCCGGCGATCGAGGCGACGAGCGAGATGATCGCGAGGACGTTGTTGGGCCGGGGCGGCGCGTAGCCGTAGGCGGGCTGCCCGTAGGGCTGCTGCCCGTAGGCGGGCTGAGCGTACGGCTGCTGGCCGTAGGGCGGCTGCGCGTAGGGCTGCGGCGTGCCGGTCTGCTGCTCGCCGTAGGCGGGCTGGGCATGCGCGGCGGGCGGCGCGTACGGCGGGGCGGGCGGGTACGAGGCGCCCGCGGCGGGCGGGGCCGGCGGCACGTCGGAGGGCTGCGGCGGGGTGTTCGTGGCGTCGGTCACGTCCGTCTCCTTCAGGCGAGGTGACCCCCAGCCTACCCGCCGTGCGCGCCGCTAGGCTGGTGCGGTTCACCCGGCTCGGAGCAAGGAGAAACATGTCCCACGAGCGCGTCGTCCTCGTCACCGGAGGCAACCGCGGCATCGGCCGCGCGATCGCCGAGCGATTCGTCTCGGAGGGCTACACGGTCGCCGTGACCGCTCGATCGGGCGAGGGGCCCGAGGGGACGCTGACGGTCCGGGCCGACGTCACCGACGCCGCCTCCCTCGATGCCGCGTACACCGAGGTCGAGCAGCAGCTCGGCCCCGTCGGGGTGGTCGTCGCGAACGCCGGGATCACGAAGGACACGCTGCTGCTGCGTATGACGGAGGAGGACTTCGACTCGGTCGTCTCGACGAACCTGGGCGGCGCCTTCCGTGTCGTCAAGCGCGCCGCCAAGGGGATGCTGCGGGCCAAGTGGGGCCGCGTCATCCTCATCTCCTCGGTCGTCGGCCTCTACGGCTCGGCCGGGCAGATCAACTACTCGTCGTCCAAGAGCGCGCTCGTCGGCTTCGCCCGCTCGCTGACCCGCGAGCTCGGGTCGCGGGGGATCACGGCGAACGTCGTCGCTCCGGGTTTCATCGAGACCGACATGACCGCAGCCCTCCCCGAGGACACGCAGGCGGAGTACAAGAAGAACATCCCCGCGGCGCGTTTCGGGGCCGCGGACGAGGTCGCCGCCGCCGTCGTCTGGCTCGCCTCCGACGACGCCGCTTACATCTCGGGCGCGGTCATCCCGGTCGACGGCGGCCTCGGCATGGGCCACTGACGGGTATCAGCGCACCGCTTCGATGATCCGCCGCGCCAGCTCGTCCGGCGCGGAGAACTGGGGCCAGTGACCGGTCCCCAGCCGGACCACCTCGGCTTCCCCGATCGCGGCGAATTCCGCGGCGAACGCGCCCCAGGCCGTCACCGCCTCGCGGAACGCCGCCTCGTCCAGGGACCCCATGAGGAGGGTGACGGGGACGCGGTGACGGTCGGTGCCCTCGAGCACCAGCGGATCGGTCGGGACGTGCCGGGGAACGGATGCCGTGAGCGGCGCCGTCCGCCGACGGGTCGCGTCGTCGAGGTCATCGACGTCCTCGGCATCGAAGAACTCCCAGCCGGGGAACGGGACGACGCCGTCGACGAGGGGGAACTCCGAGATGTCGGCGCCCGGAGGCGGAGGCGTCGTGTCGACGAACACCACCCGCGTCACCCGGTCGGCGCGGCGATCGGCGGCGCCCCACGCGACGTTCCCGCCGCCGCTGTGACCGACGAGCACGACCGGACCGTCGATGCGGTCGATCTCGTCGACGACCGCGTCGACCCAGTCCGCGAGACGGACCTCGGATGCCGGGGCACCCACACCCGGCATCGTGAGCGGATGTGGGGAGTGACCCGCGTCGCGCAGGGCGGGGGCGACGTCGTCCCATGACGCGGCCGTCAACCAGAGCCCGGGGATGAGGATGATGTCCATGGCCGCGACGCTACCGGCGGTCGCCGACATCCGGCGGTACCCCGGTGTCGGATCAGGGGAGGAGGGGGATGAGGGCGGCGAGATCGACCGGACCGATGACGAGGTCGGCACGACGGCGGACGGCGGGTTTCGCGTTGAACGCGACACCCAGGCCCGCGGCATCCATCATCAGGAGGTCGTTCGCCCCGTCGCCGACTGCGATGGTCGCCGCCGGCGCGACCCCGTACGTCCGCGCCCACTCGCGCAGCGCCTCGGCCTTGCCGGCCGCATCGACGATCGGACCGTCGACGACGCCGGTGAGCGCGCCGCCCGAGACCGCCAGCCGGTTGGCTCGCCAGACATCGACGCCGAGCGAGGGGGCGACGGTGTCGAGGATCTCGTGGAAGCCCCCCGACACGACGGCCGCGACGCCGCCTCGGTCGTGGATCGCCGCGATCAGCTCGTGCACGCCCGGCGTCGGCTCGACGCGCGACAGCACCCGTGCGAAGGCGGCGACCGGGACGCCGGTCAGCTCCCGCACCCGGGAGCGCAGACTCGTCGCGAAGTCGACCTCACCGCGCATCGCCGCCTCGGTCGCGGCGGCGACCTCCGCACCGCGGCCGGCCTCATCGGCGATGAGCTCGATGACCTCGTTGCGGATGATCGTGGAATCGGCGTCGAACACGACGAGGAATCGGGCGTCAGGCACCCGACCACGCTAGCGGCTCCGCCGCCGAGACCCCGCGCTCAGGAGGTGATGCGGATGTTCTTCCCCACGACGGTGAGTCCGCTGTCGGTGACGGTGAACCCGCGCGACAGATCGAGCTCGCGGTCGACGCCCACCGTGGCACCGGGTTCGATCACGACGTTCTTGTCGAGGATCGCGCGGTGCACACGTGCGCCGGCACCGACGCTCACGTGGTCGAAGAGGACCGAGTCGGTGATGGTCGCACCGCCGCCCGACAGCGTCCACGGACCCAGCACGCTCCGCTCGAGATGCGTGCCCGAGAGCACGCAGCCCAGCGACACGATCGAGTCGATCGCGTTCCCGATGCGCCCCATCCCGTCGCGGACGAACTTCGCGGGCGGCGAGTTCACCGACTGCGACCGGATGGGCCAGTCCATGTTGTACAGGTTGAAGACCGGCAGTGCGGAGATGAGGTCCATGTGCGCGTCGAAGAACGAGTCGATCGTTCCCACGTCGCGCCAGTAGTCGCGGTCGCGGTCGGTGGAGCCGGGCACGTCGTTGCGCTTGAAGTCGTAGACCGCGGCCTCGCCCCGGGAGACGAAGTAGGGGATGATGTCGCCGCCCATGTCGTGGTTCGAGGTCGGCAGCTCTCCGTCGGCCTCGACGGCCTCGATCAGCGCGTCGGTGTCGAAGACGTAGTTGCCCATAGAGGCGAGCACCTCGCCGGGGCTGTCGGGCAGCCCGGTCGGGTTCTGCGGCTTCTCGAGGAAGTCGCGGATCGTGACGCCGTCGGCGGGGTCCACGTCGATCACACCGAACTGGCTGGCCAGCGAGATTGGCTGACGGATGCCGGCCACCGAGGCGCGCGCGCCCGAGGCGATGTGCGCCTCGATCATCTGCTGGAAGTCCATGCGGTACACGTGATCCGCGCCGATGACAGCGACGATGTCGGGTTTCTCGTCGTGGATCAGGTTGAGGGACTGGAGGATCGCGTCGGCCGACCCGGAGAACCATCGTTTGCCGAGCCGCTGCTGTGCGGGCACGGAGGTGACGTAGGCCCCGAGCAGCGCCGACATGCGCCACGTCTGCGACACGTGACGGTCGAGGCTGTGCGACTTGTACTGCGTCAGGACGACGATCTGGCGGAGCTCGGAGTTGATGAGGTTCGAGATCGCGAAGTCGATCAACCGGTACTGCCCGCCGAAGGGGACGGCGGGTTTCGCGCGGTCCTGGGTGAGCGGCATGAGTCGCTTGCCCTCGCCACCGGCGAGGACGATACCGAGGACCTTCGGGGATGCTGGCATGTGCTCACACTATGTGTCTTTCGGAGGGTCCGACCAGGACTGTGACGCCGTGTCCCGGTGCCCTAGAGTTCGGTCCATGCGCGTCGACATCGTCACGAAGGAATACCCGCCCGAGATCTACGGCGGAGCCGGTGTCCACGTGACCGAGCTCGTCAAGGCGCTGCGCTCCCGGATGGAGGTCCAGGTGCGCGCGTTCGGCGCGGAGCGTGACGAGGCCGACACGACCTCGTACGCGGCCCCGACGGGTCTGTCGGGCGCCAATCCCGCGCTGCAGACGCTCGGGACGGACCTGGAGATCGTCGGCGACATCGCGGGAGCGGATGTCGTGCACAGCCACACCTGGTACGCCAACTACGCCGGCTTCCTCGCCTCGATGCTCCACGGGGTGCCGCACGTCGTGACCGCGCACTCCCTCGAGCCGCTGCGTCCGTGGAAGGCCGAACAGCTCGGCGGCGGCTACGCGCTCTCGAGCTACGTCGAGAAGACCGCCTACGAGAACGCCGCCGCCGTCGTCGCCGTGAGCGACGGGATGCGGCGCGACATCCTTCGCAGCTACCCTTCCCTCGACCCCGCCAAGGTGCGCGTCATCTACAACGGCATCGACGTCGACGCCTGGCAGCCCCGCGAGGACCCGGAGCTCCTGTCGCGATGGGGCATCGACCCGTCCCGGCCGTCGGTCGTCTTCGTGGGGCGCATCACCCGCCAGAAGGGTCTGCCGTACTTCCTGCGCGCCGCCGAGCTCCTGCCCCCCGAGGTGCAGCTCATCCTGTGCGCCGGGGCTCCCGACACGCCAGAGATCATGGCCGAAGTCCAGGGACTCGTCCAGCAGCTCCAGCGCAGCCGGGAAGGGGTGGTCTGGATCGAGGAGTTCCTCCCGCGCCCGGACCTGTGCGCGATCCTCACCTCCGCGACGACGTTCGTCTGCCCGTCCGTCTACGAGCCGCTCGGCATCGTCAACCTCGAGGCGATGGCGTGCGGCGCGGCCGTCGTCGGCACGGCGACCGGCGGCATCCCCGAAGTCGTCATCGACGGTGTCACCGGTCGCCTCGTCGAGATCGAACAGGTCGAGGACGGCACCGGGACACCCGTTGATCCGGAGAAGTTCGTCGCCGACCTCGCGGCGACCCTGACCGAGGTCGTCTCCGACCCGGAGCGGGCACGCGCCTACGGCAGGGCGGGCCGGGAGCGCGCGGCATCCGCTTTCAGCTGGGAGGCGATCGCCGACGAGACCGCGGCGCTCTACCGCGAGGTCGTGGCGGCCGCTCGGGAGGGCTCCGGCGCTCGATAGGCTGGGGCCATGCCTCAGGTGCTCGAACTCGCCGACGTCGTCGTCCGCCGCAACGCCCGCAACATCGTCGACGGGATCGACTGGACGGTCGAGTCCGACCAGCGCTGGGTGGTGCTCGGCCCCAACGGCGCCGGCAAGACGACCGTGCTGCAGCTCGCGGCGACGCTCGTCCACCCCACCTCCGGCGCCGTGACCGTCCTCGACGAGCGGCTCGGGCGCACCGACGTCTTCGACCTGCGCCCGCGGATCGGTTTCGCGTCGTCGGCGATGGCCAAGCGCGTGCCCCAGGACGAGACGGTGCTCGACGTCGTCCTCACGGCGGCCTACTCGGTCCTGGGCCGGTGGCGCGAGGACTACGAAGCGATCGATGAGCGCCGTGCGCGTCGCGTGCTGGGGGAGTGGGGTCTTGCGGACCTCGCCGACCGCACCTTCGGGACGCTCTCCGACGGTGAGCAGAAGCGGGTGCAGATCGCCCGTGCCGTCATGACCGACCCCGAGCTGCTGCTGCTGGACGAGCCGACCGCGAGCCTCGACCTCGGCGCCCGCGAGGAGCTGCTGTCCCTCCTCGGCGGGTACGCCCGGGAGGAGTCGACGCCGGCCATGATCATGGTCACCCACCACGTCGAGGAGATCCCCGTCGGCTTCACGCACGTCCTGCTGCTGCGCGAGGGAGCCGCGGTCGCGCAGGGGCCGATCGCCGAGACCCTCACGGCGGAGAACCTCACGGCCACCTTCGGTCTGCCCATCACGCTGACGGCCGAGGACGGCCGGTTCGCCGCGCGCGCGGCATCCTGATAGAATCTTGCGTTGGCGCGCTCGCGCCGCAGACTTCCACCCGCATCTGGCAAAATCCAGGGCACTTCGTGAGGAACCCAATGAAGACTGACATCCACCCCGAGTACCGCGCCGTCGTGTTCCGCGACCTCGGCTCCGGCGAGACCTTCCTGACCCGTTCGACGGTCTCGAGCGACAAGACGATCGAGCTGGACGGCGAGACCTACCCCGTCATCGACGTCGAGATCTCGTCCGCCTCGCACCCGTTCTACACGGGCAAGCAGCGCATCATGGACTCGGCCGGCCGCGTCGAGAAGTTCAACCAGCGCTTCAAGAACTTCGGCAGCAAGTAAGCAGCCGTCACCGAAGGCCCCGCTCCGGCGGGGCCTTCGTCGTATCCGCGGACGGTGCCGTGCGAGACTGCCCCCATGCGTCGACCACACCTCCTCGCCGTCCTCGTCCCGGTCCTCGTGGCCGGGGCGCTCTCCCTGGCGGGATGCGCGACCGGGTCTTCGCCCGCCGCGAGCCCGGGCGGCGATGCCCCGAGCCCCACGGTGACGGCGGCGTGTCCCGTCCAGCCGCACGCCGAGCTGCCGCCCGAGTGCGCGCCCTACGATCCCGACGCTGCGATGGAGGCGAACGAGGCCTATCGGGATCGCTTCCCGCTGACGGACGACCAGGAGGATGCCGCGGCTCCGGTGGCGGATCGTGTCCGCGCCGGACTGGAGGAGCTGCGCGGCGCCGGCGGATTCTCCGAGGCGGAGGTCGTGGACCTGCTCGTCGCGGAGGGGCTGGCCGGTGTCCAGTCCCGCACCGGGGCCGGAGACGTGCTGTTCGGCGCGATGACACCCGCGGGGGCGTGCGTCCACGGTGCGCTCGAGGCGGAACGCGTGACCGTCGAGGTCGGCGGCATCATCCAGGACGGCGGGTGCCTGCCGGCCCAGTGAGCCGGGCGTTCAGCGGATGGGCCAGCTGCCGTCGACGTCGGCGTCGATCCGCCCGATGCGCACGAAGTACTCGCTGAGACTCTCGGCCTGCGCCCGCGCCCAGGAGATCTGCTGCGTGTGCAACTCGTCCGCGGAGATGTCGAGGTCGAACCGCGCGGCGATGGCTTGGGCGACGCGGCCCGCGGCGATCGCGTCGGCGGCCGCGTCGTGTGCGCCCTCGAGCATGACGGCGTAGTGGGCGGCGACGACCTCGAGCGTGCGCTTGCCGCGCCGGTACCGGTCGTACGTCTTGTCGACGACCAGGGGATCGATGACCGGGGAGGGGGCCTCGATGGGGGTCACCCCGTGGCGGAGGCCCTCGTACTTGAGGAGGGAGAAGTCGAACGGTGCGTTGTAGGCGACGACGGGGATGCCGGCCGCGAAGAGGTCCCGCAGCGACGCGGTGACCTCGGCGACGACCTCCGCGGCGGGGCGGCCGTCGGCGCGGGCCCGCTCCGTCGTGATCCCGTGGACGGCGGTCGCGCCGGCGGGGATCGCCACGCCGGGGTCCGCCAGCCAGGTGCGGGCGTCGATCACGGCGCCGGACGCGTCCAGGACGCCGACGTGAGCGGTCACGATGCGGTCGGACCGTACGTCGACGCCGGTCGTCTCGAGGTCGAACACGCCGAGCGGACCCGCGCACGGACCCGCGGCGGTGAGCGGTGCGGGCGCCGGGGCGTCGCCCCACGTGTCGTCGTCCCACAGCGGAGTGTCGTGCCAGGCGCCCATGCTCCGACGCTACGATCCGGGTCGGACATCGACGCGGATGACGCGCCGCCGGCGGGGAGGTGCGCCCCGCGCTCGTAGACTCGTCGGGTGACCGCCGCGAACCCGTACGCCGAGCGACTCGACGCCATCCCCGTCGCGCGGCACGACGTGACCGTCGCGGGGACCCGGACGGCCTACTGGACCTACGGACCGGATGACGCGGCCACGACGATCCTCGCCGTCCACGGATTCCGGGGGGAGCACCACGGCCTCGAGCCGGTCGTCGCCTTCCTCGACGACGTGCGCGTCGTCTCACCCGACCTGCCGGGGTTCGGCGAGACCCCCGCCATGCCCGGCCGGCACGATCTGGCCGGCTACGCTGACTGGCTCACGGCCTTCGCCGCCGCGGCGGCGCCGGGAGCCGTCGTCCTGGGGCACTCGTTCGGGTCGATCGTCTCGGCGGCCGCCGTGGCCCGCGGGCTCCGGGCGCCGCGGCTGATCCTCGTGAACCCCATCGGCGCACCGGCACTCGAGGGACCCCGCGGCATCCTCACCCGTCTCGCGATCTTCTACTACCGGGCCGGAGCGCGCCTGCCGCGCCGCCTCGGCGACGCGCTGCTGCGGAACCCGCTCATCGTGCGGGTCATGAGCATCGCGATGGCCAAGACGCGCGACAAGGACCTTCGCGCCTTCATCCACGACCAGCACGACACCTACTTCTCGCGCTTCGCCGATCGGGACACCCTCTCCGAGGCGTTCGTCACCTCGGTGTCGAACGACGTGCGGGCCGCGGCCCCCGACATCCCGGTGCCGACGCTGCTCGTCGCCGCGGAGAACGACGACATCACGCCACTGTCGGCGCAGTACGCGCTGCAGAAGCTGTTCCCGCACGCGGAGCTCGTCGTGATCCCCGGTGTGGGGCACCTCATCCACTACGAGACGCCGCAGGCTGCGGCATCCGCCGTCAGGCGCTTTCTTCGGCCTTCCGGCGCCGATACGCCATGACGTTCATGCGGTTGCCGCAGTTGCCGGTGTCGCAGTAGCGCTTCGAGCCGTTCTTCGAATAGTCGATGTAGACGGCCTCGCAGTCGTCGGCCGAGCACACCCGCACGCGGTCGAACTCGTCCGAGCGGATGACGTCGACGAACGCCATCGCGACCTCCACGGTGATGCGCGTCGCGAGCGGCGCCGCGTCGTCGGTCGCGTGGATGTGCCAGTCGTAGGAGTCGTGGATGACGAGCTGGGGGAGTGCCTTCCCCTCGCGCAGCATCGCGTTGACGATGGGCACCGCCGCCACCCGGTCGCCGGCCCACAGCATCCGCAGCCGTGTGCGGGCGGCACGCAGCTCGGACAGTTCGACGTCGTCCCGGCGGATCACGCCGCTGTAGGGGAACTCCTGCAGGAACGCGCTCAGGTCGTCGAGGGTCGCCAGCCTGTCGACGCCCTCGCCGTCGATCTCGGGGAGGGAGTTCACCAGCGCCGTCGCGGCGCGGAGCGAGATCTCGGTGTCATGGATGAACATGGTCTTGACTCCTGACGCGGGGGATCGCTACTGTCACCAGTGTAATGACGCTTAGGTCATGACTCACGGACCGCACCCCCGAGGACGATCGATGACGCACACCGCGCCCGTCCGGCTCGCCGCCGGCCCCGCCCCCGTCGTGCGGCGCACGCCTTCGAGCGGACTGCTGCTGGCGGTCACGAGCGCGCTGACGTTCTCGATCAGCGGCCCGATCGCCAAGCCGCTCCTCGAGGGTGGATGGTCGCTCGCGGCCGTGCTGGCGATCCGGATGGGTGTCGCGGGCCTCGTCCTCTCGCCCGCGCTCGTTCGCACGCTCCGCCGCCGCCCGGACTTCCTCCGGGTGCACTGGCTCTCGCTCGTCGCCTTCGGGCTCATCCCGGTGGTGGGATGCCAGGTCTTCTACTTCTCGGCCCTGCAGCGGATGCCGGTGGGCGTCGCCCTGCTCATCCAGTACCTCGCGCCGGTCATGCTCGTCCTCTTCGTCTGGGCGAGGACGCGCCGCGCGCCGTCGCGCACCGTCCTCATCGGGTCGGTCGTCGCCATGGCCGGCCTCGTCCTCGTCGTCGACATCTCCGGTGCGCGCTTCGATCTGCTCGGCACGGTGTTCGCCCTCCTGGCGGCGGTGTGCGCGTGCGTGTACTTCGTCATGAGCGAGCGCACCGGGGACGACCTGCCGCCGCTCGCCCTGGCGGCCGGAGGGTTGCTCGTCGGGACGGTGACGATCCTGGCCCTGGCGGGTGTCGGCATCCTGCCCCTCCGGGTGTCGGGCGCGCCGGTGGAGATGCTCGGGATGAGTGCTGCGCCGCTGGTCCCGCTGCTCTTGGTGGGAGTGTGCACGGCCCTGGGGTACGCGTTCGGCGTCATGGCGGTCCCGAGGATCGGGTCGCGGCTGGCCTCGTTCGTCGGGCTCTCCGAGGTGCTGTTCGCGCTGAGCTTCGCCTGGCTGCTGCTGGGGGAGGCGCCGGCGCCGGTCCAGTTCGTGGGTGGCGCGCTCATCCTGGTGGGCGTGGTCCTCGTCCGTGTCGAGGAGCGCGCGCCCGCCGATGTCAGTTCCCCCGCCGAGCCGCTGCCAGGAGAGGTCGGACCCGGTATCCGATGACCTCGCCCATGGCGAGGGAGGTCTCGGTGCGCTCGACGCCGTCGATCGCGAGGATGCGCGCGTCGATGTCGAACAGGTGCTGCGTGTCGCGCGCCGCGACCCGCACGAGCAGGTCGACGGGTCCGCTCAGTCCGTGGCACTGGACCACTTCGGGGATCTCCTGCAGTTCGTCGGTGATCCGCGGCAGATCCGCCTGGCGCACCTGGACGTGCAGGATCGCGTCGATCGCATAACCCAGCGCGGAGGGCGACATCGCCCGCTCGAACGAGAGGAAGACCCCCGATCGCTCGAGCTTGGCCATGCGGGCCTGGACGGTGTTGCGGGAGAGCCCGAGTCGCTCGGCGAGCGCGACCACGGTGGCACGGTGGTCCTCGGCGAGGGCGTTCAGCAGCTCGAGATCCACGTGGTCGAGGGCGCTCATAGTGCCACACCATAGCAGGGGGTCGCGCCGCCGCTTACGCATCCTGCTCAATGTTGCGCGTGATGCTTGAGCGAGGTGCGATGTCGGCATACTCTCGCAGCATCCGGCGACGAAGCCGGTGTTCTGCGCCGGCCACCCGTCCACAAGACGCGTGTCCGCGATCAGAGAGGGACGATGATGACCGACACTCTGACCCCCGCCGCGTCGGTGGCGAGCGACACCGAGGACGTGGCCCGTCTTCTCGACCACGAGGGCCGCCGCGTCCGCGACGAGCGGCTCGACCCATGGGCCGCCGACGTCGACGCCGCGATGCTCCGTCAGGTTTACCGCGACATGTTCCTGACCCGCCGCCTCGATGCCGAGGGCGTCGCGCTGCAGCGCCAGGGCCACTTGGGCCTCTGGGCGCCGGCGCAGGGTCAGGAGGCCGTGCAGGTCGGCACCGCCTGGGCCTGCCACGACGACGACTTCCTCTTCCCCAGCTACCGCGAGATCGGCATCGAGGTCGTCCGCGGCGTGAAGCCCCGCGACTTCGTCATGGTGTGGCACGGCGCCGAGCACGCCAGCTGGGACCCCGCCGACGTCCACGTCGCGAACCCGCAGATCATCATCGGCGCGCAGAGCCTCCACGCCGTCGGGTACGCCATGGGCATCCAGCGCGACGGCGGCGACCAGGTCGCGGTCGCCTACTTCGGCGACGGCGCGACGAGCCAGGGCGACGTCAACGAGGCGATGGTCTTCGGCTCGGCCTTCGGGGTGCCCGTTGTGTTCGTCTGCTCCAACAACCAGTGGGCGATCTCCGAACCCGTCGGACTGCAGTCGCGGACACCGATCGCCGGCCGCGCGCCGGGCTTCGGCATCCCGAGCCTGCGGGTCGACGGCAACGACGTTCTCGCGTGCATCGCCGCGATGCGCTGGGCGGCCGACCACGCCCGGAGCGGCCGCGGTCCCGCGTACCTCGAGGCCGTCACCTACCGCGTCGGACCGCACACCACCTCGGACGACCCCACCCGCTACCGCGACGCGGACGAGGTGGCGTACTGGCGGGCGCGCGACCCCCTCGCCCGGGTCGAGGCGTACCTGCGGTCCCTCGGTGCGTTCGACGACGCCTTCGCCGAGGCGTTGACGGCGGATGCCGACCGCTTCACGGCGGCGATGCGCAGCGCCGTCGTGGGGGCCGCCGCCCCCGAGCCGCTGCGGGTGTTCGACCACGTGTACGCGGAGCCCCACAGCGGGCTCGACGAGCAGCGCGCCGGGTTCGCCGCCTACCTCGACGGCTTCGACGAAGGAGGGGCGCGATGACCGAGCTCACGATGGGGAAGGCCCTCACCGCCGCGATGCGTCGCGCCATGACCGATGACGACCGCGTGCTCGTGATGGGGGAGGACATCGGCCGCCTCGGCGGCGTGTTCCGCATCACCGACGGTCTGCAGGCCGAGTTCGGACCGCGCCGCGTGGTCGACACCCCGCTCGCGGAGTCCGGCATCGTGGGGACCGCCGTCGGCCTCGCCTTCCGGGGCTTCCGGCCGATCGTCGAGATCCAGTTCGACGGATTCGTCTACCCCGCCTTCGACCAGATCGTCAGTCAGGTCGCGAAGCTGCACTACCGCACGCAGGGACGCGTGAAGATGCCGATCACGATCCGCATCCCGTGGGCCGGCGGCGTGGGGGCAGCCGAGCACCACTCCGAATCGCCCGAGGCGTACTTCGTCCACACCGCGGGTCTGCGCGTGGTGGCCGTGTCGAATCCGCAGGACGCGTACACGATGCTCCGTCAGGCGATCGCGAGCGACGACCCGGTCGTCTTCTTCGAGCCGAAGCGGCTCTACCACTCCAAGGGCGAGGTCGACCTCGACGGCGACATCGCCGACGCGCCGCCCCTCGGTCTCGCGCGCGTCGTCCGGGAGGGCACCGACGTCACGATCGTGACGTACGGCTCGCAGGTGACGACGGCGATGGATGCCGCGCTCGCCGCCGAGGACGAGGGGCTGTCGCTCGAGGTGATCGACCTGCGGTCGCTGTCGCCGGTCGACTACGGGACCGTGGCGGCCTCCGTCCGGCGCACGGGTCGTGTCGTGGTCACGCACGAGGCGTCCCGCGAGGCCGGTGTCGCCGCCGAGGTGATCGCGAGCATCACGGAGAAGTGCTTCCACTACCTCGAAGCGCCGCCGCTGCGGGTGACCGGGCACGACGTGCCGTACCCGCCGGCGAAGCTCGAGCAGCACCACCTGCCCGACCTCGACCGGATCCTCGACGCCGTCGACCGCGTCATGGGGCGTGCCGGGATGCCGGAGGTGACGGCGTGAGCACCGACTTCCGACTTCCCGACCTGGGGGAGGGTCTCGTCGAGGCCGAGATCGTCCAGTGGCACGTCGCCGCGGGTGACGAGGTCACGCTGAATCAGACGATCGCCGAGGTCGAGACGGCCAAGGCCGTCGTAGAACTCCCGTCCCCCTTCGCCGGCACCGTCTCGGCGATCCGTCACGCCGAGGGCGACGTCGTCCCCGTCGGCGAGGTGCTCATCTCGTTCGACGTCGAGGGATCGGATGCCGCGGCCGCCGAGACCGCGGAGAAGCGCGAGCCCAATCTGGTCGGCTACGGGGCGGCGCCCCGCAGCACCGCCCGCCCGCAGCGGCGGGCTCGGGCGGGGGCGGCGGGCGACGCCGTCGATCTGGCCGTCCGCGAGGCCGCGCCGCACGACGCGATCGCGCCGAGCGCCCCCGAGCGCGAGCCGCGCGAGCGCCCCCGGTCCACGCCGCCGGTGCGCAAGCTGGCCCGCGACCTCGGGGTCGACCTCGACCTCGTGGCCGCGAGCGGGGTGGACGGTCTCATCACGCGCGACGACGTCGAGGCCTACGCCGCCCGCACGGCCACGGCGACCCCCGAGGCTCCGCGCGGGCCCGTGCCGCCGACCGCGGCACCCGTCGCCAGCGCGGCCGGCGACGAGCGCATCCCGATCCGCGGGGTGCGCAAGCACACGGCCGACGCGATGGTGCGCTCCGCGTTCACCGCCCCGCACGCGGCGACCTTCCTCACCGTCGACGTGACGGCATCCGTCGCCTTCGTGGCGGGTCTGCGGGCCGACGCCCGCTACGCCGAGCGCAGGGTCGGGATCATGGCGGTCGCCGCGAAGGCGGTCTGCCTCGCGCTGCGCCGCACGCCGGAGTTGAACGCGACGTGGGACGACGCGGCGGGCGAGATCGTCCGCTTCGCGAAGGTCAACCTCGGCATCGCCGCGGCGACCGAGCGCGGACTCGTCGTTCCGTCGGTGAAGGATGCCGGCGGGATGCCGCTCCTCGAGCTCTCCGACGCGATCCGCGCCCTCGCGGAGACGGCGCGGGCGGGCAAGGCCACTCCGGCGGACCTGTCGGGCAGCACCTTCTCGATCACCAACTACGGGGTGTTCGGCGTCGACGCCGGCACACCCATCCTCGTGCCGGGGGAGGCCGGCATCCTAGGTCTCGGAGCGGTGCAGCGCCGGCCCTGGGAGCACGAGGGCGGCGTTGCGCTGCGCGACGTCATGACGCTGAGCCTGTCGTTCGACCACCGGCTGGTCGACGGCGCCGAGGCGGCTCGTTTCCTCACCGACGTGGGCGACGTCCTGCGCGACCCGGCCCGGGCGATGGTGTTCGCATGAGCCTGCCGATGTCAGGATACGGGCTCAGCGAGGAGCAGGTCGAGCTCGCCGGTCTCGTGCGCTCGTTCGCCGACGAGGTGGTCGCGCCGGTGTCGTACGAGGCGGATCGCACGAAGACGCTGCCGATGGACGTCGTCGCCCAGATGGGCGACATGGGACTGTTCGGCCTCCCTTTCCCCGAGGAGGTCGGCGGGCAGGGCGGCGACTACGTCACGCTCGGACTCGCCATCGAGGCGCTCGCGCGCGTCGATCAGTCCATCGCCATCACGCTGGAGGCCGGTGTCAGCCTCGGGGCGATGCCGATCTTCCGCTTCGGGACCGACGCGCAGCGCGAGGAGCACCTGCCCGACCTGCTGGCGGGTCGTGCGCTCGCCGGGTTCGGTCTGACCGAGCCGGAGGCGGGATCGGATGCCGGGGCCACCCGCACGACCGCGCGTCTCGACGGCGGCGAGTGGGTGATCGACGGGGCCAAGCAGTTCATCACCAACTCGGGCACCCCGATCACGCGCTTCGTCACCGTCACCGCCGTCACGGGTGAGCCGGGTTCTGCGACGCGGGAGATCTCGACGATCATCGTGCCGAGCGGCACTCCGGGGTTCACGGTCGGTCCGGCGTACGACAAGGTCGGCTGGCACGCGAGCGATACGCATCCGCTCGTCTTCACGGGCGCGCGCGTTCCGGAGGGGAACCTGCTGGGGGAGCGTGGCCGCGGCTTCGCGAACTTCCTGCACATCCTCGACGAGGGCCGGATCGCGATCGCGGCGCTCGCCACCGGTGCCGCGGAGGGATGCCTCGAGGCGTCCGTCGACTACGTGAAGAGCCGTGTCGTGTTCGGGGAGTCGCTGGGCAGCCGGCAGGCGATCCAGTTCATGCTGGCGCGCATGCAGCAGCGCGTGCACGTGTCGCGGCTGGCCTGGCTGCACGCGGCGCGTCTGCGCGACGCGGGCCTGCCGTTCAAGACCGAGGCCGCCATCGCCAAGCTCACCTCGAGCGACGCCGCGATGGACAACGCACGCGATGCGACGCAGATCTTCGGCGGCAACGGGTTCATGAACGAGTACCCCGTCGCCCGTCACTTCCGCGACTCGAAGATCCTCGAAGTGGGGGAGGGGACGACCGAGGTGCAGCTGCTCCTGATCGCCCGGTCGCTCGGGCTCGCCTGATCGTCAGACGGGGACGGCGGAGGTCTCGAGCAGGATGAGACCCTCGGGCTCGACGCGGAAGCTGTGAGCCGACCCGTTGAGGATCTTGTGGCCTCGGCCGGGGTGCACGCCGTCGGTCACGTGCTCCATGACGGCGCGGATGAGCGCGCCGTGGGCGACGACGATGAGGTCGGGGGCGTGCGGATCGTTCTCGCGCCGGGCGCGCTCGACGACCTCCTGTAGTGCGGCGAGCGCGCGGACCGCCACGGCGTCGCGGGGTTCGGCGCCTGGCACGACGGCCGTGTCCCAAGGTCCCCAGCGCTCGGCGAACTCCACGTCGGTGACGCCCTCGGCCTCGCCGTACGAGCGCTCCCGCAGCCCGATGTGGGTGGTCGGCTCCGCCAAGCCCAGCTCCGCGGCGATGATGCGGGCGGTCTCATGTGCGCGGGACAAGTCGCTCGAGACCACGACGGTCATGCTCGCGCGCGTCGCGCGCTCGGCGAGGTCATGGGCGGCGGCACGTGCCTGGATCCGACCGGTGTCGTTGAGCGGGATGTCCGTCGAGCCCTGGATGCGGCGGGCGCGGTTCCAGTCGGTCTCGCCGTGGCGTACGAGGGTGAGGATCGTCACCCCACGAGCCTACGCGGGCCGCGGTGTCAGCCAGCCGAGAGGGCCCGGCTCAGCGCCGTCAGCACCTCGGAAGTGCCGGCGTCGATCTTCACCGTCGCCCGCGCGTCACCGCGGGTCTGCCCGCGGTTGACGATAACGACCGGGAGCTTGCGGCGCCGCGCCCGGTCGAGCAGCCGGATGCCCGAGTTCACGACGAGCGACGAGCCGGCGATCAGCAGGGCGCTGCTGGCGCGCACGAGCTGCTCGGCCTCGCGGAACTTCTCCAGCGGGATGTATTCGCCGAAGAAGACGACCTCGGGCTTGAGCATCCCGCCGCACACCGAGCAGTCCGGGACGACAAAGCCGTCGCTGCGCCCGGGCAGGACGTCGCCGTCGGGACCGAGCTCGACACTGTCGGGCACGGTGATCCACGGGTTGTCGCGTTCGATGCGCTCGGCGAGGTCGCGCCGGTCGAAGACCTGACCGCAGTGCAGGCAGCTCACCCGCCGCATCGTGCCGTGCAGCTCGACGACCCGGCGGCTACCGGCGCGCAGGTGGAGCCCGTCGACGTTCTGCGTGATGACGCCGGTCGCGACCCCGGACCGCTCGAGGTCGGCGAGCGCGCGGTGCCCGTCGTTGGGGGCGGCGGCGGCGAATGTACGCCAGCCGAGGTGACTGCCCACCCAGTACCGCCGCCGGGAGGCGTCGTCGGCGAGGAAGTCCTGCGCCGTCATGGGGGTGCGGACGGGGGCGCCCTTGCCGCGGTAATCGGGGATGCCCGAATCGGTCGAGACCCCGGCGCCGGTGAGGACGGCGACGCGGCGCCCGGCGAGCGCGTCGACCGCGCGTTCCACGGCGGCGCTCGTCGCGGCATCCAGGTCCAGCACGCTCATGGCCCTCCTCGGTTTCCGAGCCTACGCCGTCGCGGTTTCGTGCAGATCACGCCGCGGCGCCCGTGACAGCATGGGTGTATGACGACGACCCGGATCGACGATCCCGCCGATCCGCGCCTGTCGGACTACCGCGACCTCACCGACACGGCGCTGCGTCGCGTCGCCGAACCCGCCGGGGGCCTCTACATCGCCGAATCGGCGAAGGTCATCTCCCGTGCGGTCGCGGCGGGGCACCGTCCCCGCTCCCTGCTCGTGCAGGAGAAGTGGCTCGACGACGCACTCCCGCTCGCCGGCGACGCCCCCGTCTACGTCGTGCCGGACACCGTCGCCGAGCAGGTCACCGGCTTCGCCGTCCATCGCGGCGCGCTCGCCGCCATGCATCGCCCCGCGCTCCCTGATCCCGCCGCGCTCCTCGAGGGCGCGCGTACGGTCGTGGTCCTCGAGGACATCGTCGACCACACGAACGTGGGGGCCGCGTTCCGCGCCGCCGCCGCCCTCGGCGCGGACGCCGTGCTCGTCAGCCCGCGCTGCGGCGATCCGCTGTACCGCCGGAGCGTGCGGGTGAGCATGGGCACCGTCTTCCAGGTGCCGTGGACGCGGTTGCCCGAATGGGATGCCGCGTCGCTCCTGTTCGCGGCCGCCGGCATCCACCTGGCGGCTCTCGCGCTGGCCGAGGACGCGGTGCCCCTGGACGCGTTCGCCGCCGCGCGACCGGAGCGGCTCGCCGTGCTCATGGGGTCTGAGGGCGAGGGGCTGTCGGACGCCGCCCTCGCCGCCGCCGACACGATCGTCACGATCCCGATGGCGGGCGGGGTCGACTCCCTCAACGTCGCGTCGGCCGCCGCGGTCGCGCTCTGGGCGTTGCGCTGAGTCGGATCAGCCCTGCGGTGCGTCGGTCGAGAACGGCAGCGCTTCGGGGCGCTTGGCGGTGACGTTGTCTCCCGAGGACTGGTGCCGCAGGCGCCGCAGGACCCAGGGCACGAAGTGCTCCCGCGCCCAGACGAGGTCGTTCGCGCGCGCGGCGCGCCACGTGGTCGGCGGCAGCGCCTCGGGAGCCATCGGCTGCAGGTCGTTCGGCACGTTCAGGGCGCGCAGCACCATCCGTGCGACCTCGTGGTGCCCGAGCGCGTTGTAGTGCAGCCGGTCGTCGTCGAAGAAGCGCATGTCCTGCACCGACTTCAGCGCCCACTGATCGGCGACGATGCAGTCGTACCGATCCGCGATGGCCCGGATGTTCTCGTTGTAGATCGCCACGCGCCCGCGGATGCCGCGGAACACCGGGGTGAACTCGGTGTCGACGGCCGTGAACACGAGCAGCGTCGCGCCCTGCGACGACAGCCGGGCGACGGCGTCCTCGAAGAGTTCGGCGACCGCATCCGGATCACCCTGCGGGCGGATGACGTCGTTGCCGCCGGCGGAGAGCGTGATGAGGTCGGGCTTCAGCGCGAGCGCGGGTTCGACCTGCGCGTCAACGATCTGGCGGATGAGTTTGCCGCGGATCGCGAGGTTCGCGTAGGCGAAGTCCTCGACCTGGGACGAAAGCACGGCAGCGACGCGGTCGGCCCAGCCGCGGTGCTCACCCGGGCGGTCGGGGTAGGGGTCGCCGATCCCCTCGGTGAACGAGTCACCGATCGACACCATCCGTCGCCACGGGTGGGCGGTCGAGTTGGGGACGTAGGGCGAACGGTTCTCTTCGGGCCCGGAGTCGATGTCGCGCATGGCACCTCCGCCTCGAGGCTACCCGTCCGCGCGCGGCGACCCGGGGCGCCCGGTGTCGGACCGGACGATTAGGGTGGATCGACGTGACGAGCGAGACGATGAACGAAGAGGGGGCGGCTTCGCAGGAGCCCCACTTCGGGAGTTTCGCCGCCGAGCACCTCTCGCCCGCATTCCCGCAGCGTGCCCCGTGGGGAACGGCCCAGAACCTGCGTGCCTGGCAGGCCGAGGCCCTCGAGCAGTACTTCGAGGCCGACGGGCCCGACGGCGTCGGACGGGGACCCCGCGACTTCCTCGCCGCCGCCACCCCCGGCGCCGGCAAGACGACCTTCGCGCTCCGGCTCGCGAGTGAGCTGCTGCGACGCGGGGTGATCGACCGCATCATCGTGGTGGCACCGACCGAGCACCTCAAGACGCAGTGGGCGGATGCCGCGGCCCGCGTCTCGATCCGGCTCGACCCGCGGTTCAGTAACAAGCACTACTCACCGGCGCGGCACTACCACGGCGTCGCCGTCACCTACGCGCAGGTCGCGGTGAAGGCCTCCGTGCACGAGCGTCTCGTCCTCGACTCGCGCGCCCTCGTCATCCTCGACGAGGTCCACCACGGCGGCGACGCCCTCAGCTGGGGCGACGCGCTGCGCGAGGCCTACGGGCGGGCGGCCCGCCGGCTGCTGCTGTCGGGCACGCCGTTCCGCAGCGACACGGCACCGATCCCGTTCGTCGAGTACCACCCCAACGACAAGGGCATCCGCATCTCGCGGACCGACTACAACTACGGCTACGGCCGCGCGCTCGCCGACGGCGTCGTCCGTCCGGTGCTCTTCCACGTGTACGCGGGCCAGATGAAGTGGCGCACCAAGGCCGGTGACGAGTACGAGGCGCACCTCGGTCAGGACAACACGAAGGACATCAACGCGCAGGCGTGGCGGACGGCGCTGAACCCCGAGGGCGAGTGGATCTCCGCCGTGCTGCGCTCTGCGGACCGCCGACTGAGCGAGGTCCGCCAGGACGTCCCGGATGCCGGGGGCCTCGTCATCGCGACCGACCAGACGGCCGCCCGGGCGTACGCCGCGATCCTCCGCGACATCACGGGGGAGCCGACGACGGTCGTCCTCTCCGATGACAAGGCCGCGTCGGGACGGATCGAGACCTTCTCGCAGTCCACGACGCGGTGGATGGTCGCCGTCCGCATGGTGTCGGAGGGCGTCGACGTCCCCCGTCTCGCCGTCGGCGTCTACGCGACGAGCGCCTCGACCCCGCTCTTCTTCGCTCAGGCCATCGGTCGCTTCGTGCGGGCCCGGCGCCGCGGCGAAGCGGCATCCGTCTTCCTCCCCAACGTGCCGCAGCTGCTCGCCCTCGCGAACGAGATGGAACGCGAGCGCGACCACGCCCTCGACCGAGAGGAGTCGGACGACGACGGTCTCGAGGACTCGCTGCTGGAGGAGGCCGAACGCGAGGACAAGGCGTCGGACTCCCTGCTCGAGGAGGGCAGCTACCAGGCTCTCGGGTCGACCGCGCACTTCGACCGGGTGCTCTACGACGGCAAGGAGTTCGGCCAGCTCGCCGTCCCGGGCACTCTCGAGGAGGAGGAGTTCCTCGGCATCCCGGGCCTGCTGGAGCCCGAGCACGTGCACGAACTCCTCATGCAACGCCAGTCGCGGCAGTCGCGCCACCGTCACGCCCGCGAAGCACGGGAGAAGGCGCACGGCGAGGCGACGGGCGAGCCGGAGAACACCCTGCCGCCGGCGCTGCACCGCACCCTCCGCGAGCAGCGACAACTGCTCAACAGCCTCGTCGGGCTCTACGCGCGGCAGAGCGGCGAACCCCACGGCGCCGTGCACGCCGAACTGCGTCGCGTGTGCGGGGGACCCGAGGTCGCGCGCGCGACCGTCGCGCAGCTGCAGGCGCGCATCGACGTCCTGCGACGGCGCGTGCACTCCTGACCCCTTCGGATCCCCGAAATGCTGGCAGTTCCGGCTTCGGCGCGGTCCCGGCCGGCCGCGGTGGATACCGTGAAAGGGACATGAGCACGACGAACGCGACCCCGCTGCCCGACGCCACCCCGAGGGATCGGCGACGCTGGGCCTCCTATCTCGCTGACGAACGCGCCGAGGCCCGCGTGTACCGCGAACTCGCCGCACGGAAGTCCGGGGAGGAGCGCGACATCCTGACGGCGCTCGCCGACGCGGAGGGGCGCCACGAAGCGCACTGGCTAGGACTGCTGGGAAGCGAGCCGCAGCGGCTGCCGAGGGCGTCGGTGCGCACACGGATGCTGGCCACGATGGCGCGCCGCTTCGGCTCGATCTTCGTCCTCGCGCTCGCGCAGAACGCCGAGAACCGCTCCCCGTACGACGACGACCCGCACGCCACCCCCGCGATGCGGGCCGACGAGAAGATCCACGGCGAGGTCGTGCGCGGCCTGGCCGCGCGCGGCCGGATGCGCCTGTCGGGCACCTTCCGCGCCGCCGTCTTCGGCGCCAACGACGGACTGGTGTCCAACCTCGCCCTCGTCATGGGCATCGGCGCGACCGGGGTCGCGCCGCAGTTCGTGCTCTTCAGCGGCATCGCGGGCCTCCTCGCGGGCGCCCTCTCGATGGCGGCCGGCGAGTTCGTCTCGGTCCGGTCGCAGCGCGAACTGATTGAGGCGACGCATCCCAACAACGACACCGATCACGTCCTGCCCGACCTTGACCTGGACGCCAACGAACTCGCCCTGGTGTACCGGACGCGCGGGCTCGACGAGGACGACGCGCTGGCCCGGGCACGGAAGGTCATCGCGACCGCCCAGGCGAGCGACCGCGCCGTGCCCTACCGGCGCGCCGCGGAGCCGCCGGCCGACCTCGAATCTGTCGGCTCGGCGTTCGGGGCCGCGGCATCCAGCTTCGCGTTCTTCGCCTCGGGTGCCGTCATCCCGGTCCTGCCCTGGATCTTCGGCCTCTCGGGGCTCTCCGCCGTCGTCCTCGCCCTCGCCCTGGTCGGACTCGCGCTGCTGCTCACCGGCGCCACCGTCGGGCTGCTCTCGGGCGCCCCGCCCCTGCGTCGCGGCCTCCGCCAGCTCGCGATCGGCTTCGGTGCGGCGGCGATCACCTACCTGCTGGGTCTGCTCTTCGGCGTCTCCGCGGCGTAGTCGCCCCGATTATCGGGAGCGGTCAGAACGTGCTACTGTCGATCCTCGGTTGCGAAACCGAAATCCCCGAGGAAACGACGGGAGAAAACTCTGCGCGGGTGGCGGAATAGGTAGACGCGCTAGCTTGAGGTGCTAGTGCCCGAATAGGGCGTGGGGGTTCAAGTCCCCCCTCGCGCACAGAGTCGAAATGGGTCCCGAAAGGGGCCCATTTCTCGTTTCCGGCCTCCCCGGCGCCGTCCTGCCGACCGGGTAGCGTGGGCGGCATGTCCGCTCCCGACGATCTGCCCGAGGTCGCCCGCGTCGCGCGCGACCTGATCCGGTTCGACACGACGAACTACGGCGAAGGGCGCGCGCACGGCGAACGGGAGGCCGCCGAGTACGTCGGCGCGTACCTCGAGTCTCTCGGCCTCACCCCGGAGTACTACGAGCCCATCCCGCGCCGCACGAACGTCACCGCCCGGGTGCCGGGGCGCAACCCCGACAAGCCCGCGCTCGTCCTCCACGGCCACCTCGACGTCGTCCCCGCCGTGGCCGAGGACTGGAGCGTCGACCCCTTCGAAGGTGTCGTCAAGGACGGGATGCTGTGGGGTCGTGGCGCCGTCGACATGAAGGACATGGACGCCATGATCCTCACCTCGGTCGGCGACCTCCTGCGGGCGGGGGAGCAGCCCGAGCGCGACCTGATCCTGACCTTCTTCGCCGACGAGGAGAACGGCGGCGTCGAAGGTTCCCAGCTGGTGGTCCGGGACCGGGCCGAGTGGTTCGCCGGCGCATCCGAGGCGATCAGCGAGGTCGGCGGGTACTCGATCGCCGTCGGCGACGAGCGCGCGTACCTGCTGCAGGTCGGCGAGAAGGCGCTCGTCTGGATCCGGCTGCACGCGACCGGCCTCGCCGGCCACGGCAGCCGTCACCACCCCGACAACGCCGTCACACGCCTCGCGGAGGCCGTCGCCGCTCTCGGCCGTACGGGATGGCCGATCGAACTCACCTCGACGACGCGCCAGCTGGTCGGCTCGCTCGCCGAGCTGTCGGGCACCCTGGCCGACGACCCCGACACCGTCGCCGACACGGCGGGCGCGGCATCCGCGTTCCTGCGCTCCACCTTCCGGACGACCACGAACCCGACAGGCCTCACCGCCGGTTACAAGCACAACGTGATCCCGGATGCCGCGACCGCCGCGATCGACATCCGCACCCTCCCCGGGCGCGAGGACGAGGTGCTCGCACAGGTGCAGCGGATCGTCGGCGACGACATCCGCATCGAGGTCGTCCACCGCGACATCGGACTCGAGGTGCCGTTCGCCGGGGACCTGGTCGACGCGATGGTCGGCGCGCTGGACCGGCACGATCCGGGCGTGCCGGTCATCCCGTACCTTATGGGGGGAGGGACCGACAACAAGGCCCTCGCCGAGCTCGGCATCGCCGGGTTCGGGTTCGCACCGCTGCGACTGCCCGCCGATCTCGACTTCACGGGGATGTTCCACGGTGTCGACGAGCGTGTCCCGATCGACGCGCTGGTGTTCGGGCAGCGTGTGCTCACCGATCTGATCCGCTCATACTGAAAGGCCCCGCATGTCGATCCTCGAGGCCATCATCCTGGGCATCGTCCAGGGTCTGACCGAGTTCCTCCCGATCTCCTCGAGTGCGCACCTGCGCATCGTGGGGGAGTTCCTGCCCTCGGCCGAGGACCCGGGTGCGACGTTCACCGCCATCACGCAGATCGGCACCGAGCTCGCCGTCCTCGTGTACTTCTGGACCCGCATCGTGCGCATCATCGTCGCGTGGGCGAAGTCCCTCACGGGGCGTGTCCCGCGCAACGACCCGGACGCGCGGATGGGGTGGATCGTCATCATCGGCACGATCCCGATCGGCGTGCTCGGCTTCCTCTTCCAGGACGTGATCCGCGAGACGTTCCGCAACCTCTGGCTCGTCGCGATCGTCCTCATCGTGTTCGGCCTGATCCTCGGTGTCGCAGACGCGCTCGGGAAGCGCGACCGCACCGAGAAGGACCTGACGATGGGTCACGGACTGACCCTCGGCTTCGCCCAGGCGCTCGCCCTCATCCCCGGCGTCTCGCGCTCGGGTGCCACGACGACCGCCGGCCTGGCGCTCGGGTACACCCGTCCGGCCGCGGCGGAGGTCGCGTTCCTGCTGGCGGTGCCGGCCGTGTTCGGCAGCGGCCTCTACGAGCTGCTGCAGGCGATCCGCGAGCCCGGGCAGTCGCCGTTCACCCTCGGCGAGACAGCGGTCGCGACGATCGTCTCGTTCGGCGTGGGTCTCGCGGTCATCGCCTACCTCATGCGATACCTCAAGCGCGGCAGCTTCCTGCCGTTCGTCCTCTACCGGGTCGTGCTGGGCGTCGTCCTGCTCATCCTGCTCGCCACCGGGGTGCTGCAGGCCTACTGAGCTCGCTCAGCGGCGCGGGTCGTCCTTCGGCCCGCGCGGCCCGTCACCGCGGCGGCGCAGGTAGCGCTCGAACTCCTGCGCGATGGCGTCGCCCGACGCCTCGGGGGAGTCCCACGCGTCACGGGTCGTCTCGAGCTGGCGGATGTACTCCGTCATCTCCTCGTCGTCGGCCGCAGCGGCGTCGATCGACGCCTCCCACGCGAGTGCGTCCGCCGGCAACGTGCCGCGGGTGATGGTGGTGCCGGTGATCTCCTCGAGCTTGTCGAGGAGCGCGAGGGTGGCCTTGGGCGACGGTGTGTGTCCGCCGACGTAGTGGGGGATGCTCGCCCAGAGACCGGCCGAGGGGATGCCGGCGGCCTCGCCGGCCGCGGCGAGCGCCGACAGGATGCCGACCGGACCTTCGTAGGTCGAGCGCTCGAGCCCGAGAGCCGAGCGCAACTCCTCGTTCTCGGAGCCCGCGAACACCGAGATCGGGCGGGTGTGCGGGACGTCGCTCATCATCGATCCGAGGGCCACGATGCCCGTGATGTCCTCGCGCAGGGCGGCGTCGACGAACTCCGCCGCGAACGCCTGCCAGGCGCGCGCCGGCTCCGTCCCGGTCAGCAGCCAGAGGTCGGGGCCGTCCTCGCGCGGCGTCACGGGGCGCCAGAGGGTGGCGTCGGGCCAGACCAGGCGACGGGCACCGTCGGCATCCATCTGCATCTGCGGACGCGTGTACTGGTAGTCGAAGTACAGCTCCGGGTCGACGCCGAACGCCCTCTCGAACGTCCCGGACGAGCGCAGCTGTGCGACCGCGGCGGTGGCGGCCTCTCCGGCGTCGTTCCAGCCGTCGACGGCGATCACGAGCACCCGCTGTCCCAGTCCCTGCACGGACGTCCTCTCTGTCGGTACCCCCACGATACGCCGCCCGCCACCGGGCGGGCGGAAGCCCTCGCATAGCATTGACCGGTGACTTCCCCCCTTCCCGCCGCGGTCCTCTGGGACATGGACGGTACCCTCGTCGACACCGAGCCGTATTGGATGGCCGCCGAGACCCCGCTCGTCGAGCGCTTCGGCGGCACCTGGACGCACGAGGACGGTCTCGCCATGGTGGGCATGGGCCTCGAGGACGCGGCGCGCGTCCTGCAGGGCGCCGGTGTGCGCCTCGAGGTCGACGAGATCGTCGCCCACCTGACCGACGAGGTCATGCGCCGCCTGCGCGAGGACGGCGTGCCCTTCCGTCCCGGTGCTCGGGAGCTGCTCCGCGAGCTCCGCGAGCAGGGCGTGCCGACGGCCCTCGTCACCATGTCCATGAGTCGGATGGCGAGGGTCATCACCGAGCTCATCGACTTCGACGCGTTCGATCTCGTCATCGGCGGCGATGACGTCACCCACGCCAAGCCGCATCCCGCTCCGTACCTGCAGGCCTGTGCCGCGCTCGGGGTGGATCCCGCCGACACGGTCGCCTTCGAGGATTCGCTCACCGGCACCGCCTCCGCCATCGCCGCGGGCACGGTGACGGTCGGCATCCCGCACATGGTCCCGCTCGACGGGGTGGGGGCGCACGAGTTGTGGCCCACGCTCGACGGCCGGACCGTCGCCGACGTCGCCGACGTGCTCGCCCGCGTGCGCCAGGAGGTAGACGCGTGAGCGCCGACCTGCGGCCGAGCGGCCCGTTCCGGCTGGGCGACCGCGTTCAGCTGACCGGACCCAAGGGGCGCATGCACACCGTCACCCTGCGGGAGGGCGGCGAGCTCCACACGCACCACGGCGTGCTGCGCCACGAGGCGATCATCGGTCAGCCCGACGGCTCGGTCGTCGTGAACAGCGGCGGTCACGAGTACCTGGCGCTCCGTCCGCTGCTGCGCGACTTCGTCATGTCGATGCCGCGCGGCGCGGCGATCGTCTACCCGAAGGATGCCGCGCAGATCCTCGCCTCCGCCGACATCTTCCCGGGGGCGACCGTCGTCGAGGCCGGCGTCGGCTCGGGCGCGCTGTCGCTGTGGCTGCTCCGCGCGATCGGGCCCTCCGGTCGCCTGCTATCGTTCGAGCGCCGCGAGGAGTTCTCCGAGGTCGCCGAGGCCAACGTCGAGACCTTCCTCGGTCACTACCCCGACTCGTGGCGGGTCGTCGTCGGCGACCTCGCCGAGCAGCTGCCGCAGGTGACCGAGCCGGGCAGCGTCGACCGCGTCGTGCTCGACATGCTGGCGCCGTGGGAGTGCATCGACGTCGTGGCCGAGGCGCTCACGCCGGGCGGCGTCGTGCTGTGCTACATCGCGACGGCCACGCAGCTCAGCCGGGTCGCCGAGTACATCCGGCATTCGGGTCTGTTCACCGAGCCCGAGGCGACCGAGACGATGGTGCGGGGGTGGCACGTCGAGGGTCTCGCCGTGCGTCCGGACCACCGCATGGTCGCGCACACCGGGTTCCTCCTCACCGCCCGTCGCCTCGCCCCCGGCGCGATGCCGCCGGATGTCCGCAAGCGCGCGCTGAAGAAGCCGTCGTACGCCGACGAGGACGTCGAGGCGTGGACCCCCGGTGCCGTGGGCGACCGCCAGATCACCGACAAGAACCTCCGCAAGCGGGTGCGCGACGCGCAGCGCGCCGTGGAGGGGGCCCGGCAGGCTGCCGAGGATCGCTCCGGCGAGACCGTAGACTGATCCAATGCGTCAGATTCCCGCTGCCGTGGCCGTGCTCGGCCTGACCGCCCTGGCCCTCGTCGGGTGCGCCCCCACCGGTCCCGCGGACGCCGGCTGCGAGCGCGTCACCGCGCCCGCCTCGTCCCTCGACCTCGTCGACGTGACGGATGCCGAGGCGGCACCGGCGGCCACCACCACCGACCCGGTCTACGTCACGAAGACCTCGTTCACCGACATCGCGACCGGCTCGGGCACCCCGATCACGACGAGCAAGCAGGACGTCCAGCTGGGGATCACGCTCCTCGACGGCGCGACAGGTCAGACGGTCCTGTCCGCGCCCACCCGCGTCGTCCAGGTGAGCGTCCTCGAGCAGACGTTCCCGACGATCGAGAAGATCCTCGACTGCGCCCGCCCGGGCTCGCGGATCGTCTCGGCCATCCCGGCGAAGGACCTGAACCCCGACCTGGTGAGCCAGATCGGCCTGAGCGAGGAGCAGGCGGCCGTGGTCGTCATCGACGTGAACACGGTCTTCCTTCCGGCGGCGAACGGCGTGCCGCAGTACGTCGACGGCAGCAACATCCCCACCGTCGTCCTCGCCCCCGACGGCACCCCGGGCATCATCGTCCCCGACGCGGTCGCGCCGAAGGACCTGATCATCAAGACGCTCAAGAAGGGCGACGGCGAGAAGCTCACCGCCGACTCGACGCCGCGCGTCAACTACACCGGTGTGCTCTGGAACACCGGAGAGGTGTTCGATTCCACGTGGGAGAAGGGCTCCCCGGCGACGCTGTCGCTGGACAGCGTCGTCCCCGGCTTCCAGAAGGCGCTGGAGGGTCAGACCGTGGGGTCGCAGGTGCTCGCGGTCATCCCTCCCGACCAGGCCTACGGCGACACGGCCTCGGGTTCCGTCCCCGCGAACTCGACGCTCGTCTTCGTGATCGACATCCTCGGGATCGACACGAGTGACGACGCCACCACGGCGACACAGTGAGCCCGCGCGGGGCCGGCGACCGGTCCCGCGCCTAGGATTGCCGTGTGCCCACCGATCCGATCCGCAGCGCGCCCGAGGAACGGCTCGTCAACCTCGTCGTCGCGTTGCTCGCGACGGAACAGGGGCTGACGAAGGACACGATCCTCTCGTCCGTGTCGGGCTACCGCGAGCAGGGAGCGGCGGGTGCGTCGAAGGACGCGCTCGAGAAGATGTTCGAACGCGACAAGGACAGCCTGCGCTCGCTCGGCGTTCCGATCGAGACGATCGGCGACTACGCCGACCCTGACGACCTCCGCGAGGCGCGGTACCGGATCCCGACGGCCGAGTACTCCCTGCCGGTCGACATCGACTTCACCCCGGCCGAGATCGCGGTGCTCAACCTGGCCAGCGGCGTCTGGGGCGAGAGCTCCATGTCGGCGTCGGCGCGCAGCGGTCTGCGCAAGATCCAGGCGCTCGGCATCGAGGTCGACGCCCCCATCATCGGCTACGCGCCGCGCATCAGCCTGCGCGAGCCGTCGTTCTCGCCGCTGCAGCGTGCGATCGAGCAAGGGCGGGTCGTCGAGTTCGACTACGTCAAGGGCGGATCGGATGCCGCGCACCGCCGCCGTGTGCAGCCGTGGGCGCTCGTCGAGTACGAGGGCCGATGGCACGTGTACGGCTTCGACCTGCTGCAGGACGCCGAGCGCACCTTCCTGCTGACCCGCATCTCCTCGGACGTCGTCGTCACCCGGACCTCGTTCGAGCTCTCGCTGCGCGAGGGGGCGGGCGACAAGGCGATCGCCGGGCTCGAGGCGGTCGCCAGGCGTCAGCGCGCGCTCGTCCAGGTCGAGCCGGGGACCGAGGCCGCGGTGCGTTTGAACCGTCGCGCGGTCGCCGCAGACGACACCGGATGCCGGGTGCCCTACGTCGACGCCCAGATCTTCGCCGACGAGCTCGCCTCCTACGGGCCTGAGGTCCGGGTGATCGAGCCGGTCGAGCTGGCCGACCTCGTCGTCGCGCGCCTCCGCCGCGCCCGCGACCTGCACGCGGAGGCCGCCGGATGAGCGCGCAACCGCTGGTCGCGACCGACCGCGCGTCCCTGATCCTCCAACTCGTGCCGTACCTGATCTCGAAGGGCGAGGTCACCGTCGAGGACGCCGCGCGGGACTTCGACGTCGCGCCCGACGAGATGCGCGCGATGGTCGAGAAGCTGACCGTCATCGGCCTGCCGGGGGACGGCGGCTTCTGGCAGATGGCGAACGACCTCTTCGACATCGACTGGGATCTGCTCGACGAGCAGGACACCATCTCGATCACGAACGCCGTCGCGCTCGAGCGGACGCCGCGGCTCACCGCCCGCGAGGCGGCGGCCCTGCTGGCGGGCCTGCAGCTCGCGGCGAGCCTTCCGGGAGTGGGGGACAGCGGCGTCGTCCAGGGGCTCCTCGCCAAGCTCGCCGCCGGCGCGTCGAGCGCTCCGGCGGAGGTCATCGTCGCCACCCCCGTCGTCGACGACGTCCGCACCACTGTGGCGGCGGCCGTCCAGCGGGGCGTCGCCGTGTCGTTCGAGTACCGGGCTCCGGATGCGCCGGTGACCACCCGCACGGTCGACCCTGTCAAGGTCCACATCGCCGACGGTCAGTGGTACCTGCAGGGCTGGTGCCACCTGCGGCAGGCCGTGCGCACGTTCCACCTCGACCGGGTCTCCGAGGTCGTCCTCACCGACATCCCGAGCACGCACGGCGCGGACCCGCTGCCGGGCCTGTTCGAACCGACCGAGTCCGATGTGATCGTCGAGCTCCGCTGCCGCAAGGACGTCGTCCCGCTGCTCGGCGAGTTCGCGGCGCGCGCCGTCGTGCGGGGAAAGGGCGATGTCCGTTCGGTCCGGCTACGGGTCGGTGACGAGCGCAGCCTGAAGCGGCTGGCCGCGCGTCTCGGGGGCGACGTCGAGATCGTCTCGCCCGACAGCGCGCGGGAGGCGGCGCGGGCGTGGGCCGAGGCGGGGCTCGCGCAGTACACCTGAGGACCGGCCGCCCCCGGGCGGTTAGACTGGAACGACTTCAACCCCGAGGAGCTTTCATGGGCGGTCTGCAGGGCTGGCATCTCATCGTCGTTCTGGCGGTGATCCTTCTTCTGTTCGGTGCGGCGAAACTGCCGGCGCTGGCGAAGAGCGTCGGTCAGTCGGCGCGTGTCTTCAAGGGCGAGATGAAGGCGATGAAGGAGGAGGACGGGCCGGCCGAGACGCCGAACCACCAGGCTCCTCCGGCGCCGTCCTCGGTCACCCCGCTGACGCCGCCGCCCGCGCAGGGCCCACCGCAGGGCCCCGCATCCTGATTCGGTGACGACCACCGAACGGGACGCCGCGCGAGACGACGCCCCCTACAGGGACAAGCGGATGTCGCTCGGCGACCATCTGCGCGAGTTCCGCAAACGGCTGCTGATCGCGGTCGCTGCCCTCGTCGTCGGGATGATCGTCTCGTTCATCCTGACGGACGGCATCATCTGGGCGATGACCGAGCCGATCCGCATCGTCGCCGAGCGTCGAGGTGACGAGGATGCCGTCACCCTCATGTTCGCGACGGTGACATCCGCTTTCGACCTCCGCATCCGCATCTCCTTCGCCGTCGGCCTGCTCATCTCTGCGCCTGTCTGGCTGTGGCAGATCTGGGCCTTCCTGATGCCCGGGCTGACGCGGAAGGAGATCCGTTACACGATCGGGTTCGTCGCCGCCGCGGTGCCGCTGTTCTTCGCAGGCACCTTCACGGGCTGGCTGATCCTTCCTCACCTCGTCGAGCTGATGGCCGGCTTCACACCCGTCGGCGCCTCGAACTTCTACGACGCGAAGTACTACTACGACTTCGTGTTCAAGCTCCTCCTCGTTGTGGGCGTCGCCTACGTGACCCCGGTGTTCCTCGTCGCCTTGAACCTCGCCGGCGTCATGACCGGCCGGGAGATCATCAAGGGCTGGCGCGTGGCGATCGTCATCGCGACGGTGTTCGCCGGAGCCGCCACCCCCGCCGCCGACGTCGTCAGCATGCTCATCCTTGCGGGCATCCTGACGGTCCTCTTCTTCGCCGCCGCCGGACTCTCGATGCTCTTCGATCGCCGCAAACGCAAGCGCGACGAGGCGCTCCTCGGTCCGGCCGCATGACCGACCCCTCGGCACGCTACGCCCGCGCGCAGTCGGAGCGCCGGCATCCGATCTCCTCCTCCTTCGCATCCCTGCAGCGGTTCGACCTCGACCCGTTCCAGATCGAGGGCTGTCACGCACTCGAAGAGGGGAGGAGCGTGCTCGTCGCCGCCCCGACGGGCGCCGGCAAGACGATCGTCGGCGAGTTCGCCATCCACCTCGCGATGCGGGAACCGGGCGACAAGGCCTTCTACACGACGCCGATGAAGGCGCTGTCGAACCAGAAGTTCCGCGAGCTGCAGGAGGTCTACGGCGAGGGCGAGGTCGGCCTGCTCACCGGCGACACGAACATCAACGGGAACGCGCGCGTCGTGGTCATGACCACCGAAGTGCTCCGGAACATGCTCTACGCCGACTCGCCGGCCCTGCGCGGACTCCGCTACGTCGTGATGGACGAGGTGCACTACCTCGCCGACCGGTTCCGCGGACCGGTGTGGGAGGAGGTCATCCTCCATCTGCCGCCCGCTGTGCGCCTCGTCTCCCTGTCGGCGACGGTCTCGAACGCCGAGGAATTCGGCGACTGGCTCGACACGGTCCGCGGCGACACCGCCGTGATCGTCTCCGAGACCCGTCCCGTTCCGCTCGAGCAGCACGTCCTCGTGCGCGGCGACCTCCTGCCGCTGTTCGACGACCGCGCCGGCGTCGCCACCGCACAGGTGAACCAGGAGCTCACCCGCATCCGCTCACCCAAGGGTGCCCTTTACGAGAACAATCGCCGCGCCATGGAGTACCGCTCGCGCGGCGACCAGGAGAGGCGCCGCCCGCACCGGGGCGGTAAGCGTCCCGTACGACCGTCGACGGCGATGCGGATCGAGCGGATGGACCGTCCGCAGGTCGTCGAGCTGCTGGGTCGCTCCAACCTGCTGCCGGCCATCTTCTTCATCTTCAGTCGGGTCGGATGCGACGCCGCGGTGCAGCAGGTCCGGCGCGCGGGTGTGCGGCTGACCGACACCGCGGAGCGCGACGAGATCCGCTGGATCATCGACGAGCGGATGCGGGCGCTCCAAGACGAGGACCTCGGCGTCCTGGGCTACTGGGAGTGGCGCGACAACCTCGAGCGGGGGATCGCGTCGCACCACGCCGGCCTGCTGCCCGCGTTCAAGGAGGTCGTCGAGGAGCTGTTCCAGCGCAAACTCGTGAAGGTGGTCTTCGCGACCGAGACGCTGGCGCTCGGGATCAACATGCCCGCCCGGACGGTCGTTCTCGAGAAGCTTGAGAAGTTCAACGGCGAAGCGCGGGTCGCGATCACGTCGGGCGAGTACACCCAGCTCACCGGGCGCGCTGGCCGGCGGGGCATCGACGTCGAGGGGCATGCGGTCGTCCAGTGGACCGAGTCGCTCGACCCGCAGGCGGTGGCGGCCCTCGCGTCGCGCCGCACGTACCCCCTCAACTCGAGCTTCCGGCCGACGTACAACATGGCGGTCAACCTGATCGACCAGTTCGGCCGGCCGCGCGCGAGAGAGATCCTCGAGTCCTCGTTCGCGCAGTTCCAGGCAGACCGCGCCGTCGTGGGCCTCGCCCGGCAGGTGAAGGAGGCCGAGGCGTCCCTCGCGGGCTACGAGAAGTCGATGAAGTGCGACCGCGGCGATTTCGCCGAGTACTCCGGTATCCGGCGCGACCTCAGTGACGCCGAGAAGCTCAATCGCGCCGATCGGACGGCGCCCGCCCGCATCCGTCAGCAGCGCCAGAACGAGATCCAGTCGCTGCGCCGCCGGATGCAGCGGCACCCCTGCCACGGCTGCCCCGATCGCGAGAACCACGCCCGCTGGGCCGAGCGGTACTGGAAGCTGCGTCGGCGCACCGATCGCACGCGCCGCGACATCGAGACCCGCACCGGCACCGTCGCGCGGATCTTCGACCGCATCATCGACGTGCTGGCCGAGCTGGACTACGTCGCCTTCGACGACGACGGCGCGGCCACACTCACGGCCGCCGGGCGCACGATGCGCCGCATCTACGGCGAACGCGATCTGCTCGTCGCGGAGTCCCTGCGCCGCGGGCTGTGGCGCGAGCTCGACCCCGCCGGCCTCGCCGCCCTCGCCTGCTGCCTCGTCTACGAGCCGCGCCGCGACGAGGCGGGGGAGTACCGCCTGCCGCGCGGACCGTTCCGCGAGGCCCTCACGAAGACGCAGGACCTCTGGAGCCGACTCGACGATCTCGAACAGGCCCACCACCTACCGGGCACCGAGGCGATCGCGACCGGCCTCGCGCAGGCCATGAACTCCTGGGCGCGCGGGGCGTCGCTCGACGTCGTCCTCACCGAGGCGGACATGGCAGCCGGCGACTTCGTCCGGTGGACGAAGCAGACGATCGACCTGCTCGATCAGCTGTCGATCGTGGCGGATGCCGATGTCGCGACGACCGCGCGGAAGGCCCTCGACGCCGTGCGACGGGGCATCGTCGCCTACAGCTCGGTGTGACGCGGGGCGTCTCGTGGAGGGGATGACGGGAATCGAACCCGCGTAATCAGTTTGGAAGACTGAGGCTCTACCATTGAGCTACATCCCCGTCGGCGCTGCGATGAGCGCCTCGACGAGTGTACCCGACATGGTCGGCTAGACTGACCAACGGCCGTTTTTCGGCGCTCGCCAGCGTGCGCGCCCGGGGCGTAGCTCAGCTTGGTAGAGCGCCCGCTTTGGGAGCGGGAGGCCGCAGGTTCAAATCCTGTCGCCCCGACCAACGGCCCCACGAACCCAGATCACCGAACGGACGCGCGTGTGCGCGGCCGGACAAGGAGAACGACAGGCATGGTCACCAGCACCGTCGAGCAGCTCACCCCCACCCGGGTGAAGCTCCACATCACGGTCACCCCGGAGGAGCTCAAGCCGAGCATCTCCCACGCATACGAGCACATCGCGCAGGACGTGCAGATCCCCGGCTTCCGCAAGGGCAAGGTCCCGGCGCCGATCATCGACCAGCGCATCGGCCGTGAGGCCGTGCTCGAGCACGCCGTGAGCGAGGGCCTCGACGCGTTCTACCGCGAAGCCGTCACCGCGAACGAGGTCCGCATCGTCGGCCGCCCGGCCGCCGAGATCGTCGAGTGGCCGAGCACGAAGGACTTCTCCGGCGACCTCAAGGTCGAGGTCGAGGTGGACGTCCGCCCCGAGTTCGAGCTGCCCTCCTACGACGACATCACGATCGAGGTCGACGCCGTCGAGACCGATGAGGCCGCCGTCGACGCCGAGCTCGACAAGCTCCGCAGCCGTTTCGGCACGCTCGTGACCGTCGACCGTCCCGCCAAGGCCGGCGACTTCGTCGAGCTCGACCTCGTCGCCACGATCGACGGCGCCGAGATCGACCGCGCCGAGGGCGTGTCCTACGAAGTCGGCTCGGGCGAGCTGCTCGAGGGCATCGACGAGGCCATCGAGTCGCTCACCGCCGGTGAGGACACGACGTTCCGCTCGAAGCTCGTCGGCGGCGACCACGCCGGTGAAGAGGCCGAGGTCGCCGTGACGGTCAAGGCCGTCAAGGAGCGCGAGCTCCCCGAGGCCGACGACGACTTCGCGCAGGTCGCCTCCGAGTTCGACACGATCGCCGAGCTTCGCGAGAGCCTCGTCGAGCGCGTCTCGGAGCAGGCCGTCTTCACGCAGGGCTCCGCCGCGCGCGACAAGCTCGTCGAGGCCCTCATCGAGAAGGCCGACATCCCCGTCCCCGCCAAGCTGGTCGAGGACGAGGTCCACGCCCACCTCGAGGGCGAGGGTCGCCTGGAGGACGACGTGCACCGCGCCGAGGTCACCGAGGCGAGCGAGAAGCAGTTCCGCACGCAGATGATCCTCGACAAGATCGCCGAGAAGCACGAGGTGCAGGTCTCCCAGGAGGAGCTCACCCAGTACCTCATCCAGTCGTCGGCGCAGTACGGCATGTCGCCGCAGGACTTCGTCAACGCGCTGCAGGAGGGCAACCAGATCCCGCTCATGGTCGGTGAGGTCGCCCGCAACAAGGCCCTGGCGATCGCGCTCGGCAAGGTGAACGTCGTCGACACCAACGGCAATAAGGTCGACCTGGCCGGCTTCGCCGCCGAGGACGAGGACGCCGACGCCGCGGACGAGGCAGCCGAGGAGAAGCCGGCCGCCGACAAGGCGCCTGCCAAGAAGGCTCCGGCGAAGAAGGCTCCGGCCAAGAAGGCCGCCGCCGAGAAGGCGGATGCCGCCGACGAGGCAGCCGAGGAGAAGCCCGCCGCCAAGAAGGCTCCGGCCCGCAAGCCGGCCGCCAAGAAGGCCGACGCGGACGCCGCCGAGGCGCCCGCCAAGAAGGCTCCCGCCAAGCGCGCCACCAAGAAGGCCGCCGACGCGGAGTGATCGTTTCGAAGGGCGGCGGGTGCCTCACGGCCCCGCCGCCCTTCGGCGTCTCCGGGCAGCGTCCGCGGGGCTCGCGCGGCTGGATGCCCGCCCCGGTATGCCCACGGCGAACACGGGCGAGGCGCTCGGGGCGCGCCACTAGATTCGAAGCACGAACACGAATCCAGGAGAGCATCCATGGCTGAACCCCTTATGGCGACCAGTGTCTTCGACCGGCTGCTGAAGGACCGAATCATCTGGCTCGGTTCCGAGGTGCGCGACGAGAACGCGAACGAGATCTGCGCCAAGATCCTGCTGCTCGCGGCCGAGGATTCCGAGAAGGACATCTACCTCTACATCAACTCGCCCGGTGGCTCGATCACCGCCGGCATGGCGATTTACGACACGATGCAGTTCGTGCCGAACGACATCGTCACCGTCGGCATCGGCATGGCTGCCTCGATGGGTCAGCTCCTGCTGACCAGCGGCACGAAGGGCAAGCGCTACATCACGCCCAACGCCCGTGTGCTGCTGCACCAGCCCCACGGTGGCTTCGGTGGCACGGCGAGCGACATCCAGACCCAGGCCCAGCTGATCATCTCGATGAAGAACCGTCTCGCGGAGATCACGTCCGCGCAGACCGGCAAGTCCGTCGAGCAGATCAACGCCGATGGCGACCGCGACCGCTGGTTCACGGCCGAGGAAGCCCTCGAGTACGGCTTCGTCGACCACATCCGCGAACACGCCGCCGACGTCGCCGGCGGTGGCGGGACCGAGAACTGATCGCCCGGAGGACGAAGAGAATGCACACCCCCACTTTCGGTCGCCCGCAGGGCGTCGCCATGCCCTCGAGCCGCTACATCCTGCCGCAGTTCGAAGAGCGCACCGCGTACGGCTACAAGCGCCAGGACCCGTACAACAAGCTGTTCGAGGACCGCGTCATCTTCCTGGGCGTCCAGGTCGACGACGCGTCCGCGGATGACGTGATGGCGCAGCTGCTGGTCCTCGAGTCGATGGACCCCGACCGCGACATCATCATGTACATCAACTCGCCCGGTGGCTCGTTCACGGCCATGACGGCGATCTACGACACGATGCAGTACATCTCGCCCCAGGTGTCGACGGTCGTCCTCGGACAGGCGGCCTCGGCGGCATCCGTCCTGCTGGCTGCGGGTGCGACCGGCAAGCGTCTCGCCCTGCCGAACGCCCGCATCCTCATGCACCAGCCCGCCGTCGGCGAGGCCGGTCACGGGCAGGCGTCCGACATCGAGATCCAGGCGGCGGAGATCCTCCGCATGCGCACCTGGCTCGAGGAGACGATGGCCCGTCACACCAACCGCACCGTCGAGCAGGTCAACAAGGACATCGACCGCGACAAGATCCTCTCGGCCCAGGAGGCGCTCGAGTACGGCATCGTCGACCAGGTCCTGACCTCGCGCAAGCGCACCCCCGCCGCCATCACCGCGTGATGCCGGCACCCGACGCCCCGCCGATCCGTCGGCGGGGCGTCGTCGTCCACACTCGCGTCGCAATCCACCCCGTGCCCGGATCTGCGATTAGGCTCATCTCCACCGGCACGAGATCCTGAGGGGGACACCATGGCACGCATCGGTGAGAGCGCCGACCTGTTCAAGTGTTCCTTCTGCGGCAAGAGCCAGAAGCAGGTCCAGCAGCTGATCGCCGGCCCCGGCGTCTACATCTGCGACGAGTGCGTCGAGCTCTGCAACGAGATCATCGAAGAGCGCATGGCCGAGTCCGGCGACGGTGAGGTCAAGGACTTCGACCTTCCCAAGCCGCGCGAGATCTTCAGCTTCCTCGAGGAGTACGTCGTCGGTCAGGACTCCGCCAAGCGCGCCCTCGCCGTCGCCGTCTACAACCACTACAAGCGCGTCCGCGCCCGCAGCACGATCCAGTCCGCCGAGCAACGCGCCGACGAGGTCGAGATCGCCAAGAGCAACATCCTGCTGCTGGGACCGACCGGATGCGGCAAGACGTACCTCGCGCAGACGCTCGCCAAGCGGCTGAACGTCCCCTTCGCGGTGGCGGACGCGACAGCCCTCACCGAGGCCGGCTACGTCGGCGAGGACGTCGAGAACATCCTCCTCAAGCTGCTGCAGGCCGCCGACTTCGACGTCAAGCGCGCCGAGACGGGCATCATCTACATCGACGAGGTCGACAAGATCGCCCGCAAGGCCGAGAATCCGTCGATCACCCGTGACGTCTCGGGTGAGGGCGTCCAGCAGGCGCTGCTGAAGATCCTCGAGGGCACCGTCGCCTCGGTGCCGCCGCAGGGCGGTCGCAAACACCCGCACCAGGAGTTCATCCAGATCGACACGACGAACGTCCTGTTCATCGTGGCGGGCGCGTTCGCGGGGCTCGAGGACATCATCTCGTCGCGTGTCGGCAAGCACGGCGTCGGCTTCGGCGCTCCGCTGCAGGACAAGGAGCAGGAGCTGGACGTCTTCCGCGACGTCCTCCCCGAGGACCTGCACAAGTTCGGCCTCATCCCCGAGTTCATCGGCCGCCTGCCCGTCGTCACGACGGTGTCGCCGCTCGACCAGACCGCGCTCATCGAGATCCTCACCGGCCCCAAGAACGCGTTCGTCAAGCAGTACCAGCGGATGTTCGAGCTGGACGGTGTGGAGCTCGAGTTCGAGGACGATGCGCTCCGCGCCGTCGCCGACCTCGCCGTCGCCCGAAAGACCGGTGCCCGCGGTCTCCGGGCCATTCTCGAGGACGTTCTCGGTCCGATCATGTTCGAGATCCCCTCCGCGGAGGACGTCGACAAAGTCGTGGTCACGCGCGCCGCCGTCCAGGACGGCGCGCCCCCCACCCTCGTGCTGCGCCAGAAGCGAAAGAGCGCCTGACGCCCGCGGATGTCGTAGGCCGGGGGTAGCGTCCCCGTCATGGGACGCATCCTCTACGACACCGCCACGACGGCCAACGGATTCATCGCCGACGAGGAGAACTCCCTCGCCTGGCTGTTCGCCGTCGAGAACGGCGACACCCCGGACGACGCCCTCCTGCCGTCCGGGGCGACCGTGCTCGTCGAAGGATCGACGACCTACGAATGGGTGCTGGCGGAGTCCGACATCCTCGCCCACCCCGAGCGGTGGACGCAGTTCCACGGCGAGCGTCCGACGTTCGTGTTCACGACGCGGGACCTGCCGACACCCGCGGGCGCCGACATCCGCTTCGTCCGGGGACCGGTGGCATCCGTCCTTCCCGACATCCGTGAGGCCGCCGGCGACGGCGACGTCTGGATCGTCGGCGGGGGAGACCTCGCCGGTCAGTTCCTCGATATCGGCGCGCTCGACGAGATCGCCGTGTCGGTCGCGCCCGTCTTCCTCACCGGCGGCGCACCGCTGTTGCCGCGTCGACTCGAGTCCGACCGCCTGCGGCTCGTGTCGGCCGAGGCGGTCGGACAGTTCGCGCGACTCGTCTACCGCGTCGGCTCGGCGGCGGGCTGAGCCCGGTCAGCCCGTGAGACCGCGGCGCTCGAGCAGCGGCTCGATCCGCGCGTCGCGACCGCGGAAGTCGCGGTAGGCCTCGAGCGGGTCCTTCGACCCGCCCACACCGAGCAGGCGATCGCGGAACCGGTCGCCGTTCGCACGGGTGAGGCCGCCGTTCTCGCGGAACCATTCCACGGTGTCGGCGTCGAGGACCTCGCTCCAGATGTAGGAGTAATAGCCCGCGCTGTACCCGCCAGAGAAGACGTGGGCGAAGTAGGTCGACGAGTAGCGAGTCGGTACGGCGGGATTGTCGAGGCCGATGTCGGCGAGAGCGGTGGCCTCGAAGGAGTCGACGTCGATCTCGGATGCCGTGTCCTCGACATCGAGGCTGTGCCACGCCTGATCGATCCAGGATGCGGCCAGGTACTCGCTGGTGGCGAAGCCCTGGTTGAAGGCCTCCGATTCGCGCAGCTTCGCCACGACCTCCGCCGGGAGCGGCTCATCAGTGTCGATGTGGCGGGCGTACGAGGCCAGGATCTCGGGCCAGAAGATCCACATCTCGTTGACCTGGCTCGGGAACTCCACGAAGTCGCGGAAGACCGCCGTGCCGGCGAAGTGCGGGTAGGTCACCGTCGCGAACAGTCCGTGCAGCGCGTGACCGAACTCGTGGAAGAGCGTCGTGACCTCGTCGAGGGTCAGCAGTGTGGGGCTTCCCGGCGCGGGCTGCGGCACGTTGAGGTTGTTCACGACGATCGGCGCCGTGCCGCGCAGGGCGGACTGCGACAGGATCGAGTTCATCCACGCCCCGCCGCGCTTCGAGTCGCGGGTGTACAGGTCGAGGATGTACAGCCCGAGGTGCGAGCCGTCCTCGTTCCGGACCTCGAACACGCGCGCCCCGGGGTGGTAGGCGGGCAGATCGGGGCGCTCGGTGAAGGTGATGCCGTACAGGTCGGTCGCCGCGCGGAACACGCCGTCGACGAGCACGCGCTCGGCCTCGAACCAGGGCCGCAGCGCGGTGCGGTCGAGGTCGTACCGTGCCGCGCGGACCCGCTCGGTGTAGAACGCCCAGTCGTGCGCGGCGAGGTCGAATCCACCGCCGTCGCGGTCGATGATCTCCTGCAGTGCCGCCTGCTCCTGTCGGGCGTTCTCCGCGGCGGGCACCGCGAGGCGGCGCAGCAGCGCGTGCACAGCCTCGGGCGAACCGGCCGTCTCGTCCGCGGTGACGTACGCTGCGTGCGAGTCGTACCCCAGCACTCGGGCGCGCTCGGCGCGCAGCCGGACGATCTCGGTGAGGACCGCGCGGTTGTCGTTCTCGTTGCCGCGTCGCCCTCGCGAGAGGGAGGCGGTCATCAGCTTCTCGCGGCTCGCGCGGGACGTGAGCGAGGAGAGGTAGGGATGCCCCGTGAACAGCGTCAGCGTGATGACGAACTTCCCGTCGAGGCCGCGATCGGCGGCGTTGCGTGCCGCAGCCGACAGCTCGCCGTCGGTGAGGCCGTCGAGTTCCGCGGCGTCGTCGAACACGACGGCGAGCTCGTTGGTGTCGGCGAGGAGGTTCTTCTCGAAGGTCGTCGTCAGGACGGAGAGCTGCTGGTTGAGCTCCGTGAGGACGGTCTTGTCGGCCTCGTCGAGTCCGGCACCTGCGTTCGTCATCTCGCGGTGGGTGCGCTCCACGAGGTAGCGGTCCTCCCCGGTGAGGCCAAGGTCGTCCAGCTGCGCGTGGACGGCGGCGACCCGCGCGTACAGGCGGGCGTCGAGGGTGACGGCGTCCTGGTGCGCGGCCATCAGCGGCGCGAGCTGCTCGTCGATCTCCTGGATCTCGGCCGTCGCGTCGGCGGAGCTGACGGTGTAGAAGGTGCGTGCGACGCGTCCCAGCAGCTCGCCGGAGCGCTCGAGGGCGAGGAGCGTGTTCTCGAACGTGGGCTCCTCCGTCGAGGCGGCGATTGCCTCGATCTCGGCGCGGTGAGCCGCGAACGCCTGCTCGAAAGCGGGCAAGTAGTGCTCGGGGCGGATGCGGGGGTAATCCGGCAGATCGAACGGGAGAGGGGAGGGCGAGAGGAGCGGGTTGGCAGCGGCATCCGTCATCGTCCCAGCGTACGTCGCGGTCGGGAGCCGCGGCGTGCAAAGGACCCGTTGCAAAGAAACACTTGCAAAGCTAGCCATGCAAAGGTATCTTTGCATCATGACCGAACAGCGACGGGCGCGCGAAGACCGCAAATTGGATGCCGGGGCCCTCCGCGCCCTCGCGCATCCGCTGCGTGTGCAGCTCTTCGACATCCTGTCGCAGTACGGCCCCCAGACGGCGAGTTCGCTCGCCGAGCGCACGGGGGAGTCCTCGGGGGCGACGAGCTACCACCTGCGGGCGCTGGCCAAACAGGACCTCATTCGCGAGATCCCCGACCGCGGTTCGGCGCGGGAGCGGTGGTGGGAGCGTGCGGACAAGTCGGTCTCCTTCGACAGCCCCGAGGCCCTCGCGTCGCCGGCCATCCGGTCGGCCACGCAACTCATCATGAACGAGTTCCTCGGTCGCCGGCACCAGCAGTTGATGCGTCACGTCAGCGAGGGCATCGCGTCGCCCGACAAGGAGGACGACGCCGCGATGATCTCCACCGCGAACATCCACCTCACGCGCGATGGCGCCATGGCGCTCATCGAGCGTCTGTCCGCCGTCGTCGACGAGGCCGTCGCCGGTGCCCGCGGGCGCGAAGAAGAGCCCGACCGACTGCCGTTCACCATCCGGGTGGACGTGTTCCAGCTTCCCGAGGACGGAGACGGACGATGACCACGATCACCATTCCTGTGCTGGACGTCGCCGCGCGTCCGACCCGGCTCGAGGCGGCACTGCTCGCGGCGTCGGCCTCGGTGCAGCGCGTCGTGGCCGCACGGATGATGCGCCGCGCCGAGCAGGCACTGACGCAGTCAGCCGCCGACGAGCACGTCGAGCGCACCCGCGCCGACGTCGCCGCGCACCTCGCGCGTCACCCGCGCGGCTGAGCCCCCGTCAGGCCATGCCGTCGTCGTCGAGATGACCGACGACGATCTCGCCCTCGCGGTTCACACGCACGACGACCCCTGTCTCGAGCTCCGCGACCGGGCGTCCCTCGAGCCAGGTCAGCGTCCATCGCGGGCGGGGCTGGCCGAGCGGATCCTGGTCGATCGTGGCGTCGACGGCCGCGATCTGGTCTCGCAGGATCTCCGGTACGGCGGACGGCGGCTGGTCGCCGCTGGTCCAACGGGTTCCGAGCTGCATGTCAGGCCTCCTGCGGGGTGAGGACGATGTCGCCGACCGACACCGTGTCGCCGGAGGCGTACGAGACCTCCGCGATGCGTCCGACGGCGGCCAGGTCGCCCTCGGCCGAGCGGATGGCGTCGAGTGCGGTATCCGGTCCTGTGATGGTCAGCGACGCGACCGGCGTCTTCTGCGAGGCCTTCGCCTCGGTCTTCGCGCGGCGCACGCTGATGAGCGCTTCGCCCACCGTCCGCAGCACGGCCGGGTCGCCCTCGATGCCGAGCGGTTCGGGCCACGGGGCGGTGTGCACCGACCCCTCCTCGAACCAGGACCAGGCCTCCTCCGCGGCGAACGAGAGCACCGGCGCGAGCAGACGCAGGAGCGTCGACAGGGCCATGCGGAGCGCGAGCGCTGCCGACGCCTGGCCGGCGTCGGCCTGGTTGTACGCGCGCTCCTTGACGAGCTCGAGGTAGTCGTCGCAGAAGGTCCAGAAGAATGCCTCGGTGACTTCCAGCGCGCGGGCGTGGTCGAAGGCGTCGAACGCCTTCGTCGCGTCGCGGACGACCTGATCGAGGGTCGCGAGCATCGACGCGTCGAGCGCGTGCGTGATGCGGGCGTCCTCGGGGACCGGGAACGACAGCACGAACTTCGCGGCGTTCAGCACCTTGATGGCCAGGCGGCGGCCGATCTTGACCTGCGTCGGATTCTGCGGGTCGAAGGCGGCGTCGGCGCCGAGACGGCTCGAGGCCGCCCAGTAGCGGACCGCATCCGTGCCGTGCGCGTCGAGGATGTCGGCCGGCGTGACGACGTTGCCCTTGGACTTCGACATCTTCTTGCGGTCGGGGTCGACGATGAAGCCCGAGATGGCGGCATCCGTCCACGGCGCGCGGCCGTCCTCGAGCACCGAGCGGACCATGGTCGAGAACAGCCACGTGCGGATGATGTCCTGCCCCTGCGGGCGCACGTCGAACGGGGCGACGAGGTTCCACAGCTCCTCGTCGCGCTGCCATCCGCCGGCGAGCTGCGGGGTCAGGGACGACGTCGCCCAGGTGTCGAAGATGTCGCGCTCGGCGTCGAAGCCGCCGGGCACGCCGCGCTGGTCCTCGGTGTAGCCGTCGGGCACGTCGGTGGTGGGGTCGACGGGCAGGCGCGACACGTCGGGCGTGAGGACGCGGTCGTAGTCCCGCTCGCCGTTCTCGTCGAGGCCGTACCAGACCGGGATCGGCACACCGAAGAAGCGCTGCCGCGACACGAGCCAGTCGCCGGTGAGACCGTTCGTCCAGTTCTCGTAGCGCACCCGCATGAAGTCGGGGTGCCAGCCCATGCTGCGCCCCATCTCGATGAGCTTTTCGCGCAGGTCGGCGTCGCGCGCGCCGTTGCGGAGGTACCACTGACGGGTCGAGACGATTTCGAGGGGGCGGTCGCCCTTCTCGTAGAACTTCACGGGGTGCGTGAACGGCTTCGACACCTCGAGCAGCTCGCCGGACTCCTCGAGCAGCTCGACGATGCGCTTCTTGGCGCTGAACACCGTCTTGCCGGCGAGTTCCGCGTAGGCCGCCTTCGCGGCATCCGTCACGAGCACGTCGGGAGCCTCGTCGATGATCCGGCCGTCGCGGCCGAGGATCGTGCGGTTGGGCAGATCGAGCTCGCGCCACCAGATGATGTCGGTCACGTCGCCGAAGGTGCAGATCATGGCGATGCCGGTGCCCTTGTCCTTCACCGCGAGGGGGTGGGGGAGGACCGGCACCTCGACGTCGAACAGCGGGGTGCGCACGGTCGAGCCGAAGTACGGCTGGTAGCGCTCGTCGTCGGGATTGGCCACGAGTGCGACGCAGGCGGGGAGCAGCTCGGGACGGGTCGTCTCGATGTGGATGTCGCCCGAGCCGTCGGACTTGTGGAAGGCGACGCGGTGGTACGAGGCCTGCTGGTCGCGGTCCTCGAGCTCGGCCTGCGCGATGGCGGAGCGGAAGTCGATGTCCCAGAGGGTGGGCGCCATCGCCTGGTAGGCCTCGCCGCGCTCCAGGTTGCGGAGGAAGGCGAGCTGGCTCGTGCGGATCGTGTCGTCCGAGATGGTGCGGTAGGTCTGCGTCCAGTCCACCGACAGGCCGAGCTTGCGGAACAGGTCCTCGAACTGCTTCTCGTCCTCGATCGTCAGCTCCTCGCAGAGCTCGATGAAGTTCCGTCGGCTGATCGGCACCTGGTCGGCCGGCTTCAGGCTCTTCGCGTCACCGCGGAACGGCGGGGTGAAGTCGGGGTCGTAGGGGAGCGACGTGTCGCAGCGCACGCCGTAGTAGTTCTGCACGCGGCGCTCGGTCGGCAGGCCGTTGTCGTCCCAGCCCATCGGGTAGAACACGGTCTTGCCGCGCATGCGCTCGTAGCGCACCTTCACGTCGGTGTGGGTGTAGCTGAACACGTGACCGATGTGGAGCGAGCCGGATGCCGTCGGGGGAGGCGTGTCGATCGAGAAGACGCCTGCGCGTCCCTTCGCCTTGGCCGCGTCGCGGTCGAATAGGTACGTGCCGGCGTCGGACCACGCGGCATCCCACTTCTGCTCGAGGCCTTCCAGGGCGGGCTTGTCGGGAATCTGCGCGTTCGTCATGGTGGGGCTCCTCGAGCGATATGTGCGGCACTGTGTGAGCGTGCCTGAGTGTGGATGCCGCGCCAGTCTACCGCCGGGGCGTCCGCCGGACGGGTGACGCGTCGCGAGGAGATGGAGGTTATCCAGGAGCGGATGCCGGAATCCGCCCCTCGGGACGCGTCATCTCCTCGCGAACTCCGCCGCTTCCTCCCCGGTGCCCACCGGGCCGCGCCCGTGCACACCGTTCCGGCGGTGCCGGTTCCTCGGCCGGTCAGGGCCGCAGGCTGTGCGGATGAGGGTGACGGATGCGGTGGGGCAGCGCGGTGGGATCGTCCGAGCGGCGGCGTTGCGCCGACTCGGCTTCAGTGAGCGCGCGGTGCGCACGGCGGTGGACACCGGGGAGCTCGTGAGGCCGCGGCGAGGATGGGTCGCCCTCCCGTCGAGCGACCCCGCGCTCCGCGCCGCGGCCGCTGCAGGGGTCGTCCTCTCGTGCGTCACGCAGGCGCAGCGACTGGGGCTGTGGGTGCTGCACGCGAAGGGGGCGCACGTCGCGGCATCCGCTCATTCGGGATCCGTCCGGACCGAGGAACCGGGCACGGTCGTCCACTGGTCCGAGCCGATCGTGCCGCGCGCACCGGACGCGCTCGTCGACCCGATTGAGAACGTCCTCGCGCTCACCGCGGGCTGTCTGCCGTTCGAAGAGGCGCTCGCGATCTGGGAGTCCGCGATCGAGCGGGGACTGGTCCAGCTGCCCGCGCTCCATCGGCTGCCGTTCCGCGGACGGGCACGCGAGGTCCTGGCCCAGGTGACACCCTTCGCCGGTTCGGGCCTCGAGTCCTTCATCCCGCCGCGGCTCGCGTGGCTGCGGGTGCCCATCGTGCCGCAGGCCTGGATCGCCGGACATCGCGTGGAATTCCTGTTGGGCGATCGCCTCGTCCTGCAGATCGACGGCGGCACCCACGTCGGCGCGCAGCGCGACAGGGACAACGCCCACGACGCCGAACTGATGCTCCTCGGGTACCACGTGATCCGCGTCGGGTACGTGCAGGTCGTGCATCGCTGGCACGTCGTGCAGGACGCCGTCGCGCGCGCGGTGGCGCAGGGGTTGCACCTCGCCGAGCGGTCACGCTGACGCTGTCGGTGACGCTTCGCGAGGAGATGGAGGTTATCGAGGAGCGGATGCCGGGATCCGCCCCTCAGGACGCGTCATCTCCTCGCGAACCTCCGCACAGCGGCGCGCCGCACGCGCCGCGGCCGGCGTCAGCGGGTCAGAACGCGGCCTCGATCGTCGCGTTGCCGTCGATGATCTCGCGCACCGGGTCGCTCGTGAATGCGTCGATGAGCGCCTCGGTGGAGGCGGCATCCGCGTCCTCCTCGGGGACGACCAGCTGCAGGGCGAAGCGGTCGTCGAGCTCGGTCAGCAGCCCGTCGTCCTGCGGGGTGAGGCCGAGGGCCGCGATGTGGGACGGCCACTGGAAGACCAGGTCGGCCTCGTCGTACGCCGTGTTGAGCTGGTTGATCTGGAGCTCGAGGAACTGCAGGTCCTTCGGGTTCTCGGCGATGTCGTCCACGGTCGCCTCGTACGGGTCGACCCCCTCGGCGAGGGTGATGATCTTCGCGTCGGCGAGCATCTTCAGCGCACGGCCGGTGTTGGAGGCGTCGTTCGGGATCGCGACGGTCGCCCCCTGGGGCAGGTCCGCGATGTCGTCGATCGTCTTCGAGTAGAACGCGATCGTGAAGTTGTAGATCGGCTGGACCGCTGTCAGCGACGCGTCGTTCGCGGCGTTGAACTCCTGCATGTAGGGCTCGTGCTGCGAGAAGTTCGCGTCGATGTCGCCGGCGGCGAGCATCTTGTTGATCGTGACGTAGTCGGCGACCTCGACGAGCTCGATGGCGTACCCGTCCTCGATCTCGTCGGCGGCGGCCTCGACGATGTCGGTCATGGGGGAGGTGACGGCGCCGACCCGCAGCGTCTGCACCTGCTCACCGCCCGGTGCGGCAGGCGAGGCGCAGCCGGCCAGCAAGGCGACGGCGGCGGCCGTGAGGGCGGCGGCGAGGGTGAGGCGGCGCGGGGACATGGTGCTCCTTGTGGGATGGGGGTGGATGCCGGTGGTGGCGGACGCTCAGCGATGGTCGAGGCGGACCGAGATCCGCTGCCCGACCGCTTGGATCACGAGGACGATGGCGAGGATGACGAGGATCGTGAAGTACATGAGCGCGTCGTCGTACTCCTGGTAGCCGTACCGCAGAGCGAAGTCTCCGATCCCGCCGCCGCCGACCACGCCGAGGACGGTCGAGTAGGACAGCAGGCTGATGCTCGCCGAGGTCAGCGCGTACACGAGACCCGGCAGCGCTTCGGGCAGGAGGAACCGCCACACGGTCTGCGGCACCGTGGCCCCGAGGGTCTGCGCGACGCGGGGGATGCCGGGGCTCACCTCGCGGAGGATCTGCTCGACCAAGCGGCCGTAGACGGCGACGGCGACGACGCAGAGGGAGAAGGTCGCAGCGGGCGTGCCGAAGGTGGTGCCGTAGATCGCCCGGGTCGCCGGCACGAGGAACACGACCAGCAGCAGGAACGGGAAGGACCGGATGACGTTGATGAGGACGTTCGCGACGGTCCACACGACCCGCTGCGGGCGGATGCCCCCGGGGCGCGTGAGGTAGACGGCGGCGCCGAGGGGCAGGCCGAGCACCACGGCGGCCGCCAGCGAGACGCCGAGCATGTAGCCGGTCTCGCCCAGGGCCTCGATGAGGTCGTCGCCGCGCTCGGCCAGCGACGCTCCAAGCGAGGCGAGGACATCCTGGGGGTCGTTCATGCGCCGAGCTCCCGTCGCGCGCGATCGAGGTACGTCTCGCGCTCGCCGCGTACGGTCGGCGAGACCGCGAGGATCTCGACGAGCCGGCCGTCGTCGAACAGGGCGACGCGGTCGCAGATCGAGCGGACGACGTCGAGATCGTGGGTGACGATCACGACGGTCGTCCCGAAGCGGTCGCGGGCGTCGCGCAGGAGGTCGAGCACCTCACCGGCGGTCGCCGCGTCGAGCGCCGAGGTGGGCTCGTCGCACAGCAGCAGCCGGGGGCGCGTCACGAGGGCGCGGGCGATGCCGACGCGCTGGCGCTGACCACCGCTCAGCTGGGCGGGATACGCGTCGGCCCGGTGGTCGAGCCCGACGAAGCGCAGCGCATCGTCGACGGCCTGGGCTGACCGCTCGCTCCGGGGGCGGAGGGCGAGAGGGACGTCGACGTTCTGCCGCACCGTCCGATTCGCGAGGAGGTGCACGCCCTGGAAGACGACGCCGATCTCGCGCCGCAGGCGGCGGAGCCCCGTTCGACCGAGCCGTCCGACATCCTGGCCGAGCACGCTCACCGTGCCCGAGGTGGCGGCGACCTCACCCGTCAGCACCGAGAGGAGGGTGCTCTTCCCGGCGCCGCTCTCGCCGATGACGCCGAGGATCTCGCGGTCGGCGACGGTCAGGTCCACGTCTGCGAGACCGCGGACGCCTCCGGGGTACTCCACACCCGCGCGAGCGAGCTCGACAGGGGGCGCAGGCAGCACGAAAGGACCTCAGAACGTTGTTGGATGAAGTCCAATTATAGTTCTGGCATGAGCACCAGGTACCGGACCGAGGCGATCAACGACGACGGCGGGACCGGTGTCAGCCGGGTGGTCGGCGGCCTGGAGGTCGCGGTCTCGAACCCGCTGAGCCCCGATGCGGACCTGTCGCGCAGCAATCCCGAGCAGCTGCTCGCCCTCGCCTGGGCCACCTGCCTCGACGCCACCCTGCAGGCGATCGTGAAGGCTGCGCACCGGACGCGGGTCCGCGTCGAGGTCGAGCTCCACGACTCCCCGGAGCGCGGCGGCTACGAGTTCCACGCCACCGCCTTCGTCTCCGCCGAGGGACGCACCCTCGCCGAGACAGAGGAACTCGTCGCTGCCGCGCACGACCGATGCCCGATCTCGCGGCTCCTGCAGGGAGCGGCGACCGTCGGCATCCGTGCGGAGGACTGGGCCTCCTAGCGGTCCACGGCGAAACCGAGGTGCGGCATGTCGACGCCTCGGTAGTGGGTGATGAAGCGGCGACGGACCGTCATCCCCAGGCGGATGGCGACGTTCATGGAGGCGAGGTTCGTGTCGCGGACCTTCGCCCACACGGCCGGCGCGTCCAGCGCGCGGAACGCCCAGTCCCGCGACGCCGCCGCAGCCTCGGTCGCATACCCCCGGTGCCAGTGCGTCCGGCGGAAGAGGTACCCGACTTCGAGGACCTCGTCGTCGTCGATGCGCTGCCGGGTGATGCCGCACTGCCCGATCACCTCGCCCGGTGCGTCGGCGAGCTCGACGGCCCAGAGCCCGAACCCGTCCTCCGCATAGCGCCGGAGGTTGCGCTCGAGCCACGCCCGGCATTCCGCGTCGGTGAACGCGCCCTCGTACGCCGTCATGGCGACCGGATCGGTGAGGATCGACCGGAGCGCCGGCAGGTCGTCCTCACCCATCTCGCGGAGGGTCAGCCGTGCCGTCCGGAGCGTCACGCGTGCGTCCGCACGTCGATGCCGAGGGATGCCGCGAGCGCGAGCGCGTGCGAGGTCGCCTGGTCGGCGGTCAGGGTGACGCCGCGCAGCATCCGGACGTCCGTGAACGAGAGCACCTCCGCGCCGCGCAGGTCGACGTCGCTCGCCTGCCACTCGCGCAGGTCCATCTCGTCGACGGCCGTGTCGGTGGCACGCATCCGCTCGACGCGGGCGCCCGGCAGGTCGAGGGTGCCGATGCGGCATCCGCTCACCTCGACGTCGCGCAGGGTCGCGCCCCCACCCGTCAGGTAGTCGACCCGCACGCCGTCGAGGACGAGCCCGTCGCACCGCGCTCGCGAGAGGTCGAGCGTGCCGATCCGGCCGCCGCGCACCACGACCGTCCGCCACGTCGCGTCGCGGGCGATCAGTTCGGCGGCCGACACCCCGTCCACGACGACGTCCGCCAGGATCGCGCCGGTCAGATCGAGGGAGTGAACGGATGCCGGGGCCACGACGCTCTCGCTGATGCGGCTGTGCGCGGCATCCGTCGTTCCGGGGTCGAGGTCGATGCGCGCCTCGGAGAACCCGCCCGACCGGCGCGGCGTCGCGGGTTCGAACGCGCGGGGCAGATCGGGATCGGGGATGCGGGGCGGCTCTGGACGGGTGCGGGGGCGGGCCATGACGCCAGGTTATGCCGACGGTATGATCGAGTCATCAGCACCGATCCGGCCATCACCGGGGAGCTCTCGGAAGAACAGCGGTCCGCCGCCCAGTAGAACCGAGCGGGGCAGGCCCGTCATCGCCGCAGGTGAGTGGGTGCTCCCGGATCCGGGTGGCATCAAGCGGGGTGGTACCGCGGTCTCCGGATCGTCCTCGCAGGAGCAGACCTGCAGGAGTGACATGACCTACCCCCGACCTTCCGCCTTCGGCCCCGCCGCAGACGCGCCCGCGGCCGTCGTCCCGAGCCCGCGCTTCCCCGACCTCGAGCGCGAGGTCCTCGCGTTCTGGGAGCAGGACGACACTTTCCGCGCCTCGATCGCGCAGCGCGACGGCGCCGACGAGTGGGTGTTCTACGACGGTCCGCCGTTCGCCAACGGCCTGCCGCACTACGGGCACCTGCTCACCGGCTACGCGAAGGACCTCTTCCCGCGCTTCCAGACCATGCGCGGCAAGAAGGTCGACCGTGTCTTCGGCTGGGACACGCACGGCCTCCCCGCCGAGCTCGAGGCGATGAAGCAGCTCGGGATCACCGAGAAGAGCGAGATCGAGGACATGGGGATCGCCGCCTTCAACGCGAAGGCGCGCTCCTCCGTGCTCGAGTACACGCAGGAGTGGGAGAACTACGTCACCCGGCAGGCCCGCTGGGTCGACTTCGAGCGCGGCTACAAGACGCTCGACACCGGGTACATGGAGTCCGTGCTGTGGGCCTTCAAGGAGCTCTACGACAAGGACCTCGCCTACGAGGGGCACCGCGTGCTGCCGTACTGCTGGCGCGACGAGACGCCGCTGTCGAACCACGAGCTGCGCATGGACGACGACGTCTACAAGATGCGCCAGGACCCGTCGGTGACGGTGACCTTCCCCCTCGTCGGCGCGAAGGCCGAGGCCCTCGGCCTCACCGCCGTCCGCGCCCTCGCCTGGACGACGACGCCGTGGACCCTGCCGACCAACCTCGCGCTCGTCGTCGGACCCGACATCGAGTACGTCGTCCTGCCGGGCGGTCCCGCCGGCGCCGCCGACATCCACGAGGACGCCCTCGAGGGACAGTCCCACCGCTACCTGCTCGCCGCCGACCTCCTCGCGAACTACGCGAAGGACCTCGGCTACGCCTCCGCCGAGGAGGCGCGCGCCGCCGTCGACCAGACCGTCCGCGGAGCGGAGCTCGCCGACGTCGCGTACGACCGCCTGTTCGACTACTACGCCGACGAAGAGACGTGGGGCACGCAGAACGCCTGGCGCATCCTCGTCGACGACTACGTCACCACGACCGACGGCACCGGCATCGTCCACCAGGCCCCGGCCTACGGTGAGGACGACCAGCGTGTGACGGGGGCCGCCGGCATCCCGCTCATCATGAGCCTCGACGACGGCGGACGCTTCCTGCCGCAGGTGACCGACGTCGCCGGCGAGCTGTGGATGGACGCCAACCGTCCCCTCATCCGCCTGCTGAAGGCCGAGGGGCGCCTCTTGCGCGAGGCGTCGTACGAGCACTCGTACCCGCACTGCTGGCGCTGCCGGAACCCCCTCATCTACAAGGCCGTCTCGAGCTGGTTCGTGCGCGTCACCTCGATCAAGGACCGCCTCGTCGAGCTCAACGAGCAGATCACGTGGGCGCCCGAGAACGTCAAGCACGGACAGTTCGGCAAGTGGCTCGAGGGCGCGCGCGACTGGTCGATCAGCCGCAACCGGTTCTGGGGCTCGCCGATCCCGGTGTGGAAGAGCGACGACCCCGAGTACCCGCGCGTCGACGTCTACGGTTCGCTCGAGGACCTCGAGCGCGACTTCGGTCGCCTGCCGGTGAACGAGGCCGGCGAGGTGGACCTCCACCGCCCGTTCATCGACGACCTGACCCGGCCGAACCCCGACGACCCGACCGGGCAGTCCACGATGCGCCGCATCGAGGACGTGTTCGACGTGTGGTTCGACTCCGGCTCGATGCCGTACGCGCAGGTGCACTACCCGTTCGAGAACCGCGAGTGGTTCGACGAGCACGCTCCCGCGGACTTCATCGTCGAGTACATCGGGCAGACCCGCGGCTGGTTCTACGTCATGCACGTGCTCTCGGGTGCGCTGTTCGACCGTCCCGCGTTCTCGGGCGTCGCCTGCCACGGCATCGTCCTCGGCAGCGACGGGCAGAAGATGTCGAAGTCCCTGCGCAATTACCCGGACGTCAGCGAGGTCTTCGACCGCGACGGCTCCGACGCGATGCGCTGGTTCCTGATGAGCTCGTCGGTCCTGCGCGGCGGCAACCTCGTCGTCACCGAGGAGGGCATCCGCTCCGGCGTGCGCGAGTTCCTCCTGCCGCTGTGGAACGCCTGGTACTTCTTCTCGACGTACGCGAACGCGGCCGGCGGACCCGACGGCGAGGGGTACGAGGCCGTCTGGCGCACGGACTCCACCAACGTCCTCGACCGTCACATCCTGGCGCTCACCGGCGACCTCGTCCGCGACGTCGCCGCCGACCTCGAGGCGCTCGACTCGACGATGGCCGCCGCCAAGCTCCGCGAGTTCGCCGAGGCGCTCACCAACTGGTACATCCGCCGCTCCCGCGACCGGTTCTGGGTGGGGGTGGATGCCGCCGACCCGAGCACGACCGAGGCGTTCGACACGCTCTACACGGTGCTCGAGACGCTCACCCGCGTCGCAGCGCCCCTCATCCCGCTCGTCGCCGAGCGCGTCTGGCAGGGACTCACCGGGGGTCGCAGCGTGCACCTCGAGGACTGGCCCGACGCAGAGCGGTTCGCCGCGGCATCCGACATCCGCGAAGCCATGGACACTGTCCGCGAGGTCTCGTCGGTCGCCAACGCGCTGCGCAAGAAGGAGGGCAAGCGCGTGCGTCTGCCCCTCGCGTCGCTGACGGTCGCCGTGACGGGCGCCGACGGACTCGCGCAGTTCGAGGACATCGTCCGCGACGAGCTCAACGTCAAGGAGGTCGAGGTCGTCGAGCTCACCGACGGCCTGGCCGAGCAGTACGGCATCAGCCAGCGTCTCGCGGTCAACGCGCGCGCCGCGGGGCCGCGCCTGGGCAAGCAGGTGCAGCACGTCATCAAGGGCGCCAAGGCGGGCCTGTGGAGCGAGGAAGGCGGCGTTGTCGTCGTCGACGGCATCGCGCTCGAGCCGGGGGAGTACGACCTCACGCTCGAGGCGGGCGGCGTCGCCGAGGGCACCGCGATCGCGCTCCTTCCGCGCGGCGGCTTCGTCCTGCTCGACACCACGACGACGCCCGAGCTCGAGGCCGAAGGCCTCGCGCGCGACGTCATCCGCGCCGTGCAGGACGCCCGTAAGGCGGCCGGATTCGAGGTGAGCGACCGCATCGCGCTGCAGCTCACCTTCGCCGACCGTGCCGACGCCGAAGCCGTCGCCGCGGCGTTCGACGTCGCCGACGTCGCGGGCGAGACGCTGTCGGTCGCCGACCTCGTCGCGATCGCCGACGGCGACACGCTGCGCGGCGAGGCCCTGCGGTCGAGCCCCGAGTACACGGCATCCGTCCCCGCCGGCACGTACGCGAACGCCGGCGACCTCACCATCGGCGTCCGCCGGATCGGAGCGACCTCATGAGCGACCGGACCCGAGCGGATGCCGTGTACGCGGCGCTCCTGCAGCGGCAGGGCGAGAGGTGGGTCGAGCCCCGCGTCGAGCGCACCCGCCGCGCCCTCGAGCTCCTCGGCGATCCGCAGCGGACCTACCGCGTCATCCACGTGACGGGCACGAACGGCAAGACGTCGACGAGCCGCATCGCGGAATCGATCGTGCGCGCCCACGGACTGCGCACGGGGCTGTTCACCAGCCCTCACCTCGAGCGGTTCACGGAGCGGATCATGATCGACGGCGAGCCGATCGCCGATGCCGCGGTCGCCGACGCGTGGGACGAGATCGCCCCGATCGTCGCGCTGGTGGACGGGGAGCTCGATGGCAAGGGCGAGCCGCCGCTCACCTTCTTCGAGCTGCTCACCGTGCTCGCCTTCGTCTCGTTCGCCGACGCCCCCGTGGACGTCGCCGTGATCGAGGTGGGCATGGGCGGCGCGTGGGACTCGACGAACACGGCCGACGGCGACGTCGCGGTCTTCGCCCCCATCGACATCGACCACGCCGACAAGCTCGGCGACACGATCGCCGAGATCGCGACGGTGAAGGCCGGGATCATCAAGCCGAACGCGGCTGCCGTCTCGGCGGCGCAGCAGCCCGCGGCCCTCAGCGTGCTGACGACGGCCGCGCGGGCTCAGGGCGCGTCCCTGGCCGTCGAGGGCGAGCAGTTCGGCCTGCTCGACCAGAAGCTCGCGGTCGGCGGTCAGCTGCTCACGGTCCGCGGACTCGCCGCGACCTATGAGGAGCTGTATCTGCCCCTTTACGGCGCGCACCAGGGGCGCAACGCCGCCCTCGCGATCGCCGCGGTCGAGTCGCTCATCGGCGGTGGCACGCAGCCGATCGCCCCCGATGTGCTGGCCGACGGACTCGGTGCCGCCACTTCGCCGGGGCGCCTGCAGCTCGTGGGAGTCGCGCCCACCGTGCTCGTGGACAGCGCCCACAATCCGCATGGCGCGCGATCGCTCGTCGCAGCGCTCGGCGAGTCGTTCGACTTCGACGAGTGGGGCCTCGTTCTCGGCGCCTTCGCCGATAAGGACGTCGCAGGCATCGTCGGCACGCTCGCGCCCGCCGTCGCGCACGTGTTCGCCACGGCGCCCGAGTCCGACCGGGCGGAGGAACCGGATGCCGTCGCCGACCTCGTCGAGCAGACCGAGACACCCGTGACGGTCCACCGCGACCTCGCCGAGGCAGCCGAGGCCGCGCGTGCGTGGGCCGCGGCATCCGACCGCCGGGCCGTCGTCATCGCCGGCAGCGTCGTGCTCGCCGGCGAAGCCGTCGTGCTCGCCGAGGCGGAGGACTGGAAGTCGGGGTACGAGGCGTGAGCGGGCCGCGCGTGCGCCGCCGGCGCGGCGCTCGGGAATCGCTCCTCTCGGTCATCCTCGGTTTCGAGTCGATCGTCGCGTTCCTCGCCGGTCTCGCGGTCTACGGCCTGCGCGCGCTGCCCGAGGGCATCGAGCCGTGGTGGGGGATCGTCGGCGGCGTCGTCCTCGGCCTCCTGATGATCGCCCTCGCAGGGGTCACCCGGTACCGCTGGGCGGTCATCGCCGGCGGCGCCCTGCAGGTCGTCATCGCGCTCGGGGCGATCCTCGTGCCCGCGCTCCTCATCGCGACGGCCGTTTTCGGCGCGTTGTACGTCTATGGCACCATCAAGGGCGGCGCGCTCGATGCGCGCAACGCCTCACTCGCCGCCGAGGCGGAGAAGAACGGAGACTGACATGGCCACCGAACAGACCCTCGTCCTGGTGAAGCCCGACGGGGTCGCCCGCGGACTCACCGGCGCGATCCTCGCCCGCATCGAGGCGAAGGGGTACTCGCTCGTCGACATCCGCCTCGTCGAGCCCGACCGTGAGCGTCTCGAGCAGCACTACGCCGAGCACGCCGGCAAGCCCTTCTACGAGCCGCTGCTCGAGTTCATGATGTCGGGGCCCTCGGTCGCCATCCGCCTCGCCGGCAACCGCGTCATCGAGGGGTTCCGCTCCCTGGCCGGCACCACCGACCCGACCACGGCGGCACCGGGCACCATCCGCGGCGACTTCGGCCGCGACTGGGGTCTCGCCGTCCAGCAGAACCTCGTCCACGGCAGCGACAGCGTCGAGTCCGCGAACCGCGAGCTCGCCATCTGGTTCGACTGACCCGGATCCACGAGAGCGCCCGTCCCGTCATCGGGGCGGGCGCTTCGTCGTGTCAGCGGGTGAACTCCGAGATCCAGTCGAGCTGCACCTGCGCGACCACCCCGATGATGGCGAAGGCGACGATCGCCATGAGCGGCGTCCACGCCATCAAAGCGTCCGCGCGACGGCGCGCGGCAGCGGAGGCCGGCAGCGCGCCGACCCGCACCAGATGCACGGCGACGGCGAAGAACGTCGGGATCGTCACCGACCACGTGACCATGCACCAGGGGCAGAGGGTCGCGAGCACGAAGATGCTCTGCGAGATGAGCCAGAGGACGAAGGCGAAGGCGGCGGTGACTCCGAGCCCGAACAGCACCCAGAACCATCGCGCGAAGCGCGCGCCGGCGAGCAGCGCCGCACCGACGACGATCGGCGCGACCCAGCCCGTCAGGCCGAGGATCGGGTTCGGGAACCCGAACACCGACCCCTGCGCCGATTCGAGGTTCTTGCCGCATTGGACGAGCAGGCTGATGTCGCAGGATGCCGCCGACCCGGGATTCTCGAGGAGATGGAAGCGCTCGGTGGTCAGCTGGAAGGCGGCGAACCAGCCCACGACGCCGGCGAAGATGAGCCACAGGGCGAAGACGGTCGGGCGGGAGGTGCGGCTCGGGGAGGGCATGCGGGCGATTATCGCACCGCGCGTGATCCGCTCTCTGAGGCGCCGGCCGTGCATATCCGAGGGCGTCGGTCACGGCTCCGGCTCGGGAAGTGGGATAATGGGGGTCGACGTCCCCGCGGCCGCGCCGCCAGGATGTCACCAGAAGACTTCGGGCGAGCAACGCCCGCGCAGCATCACCCCGCCGCGAGTGCGGGGATCGGCTGCAGACCAGATGAGTTCGCGGCACACCTCCGAAACCGGAGCGGAGCCGCCCGATTTTCGCCGGACGGCACGCGGAGCCGTCGGCTGGGAGTAAGCCAGAGATGGCAGATGAGACGAACGACACGACAGCATCCGGTGCGACCGAGGGCGTTCTGACGCCTCACGACGCCGACGGCGGGACCGAGACCGGTCAGCTCGTCGAGGCGGAGTCGCAGCCCGCCGAGCCGACCGAGGACGCGCCCGCGGACGCGACCGTCGAGGTCGAGGCCCCCGCCGAGGTGGCTCCGGCCGCCGAGGCTCCCGTCGAAGAGGCGCCCGCCGAAGAGGCGCCCGTGACCGAGGCGTCCGCGGCGGAGGCGCCCGTGACCGAGACGCCCGCGGCGGAAGCGCCGGCGGCACCGGAAGAGCCCGCCGCTCCCGCGATCCCCACCGCCGTGAGCCTCGGCCTGCTCCCCGAGCAGTTCGTCTCCGCGGTGTCGACCGCGCTGCACTTCTACGCCCCCGAGGTCGCCCCGCTCCCGGCTCTGCCGCGCGACGAGCGTGACGACCGCGACGACGCCGGAGCCGAGGCATCCGGGGGATCGCGTCGCCGCAACCGCCGGCGCGGCGGCGGTAACACGTCCGAGCAGAACGACGAGCCCGCGGCGCCGCGTCGTCGTGTCGTCGAGGTCATCACCGAGCCGCAGCGCATCAAGGGTTCGACGCGCCTCGAGGCCAAGAAGCAGCGTCGCCGCGACGGACGGGAGGCGGGCCGTCGGCGCGCCGTCGTCACCGAGGCGGAGTTCCTCGCGCGCCGCGAGTCGGTCGACCGCGACATGATCGTCCGTTCGCGCGGCGGCCGCATCCAGATCGCCGTGCTCGAGGACAACGTCCTCGTCGAGCACTACGTCGCGCGCAACCAGGACGCCTCCCTCATCGGCAACGTCTACCTCGGCCGCGTGCAGAACGTGCTCCCCAGCATGGAGGCGGCCTTCGTCGACATCGGTCGCGGTCGCAACGCCGTGCTGTACTCCGGCGAGGTGGACTGGGATGCCGTCGAGACCGGCAACCAGCCGCGCCGGATCGAACTCGCCCTCAAGTCCGGCGACCGCGTCCTCGTACAGGTCACCAAGGACCCCGTCGGTCACAAGGGTGCGCGCCTGACCAGCCAGATCTCGCTCCCCGGCCGCTACCTCGTGTACGTGCCCGGCGGCGCGATGAACGGCATCTCGCGCAAGCTCCCCGACACCGAGCGCGCCCGCCTCAAGAAGATCCTCAAGGAGGTCCTCCCGGAGTCCTCGGGCGTCATCGTGCGCACCGCGGCGGAGGGGGCCACCGAGGAGCAGCTCATCCGCGACGTGCAGCGCCTCACCTCGCAGTGGGAGCACATCAGCACGCAGGCCCAGACGGGCCAGGCGCCCGCGCTCCTGCACTCCGAGCCCGACCTGCTCGTCAAGATCGTCCGCGACGTCTTCAACGAGGACTTCCGCAAGATGCTCATCCAGGGCGATGAGGCCTACCAGACGATCACGTCCTACCTCACCGGCGTCGCCCCCGACCTGCTCGAGCGCATCGAGAAGTACGAGGGGGAGCAGGACCCGTTCGACGTGTTCCGCGTGACGGAGCAGATCGAGAAGGCGCTCGATCGCAAGGTGTGGCTGCCCTCCGGCGGATCGCTCGTCATCGACCGCACCGAGGCCATGACGGTCGTCGACGTCAACACCGGCAAGTTCGTCGGCACGGGTGGCAACCTCGAGGAGACCGTCACCAAGAACAACCTCGAGGCTGCGGAGGAGATCGTCCGCCAGCTGCGGCTGCGCGACATCGGCGGCATCATCGTCGTCGACTTCATCGACATGGTGCTCGAGTCCAACCGCGACCTCGTCCTGCGCCGCCTCGTCGAGTGCCTGAGCCGCGACCGGACGAAGCACCAGGTCGCCGAGGTCACCTCGCTCGGCCTCGTGCAGATGACCCGCAAGAAGATCGGCCTCGGGCTGCTCGAGACCTTCAGTGAGGCGTGCGAGGTGTGCGCCGGTCGCGGCGTCATCGTGCACCACGACCCGGTCGTCAAGCACCGCACTTCGTCGGGCGGAGGCAACGGCAACGGCAACAACCGGCGCCCGCGTCAGAACGGCGGCTCCGCGCCGGCGCAGAACGGTGCCGCCACCGCGCCGGCACCCGGTGGCACGCACGTGATCACCGAGGGCGTGAAGTCCGCGCTCGCGCAGATCGCGGCATCCACCATCCAGCCGCACGAGGAGCCTGCCGCCGTCGTCGCGGAGGAGCCCGTCGCCGAGCGTCCCGAGCGGCCCAAGCGCCCGCGTCGCAAGAAAGCGGAGCCCGCCAAGACCGACGCCGACCGCCTGCTCGACTCGGTGCTCGAGGCGCTGCCCGAGCCGAAGGCGCCCGGTCAGGGGCGCGCGCGTCGTCGCGTCACGACCGCCGCGCTGACCGGCACGCCCGTCCAGACCCCGACCGAGGACTGATCTCGCACGTCACCGTCCGCGGCGCTCGCGGGCGGTGACGCGCAGTCCCGAGGCGATCAGCCGACGGACGAGGTCGTGCGCACTCACGCGCTCCGCACCGCCCGCCACGAGGCGGTCGATCGCGTCCTCGGGGACGTCGTAATGGTCGCGATCGAAGGCGCGGGGCGGGATGCCGTGGGTCGCCGCGAAGGCGTGGAGCTCGTCGAGGTCGCTGTCCGAGACCATGTGGGCCCAGAGCCTGCCGTGCGCCGGCCACATCGCGGAGTCGACGAGGATGGCCATCCGCCGATCATATGACCGCACCGCGCGAGGGGGACCGGCCGCGGCGCGCCGGGCCGAGCTTTTGCCCTCACTGCGGCGATCGGGTATTCTGGCTCCTTGGTGCGTCACGTGTCGCAGGCAGTTGCGACGCAGAGCCTGGCTTCCGCACCACGACTTCCAGTCTCATCAGACAATCGGAGCCGAGCGCTCCACAGAAGAAACAAGGTGTGAAGTGGTTTACGCAGTTGTGCGCGCCGGTGGCCGTCAGGAGAAGGTCCAGGTCGGCACCATCGTCGTCCTCGACCGTCAGGCGGCGAAGGTCGGCGACAAGATCGAGCTCCCCGCCGTCCTGTTCGTCGACGGCGATGCCGTGACGACCGACGCCGACAAGCTCGCGAAGGTCAAGGTCACCGCCGAGGTCCTCGGCGAGGAGCGCGGCCCGAAGATCGTCATCCAGAAGTTCAAGAACAAGACCGGCTACAAGAAGCGCCAGGGCCACCGCCAGGACCTCACGCGCGTCAAGATCACCGGCATCAAGTAAGAAGCCGAGAGGACACGAGAGATGGCACACAAAAAGGGCGCAAGCTCCACCCGTAACGGTCGTGACTCCAACGCACAGCGCCTCGGCGTGAAGCGTTTCGGCGGCCAGCAGGTCCTCGCCGGCGAGATCATCGTCCGTCAGCGCGGCACCCACTTCCACCCGGGCGCCGGTGTCGGCCGCGGTGGCGACGACACGCTGTTCGCGCTGGCCGCGGGCGCGGTCGAGTTCGGCACGAAGGGCGGCCGCAAGGTCGTCAACATCGTGTCGGTCGCCGAGTAATCGGACGCAATCCTTCACGAGGGGCGGGCTACGGCCCGCCCCTCGTCTTTTCCCCTGATAGGAGACATCGCATGGTGACGTTCGTCGACCGCGTGACGCTGCATCTGCGCGCGGGCAAGGGCGGCAACGGCTGCGTCTCTGTCAAGCGTGAGAAGTTCAAGCCGCTCGCCGGCCCCGATGGCGGCAACGGTGGGCACGGCGGTGACATCGTCCTCGTCTCCGACCCGCAGGTGACGACGCTCCTGTCATACCACCACTCGCCGCACCGCTCGGCCGGCAACGGCGGGTTCGGCATGGGCGATCACCGCTCCGGCGCGAACGGCGAGCCCCTCGAGCTCACCGTCCCGGTCGGCACGGTCGTCAAAGACGACAACGGTGAAACCCTCATCGACATGGCGACCCCCGGCATCCGCTTCGTGGTCGCGCCGGGCGGGCAGGGCGGTCTCGGCAACGCAGCGCTCGCGAACCCCAAGCGCAAGGCCCCCGGCTTCGCGCTGCTCGGCACGCCCGGCTGGGAGGGGGATGTCCACCTCGAGCTGAAGACGGTCGCTGACGTCGCCCTCGTGGGCTTCCCGTCCGCCGGCAAGTCGAGCCTGATCGCGGCGATCTCCGCCGCGCGGCCCAAGATCGCCGACTACCCGTTCACGACGCTCCACCCGAACCTCGGGGTCGTCCAGGCCGGCGATGCGCGGTACACCGTCGCCGACGTGCCCGGCCTCATCGAGGGCGCCAGCGAGGGCAAGGGTCTCGGACTCGAGTTCCTGCGCCACGTCGAACGCTGCACGGCGCTCGTGCACGTCCTCGACTGCGCGACGCTCGAGCCCGGTCGCGATCCTCTCAGCGACCTCGACGTGATCCTCGCCGAGCTCGGGGCCTACCCCGTGCCCGAGGGCCAGGTGCCCCTGCTGGAGCGTCCGCAGCTCGTCGCACTCAACAAGCTCGACGTCCCGGAGGCGAAGGACCTCGCCGACCTCGTCCGGCCCGAGCTCGAAGCGCGCGGCTTCCGCGTGTTCGACATCTCGACCGTCAGCCGCGACGGTCTGCGTCAGCTGACCTTCGCGCTCGGCGAGATCGTCGAGGAGCACCGCGCGGCCCTCGCTGCCGCGCCCGCGCCGGAGCGCGTCGTGATTCGCCCGAAGGGATCGACGAAGGACTTCGAGATCCGCGTCGAGGGCGGCACGTACGGCAACATCTACCGCATCCTCGGCGACAAGCCGGTGCGGTGGGTGCAGCAGACCGACTTCCAGAACGAGGAGGCCGTCGGATTCCTGGCGGACCGCCTCGAGAAGCTGGGCGTCGAGGACGGCCTCTTCAAGGCCGGCGCGCAGGCCGGGTCGACGGTGGTGATCGGCCCCGGTGACGGCATCGTGTTCGACTGGCACCCGTCCCTCGGGTCCGCGGCCGAGCTCATGACCGCACCGCGAGGCACCGACCCCCGACTCGATCTGAACCCGCGTCGGACGACGTCCCAGCGCCGTGACCGCTATCACGAGCGGATGGATGCGAAGGCCGAGGCCCGCGCCGAGCTCGAGTCCGAGCGCCTCGCGGCCCGCGGGGAGGACGAGGACGCGTCGTGACGCTGCAGGACCGCGCGGGCCTCGCCGGCGCACGCCGTGTCGTGGTGAAGGTCGGGTCGTCCTCGATCAGCGGTGAGAACGCCGGCAAGATCGGACCGATCGTCGATGCCCTCGCCGAGGCGCACGCGCGCGGCACCGAGGTGGTGCTGGTCTCCTCCGGTGCCATCGCCACCGGCATGCCGTTCCTGCTCCTCGACGCGCGTCCGAGCGACCTCGCCACGCAGCAGGCGGCGGCCGCGGTGGGGCAGAACGTCCTCATCTACCGCTACCAGGAGGCGCTGCGCCCGTTCGAGATCGTCGCGGGTCAGGTCCTGCTGACGGCGGGTGACCTCGAGAACCCGACGCACCGCTCGAACGCGCGCCGCGCGATGGAGCGGTTGCTGGGTCTGCGGATCCTGCCGATCGTCAACGAGAACGACACTGTCGCGACCCACGAGATCCGCTTCGGCGACAACGACCGGCTCGCCGCCCTCGTCGCCCAGCTGATCGGGGCCGACGCACTCGTGCTGCTGAGCGACATCGAGACGCTCTACACCCGCCCGCCCGACGAGCCCGGCGCCGTCCCCATCACGCGCGTCGACTTCGGTGACGACCTCGCCGGGTATCAGTTCGGCTCCGTCGTGGTAAACAGCGTCGGCACCGGGGGAGCGGCCACCAAGGTGTCGGCGGCCCGGCTCGCGTCCGCTGCGGGGATCGCGGTACTCGTCACGAGCGCCGATCTCGTGCACGCGGCGCTCCGCGGCGATGAGGTGGGCACGTGGTTCGCGCCGAACCCGCATCCCGCCGCACCGTCGATCACCGGGTCCGTGCGCGTTCCCGAGGCCTGACACGGGGGGAGCGGCGGCATCCGTCCGCTCTAGACTTGGCGGATGACGATCACCGCGACCACCCCCCAGGAGCGCATGCACGCGGCGCGCACCGCGTCCCGGTCCCTGGGTCTGTTGACGGATGCCGCCAAGGCCGACCTCCTGCGCTCGATCGCCGCCGCGATCGAGGCGAACATCGCGCCCATCGTCGCCGCCAACGCCGAGGACCTGGCGCGCGGCCGCGCCGACGGCCTCTCGACCGGCCTGCTCGACCGGTTGACGCTCGACGATCAGCGGGTGCGCGCTCTCGCTGCCGCCGTGCGCGACGTCGCCGAGCTCCCTGACCCCGTGGGTCGCGTGCTCGATGAGCGCGTGCTGCCCAACGGATTGCATCTGCAGAAGGTGTCCGTCCCGTTCGGGGTGATCGGCTCGATCTACGAGGCCCGCCCCAACGTGACCGTCGACATCGCCGCCCTCGCGCTGCGGTCGGGCAACGCCGTGGTCCTTCGCGGCGGGAGCGCTGCGCAGTCCTCGAATGCGGCCCTCATCTCCGTCATGCGCGGCGCCCTCGCCGAGGCCGGCGTCGACCCCGAGGCAATCCAGACCGTCGACGACTTCGGTCGGGACGGCGCGCGGGCGCTCATGCGCGCCCGCGGACTCGTCGACGTCCTCGTCCCGCGCGGCAGCGCGCAGCTGATCGAGACGGTCGTCACGGAGTCGTCGGTGCCGGTCATCGAGACCGGTGCGGGCGTCGTGCACATCGTCCTCGACGAATCGGCTCCGCTCGAGTGGGCGACCGACGTCGCCGTCAACGCGAAGGTGCAGCGCCCCAGCGTGTGCAACGCCGTCGAGACCCTGCTGGTGCACCGGGGCGCCGCCGAGCGCCTCGTGCCGCCGGTGGTGGCCGCCCTGCAGGCCCAGGGGGTCACCGTCCACGGCGACGACGCCACCGCGGCCCTGGCGGCCGACGTGGTCCCCGCGACGGAGGCCGACTGGGCGACCGAGCACATGAGCCTCGACATCTCGGTGCGTGTCGTCGACGACCTCGACGAGGCCCTCGCGCACATCCGGCGCTACTCGACGCAGCACACCGAGTCGATCATCACCGCCGACGACGCGGCCGCGGAGCGGTTCCTGGCCGAGGTGGATGCCGCGGTCGTCATGGTCAACGCCTCGACCCGTTTCACCGACGGCGGCGAGTTCGGCTTCGGCGCCGAGGTGGGCATCTCGACGCAGAAGCTCCACGCGCGAGGCCCCATGGGTCTCCCGGAGCTGACGACCACCAAGTGGCTGGCGCGGGGCGCCGGGCAGATCCGCTCCTGACCACCTAAACTGTTCCTGCACCCGACCCCTCGAACGGAGCCCGAATGAATCTCGCGACGACCATCGTTTCCGCTGCGGCGGAGGCCGAGCACCACGGCGGCAACGTCATGGCCACGACCTTCGTCTACGGTGTGGTGGCCTTCGTGCTCTTCCTGCTGCTCGCGCTCGTGTCGGTGTCGTACCGCAACGTGGCCAACCGCCACGCGCACAAGGCCGAGGCGTACGCCGCGAAGAACCCCGTGCAGCAGGCGGGCCACGGCCACCACTGAGGCCGTGTCCATGGCAACCACGCGCGCACCGCGTATCGGTGTGATGGGCGGCACGTTCGACCCGATCCATCACGGCCACCTCGTGGCGGCGAGCGAGGTCGCTCAGTCGTTCGATCTCGACGAGGTCATCTTCGTCCCGACCGGTCAGCCATGGCAGAAGTCGGGCGTCTCCTCGGCGGAGCACCGGTATCTGATGACCGTCATCGCGACGGCATCCAACCCGATGTTCACCGTGAGCCGCGTCGACGTCGACCGGACCGGGGCGACCTACACGATCGACACCCTGCGCGACCTCAAGGCGCAGCGGCCCGACGCCGACCTCTTCTTCATCACCGGGGCCGACGCCATCGCGCAGATCCTCGGATGGCGCGACGTCGCCGAGCTGTGGGAGCTCGCGCACTTCGTGGCGGTGTCGCGTCCGGGGCACACGCTCAGCGTCGACGGGCTGCCGGCTGAGGACGTCAGCAAGCTCGAGATCCCCGCCCTGTCGATCTCCTCCACCGACTGCCGCGCTCGCGTGAGCCGTGGACACCCCGTCTGGTACCTCGTCCCGGATGGCGTCGTCCAATACATTGCGAAGCATCACCTGTATCGGAGCAAGGCATGAGCACACCTGACCAGCCGAGCACTCCGCCGCTCACCCGGCGCCAACTGCGCGAGCTGCGCAACACGGCATCCACGCCCATCATCACGCCCGAGCAGGCGCAGGCGAATGCCGAGATGTCGGATGCCGCCGCGGAGGAAGCGGCTGAGGCGGCCGCCGCCCACGAAGCCGAGGTCGCGCCCGAGCGCACGCCGATCGCCCTCGACGATCTTGCCGACCTCGACCCGGACGCGCGTCCCGTCACGCGGCGCCAGGCGCGTCTGCTGGAGAAGCTGCGCACCGGTACCGTCGAGGTGATCCCGACCGACACCGGCGAGGTCCCCACCTCGAAGACCGAAGCCGACGCCGAGCCCGATGTCGCCGACGCGGCCCCCCAGGCCGACGCCGAAGACGAGGCGCCTGAGGATGCTGCCGACGTCGTCGACGCCGAGGACATCGAACATCTCGAGGAGCCTGCAGCGGCGGACGAGCCTGCTGTCGATGAGCCCGCGGACGAGGCCGAGGCCGAGCCGCTGCACGAGGCCGTCGACGAGGATGCGCACGATGTCGACGACGAGGAGCCCGCGGCCCACGGCGACGAGTCCACGGAGCACGAGAATCTCGCCGAGGACGAGCGCGCGCAGGACGACGCGCCCGCAGAGGCGGATGCCGACGAACCGGCCGACGACGCCGCCGCCGAACCCGCGGAGCGCAAGGAAACGGAGGCGCACGACGAGGAGCAGGAGCCGGCGCGCGTCGTCGCGCCCGATCTCGGCGCGCAGCTGCTCGAGGACGGGGCGGCGCACGTCGAACTGCCGCCGTCGTTCGACCACCTGCTGACCCGGGGAGGGAACGGGTCCGCCTCGGCGCCGAACGCCCTCATCCTGTCGCAGACGCCCGACACCGGCTCGCTGTCGGTCCCGATCCTCGGTACCGGTGAGTTGATCATCACAGGCAGCTACCAGCTGCCCAACACGTTCGGCTCGACCGGTGCAGCGCCCGGTGTCTCCGACGGGAAGGATGCCGACGCCGCCCTCATGGACGGGGAACTCCCGCCGGCGTCCTCGCCCACCCCGATCGCCGCCTCTGCCGCGATCAGTACGATCAAGAGTGCGGATGACATCATCCGCCCCCCGGCGCCCGAAAAGGGCAGCCGCCTCATGATGACACTCGCGATCTGCGCCGGAGCCCTCGGGCTCGCCATCGCGACAGTGCTCGTCCTCATCCTTGTGAACGGAAGTTTCTGATGGTCGCTGCAGAGCACACGCACGAACTCGTCCAGGTGGCCGCCGCCGCCGCCGACAGCAAGGGCGGCACGGATCTCGTCGCCTTCGACGTCTCAGGCCCGCTCCCGCTGATCGACGCGTTCCTCCTCGTCACCGGTAACAGCGAGCGCAACGTCGCCGCCATCGCCGACGAGGTCGAAGACAAGATGCTCGAGGCCGGGCAGAAGCGTCTGCGCCGCGAAGGGCGCGACGAGTCGCGTTGGGTGCTGCTGGACTTCGGCGACCTCGTCGTGCACGTCTTTCACGAGGAGGAGCGGGTCTTCTACGGGCTCGAGCGCCTGTGGAAGGACTGCCCGATCATTCCCGTGACGATCGCGGAGCCCACACCGAGCGAGTGACCACGTCGCCTCGTGTTCAGAGCACTCCTCGGCGTGTAGTAAGCTGAATGAGTTGCCGCGAGCGGCGACCAAGGGCCTGTGGCGCAGCTGGTAGCGCACCTGCATGGCATGCAGGGGGTCAGGGGTTCGAGTCCCCTCAGGTCCACCAAACACCCCGGTTCGCCGGGGTTTTTGTGTTTCTCGGAAAGGTGGGCGCCGGCCCCCAAACATGAGATGGTGAACGCACGGCATCCGCCGCAGGAGGAACCCGTGGAGCGGACGTCGACCCTGATCAAGATGGTCGCATCTCTTTTCGCCGCGGTCATGGCGATCGCCGGTTTCGCGGCGATCGGAGCTGTATGGATCCCGCAGCCGGAGCTCAACCCTTTCGCGACGAACGGGGAGCTCATCGGGTACTTCTTCGCGCTGCACTCCGCCGGTGGGTTGGTTGCCTTCATCATCGTGCTGCTGCTCGCGGACAAGGGTGACGGCGACTCCTCACCGTTGACTGCTGCGTTCCTCGCGAATCTCGTCCCGGCCAGTGTCGGTCTCGCCGTCGCCGGCATCTTCGGCAACTGGGGCACCGTTGCGATCTCCGTTACTGCGGTGGCGCTCGTCGGCACTCTCACCTTCTGGCTCGTCCTGCGCGCTTTTCGTCGTTCTTTCGGGCCTCGGCACCCGTAACACCTGGGCTCGGCGAGCGGGGCCGTACCGGTGGGACGTGCGAACGACACGTCATCGGCTGATCCCGATGAGGCCGCGCGATCCGCACGAGCCGGGGCGGGCGGCATCCTCTCTCGAGTTGTTCTTCGATCTCGTGTTCGTCGTCGCGGTGAGCATCTCGGCGGTCGAGCTCCACCACGCGCTCGCGGAGGATCACGTCCTCGACGGCGTGCTCAGCTACGCAGCCGTGTTCTTCAGCATCATCCCCGTCCCGATCGCGTTGACCGCCGTCATCCTGGCGGTGGTCGTCGCCGTCCTGGTCTGGCGCTCGCCCGTCGCTTCGAGCCGGGAGGTATCAGAGCCCGTCGTCTGAGTCCGGGTCGTCCTGCGCGAGCTGCGCGTCGACGGTGAGGTCACCGTCCTCGGGGGCGTGGAACCGCTCGTCGGGGTCGACGGCCGCCCCGTCATCGGATGCGCCCTCGGGGGCGGGCGGGAGGCCCTCCTGTTCGCCGCCGATGAAGCGGTCCAGCCCGGGGGAGTGCGAGGTGCTGTCAGCGCTCACGATGATCCTTTCGACTCCGCCAGTCTCGCGGCGCAGGCGATGAGGGTCGAGGGCTTGACGCCGGCGTCGATGCCGACCGCGTGCCCTCTGACGTTCGACGCTCGCGGTGAGTAACCTCGTGCCTGGCTCCGCCCTCGCGGAGCTGAGAACGGAGAAACGATGAAGTTCTTCCAGAGGCTCGGCCGGTCGCTCATGCTGCCGGTGGCCGTCCTTCCCGTCGCCGCGATCCTGTCCGGCATCGGCTATTGGATCAAGAACGCCAATGGCGGCGCCGACAACATCGGCTCCGCGTTCCTGAGCGCGGCCGGCGGCGCGCTCCTGGACAATCTGGCCCTGCTGTTCGCCGTCGGTGTCTCGATCGGGATGGCGAAGAAGTCCGACGGCACCTCCGCCCTCGCCGGCCTCGTCTCGTGGCTCACCGTGACGACCATGCTGAGCCCGGCCACGATGGCGGCCCTCACCGGAGCCGCGGTCGAGGACGTCGACCCCGCGTTCACGAAGATCCAGAACGTGTTCGTCGGCATCATCTGCGGCCTGATCGGGGCGTGGTGCTACAACCGATTCAAGGACACGAAGCTGCCGGACGCGCTGTCGTTCTTCTCGGGCAAGCGCTCGGTCGCCATCGTCACCGCGGGGCTCTCGCTGGTCCTCGCGATCGTGCTCATGTTCGTGTGGCCGTTCGTCTACGGGGGCCTGGTCGGCTTCGGCGAGTGGATCGTCACCCTCGGACCGGTGGGCGCGGGCATCTACGGATTCTTCAACCGGCTGCTCATCCCGCTCGGGTTGCACCACGCGCTCAACTCCGTGTTCTGGTTCGACGTCGCGGGCATCAACGACCTCAACAACTTCCTGCAGGGCTCCGCCGGAGACGGCGTCTACGGCGTCACCGGGCAGTACATGACGGGCTTCTTCCCCATCATGATGTTCGGCCTCCCCGGCGCGGCGCTCGCGATGTACGTGACCGCCAAGACGACCCGGCGCAAGGTGGCCGCAGGCATCCTGCTCTCGGGAGCCATCTCGTCGTTCTTCGTCGGCGTCACCGAGCCGCTCGAGTTTTCGTTCATGTTCCTCGCGCCGTGGCTGTACCTCATCCACGCGGTGTTCATGGGCATCTCGCTGTTCGTCTCGGCGATCCTCCCGGTGCGCATGGGCTTCGGCTTCTCGGGCGGATTCATCGACCTCGTCCTGGGGTGGGCGAACCCGCTCGCCGAGAACCCCTGGATCATCCTGATCATGGGACCGATCTGGTTTGCGATCTACTTCGTGGTCTTCCGCTGGATCATCCGGCGGTTCGATCTCAAGACGCCCGGTCGCGAGGACGACGACGCGCTGGAGGACGAGGGGACGGATGCCGCGCCGCGCGGCGACTTCCATGCGACGGCGGAGCGGTTCGTCGAGGCCCTGGGCGGTCGCGAGAACATCGTCGAGCTCGACAATTGCGCGACGCGTCTGCGCATGGAGATCGCCGACGTCGCACGGGTCGACGACGCCGCCCTCAAGCGTGCCGGTGCGGCGGGGACGATCAAGCCGGGTGGGCACTCCGTCCAGGTCGTCTACGGATTGAACGTGCAGTTCGTGAAGGACGCGATGGAGGACGTTCTGGCGGGTCGCGCCGTGTCGGCGGCGCCCGCACCCACGACCGGCACCGCTGTCGCACAGGCGACGCAGGCTCCGGATCTCGTCCGGCTGCGCCCGCCGGTGGCCGGGCGCGTGCTGGCGCTGTCGGAGGTCCCCGATGAGATGTTCGCCGACGGGACGATGGGGCCGGGCGTCGCGATCGACCCGACGGGCGACGTGATCTCGGCGCCCGCTGACGGCCGCGTCGAGAGCGTGTTCCCGACCGGGCACGCGATCGGTCTGCGCCTCGACGACGGGACGGAGCTGCTGATCCACGTCGGCATCGACACCGTCGCGATGAAGGGCGACGGATTCGAGACACTCGTGACCGCCGGTCAGCGCGTGTCGGCGGGTGAGCCGCTGGTGCGCTTCGACCGGGCGAGGATCGTGGCCGCGGGGCACTCGCCGATCACGCCGATCGTCGTCCTCAACAACCCGGCGGCGCGCGTCGAGCTCGGGTGAGACCGGGGTCAGCCGATCCGTGCGAGGAGCGCCGCACGGATCGGCTGCGCCCTCGCCGTGAACACGCGCTGGGCGGCGACGTAGGCCGCCTTCCCTTCGGGTGTCTCGACGGGGACCGCGCTGTACCCCCACCCGGTCAGATCGTAGGGCGACGCACGCATGTCGATTTCCCGGATGTCGCGCGCGAGCTCGAACGCATCGAGCATCAACTCGCCGGGCACGAGCGGCCCCAGTTTCACGGCCCACTTGTAGAGGTCCATGCCGGCGTGGAGGCATCCCGGCTGTTCCATCTGCGGCTGCGTCTCCCGCGTCGGGGCGAAACGGTTGCGGGGCACGGCGTCAGGCGTGAAGAACCGGAACGCGTCGATGTGCGTGCACCGCACATCGTGCGCCTCGACGACGGCATCCGTCCCTTCCGCGCCGAGTCGGAGGGGGACCGGATGCCGCGTGTCCCGGTCGCGGTACACCATCGCCCACTCGTGCATGCCGAAGCAGCCATACGATGCCGTGCGTCCCAGGGCGCCCGCGAGGATGCCGCGGATCGCCCGGACGAGCGGGCGCTTCTCGGCGAGGAACGCCTCGGCGTCCGCGCCGACGACGCCGCCCTCGGCGCGGTACCACCGCCAGGCCGCGTGGGGTGCGTCGGCCGCGTCGTCGAGCGCGACGTCCCGCCCGGGATGCCACCGCCGCAGCAGGGAGGGTTTGTACGAGTAGTACGTGTACAGGAAGTCGTCGACGGGATGCGTCTCGCCGCGCGCCGCCCGCTGACGGCGCCGGGCGGTGAGCGCATCCGCGCGGGCGGCGTGCGCCAGGATCCGCTCGGTCCAGTCGGACCGGTCGAGCACGGTCGCGGTGGCGGTCGTCACGAGCGGGTCAGACGGGCTCGATGAGGTCGGGGGAGTCGTTGCGGACGTTCCCGACGGCGCTCGAGACGACATGGTCGGTCAGGCCGGCGACCACCTGGTCCGCGGCGTCGACGGCCGCGTCGAGCAGGTCGCCCACGTTGTCGACCTCGGTGTCGAGCCAGGCGTCGGCGAAGTCGGCGTCGAGGAACAGCGGCATCCGATCGTGGATGGAGCCGAGCGGATCTATGGCGGCGCGCGTGAGGATGGTGAACGAGAGCAGCCAGCGGCTCGGATCGTCCTCGGCCTTCGCGGGATCCTTCCACCACTCGTAGAGCCCGGCGAACAGCAGGGGCGAGCCGTCGGCGGGGTGGATGAAGTAGGGCGTCTTGCCCTCGTCGGTGGTCTGCCACTCGTAGTAGCCCGTCGCCGGCACGATCGCGCGGCGCTTGATGAGGGCCTGCCGGAACATCGGCTTGTCCTCAAGTTCCTCGGAACGCGCGTTGAACGCCCGCGCACCCACCTTGACGTCCTTCGCCCACGACGGCACGAGACCCCAGCGCGCCGGCTCGAGGCGTCGCGTGGGCGGATCGGTCTTGGCCGAGTCGAGGACGATCGCGACCTGCGAAGTGGGAGCGATGTTGTAGGACGGCGCCGGGAGGTCGTCGCTCTCGACGTCGACGCGCAGCACGCCGACGAGCTCGGAAGCGACATTCGCGACGACGAAGCGACCACACATGTCGGACAGCCTAGGAGGAGGGGGGGACATCGCGGACGATGTCGACGTCCGTCAACCGTTCCAGAAGTTCCGCCCCGTCATCGCCGGTCACCCACGGCACCCCGGCGGCGCTGTGGTCGTCGACCGCCGTGCGGCCACCCGCGAGGACCGCTTCCGCCGGTGTCAGCCGCCGGATCGCGACCGCCGCGACCTGCTCGGGATGCTGGATCGTGAACTGCGTGTAGATCTCATCGTCGTGCTGCCCGTCGTCGCCGATGAGGAGCCAGTCGATGTCGGGGAACTCGTCGGCCAACCGGCGGAGGCTCTCCTGCTTGTGCAGCTTGCCGCTGCGGAACCAGCGGTCGTGCGTCGGCCCCCAGTCGGTGAGCAGCATCGCGCCCATCGGGAACAAGTGCCGCCGCTGGAACCGAACGAGCGTCGGCGCGACGTTCCAGGCTCCCGTCGACAGGTACAGGACCGGCGATCCGGGGTTCTCGCGGGCGAGCCGTTCGAGCAGCACGGCCATGCCGGGCACCGGCTGCCGGGCGTGCTCGTTGAGGACGAAGGAGTTCCACGCCGCCACGAAGGGGCGGGGGAGAGCCGTCACCATGACGGTGTCGTCCACGTCCGAGATGATGCCGAATCGGATGTCGTCCCCGACCACGAACACGCGCGCCTCGACGGGCTCGGCCTTCTCGACCCGCATCGTGACCGTCTGCCATCCGGGCGGCAGCGTGGCGGGCAGGACGGCGTCGATCACGCCGCCGCGGTCGGCGGTGACCTCGTGCGGCACACCGTTCACGGTGACGGTGACCGTCGCGTGTGCGACGGGGACAGATGCGAAGCTGCGCCATCCGCGCACGCCCGCGTAATCGCCGCGTTCGCGCCTCTTGTCCTTCGGGGGGATGAGGACTCTGCCGAGCACCCGCACCCACTGGGTGCTCCCGTACCCCGGGAACGCGGCGACGGTCGCCGTCCGCCCGCGTGCGCGGGCGCGCTTCTCGCGCCACGCGTGGAACCTGTACTCCAAGCGCGCGAGCCAGAGCACCTTCATCGGGGTCGAAGCGGGGGAAGCCATCGCTTCAGTCTTTCACGTCGTCGGCGTCGGCCCCGGCGGGCTCCTCCTCGGCGAGGTGACGGGCTTCGCGCGCACTGATGACACGCTTCGCGACGTAGACCAGCAGGAGGAACGCCGCGATCACGCCGACGAACAGGTATCCCGCGTAGTGCAGGTTGTCGGAGAGCTCGCGGTATCCCTCGGCGGCGGCCGCCGCCACCGACACGTAGGCGACGGACCACACGGCGCACGCGGGCACGGTCCAGGCGAGGAACCGCCGGTAGGCGAAGCCGCTCATCCCGACCGTCAGCGGCACCAAGGAGTGCAGGACCGGCAGGAACCGCGACAGGAAGATCGCCGGCCCGCCCCGCCGCCGCAGGTACAGCTCGGCGCGCGCCCAGTTGCGCTCACCGATGAGCCGGCCGACGCGGGAGAAGCGGATGCGGGGACCCAACCAGCGGCCCAGGGCGAAGCCGATGCTCTCGCCCGCCAACGCTCCGATGAGAACCGCCGCGACGAGCCACGCGCCCTCGGGGAAACTGTCGACCGCGGTGCCCGACACGATCACGATCGAGTCGCCGGGGACGATCAGACCGACCAGCACGCTCGTCTCGAGCATCATGGCGACGCCGGCGACGATCGTCCGCACGACCGGGTCGACAGCCTGAACGGTGCCGAGCAACCAGTCGAGGATCTCGTTCACGACCTCAGATTATCGGCCGTCTACCCTGAAGGGATGTCGAGTGACCTGCCGCACCGCGTCCTCGCGGGGTGGGTCGATCCTGCGGTCGCGTTCACGGGGCTGTTCGCGGCGGGCGACGCCTTCTGGCTCGACGCCGGCCCGGACGCGTCCGACGGATGGAGCTGGGTGGGCAGCGGCATCCCGTCGTCCTCTCCACGCGACGTGATCGCCGCGGGCAGCGGCGACCGTGCGGCGGGGCCGTTCCGCGGCGGCTGGGTCGGATGGGCCGGGTACGACGCCGCGGCGGCCCGGGCGGGCGCGCCGGCCGCGATCGACCCGGGCCCGGAAGAACTCTGGCTGCGCGTCGAGCGGATGCTGGGGTTCGACCACTCCTCGCGTCGTGTCCTCGCCTTCGCCCCGGCCGATCGGTTGGTCGCGTTCGTCTCCGAAGTCGAATCGGTCGCCGCGTCGCCGCTGCCGTCGGTCGGTCCTGCTCCACAGGTCGAGGTCACCGCGCGCCACGAGCCGGGGGAGTACGCGGGACTCATCGAACAGTGCCGGGACGAGATCCGCGAGGGGCGCGCATATCAGCTGTGCCTGACGACGCGGTTCGAGACGGCGGCATCCGTCGATCCCGTGCAGACCTACCTGCGGCTGCGCGCCGCGACGCCCGCCCACCACGGCGGGTTCATCCGCAGCGGCGGGTGGGCGCTCGCGAGCGCGTCGCCGGAGCAGTTCCTCGCCGTGGACGACGGGATCGTCCGCACCCGCCCCATCAAGGGAACGCGCCCGCGATCCGCGGAGGCGGAGCGCGACGCGGCTCTCGCGGCGGACCTGCGCGCCAGCGTCAAGGAGCAGGCCGAGAACGTGATGATCGTCGACCTGATGCGCAACGACCTGCAGCGGGTCTGCGTCCCCGGGTCGGTGGCGGCTGAACGGCTGCTCGAGGTGGAGTCGTACCCGGCGGTGCATCAACTGGTGAGCACGGTGGCGGGTCGGCTGCGCCCCGGGACGACCGTCGGCCAGCTGTGGGACGCCGCGTTCCCGGCGGGGAGCATGACGGGAGCGCCGAAGTTGTCGGCCATGCAGATCCTGCACCGGCTCGAAGCCGCGCCGCGCGGGGTGTTCTCGGGATGCTTCGGGTGGATCGGCGACGACGGCGGGGTGGACCTCGCCATGGTCATCCGCTCGATCGTCGTCCATCCGGACGGCGCGTACGTCGGCGCCGGAGGGGGGATCACGTGGGGATCCGTCGCCGCGGACGAGGTCGCGGAGGTGAGGATCAAGGCGCGGGCACCGCTCCGCGCCTTGGGGGCGGACCTGCCTCCGGGCTGGTGAAAGTCCCGGTCCGCTAGGCTGAAACGGCGCTTTCGCGCGCCCTCCCGACTTTGCACGATTGGTTCACCGTGTCCTCCAGCACCTCCCACGACGCATCGACTCCCGAGCAGACGAGCTTCGACTCCCGCGCCATCCAGACCAAGTGGCAGACCCGGTGGGCGGAGGCCGACCCCTTCAAGGCGGGCGGCGACGAGGACACCCGACCGCGCAAGTACGTGCTCGGCATGTTCCCCTACCCCTCGGGCGACCTGCACATGGGGCACGCCGAGAACTACGCCTACGTCGACGCGGTCGCGCGGTTCTGGCGCCACCGCGGCTACAACGTCCTGAACCCGATCGGCTGGGACTCCTTCGGCCTGCCCGCCGAGAACGCGGCCATCAAGGGCGGTGCGGGCTCGGATCCCCGCGAGTGGACGTACAACAACATCGCCCAGCACAAGACGAGCTTCCGCGCGTTCGGGTCGTCCTACGACTGGAGCCGCGTGCTTCACACGAGCGACCCCGAGTATTACCGCTGGAACCAGTGGCTGTTCCAGCGCCTGTTCGAGCGCGGTCTCGCGTACCGCAAGCAGAGCGCCGTCAACTGGTGCCCCAACGACCAGACGGTGCTCGCCAACGAGCAGGTCGTCGACGGTCACTGCGAGCGGTGCGGGTACGAGGTCGTCAAGAAGAAGCTGACGCAGTGGTACTTCAAGATCACCGAGTACGCCGACCGCCTGCTCGATGACCTGAATCAGCTCGAAGGCTTCTGGCCGCACAAGGTGCTGCAGATGCAGCGCAACTGGATCGGTCGTTCGGTCGGTGCGGACATCGACTTCGAGATCGAGGGGCGCGACGAGAAGATCACGGTCTTCTCCACCCGTCCCGACACGCTGCACGGTGCGACCTTCATGGTCGTCGCCCCCGACTCCGACCTGGCTGCCGAGCTCGCCGAGGGCGCCTCGCCCGAGGTGCAGCAGCGCTTCCGCGACTACCTCGACACGGTGCAGAAGACGAGCGAGATCGAGCGGCAGACCGCCGACCGTCCCAAGACGGGTGTCTTCCTCGACCGCTTCGCGATCAACCCGATCAACGGCGAGCGTCTGCCGATCTGGGCGGCGGACTACGTCCTCGCCGACTACGGCCACGGCGCTGTCATGGCCGTGCCCGCTCACGACCAGCGCGACCTGGACTTCGCCCGCGCGTTCGACCTTCCGGTGAAGGTCGTCGTCGACACGACGGCGCCGGTCACGGGCGCCATCCCGGTCATCGAGGTCGACGAGGACGGTGTGCCGATCGGTGATGACCTCGAGTCGATCGACCCCGCCCGTACCGGCACCGCGCTGACGGGCGACGGGCGCCTGATCAACTCCGGCTCGCTCAACGGTCTGTCCAAGCGCAACGCGATCGCACGCGCGATCGAGGAGCTCACCGCAGCGGGCACCGGTCGTGCCGCGAAGACGTACCGCCTGCGCGACTGGCTGATCTCGCGCCAGCGCTTCTGGGGAACCCCCATCCCGATGATCCACACCGAGGACGGCCGCATCGTCCCCGTCCCCGACGAGCAGCTGCCGGTCGTGCTGCCCGATGCGAAGGGTCTCGACCTGAAGCCGAAGGGCACGTCGCCGCTGGGCGGCGCGACCGAGTGGATGACGACGGTCGACCCCGAGACGGGGGAGCCGGCGCTCCGCGATCCGGACACGATGGACACGTTCGTCGACAGCTCGTGGTACTTCCTCCGTTTCCTGGCCCCGAACGGGGCGACGGAGCCGTTCCCGACGGCAGAGGCATCCAAGTGGGCCCCGGTCGACTCGTACATCGGCGGCGTCGAGCACGCGATCCTGCATCTGCTGTACGCCCGGTTCATCACGAAGGTCCTCTTCGACATGGGCCTCGTCGACTTCACCGAGCCGTTCACGAGCCTCATCAACCAGGGCATGGTGCTGCTCGACGGGTCGAAGATGTCGAAGTCGAAGGGCAACCTCGTCGAGTTCGCGTCGAGCATGGACGACCCGGGAGCGGATGCCGTGCGTGTCGCGATCGCGTTCGCCGGACCCGTGGAGGACGACATCAACTGGGAGGACGTCTCGACGACGGGTGCCCAGAAGTTCCTCGCGCGCGCGCTGCGGATCGCCGCGGACGTCGCGAGCCCGACGGACGTCGTCTGGGCCGAGGGCGATGCCGCTCTGCGTCGCGTCACGCATCGCCTGTGGGCCGATGTCGTCGGCCTCGTCGAGCAGTCGAAGTTCAACGTCGTCGTCGCGCGCCTCATGGAGCTCGTCAACGCGACCCGCAAGACGATCGACTCCGGTGCCGGTGCGGCCGACCCCGCGGTCCGCGAGGCGGCCGAGGCCGTGGCGATGATCCTGGACCTCTTCGCCCCGCACACCGCGGAGGAGATGTGGGAGATCCTCGGCTACGAGCCGTTCGTCGGTGTGGTGCCGTGGCGTCAGGCCGACCCGACGCTCCTCGTCGAGGAGTCCGTCACGGCGGTCGTCCAGGTCAACGGCAAGGTGCGCGGCACGCTCACCGTCCCCGCCAAGATCTCGGGCGAGGAGCTCGAGCAGTTCGCGCGCGCCGACGAGAAGGTCCGTCGTGCGATCGGCGACAAGGAGATCACGCGCGCCGTGGTGCGTGCGCCGAAGGTCGTCAGCTTCACCGTCGCGTGAGTCCGGCCGTGGGCTGACCGCGGCGCGATGCGCAGATTCGGATATCGTTCGCGGACCTCATCCGACCGCGACGGTTCCTCCACGACACGCGATCCGTGATAGCCGTCCACGGCTGACGGGCGGCGGATGATCGCGCGCGTGGCCGCGGGCGATCCTCGACGCATGGGTGCGCAGACGGTGCCGGTGTCGCGTCGCCGGCTCGGGGTCGGTGCCGCCGTCGCCCTCGTGGTCGTGGTCGCGGCGGTCACGATCGCGATCGGCATCGTCCGGACCGGGGCGGAGGCTGCGGTCGAGACGGTGCCGGATGCCGTGTCCGAGACCGTGGCCCCCGCGACCGTTTACGTGCACGTGTCGGGCGAGGTCGCCGAGCCCGGGTTGTACCGGCTCGACGAGGGCGCGCGTGTCGTGGATGCGGTCACCGCGGCCGGGGGATTCACCGATGCGGCATCCCGCGAAGGCGTCAACTTGGCGCGACCCGTCAGCGACGGCGAACAGCTCGTGGTTCCCGCCGCGGGGGAGGAGGGATCGGATGCCGTGGGTGCGACGGCGCCCGAGGGCGACGGTCGCGTGAACCTCAACACCGCGGACCTCGCGGCCCTCGACACCCTGCCGCGCGTGGGTCCCGCGATCGCGCAGCGGATCCTCGACTGGCGCGAGGACAACGGCCGCTTCACGAGCGTGGACGATCTGCTCGCGGTCCCCGGCATCGGGGAGAAGATGCTCGCCTCGCTCCGCGACCTGGTCACGGTGTGAGTGCCCGGACGGCGCGGCGCCGCGACCTGCGTCTGCTCCCGGTCGCGGGCGCGGCGTGGGCGGGTGCGGGGGCGGCGATCACGTTCCCGGAGCACGCGGTCGTGTCGGCGCTCGTCCTGTGGGGCGTCGCCGTCGCGTTTCTCGGTGTGGCGCTGCGGCGCGCGAGACCCACCGTGTTCGCGCTCGTCGCGGTCTCCCTCGCCGTGGCGGCGGGTGCAGCATCCCACGTCGCGCTCGCGCAGCCGGCGCGGGACGCGGTGGCCGGTCTCGAGGTCGACGGGGGGCGCAGCGTCACGTTCGAGGTCGACGTCGTCGGCAAGGTTGAGCGCTCCGCCACGGGGTACCGCTTCGATGCGATCACACGGTCCGCGACCGTCGGCGATGACGACCGGGCCGTGTCGGCCCCCGTCGTCGTCCGCGCGTCCGAGCGTGCGCCGGGTCTCGACTTGGGTGCTCGCGCGACGGTCACGGGCACGGCGTTCCGGGCGGACCCCGGCGACCGTGCGGTGCTCGTCATCGAGGCATCCGCCCTCGTCGTCGACCGGCCTCCCTCGGGCCCGCTGGCCGTAGCCGCGACGCTCCGCACCGGTCTCGTGGCGGCCGTCGCGGGGCTGCCCGATCCCGGCGCGGGCCTCGTCCCCGGACTAGCCGTCGGCGACACCTCGGCCGTGAGCGACGAGCTCGACCAGCAGATGAAGGCGTCGTCGCTGTCTCACCTGACGGCGGTCTCCGGCGCCAACTGTGCGCTCGTGGTCGGGATCGCGTTCGGTGTCGCAGCGCTCTGCGGGGCACGTCGCGGCATCCGCGTCGCAGCCGGGCTCGTGACGCTCGTCGCGTTCGTCGTCCTCGTCTCGCCCGAGCCGAGCGTCGTCCGAGCCGGCGCGATGGCCGCGATCGCGATGCTCGGCCTGCTGCTCGGGCGGATCGGAGCGGGCGTCTCGGTGTTGTCGGCGTCGGTGTGCCTGCTCCTCGTGCTCGATCCGTGGCTCGCGGCATCCCTCGGGTTCGCTCTCTCGGCCGTCGCGACCGGATCCTTGCTGCTGTTCGCCGGACCGCTCGCCGACGGACTGTCGAGGTGGATGCCGTCGCCCGCCGCACTCGCACTGTCGGTGCCGCTCGCCGCGCAGTTGGCCTGCGGACCGCTGCTCGTGCTCATCGAACCGACGGTGCCCCTCGTCGGTGTGCTCGCGAACCTCCTGGCAGGTCCCGCCGCGCCCGCCGCCACGGTGCTCGGCCTGCTCGCCTGCCTCGCGCTGCCGTTCCCGGTGCTCGCACGGGGGCTCGCGGCGATCGCCTGGCTGCCCGCGGCCTGGATCGCAGGGACGGCGGACCTCGCCGCGCGCCTTCCCGGGGCATCGCTGCCCTGGCTGGAGGGGATGCCGGGGCTCCTCGCACTCGCCGCGACGGGAGCGGCGATCGGGGCGGTGATCTCGGCGCGGCATCCCCGTCTGCGGCGCGTGGCGGCGTGGACTCTCGCCGCCGTCGTCCTCACGGTCGCCGCCGCCGGCCCGGTGCGGACGCTGCTGGACCGCACGCGCGTGCCGGACGCGTGGGCGATCGCGGCGTGCGAGGTCGGGCAGGGCGACGCCGTCCTGGTCCGTGAGGGCGACGCCGTCATGCTGATCGACACCGGACCCGAGCCTGCGGCGCTGGCGGGATGCCTCGACCGCTTCGCGATCGACCGCGTCGACATCCTCGTGTTGACGCACTTCGACATGGACCACCGCGGCGGTGCCGACGCTGTGCTCGGCCGGGCCGATCTCGTCCTGCACGGTCCGGTCCCCGCTGCGGAGGCCGCGGACCTGCTCGCGCGCTTCACCGCGCGCGGCGCCCGAACGCAGCAGGTGTCGGCCGGCCAGAGCGGTGCGCTGGGGGAGTGCCGCTGGCGCGCGCTGTGGCCGAAGCCGCGCGACCCGGTCTACCCGGCCGGCAACGACGCGAGCGTCATCATCGACGTGACCGGATGCCGCGTCCCCGACGCGATCTTCCTCGGCGACCTGTCGGCGCAGCCGCAGCGCTCCCTCGCGGCGACGGGCGCCGTCGATCGCCGCTATTCCGTCGTCAAGGTCGCCCACCACGGCAGCGCCGACCAGGACGACCGGCTGTACCGCGATCTCGACGCTCGCGTCGCCCTCGTCACCGTGGGAGAGAACACATATGGCCATCCACGGGACGAGATCCTCGATCTCCTGCACGAGGAACAGGCGACCATCGCGCGCACCGACACCTCCGGCGACCTCGCCGTCTGGCGCGACGACGGCGGCCTGCGCCTCTGGCGCTCGCGCGAGGGCTGACGCACCCGTCGGCGTCCGCCGCCCTCGCTAGGCTGGACATCATGCCGAGCCCCCGTCGTCCCGCCGCGAAGACGACGAAGTCGGCGATCCCGCAGATCTCCTGGCGGGCGCCGCAGCCGGCACCGGTCGTGCTCGTCTCCGGTCCTGAAGAGGTCTGCGCCGAGCGGGCGACCGCCGGCATCCGCGACTACCTGCGCGCCGAGGATCCGAGTCTCGAGGTCACCGACGTGCGCGCCGACGACTACGCGCCCGGCACGCTGCTGGCCGTCTCGTCGCCGTCGCTGTTCGGCGAGCCGCGGCTCGTCCGGGTGTCGGGGGTCGAGAAGTGCTCCGACGCCTTCCTCGCTGAGGCGCTCCGCTACCTCGAGGCGCCGCAGGACGGCGCGACGATCGTGCTCCGCCACACCGGCGCGAGCGTCCGCGGCAAGAAGCTTCTCGACACGATCCGCGCGGGCGTCGGCGGCGGTGTCGAGATCGCCTGCCCCGCCGTCAAACGCGACTCCGACCGCTTCGACTTCGCCGCGGGGGAGTTCCAGGCCGCGAAGCGTCGCATCGCCCCACCCGCCCTCCGCGCCCTCGTGTCGGCGTTCTCCGACGATCTCACCGAGCTCGCGGCCGCCTGCCAGCAGCTCATCTCGGACGTCGAGGGCGACATCACCGAGCAGGTCGTCACCCGCTACTACGGCGGTCGCGTCGAGACCACCGCGTTCGCCGTCGCAGACACGGCCATCGCGGGTCGCTACGGCGACGCTCTCATCACCCTCCGGCACGCTCTCGCCTCGGGCGCCGACCCGGTCCCGATGGTCGCCGCCATCGCGTCGAAGCTGCGCACCATGGCGCGCGTGGCCGGATCCCGCGAACCGTCCGGCGCTCTCGCCGCGCGCATCGGCATGAAGGACTGGCAGGTCGACCGGGCCCGCCGCGACCTCGCCGGCTGGACGGAGTCGTCGCTCGGCATCGCCATCCAGGCAGCTGCGCGAGCGGATGCCGAGGTGAAGGGCGCGTCCCGCGACGCCGTCTTCGCGGTCGAGCGACTCGTCACCGTCGTCGCGACGCGCGCGCCCTACGGCGCCTGAGACCACACCAGGAACGACGAAGGCCCGCCCCCAGGGGGACGGGCCTTCGGAAGAGTTGCGGCTCAGAGAGCGGCGACCTGCTTGGCGATCGAGGACTTGCGGTTGGCCGCCTGGTTCTCGTGGATGACGCCCTTGCTGACGGCCTTGTCGAGCTTCTTGGTGGCCTTGAGCAGCGCCTTCTCGGCAGCGGCCTTGTCGCCGGCCGAGATGGCCTCACGGGTCTGACGGACGACGGTCCGCAGCTCGCTCTTCACGGCCTTGTTGCGCTCGCGGGCCTTCTCGTTGGTCTTGTTGCGCTTGATCTGCGACTTGATGTTCGCCACGTTCGACGTATCTTTCGTTCGGAGTTATCGGTTGGAAGTGCCGGCGACAGAAGAGGGCTGTCACGCAGCGGTCGTGTGAGGGAGGAACCCACACGCAAGCCAAAAACCGATTCTATCAGGTGCGCGCCTCATCCCGAAGTCGGCCGGTCCCGCGCCATCGTCGCCAGCGCCAGGTCCACGATCGCGTTGAACACACGGGGCCGCATCGCGGTGACGAGATGGGATGTCCGGGGCACGACGATGAGCTCCGCCTCGGGCTTGAGCTTCGTGAACAGGCGCTCGTTGAGCCGCAGCTGGTCCCACTGCCCGTTCACGAACCACATGGGAACGGAGATCCGCTGCAGCGCGACGACCAGGTCGAGGACCGACAGGCTGCGCAGAGCGACGTCCTGCGTGTCATAGGCGTAGCCGCCGGCGCCGAAGTCCGCCCGTGTCTCGGGTGGGAGTGTCCGGTCGAGCACGAGGTCGGCGAGCGGCTGACCGCGTCGGGGCAGGCGGTCGAACCCCCGCGCCAGCGCCCGGTAGATCGCGAGGCCGGCGCCGCGGGGGATCGACGTGCAGCCCGCGGCGATGAACGCATCCACGGGCGGGGGCTCCTCACGGCCCATGTACTCGATCGCCACCAGCCCACCCATCGAGTGCGCGACCAACAGCACGGGGCCGCGGGCCGCGGCATCCCTCACCGCGGTGTCGATCGTCTCGAACGCGCCGTCCAGCGTGAACGTCTCTCTCATCCGGCGACCGTGCCCGGGCAGGTCGACGGCGATCGCGCCGACCCCCGCCGCGGCGAGATGCTCCACCTGCGCGCGCCACATCGTCGCGGAGGTCCGGATGCCGTGCACGAACACCACCTGAGGCGTCATCCCCTCAGCCTACGAATCCGGCGACCCTTCGACGCGGAAACGGGGGCGGATCCATGGATCCGCCCCCGTTTCGGTCCGTCCGGTCAGAAGAGGACGCGGACCTTCACCGGCGTGCTCTCCGATCCCTCGGCGACGGTCGGGTCGTCGGGGACGAAGGTCGCCGTGTAGGTGTGCGTCCCGCGGGACAGCCGGCCGAGCGTCGTCGACGCGGTGCCGCGGCGGACCTCCGCCGTCGCGATCACGGTCTCGCCCTCGCGGAACTCGACGACACCCTCGGCGCGGCCGCCCTCCTGCGTGACGATCGCGACGAGCGTCGTCGGCAGGAACCGGTTGATGTGGACCGGCGTGACGGCCACCAGACGAGTCTTCGTCGCCGCGGCGGGCTCAGCCGCCTCCTCGACGGTGACGGGCACCTGCACGACTGTGCCGCTGGGGGCGGCGGTCACCGTCAGCTGCGCGGCGCCGGCGGGCGTTCCGGCGGGCAGGGTGACGCTGACGGATGCCGCGCCCTCCGACACCGGCGCCGTGCCGAGCACCTGCTCGCCCAGGCTCACCGAGACCTCGGCGTTGGCGGGGGCGCCCTTGCTGGTCAGGTCGAGCCCGGCCACCTGGAACGACACCGTCTCGCCCGCGGCGACCGTCTCGGGCACGCCCGAGACCTGCACGCCGTGCTTCGCGAACGAGGGGGCGACGGGCGAGCCCTCGGCGAGGTAGTCGACCCACGCCTCGTAGTCGAGCAGACCCGTGTCGACGTAGTCCTCGCCCTCCGTGAAGGCGCGGAAGTTGTCACCGCCGGCCGCGAGGAACGAGAACGTGCCGATGCGGTAGGTCCCTTCGGGATCGATCGGAGCCCCGTCGACCGTCACGGACGTGATGCGCTCACCTTCCGGCAGCGCCGGGTCGTAGGTGTACGAGACGTTGTCCGAGAGTCCCAGCTGCAGGTAGGGGCGCTGGGGGACGTTGCCCGCGGCATCCCGCTGCCACTGCTGCTCGAGCATCGTCGTGAACTCCTCACCCGTGAGGGTGACCAGCGCGAGCGTGTTGTTGAACGGGAGCACCGCGTTCGCCTGGCTGAACGAGATCGATCCGTCCTCGAGACCGGCGACCGCACCGGCGCCGAACTCCGCCTGCGTGTCGAACAGATCGGCGCGCAGACCACCCGGGTTGGTGACGCCGATGACGGCGCCGTTCGGCAGGTCCGCGAGGCTGTCGCGGAGCATGTTGGCGACCGTGTTGCCGAGCGTCGACTCCGCCGCCCGGTTGTCGCGCGATCCGCCGGTGTAGACGCCGTCGACGTACGAGCCGCCGCTGTAGGCGGTCGTGATGTCGCCCGAGACCTGACCGACCTCGGTGTTGCCGATCGCGGCGGCGTTCGCCAGCGCGGCCTTCGTGATGCGGTCGACCTCCGCGACCCGCGGGTAGGCGGCGACGAGGTCGGCGGCGGGGGTCGTCGTCCGGGCGACGTTGCGCTCGGTGTGCGCCGAGACCTCACCTGTGGCGGCATCCACCGCCAAGGTGATCTCACCGATCTTGGCGCCGTACGAGCCGGTCTGCACGACGGGACGCGTCCGGTCCGTGCCGGGGATCGGCGCCGACCACGCGTACTCCTTGTGCGTGTGACCGGTGAAGATCGCGTCGACCTCGGGGGAGGTGTCCTCGATGATCGCTCCGAACGCGCCGCCCGCGGCGACCTCCTCCTCGAGGGTCGCGCCGTCCGGCGTGCCGGCTCCGGCGCCCTCGTGGTAGAGCGCGACGATGACGTCCGCCTCGCCGTTGGCGGCGTCGCCGTCGGTCAGCTGCGCGGCGACGCGGTTGACCGCCTCGACCGGGTCGCCGAAGTCCACCGACTCGATGCCGGTCGGCGTGACGAGCGTCGGGGTCTCCTCCGTGACGGCGCCGATGACGCCGACCGTCAGTCCGTCGGCCTCCAGCAGCGCGTACTCGTCGAGCGCCGGGGTCGTCGTGCCCTTCTCGTAGACGTTCGCACCCAGCTGCGGCGCGTCGAACGCGTCCGACACCCGACCCGACAGGTCGGCGAAGCCGCGATCGAACTCGTGGTTTCCGACCGCGCTCGCCTGCAGACCCAGGGCGTTCAGCACGTCGATCGTGGGCTCGTCCTGCGCCACGGACGACGCGAACAGCGAGGCGCCGATGTTGTCGCCGGCCGAGAGGAAGAGGGTGGGCCCGGATGCGGCCTTCCGCAGCTCTTCGACGGTCCCCGCGAACGCGACGGTGTTGCCGTCGATGCGTCCGTGGAAGTCGTTGATCCCGAGAAGGGTCAGCTGCACGGGGGCGGCATCCGCATCCATTCCGACGATGACCGGATCGTGGTCGCTCGAACGGAACGGGTCGGCCGAGTAGAACTCGGTGCCGTGGGTGCGGAAGCGGCTGTACTCGAGGGCGATCGACTCTCCGGAGTTGATGTTCCAGATGTCCGCGCCGGTGGAGCGGGCGAGCGCCGCCTCGTTCAGCAGGACGTGGTCGAGCGAGCCCGAGAGCCCCGAGAAGCTGTACGACGACGAGTCGAGGTCGAACGCCTGCTCGGCATCCGCGTACCCCGCCTCGTAGAGCACCTGCAGCGGGTCCTCCTGGCTGTACGAGTTGAAGTCGCCGGCGAGGGCCACCGCATCCACGTCGCCCTGGATCTCCGCGACCCAGTCGCGCAGCGCCGTCGCCTGGCGCACGCGCGACTCGTTCGACGTTCCCTGACCGTCGCCGGTGTCGGCGTCGCCCGGCCAGGGGCCGACCGATCCCTTCGACTTGAAGTGGTTCACGACGAACAGGAACGGGTCGCCGCCGGCGGCCGGCTCGAACACCTGCGAGATCGGCTCCCGCGCGTTGCCGAACGCCTCGCCGTCGGCGCTCTGGTCGCCCAGGGCGCGCGCGGCGCCGACGGGGGAGACGAGGGCGGGCTGGTAGATGATCGCGTTGGTGATGACGTCCTGCTCGGATGCCGGGGGCAGATCTGCCGACGAGGGGACGAAGGCCCAGGTGCCGGCACCCGCCTCCGCGTTCAGCGCGTCGACGAGCGTGGCGGTCGCCTCATCCTTCTCCTCGCCGAGAGCGGCCGAGTTCTCGATTTCCATGAGACCGATCACGGCGGCATCCACCGAGGTGATGGCCTCGATGAGCTTGGCCTGCTGACGCTCCAGGTCGGCGGCGTCCCACGCGCCGCGCTGGGCGCAGCCGTCACGGACGGTGACGCCGTCGCCGAACCGGTCGGGGTAGGCCTCGCAGCTCGCCGAGTCCGTGCCGAGGGTCGTGAAGTAGTTGAGGACGTTGAACGACGCGATCGACAGGTCCCCGCCGACGTCCTCCGGCGCGTCGGTGCGGACGTTCTCGAAGACCACCTCGTCGGCGCCCGTGCCGTCGCCGACGAGCGGCTCGGTCGGGTTCAGCTTCCACGTGCCGTTGCGGTAATCGACGATCAACGGCGCGGTGAAGGACACCCCGGCACCCACGGTGACGGGCTCGGTGAGCGAGACGTACGCCGGGGTCAGCGCGCGGTTGGCCCCCGACGTGTAGTCGATCCCGGCGCCGTCGTCGAGGCGCACACCGCGCGCGGCGTTGTCGGCGGCCACCGCGGCCGCGGCGTCACTGCCCGGGCGAGCAGCGTCGGTGGGCTGTCGCAGGGGGGTGTCGCCCGCGGCCAGACCCACCTCGCCGAAGCGGTTCGTGCTGTAGGTGTCACTGACGGTGAACGCGCCTTCCGGGGCGACGAGCATCGACTCGAGCGACTCGCGCTGCGCCGCCGTCGTCGGCCAGCCGATCGTCGCGGGCGTGGGCGCCGCGGCGTCGTCGATGACGTCGGCGCCGCCCGGCTCCACGGTGATCTCGGTCAGCCCGTCGAACTCCGACACGACGCCGGTGACCGACACGGTGTCGCCGAGCGCGACCTGGCCGGTGGCGCCGGGCGCGTAGACGAAGACGGCGTCGGAGGCGGTGTGCGCGTCGAGATCGAGTGCGCCGCCCGTGCCGGGCGTCTGGATGACGTAGCCGTTGTAGCCGCCGGTGGGGTAGTGCGCAGTGACCACGCCGGTCGTGGTGACGGTGCGGCCCGCGAGCGGGGAGGCATCCGTCTCGCCCTGGATCTCGGCGATCGTCGCGACCTGCGGCTCGGGGTCGGGTTCGGGCCCCGGCTCGGGGTCGACGTCCGCGCCGAGCCCGGTGGGTGTGGGGGCGCCGGCGGCGAAGTCCGTCGCGTTGTCCGCGCTGTTCGAGGCGTCCTCGTCGCGGGAGACGCTCGTCGCGTTCGAGGTCCCGGGCGCCGGCGCGGAGCCAGCGAAGGCCGAGGCGGTGCTGCCCCAGCCGACCAGGTCGACGACCTGGTCCAGATCGGCGATCCCGGTGCTGCCGGTCAGTGCCGCCTCGGTGGACACGAGGGCGACCTTGGCGCCGCTGCCGCTCATCGCGATCGAGCCGTCGACGTCGGCCTCGAACGCGGGAAGCGACGTGTTGCTCCCGAAGGCCTGACCGATGAGCAGGTTCTCGCCGGCGGGGAGGTCGACGTCGCCGAGTTTCGTCACCTGCCATGTGGCGCCAGTCGCAGAGGCGTACTGCACGCTGAACCCGCTGAGGTCGACCGTCTCTTCGCTCGTGTTGGCGAGCTCGATGAAGTCGCGGTTGAAGGCGGCGCCGCTGTTGCCGCCGCCGCCGTACACCTCCGAGATGACGACGGGCGCGTCGGCCGACACGGCGGCGTTCGCCGCGCTCGGCACGAGGGCGAGACCCGCGGCCGTCACGGCGGTGACGGTCAGCAGGGCGCCGGTGCGACGGAAGGCGGACGGTGAGGCGGGCGCGGGAACGGGTGGGTTCGACACGGTGGGATCTCCCGAGGCGGCACGGGCGCGGGGCTTATCGCGCAGGAACCGACCGCCACATTGAGCATTCGGTCGGTCTCGCGGCCCCGCAAGTGTCAGATCAGTTAACTCTTTCTCATGCGGCGGGCCACTGGCGTGTCGCCGCCGTGGCGGGTTATGGTGCCCGATCGTCGGGGCTGGCGCCCGGCCCCGCGCCGGTAGACTCGCCTGGTCATGTCACCCCGCGCCCTTCAGCCCCTGCAGCCCGCGGCAACGCCGCCCGCGCAGCTCCGCAACTTCTGCATCATCGCCCACATCGACCACGGCAAGTCCACCCTGGCCGACCGCATGCTGCAGATCACCGGCGTGGTCGCCGACCGCGACATGCGTGCCCAGTACCTCGACCGCATGGACATCGAGCGCGAGCGCGGCATCACCATCAAGAGCCAGGCGGTCCGGATGCCGTGGGCCACCGCCGACGGCACGTTCGCCCTCAACATGATCGACACCCCCGGCCACGTCGACTTCACCTACGAGGTCAGCCGGTCGCTCGCGGCCTGCGAGGGCGCGATCCTCCTCGTCGACGCGGCGCAGGGCATCGAGGCGCAGACCCTCGCCAACCTCTACCTCGCCCTCGAGAACGACCTCGAGATCATCCCGGTCCTCAACAAGATCGACCTGCCCGCGGCGGACCCGGAGAAGTACGCCGCCGAGCTCGCGAACCTCATCGGCGGCGACCCGGCCGACGTGCTCAAGGTGAGCGGCAAGACCGGCATGGGGGTCGAGGCCCTCCTCGACCGCATCGTCGAGCGCATCCCCGCACCCGTCGGGGATGCCGACGCCCCCGCCCGGGCCATGATCTTCGACTCGGTCTACGACGCCTACCGCGGCGTCGTGACGTACGTGCGGATGGTCGACGGCAAGCTCGAGCCGCGCGAGCGGATCCAGATGATGTCGTCGAAGGCCGCCCACGACCTCCTCGAGATCGGGGTGTCGAGCCCCGAGCCCGTGCCCACCAAGGGTCTCGGCGTCGGGGAGGTGGGCTACCTCATCACCGGTGTGAAGGATGTCCGCCAGTCCAAGGTCGGTGACACGATCACCAACCACCGCAAGCCCGCATCCGAGGCGCTCGCGGGGTACACCGACCCGAAGCCCATGGTCTTCTCGGGCATCTACCCGATCGACGGCAGCGACTACGCCGAGCTCCGCGAGGCGCTCGACAAGCTGAAACTGTCGGATGCCTCGCTGCAGTACGAGCCCGAGACCTCGGTCGCCCTCGGGTTCGGGTTCCGCTGCGGCTTCCTCGGTCTGCTGCACCTCGAGATCATCACCGAGCGCCTCGCGCGCGAGTTCGGACTCGACCTCATCACGACCGCGCCGTCCGTGACGTACGAGGTGATGACCGACACCGGCGAGACCGTGACGGTAACGAACCCGTCGGAGTACCCCGACGGCCGCGTCGCAGAGGTCTCCGAGCCGGTCGTGAAGGTCGGCATCCTCCTGCCGAAGGATTACGTCGGCACCGTCATGGAGCTCTGCCAGTCGCGCCGCGGCACCCTGCTCGGCATGGACTACCTCAGCGAGGACCGCGTCGAGCTGCGCTACAACATGCCCCTCGGCGAGATCGTTTTCGACTTCTTCGACCACCTGAAGTCCAAGACGCAGGGCTACGCGAGCCTCGACTACGAGCCGGCCGGTTCGCAGACCGCCGACCTCGTCAAGGTCGACATCCTGCTGCAGGGCGAGAAGGTCGACGCGTTCAGCTCGATCGTCCACCGCGAGAAGGCCTACGCCTACGGGACGATGATGACCGAGCGGCTGCGCAAGCTCATCCCGCGTCAGCAGTTCGAGGTCCCCATCCAGGCCGCGATCGGCGCCCGCATCATCGCCCGCGAGAACATCCGCGCGATCCGCAAGGACGTCCTCGCGAAGTGCTACGGCGGTGACATCACCCGTAAGCGCAAGCTGCTCGAGAAGCAGAAGGAGGGCAAGAAGCGCATGAAGATGGTCGGCCGCGTCGAGGTCCCCCAGGAGGCGTTCATCGCCGCGCTCTCGGGAGACGTCGAGGGCAAGGACAAGAAGTAGGCTGGCACGATGCGCCGCGGGAGTTTCCAGGCAGGGACCGTCGACTACGCCGCCGTCGGGGCCACGCAGGCCCCCGATCTCATGGGCTATCCGCCGAAGGGCACGACCCCGGCGGAGGCGTCCTGGCGTCTCGGCAGCGGTGAGAGCCGTTTCGTCACCTCGACCGAGTCGCTCCTCGGGTGGGGAGCGCAGCGCGGGGCGGGTCTCCAGGTGACCGATGTGCGCCCGGCATCCGGTCCGATGTACTCCGGTGTCGGCTTCGACGCCGACGGCAACGCCGTCCAGCCCAGTCGTCTCGACGACGAGCAGCGCTTCGACGCCGACGGTGTGCCGTTCGCGAGCGCCGGGACGACCGTGCATCTTCGGGGGCGCGTGGGCGGGATGCGAGCGGATGCCGAACTCCGGGTCATCTCGGTCGTCGACGAGCCGCGTCGAGTCGGGTTCTCGCTCGGCACCGTCGGCGGATCCGTCGTCAGCGGCGAGGAGTCCTTCCTGCTCGAATGGCGCGACGACGACGAGGTCTGGTTCACGGTCCGCGCCTTCGACAAGCCAACCGGCGTGCTTTACCGCCTCTGGCGTCCGCTGGTGAAGCGTCGGCGCCGCGCCCTGTTCCAGGGGTACCTGCAGGCGATGTCGCCGATGTACGCCACCGGCTCCTGATGGGCTCAGCCCTTCCCCTCGGCGATCCCGCTCCTCTCGACGGCGCACTGCCCGCCGACGTGCGCGTGTCGGACGACGTCGACTTCGGCGTCTATCTGCACGTCCCGTTCTGCCGCGTCCGTTGCGGCTACTGCGACTTCAACACCTACACGGCGACCGAACTGCGCGGCGCCCGGCAGGACGCGTACGCCGACGAGGTCCTGCGCGAGATCGCGATCTCCCGGCGGGTGCTGGCCGAACGCGGACCGCTCCGCCCTGCGCAGACGGTGTTCTTCGGCGGCGGCACCCCGACGCTCCTGCCGCCCGGCGACCTGGCACGCATGCTCGACGGCGTCCGGGAGGCCTTCGGGCTGGCGGACGGTGCCGAGGTGACGGTCGAGGCGAACCCCGACACGATGACGGACGCCGTCGCCGAGACTCTCGCGGACGCCGGTGTGACACGCCTGTCGATCGGCATGCAGTCGGCTGTCCCGCACGTCCTCGCCGCCCTCGACCGCACCCACGACCCCGCGAACATCACCACCGCGGTCGCCGCGGCACGGAACGCGGGGCTGGCGGTCAGCCTCGACCTCATCTACGGCGCTCCCGGGGAGTCGCTGGAGGACTGGCGGACCTCGCTCGAGACGGCGACGGCCCTCGCACCCGATCACGTCTCGGCCTACGCGCTCATCGTCGAGGACGGCACGAAACTCGAGCGGCAGATCCGCCGCGGCGAGGTGCCCGCTCCCGATGACGATCTGCAGGCCGACATGTACGAGCTGGCCGACGAACTGCTCGCCGCGGCGGGATACGGGTGGTACGAGGTCTCGAACTGGGCGATGAGCCACGCGCAGCGGTCGCGCCACAACCTGTCGTACTGGCGCGGCCAGGATTGGTGGGGGTACGGACCGGGCGCCCACAGCCACATCGGCGGACTCCGGTGGTGGAACGTGAAGCACCCCGCGGCGTACGCGCAGCGCCTCGCGGCGGGACAGTCGCCGGCGGCCGGACGGGAGCGACCGGATGCCGAGGCCCGCCGTCTCGAGGACATCCTGCTGCGCTCGCGCATCGTCGACGGCGTGGCCGTGGACGAAGCGACGGTCGCCGGGCGGCGGAACGTGGCATCCCTCATCGCCGACGGGCTCGTCGACGGCGCGGCGGCGGTCCACGGCACGATCGTGCTGACCCGCCGCGGACGGCTTCTGGCCGACGCCGTCGTGCGGGCGCTCACCGAGTGATCCGAGCGGATCGCTCCGCGCGCGGTAGAATTGGCACTCCAAGATCGAGAGTGCCAGCGGAGGAGGGATGATGGTCTCGGAACGCGGTCTGCAGGTGTTGCGCGCGATCGTCCAGGACTACGTGGACACGCGGGAACCCGTCGGCAGCAAGGCGATCGTCGACCGCCACCAGTTCGGTGTGTCCGCCGCCACGATCCGCAACGACATGGCCCTCCTCGAGGACGAGGAACTCATCATCGCGCCGCACACGTCGTCGGGTCGCGTGCCCACCGACAAGGGGTACCGGGTCTTCGTCGACCATCTCGCCGACGTACGTCCGCTGACCTCCGCGCAGCGCTCCGCGATCGGCGCCTTCCTGGAGGACACCGGCGACCTCGACGACCTGCTCGTCCGCACGGTCCGCACGCTCACCCGCCTCACCGGACAGGTCGCGATCGTGCAGTACCCGTCGTTCGCCCGGGCGAACGTCTCGCACGTCGAGGTCGTCCACCTCGGCGGCACCCGCGTCGTCATCATCGTCGTGACCGACACCGGCCGGGTCTCGCAGCGGGTCGCGTTCCTCGCGACCGAGCCGTCCGCCGAGGAGGCGCAGCAGCTCAAGCTCGCGATGGCCGCGCTGCTGACCGGCAAGAGCGTCCGCGACGGTGCCGCGGCGATCGCCCGCATCCTCGAGGAGGAGGCTCCGGCGCCCCGCGAGGAGAACCGGCGCATCGTCCTGCGCGCGATCGGCGAGGAACTCGACGAGTTCCGCTCGGACCGCATGGTCATGGCCGGGTCCGCGACCCTCGCCCGCCGCGAGGCCGACTTCCGGGGCAGCATCTACCCGCTGCTCGAGGCGATCGAGGAGCAGGTGACGCTCCTGCGCCTCATGGGGGAGATGGTCGCGGACGACCGGGGACTGGCGACCAGCATCGGCCGCGAGAACGAGCCGTTCGGGCTCGCCGAGGCATCCGTCGTCGCGGGGGACTACGACGCCGGCGGCTCGCAGGCGCGCGTGGGCGTGCTGGGCCCGACCCGCATGGACTACCCCACCAATCTCGCGGCGGTCCGTGCCGTCGCGCACTATCTGACGCGTCTGCTCGAAGAAGACGAGAAGTCGCGCTGAACGAATCGGCCCCCGGGCCGGAGAGGTGATTGTGGCTGACCACTACGAGGTCCTGGGTGTCGCGCGCGACGCGAGCCCCGAGGAGATCAAGAAGGCGTACCGCCGACTGGCGCGACAGCTCCACCCCGATGTGAACCCGGGAGAGGATGCGGCGGAGCGCTTCAAGCTCGTGACGCACGCGTACGACGTGCTGAGCGACCCCGACCAGCGCCAGCGGTACGACCTCGGCGGTGACGCCGGCGCGTTCGGCGGTGCCGGTGCCGGCTTCGGCGGCTTCAGCGACATCTTCGAGACGTTCTTCGGCGGAGGCGGCGGGGGCACGCGTGCCGGACGCCCGCGCTCGCGTCGCGAGCGGGGCCAGGACGCCCTTGTGCGCGTCGACCTGACCCTCGGCGACGTCGTCTTCGGCGTGCACCGCGACATCGAGGTCGACACGGCGGTGCTGTGCGAGACCTGCCAGGGCTCGTGCTGCCAGCCCGGCACCCAGCCGGTGACCTGCGACATCTGCCACGGCTCGGGGCAGATCCAGCGGACCGTGCGGAGCCTGCTCGGCAACGTCGTCACCTCGCAGCCCTGCACGACGTGCCAGGGCTACGGCACGACCATCCCGTACCCGTGCTCCACGTGCCAGGGCCAGGGCCGCGTCCGCGCGCGCCGCACCGTGTCGATCGACATCCCCGCCGGCGTCGAGACGGGACTGCGTCTGCAGCTGCCCGGATCGGGCGAGGTCGGCCCCGCGGGCGGGCCCAACGGCGACCTGTACCTCGAGGTGACGGTCGCGCCGCACGACGTCTTCAGCCGTGACGGCGACGATCTGCTCGCGACCCTCGAGGTGTCGATGATCGACGCGATCCTCGGCACGAGCGTCACGATCGACTCGCTCGACGGCCCCGTCGACCTCGAGATCCGCCAGGGTGTCCAGGCGGGCGACGAGCTGACCATCCGCGGGCGCGGCATCACCCCGCTCCGCGGCGAGCAGCGCGGCGACCTCCGCGTCGCCGTGCAGGTGGTCACCCCGTCGCACCTCGATCCCAAGTCGCGGGCCCTCGTGCAGGAGCTCGCCAAGCGCACGCGCCCCGCGCCGCCGCACCTCGCCGAGTTCCACCCGGGCCTGTTCTCCAAGCTCCGCGGCAAGTTCAAGCGCTGACCGTGGCCCTGCACTTCCTGATCGAGGATGCCGGTGGCGCCCGCCCGGGCGACGTCGTCCGGCTGACGGGGTCCGAAGCGCACCACGCGGCCGCCGTGCGCCGCATCCGGGTCGGGGAGGGGGTGACCGTGGGCGACGGCCGTGGCCTCTGGCTCACCGGCGCCGTCGCCTCGGTCGCACCGAAGGAGGTCGTCGTCGAGGTCGTCGAGCGGCGGGAGCACCCGGCGCCGTCGCCGCGCACGGTGCTCGTGCAGGCGCTCGCGAAGGGCGATCGCGACGAGCTCGCGGTGCAGGCCGCGACCGAACTCGGCGTCGACGCGATCCTCCCGTGGCAGGCCGCCCGGTCCGTCTCGCGGTGGGACGGCGCGAAGGTCGCCAAGGGCGTCGCGCGCTGGGAGTCGATCGCGCGCGAGGCGGCCAAGCAGGCCCACCGTGCCTGGCTGCCCGAGGTGGCCGACCCGGTCACGACGCGGCAGCTCGCTGCGCACGCGGAGTCGGCACGGATGCTGGTGCTCGAACCCACGGCATCCGCTCCGCTCTCGGGGGTCGACCTCGACGCCGCCGACACCCGCGACGTGCTGCTCGTCGTCGGTCCGGAGGGCGGGATCTCGCCCGACGAGCTCGACGCGCTGCAGGCCGCCGGCGCGACCCTCGTGCGGCTCGGCGACACGGTCCTGCGAACCTCGACCGCCGGTCCCGCAGCGCTCGCGCTGGTCAACCGGGCGCTCGGCCGCTGGTGAGTCGGCACCGGCCAACGCCGGGAGCCGCTGACTAGACTGGGGGGATGAGCGAGTCGTCGGTGTTCACCCGCATCCTCCGGGGTGAGATCCCCTCCGAGATCATCGCGGAGACCGAGAACGCGTTCGCGATCCGAGACATCGCCCCGCAGGCTCCCGTGCACCTGCTCGTGATCCCCAAGAGCGAGCAGTACCGCGACGTCGTCGAGCTCGCCGCGGGCGACCCCGCCCTGCTCGCCGAGCTGGTGGGGCTCGCGAACAGCCTGGCCGCCGAGCACGCCGACGGCGACTTCCGCCTGATCTTCAACACCGGCCCCGGCGCCGGTCAGACCGTCTTCCACGTCCACGCCCACGTGCTGGGCGGCGGGCTCAGCGAAGGGAGCCTCGGTGGCTGACAGCACCGAACCCACCGTCGACCGCATCTACGCGGACGGCGTCGCGATGGTGCAGCTGCTGGGTCCTCAGGACCGCCTGCTGCGCACCGTCGAACGCGAACACCCCGACGTGCAAGTGCACGTCCGCGGCAACGAGATCACGCTCACCGGCGAGGGCGACGCCGTGGCGCGCGCCCGCGAACTCGTCGACGAGCTCATCGGCATGGCGCGGGCGGGGCAAGGCCTCGACCCGAGCGACGTCACCCAGTCGAGCCGCATCCTGCGGGACAACGGCGGGATGCGTCCCTCCGAGGTCCTCGGCGAAGCAATCCTCTCCTCGCGCGGCAAGGTCATCCGTCCGAAGACGCTCGGCCAGAAGGAGTACGTCGACGCGATCGAGGAGAACACGATCGTCTTCGGCATCGGCCCCGCCGGCACCGGTAAGACCTACCTCGCGATGGCCAAGGCCGTCCAGGCGCTGCAGCGCAAGGAGGTCAGCCGCATCATCCTGACCCGTCCCGCCGTCGAGGCGGGGGAGCGCCTCGGATTCCTGCCGGGCACGCTGACCGACAAGATCGACCCGTACCTGCGGCCGCTCTACGACGCGTTGAACGAGATGATGGACCCCGAGCTCGTCCCGAAGCTCATGGCGTCGGGAACGATCGAGGTCGCCCCCCTCGCCTACATGCGCGGGCGCACCCTGAACGACTCCTTCGTCGTCCTCGACGAGGCGCAGAACACGACGCCCGAGCAGATGAAGATGTTCCTCACCCGTCTCGGGTTCGGCACGCGAATGGTCGTCACGGGCGACATCACGCAGGTCGACCTGCCGCAGGGCGCGTCGGGCCTCCGGCTCGTCACGCGGGTGCTCAAGGACATCGACGACATCCACTTCGCGCGCCTGACGAGCGACGACGTCGTGCGCCACACCCTGGTGGGCCGCATCGTCGACGCCTACAGCGCGTACGACGAGGAGAAGCTCGCCGCACGCCGTGAGCGCGACGAGGCGAGCGAGTTCGCGAACCGCGCCGAGCGCCGCGCGGGCCTGCGGCCCGCCGGACCCCGCGACCGACAGCCCAAACGAGGACGATCATGACCATCGAGATCACCAACGAGTCCGGTGTGGAGGTCGACGAGACCGTCCTGCTACGCCTCACCGAGCACAACTTCGCCGAACTGCACGTCAGCCCCGACGCGGACGTCGCGATCCTCCTCGTCGACGAGGGTGCGATGGAGGCGCTGCACGTGCAGTGGATGGACGAGCCCGGTCCGACCGACGTGCTGAGCTTCCCCATGGACGAGCTGCGCCCCGGGACCGAGGAGGCGCCCACTCCTCCCGGGCTCCTCGGCGACATCGTGCTGTGCCCGCAGGTCGCCGAGACCCAGGCGCAGGCGGCGAAGCACTCCACGATGGACGAGCTCATCCTCCTGACGACCCACGGACTGCTCCATTTGCTCGGCTTCGACCACGCCGAGCCCGAGGAGGAGCGCGAGATGTTCGGACTCCAGAAGGAGCTCATCGGCGCGTTCCACTCGAGCGAGCGCCGCCGGCGCGCATGACCGAGATCCTCCTCCTCGTCGCGGCGGGCCTGCTCGTCGCGCTCGGCGGGCTGATGGCCTCGCTCGAGGCCGCGCTCGACGTGACGGGTCGCGCCGACCTCGCCGACCTCGCCGACGAGGCGCGCTCGGGAACGGCCCTGCGGCGGATCGCTGCCGACCCCGACGCCCACCGCACGGCGGTCGTGTTCATCCGCATCCTCGTCGAGACGGCGGCCGCGGTGCTCGTGACGGTCGCGTTCACGCTGATCTTCGACAACATCTGGTGGGCGATGCTCGCCGCCGTCGTCCTCATGACGATCGCCTCCTTCGTCCTCGTCGGCGCCTCGCCGCGCGCCGTCGGGCGTCAGCACGCCAAGGGCTTCCTGCGGTTCTGCGCCCCGCTCATCCGCGGCGCGCGCATCGTGCTCGGACCCCTCGCGCACCTCCTCGTCCTCGTAGGGGACCGGCTGACCCCCGGCATCCACCGGGGTGCTTCGTTCGCCTCCGAGGAGCAGCTCCTCAGCATGGTCGACGAGGCCGCGTCGCAGGACCTCATCGAGGCGGACGACCGCGACCTGATCCACTCCGTGTTCGACTTCACCGATCGGTTCGTGCGCGCCGTCATGGTGCCGCGCACCGACATGGTGACGATGGATGCCGCGGCCACGACGCAGCAGGCGATGACGCTCTTCCTCGACAAGGGCGTCTCGCGCATCCCGATCGCCGACGGCGAGGCCGACGACATCACCGGTGTCGTGTACCTGAAGGACCTCGTCCAGTTCGCCTACCGCGACGAGACCGCGTGGCGCGGCGTGCCGGTCGCGCAGATCGCCCGGCCGGCGGTCTTCGTGCCCGAGTCGATGCGCGCCGAGACGCTGCTGCAGCAGATGAAGCGCGAAGCCGTGCACGTCTGCCTCGTCGTCGACGAATACGGCGGGGTGTCGGGTCTCGTGACCCTCGAAGACCTCATCGAGGAGCTCGTCGGGGAGATCGCCGACGAGTACGACCTGCGCACGAGCGAGGTCACGGACCTCGGCGACGGCCGTTTCCGCGTGAGCACCCGCCTGGGGCTCGACGAGGTCGGCGACCTCTTCGGCATCGAGCTCGAGGACGACGACGTCGACTCGATCGGCGGCCTGTTCGGCAAGGCGCTCGGCAGCGTCCCGGTGCCCGGCGCCCGCGTCGAGCACAGCGGCCTGATCCTGACCGGCGGCACCTCCCTCGGTCGCGGCCGCGGTCTCGCCACCGTGTTCGTCGAGCGCGCCGAGAGCCTGGAGGCCGCCGAGAGCGCCTTCGCACCCACCACCGGAGAGATCCGCGTCTCGCGGGGATCGGAGTGACCGTGACCGACCGTTCCGGTTTCGTGACGTTCGTCGGACGCCCCAACGTGGGCAAGTCGACGCTGACCAACGCCCTCGTCGGCGAGAAGGTCGCGATCACGAGCGACAAGCCGCAGACGACCCGCAAGGCGATCCGCGGCATCCTGAACCGCCCGAGCGGACAGCTCGTCATCGTCGACACCCCCGGCATCCACAAGCCGCGGACGCTGCTGGGCCAGCGCCTCAACGACCTCGTCGAGCAGGTGCTCGGCGACGTCGACGCCATCGGATTCCTCGTGCCGGCCACCGAGAAAGTGGGACCCGGCGACCGGCGGATCGCGGCATCCCTCGACGGATACGGTCGCGCGAAGAAGGTGGCCATCGTCACGAAGGTCGACATCGCGACCCGCGAGGAGATCACCGAGCGCCTCATGGAGGTCGACGCGCTGCGCGAGGACTGGGCCGCCGTCATCCCGCTCTCGGCCGTCACCGACGACCAGCTCGACGTGCTCGCCGACGAGCTGCTGAAGCTCATGCCCGAGGGCCCCGCGCTCTACCCCGAGGGGGTCGTCACCGACGAGAGCGTCGAGGACCGGATCGCCGAGATCATCCGCGAGGCGGCGCTCGACGGCGTCCGCGACGAGCTGCCCCACTCCATCGCCGTGACGGTCGAGGACATCCGGGCGCGCGAGGACAGTGATCTGACCGACGTGTACGCGAACATCGTCGTCGAGCGCGACAGTCAGAAGGCCATCATCATCGGCCGGGGCGGGTCCCGTCTGAAGGACGTCGGGGCGCGGTCGCGAGCGGGCATCGAGCCGCTCGTCGGAGGCCGCGTGTTCCTGTCGCTGCGCGTCCGGGTGGCCAAGGAGTGGCAGCGCGACCCCAAGCAACTGGGGCGCCTCGGATTCTGACCGGCGACGGAGCCGGCAGCTCACGGAAGGACGACGGCATGGCACAGGCATGGTTCGCGACGGGGCCTGAGGGTCTGTCGCAGTGGGAGCTCCGCGAGGTCGAGGTGCCGGCACCGGGCCCCGGCGAGGTGACGATCCGGGTCCACGCCGCCGGGATGAACCCCGCGGATGTGAAGTACCCCACTCGTCCGGGCGCGTCGTTCCCCTTCCCGATCGGGTACGAGGTGTCCGGCGAGATCACCGCGCTCGGTGCCGACACGCGGATCGGCTCGGGCGCGGCGACGGTCGGCGACGAGGTGCTCGCGTTCCGCGTGAGCGGCGGGTACGCGACCGAGCTGACGGTCCCCGCCGAGAAAGTCTTCGCGAAGCCGTCGAACCTCACGCATCCCGAAGCCGCGAACCTGCTCCTGGCCGGTGCGACGGCCGCCGAGCTGCTCGAGCTGAGCGGTGCGCGAAGCGGCGACACGGTGCTGTTCCACGCCGCCTCCGGCGCGGTCGGAGTGAGCTTCCTGCAGCAGGCGGCGATCCGCGGTGTCCGCGTGGTCGGGACGGCGAGCGAGCGGAACGCCGACGTCGTGCGGCGCTACGGCGGCATCCCGATCGCGTACGGCCCGGGCCTCGTCGACCGGGCGAAGGATGCCGCGGCCGGCGCCTCCTTCGTCGCGTCGCTCGACGGGGTGGGGACCGACGAGGCGATTGAGGCCTCGCTCACGCTCGTCGAGGACCGGACCCGCATCATCACGATCGTCCGTCGCGACCTCGAGTCCGAGGGCATCGTCGCGATCGGTGGCATGCTGCGCGCGAGCGCGGCCTTCCGAGACGCCGTCCGCGGCGAGCTCGTCGACCTCGCGCAGCGCGGACTGCTCGAGGTGCCGGTCGCCCGCACCTTCCCGTTCGCCGACGCGGTCGAGGCGGCGCGCTTCCTCATGGAGGGGCACCCGGGCGGCAAGCTCGCGTTGCTGCCGTGACGGAGAGCGACGCCGCTCAGTCGACGGAGCGCAGCGCGGACCGGATGATCACCTTTCCCGGACCGAAGTCCTCGTCCGCGGCGCGCTGCCAGGTCCCGTCGTCCCAGACGACGTCGACGTACACCCAGCCGTCCTGGTCGTACGAACCGAGGTAGCCCGAGCCGAGGGCATCGGGCACGATCGACTGGATCGCCGCCGCATCCTGAGCGGACGCGGCGCCCGCCTTCCCGCCGGTCGGGTCGGGCCGGGCGATCGGGTCGAACAGGGCGAGGGGGACGGGTGCGTCGCGGATGGTGAAGCTCTCGCCGTCGTAGACACCGCGCACGGCGTACGTCCCCCAGGTCGAGCCGCCGGCAGAGGCCGCGTCCGTGAGGCCCTCCCAGGACCATCCGATCAGGGGGATGCCGCTGCACTGCGGCGGCGCGGACTCGGCGACGGCACCCAGGCACAGCGTCGCCGTCGTCCCGTCGTCGAGGACGGTGCCCTGGGCGAGCACCTCGCCGGTCGGGTCCTCCGGTGTCAGCGCGGCGAGCGCGGCTCCGGGAGGCGCAGCGGAGCCACCCGCATCAGCCGCGGCGGCGCAGGAGGTGAGCAGCAGGGTGGCGCCGGCGAGCAGGACGGCGGCGGATCGGCGGAGCGTCATACCGGGAGAGTGTCGGGGCCGCGGCATCCGTCTCGGATGTCGGCGCTTCGGATCGGGGTGTAACGTGTCGGTATGCGCTTCTGCGGCCTCCTTCTTCGTCGCCGCGACGAGTCCTCGATCTAGGACCAACTCGTCGCGGAGGTTGTCGTGGGTCCGCACCAGTGACGAGAGAAGAAGCACCCATCATGCGAAACACCCAGAAGCCCTCCGGCGCCCCGATCCACAAGTACCGCCCGTTCCACGAGCAGATCCGCGTCGAACTGCCCGATCGCACGTGGCCGGGCAGACGCATCGAGGTCGCACCCCGGTGGTGCGCCGTCGACCTGCGCGACGGCAACCAGGCGCTCATCGACCCGATGAGCCCCGAGCGCAAGCGGATCATGTTCGAGCTGCTCGTGAAGATGGGCTACAAGGAGATCGAGGTCGGCTTCCCGAGCGCGAGCCAGACCGACTTCGACTTCGTGCGCCAGCTGATCGAAGAGGACCTCATCCCCGAGGACGTCACGATCCAGGTGCTGACGCAGGCCCGCGACCACCTCATCAAGCGCACGTACGAGTCGATCGCCGGTGCCAAGCAGGCGATCGTCCACCTGTACAACTCCACGAGCGTGCTGCAGCGCGAGGTCGTCTTCCGCACCGACCAGCAGGGCATCATCGACATCGCCCTCGAGGGTGCGCGCCTGTGCCGCGAGTACGAGAAGACGATCCCCGAGACGACCGTCTACTACGAGTACTCGCCCGAGAGCTACACCGGCACCGAGCTCGAGTTCGCCGTCGACGTCTGCAACCAGGTCATCGAGGTCTTCGAGCCGACCCCTGAGCGCAAGGTCATCATCAACCTGCCGGCGACCGTCGAGATGGCGACGCCCAACGTCTACGCCGACTCGATCGAGTGGATGAGCCGGCACCTGGCCCACCGCGAGAACGTCATCCTGTCGCTGCACCCTCACAATGACCGCGGCACCGCGATCGCCGCGGCGGAGCTCGGCTACATGGCCGGGGCCGATCGCATCGAGGGATGCCTCTTCGGCAACGGCGAGCGCACGGGCAACGTCGACCTGGTCGCCCTGGGGATCAACCTGCTGACGCAGGGCATCGACCCGCAGATCGACTTCAGCGACATCGACCACGTCAAGCGCACCGCCGAGTACTGCAACCAGCTGCCCGTGCCCGAGCGGAGCCCCTGGGCGGGCGACCTGGTCTTCACCGCGTTCAGCGGGTCGCACCAGGACGCCATCAAGAAAGGCTTCGAGGCGATGGAGGCGCGTGCCCAGGCGGCGGGCGTCTCGGTCGACGAGATCGAGTGGGCCGTGCCGTACCTGCCGATCGACCCGAAGGACCTGGGACGCTCCTACGAGGCCGTCATCCGGGTCAACTCGCAGTCCGGCAAGGGCGGTGTCGCCTACCTGCTGAAGACCGACCACGCGCTCGACCTGCCGCGCAAGCTGCAGATCGAGTTCTCGGGGGTCGTGCAGGCGAAGACGGATGCCGAGGGCGGCGAGGTCTCGAGCGGTCAGATCTGGTCGATCTTCTCCGACGAGTACCTGCCCGCTGCCGCCGCCGACGAGAAGTGGGGTCGCTTCGAACTGCTGTCGACCCGTACGCAGAGCGACATGTCCGGGGAGGTCGCGCTCGAGGTGACGCTCCGCGACGGCGAGGAGCGCGTCTCGGCGACGGGCGCCGGCAACGGTCCCATCGCGGCGTTCCTGAAGGTGCTGGGCGAGCGCGGTTTCGAGATCTCCCTCTACGACTACGTCGAGCACACCCTGGGCGCCGGCGGCGACGCCCACGCGGCCGCGTACGTCGAGCTGCAGGTCGGTGACCAGCGCCTTTGGGGCGTCGGCATCGACGGCGACATCTCGACGGCGAGCCTGAAGGCGGTCGTCTCGGCGGTCAACCGGGCGATCCGCAGCCGCGTGTCCGAGAGCGAGCTCGCGGGCGTCTGATTCCCGCGCGGTCGCCGTCGGGACCCGATCACGGTCTGATGATCGGGATCGTCGAGGTCTCGACGGCGACTTTGCGCCGGTACAGCGCGCGCTGCTCCGGCAGGGAGATGTCGAACGCGACGGCGAGGACCCGGATGACGGCGGTCACCGCGATGCAGGTGATCGCCGCCGGCACCGCCGCGACGCCGACGACGTCGAGGACGGCCAGGACGGCGCATCCCACCGCCGCAGCGACGGCGTAGAGCGAGCCGACGTGCATCATCGCAACGGGGAGACCCATGAACACGTCGCGCAGCAGGCCGCCGCCGACCGCCGCGCACGCGCCGACGAAGACGGACGGGATGAGGGGGAGCCCGAGCGCCAACGCCTTGGTCGTCCCCAGCGCGCCGAACATGCCGATCGCGACGGCGTCGAGCGCCACGATGACGGCGTTGAGCCGCCGGAAGAGGTTCGCCAGCAGCATCCCGACGAGGGCCGCGGCGGTGACGGTGATGAGGTACCCGTCGCTCTGGAGGGCGACGGGGGTCGTGTTCAGGAGCAGATCGCGGATCATGCCGCCGCCGAGACCCATCACGACGCCGATGATCGCGACCCCGAGCAGGTCGAGTCGGCGCTGACCCTGGAACCCCGAGGCGAACAGGGCGCCCTGTACGCCGCCGAGCCCGACGGCGGTGAGGTCGGCCCAGAGGGGGATGAGGAACTGCGGCTCGGTCACGCCTTCATTGTGCCCGGTCACGGGATAATCGAGGGGTGCCCACTTACCGCGACGAGGTCGTGGTCCTTCGCACCCACAAGCTGGGCGAGGCGGACCGCATCGTGACGATGCTCAGCCGTCGTCACGGCAAGGTGCGCGCCGTCGCGAAGGGTGTCCGGCGGACGTCGTCGAAGTTCGGCGCCCGGCTCGAGCCGTTCATGGTCGCCGACGTCCAGATGTACAAGGGCCGCTCGCTCGACATCGTGCAGCAGGCCGAGTCCCTGGGCGCCTACGGTGCGGACATCGCGACCGATTACGACCGGTACACCGCGGCATCCGCCATGTCCGAGACCGCCGACCGGCTCAACGAGGCCGAGACGACGCCGCAGCAGTACCTGCTCCTCGTCGGCGGGCTCCGCGCCCTCGCCCGCGGCGACCACGCCCCGCGGTCGGTGCTCGACTCGTACCTCCTGAGGGTCATGTCGCTCTCGGGGTGGGCGCCGTCCCTGCGGGAGTGTGCGCGGTGCGGTGCTCCGGGGCCGCACGAGTGGTTCGTCGCGCAGCTGGGCGGCATCGTCTGCTCCGCGTGCGCGCCCACCGGTGCTCCGCGGGTGAGTGTCGAGACCGGCGATCTGCTGCGGGCGCTGCTGGCGGGGGAGTGGGATGTGGTGGATGCCGCCTCGTCCGGCGCCACCGCGGCATCCTCCGGCCTCATCGCCGCCTACGCACAGTGGCACACCGAGCGCGGCATCCGTTCCCTGTCCCACCTGGAGGCGCCTCGGTGAGTCCCAAGCCGTACACGCATCGCGACGCGGTGCCCTATCGACCGCTAGACTGGACCGGGCTGTACCCGCCGGAATTCCCGAAGGGGGCGGTGCCGGCTCACGTCGCGATCGTCATGGACGGCAACGGCCGGTGGGCGAACCGCCGCGGGCTGACCCGGATCGAAGGGCATCGCGCGGGCGAGGAGGTGCTGCTCGACGTCGTCGCCGGGGCGATCCAGGCGGGCGTCAAACACCTCAGCGTCTACGCCTTCTCCACGGAGAACTGGGCGCGCTCGCCCGAAGAGGTGCGCTTCCTCATGGGGTACAACCGCGACGTGCTGCACCGGCGACGGGACCAGCTCAACGAGTGGAACGTCCGCATCCGCTGGGCCGGACGCAAGCCGCGGCTGTGGGGCTCGGTCATCAAGGAACTGCAGTACGCCGAGCAGCTGACGTCCGGCAACACCGGCCTGACGCTGACGATGTGCATCAACTACGGCGGGCGGCTGGAGATCATCGACGCGATGCGGGCGATGGGTGAGGAGATCGCCCGCGGAAAGCTGAAGCCCTCGGCCATCACCGAGAAGACGCTCCGGCGGCACTTGTACGTCTCCGACATGCCCGACGTCGACCTCTTCGTGCGGTCGAGCGGTGAGCAGCGGACGTCCAACTTCCTGCTGTGGGAGGCGGCGTACGCCGAGATGGTGTTCCTCGACACGCTGTGGCCCGACTTCTCGCGGACCGACCTGTGGGGAGCGATCGAGCTCTATCTGTCGCGCGACCGCCGCTTCGGCGGGGCCAAGGACGCCCCGACGTCCACCTGAGGTCAGTCCGCGGCGCGCGCGGCGGGTCCCGCGAGCCAGCGCTCGACCTCCCGCGGATGGCGGAGGCGTACGACGGGCACGTCGTACTCGGCGGCGACCCGCGGCATCCGTTCCCGCCAGGTGCCGTGCGTGCGCATCTCCCACCGCAGGATGTGGTCGGGGTCGCGGAGGACCGTCCACAGGGGAGGCTCGACGTTCCCGTTCCACAGGGGCTGCCGCAGGATGCTGCGCCGCAGGGTGCGTCGCACCAGCCGGGCGCGCGCGATGCGACGGGGGAGGTCGAGCCACACCGCGAGGTCGGCGCGCTCGCCGAGCACCTGCCCGCCGCCCGCGCTGAAGTAGTTCCACTCCGACACCCACCGCTCACCGGCGGCGACGTGGCGCACGTCGTCGAGGAACTCGGGCCGGGGCGTCCAGCCCGGTCCGTGGAAGAGCGAGTCGAGCTCGGTGTACTCGAGATGCCATAGGTCCGCGAGCCGTCGCGCGAGGGTGGACTTGCCCACCCCCGTGGTGCCCGCGATCACGACGCGACGGGGCGGAGCCGGCAGCGGGTCGTCGGCGGAGAGCATCCCGCCAGCCTAGGACGGCGGCGGGAATAGATGCGAGTGCCGGGCGCGTTGCAGGCGATGTGACGGATGCCATCAAGATCGACGTGTGGAGTGACATCGCCTGCCCCTGGTGCTACATCGGCAAGCGCAACCTCGAGACGGGGCTCGCGGCGACGGCGGACGACGCCGACGCCCCCCGCGTGGAGGTGACGTTCCACTCGTACGAGCTGTCCCCGGACACCCCCGTCGACTTCGACGGGAACGAGGTCGACTTCCTGTCGCAGCACAAGGGCATGACACCCGAGCAGGTCAAGCCGATGCTCGACCGGGTGACGGGTGTCGCCGCCGAGGCGGGCCTCGAGTACCGGTTCGACCTGCTGAAGCACACGAACACGGTGAAGGCGCACGAGCTGCTCCACTTCGCGAAGGAGCAGGGTCTCCAGAAGGAGATGACCGAGCGGCTCATGTCGGCCTACTTCACCGAGGGCCGTCACGTCGGTCGCATCGACGACCTCGTGGAGCTCGCCGTCGAGGCGGGACTCGACCGGGAGGCCGCGCGCGACGCGCTGGAGTCCGGCCGCTACCTCGAGGCGGTGCGGGCCGACCAGGCGCAGGCGCAGGCCTACGGCATCCAGGGTGTGCCGTTCTTCGTCATCGACGGCAAGTACGGCGTCAGCGGGGCGCAGCCCGCCGAGGCGTTCGCGCAGATCGCACGTCAGGTGTGGTCCGAGCGCGCGGAGGCGTCGGCCGCGAGCTGATCAGGCCAGCGCGTCCTCGATCGCCGCGATCACCTCGGGCTCGTTCGGCTTGGTCTGCGGACGGAAGCGGTGCAGCTCGCCGTCCCGCGTCACGAGGAACTTCTCGAAGTTCCACATGACGGGGCCCTTCGCGCGCTCCGCGTTCGGGGTCTTCTTCAGCGCCTTGTAGAGCGGAGCGGCGTGCGAGCCGTTCACCCGGATCTTGTCCATGATGGGGAACGTGATGCCCCAGTTGACGGCGCAGTAGTCGAGGATCTCCTCCATCGATCCGGGCTCCTGCCCCATGAACTGGTTGCACGGGAACCCGATGACCTGCAGGCCGCGCTCGCCGTACGTCTTCTGCAGCTCCTCGAGCTGCTCGTACTGCGGGGCCAACCCGCACTTCGACGCGACGTTGACGATGAGGAACGCCTTGTCGCCGAAGTCGCCCAGCGTCGCCTCCTTCCCGTCGGCCGTGGTGAACGGGATGTCGCGGAGGGAGGGGGTTTCGGTCATGTCTCCACGATAGGACGCGCGCCGATCCCGCAAGCGCTCGCCGTCTGGGAGAATGGGAAGGATATGTCCTCGACCCTCGCACCCCCCGCGCCCCTGCGTATCGGGCCGATCACCCTCGACGCTCCCGTCGTCCTCGCACCCATGGCCGGCATCACCAACACGGCCTTCCGTCGCCTGTGCCGCGAGTACGGTGCGGGCCTCTACGTGAGCGAGATGATCACGACGCGCGCTCTGGTCGAGCGCAACGCCACGACGATGCGGCTCATCCGCCACCACGAGTCCGAGACCCCCCGGTCGATCCAGCTGTACGGCGTCGACCCGGCGACCGTCGAGGCCGCGGTCCGGATCATCGTCGAGGAGGATCACGCCGACCACGTCGATCTGAACTTCGGATGCCCCGTCCCCAAGGTGACCCGCAAGGGCGGCGGTGCGGCGCTGCCGTGGAAGACCGAGCTGTTCCGCGAGATCGTCGAACGCGCCGCGAAGGCCGCCGGCGACATCCCGTTGACCGTCAAGATGCGCAAGGGCATCGACTCCGACCACCTGACCTACCTCGAGGCCGGCCGGATCGCCGAAGGCGCCGGCGTCGCCGCCGTCGCGCTGCACGCGCGGACGGCATCGGAGTTCTACTCGGGCCACGCGGACTGGTCAGCGATCGCGAAGTTGAAGGAGACGGTCACGAGCGTCCCCGTGCTCGGCAACGGCGACATCTGGTCGGCGGAGGACGCCCGCCGGATGATGGCCGAGACCGGTTGCGACGGTGTCGTCGTCGGACGCGGATGCCTCGGCCGCCCCTGGCTCTTCGGTGACCTCGCGCGCGAACTCGGCACCGGCCACACCGCTCCGCCCGTCGATGCGACCCTCGGGTTCGTCGCGGCCGCGTTCCGTCGCCACGCGGAGCTGCTGGTCGAGTTCTTCGAGGACGAGGACCGCGGCTGCCGCGACATCCGCAAGCACGTCGCCTGGTACTTCAAGGGCTACCCCGTCGGGGGTGACCTCCGGGCTCGTCTCGCGACCGCGTCGAGCCTCGCGGAGATCGACGAGCTGCTCGCGACGCTCGACCTCGACGCGCCGTACCCCGGCGCCGCCGCGGAGGGTCAGCGCGGGCGTGCGGGCACGCCGAAGCGGCCGGCCCTGCCCGACGGGTGGCTCGACTCGCGCGAGATCGGACACGCGGCATCCACCGCCCTTGCGGATGCGGAGCTCGACACCAGTGGCGGCTGAGTCGGTGGTCGGCGCGAGCGTGGGCATCGCCGCCGGACGTCCCACAGGCTACGACGACCACGACGCCGAGCGTTTCCACGCGGAGAAGCACCGTTCCCTGCGCGACGGGTTCGCCCGTGACCGTGCCCGGGTGCTGCACTCCGCGGCGTTCCGGCGGCTCGCGGCCAAGACGCAGGTGCTGAGCCCCGCGAGCCCCGACGACTTCGCGCGCAACCGCCTCACGCACTCGCTCGAGGTCGCGCAGGTGGGACGCGAGCTCGCGATCGCGTTGGAGCTCTCGCCCGACGTGGTCGACACGGCGTGCCTGAGTCATGACCTCGGGCATCCGCCTTTCGGGCACAACGGCGAGCGGGCGCTCAACGAGTGGGCCGAGGACATCGGCGGGTTCGAGGGCAATGCGCAGTCGCTGCGCATCCTCGCCCGTCTCGAGCCGAAGGTCGTCGACGACGACGGCGAGAGCTTCGGGCTGAACCTCACCCGCGCGAGCCTCGACGCGACCTGCAAGTACCCGTGGACGGCGGATCACGCGATCCCGGATCCCGGAGGACGCCAGAAATTCGGTGTGTACGCCGAGGACGAGGCGATCTTCCGGTGGATGCGGCAGGGCGCGCCCGGCCGCGTGCGGTGCATCGAGGCCGAGGTCATGGACCTCTCCGACGACATCGCCTACTCGGTGCACGACTTCGAGGACGCCGTCCTGAACGGTTACCTCGATCCCCGCCGACTCGCGGATGCCCGGGAGCGCGAGGCGCTGCTGACGGCGATCCAGTCGTGGGTCGGGCTCGGGTTCAGCCGAGATGAACTCGCCGATGCGCTGTACCGACTCGTGCGACTGCCCGAGTGGATGACCGACTTCGACGGCACGCGGGCGTCGGTGGCCCGGCTGAAGAACCTCACGTCCGACTTCATCGGGCGCTTCGCTCGTGCCGCGACGGCGGCGACGCGCGAGCACTACGACACGCCCGCGCTGACCCGCTACCGCGGACGGATGATCGTGCCGCGGGTCATCGAGGCCGAGATGGCGGTGCTGAAGGGCACGATCGGGGCGTTCGTCGTGTCGATCGACGGTCGTAAGGGGCTCTACAAGGAGCAGCGTCGGGTGCTGAAGCGCCTCGCGTCGGCTCTGCTGGAGCGTCCGGAGCACCTCGATCGGGTGCACGCGGTGGACTTCGCGGCGGCATCGAGCGATGTCGAACGCAAGCGCGTCGTGGTCGATCAGGTGGCGACGCTCACCGACCGTTTCGCGATCGAGTGGCACTCGGCTCTGGTCGGGCCCGTGGACCTGCGCGAACTCGGCCTCTGGCCAGCGGGGTCTCGGGTCGTCGCGAACGCGAGCTTCGCCCTTCCCGAGCCGATCGAAGGTCTCTGATGGCCCGCATCCGGCAGTCCGACGTCGACGAGGTGAAGGCTCGGACGAACATCGCGGACATCGTGGGGGAGCGGGTCGCGCTGAAGTCGGCGGGTGTGGGATCCCTCAAGGGACTCTGCCCGTTCCACGATGAGCGCAGTCCGAGCTTCAACGTGCGGCCGCAGGCGGGGTACTACCACTGCTTCGGATGCGGGGAGTCGGGCGACGTCTACTCGTTCCTGCGCGCGATGGACCACCTGTCGTTCACCGAGGCGGTCGAGCGTCTCGCGGGCCGTATCGGATACCAGCTGCACTACGAGGACGGCGGGGCCGCTCCCGAGACCGGCGGTCGGACGCGGCTGTACCAGGCGAACACGGCCGCGGCCGAGTACTTCCGGGGGCAGCTCGCGACGGCGGAGGCCGACGCGGGTCGCCGGTTCCTCGGCGAACGGGGATTCGATGCCGGCGCCGCCGCGCACTTCGGTGTCGGTTACGCGCCGAAGGGCTGGAACAACATGCGGGACGCCCTGCGCGCGCAGGGCTTCACCGACGAGGAGTTGGCAACGGCGGGGCTCGTGTCGCAGGGGCAGCGCGGCGTGTACGACCGGTTCCGCGGACGGGTGGTGTGGCCGATCCGCGACCTCACGGGCCAGACGATCGGGTTCGGCGCGCGGAAGCTGTACGAGGACGATCAGGGCCCCAAGTACCTGAACACGCCCGAGACGCCGATCTACAAGAAGGCGCAGGTTCTCTACGGTCTCGACCTCGCGAAGAAGGACGTCTCCCGCTCGCACCGTGTCGTCGTCGTGGAGGGGTACACCGACGTGATGGCGTGCCACCTCGCCGGGGTGACGACGGCGATCGCGACGTGCGGCACCGCGTTCGGGTCGGACCACATCACGGTGCTGCGCCGGGTGATGGGTGACGACAGTGCCTCTGGCGAGGTGATCTTCACGTTCGATCCGGATGCGGCGGGGCAGAAAGCGGCGTTGCGGGCGTTCTCGGAGGAGAAGCGGTTCGCGGCGCAGACGTACGTGGCGGTCGCGCCGGACGGTCTCGATCCGTGCGATCTGCGGCTCAATCGCGGCGACGGCGCCGTGCGGGCGTTGATGGATGCGAAGGCGCCGATGTTCGAGTTCGTCATCGACCAGAAGCTGGCCGGGTTCGATCTCGGGAGCGTCGAGGGCCGGGTCGGCGCGTTGCGCGCGGCCGCTCCGATCGTCGCGGAGATCCGCGACCCGTCGCTGCGACCGGGGTACACGCGGGTGCTGGCGCGCAAGCTCGGGATGGACCTCGGTGAGGTCACTCCGGCGGTGGAGCGCGCGGCGCGCGGGTCGCGCAGCCCGCGGGAGCCGGAGGCCGCTCCGGTCGAGAGGTCCTCGGATGGAGCGGCTCCGTCGTTGCGGGTGACGGTGGCGAGCCTTCCGCGGACGGCGAGCGTGACCCTCGAGCGGGATGCGCTGATGGGTGTGCTGCAGTACGGGCACGTCATCGACCGGGACGAGGTGGATGCCGCGCTGCAGATCCCGATGGAGCACCCCGCGCTCGACGCGGTGCGCCAGGCGGTCGCCGCTCAGCCGGATCGGTCTCGTGTCGGGTGGTCGACGGCTGCCGTGGATGCGACGCGGGAGCCGTATCGCGGGCTCGCTGCGGAGTTGTTGACGGCGTCGTTCCCGGCGCTGACGGAGGTGGAGGCGACGACGTCGGCGCGTGCGCTGTGCCGTCGGCTTCGGCTGCGGGCGATGGATCGGGAGAAGGCGGAGCTGCTCGGCGCCGTCCAGCGCGTGCCGGCGGACTCCGAGGAGGGTCGCGCGGTTCGGGTCGCGCTGCGGGACCTCGACCAGCGGCGCCGGACGCTTGCTGATCTCGTCTGACGCTTTGTGTTGCCGCGCAGGAAACGCGGGATGGTGGGATGCAGGATGCGCTCTCACCGACACGTCACCCTCAGGCGTGTTCGCTGGGCGCGACGCGCTCTGATTGCCGCGTGATGCTCAGAAGGGTGCGGGTTCCGCTGGTGCGGGTGGCGGTGATGGTGGTGCGGCAGGGGTGAACGCGACGGCCGGTGTCGGTGCGTCTTCTCTGTAGGTCCTGCCGAGGGGTGAGGTCCATTCCAGGACTCCACCCGTGAGTTGTCGCACTCTCCACGCGGTGAATTGCTTCATGGAGTGATGCCGTTGGCACAGATGAGCCAAGTTGGTNNCGGCATCCGGGGAACCGGCAGTGCTGGTCACGGGCTTGCAGGAACCGTCGCATCCCGGACGGTACCCGGTATGAGTCGGCGGAGACCGTGACACCGGTGGTGGGGTCGTGGAACAGGCGCTCCCAGGTATGGGTGCCGCCGGCGAGGGTGCGCGCCGTCGCGGGGTCGATGGGGGAGCGCCCGGCGAGGTCGCAGGGCCCGTCGTCTTCTCCGGTGAGCGTCGCGGCGGGGATGAGCACTTGCACGCGCGCGCGGATCGCGCCCAGCGGCCCGGCGGTGGTGTCGCGGGTGTCATTGAGCGCTGGGGTTCCCGCGAGGAGCAGGTCGGCGAACACATCCGCTCGGACCTGGTCGATGGAGCGCTGGTCGGTGGCGACGATGGCGGCGGCATCTTCGTTGTCGTTGTCGTTGTCGTTGTCGTTGTCGTTGTCGCTGTGCGTCGCGGCGGCTTCCCCGAACGCGACACCAGCCCCGCCGCACGCGGCGGCCCGCTCGTCGCGGGTGTCGATGATCGCGCGCGCCTGCTGCGTGAGCCGGTCGTGGATCCCTTCGGCGATCACCGTCGGGACGGTTGCGACCACGTCGGACATTCCGTCTCGTCCCGGCACGATCCGGACGCACCGCCCAGCGGCAGCCTCCTCGTGCCGTTCCGCGAACGAGCGCGGGTGCATCCGGTGGGCGAGGATCTCCAACTCGCCTCGCACCCGGTTGGGGGTGTCGCGCTCGCACCGTGAGATCGCGACCTGTTCGAACTCGAACCACATCTCTGCGGGCAGACTTGTCCCGGTCTCGACGATCGCGATCGCGTGCCCGCGGATAATCCGCCCTTGCTCCCACGCTTCCACGGTCGTCGGGAAGCCTTCGACCAGAGTCCGCGCCTCACCGATCCGGCGTTGGACGGTCCGATCGGTCACGCGCATGACCCCGCCGACCTCGGCCGCGATCGATCGCAGGGCCATGTCGTGGACCTGCACACGCGCGTTGCGCTGAGCGGTCTGCGCCTCCGCCAACCGCCCTGCATCGGCCAGCGCCCGAAGCTCCCGGATCTGCACGCGCGCCAACTCGACGGCCACATCCCCGACATCAGCGACGATGCCCGCCAAGGCGGCGAGATAGTCCTCGCCACCGGGGGTTTCCGCCGCATCCGTCATACCTGCACTCTGCCAGGGACCTCCGACATCCACCCCGGTGAAACAGGCTCAGAACACGCGTTATGCACACCCCGAGAATGAGAGTCCTCTCATCCTCGTCAGCCGGGCGCGAGCGAATGTCGCGACACCTCACGCCCCCACGCTCGAATGCGTGCGCGGATCACGACGACGACGACACCCCGTGCCCCCCAACCCCCCCGGAACAACGCACCGGACCCGCCGCCCCCGCACCGCCCCGGACTGGCGCCCGCGTCGCCGACGCATGAGGATGGAACGCATGCCTCGAGTGACCGAACCGGATGCCGCCATCTACTGCTCCGACCTGTCGATCGCTCGTGTCTCCGCAGATACGCGTGTCATCGACGGGGTGTCTCTGCGGGTCGCGCCGGGCGAGGTCGTCGCGGTGATGGGCGCGACGGGTTCCGGCAAGTCGAGTCTCGCCTCCTGTCTCGCGGGGGCGGACCACCGCGACCTGCGCATCGTCGGCGGGGTCGGGGAGGTCGCCGGCATCTCCCTTCGTGCACGGGGTCGCGCTCGGCGGGTCCTGACCTATCGCACTGGGCACCTGCGTCAAGGCGCGAACTCGGATCTTCCGGCGCGGCTCACCATCTCGGAGATCGTCGCGGAACCGATCACCGCCCGCGATCGCAAGGTCAACGAGCGCGCCCTCGCGCTGCGGGTCGCCTCGCTGCTCGACGAGTTGCAGCTCCCCATCGGGGCGTCGGAGAAGTACCCCTACGAGCTGAGCTCCGGCATGCGTCAACGCGTCGCGATCGCGCGCAGCCTCGTGCTCGATCCCACGGTCCTCATCGCGGACGAGCCCTATGCGAACCTCGATGTCGACGTCCGGCCCGCCGTCCTCGACGCTCTCCGGCGACGTGTCGACGACGGGATGGCTCTGCTCGTCGTCACGAACGAGCGCGAGCTCGTGGCCGACCTCGAGGCCCAGGTCCTCGTCCTGCGCGCCGGCCACCCGATCGGTGTCGGCCCCACCCTGGACGACGTGCTCTGGACCCCCGACGAAGCGACACGAATCGGCGGCTGATGTCACGAGCACCCCTCGGGCTTTGCTACGATTGTGTGGTTGCCCGGTCGCGGGTGACTGATCCTCGGTAGCTCAATTGGCAGAGCAATCGGCTGTTAACCGATAGGTTCTTGGTTCGAGTCCAAGCCGGGGAGCCATTGAACGAAACCCCCGGTCCCGCCGGGGGTTTCCGCTTTCCCGGTGACGGATGCCGGGCGCGGCATCCGCTCTTCCGAGATGTTTGCTTGCGCGAGGCCCGCAGCGGCCCCATCCTGGAGCCATGAACACCGTCGTCGGAGACTGGAAGGCGTGGAGCTGGGGCGAACGCGCGGGCGTGATCGTCCTCGCCGCCTCCGTGATCCTGCTGGTCTGGGCCGCTTTCCAGTACGGCGCCGGGCACGACGTCGCCTTCTTCGCCCTCTTCGGCGCGCTCGTCGCGGGCATCACCGGGCTCGGCGTCCACGTCGCGTCGCGCGAAGCCCGGTTTCGCAGGCGGGCGCCCTCGCACGAGCGCTGACCCTCAGCGCAGGACGCTGACCCCGCGCCGTTCGAGAGCGGACAGCGTCGTGGCGCCGGCAGCATCCTCCGCGTCGACGATCACCCCGTCGACCGCATCCCACGTCAAAACCCGATACCGCGACGCGGCCCCGATCTTCTCCGCACTGCCGAGGACGAACGTCTCCGCCGCACGACTCGCGAGCGTGCGCTTCATCGCGGCCTCGTCGGCGTCGCCGGTGGTGAGACCGGCGTCCTCGTGGACACCCGTGACGCCGAGCAGGAACCGGTCCGCGGAAACGGTCATCGCCGCCTCCACGGCGGCGGCGCCCGAGGCGACCGCCGAGTGCTTGAACAGGCGGCCCCCGAGGATGATGACCTCGGCCGCGTGGTGCAGCAGCGCGGCCGCCACGGTGGGGCTGTGCGTGATGATCGTGCACTCGCGTCCGAGGTCGAGGGCGCGCACGGCCGCGAGCGCAGTCGTTCCACCGTCGAGGATGACGGTGCTGCCCGGTTCGATCAGCTGGGCCGCGCGCCGCGCGACGCGAGTCTTGCTGTCGGTCGCGACGGTTTCGCGCACCCCGTAGTCCGCGACGGCGGGGGATGCGGGAAGGGCGCCGCCGTACACCCGGACGGCCAGGCCGGCGGCATCCAGTTCGCGGAGATCGCGGCGGATGCTGTCCTCGGAGAGCCCCAGTTCCGCGGCGAGCTCCTTCGCGACGATGCGGCCGTCCGAGCGGAGTCGGTCGAGTAGCAACTGCTTGCGGGTGGCGGCGAGCATTCGCGATCCTTCACGTTTGTGCATGTTTGTGCTTATTCTATCAGCATGACTCCCTCCGACGCACCTCGCCCCCTCCTGATCCTCATCGCCGGCCCGTACGCCTCGGGTACGAACGGGGACCCCGACCTCATGCGGCGCAATCTCGAGCGCCTCGAGCAGGCCGCCTGGCCGATCTTCCGAGCGGGCCACATCCCGATGATCGGGGAGTGGGTGGCGCTGCCCATTCTGCGCAGCGCCGGCGCCGAGGGTCCGCACGATCCCCTGGCCGCGCAGGTCATGTACCCGACGGCCGAGCGACTGCTGCAGCACTGCGACGCCGTGCTGCGCCTTCCGGGCGAGTCCCGAGGCGCAGACCAGGACGTGGCGATCGCGCGGGAGCGCGGCCTCCCGGTGTACACCTCCCTCGCCGAGGTGCCGGGCGTCGCCGTCGCGACCTGACGATGGGGAGCGCGGCGATCACGCCGGGCCTGACCTCACTCGTCGCGGAGCACAGCGCCCGACCACACCCAGCACCGGCGCTCCTGATCGCCCACCCGGAATCGGATCGCCGCGGCCCGGTCGGTCCACATGCACAGATCCGCATCGACGAGCACCGGCTCGGTGCCGAAGCGCACCCACGCCTGCACCCGGGCGGGGCGCGGATCGGTCGTCACGGGCCTGCGGTCCAGATCCAGCTCCTCTTTCGTGAGGGACTGCAGGATGCCGCGCGACGCCACCCGCTGCAGGATGCGGTCGTCCATCCGCGCATCGACGCTCGCCGCGTACCGCCTGTTCGCACCCAACCGGCATCCCTCTCTCCGGCCGACTCCGCGATCGTACGCAGAGCGGCGGACATCGGTGTCAGTCGGTGAGTTGGGCCTGCATGGCCTCGTCGCCCGATCCGGTCACGGCGACCACGCGTCCTGCCGTGATGCGCAGGAACAGGAACTCGGCGACGTTCACGTGTCGGCGCGTCGGCGGGATGCCGCGCCACACCCCGGTGTGAGTTCCGCCGGCGCGCAGGTGCGCGGCGATCCGATCGTCCTCGGCGACCACCTGGATCGTCTTCCACCGCCAGTCCGGGAAGCCGTGGAACAGATCGGCCAGGTCATCGATCCAGGCATCCGCTCCGGCGGGCAGGTGGGCGCGCCGGACACTCGGATCGACAAGATCCCGGATCGCCGCCAGATCGTGCCGGTTGCAGGTGTCGACGAAGTCGCCGAACCACCCGTGCAGCTCCCACGGCTCCATGGCGGGACGGCCGGTCAGGCGTCGAGGTCGTCGACGCCCGGCATCCAGCTCTGTCCGGGCTTGCCCCAGCCGCGCTTGCGGGCGATCTTCTGGGTGGTCTTCCAGTCGGAATCCGACAGGCGGTCGATGTAGAGGATGCCGTTGAGGTGGTCGAACTCGTGCTGCATGATGCGTGCGCGCCAGCCCTCGACCCGGATCTCGACCGGTGCCCCGTCGAGGTCCGTGCCCGTCACCAGGACCGCGTCGGCCCGGCGCAGGGGGAACCGTTCGCCCGGGAAGGACAGGCACCCCTCGGACTCGTCGTCGGGGTCGGGGGAGCCGGGCTCGGGAGGCGTCATCCAGAGTTCCGGATTGATCAGGACGCCCCGCCACGGCTGCCCGTCGTCGTCCTGATACGAGTACGTGTAGATGCGGAGCCCGACACCGACCTGGGGGGCGGCGAGGCCGACACCCGGTGCCGTGTCCATCGTCTCGAACATGTCGGCGACGAGCGTGCGGATGTCGTCGGTCACCTCGTCGACGGGAGCGGCGACGGAATGGAGGACGGGATCGCCCATGATGCGAATCGGAAGTACGGCCACGTCAGAAGCCTAACGAGGCTCGCGCCCGGTATCGTCGAGGCGTGATTCTCCCCGGGACGCCGATCGACGACCTCACCGACGAACTCGTCGGCGTCTTCGGGAACCCGGCGATCCTCATCGGCATCCCGCTCGCGATCATCGGCGCGGTGTTCATGTCGTTCGGGGCGCAGTACCAGCACCGCGGCGTGCAGAAGGTCGAGCAGCTCACCGCGCAGGCGGGCGTCTCCGGCCTGACCGGCGGTCAGCTGCTGCGGCTGCTGCGTCGACCGTCGTGGGTCCTCGGGACCGTCATGCTGGGCCTCGCGATCCTCTGCCAGCTCGCGGCACTGTCCTTCGCGCCGCTGATCCTCGTACAGCCGATCGGTGCGATCTCTCTCGTCATCACCACGCTGCTCAACGCAAGGGTCAGCGGTCACAAGCCGACGCGACGCTCGATCACCTCGATCGCCCTGTGCGTCGGCGGCATCTTCATCTTCGTGACGGTCGCCGCGCTGTACGCGACCGAGCGCCCGATCAGCGACCCGCAGCTGCTGACGGTCCTCTGGATCCTCCTCGGCGTCGTCGTCGTGCTGGGCGTCCTGTGGGTGACCCTCCGCAAGCGGATGCGGGCCCTTTTCTACATCGTCGCGGCCGGCATCGTCTACGGCTTCGTCGCGACCCTCGCGAAGGTCGTCATCAACCGCATCGCCAACGGCGACTTCGAGTGGCTGACGGTCCTGTGCATCGTCGCGCTGCTCGCCGGAACGGCGATGGGTGCCTACTTCGTCCAGACGGCGTACTCGTCGGGCCCCCCGGATCTCGTCATCGCCGGGCTCACGGTGATCGACCCGATCGTCGCGATCGTCATCGGGCTCGCCGTCCTCGACGAGGCGAGCGGTGCGCCGTTCTGGGCGTACATCGGATTCACCGTGGCGGGCGCTCTGGCGATCGTCGGCGTCTTCCAGCTCGCTCGGTACCACCCGCAGGTGATCAGCGACAGCCAGGAGATCCCGATCTCCCGCGGCAGCACCGAGTTCACCGACGGCAAGAAGCCCACGACGGGATCGATCCGGATCACGGAGACCGTCGCGAAGGTCTGGCCGGATCCGCCCGTCAAGGACGAGGAACGACCGAAACGATAGGCTCGTCCTCACAGGGGGCGGTGGCCAAGCTGGTCAAGGCAGCGGGCTCATAACCCGACGATCGTGGGTTCAAGTCCCACCCGCCCTACCGATCACCGCGTTGCACCGCGTCGTAGGACGGCTGACGCAGCGCCTGAAACCACGCGGGCATCCGTGCGCCGGGGATGAGGCGACGACCGGCATCCGCCCTCATCGCGTCCGGATTGTCGGCTGTCCGAAGGTCGACCAGGGCGAACGGATGCCACGGCCCCGTGGGTGTCGCATGCGAGAGCTCCACCCACCACGCCGTCCGACGCAGCGTGCGGTGCAGCTCGGACATCCGCGCGGGTAGACGCGGCCCGAGCGAGCGCGCACGCACCATCACGCGGCCCTGATCTGATCGCTTTCGTACGGCACGAGTGTGCCGTACACGCTCGGCGACGGTCGCAAGCGCAGCAGGAGGGTGAATCTGAGCGGCACGCCGGACCCGGTCGAGGCGAACTCGATGTCGGCCGGTCCCTCGGGCGTCTGCACGCGCAGCGCGAGCCCGATGACGTCGGGCAGCGGCGCCGGGAGTCCGATCGAGCGCGAGAGGCGCCCCTCGAGCGGCTGGCGTTCCCCGGCGGCGGGGTCGTCGATCCAACGGATGCCGGAGCGGGTGTTCCGAGGCATCCAGTGCACCGAGCCGGTCAACGGCAATCCGCGGGGATGGATCGGGCGTGGATGCCGCACCCGTTGCACGCCGAGGAACACGAGGGCGAGTGCGCGGCCGACGACCGCGGATCCTCGCCCCATCAGGGATGCGTGATCGACGGTCCCTGGGGGAAGGGGTCGTCCTCGTCGTCCGACAGGCCGTCGTCCGACACCTCGTCGCCGGCTCGGGCCGCGTCGGCCTTGACCTCGTCGCTCGCGGCGTCGGTCGGCGGCGCGTCGTCGGCGTGGGCGTCGTCGGCGTCGCGGTGGTGAGGGGTGTTCTCGCTCATGATCTTCCTTCCGTCGTGCGGCCACTGTGCCTCTGCACAGGGCAGCGTCCTACGGGGTTGACGGATGACCGGAGCCGTGAGTGTTACACGGTTGTGATTCGACGTCGACGTAGGCGATAATGGCGGCACAACCGGATATCCGGCCAGCACTCTCCATCAGGTCGTAGGGGAAGACGTACCTGAACGAAACGGAGAGATCGATGGCCACACCTCAGGCGCGCGGAGTGATCTTCATCCACTCCGCGCCACGCGCGCTGTGCCCCCACCTCGAGTGGGCGGCCGGGCGTGCCCTCGGGCACGCCGTCAACTTCGAGTGGGCGGACCAGCCCGTCCTCGACGGCAGCCGACGCGCGGAGTTCTACTGGGAGGGACCCGCCGGCACCGGCGCCGCCCTCGCGACCGCCATGCGCGGGTGGGAGCACCTGCGTTACGAGGTGAGCGAGGACCCGACGCCGCGCAGCGACGGCGGCCGGTGGCTGCACACGCCGAGCCTCGGCATCCACTATGCCCAGACGGACTCGGCTGGCAACGTCGTCATCGGCGAGGACCGCCTTCGGTACGCCATGGAGATCGCGGCCGGCGACATCACCGAACTCCAGCGAGAGCTCGACGTCGCGCTCGGCGTCGCCTGGGACGACGAACTCGAGCCGTTCCGTCACGCCAGCGACGACGCACCGGTCGTCTGGCTGCACAAGGTCGGCTGAGACGACCCGTCCCGAGCGGACACTCCACGATCGGACAGGTCTTCAGGCGGGGCAGGAGAGCCTCGACCGGCTTCGGACGGCTTCCCGGAGACCGGGGCGGCCTCGGCCCCGCCTGGATAGAACGACAGACGCCCCCGGTGGCTTCCCGGGGGCGTCTGTCGTGTGTCGGATCAGACCGAGCGGAACGCGACGACGGCGTTGTGACCGCCGAAGCCGAACGAGTTGCTGATGGCCAGCTGGTCACCGTCGCCGAGCGGCACCGCGTCGCCGGACAGGCGGAACGGCACGGCCGGGTCCGGCTCGGTGATGTTGATCGTCGGGGGAGCGACACGGTCGCGCAGGGCGAGCACCGTGAACATCGCCTCGAGGGCGCCCGTACCGCCCAGCAGGTGGCCCGTGGAGGCCTTCGTAGCCGAGACCGGCATCTCCTCGACACGGTCGCCGAAGACGGACTTCAGTGCGACGTATTCGTTCGGGTCGCCGACCGGGGTGGAGGTCGCGTGCGCGTTGACGTGGGTCACGTCGTCCGGCGCGGCATCCGCCATCTCCAGAGCGAGACGGACGGCGCGCGCGGCGCCGGTGCCCTCGGGGTCGTTGGCGGTGATGTGGTACGAATCCGCCGTCACGCCGCCGCCGACGAGCTCGGCGTAGATCTTGGCGCCGCGCGCCTTCGCGTGCTCCTCGGTCTCGAGGATCAGTACGGCCGCCCCCTCGCCCATGACGAAGCCGTCGCGGTCGATGCTGCCGGGACGGGATGCCGTCTCGGGGGAGTCGTTGCGTCGCGAGAGCGCCTGCATCGAGGCGAACGACGCGATCGTGATGGGGTGGATCGCCGATTCGGTACCGCCGGCGATCACGACGTCGGCGAGGCCCGCGCGCATGTGCTCGAGGGCGTTGACGATCGACTCGGTGCTCGACGCGCAGGCGCTCGCGAAGGTGCGGGCGTAGGCGCGGGCACCGAAGTGCAGCGACAGGTTGCCCGCCGCCGCGTTGGGCATGAGCATGGGTACCGTCATCGGCATGACGCGACGCGGCCCCTTCTCGCGCAGGGTGTCCCAGGCATCGAGGAGCGTCCACACGCCGCCGATGCCCGTGGCGAACTCGACGCCGAGGCGCTCAGGGTCGACCTCGGGCGAACCCGCGTCCTCCCAGGCCTCCTTGGCGGCGACCATCGCGAGCTGCGACGACGGGTCGAGCCGCTTGGCGACGGGGCGTTCCAGCACCGTCTCGGGGCGCACCTTCGCCTCGGCGGCGAACGTGACGGGCAGCTGGTACTGCTCGACCCACTCGTGCTCGAGGGTGCGCGCGCCGGACTCTCCGGCGAGGAGGGCGTCCCAGCTCTCGCCGGCGGTTCCGCCGATGGGGGAGGTCGCACCGATGCCGGTGACGAAGATTCGCTTGTTGCTCATGGTTCCCTCGTGCTGCTCCGGTGGGGGCGAACCCCCACCGGACGCGCGGATCAGGCCTGGTTGGACGAGATGTAGGTGACGGCGTCGCCGACGGTCTTGAGGTTCTTGACCTCGTCGTCGGGGATGGTGACGCCGAACTTCTCCTCGGCGTTGACGACGATCGTCATCATCGAGATCGAGTCGATGTCGAGGTCGTCGGTGAACGACTTCTCGAGGGCGACCTCGTCGGACGAGATTCCGGTCTCGTCGGTGATGAGCTCGGCCAGGCCGGCGAGGACCTCGTCGTTGGTGAATGCCATGGGATTTCTCCTTCTGTGGGAATCGGGCCCAGCCGGGCCGGTAGTCAGTTTAGGTGGGGGAGTGCCGTCGTCACGGGAGGACGACGACCTGGGCGCCGAACACGAGTCCGGCTCCGAATCCGATCTGCAGGGCGAGGCCGCCGCTGAGTTCGGGGTGCTCTTCGAGCAGACGGTGCGTCGCCAGCGGGATGGATGCCGCGGAGGTGTTGCCCGTCGTCTCGATGTCTCGACCGATCACGACGGACTCGGGCAGCTTCAGCTGCTTGGCGAACTCGTCGATGATGCGCATGTTGGCCTGGTGCGGCACGAAGGCGGCCAGGTCGTCGGGGGTGATCCCGGCGGCTTCGATGGCCTGCCGTGCGACCTTGACCATCTCCCACACGGCCCAGCGGAACACCGTCGGCCCCTCCTGGCGGAGGGTGGGCCAGGGGGCGAGGCCGTCGCGGAACTCCGTCAGCGTGTGGTTCATGCCCACGGCATCCGCCTTCGAGCCGTCCGAGCCCCAGATGGTCGGACCGATGCCCGGAGTCTCACTCGGTCCGACGACGACCGCGCCCGCGCCGTCGCCCAGGAGGAACGAGATGGAGCGGTCGGTGGGGTCCACGACGTCGCTGAGCTTCTCGGTACCGATGACGAGCGCGTAGTGGGCGGCGCCGGCGCGGATGAGGGCATCGGCCTGGGCGACCCCGTAGGCGAACCCGGCGCAGGCGGCGTTGAGGTCGTAGGCGGCCGCCGGGTTCGCGCCCACGCGGTCGGCGACGATCGCCGAGACCGACGGCGTCTGCTTCGGGTTCGAGATCGTCGCGACGATGACGGCGTCGATCCTGTCGGCCGGGATGCCGGAGCGTTCGATCGCTTCGGCGGCGGCGTCAGCGGCGAGATCGATCGCCGAGGTGTCGGCATCCGCCCTCACACGGGTGATGATGCCGGTGCGCTGACGGATCCACTCGTCGCTGGAGTCGATCGGTTCGATCAGGTCCTCGTTGGGGACGGCGTTCTGACCGCGCGCCGCACCGTAGGAGTAGATGCGGGTGTGGGCGGCGCCGGTCGGCTGGATCAGCTGGGGGGTCATGCGTTCTCTCCGGTCAGGAGGGCGTTCGCGGCGGCGAGGTCCTCGGGCGTCTTCACCGCAACAGACGGTACGCCGCGCAGCCCGCGCTTGGCGAGTCCGACGAGCGTGCCCGCCGGTGCGAGCTCGATGATCCCGGTGACGCCGTTGTCGGCGAACGAAGCCATGCACAGATCCCAGCGGACGGGGTTCGCGACCTGCGCGACGAGCAGATCCAGCGCGGCGCGGCCGTCGGTGACGGTGCCGCCGTCGCGGTTGCTCCACAGCGTGAGGGAGGGATCGGATGCCGAGACGTCGGCCGCAGCCGACCGCAGCGTCTCGACGGCCGGCGCCATGTACCGCGTGTGGAAGGCACCGGCGACCTGCAGCGGGATGACGCGGCTGCCGCGCGGCGCTTCGGCGGCTAGTTCCGCGAGGGCGGGCAGCGCGCCGGCGGCGACGATCTGACCGCCGCCGTTGTAGTTGGCGGGGGTGAGGTCGAGCTCCTCGAGGCGGCCGAGCACCGTGGCCTCGTCTCCTCCGACGACGGCGCTCATGCCGGTCTCCTCGAGCGCGGCGGCCCCGGCCATCGCGCGGCCGCGGATGCCCACGAGGCGCATACCGTCCTCCTCGGTGAGGACGCCGGCGGCGACGAGCGCCGCGATCTCGCCCACGGAGTGTCCGGCGACACCGTCCGGCCGGTGACCGGCAGCGACGAGCGCGCGCCAGGAGAGCAGGCTCGCGGCGACGATGAGGGGCTGGGCGACCTTGGTGTCGCGGATGCGGTCGGCATCCCACTCGGTTCCGGCGGCGACGAGGTCGACCTCGGCGAACGCGGAGTACTGCTCGAGCAGCTCGCGGGTGCCTTCGGTGTCGAGCCACGGGGTGAGGAACCCGGGGGTCTGCGAACCCTGGCCCGGGAAGACGGCGATGATCACGGTTTCCATCCTTGCAAGTTCGAGTCGGACGTGCTGTCGGTCGGCGCACAACAAAGTGCGGATCGTTTGTCTGTGTCGTACAGGATCAGCCGCGGCGCGTCGGGCGCCGGCGGGTCACCTCGGCGCCGATCGAGCCGAGGATCAGCGCCGTCTGGAGGATGAGCGCCTCGCGGGGACCGGTGGCATCCCAACCGATCACGTCCGACACCCGCTTCAGGCGGTACCGCACCGTGTTGGGGTGGACGAAGAGCTCGCGGGCCGTCGCTTCGAGCGAGCGACCATTGTCGAGGTAGCTCCAGAGGGTCGTCACGAGGTCCGTCGAGTGCGCCTGCAGCGGTCGGTAGATCTTGTCGATGAGGGTGGCCTTCGCGAGGGGGTCACCGGCGAGGGCGCGTTCGGGCAGCAGGTCGTCGGCGTCAACCGGCCGCGGCGCGTGACGCCAGGACTTCGCCACCGCGAAGCCGGCGAGGGCGGCACGCGCGCTGATGCCGGCATCCAACAGGGCGGGCGCCGTCGGGCCCAGCACGAGATGACCGCTCCCGAACCCCGGCTCGAGACGCGTCGCGATCTCGGTGAACGGGAGCTCCTCGGCATCCTCCCGGCCCGTCTGGTCGGCCCGCCCGATGACGAGCACGAGGCGCGAACCCTGCACTCCGATGAGGACGTCGACGCCGAGCTTGCGGGCCGTCCGACGCACCTGGTCGACGTCCAGTTGAGGCGGTGTCGTCCCCACCAGGACGGCGACCTCGCCGTGACCGTGCCAGCCCAGCGCCGCGATGCGGCTCGGCAGCTCCTCGTCGGCCTCGCCCGTCAGGATCGAGTCGACGACGAGGGCTTCGAGGCGGGCGTCCCACAGTCCGCGCGCCTCGGCCGCGCGGGCGTAGACGTCCGCAGCGGCGAAGGCGACTTCGCGCGAGTACAGCAGGATGCTCTCGCGCAGTCCGTTGCCCCGTCCGGCGACCCGCTCCTCGGTCGTCTCGACCGTCACCTTGATGAGCTGGAGCGTCTGGGTGAGGCTGATGCTCCGGAGCAACTCGCGCGGCGCCGACGCGAAGACGTCGGCCGCGATCCAGGGCGTCGAGTTCGGGTCGTCGTACCAGTCGACGAACGACGAGATGCCCGACTGGGCGACGAGACCGACGGCCGACCGCCGCCCGGGGGGCATCTCGGCGTACCACGGCAGGGACTCTTCGAGCCTGCGCAGAGTGGTGGTCGCGAGATCACCCGAGATGCGACGGAGCCACGCCAGTGTCTCCGCCTTCTCCTGGGCGGTCGGCCGTTCGGTCATCGCGCGGGTCAGGCTTCGCCGCCCGCGTTGCCGGAGGTGCCGGCGTTGACGTCGTGCAGACGGTACTTCTCGATCGCCTGAGCCGACAGGCCGCGGTCGACGACGCCGTCCTCGGCCAGGGCCTGCAACGTGCGCACGACGATCGACGGGCCGTCGATCTTGAACTGGCGACGGGCCGCGGCGCGCGTGTCGGAGAAGCCGAAGCCGTCGGCGCCGAGCGTCGCGTACCGGCGGGGGATCCACTGGCGGATCTGGTCCTGCACGGCGTGCATGAAGTCGCTGACGGCGACGATCGGACCTTCGGAGTCGCGCAGCTTCTCGGTGACGTAGGCCGTCTTGGGCTCTTCGGTCGGGTGCAGGAAGTTGTGCTCGTCCGCCGCCAGACCGTCACGACGCAGTTCGGTCCAGCTGGTGACCGACCAGACGTCGGCGCTCACGCCCCAGTCCTTCTGCAGCAGCTCCTGCGCCTCGAGCGCCCACGGCAGACCCACGCCCGAGGCGAGGATCTGGGCACGGTGGCCCTCACCCGACCCGGTCGCGACGCGGTGGATGCCGCGGATGATGCCGTCGACGTCGACATCCTCCGGCTCCTTCGGCTGGACGATCGGCTCGTTGTAGACCGTGATGTAGTACATGACGTTCGGGTCCTCGTGCTCCCCGCCGTACATGCGCTCGAGTCCCGACTGCACGATGTGCGCGATCTCGTAGCCGTAGGCCGGGTCGTAGGAGACCGTCGCCGGGTTGGTCGAGGCGAGCAGGTGCGAGTGGCCGTCGGCGTGCTGGAGGCCCTCACCGGTCAGGGTGGTCCGTCCGGCGGTGGCGCCGATGATGAAGCCGCGCGCCATCTGGTCGCCCGCCGCCCACTGGGCGTCGCCCGTGCGCTGGAAGCCGAACATCGAGTAGAAGACGTAGACCGGGATGAGCGGTTCGCCGTGCGTCGCGTAGGAGGTGCCGACACCCGTGAAGGCGGCGAGGGCGCCGGCCTCGTTGATGCCGACGTGCATGATCTGACCCTGCGGGCTCTCCTTGTAGGCCAGGAGCAGCTCGCGGTCGACGGACGTGTAGTTCTGCCCGTTCGGGTTGTAGATCTTCGCGGTCGGGAAGTAGGCGTCCATACCGAACGTGCGCGCCTCGTCGGGGATGATCGGCACGATGCGGTGGCCGAAGTCCTTCGTCCGCAGCAGGTCCTTGAGCAGGCGGACGAACGCCATCGTGGTGGCGACCTCCTGCGTGCCCGAGCCCTTCTTCGGCAGCGCGTAGACGCTGTCGTCGGGGAGGCTGATCGCGGTGTGCGTGCTGCGACGCTGCGGGAGCGTCCCGCCCAGTGCGCGACGACGCTCGACCATGTACTCGATGGTCTCGTCGCCCTCACCCGGGTGGTAGTACGGCGGCTCGTACGGGTTCTCCTCCAGCTGCGCGTCCGTCAGCGGGATGTGCATCTGGTCGCGGAAGAGCTTGAGGTCGTCGAGGGTCATCTTCTTCATCTGGTGCGTCGCGTTGCGCCCCTCGAAGTGCGGACCGAGGCCGTATCCCTTGACCGTCTTGGCGAGGATGACGGTGGGCTGGCCCTTGTGCTCGACGGCGGCCTTGTACGCCGCGAAGACCTTGCGGTAGTCGTGCCCGCCGCGCTTGAGGTTCCAGATCTGTTCGTCGGAGTAGTCCTTGACGAGGGCGGCGGCGCGCTCGTCGCGGCCGAAGAAGTGCTCGCGGACGTACGCGCCGTTCTCGGCCTTGTACGTCTGGAAGTCACCGTCGGGGGTGCTGTTCATGAGGTTCAGCAGCGCGCCGTCGGTGTCGCGGGAGAGCAGGTCGTCCCACTCGCGGCCCCAGACGACCTTGATGACGTTCCAGCCGGCGCCGCGGAAGAAGCTCTCGAGCTCCTGCACGATCTTGCCGTTGCCGCGCACCGGGCCGTCGAGCCGCTGCAGGTTGCAGTTGACGACGAAGGTGAGGTTGTCGAGGCCCTCGTTCGCCGCGACCTGCAGCTGACCGCGGCTCTCGACCTCGTCCATCTCGCCGTCGCCGAGGAAGGCCCAGACGTGCGAGTCGGAGAGGTCCTTGATCCCGCGGTTGGTGAGGTACTTGTTCGTCATCGCCTGGTAGATGGCGTTGATCGGGCCGAGACCCATCGACACGGTCGGGAACTGCCAGTAGTCGGGCATGAGGCGCGGGTGCGGGTACGACGGCAGACCGTGGGGGGCAGCGGATGCCTCCTGGCGGAAGCCGTCGAGCTGCTGGCTCGTGAGACCGCCCTCGAGGAAGGAGCGGGCGTACATGCCGGGGGAGGCGTGGCCCTGGAAGAAGACCTGGTCGCCCCCGCTCTCGTGGTCTGGGCCGCGGAAGAAGTGGTTGAAACCGACTTCGTAGAGGGCCGCCGACGAGGCGTAGGTCGAGATGTGGCCGCCGACGCCGATGCCGGGACGCTGGGCGCGGTGCACCGTCAGCGCGGCGTTCCAGCGAATCCAGCGGCGGTAGCGACGCTCGATCTCTTCGTCACCGGGGAACTCGGGCTCGCTGTCTGCCGGGATCGTGTTGATGTAGTCCGTGGTGGGGACCTGCGGGACATTCAGGTGCAGTTCGCGCGAGCTCTGCAGCAGGCTCAGCATGATCTCGCGGCCGCGGCCGGCGCCCCGGGCGTCGACGAGCTGGCGCAGGGATTCCTGCCACTCCGACGTCTCTTCCGGGTCGCTGTCCTGCGGGCCCTGCGAGTACGGATCCTGATCGTTGACAGTCACAAGAGGCCTTTCGTCGCCTGGCAGATCGTGCCAGGAAGGAGGGTTCGAGCGAGGGCGCGCTTGTTCGCCGCGCACAACTCGCTTGTCCTCAGCCTACCCATTGCGCCCGGCGGCGTTCGCCGTTCGAGACGGCGAGATGAGACAGCGGAGGGCGGATGCCGGGAGTGGGCCCTGCCGGGATCGAACCGACGACATCCACGGTGTAAACGTGGCGCTCTACCAGCTGAGCTAAAGGCCCTGACGGACCGAGTCTACGGGCGGGAGCCGCAGGCCCGGTGCGCCGTCACCGCGCGGTGGGTGCGGTGTAGAGGTCGCCGCCCTTCGCCAGCCGCGAGTGCCGGCGCGAGTACGCGAAGTAGATGACGAAGCCGAGCGCGAGCCAGATGAGGAAGCGCAGCCAGGTCTCGACCGTGAGGTTCAGCATCAGGTAGATGCAGACGACGGCCGACAGGGCGGGCAGCCACGGGTTCAGCGGCACGCGGAACCCGCGCGGCAGGTCGGGGCGACGGCGTCGCAGCACGATGACCCCGACGGAGACGAGGACGAACGCCGACAGCGTGCCGATGTTGACCATCTCCTCCAGCACGCCGACCGGGGTGAGCCCGGCGACCACGGCGACGATGGCCGTCACGATGATCGAGATCACCCACGGGGTCCGGAAGCGGGGGTGCACCTTCGCGAGTCCGCGGGGCAGGAGCGCGTCGCGCGACATCGCGAAGATGATGCGGGTCGCGCCGATCATGAGCGTCAGGACGACCGTCGTGAGCCCGGCGACGGCGCCGGCGGAGATAACGGTGGCCATCCAGGTCTGGCCGTGGAAGGCGAAGGCGTTCGCGAGCGCGGCGGCCGGGTCGAGGTCCTGGTACGGCACCATGCCGGTGACGACGAGGGCGACGGCCCCGTACAGGATCGTGCAGATGACGAGCGAGGCGATGATGCCGATCGGGAGGTCGCGCTGCGGGCGCTTGGTCTCCTCGGCCGTCGTGGCGACGACGTCGAACCCGATGTAGGCGAAGAAGACGAGCGCGGCGCCGGCGAAGATCCCGCCCACGCCGAAGGCGGTCGGCTCGATGCCGGAGAAGAACTGCAGGAGGGGCTGCGTGAGCCCCGACGCCGTCTCGCGCGGCGCGGCATCCGGGATGAAGGGGGAGTAGTTCGCGGGGTTCACGAACAGGAGACCGGCGATGATCACGAAGAGGACGATGAAGAGCTTGACCGCGACGAGGACGAGGTTGACGCGCAGGGATTCCCGGATGCCGAGGGTGATGAGCACGCCCAGAACGACGACGAGCAGCACGGCCATCACGTCGACGGTCCCGCCGTAGCCGATGGCCGCGGGGATCGGTGCGCCGAGCTGTTCCATCAGCGACCCGAGGTAGGCGCTCCACCCCTGCGCCACGACGCTCGCTCCGAGGAACATCTCGAGGATGAGGTCCCACCCGATGATCCAGGCGAAGAGCTCGCCGAGGGAGGCGTAGGAGAAGGTGTACGCGGATCCCGACACCGGGACGGTCGAGGCGAACTCGGCGTAGCACATGGCGGCCAGCCCGCACGCGATGGCCGCGACGACGAAGCTGATGACGATCGCGGGCCCGGCGACCTCGTGCGCGGCGCGCCCGGTCAGGGTGAAGATGCCGGCGCCGATGACGACACCGACGCCGAAGACGGTGAGATCGAGCGCGGACAGCGACTTCTTGAGCCGGAACTCCGGCTCCTCGGTGTCGGCGATCGACTGTTCGACCGTCTTGGTGCGCAGCATGCTCATGCTGATCTCCTCCCGCGCGATTCCGGCACGTCATGCTAGTGCGTCGCGGCATCCCGCTCGTAGCCGACGCCCCGGCGGCCCGTCGGCCGAGGGTAGGTTGGAGGGCGTGAAAGCCAGCTTCGCCGACCAGCGCCGCCTCCTCGATCTCGCCGACGCGGACCTCGCCGCGCAGCAGGCGGAGCACGCTCGCCGCAACCCCGCGCAGGCCGCCCGCGTGAAGGAGCTGCTCGCCGAGCGCGCGACGCACTCGGCCGAGCTCACCCGTCGACTCGGAGCCCGTGACGACGCGAAGGCGGAGCTCGCCCGCATCCAGTCCGACGTCGCCGTCGTCGACGCCCGGACCGCCCGCGACAACGAGCGGCTCGCGTCGACGTCGAGCGCGAAGGACGCGCAGGGGCTCGAGCACGAGATCGCCTCGCTCGCCAAGCGCAAGTCCGACCTCGAGGACGCCGAGCTCGAGGTCATGGAGCGCCTCGAGGAGGCGGAGGCTGCGGTCGCCGCCCAGGAGGCGCTCATCGCCTCGGTCAACGAGGAGGGTGCCCGCCTGAGCGCCGAGGCCAAGGAGGTCGTGGCCGACGCGACCGCCCGCCACGAGGCCGCCACGCGTGACCGCGCCGCGATCGCGGCGAGCCTGCCGGCCGACCTGGTCGCGATGTACGACCGCCTCGCGGCCCGGGGCGTCGGCGCCGGTCTCCTGCAGCACCGCACCTGCGGCGGGTGCCGCATGGTGCTGTCGGGGACCGACCTGAACACCGTCCGCGCGGCGGCCGAGGACGACGTCGTCACGTGTCCCGAGTGCGGCTGCATCCTCGTCCGCGGCGAGGACTCCGGGCTCTGACCGTCCCGGGCGCCTCCGCCGGGGACGCCGTCCCCTGGATCGTGGTGGGGGCCATCGGCGACGGTGTCGCCCTCGTCCCCGTCGCCGCCGACGGATCACGCGGCGACACGACCCACCTCGACAGGCGCGACTTCGCCGAGCGGGTGCGGCGCACGGAGGGCACCACCCGCTGGGTGTGGAGCGACACGACCGCGTGGTACCCGGCCCTCCTCGCGGGAGGCGTCCGCGTCGCGCGGTGTCACGACCTGCGCCTCGCGCACGCGATCCTGCGCGACAGCGCCCGTGCGGTGGCAGCGGACCGCCTGCGCTCCGCGAGGGAGTGGGATGCCGCGGCATCCGTCGTCGATGACGGACCGAGCGCGCTCTTCGACATCGATCCGGGCACGCGCGAGGTGCCCCACGACCTGGACTCGGCCCTGGCGGAGTTCGGACGACAGCGCGAGGTGATCGCCGCGAGCGCGGCGGGGCTGCGCCTGCTGGTGGCCGCGGAGTCGGTGGGTGCCCTCGTCGCGACCGAGATGCACGCGGCGGGCGTTCCCTGGGACGCGGAGGTGCACGACGGGATCCTGACCGGGATGCTGGGGTCCCGGGAACCCGCCGGGCGTCTGCCGGCGCGCATCGAGGCGCTCGGCGCCGAGGTCCGTGCGCTCCTCGGCGACCCCGGTGTCAGCATCGACTCGCAGCCGAAGCTCCTGCGCGCGCTGCACCGCGTGGGGGTCGCGGCGGCGTCGACCAGCAAGTGGGAGCTGCGCGAGTACGACCATCCGGTGATCGCGCCACTGCTCGAGTACAAGCGCCTCATGCGGCTGTTCACCGCGAACGGGTGGGCCTGGCGCGACGAGTGGGCACCCGACGGCCGGTTTCGCCCGGTGTACGTGCCGGGCGGCGTGGTCACGGGACGGTGGGCGTCGTCCGGCGGAGGTGCGCTGCAGATGCCGCGTCAGCTGCGCCCCGCGGTGCGGGCCGACCCCGGATGGTCGCTCGTGGTTGCCGACGTGGCGCAGCTCGAACCGCGGGTGCTCGCCGCGATGTCGCGGGATGCCGCCTTGGCCGACAGTGCGAGGGACACGGACCTCTACGAGGGCATCGTCTCGCGCGGCGTCGTGAGCACCCGGTCCGAGGCGAAGTTCGCGTTGCTCGGCGCGATGTACGGCGCGACGACGGGGGACAGCGGACGACTCGTGCCGGCGTTGCGCCGTGCCTACCCGCGCGCGATGGGGCTCGTCGACGACGCTGCTCGCGTCGGCGAGGAAGGCGGTGTCGTCTCGACGTGGCTCGGGCGCTCCAGTCCACCGCCGTCGCCGGGGTGGCGGGCTCTGCAGAGGAGCGCGGGCGATCCCGATGCGACTGAGGCGGACCGGACCCGTGCCCGCCGCGCCGCCCGTGACCGTGGGCGCTTCACGCGCAACTTCGTCGTGCAGGGGACGGCGGCGGAATGGGCCCTCGCGTGGCTGGGCGACCTGCGTGCGCGCCTCGCGGCGCTGCCGCTCGTCGACGAGGCGGATGCCGCGCCGCGGTCGGGTCCGATCCACGCACGGCAGGCGCACCTGGCCTTCTTCCTGCACGACGAGGTCATCGTCCACACGCCCGCCGCGCACGCGGCGCTCGCGGCCGAGGCGGTGTCGCTCGCGGCCGACGCGGCCACGCGCCTGCTCTTCGGCGACATCCCGTTGGACTTCCGCCTCGACCTGCAGGTGCGGGTCGACGCCGCGAAGGAGTGACCGGCCGGCCGGATAGACTCGACCCCGCGAATGGGTCGGCTGGACGGTCGCGTGGCGCGAGAGCGCACCGAGGAACGTCCGGGCTCCACAGGGCAGGGCGGTGGGTAACACCCACCCGGAGTGATCCGCGAGACAGTGCCACAGAGAGCAGACCGCCCCGGTTCCGACCGGGGTAAGGGTGAAAGGGTGGTGTAAGAGACCACCGGGGTCGTGGTGACACGACCCGCACGGTAAACCTCGCCCGGAGCAAGGTCAGACAGGGGATGCCGACGCGGCCCGCTGAGTCCCCGGGTAGACCGCTGGAGCGGCACGGCAACGTGTCGCCGAGAGAGATGACCGTCCACGGGGTCCGCGAGGACCCCCGGACAGAACCCGGCGTACAGGCCGGCCCATTCGCCCCCCGGACGACGCGTCAGCGCGCGGTGGTGTCAGCCAGGTCGCCGCCCTGCTCGGCCGGCACGTCCTCACGCTCGCCCGCGAGAGCGAGCGCTGCCGCGCCGATGATGCCCGCGTTGTTGCGGTGCACGGCGGGGACGATCTCCGTCTTCAGATCGAGCAGCGGCAGGAACTTGTCGGCGTGCTTCGAGACGCCGCCGCCGACGACGAACAGGTCGGGCGTGAACAGGAACTCGAGGTGGCTGTAGTACTGCTGCAGACGGCCGGCCCAGGCATCCCATTCGAGTTCCTCGCGCTCCATCGCCGAGTAGGCGGCGAAGTGCTCGAAGTCCTTCTTGTGACCGGGGCGGTGCAGGTGCCCGAGCTCGGTGTTCGGCACCAGGACGCCCTTGTAGATCATCGCGGTGCCGATGCCGGTGCCGAGGGTCGTCAGCAGGACGAGGCCGTTGCGGTCCTTCGCGGCGCCGTAGCGCATCTCGGCGACGCCGGCGACGTCCGCGTCGTTGGCGAAGTGGATCTGGCGGCCGAGTCCCTTCTCGAAGAACGCCTCGGCCTCGAAGTCGATCCACGTGTCGGCGACGTTCGCGGCGGACAGGGTGCGGCCGTTCTTCACGATCGCCGGGAACGCGACGCCCAGGGGGACGTCGGCGTCGGTCACCTCGAGCTTCTCGAGCACCTCGCGCACGGCCGTGAGCACGTCGTCGGGTTCGGCGCCCTTGGGCGTCGGGACCTTGATCCGGTCGGTGAGGAGCGTTCCTTGCGAGAGGTCGACGAGGGCACCCTTGATGCCCGTCCCTCCGATGTCGATGCCGACGGCGGTGGTGGCGGTCCCAGTCATGCCTCCGAGCCTACTGCGACCGCGCGATGTGAATAGTAGGATGCCGGGCGCCGCCTTCGTAGGATGAAGCAGACGAGGCCGAGGAGGACCCCATGAGCGACGCCGACAAGTACTGGTACAACCTGAAGACGGGCGAGGTGCAGCAGGGGTTCGAGGTGCCGTCGGCCGATCGGGCCGGCCCGTTCGACACCGCCGAAGAGGCGGCGCGCGCTCCCGAGATCATGCGCGAACGCTCCCGCGCGTGGGCGGCGGAGGACGCGGCCGAAGACGACTGAGGCGCGCCCGCGTCGCGTGAGTGCGGCGCCGTGGCGGACCGATAGTCTTGCAGTCGGCTCGGCACCGGGAAGGATGCGATGGACAAGCAGCGTGACTTCGTTCTGAGGACGATCGAGGAACGGGGGGTCAAGTTCATCCGGTTGTGGTTCACCGATGTGACCGGAACCCTCAAGTCGGTCGCGATCGCTCCCGCCGAGGTGGAGGGCGCCTTCGCGGAGGGACTCGGCTTCGACGGGTCCGCGATCGAGGGTCTGACCCGTTCCTACGAGTCCGACCTGCTGGCCCACCCGGACCCCTCCACGTTCCAGACCCTGCCCTGGCGCGGCGAGATCGACCCGACGGCGCGCATGTTCTGCGACATCACGACCCCCGACGGGCAGCCCGCGGTCGCCGATCCGCGCAACGTGCTCAAGCGCGCCCTCGCCAAGGCGGGGGACGCCGGCTTCACGTTCTACACGCACCCCGAGATCGAGTTCTACCTGCTCAAGTCGTCGTCCTTCGGTCCCGAGGGACCCGAGCCGGTCGACTCGGCGGGCTACTTCGACAACGTCCCCGGCGGCACGGCGCACGACTTCCGCCGCCGCTCCGTGCGGATGCTCGAGGACCTCGGCATCTCCGTCGAGTTCAGCCACCACGAGGGCGGCCCGGGTCAGAACGAGATCGACCTCCGGTACGCCGACGCGCTGGCGACGGCCGACAACATCATGACGTTCCGCACGGTCGTGAAGGAGGTGGCGATCGAGCAGGGCGTCTACGCGACCTTCATGCCGAAGCCCCTCAGCGGCAAGCCGGGCAGCGGCATGCACACGCACATGTCCCTGTTCGAGGGCGACATGAACGCGTTCTACGAGGAGGGCGCGCAGTACCAGCTCTCCAAGACCGGCCGCCAGTTCATCGCCGGCCTCCTGCGCCACGCGAACGAGATCTCGGCCGTCACGAACCAGTTCGTAAACTCCTACAAGCGCCTCTGGGGCGGGGACGAGGCCCCGAGCTTCATCTGCTGGGGCCACAACAACCGCTCCGCGCTGGTGCGGGTGCCGATGTACAAGCCCAACAAGGGCCAGTCGACGCGCGTCGAGTACCGCGCGCTGGACTCCGCCGCCAACCCCTACCTCGCGTACGCACTCATGCTCGCCGCCGGCCTCAAGGGCATCGAGGAGGAGTACGAGCTCCCGCCCGAGGCCGAGGACAACGTGTGGTCGTTGACAGATGCCGAGCGCCGGGCCCTCGGCTACGGTCCGCTTCCCTCGAGCCTCGACCACGCCCTGGAGTACATGGAGGAGTCCGAGCTCGTCGCCGAGACCCTCGGCGAGCAGGTGTTCAACTACGTGCTGCTGAACAAGCGCCGCGAGTGGCAGGAGTACCGGTCGCAGGTCACCCCGTTCGAGCTGCAGAAGAACCTCGAGATGCTCTGAGGCGATGGCCTCCACCGAGCGACGCGCAGCACTCACCGACCTGGCCCGTGCGGGCTTCTCCGACCTCGAGGCATCCTCCGACGCCCTCGACGAGCTGAGCTCCCTCACCGGGATCGACCGCGGCCACCTCGTCGAGAGCGCCCAGCGAGCGGCGGATCCCGACGGCGCGGTGCAGGCGTGCGTGCGGATCGGCCGACGCGATGCCGCCGCCCTGCGCACCGCCATGGACGACGCGGGCGCGGTGCTGTGGTCGCTGCTCGGTGCCTCGTCGGGGTTCGCGGACTTCTTCCTCCGCCACCCCGAGGAGCTCACCCACCTCGTCGGGGCCGGTCGCATGCTCCCCTCGCCGCAGGCGATGCGGGAGGGTCTGCTCGAGGCGATCGGAGCGGATGCCGACGGTTTCGCGTCGGCATCCGATGAATCCGCGTGGGTCGCCCTGCGCGTCCGCTACCGGCGGATCGTCGCCCTCATCGCGGCGTACGATCTCGCCGCGGACGACGCGACCGACGTCCTGCCCGAGGTCGCGGCCGCCCTCGCCGACGCCGCCGGCGCCGCCCTCGACGCCTCGCTGTGCGCGGCGCGGACGCGCGCAGCGGTCGCGATGTTCCCGCGCGAGCAGGTGGCGGCGACGCGGCTGGCCGTCATCGGGATGGGCAAGACCGGGGCCCGCGAACTGAACTACGTGAGCGACGTCGACGTGATCTTCGTCGCGGGTGTCGTCGACGGCGCCGACCTGGCGGAGGGGCGCGCGATCGACATCGCGACCCGTCTGGCCACCCTCACGATGCGCGGCATCTCGGACGTCGAGATCGAACCGCCCCTGTGGGAGGTCGACGCCAACCTGCGCCCGGAGGGCAAGCAGGGTGCGCTCGTGCGGACTCTCGATTCGCACCTTTCCTACTACGCCCGGTGGGCGAAGAGCTGGGAGTTCCAGGCCCTCCTCAAGGCGCGCCCGCTCGCGGGCGACCTGGCGCTGGGGGAGGAGTACTGCGCGGCCGTGCAGCCGCAGGTGTGGACGAGCAGCGCGCGCGAGAACTTCGTCGACAGCGTGCAGCGGATGCGCGAACGCGTGACGGATCACATCCCCGCCGACGAGGTCGCGCGGCAGTTGAAGCTCGGGCCGGGCGGCATCCGCGACATCGAGTTCACGGTTCAGCTGCTGCAACTGGTCCACGGTCTCGCCGACGAGGGGATCCGGCAGCAGAGCACGCTCGGGGCCCTCGTCGCGCTCGTCGGGGAGGGGTACATCGGACGGACGGATGCCGCGGCCTTCGGCCAGCACTACCGCACCCTCCGGGTCATAGAGCACCGACTGCAGCTGCGCCGCCTGCAGCGCACGCACCTCATGCCGACCACGGACGACGAGCTGCGCGTCCTGGCGCGGGCCACGGGCCTCGCCGCCGACGCGGCGGGCATCGGTGCGGTCTGGGAGCGGATCAAGCAGCAGGTACGCGAGATCCACATCCGTCTGTTCTATCGCCCGCTGCTGTCGGCCGTGGCGGCCCTCCCGGCCGAGGAGCAGGGGGCGCTGTCGTCCACGCAGGCGCACGATCGTCTCGCGGCCATCGGCTTCCGCGATCCCGCCGGCACACTCCGCCACATCGGCGCACTGACGAGCGGCCTCAGCCGCAAGGCCACCATCCAACGGCACCTCATGCCGGTGATGATCCGGTGGTTCGCCGACGGCGTCGACCCCGACTACGGGATGGTCTCGTTCCGCCGCATCAGCGAACGCCTCGGCGACACGCCGTGGTTTCTCCGCATGCTCCGGGACTCTTCGGGCGCGGCCGAACGTCTCACCCACGTGCTCTCCGGCTCCCGCTACGCCGCCGACCTCATGGAGTGGATCCCCGAGGCGGTCGCGTGGCTGGATTCGTCCGAACAGCTGCGCCCGAGGTCCGGGTTCGCCCTGCAGCAGGAGGCTCGCGCCATCCAGGCTCGTCACGAGTCGATCGGTGACGCGATGCGGTCGGTCCGTGCGTTGCGGCGCCGGGAACTGCTGCGTCTCGCCCTCGGCGGCCTGCTCGGCGAGTTGACGATGGCCGAGCTCGCCGACGGTCTCACCTCCATCAGCGAGGTGACGATCCAGGCGACGCTGCGGGCCGTCTGGCGGGAGGTCGTGCCCCCCGAGGACGACTCGCTCGATTTCGCGGTGATCGCGATGGGGCGCTTCGGCGGCGGCGAGTTGGGCTTCGGGTCGGATGCCGACGTCATGTTCGTCTACGACCCCAACGGTGTGCCGCCTCAGCGCGCCCACGATCTCGCGCTGAAGATCGTGCAGGGTCTGCGCACGCATTCCGAGGACCACCGCGCCCCGTTCGACCTCGACGCGGGGCTGCGGCCCGAGGGTCGGAACGGACCCATGGCGCGCTCGATCGACGCCTACGCCGAGTACTACCGGCGCTGGTCCCTGTCGTGGGAGGCGCAGGCCCTGCTGCGGGCGAGGGGCGTCGCCGGCAGCGTCAAGCTGATCGCGCGGTTCATGGCGTTGGCGGACGAGGTCCGTTATCCGCTCGATCCCGACCCGCAAGGACTGCGCGAGATCAAACGCATCAAGGCGCGCGTCGAGAACGAGCGGCTGCCGCAGGGGGCCGACCGGTCGCGTCACCTGAAGCTCGGCCCCGGCGGACTCAGCGACGTCGAATGGCTCGTGCAGTTGCTGCAGTTGCAGCATGCCGCGCAGGTCGAGGGTCTTCGCACGACTTCCACGACACAGGCACTCGCGGCGGCGCAGGGCGCCGGATTGATCCCGGATGCCGCAGCCGAGCGACTCTCCTCCGCCTGGTGGCTCGCGAGTCGCCTCCGATCGGCGAATACGCTCCTGTCCGGCCAGACGAGCGACGTGCTGCCGAGCGACCGTGGCAAACTCGACGGGATCGGCCGCCTCCTGGAGTACGAACCGCGCTCCGCCACGCAGGTGGAGGAGGATTGGCTGCGGACCGCGCGGCGAGCCCGTCGTGCCTTCGAGAATCTCTTCTACGGCTGAGCGCCGACCCACCGAAAGGCTTCACCCATGTCCGTTGGACTGCTGGCCGTCGTTGACGACATCCTGAGCGCCGCCCTGAAGGCATCGTCCAAGACTGCGGGCGTCGTCATCGACGACGCCGCGGTGACCCCGCAGTACGTGCAGGGTGTGACCCCGGCCCGTGAACTGCCGATCGTCGGCAAGATCGCCCTCGGCTCGCTGATCAACAAGTTCCTGATCATCATCCCGATCGCCCTCGTCCTGACCGCGTTCGCGCCGTGGGTGCTGCCCTACCTCCTGATCCTGGGCGGCGCCTTCCTCTGCTTCGAGGGTGCGGAGAAGGTCCTCGAGTGGTTCGGGTTCCACCTCCACGCGGAGGAGGAGGCGGAGCGCGATGAGAAGAAGCTCGTGCTGGGCGCCGTCCGCACCGACCTCATCCTCTCGAGCGAGATCATGCTCATCTCGCTGGACAGCCTGGAGGAGGGGCTCGGGATCTGGCAGACCCTCGCCATCCTCGCCGTCATCGGATTCATGATGACGCTGCTCGTCTACGGGGCCGTCGCCTTGCTCGTGAAGATCGACGACATCGGTCTGCGGATGGCGAAGAGCCCGGTCAAGCGCGTCCGCCACAACGGCGCCCGCATCGTGCGGTCCATGCCCGCGGTGTTCCGCGGGATCAGCATCCTGGGGACCGTGGCGATGCTGTGGGTCGGTGGACACCTCGTCCTCGAGAACGTGGGCAAGGTCGGATGGCACTGGACGACCGACCTCCTGCACGGCGTCGAGCACCTGCTCGAGGCTGCCGGTCCGGTCGTGGTCTGGGTCGGCGAGACGCTGGTCTCCGCGATCGCCGGCCTTCTCCTCGGCCTCGTGATCGTCGGGGTGATCATGCTCGTCGGCCGGCTCCGCGGAGGCCACAAGGAGCACCGCGGCAGTTCGTCCGCCTCCGTTCACTGACCTGTCAAGGGGTCCGGCGGCTGCCGTGCGGGGCCGTACCGTCCAGTCATGACCAACGATCAGAACTCCGCTCCGGTCGAGCCCACCGAGGCCACCGACACCGCCCACTCGCAGGACGACCAGATCGATCACGACACCGCGTACAGCCCCGGTAGCGAGACCGAGACGCAGCAGAAGCAGGACGAGCACGTCTCCGACGAGGTCGCGGGCGACATCGACGAGGATCAGGTCCAGGTCGCGCCGGGCACCGGGGGACCCGACGACGTCGGCGAGGTCGAGGTCGACCCCAAGGACATCAACCTCCCCGGGTTCTGACCCGACGACCGCAGACGCGAAAGGCCCGCCGGCGCGATGCCGGCGGGCCTTCACAGTCGGGAGATCAGACCCCGAAGTACAGCTCGTACTCGAACGGGTGCGGACGCGCCGCGATCGGCGTGATCTCGTTCTCGATCTTGTACTCGATCCACGTCTCGATGAGCTCGGGCGTGAACACGTTGCCCCGCGTCAGGAACTCGTTGTCGGCGCGCAGCGCCTCGAGCGAGTCGAGGAGCGAGTTCGGGACCTGCGGGATGTTCTTGGCCTCCTCAGGGGGAAGCTCGTACAGGTCCTTGTCGACCGGCTCGTGCGGCTCGATGCGGTTGATGATGCCGTCGAGGCCGGCCATCATCTGCGCGGCGAAGGCGAGGTACGGGTTACCGGAGGCATCCGGTGCGCGGAACTCGATGCGCTTGGCCTTCGGGTTCGACCCGGTGATCGGGATGCGGATGGCCGCCGAGCGGTTGCCGGCCGAGTAGACCAGGTTGACCGGCGCCTCGTAGCCCTTGACCAGTCGCTTGTACGAGTTGATCGTCGGGTTGGTGAACGCGAGGACCGCGGGGGCGTGCGCCAGCAGACCGCCGATGTACCAGCGAGCGGTGTCCGACAGCCCGCCGTAGCCCTTCTCGTCGTAGAAGAGCGGCTTGCCGTCGAGCCACAGCGACTGGTGCGTGTGCATGCCGGAGCCGTTGTCGCCGAAGAGCGGCTTGGGCATGAAGGTCGCGACCTTGCCCCACTGCTCGCAGGTGTTCTTGACGATGTACTTGAACTTCAGGATGTCGTCCGCCGAGTGCACCATGGTGTCGAAGCGGTAGTTGATCTCCTGCTGGCCGCCGGTGCCCACCTCGTGGTGCGAGCGCTCGAGGACGAAACCGGCCTCGATCAGCTTCAGCGTGATGTCGTCACGCAGGTCGGCGGTCTTGTCGACCGGGCTGACCGGGAAGTATCCGCCCTTGTACGGCGTCTTGTTGGCGAGGTTGCCGCCCTCTTCGGCGCGGCCGGTGTTCCAGGCGCCCTCCTCGGAGTCGACGGAGTAGAAGCTCGAGTTCTGCTTCACCTCGTAGCGGACGTCGTCGAAGATGTAGAACTCCGCCTCGGGGGCGAAGAACGCGGTGTCGGCGATGCCGGTCGACGCGAGGTACTTCTCCGCCTTCTTGGCGACCTGACGCGGGTCCTTGTGGTAGATCTCGCCGGTGCGCGGGTTGTAGATGTCGAAGATCATGACGAGCGTCTTCGCCTCGCGGAACTGGTCGAGGTAGGCCGTCGTGACATCCGGGATGAGCTGCATGTCCGACTCGTGGATGTTCGCGAAGCCGCGGATCGAGGAGCCGTCGAAGAGCTGGCCGACCGTGAAGAACTCCTCGTCGACGGTCGAGGCCGGGATGTTGAAGTGCTGCTGCACACCAGGGAGGTCCGTGAAACGGATGTCGAGGAACTTGACGTCCTCGTCCTTGATGAACGCGAGCACCTCGGAAGAATCTTTGAACATGGAGTCTCCAAGATCGGGTGCGTTGTCGTCGCCCGTCGGATCAGGCGCTCCTCGAACCTATCGGGGTGCAGTTGCCCGGCAGTGTCCCCGATGTTTCGAAGATGTTACGCGGTCCGGATTACGCTGAGACGGTGTCATCGACCCTGCCCGACTACCCCGGCGAACGGCTCGGACGTCCCGCCACCGGCCGCGGCAGCATCGGCCGGCCCGGCCGGCGCATCGGCGCCCTGTTCATCGACTATGCGGCGGCGACGGTGCTGGCGACGGCGTTCTTCGGATACGACCAGTTCGCCCTGCCCGAGAAGGCCGGCTGGACGTTGTTCGCGCCGATGATCGTGTTCGCCGCCCTCCAGATCCTGTTCGTCCCCACGATCGGCGGGAGTCCGGGTCACCGGATCCTCGGGATGCGGGTGGAGCTGGCGCGCGGCGGATGGCCCGGCCTCTGGCGTCCCATCGTCCGCACGGCACTGCTCGTCGTCGTGCTGCCCGCAGTGATCTGGGACGCCGACCAGCGTGGCCTCCACGACAAGGCGGTCGGAACCGTCCTCGTCCGCGGCTGACGCGGCGGCTTACCGGGGTCGCGGAGCGCGGGCGCGCGTCGGGTCGATGCCCTTGGGGATCGGCAGCGACGTCACCGACTGCGACACCGAGTCGATGCGCTTGACGACGGCCGCGAGGGTGGCGCGATCGACGGTCTTGGGCAGCGCCTTGATGGTCTTGGCGAGCTTGGAGATGTGGACGTCGCCCTCGCCCTCGCCGACGTAGAGGACCTCGATGTTGATGCCCGAGGCGACCCGCGCGACCTTCTTGCGCTCGTCGTTCACGAGGCGCGTCAGTCGCCCACGCGCACCCTCTCCGATGATGACGACCCCGCCGCGACCGACGGCCCGGTAGACGGCGTCCTGCGTCCGCGGGTTGACACCCACGGGCATGTCGGACGTCACCCAGCTCCGACCGAGACCGGTCGAGAGGATGTGCCCGGTGGCACCCGGCATCCCATCGAGCTTCTTGTACATGACCCGCGTCGACAGGCGCGTCAGCAGGATCATCGCGAAGAGGAAGCCCATGAGCAGGCCGCTGACACCCCAGAGGATGACGCTCCAGATCTCCACCGGCGGCACGAGGAAGCCGAGGCCGACGCCCAGGGCGACACCGAGGAGCAGGGCACCGATCAAGGCCCACGGCAACCACCGGAACTCGCTCCGGGTGAACGTGTACAGCGAGCGGATCTGGGAGAAGAATCCGGGGCGCTTCTCAGGTGCGGTACTGCGGGATGCCATGTGCTCAGCCTACCTTCGCGGCCCGCGGACTTCTTCACACGTCGTCGGGCGCGGGCGGCTGTCCACAGGTCGTCGGGGCGCAGCCGATGATGGTGGGCGCGGGCGGAGGGTGGAGGAATGGAACCCGTCGCTCTGGACATCCCGCCGGCGCTGCGCGAGCTCACCGCGGCCGAGGCCCCGTTCGCCGGGGTACTGCGCGCCGGTGACCCGCCGACCGTGTGGGTGGACGCCGCTGCCTTCGGCGCCTCGCCCGCGTGGGCGGCGCACGGGGCCGAGCACCTCCTCGCCCCGATGGACGCCGCGGGGACGCCGGAAGGTCCCCGTTTCGTCCTGCCGCACTGTCCCGTCAGGCTCGACGAGGTGCTGACGGACGGCTCGCTCCCGCCGGGTGTCCTCGTCACGCTGGCGGTCAGCGCCCTCCGAGGCGCACGCGAGGCGGACGGACTCGGTGCCGAGGTCGGGCGATGGTGGGTCACCACCGAGGGCAGACCCGTCCTCGCGTTGACCGGCACGCTCGCCTGGCGCGAGGACACCGTCGACCTCCTCCGGCGGGTGGATGCCGCGGACCCGGCGCTGCAGCGAGCACTCGAGAGCGCCGCGGCGGCGATCGGCGACCCCCGGCTCCTGCGCCGAGAGGGCGAGGCGATCGAAGGCGCGTTGTTCGCCGCGGCCGATCCCGAACCGCTTCCGACGGAACGGCGCGAGGACGGGCACCTGCCCAAGAGACGCGAACGCGCCGTGGCTCCGCCGCACGGGAGTGGGAGCGTCGCCGGCACCGTGCGGGCCCTGCTCGCGCGCTTGGTGGACGTGGGGGTCGCCGAGCGGGTCGCGCGCGCGTGGGCCGCGGTCGTCCGTCGCACCCGTGCGACGCCGCGCGTGGGTGATCGGCACGCAGACCGGCCCACGGGGGGACGCCGCCGTGTCCTCCTCGTCGCGGCAGCCGTGGCCACGGCGGTCATCGTCGGGGGCGCCCTGTGGCCGTCAGGGGAGGGGGAGCGCCCGGCAACGGTGGTCGGCGGGTCCGCTGATCCGACGCGCGCGGCGGCGCCGTCGGCATCCGCCTCTCCGGTGCGCGACGAGAATCCTGCGACGGCGGACGCCGCCCGGTCCGATGAGGGGCCGGCGGAGATCGTCGACGCGGCTCGCGGCCTAGTGGACGCGCTGGCTGCCTGTGGTGACGCCGCCTGTCTCGAAAAGCTCTGGGAGGAGCCCGGATCGGCCCGACCGATCGACGCCGCGGGTGGGGACTACGCGGTGGAGGTGGTCGACGAGTACGGCGGTGCCGCGGCCGTCCGGATCGTGACGGCCGAGGTGACCCAGGTGCTCGTCATGGTGCGGGAGGAAAAGCGATGGCTGGTCCGCGAGGTGTACGACCTCGCGGACCAGCCATGATCCCGCTGGGGGTGTCAGACGCCGAGCTGACCCTCGAACTGCGCCGCCTCAAGGCGAGCCTTCACCGCGCTGAGGAAGCGCGCGGCGTCGGCACCGTCGATGACGCGGTGGTCGTAGGACAGCGCCAGGTAGACGTAGGAGCGGACGCTGATCGCGTCCTTCCCGTCGACCGAGACGACTCCGGGACGCTTCACGACGACGCCCGTGCCCAGGATGGCCGACTGCGGCAGGAACACCACGGGGGTGTCGAACAGTGCGCCACGCGAACCGGTGTTGGTGAGCGTGAACGTGCCGCCGGCCAGCTCGTCGGGCTTCAGCTTGTTGTTGCGCGTCCGGTCGGCGAGGTCGGCGATCTCGTGCGCGATCTGTGCGATGTTCTTGTCGCCCGCGTCACGCAGGACGGGCGTCAGCAGACCCCGCTCGGTGTCGACCGCGATCGAGAGGTTCTCGCTCGCGGGGTAGACGATCTGGTCGCCGTCGACGGTCGCGTTGATGATCGGGAACGCCTTGAGGGCTTCGGCGGCCGCCAGCGCGAAGAACGGCAGGAACGACAGCTTGTCGCCGGTCTTCTCGAGGAACGAGTTCTTCACCGAGTCTCGGTAGTTCGCGAGCTTCGTGACGTCGACCTCGACGACCGTCGTCAGCTGAGCGGTCTGCTGCATCGACTCGACGGCACGGCTGGCGAGCACCTTGCGCAGACGCGACATCGCCTGGGTGGTGCCGCGCAGCGGCGAGACCTCCACGGCGGCGGGCGCCGGCGCGGCGGCAGCGACCGGTGCGGACTCGGCCTTGGGGGCCTCGGCGGCCTTGAGGACGTCCTCCTTGCGGATGCGTCCACCGACGCCGCTGCCACGCACGTTCGACAGGTCGACGCCGTGCTGCTGGGCGAGCTTGCGCACGAGAGGAGTCACGTAGGTGACGCCCTCGTCGTCCGACGCCGACTCGGCCGGCGCCGGTGCGGCCGGAGCGGGCTGCTCGGCCTTGGGCTGCTCAGCCTTCGGCTCCTCGGCCTTCGGCTCCTCGGCCTTGGGCTGTTCGGCGGCGGGCGCCTCGCTCTGCGGCGCCGGGGCCTCGGGGGCCTTCTCCTCGGCGGGTGCCGCGGGGGCCGATTCGGCGGGAGCCGCGGCGGCGCCGGATCCGACGCGGGCCAGGACGGCGCCGACCTCGACGGTCTCGTCCTCCTGGACCAGGATCTCGGTCAGCGTGCCGGCGATGGGCGAGGGGATCTCGGTGTCGACCTTGTCGGTCGAGATCTCGAGGAGGGGCTCGTCGACCGCGACGTCGTCGCCGACCTGCTTGAGCCAGCGGGTGACGGTGCCCTCGGTGACGCTCTCACCGAGCTCGGGGAGGACGACGTCCTTCGCGTCGGCGGATGCCGCCGGTGCCGGCGCGGACTCGGCGGGAGCCTCCTGCGGGGCGGGCTCGGCGGGTGCGGACTGCTCAGGCGCGGACTGCTCAGGTGCGGACTCGGCCGGAGCGGACTCGGCGGGCTCGGACTCGGCCGGCGCGGACTCGGCGGGCTCGGACTCGGCCGGCGCGGACGAGCCGTCACCGATCTTCGCGAGCACGGCGCCGATCTCGACGGTCTCGTCCTCCTGCACGAGGATCTCCTCGATGACGCCGCTGACGGGCGAGGGGATCTCGGTGTCGACCTTGTCGGTCGAGATCTCCAGGAGTCCTTCATCGGCCTGGACGGAATCACCGACCTTCTTGAGCCAGCGGGTGACCGTTCCCTCGGTGACGCTCTCACCGAGCGCGGGGAGGACCACGGATGTGCTCATGACTGTGTCTCCTTCAAGAAAGTGCGATGTGCTGTCTAGCTTAGTGTCGCCCGTGCGACGGGGTCAGACGGTATGGAGGGGCTTGCCCGCGAGAGCGAGAAACGCCTCGCCGAGGGCTTCGCTCTGGGTCGGATGCGCGTGGATGAAGGGTGCGATGTCCTCGGGGTGGGCTTCCCATCCGATCGCGAGCTGCCCCTCGGTGATGAGCTCGCCGACGCGGTCGCCGACGAGGTGCACGCCCACGACGGGGCCGTCCACGATGCGGACGACCTTGGCGAAGCCCGCGGTCCCGAGGATCTCGCTCTTCGCATTGCCGGCGAGGTTGAACTCGTAGGCCGCGACGCGATCCCCGTGCGCGGCGCGCGCCTGCTCCTCGGTGAGGCCGACCGAGGCGACCTCCGGGTGGGAGTACGAGACGCGCGGGATGGTCGATTCGGGGACGGCGACCGGCGCGAGACCGGCGATCCGCTCCGCCACGAAGATGCCCTGCTGGAAGCTGCGGTGCGCGAGCTGGAGTCCGGGGACGATGTCGCCCACGGCCCACACGTGGGGGACCGAGGTCTGCAGGTCGTCGCCCACGACGACGAACCCTCGGTCGCGGGTGACACCCGCCTCGTCGAGACCCAGGCCGTCGGTGACGGGACCCCGTCCGACCGCCACGAGGACGTAGTCCGCCTCGACGACGGCTCCGTCCGAGAGCGTGACGGCCACGCCGTCCTCGCGCTGCGAGACGCCCTCGCAGCGGGTCGAGAGGGCGGTCCGGATGCCGCGCTTGCGGTACGCGCGTTCGAGGGCCTTGCTCGATGCGGCATCCTCTGCCGGGAGCAGTCGGTCGAGGGCCTCGACGATGAGGACGTCGACGCCGAGCGAACGCCACGCGCTCGCGAACTCGACTCCGATGACCCCGCCGCCCAGGACGACCACCGAGCCGGGGACGGTGTCGAGCGTCAGCGCGGTCTCGCTCGTGAGCACCCGTCCGCCGACCTCGATCCCCGGGAGCGACCTCGTCTGCGAGCCCGTCGCGAGGATGACATCCGCACCCGCGTACTCGTCCTCGCCGACGATCACGGACCGGTCCGCGCTCAGCCGGCCCTCGCCCGCGACCACGGTGATGCCGCGCGTGGACAGCAGGCTCTGCAGGCCGCGGTACTTCTTGGCGACGATGCCTTCGCGGTAAGCGGTCATCCGCGCCGGATCGAACCCCGTCAGCGAGGCGTCGACGCCGACCGCGGCGGCTTCCCGCACGTGGTCAGCGATCTCCGCGGTGTGGAGGAGCGCCTTGGTCGGCACGCAGCCGCGGTGCAGGCAGGTTCCCCCGACCTTGTCCTTCTCGATGAGGGCGACCTTCTTGCCCAGCTCGCTCGCGCGGATCGCGGCGGCGTACCCGCCGCTGCCGCCGCCCAGGACGACGACGTCGAACTCGTGGCGGCTCATCGGATCTCCGCTTCGAGGAAGGCGAGCAGCGAACGGACCGTCGCCGCCGTGGGTCCCTTGTCGGTCGGGCCGAAGGGCGAGGCCTTGTTCTCGCCGCTGCCCGCGATGTCGAGGTGCACCCACGGGATGCGGGGGGCGTCGGCATCCTCTCCCGTGCGTCCGACGAAGCGGCGCAGGAAGAGCCCGGCGAACATCGTGCCGCCCGCCGGGTCGCCGACCTTGGCGTTGCGGAGGTCCGCGATGGGGGAGTCGAGTTCGTCCTCCATGTGGTCGGGGAGCGGCAGCTGCCATGCGGCCTCACCGGCGGATGCGGCCGCCTCGAGGTAGCGCGCCACGGTCGCGTCGTCGCCCATGACCCCCGTGTGGCGGTTGCCGAGCGCGACGATCACGGCACCCGTGAGCGTCGCGACGTCGACGATGACATCGGGTCGCGTCCGGCTCGCCGCGACAAGCCCGTCGGCGAGGACGAGGCGACCCTCGGCATCCGTGTTGAGGACCTCGACACTCGTGCCGTCGAGCATCCGCAGGACGTCGCCGGGGCGGGTCGCGCGCCCGGAGGGCATGTTGTCGGCGATGCACAGCCACGCGGTCACCGCGATCGGCAGTTCGCGCTGCGCGGCGGCGCGCACCACGGCGAGCGCGGTCGCCGCTCCCGCCATGTCGAACTTCATTCCGACCATGGATGCCGGTGGCTTCAGCGACAGTCCCCCGGTGTCGAACGTGATCCCCTTGCCCACCAGGGCGATGTGGCGGTCGGCGTCCGCGGGGGAGTAGGTCAGGCGGACGAGGCGCGGCGGACGGTCGGACCCCTTGCCGACGCCCAGGATGCCGCCGTAGCCCTGCGCCGCGAGCTCGGTCTCGTCGAGCACCTCGACGTCGACGGGGAGCCCCGCGACGGCCTCGATGGCGCGCTCGGCCAGATCGGCGGGTCCGAGCCACTCCGCGGGGACGTTGACGAGGTCCTTCACGAGGGCGACGGCGGACCCGGTGACGTCGACCGCGCGCAGCTCCTGCGGGTCGACGTCGGCCGACAGGTGCAGGACGACGTGCGAGGCGCGGGTCTTCCCGGGCTCGGAGGACTTGTACCCCTCGAAGCGGTATCCGCCGAGCACCGCCCCTTCGGCTGCGGCGCGCCAGTGCGCTTCGGCGTGCGGGAGGGCGACGGCGAGCCGGGCGAACCCCGTCGTCGTGCGCACGGCGGCACCGACGGCATCCCGGATCGCCTCGGCCGACGGCGCGGAGCCGGTCCCCACGACGAAGAGGGGGACCGCGGTGGAGGCGGGGGCGAAGACCCGGGTCGTGGTCCCGGGGGTGCCGCTGAACCCGATGCCGCGGAGGACCTCCTCGACACCCGGCCAGTCCGCGAGGACCGACGCCGCGTCGTCGAGCGGCGGGAGGGCGAGGATGATCGCGTCGGCACCGCCGTCGCGTGCAGGAGAAGTGGACACGGTCAGCTCGGGGTACGGCATGGACTCCATCCTATGGACGGGGGCGTTCGCTCAGAGCGGGACGGGTGGCGCGCCGCCTGCTTCGGGCGTGCTCCTACAGTGGAGACATGCCCCTGTCTGGTCCCCTCTACGAGCGCATCACGACGGCGCCGCCCGTGCCCGCGGGCCTTCCGCTGGTCGTCGCGTTGACCGGCTTCACGGATGCCGGTTCCGCGGTCACCCGCGTCGTCGACCACCTGCACACCGAGCTCGACCCGCAACCGGTCATCACCTTCAACCCGGACGTGCTGTTCGACTACCGTGCCCGCCGGCCGCTCATCACCTTCAACGGCGACCACCTCGAGGACTACCAGCCTCCCCGCCTCGACCTCGCGCTGGTCCACGACTCGCTGGGTCAGCCCTTCGTCCTGCTGTCCGGCTACGAGCCCGACTTCGCCTGGGAGGCCTTCGTCGACACCGTCGTCGGACTCGCCGAGGGGCTCCAGGTCCGGTCGGTCACCTGGGTGCACGCGATCCCGATGCCGGTGCCCCACACGCGGCCGCTGGGGACGACGGTCAGCGGCAACCGCGCCGACCTCACCGAGGCGCACTCCGTGTGGAAGCCCCGCACCCAGGTCCCCTCGACCGCCGGGCACCTCCTCGAGTACCGGCTCTCGGACGCCGGTGTCTCGGTGTCCGGGTTCGCCCTGCTGGTGCCGCACTACCTCGCGGAGACGGACTTCCCCGCGGCGGCGATCGCCGCGCTCGACAGCGTCTCCGTCGCGACCGGTCTCGTCTTCGACAGCGACACCCTCCGCGAGGAGAACCGGGAGTACCTCGAGAAGGTGGATGACCAGGTCGCGGCCAGTGAGGAACTGACGGCCATGCTCGGCAACCTCGAGAATCGTTACGACGCCTACATGGCGGGCTCGACGCAGGCCCAGCCGATCATCCACACCGGCGATCTGCCGTCCGCCGACGAGCTGGCCGCCGAGCTCGAGCGGTTCCTCGCGAACCGTCCCTCCGGCGACGACGACCGGCGCCCCGGGCTCGGCTGAGTCGCACTCCGCGCCGCCGTGACAGCATCCCGCCGGGGAATGCGCACAAGGTATTCGGTGTTGACACGGGTACGTCCTTCATGCATCCGAGACGTATGAGAGAATGGACGAAATGACCCGTTGTCGGGCCCGTGGAGTCGCTTCCGTGCGAGTCCGGCGGACTTGACAAGGGTCTTACTAGTGTCCGAAACCCGGCGGAGTGCCGTCGGTGAAAGGCGAAACGTGACTTCGAGCACGAGGACCACCCGTACACGCGCGGCCGACACGGTCGACGACGCCGAAGCGGTCGAGCCCGAGGCGGCGACCACCCCGGCGAAGAAGGCTCCGGCTCGCAAGGCCGCGGCGAAGAAGCCGGCCGCGACGAAGGCGTCCCCGGCCAAGGCACGCGCCAAGAAGGCAGCCGACGACGAGGACGAGGACGAAGAAGTCGACGAGGTCGAGATCGACGTCGACGCCGCCGACGACGCTTCGGACGACGACACGAAGAAGGATGCCGAGAAGGCGGACGGCGAGGACGAGGACGAGCCCGCGAAGCCTGCCTTCACCGAGCCGCTCCCGACGGGCGCGATCGTCATCTCGTCCTCGGACGACGACGAGGTCCCGGTCTACTCGACGCAGATCACCGGTGCGACCGCCGACCCGGTCAAGGACTACCTGAAGCAGATCGGTAAGGTCCCGCTCCTCAACGCGGCCGAAGAGGTCGAGCTCGCGATGCGGATCGAGGCGGGCCTGTTCGCCGAGGAGAAGCTCTCGCACATGACGGCGGCCGAGAAGTCGTCGCAGCTGGGTCTCGACCTGCAGTGGGTCGCCCGTGACGGGCAGCGCGCCAAGAGCCACCTGCTCGGCGCGAACCTGCGACTGGTCGTCTCGTTGGCCAAGCGCTACACCGGTCGCGGCATGCAGTTCCTGGACCTCATCCAGGAGGGCAACCTCGGCCTCATCCGTGCCGTCGAGAAGTTCGACTACACCAAGGGCTTCAAGTTCTCGACCTACGCCACCTGGTGGATCCGTCAGGCGATCACCCGCGCGATGGCCGACCAGGCGCGCACGATCCGCATCCCCGTCCACATGGTCGAGGTCATCAACAAGCTGGCCCGCGTGCAGCGGCAGATGCTGCAGGACCTGGGTCGCGAGCCCACGCCCGAGGAGCTCAGCCGCGAGCTCGACATGACGCCCGAGAAGGTCATCGAGGTCCAGAAGTACGGCCGCGAGCCCATCTCGCTCCACACGCCCCTCGGTGAGGACGGCGACAGCGAGTTCGGTGACCTCATCGAGGACACCGAGGCCGTGGTCCCCGCCGACGCCGTCGGGTTCACGATGCTGCAGCGTCAGCTGGAGTCCCTGCTCGACTCACTCAGTGAGCGCGAGGCGGGTGTCATCCGGATGCGGTTCGGCCTCGGCGACGGTCAGCCCAAGACGCTCGACCAGATCGGCGACACGTTCGGCGTCACGCGTGAGCGGATCCGTCAGATCGAGTCCAAGACGATGGCGAAGCTGCGGCACCCGTCGCGGTCGCAGTCGCTCCGGGACTACCTCGAATGAGCGGCGCCGCGAACGAGGGTAAGGAGCTCACGCGAGCGGTCGACGGCGCGACGTACGCCCGGATCCCGATCCGGACGCACGTCGTCATGCCGGGCGAGGACATCGACGAGATCGTCGCGACCTACGCCTCGCCCGAGCTGCAGCCCGGTGATCTGCTGTTCGTGACGGAGAAGATCGTCGCGATCACGCAGGGCAGGTCGTACCTCGTCGAGGACATCGCGCCGCGCCCGCTCGCCCGCTTCCTCTCGCGCTACGTCGTCAAGACGAAGTACGGCATCGGCCTGGGCATGCCCGAGACGATGGAGATGGCGCTGCGCGAATGCGGGACGCCCCGCATCCTGTTCGCCGCCGGCGTTGCCGCGATCACGAAGCTGTTCGGACGACGCGGTGACTTCTACCGGATCGCCGGCGACAAGGCGCGGTCGATCGACGGCCCGACTCCGCACACGATCCCGCCGTACAACAAGGCGGTCGTGCTCGGTCCGAAGGAGCCGGCCGCCGTGGCCGCGCGCCTGAAGTCCCGTCTCGGCGGCGCGTTCGAGGTGGCGGTCGTCGACATCAACGACATCGGTGGCAACATCCTCGGGTCGACGCTCGACAAGGCGGGGGAGCAGCGGCTCGTCCGCATCCTCTCGGACAACCCGCTCGGTCAGGGACACCAGTCCACGCCGCTCGGCATCATCCGTCCGTCGAAGGGTTGACCGTGGGCGCCGTCAACAGGCTCTACCGCCGTGCCCGCTTCTTCGTGCGCCGGGTGGTCAACTTCGACACCGAGCGCGTCCTGCAGTTCGCGCGCCAGTCGGCGCGGCTGTCGAAGGCGCCGCTGTGGTGGGTCGTCGCCGACATGGCGTGGTGCTCGGTCCGCTACGAGACGACGTTCGAGAACTACTCGGAGTGGGACTTCCGCATCCTCAAGGGTCGTGAACGCAAGACGTACATGACCGACCCCAAGTCGTTCCACCTCTCGCGACGCCTGAACGACAACGCGCAGCGGGCGATCTTCGATGACAAGCTCCAGTTCGCCACCCGTTTCGGGCCCGAGTTGGGTCGTGAGTGGCTCGACCTCGGTGAGTCGGATGCCGCGGCCTTCGCCGCCTTCGTCGCCCGTCACCCGCGCATCATCGCCAAGAACCCCGGCGGCGTGGGCGGCAACGGGATCACGCTCGTCGACTCCGCCGACATCGATGACGTCGACGCCTTCCGCGAGCGACTGCTCGCCGACGGTCAGACGCTCGTCGAAGAGGTGCTCGTGCAGCATCCCGACATGGCGGCGCTGTACCCCGGGAGCGTCAACTCGCTCCGGATGGTGTCCTATCTCGATCCCGACGGCGAGGTGCACGTCCTCGCGGGTGTGCTGAAGATCGGCAACGGCGGCGTCATCGACAACTTCAGCAACGGCGGCATGTACACGATGCTCGACGAGCAGGGTCGTGCCCTCCACGCCGCCAGCGACGAGGAGGGGCGCCCCTTCGCCGAGCACCCCGCGACGGGAACACCCATCACCGGGTTCCAGGTGCCGCTCTACGACGAGGTTCTCGAGCTCGTCGACCGGCTCGCGCGTCGCGTGCCTGCCTTCCCGTACATCGGGTGGGACATCGCCATCACGCCCGACGGCCCCGTCGTCATCGAGGGCAACCACAACTCCGGCGTCTTCCAGTCGAAGCCCTCGGTCTCCGGCATCCGTCGCGGTCTGCTGCCCCGCTACCGCGCTGCGATGCGCTTCTGACCGACCCCAACCGAAGGGACCGACATGCGCCGCATCCGCGTCCGCCTGCAGTACCTGATCCGTCGCGCACGCAAGCTCCGCCCGGGCAACCTCGTCGAGTTCGCGCGGACCGTCCAGCGGGTGTCGAAGGCGCCGCTGCCGGTGATCATCGCGGACATGCTGTGGTGCTCGGTGCGCTACGACATGGCTTTCCGCGACTACGCGGTGTGGGACATCCGACTCCTGAACGCGCGTGAGCGGAAGACGTGGATGACGCATCCGAAATCCTTCCGGATCACGAAGATGTACAACACGCCCGAGGGGCGCTCGAAGCTCGAGGACAAGCGCCGGTTCGCCCGCGAGTACGCCGATCTGCTCGGTCGCGAGACGATCGATCTGCGGGACGTCGACGACGCGCAGCTGGCGGCGTTCCTCTCCCGGCACCCGCGTGTGCTGGCCAAGCCCAACGAGGGTCACGGCGGCGGGGGGATCGAGCTCCACGAGGTCGGCCCCGACGTCGACCCCGCGCGGTTCCGGGCCGAGGTGACCGCCCAGGGCCAGACGGTGCTCGACGAGTTCATCGTGCAGCACCCCGAGATGTCGGCGCTGTACCCGGACGCGGTCAACACCGTCCGGCTCATCACGTTCCTCGACAAAGACGACCGTGTGCACCTGCTGGCGGCCGTGCTGCGCATCGGCAACGGCGACGTCATCGACAACTTCGCCTCGGGCGGGATGTTCACGATGCTCGACGACGAGGGCGTCGCGCTGTACCCCGGTGTCGACAAGAACAGCAACGTCTACCGCGAGCACCCCGTGACGGGAACGCCGATCGTCGGATTCCGGGTGCCGCTCTACAGCGAGGTCCTCGATCTGGTCGCCGCCCTCGCCCGTCGGACGCCCGAGGCGCCCTACGCGGGGTGGGACATCGCGATCACCGCGAACGGTCCCGTCGTCATCGAGGGCAACCACAACTCCAGCGTCTTCCAGCCGAAGCCGTCGGCGTCGGGTGTGCGGACGGGCCTCCTCCCGGTGTACCAGGCTGCCGTCGGCTTCTGACCGGCAACGCGAAAGCCCCCTGCATCGCAGGGGGCTTTCGTCGTGATCGGGATGCCGCGGCTCAGACCGACTCGGTCAGGCGGGCGGTCTCGTCGTGCCACGAGGTGGCGACGGCGCGGAGTTTCTCTTCGTACTTGCGGCCGTGGTGGGCGCAGAACAGGAGTTCGCTCCCGTTGACCTCGGCGGCGATGTAGGCCTGGGCTCCGCAGGAGTCGCAGCGATCCATCGCCGTCAGGCGGTGTTCGAGGACGGCTCCGGGCTCGGTGGTGGTCGACGTGCTCATGTCAGGTGCCTCCTCGTACTGCTCAAGACGGGTGAACTGTCACGCAATACAACCACGCCGATGTTGCGGGTATGCCGCCATTGCATGACATTTCGCTGTGCGCGTACGGTATGCGCCCCCTGTGCGTGTCGACCTCATGACGGCGTGTGTGTCGGTCGGCGTCGTGTCGGGGGTGCCGCATACGATGGGAGATCGTGACAGCCGAGTATTCCGCCCATCATCTCCAGGTCCTGGAAGGGCTCGAGGCCGTGCGCAAACGGCCCGGTATGTACATCGGCTCGACCGACTCCCGCGGACTCATGCACTGCCTGTGGGAGATCATCGACAACTCGGTCGACGAAGCCCTCGGCGGACACGGCGACCGCATCGAGATCATCCTGCACGCCGACGGCAGCGTCGAGGTCCGTGACCGGGCGCGCGGCATCCCGGTGGACGTCGAACCGCGCACCGGCCTGACGGGTGTCGAGGTCGTCTTCACCAAGCTGCACGCGGGTGGCAAGTTCGGCGGTGGGTCGTACGCGGCATCCGGTGGTCTCCACGGTGTCGGTGCGTCCGTCGTCAACGCGCTCTCGGAGCGGCTCGACGTCGAGGTCGACCGGGCGGGCAAGACGTACGCCATGTCGTTCCACCGGGGTGAGCCCGGCATCTTCGAGGGCGATTCCCCGTCGTCCGGCTTCCGCCCGTTCGAGAAGTCGAGCGAGCTGCGCGTCGTCGGTAAGGCGGCCAAGGGCGTCACCGGCACCCGCATCCGCTATTGGGCCGATCGTCAGATCTTCACAAAGGACGCAGCGTTCGATCTCAGCGAGCTGGAGCAGCGCGCCCGCCAGACGGCCTTCCTCGTGCCGGGGCTCGAGATCGTGATCGTCGACCAGCGCGCCGCGGAAACCATCGAGACGAGCTACCGCTTCGACGGCGGCATCTCGGAGTTCGCCGACTTCCTCGCACCGGATGCCCCGATCACCGACACCTGGCGTCTCACCGGCACGGGCACGTTCACCGAGACCGTTCCCATCTTGCAGCCGTCGGGTGCGATGGTGCCGACCGATGTGCAGCGCGAGTGCGAGGTCGACATCGCGCTGCGGTGGGGGACGGGCTACGAGACGGTCACCCGCTCGTTCGTGAACATCATCGCGACGCCGAAGGGCGGCACGCACCAGCAGGGCTTCGAGCAGGGCCTCATGAAGACGCTGCGCGGGCAGATCGAGTCGAATGCCCGCAAGCTCAAGGTCGGTGCGAACGACAAGATCGAGAAGGACGACATCCTCGCGGGACTGTCGGCGGTGCTGACCGTCCGCCTGCCGGAGCCCCAGTTCGAGGGCCAGACGAAGGAGATCCTGGGCACGCCGGCCGTCCGCAACATCGTCACGTCGGTGGTCTCGAAAGAGCTCGCCGCCAAGTTCGCCTCGACGAAGCGGGACGACAAGGCGCAGACCGCCCTGCTGCTCGAGAAGGTCGTCTCCGAGATGAAGGCGCGCATCTCGGCGCGCACGCACAAGGAGACCCAGCGCCGGAAGAACGCGCTCGAGTCGTCCTCGCTGCCGACGAAGCTCGCCGACTGCCGGACGAACGACGTCGCCGAGTCGGAACTGTTCATCGTCGAGGGGGACTCAGCCCTCGGGACGGCCAAGCACGCCCGCAACAGCGAGTATCAGGCGCTGCTGCCGATCCGCGGCAAGATCCTCAACGTCCAGAAGGCGTCGATCAGCGACATGCTCTCGAACGCCGAGTGCGCCGCGATCATCCAGGTGATCGGTGCCGGTTCGGGCCGCTCCTTCGACCTCGAGGCCGCCCGCTACGGCAAGATCATCCTGATGAGCGACGCCGACGTCGACGGCGCACACATCCGCACGCTGTTGCTCACCCTCTTCTTCCGGTACATGCGGCCCCTCATCGAAGAGGGTCGGGTGTACGCCGCCGTGCCGCCGCTGCACCGCGTCGTCGTCATGAACCCCGGCTCCAAGCCCAACGAGACGATCTATACCTACAGCGAGCAGGAACTGCACACGCTGCTTGCGAAGCTGACAAAGTCGGGCAAGCGGTGGCAGGAGCCGGTGCAGCGCTACAAGGGCCTCGGCGAGATGGACGCGGACCAGCTCGCGACGACGACGATGGACCGCGCGGGACGCACTCTCCGCCGCGTGCGGGTGCAGGACGCCGAAGTCGCCTCCACCGTCTTCGAGCTGCTCATGGGATCCGAGGTGGCGCCCCGCCGGGACTTCATCGTCACCTCGAGCGAACGGCTCGACCGCGAGCGGATCGACGCCTGACCCAGACTTCCGTCGGGTCTACTCTGTGCGCATGACCTCCCACCGCGTCGTCGCTCCCATGATCGGCCCCGGCGACAAGCCGAAGGGGCCGGCGTCGTACTTCCCGAGCATCGAGAAGACGTATGGGCAGCCCATGCAGCACTGGCTCGACCTCGCGGCCGACGCGCTCGACACGAGGACGCACATGGAGACGGTGGGGCTCCTCAAGGAGGAGCACGGCCTCGGCCACGGCCACGCGAACGCGATCGTCGCCTACGTCAAGGCGAAACTGACCGCCTGACTCAGAGGCGCCGCTCGTGGCGACGCGGCTTCAGATGAGCCGGGGCGTCGGATGCCGGCATCCACTCGCACGTAAAGGACCCTCGGTAGCCGAAAAGAGGTACCCGAAGCGGTCGTTGTCGACGCGAAGGTCGACGTGGAACCGTCCGTCGGTCTCGTCGAACCGCTCGCGGAGAGTCGCGCGGCCGCTGAACAGCATCGGGAAGCGGAAGGCGACCGGCCCCTCGTAGAAGCGCTGCGCGCCGCTGCGCAGGAGGAGTGACCCGTCGGGCTCCGCCGACACGTCGAGGTCCACCGCGAGGTGCTGGTGGGTCCCCAGGTAGTCGACGATCCCGTCGTGCCCTGCCACCATCGTCGCGTCGAAGCGGCGCCTCCTGCCGCGGACCCGGTACTCGCGCACGAAGGTGACCGTCTCCCGTCCGTACGGATCGAGGTAGGGGTAGTTGGCGATGGTGAAGGGGACGTCGGCGCCCACGTCGGGGACGAGGATGTTGCGGAGGCGCCCGATCTGCAGGAACGGCACCGTCCACCACGGGCCGCGCGTGATCTGCGTCATGACCCCGCGTCCCACGCAAGCCATGCCGCCCGTCAGTCCGACGTCGAAACGACGCTGGAGCTGCGGTTGCAGGCGATCGAAGTCCGCTCCCATGGCGGTGCGGAAGAGCGAGGTCATGTCGGCTCCCGAAGGTCGGCGAGGGTGGCGGGGGCGTCGTCGAGCGCGTGCCGGCCGGCGGGTCGACGACCGCACCGCGCCGCGCGAGGTCGGTCCGCGCGCCACCAGGCGAGGACGGCGACGAGGCCCCAGCGCTCCGGGGCGACCCCCGTCTCTGCCCAGATGCGCAGCCGGTCGAAGCTCCATGCCGTGGCCCAACCGAGAAGCGGACGCACGAAGACGTCGGCGGGGCCCCACCCGGGGTCGTAGTCGTACCCCGTCACGAATCGCACCCGGCCGTCGGGGAGGGGGATGTAGCGCCAGTACCCCCGTCCCCGGCGGATCGGTGAGAGCCGATCGGTGGTCGAGAAACGCAGCGCCGACGTCCGGGTGCCGTCGGGCCGCAGGCGCTCACCCAGGCTGACACCCGTGCCCCGCACCGTGTGGAGCGGCGTCCGGCGTTCGTACGTGAACCGCTGCCTCCCGGACGCGTCGGTGTCCGTCGGCTGGATCCGCGAGAATCGGACGTCCCAGCGCGGGTGCAGCTCGGGGTTCTGGGTGAGCGCCCAGAGGTGCTCCATCGTCGCGGCGATGTCGATCTCCACATGGATGCCGCGCCGAGCCACGCCGTGCCGTCTCAGGAGACCGCGGTGCCGATGGCGCCGATGACGGCGTCGAGGGCCTGGCCGGAGGCGTCGCGTTTCGCTCCCGGTTCGGGCAGCTGCCGGACCGAGCCGTCCGCGCCCACGGCGCGGGGGGCATCGCCCACCCAGGCGAGGATGAGCGCGTCCTCGCCGCGCAGGAATCGCTGCGCGCGCACGCCACCGGTCGCACGCCCCTTGGCGGGGAACTCGGTGAAGGCGGAGACCTTCGCGGATCCGGCATCCGTCCCCGGCAGGGCCGCGGTGGATCCGGCGACGGTCGCGACGACGGTGTCGTCGGTCGCGGCTACGGCGGTGAACGCGATCACACGGGCGTCGCCTGCCAGACGGATGCCGGCCATGCCGCCCGCCGAGCGGCCCTGGGGACGCACGGCCGCGGCATCGAACCGCAGCAGCTGGGCATCGGTCGTGACGAAGACGAGTTCGGTCCCGTCCGCCGCGAGCGCCGCCCCGACGACGGTGTCGCCCGGCTTGAGCGCGATGATCTCGACGTCCGGCTTGCCGGCCGGGAGCTCGGTCGCCGCGACACGCTTGACGACGCCCTGCGCCGTGCCCAGCGCGATCGGCGCGTCGGCCGTCAACGGGACGAGGGCGAGCACATGCTCCTTCGCGCCCAACCCGAGGTACTGCGCGGCGCGTGTGCCGGCCGCCAGCTGCACCGAGTTCGCCGGGACCGAGGGGAGGTCGACCGGGGTGAACCGGACGAGGCGTCCGAGCGTGGTCACCGCGCCCAGGTCGCCGCGGGTCGTCGTGTCGACCGCCGACCGGATGGCATCGTGCTTGGATCGGCGGGCCGGCGGCACGATGCCGCCTCCCGGTGCGTCGGGCACCAGCTCGGCGCGCACCATGCGACCGGTCGCAGACAGGAAGACGCGGCAGGGGGCGTCGGCGATCTGCAGATCGGCGGGGGCAGCGGCGCGGCCGCGCGGGGTGACCGGTCCGCCGTTCATGAGCAGGGTGCGGCGGGGCGTGCCGAAGGCCTCGGCCGCGGCATCCAACTCCTTCGCGACCTGACGGCGCAGGAGCACGTCGCTGGCCAGCAGCTCCTCCAGTGCGGCGATGTCGGCCTTCAGGGTGTCGCGCTCGCTCTCGAGCTCGACACGCGAGAACTTCGTCAGCCGGCGCAGGCGCAGTTCGAGGATGTACTCGGCCTGCGGCTGCGAGAGGTCGAACACGTCCATGAGTCGTGTGCGGGCCTGGTCGCTGTCGTCCGAGGTGCGGATCACCTGGATGACCTCGTCGATGTCGAGGATCGCGATGAGGAGGCCCTCGACGAGGTGGAGGCGTTCCTGCTTGCGAGCGAGCCGGTAGCGGCTGCGCCGCGTGACGACCTGGATGCGGTGGTCCAGATACACCCGCAGGAGGTCCTTCAGCCCGAGCGTCTGCGGCTGACCCGCGACGAGGGCGACGTTGTTGATGCCGAACGAGTCCTCAAGCGGAGTCAGGCGGTACAGCTGCTCGAGCACGGCGTTCGGGTCGAAGCCCGTCTTGATGCTGATCACGAGCCGCAGACCGTTGTTGCGGTCGGTGAGGTCGGTCAGGTCCGAGATGCCGGTGAGCTTCTTCGCGGTGACGGCGTCGCGGATCTTTTCCATCACCCGCTCGGGGCCGACCATGTAGGGGAGCTCGGTGACGACGATGCCGGTGCGGCGCGGGCCGAGCGATTCGATCGACGTCTTCGCGCGGGTGCGGAAGGAGCCGCGACCGGTCTCGTACGCCTCCTTGATGCCGTCGAGTCCGACGATGACGCCGCCGCCGGGGAGGTCCGGACCCGGCACGAACTCCATGAGCTCGTCGAGGGTCGCGTCGGGGTGCTCGAGCAGGTGGACAGCGGCCGAGACGACCTCGATGAGGTTGTGCGGCGCCATGTTGGTCGCCATGCCGACGGCGATGCCGGTCGCCCCATTGACGAGGAGGTTCGGGAAGGCGGCCGACAGCACCTCGGGCTGCTGGAACTGGCCGTCGTAGTTCGGGATGAAGTCGACGACGTCCTCGTCGAGGTTCTCCGTGAGTGCGAGGGCGGATGCCGCGAGTCGGACCTCCGTGTACCGCGCCGCAGCGGGACCGTCGTCGAGCGAGCCGAAGTTGCCGTGGCCGTCGACGAGCGGGACGCGGAGGGCGAAGTCCTGGGCGAGGCGGACGAGCGCGTCGTAGATCGCCGAATCGCCGTGCGGGTGGAGCTTGCCCATGACGTCGCCGACGACGCGCGCGCTCTTGACGTGGCCTCGGTCGGGGCGCAGCCCCATCTCCGACATCTGGAACAGGATGCGGCGCTGCACCGGCTTCAGGCCGTCCCGCGCATCGGGCAGGGCACGGGAGTAGATGACCGAGTACGCGTACTCCAGGAAGGACCCCTGCATCTCGTCGGCGAGATCGACGTCCTCGATGCGTTCAACGGCGGGAGGGGGAGGGGGAGTGCGCGATGCCATGGCCTCGATCGGTCTTCGGGAGATGCTGCCAGGGGTCAGGACGGCAGCGTTGCGCCGTGTGGAAGACTGACCCGGATGACTGCCAGCCTACCCGCGGACCCGCCCACGGCCCGGAGCCTCACCGGTGTCGTGCCGCAGATCCTGGCCTCGCTACAGGGGCGCGGCGAGTGGTTCGCGCCGGCACGATCGGCGATCGTCGTCATGGTCGACGGACTCGGTCGATCGAACCTCACCGCCCGCGCCGGGTACGCCCGATTCCTCGCCGGACGCATGACGAAGAAGGATGCCGCGCGCACCGTCTTCCCCGCGACGACGGCGGCGGCGCTCACGAGCCTGCTCACCGGGGAGTCGCCGGGCCGGCACGGCCTCGTCGGTTACCGCGTGCGGGTGCCGGGCACCGACCTGGCACCGAATCAGCTCAAGGGCTGGGAGACCGACGGTCTCGATCCGCTCACGTGGCAGCGCTGCGCGCCGATCCTCGAACGCGAGACCGCAGCCGGGCGACCCTGCTTCGTCGTCTCGTCGCCGCGGTACGCCGCGACCGGGTTCACCCGCGCGCTGCAGCGCGGCGCGGAGTTCATCGGGGCCACGACCATAGCGGAGCGCATGGAGCGCTCCGCGGATCTCGCGTTGCGGCATCCTGGCGCCCTCGTCTACACCTACATCCCCGAGCTCGACACGATCGCGCACGCGCGCGGGTGGGAGAGCGACGAATGGTCGGCCGCGCTGGAGACCGTCGACGCGGCGGCGCGCGATCTCGACACGGCGATGGGCGCCCACGCGGGTGCCGTCGTCACGGCCGACCACGGGGTGGTCGACGTCCCGCGGCACCGTCACCTGCTCCTGCAGGACGGCGATCCGCTGGTGGACGACGTCCGCATCGTGGGCGGCGAGCCGCGCATGCTCCACCTCTACACGGAGGAGGGACGCGCGGACGACGTCCTCCGGCGTTGGCACGAGGCCGAGTCCGGAAGGTCCTGGGTGCTGTCGCGCGACGAGGCGGTCGCGGCGGGCCTGTTCGGCGAGATCGTGGACGCGGAGGTGCTCCCTCGCATCGGCGACGTCCTGGTGGCCGCCCGCTCAGCGGTCGCGTACTACGACGACAGGGAGCCGGACAAGCGGCCGCAAAGCATGATCGGGCAACACGGATCCCTCACCGATCAGGAGCGCGTCGTCCCCATGGTGCGGCTGGGGTCGTTCGCCTGACGCTCAGCCGTCCTCGGTGCGGGCGCCGAAGACGATCTCGTCCCACGACGGCATCGACGTGCGTCCGCGGCGGCGCGTCTGCTCGGCCGGAACCTCGCTCGCCTCGGTCTCGGTGGGTGCCGGCTCGTCCGGGGTGGGCTCCTCGGGCGTCTCGAGCGCGTCGAACAGGGCGACCGGGCTCGACGACCGCTGTTCGGCCTGCTCCGTCGGCATCGGCTCGCGCTGTCCGCGGCGGCGGCGGAGCGCCTCGAGGAGGTCGGCCGTCTCCGCGGAGGTCACCGGGGCGTCCGGGGCACGCTTGATCGCGGCCTGCTGGACAGCCGCCGAGGAGGAGGGGCGATCGTCGGTCGCTTCGGCCGCGCCGTCGGGGGCGACGAGCCCGCGGGGACCGAACGATCCGCTGTCGAACCGTGAGGCATCCTTCTGCGGAGCGGTGTCGAGGGCGCGCAGGCGAGGGATGAGGCCCTCCGGGAGGGAGCCTTGCCGGGAGAGCTGCGTCGCGTCGGAGTTCTGGGGTGCGAGCGAGGATCGGCGGGGGTCGAACGACCACCGCGCGTCGTGCTCGACCTCGCCGACGGTGAACTCGAGCTTCACGGTCCAGCCGTTCTGGTCCTTCCAGCTCGTCCACCGTTCGCCGGTCGCGCCCGCCTCGGCGAGCTTCGCGCGCACGGCGTTGCCGAACGTGGGCTGCGCCCCGGGGTCGAGCTCGCCGCCGATCAGCACGGTCACGGCGAGGGCCTGGTCGACGACGTGCTCGCGCTCGGCGAGGACGGGCCCTTCGAAACGCTGGACGTCCTCGACGCGGACTCCGAGCAGCTGGGCGACGTCCTCAGCCGACATCCCGGCACGGATGTGCGCCTGGATGTCGCGGGGGTTGGGGCGGGCGAGTCGAGGTTCGGCGTCGCGCTGCAGGCGGCGCAACTGCGTGCGCAGCGCCTCGTCGACGGCGAGCGAGAAGCGGTCACCGGCGTCGGTCGCGAGCATGAGGCGACCGTCCTCGGTGCCGATCACTTTGAGCTGTTCCATGCGGACGTCCTCCAGATCCAGCGTGTGCGCCCATGGTGTCACGGCGGGCGCCCGGCGACGGGAATATCCGGGGCGTGCCGCGAGTTTGCGGTGAGGCCCCTCCGAAAGGCGGCGGCGACCCGGCGGCCCATTTGCGATTCACGGGTGCGTGATGCAAACTATGGCCGCCCGAACGGGCCGCACCCACTGCAACACCCCGAAAGTTGAGACGTTCTCGCATGGCCACGGATTACGACGCCCCCCGCAAGACCGAAGACGACAGCGAGTCGATCGAGGCTCTGAAGGAACGCGTCCCGGACAAGATGTCCGGCTCGGTCGACGTCGAGGACTCCGACAACCCGAGCGGTTTCGAACTGCCCGGCGCCGACCTCTCCGACGTCGACCTCGACGTCGTCGTCCTGCCTCCGCAGGAGGACGAGTTCACCTGTGTCGAGTGCTTCCTCGTGAAGCACCGCACCCAGATCGACCACCAGACCTCCATCGGTGCCATCTGCACCGAGTGCGCGGCCTGACCGGCCCCGACCTCCAGGTCTCAGCGACCCCGCTGCGCGCGGGTGATCATCGCCGCCACCCTCTCGGGGGTGCGGGACGAGAACACCCACCGCGCCGTGGGGTCGTCCTCGTCTGCGACGGGAACGCGGACGACACCGTCGATGCCTCCGCGCAGGAGGTGCCAGTCGTCGCGGCGGAGGTCGCTGCCGCGGGCGGCCCGCGCGGCCTCGCCGGCGAGGATCTCGGGCTCGCCGAGGTCGCTGACGGCGATGTGCGCGCGGCCCACGCGGAGCTCGCCGTCGCTCACCGAGACGACCGGAGCGCCGGCGATGAGTGCCGAGACGAGGCCCACGCCGACGGCCAGACCGACCACGAGCGCGAGGGTCGTGTCGATCGGCGCGAAGGTCACCGCGGCCATCGGCGCGCACACCGCGGCACTGACCAGCAGCCACAGCGACGGGCTCAGCCGCTCGCGGTACGAGGGGGGAGCGGAGCGGTCGGTGTTGTGCATTAGCCTCGGGGGGTGATGGATACCGTGGACGTTCCCATTATCTCGGCTCAGGTCCCCGTCTACGCGCACCCGGGCGACGCGGGTGCCGACCTCGTCGCCACGGAGCGGGTCCGACTCGCCCCCGGGCAGCGCGCCCTGATCGGCACCGGCGTGCGCATCGCGTTGCCCGAAGGCTACGTCGCCTTCGTCGTGCCGCGCAGCGGTCTCGCGGCGAAGCACGGCATCACGGTGGTCAACTCCCCGGGCACGGTGGATGCCGGCTACCGCGGCGAGATCAAGGTCACGCTGTTGAACACGGATGCCGCAGAGGCGTTCGACGTCGCGCCCGGCGACCGCATCGCCCAACTCATCGTCATGCCCGTCTCGCGGGCGACCTTCCTCCCCGTCGACGCGCTTCCCGACAGTGTGCGCGGCGACGGGGGATTCGGATCCACCGGCTACACGACAGGACAACCCGCATGAGCGACGAGCTCGCCCCCAAGTCGGCACCGAGCGATCGTGCCAGCAACGGTCCCTTCGACGAGGCGGAGGCCAACCCCGTCCGTCCGTACATCGATCTCGGCGGCGTGAAGGTGCTGCCCCGCGAGGGCCTGAACCTGCGTCTCGAGGTCGAGGAGCAGACCAAGCGCATCGTGGCCGTCGGCCTCGATTACGCAGGCTCTACGCTGCAGGTCCAGCCCTTCGCCGCGCCGCGCTCGAGCGGCCTGTGGGAGGAGACGCGTGAGCAGATCCGACAGCAGGTGCGCCAGCAGGGCGGTCGTGTCGAGGAGCGCGAGGGTCCGCTCGGTCCCGAGCTGCTCGCCGAGGTCCCCGTCGCGGGAGCCGACGGCGCGGCCGGCAAGCGTCTCGCCCGGTTCGTGGGTGTCGACGGTCCCCGGTGGTTCCTGCGCGGCGTCATCGGCGGAGCCGCCGCGAGCGACATCGACGCTGCGGCGCAGGTCGAGGACCTCTTCCGATCGATCGTCGTGGTGCGGGGAGCGACCCCCATGCCGCCGCGCGACCTGATCCCGCTGAAGATGCCCGCCTCTCCCGGCAGCGCATGACCGCGTCGCAGGACCAGGGCGGATCCGACGAGCCCTCGACGCCCCGCCCCGACCTCGTCCCCCCGGCCGCATCCGAGGGTGCGACGGCGTCCGAGCTGCTCGGGCAGGCCCTGGGCGGTGCGGCGAAGCGGGCCGGACTGGATCCGGCCGAGGATGCGACGACCGGTCACGTCGTCTGGCGGGCGATGGGGGGATGGCGCGGCATCGCCGAATCCGTCCTCCCCGGTCTCGTCTTCGTCGTCCTCTTCACCGTCACCGGGCAGGACCTCGTCCTCTCGCTCGTGGCGTCGGTGGGACTCGCGGCCGTGTTCACGATCATCCGGCTCCTCCAGCGGTCGCCGGCCGCCGCCGCCTTCGGCGGTCTCGTCGCGACGGGTGTCGCCGCCGCGCTCGCGCTGTTCACCGGTCGCGGCGAGGACAACTTCGTCCCCGGGCTGATCACGAACGCCGCGTACGGCACCGGTCTGCTGATCTCGGCACTGATCGGCTGGTCGCTCATCGGGCTCGCCGTCGGCTTCCTCATGAACGAGGGCACCGCGTGGCGCGCCGACCGACGCAAGCGTCGTGCCTTCTTCTGGCTCACGATCGCGTGGGCGGCGCTGTTCTACGTCCGGCTGGCCGTGCAGCTCCCGTTGTACCTCGCGGGAGAGGTCGCAGCACTCGGCACGCTCAAACTCGTCATGGGTCTTCCGCTGTTCGCCCCGATGGTCGCCGTGACATGGCTCGCGGTCCGGGCGCTGTACCCGCCGCGTGTCCCGCGCCTCGACGAGAGCTGAGGAACCACCCCACCGGCGCCGCCGGGCTGATTGACTGAGCCCATGGACGCCGTGCCGATGTTCCCGCTGGGAAGCGTGCTGCTCCCGCACACGCCGCTCGCGCTGCGCGTCTTCGAGCCGCGGTACCTCACGATGATCGGGCGGCTGCTCGATGCCGACGACCCGTCGTTCGGGGTGGTCCTGATCGAGCGCGGATTCGAGGCCGGGGGCGGCGACGAGCGCGCGATGCTCGGAACCCTGGCGCGCATCGTCCGGGTCGAGGCGGGCGCGGAGGACCTGTTCGTGATCGCGGTGGGAGGGGAGCGGATCGCCGTCGACAGGTGGGGTGAGGACGACCCGCATCCCGTGGCGGACGTGTCACCGGTCGCGCCGCTCGCCTGGGACGAGGACGTCCTGCCGCTGCGCCGTGAGGTAGAGCGCGTCGTGCGTCGTGTCGCAACGTTGGCTGCGGTCCTCGACGAAGCGCGGTGGGACCCGGATGCCGAGGTGGCCGACGATCCCGTCGTCTCGACGTGGCAGCTGGCCGCCATGGCCCCGCTGGGGGAGTACGACCGGTTCCGCCTGCTGAGTTCCACGAGCGTCGCGAATCTGCTCGAACGGCTGCGCGGGATGTGCCTCGAGGAGGAACCAGTCCTCATCGCCCGGATCGCGGATGCCGCCGACACGGACGACGAGGACGTCTGACACACGTGTCGGACGCGTCCGTGAGGTATCTTGATATCAAGATAAATTTCGCCCGTCACGGTAAGGCAGACCTCACTAGCCGCCGGGACCGGGCGGGGCGAAGATGGGAGGGCCGGCTCACGCCGCGCCCGCCGACGAAGGAGAGCACACGTGTCCACTGTTGACAGCTTCGGTGCGAAGAGCACACTCACGGTCGGCGACACCGACTACGAGATCTTCCGCATCGACACCGTTCCCGGCTACGAGAAGCTTCCGTACAGCCTCAAGATCCTCCTCGAGAACCTGCTCCGCACCGAAGACGGTGCGAACGTCACGAAGGAGCAGATCGAGGCTCTCGGGAACTGGCAGCCCGACGCCGAGCCGAACACCGAGATCCAGTTCACGCCCGCGCGCGTCGTGATGCAGGACTTCACCGGTGTCCCGTGCATCGTCGACCTCGCCACGATGCGCGAGGCCGTGACCGCCCTCGGCGGCGACCCCAACAAGATCAATCCGCTCTCGCCCGCCGAGATGGTCATCGACCACTCGGTCATCGCCGACCTCTTCGGCAGCGAGAACGCCCTCGAGCGCAACGTCGAGATCGAGTACGAGCGCAACGGCGAGCGGTACCAGTTCCTCCGCTGGGGCCAGACCGCCTTCGACGACTTCAAGGTCGTCCCGCCCGGCACCGGCATCGTCCACCAGGTCAACATCGAGCACCTGGCCAAGGTCGTCTACGACCGCACCGTCGACGGTGTGCTGCGCGCCTACCCCGACACCTGTGTCGGCACCGACTCGCACACCACGATGGTCAACGGCCTGGGCGTGCTCGGCTGGGGTGTCGGCGGTATCGAGGCCGAGGCCGCGATGCTCGGCCAGCCCGTCTCCATGCTGATCCCGCGCGTCGTGGGCTTCAAGCTGACCGGTGAGATCCCCGCCGGCGTGACCGCCACGGACGTCGTCCTCACGATCACCGACATGCTCCGCAAGCACGGCGTCGTCGGCAAGTTCGTCGAGTTCTACGGCGAGGGCGTCGCCCAGGTGCCGCTCGCCAACCGTGCCACCATCGGCAACATGAGCCCCGAGTTCGGCTCGACCGCCGCCATGTTCCCCGTCGACGACGTCACGCTCGACTACCTGCGTCTGACCGGTCGCGACGAGCAGACCGTCGCGCTCGTCGAGGCGTACGCGAAGGCTCAGTCGCTCTGGCACGACCCGGCGCGCGACCTCAGCTTCAGCGAGTTCATGGAGCTCGACCTCTCCACGGTCGTCCCCTCCATCGCCGGCCCGAAGCGCCCGCAGGACCGCATCCTGCTCTCCGAGGCGAAAAGCCAGTTCGAGAAGGACATCCTCAGCTACGCGGATGCCGCCGAGGAGGACTCCGTCGAGATCGAGGGCACGTTCCCGGCCTCCGACCCCGGTACCGCCCCGGGTGTCGAGCACGAGACGGTTTCGGCCGAGGGCGTCTCGCACCAGCACGACCACGAGCACGTCCCCTCGATGATCTCGAGCGGTGCCCGCCACGCGGCATCCAAGCCGGTCAAGGTCACGACGCCCGACGGGCAGTCCTACCTCCTCGACAACGGCGCGGTGACCCTCGCGGCCATCACCTCGTGCACGAACACGTCGAACCCGTCGGTCATGATCGCGGCGGGCCTGCTCGCCAAGAAGGCCACCGACAAGGGCCTGAAGCGCAAGCCGTGGGTCAAGACGACGCTCGGCCCCGGCTCGAAGGTCGTCACGGACTACTACGAGAAGTCCGGGCTCGACAAGGCGCTCGAGGCGCTCGACTTCTACACCGTGGGTTACGGCTGCACGATCTGCATCGGCAACTCGGGCCCGCTCATCGACGAGGTCTCGGCGGCCATCAACGAGAACGACCTGGCCGTCACCGCGGTGCTCTCGGGCAACCGCAACTTCGAGGGTCGCATCAGCCCCGACGTGAAGATGAACTACCTCGCGTCGCCGCCCCTGGTCGTCGCCTACGCCCTCGCCGGGTCGATGAACTTCGACTTCGAGACCGACGCCCTCGGAAAGGACGCGGACGGCAACGACGTGTTCCTGAAGGACATCTGGCCCTCGCCCGACGAGGTGCAGGAGGTCATCGACCACTCGATCTCCCGCGAGCAGTTCATCAAGCAGTACTCGACCGTCTTCGACGGCGACGAGCGCTGGAAGAATCTGCCCACGCCCACCGGTCCCGTCTTCGAATGGGACGAGGACTCGACGTACGTCCGCAAGGCGCCGTACTTCGACGGCATGGAGCGCACCCCCGCACCGGTCACCGACATCTCCGGCGCGCGCGTCATGGCGACCCTCGGCGACTCGGTGACGACCGACCACATCAGCCCGGCCGGGAACATCAAGGCGGGCACCCCCGCCGCCCAGTACCTGACCGAGCACGGGGTCGCGCAGAAGGACTTCAACTCCTACGGCTCGCGCCGCGGGAACCACGAGGTCATGATCCGCGGCACTTTCGCCAACATCCGCCTGAAGAACGAGCTCGTGGCCGCCGTCAACGACGGCAAGGTCGTCGAGGGTGGATTCACCCGCGACTTCACGCAGCCGGGCGGCCCGCAGTCGTACATCTACGACGCGAGTCAGAACTACCAGGCGCAGGGCTCGCCGCTCGTCGTCTTCGGCGGCAAGGAGTACGGCTCGGGCTCGTCGCGCGACTGGGCGGCCAAGGGCACCAGCCTGCTGGGCGTCAAGGCGGTCATCACCGAGAGCTTCGAGCGCATCCACCGCTCGAACCTCATCGGCATGGGTGTCGTGCCGCTCCAGTTCCCCGAGGGGGAGAGCTGGAAATCGCTCGGCCTCGACGGCACCGAGATCGTCTCGATCACGGGTCTCGAGCAGCTCAACGAGGGCGTCACCCCGAAGACGGTGAAGGTCGTCGCCGAGCCCAGCGAGTTCTCGCCCGAGGGCAAGCAGACGATCGAGTTCGACGCGGTCGTCCGTATCGACACCCCTGGTGAGGCCGACTACTACCGCAACGGCGGCATCCTGCAGTACGTGCTGCGTTCGCTCGTCTGAGGTCCGTTGTCAAGAGGACCCCGGCTCCGCGTGGAGTCGGGGTCCTCTCGCGTACGGCCACGTAGACTCTGGACATGAGTCTTCTCGAGGGAATTACCGGTCCACGTGACCTCGACCGATTCTCGAGCGAGGAGCTCCACATCCTCGCCGACGAGATCCGGACCTTCCTCGTCGAGAACGTCTCCCGCACCGGCGGTCACCTCGGCCCGAACCTGGGCGTCGTCGAGCTCACGATCGCGCTCCACCGAGTGTTCGACTCGCCGAACGACCCGATCATCTTCGACACGGGGCACCAGTCCTACGTCCACAAGCTGCTCACCGGGCGACAGGACTTCTCGAAGCTCCGCTCCCGCGGCGGTCTCGCCGGCTACCCGCAGCGGTCGGAGAGCCCGCACGACGTCGTCGAGTCCTCGCACGCGTCGAGCTCGCTCAGCTGGGCCGACGGCGTCTCGCGTGCCCTCACCCGCACCGGGCGCAAGGACCGTCACGTCGTCGCCGTCGTCGGTGACGGATCGCTGACGGGCGGGATGACGTGGGAGGCGCTCAACAACATCTCCGACGACAACGACCGCAACCTCGTCATCGTCGTCAACGACAACGGCCGGTCGTACGCGCCGACCATCGGTGGCATGGCCCGCTACCTCAACCGCGTGCGCACCGCCGACAGCTACCAGACGCTGCGTCGCAGCTCCGCGCACGTCTCGCGCCTGTTCGGCCCGATCGGGCGCGCCGTCTACCGCGGTGTGCGCGGCGGCACGCACGGGTTCCTCTCCCGGTTCACGAACAACATCGCGCTCTACTCCAACCTCGACATCAAGTACCTCGGTCCCGTCGACGGGCATGACCTCGACGCGATGGAGGAGACCCTCCGCCTCGCGAAGGAGTACGGCGCCCCCGTCATCGTGCACGCGATCACCGACAAGGGGCGCGGCTTCGAGCCGGCTCGGCGCGACGAGGCCGACCAGTTCCACGCGGTCGGCAAAATCGACCCCGTCACGGGTGAGCCCATCGGAGCATCGGATGCCGCGGCGTGGACCGACGTGTTCGCGGACGCCCTCGTCGACGCCGGCGACCGGCGCGAGGACATCATCGCGATGACCGCCGCGATGCTCCGCCCGACCGGTCTGCAGCCGTTCGCCCAGCGGTTCCCCGACCGCGTGTACGACGTGGGCATCGCCGAGCAGCACGCCGTCGCCTCGGCCGCCGGACTCGCCTTCGGCGGACTCCACCCCGTCGTCGCGATCTACGCGACCTTCATGAACCGCGCGTTCGACCAGGTCATGATGGACGTCGCCCTCCACAAGGCGGGCGTCACCTTCGTCCTCGACCGCTCGGGTGTCACCGGCCCCGACGGCCCCAGCCACCACGGCATCTGGGACCTCGCCATGCTGCAGCTCGTCCCCGGCATCCGTCTGGCGGCACCCCGCGACGGCGAGCGGCTGCGCGAACTGTTCGACGAGGCCATCATGGTCGAGGACGCCCCGACCGTCGTGCGCTTCCCGAAGGGGTCCGTACCCGACGCCCTCGAGGCGATCGAGCGGCTCGAGGACGGTACCGACGTCCTGTACCGCAGCGGTGCGGAGGACGTGCTCCTCGTCGGCATCGGACCCATGGCCCACCTCGCCGTCGACGTCGCCGGACGTCTGCGCGCGCAGGGGATCGGGTCGACCGTCGTGGATCCTCGATGGGCCGTGCCCATCCGCCCCGCGATCGTCGACCTGGCGGCATCCCACCGCCTCGTGATCACGATCGAGGACGGCATCCGCGTCGGCGGCGTCGGCACCCGCGTCCGGCAGGTGCTGCGCGAGGCCGGTGTGTCGACCGCGGTCGATGAGCTGGGGCTCCCCGACGAGTTCATCGACCACGCCAGTCGCGAGCAGATCCTCGCGGATGCGGGGCTCACGGCACCGAAGATCGCGCAGGACGTGGTCGCTCAGGTCCTCGGCACCCGCGTGCCGATCGCCCGGCAATCGACCGACGAGGCGGTGTGGTCCTCGCAGGACGTCGAACTGCGCGGCCCCGCCGACTCCGCTTCGGACTGACGTCGCGCCTGCGTGACAGCATGGAGGGATGCAGACACCGCAGCATCCCGGCGATGAGAACCTGAGTCGAGAGGATGCCGCGGCCCGCGCATCCGTCGTCACGGTCGAGGCGATCGAGGTCGACCTCGACGTGCGATCGGCGTCCGACCCGGCGCGCGAGGACTTCGAGACGCAGAGCATCCTCCGCTTCGACGCGGCGACCTCCGAGACGTGGGTGGACTTCCTGGGCGCGTCGGTCGACGAGGTGGAGATCAACGGGGAGACCCGAGCGGTCGATTGGGACGGCGCCCGCATTCGGCTGACGGGCCTGGCCGAACGCAACACGGTGCGGATCCGCGCGCGCGGCCGGTACAGCCGGTCGGGTGAGGGTCTGCACCGCTTCACCGACCCGGTCGACGGCGCGGTGTACCTCTACACGCAGTACGAGCCGGCCGACAGCCGCCGGGTTTACCCCTGCTTCGAGCAGCCCGATCTGAAGGCGCGGTGGACCTTCCACGTCACGGCCGCGGGCGACGGTGTCGTCCTCTCCGGCGGTGCGGAGACCGGGCGCACCGACGTCGACGGCGGCGTGCGGGTCTCGTTCGCCGAGACGCCGCCGCTCTCGAGCTACGTCACCGCGGTCGCGGTGGGCCCGTATCACCGTGTGGACGGTGTGTGGCGAGGCGAACGCCAGAGCGTCGACCTCGGGGTGCTTTGTCGTGCCTCGCTCGTGGAGCACCTCGACGCGGACGAGATCCTCGACATCACCCGTCGCGGTCTGGACTTCTTCACGAGCGCGTTCGACCAGGACTACCCGTGGGGCAAGTACGACCAGATCTTCGTCCCGGAGTACAACCTCGGCGCGATGGAGAACCCCGGACTGGTGACCTTCACCGAGGCGTACGTCTTCCGGGGAGCGGCGACGGCGGCGCAGCGCGAGGCCAGGTCGAACACGATCCTGCACGAGATGGCCCACATGTGGTTCGGCGACCTCGTGACGATGCGGTGGTGGGACGACCTGTGGCTCAAGGAGTCGTTCGCCGACTTCATGGGGACCCACGCCAACGTCGCGACGGGGCTCCACCCGGATGCCTGGGTCACCTTCGCGAGCCGGCGGAAGGGCTGGGCGTACGTGCAGGACCAGCTGCCGACGACGCATCCGATCGTCGCCGACATCCCCGATCTCGAGGCGGCCAAGCTCAACTTCGACGGGATCACCTACGCCAAGGGCGCCTCAGTCCTCAAGCAGCTCGTGGGCTTCGTCGGCGAGGAGGCGTTCTTCCGCGGAGTGCGCCGCTACTTCGCGGCGCACGCCTACGGCAACACGACGCTGGAGGACCTCCTGGCGGCTCTCGAAGAGGCCTCGGGCCGCGACCTGCGGTCGTGGAGTGCCGCGTGGCTCGAGACGACGGGTCTGCCCACCCTCACGACCGAGCGCGCCCCCCTCGCGGTCGCGCAGGACGTCGCCAGGCCCCATGCCGTCCGCGTCGCGCTCTGGGACGACGAGGGCGGGCGGCTCGTGGCCCGCGGCGACGTCGCCGTCGACCTGTTCGAGGAGCGGACGGTCGTGACCGCCCCCGTCCTGCCCGACGCCGCGTTGGTCGTGGCGAACGTGGATGACCGGTCGTACGCGAAGGTGCGGCTCGACGACCGGTCGCTCGCCGCAGTCCAGGAGGGTCTGTCGACCATGCCGGATGCGGTCGCGCGGGGCGTCGTGTGGGCTGCACTGTGGAACGCCGTCCGGGACGGCGAGCTCGCGGCATCCGTGTATCTCGCCATCGCGGCGCGGCATGCGCCGCAGGAACCGCACCCCGCCCTGCTCGCGGACGTCCTCGCCCACGCGGCCTTCGCGGTCCGCCACTACGTCCCGGACGCCGTCCGTCCCGCGGCGGCGGACGCCTGGCTCGACACCGCCGGGGCCGCGATGGACGCCGCGGCCCCCGGTTCGGACGCGCAGCTCATCTGGGCGCGTGCCGTCGGGGCGGCCGCTGAGCTGTCGGACGGTCGCGCCGAGCTGATGACGGCGATCCTCGACGGGCGGGCCCCGGCTCCCGAGGGACTCGCGCTCGACCCCGACCTGCGCTGGGGGTGGGTGTTCGGACTCGCCGCCTCGGGCCGGGCGGACGCGACACGGATCGAGGAAGAGGCGGCGCGGGATGCCACGTCGTCGGGCCGCACGGCGCGTCTGGCCGCTCTCGCGGCTCGGCCCGAGGCATCCGTCCGTGCCGATGCGTGGCGCGCGGCGTGGGACGACCCGACCCTGACGAACGATCACCTGGACGCGGTCATCCGGGGCGTCCGGGCGGGCGCGAGCCGTCCACTCGTCGCGGCGTTCGACGACGACTACTTCGTCCGGATCCTGCCGGTCTGGCGCTCGCGCAGCATCGAGATCGCGTCGCGTCTCGTGCGGGGGCTGTTCCCCGCCACGGAGGACACCGCGGCGGTCGACGCGTGGCTGGCCGAACATCTGGACGCGCCGGGCTCGCTCCGCCGCATCGTCGTCGAGGAGCGCGACCACCTGGCGCGCGACCTGCGGGTCCGTGCGGCCCAGGCGGTGCTCGAGGCACGCTGACACAGGGGAAGCGGCCCCGGGGATCCACCCCGGGGCCGCTCCCGTCCTGCCGTCCGATCAGGCGATGCCGCGGATCGGCGGGTGGTGGAACGTGTCGCCGAACACCCGCTCGCTGGCGCCCTCCCGGTCGAGGTACGGCGTGGCGCCGCCGTCGATGAAGGGCCACCCCGCACCGAGGATGAGGCAGAGGTCGATGTCCTCGACCTCGGGCACGACGCCCTCGTCGAGCATCAGCTTGATCTCCTGCGCGAGGCCGTCCTGCACCCGGCGGAGGATCTCCTCAGCGGATGCCGGCGTCGACCCGGTCGCCTTCTTCGCGACCTTCTCCGCGGCCTTCGTGAAGCCGGTCACCCGGCCCCCCTTGTCCTTCTCGACCACCGCGTCGAGCGCGGCGAGCTCGTGGAAGTTCTCGTTCGCGTAGAAGCGGTCGGGGAAGGCGCGCACCATCGTGTCCTGCACGTGCGCGGCGACCTTCCAGCCGACGAGGTCGATGAGCTGGAACGGCCCCATGGGCAGGCCCAGCGGAGCGAACGCCTTCTCGACGTCGGCGACCGGGGTGCCCTCGTAGACGGCGCGGGCCGCCTCGCCCATGACCTTGGCGAGCAGGCGGTTGACGACGAAGCCGGGCGCATCGGCGGTCAGGACCGCGTTCTTGCCGAGGCCCTTCGCGACGACGAACGCGGTCGACAGGGCGGCATCCGAGGTCTGCGGCGTCTTCACGACCTCGATGAGCGGCATGACCGCGACCGGGTTGAAGAAGTGGAAGCCGACGAGCCGCTCGGGGTGCGCGAGCTTCGCGCCGATCTCCTCGACCGACAGCGAGGACGTGTTCGTCGCGAGGATCGCGTCCTCGGCCACCACGGCCTCGATCTCGGCGAACACGGCCTGCTTGACGCCGACCTCCTCGAAGACGGCTTCGATGACGAAGTCGCAGTCCGCGTAAGCGGACTTGTCCGTCGTCCCGGTCACGAGGGCGCGCAGCTTGTTGGCGGTGTCGCCGTCGAGCCGGCCCTTCGCCTCGAGCTTGCCGATCTCGTCGTGGATGTACGCGACACCCTTGTCGACGCGCGCCTGGTCGAGGTCCGTGATGAGCACGGGCACCTGCAGCTTGCGCACGAACAGCAGCGCGAACTGGCTGGCCATGAGTCCCGCACCGATGACGCCGACCTTCGTGACCTTCTTCGCGAGAGCCTTGTCGGGCGCACCGACCGGCCGCTTCGCGCGCTTCTGCACGAGGTCGAACGCGTACATGGATGCCGCGAACTGGTCGCCCGTGACGAGCGAGGCGAGCGCCTCGTCCTCCCGCGCGAAGCCCTCGGCCTTGGTGCCGCTCTTGGCCTTGTCGAGCAGGTCCAGAGCCACGTACGGCGACCGGGGCACTGTTCCGATCTTCGACTCGAGCATGCCGCGGGCCATCTTGATCGCGATGGGCCACTTGGTGAGGCGCTCGATCTTGCCGGGGGCGTTCTTACGCTCGACCTTGACGGCGCCGGTGAGGACGTCGTCGGCCCAGCGCAGCGACGATTCGAGGTAGCTCGAGGCGGGGAAGATCGCGTCCATGATGCCGAGTTCGTACGCCTGCTGCGGCTTAAGCACCCGGTTCTGCTTCAGCGGGTTCGAGATGACGACCTCGAGGGCGTTCTCGATGCCGATGAGGTTCGGCAGCAGGTACGCGCCGCCCCAGCCGGGGATGATCCCGAGGAAGACCTCCGGGAGGGCGATCGCCGCAGCCGAGGCATCCACCGTCCGGTAGGTCGAGTTCAGCGCGATCTCGAGGCCGCCGCCGAGCGCGAGCCCGTTCACGAACGCGAACGAGGGCACGCCGAGGTCAGACAGCTTGCCGAGCACGTGATGGCCGAGCTGGGCGATGAGTCGCGCGTTCTCCACCGAACCGACGTTGCTGACCTCGCTGAGGTCGGCGCCGGCGGCCAGGATGTACTGCTTGCCGGTGATGCCGACGGCGTCGATCTCGCCCGCGGCCGCGCGCGCCGCCAGGGTGTCGAGCGTTGCGCCGAGCTCGGTGAGCGTCGCCGGGCCCAGCGTGTTGGGGCGGGTGTGGTCGCGGCCGTTGTCGAGCGTGATGAGGGCGAGGACCTTGCCGCTGGCGAGCGTGATGTCGCGGACGGGGGAGTGGGTCACGACCTCGCTGTCGGAGAGGGCGAGAAGGGGCGAGAAGTCGATCCGGTCGTAGTTCGTCATGGTCGGCTGCCTCACTTCTTCTTCTTGCCGTTGTAGTGCGGGTTCTCCCAGATGACGGAGCCTCCCTGTCCGAGGCCGACGCACATCGCGGTGAGGCCGTAACGGACGTCGGGTCGCTCCGCGAAGTGCGCCGCCAGCTGGATCATGAGGCGGACACCGGATGCCGCCAGCGGGTGCCCGAGCGCGATCGCGCCGCCCCAGGGGTTCACGCGCGGATCGTCGTCGGCGATGCCGAAGTGGTCGAGCAGCGAGATGACCTGCACGGCGAAGGCCTCGTTCAGCTCGAACAGGCCGATGTCGTCGATCGTGAGGCCCGCCTTCTTCAGGGCCTTCTCGGTCGAGGGGATCGGGCCGATGCCCATGATCTCGGGCTGGACGCCCGCGAAGGCGAACGAGACCATCCGCATCTTCGGGGTGAGCCCCAGTTCCTTGACCGCGCCGCCGCCGGCGAGCAGCGACATGGTCGCGCCGTCGGTGAGGGGGGAGGATGTGCCGGCCGTCACGCGACCGTGCGGGCGGAACGGCGTCTTGAGGGCGGCGAGGTCCGCCATCGTCGTCTGCGGACGACGGCCCTCATCCTCGGTCGCCAGTCCCCACGCGCCTTCGGCATCCTTCACCGCGACGGGCACGAGGTCGGGCTGGAACTTGCCGGCTTCGTAGGCGGCCTGGGCCTTGTGCTGGCTCAGCATGCCGAACCGGTCGGAGCGCTCCTTCGTGAGCTGCGGGAACCGGTCGAAGATGCGCTCCGCCGTGACTCCCATGTTGAGGGCGCCGGGATCGACCATCTTCTCGGCGACGAACCGCGGGTTGGGGTCGGCGTTGCCGCCGATCGGGTAGTGCCCCATGTGCTCCACACCGCCCGCGAGCGCGACGTCGTACATGCCGACGCCGATCGCCCCGGCCATCGTGGTGACGCTCGTCATGGCGCCCGCGCACATCCGGTCGATGGCGAAGCCGGGGACCGTCTGCGGAAGCCCCGCGAGGATCGCCACCGACCGCCCCAGGGTCAGCCCCTGCTCGCCGGTCTGGCTCGTCGCGGCGATCGCGACGTCGTCGACGCGCTCAGCCGGGACGTCGGGGTTCCGTTCCATGAGGCCGATCGTCGCCTTGACGGCGAGGTCGTCGGCGCGCGTGTTCCAATACATGCCCTTTTCGCCCGCACGCCCGAACGGGGTGCGCATTCCGTCGACGAAATAGACGTCCGAAAGCTCGGCCACACTGCCTCCAATGATTGGGTTCCCACCCAGCCTAAGGAGGCCGCGATACCGCGAAAATCGGTTGGGTCGAACCTACGAAGCGGTCTCGGATGCCGCGTCGGGCACCTGCACGGAATCGACAAAGGCCGTGGCGATCACCTGTGCAGTCTGTGCAATCTGCCACGGGCGCGCGCCCAGTTCGCCGAGGGCGTCGCCGATCGACTCGGCCGTCACCTCGGCCGGCGGATGCCAGGCCACGCGGCGGAGCAGGTCGGGCGTCAGGAGGTTCTCCGTCGGCATCCCCAGCTCTTCGGCGCGCGCCTCCACGAGAGGCCGGGCGGCCTTCAGGCGCGCGTCCGCCGCGGGGTTGCGGTCGGCCCATGCGCGAGGCGGCGGCATTCCGTCACCCGGGCCGCGCTCGGCGGGCAGGGCGGGATCGGCGCGCCCCGCCTCGATGGCCGCCCACCAGCGGTCCAGCTGGCTGCGGCTCGCGCGTCCCGTGAACTCCTTCACGCGGGCGAGGTCCTGCTTGGTCGCGGGGTCCGCGATGACGGCCGCGACGAGCGAGCGGTCGGGCACGAGCCGGCCCGGAGAGACATCCTCTTCGCGGGCGTAGTCCTCGCGGGCCTGCCACAGCGCTCGGGCGACGGCGAGAGCGCGGCGACCGCGCACCGTGTGGAGCCCGCTCAGCCGGCGCCACGGCTCTTCCCGCGGCGGCTTGGGCGCGCGGGTGCGGACTGCCTCGAACTCCTCCTCGGCGAAGGCGGTCTTGCCCTGTTCGTCGAGTTCGGTCGCCAGGGCGTCGCGGACGTCGATCAGGTGCAGCACGTCCAGCGCGGCGTACTCGAGCCAGCCCTGGGGGAGCGGCCGCGTCGACCAGTCCGCGGCCGAGTGCGCCTTGGCCAGAGTGATGCCGAGCGTGTCCTCGACGACGGCGCCCAGACCCACCCGATCGTGACCGAGCAGTCGGGCGGCGAGTTCGGTGTCGAAGATGCGGGGCGGCTCGAGTCCGGCCTCGCGCAGCGACGGCAGGTCCTGGCTGGCCGCGTGCAGCACCCACTCCTCGTCGCCGATCGCCGCCTGCAGGGCGGAGAGGTCACCGATCGCGGGCGGGTCGAACAGGAACACCTCGCTGCCGCGCCGGTAGACCTGGATGAGGTAGGCGCGTTGCGAGTAGCGGAAGCCCGACGCCCGCTCGACGTCGACGGCCACGGGGCCGTGACCGGCCGCCAGGCGCGACGCTGCGGCCGCCGCCGCATCCAGATCGGCGATGACCTCGTATTCAGCCACGTGTACTCCGCTGTCCGCCGAACACGGCGATGTTCTCCGAACCCGGGGGGAGCCCTGCCAACATGCAGACCAGCTCGCCCCAGGCGTCCATGTGACCGGTCGGATCCCCGTCGGGGGACCACGACGCGCGGAGTTCGATCTGCGCACCGTCGCCCTCGGCGGCCAGCGTCCCGAAACCCTTCGAGAGGGTCTTGGTCGCTGTGCCGGATGCCGCGTGGAACGTCGCTCCACGCGCTGCGAGGGCATCGATCAGCCATGACCAGGCTACGTCGGCCAGCAGAGGATCGGTGCCGATCTCGGGTTCGAGAGGGGCCTGCGCGAAGCAGACGATCCGCCAGGGGCCGCCCCAGGCATCCGGTTCGGAGGCGTCGTGGAGGATGACGATCCGGCCCGTCCCGTAGGGGGATTCGCCGTCGTCGTCCGGACGCACATCGCCCGCGAAGGCGATGGCCTCGGGGGCGAGGGATGCCGGTGCGGCGATCTCGCGCACGACGAAGTCCTCGCGGAAGTGCAGGGCGCGCAACGCGTCGCTCACAGCGAGGAACTCCGGCGTCCCGGTCGGGGGTTCGGTCACGGCGACAGACTAGAGTGAGGGCACCATGAAGGCTTCCAGGCGCGCCGTCCCCGACGCGGCCCGACCCGGGACCGTTCCCACGATGCGCAGTGCCGTCGTCGCGCTCACCACCGCGCTCGTCAGTACGACGGGACTGCTGGCGCTCCTCGCCGGTCGCGTCGCGCGTCGCGTCGTGACGCTCTCCGCGCGAGTGCCGGACACGACCCTCGTCGACGTCGACGTCGCCGCGCAGACCATCACGCTCTCGCGCTCGGCGGACACCGTCCTGCCGGGGCGCTACGGCCTGTTCACCACCGGGACGCAGAGCTACATCAAGCTCGGCACCGTGCTCGCCGCGGGGACGGACACCGTCACCCGGAAGCTCCTCACCCAGATCGACGAGTCGGATCGCCTCGACGCCGCCGCCGCCTTCAGCGGGTGGTACTTCTCCGATCCCGCCGAACTCCACCTCCCGTTCGAGGAGGTCTCGGTCAGCACCTCGCTCGGGTCGTGCCCCGCGTGGGTGTTCCCCGCGGAGGGCGGGAGCGACGTGTGGGCGGTGCACATCCACGGACGCGGTACGACGCGCGCGGAGACCCTGCGTGCCGTGCCGGTCTTCCATGCCGCGGGGATCACCTCGATGCTCACCTCCTACCGCAACGACGCGGACGCCCCGCGCAGTCGCGGGGGGAGTTCGGCACTGGGCGCGACCGAGTGGCGCGACGTCGACCGTGCGATCGGATACGCCCGCCGGGCCGGGGCGCGGCGCATCATCCTCATGGGGTGGTCGATGGGCGGCGCGATCGCGCTGCAGCTGGCGGCGGGATCCGCCCACCGCGACCTCATCGCCGGTGTCATCCTCGACTCGCCCGTCGTCGACTGGCGCCGCGTGCTGACGCATCACGCCGACCTCACCCGCATCCCGCGCCCGCTGACGCATCTCGCCCTCGAGGCGCTGACCCGCCCGTGGGCGTCGTCGCTGACGGGGGCGGGCGACCCGATCCCGTGGGACCGTCTGGACGTTCTCGCCCGGGCGGACGAGCTCGTCGCACCGATCCTGATCCTGCACAGCGCGGCGGACGACTTCGTGCCGCCGGCGGCCTCCCGTGCGCTGCGGGATCGACGTCCCGACCTCGTCACGCTCGACGAGTTCGAGGGGGCCCGGCACACGAAGCTGTGGAACTACGACGAGGAGCGCTGGACCTCGGGCATCCGCGACTGGCTGTCGGCGCGGGGCCTCACCGGCGACGCAGACGCAGGTAACTGAATCCGTCGTCGTCGACGAGCACGCCCGCGGGTGTCGTGTCGACGGCGTCCGCCAGCGGCAGGAACGGTCCGGCGCTCGGGACCAACCGGGGCGCTGCCGTGACGCAGTACTCGTCGACCACGTCGGCCGCGGCGAACTGTCCGGCCAACGACGGGCCGCCCTCGCAGACGATGCGTCGGATACCGCGGTCGGCGAGTGCGGAGAGGATGCCGGGCACCGGCATCCGTCCGTCGTCCAGCCCGACGCGGACGATGGTGACACCGGGCACGGCGCGGGGGGCCGGTGCGTCCGGGGGCAGCAGGAGGAGCACCTGGTCGTCGGGTCCGTCGGCGGCGGGTTCGAGTCGGTGCCCGGCGAGGTCACCCGCTCGCGACACGACCACGAGGCGGGAGCGACGGGGGAGGACGTACCCCTCGGCTCGCACGGTCTGCGCTCCCACGACGACGGCGTCCGCGCCCGCGCGGATGACGCCCAGGATCGCGCGGTCGGCGCGGTTCGTGAGGGTGTCGCTCGTGCCGTCCGGGCCGACGGCCGACCCCGTCAAGGAGGTGATCATGTTGAGGCGGACCCAGGCGTCCGCGGCCGGCGCGTACCGGTCGGCCAACCATGCGCGCCCCTCGGGCGTCGCGGCATCCACCCGCTCCCCGGTCGACGGCAGCACCTCGGTCACCCACACGCCGCCATCCTCGCACGCACTGCGGGCCGCGAACGGGACTGCGCCCGGCGGCTAGGCTGGTCGGGTGCCCCTCACCTCCTCCGGAACCACGCACCTGAGCGAACGCGATCCGAAGGTGAGCGGTGCCGAGATGGTCGCCGCTCTCGTGCCGCCGCCGCAATTCGACGGGGCCACCTTCGAGACCTACCGCGCCGACGAGGCCTATCCCTCCCAGCAGGAGGCCAAGGACCTGCTCGAGGTCTTCAGCTCGGGTCGTGGGGCACCCGCCGCGCGGGGAGGGTTCTTCCGACGCGCCAAGCGCGAAGCGCCGATGAAGCCGGGCGTGTACCTCGACGGCGGCTTCGGTGTCGGCAAGACCCACCTGCTCGCCGCGATCTACCACGCGATGCCGGCACGCCGGAAGTACTTCGGCTCGTTCATCGAGTACACCGCGCTGGTCGGGGCGCTGGGCTATCAGAAGACCGTCGAACTCTTCCGCGGCGCGGACCTGCTGTGCATCGACGAGTTCGAGCTCGACGATCCGGGCGACACGATGGTGATGACGCGACTCATCGCCGAGCTCGTCCCCACCGGCACGAAGCTCGCCGCCACCTCCAACACCCCGCCGAACGCCCTCGGTGAGGGTCGGTTCGCCGCGCAGGACTTCCTGCGCGAGATCCACGCGATGGCGGAGCACTTCCAGACGATCCGGATCGACGGCACCGACTACCGGCAGCGCGCCGTCGACGGTCACGCGGTCGTCCTCGACGACTCCGCCTACGAGAGCGCGATGACGGATGCCGCGGCATCCGCTCTCGTCTCCGATGACGACTTCGGGGCGTTCATCCGACACCTCGCCTCGGTGCACCCGTCGCGGTACATCCGCCTCATCGAGGGGATCGGGACCATCGGCCTGCGGAACGTGGTCGGATTCGACGACCAGTCCGCTGCCCTGCGCTTCGTGGCGTTCGTCGACCGCGCGTACGACGCGCAGATCCCGATCCGCGCCACCGGGACTCCGCTCGATTCCGTGTTCCGCGAGGACATGCTCGCCGGCGGATACCGCAAGAAGTACCTCCGCGCCGTCTCGCGCCTGGTGGCTCTCACCCACTCGTAAGGCGCAGGACGCCTCACTCGCAGAGGCGGGAAACGTGATGTTTACCTGCTCGACCCGCTCGTAACCGGCGCGAAACACGACGCATCCCGCCGCGGAAACTCGACGGCGCCAAACTGATCGCGCCCGACAGCGATGCCTACCCGAATGAACAGGCGCGCCGGGACCGAGTTACACAACACATGAGTGAGGAACTTCATGGACAGCGGAAACCTCGCGTGGTCTGTCGCCGCGACAGCCCTCGTACTCTTCATGACGCCGGGCGTCGCGTTCTTCTACGGGGGTCTCGTCAAGGCCAAGAGCGTCGTGAGCATGATGATGCTCAGCTTCGGCGCCATGGGTCTCATCGGCGTCCTCTGGATCCTCTTCGGGTTCAACATGAGCCTCGGCGGAGGCACGTTCGCCTTCTCCGGTAACCCCTTCGCCGACTTCGGGCTCGCCGCGGCGGACAGCGACACCCTCGTCGGCGCCACGTACGGAGCCACCTTCGCGATCATCACGGTGGCCCTCATCTCGGGTGCGATCGCCGACCGCGCGAAGTTCGGCGCATGGATGATCTTCGCGGGTATCTGGGCCACGGTCGTCTACTTCCCCGTCGCGGCCTGGGTGTGGGGCGACGGCTGGATTTTCAACTGGGGTGACAACACGGGGCTGCCCGGAGTCATCGACTACGCCGGTGGTACCGCTGTCCACATCAACGCCGGTGCAGCCGCTCTCGCCCTCGCGCTGGTTCTGGGCAAGCGGGTCGGGTTCCAGAAGGGCATCCACAAGCCCCACAACGTGCCACTCGTCATGCTCGGTGCCGCGATCCTCTGGTTCGGCTGGTTCGGCTTCAACGCGGGTGCCGAGGGCACCTTCGGTCTGCTCGGCACCGACGACCAGGCCGTGGGCACCATCGTCATCAACACGCTCGGCGCCACCGCCGCCGCGATCCTGGGTTGGACTCTCGTCGAGAAGCTCAAGGACGGCAAGGCGACGTCGGTCGGCGCAGCCTCCGGTGCAGTCGCCGGTCTCGTCGCCATCACCCCCGCGTGCGCCGCTCTGGCGCCGGGATGGGCGCTCCTGCTCGGTGTCATCACCGGCGCGGTCTGTGCCCTCGCGATCGAGCTGAAGTGGAAGCTCGGCTACGACGACTCGCTCGATGTGGTCGGCGTGCACCTCGTCGGCGGTGTCATCGGCACCCTGTACCTCGGCTTCTTCGCGACCGGCACCGGCCTGTTCACCGGTGGTGACGCGGGCCAGCTGATCTCGCAGACCGTCGCCGCCTTCGTGGTCCTCATCTACTCGTTCGTGGTCGCCTTCGTCATCGGCTTCGCGATCGAGAAGACGATCGGCTTCCGGGTGAAGAACGAGGACGAGATCGCCGGCATCGACACCGTCGTCCACGGCGAAGAGGGTTACGCTCTCGTCGACTGATACGCACCACGCACCGAAAGGGCGCCGCGGACGAATCCGCGGCGCCCCTTCCGCGCGTGGGACGGTGTCTTGCGCTCGTCCCGTCTCCCGCCCCGGGTTGGCGGGAAAGCGCATGCCGGTGCTTGCCGACGCGGCCGATGGAGGATGAGAGAGGACGAGGATGTCCCGCATCCGCACGACCACCGCCTAGAGCGGCGTTCAACGAGGATCTCGGAAAGGAACTCGGTCTCGGTACGAAGACCGTCGATGCCGCGGTGGGCGCATTCTTCGCCGAGGCGGAGGTGATCCTCGCCAACTGAGGAACTGCATCGCTGGTCCGCGCCTGGCCGAACTCGCCGCACTCGTGCGTTCCTGCCCAGGCCTCCACGTGCGATGGTCCGAAGGGCCTGGGCAGGATGCGGAGCGCACGAGCATCGACGCCGAGAGCGGGCTCCGATTGCCGGGACTCTCGGTCAATCCTCCGGACGCCGAAGGCTGGTGGACCCGCCCGCTCGAGGATTGGCTCGCGCGCCAGCTGTCGCAGTATCGGCACCTGCAGGACGAGAACCCGGACCGCTTCGCGTGGATCCTGCGGGGTGAGTTCGCCGGTCGGGGTCCCGACTGTGAGCCGCTGCTTTCGAATCCCGAAGCGGTCGCGATCCTCGACGAGCAACTGCTGCAGGAAGCGGAGGACCGCCACCGCGGCGAGTTCGACGCGGGTCGGGGGCCGGAGGGATGAGGACTGCGACGCCCTGGGTCGAGGATCGTCCCGGCTTCTTCCGGATGACAGTGGCGGCCACGAACTGCTAGGTGATCCGGGATGCCGACGGCGTGACACTCGTGGACGCCGGACTGCCGGCGACGGGGAAGGTCCTCGACGCCCTCCTCGGCGACCTGGGCCTGCGACGCCGCGACATAGATGCCGTCCTCCTCACGCACGCGCACTTCGACCACGTCGGGCTCGCCCACGGACTGCGGGCGACGGGGGTCCCCGTGCGTGTTCACCCGGGGGATCGTCGGCTGGCGCGGCATCCGTACCGTTATCGTCCGTCGGTCGCTCGGATCCCGTATCTCCTCACCCACCCCGGCGGGCTTCCTGTGATCGGTCGGATGGCCGTGGCGGGCGCGCTGGCCGTGCGCGGCGTGGAGGCGGAGTCGTCAGTTCCGTCCCGCGGAGTCCTGGACGTGCCTGGCCGTCCCAGCGTTGTGCACACACCTGGTCACACCGATGGGCACTGCGCCTTCTTCTTCGCGACGCGTGGCGTCCTGCTGTCCGGCGACGCGCTCGTCACGCTGGATCCGTATACCGGCAAGCGCGGTCCGCAGATCGTCGCCAATGCGGCGACGAAGGATGCAGCGACCGCGCTGCGCTCCCTCGACGCGCTCGAGGCGACCGAGGCGGGGGTGGTGCTGACGGGTCATGGGGACCCCTGGATCTCGGGGATCGCCTCAGCTGCTCGACGGGCCCGGGCCGTCGGTCCACACTGATCCGGACAAGAGCGAAGCCCCGGTGGTCTGAGACCTGCCGGGGCTTGTTCGGTGGGCGATGCCGGACTCGAACCGACGACCTCTTCCGTGTGAAGGAAGCGCGCTACCAACTGCGCCAATCGCCCGAATGACACTCGGGCCGGTGTCCGAGCATACCGGATCGGAAGGCTCGGACCGAACCGGCGCGGGGGTGCGGGGGATGACACGCGCGGGGCGTGCTCGGTTTTGCACTGGGCCCGGAATCGTCTAATGTTTAACGAGTGCCGGAGAGATCCGGAACGAAATGCGGATGTAGCGCAGTGGTAGCGCATCACCTTGCCAAGGTGAGGGTCGCGAGTTCGAATCTCGTCATCCGCTCGAGTGTGGGGATCTTCCTCCGGGGAGATCGCGTCACGTGGGTCAAACCACACACGGTGGCGTGGCCGAGTGGCTAGGCAGCGGCCTGCAAAGCCGTCCACACGGGTTCGAATCCCGTCGCCACCTCCACTCACAACTCAACAGCCTTCACAGGCGCGATTGGCGCAGCGGTAGCGCGCTTCCCTGACACGGAAGAGGTCACTGGTTCGATCCCAGTATCGCGCACAGACAAACCCCCGGTTCTCCGGGGGTTTTTTGTTGTGCGCGGGCGGCGCTGCGCGGGCCCGAGGCGCCCCGGACCCGCGCAGTGAGGGTTCAGCCGACGGCTGCGACCTGCTCCGTCTCGGGCAGCTCGTGAAGCCCGGCGGGGGAGTTCGCGGCAGCCATCAGGCGCTCGACCCACTCGTGGTTGAGCGGGATGCGGGTGTCGCCCCGTCGGCGGAAGGCGAGACTCGACGCCCGGTTCATCCACACGGTCGTGCGGCCGGTGCCTTCACCCGCGGCGCGCGACCACGTGAAGAGGAAGGCTTCGCCGCGGCGGAGCTTGGCGTAGATGACGGCTTCGATGTGCGCGAGAGTGCGATCGTCGATGTCGAATCGTGTGGTGCTGTTGTAAACGAGGAGTCCCATGGAACCGACCCTGGTCGAGGCGTACAGAAGGGCGGAGCTGCGGTCTCCACGGTCATCCTCTCACCCGCGCGGAGCATCTCCGCGCACCTGCCGGACGTGTCATACGGTCGTCACAGGTCGCTGAGACAATGCGGACATGACCACCGCCCGGATCATCGTCCTGTTCGTCCTCGCCGCCGTCGCCGAGATCGGCGGCGCCTGGCTGATCTGGCAGGCCGTGCGGGAGAACCGCGGATGGTGGTTCGCGCTGCTCGGCATCGTCGCCCTCGGCGCCTACGGCTTCGTCGCCGCCCTGCAGCCCGACGCTCATTTCGGACGGGTGCTCGCCGCGTACGGGGGAGTGTTCGTCGCCGGATCCTTGGCTTGGGGGATCGTCGTCGACGGGTTCCGCCCCACCGTGTGGGACTACGTGGGCTCCGGCGTCGCACTGGTCGGGGCCGCGATCATCATCTTCGCGCCGGTGGTGACCGACGCCGTCGACGGATGATCGCGGCCCCGCGGCCGGTCAGGGGACGATGACCGCGCGCCCCCGCACCTTGCCGGCCGCGAGCGACTCATAGGCCTTCGGGGCGTCGTCGAGGGAGTACCGCTGCACCTCGACCGACACCTGACCCGATCGTGCGAGGTCGAGCACCTCGATCAACTCACTGCGCGATCCCCAGTAGGGGATGCGGACGGCGGCGTCGTAGGCGATGGATCCGAAGCCGATCTGGGCCGTGCCCCCGCCGATCCCGACGATGGTCACGTCGGCGTCGACGGCCGCTGCTCCGACCGCGGTGGCGATGGTCGGGTCCGCGCCGACGAAGTCGAACACCGCATTCGCACCCAGGCCGCCGGTGAGGTCGCGGATGGCGTCGACCGCGTTCTCATCGCTCAGCACGGCGTGATGCGCGCCGACCTCGCGCGCGAGCGCCAGCTTCTCGTCGTTCACGTCCAACGCGATGACCGTCGTCGCCGACACGGCACGCAGGATCTGGATCGCGACGTGCCCGAGGCCGCCCGTCCCGATCACCACGGCGGTCGTGCCAGCGCCGAGCTTCGGCAGCGAGGTCTTGATCGCGTGATACGGGGTGAGCCCGGCATCCGTCAGGGAGACGTTCTTGACGGGGTCCAGATCGCCGAGCGGAACGAGGTGACGGGCGCTGTCGACGATCATGTACTCGGCCATCGATCCGGGTGCGCCGAGGCCGGGAGGCATGATCCCTTCGGATTGCGCGTTCGTGCAGTAGTTCTCCTTGCCCTGCGCGCAGTTGCGGCAGCGCCCGCATCCCCACGGACCGTACACCGCGACGGCGTCGCCGACCTGCAGGTGCTCGACGCCCTCGCCGAGCTCTTCGACGATGCCCGCCCCCTCGTGCCCGAGGGTCAACGGCAGAGGGTACCCCGCGGCGGTGTACTCCTCCTCGCTCAGCCCCATGACGAACTCGTCCGAGTGGCAGACGCCCGCCGCGGTGACCTTGAGCAGCACCTGCCCGGGTCCGGGCGTCGGCTTCTCGATCTCGACGACCTCGGGGTGTGAACCAATGCGCGTGTACTGGAGTGCCTTCATGCGCGGCACGCTACGCCGCATGCGTCTCGCGGCGCATGCCCCTGCGCCGCGGCATCCCGACCGATAGGATCCCGCCATGGCCCACCTCGTGCTCACTGTGGTCGGCGACGACCGTCCGGGACTCGTCAACGCCCTCGCCGAGCAGGTCTCGGCCGCGGGAGGCAACTGGGAGCGCAGCGAGCTCGCCGAGTTGGCCGGCGCCTTCGCCGGCATCGTGCTCGTCTCGATCGACGACGACCGTGAGGCCGACCTCGTCACGGCGCTCGAAGGACTTGATGGGATGCTGCGCGTCACCGTCCACGGCGGACACGTGGCCTCGGTGACCGAACCCGTCGAGCGCGCGATGGAGGTCACCGTCCTCGGCAACGACCGCCCCGGGATCGTGCGCGACGTGACGGCGGCGATCGCCGCCCATGCGCTCAGTATCGACACCTTCCGCAGTCGGACGCTCGACGCGCCGATGGCGGGCGGGACCCTCTTCGAGGCGACGGTCGCGTTCCGCGTGCCGGCCGGAGGGGATGCCGCGCCGGTGACGGCCGCGCTGGAGGAGCTCGCGGGCGAGATCCAGGTGGACCTCACCGTCGCTTGACGTGCACCGCGTCGACGTGATCCGCTCCCGCCTGCGGGCCGCAGCCGACCCGTCCCGCGCGGCCGGCCAGCAGGCGTACATGAAGTCCGACCTCCCGTTCCTGGGCGTGCGGGTGCCGGAGACGCGACGGATCGCGCGGGCGGCGGTCGCGGGGGAGACCGACCCCCTGCGCATCCTCGACGACGCGCGGGAGCTGTGGGATGCGGCATCCCATCGCGAGGAGCGGTACGCGGCCATGATGCTCCTGGCCGTGCCGCCCGCCCGCGCGGACCTGCGGATCGTGCCGCTCGTCGAGCACATGGTGCGGACAGGCCGCTGGTGGGATGTCACCGACGAGCTGAGCGGCCGCGTCCGCGAACTCCTCGACGAGCATCCCCGCGACGGAGACGCCCTCGTCCGCGGGTGGTGTGTGAGCGAGGAGCTGTGGCTGCGACGCCTCGCGATCCTCAGCCAGCTCGGTCGCCGCGAGCGGACGGACCTGCGCCTGCTGACCGACGCGCTCGAGCCGAACCTCCGCGACGGCGAGTTCTTCATCCGCAAGGCCATCGGCTGGGCGTTGCGCGACGCCGCCCGGGCGTACCCGGAGTGGGTGTCCGCCTACGTGGCCGCCCACGCGCTGAGTCCGCTCAGCCGTCGCGAGGCGCTGAAGCACCTCTGAGGTCAGCGCAGCAGCAGAGGGACGGTGGCCGCGGCGACGACGAGGGGAGCCGCGACGAGACCCCACAAGATGAAGCGACGCCACGGCAAGTGCACTCCCGCCGCCACGAGCCGCTGGTGCCAGAGGAGGGTGGCCAGCGACGCCCACGGCGTGATGAGCGGACCGGCGTTCACGCCGATCAGCAGGGCGGCCAGGCGCTCCGGCGTGTCCGCCGTCGATTCGAGCAGCAGATACGCGGGAAGGTTGTCGAGCGCATTCGCGGTCACGAGCGCCGTTCCCGACATCCGCAGCAGGTCGACCGGCGCCGACCCCGATCCGGCCACGGCCGTCGCCAGTTGCCCGGACCCCCACGCCTCGAGCGCGGCGACGGCTGAGAAGAGTCCGGCGGCGAACACGAGCAGCGACCACGGCACGAGCCGCAGCCCCAGCGCCTTCGGCGAGCGCCACGCGAACAGACCGATCAGGGCGAGCGCCGCCACCGTCGCGGGGATCCACGGCTCGATCCCGCTCACGAGCAGCGGCAGCAGGGCGAGGACGATGACGGATGCCGCGACGAGCTGCACCCGGTCGCTCACCTGGGGCGGCGGGGCCGCCGTGAACGAGCCGGCCAGCGAGCGCCGGTGGATGACCCACAGGAGGGCGACGGTCACGAGGACGGCGACGGCGGCGGACGGTCCGAGCAGGAGCACGAACGAGGCCGGATCGGCGGCCCCCGGCATCCGGGCCAGGGCGAGGAGGTTCGTGAGGTTCGACACCGGCAGCAGGAGCGACGCCGTGTTCGCCAGCCACACCGTCGCGAGGGCGAACGGCAGCGGCGGCAGCCCGTTCGCCCGCGCGACGGCGATCACGACGGGGGTGAGGAGGACGGCGGTGGTGTCGAGCGACAGGAACGCGGTGGTCACGATCGCGAGGGCCACGACGAGTGCCCAGAGCAGAGCGGTGCGTCCCCGGGACATCCGGGCCAGCCACGACGCGGTGACATCGAAGACCCCGGCCTTCGCCGCAAGCTCCGCGACGACGGTGACCGCCACGACGAAGGCGAGGATCGGGAGGACACGCTCGGCCACCACGCCGAGCTCGGAGAGGGGCAGGATGCCGGTGGCGACGGCGACGATCGCGCCCACGAGCAGGACGACCCCCGCGAGAGCGAGCTTCACGGCATCCATCATCGCCCTTCCCGGCGGCCCAGTAGACTCGCATGATGCAGAACAGCCGGGTGTCCCACCTCGCCGGCACGCGAACGCCGCGGGCCTGAGCGGGCGGAGCGCGTACAGCGCTCGAAGCTGAGTCACCGTGATCCGAGCCACCTTCTGGAGATCTCCCCTTGTCTGATCCGATCGCCCCGGCGGATGTCGCCCTTCCCGCCGACGGTTTCGCCCTGTTCCCCGACCGCTCCGTCGTCGCGCTCCGCATCCGCGGCGAGCTGAAGGACCTCGCGACGGTCGTCGACTCTCTCGACGGCGTCGAGCCGGTCACCGTGTCGAGTCCCGACGGGCTGAACATCCTGCGCCACTCGACGGCCCACATCCTCGCGCAGGCCGTGCAGCGCGTCCGCCCGCAGGCGAACCTCGGGATCGGGCCGCCGATCATCGACGGCTTCTACTACGACTTCGGCGTCGAGGAGCCCTTCACCCCGGAGGACCTCAAGGCCATCAAGAAGGAGATGGAGCGCATCGTCCGCGAAGGACAGCGTTTCGTCCGCCGCGTGGTCACCGATGACGAGGCCCGCGCAGAGCTCGCTCATGAGCCGTTCAAGCTCGAGCTGATCGGGCTGAAGGGCGGGTCGCAGGAGGCGGCCGAGGGCGCGTCCGTCGAGGTGGGCGCCGGCGAACTCACCATCTACGACAACGTCACCCGCGACGGTGAGACCGCGTGGAAGGATCTCTGCCGCGGCCCCCACGTGCCGAGCACGCGTGTCGCCGGCAACGGCTGGGACCTCACCCGCGTCGCCGGGGCCTACTGGCGCGGCAGCGAGAAGAACCCGCAGTTGCAGCGCATCTACGGCACCGCTTGGCCGTCCAAGGACGAGCTGCGCGCCTACCAGCACCGCCTCGAGGAGGCCGCCAAGCGCGACCACCGAAAGCTCGGCAAGGACCTCGACCTCTTCTCCTTCCCCGAGGAGATCGGGCCCGGCCTCTCGGTGTTCCACCCCAAGGGCGGGATCATCCGGTACGAGATCGAGCGCTACATGCGCGAGAGTCTCCTCGCCAACGGATACCAGGTCGTGAACACGCCTCACATCACCAAGGGCGACCTGTTCATGACGAGCGGTCACCTGCAGTGGTACGCCGACGGCATGTACCCCCCGATGGTGCTCGACGAGGTGGTGGATGCCGACGGCCACGTCTCGCGCGAGGGCCAGGAGTACTACCTCAAGCCCATGAACTGCCCGTTCCACAACTTGATCTTCCGCTCGCGCGGACGCAGCTACCGCGAACTGCCGCTGCGACTCAGCGAGTTCGGCTCGGTCTACCGCTACGAGAAGAGCGGCACGCTCGCCGGCCTTACCCGCGTGCGGGGGATGACACAGGACGACACCCACATCTACGTGACCTCCGACCAGGTCAAGGGCGAGCTCGAGCACAGTCTCGAGTTCGTGCTGAAGACCCTGCGCGACTACGGGCTGAACGACTTCTACCTCGAGCTCTCCACGAAGGAGGAGGGCAACCCCAAGTTCATCGGCGACGACAGCCTGTGGGACGAGGCGACGAAGACCCTGCGGGAGGTCGCCGAGGGTTCCGGTCTCGAGCTCGTGCCCGACCCGGGCGGCGCCGCGTTCTACGGCCCGAAGATCTCCGTCCAGGCGCGGGACGCGATCGGACGCACCTGGCAGATGTCGACGATCCAGCTCGACTTCAACCAGCCCGAGCGGTTCGAACTCGAGTACACCGGTCCCGACGGTGAGAAGCACCGTCCGGTCATGATCCACCGTGCGCTGTTCGGCTCGATCGAGCGCTTCTTCGCGATCCTCCTCGAGCACTACGCTGGGGCCTTCCCGGTGTGGCTCGCCCCGGTCCAGGTCGTCGGCATCCCGGTGGCCGAGGAGTACGGCCCGTACCTCGACGAGATCATCGCTCGTCTGCGCGCCGCGGGCGTCCGCGCCGAGGTCGATCACTCCGACGACCGCATGCCGAAGAAGATCCGCACCCACACGACCCAGAAGGTGCCGCTCCAGCTCATCGCGGGGGAGCAGGACCGTTCGGGGGGCACGGTGTCGTTCCGTTTCCGCGACGGGTCGCAGACCAACGGCATCCCGGTGGATGAGGCGATCGACAAGATCGTCGCAGCGATCTCGGGTCGTCTTCTCGTGAACACGGCCGAGGACCTCGTATGAGCGCCCCCGACGAGGGTCGGGTGGAACCGGCATCCGCTCTCGCGGGCGTCCCGGACGAGTTCCAGCGACTGTGGACCCCGCATCGGATGGCCTACATCCAGGCGGGACCGGAACCCCTCAAGCACGACTGCCCGTTCTGCGCCGCACCCGGCAAGTCGGACGAGGAGGGGCTCATCGTCGCCCGCGGCGAGACGGCGTACGTCCTGCTGAACCTGTTCCCGTACAACTCCGGTCACCTGCTCGTGTGCCCGTACCGCCACTTCGGCTCGTACGACGAGGCGACGCCCGAAGAGGTCGCCGAGATCGGCGCGCTGACCCAGGTGGCCATGCGGGTCCTGCGGAAGGTCGCGAACTGCGACGGCTTCAACCTCGGGATGAACCAGGGCGAGGTCGCCGGTGCGGGCGTCGCCGCGCACCTGCACCAGCACGTCGTCCCCCGCTGGGCGACGGACGCGAACTTTTTCCCGATCATCGCGAAGACGAAGGCGCTTCCCCAACTGCTCGGCGAGGTCCGTCAGTCGGTGGCGGACGGCTGGCCCGTCCTCTGACGAGTCAGCCGCCCGCGGCGGTCAGCGGACCTGGGTAACCTCGAACTGCATCCGCGGGTGGGCGTACGCCTCCTGCGACTCGACGAGCTGCAGTTCGCGAGTGCCCGCGTCGTAGGTGTTCTGCAGCAGGTCGAACACGCTCGAGGTGGTCTTCGCGAGCGCGTCTGCGGCATCCCCGGTCTCGCGGAAGTGGGCGGTGAAGAGGGCGGCGGTGACGTCGCCGGACCCGTTCGCCTTCATCGGGATGTGCGGGGTCCGGACGATCCACGCGCCGTCATCCGTCACGGCGAGCATCTCGATCGTCCCTTCGGGGCGGTCGGGCCGCTCGACGCTCGTCACGAGCACGGTCGACGGTCCCATCGCACGCGCCGCGTCGACGGAGGCGAGGGTCGACTCGAGATCGCCCGGGTCCGTGCCGGTGAGGAAGCCGAGCTCGAACTGGTTTGGCGTGATCAGGTCGGCGGCGGGGACGACCCGCTCGCGGAGGAGGACCGGGATGGCGGGGGCCACGAAGCATCCGCTCTTCGCATTCCCCATGACGGGGTCGCAGGCGTAGATCGCGTTCGGGTTGGCGGCCTTGACGCGCGCGACGGCGTCGAGGATGACGTCGCCGATCCCCTCGCCGCCCTGGTAGCCCGAGAGGACGGCGTCGATCTCGCCGAATGCACCGCGTTCCTCGATGCCGGTGATGACGTCGGCGACGTCCTGCGGGCTGATGAGCGGTCCGCGCCAGGCGCCGTATCCGGTGTGGTTCGAGAAGTTCACGGTGTAGACCGGGTAGACCTCGACGCCGATGCGCTGCAGCGGGAACACGGCGGCGGAGTTTCCGACGTGGCCGTACGCGACGGCGGACTGGATGGAGAGGATCTTCACGGGGCGGTACTCGCTTCCGGTGAGGGCGCGATGGCTCGCGCCGAGGCGGCGACGTCGGCGGCCAGGCGCGCGAGGTCGGTGTCGGACAGATCGTGGACGGTCAGGCGCAGACGGTGGGTCGCCTCGGGGTCGGCGAGGACGAACTCGTCGCCGGGGCGGGCGAGCCACCCGCGACGCATGAGCTGCTCGGCCACGGCGCGGGCGGGAGCGGGGACGCGCACCCACACGCTCAGGCCGTCGCCCGCCGCGGTGGGCAGGCCGAGTCGCGTGAGCTCCGCCGCGAAGCGGTCGTTGCGTGCCCGGTAGTGGCGCGCGGCGCGTTCGACCCCGGCCAGCACGGTGTCGTCGGAGACGAGCGCCAGCACGAGACGTTGCAGCAGGTGGCTCACCCACGTGGAGCCCGGGCTCAGTCGGCGGGCCAGGCGCTCGGCGGTCTCCGGGTCGCTCGCGGTGACGGCGAGGCACATGTCGGGCCCGAGGAACTTCGACACCGAGCGGATGAGGGCCCACCGCCGATGGTCGGGCCCGATGATCGAGTGGTACGGCTCACGGGAGAGCATCGAGAAGTGGTCGTCCTCGATCACGAGGACGTAGGGATGCTGCGCCAGCACGGCGCGCAGCTGCGTCGCCCGTTCGGCGGTCAGACTCACACCGGTGGGGTTCTGCGCGCGCGGGGTGCACACGATGGCGCGCACGCCGGCGTCGAGCGCGGCGCGCAGCCCGGCGACCGTCATCCCCTGGTCGTCGACCGGGATCGGGACCGGCCGGTAACCGCCGATCCGCACTGTGCGGAGGGCCGACAGGAAGCACGGGTCCTCGAGCCCGACGGCGTCGTCGCGGGTGAGGGCGTCGGCGAAGAGGCGCTCGAGCGCGTCGACCGCGCCGCCCGTGATGGTGAGCCGCAGCTCGGCGCGTTCGGGCAGATCCTTCGCGATCCACTGAGACGCCCACACCTCGAGGTCGGGGTCGATCGTCGGTTCGCCGTAGAGGACGGGCCGACCCGCGAGGGTCGACAGCGCATGCGAGGGGTCCGGGATGAGCGCGGGGTCGGGGTTCCCCGTCGCGATGTCGCGGAGGACCGTGTCCGCGGCGAAACCCTCCTGCGGCGGGTCGGAGCGCGGCGCGACGCGGGTGCCGGCGCGGCCGGCGGTCTCGACCGCTCCCGCGGCGGCGAGGAGGCGGTACGCGGCGACGACGGTGTTGCGGTTCACCCCGACGAGGTCGGCGAGCGCGCGGACGGAGGGGAGTGCGGCGCCGGGGGCGAGGTCGCCGCGGTCGATGAGGGCACGGATGCTGTCCGCGATCTCGGCGGCGGTCTCGCCGCCGATCGTCAGGACATCGTCTGCCATGGGACGAGTCTATGTCCGTGTCATGCTAACTTTTGGCCTATGCCAACGAACACGACTGGAACCGCGCGGGTGAAGCGCGGCCTCGCCGAGATGCTCAAGGGCGGCGTCATCATGGACGTCGTCACCGCCGACCAGGCCAAGATCGCCGAGGACGCCGGCGCCGTCGCCGTCATGGCGCTCGAGCGCGTGCCCGCCGACATCCGCGCCCAGGGCGGGGTCGCCCGCATGAGCGACCCCGACCTCATCGACGACATCATCGCGTCGGTCTCCATCCCGGTGATGGCCAAGGCGCGCATCGGGCACTTCGTCGAGGCGCAGGTGCTGCAGGAGCTCGGCGTCGACTACATCGACGAGTCCGAGGTGCTCTCACCCGCCGACTACGTGAACCACATCGACAAGTGGGACTTCACCGTGCCGTTCGTCTGCGGGGCGACGAACCTCGGCGAGGCCCTGCGACGCATCACCGAGGGTGCGGCCATGATCCGCTCGAAGGGTGAGGCCGGTACCGGCGACGTGTCCGAGGCGATGAAGCACATCCGCAGGATCCGGGGTGAGATCGCCGCCCTCGCTGCGCTGCCGAAGGACGAGCTCTACGTCGCGGCCAAGGAACTGCAGGCGCCCTACGAGCTCGTCGCCGAGGTCGCCGAGACCGGCACCTTGCCCGTCGTCCTCTTCGTCGCCGGCGGTGTCGCGACACCCGCGGACGCGGCCATGATGATGCAGCTCGGAGCCGACGGCGTCTTCGTGGGCTCGGGCATCTTCAAGAGCGGCAACCCCGCCGAACGTGCCGCGGCGATCGTCAAGGCGACGACGTTCCACGACGACGCGAAGGTCATCGCCGACGTCTCGCGTGGGCTTGGTGAGGCGATGGTCGGCATCAACGTCTCCGACCTCGCCGCACCGCACCGGCTCGCCGAGCGGGGATGGTGACCGCTCCGCGCGTCGGCGTCCTCGCCCTCCAGGGCGACGTCCGCGAACACACGCGCGTGCTCGCCGAGCTCGGCGCCGACGTCGTCCCGGTCCGGCGGCCGGAGGAGCTCGCGCAGGTGCAGGGGCTCGTGCTCCCCGGGGGTGAGTCGAGTGTCATCGACAAGCTCTCCCGCGCGTTCGGGATGCGAGAGCCCATCCGTTCCGCGATCGCGGAGGGGATGCCGGTGTACGGCACCTGTGCCGGCCTCATCCTCCTCGCTGATCGCCTCGCGGACGGGATCGCCGGGCAGCAGACGTTCGGCGGCCTGGACGTGACGGTGCGCCGGAACGCGTTCGGCGGCCAGGTCGAGTCGTTCGAGACCGAGCTCTCGGTGCCGGCGGTCGGCGAGCCGCCGGTGCGCGCGACCTTCATCCGCGCCCCCGTCGTCGAAGAGGTCGGACCGGCGGCCGAGGCGATCGCCGCCCTCCCCGACGGCAGGGTCGTGGGGGTGCGCCAGGGTGCGGTCATCGGCCTCTCCTTCCACCCGGAGCTCGATGCCGAGACGCGTTTCCACGAGTTGTTCCTTGCGAGCGTGCGCGACGCGTAGCGGCCCCGTGTCGGCACGGTCGTAGACTGGACCCCGCGCTTTTTCCGAGAGGAGTCCCGTGAGCGGACATTCCAAGTGGGCCACCACGAAGCACAAGAAGGCCGTCATCGACGCGCGTCGTGCGAAGTCGTGGGCGAAGCTCATCAAGAACATCGAGGTCGCCGCCAAGCTGGGTGGCGCCGACCTGCAGGGCAACCCGACCCTCTTCGACGCCGTCCTGAAGGCGAAGAAGACCTCGGTCCCGAAGGACAACATCGACCGCGCCATCAAGCGCGGCGCCGGCATCGGCGGCGAGTCGGTCGAGTACACCTCGATCATGTACGAGGCCTACGGACCCAACGGCGTGGCGCTCATGGTCGAGTGTCTGACCGACAACAAGAACCGTGCCGCCGCGGAGGTCCGCACGGCCCTCACCCGGAACGGCGGTACCCTCGCCGATCCGGGATCGGTCGCCTACAACTTCACGCGCAAGGGCGTCATCGTCGTCTCCGGTGAGGGGACGACCGAGGACGACCTCATGATGGCGGCTCTCGAAGCCGGTGCCGAGGAGATCGAGCCGCGGGCCGAGGGCTTCGAGGTCGTCACCGAGGCATCCGATCTCGTCTCGGTGCGCACCGCGCTCACCGACGCCGGCATCGAGTACGACTCGGCCGACGTCGAGTTCGTCCCGAACCTCAAGGTCGAGATCGACGCCGACACCGCGCGCAAGATCTTCCGCCTCATCGACGCCCTCGAGGACAGCGACGACGTGCAGAACGTCTATTCCAACTTCGACCTGACGCCCGAGGTCCAGGCCGAGCTCGAAACCGACGACGAGGACTGACTCCGCAGGCGCGCCGACGAGCGGATGCCGCACCTCCCGCCTAGCGTGGGGGAGTGGCATCCGCTCTTCGCGTCCTCGGCATCGATCCGGGACTCACCCGCTGCGGCGTGGGGGTCGTCGACGTGCGCGCCGATCGGTCGGCCACGCTCGTGCACGTCGGTGTCGTCCGTTCGGCGCCCGATGCGCCGATCGAGCAGCGGCTCGCGAGCATCGCGGGCGGCATCCGCGCGGTGATCGCCGATCACGGGCCGGACGTCGTGGCCGTCGAGCGGGTCTTCGCCCAGCAGAACCGCAGCACCGTCATGGGGACGGCGCAGGCCAGCGGCATCGCGCTGCTGCTCGCCGCCGAGCACGGGCTGCCCGCCGCGACGCACACGCCGTCCGAGGTCAAGGCCGCCATCACGGGGTACGGCAACGCCGAGAAGCTGCAGGTGCAGACGATGGTCGCGCGGGTGCTGCGCCTCGACGCGCTCCCGCAGCCCGCCGACGCCGCCGACGCGCTTGCCCTCGCGCTCTGCCACGCGTGGCGTCGCGGTCCGGCCGCTGGAGGCGCCGCCGCGGAACTCACCCCGGCCCAGCGTGCGTGGGCCGCCGCCGAGAAGGCGACGCGACGCTGAGACCGCACGGCGCAGGTGTGTCGCTCGAACATAGGTCCGAAGGCTCGCCTAGGCTCGGATCATGATCTCCTCGCTGCGCGGCCGTGTGCTGCACCTCGAACCCGACTCGGTCGTCATCGACGTGCACGGGGTCGGTTACGCGGTCGCCGTCACGGCTCAGCACGCGCGGCAGCTCCACCTCGGCGACGAGGTCTTCGTGCACACCTCGATGATCGTCCGCGAGGACGCCATGCTGCTGTTCGGCTTCGAGGACCGTTCCGAACTGGACGTGTTCGGCCATCTGCTCAGCGTCTCGGGTGTCGGACCGAAGTCCGCGCTCGGGGTGCTCTCGGCCCTCACGGTCGATCAGATCGCGACCGCGGTCGCCGATGAGGACGATGCGCCCTTCCGCCGCGTCTCGGGCATCGGCCCGAAGACCGCCAAGCTGATCGTCGTGCAGCTCGCCGGCAAGCTCACCGCGCCGGCCCGGACGACGCCCGGCGTCCCCGCCGCGCAGGGTCTCGGCGTGCAACTGGCGGCGGCGCTCGTCGCGCTGGGGTGGAGCGAGCGCGTCGCGACGGAGACCGCCGAGAACGTCCTGGCCGAGGCGCCCGCGGGCGCCACCGTCCCGGCGCTGCTCAAGCTCGCCCTCGCCCATCTCGGTCCCGCACGAGCGGAGCGCACCGGTGTCTGAGGCCCGCGACCAGCGCCTTCCCGAGGACGAGGGCGAACTCGCCGTCGAAGGCGCGCTGCGCCCGGGGTCGCTCGCCGAGTTCGTCGGTCAGATGAAGGTGCGCGGGCAGCTGCAGTTGCTGTTGGATGCCGCCCGCATCCAGCAGCGTCCGGCCGACCACATCCTGCTGTCGGGCCCTCCGGGGCTCGGCAAGACCACCCTCGCGATGATCGTCGCGCACGAGAGCGAGCGTCCTCTGCGGATGTCGAGCGGTCCCGCGATCCAGCACGCCGGAGATCTCGCCGCCCTGCTGTCGAGCCTGGTGCCCGGCGAGGTCCTCTTCATCGACGAGATCCACCGGATGGCGCGCTCGGCCGAGGAGATGCTGTACCTCGCGATGGAGGACTTCCGGGTCGACATCATGGTCGGCAAGGGGGCCGGGGCCACCAGCATCCCGCTCGATCTCGCTCCCTTCACCCTCGTCGGCGCGACGACGCGGTCGGGAATGCTGCCGAACCCGCTGCGCGACCGGTTCGGCTTCACCGCCCACCTCGAGTACTATGAGCCGATCGAGCTCGAGCAGGTCATCGCCCGTTCGGCGGTGATGCTCGACGTCGACCTGCCGGCGGCATCCCGCGCCGAGATCGCGCGTCGGTCGCGCGGCACACCCCGCATCGCGAATCGGCTGCTGCGCCGGGTGCGGGACTACGTCGTGGTCCACGGCGGCTCCTCGACGCAGGCGACGACGGCGGACGTGTCCGCCGCGCTCGACCTGTACGACGTCGACGATCTGGGGCTCGACCGGCTCGACCGAGCCGTCCTCGACGCCCTCGTACGCCGCTTCCGCGGCGGTCCCGTGGGGCTCAACACCCTCGCGGTGACGGTGGGGGAGGAGGCCGACACCATCGAATCGGTCGTCGAGCCCTACCTCGTGCGCATCGGCTTCATGGGGCGCACCCCCCGCGGGCGCGTCGCGACCCCCGAGGCGTACGCGCACCTGGGCATCCTCCGCCACGACGGGGCGCTGACCCTCGATGACCTATAATCGCTGAAGGCTTCGGCCTCCCACCCTCTTCGCCGCATCGCTGCGGCGTGCCCACCCGAAAGGCGGACACCCGTTCATGTTGCTTCTCTCCCAGCAGAACACCACGCAGGCCACCGGAGGCAACTTCTTCACGGACTACGGCCTGCTCATCCTGCTGGCGGGTCTGCTCGTCTTCATGTTCATCAGCTCGCGTCGTCGCACGAAGCGGATGAAGGAGGAGCAGGAGAAGAAGGCCCTGCAGATGGTGCCCGGCGTGAAGGTGCTGCTCCAGGGCGGCCTCTACGGGACGATCGTCGAGTACGACCCGACCGACCTCTCGAAGCCTGCCCACGTCGAGCTCGCCCCGGGCATGGTCGTCGAGGTCCACAGCCAGGCGATCCTGCGCGCCGTCGAGGAGGAGGAGCCCGTCGTCGATGAGACCGAGCAGGTCCCCGGTGACGACGTGATCGTCTCCCGCGACGAGACCGATGCGGAGATCCGTCCCGTCGACGGTACGCCCGACGCGGACGACAAGCCCAAGGCCTGACCTCCCCGCTCCGGCGGCCCCTCACGAAAGTTCCCTCCGTGGCTTCATCCACTCCCGTCCGCCGCGCGTGGCGCGCTCTGATCGGACTCCTGGCCCTGACGGCCGTCCTCTTCGGTGTGAACGCCGCGGGCGTCTACCTGTTCGAGCGGAGCTCGTGGGTTCCCGAGCTCGCCCTCGACCTGCAGGGCGGCACGCAGATCATCCTGCAGGCGCAGACGGAGGAGGGGGCGCAGCCCACCGCCGACCAGATGCAGCAGGCGGTCTCGATCATCCGCCAGCGCGTGGATGCCTCGGGTGTCGGTGAGACCGACATCACCACGCAGGCGGGCAACCAGATCGTCGTCCAGCTCCCGGGCATCGCCGACGAGGAGACCCGCGACCGCATCGGCCGTTCGGCGCAGATGCAGCTGCGCGCGGTGCTCTACACCGCCGCTCCGACGAACACCTTCATCGGCGACGACGGCAAGGAGACGCCCTACCCGACCCCGGGCCCCTCGCTGAACGCGACGCCCACCCCGTCGCCGACCAACGGCAGCGACCTGTCGTGGGCGACAGAGGAGGTCCAGGCCGAGTTCCTCGCCTACGACTGCGCGAACCCCGCGAACGACGCCGCACAGGAGCCCGCCGACCAGCCGCTCATCACGTGCGACGCCGACGGGTCGGCGAAGTACCTGCTCGGACCGGTCGAACTCGACGGTTCGGCCATCTCGGACGCGACGAACGGCCTCAACTCGCAGAACGGTCAGTGGGCCGTCAACATCGTCTTCGACAGCGCCGGGACGAAGACCTTCGGCGAGATCAGCCAGCGTCTGTTCAACCTGCAGCCGCCGCAGAACCAGTTCGCCTTCGTGCTCGACGGCGAGGTCATCTCCGCCCCGTCGATGAACGCGGTCATCACCGACGGCAAGCCGCAGATCACCGGCAACTTCGACCAGGAGACCTCGAAGACCCTCGCCGATCAGCTCAAGTACGGTGCCCTGCCGCTGAGCTTCGAGGTGCAGAGTAGCAACGCGATCTCGGCGACGCTCGGTTCCCAGCAGCTGCTGATCGGCCTCGTCGCGGGCCTCATCGGCCTCGCCCTCGTCGCGGTCTACTCGCTCGTGGTCTACCGCGCGCTCGGTTCGGTCATCATCGCCTCGCTCGCCGTGATGGGCATTCTGACCTACATCACGCTCTGCATCCTCGCCTGGCGCATGGGCTTCCGCCTCTCGCTGGCCGGTGTCGCGGGCCTCATCGTGACGATCGGCTTCACCGCCGACTCGTTCATCGTCTACTTCGAGCGCATCCGAGACGAACTCCGCGACGGCAAATCGATCACGAGTGCGGTGGAGGACGGCTGGGCACGCGCCAAGCGGACGATCTACATCTCGAAGTCGATCAACATCCTCGCCGCCGTGGTGCTCTACATCCTCGCCGACGCGACCGTGAAGGGCTTCGCCTTCACGCTGGGTCTCACGACCGTCATCGACGTGCTCATCTTCGTGCTCTTCACCCACCCGGTGCTGCAGCTGCTCGCGCGCACGTCGTTCTTCGGGGGTGGGCACAAGCTGTCCGGGCTCGACCCGACCGCGCTCGGCGCGGTGTACCGCGGCCGTGCGCAGTTCCGCGCCCCGGTGGCCGCCGGCGGCAAGTCGCAATCCGAGAAGCGGTCGTCGAGGTCCCGCAGTGAGGCGGTCCGCCGCCAGACGATCGCCGAGCGCAAGCTCGCGCAGCAGAGCGGCGATACCCGCTCCGCAGGGGAGGGGGACGACTGATGCGCTCCATGAACGATTTCGGTAACGACCTGTACACGGGGAAGGTCTCCTTCCCGTTCGTCGGCCGTCGCCGGTTGTGGTTCCTCATCGCCGCGATCCTCGTGATCGGTTCGGCGCTGGTCCCCGTCTTCCGCCCCATCCAGTTCTCGATCGAGTTCACGGGCGGCTCGCAGTTCACCGTCAACGACGTGGCATCCCCGGATCAGTTGCGTGCGACCGACGCGGTGCAGTCCGTCGTCCCGGATGCCGCGACCCGCGTCACGACGGTCGGCGACGACAGCCTCCGCATCCAGACCGACCAGCTCGGCGAGCTCGAGACGCGTGAAGTGACCTCCGCCCTCGTGGAGGCGTTCGACGTCCCGGATGACAGCGTGAGCTCGTCCTTCATCGGTCCGAGCTGGGGTGAGAGCGTCACCCGGCAGTCGCTGTGGGGTCTGGCGATCTTCCTCGTGCTGACGTTCCTGATCCTGGCGCTGTACTTCCGCACGTGGAAGATGTCCGTCGCGGCGATGATCGGTCTCGTCGACGTGCTCGTCGTGACGGTCGGGGTGTACGCCCTGTTCGGGTTCGAGATCTCCCCGGCGGCCGTCATCGGCTTCCTCACGATCCTGTCGTACTCGCTGTATGACACGACGGTCGTGTTCGACAAGATCCGCGAGAACACGTTCGAAGACGGGGAGAAGTCCGGGAGGACGTTCGGCGAGTCGGTCAACCTCGCGGTGAACCAGACGCTCGTCCGCTCGATCAACACGACCGTCGTGGCAGTGCTGCCGACGGGAGCGATCCTCTTCATCGGCGCCCTGTGGCTCGGTGCGCAGACGCTCACCGACATCTCGCTCTCGATCTTCGTCGGAACGATCGTCGCGGCCTACTCCACGCTGTTTGTCGCGGCCCCGCTGTACTCGCTGCTGCGCGAGAACGAGTCCGACCTCAAGGCGCGGGATCAGCGCGTCATCGAGGCTCGTTCGGCCGCCGTCGCCGCGGTCTGACCCGGATGCGCGCGGGCGTAGGATTGTCCTCCAGTTCCACGCGCGTGCGGACAGACGGGAGGCGATCGCATGGCTGAAGCGGTCACCCCGACAGGAACCGCGACCGGGGGCCAGTCGCTGCGCCGGCTCGTACCGCGCATCTTCTCCCGCGCCCCCTCGCGGGACGCGCTCGAGGAGCTCATGCGCACGGTGCGCATGCACCACCCCAAGGGCGACATCGCGATCGTGGAGCGGGCCTACCGCACCGCCGCGAAGGCGCACGCGTCGCAGAAGCGTCAGAGCGGCGAGCCGTACATCACGCACCCCCTCGCCGTCGCGCAGATCCTCGCCGAGCTCGGCCTCGGTCCCCGCGCCATCGCGGCGGCGCTCCTGCACGACACGGTCGAGGACACCGACTACTCGCTCGACCAGTTGACGGCGGATTTCGGCGACGAGGTCGCGATGCTCGTGGACGGCGTCACGAAGCTCGACAAGGTCAAGTACGGCGATGCGGCACAGGCCGAGACCGTGCGGAAGATGATCGTCGCGATGTCGAAGGACATCCGCGTGCTCCTCATCAAGCTCGCCGACCGCCTTCACAATGCGCGCACGTGGGGCTTCGTTCCGCCCGAGAAGGCGGCCAAGAAGGCCCGCGAGACCCTCGAGATCTACGCGCCGCTGGCGCATCGCCTCGGCATCCAGACCGCGAAGAGCGAACTCGAGGACCTCTCGTTCGCGGTCCTGCACCCGAAGCTCTACGCCGAGATCGACTCGCTGGTCAAGCAGCGCACGCCGCAGCGCGAGCAGTACGTGCACACGGTCATCGACGCCGTGGAGACGGACCTACGCGATCTCCGTATCCGCGGTCGTGTCATGGGGCGGCCGAAGCAGCTCTACTCCGTGTACCAGAAGATGGTGGTCCGCGGTCGCGAGTTCGACGACATCTACGACCTCATCGGCATCCGGATCATGGTGAACACCGTCCGCGACTGCTACGCCGTGCTCGGCGCGATCCACGCGCGGTGGACCCCCATCCCCGGGCGGTTCAAGGACTACATCGCCACGCCGAAGTTCAACCTCTACCAGTCCCTGCACACGACCGTGATCGGTCCCGGCGGGCGCACGGTCGAGATCCAGATCCGCACCCACGAGATGCACCAGCAGGCCGAGTACGGTGTGGCGGCGCACTGGAAGTACAAGGAGCAGATCGCCGGCGGCAAGGCCGACTCCAAGGCCATCGACCAGGACATGGCCTGGCTGGCGCACATCTCGGACTGGCAGGCCGAGACGGCCGATCCGGGGGAGTTCCTCGACTCGCTCCGGTTCGAGATCGGTGCGAAGGAGGTCTACGTCTTCACGCCGAAGGGACGAGTCATCGGTCTTCCGGCCGGGGCGACCCCCGTCGACTTCGCGTACGCCGTCCACACCGAGATCGGCCACCGCACTATGGGCGCGAAGGTCAACGGCCGCCTCGTGCCGCTCGAGTCCGAACTCCACTCCGGCGACGTCGTCGAGGTGTTCACCTCGAAGAACCCGGATGCCGGGCCGAGCCAGGACTGGCTGGCGTTCGTCAAGAGCACCCGGGCGCGCAACAAGATCCGCGGCTGGTTCACGAAGGAGCGCCGCGACGAGGCCGTCGAGCAGGGCAAGGACGCGATCGCCCGTGCGATGCGCCGCCAGAACCTGCCGCTGCAGCGTCTGATGAGCCAGGATTCCTTCACCGCGGTGGCCCACCAGTTGCGCTACGAGGACGTCACCGCCCTCTACGCCGCGGTCGGCGAAGGACACGTCTCGACGCAGTCCGTGATCGAGAAGGTCACCGCGCTCGTGCGTTCGGAGGAGGAGGACACCTCCACCGGACCGATCGACCTTCCCGCCGTGGGACGGTCGAAGGCGCCGCGCGGCGGCGACTCCGGCGTGCTGGTGCGGGGTGCTCCCGACATCCTCGTGAAGCTCGCAAAGTGCTGCACGCCGGTGCCGGGAGACGAGATCGTCGGGTTCGTCACGCGTGGCAGCGGGGTCTCGGTCCACCGCGCGGACTGCACGAACGCGGCCGCGCTGCGCGACCAGCCCGATCGGCTGATCGAGGTGTCGTGGGCGCCGACGTCGAAGAGCGTGTTCCTCGTGCACATCCAGGTCGAGGCGCTCGACCGGTCGGGCCTGCTGAGCGACATCACGCGGGTGCTCAGCGAGCACCACGTGAACATCCTCTCGGCATCCGTTCAGACGACCAACGACCGCCTCGCCCTCAGCCGCTACGTCTTCGAGATGGGTGACACGGTGCACCTCGACCGCGTGCTGAACGCCGTCCGCCGGATCGACGCCGTGTACGACGTCTACCGGGTCACCTCGTCCTGACGCCGCCGGAGTTCGGCGGCAGCCGCCCGTTTGTGGTGGACCGGTCCGGCGGTCTCGATCCAGCTGAGCGCATCCGCGAGGAGCTCCGGGCGCCACGCCAAGACGTCGTCGACCAGCTGTGACGGCCCCGCGCCGACGACGGCGTCTCGGACGAGGTCGACGAGGGTGCGCACCGGCGTCGTCACAGCCACGCCGCTGATCGTCTCGACGTCGGAGGCGGGGAGTGCCACGTCGCGGAAGCGGATGCGGGTGTCGACGGGGACGGCGGCCCGCGTCCGGCCGGCACGCTGCAGGGTCTGGATGAGGGGCGGTTCGGGGATCGCCCCGTGCACCCACGCCGCGCTCGCGTGCGTGACGGCCCGGTGGACCCCGGCGACGCCGCGGAACGAGGCCGCGCGCAGTTCGCGCGTCTCGACGGCGTCGGCGGGCATGAACGCCTCGCCGATCTCGACGAGGTCTCCGTCCAGGCGGGCCGCGGTCAACTCGGCGGTCGACAGGCGGTCATCGGTGAAGTAGAGGAACGGCCACATGAGGGCAGTCTGCGACACCGCGCCGAGACGACGACGCCGCGGCGGGACTCTGTGGAGAATCCCGCCGGGGCGTCGGTGCTGTGTCGGAGGCGGTCAGCCGCCGAGGGCGCGCAGCCAGCCCTTGCGGGCTTCGAGGGCGTCCTTCGCCTTGGCGATCGCGGCCTTGTCCTTCGAGGCCTCGGCGGCGGCGAGCTCGTCCTCGAGCTTGGAGATGGCATCCTGGAGCTGGCTCGTCATATCGTTCTGACGCGCCTTCGTCTCGGGGTTGTTGCGCTTCCAGTCCTCGTCCTCGCGCGCCTTCAGCGCGGTCTCGACCTTGCGGAGCTGGTCGTCCAGGCCGCGCTCCGTGTCGCGCGGGAAGACCCGACCGATCTCATCCCACTGGCGCTGGATGTTGGTGAGGAGAGCGCGCGCCTTGCCGTTGTCCTTCTCCTTCGCGACGCCCGCGGCCTCGTCGAGGAGAGCGCGCTTGGCCTCGATCTTCTCCTTGGATGCCTCGACGTCGGCGTTCTCGCGTTCGATGCGCGCCCCGTAGAGCACGTCGCCGGCGGCCTTGAAGCGGGCCCACAGCGCGTCGTCGGCCTTCTTGCCCGCGCGACCGGCGGACTTCCACTGGTCGAGGAGCGTGCGGTAGGCGGCGATGCCGTCCTCACCCTGCGGCGCGAGGGCCTCGGCGCGCTCGACCAGGCGGGTCTTCGCGTCGCGGGCGGCCTTGTGCTGTTCGTCGAGGCTCGAGTAGAACTCGCGGCGGTTCTTGTCGATCACCGCGCGGGCGTCGCGGAACCGCTTCCAGAGCTGCTGACCGACGGCCTTCGGCAGGCGCGGGCCGCTGCTCTGGTGCTCCTGCCAGCGGGCGAACAGGGCGGCCACGTCCGCGGTCGTCTGCTTCCACTGGATGGAGCGGGGGTCCTTCGCGGCGATCGCCTCGATCTCGGCGACGATCGACTCGCGCTCGGCCACCGCGGCATCCACTGCGGCACGCTGAGCCTGGGCCTCCTCGGCGCTCGCCTCGGAGAGGGCGCCTTCGAGCGCCGTCACGCGGGCTTCGAGCGCGGCCAGGTCGCCGACGGCGGCGGCACCGTCCAGGCGCTCCCGGATGGTGCGTGCCGTGGAACGGAGGTCGGATGCCGAGGCGCCGCCGCGACGATGGCGCACTTCGAGGAGCGTCACCTCGGAGGCGAGGTCGGCGAACTTGCGCTCGAAGTAGGCCAGCGCCTCTTCGGGGGTGCCGTCGGGGTACTGCCCGACGACACGCCACTGCTCGCCCTCACGGACGGAAACGGTGCCGTCGTCGTCGACGCGGCCCCACGGCTGGGTCTCGGCGGATTCAGGGGTGGCGGAACTCACGGGGGTCACCTCGTCGGCGGCATGCGCCGCATGGGGGTCGGATTAGTGACTCAGCCTAGTACGGCGGTCACGGGGTCGGAGAGGGGGTCGGCGAGCCCGACGGCGTGGGGGACGGCGTCGGCGACCCGCTCGGTCCCGGGGTGGGCGTCCCGCTGGGGGAGGCGGGCGCGGTGGGTGTCGGCGCCGGCTCCGGCATGCCCGGCCCGAGCGTGTAATAGGCGACCTGCGCACCCAGCAGCGCGGCGATCAGGAGGCCGCCGGCGACGCCCGCGATCAGGTTGTCCCGGCGCCTGCGCTGGATGACGGAGGCGTGGAACCGGCGCCGCGCCTCATACAGTCGGGCTCGCTCGCGCTCCTGCGCGCTGTCGCGCCCCTTGCCCCTGCCCGCAGCCACGGTGATCCTCTCGTCGGCGCCGCGCACGCCCGCGCGGCCATCTGCAGAGTATTCAGTCCCCGGCATCCGTTCCAAACCGGAGACCCGCCGCCTCGGCACGATGTCGGCGGGGGCGGTTAGCCTGGGGGGATGGCCCAGAGTGACGCGCTTTTCCGTGGTGCGACGCCGCTGGCCGTGAGGATGCGGCCCGCATCGCTCGACGAGGTCGCAGGGCAGACGCACCTGTTGCGCCCCGGCTCTCCGCTCGTGGCTCTCGCCGACCCCGGCCGTGCGACGACCGGAGCCGTGTCGGTGATCCTCTGGGGCCCGCCCGGCACGGGCAAGACGACGCTCGCCCAGGCCATCGCGCGGACGTCGGGCCGTCGGTTCGTCGAACTGTCCGCGGTGACCGCGGGCGTGAAGGACGTGCGCGAGGTCATGCAGGAGGCGATGACCCAGCGCGACCTGTACGGGACGTCGACCATCCTGTTCCTCGACGAGATCCACCGATTCAACAAGGCGCAGCAGGACGCCCTGCTGCCCGGCGTCGAGAACGGATGGGTCATCCTCATCGCCGCGACCACGGAGAACCCCTCGTTCTCGGTGATCTCGCCGCTCCTCTCGCGCTCGCTCCTGCTCACCCTGCAGCCGCTGACGGACGCCGACCTCGGCATGCTGATCGACCGCGCCGTGACCGACGCTCGCGGACTCGCCGGGGCCGTCGAGCTTTCGGACGACGCACGTGCCGCGCTGGTCCACCTCGCCTCGGGCGACGCGCGCCGCGCCCTCACCTCGCTGGAGGCCGCCGCGGCCATGGCGGAGCCCGGGGAGGACGCCCCTGTCATCACCGCCGAGCATGTCGCCCAGGCCGTCGACCGCGCTCTCCTGCGCTACGACCGGCAGGGCGACGAGCACTACGACGTCATCAGCGCGTTCATCAAGTCGATCCGCGGTTCGGATCCGGATGCCGCCATGCACTACCTCGCCCGCATGATCGAAGCGGGGGAGGACCCGCGCTTCATCGCGCGACGGCTCGTGATCTCGGCCGCCGAGGACATCGGCCTCGCCGATCCGCAGGCGCTGCAGATCGCGGTCGCGGCCGCCGACGCCGTGGCCTTCATCGGGATGCCGGAGGGCCGCATCCCGCTCGCGGAGGCGACGGCGTACCTGGCGACGACGGCGAAGTCCAACGCGGCGTACAACGCCATCAACGCCGCGATCGCGGACGTCCGCGCGGGCGGCTTCGGGCGGGTGCCGGTGCACCTGCGCGACGCGCACTACGCGGGAGCCAAACGCCTCGGTCACGGCAAGGGCTACGTCTACCCGCACGACCTCGACGTGGGCGTCGCCACCCAGCAGTACCTCCCGGACGAGCTGCGCGGCCGACGCTATTACGAGCCGACCTCGCGCGGCGTCGAGCGTGACATCTTCGCCCGCCTCGAGAAGATCCGGAAAATCCTCGGTGACTGACTCCTGGGAGCGCCGCATCGAGGCCATCTGGGAGGGTGCGGACGACGGGAAGCCGGAGGCGCTGCGATCGGCGATGGCGGACGCCCTCGCCGGGTGCCCGGAGGACGATGCCCGGTGCCTGTTCGAGCGGGCCTCGGTCGAGGACTTCCTCGGGGAGGAGGCGGCCGCCATCCCGCTGTACCGGCGCGCGCTGGATGCGGGACTCCGCCCACCCTTCCGCAGTCAAGCGATCATCCAGCTCGCGAGTTCGCTCCGGAACGTCGGCGATGCCTCGGGGGCGATGGCGGCCCTCAAGGGGATCGATCCCGCCGACCCGCTGTCCTCGGCGGCGGCGGGATTCGAGGCCCTCGCGCTCTACGACGACGACAAGCCCGCGCGTGCCCTGCGGACCGCGCTCGACGCTCTCGCTGACCAGGTTCCCCTCTACGGTCGTGCGCTGCGCGCCTATGCGGCGGACGTCCGCACGCGCCCCCGCATCCGGGTCATCGCCGTCGCGGTGCTGATCCGCGACGGCCACGTCCTCGCCGAGGAGTACGCCGCGACGCCGGCCCGTCCCGTGTTCCTCCGCGCTCCCGGCGGAGGAGTGCAGCCGGGCGAGACCGCCGAGGCCGCCGTCCGCCGCGAGATCGCCGAGGAGCTGGGGGCGACCGTCACCGAGGCCCGCCTCGTCGGGGTGGTCGAGAACATCTTCGACAACGAGGGCCGGCCGGGGCACGAGGTCGCCTACGTCTTCGCGGTCCGGAGCCCCGAGCTGGAGGCCCACCCGCAGGGCGACCGCCTGCCCGTCCTCGACGGCGAGACCACCGTCGGGTGGTACCGCCTCGAGGACGTGTCGGAGAAATCCCTGCCGTTCTATCCGCCCGGTGCCCTCGAACTGGCACGCGGCCGGGGATGATCCGGCCCGTCTGTTAGACTTGACCGGCTCGAAACCGTGTTTTCGGGCATCCTCTTCTCTCTTTCCCACCTTTCGGCGTGCCCCGGCGTGCAGTCCGGAAGGGCGAGAGACGGCGATACGCCCGTGAGCCGTGAAAGACATGGCCACGTCATGGAAGGAAGATTTCGTGGCAACGAAGTCCCAGGACCGCCGCAAGGTGCGCCTCTCGCGCGCCCTCGGCGTCGCACTGACCCCCAAGGCCGCCCGCTACCTCGAGAAGCGTCCCTACGCTCCCGGTGAGCACGGCCGCACCAAGCGTAAGCAGGACAGCGACTACGCCGTCCGCCTCCGCGAGAAGCAGCGTCTGCGCGAGCAGTACGGCATCCGCGAGAAGCAGATGCGCAACACGTTCAACGAGGCCCGCCGCACCGAAGGGCTGACCGGTGAGAACCTCGTCGAGCTCCTCGAGATGCGTCTCGACTCGCTCGTGCTGCGTGCCGGCTTCGCCCGCACCACCGCACAGGCTCGTCAGCTCGTCGTGCACCGTCACATCCTCGTCGACGGCCAGCTCGTCGACCGCCCGTCCTTCCGCGTGAAGCCGGGCCAGACGATCCACGTCAAGCCCAAGAGCGAGGCTCTCGAGCCGTTCCAGGTCGCAGCCGCCGGCGGTCACGCCGAGGTCCTGCCCCCGGTTCCCGGCTACCTCTCGGTCGAGCTCGACAAGCTCCAGGCGCGTCTCGAGCGTCGCCCGAAGCGCGCCGAGGTCCCCGTGACCTGTGAAGTCCAGCTCGTCGTCGAGTACTACGCCGCGCGCTGAGCCAATCTCATCACCGCCAGAAGGGGCGTCGGGTTCACCCGGCGCCCCTTCTGCTTTGCACCTAACATGGATCCCATGAAGAGCGTCCTCTGGTTCCTGCTGGGCATCGCCGGCGGCTTCGTCGTCGCGCACCTGGTCAACAAGGACCCCCGAGGTCAGGAGCTGCTCTCCGAGGTCGATCTCCGGATCTCCGAGTTCACCGACCGGATGGCCGACGCCTACCGGGCGCAGGAAGCGAAGATCGACGGCATCGTCGCCGACGCGAAGGACCTCGCCGCCGACGTCGCGGACGACGTGAAGGATGCCGCTGCCGACCACGTCGACGGCGTCGCCGCCGCCGGGCGCTCGGCCGCAGCGAAGCTCGACGACTGACCACCCCCACATCTCCCGGTCGCGTCCTCGCGGATGCGACCGATCCCGCCTGCAGTTGAGGACACACGATGAAGACCGCTGAGATCGCCCGGCGCTACCTGGACTACTTCGAGAAGAAGGGGCACACGATCGTGCCCTCGGCATCCCTCGTCAGCGACGACCCGGCGCTGCTGTTCACGGTGGCGGGCATGGTCCCCTTCATCCCGTACCTGTCCGGGGACGTGCCCGCGCCCTACAAGCGCGCCGCCGACAACCAGAAGTGCATCCGCACGAACGACATCGAAGAGGTCGGCAAGACTCCTCGCCACGGCACCTTCTTCCAGATGCTCGGCAACTGGTCGTTCGGCGACTACTTCAAGGAAGGCGCGATCCGCTACGCCTGGGAGCTGCTCACGACGTCCGAGGAGGACGGCGGCCTGGGCTTCGACCCGAAGGATCTGTGGGTCACCGTCTACGAGGAGGACGACGAGGCGATCAAGCTCTGGCTCGAGCTCTCCACGCTGCCCGAGGAGCGCATCCAGCGACTCGGCAAGGACACCAACTACTGGACGACCGGTCTTCCCGGCCCGGCCGGCCCCTGCTCGGAGATCTTCTTCGACCGCGGCCCGGCCTACGGCGTCGACGGTGGTCCCGCGACCGACGACGACCGGTACGTGGAGATCTGGAACCTCGTCTTCATGCAGTACGAGATCACGAACGTCCGCTCGAAGTACGAGTTCGACATCGTGGGCGACCTCCCGGCGCAGAACATCGACACCGGCATGGGCCTCGAGCGGGTCGCCTTCATCAAGCAGGGCGTCGACAACATGTACGAGACGGACCAGGTGCGTCCCGTCCTGGACAAGGCCGTCGAGCTGTCGGGCAAGCGCTACGGCGAGAACCACGACGACGACGTGCGCTTCCGCGTGGTGGCCGACCACATCCGGTCCTCGCTCATGCTGCTCTCGGACGGAGTGACACCCGCCAACGACGGCCGCGGCTACATCCTGCGCCGTCTGATGCGCCGCGCCATCCGTTCGATGCGCCTGCTCGGCGTCGACGGTCCGACGTTCGCCGAGCTGTTCGCCGTCTCTCGCGACGCCATGAAGGAGTCGTACCCGATCGTCGAGACCGACTACGCGCGGCTGTCGCAGTACGCCCTCGCGGAGGAGGCGACGTTCCTCCGGACGCTGGCGAGCGGTTCTGAGATCCTCGACACCTCGATCGAGTCCGCGAAGTCGTCTCAGTCGACGTCGCTCAGCGGCTCGCAGGCGTTCCTGCTGCACGACACCTACGGCTTCCCGATCGACCTCACCCTCGAGATCGCCGAGGAGGCCGGGCTCACGGTCGACCGCTCCGGCTTCGACGCCCTCATGAAGGAGCAGCGCGAGCGCGCGAAGGCCGATGCGCGCTCCCGCAAGGGCCAGCTGGCCGACACGAGCGTCTACCGCGACTTCCGTGCGCTGGGCGAGACGGTCTTCACGGGGTACACCGACCTCGAGACCGAGTCCCGTGTGCTCGGCATCCTCGTCGGCGGCGCACCCGCCGACCGCGCCTCCCAGGGCCAGATCGCCGAGGTGATCCTCGCCGAGACCGCGCTCTACGCCGAGTCCGGCGGCCAGGTCGCCGACAAGGGCGTCATCGTCGGCCCGGGCTACGAGCTCGAGGTCCTCGACGTGCAGAAGCCCGTGCCGGGATTGGTGAGTCACACCGTCGAGGTGACGACGGGCGAGGTCGCCGTCGGTCACGCCGCGACGACGGTGGTGGATGCCGCCAACCGCCGCGCGGCCGCGCAGGCGCACTCGGCGACCCACCTCGTCCACGCCGCGCTCCGCGACACCCTCGGCAAGGGGGCGACGCAGGCGGGCTCGCTCAACCGCGCCGGTTACCTGCGTTTCGACTTCTCGTGGGGTCAGGCGCTCTCTCCCGAGACCCGCAGCGAGATCGAGGAGATCGCCAACAACGCGGTCCGCGACGACCTCGAGGTCACGACGCGGGTCCTCTCGCTCGACGAGGCCAAGTCGGCCGGCGCGATGGCGCTGTTCGGCGAGAAGTACGGCGACCGTGTGCGCATGGTCGACATCGGCGGACCGTGGTCGCGTGAGCTGTGCGCCGGGACGCACGTGTCCTCGAGCGCGCAGATCGGTCTCATCAACCTGGTGGGGGAGTCCTCCGTCGGTGCGTCGAACCGTCGTGTCGAGGCTCTCGTGGGTCAGGACGCCTTCCGCGAGCTCGCCGCCGAGCGCGCGATCGTGTCGCAGCTCACCTCGGGGCTGAAGATCCCCCGCGACCAGTTGCCCGCGCGCATCGCGGAACTGCAGGCGAGCCTCAAGGCGGCGGAGAAGAAGATCGCCCAGTTCGAGGCCAAGGCCCTCGGCGAGCGCGTCCCGACGCTGGCGGCATCCGCTGTCCGCGCCGGTGCGCACAGCGTCGTCGCCCAGTCCGTCGGCACCGTCGGTTCCGCCGACGACCTGCGCTCGCTCGCCCTGCAGGTGCGCGAGCGCCTCGGAACCGACGCGGCCGTCGTCGCGCTCGGCGGCGAGGTCGGCGGGCGCCCCGTCGTCATCGTCGCCACGAACGAGGCGGCCCGCGCCGCGGGCGCCAAGGCGGGCCTGCTCGCACGCTCCGCGGCGGGTGTGCTCGGCGGCGGCGGCGGTGGACGCGACGACGTCGCGCAGGGCGGCGGGACGGATGCCTCGGCACTGCCGGCGGCGTTGCAGGGCATCGTGTCGGCGCTGGAGAGCGCGACCGCGTGAGCGGGTTCCGCCGCGGGGTGCGCCTCGGGATCGACGTCGGGCGCGCCCGTGTCGGCGTGGCGCGGTGCGACCCCGACGGTCTGCTCGCCGTTCCGGTCGAGACGGTGCCGCGTGCGGAGACCTCGGTCACCCGCATCGTCGAGATCGCCCGTGAGTACGACGCGATGGAGGTGCTGGTCGGTCTGCCGATCAGTCTCGGGGGAGCGGAGACCGCCTCGACGACCGACGCCCGCGAGTTCGCGATCGCTCTGGATGCCGCGCTGGAGGTGCCCGTGCGCCTCGTCGACGAGCGTCTGAGCACCGTGTCGGCCAACGCCGTCCTCCGGCAGAACGGGCGTTCGCAGAAGTCATCTCGTAGGATTGTCGACCAGATCGCCGCGGTCGTCCTCCTCCAGCAGGCGATCGACGTCGAGAAGAGCACCGGTAACCCGGCCGGTGCGGCGCTGTAGGAAGACGCAGGAGTCCACCGATGCCCGAGACGCCTTCGCGCGACGACCATTCCGGCGCCCCCGCTGACGAGACCGCGACCACCGGCGCCCCCGTGTCCCGGCGCGCCGCGCGTCAGGTTCAGCAGGACGGGACCGGTCCCGCGACGCAGGCGTCCGCTGCGACACCGCCGTCGCGTCCGCAGGCTCCGCCGCGTGCGACGGTGTCCTCGACGGCTCCCATCGACGCTCTCTTCGAGGAGAAGGGCCTGGGTGCGCCTTCGACCGCGTCGAACCGCCACGACCGCGACCGGCGCAAGAGCCGTGTGGCGGCGTGGGGGGTCTTCGCGATCGTCCTCGCGATCCTGGGCGGTCTCGTCGCCGGCGGCTTCTACGTCTGGAACACCTACGAGGACCAGATCCGCGCCGTCATGGGATGGGAGGAGCCCAAGGACTACGACGCGGGTCTCGCCGAGGGCGAGGCGAGCGTCACGATCCTCTCTGGTCAGACGGGCGCCGACATCTCGCGTGCCCTGTTCGACGCGGGTGTCACGAAGACCTCCGACGCGTTCTACTCGTACCTCATCGACAGCGGTGAGGACCCCAACGTCCTGAAGCCGGGTGTCTACTCGCTCCAGCAGAAGATGACCTCCGAGGCGGTCTTCGCGGCCCTCCTCGACCCGGCGAACAAGCAGGAGTACACGGCGCAGCTGCGCGAGGGGCTCACCGTCGCCCAGTCGGTGCCCCGTATCGCCGAGGGCATCGGTCTACCCGTCGAGGACGTCGAGGCCGCCGTGAAGGACCCCGCCGCCTACGGCGTGAAGGCGCAGAGCCTCGAGGGGTGGCTGTTCCCCGCCACCTACACCTTCGATCCGGACGTCACGGCGACCCAGGTCATCCAGGCCATGGTCGACCGCACGGTGAAGGCCCTCGACGATGCCGGCGTCCCCGTGGATCAGCGCGAGCGGATCCTGACGGTGGCGTCGATCATCGAGAAGGAGGCCCGCAAGGAGGACGACTTCTACAAGGTCTCGCGCGTCATCGAGAACCGTCTCGACCCCGCCATCAGCGACACGAGCGGCAAGCTCCAGATGGACTCGACCGCGCAGTACCCGTTCGCGGACCGCGAGGGCGGCACGAGCTCGCGGGCCGAGGAGCTCGAGGACGACAACCCGTGGAACACCTACGTCAACACGGGCCTGCCGGTGACCCCCATCGCCAACCCCGGCGAGCTCGCGATCAAGGCCGCCCTCGAGCCGGCCGAAGGACCCTGGCAGTACTTCGTGACCGTCAACCTCGACACCGGTGAGACCGTGTTCTCGGCGACCTTCGCCGAGCACGAGAAGGCGGTCGCGCAGTACCAGAAGTGGTGCCGGGACAACCCCGACGGAGGCTGCTCCTGATGACGACCGCCCTGGAGGTCTGGGGCGATCCGATCGGGCATAGTTTGTCGCCGGCCATGCACACGGCGGCGTATGCGCTGCTGGGGTGGGACTGGACCTACGGTCGGCGGCGGGTCGACGAGGCATCCTTCGCGGATGAGCTCGCCTCGCTCGGCCCGGAGCACCGCGGCCTCTCGCTCACCATGCCCCTCAAGCACGTCGCCTACGCCGCGGCGGCGCAGCACGACGCCCGGGCGACGCTGACCGGCGCGGCGAACACTCTCGTCCGGTCCGGCTCAGGCTGGCATGCCTTCAACACGGATGCCGGGGGCATCGTCGCCGCGTTGGCGGAGGCCGGTGTCGTGGCCGCCGACCGCGCACGCATCGTCGGTGCGGGGGCGACGGCATCCGCTGCGCTCGTCGCGCTGTCGGAGATCGGCGTGCAGCAGGCGTGGATCGCGGCACGCCGTCCCGCCGCGGCCGCCTCGCTGCAGGACCTGGGGGAGCGGCTCCGGCTCCGCGTCGACGCGGTGCCGCTCGACTCCGCGACTCACGCGTCCGTGGACGTCACGATCGCGACGCTCCCCGGCGGCGTCTCGGTGGACGAGTCCGTCGCGGATCGTCTCGCCGCCGCCGGCGGCGCACTCCTCGACGTCGTCTACGGCCACTGGCCGACGGACCTGTCGCGGGCGTGGGACCGCATCGGCGCGCCCGCGCAGGGCGGGGCGGGGATGCTGCTGCACCAGGCTGTGCTGCAGATCCGCGCGTTCGCCTCGGGCGGCGTCGATCAGCCGCTGCCGCGCGAGGACGAGGTGGTGGCCGTCATGCGCCGCGCGCTCGTGGGAGACTAGAGCAATGCTCCGCGTGCTCACCGCCGGCGAATCCCACGGCCCCGAACTCGTCGCCATCATGGAGGGTCTGCCCTCCGGCGTGCCCGTCTCGCTCGACGCGATCCGCGCCGACCTCGCCCGCCGCAAGCTCGGCTACGGACGCGGCTCGCGGATGAAGTTCGAGGAGGACGAGCTGAACCTCTCCGGAGGCGTGCGGCACGGCCTGTCGCTCGGCAGCCCGATCGCCCTGCGCATCGGCAACACCGAGTGGCCGAAGTGGGTCGAGGTCATGAACCCGGAGCCGGTCGAGCTGACCGAGCGCTCGCGCGGGCGCGGCGCCGCTCTGACCCGCCCCCGTCCCGGCCACGCCGACCTCGTCGGCATGCAGAAGTACGACTTCGACGAGGCCCGCCCGATCCTCGAGCGCGCCAGCGCCCGCGAGACCGCGGCACGCGTCGCGCTCGGCGCGATCGCCCGCGGATTCCTGTCGGAGCTCGGCATCCGCCTCGTCAGCCACACCCTGTCGATCGGACCCGTGCAGGTGCCCGAGGGCTCCGCGCTCCCCGGTCCGGACGACGTCGCGACGCTCGACGCCGATCCGCTGCGCTGCTTCGACCCGCAGACCTCCGAGCGCATGGTCGCGGAGGTGGATGCCGCCAAGAAGGACGGCGACACCCTCGGCGGCATCGTCGAGGTGCTCGCCTACGGACTGCCGCCGGGGCTCGGCTCCCACGTGCACTGGGATCGCCGCCTCGACGGCAAGCTCGCCCAGGCGCTCATGAGCATCCAGGCGATCAAGGGCGTCGAGGTCGGCGACGGATTCGAGACCACGCGCCGCCGCGGATCCGCGGCCCACGACGAGCTCTTCGCAACGGCGGACGGCATCACCCGCGCGTCCGACCGCGCCGGCGGCACCGAGGGCGGCATGTCGACAGGCACCGTCCTGCGCGTGCGCGCGGGCATGAAGCCGATCGCGACGGTCCCGCACGCGCTGCGCACCGTCGACGTCGCCACCGGCGACACCGCCGCCGCGCACCACCAGCGCTCGGACGTCTGCGCGGTCCCCGCGGCCGGCGTCGTCGCCGAGGCCATGGTCGCGATCGTCCTGGCCGACGCCGTCCTCGAGAAGTTCGGCGGCGACAGCGTTCGCGAGACGCGGCGGAACCTCGAGACCTACCTCGCGGCGATCCCCGAGACGCTGAAGACGACCCCCGCGTCAGAGGCGGCGCTGCTCGCGCATGACCTCGCCTGAGCGCCAGGCGATCGTCCTCATCGGCCCCATGGGGGCCGGTAAGACGAGTGTCGGCAAGCGTGTGGCGAAGCGACTGGGCCGCGGCTTCACCGACACCGATGCCGCGATCGTCCGTCAGCACGGCCCGATCGCCGACATCTTCGCGACGCACGGCGAGGGTCACTTCCGCGTGCTCGAGCGCGACGCCGTCGCGGCGGCGCTCGAGACCGGGGGCGTCGTGTCGCTCGGCGGGGGCGCGGTGCTCGACGAGACCACCCGGCAGCGGCTGCAGGCGCACCGGGTCGCCCTCCTGACGGTCGCCCCGCGCGTCGTCGCGCGTCGGCTCGGCGAGGCGGCGACCCGGCCCTTGCTCACCGCGGGCGACGAGACCCCGATCGCCCGCTGGGAGCGCATCTACGCCGAGCGGCGTCCCGTCTACGAGGCGGTCGCCGATGCGACCTTCGACACCTCGTCGGGCCCGCTCGAGAACATCGTGACCGCCATCGCGGAGTGGGCAGCCCCCTCCGCCGACCCCTCCGGAGCACACGAATGAGCCACACCACCATCAGCGTCACGGGAGCGACGCCGTACGACATCCACGTCGGACGCGGGCTCCTCGCCGGTGTCCGCGAGCACCTCGCGCCCACGGTGAAGAAAGTGCTCGTCGTGCACACGCCGCGGCTCGGCGCGAAGGCCGCCGACCTGCGCGAGACGCTCCTCGCCGACGGCACCCTCGAGGTCCTCACGGCCGAGGTGCCCGACGCCGAGGACGGCAAGCGCATCGAGGTGGCCGCCTTCTGCTGGCAGGTCATGGGCCAGGCCGACTTCACCCGCTCGGACGCGGTCATCGGCTTCGGCGGTGGCGCGGTCACCGATCTCGCCGGGTTCGTCGCGGCATCCTGGCTGCGCGGCGTGCAGATCGTGCAGATCCCGACCACCGTCCTCGGCATGGTGGACGCCGCCGTCGGCGGCAAGACCGGGGTCAACACGGCCGAGGGGAAGAACCTCGTCGGCGCTTTCTGGGCGCCGAGGTCGGTGATCTGCGACCTCGACGTGCTCGACACCCTGCCCCGCAACGAGACCGTGGCTGGCTTCGCGGAGGTGGTCAAGGCGGGCTTCATCTGGTTCCCCGAGATCCTCGACATCGTCGAGCGCGACCCCGAGGCCGCCGTCGACCCGACGACGGCGGAGTTCCGCCGCTGCATCGAGCTCGCCATCGAGATGAAGGCGCGCGTCGTGAGCGAGGACTTCCGCGAGGCGGGCCTGCGCGAGATCCTCAACTACGGCCACACGCTCGGACACGCCATCGAGCACGCCGAGCGCTACCGCTGGCGCCACGGCGCGGCCATCTCGATCGGCATGATGTACGCCGCGGAGCTCTCACGTCTCGCCGGCCGCCTCTCCGACGAGGACGTCGCCCGGCACCGCCGCATCTTCGACCTGCTCGGGCTCCCCGTGAGCTACCGCATGGACGGGTGGCAGCACCTGCTCGGCGTCATGCAGCGGGACAAGAAGGCCCGCGGCGGGATGCTGCGCTTCATCGTCCTCGACGCGATCGGCAAGCCGACCGTCATGCAGGCGCCCGACGAGTCGATCCTGTTCGCGGCGTACCAGGAGGTCGCCGGGTGACGGATGCCGTCGTCCGGCGGGTGCGCCTGCAGGAGTGGCGGCAGGTCCGCGATCTCCGCCTGAGGGCGCTGCGCGACCCGGCCGCCCCGATCGCCTTCCTCTCCACCGCCGAGGAGGCGCTCGCCCAGGCCGACGACTTCTGGCAGCAGCGCACCGCGGATGCCGCGATGGGCGAAGACGCCGCGCAGTTCGTCGCCGTCGCGGGGGAGCGGTGGGTGGGCTCGGTGACCGTGCTGCTGCGCGCGGCGGGCTCGACCGACACCCTCGGGCGGACCGTCGACGCGCCTCAGGCCGACCTCGTCGGGGTCTTCGTCGACGCCGATCACCGCGGCCGCGGCATCCTCGACGCACTCGTGGAGGCGGCCGCGGCGTGGGCGGAGGAAGCGGGCGCCAGCGGACTGACGCTCGACGTCCACACCGACAACGCGCGGGCGCAGGCGGCCTACCGCCGGCTCGGGTTCACGCCGACGGGGCTCCGCGTCGACACCGCGGCGGGGCACGAGATCCAGATGCACCGGGCCGCCCGATAGGGTGCTGACGTGTCGACCCGCCGCCTCCTGCTCGTCAACGGACCGAACCTGAACCTGCTCGGCATCCGGGAACCCGAGGTCTACGGCACCGAGACGCTCGCCGACGTCGAGGCTCTGGTCGCCCGGACCGCCGCGGAGTCCGGCTACGAGGTGCGCGCCGTCCAGAGCAACCACGAGGGTGTGCTGATCGACGTCATCCACGCGGCGCGCACCGACTGCGCCGGCATCGTCATCAACCCGGGGGGACTGACGCACACCTCGGTCGTGCTCCGTGACGCGCTCGCGGGCGTCGCGCTGCCCGTCGCCGAGGTCCACATCTCCGACGTGATGGCGCGGGAGACGTTCCGCCATCACTCGTACATCGCCGACGTCGCGGTGGTCCATGTCGTCGGGCGTGGCGTCGCGGGGTACGCGGAGGCCACGCGCGCGCTCGTCGCGCGGCTCGGGGACTGACCGCTTCCCGGGGCGAATGCCGCGGCATCCCGTAGAATCGATCGTCGGCCGCTCTGGCCCCTGAACTCATCGAACGGAAAACCGCACTCTCATGGCATCCACTGCAGACATCAAGAACGGCGTCGTCCTGTCCATCGACGGACAGCTCTGGAGCGTCGTCGAGTTCCAGCACGTGAAGCCCGGCAAGGGCGGTGCCTTCGTCCGCACCAAGCTCAAGAACGTCGTCTCGGGCAAGGTCGTCGACCGCACCTACAACGCGGGCGCGAAGATCGAGATCGAGAACGTCGACCGCCGCGACTTCACCTACCTCTACAACGACGGTGACAGCTACGTCTTCATGGACGTGTCGGACTACGACCAGCTGAGCGTGTCCTCGACGGTCGTCGGTGACGCCGCGAACTACCTGCTCGAGAACCAGCAGGTCCAGATCGCGCTGAACAACGGCAACCCGCTGTACGTCGAGATGCCCGCGTCGGTCGTCCTCGAGATCACCTACACCGAGCCGGGCCTGCAGGGCGACCGTTCGTCGGCCGGCACGAAGCCCGCCACCCTCGAGACCGGCTACGAGATCCAGGTCCCGCTCTTCGTCGAGCAGGGCACCAAGGTCAAGGTCGACACGCGCACCGGGGACTACCTCGGCCGCGTGAACTGACCGACCGATGAGCGCACGGAGCAAGGCGCGCAAGCGCGCCCTCGACATCCTGTACCAGTCGGACATCCGCGGCGACGACCTCGCCGTCACCCTCGCCGCCGAAGCGAAGCGCGCGGCCAGCGAGCCTGCGCGTGAGGCGTCGTGGCTGTACGCCCGCGAGATCGTGGACGGTGTCATCGACACGCAGAGCGAGATCGACGAGCAGATCGTCACGCACGCCCGTGACTGGAAGCTCGAGCGGATGCCGGCGGTCGACCGCGCGATCCTCCGCATCGGCGTGTGGGAGATCCTCCACAACGACGACGTGCCCACGGCCGTCGCGATCGACGAGGCCGTCGAGCTCGCGAAGGAGTTCTCGACCGACGACTCCGGCTCGTTCGTGCACGGCGTGCTCGCCCGCATCGCGCGGAGCTGACACGCGGCATCCGGCGGGCGGCGTCGCTGCGCTCGAGCGGAGATCCGCCTTCGCGAGGACGTTTGCGGCGGCATCCGTCCGCGGGAACGCAGATCTCCACCGGACGGAAGCTCGGTCATGCGAGGTGCAACCCCTGCGCCAGCGCGCGGAGGATCCGATCCTGGACGTCGGGCCACCCGTCCACGACGTCGGCGTACCCGACACGGATCACGGTGTAGCCGTGCAGGGCGAGGAGGGTGTCGTGCGCGTTGTCGGCGTCGCGCTGTGCTCCGACGTGATGGCCTCCGTCGATCTGCAGCACGAGCCTGGCTCCGATGAGGAAGTCGACCCGGTGACCGTGCAGGTACACCTGGGGGTGGACGGTGGCCGGAATCCAGCGGAGCCGGACCGAGACGAAGGCCTCGAGGCCGGAATCGAGGTGAGCACAGGCATCCTCGAGCACGCGCCGCGCGGCCGGACGGAGGGCGTAGCGTCGCATGACCGCCGCGGACACCAGGCCATGCCGCAGCGCGGAGTCCCAGACGGCGAGCGCCTGTTCGAACGGCCGGCACTCCGCGACGATCGCGAGGACGTTCTCGATGGGGTCCTCGAGCGCGCCCGGCACGCGTGCGATCAGCGGCGCGCTCCAGTGGACGCGCGCGCCGCGAGCCGAGACGGCACCGGATGCCGGTGGCGCGCCCACGTGCGGCCGTAGTGAGTCGTCCAGTGTCCAGAGACCGAGCCGCCGCGCCTGCGTGACGCAGGTCAGGACCAGGCCCGCGCGTGCCGCGCTGTATAGAAGCGGATCGGCTCCCTGCTCGGCGACCCAGCCGCGGCGCGGTCGTTCCAGGCCCGCCGTGCCGATCCGATGTCGGGAGAACCCGGCACCCCGAAGATCCGAGGTCCGCACCACGCCGCCGCGGTGCCGCACCCATTCGCGGATATCCATCCGTCGAGCGTGCCCCTATCGCCGCATGCGATCACGCCCACGGGCGTCGTTGTGGGCGAGTGATCCGTCCGTCGCGGGTGTGGAGGGACCCGGGGACCGTCCTCCGAGCGGAGATCGGCCCTCCAGCGGACGACCGGGCCGCCATCGCTCCGCGCGAACGCAGATCTCAGCGCGCGGGGCGGAAGGCGGCGAGCTTCCCGACGCCGCGCCCGGCGCGGTGCACGAGGATCCCCGCCCCGACGCCGATGGCGAGGAAGCAGGCGACGAAGCTCGTGCTCATGAGGACGAGCCCGACCTCGGAGTCCGAGCCGTCGATGGGCAGCACGTCACCGAGGTCGCCGAGGGACATCCCGACTCCGAAGGCCACGCCGAGGTAGGCGGGCAGACCGCAGACGAGCAGCGCGAGGTACGCGAGCGCGACCCACTCCGTCCGGAACACGGGGAACATGATCGCGGCGACGAGGACGGCCGCCGCCAGCGCGACCCCGATGAGCGGGAGGGCGACGGCGTGGGGCGTGAAGACGGGCTCACCGACTGCCTCGGCGGCGACGGCGATCTGGCCGAGCGTCCGCCCCGGCACGGTCGACAGCGGTGTGAGGATCTGGGTGACGACGTACATCAGCTGCGCGTACAGGACGACGAGGACCGTCCCGCTCACCACGATGGTCGTGCGTACAGGTGTCATGTCTTCCCCCGGAGTCATCCTGGCATGCCGAGCGGGCGCACCCCGCTAGACTGGTCGCACACAAGCAACCTTTAACACCGTCCTGTGAGGCGGAGAAGGGAGCGGCGGATGACTTCGCGCATCGTCTTGCACGACAGCGACATCGCCCGCGCACTCACGCGCATCTCTCACGAGATCCTCGAGTCGAACAAGGGCCCCGACGGGCTCGTGCTCCTCGGGATCCCCACCCGCGGCGTCACCCTCGCCGAGCGGATCGCGGCACTCATCGCCTCGTTCACCGGGGCCACCGTCCCGGTCGGCGCGCTCGACGTGACCATGTACCGCGACGATCTGCACCGGAATCCGACGCGCACCCCGCGCCCCACGGAGATCCCCGCCGGCGGGATCGACGCCAAGACCGTCGTCCTCGTCGACGACGTGCTCTTCTCGGGACGGTCCATCCGCGCGGCGCTCGACGCGCTGCAGGACATCGGCCGTCCCGCCGCCGTGCGGCTCGCGATCCTCGTCGACCGCGGTCACCGCGAACTGCCGATCCGGCCCGACTTCGTGGGCAAGAACCTGCCGAGCTCGCGCGACGAGCGCGTCAACGTCCGCCTCGCCGACGTCGACGGGGCCGAGGAGGTGACGATCGCGTCATGAGGCACCTGCTCGACACCCGCACGCTCGGCCGCGCCGACGCCCTCCGCATCCTGGACGTCGCCGAGGACATGCGCGACACGCAGTCGCGCGAGATCAAGAAGCTCCCGACGCTCCGCGGCAAGACGGTCGTGAACCTCTTCTTCGAGGACTCGACCCGCACTCGCATCTCCTTCGAGGCGGCGGCCAAGCGGCTCTCCGCCGACGTCATCAACTTCTCGGCGAAGGGCTCGTCGGTCTCCAAGGGCGAATCGCTCCAGGACACCGCGCAGACCCTGCAGGCGATGGGGGCCGACGCCGTCGTCATCCGCCACGGCGCGTCCGGTGCCCCCCACACGCTCGCGACGAGCGGATGGATCTCCGCCGGTGTCCTGAACGCCGGCGACGGGACGCACGAGCACCCGACGCAGGCGCTTCTCGACGCCTTCACGATCCGCAAGCGCTTCTTCGGCGACGACAGTCGGGGTCGCGACCTGTCGGGCCTGCACGTCGCGATCGTCGGCGACATCCTGCACTCACGCGTCGCCCGGTCGAACGTCTGGCTGCTCACGACCCTCGGGGCGCGCGTCACCCTCGTCGCGCCGCCGACCCTCGTCCCGCAGGATGTGACGGCGTGGCCGGTCACCGTCCTCTACGACCTCGATCAGGCCATCGCCGACGCCCCCGACGCGGTCATGATGCTCCGCATCCAGCTCGAGCGGATGAACGCCGCCTATTTCCCGACTGAGCGGGAGTATTCGCGGCGCTGGGGATTGGATGCCGCGCGGATGGCCGCCCTGCCGACCGATAGCATTGTCCTGCATCCCGGACCGATGAACCGGGGTCTGGAGATCTCCGCCGACGCCGCCGATTCGCCACGATCGACCGTTCTCGAACAGGTCGCGAACGGGGTGTCGGTGCGCATGGCGGCGCTCTACCTGCTCCTGGCGGGGGAGCGGTCCACGAACCACGCACAGGAGGAGGCCCGATGAGCGAGACCATCCTCGTCCGCGGAGCGCGGATCGACGGCGGCATCGCCGCCGACATCCTGATCCGGGACGGCGTCATCGCCGAGCTGGGGTCCGGACTCAGCGACGCCGGGGCGCGCTCGGTGGATGCCGACGGTCTGATCGCGCTGCCAGGACTCGTCGACCTGCACACCCACCTCCGCGAACCCGGCTACGAGGCGTCCGAGACGATCCTCACGGGATCGCGCGCGGCGGCCGCGGGCGGGTACACGACGGTGTTCGCCATGCCGAACACCTCGCCGGTCGCCGACACCGCCGGGGTCGTTGAACAGGAGCTCGCCCTCGGCGAAGCGGCGGGCTACGTCCACGTGCAGCCGATCGGTGCGGTCACCGTCGGCCAGAAGGGCGAGCGCCTCGCCGAACTCGGCGCCATGGCGTCCTCGCGTGCGCGTGTCCGCGTCTTCAGCGACGACGGCTTCTGCGTGTTCGACCCGCTTATCATGCGGCGCGCACTCGAGTACGTGAAGTCCTTCGACGGCGTCGTCGCCCAGCACGCGCAGGACCCCCGGCTCACCGAGGGAGCGCAGATGAACGAGGGCACCGTGTCGGCCGAGCTCGGACTCACCGGGTGGCCGGCCGTCGCCGAGGAGTCGATCATCGCTCGCGACGTCCTGCTCGCCGAGCACGTCGGGTCCCGCCTGCACGTCTGCCACCTCTCCACCGCGGGATCGGTCGACCTCATCCGGTGGGCGAAGAAGCGCGGCATCCAGGTGACCGCCGAGGTCACCCCGCACCACCTGCTGCTCACCGAGGACCTCGTCCGCGGGTACGACCCGCGCTTCAAGGTGAACCCGCCGCTGCGGCGCGACGAGGACGTCCTGGCCGTCCGCGAGGGCCTCGCCGACGGCACGATCGACATCGTCGCGACCGACCACGCGCCGCACCCGGCCGAGGCCAAGACGTGCGAGTGGCAGGCCGCCGCCAACGGCATGGTCGGACTCGAATCGGCGCTCCGCGTCGTTCACGCCGCCATGATCGAGACCGGCCTGCTCGAGTGGGCGGACGTCGCCCGGGTCATGTCCACCGCGCCGGCCCGCATCGGCCGGCTCGCCGACGCCGGAACCCCGCTCGCCGTCGGAGCCCCGGCATCCCTCACCCTGTACGACGCCGCCCCGGTCCGCGTCTTCGGCACGGATGACCTGCGCGGCCGCAGCGTCAACTCGCCCTACGTCGGCAGGGAACTGCCGGGCGAGGTGCGCGCGACGTTCTTCCGCGGCCGTCAGACCGTGGCGGACGGCGCGGTCCTCGACGAGGTCGCCCCGTGAGCCGCGAGGCCGCCGGCCTCATCATGGCGGCGGTCGCGGCGCTCCTGATCCTCGCAGGTCTCATCGCATGGCGACGACGATCGCGGCGGGATGCGGGCCTGACCGCCCCCGTCGGCGAGGCACCCGCCGGCGCGACGACACGACTGCAGTCCGAGGGACTGTACGTGGCGACGACGCGTCACGACGAGCCGCTCGAGCGGCTCGCCATCCGCGGGCTGGCCTTCCGATCGCGCGTCGACGTCACCGTCACCGACCGCGGAGTCGCGCTCGACCTCACCGGCCAGCCGCGGGTCTTCCTCGCGGCGGACCGCCTGGTCGCCGCAGGGCAGGCCACCGTCGCGATCGACCGAGTGGTCGAGCGCGACGGGCTCGTCCGCGTCGCGTGGACCACGCCCGAGGGCACCCTCGTCGACAGCTACCTCCGCCCGCAGGACACCTCGGCCCGCTCGCTCGCCGACGCGATCGCCGGGATCCTCCCCGCCACCCCCACTCCCACCTCCCCCCAGCAGACTCCCGGAAGCGACGCATGAGCATTCAGAGATTCCAGGCTCCCGAACCCGCCGTCCTCGTCCTCGAAGACGGTTCCCGCCACCCCGGTCACGCCTATGGCGCGCGCGGCACCACCCTCGGCGAGGTCGTCTTCGCCACCGCGATGACCGGTTACCAGGAGACGATCACCGACCCGTCCTACGCGGGTCAGATCGTCCTGCAGACCGCGCCCCACATCGGCAACACCGGCATGAACGGCGAGGATCACGAGTCGCGCCGCATCTGGGTGTCGGGCTACGTCCTCCGCGACCCGTCGCGCATCGTCTCGAACTGGCGCGCCGACCACTCGCTGGAAGACGCCCTCGTCCGCGACGGCATCGTCGGGATCAGCGGCGTCGACACCCGCGCGGTGACGCGTGTGCTCCGTTCGGCCGGCTCCATGCGTGGCGGCGTCTTCTCGGGGGATGCCGCATCCCTCACCGACGACGAGCAGCTGCGCATCGTGCGCGAGGCGCCCGAGATGAGTGGGCAGAACCTGTCCGCCGACGTTTCGGTCGCCGCCGCCGAGGTGACCCCGGCGGTGGGGGAGAAGATCGGCAACCTCGCGATCCTCGACCTCGGCGTCAAGCAGGCCACCGTGAACAACCTCGCCGCCCGCGGGTTCGAGGTGCACGTGCTGCCGCAGTCGATCACGTTCGCCGACATCCAGGCGATCGACCCGGTGGCGGTCTTCTACTCGAACGGCCCCGGCGACCCCGCGGCATCCGACCGTCACGTCGCGTTGCTGCGCGAGGTGCTGGATGCGCGTCTGCCCTTCTTCGGCATCTGCTTCGGCAACCAGCTGTTCGGCCGCGCTCTCGGCTTCGGTACGTACAAGCTGCCCTTTGGGCACCGCGGCATCAACCAGCCCGTCCTCGACAAGACGACCGGTCGCGTCGAGATCACGGCGCACAACCACGGGTTCGCCGTCGACGCGCCCATCGAGGGCGTCGTCGACAGCCCGAACGGCTACGGCCGCGTCGAGGTGAGCCACGTCGGTCTCAACGACAACGTGGTGGAGGGCCTGCGCGCCCTCGACCTCCCGGCGTTCAGCGTGCAGTACCACCCCGAGGCCGCCGCCGGCCCGCACGACGCCAACTACCTCTTCGACCGCTTCCGCGACCTCGTGATCGCCACTCAGGAGACGACCCAGAATGCCTAAGCGCGACGACATCAACAGCGTCCTCGTCATCGGATCGGGCCCGATCGTCATCGGTCAGGCCTGCGAGTTCGACTACTCCGGCACCCAGGCGTGCCGGGTCCTGCGCGAGGAGGGCGTGCGCGTCATCCTCGTGAACTCCAACCCCGCGACCATCATGACCGACCCCGACTTCGCCGACGCCACCTACGTCGAGCCGATCACCCCCGAGGTCATCGAGACGATCATCGCCAAGGAGAAGCCCGACGCGATCCTGCCGACCCTCGGCGGCCAGACGGCGCTCAACGCCGCGATGGCGCTGCACGACCGCGGCATCCTCGAGAAGTACGGCGTCGAGCTCATCGGCGCGAAGGTCGACGCCATCCGCAAGGGCGAGGACCGCCAGGTCTTCAAGGAGCTCGTCCTCGAGTCGGGGGCGGATGTCGCCCGCAGCGTCATCGCGCACACGATGGACGACCTGCTGGCCGGCGCCGCCGAGCTCGGCTACCCGCTCGTCGTGCGCCCGTCCTTCACGATGGGCGGCCTGGGCTCCGGGTTCGCGTACGACGAGGAGGACCTCCGTCGCATCGGCGGCGCGGGCCTGCGCGACTCTCCCACGACCGAGGTGCTCCTCGAGGAATCGATCCTCGGCTGGAAGGAGTACGAGCTCGAGCTCATGCGCGACACCGCCGACAACACGGTCGTCGTGTGCTCGATCGAGAACGTCGACCCGGTCGGCGTGCACACGGGCGACTCGATCACCGTGGCGCCGGCGCTGACGCTGACCGACCGCGAGTACCAGAAGCTCCGCGACATCGGCATCGACATCATCCGCGCCGTCGGCGTCGACACCGGTGGCTGCAACATCCAGTTCGCCGTCGACCCGCAGACCGGCCGCATCATCGTCATCGAGATGAACCCGCGTGTCTCGCGCTCGTCGGCCCTCGCCTCGAAGGCGACCGGCTTCCCGATCGCCAAGCTCGCCGCGAAGCTCGCGATCGGCTACCGCCTCGACGAGGTGCCCAACGACATCACGAAGGCGACGCCGGCGAGCTTCGAGCCGACGCTCGACTACGTCGTCGTCAAGGTGCCCCGGTTCAACTTCGAGAAGTTCCCCGCCGCCGACACGACGCTGACGACCACCATGAAGTCGGTGGGTGAGGCGATGGCGATCGGCCGCAACTACACGACCGCCCTGCAGAAGGCGCTGCGCTCGCTCGAGAAGCGCGGCTCGAGCTTCCACTGGGGTGCCGAGGAGCGCTCAGTGGAGGAGCTCCTCGAGATCGCGAAGACCCCGACCGACGGCCGGATCGTCGTGCTGCAGCAGGCGCTGCGCAAGGGCGCGACGCTCGAGCAGGCGTTCGAGGCGACGGCGATCGACCCGTGGTTCCTCGACCAGATGATCCTCATCAACGAGGTGGCCGAGTACATCCGCGAGGCCGACGAGCTGGTCGAGGACGTCCTGCGCCTCGCGAAGGACCACGGCTTCAGCGACGCCCAGATCGCGGAGATCCGCGGCCTCAGCGAAGCGGAGGTGCGCGGCATCCGTCACGGCGTCGGACTGCGCCCGGTCTACAAGACCGTCGACACGTGCGCGGGGGAGTTCCCGGCCCTCACGCCGTACCACTACTCCTCGTACGACCGCGAGACCGAGGTCACGCCGAGCGAGGGCTGCAAGGTCGTCATCATCGGCTCGGGCCCGAACCGCATCGGCCAGGGCGTCGAGTTCGACTACTCGTGCGTCCACGCGTCCTTCGCGCTGTCGGATGCCGGATTCGAGACCATCATGGTCAACTGCAACCCCGAGACGGTCTCGACCGACTACGACACGAGCGACCGGCTCTACTTCGAGCCGCTCACGCTCGAGGACGTCCTCGAGGTCCTGCACGCCGAGGCGCAGTCGGGCGAGATCGTCGGCGTCGTCTGCCAGCTCGGCGGTCAGACCCCGCTCGGACTCGCGAAGGGGATCGAGGCCGCCGGCTACACGATCCTCGGCACGAAGCCCGCCGCGATCGACATCGCCGAGGAGCGCGAGCAGTTCTCGCAGCTGCTCGACCGGGCGGGACTCATGGCGCCGCGCCACGGCACGGCCACCGACGAGGCGGGCGCCATCGCGATCGCCGAGGAGATCGGGTACCCCGTCCTGGTGCGCCCGAGCTTCGTGCTCGGCGGGCGCGGCATGGAGATCGTCTACGACACCGAGAGCCTGCGCGACTACTTCGTCCGCATCGCCGACCAGGCGATCATCCGCGAGGACGCGCCGCTGCTCGTGGACCGCTTCCTCGACGACGCCGTGGAGATCGACGTCGACGCGCTCTTCGACGGCGAGCAGCTCTACATCGGCGGCGTCATGGAGCACCTCGAGGAGGCCGGCATCCATTCCGGCGACTCGTCGTGCACCCTGCCGCCGATGTCGCTCGGACGCGGCGAGATCGACCGCGTGCGCACCGCGACCCACGCGATCGCCGAGGGCGTCGGGGTGCGGGGCCTGCTGAACGTGCAGTTCGCGGTCTCGGCCGGCGTCCTGTACGTCATCGAGGCCAACCCGCGCGCGTCGCGCACCGTGCCGTTCGTGTCCAAGGCCCTCGGCATCCCGATGGCCAAGGCCGCCAGCCGCATCATGGCGGGCGCGTCGATCGCCGAGCTCATCGCCGAAGGCCTCCTGCCCGAGCAGGACGGCTCGCGCGTCCCGCTCGACGCCCCCGTCGCCGTGAAGGAGGCCGTGCTGCCGTTCAAGCGGTTCCGCACCGCCGACGGCCGCACGGTCGACTCCGTCCTCGGCCCCGAGATGCGCTCGACCGGCGAGGTCATGGGCATCGACCGGGACTTCCCGACGGCGTTCGCGAAGAGCCAGGCCGCGGCGTACGGCGGGATGCCGACCTCGGGCACCGTGTTCCTGTCGGTCGCCGACGACGACAAGCGCGCCGTCATCCTGCCCGCCCACCGGTTGCAGGAGCTCGGCTACACGCTCATCGCCACCGAGGGCACGGCCGAGATCCTCGCCCGCAACGGCATCCGGGTGGAGGTCGTCTCGAAGTACTCCGAGACGCAGGACTCCGGTGAGTCGAACGTCGTCGACCTCATCAACGCGGGCGAGATCGACATCGTCGTGAACACGCCCTCGGGCGGCATCGCCCGCGCCGACGGGTACGAGATCCGCGCCGCCGCCGTGGCCGCCGACAAGGCGCTGTTCACGACGATGGCCGTCCTCGGCGCCGCGGTGTCCGCGATGCCGGTCCTCCGCGAGGGCTTCGCGGTCCGGAGCCTCCAGGAGTACGCCGCCGACCGGAAGGCGACGGTGTGACCTCATTCGGTTCACGGCTGGCCGCGGCGGTCGACGCCCGCGGCCCGCTGTGCGTCGGGATCGACCCCCACGCGTCCCTCCTGGACGCGTGGGGGCTCCCGGCATCCGCTGCAGGCGTCCGCGAGTTCGGCCTGCGCGTGGTGGATGCCGCCCGCACCCGCGTCGGCGTCGTGAAGCCGCAGGTGGCGTTCTTCGAGCGCTACGGCTCCGCGGGCTACGCCGCCCTCGAGGAGGTCATCGGCACGGCGCGCGCCGCGGGCCTCGTGGTGATCGCCGACGCCAAGCGCGGCGACATCGGCACGACGATGGACGGCTACGCCGAGGCGTGGCTCGCAGCCGGATCCCCGTTGGAATCGGATGCCGTGACGGTCAGCCCGTACCTCGGCCCGGACTCCCTGCGCGGCACGATCGCGACCGCCGTGCGTGCGGGCAAGGGCGTCTACGTCCTCGCCGCCACGAGCAACCCCGAGGCGGCCGGCCTCCAGTCCGCCGAGGTCACGGCGGTCGATGCGGAGCGCGGCCAGACGGTGGCCGACTGGGTCGCCCAGCGTGCCGGAGCCGCGAATGCCTCTGTGGTCGTCGGAGACGACAGGTTCGGGCCGGTGGGGTTCGTCGTCGGGGCTACAGTGGAACGCGCCGACCTCGGACTGTCGGATGCTTCGTTGCACCGCGCATCGATCCTCGCCCCGGGGTTCGGCGCGCAGGGTGCCCGCCTGCGCGACCTCACCGAGCGGTTCGGTCCGCTCGCACCGCAGGTGCTCGCCAGCGCGAGCCGCAGCATCCTCGGTGCGGGTCCCAACGGGATCGGCGCGGCCATCGACACCCACAACTCCGAACTCCAGGACCCACGACATGCCTGACTCCCGCACCCCTCCCGAGGTCGACCGCGCCGCCGCATCGCGACGCGCAGTCGCGGCACGCCGCGAGCGTGCCGCGCTCAAGCGCGACGTCTCGACGCGCGTCATCAGCCCGCAGGACCTCCTGCGACGCGCGTGGGCCGAGCCCCAGTCCGCGGCGGCCGCCATGCGCGTCACCGAATTCCTGACCGCGATCCCCGCCATCGGCGAAGGCAAGCGCGACCGCATCCTCGCCGACCTCCAGATCGCACCGGTGAAGAAGATCGGCGGTCTCGGCATCCGTCAGCGCCAGGTGCTGCAGGAGTACCTCGACCGCCGCCTGCCCGAGCCGCGGGCGCGCGCCGAGCGCAGCCGGCTGATCGTCCTGGCCGGCCCGACCGCGGTCGGCAAGGGCACCGTCGCCGCGCACATCAAGGAGCACCACCCCGAGATCCTGCTGTCGGTCTCGGCCACGACGCGGCCGCCCCGACCGGGCGAGGTCGAGGGGGAGCACTACTTCTTCGTCGACGATGCCGAGTTCGACCGGATGGTGCGCGACGGCGAGCTCCTCGAGCACGCGACGGTCCACAACGCCTACCGGTACGGCACGCCGCGCCGTCCCATCGACGCCGCCCTCGCGGAGGGCCGTACGGTCCTCCTCGAGATCGACCTGCAGGGCGCGCGTCAGGTGCGCGCCGCGGCGCCGGACGCGACGCTCGTCTTCCTCCTGCCGCCGAGCTGGGACGAGCTCGTGAACCGCCTCGTGGGGCGGGGCACCGAGGGCGAGGAGGAGCGCGCACGGCGCCTCAAGACGGCGCGCGTCGAGCTGGCTTCCCAAGGCGAGTTCGACTACCGCGTCGTGAACGACGACGTCGCCCGGGCTGCCGCCGAAGTGGCGGACCTCGCCCGCTGACGCCCGCCGGGAACGGTTCGTTTCAGACCGTTACAGCCGATGAGGCGGGACGGCGGCGGTCCGGAAAGCTGGACGCATGTCCACCGTCCTGACCGCCACCGCGCCTGCGTCGCCTCCCGCCGCGGCACCCGGGGCGGTGTCGCTCGCGGGTGTGGAACGCACCTTCGCCGGCGCGAACGGCGCGGTCCCGGTGCTCCGCGGCGTCGACCTGACGATCGACCCCGGGGAGATCGTCGCCGTCGTCGGTCCCTCCGGGTGCGGCAAGTCCACGCTCCTGCGTCTGCTGGCGGGGCTCGACACCCCGACTGCGGGGTCGGTGACCGTCGACGGCACGCCGCTCCGCGACACCGACGAGCGCACCGCCGTCGCCTTCCAGGAGCCGCGCCTGCTGCCGTGGCGCAGCATCGCCGAGAACGTCGAACTCGGGATGCCGCGCGGCACCGCGCGCGCCGCGACGAGAGCCCGCGTCGCCGAGCTGCTCGACCTCGTGGGTCTGACCTCCGCCGCGACGCGTCGCCCCCGCGAGGTCTCGGGCGGGATGGCGCAGCGCGCCTCACTCGCTCGTGCCCTCGCCCGCGGACCCGAGGTGCTGCTGCTCGACGAGCCGTTCGGCGCCCTCGACGCGCTCACGCGGCTGCGCATGCAGGACCTCCTCCTCGACATCCACTCCGCCGAACCGACGACCGTCGTCCTCGTGACGCACGACGTCGAGGAAGCGCTCTACCTCGCCGACCGCGTGCTGCAGCTGCGTGCGATCGACGCCGGATCCCCGGAATCCTCGATCGCACGCGTGATCGAGGTCCCCGGCATCCGCCCCCGTGACCGCGCCGATCGCGGCTTCACGGACCTCCGCGCCGAGCTCCTCGACGGACTCGGCGTCGACACCCACCGCTCGACCCCTCAGGAGACCCGATGAGCACCGTCATCCGCCGCACCGCCCCCACGATCGTCGTGGCGGGAGCGGTGATGCTCATGGCCACGGGGTGCCTCGCCGGCGAGAACGCCGCGTCCACCTCCGAGAGCACGGGGGAGTGGTCCACCGACACGCTGTCGATCGACTTCGCGACCTACAACCCGCTGAGCCTCGTCGTGAAGGACCAGGGCCTCATCGAGAAGGCGCTCGGCGACGACGTCGACGTCGAGTGGACGCAGTCCGCCGGGTCGAACAAGGCCAACGAGCTGCTGCGCGCCGGTTCGCTCGACGTCGGCTCCACGGCCGGCTCCGCCGCGCTGCTGGCCCGCGCCAACGGCTCGCCGATCAAGGTCATCGACGTCTACTCGCAGCCCGAGTGGTCGGCGCTCGTCGTCGGCCCCGACAGCGACATCACCTCGATCGCGGACCTGAAGGGCAAGAAGGTCGCGGCGACCAGCGGCACCGACCCGTACTTCTTCCTGCTGCAGGCGCTCGAGACGGCCGGACTCGGCGTCTCGGACGTCGAGGTGCAGAACCTGCAGCACGCCGACGGCCGCTCGGCCCTCGACGGCGGATCGGTCGACGCGTGGGCCGGTCTCGACCCGATCATGGCGGCCGCCGAGGTCGAGTCGGGCGACAAGCTGATCTACCGGAACGTCGACTTCAACTCGTACGGCTTCCTCAATGCGACCGAGGAGTTCCTCACCGACCACGCCGACGTCGCGCAGGTCGTCGTCGACGCGTACGAGGAGGCCCGCGAGTGGGCTCTGGCGAATCCCGACGAGACCGCGGCGCTCCTCGCCGAGGTCGCCGGGATCGACCCCGCCGTCGCGACCACCGTCATCTCCGAGCGCTCGAACCTCGACGTCAGCGGCATCCCCGGCGACGCCCAGTTGGCGGTCCTCGAGAAGATCGCTCCGGTGCTCGTCGACTCCGACGCGGTGACCGGTGGGCAGGATGCCGTGGATGCGGCGCTCGACACGATCATCGAGTCGACGTTCGCTGAGAAGGCCGCGGGCTGATCATGACGGCCTCCGCAGAGGCGACCTCCACCGCCGCGGCGCCCTCGGGCGCGGCGGCGGTGCGGCCGTTCTGGTCTCGCACGAGCGTCCGCGTCGTGGGCGGTCTCGTCGTCCCCGTCGCCCTCCTCGCCCTGTGGCAGGCGGTGACGGCGTTCGGGGTGATCCCGACCTATCGCCTGCCCGCGCCGGTCGACGTCCTGAACGCGGCGGTGGGGCTCGCCCAAGACGGCACCTTGTGGCGCCACATCGCGATCTCGGTGCAGCGCGTGCTCCTGGGCTTCGCGGTCGGGTCGGTCGTGGGCCTTGCCGTCGCCGCGGTCGTCGGGCTGACTCGTTCCGGGGACGTCCTGCTCAGCCCGATCCTCGCGGGGTTCCGCGCGATCCCGTCGCTGGCCTTGGTGCCGCTCCTGCTGTTGTGGATGGGCATCGGCGAGGAGCCGAAGGTGACGCTGGTGGCGATCGGTGCGTTCTTCCCGGTCTTCACGACCGTCGCGGGCGCCCTCCGCCATGTCGATCCGCACCTCGTCGAGATGGCGCGCTCGTTCGGTCTCCGCGGGTGGGAGCTGCTCCGCACGGTCCAGCTGCCGGCGACCGTCCCCTCCCTCGTCTCGGGTCTGCGCCTGGCGCTCGCGCAGGCGTGGTTGTTCCTCGTCGCCGCGGAGCTCATCTCCGCCTCGATGGGTCTCGGATACTTGCTCACCGATTCGCAGAGCACAGGACGCGTCGACCGCATCTTCCTGGCGATCGTGATCCTGGCGGGCCTCGGGGTGCTCTCGAACGCGCTCGTCACTCTGCTCCAGCGCCGTGTCCTGCGGAAGTGGTCATGACTTCGACGACCGCAGACGACGAGCTGCGCCTCGTCGAGACCCGCGCCTACCCGGCGCCGCCCACGTTCGCCGCGCAGGCCAACGTGACCGCCGATGCGTACGGGGAGGCTGCCGCGGATCCCCTGGCCTTCTGGGAGCGTGCCGCCCGGCGCCTGGACTGGACGACCCCCTGGCACACCGCGCTCGACTGGCAGCCCCCCGCCCGCTCCGACGACGGCACACTCGCCGTCCCGGTCGCCCGCTGGTTCGACGGGGGCACCCTGAACGTCGCCGTGAACTGCGTCGACCGTCACGTCGCCGCCGGTCGCGGCGACAAGGTGGCCCTGCACTTCGAGGGTGAGCCCGGCGACCGCACGACCGTCACCTACGCCGATCTGCTGCGCCGCGTCTCCCAGGCAGCGAACGCGCTGGAAGGGCTCGGCATCGGTCCGGGCGATCGCGTCGTCGTCTACCTGCCGGTCCTCGTCGAGACGGTCGTGATCGCGCTCGCCTGCGCGCGCGTCGGAGCGGTGCACTCGCTCGTGTTCGGCGGGTTCTCGGCCGAGGCCCTGCGGTTCCGCCTCGAAGACACGGGCGCGAAGCTGCTCGTCACGAGCGACGGGCAGTTCCGCCGCGGGGGAGCGGTCGAGGTGAAGTCCGCCGCCGACACCGCGGCTGCGGGACTTCCGGCCCTAGAGCACGTGCTGGTCGTCCGGCGCACCGGCGACGAAGTCGCGTGGACCCCGGGTCGCGACGTCTGGTGGCACGACGTGGTCGACACCGCGCCGTCCGTCCACGTGGCGCCGGCGTTCGAGGCGGAGCATCCGCTCTTCATCATCTACACCTCCGGCACGACGGGCAGGCCAAAGGGTCTCGTGCACACCTCGGGCGGGTACCTCGCGCACGCGAGCTGGGCGCACTGGGCCCACTTCGACGCGAAGCCCGACGACGTGCACTGGTGCACCGCCGACCTCGCCTGGGTCACCGCGCACACCTACGAGATCTACGGCCCGCTCTCGAACGGTCTCACGCAGGTCATCTACGAGGGCACCCCCGATGCGCCGCACCGCGAGCGTCATCTCGAGATCATCGAGCGCTACGGGGTGACCGTCTACTACACGGCGCCCACCCTCATCCGCACCTTCATGACCTGGTTCGGCGACGCGCTCCCCGCGGGCCACGACCTGTCGAGCATCCGCCTGCTCGCCACCGTGGGCGAGGCGATCAACCCCGCCGCGTGGGTGTGGTTCCGTCGCACGTTCGGCCGCGACGAGGTGCCCGTCGTCGACACGTGGTGGCAGTCCGAGACCGGTGCGGCGATGATCGCCCCGCTGCCCGGCGTCACGACCCTGAAGCCCGGCTCCGCGACCGTCCCGCTGCCGGGGATCGACGCGGCCGTGGTGGATGCCGAGGGCCGCGAGGTCCCGCCGGGACGCTCGGGCACGCTCGTCGTGCGGCGGCCCTGGCCGGGCATGGCGCGGACCGTCTGGGGGGACCCGGACCGCTACCGCGACGCGTACTGGTCGGCCTACGCCGGGCACGGGGAGTACGGCGGCTACTACGTCGCGGGGGACGGTGCGACCCGCGACACCGATGGCCACATCCGCATCCTCGGGCGACTCGACGACGTCGTGAACGTCTCCGGGCACCGCCTGTCGACGATCGAGATCGAATCGGTCCTCGTGGCGCACGAGACGGTGGGCGAGGCGGGCACGACGGCTGTCGCCGATCCCGTCACCGGCCACGCGGTCGCGGCTTTCGTCGTCGCGTCCGGGGCGGGGGAGCCGGATGCCGCCGACCTCCGCGCGCACGTCGCGCGCGAGATCGGGCCGGTCGCCAAGCCCCGCCATGTGGTCGTCGTCCCGGACCTGCCGAAGACCCGTTCCGGCAAGATCCTCCGCCGCCTGCTCGCCCAGCTGTGGCAGGCGGAGCAGGACCGCCGTGCCGGTCGCGAGCCCGCGCCGCTCGGCGACACCACGTCGCTGCAGAACCCCGACGCCGTCGCAGAGATCGCCGCCGCCCTCGCCGCGGCCTGACACGCGGCATCCCGAGAGAGAAGACATGACCGACGAACACCGCTTCGGCTTCCGTACCCGCGCCCTTCACGCCGGAGGGACCCCGGATGCCGCCACCGGCGCCCGCGCCGTGCCGATCTACCAGACCTCCTCGTTCGTCTTCGACGACGCGACGGATGCCGCGAACCTCTTCGCGCTGCAGAAGTACGGCAACATCTACTCCCGCATCGGCAACCCCACCGTCGCCGCGCTCGAGGAGCGCCTCGCCTCGCTCGAGGGCGGGATCGGCGCCGTCGCGACGGCGTCGGGCATGAGTGCGGAGTTCATCACGTTCGCCGCCCTCGTCGGCGTCGGCGACCACGTCGTGGCCTCGGCGCAGCTCTACGGCGGAACCGTGACGCAGCTCGACGTGACGCTCCGCCGCTTCGGCGTCGACACCACGTTCGTCGCCTCGAGCGATCCGGCCGACTACGCCGCGGCGATCCGGCCCGAGACGAAGGTCCTCTACGTCGAGACGATCGGCAACCCGTCGGGCGAGATCGCCGACATCGAGGGTCTCGCCGAGGTCGCTCACGCGGCCGGCATCCCGCTCGTCGTCGACTCGACCCTCGCGACCCCGTATCTCGCCCGGCCGCTCGAACACGGCGCGGACATCGTCATCCATTCGGTCACCAAGTTCCTCGGCGGGCACGGCACCACCCTCGGCGGCGTGGTCGTCGAGAAGGGGACGTTCGACTGGGGCAACGGGAAGTTCCCGCAGATGACCGAGCCGGTGGCCTCCTACGGCGGCATCCGCTGGTGGGACAACTTCGGCGAGTACGGCTTCCTCACCAAGCTCCGCACCGAGCAGCTCCGCGACATCGGTGCGGCGCTCAGCCCGCACTCCGCGTTCCTGCTGCTGCAGGGCGTCGAGACCCTGCCGCAGCGCATCGACGCGCATCTCGCCAATGCGCGCATCGTCGCCGAGTGGCTGGACTGCGACCCCCGCGTCTCGTTCGTGACGTGGGCGGGGCTTCCCGGTCATCCGCACCATGCACGGGCGCAGAAGTACCTGCCGCTCGGACCGGGGTCGGTCTTCGCGTTCGGCGTGAAGGCGGGCGACGGGACGTCGACCGAGGCGGAGCGGGTGGCCGCGGGACGCCGCGCCGGGGAGGCCGTCATCGACGCGCTGCAGCTCGCCTCTCACCTGGCCAACATCGGCGACGCGCGGACCCTCGTCATCCACCCCGCCTCGACGACGCACCAGCAGCTGAGCGCCGAGCAGCTCGTCGCCGCCGGCGTCCCCGCCGACCTCATCCGCATCTCGGTCGGTCTCGAAGACCCCGAGGACATCATCTGGGACCTCGATCAGGCCCTCACCCGAGCCACAGGAGTCAGCCGATGAGCGACGCGAACGCGTGCGCCCTGCCCGCACCCGCCGGGCACCACCCCGCCCGCCGCACGTGGCCCGCCGCCGGCGCGCAGGAACGGTTCGAGATCCTCCGCCGGGCGAAGACGGTCGCGATCGTCGGCGCCTCCGATAACCCGGCGCGGGCGAGCTACTTCGTCGCGACCTACCTGCGGGGGAGCTCGCCGTACGACGTGTACTACGTCAACCCGCGGGCCACCGAGATCCTCGGGCAGCCTGCGTACGCCTCGCTCGCCGACCTCCCCGTCGCCCCCGACATCGTCGACGTGTTCCGAAAGCACGACGACCTGCCCGGCGTCGCGCAGGAGGCGGTGGATGCTGGCGCCTCGACCCTCTGGCTGCAGCTCGGCTCGTGGCACGAGGGAGCCGCGAAGATCGCCGCCGGCGCGGGACTGTCGGTCGTCATGGACCGCTGCGTCAAGATAGAGCACGCGCGCTTCCACGGCGGGCTGCACCTCGCCGGGTTCGACACCGGAGTGCTGAGCTCGAAGCGGCAGCTGCTCAGCCGGTGACAGCCCGCGCGGCGGAACCACCGCGCGCCCTGTAGACTGGCGGGATGCCGCGCCGCGCACACGCGCGTCCGTGCAGTCTTCTCGCCTCACCGATCCTGGAGGACCACCATGGCCAACCGTGACCAGGGCATCATCGACCCGCCCATCGACGCACTGCTCGACAAGGTCGACTCGAAGTACCAGCTCGTGATCTACGCATCCAAGCGTGCGCGTCAGATCAACGACTACTACTCGGACCTCCACGAGGGCAACCTCTTCGACAACGTGGGCCCCCTCGTCGACTCGAACGTCGAGGACAAGCCCCTCACGATCGCCCTCCACGAGATCCACGAGGACAAGCTGCGCCTGCGCGCGGCCGAGTGACCTCGACGTCATGACCCGGGCGCCACACGGCGTCATCCTCATGCCCGCGAATCCCCCATGTCGGGGACCGCGGGCATGATGGTTTCCACACCCCCGATCCGCCCTCTGGAGGACCGATGACCGCGCTGCGCCTGTTCACGTCGGAGTCCGTGACCGAAGGTCACCCCGACAAGATCTGCGACCAGATCTCCGACAGCATCCTCGACGCCCTGCTCGAGCTCGACCCCGGCAGCCGCGTCGCCGTCGAGACCCTCGTCACCACGGGGCTCGTCCACGTCGCGGGCGAGGTGCGCACCGACGGCTACGTCGACATCCCCGGGATCGTCCGTCGCGTCGTGAACCGCATCGGCTACACCTCGTCCGAGACCGGCTTCGACGGCGACTCCTGCGGCGTGACGGTCTCGATCGGCGAGCAGTCCGGCGACATCGCCGCGGGTGTCGACAACGCGCTCGAGCACCGCGAAGGCGGTTCGGTGGACCCCGTCGACGCGCTCGGGGCGGGTGACCAGGGCATCATGTTCGGCTACGCCACGAACGAGACGCCGCAGTACATGCCGACCGCGATCTGGACGGCGCACCGCCTCGCCGAGCGGCTGACCGACGCCCGCCGCAGCGGCGCCCTGCCCTTTCTCCGTCCCGACGGCAAGACGCAGGTGACCCTCGGGTACGACGGCACGACGCCGCGCACCGTCGACACCGTGGTGCTGTCGACGCAGCACCACCCCGACATCTCGCTGCCGGCGCTCCGCGCGGCGGTCCAGGCCGAGGTCATCGACCCCGTCCTCGCCCAGACGGGGCTCGACGTCTCGGACGTCCGGTACGTCATCAACCCGGCAGGCCCCTTCGTCGTCGGCGGCCCGAAGGGCGATGCGGGCCTGACGGGACGCAAGATCATCATCGACACCTACGGCGGCGCCGCCCGACACGGCGGCGGGGCGTTCAGCGGCAAGGACCCGTCCAAGGTCGACCGTTCGGCGGCGTACGCGATGCGCTGGGTCGCCAAGAACGCGGTCGCGGCGGGTCTGGCCGATCGTCTCGAGGTGCAGGTGGCGTACGCCATCGGCCGCGCCGCGCCGGTCGGGCTCTACGTCGAGACCTTCGGCACCGGTCACGTCTCCGATGAGGCGATCACGGCCGCGATCCGCGACGTGTTCGACCTGCGCCCCCAGGCGATCATCGACGACCTCGACCTGCTGCGTCCCATCTACGCGCAGACCGCCGCGTACGGGCACTTCGGGCGCGAACTCCCCGAGTTCACCTGGGAGCGCACCGACCGCGTCGACGCGTTGCGGGCCGCCGCCGGTCTCTGACCCCGTGATCGACGTCGCGCGGGTCCTCATCGACTCGCCGCTGCCGCAGCTCGACCGGCTCTTCGACTACGCCGTCCCGAGCGCCCTCCGGGAGCACGTCCGCCCGGGCGTGCGTGTGAAGGTGCCGCTGCGGAGCGCCGGACGCGTGGTCGAGGCCTGGGTCATCGAGCGCGCCGAGGTCGAGCCGGGCGGGAGACCGCTGTCCGAGGTGGCCTCGGTCGTCTCCCTCGTCCCGATCCTCCCCGACGGGCTCTACCGGCTCGCCCGACGCGTGGCGGACCGCGCCGCCGGCTCGGCGAGCGACATCCTGCGTCTGGCTGTCCCCAAACGGATGGTGCGCGCAGAGAAGGCGTGGGTCGCAGCCGAGCCCCCCGCGCCGCCGACGGTGGACCCGGATGCCGCGACCCGCGCACGCGCGGTGGCATCGGCGTACCCCGGGCTCGCCGATGCGGTACTCGCGGGGGAGCGGCTCGCGGTGGATGCGCCCCCGCATCCCTCGCCCGGGCAGCTGCGCGGCGCGTGGGCGGATCTGCTCGCGTCGCTCGCGACCCTCGTCCTGGACGGCGGCCGGAGCGCGCTCATCGTCGTGCCGGACCACCGCGACCAGTCGCAGGTCCTGGAGGCGCTCGCGGCGCTCGTGCCGGCGGACGCCGTCATCCGCGACGACGCCCGGCGGTCGGGACCGGAGAGGTTCGCGACCTACCTCCGGATGCTGAGCCCCGCGCCCTGCATCGTGGTGGGCAACCGGTCGAGCGTCTACGCCCCGGCCCACGACGTCGGTGCGGTCCTCCTGTGGGACGACGGCGACCCGCTGCTCGCCGAGCCGCTGAGTCCCGGGGTCCACGCCCGCGATGCGGCGCTCGTGCGGCAGGAGGAGGAGCATTCCGCCCTCGTCTTCGCCGGTCACACCCGCACGACGGACGTCGAACGCCTCGTCCAGCTCGGCTGGGTGCGGGAGGTGCCCGCGCAGCGCCGCGTCAGCCCGCGGGTCGTCCTGTCGGCCACCCACGAGGCCGAGTACCGGGGCGCCCGCGTGCCGTCCGCGGCCTTCGCCGCCGCGCGCGAAGCCCTGCAGCACGGTCCCGTGCTCGTGCAGGTCGCCCGTCCGGGGTACTCGCCCGTGCTCGTCTGCGCCGAGTGCCGTCACCCGGCGCGGTGTCGACACTGCGCGGGCCCGCTCCGCGCGCGCCGGCCGGGAGCCACCCCGGACTGCGGCTGGTGCGGCCGGTCGGCGCCGAACTGGACCTGCGCGAACTGCCAGGGGACGCGGTTCCGGATGGCGTCGTCGGGCAGCGAGCGCACCGCCGACGAGCTCGGGCGGGCGTTCCCCGGCATCCGGGTCGTCGTCGCCGACGGCGATCACCCCGTCGCGTCCGTCGACGCCCGTCCCGCCCTCGTCATCGCGACGCGGGGCGCGGAGCCGCCCGCCGAGGGCGGGTACCGCGCGGTGATCCTCCTGGACGGCGACAAGATGCTCATGGCCGAGCAGCTGCGCATCGGCGAGTCGTGCCTCCGGTGGTGGTCGAACGCCGCCGCCCTCGCGGCGCCCGGCGCGCCGGTCCACCTCGTCGGGGTCACCGGTCCGGTCGCGCGTGCGCTGGCAACCTGGACGCACGCGGCCTACGCCCGCGCGGAACTGTCCGATCGGGCGCCGCTGCTCATGCCGCCGACGGTCCGGGTCGCCGCCGTCGAAGGGGCCGCGGCATCCGTCGACCGCGCCCTCGCCGAGCTGCGCGAGGAGGTTCCGGGCCTGGGCCCCCTCAGCGTGCTGGGGCCGGTGCCGACCGACGACGGCGCGCGTGCGCTCGTGCGGGTCGACTACGCGCACGGGCGCGCGGTGGCCGAGCAGCTGCGGGCCTCGGTCGTCGCCGACGCCGTCCGCGGCCGACGGCGGGGTCCGGGGCCGCGGACTACACTCAGGGTTCGGCTCGATGTGCCCGAGCTCGATCTGTGAGGACCTGAATGCGCGTCGTTTTCGCCGGAACCCCCGAACCGGCCGTCCCCTCGCTCCGCGCCCTCGCCGCCTCGTCCCACGAGATCGTCGGCGTCGTCACCCGTCGCGACGCCCCCGTCGGACGCAAGCGCGTGCTGACGCCGTCCCCCGTAGCGGTGGCGGCCGAGGAGCTCGGACTGACCGTCGTCAAGGCCGACCGGCTCGACGAAGCGGCGACCGCCGAGATCGCCGCCCTCGGCGCGGACCTCGGTGTCATCGTCGCGTACGGCGGTCTCGTGCGGGAGCCCCTGCTCTCGACGCCCCGGCACGGATGGATCAACCTGCACTTCTCGCTCCTCCCCAAATGGCGCGGCGCCGCGCCGGTGCAGCACGCGCTCATCGCGGGCGACCGGGTGACGGGCGCCAGCGTGTTCCAGCTCGTCCCGGCCCTGGATGCGGGCGACGTGTACGACGAGCTGCGCTACGACGTCCCGCGCGGGGCGACCGCGGGTGACGTGCTCGCCGACCTGGCGATCTCGGGTGCTCAGCTGGTGTCCCGCGTCGTCGACGCGATCGAGGACGGCACCGCCGCCCCGACCCCGCAGCAGGGGGAGCCGACGCTCGCCCCCAAGCTCACGCAGGCGGACGGCGCCCTAGACCTGACGCAGCCCGCCGACCGGGTGGTCGACCGTTTCCGCGGGACGACCCCCGAACCCGGCGCGCACCTGTCCGTCGCCGGCGCACGTGTGAAGATCCACGCGGCCCTGCGCGGTCCCGACACCGGCCTCGAAGTCGGCCGGCTCGCCCTCGTCGGCCGTGACGTGCTCGTGGGGACGGGGAAGGGGACGCTGCTCCTGCGCACCGTGCAGCCCGCCGGCAGGGGCGCCATGCCCGCCGCGGACTGGTGGCGTGGCCTCCGGTCCGACGATCCGCGCGCCGACCTGCCGGGGGAGTCGTCGTGACCGCCGCGCGCGACGTCGCGTACACCGTCATCCACGCGGTCGGTGCGGAGGACGCCTACGCCAACCTCCTGCTCCCGCGCGAACTCGAGCGCGCCCGGCTGTCGACGGCGGATGCCGCTCTCGCCACCGAACTCACCTACGGCACGCTCCGCCGGGTGGGCACCTACGACGCGATCATCGAGATCGCCGCGGCACGCCCGGTCTCGGGCATCGATGCCGCCGTCCTGGACGCGCTGCGGCTGGGGGCGCATCAGCTGCTGGCGACGCGCGTCCCCGCGCACGCCGCGGTCCACGAGACGGTCGACCTCGTGGGGCGCGTCGCCGGACGTCGTGCGACGGGTTTCGCGAACGCCGTCCTCCGCCGCGTGTCCGAACGGGACGCGGACGAGTGGCTGTCGCGTATCGAGGATGCCGCCCGCTCCGACGACGAGCGGCTGTCGGTGCGCTACGCCCATCCCGTCTGGATCATCCGCTCCTTCCGACGCGCCCTCGCCGCGGAGGGTCGCGAGGCGGAGCTGCTCGACCTGCTGGCGGCGGACAACGCCGCTCCGACGGTGACGCTGTCGGCCCTCCCGGGCGTGGGCGAGATCCCGGCGGACGCCGATCGCACGCCGTTCTCGCCGCTGGGCTTCCGGCTCGCCGGCGGCGACCCCGATCGCATCGTGCGCGCCTCGGGCGGTGCCGTGCGCGTCCAGGACGAGGGGTCCCAGCTCGCCGCCCTCGCGCTGTCCCGTGCTCTGCCCGTCCGCAAGGGCGAGCGCTGGCTCGACCTGTGCGCCGCTCCGGGCGGCAAGACGGCGGTCCTCGCGGCCGAGGCGGCCGCGCACGACGCCCGGCTCGAGGCGAACGAGCTCTCCCCGGCACGTGCGCGACTGGTGCGCCAGTCGGTCGCCGCGGTCCCGCTCGAGGTGCCGGTGTCGGAGGAGGACGGCCGCACGCGTGCCGGCAGGGGGGTCTACGACCGCATCCTCGTCGACGCGCCGTGCACCGGACTCGGTGCCCTCCGTCGGCGCCCCGAGGCGCGGTGGCGCAAGGCCCCCGCCGACGTCCCCGAGCTGACGCAGTTGCAGACCGAGCTCCTCACCGCGGCGGTCGACGCGCTCGCTCCCGGCGGGGTCGTCGCCTACGTCACGTGCTCCCCGCACCTGGCCGAGACGGCGGGTGTGGTCGCCGAGGTGGAGCGTCGTTTCGGCGCCGGGCTCACCCAGCTCGACGCCCGCGCGGTGCTCCGTGAGATCTCGGGCGGCGACATCGATCTCGCCGCACCGGCCGACGGTTCCGGTCGAGCGCAGCTGTGGCCGCACCGTCACGCGACCGACGCCATGTCGATCTGGCTGCTGCGCCGTTCGTGACCCTGCAGGAAAGGCGCCGGGATAATGGCTGACGTGGCCGACTCCGACGTACGCATCAACCCCAGCATCCTCGCCGCCGACTTCGTGAACATGCAGGCGGAGCTCGCCCGCATCGCGTCGGCCGACTTCGTCCACGTCGACGTCATGGACAACCATTTCGTGCCGAACCTGACGTTCGGCCTGCAGATGGTCGAGCGCATCCAGGCGACCAGTCCCGTGCCGCTCGACGTGCACCTCATGATCAGCGACGCCGACCGGTGGGCGCCGGGCTACGCCGAGATCGGCGCGGCATCCGTCACCTTCCACCTCGAAGCGGCCGCCGAACCCGTCGCGCTCGCGCGGCGCCTGCGTGACATCGGGGCGCGCGCCGGTGTCGCCGTGAAGCCGGCGACCCCCGTCGAGCAGCTCTTCGACGTGCTCGACGAGTTCGACCAGATCCTCGTGATGACCGTCGAGCCCGGCTTCGGCGGGCAGAGCTTCATGGCCGACCAGATGCCGAAGCTCCGTCGCCTGGCCGACGAGGCGCGCCGGCGCGGGTCGCAGGTCTGGTTGCAGGTCGACGGCGGTATCGGCGAGTCGACCATCGCGCAGGCGGCGGAGGCCGGGGCCGACACGTTCGTGGCGGGCTCCGCGGTGTTCGGCGCCGAGGACCCCGGCGCGGCGATCCGCGCCCTCCGGTCGGCCGCGGCATCCGCTCACCGGCACTGACGGCCTCGTCACGGGAACCGGCCCGCGGCGCCGTGCCGGTACCCTGGAGGGTGTGAAGACCTTCGACGGACTGTTCTCCGAGCTGACCGAGACGGCGCAGACCCGTCCCGAGGGATCCGGAACCGTCGCGCAGCTCGACCGGGGCGTCCACGCGATCGGCAAGAAGATCGTCGAAGAGGCAGCCGAGGTCTGGATGGCCGCCGAGTACCAGTCCGATGCCGAGACGGCCGAGGAGATCTCGCAGCTGCTGTACCACCTGCAGGTGCTGATGCTCGCGAAGGGGCTGACGCTCGAGGACGTGTACCGACATCTCTGATCGGTCCCTCCCGCCGTCCGCACACCTCCACACCGAAAGACGTTCCATGCTGCGCATCGCCGTCCCCAACAAGGGCATGCTCGCCGAGACCACGGCGGGGATGCTCGCCGAAGCCGGGTACACCGGCCGACGCGACCCCAAGGACCTCCACGTCATCGACCCCGTCAACGACGTCGAGTTCTTCTACCTCCGTCCGAAGGACATCGCGACCTACGTCGGCTCCGGCGCGCTCGACGTCGGGATCACCGGCCGCGACCTGCTGCTGGACGCCCGGATGCCGGGGGCCCGCGAGATCGAGCAGCTCGGCTTCGGCGGTTCGACCTTCCGTTTCGCCGGTCCTCCCGGACGCTTCACGGAGCTCGCCGACCTCGACGGTCTGCGCGTCGCGACCGCCTACCCGGGCCTCGTCGACGGCTACCTCGACGAGCACGGCGTGGCTGTGGACCTCGTGCCCCTCGACGGTGCGGTCGAGTCCGCTGTGCAGCTGGGTGTGGCGGATGCCGTCGCCGACGTCGTCTCCACCGGCACGACGCTCCGGCAGGCCGGGCTCGAGATCTTCGGCCCCGTCCTGCTCGAGTCCGAGGCGGTCCTCATCGGCGCCCCGACCGAGGCGCCCGGCACCGAGACGCTGCTGCGGCGCCTGCGCGGCGTGATGGTCGCCCGCCGCTACGTGCTCATCGACTACGACCTGCCGGCGCACCTCGTCGACCAGGCGGTCGCGCTGACACCGGGCATCGAGTCCCCGACGATCTCGCCGCTGCGCGACCCGGAGTGGGTGGCCGTGCGCGTCATGAGCCCGCGCAAGACCGTGAACCAGGTCATGGACGCGCTGTACGAGATCGGCGCCCGCGCGATCCTCGTGACGGCGATCCACAACGCGAGGCTCTGACGTGTCGCTCGTCTGCCGGGTCATCCCGTGCCTCGACGTGGCCGCCGGCAAGGTCGTGAAGGGCGTCAACTTCGAGAACCTGCGCGAGATGGGCGACCCCGTCGAACTCGCCCGCCGGTACTACGAGCAGGGTGCGGACGAGATCACCTTCCTCGACGTCACCGCGACCGTCGACGCGCGCGACACGACCTACGACGTCGTGCAGCGCACCGCCGAGCAGGTCTTCATCCCACTCACGGTCGGCGGCGGCGTGCGCTCGGCCGAGGACGTCGCCCGCCTCCTCGGCGTCGGTGCCGACAAGGTCGGCGTGAACTCGGCGGCCATCGCGCGGCCGGAGCTCCTCGGCGAGATCGCCGACCGGTTCGGCGCGCAGGTGCTCGTCCTGTCGCTCGACGTCAAGCGCGCCCCGCACACTGCCTCCGGGTTCGCCGTCACGACCCACGGCGGCCGCACCCTGACCGACCTCGATGCGCTCGCCTGGGCGCGCGAGGCGATCGAGCGCGGTGCGGGCGAGCTCCTCGTCAACTCGATCGACGCGGACGGCACGAAGGACGGTTTCGACCTCGAGCTCGTCGCTCTCATGCGCGAGGTCTCGTCCGTGCCCGTGATCGCCTCGGGCGGTGCGGGCGACGCGGCCCACTTCGCCCCGGCGATCGAGGCCGGCGCCGACGCGGTGCTCGCGGCATCCGTCTTCCACTCCGGACAGCTGACCGTCGGCGACGTGAAACAGGCCCTCGCGGCCTCGGGCGTGGAGGTGCGGCGATGACCGGATCGATCGACGAGCGCATGGCGCGGGTCGTCTACAACGCGGACGGGCTGGTGCCCGCGATCGTGCAGCAGCACGACACGCGCGAGGTCCTCATGCTGGGGTGGATGGATGCCGAGGCCCTCCGCCGCACGCTCACCGAGGGTCGCGTGACGTTCTGGTCGCGGTCGCGGCAGGAGTACTGGCGCAAGGGCGACACCTCCGGCCACGCGCAGTTCGTCCGCGGCGTGCGCCTCGACTGCGACGGCGACACCCTGCTCGTGAGCGTCGAGCAGGTCGGGGCCGCCTGCCACACCGGCGACCGCACGTGCTTCGACGCCGACGACCTCGACCCCGTGATCGGCGAGTTCTCGTGACCGAGGCCACCGCGCGCCGGATGCGGCTGTCCGCCGTGCTGGCGATCCTCCTCGGCGGCGCGGTCGGCACCATCGGGTCGACCCAGACCTGGCTGAACGCGACCCTGAACGACGGCTCGCAGCTCGCGGTCCCGGTCCCCGGCGCCGACGCGCTGGCGGTGCTCGCGCCGCTCAGCCTCGCCGCGCTCGCGCTCGGCCTCGCGCTCACGATCGTCGGGCGTGCGCTCCGCTACGTCTTCGCGGTCGTCGCGATCGGCCTGGGGGCGGGGCTCGGCTGGGGCTCGTACCGCATCGCAGCGGAGCAGCCCATCGACGCCGTCGCAGGGCCGGTGACGGACGCCACGGGCCTCAGCGGCGCGCAGGGCATCTCCGGCATCGTGTCCGGGATCACGGCGACGCCCTGGCCCGGCGTGACGGCCGCGGCATCCGTCCTCATCGTGCTGGGCGGGGTGGTCGTCCTCGCGACCGCGCACCGGTGGAGCGCCGGCGGCCGCAAGTACCGCACGACGCGGGCCGCGGGGACCGGCCCCCGCGACAGCATCGATTCCTGGGACGACCTGTCCCGCGGTGAGGATCCGACGAGCTGACGCGTCCGGGGCGGGGGAGGGTGCCCGCCCCGCTAGACTGGTGGTGCGGCTCCGGTCGCCCCCGAACCTGCATGCGAAGGAGAACAATGAGCGGCATCGAGGACCCCGGCCACGGACACTCCCCGGCGGCATGGACGACGGTCGTCATCATGCTCATCGCCCTGACGATCGGCACCGTCTTCTTCTTCCTCGAGATGCCGATCATGGTCTGGCTCTCGGTCGTCCTGCTGGTCATCGGCCTCATCGTCGGCTACATCATGACCAAGGCGGGCTACGGCGTCGGCGGATCCAAGACCGTCTCGAAGCAGCACTGACGTGCTCGCCGACCTGACGGCCGGCGCGGTGGAGGATGCACGGGAGCGGGAGACCGTCCGCCCCCTGGCCGTGGTGGAAAAGCTCGCGCTCGCGCAGCCTGCCGCCATCGATGCGCTGGCCGCCCTCGCCCCTGCCGACCGCGTCAAGATCATCGCCGAGGTCAAGCGTGCGAGCCCGTCGCGCGGTGACCTCGCCGAGATCCCCGATCCCGCCCTGCAGGCGCGTCGCTACGAGATCGGGGGAGCGTCCGCGATCTCGGTGCTCACCGAGGGGCGCAAGTTCAAGGGTTCGCTCGCCGACCTCGAGTCGGTACGGGCGGCCGTCACCCTCCCGGTGCTCCGCAAGGACTTCATCGCGACGCCGTACCAGGTGTTCGAGGCCCGCGCCGCCGGCGCCGACCTCGTCCTCCTCATCGTCGCCGGTCTCGAGCAGCGCGTGCTGGCCGAGCTGTACGACCTCGTGGTGGAACTCGGCATGACGCCTCTCGTCGAGACCCATTCCGCCGAAGAGGTCGCGCGAGCGAACGACATCGGCGCGCGCCTGGTGGGCGTCAACGCCCGCAACCTCTCCACCTTCGAGCTCGACCGGGACCTCTTCGGCCGGCTCGCTCCCGAGCTGCCGGACGGCGTCATCAAGATCGCCGAGTCCGCCGTGCTCTCACCCGCCGACGTCGCCCACTACCGCGGCGCCGGCGCCGACGTCGTGCTGATCGGCGAAGCGCTCGTCACGAACGACCCCGTGTCGACGCTCGCCGCCTTCCTGGAGGCAGGCTCATGAGTCTTCGCGCAGTGAACGGTCCCTTCTTCGGCGAGTTCGGCGGGCGGTACATGCCCGAGTCGCTGATCGCGGCGATCGACGAGCTCACGGCGGTCTACGAGGACGCGAAGGCCGACCCCGCCTTCGCGGCCGAGTTCGCCCGCTTGCTGAACGTCTACGCGGGGCGGCCCTCCGCCCTCACCGAGGTGCCGCGCTTCGCCGAGCACGCCGGCGGCGCACGCATCTTCCTCAAGCGCGAGGACCTCAACCACACCGGGTCGCACAAGATCAACAACGTGATCGGCCAGGCGCTCATCACCCAGAAGCTCGGTAAGAAGCGGGTCATCGCCGAGACCGGCGCCGGCCAGCACGGCGTCGCCACGGCGACCGCCGCCGCGCTTTTCGGCTTCGAGTGCACGATCTACATGGGCGAGGTCGACACCGAGCGCCAGGCCCTCAACGTCGCCCGGATGCGGCTGCTGGGCGCCGAGGTCGTGCCGGTCACGACCGGCTCCCGCACCCTCAAGGACGCCATCAACGAGGCGTACCGCGACTGGGTCGCCTCGGTCGAGACGACCAACTACATCTTCGGCACCGCCGCGGGCCCGCACCCGTTCCCGGCGATGGTGCGCGACTTCCAGAAGGTCATCAGCGAGGAGGCGCGTCAGCAGCTCCTCGACGAGACCGGCCGCCTCCCCGACGCCGTCATCGCGTGCGTCGGCGGCGGGTCGAACGCGATCGGCATGTTCGACGCGTTCCTCGACGACGAGGGCGTCGCGCTGTACGGCGTGGAGGCCGCCGGCGACGGCGTCGACACGCCGAAGCACGCGGCTTCCATCGAACGCGGCCGTCCCGGCATCCTCCACGGTGCGAAGACCTTCGTCCTGCAGGACGAGGACGGGCAGACGACCGAGTCGCACTCGATCTCCGCCGGCCTCGACTACCCGGGCGTGGGGCCCGAGCATGCGTGGCTCGCGAGCATCGGCCGCGCGCAGTACATCCCCGCGACCGACACCGAGGCCATGGAGGCGCTGCGCCTGCTGAGCCGCACCGAGGGCATCATCCCCGCGATCGAGTCGGCGCACGCCCTCGCCGGCGCACTCCGCATCGGCCGCGAGCTCGGTCCGGACGCGATCCTCGCCGTCAACCTGTCCGGCCGCGGCGACAAGGACATGGACACAGCCGCGCGCTGGTTCGAGCTGTACGACGCCGACAAGGAGCCCGTCGAGGTCCCCGCCGACCCCGAGCACGGCAGCGGCGAAGGGGTCGAGCTGTGAGCTCGCGCGTCGCGGCCGCGATCGCCGCCGCCAAGGAATCCGGCCGCGGCGCGTTCGTCGGCTACCTCCCGATCGGGTACCCCGACCTGCAGACGAGCATCGACGCCGCCGTGGCCCTGGCCGACAACGGCGCCGACATCCTCGAGCTCGGCCCGCCCTACTCCGACCCCGTCATGGACGGCGTCGTCATCCAGGAGGCCACGCAGGCCGCTCTCGCGGCGGGCTTCCGCTTCCGCGACACGTTCACGGCCGTCCGCGCGATCGCCGAGCGCGTCGACGTGCCGATCGTCGTCATGACGTACTGGAACCCCGTGTTCCAGTACGGCGTGGACCGGTTCGCCGACGACCTCGCCGCCGCCGGCGGAGCGGGACTCATCACCCCCGACATCACGCCCGACGCGGCGGCCGAGTGGATCGCCGCCTCCGAGCGCACCGGGCTCGATCGCATCTTCCTCGCGGCGCCGTCCTCGACCGACGAGCGCATCAGGATGATCGCCGAGCACTCCACCGGCTTCGTGTACACCGTCTCGACGATGGGCATCACGGGGGAGCGGACGGAGTTGGATGCCGCGGCCCGCGCCCTCGTCGATCGCCTGCGCGCGCACGGCGTCGAGAACGCCTGCGTCGGCATCGGCATCTCGACGGCCGACCAGGTCGACGGGGTCCTCGACTACGCCGACGGCGCCATCGTGGGCACCGCGCTCGTGCGCGCGCTCCGCGACGGCGGTGTGGACGGCCTCGCCGCCACGACCCGTGAGCTGTCCCGCGGCGCAGGACCGCGTCCGGGCACCGCGTAGACTCGCCGTCGTGACTTCTGCAGCCCTCTCCGTCGTCGCGAGCATCCCCAGCCCGCCGATCAGTTCGTTCCAGCTCGGCCCGCTGACGATCCACTTCTACGCCCTCTGCATCCTCGCGGGCATCGTGGTGGCCACGTTCTGGACCAACCGCCGTCTGACCAAGCGCGGCGCGGAGCCGTGGGTCGTCATCGACATCGCGCTGCTCGCGGTGCCGCTGGCCATCATCGGCGCACGCATCTTCCACGTCCTCACGCACCCGGGGTTCTACTTCGGCGAGGACAAGGACCTGTGGGCGATCTTCCGCATTTGGGAGGGCGGCATCGCCATCTTCGGCGCCCTCATCGGCGGCGCCGTGGGTGCGTGGCTCGGCTGCAAGTGGAGCGGCATCCGCTTCTGGACCTTCGCCGACGCGCTCGCGCCGGCTCTCCTGCTGGCGCAGGCGTTCGGCCGCTTCGGCAACTGGTTCAACCAGGAGCTCTACGGCCTGCCCACCGACCTGCCGTGGGGCCTGGAGATCACGTACCCGAACCCGGCCTGGCCGGCGGGTCTGCCCGAAGACACCCTCTTCCACCCGACGTTCCTCTACGAGGTCATCTGGAACGTCATGGGCGTGATCATCATCGCCGCGGCCGGTCGCCGTTTCCGTCTGCAGTGGGGCCGGTTGTTCGGCCTGTACCTCGTCTGGTACTCCGCCGGCCGCATCGTGTGGGAATCCATCCGCATCGACCCGAGCGAGGTCTACCTGGGGCTCCGCACCAACGTGTGGGCCGCGATCCTCGGCGTCGTCGTGGGTCTGGTCATCATGATCGTGCAGAAGCGCCGCCACCCGGGCTTCGAGCCGTCGCCGTACCAGCCGGGGCGCGAATGGACTCCTCCGGGCGCGGTACACTCGCAGGGAACCGATGACTTCGTCGACGTGAGCGCACCCCCCGCGTCCGAAGAATCCTCCGACTCGGCCACAAGCTCAGTCACCACCCGATAGCACCGCAGGGCCGACGTCGTCCCAGGTTGAGCACCCATGTGAGGACGGTAGGCATGCCCTCGAGCTCCCGTCACGAAGACACCACGACCCGGTCGGCCGGGACGATCACCGGTGGTTCGTTCCCTGCGAAGCAGGGGATGTACAACCCGGCGTTCGAGAAGGACGCCTGCGGTCTGGCGATGGTCGCGACGCTGCGCGGCGAGGCGGGCCACGACATCGTGGACCTCGCCCTCACCGCGCTGCGCAACCTCGAGCACCGCGGCGCGATCGGGTCGGATGCCGGTACCGGTGACGGCGCCGGCATCCTGACGCAGATGCCCGACGCGTTCCTGCGCGCGGTGGTCGAGTTCGACCTGCCGCCCGTGGGGGAGTACGCCGTGGGTCTCGCGTTCCTCCCGACGGACCACGACGAGCGCGCCGCCCAGAAGAGCGCGATCGAGGCGATCGCGCAGAGCGAGGGCCTCACCGTCCTCGGGTGGCGCGTGGTGCCGACGGCCGACGAGAACCTCGGCAAGCTGGCGTTCCACGCCCGTCCGGCCTTCGAGCAGCTGTTCGTGTCGCGGCCGGCGGTCGGAGACGCGCCGGCGCTGTCGGGCATCGCGCTCGACCGGCGGACCTACCGCCTTCGCAAGCGCGCCCAGCACGAGCTGGACGCGTACTTCGTCTCCCTCTCGAGCCGCACCCTTGGCTACAAGGGCATGGTCACGACCCTGCAGCTCGAGCCGTTCTACCCGGATCTGCAGGACGAGCGGTTCGCGACCGAGCTCGCCGTCGTCCACTCGCGGTACTCCACCAATACGTTCCCGTCGTGGCCGCTCGCGCAGCCGCTGCGCATGCTGGCGCACAACGGCGAGATCAACACCGTCAACGGCAACCGCAACTGGATGCGGGCGCGCCAGTCGCAGCTCGAGTCCGAGCTGCTCGGCGACATCCGGCCGCTCCTGCCGATCTGCAGCCCGGGCCAGAGCGACTCGGCCTCGTTCGACGAGGTGCTCGAGCTGCTGACGCTGACCGGGCGCAGCCTGCCGCACGCCATCATGATGATGGTGCCCGAGGCCTACGAGAAGCAGGCCGACATCCCCGCCGACCTGCGCGCCTTCTACGAGTACCACTCGATGCAGATGGAGCAGTGGGACGGCCCGGCCGCCCTCATCTTCACCGACGGCTCCCTCGTGGGGGCGACGCTCGACCGCAACGGTCTGCGTCCGGGTCGGTGGACCGAGACCACCGACGGATTGGTCGTCATCGGCAGTGAGACCGGTGTGCTCGACTTCGAGCCCGAGCGCATCAAGCGCCGCGGCCGGCTGCAGCCCGGGCGCATGTTCGTCGTCGACACGGCCCAGGGGCGGATCGTCGAGGACGACGAGATCAAGCGCGACCTCGCCACCCTCCACCCCTGGCAGGAGTGGCTCGACGAGGGGCGCGTGCGCCTCAAGGACCTTCCCGAGCGCGAGCACATCGTGCACCCCATCGCCTCGATCACGCGCCGTCAGCGCACCTTCGGTTACACCGAGGAGGAGGTCCGCATCCTCCTGACGCCGATGGGCCAGACGGGTGCCGAGCCGCTGGGAGCGATGGGCTCCGACACCCCCATCGCCGTCCTCAGCGAGCGTCCCCGCCTGCTGTTCGACTACTTCGTGCAGCAGTTCGCCCAGGTGACGAACCCGCCGCTGGACTCCATCCGCGAAGAGGTCGTCACCTCGCTCGGGCTGGGCCTCGGTCCCGAGCGCAACCTCCTGGCATCCGGACCGGACCACACGCGTGTCATCACGCTCGACTTCCCGGTCATCGACAACGACGAACTCGCGAAGCTGCAGAACATCGACCGCGCCCTGCCCGGTCGGCGCTCCATCACGATCCGCGGTCTCTACCGCGCCGACGACGACGCGGACTCGCTCCGTGCGCGCCTCGACGAGATCAACGCCGAAGTGGATGCCGCGATCGCCGACGGCGTCGAGTTCATCATCCTCAGCGACCGCGACTCGACCTCGGACCTGGTTCCGATCCCGTCCCTGCTGACGCTCTCGTCGGTGCACCACCACCTCATCCGCAACGAGAACCGCATGAAGGTCGGTCTCGTCGTCGAGGCGGGCGACGTCCGCGAGGTGCACCACGTCGCGACCCTGATCGGCTACGGCGCGTCGGCGGTCAACCCGTACCTCGCGATGGAGACGGTCGAGTACCTCGTCCGCGCCGGCTACATCACGGGTGTCGAGCCCGAGAAGGCCGTGCGCAACCTGATCTACGCGCTCGGCAAGGGCGTGCTGAAGATCATGTCGAAGATGGGCATCTCGACGGTGTCCTCGTACGCGGGTGCGCAGGTCTTCGAGGCCGTCGGCCTGTCGCAGGAGTTCGTCGACACCTACTTCACCGGCACCGAGACGAAGCTCGGCGGCATCGGCATCGAGGAGATCTCGCGCGAGAACCTGGCCCGTCACGAGTTCGCCTACCCGGCGGACCAGGCCGCCCGTGCGCACGAGCGGCTGTGGACCGGTGGCGAGTACCAGTGGCGTCGCGACGGCTCGCCGCACCTCTTCAACCCCGATACGGTCTTCCGTCTGCAGCACGCGACGCGGACCCGTCGGTACGACATCTTCCGCGAGTACACCCACCTGATCGACGAGCAGGCCGCCGAGCTCAAGACGCTCCGCGGACTGTTCCGCCTCAAGACCGGGGTGCGTCCGGCGGTGCCGATCGACGAGGTCGAGCCGGTGTCCTCGATCGTCAAGCGCTTCTCGACGGGCGCGATGAGCTACGGCTCGATCTCGAAGGAGGCGCACGAGACCCTCGCGATCGCGATGAACCGTCTCGGCGCGAAGTCCAACACAGGTGAAGGCGGCGAGGACGTCGATCGTCTGCTCGACCCCGAGCGGCGCAGCTCCATCAAGCAGGTCGCGTCGGGACGATTCGGTGTCACGAGCATGTACCTCACGCACGCCGACGACATCCAGATCAAGCTCGCCCAGGGCGCCAAGCCCGGCGAAGGCGGTCAGCTGCCCCCCGGCAAGGTGTACCCGTGGATCGCCCGCACGCGCGGCGGCACCCCGGGTGTCGGCCTGATCTCGCCCCCGCCGCACCACGACATCTACTCGATCGAAGACCTCAAGCAGCTCATCTTCGACCTGAAGCGCGCCAACCCGTCCGCGCGGGTGCACGTCAAGCTCGTGAGCCAGTCGGGCATCGGCGCGGTCGCGGCCGGCACCGCGAAGGCGCTGGCCGACGTCATCCTCGTCTCCGGTCATGACGGGGGGACGGGCGCGAGCCCGCTCAACTCCCTCAAGCACGCGGGCACCCCGTGGGAGCTCGGTCTCGCCGAGACGCAGCAGACGCTGATGATCAACGACATGCGCGGCCGCGTCGTCGTGCAGGCCGACGGTCAGCTCAAGACGGGGCGCGACGTGCTCATCGCCGCGCTCCTGGGCGCCGAGGAGTTCGGTTTCGCGACGAGTGCGCTCGTGGTGGAGGGGTGCATCATGATGCGCGTCTGCCACCTCGACACCTGCCCCGTCGGTGTCGCGACGCAGAACCCCGAGCTGCGCAAGCGCTTCACGGGCAAGGCGGAGCACGTCGTCAACTTCATGGAGTTCATCGCCCAGGAGGTCCGCGAGTACCTCGCCGAGCTCGGCTTCCGCTCGATCGACGAGGCCGTGGGGCACACCGAGGTCCTCGACGTGCAGCCCGCCGTCGACCACTGGAAGGCGCACGGCCTCGACCTGTCGCCCGTCCTGCGGGGTCCCGCCTTCTCCGACGACGCACCGCGACGCCGGGTGCAGGAGCAGGAGCACGAGCTCGAGGAGCACTTCGACGTCGCCCTGCTCGACCGGGCGCGCGACGTCGTCGAGCACGGCGGCCACCTGACGATCGACCTGCCGGTGCGCAACACCGAGCGCGCCGTCGGCACGATGCTCGGACACCACGTCACCAAGGTGCACGGCGAGAACGGTCTGCCCTCCGGCACGATCGAGGTCAACCTGACCGGTTCGGCGGGGCAGTCCTTCGGCGCGTTCCTCCCCTCGGGGATCACGCTGCGCCTGGAGGGCGACTCGAACGACTACGTCGGCAAGGGACTCTCCGGCGGCGAGATCGTCGTCCGGCCGCCGCGTGCGGCGACCTTCGACGCATCGAAGAACGTCATCGCCGGCAACGTCATCGGCTACGGTGCGACGCGGGGCTCGATGTTCCTGCGCGGCGTCGTCGGCGAGCGGTTCCTCGTCCGCAACTCCGGCGCGACCGCGGTCGTCGAGGGTGTCGGCGACCACGCCCTCGAGTACATGACCGGGGGACTCGCCGTCATCCTCGGACCGACCGGGCGCAACCTCGGCGCGGGCATGTCGGGCGGTTCGGCCTACATCTACCGACTCGACCGTGCGCTCATCAACCGCGAGGCGCTCGCGACCGGCGAACTCGAGCTGCTCGAGCTCGGTGCCGGCGACGTCGAGATCCTCCGCGACCTGCTGAGCCGTCACGCCGAGGAGACCGGATCGGACCTCGCCGAGCGACTGCTCGCGAACCTCGACACCGAGGTCGCGAACTTCACTCGGGTCCTGCCGCGGGATTACGCGGCCGTTCTGAAAACCCGCCAGGAGGCGGCCGCCGAGGGGCTCGACCCCGACAGCGACGTCGTCTGGACCCGCATCCTGGAGGTGACCGGTGGCTGATCCGAAGGGCTTCCTCAAAGTCACCGAGCGCGAGCTGCCGCCGCGCCGGCCCGTTCCCGTCCGCATCATGGACTGGAAGGAGGTGTACGAGCAGGGCGACCAGGCCGTGCTCCGCCGACAGGCCGGACGCTGCATGGACTGCGGCGTGCCGTTCTGCCACCACGGATGCCCGCTCGGCAACCTCATCCCGGAGTGGAACGACCTCACCTGGCGGGGCGAGGGTCGTGCGGCCATCGAGCGGCTGCACGCGACGAACAACTTCCCCGAGTTCACGGGTCGACTGTGCCCGGCCCCCTGCGAGAGCGCGTGCGTGCTCGGCATCAACCAGCCGGCCGTCACGATCAAGCAGATCGAGGTCTCGACGATCGACGAGGCCTTCGCCAACGGCTGGGTCGAGGCCGAGCCCCCCGGGCGCCTCACCGGCAAGACGGTCGCGGTCGTCGGCTCGGGGCCAGCGGGTCTCGCCGCCGCTCAGCAGCTGACGCGCGCGGGTCACACCGTGGCCGTGTACGAGCGCGACGACCGCATCGGCGGTCTGCTGCGCTACGGCATCCCGGATTTCAAGATGGAGAAGCGCCACCTCGAGACGCGCCTGCGTCAGATGCGCGACGAGGGCACCCGTTTCCGCGCCGGGGTCGAGATCGGCAAGGACCTGTCGTGGGCGGACCTGCGCGCCCGCTACGACGCGGTCGTCGTCGCCACCGGCGCCACCGTGCCGCGCGATCTGGCGATCCCCGGTCGTGACCTCGACGGCGTGCACTTCGCCATGGAGTACCTCGTCGAGTCCAACAAGGCCGTCGCGGGCGACCAGGTTCCCCACCAGATCCACGCCGAGGGCAAGCACGTCGTCGTCATCGGAGGTGGCGACACCGGTGCGGACTGCATCGGCACCGCTCACCGCCAGGGCGCGCTGAGCGTCACGAACCTCGCGATCGGCAAGCAGCCGCCGGAGTCGCGCCCGGACCACCAGCCGTGGCCCATGATGCCCACGATCTTCGAGGTCGCCTCGGCGCACGAAGAGGGCGGCGAACGCTCCTACCTCGCCTCGACGGTCGAGTTCCTCGGCAACGAGGCGGGCGAGGTGCGTGCCCTCCGCGTGGCCGAGACCGAGTTCGTCGACGGCCGCCGCGTCCCCAAGAGCGGGACCGAGCGCGAGATCCCCGCCGACCTCGTCCTCATCGCGATGGGCTTCACCGGCCCCGAACGCACCGCCCTGGAGGAGCAGCTCGGCACCGTGTTCGACACACGCGGCAACGTCGAGCGCGCCGATGACTGGCAGTCGACCGCCCCGGGCGTGTTCGTGGCGGGGGATGCCGGGCGTGGCCAGTCCCTCATCGTCTGGGCGATCGCGGAGGGACGCGCGGCCGCTTCGGCTGTCGACGAGTACCTCATGGGGTCGACCAGCCTCCCGGCGCCGGTCCGTCCGACCGACGTCGCGATCGGTCTCCCGCACGCCTAGGCTGGAACCGATCCCAGATCCCGAATCACTACCCGACGGAGCTATTTCTGTGAGACGCGCGAAGATCGTCGCCACGCTGGGTCCCGCCACCGAGAGCTATGAGATGGTCCGCGCGATCATCGACGCCGGTGTGGACGTGACCCGCTTCAACCTCAGCCACGGCGACTACGCCGACCACGACGCCCGACTGGCCAACGTCCGGAAGGCGTCGGACGACGCCGGCCGTGCCGTCGCCGTCCTCGTGGACCTTCAGGGACCGAAGATCCGTCTCGGTCGCTTCGCCGAAGGCCCCCACTTCCTCGCCGTGGGCGACGTTTTCAAGATCACGACCGAGGACATCGCCGGCACGAAGGAGATCGTCGGCACGACCTTCAAGGGTCTGCCCGACGACGTGAAGAAGGGCGACTTCCTCCTGATCGACGACGGCAAGGTCCGCGTCCAGGTCACCGGTGTCGAGGGCCCCGTCGTCACGACGGAGGTCATCGTCGCGGGCTACGTGTCGAACAACAAGGGCATCAACCTGCCCGGTGTCGCCGTCAACGTCCCGGCTCTCTCCGAGAAGGACGAGGCCGACCTCCGCTGGGGTCTGCGCGCCGGTGCCGACATCATCGCCCTCTCGTTCGTGCGCAACGCCGCCGACGTGACGCGCGTGCACGAGATCATGGCGGAGGAGGGACGCAAGGTTCCCGTCATCGCCAAGATCGAGAAGCCGCAGGCGGTCGACGCGCTCGAAGAGATCATCGACGCATTCGACGGCATCATGGTCGCCCGCGGCGACCTGGGCGTCGAGCTCCCGCTGGAGGCCGTGCCCATCGTGCAGAAGCGCGCGGTCGAGCTCTGCCGCCGCATGGCCAAGCCCGTCATCGTCGCGACGCAGATGCTCGAGACGATGATCGAGAACCCGGTCCCCACCCGCGCCGAGACGAGCGACGTGGCCAACGCCGTCCTCGACGGTGCGGACGCGGTCATGCTCTCGGGCGAAACGAGCGTCGGCAAGCACCCCGTCGGTGTCGTCGAGACGATGGCCCGCATCATCGACGCGACCGAGACCCACGGGCTCGAGCGCATCCCGCCGCTGACGGCTAAGCCGCGGACGCAGGGTGGCATCATCACCCTCGCCGCGAACGAGGTCGCGGAGTTCGTCGAGGCGAAGTACATCTGCCTGTTCACCGAGTCCGGCGACACCGCCCGCCGCATGTCTCGGCTGCGCCCCGGCATCCCGATGCTGGCGTTCACGATCGACCCGGCGATCCGTCGCCGCATGGCGATCACGTGGGGCATCCAGTCGGCCCTCGTTGAGCATGTGGCACACACGGACCTCATGTTCCTGCAGGTCGACGACTACTTCCTCTCGCGCGGCCTCCTCGAGGAGGGTGACAAGGTCGTGGTCATCTCCGGTTCCCCTCCCGGAATCATCGGGGCGACCAACGACATCCGCATTCACAAGATCGGCGACGCCGTCCACGGCAAGGCACCGATCTACAAGGCGGAGAGCTGACGTCTCACCGTCGTCGGAAGCGGGCAGTCCTTCGGGGCTGCCCGCTTCTTAGCACTCGGGATGCCACGGCGGAAGGCCTCCGGCCGGAGATTCCGGCGGGCGTAGGGTCGGGCGGCAGGTAGTCACCACCCGATCGCAGGAGGTCATCATGGGGTTCTTCGGTTTTCTGATCCTGGGGCTCATCGCCGGCGCCATCGCCAAGCTGATCCTTCCGGGCAAGCAGGGCGGGGGCTGGTTCGTCACGCTCATCCTGGGCGTCGTCGGAGCGCTTTTGGGAGGGTGGCTGGGCAGCGTGCTGTTCAACGCGCCCCTCGAAGAGTTCTTCAGCATCCAGACGTGGCTGCTCGCCATCGGCGGCTCGCTCATCGTCCTGCTGATCTACGGCCTGATCGTCGGCCGTCGTCGGACCACCTGACGACGCGGAGAACACGGAACGGCGCCCCTGCGGGGGCGCCGTTCCGCTGTGGTGCCGGTGGTGGGAGTCGAACCCACACGCCCTTTCGGGCAACCGAGTTTGAGTCGGTCGCGTCTGCCATTCCGCCACACCGGCGCGAGCCTCAACGACGATACCGCAGGATGGCGGGTCGCCCTGGCCTAGGATGGACGGGTGACTGAGCAGGAACCCTCCACCGCCCCCCAGGCTGCCCCGGCTCCCCGACGCGTCGTCGTCGCGGAGGACGAGTCGCTGATCCGCCTCGACATCGTCGAGATCCTGCGTGACAGCGGCTTCGACGTCGTCGGCGAGGCGGGCGACGGTGAGACCGCCGTCCAGCTGGCCACCGAGCTGCGTCCCGACCTCGTCATCATGGACGTGAAGATGCCGATCCTCGACGGCATCAGCGCGGCGGAGAAGCTCAGCAAGAACCACGTCGCCCCCGTGGTCCTCCTCACGGCCTTCAGCCAGAAGGAGCTCGTCGAGCGGGCGAGCGAGGCGGGCGCCCTCGCGTACGTCGTGAAGCCGTTCACCCCGAACGACCTGCTGCCGGCCATCGAGATCGCCCTCGCGCGCTACGAGCAGATCATCACGCTCGAGGCCGAGGTCGCCGACATGGTCGAGCGCTTCGAGACCCGCAAGCTCGTCGACCGCGCCAAGGGACTGCTCAACGAGAAGATGGGCCTGTCCGAGCCCGAGGCCTTCCGCTGGATCCAGAAGGCGTCGATGGACCGCCGACTGACCATGCAGGACGTCGCCAAGGCGATCATCGAGCAGCTCGCGCCTAAGAAGTCCTGACGCGGTCGCCGTGATCGACGAGTTCGATCTCCCGGCCGACCTCGCCTCCCGTCGCGGGCCGATCACCCTCCGCAGTGCGGAGGAGGGCGACCTCGACGCGATCATCGCGCTGCTGTCGGACGACCCCGTCAGCGCGGGTCGCGGCGACGTCGCGGCATTCGACGATCGCCCGCTCTACCTGCGGGGGCTGCGGCGCATCCTCGCCGCGGAGGGCAACGACCTGCTCGTCGTCGCGCGCGAGGGTCGCATCGTGGGGACGATGCAGCTGACCGTGGTGCCGGGCATGGCGCGACGGGGGAGTACTCGCCTCATGATCGAGGCGGTGCGTGTCGCCGGCGCGGAGCGCTCGGGCGGGATCGGAGCCGCGATGATGACGTGGGTCACCGAGGTCGCGGCGCGTGCGGTGGGCGCATCCCTCGTCCAGCTCACCTCGGATGCCGCCCGCACCGAGGCGCACCGGTTCTACACGCGGCTGGGCTTCGTCGACTCGCACATCGGCTTCAAGTACCCCGTCTCGCGCTGAGCCGGGTCAGGATGCCGGCCGGTCCCGCACCATGTTGGTGATCCGGACCGTCGAACACCGCCTGCCCCGGTCGTCGGTCACCACGATCTCGTGGACCGTGAGGCTGCGGCCGAGATGCAGCGGGGTGCACACGCCCGTCACCCAGCCCTCCGTCGCGGAGCGGGTGTGGGTTGCGTTGATGTCGATGCCGACGGCGAGGCGGCCGGGTCCCGCGTGCAGGTTGGCGTGCATCGATCCGAGCGATTCGCCGAGCACGACGTAGGCGCCGCCGTGCAGGAGACCGACGGGCTGGGTGTTGCCGGCCACCGGCATCCGTGCCACCGCCTTCTCGAGGGTGAACTCCACGAGCTCGATCCCCATCTTGTCGGCGAGGGCGCCGAGGCCGCGGTCCTTCGCCCAGCTCAGGCCGTCGCCGGCGGGGAGGGCGTCGGGGGAGGGGGCGTTCTCGGACATGGCTCGGACCTCGGCTTCGGGTGGCTCCGACCCGGCGCCGATGCGGGGGAGTCGATGTCGCACGCCCGAACTAGGCTGGCTGGGTGAGCGACTCCGTACAGCCTACTCTGCTCGTCGTCGACGGCCACTCGCTGGCCTACCGGGCGTTCTTCGCGCTCCCGGTCGACAACTTCTCGACCAAGGACGGCCAGCACACCAACGGCATCTACGGCTTCCTGTCGATGTTCGTGAACCTCGTGAAGGCCGAACGTCCCACGCACCTCGCGGTCGCGTTCGACACCTCGCGGCAGTCGTTCCGCACCCGCGTCTACGAGGAGTACAAGGCGAACCGGTCCGAGTCGCCGGCCGAGTTCAAGGGGCAGATCCCGCTGCTGCAGGACTGCCTCGCGGCGATGGGCGTGCCGGTCCTCACGAAGGAGGACGTCGAAGCCGACGACATCCTCGCGACGCTCGCGACCCAGGGGGTCGAGAGCGGCTTCCAGGTGCTCGTGTGCTCGGGCGACCGCGACACGATCCAGCTCGTCACCGACGACGTGACGCTGCTCTACCCGAGCGTGCAGGGGGTCTCGCAGCTGAAGCGCTACACCCCGGACGCCGTCGTCGAGAAGTACGGCCTGCCGCCCGAGAACTACCCCGACATCGCGGCGCTCGTCGGCGAGACGAGCGACAACCTCCCCGGCGTCCCGAAGGTCGGCGAGAAGACGGCCGTCAAGTGGCTCACGCAGTTCGGGTCGCTCGACGAGCTGCTGAACCGCGCGGACGAGATCAAGGGGGTCGTCGGCGGCAACCTCCGCGAGCACCTCGACGATGTCCGCCGCAACCGTCAGCTCAACGCCCTCCTGCGCGACGTCGAGCTCGAGCTCACCCCGCAGGACCTCGCCGTCCAGCCCATGGACACGCAGGCGGTCCGCGACATCTTCGCCCGCCTGGAGTTCCGGACTCTCCTGCCGCGCGTCTTCGACGCGTTCGGTGCGGACGCGGAGCCGCCCGCTCCCGAGGTCGCGGCCCCCGAACCGCAGGAGACGGATGCCGCGACCCTCGCGGCGTGGCTGGCGGAGCAGACCGGCGAGCTCGCCCTCACCGTCGCGGTCGCCGGCGGGCTCCCGACCCGCGTCGGCGTCGCGACGACGGACGCGGTGCGCGAGACCGCGTGGGATGAGTCCGCCCGCACGGCGCTCGCCCCGTGGCTCGAGGGCGAAGCGCCGAAGGTGATGGTCGACGCGAAGTCGCAGGTGAAGGCGCTGCGCAGGGCGGGCGTGCGCCTCGGCGGGCTCGCGTTCGACGTCCTCCTCGCCGGGTGGCTGCTGCGGCCGAGCCTGCCCGACAAGAACCTCGCCGACCTCGTCGACCGCTACCTGGACGAGAAGCTCCCCGAGGCCGACCCGTCGCAGCTGGTGCCCGAGACCGAGGGCGCGACCCCGGGTCAGCTCGCCTGGTTCGCCCTGCGCGTCGCGGCCGCAGAGCGCGCGGAGCTCCCGGCATCCGTCTCCGCGGTGCTGACCGACATCGAGCTCCCGACCCTCGACGCCCTGGCCGACATGGAGCTCGCGGGCGTCTCGGTCTCCCGCGACAAGCTGTCGGGTTTCTCGGGTGAGCTCGCCGCCCGCGCCGACGCGATCGCGCAGGACGCGTACGCGATCATCGGGCGCGAGGTGAACCTCGGCTCGCCGAAGCAGTTGCAGGAGGTGCTGTTCGACCAGCTCGAACTGCCGAAGACCCGCAAGACCAAGACCGGGTACTCGACGGATGCCGCGGTCCTCGCCGACCTGCAGGACACGAATCCGCACCCGTTCCTCGGCCTGCTGCTGCAGCACCGCGAGGCCACGAAGCTGCGCCAGATCATCGAGTCGCTGACGGTCGGTATCGCCGACGACGGCCGCATCCACACGACCTACGTCCAGACCGGCAGCCAGACGGGGCGGCTCTCGAGCACGGATCCGAACCTGCAGAACATTCCGATCCGCAACGAGGAGTCGCGCCGGATCCGCGCGGCGTTCGAGGTCGGGGCGGGGTACGAGACCCTTCTGACGGCCGACTACTCCCAGATCGAGATGCGCATCATGGCGCACCTGTCCGGCGACCCCGGCCTCATCGAGGCGTTCAACTCGGGCGAGGACCTGCACCGGTTCGTGGGCGCCCGCGTGTTCGGCGTCGAGCCCGCCGAGGTGACGGCTCCGATGCGCACGAAGGTCAAGGCGATGTCGTACGGGCTCGTCTACGGCCTCAGCGCGTTCGGGCTCTCGAAGCAGCTGCGCATCGAGCAGTCCGAGGCGAAGCAGCTCATGCTCGAGTACTTCGCGCGGTTCGGCGCCGTGCGGGACTACCTGCGGTCCTCCGTCGAGCAGGCCCGCATCGACGGGTACACCGAGACGATCTTCGGTCGCCGTCGCCCGTTCCCCGACCTGACGAGTCCCAACCGCGTGCTCCGCGAGAACGCCGAGCGGGCGGCGCTCAACGCTCCCATCCAGGGCAGCGCTGCGGACATCATGAAGATCGCCCTCGTCGAGATCCACCAGGACCTCCTCGATCAGGGCCTCGGCTCACGCGTGCTGCTGCAGATCCACGACGAACTCGTCGTCGAGGTGGCCACGGGGGAGTGGGATGCCGTGGAGCAGATCGTCCGCACGCGCATGGGCGACGCGGCCGACCTCTCGGTGCCGCTCGAGGTGCAGATCGGCCGGGGCGGCGACTGGGACGAGGCGGCTCACTGACGCGGAGCGTGCGACGCTCTACGCTCGGAGGATGACCGACGCACAACGCACGCCCACTCCGATCGACACGATCGCGGACCGCTGGGTGGACACGCTGGCCGAACTATCCCCGAGCCTCGCGACCTACATCGGGCGCACGGAGCACAACGGCCGACTGGACGACTACTCGCCCGCCGGGCACGAGCGTCTGGCCGCCGCTGCAGCCGAGACGCTCCGCGCGCTCGACGCCGCGGACGCGGTCGACGACGTCGACGAGGTCACGAAGATGGACCTCTCGGCCGAGCTGGGGCTCCACCTCGACCTCCACGCGGCGAAGTCGCACCTGCGCGACCTGAACGTCATCGCGTCGCCGTCGCAGGACATCCGCTCCGTCTTCGATCTGATGCCGACCGACACGGTCGACGACTGGTCGGTTGTCGCCACCCGCCTCGCCGCCATCCCGGGGGCCCTCGCCGGTTACGTCGAGACCCTCCGACAGGGCATCTCGGATGGTGTCGTCCCGGCGCAGCGGCAGGTCCGGGAGGTCGTGACGCAGATCGCGCGCTACACGAGCGACACGGGCTTCTTCGCGTCGTTCGTCGGTGAGGCCGCGCCCGCCGAAGGACACCTCCCCGCCTCGCTGGCCCGCGACCTCGCCGACAACGCCGGCGCCGCGCGGGTCGCCTACGATCAGCTCGCCGCGTTCCTACGCGACGAGCTGGTGCCCGTCGCGTCCGAGACCGACGCCGTCGGCCGGGAGCTCTACGCCCTGCACTCCCGCAGCTTCCTAGGCGCGACGATCGACCTCGACGAGACCTACGAGTGGGGTGTCGAGGAGCTCGCCCGCATGGTCGCCGAGCAGGAGGCCATCGCGAACGAGATCAAGAGCGGCGCCACCGTCGAGGAGGCGGTCGCCTTCCTCGAGCAGGACGAGAGCCGCAAGCTCCACGGCACCGAGGCGCTGCAGGCCTGGATGCAGGCGACCAGCGACCGGGCCGTCGAGGAACTCGGCCGCACGCACTTCGACATCCCCGAGCCGATCCGTCGCCTCGAGTGCATGATCGCCCCCACGAACGAGGGCGGTATCTACTACACCGGGCCCACCGACGACTTCTCGCGGCCCGGGCGCATGTGGTGGTCGGTCCCCGAGGGCGTCGACTCGTTCGACACCTGGCGGGAACTCACGACCGTGTACCACGAGGGCGTCCCCGGGCATCACCTGCAGATCGCCCAGGCCGTCTACAACCGCGCAGAGCTCAACTCGTGGCGCCGACTCCTGGCGGGCTCGAGCGGCCACGCCGAGGGCTGGGCGCTCTATGCCGAACGCCTGATGGCCGAGCTCGGCTACCTCGACGACCCGGCCGACCGTCTCGGGATGCTCGACGGTCAGCGGATGCGCGCCGCCCGTGTCGTCCTCGACATCGGCGTGCACCTCGGCAAGCCGCGTCTGGACGGCACCGGGGTGTGGGATGCCGACTACGCGCTCGAATTCATGCGTCGCAACGTCAACATGTCGGACGAGTTCATCCGCTTCGAGGTGAACCGGTACCTCGGCTGGCCCGGCCAGGCCCCGTCGTACAAGGTCGGCCAGCGTATCTGGGAGCAGATCCGCGACGAGGCGGCGCAGCGCGGGGGCGCCGACTTCGATATCAAGCAGTTCCACATGCGGGCACTCCGCCTCGGCGGCGTCGGTCTCGACACGTTGCGGGCCGCTCTGCGCGACGGCTGAGCGACGGGGACAGACGAACGGGGATGCCGGGAATAGCCGGCATCCCCGTTATCGTTCATTCAGCTGAATGAAAGGGGCGGACATGACCGCAGTGGAGCTGGGCCTCGACACCTTCGGGGACATCACCGTCGACGAGCGGGGCGAGCGCGTGTCGGGCGCGCAGGCGATCCGCAATTTGCTGGCGCAGGCGGAACTCGCCGATCAGGTGGGGGTCGACTTCATCGGGGTCGGGGAGCACCACCGCGCCGAGTACGCCGTCTCGAGCCCCGAGATCGTGCTGTCCGCGATCGCCGCGCGCACCGAGCGGATCCGGGTCGGGACGGCCGTGACCGTCCTCTCCAGCGACGACCCGGTGCGCGTCTACGAGCGCTTCGCGACGCTCGCGGCGATCTCGCAGGGGCGCGCTGAGGTGATCCTCGGGCGCGGGTCGTTCATCGAGTCGTTCCCGCTCTTCGGCTTCGACCTGTCGGACTACGAGACGCTCTTCGAGGAGCGGCTCGAGCTGTTCTCGCTCCTGCGCCAGGAGAAGCCGGTGACGTGGCAGGGGACGACCCGCCCCGCACTGCAGCAGGCGGACGTCTTCCCCAAGACCGAGGCGGGGATCCGCGCCTGGGTCGGCGTGGGGGGATCCCCCGAATCGGTGATACGCACCGCGCGCTACGGGTACGGCCTCATGCTCGCCATCATCGGCGGCCCGGCCGCGCGCTTCCGCCCGTACGTGGACCTCTACCACCGCGCGATCGGTGAACTCGGCACCGTGGCGCAGCCCATCGGCATCCACTCTCCCGGCCACATCGCCGACACGGACGAACAGGCGTGGGAGGAGGCGTACCCCGGCTTCGAGGCGCAGAACAACACGATCGGCCGCGACCGCGGCTGGCCGCCCTACAGCCGGATGCGCTTCCAGCACGAGATAGGACCCGAGGGATCGATCTACGCCGGCTCGCCCGAGACCGTCGCCCGGAAGATCGCCGACACGGTGAGGACCCTGGGGGCCGGCCGCTTCGACCTGAAGTACGCCAACGGCACCCTGGGCCACGACAAGCTCATGCGCTCGGTCGAGCTCTACGGCACGAAGGTCATCCCGCTCGTGCGCGAGATGCTCGGCGAGTGACCCGGGCGCGGCCCCGGCCCTCGTACGATGCAGGGATGACCGCGACCTCGACCGGCACGCCGACCGCCCGACTCGATCGGCTGCCGTTCACGCGCACCCACCTGCGCGTCCTCACCGGATCGGGAACGGGCTGGGCGCTCGACGCGATGGACGTCGGGCTCATCTCCTTCGTGATCGCGGCCCTCGTGGACCAGTGGCAGCTGACGACCTCGCAGACGTCGTGGATCGCGTCGGCGGGCTTCGCGGGCATGGCGATCGGCGCCACCGTCGGCGGACTCCTCGCCGACCGCATCGGACGCCGCTCCGTCTTCGCGCTGACGCTGCTCGTCTACGGCATTGCGACGGGCGCGAGTGCGCTCGCGGGCGGTCTCGTCGCGCTCATCGCGCTGCGGTTCGTCGTCGGCCTCGGTCTCGGCGCCGAACTGCCCGTGGCGAGCACCTACGTGAGCGAGTTCGCGCCGGCACGGATGCGGGGGCGCATCATCGTCGTGCTCGAGGCGTTCTGGGCGGTCGGGTGGACGGCCTCCGCGCTCATCGGGTACCTCGTGATCCCGACGGCCGCGGAAGGCTGGCGGTGGGCGCTCGCGATCGGCGCGATCCCCGCGGTGTACGCGCTCGTCGTGCGCTGGGGGCTGCCGGAGTCGCCGCGCTGGCTCGCCTCTCGCGGGCGGACGGCGGACGCCGAACGCGTCGTGGCGGGGCTCGAATCCTCTCCCGCGGTGTTCGGACGCCTCGCTCCGGCTGCGGCCGACGCCGTCGAGGTGCCGGCGGCACCCGCCACGACCGTCGCGATGCGGCTGCGGGGACTCTGGGTGCCGGGATTACGCCGGCGCACCGCTGCGCTGTGGGCGGTGTGGTTCTGCGTGAACTTCTCCTACTACGGCGCGTTCATCTGGATCCCGACGCTCCTCGTCTCGCAGGGGTTCGGTCTCGTGCGCAGCTTCGAGTTCACCCTGATCATCACGCTCGCCCAAGTACCGGGGTACGCGGTCGCCGCCTGGCTCATAGAGGTGTGGGGCCGCCGCGCGACTCTGTCGGTCTTCCTCGCGGGTTCCGCGGTCGCGGCGATCGTGTTCGGCCAGGCCACGACGGTGCCCATGATCCTCGGGGCCGGGATGGCGCTGTCCTTCTTCAACCTGGGCGCGTGGGGCGCTCTGTACGCCGTCACCCCCGAGACCTATCCGACCTCGCTGCGCGCGACGGGTGCGGGCTGGGCCGCCGGCATCGGCCGGATCGCCTCGATCCTGGCGCCGCCGGCCGTCCCCGCGCTCCAGGCGATGGGCGGCGTCCCGGTGGTCTTCGTCGTCCTCAGCGCGTTCTTCGCCGTCGCCGCCGCGGCGACGTGGGGGCTCGCCGAGTCCCGCGGGCGGAGCCTCGCCGAGTGAGCGCGTCCTACGCTGGAGGGATGCCGCAGGACATCCGCTACGTCGCGATCGGGGACTCGTTCACGGAGGGTGTCGGCGACGAACTGCCGGACGGGAGCGTCCGCGGCTGGGCGGACCTCGTGGCGCAGGGCTGGGCGGATTCCCGCGGCGCAGCGATCTCGTACGCGAATCTGGCGATCCGCGGCAAGCTCATGCAGCCGATCGTCGAGGAGCAGCTCGAGCGCGCGCTCGCCCTCCGGCCGACCCACCTGTCCTTCAACGGCGGCGGCAACGACATGCTGCGTCCGCGCACGCCGATCGCGCGCATCGCCGACGCGTTCTCGCACGTGCTCCGCCGCTGCGACGAGGAGGGCGTCACGATGATCGTCCTGTCGGGGGCGAATCCGTCCGCGCAGTTGCCGCTGGCGGGCCTCATCCAGCGCCGCGGCGACGAACTCTCGCGGGCGGTGACCGACCGCATCCGCGGACGCGACGACCTGGTCGTCGCGTTGAACTGGCCCGACCGCGAACTCTCGGATCCGTCGTTCTGGTCGGCGGACCGGCTGCACATGAACGCGCGCGGGCATCATCGCGTCGCTGCGCGCGTGCTGGAGGCGCTGGGCGAGCGGCCCCCGATCGAGTGGTGGCGGTTGGAGGAGGATGACACGGCGGTCGCCCTCGGTCGCGGCCGGTACTTCCGCGAGCACCTCGGGCCCTGGTTGCGACGCCGGCTGACGGGCACGTCGTCGGGAGACGGACGCGAGCCGAAGTTCGCGGAGTGGCTGACGGTCGAACCGCGCTGAAACCGGATTCGACCGTCCTGTCAAGAGCATCCAGGATCTTTGCAGCATCCGGGATGATCGGAGCACACAGCCTAGAAAGGGAGTGTGCGCATGAGCATCGGAACCGGAATCGTGCTGTTCGTCATCGGGGCCATCCTGGTGTTCGCCGTCAATGTCGACGTCCAGTACGTCAACCTCGACATGATCGGCTACATCCTGATGGCCGCCGGCGCTGTCGTCTTCATCATCGGTCTCGTGCTGATGCTGCGGCGGCGTTCCAGCGAGTCGACCGTCCGAACGGTCGACCCTGTTGCGGGGGAGCGGGTCACCCGCTCCGAGACGCGCACGTCGGGAGACGGCACGTACTGACGCGTGACAGACCTCGAAGGCCCGTCCCCCAGGGGGCGGGCCTTCGTCGTGCGGGCGGTCACCGGCGCGGTCGGCGGGGCGGGTCCATCCCGAGGTGGATGCGGGTGCGCCGCCGCTCGATGCTGATGAACGTCGCGCCGACGAGCCACAGCGGGATCTGGACGAGGAAGGCGATGCGGAAGGCCTCGAGCCGGTAGGTGTCGGGGGTGCCCGCACCCTGGAGGTCGAGGACGAGGCCGATCGCGAAGATCGCCAGCAGCGCGGCGAGGAAGCCGCCGGCGTTCGTCACGCCCGTCGCGGTGCTGAGCCGGTGGGACGGATTGTGGGTGCGGGCGTGGTCGAAGGCGATCATCGACGCGGGCCCTCCCATCGCCAGCGCGACGAGGAGGACGATCAGCAGCCAGAGGGGCGCGGGGCCCGGCCACAGGATGACCGCCGACCACGCCGCGAACTGGAAGCCGACGGCCGGCAGGACGAGCGCGCGGGAGCGCCGGTGCGGGACGCGTCGCGAGAGCTCGCCAAGGACCGGGCCGAGGGCCATGCCGGCGAACACGTAGAGCGAGGCGAGGGCGCCCGCCTCGGCGACGGTCCGCCCCTCGCCCGCCGTCAGGTACGGGAACCCCCACAGCAGGATGAACGCCGTGCCCGCGAAGGGGGTCGTGAAGTGCGACCAGAACGCGAGACGGGTGCCCGGGTGCGCGAGGGCGGCGCGGATGCCGACGCCGGTGTCGATCGTCGACGTCACCACCCGGATCGCCCCCGTGTCGGTGTCGACGCTGACGTCGCGCGCGAGGTCCGGCGGACGGTTGCGGACGAGCGCGAAAACGAGGACGGCGAACAGGACGCACAGTCCGGCGATGCCACCGAAGGTGACCGACCAGGAGGTCGCGTGGAGGATCGTCGCGATGGGGATGACGGCGACGAGCTGACCCGCTTGACCCAGGATGCCGGTGAGCTGCACCATGAGCGGTCCGCGCTGCGCGGGGAACCACGTCGCGACGAGGCGAAGCACACCCGGGAACACCGCCGCATCCCCCGCACCGAGGAGCATGCGCGCGACGATGGCGACACCGACGCTGGGGGAGAGGGCCATCGTCAGCTGACCGATGGCCATGAGGATCATGCCGGCGGTCATGATCGGACGCGAGCCGAAGCGGTCGAGGAGGATGCCGACGGGGATCTGCATCCCGCCGTAGACGGCCAGCTGGACGACCGCGAACAACGACAGGGTCGCGGCATCCGCCTGGAACCTGTCCGCTGCGTCGACGCCGACCGCGGCGAGCGAGGTGCGGTTGGTGACGGCGAGGACGTACGCGGCGACGCCGGTGCCCCAGATGATCCATGCGCGCACGCCCGGACCGGTTCGACTCACCCCGCCCACGCTACTCTCCGGCGGGCGTACGCTGGCTCCACCCCACCTGGGCGAACGGAGGACGACATGAAGGCCACCATCGGCGACACCGTCATCGCGGAGGCGGACGACGACCAGATCATCCGCATCGAGGGGAACGCCTACTTCCCGCCCTCCTCGGTGAAGGACGGCGTGCTCGTGGAGAGTCCGACGCCGTACACGTGTCCGTGGAAGGGCGAGTGCCAGTACTTCCACATCGAGGCGGGCTCCGAGCGCCTCGCCGACGGCGCCTGGTCGTACCCGAACCCGTACCCGTCGGCGTTCGACCGGGTCGGTGCGGACTTCTCGGGTTACGTCGCCTTCTCGCCGGGGGTCACGGTCGGCGCCTGACGCCGACCCCGTTCACTCGTGCAGCGGGCCGAGCTCGGCGGCGCTGACGAACCGGGCGGTGACGGGGAGCGGCTGCTCGAGCTCGATCACCGTGAGCGTGTTGCGGCCCGCACGCGTGACCGGGGCGGGCACGTAGAGCGTCCGCTGCGGTCCGTTCGACCAGTACCGACCGAGCAGGAAGTCGCCGACGAAGACGTACCCCTTGCCCCATCCCGTCGTGTCGAGGAACAGGTCGGAGGGGGCCTCCAGGTCGAACGCGCCCTCCGAGACCAGCAGCTCGGGGGCGGCGGCCGCCTCGGCCAGCAGGACCGGCGTGGTCCGCCACTGCGCCTGCTCGACACCGTCGATCGTGACCGGCCCGATGAGTCCCTTCGCCTCGCCCAGACGGTCGTCGTAGTTGACGCGTCCCTGTTCCTCGACGAGGAGCGAGAGCCGGCTCCCCGCGGGGAGGCGCAGGGCGTGCTCGTGTCGCGTGCGCGACAGCGTCCCGACACGGATGCCGTCGACCGACACCCAGGCCTGGTCCCGGACCTCGCCCACCTCGAGCACGCCGCCGGCGAAGCCGTCCGGAAGCTCGGTCTCGTAGCGCAGGAGCGTGCCGGTGTGCCCGAGGTCCTCGAAGGTCGCGAGGCCGTCGACGGGCGACGGGATGGCCGCCGCGTGCGGCGCCGCGGTCAGGTCGACGGTGAACTCCGGTCGGGGCGAGCCCGCCGCCGGCGTCTCGGAGGGGACCGGTGCGTACTTCGCGATGACCTCGCGGAAGGCGTGGAACTTCTCGGTCGGGTCGCCCGCTTCATCGAGCGGGGCGTCGTAGTCGTACGACGTCGTGATCGGCAGGTAGCGGCCCTTGTCGTTCGCGCCGTTGGTCGTCCCGAAGTTGGTCCCGCCGTGGAACATGTAGATGTTCACCGAGGCGCCGGCGGCGAGCAGGTCCTCCAGCTCGCGCGCGGCGGTCGCGGCATCCGTCGTGTGATGCTGACCGCCCCACCAGTCGAACCATCCGTCCCAGAACTCCGAGCACATGAGCGGGCCGGTCGGCTGGTGCGCGCGGAGGGTCGCGAGCCGCTCCTGCGCGCGCGAGCCGAAGGAGCCGGTGAGGTGCAGGCCCGGCAGGGAGCCGGCGGCGAGCATGTCGTCCTCGGGCTGGTCGACCGTCGTGAGGGGGACCGTGATGCCCGCGTCGCGCGTCACGCGGACGAGTTCGGCGAGGTAGTCCTTGTCGGAGCCGTAGGCACCGTACTCGTTCTCGATCTGCACGAGGATCACGTTGCCGCCGCGGTCGATCTGACGGGGGGCGACGATGCGGTAGACGCGACGCAGGTACGTCTCGAGGGCGGCCTGGTAGGCGGCATCCGTCCGACGCAGGCGGATGCCGGGGGTCGCCGTCAGCCACGTGGGCAGGCCGCCGTTGTGCCACTCGGCGCAGATGTACGGGCCGGGACGGACGATCGCGTGCATCCCCTCGGCGGCGACGAGGTCGAGGAAACGTCCGAGGTCGAGTCCGTCGGATTCGCTCCACTGCCCCTCGACTGGTTCGTGCGCGTTCCACGCGACGTAGGTCTCGATCGTGTTGAGCCCCATGAGCCGCGCCTTGCGGATGCGGTCGGCCCAGTCGCCGGGGTGCACCCGGAAGTAGTGCAGGGCGCCCGAGATGACGCGGTGCGGCCGGCCGTCCAGCAGGAAGTCGCGGTCGCCGATGGCGAAAGTGCTCATGTGATCTCCGCTCGGGGCCCACGGTCCGGGGGTCCGGCACTCGTGTGGTGGGGGTGCCCAGTCGCTGCGTGAACTGCTATGTTTACGCAATCATGTCGCTTCAGCGTAGCACGCGACCGGGTTCCGACACGGGTGTCGACACCCCCGTCGTCGAACCCGCGGCCCGCCGCGGCGGGACCCCGCACGGCGTCCCCACGCAGGCCGACGTCGCCCGTCACGCCGGCGTCTCGGCGCAGACGGTCTCGCGGGTCGTGACCGGCGCGGCGCGCGTCGACGAACCGACGCGCGAGCGGGTGCTCGCGAGCATGCGTGAACTCGGATATCGGCCCAATCGGGCCGCGCGCGCCCTGCGCTCGGCCCGGTACCGCAGCATCGGCGTGGTCATGAGCGACCTGACCTCCTACGGCAGCGTGCGCACGTGGGAGGCGATCTCGCGCGCCGGCGCGGCCTCCGGCTACGCCGTCGCGCTCGTGCCGACCGCGCGGTTCGACCGGCGCGCGGTCGCCGAGGCGATCGAACGCGCGCGCGACCAGGCCGTCGACGGCCTCGTCATCGCGATCGGCGACCACCTCTCGGCGGGGGAGGACCTGCCCCTGCCCGACGACCTCCCCGTCGTCGTGGTCGACGCCTCGGCACTGGCCGACCGCTCCTTCGTCGACACCGATCAGACGATGGGCGCCGGTCAGGCGGTGGCCCACCTCCTTGAACTCGGCCACGGCACGGTCCACCATGTCGCCGGTCCCGCGAGCTCGTACTCCGCGGTGCGCCGCGAGGACGGCTGGCGCACGGCGCTGACCGCGGCCGGGCGCGACGTGCCGCCGCTCGAGCGGGGCGACTGGAGCGCGCAATCGGGGTACGCGGCGGGATGCCGGTTGCGCGGACGCGCCGAGGTGACCGCGGTCTTCGCGGCGAACGACCAGATGGCGCTGGGGGTCCTCCGCGCCCTCCATGAAGCCGGCGTCCCGGTGCCCGATCGGGTCAGCGTCGTCGGGTTCGACGACATGCCCGAGGCCGCGCAGTTCTGGCCGCCGCTCACCTCCGTCCACCAGGAGTTCGACGAGGTCGGCCGCGCGGCCGTCGACGTCCTCCTCTCACGCATCGACGGCAGCACGGCGGTGCGCCGCCTTCTCGTCCCCACCCGACTGGTCGTGCGCGGCAGCACGGCCCCCGCTCCCCGAAAGGCGACGCCATGACGTTCCACTCCTCCGGCACCGGTGTGCTCTGGCGCGGTGACGGCCAGACCGTCTCGATCGAGGCGTGGGGACGCGGCGTCCGCGTCCGCGCCTCGCTCGGCCCCATAGACGAGGCGCCGGGCGCGCTCGTCGAGGTGCCGGACACCCACGCCGACGTGTCGATCGACGGCGCCGTCGCGACCGTCGCGGCCGGCGGGGTGCGCGTCGTCGCGACGCAGGACGACTACAACGACTGGTCGACCGGGTTCCACACGACCCGGCTGCGACTGCGGGTGGAGGATGCCGCGGGCCGCCTCCTCTTCGAGGAGATCACCGACGGCGGCGCGCTCAAGCTCGCCGCGCGGGAGTTCCGACCGGGCGAAGGCGGGGACCATCGTCTGCGGCTGAGCCTCGCGACGCCCGCCGACGAGCACCTCGTGGGCATGGGGCTGTACCAGCAGGACGTCGTCGACCTGAAGGGCGCGGTGCTCGAACTCGCCCACCGCAACTCGCAGACCTCCGTCCCGTTCGTCGTCTCCAGCGCGGGCTACGGCTTCCTCTGGAACCTGCCGGCGATCGGGCGAGCCGTGTTCGGACTGAACCGGACGGAGTGGGAGGCCGAGAGCGCCACCCAGTTCGACTGGTGGGTGTGCGCCGACCCGCGCCCCGCGCAGATCGCCGCGGCCTATGCCGAGGCGACGGGTCACGCGCCGATGATGCCGGAGTACGGCCTGGGGTTCTGGCAGTGCAAGCTCCGCTACTCGACCCAGGAGGAGCTGCTGGGCGTCGCGCGCGAATACCGGCGCCGCGGCATCCCGATCGATGTGATCGTGGCCGACTTCTTCCACTGGCGCTGGATGGGGGACTGGCGCTTCGAGGAGGAGTACTGGCCCGACCCGGCCGCGATGACCGCGGAGCTGCGCGAGCTCGGGATCGAGCTCATGGTCTCGGTCTGGCCGCAGGTGGCGCCCGAGTCAGAGAACTTCGCCGAACTGCGCGACGGCAACATGCTGGTGCGCACCCGGCGCGGCATCGACGTGCAGTACTACTTCGACGGCCAGTACACGCGCTTCCTCGACGTCACCGAGCCGCGGGCGCGGGAGTTCCTCTGGCAGAAGCTCGCCGAGCACTACGGCGCCTACGGCATCTCGGCGTTCTGGCTCGACGAGGCCGAGCCCGAGTACGGGGCGTACCACTTCGAGAACTACCGGCTCGCCGCCGGGCCGAGTGCACAGGTGGCCAACCTGTACCCGCGCGAGTTCACCCGCGCGATCGCCGACGGCCTGCGCTCCGAGGGCAACGATCAGCCCGTCTCGCTCGTGCGTGCGGCGTGGGCGGGTTCGCAGCGCCACGGCGCCCTCGTCTGGTCCGGTGATGTCCACTCCACCTTCGACGACCTGCGCGCGCAGATCGCGGCGGGTGTCCACATGGGGGCCGCCGGCATCCCGTGGTTCACGACCGACATCGGCGGTTTCACGGGGGGCGACGTCCGCGAGCCCGCCTTCCACGAACTGCTCGTGCGCTGGTTCCAGTTCGGCGCGTTCAGCCCCGTCATGCGGCTGCACGGCGACCGCGTCCCCGGCACCCGGATCGTCGACCGCAACGGGGTCGCCCGGGTCGGCACGGGTGCCGACAACGAGGTGTGGAGCTTCGGCGAGGAGATCGAAGCGGTGCTGGTGGCCTACATCCGGCTCCGCGAGGACCTGCGCGACTACACGCGCCAGGCGATGGTCGACGCGCACCAGCAGGGCGCGCCGGTCATGCGCGGCATGTTCTTCGAGTTCCCGGACGACGAACGCGCGTGGACGACCCCCGGCCAGTACCTCTTCGGTCCCGACATCCTCGTCGCGCCGGTGACGGTCCCCGGTGCGACGCGGTGGGACGTCTACCTCCCCGCCGGCGCGGAGTGGACCGATGCCCGCACGGGCGAGACCCACACCGGCGGCGCGATCGTCACGGTCGACGCGCCGCTCGCGTCGATCCCGGTCTTCCACCGCGGCGGACGTGTCGGCGACGCGCTCGCGCGCCTCGCCGACCTGCCCCACCTGACCCTGTCCTGACCCCGGCCCGACCCCCTGAGACGACTCGACGGAGAGCACACCCATGAGCATCATCACCGCGACCACCCGCGCCCATCGCATCGACCGCCGCATCTACGGACAGTTCGCCGAGCACCTCGGTCGCGGCATCTACGAGGGTCTGTGGGTGGGTGAGCAGAGCGACATTCCGCACAAGAACGGGCTCCGCACCGACGCCATCGCCGCCCTGCGCGAGATCAAGGTGCCCGTCGTCCGCTGGCCCGGCGGCTGCTTCGCCGACGAGTACCACTGGCTCGGCGGCGTCGGCCCCGCTGAAGGGCGCCGCGCGATGGTCAACACCCACTGGGGCGGTGTGGTGGACCCGAACACCTTCGGCACGCACGAGTACTTCGAGCTCCTCCACCAGCTCGACGCCGAGGCCTACGTCAACGGCAACGTGGGTAGCGGCACGGTGGCAGAGATGCAGGACTGGATCGAGTACATGACCCTCGACAAGCACACCCCGATGGCGGAACTGCGCCGGGCGCACGGGCGTGAGCAGCCGTGGAAGCTGCAGTTCTTCGGGGTCGGGAACGAGAGCTGGGGATGCGGCGGCAACATGCTCCCGCTCCACTACGCGAACCTCTACCGGCAGTACCAGACGTTCGTGCGCGACTACGGCGACAGCCACGTCGCCAAGGTCGCGTGCGGCGCCAACGCCGACGACTACGAGTGGACCGAGGTCCTCATGGCCCGCGCGGCCGGCCACATGGACGCGTTGAGCCTGCACTACTACACGCTCCCGACGGGCGAGTGGGACGTGAAGGGTGCGGCGCTGAGCTTCGACGACGCCGCGTGGTATGACACGATCCACCGCACGCGGATGATGGACACCCTGCTGCGGCGGCACGGCGAGATCATGGACCGGCACGATCCCGCGCGACGCGTCGGCCTGTTCGTCGACGAGTGGGGGACCTGGTACGACGTCGAGCAGGGCACGAACCCCGGCTTCCTGTACCAGCAGAACACGATGCGCGACGCGATCGTCGCGGCGGTGAACTTCCACATCTTCCACCGCCACGCCGCCCGGGTGCGGATGACGAACATCGCGCAGATGGTCAACGTCCTGCAGGCGATGCTGCTCACCGACGGCCCGCGCATGGTGAAGACGCCGACCTTCCACGCGTTCGGGCTCTACGTCGACCACCAGGACGCCGAGTTCGTGGCGACGACGGATGCCGCGGGTCGGGTCGAGGGCCCCGCGGCGGCGCACCTCGACCACACCGTGAGCGTCAAGGACGACGTCTACACCGTCAGCGTCGTCAACTGGGACCTGAACGCCGAGTCTGAGCTCGTGCTGCGGTTGCCCGAGCGCATCGGCGAGGTGGTGGGGGCACGCATGCTGCACGCGGCGGCATCCGCTCACAACACCTTCGACGAGCCCGACGCCGTCGCCCCGGTCGACTTCACCGGGACCGTCGTGCAGGGGTCCGAGCTGCGTCTCGCCGTGCCGCCGCGCAGCATCGTGACGGTCCGCGTCCGGGCCGCGGGGTGACGTCGACACGCGGGGGAGCGGAACCGTTCCCGCTCTCCGCGGTGACGCTCGCGCCCGGGCCCTTCGCGCACGCCCAGGAACTCGCGCTGCGGTCGGCGCTGCAGCTGGACCCCGACAGGCTGCTCGCGCCGTTCCGGCGTGAGGCGGGTCTGCCGACGGGGCCGGGCTACGGCGGCTGGGAGTCCGACGGTCTCGACGGCCACACGCTGGGTCACGTGCTCAGTGCGCTGGCTGCGCACGCGGCGAGCGGATCCGCCGCGGCGCGCGAGCGCATGGAGGTGATCGTGGGCGGACTCCGGGAGTGTCAGCTCGCGCTCGGCACGGGCTACCTCGGCGGTGTGCCGGACGGGGTGTCGTTGTGGCAGGAGATCGCCGACGGGCGCGTCGAGGCGCAGACGTTCGACCTCGGCGGGCGGTGGGCGCCGCTGTACAACCTGCACAAGACCCTCACGGGTCTGATCGACGCGGTCGTGTACGCCGGCTCGGCGTCCGCCCGCGTCGTCGCGGCGGACTACGTCGCGTGGTGGGTGCGCACCTTCGCGTCCCTCTCGGATGCCCGTGTCGAACAGGTGCTGCGCACCGAGCCGGGCGGACTGGCGGCATCCTTCGCCCGGTGGGCGGATGCCGCCGGCGACCCCGCGGCCATGGATCTGGCCCTGCGGCTCGCCGTCGATTCCTTCCTCGAACTGCTCGCGGCGGGTCGCGACCCGCTCGACGGGCTGCACGCCAACGCGCACATCCCCCTCGCGGTCGGGTACGCGGTCCTCGCGCGGCTCGGCGCGCCCGCCCGCTACGGCCGGGCGGCCGAGACGTTCTGGCGGAGTGTCGTCGGCCATCGCACGACCGCGATCGGCGGCGACAGCGTGCGCGAGCACTTCCCGCCGCGCGACGACTGGTCGAGCATGTTCACGGCGCGCGAGGGGCCCGAGACCTGCAACACCGTGAACATGGTGGAGCTCGCCCGCGAGATGTACCGCCGGTCGGGGGACCCCGCGCACCTCGCCTACATCGACCGGGCGCTCAGCGCGCACCTGTTGTCGGCGCAGCATCCCGAGCACGGCGGCATCGTCTACTTCACCTCCCACCGTCCCGGCCACCATCGCGTCTACTCGCGTCCCGAGACGGGGTTCTGGTGCTGCATGGGGACGGGGCTGGAGGCGCCCGCTCGGTACGCGCTGTCGGTGTTCGGACGCGCGCCGGGCCGCATCGACGTGCAGCTGCTCATCGCGGCGCGCGTCCACGACGAGGGCGTGACCGTCGAGGTCGAGAGCGCCCGTCCGTTCGGCGACGACGCCGTCGTCACCGTGACCGCGGCGTCCCCTCGCCACCTCGCGGTGCGCGTCCGTGTGCCCGAAGGCGTCGTGCCCGGGGCCGCCGTCGCGCGCATCGACGACGACGTCGTCCGCCCGTCGTCCGACGGGTGGTTCGAGTTCGACCGCGAGTGGCGCGGACGCACCGCGATCGAGCTGGAGCTGCCGCCCCTGCTGCGCTGGGAGCACCCTGCGGGCGACGAGGGGTGGGGGTGGATCGTCGACGGACCCCGCGTGCTCGCCGAGCGCCTCGCCGGTCCGGCCGTCGACCCGCTCGGGACCGACGCGCGCATGGGGCACATCGCCCGGGGTGCGCTGCTCCCGCTCGCCGAGGCGCCGATCCTCGCTCCCGAGGACCTGGTGGCCGCTGAGCGCCGCGACGGTTTCGTCGTGGTCCTCGGCGAGACGTCCGCGCACCGCGAGGTCGTGCTCGAGCCGTTCGCCGCCCTCCACGACGACCGGTACATCCTCTCGTTCCCGGTCGCTTCGGAGCGGGATGCCTCGCGACGCCGCGCGGAACTCGCGGCGGAGGACGCGCGGTCCGACGCCCTCGAGGGCCGCACGCTCGACGCGATCTCCTTCGGGCAGCAGCAACCGGAGTCCGATCACGGACTCACCCTCGTCGACTCGGAGTCGGGTTACGACGAGGGCACCCACTGGCGTCGGTTCCGCGGCGAGGGCGCGTTCACCCTCCAGGACTGGGGCGCGTCCGCCGTGGAGCTCCGGATCGCGTGGCTGCGTGACACCGCTCCGCGCAGGCTGACGGTGTCCCTCGACGACGAGGTGCTCGTGGATCGCCTCGTCGATCCGCAGGACGAGCCGCTGCTCGATCTGGACCTCGGCGCATACGCGGACGGCCGGGTGCAGTGGCAGCTCGCGGTCGGTGGTGGTGAGGAGACCACGCCCCGGCTGACCGAGGTCAGACTGATGAGCGCGCGGCTCGGTTAGCCCGAGCCGCGCGCCGCGTCATCCGTCGTACCGCCAGAACACGCAGCCGTGCGGCGGAAGGACCACGTCGAAGGCCGCGGAGTCCGGCGCAACGCCGCGGACGGTGGTGTCGCCCGTGCGTCCCGGCCGGGGGAGCACCGGCCGGTCGGTCCACACGTCCGTCACGGTGCGGGGCGAGGGCCCGAACCCGAGGTCCCGCGCGTCGACGGTCGCCGTCAGCGGTGCGTCGGTGGTGTTCACGCCCGCGATCCACGTCGTGTCGCCGCCGACCGCGCGCCACAGCACGAGCCCGTGCTCGCGCCGGATCTCGCCGCTGTGCTGCGCCCGTGTCAGCAGGTCGGCGATCGCAGGGGAGCGCAGCATCCCGATGGTCGCGGGGTCGGTCGAGGGCAGGTCGCCCCCGAACATGAGCGGGGAGCGCGCGATCGTCCAGAGCGTCAGCAGCGATCGTCTCTCGTCGGGAGTGAGCGCGTCCTCGCGCGGCTCGCCGCGTTCCGCGCGGATGCCGATCCGGCCGAGGGGCAGCATGTCGGCATCCGGCCAGGCGCCCCGCTCGGCATGCGGTGCCCACCGGGCCATCCGGGCGAGGTTGTCCGCGACGTCCTCCCACCGGTCCCAGACGTCGTCGCAGATGCGCCACATGCTCGCATGCTCGGCGAGGTGCTCGAGGTGGGCGGCGGACAGGTCGCGGCCGGGGGAGAGGCTCAGCACGATCTCGCGGTCGACGCCGGCGACCGCCTCGCTGTAGGCGGTGATGTCGCGCTCCTGGTACGGCCACAGCATGTCGTCGGCCTTGATGAGGTCGACGCCCCACTCCGCGTAGAGGGAGACGGTCGAGCGGTAGTACCCCGCGGCATCCGGGTGGGCGTGGTCGATCCCGACGAAGTGCGGGTTCCACTCGCAGTCGTTGGCGGGGTCGGCGAGGGCGGACAGCGGCGTCGCGGTGCCGTGGAGGACGAGGCCCTGCGCGATCGCCCGCCGCGGGATCCCGCGCATGACGTGGAGCCCGAACTTCAGCCCCAACGCGTGGATCTGCTCGGCCAGCGGCCCGAACCCGGCGCCGCCCGCCGACGAGGGAAAGCGCACCGGATCGGGATGCAGCCGTCCGGACGCGTCGAGGTGCAGGCGGGCGTCGTCGTTGTAGCCGTGCTCACGCGCGTCGGGGTCGGCCCAGTCGGCGTCGACGACGACCGTGTCCCATCCGGCATCCCGCAGGTGCTCGGCCATGAAGCGCGCGTTCGCGAGGACCTCCGCCTCGGTGACGGTCGTGCCGTAGCAATCCCAGCTGTTCCAGCCCATCGGCGGGCGATGCGGGCGTGCGAGGACCATGGGTCTCCTGTCGTGTGGTCAGCCCGCGACGGGCTGAGGGGCGGATGCCGCCGGTGCCGGCACGGTCACCACGGGAACGGCGGGCGGGTCGAGGCGCGGCCGGGTGCGGCGTGCAAGGGCGCGGGTGTCGAGGTGGTGCTCGAAGGCCAGGACGGCCATCCCGGTGGCGACGCTGTTGACGCGCACCGGCGAGACGTCGAGGGCCAGGCGCGCGGCGGTCAGCTCCGGCGCCCGCTCGGCGAGCGCCGCGCGGGTCGCGGGCAGCAGCAGGTCGCCGAGCGCCCACGCGGTCCACCCGGTGAGGGTCAGCACCTCGGGGTTGAGCACGGCGACGATGTCGGACAGCGCGATCCCCAGGTAGCGCGCCGTGCGCGAGAGGGTCTCGGCCACCGCGGGGTCGTCCGCGGCCTCGCCGAGTCCCTGGACGAAGTCGCGCTGGTGCAGTCCGAGGAGGTCGTGACCGTCGGCGACGTCGTGGAGGGTCTGCCGGATGCCGGGCACCCCCACGTACGCTTCGACGCATCCGCGGCGGCCGCACCGGCACGGGCGTCCGTCGAGCTCGAGGACGGTGTGCCCCCATTCGCCGGCGCTGCGGGTCGCGCCGCGCAGAACCCGTCCTTCGACGATGATGCCCGCACCCACGCCGGTCCCGAGGTTCACGACCACGGCCGTCGAGCGTCCGCGCGCCGTGCCGAACCACACCTCGGAATGGCCGACGGCCTGCAGGGGGTTCGCGGTCACGAGCGGGCTCGGCAGGTGCGGGCGCAGGCGGTCCTCGAGGTCGCGGATGTGCGTCGCCCACGCGGGGGTCGAGGCGATGCGACGGGGGTCGGTCGACGTGAGACCGGGAAGTCCGAGACCCGCCCCGAGAAGATGATCCGGGTGGCGACCGCTGCGCTCCATCGCCTGCGACACGGCCTGCAGCACGGCGTCGGCGATGAGGTCGGTCGATGCCCAGGCCTCGTCGACGTCGACGTTTGCGGCCCCGATCTCGGTGAGGGCGGCGTCGAAGACGACCGCGCGGATGTAGGTCTCGGCCACGTCGATGCCGAGGAGCGCCCCGCCGGCGCCGTCGATGCGCAGGAGCGTGGTCGGTCTCCCCGCGCCGCCGTTGTCGATCCCGGCATCCGCGATCAGACCGTCTTCGCGCAATTCGGTCACGAGGTTCGAGACGGTGGCCGCGCTCAACCCGGTCGCCCGCGCGAGGTCGGTGCGCGTCGCCGTGCCGCCCACGGCGAGAGCCCGGACGAGCTCCCGCCGTGAGGCGTCGCGGATCTCACTCGACGAGCGCGTGCGGGTCATGGTCGTCGTGCGTCCCGGGCCCGAGCCGGGGCTCAGGCGCCACCGAGGCCGGTCTCGGCGACACCGCGCAGCAGCCAGCGCTGCAGCAGGATGAAGACGAGCAGGACGGGGATCGACGCGAGGAAGCCGGCGGCGAAGAGCCCGGTGTAGTCGAAGGTCTGCGCCGTGATGAACGACGAGAGGTAGACCTGCACCGTGAGGGCTCCGAAGCCGGTTCCGGCCACGACGAGCGGCCAGAGGAAGGCGTTCCACGCCCCGAGGAATCCGAGGACCGTCAGCGCCGCCGCGAAGGTGAGCGAGTTCGGCAGCACGACCCGCAGGAACGTGCCGATGTAGCCGAGCCCGTCGAGCTTGCCGGCTTCCTCCAGTTCCTTGGGGAAGGACAGGAAGAACTGCCGGAACAGGAACACGTTGAACGCGGTGAACAGCGTCGGCACGACGATGCCCTGCAGCGTCTCCGTCCAGCCGAGCCACGACACGATGAGGTAGTTCGGCAGGAAGGTGGTGGCGCTCGGGATGAGCAGCATCGTCACGGTGACGGCGAGCAGGAACTTCGAGGCGCGGTTCGGGATGCGGGCGAGCCCGTACCCGGCGAGGGCGCCGATCACGATCTGCCCGACCGTCATCGAGACGGCCATGATGGTGGAGGTGATGAGCGACTGCCCGAACCTTTCGTCGGCGAAGATCTCCGCGAACTTGCCCCAGTTGGGGTCGGCGGGCCACCACACGAACTGCTTCGACGTGACGTCCGACGGCTGCGAGACGGCCGTCTTCACCATCACGTACAGCGGCAGCAGGAACAGGATCGCGAGGATGACGAGGACGACGTAGCGCAGCGCCAGTTCGACGCGACGGCGTACGGGGTTTCCGACGACGGTCACGAGGCACGCTCCTTTCGTGCGCCCCGGCGGGGCGTCTTCGTCTCATCCGCAGCGCCGAATCCGAAGAACCGGGACTGCAGCAGGGCGACCAGCACGACGACCGCGGTCACCACGAACGCCCCGGCGGCACCCTTGCCGTAGTCCAGCTGCTGGAACGACAGGTTGTAGATGTACAGCAGAGGCGGACGCACGGAGGGGATCGTGCGGACGAGGTTGTAGAACTCGTCGAAGGCCTGGAAGGCGGCCACCAGCAGGAGCAGCATGACGGCTGCCGTGGTCGGACGCAGCTGCGGCCAGGTGATGGCGAAGAACCGACGGGGTCCGCGGGAGAGACCGTCGAGGGCTGCCGCTTCGTACAGCGTGTCGGGGATCCGCTGCAGGCCTGCGATGAACAGCAGCATGTAGAAACCGACCTGCAGCCAGAGGCGCACGCTGACGATGACGACCCAGTAGTAGGGCGATTGCGTCAGCCAGGCGCTGACCGGCTCGAGGCCGAGCGCCTGCAGCATGGCGTTCGCGACCGAGGAGGTCGACCCGCTGAAGATGCCGAGCTTCCAGATGAGCGAGGCGATCACGTACGAGAACGCCGTCGGCAGGAAGAACACGGAGCGGAAGAACGCCCGTGCGACCGGCAGGTTGGCCACGAGCATCGCCAGCAGCAGCGACACGATCAGCGTGGTGGGGACGACGAGGATCGCGAAGATCGTGAACGACAGGAGCGACGAGAGGAAGCTCGGGTCGGTCAGCAGGGCGACGTAGTTGTCGAACCAGACGAAGTCCGTCGGCGTGATGGTCGCGACGGCGCGCGTGAAGCTCAGGTAGAAGCCCCAGAACAGCGCGATGATGCTGAAGATCACCAGGCCGATGAAGAAGGGTCCGACGAAGAGCCAGAACGCACGGCGGGTGCCGCGGATCGGGCGACGCCCGCGCGGCACGGAAGGCGGGGGAGTGGGCCGGTGGCCCGGGTCTGAGACCCGGGCCACCGGAGGCGTGAGCTGAGTCACTGCAGCGTGTCCAGCATGCCCTGCATCGTGGACTGCGCGGCCGACAGCTCGGACTTCGCGTCGGCGCCGTCGACGACGATGCGGGTGACCGCGTCGGTCAGGGCCGTGCTCATCGCGGGCGTGTAGTACGGGCCGCCGGTCCAGCCGTATTCGGTCGTCAGGTCGACGATCTGCTTGGCGACACCGTCACCGAGGGTCTCGGCCTGCTCGCGGGCGTCCTTCAGCGGCGGGATGTGGAAGCCGTACTTGGTGCTGAACTCGATCTGCCAGTCGGTGTCCTCGATCCACTGCTTCTTGGCGATCTCCTTGGCCTGCTCGATCTTCCCGGACTTGCCGGCGACCACTTCGTTCCACTGGGAGACACCGACGATGGGCTGGCCGCCGTCGAGCGCGGGCACCGGGAAGGCGGCGACGTCGTCGCCGAGCGCTTCCTTGATGGCCGGGATGGCCCACAGACCCTGCCAGCTCATCGCGACGTCACCGGCGATGAAGGACGTCGGGTCCCACCAGTCGGTCGGTGCACCCATGAGCAGCGAGCCGGAGTCGTACAGCTCGTGTGCGGAGGTCAGCGCCTCGGCGAGCTCGGGCGACTCGAGCGAGACCTTCGTGTTCTCGTCGTCGATGATGCCGCCGGGGGCTGCCGGGGGCAGGTTGGCGGCGAGGATGCCGGCGCCGCCGTCGTTGCCGAGGAACAGGCCCTTGTGATCGGCGTTCGTCAGCTTCTTCGCGGCCTCGACGAGCTCGTCCCACGTCTCGGGGACCTCGACACCGGCCTCCTTGAACATGGAGGGGCGGTAGATGAACAGCTGGGCGTCCGTGATCATCGGGATGCCGTAGTACTTGCCGTCGATCGTCACGGGCTTGAGCGCGATCGGCAGGATGTCGTCCTTGATGGGCTCGACCAGGTCGGTCAGGTCGGCGTACTGGCCCTGACGCGCGGCCTCGACGTTGATCGCGTTGTACTCGAAGAGATCGATGCCCTTGCCGGAGGCGAGGAGGGCGTTCACACGCTGCGCGTAGTCGCCTTCGACCCACTGCAGGTCGATCTTGGCGTCCTTGTAGTCGTCGGCCCAGCGGTTGACCGCCTCCTGGACGCCTTCCTCACCGTACTGGTGGTAGAACTGCGTGATCGGGCCGTCGGCACCTCCGCCGCCGCTGTTGCTGGAGCAACCGGAGATCAACAGCGCCGATGCGCCGAGGAGTGCTGCTGTGACTGCGAGCTTGCGTCGCGTGGGTGATGTCATCCTTCTCGCCTCTCTGCGGGATGGTGACGGCGATACGGGAATCCGATCGGTCCGCCGTCGCACCGATCGCCCTTAATCTAATGCTTAAAAGAAGGGGTGGTCTACCCCCAATCAGATAACGGTTCGGACTCTGGCAGTATTCAGGCAGACATCCGCGCGGGATCGGAGGCGGATGCGGAAGAGGGAACCGTCGTGGGGAAGAGATCGTCGCGTGACATCCGCAGCGAGTCGCGGCTCGACGTCCTGCATGCGCTGTTGTCGGCGGGCACCTCGACGCGCGGCGAGCTCGCGCAGGTGACCGGGCTCAGCATCGCGACGGTAGCCACGATCGTGCAGGAGCTCCGGGGGGAGGGTCTGGTGGCGGATGCCGGCAGCTCCGCCCTCGGCGCCGGTAGACCCACCACGATGCTGCGCGTCAACGGCGACCGCGGCCGCATCCTGGGCATCGACGTCGCGGAGACATACGTCCGCGCGATCGTCTTCGACGCCGCGCTCGAGCAGGTGGGGTCGGTCGAGGTCCCCATGGACGAGTCGTTGCCGTCGGTCGGCAGCGTCACCGAGAGCATCGTGCGCGCCGTCGACACCGCCCTGAGCGAGACGGGTGTCGACCGCGCCCACGTTCTGGGGGCAGGTGTCGCACTGCCGGGTCTGATCAGTGCGGAGGAGTCGGCGGATGCCGTCGCCCCGCGCTGGGCGGCGCGGAACGTCGAGGTTCTGCACCGGCTGCGCGAGCGCATCGGGCTGCCGCTGGTCGTCGAGAACCCGCTGAAGGCGATCGCGACGGCGGAACTGTGGTTCGGGCGCGGGCGCACGGCCTCATCGATGGTCATCGCGAACCTCGGGACCGGTGTGGGCGCCGGCATCGTGCTGGAGGGCAAGATCCTGCGCGGCGCGACGCACAGCGCGGGGGAGTGGGGGCACGCGGTGCTCGTGCTCGACGGGAGATCCTGCCGCTGCGGCCGCTTGGGGTGCGTCGAGGCGTACGTCGGGGCCCCCGGCATCCAGCAGACCCTCCGTGAGATCGCACCGGATCACGAACTGGCCCGCGTGCCGCAACGCGAGTTCATCGTCGGGCTCGCGCGCACGCACCGCGAGTCCGGGGGAGATCCGGTCGTCGAGGAGGTGCTCGAACGGACCGCGCACTACCTCGGCGTCGCACTCGGCGACCTGGCGTCGATCATCGACCCCGAGGTGATGATGTTGACCGGATGGACGGCGTGGGCCCTCGGCGACGATCTCGTGGATCCCACGAAGGCCGAGCTGCAGCGGCGGGCGCCCGCCGGTGCGACGACGGGAGTCGAACTCGGCGTGTCGACCGTTCGCGGTAGTTCGGTCGCCATCGGCATGGCGACCCTCGCGTTCGAACGCTTCCTCGGTGACGTCGGCCTGTCGACGACCCGTCTTCCGCTCGCTCTGTAGCGCGTCGACGCGTCCTCAGTGCTCTCAGCGGAGGAGCGCGGGGCCGAGCGTATGTGTGATCACCGAGTTGACATAATGTGCATTATCGGATGTATGGAGCACACCGCTTCGCACCGGACGGTTCACTCCGTCGTCTCACCGGCGTCCGGTGCGGGCAGGCACGGTGTCGTGATCGAGAGGTGGATCAGACGGTCAATCGTCGATCGGTCGCTGATTCTGAGCGCCACGCCGGAGTCGGGATCGAATCGGATGTCGGTCTGTATCGCCCGGTCGGCGGCGAAACCAGCGGCATCCCACGTCGCAAGGATGCGTGCGAGGGCCGCCGCGTTGTCCGAGGTCGCGAACTCGGCTGACACCGTCGACTGCATCGAGTCGGCGTCGCACGCTGTCCTCGTCGGGGCGACCGGCGCCCAGGGATCCCCGTCCGCATCCGTTGCACCGGGAACGACGTTCTGCGTCTGTCGATACATGTCCGCCATGACCTTCTCTGCGTCCGGGAGGCTGAGCGGCGGCTTCGGAGTCGGCGTCGGCGCAACCGGGCTCGGAACGTAGGCGGGACGCGACAACCCGCACGGTCCGTACACGTCCTCGTACGGCGTGAGGATCAGACGGGAACTCCCATCGATCGGACCACCCGCACCCGAGGCGTAGGACACGCGGAGCACGTGATCGACGAGGGATGCCGTGTATGCACCGTCATGGAACGGCGTGGCAGCGGGACCGGTCGGTGTCGAGCCCTGAGCCGTCGCGATGACACCGTCCACGAGATAAACGGCACCCGCTCCGCCGCCGTACGATTCCGTCTCCCGCACGACGTACCCCGTGTCGCAACCCTCGTCGTCGATGATGGGCGAAACGTGGCTCGTCTCCAGCGTTGCGAGCATGGCAACCGCGCCGGCGACGACCACCGCCACCGTCGCCGCGAGGCACGCGAAGATCACCCCGGCGCGCGCGAGCGGATGACTGACGCGGATGCTGAAGGCGAACACCGCCAGGTCCCCGCAGCCGATGAGGGCGAGCACGACCGTAAGCTGCCACGAATCGAGCGTTCCCACCAGGACGATCCTGTGCGGGTCATCCGTCACGGCAGCGACGACGGCGATGGCGACGAGGATGAGAACGGCGAGGATGCCCGTCGCCCAGCGGACGACGACAGCGGGGCGCACGTCACTCACCCGGGGGCGTTGACATCTCCGGTTCCCAGCGCAGCAGGTCGCCGGGCTGGCACTCCAGCACCTCGCACAGCGCATCCAGGGTGGTGAAGCGCACCGCCTTCGCGCGACCGTTCTTCAGGACGGCGAGGTTGGCCGGCGTGATGCCGATGCGTGCGGCGAGGTCCCCGACGGCCATCTTCCGCCGTGCGAGCATGACGTCGATGTCGACGATGATCGGCATCAGACGACCTCGTCCAGCTCGGTGCGCATCTCGATCGCCTTGCGCAACAGCGAGCGCATGACGACCACGACGAGCGCGACTCCCCCGGTCGCCACGGCGGCTCCGTAGATCAGGCCGACGACACCCGGGGCGACGTCTCCGGGCACGAGCAGCGTGGCGAGGCCAGCGGTCAGGACGGCGGCGACCGTGATTGCACCGATCACGATGTCGACGAAGCGGAAAGCACCGACAGAGAAGACAGCCTCCGCGGCGGCCATCGAGACGAGCCGCCAGATGCAGACGGCGACGACCTGCAGGCACACGACCCAGAGTGCGAGGATCGAGACGGCGGCCACCCGCCACGCGATCGATGCGGTCTCGAGGTCCCGCCAGATCGCGGGAAGGATGCCGACCTGCACGAGGATCGAGCCCACGAGGGATGCCACCAGTGCCGTTCGGAGCGTCAGGATCGTTGCTGTGCTCATCATCGCCTTCCGATCTCTATCTATCGAAAAACGATAGCTGCTCCCCCGATCCCCCGCAACGGGAGACCCGCCCTAGGCTCGAAGGGTGCTCGCAGTTCTCACGGGATTCGTCGTCATCGGCGTCGCCATCGCCGTGGGCTGGGTCATCGGACGCATCGACCTCCTCGGGCCGACCGGCGGTCAGGTCCTCAGCAGACTGACGTTCTTCGTCCTGAGCCCGTTCCTACTTTTCGTCGTGCTGTCCCAGGCGGACGTCCGCACGCTCTTCTCGTCCCTGCTCCCGGTCTCGGCGATCGCTGCGGTCGTCATGTTCGCGATCTATGTACTCGTCTCACGCCTCATCTGGCGACGAGCGGCCGGAGAGGTGCTGATCGGCGCCCTCTCCGCAGGTCAGGTCAACTCGAACAACATCGGCATCCCGCTGTCGTTGTACGTCCTCGGCAGCGCGGCGTTCCCCGCACCCGTCATCCTCTTCCAGCTCCTCGTGCTCACGCCGATCACGATGGCGATCTTCGAGGCGCTCACCTCCCCCACCGGGCGGCGTCCCTGGCCGATCCTGCGGCGGACGATCACCAACCCGATCGTCGTCGGCTCGCTCCTCGGCACGATCGTGTCGGCGACCGGCATCCCGCTCCCGCCGATCGTCCTCGACCCGCTGCAGCTGGTCGCGAACGCCGCGGTCCCGATCCTGCTGATCAGCTACGGCATCTCGCTCAACGGTCAGCGCGTGCTGGGGACGACGGGACGACGCCGCGACATCCTGCTGGCGAGCGGACTCAAGCTGCTCGCCATGCCGGCGGTGGCATGGGTCGTGGCGGCGCTGCTGTTCCGCCTCTCCCCCGCCGAGGTCCTGGTCGTCACCGTGCTCGCGGCGCTCCCGACCGCGCAGAACGTCTTCAACTACGCGCAGCGGTACGCGACGGGAAGGACCATCGCGCGCGACACCGTCTTCCTGACGACGATCGGATGCGTCCCCGTGCTGTTCCTCGTGGTGCTGCTGCTGGGGCCTTCGGCCTGACCGGCCGGCGGTGTCAGGCGCCGAAGGAGCTGGTGTCGCCGATGAGACGCGTGTGGTCGGCCGGGATCGGCTCGACGGCGGCCCGGGCGACCTCGGCGGCGAACTCCGCGACGTTGTAGAGCTTGCCGGCGCTCTCGCGCCGCTCCGCGATCGCGCCGGGGTTCGCGCGCTCGAGCAGGGTCGCCGTGATCGTGCCCTCGATCATGTCGCCCGAAACGACGACGAACTCGACGCCCTTCTCGGTCAGGGCCGGGATCCGCTCGCGGAGGGCGTCCTCGCCGGCGCGCTTGGAGCGAGCGACCGGCTCGTACTCGGGCATCGTGGGAGTCGTCTCGATGAAGTGCGCCTGGTGGCTCGTCACGAACACGACCCGGCTGCCTTCGGACATCAGCGGCAGCGCAGCTTCGAGGGCGCCAACCTGCGCGTCGCGGTTGAGCGTCAGCGCGTAGTCCTCGGCCATGCCGCCTTCCATGCCGCCGGAGGCATTGAGCACGAGGAGGTCGAGGGAACCGAAGCGTTCCTTCACCGCGACGAACATCTCCGAGACGGATGCCGGATCCGTGAGGTCCGCGCCGACCGTGAGCACGTCGACTCCGAGGCCGCGCAGCTCCGTCGCGAGCTTCTCGGCGCGCGGTGCCTTGTTGCGGAAGTTGATGACGACGTTCGCGCCCGCCTGCGCGAGGTAGCGGGCGGTGTCGGCGCCGATCCCGCGGGACGATCCGGTGACGAGGGCGGTCTTGCCGGTCAGGGATGCGGCGGGAACGGGCTGCGACATGGGGACTCCTGCGGGGTGCTCGGCGGGTGCACGAGACGGACGGGACGGGGTCGAGCCTATCAATCGAGGGCGGTTCGGCCTGGCCGTCGACCCCGGTTGGTAGGGTGCGAGGACACGCTCACCGAAGGAGCCGACGATGTTCCCCGATCTCATCCAGTACCTGTGGATCGGTTGGCTGGTGCTCGCGGTCCTCTTCGTCATCATCGAGCTGCTCACCCTCGAGTTCACGTTCCTGATGCTCGCCGCCGGCACCCTCATCGGCGGCCTCGGCGTGAACCTCGCCGGAGGGGTGTGGTGGCTCCAGGTGCTCGCCGCCGCCGCGGTGTCGGCGCTCCTCCTCTTCACGATCCGCCCGCTCCTGCTGCGCGCCCTGCATCGCTCCAGCCAGCACGTCCCGACCAACGTCGACGCGCTCACCGGGATGTCGGCGCGGGTGGTCTCCGCCTTCGTCGACGGCGACGGATCGGTCAAGCTCGACAACGGCGAGACCTGGACCGCCCGTCTGCTCGATGCCTCGGCATCCGTCATCCCGGGTCAACGTGTGACCGTCACCGCCGTCCGCGGCGCCACCGTCGTGGTGGCACCCGAAGAAGGGAACCTCGCATGACCCTCCCCGCCCGCGTCGACGTCGGCGCGTTCGTCGGCCAGATCTTCGTCGTCGTCCTCCTGGTCGTCGTCGCGATCTTCGTCGTCGTCGTCCTGTTCCGCTCCATCCGGATCATCCCGCAGGCGTACGCGGGTGTCGTAGAGCGGTTGGGTCGCTATCAGCGCACCCTCTCCCCCGGCCTGAACCTCCTCGTTCCCTTCATCGACCGGCTCCTCCCGCTGGTGGACATGCGCGAACAAGTGGTGTCCTTCCCGCCGCAGCCCGTCATCACCGAGGACAACCTGGTCGTCTCCATCGACACGGTCGTCTACTTCCAGGTGACCGATGCGCGCGCGGCGACGTACGAGATCAACAACTACCTCGGTGCCGTCGAGCAGCTCACGACGACGACGCTCCGCAACGTGGTGGGTGGTCTGAACCTCGAAGAGGCCCTCACCAGCCGCGACAACATCAACACGCAGCTGCGTGTCGTCCTCGACGAGGCGACAGGCAAGTGGGGCATCCGCGTCTCGCGCGTCGAGCTGAAGGCGATCGATCCGCCCGTGTCCATCCAGGACTCCATGGAGAAGCAGATGCGCGCCGAACGCGACCGGCGTGCCGCGATCCTCACCGCCGAGGGGTCCAAGCAGTCCCAGATCCTCGAAGCGGAGGGCCGTCGGCAGGCCGAGATCCTCCGGGCCGAGGGTGACAAGCAGGCAGCCGTCCTCCGCGCTGAGGGCGAGGCCCAGGCGATCCAATACGTCTTCGACGCGATCCACAAGGGCGACCCCGACGAGAAGCTGCTCGCCTACCAGTATCTGCAGACCCTGCCGAAGATCAGCGAAGGGGCGTCGAACAAGCTCTGGGTCATCCCCAGCGAGTTCACCGATGCCCTCAAGTCGTTCAGCACCGCGTTCGGCGGACCCGCCCGGCCGACGGACGGGACGACAACGGCACCATGACGCATCCGTGGTTCCTCGGTGAGGAGGCCCCCCGGGTACTCGCCCATCGCGGGTTCGTGCCGCCGGACTCCGAGCAGGTCGTCGAGAACTCCGTCGCCGCTCTCGCCGCCGCCCGCGCGACCGGCACCGTCTACCTCGAGTCCGACTGCCACGTCACCGCCGACGGCGACGTGATCCTCTTCCACGACGACGATCTGCGACGCGTCACCGGAGACCCCCGCCCCGTCGCGACCGTCCGCACCCGCGAACTCGTCGAGATCATGTCGACGCGCGGCGGCCTCGCCGTGCTGCCCGACGTCCTCGACGCGTTCCCGGACGCGCGGTTCAATCTGGACGTGAAGGCGGATGCCGCGGCCGAACCCGTCGGCAGGCTCACCGCGCGCGAGTCGCACCGCGTGCTCCTCACGAGCTTCTCGGACGCCCGCCGCGCTGCAGCCCTCACTGCGGCCCGCGCGCGGGGTGGTGAGCCGGCGACGTCCGCGGGGTCCCGCACGCTCGCGCGGGTGCTGGCGGCTGTCACGGCCCGACTCCCCCGCCTCGCGGCGCGGCACCTCGAGGGGCTCGACGCGCTCCAGATCCCGGAGCGTCATCGCGGCATCCGGATCCTGTCCCCGCGCCTCATCGACGCCGCGCACGCGGCGGGCGTCGAGGTGCACGTGTGGACCGTCGACGACCCCGCTCGCATGCGCCATCTGTGGGACATGGGCGTCGACGGCGTCGTGACCGATCGGACCGATGTCGGCGTCTCGACGAGGTCATCTCGCGTATAACCGGCGGTCCTGGAGATCGGCTGTGAATAGCACACTCGTTGAGGTCTTCTCGGATGATCCGCACAGGTGAGTTCGTTATACCTGAGGACGACGACGAGAGGACCACACAATGGCAGATCGCAGCCTGCGCGGCATGCGTCTCGGCGCTTCGAGCCTACAGAGCGAAGAGGGCGTCGTGTTCGTGGAGCGCACCAACCACACCTACGTCTGCACCCAGTGCGAGCGCGAGACCGTTCTCACGTTCGCGGCAGACGCCGAGGTTCCCGAGGCCTGGGAGTGCCGCACCTGCGGTTCCGAGGCCGTTCGACGCATCGGCGACACCGTCGCCGTGGTCGACCACTCCGGTGACAAGGCCGCCCGCACCCACTGGGACATGCTGATGGAGCGTCGCACCATCCCCGAGCTCGAGGAGCTCCTGGAGGAGCGGCTCGCTCTGCTGCGCGCCCGTCGCGGCGGCAGCTCGGACAAGCTGAGCGCCTGACCCTCACACTCCAGCGGCGTCGTCCTCTTCGGACGGCGCCGCTTTTGTGCGCCGACGGGCGAGGATCCCGAGCAGGACGAGCATCGGAAGCGCCGACCACCCCAGCAGCCACTGGAGGGCCGGACCGAGGACGACCGCGGGGGTGAGCCCGGAGCGCAGCGGCACATCGACCAGGAGCGCCCCCGCCGTGTCGGCGGCGAGGCCGTCGATGACGGAGCCGTCCGGGGCGATCACCTGGCTGGTCCCGACGGTGGAGATGTTGACGACCGAGCGGCCCGTCTCGATGGCGCGCATGCGGGCGAAACCGAGCTGCTGCACGTTCTCGTCGGTCCCGCGGAAGTCGGCGTTGTTCGTCTGGAACATGTAGACCTCGGCGCCGTCGCGCGCACCGTCCCAGATGACGTCGTCGTAGATCACGTCGAAGCAGATGGCGAGGCCGACGCCGACCCCGTTCACGTCGAAGAAGGGCGGGTTCGTGCCCGGGGTGTACTCGCGCTGGATGAGTCCGATCAGATCGGGAGCGAGCGCCTCGAAGAACCATCGGTCGGGGACGTACTCCCCCATCGGGACGGGATGCGTCTTGTCGTGAAGTGCGAGCGGGTTCTCCGCGCCGGCCTGCCACAGCATCGAGGTGTTGTAGATCTTGTCGCCGCGCTCGGTCGCGGCGTTCACCAGGAGCGGCGCGTCGACCTGGGTGAAGAGGTCGTCGAGCGCATCGGCGATGGAGGAGTTGTTGATCGGGTCGGCGTCGACGCCTCCCTCCGGCCACAGCAGGAGGTCGAGGTCCTGGCCGATCAGGGGCTGCGTGGCGGCGAGCTGGGCGCGGAAGACGGCGTAGGGCTCGCGCTGGTCGAAGTACCCCGACGGGCCGTTCCCCTGCACCGCGCCGACACGCATCGTCCCGGCATCCGTCGTCGGGAACTGCGGTACCAGCAGGAGAAGGGCGGCGGCGACGGCCGCGGGCACCGCGAGCCGTACGCGACGCCACACCCGCAGGCGGACGGCCTCGATGACGGCGGCCGTCAGGAAGACCATGACGAAGGTCAGGCCGCTCACGCCGAGCCACGAGGCCAGCTCGGCGAGCGGACCGTCGGACTGACTCATCCCGAGCCGCGCCCACGGGAACCCCGTGTAGGGCCACGATCCGACGAACTGCTCGCGCGCGGTCCACGCCGCGGCCACGAGGGCGGGCAGGGCGGTGACACGCGCCCACCGGCCGGGTAGCACCTTCGGCAGCCATCGGTACGCCAGGGTGATGACGACCGCGCCCACGGCGTTCAGCACCGTCTCGACCCCGGCGAGGGCGAACCACGGGACTGGGCCGAGGTAGCGGGTGATCCATGCGATGTGCAGCAGGTAGAAGGATGCCGCGAACGCCGCACCGACGGCGACCGCACCCCACGCGGACCGGCCGATGAGCGTCACCAGGGTCATCGCCGCGCCGACGAAGGCGAGCGGCCAGATCCCGATGTCGGGGAAGGCGAGGTCTAGGACGGCGCCGCCGGCGACCGCCACGGGCAGGGCCAGCCAGAGCGGGAGGAGGGGGCGGTCGCGCACGGAGGAAGCCTAGATGAGACCCGCTATGGCGACGCTGAGGAGCCGCCTCACGCCGCGTCGCCGTGACGGGCGGAGTGGTCGAGGTAGATCGCGGCGTTGCGGAGGATCCCCGCCCGCTCCTCCGGGGTGAGGGGGCGACGCACCTTCGCGGGGACTCCCGCGACCAGCGAGCCGTCGGGGATGACGGCGCCCTCGAGCACGACCGCTCCCCCGGCGATGAGGCATCCCGCACCGATGACCGCGCCGGAGAGGATCACCGAGCCCATCCCGACGAGGGTGCCGTCGCCGATCCGGCAGCCGTGGACGACGGCGTTGTGGCCGATCGAGACGTCCTCCCCCACCTCGACACCGTGATCGGCGTCGACGTGGACGGCGACGCCGTCCTGCACGTTGCTGCGGGCACCGATCGAGATCGGCGCACTGTCGCCGCGGAGGACCGCGTTGTACCAGACGCTCGCGCGGTCGCCGAGGGTGACCGCGCCGACCACGCGCGCGCCGGCGGCGACGAAGGCGGTGTCGGCGACCTCGGGGGTCGCCTCGAGGAGGGCGAGCAGGGTGGCCTGGTCGGACACGGTCATCGGGGTCTCCTCAGGGGGCGATGTGGGTGAGCCGGCCCGCGACCGTCGTCGCGCCCACGCGTGTCGCGCGGAGCGACGCATCGTCGGCGGCGAGAGGATCGCGGTCGATCAGGGCGAGGTCCGCGGTCAGGCCGGGCTCGAGCGCACTCCCGGTGGCGGAGCCGCCCGCCGTCGACGCCGCTAGGGCGGTCGCCGCGTCGAGACCCTGCTCGGGGCGCCACGGGGAGCGTCCCCCGCGGGTGCGGTGGACGGCGGCCGCCATCGCGGCCCACGGGTCGAGCGGCGACACCGGAGCGTCCGATCCGAACAGCAGGTTGGCCCCCGAATCGGCGAGGGCGCGCAGCGGGTACGGCAGAGCGGTCTGCGCCGCCCACACCGAATCGGTCAGGTCCCGGTCGTCGACGGCGTGCTCGGGCTGCACGCTGGCACCAACGCCGAGTCGGGCGAAGCGCGGGATGTCGGCGTGCGCGACGAGCTGAGCGTGCTCGATCGTGCCCGTGGCGCCGGTGAGGGCGAAGGCGTCCAGGGCGTGCGAGTTCGCGACGTCGCCGATCGCGTGGATCGCGCAGGAGAGCCCGGCGCCGGCGGCCCGGATCATGAGCTCCACCAACTCGTCGGGAGCCACCGTCAGGACACCCGTGTTGTGCGGATCGTCGGGATACGGATGCGAGCACGCGGCGGTCCGCGTGCCGAGGGAGCCGTCGGTGATGACCTTCAGGGAGCCCATGCGCACCAGCCCGAGCGGGTCGACGGCGTCGCCGGTGGCCAGTCCGACAGCGATCGCGCGATCGAGGAGGTCGGGGTACACGCCGAACGAGACGCGCAGGCTGTCGAAGCCGGCGTCGAGGCGCCGGGCCCAGGCATCCGCGTTCCACGCCATGTCGAGGTCGACGATGCCCGTCACGCCGCGGGCGGCGGCACGGTCGAGGGCGTCCCGCACGAAGCGGTCAGCGACGGCGGGATCCACGTCGTTGAGCCGGCGCGAGATCTCGAACGCCGGTCCTTCGCGGAGGATGCCGTCCGCGGTCGGGGCGATCGACTCGCGGCGGAACGCGGCGCTGTTCAGCCAGACGCTGTGGACGTCCGCGTTGATGAGGTACGTCGGGACCTCGCCGGTGTGCTCGTCGAGCAGACGGAGCGAGGGGGCGTCGGGCCACAGGGCGTCGCGGAAGCCGGTGCCGACGCGTCGTCCGTCGTCGAGCACGGGAGAGTGCCCCATGACGGAAGCCGCCTGCACCGCATCCGTCACGTCGCCGAGCGGCGTCCGCTGCGCGACGAGGGCCCACTGCACGGTGTGGACGTGGTGGTCCCAGAGCCCCGGGACGAGCCATCCGCCGTCGCCCTCGACGACCACGCCGCGGCGGGGCAGCGCACCGGCCGGGGCGATGTCCGCGATGACGCCGCCGCGCAGGTGCACGTCGACCGGCGCATCGCCGAACGGGTCGACCCGACCGGCGCCGGTCAACCGGACACCGGCGATGACGTCGACCTGCTCGCCGCGCGACGCCGTCACGAGCGTGCCGCCCGGATCGCGTCGTGGGTGCGTCGCATCTCGTCGGCCAGACGCGGATCCGCGTACGGGCTGCCATCGGCGTCGAGGCGGTCGATGATCGTGTCGACGACCTCGTCGGGACGGTTCTGGCTGAGCTTGCGCTTGGCCGTCACGTGCGTCGGGGTCAGTCGGAAGCCGACCGTGCCCTTCTCGAGCCGGCGCACGAACTCGTCGTCGTTCGGGGCCTCCCACATGCGACGGGGCTGCGGCATCGACCGCTCGAACCGGTCGACGAGACGGTCGAGGACAGCGAGGTTCTCCTCCGCCGAGAGGATCTCGGGTACACCGCGCAGGTGCACCGAGACGAAGTTCCAGGTGGGGACGGCGGGGCCGTCGCCGTACCAGCCGGGCGAGATGTATCCGTGCGGACCCTGGACGACGACGAGGATCTCGGCCTCGCCGAGGCCGTGGATGAGGTCGTCCGGGCGTCCGACGTGCCCGACGATCGTCAGGTCCTCGCGTGTCGGGTCGAGCAGGACCGCGTAGTGGGACGCCACCAGTCCCGCCTCGGTGTCGCTCACGATCGTGACCCAGGGGTTCTCGTCGATCACGCGGCGGAGCTCGGCGGCATCCGTCATCGTGAAACTCGGGTTCTGCCTCACCGTGCGCCCTTCCCGCGCCGCATCACGCCTGGCACCGCGGGCACCAGTACAGCTTCCGCGCGGCCATCTCCTCGAGGACGATCGCCGTGCCACACACACGGCATGGGAGCCCGGCGCGGTGATAGACCCAGTGGCGGTCGTCGCGGTGCGCCATGGCACGGCGGTACGCCTCCGGGTCGAGGTCGTCCATCGTCATCATCTGGCCGGTCTCGACACCGATCGCGAGCAGGCGCACCCAGTCCCGCCACAGCCCCCGCACCGTCTCCTCGGGCACGTTGCGCGCCGGCGTGTGCGGGTTGAGGTTCGCGCGGAAGAGCAGCTCGGCCCGATAGACGTTCCCGATCCCGCTCACGACCTTCTGATCCATCAGCACCTGGCCGATGGGCGTCGGCTTGCGCCGGACGGCGGCGACGAAACGCTCCTCGCCCTCCGTCACGTCGTCCACCAACGGGTCGGGTCCGAGTGCGGCGACGGTGGCGAGCATCTCGTCCACCGTCTGCAGCTCGCACGCCGTGGGGCCGCGCAGGTCCGCGCAGGTCGACGCGGTCAGCAGTCGCAGGCGCACCTGCCCGACGACGGGCGGCGGCCATTCGGCATCCGTCGTCTCGTCGAGTCCGCGGGTCTGCTCGCTCATCCGCACCGCGCCGCGCGCGCGACGGGGAGCTCCGATCGACGACAGCGAGTTCTCGCCCGCGTCGTCGTAGACCGGATCGACCCCGCGCTGGTTCGTCTGCCCCATCCGTCCGTTCGCCGACGCGATGGTGGGGTCGAGGAGGATCTCGCCCGCGAAGTCCCACGCGCCGTAGATCCCGAGGTGCACCCGCAGCCACACGTCCGCATCGAACTCGAGGAACATCTGCTTGCCGACCGCGCGCACCTGCGTGGGGGTCCGGCCGTCGAGGACGGCGGCGCCCTCCGCGAAACGTCCCTGCGGGCTCGACGCGGCGACCGGGCGCCCGACGAAGTTGCGGTCGAACTGACGGGCGATGCGGTGGACGGAATGACCCTCGGGCATCAGCCCGCTTCCGGGTCGAAGGTCTCCGAGGCGTCGAGCACGTCGGGCTTCGCGGCGCGCGGATCGGCCTCGAGGGTGCCGTCCGTCTCGTACGCCGCGAGCTGCGCGATGCGACGCGCGTGACGCTCCTCCCCCGGGAACGGGGTCGCGATGAAGCGGTCGATGAACCCGACGGCCTCGTCGAACGTGTGCTGACGCGCGCCGATCGCGATGACGTTGGCGTCGTTGTGCTCGCGCGCGAGTTCGGCCGTCGCGATGTTCCACACGAGGGCCGCGCGGATGCCGCGCACCTTGTTCGCGGCGATCTGCTCGCCGTTGCCGGAACCGCCGAACACGACACCGAGCGTCGGGATGCCGCGCGCCTGGTCCTCGGCGACCGCCTGGGCCGCGCGGATGCAGAAGGCCGGGTAGTCGTCGAGGGGGTCGTAGGCGACGGGACCGTGGTCGACGACGTCGTGACCGGCTTCGGCCAGGTGGTGCTGCAGGCGGGTCGAGAACTCCATGCCCGCGTGATCGGTCGCGATGTGGATGCGCATGTGACGATTCTAGGGAGGCGGATCCCCCGTTCCGGCGAGTCGTCGGCGTAGGCTGGGACGGTTGCCGTCGGCGCCAGCAGCGCCTGTCCACGGCACCCCACCCTCACCCCTGGGAGACACGAACGTGCCTGGAGAGAACCTCACCCGTATCGAAGCGCAGGAGCGCCGCGCGACCGTCGAGACGCACGCGTACGACGTCGCCCTCGATCTGACCACCGGTGACGAGGTCTTCGCGTCGCGCAGCGTCATCCGCTTCGCCGCCACCGCCGGCGCGTCGACCTTCGTCGACCTCATCGCCCGGACCGTCCGCGAGATCACGCTCAACGGTCGCTCGCTCGACCCCGCCGCGGTGTACGCCGATTCGCGCATCGCGCTCGAGGGACTCACCGACGAGAACGAACTCGTCGTCGTCGCCGACTGCGAGTACACGAACACCGGCGAGGGCCTGCACCGCTTCGTCGATCCCGTCGACGGCGAGGTCTACCTGTACACGCAGTTCGAGGTGCCGGACTCGCGTCGCGTCTTCGCGGTCTTCGAGCAGCCCGACCTGAAGGCCACGTTCCGCTTCACCGTGACGGCTCCCGACGCGTGGAAGGTGGTCTCCAACTCCCCCACGCCCGAGCCGCAGCCCGCAGGCGACGGGGTTGCGACCTGGTCGTTCGAGCCGACGCCGCGCATCTCGTCGTACATCACGGCCCTCGTCGCCGGTCCGTACGAGCAGGTGTTCTCGGAGCTCACGAGCTCGGACGGTCGCACGATCCCGCTCGGCGTCTACGCGCGTAAGAGCCTGTGGCAGTACCTCGACGCCGACTACGTCTTCGAGAAGACCCGCCAGGGCTTCGCCTACTTCGAGGACAAGTTCGGCGTTCCCTACCCGTTCGCGAAGTACGACCAGCTGTTCGTGCCCGAGTTCAATGCGGGCGCCATGGAGAACGCCGGCGCCGTCACGTTCACCGAGACCTACGTGTTCCGTTCGAAGGTGACGGATGCCGTCAAGGAGCGCCGCGTCGTCACGATCCTCCACGAGCTCGCGCACATGTGGTTCGGCGACCTCGTCACCATGAAGTGGTGGAACGACCTCTGGCTGAACGAATCGTTCGCCGAGTGGGCGTCGACCATCGCCACGGCGGAGGCGACGGAGTGGACCGAGGCGTGGACGACGTTCAACGCCATGGAGAAGACCTGGGCGTACCGTCAGGACCAGCTCCCCTCGACGCACCCCGTCTTCGCCGAGATCAACGATCTCGAGGACGTGCAGGTCAACTTCGACGGCATCACGTACGCCAAGGGCGGATCCGTCCTCAAGCAGCTCGCCGCCTGGGTGGGCATCGAGGCGTTCTTCGCGGGGGTGTCGGCGTACTTCCAGAAGCACGCGTGGGGCAACACCGAGCTCAGCGACCTCCTGGTCGAGCTCGAGAGCACGAGCGGGCGCGAGCTCACCACCTGGTCCAAGAAGTGGCTCGAGACGGCCGGCGTCAACACGCTCGCTCCCGAGATCCGCGTCGACGGCGACGGTGTGATCACGCGCTTCGCGATCGTCCAGACCGCCCCGGCCGACTACCCGACGATCCGCCCGCACCGCCTGGGAGTGGGCTTCTACACGCTGCAGGGCGAGGAGCTCGTCCGGACGCACCACCTCGAGCTCGACGTCGACGGCGACCTCACCGAGGTTCCCGACCTCGTGGGGCACCGGCAGCCGGACCTCGTGCTGCTGAACGACAACGACCTCGCGTACGCCAAGATCCGCCTCGACGAGAAGTCGCTGCGCACCGCCACGGCGCACCTCAGCAAGATCAGCGACCCGCTCGCCCGCTCGCTCGTCTGGGGCGCGGCGTGGGACCAGACGCGTGACGGAGAGGCGTCGGCGACCGAGTACCTCGACCTGGTGCTGCAGAACATCGGCACCGAGACCGAGTCGACCACCGTGCGCACCACTCTCGCCCAGCTGCAGCTCGCCGCGAACTCCTATGTGGACCCGGCGACCCGGGACGCCGCTCGTGAGCGCGTCGCCGAGGGCCTCTGGGCACTCGCGCAGGATGCCGAGGCCGGCAGCGACAGCCAGCTGCAATTCGTCACGGCGTACGCGTCGGCGGCGTCCACCCCTGCTCAGTGGGAGCGCGTCGCGCAGTTGCGCTCCGGCGCGCAGGAGCTGCCCGGACTCGAGATCGACGCCGACCTCTCGTGGGCGCTCCTCGTGTCGCTCGCCGCCGGCGGAGTCGTGTCCGCCGCGGAGATCGATGACGCCCTGGCGGCCGACAACACCGCGAAGGGCGGCGAGTTCGCCGCACAGGCGCGGGCGGCGCTCCCGTCGGTGGAGGCCAAGCGCGCCGCCTGGCAGTCCCTCGTCGACAGCGCCGACCTGCCCAACACCGTGGTGCGTTCGGCCGCGGCCGGATTCGTGCACCCCGCGGGCGTGCCCGCGCTCCGCGAGTTCGTCGACGCGTACTTCGACATGCTGCTGCCGGTGTGGGAGTCGCGCACCTACCAGATCGCGCAGTACCTGATCGTGGGGCTGTACCCGGCTCCCCTCGCCGATGCCGCCCTGCGTGACGCCACGCGCGGCTGGCTCGCCGAGCACCGGGACGCGCCCGCTGCCCTCCGACGCCTGGTGAACGAGAACCTCGCCGGCGTCGAGCGTGCGCTCTCCGTGCAGGAGCGCGACCGCCAGGACTGAGCCGTAGGACACACGAGGGGGCGTCGTACCGTGGTACGACGCCCCCTCGTCGATATCGCCCTCACGGGGGACGCGGCGGACGCATCCGCTCCGTAACGTCGAGGTCATGATCGTTGCAGAAGGCCTCACGAAGAGGTACGGAGACAAGACCGCCGTCGACGGGATCGACTTCGCCGTCCAACCCGGCAAGGTGACGGGATTCCTCGGCCCGAACGGCGCCGGGAAGTCGACGACGATGCGCATGATCGTCGGGCTCGACCGGCCCACGGCCGGCCGGGTCACCCTGGACGGACGCGAGTACCGGTCGATGCGCTCGCCCTTGACGGAAGTCGGCATCCTCCTCGACGCGAAGGCGGTCCACACCGGCCGCAGCGCGCGCAGTCACCTGCGAGCCATGGCCGCGACCCACGGCATCCCGCGTTCGCGTGTCGACGAGGTGATCGAGATCACGGGTCTCCAGAGCGTCGCCGGCAAACGCGCCGGCGGGTTCTCGCTCGGCATGGGCCAGCGCCTCGGGATCGCCGCCGCCCTGCTCGGCGACCCGCGCACCCTCATCCTCGACGAGCCCGTCAACGGACTCGACCCCGAGGGTGTCCGCTGGGTCCGGCAGTTCGTGCGAGCACAGGCCGCCGAGGGGCGGACCGTCCTGCTGTCGAGCCACCTGATGAGCGAGATGGCGCAGACGGCGGACCACGTCATCGTCCTGGGTCGCGGGCGCGTGCTCGCCGATGCGGGCATCGATGAGATCGTGCGCGCCTGGACCCGGGCCACGGTGCTGGTGCGCTCCCCGCGCGCCGCCGAGCTCGCGAACGCACTGGCCGCCGCGGACGTGACCGTCTCATCCGGTGCCGACGGCGTGCTCGAGGTCACCGGCCTCACCGCCGCGGCGATCGGCGACACGGCCGCCCATGCCGGCATCCCGCTCCACGAGCTGACTCCCCGCAGCGGGTCGCTCGAAGACGCCTACCTCGCCCTCACCGAGGGTGCCGTCGAGTACCAGACCAAGGAGGTCGCGCGATGACCGCCGTCGCCCCGCCCGCTCCCCTGACCCGTCAGACCTCCGCCCCGGGTCACCCGTCGGCCCGGCTGTCGCTCGGTCGCCTCGTGCGCAGCGAATTCCTCAAACTCTTCACGCTGCGCTCGACCTGGTGGTCCCTGGGCATCGCGGCCCTTCTCACCGTGGGACTTGCCGCGATGGTCGCCGGTGCGTCGTCGAGCTTCGGTCCTGGGTTGAGCCCCGTCGCCGCCATCACCCTGCCCGTCCAGTTCACGATGCTCGTGGCCGGCATCCTGGGCGCCATGGCGATCACCGGCGAGTACTCGACCGGGATGATCCGCTCGACCATCACGGCGGAGCCCCGCCGTGGTCGGGTGCTCGTGGCCAAGTCCGTCGTGATCGCGACGACCCTCGCCCTGCTCGCGGCCGTGACGTCGGCGATCGCCGGGCTCGTGATCATGCCGATCCTCGGCGCCGACGCCTACGCCTGGGGCGACGCGAAGGAGCTGTGGCTGCCGCTGCTGCTCAGCGTGCTGGCCATGGCCACGTTCGGTCTGCTCGGCCTCGGGTGGGGGTTCATCATCCGCAACGGTGCCGGGGCGATCGCGACGACCGTCGGCATCCTGTTCGTCCTGCCCCTCGTGCTGCAGGTGTTCATGCTGTTCGGCGAGTCGTGGCAGTGGATCGTCGATCTCGGCCGTTGGCTGCCGGGCAACGCGGCCGCGGCGCTCACGGATCTGGACGGAGAGGTCTTCTGGCCCTCTCTCGCCGCGACCGTCGCCTGGCCCGCGGGCGCCCTGCTCCTCGGCTGGGCCGTGCTGCGCACCCGCGACGCGTAAGGTCATCGGGTGATCACCGGAAGCCGTGGCGACGCCTCTCCCGAGGCCGAGCCGCGGCTTCCGCGTCCGCCGGGGATCCTGCGACGCTACTGGGCACGGCATCCGCTGTTCGCCGACATCCTCGTCACCGTCGTGTGCCTCCTCGTATCCACGATCCCGGTGATCGCGACACCGGTCCTGCCTGAAGGAGTCGGAACCAATTCGCGCGAGTGGCGACAGGTGCTGCCGGCGCTGAGCATCGTCGTCGTCCTCGGTTGCCTCGCTCTGCTCCTTCGTCGGCGATACCCGCTGATCGTCTTCGCGAGCTCGTACGTCGTGGCGCTGGCCTACATGTTCGCGCCGGCGCCCATCAACGGCCCGCTCCTGCTCGTCGCCACGTACTCCGTCGCGGTTTACGTCAGTTCCCGCGCCGCCCTCGTCGGCGTCGCGATCGGGATGGCGGTGCTCGCCAGCGCCGGATTCGTTCTCACCGCCACCGGCGTCAGCTCGACGACCGTCGTGTGGGGATCGCTCGTGAACGAAGCCCTCAACGCAGTGATCGGCGGTCTCATCGGAGCTAACGTCGGTTCACGGGCGCGCTACGTGACGGCGCTCATCGACCATTCGCAGCGTCTGGTCGTCGAACGCGATCAGCAGGCGCAGCTCGCCGCCGCGGCCGAGCGCGAGCGGATCGCCCGCGAGCTGCACGACATCGTCGCCCACTCGCTGACGGTGATGGTCGCGCTGGCCGAGGGGGTGGCCGCGTCGAAGGATGCCGCGCAGGCCCGTCCCGGTGCGGAGGCGATCTCGGCGACGGGTCGCGAGGCGCTCCGCGACATGCGGGCGACCCTCGGCGTCCTGCGGGACGCGGATGCCGCTCCCCTCGCGCCTCTCGTCCGTGACACGACGGCGGAGACGGTCGCCTCCGCCCGCGCTGCGGGCTTCGAGACGCACCTCACGGTGGTGGGCGAGCCCGACGTGCCGACGGCGACGCGGTTGGCGGTGTCGCGGATCGTCCAGGAGGGCGTGACCAACGTGCTGCGCCATGCCCGTGCGGCCACCCGCATCGACGTGGACATCCGGTACACCGACGAAGGAGTCACGGTCTCGGTCGTCGACGACGGCCTGTCCGCCCCGATACCCTCGGCGGCGGGAGGCTTCGGCCTCCAGGGGGTGCGCGAGCGCGTCGAATTCGCGGGCGGCACCGTGACGGCCGGCCCCGGCGAGCAGCGAGGATGGACGGTGCGGGCGTGGCTGCCGCGGGAGGAGCAGGGATGAGCGAGCGACCGATCCGCGTGGTCATCACCGACGATCAGTCCCTCATCCGCCTGGGGTTCCGGATGGTGCTCGAAGCCGCCGACGACATCGAGGTGGTCGGCGAGGCCGCGGACGGAGCCGCGGCCGTCGACGCCGTCGCCGCGCTCGCGCCCGACGTCGTCCTGATGGACGTGCGGATGCCGGGGATGGACGGCATCGAGGCGACCCGCCGCATCCGTCGCGATCATCCCGGCACCCGCGTGCTCGTCCTGACGACGTTCGACCTCGATGAGTACGCCTTCGGCGCGCTCCGCGCCGGTGCCGGCGGCTTCCTTCTGAAGGATGCCGAGCGGGAAGAGCTCGTCGCGGCCGTCCGGGCGGTCGCTGCAGGCGAGGCCACGCTCTCGCCCCGCGTCACCCGCCGGATGATCGAGCTGGTCACCGCAGGAGGGCGACCGCACCCCGAGCCGCACCGGAGCGCCGCATTGACGGCCCGCGAGCAGGAGGTGCTCGACGCGATGGCGCGCGGGCTCACGAACGCGGAGATCTCCGCGGCGCTGTTCCTCGGCGAATCCACCGTCAAGACGCACGTCGGGCGGATCCTCGCCAAGCTCCCGGCGCGCGACCGGGTGCACGCTGTGCTCATCGCCCACGGGCTGGCGGACCCGGCCGACTCCTGACGCGTCTCAGGCCGGTCCGGGACGGGCTCGATAGGATCGGTGGGATGAACGGAACGGGTGCTGTCGACTGGGAGACCGTTCGCGACGGCTTCCTCCGCTTCCTCGTCGATGCGGGCTGGAACATCCTGTGGGTGGCGGTCACCGTCGTGGTGGCCCTCGCCGCGTCGTGGCTGATGCGACGGCTCATCGCCCGCGTCGTGGACCGGATCGTGACGGGCGCCAAGTCCCGCGCGGCCGCCGAGGACACGCGCGCGATCGACATGTCGCCGCTGGCGCGGGTCCGGATCGTCCAGCGCACCCGCACGCTGGGATCGATCCTCACCAACATCGTCAACGTGGCGATCGTGATCGTCGCGGTGCTCACGATCGTGTCGATCATCAACCAGGGGGTGCTCGGCTCCTTCGCCCTGCTGTCCGCGGCCATCGGTGCGGGCTTGGGCTTCGGCGCGCAGAACATCGTCAAGGACGTCCTCAACGGCATCTTCATCGTGGCCGAGGACCAGATCGGCATCGGCGACGTCGTCGATGTGGGACTCGCGACCGGCATCGTCGAGTACGTGAGCGTCCGCGTCACTCACGTGCGCGACGTCAACGGCACGCTCTGGTTCGTCCGCAACGGCGAGATCACCCGCATCGGCAACATGTCGCAGGGCTGGGCGCGCGTCGTGATCGACGTCGGGGTCCCGGCCGATGCCGACATCGACGCCGTCGAGGACGCCATGCTCACCGCGGCGAAGGATCTCGTCCGCGAACCGAAGTGGCGTACGCGCATCATCGACAAGCCCGAGATCTGGGGGCTCGAGTCGATCGACGGCGACACCCTCGTGACGCGTCTCGTGCTGAAGACCCGGCCGAACGCGAAGGACGACGTCTCGCGTGCGCTGCGCAAGCGCCTGAAGTCGGCGCTCGACACGCTCGGTGTGCCGCTCCCCCAGCTCCAGTCCACCCTGCTCGAGGGTGCGGACGCCGTGCAGAGCATCCGCGGAGCGAACCCGCCCAAGACCAAGCCCCAGCAGGTCGCTCCGGCTACTCCGCCGCGGCTGGCGTGGCGGCCGAAGAAGCGCGGGCGCACCGACGGGGACGCACCCGAGGGGAGCTCGGCTCCGTGAGCGAGACCGTGAGCTTCTACGACGAGGTCGGCGGGCACGACGTGTTCCAGCGCATCGTCGACGTGTTCTACCGCGAGGTCGCCGCGGACGACGTGCTCCGACCCATGTACCCGGAGGAGGACCTCGGTCCCGCCGCCGAACGGCTGCTGCTCTTCCTCGAGCAGTACTGGGGCGGTCCGACCACCTACGGCGAGACGCGCGGCCACCCGCGGCTGCGGATGCGTCACGCGCCGTTCCACGTCAACCCGGACGCCCGGGACCGCTGGCTGCGAGCTATGCGCATCGCGGTCGACGAGGCTCACCTGTCGCCGCTGCACGAGGCGACGCTGTGGGACTACCTCCAGCGTGCCGCCCACGCCATGGTGAACACCTTCGAGCCGACGGGCATCGGACCGACCGCGAAGCCGCACGGCGGGTCGACGCTGCCGGTGCGTCCCGAGTCCTGAGCCCGTCGTCCGCTCAGCGGATGCCGGTCGCGCGCACGGCGGTCAGCCCCGTCGGGTTGCCCGCCCGGACGAGGACGTGACCGCGGGGCAGCGTCACGCGTGTCCACGTGCCGGTCCGGAGGACGGATGCCTCGCCTCCCGCATCCGGTCCGAGGAACCCGAGTGCGTCGGCTGCGAAGGCGACCCCGGCGATGAGCCCGTTCAGCTCGGTGTCCTCGGCGCCCCAGACGGCGGCGCGGACGGTGCGGACGAGGTCCTCCCCGGGGGACGCGGGGAGCGCACGGGCCACCTCGTCGACGCCGCGACGCACGGCGCGCGCGAGGTTCTCGACCGGCACTGGATCGCGCGGCACCCATCCGCTGCGCGGCGGGGAGATGCCCGCCCACGCCGCCGAGACGCCGCTGTCGGGCAGGGCGACACGGGTGGCGTCGTCGCCCGCGCGGAGGGCACCGGCATCCACCACCAGATCGCAGGCGAGCTCGGGGTCGATGCGCAGGAACCGCATGCCGAGCACCGTCGGGGTGTCCTCCCCGAACCCGCGCGGCGAGAGCGGGGCCGCGGAGACGGCGAGCGTGCCGGCGGCGGCGCGGAGGCGGACGGCGGGATCGCCCAGTCGGGCGGCGCGTCCGGCGAACGTGAGGAGGTCTGCCGCCGAGCGCGGGTCGGGGAAAACGAGCTGCGGGGCCATCCGACCTAAACTACCAACCGGGCGCCGCCTCGGGTCGCCCGGGAGGGGACGCTGTGCGCGAATCGGATCACGTCGACGGTTTGCTGGCGGTGTTGGATCTCGCGTCGAGCGATGCCCGCACGACCGAGGACATCTTCACCGGGGTCTCGCAGTCGATGCCGCTCGGCCGGGTGTTCGGCGGGCAGGTCCTCGCACAGGCGGTCATCGCCGCGGAGCGCACCGTCGAGGACGATCGCGCCGCCCACTCGATGCACGGCTACTTCCTGCGGCCGGGTGACTCGACGCGCGGGATGACCTTCTCCGTGGACCGCATCCACGACGGCCGGTCGTTCTCGACCCGCCGCACCCAGGCGTTCCAGGAGGGCGTCCCGATCTTCTCGATGATCGCGTCGTTCGAGACGGACGCCACGGGGCTCGAGCACCAGGACGAGATGCCGGCGGGCGTCCCCGGACCCGAGGACCTCTCGGACGACGCGGTGCTCGCTGGACTCCACCCGATGAGCAAGCGGCACTTCGACCAGAGTCCCATCGAGGTGCGTCACGTCGAGCAGCCCCTCTACGCGACGGCGGGCGAGGAGAAGGTGGCGCAGCAGTCCGTCTGGGTGCGCACCCGCGGAGACCTGCCCGACGACCCGCGCCTGCATCGGGCCGCCCTCGCCTACATGAGCGATCTCACGATCCAGGAGTCGGTGCTGCGGGCGCACGGCACGTCGTGGTCCACCCCGGGCCTCAAGGTCGCGAGCCTCGACCACGCGATGTGGTGGCACCGCCCGGCGCGGGTCGACGAGTGGCTGCTGTACGTGCAGCAGTCGCCGAGCGCGCAGGGCGGTCGCGGGCTCGCGACGGGCCGGATCTTCTCCCGCGACGGTCAGCTGGTGGCCTCGGTCGCGCAGGAGATCATGATCCGGGTGCCCGCACCCGAGTGAGCCGCCTCAGCGGCGTCCGAGCGGCGGCAGCGGTTCGCCGAGGTAGGGCTCCCAGGCGGCACGCGTCTCGGGCGACAGCCGCACGGGGCGCCCGGTGACGGCATCCACCTGGACGATGACGGTGGATGCCCGTGCGTACAGCGTGCGCGGTTCGTGGCCCTCGGGCGTGAAGACCTCGTAGTGCACCTCGGCGCTCGATCCGCCGATCTTGCCGAACCACATCTGCACGTCGATCGGGTCCCGCTGGTACGGCACCGGCGCGAGGTACTCGATCTCCTGCCGCGCGATGAGCGTCAGCTGCGCCGCGCCGTGGCTCGCGTCGATGACCGCGGTGGGCACGGCGCGCTCGGTGGCGCCCGGCATCCAGAAGGCGCGGACGCGCGCCTCCTCGAGGAGCTTCAGCATGGACGCGTTGTTGACGTGGTTGTACGCGTCCAGGTCCCCCCACCGGAGGTGGATGGGGACCCGGATGCGGGCGTCAGTCACGCGTCAGCTTGCGGTAGGTCGACTTGGCCGGGTTGGCGGCATCCGCCCCCAGTCGTTCGACCTTGTTCGCCTCGTACGCCTCGAAGTTGCCCTCGAACCAGTACCACTGGTCGGGCTTCTCGGCCGTGCCCTCGTAGGCGAGGATGTGCGTCGCGATGCGGTCGAGGAACCACCGGTCGTGGGTGATGACCACGGCGCAGCCGGGGAACTCGAGCAGGGCGTTCTCGAGCGAGCTCAGGGTCTCGACGTCGAGGTCGTTCGTCGGCTCGTCGAGGAGGAGCAGGTTGCCGCCCTCCTTGAGGGTGAGAGCCAGGTTCAGGCGGTTCCGCTCACCACCGGAGAGCACCCCGGCCTTCTTCTGCTGGTCCGGGCCCTTGAAACCGAACTTCGACACGTAGGCGCGCGAGGGGATCTCGGTCTTGCCGACCGTGATGATGTCGAGCCCGTCCGAGACGACCTCCCACAGCGTCTTGTTGGGGTCGATGTTGGCGCGCGACTGGTCGACGTAGCTGATCTTGACGGTCTCGCCGATCTTCAGGTCGCCGCCGTCGAGGGGTTCGAGACCGACGATCGTCTTGAAGAGGGTCGTCTTGCCGACGCCGTTGGGGCCGATGACGCCGACGATGCCGTTCGGCGGCAGGCTGAAGCTGAGCCCGTCGATGAGCGAACGGTCGCCGAAGCCCTTCTGCAGCTTCTTCGCCTCGATGACGACGTTGCCGAGGCGGGGCCCGGGCGGGATCGTGATCTCCTCGAAGTCGAGCTTGCGCGTGCGCTCGGCCTCGGCGGCCATCTCCTCGTAGCGGGCCAGGCGCGCCTTCGACTTGGTCTGGCGGCCCTTGGCGCTGGAGCGCACCCAGTCGAGCTCGTCCTTCAGGCGCTTGGCGAGCTTGGCGTCCTTCTTGCCCTGGATGTCGAGGCGCTCGGCCTTCTTCTCCAGGTAGGTCGAGTAGTTGCCCTCGTAGCCGATGAGGCGCCCGCGGTCGACCTCGGCGATCCATTCCGCGACGTTGTCGAGGAAGTACCGGTCGTGTGTGATGGCGATGACGGCGCCCTTGTAGGCCTGCAGGTGCTGCTCGAGCCAGAGCACGCTCTCGGCGTCGAGGTGGTTGGTGGGCTCGTCGAGGAGCAGGAGGTCCGGCTTCTGGAGCAGGAGCTTGGCGAGGGCGACGCGGCGCTTCTCACCACCGGACAGCGGCGCGATGGCGGCGTCGGCCGGCGGGGTGCGCAGGGCGTCCATGGCCTGCGCGAGCTGGGAGTCGAGGTCCCAGCCGTCGGCGGCGTCGATCTCCTCCTGCAGGGTGCCCATCTCGGCCAGGAGCGCGTCGAAGTCGGCGTCGGGGTCCGCCATGAGGGCGGAGATCTCGTTGAAGCGGTCGAGCTTGGGCTTGATCGCCACACCGTCCTGGATGTTCTCGAGGACCGTCTTGGACTCGTCGAGCTCGGGCTCCTGCATGAGGATGCCGACCGAGAAGCCCGGGGAGAGCTTCGCCTCGCCGTTGGACGGGGTGTCGAGGCCCGCCATGATCTTCAGGATCGTCGACTTACCGGCACCGTTGGGGCCGACCATGCCGATCTTGGCACCGGGCAGGAACGCCATCGTGACGTCGTCGAGGATGAGCTTTTCGCCGACGGCCTTGCGGGCGCGGACCATGGAGTAGATGTATTCGGCCATAACGACCCAAGTCTACGGGCGACGCTTCGCCCTGCGGCACCGCGGAGCGGTCACCAGTCGATCGGGCGGGTCTCCCCTACCAGGCACTCCCCCTCGGGAAGCCCCGGCATCACGAGCGCCGTCGGGCCCGGCACGGACGGACCGACCTGCCCGACGAGGCACTCGTCCTCGATGCGCACCGAGAACTGGATGCTGTCGGCCGGAAGGCCGACGGACGTCTCGTCGAAGGTGACCTGCATGGCGTCCTTCGCGAACCCCGCGGCGACGAGCGCGTCGACGTAGTCGCGGCCCTTCACGGACTTCGATCCGCTCCACACCTCATCCATGACGGAGGTGAAGGTCGGCAGAAGCGCCTCCGCCGAGCCGTCCGCGGGCCCCGGGGTCCCCGTGGGCGTGGGGCTCGCCGACGACACCGACGGCGAAGGGGATGCCGGCTCGGAGGCACGCGGCGCCGCATCCGGCGCGCACGCGACGAGGGACACGGCCACGGCGGGGGCGAGCGCGATGAGGAGCAGGCGGGTTCCCCGCGGGGACTGGTGTCGGCGCACGGGCCAGAGTCTAGGGCGTGCGCCCTCCGAGCCGGCTGGGTCCCCTCAGAACGGCGTCGCGACCGGTTCGGGGCGGTCGACGCGGTCGTCCGCGGAGTCCGCGACCGGCCCGGCCGGTGCCCACTCGGCATCCGCCTCGGTCGGTCGGGCCTCCTCCCGCGGCCGACTCGTTCCGGTGAAGACGGTCGTCCCGAACGCGAGGTCGTGCCCGACGGCGAGAGCGTCGATCTCGGCATCCGTCCCCGACTTCTCCCCGGCCTCCCACCGCTTGATCGCGAGGGTGCCGAGCACGACGACGCGCTGTCCCCGTCGGACGGAGGCGGCCACGTGCTCGCCGAGGGCGCGGAACACCGACACCCGGTACCAGCTCGTGTGTCCGTCGACCCACGCGCCGGCCTTCGCGTCGTACCGGCGTTCGGTGCTCGCCACCCGCAGGGAGACCACCGGTGTGCCGTCGGGCAGCCGCCGGAACTCGGGGTCCGCGCCGACGTTGCCGACGATCGTGATGTGATCCTTCATTGCGACTCCTTGAGAGGTCGGGGGCACGGCGTGCCCGGATGATGCTCCGACGCCCGCGTGCCCGGCGGGCGTCGGAGCCCCCTCAGAATCGGGCCGGAACCGCACGCACGAACGCCTCGGCCCCCGACCGGTGGAACCGATTGGGGGCCGAGGCGTTGTGGAGGAGGCTCAGCTGCGGGCGTACTCGCCGAACCGCGCCCGGACCTTATTCACCTTCGGGACGGCGACGGCGAGGCAGTAGCCCTGACCGGGGTTCTTCGCGAAGAAGTCCTGGTGGTAGTCCTCGGCCGGGTACCACTCCGTCAGCGGCTCCATGGTGGTGACGAGTCCGCCGCCCCACCAGTCGGCGGCGCGCTCGGCGGCACGCTCGAACGTCTCGCGCTGCGCGTCGTCGGCGGGGAACATCGCCGACCGGTACTGGGTGCCGACGTCGTTGCCCTGGCGGTTCAGCTGCCGCGGGTCGTGCATCGTGAAGAACGCATCGAGGATGACGTCGGACGGGATGATCTCCTCGTCGAAGGTCACCTTGACCGCCTCGGCGTGCCCGGTGGTCCCGGTGCACACCTGCTCGTAGGTCGGCGACGGCACCGATCCGCCGACGTATCCCGACTCCACCGAGACGACTCCGTTGAGAGCGCGGTAGGCGGCGTCGAGACACCAGAAGCAGCCTCCGGCAAGCACATAGGTCTGCATGCGAGACCTTCCTTTCACTGTTGGATCGTCACCGGTGACAACGCGCGCGACGGCTGCGCTGTTCCCCGAGGGAGGAGTGTCGGAGGCCGAGCGTACCGTGTGGACCCGTCGGAGGAGGGACCATGAGCACCATCGCAGCGAGCACCGCCCACCGGCTCCGTGCATACCGGTTGGTCACGGTGTCCGACCGCGTGGCGCGTGTCGTCGACGGGTCGGGGCGCGTGATCGGCCACGTCGCACGGACCGGTGACGGTGACGGATGCCGCTACCGCGCCCGACGCTACCGCGCCGCGGCGGGCGGGTTCGTCGACGTCGGGGAGTTCTGGCGCGTCGAGGACGCCGTCGCCGCCCTCCACGACTCCCGCTGACGGTCGTTCAGACGATCGCGGCGACCGCTTCGCGCTCCTCGACGGGGTGGAGCGCGGTGCGACCGGTCACCTCCGGCCACACGCGCGCCAGCACGGCGACAGCCTGACGGATCTGCTCCGCCGGTGCGGTGAAGGGCAGGCGCAGGTGTCCGTCGTAGCCGCCGTCCACCGAGAAGCGCGGACCCGCCGAGAGGAGCACCCCCTCGCGACGAGCCGCCAGGACCAGGCCGCCGCTGCGCGGCGCGTCCAGCCCGACCCAGAGCGAGACACCGCCACGGGGCACCGGCACCGACCAGGTCGGCGCCATCTCGCGCAGCGCGGCGACGGCGGCATCCCTCCCCCGTCCGAGCAGCTCCGCCCGCTGGGGCAGGATCTCGTGCATCGAGCGGACCAGCCGCGTCGCGACGGCCTGCTCGAACTCCGCCGTCCCGAGGTCCCGCCGCGGCCGCGACGCGACGAGGCGGCGGACGAACGCCCGCTCGGCGCGCACCCATCCCACACGCAGTCCGCCCCAGACCGTCTTGCCGAGGGAGCCGATCCGGACGGCGCGCGGGCCGAAGTCGAGCGCCGCGGGGGTGTCGCCGTCGATGGAGAGCTCCGCCGTCGTCTCGTCGATCACGAGCACGGTGCCCGCGCCGTCGGCCGCGGCGCGGAACGTCGCCGCATCTGCCGTCGTCATGCTCCGACCTGTCGGATTCTGGAACCACGGCATGAGGTACGCGAGGGTGGGCCGGGCACGGCGGAAGGCCTGGACCGCGCGGTCGAGGTCCCAGCCGTCCTCCACGGTGACCGGGGTCCCCGTCACCCTTGCGCCCGTCGCCTTGATCGCCTCGGTCGCGTGCGGGTAGGTGGGCGTCTCGAGCAGCGCCGTCGTGCCCGGACGCAGGAGGGCGGAGGTGACGAGATGGATGGCGTGCTGGCCTCCGTTCGTCACCAGGATCTCGTCGGGAGCAGTCGGGAGGCCGCGCATCGTGTACCGGTCCGCGATCGCCGTGCGCAGCTCGCTGCTGCCGACGATGTCGTAGCCCGGTCGGCCGACGAGGGATGCCGCATCGGCACCGACCTCTGCGATGATCCCCGCGAGCCCGGGCCACGCAGCAGGACTCGCCTGCTGCAGGTCGATGCCGTCCCCGTCGTCGAAGACCCGGCCCGTCCCGCGGCGCACCTGCGGGAGCGTCACGCTCCCCGATCCGCGGGTGCTCTCGATGTGACCGCTGTCGCGCAGGGAGCGGTAGGCGGCGGCGACGGTCGCGCGGCTGAGTCCGAGGGTGACGGCGAGCTCCCGCTCGGCGGGAAGAGCGGTGTTGGCCGGGATGCGGTTGTCGAGGCAGAGCAGTCGGATGCCGTCGGCGAGGGCTTCGTAGGTGGGCGTCCGCGTCCGCCAGCCGCCGAGGGCGCTGGCGAGGGTCCGGGCGCCGATTCGAGAGTCCATGGTCCACCGATCCGAGATTGGACTGTGTGCAGGAGGCCAATCGTACGCTGGAATGGACTCATGACCCTCCGCCTCGTCCGTCTCGTCGTCGGCCTCGCTCTCTTCGGCATCGGATGCGCCGTGCTCGTCCAGGCCGGCATCGGCCTCGACCCCTGGACGGTGCTCGCCGAGGGACTCGCGCTGCAGACCGGGATCGGCATCGGCTGGATCGTCGTCCTCACCGGCGCCCTCGTCCTGCTGGCGTGGATCCCGCTCCGTCAGAAGCCCGGGATCGGGACGATCGCGAACATCCTCGTCGTCGGGACGGTCATGCAGGGCGCGCTGGCCGTGATCCCCCCGGTCGGGAACTACCTCTGGGGTGTCGTCGTCTTCCTCCTGGGCATCGCGCTCATCGCCGCCGCATCCGGGATCTACCTCGGGGCCGACCTCGGGCCGGGCCCTCGGGACGGACTCATGACGGGGCTGCACGCCCGCTTCGGCTGGCCGATCTGGGTGTGCCGGTTCGCGGTCGAGGGCAGCGTGCTCGTCACCGGCTGGCTCCTCGGCGGCACGGTCGGGCTCGGGACCGTCCTGTTCGCCGTCCTCATCGGCCCCGGCGTCCACCTCGCGCTCGACCTGTCGGCACGCTGGCGGGCCCTGCGCGTGCGCCGAGCGACCATCGCGGTCTGAGCGGTAGCCTGGGGAACGAGCATCCTTCCCTCCATAGCTCAGTGGACAGAGCGAGCGGTTTCTACCCGCCAGGTCGGGGGTTCGAATCCTCCTGGAGGGGCTCCGAGTCGCCGTGACCACGCCGACTCCTGTGGGAGGAGACCACGTGTCAGCTGCGGAGAACGACCGCCTCGTCTGGATCGACTGCGAGATGACGGGCCTCGACCTGTCGGTGGACGAGCTCGTCGAGGTCGCCGTCGTCATCACCGACTTCGACCTCCGCGTGCTCGACCCGGGGTTCCAGATCGTCATCAAGCCGGACGACTCAGCCCTCGCCCACATGAACGACTTCGTCACGAAGATGCACGAGAGCTCGGGGCTGCTGACCGAGATCCCGAACGGCGTCAGCCTCGCCGACGCCGAGTTCCAGGTGCTCGAGTACATCCAGCGCTTCGTGCCCGAGGGCAAGGCGCCGCTGGCGGGCAACACGATCGGCACGGACCGGATGTTCCTCGCCCGCTACATGCCGCGTGTCGACCGGTGGCTGCATTACCGCAACGTGGACGTGTCGAGCGTGAAGGAACTGGCCCGGCGCTGGTACCCCCGCGCGTACTTCAACGCCCCCGCGAAGGACGGCGGACACCGCGCCCTCGCCGACATCCGCGAGAGCATCCGCGAACTCGCGTACTACCGCGAGACGGTCTTCGTCGCCGCCCCCGGACCGACGAGCGACGACGCGCGGAGCGCCGCGGCCGCGACGGTGTCATCGTTCGCCTCGGGTCTGTAATACACTTGTGTGGTTGCCCGGAGACGGGCACATGGTGGGTATAGCTCAGTTGGTAGAGCACCTGGTTGTGGTCCAGGGGGTCGCGGGTTCGAGTCCCGTTACTCACCCCATGCTTTCCCCTCATGAGGCGCGATCGTGATCGAGATGGATGCCGAGGCCTTCGAGGACCTCGTGGCGTCCGAACTCGACGCCCTGCCCGATGAGATGGTCGCCGGTCTCGACAACGTCGTCTTCGTCGTCGAGGACCGTCCCGAGGACGGATCCCTCGATCTGCTCGGACTGTACGACGGCCTCGCCCTGACCGAGCGCGACCGGTACGGAATGGGGGATCTCCCCGACCGCATCATCGTCTACCGCGAGCCGCACCTGGATGCGTGCGACGACCTCGATCAGCTGCGCGACGAGGTGCACACGACACTCGTGCACGAGATCGCCCACTTCTACGGGATCGACGACACACGACTGCACGAACTGGGATGGGCGTGACATGAGCATCGCGAGCCCCGACCTCGACGAACAGGTCGACCTGCAGGCATCCACCTCGGGTCCCTGGCAGACGGTCGTCTGGAACGACCCGGTGAACCTCATGAGCTACGTCGTCCACGTCTTCCGCGAGTACTTCGGGTACTCCCGTGAGAAGGCGCACCGGTTGATGCTGGCGGTCCACCACGACGGGCACGCCGTCGTGGCCGAAGGGTCGCGGGAGCAGATGGAACTCCACGCGCAGGCGATGCACGATTACGGACTCTGGGCGACGGTGCGCGAGGCCGGCTCGTGACCGGTCGGCGAATCACCCTCGAGCTCACGCTGCTCGAGGCGGCGCACCTGTCGGACCTTCTCGCGCAGTTCGAGGAGGTCGTGGCCGAGCGCGACGCTCGCGATCCCGCCGTCCGCCGGCTCGTCCCCGATGCCTACCGCGACGACGCCGACGCAGCCGCGGAGTTCCGCCGGCTCACGCAGGACGACATCCTGGAGCGACGGCTGACGGATGCCGGGGTGGTGCGCGCGTCGCTGCGCCGGGACGGACGCGACCTGGACCCCGCGGAGCTCGACCGCACCCAGGCCGAGGACGCGCTGGTCGTCGAGCTGACGCCGGAGGTCGCCGGCGCGTGGCTGCGGACCCTCGCCGCGCTGCGGCTCGTGCTCGCGGAGCGACTCGGCGTCACCGGCGAGGACCACGACGGCGACGGGGATCCGCGCTTCGGGGTTTACGAGTGGGTCGGGTACCGACTCGACGTGCTCGTCCGCGCCCTCGACGGTTGAGGCCCGGTCAGGGCAGCGGCACGACGATCCGGGCGAGTTCGGCCGGTCGGTTCTCGCGCAGGTGCGCGTCCTCCTGCGCCGCCCACCGCTCCCAGTGCGGGCGATAGGCGTCGCCGTCGCGGGCGAGGGCGCGCGTCTTGCGCGCGACATCCGGTGCGTCCAGCCAGACCGTGATGTCCGCGAGAGCGGCGGATGCCGCGGTGAGGACGCCGGCCCCCTCGACAATGATCACCGGGGCGGGGTCCACCGTCGCGTGACGTCCCGACGGTCTGTCGCGGGACCAGTCCCACAGCGGCCATCGAGCGGCCTCCCCGCGCCGGAGCGGCGTCAGGACCCGTTCGTGCACGATGTCGGTCGCCGCCCGCAGGCCGTCCCACCCCGGATAGACGTCATCGAGCCGAACGACGGCCGCATCCGGGAACCGCGCGGCCAGCGTGTCGGCGAAGGTCGATTTGCCAGCACCCGAGCGTCCGTCGATCAGGACGAGAACCGGGACGCTGGGCGCCGCGTTCACCGCGTCGGCGACCCGCTTGATCCCCGCCGCGGCCGCAGTGGTGAGGGAGGAGTCAGCGGGTGAGGGCACGGATGACGCGGCTGAGCGCCCGTCCGGCGACCCACACGAAGGGGATCCCGACGGCGAGGAGCGACACGAGGTTCGGCTCGAACCGCAGGTCGTCGCCCTTGCGGATGTAGGCGCCGACCGGGATCGCGGCACCGCCGCCACCACCGCCGCCGCCGTTGGGGTCCTCCCCCGCGCCGAAGCCCGACCAGGTGAGGGCGACGGGGATGAGCCGGATGCCGTCGACGTCCTGCTGCTCGCCGTAGACGCTCGTGACACCGAGGGACGCGAACTGCTTGCCGAGTTCGAGAGGGAGGTTGGCCATGACGACCACGCTAGCCGGTCGCACGGTCGCGCACAGGGGCTTGCGCGTGACGCATCCTCACTCCTGCACCGGTCGCGGGTTGGTCGGCAGCGCATTGACGTCGCGTCTCGGGCCGAGTGTGCTCGCCCGCGTCACGGCGCCGCGCCCGAAGCGCGAGCGCGCGTCGTCGAGCGCGGCGTCGACGCGGCGCCACTCGGCATCGTCGTCCCACAGTGCGAGGCCGCCCACCCCGTCGGTGGTCAGCTTCTCGCCGCGGACGCCGATGAGGCGCACGGGTTGCACGAGGTCGATCTTCGAGAAGAGATCGAGGGCGACGTCGCCGATGCGTTGGCCGACGTTGGTGGGCTCGGGGACGCTCACCGACCGCGACAGCGTCGTGAAGTCGGAGAACCGCACCTTCACCGCGATCGTGCGGGCCTCCCAGCCGCCCGCGCGGAGGCGGCTCGCGACCCGGTCCGACAACCGCCGGAACTCGCTCCGCAGCGTCGCGACGTCGGACACGTCCTCGAGGAAGGTCTCCTCGTGACCCACGCTCTTCTCGGTGTGCTCGGTCTGCACGGACCGCGGATCGATCCCGCGGGCCAGCTGCGACACCCGTGCCCCCATCGCCGGTCCCAGCGCCCGGTCGAGCACGCCCCGGGGCGTGTTCAGGATGTCCGACACCATCCGGATGCCGCGGGCCTCGAGCGCCTCGGCTGCTTTCGGTCCCACGCCCCACAGCGCGCCCACGGGCCGCGCCGCGAGGAACGCCTGGGTCTCCGACTCACTGACGATGAGGAGGCCGTCGGGCTTCGACACGGTCGAGGCGATCTTGGCGACGTGCTTCGTGGCCGCGACGCCGATGCTGCACGTCAGTCCGGTCTCGTCGAGCACGCGACGCCGGACCATGCGGGCGATCTCGCCGGGACTCCCCCACAGCCGGCGCGCGCCGCTCACATCGAGGAACGCCTCGTCGATCGAGAGCGGCTCCACGAGCGGGGTGACGTCGCGGAAGATGGCCATGACCTTCTTCGACAGCTCCGAGTAGCGCTCGAACCGCGGCACGACGACGATCGCCTGCGGGCACAGCTGCAGGGCGCGGCCGACCGACATCGCGGAGCGCACGCCGAAGCGCCGAGCCTCGTACGAGGCGCTCGAGACGACGCCGCGCCCCTCCATGCCGCCGACGATGAGCGGCTTGCCCGCCAGGGAGGGGTCGTAGAGGACCTCGACCGACGCGTAGAACGCGTCCATGTCGACGTGGAGGATGCGGGTGCCGGTGTCGTCGGCGCCGTCGGGCGAGACGATCCGCCCCGTCCCGTCACCGCGTCCCATACCTCCATTGTCGACGATGCCGCCGACACCGGTACGGATCCGGTGCCGACGGCATCGTCAAGGCGTCACTGGCCGGCGCGCTCCAGGATGAGCTCGCGGACACGGGCGGCATCCGCCTGGCCCTTCATCGCCTTCATGACCGCACCGATGACGGCGCCGGCGGCCTGGACCTTGCCGTCCTGGATCTTCGCGAGCACGTCGGGCTGGGCGGCGAGGGCCTCGTCGATCGCGGCGATGAGCGCCCCGTCGTCCGAGACCACGGCGAGACCGCGGGCGTCGACGACCTCCTGGGGCGTGCCCTCCCCCGCGATGACGCCTTCCAGGACCTGGCGGGCCAGCTTGTCGGTGAGGGTGCCGGCATCCACCAGCTTCTGCAGCTGCGCCACCGACTCCGGCGACACGAGGGCGGCGGGCTCGGTGCCCTGCGCGTTCGCGATGCGGGTGATCTCGCCCGTCCACCACTTGCGGGCGGATGCCGGTGACGCGCCGGCGGCGATCGTCGCCTCGACCTCGGCGAGCAGCCCGCCGTTCGCGACGTCCTGGAACTCGAGGTCGGTGAACCCCCACTCCGCCTTCAGCCGGCGCCGGTACACCGCCGGAGCCTCGGGGAGCGCCGCGCGGAGCTCTTCGATCAGCTCTGCGGACGGCTCGACGGGGAGCAGGTCGGGCTCGGGGAAGTAGCGGTAGTCGTCGGCATCCGACTTGGGACGACCCGGCGAGGTGCGTCCGGTGTCCTCGTGCCAGTGCCGCGTCTCCTGGGTGATGGTGCCGCCGGCGGCGAGGATCGCGGCCTGCCGCTGGATCTCGTAGCGCACGGCGCGCTCGACCGAGCGCATCGAGTTGACGTTCTTCGTCTCGGTGCGGGTGCCGAGCTTCTCCTGTCCGCGCGGGCGCAGCGAGACGTTCGCGTCGCAGCGGAGGTTGCCGCGCTCCATGCGGGCCTCGGAGATGCCGAGCGAGCGCACGATGTCGCGGATCGCGGCGACGTAGGCCTTGGCGACCTCGGGGGCGCGGTGCTCCGTGCCGAAGATCGGCTTGGTGACGATCTCGACGAGGGGAACGCCGGCGCGGTTGTAGTCGACGAGCGAGTACTCGGCACCCTGGATGCGACCGGTCGCGCCGCCCATGTGGGTGAGCTTGCCCGCATCCTCCTCCATGTGCGCGCGCTCGATCGGCACGACGACGACGTCGCCGCCCTCGAGCTCGATCTCGACGCTGCCCTCGAAGGCGATGGGCTCGTCGTACTGCGAGATCTGGTAGTTCTTGCCGAGGTCCGGGTAGAAGTAGTTCTTCCGCGCGAACCGCGACGACGGCGCGATCGAGCAGCCGAGGGCGAGGCCCAGGCTGATCGAGTACCGCACGGCCGTCTCGTTGACGACGGGCAGCGACCCCGGGAGCCCCATGTCGACGGGCGCGACGAGCGTGTTGGGCGCCGCGTCGTGGTTCGCCTCGTTGGCGGGGTTGCCGGCGGGCGAGAACATCTTGGTCTCGGTGTTGAGCTCGACGTGGACCTCGAATCCGAGGACGGGCTCGAACAGCTCGAGCGCCTTGTCGAAGTCCATCAGCGCGTCCTTGGCCATCAGCGGGCTCCTCCGAGGATCGGGGCGCGGTCCAGGATCGGACCGCCCCAGCTGTCGACGAGCAGCGCCTCGAGCGCCGCCCCCACGCGGTACAGGCGCGCGTCCTCGCGGGCGGGAGCGACGAACTGGATGCCGACGGGCAACCCGTCCTCTGCCGCGAGGCCCGAGGGGATCGAGATGCCGGGGACGCCGGCGAGGTTGACCGGGATGGTCGTGACGTCGTTGAGGTACATCTGCAGCGGGTCGTCGAGCTGCTCGCCCAGACGGAACGCGGTCGTCGGCGCGGACGGCGTCGCGATGACGTCGACCTGCGCGAACGCCTCGTCGAAGTCGCGCTGGATGAGGGTGCGGACCTTCTGCGCGCTGCCGTAGTAGGCGTCGTAGTAGCCCGCCGAGAGCGCGTAGGTGCCGAGGATGACGCGGCGCTTGACCTCGTCGCCGAAGCCGGCGTCGCGCGTCGCGGCCATGACGTCCTCGACGGTGCCGCCGGGCACGTTCACCCGCATCCCGAAACGGACCGAGTCGAACTTCGCCAGGTTGCTGGACGCCTCCGCCGGGAGGATCAGGTAGTACGCGGCGACGCCGTACTCGAAGTGCGGTGCGCTGACCTCGACGATCTCGGCGCCGGCTGCCTCCATCGCGGCGAGGGACGCTCGGAAGGATGCCGAGACGCCGGACTGGAAGCCGGAGTCGTCGAGCTCGCGGATGACGCCGACCTTCAGACCCTTGAGGACCTCGCCGGTCGCGCCCTCGCGGGCGGCGGTGGCGAACGACGGCCAGGCGTCGGTCAGCGACGTCGCGTCGTGCGGGTCGTGTCCGCCGATGACGTCGTGCAGGAGCGCCGAGTCGAGGACGGTGCGCGAGACGGGACCGACCTGGTCGAGGCTGGAGGCGAGGGCGATCGCGCCGTAGCGGCTCACACCGCCGTATGTGGGCTTCATACCGACGGTGCCGGTGACGTGCGCGGGCTGGCGGATCGAGCCGCCCGTGTCGGAACCGAGCGCGAGCGGTGCTTCGAAGGCGGCGACCGCAGCGGCCGAACCGCCGCCGGAGCCGCCGGGGATCCGATCGAGGTCCCACGGGTTGCGGGTCGGGCCGTACGCCGAGTGCTCGGTCGACGAGCCCATCGCGAACTCGTCCATGTTGGTCTTGCCGAGCGGGACGAGGCCCGCCGCCCGGGATCGTGCGACGACGGTCGCGTCGTAGGGCGACATGTAGCCCTCGAGGATCTTCGAGCCGCTCGTGGAGGGCATGTCGGTCGTCACGAGGACGTCCTTGATCGCCAAGGGCACGCCGGCCAGCTCGCCGAGCTCCTCGCCGGCGGCGCGACGGCGGTCGATGTCCGCCGCGACCTCGACCGCGTGGTCGGAGACGTGGAGGAAGGCGTGCACGTCGCCGTCGACGGCGGCGATGCGGTCGAGGTGGACCTGCGTCGCCTCGACGCTCGAGAGCTCGCCGGAGCGCAGCTTCGCGGAGAGGTCGGCGGCGGTCAGTTTCAGGATGTCGCTCACTGCTCCTCCCCCAGGATCGCGGTCACGCGGAAGCGGCCGTCGGCGGCATCCGGTGCGTTCTGGAGCACCTCGTCGACGGTCAGCATGTCGCCGGGGACATCGGGGCGGAAGACGTTGCGCAGCGGGATCGGGTGGCTCGTCGCGACGACCTCGGGGGTGGCGACTTCGGACACCTTGGCGATGTTGTCGACGATCGCGTCGAGCTGGCCGGTGAGCCGCTCCACCTCCTCGTCGCTCAGCTGGATCCGGGCGAGCACGCCGAGATGGCGCACGAGATCGGGGGTGATTTCAGACACCCCGACAGTCTAGTTCGGGCCGGTCGCCCTCCCGAGCCCGCGCCGACCCGCGCCCTAGGCTGGGGGCGTGACCGATTCGCCCTCCGCCGATCGCCCGTGGCTCTCCTCGTACGGTGAGGGCGTCCCCCTGGACCTGCCGCCCATCGACGGGTCGTTGATGGACCTGCTCGACGAGTCCGCGCGCGACTACCCGGACGCGCCCGCCCTCCAGTTCTTCGGCCGCGAGACGACCTACGCGGCCCTGCACGACGCCGTGAACCGGGCCGCCGCGGGGCTGCGCGATCTCGGGGTGAACAAGGGCGACCGGGTCGCGATCGTCCTCCCCAACTGCCCGCAGCACATCATCGCGTTCTACGCCGTCCTGCGACTGGGCGCGGTCGTCGTCGAGCACAACCCGCTCTACACCCCGCGGGAGCTGCGGACGCAGTTCCAGGACCACGGCGCGCGGCACGCCATCGTGTGGGACAAGGTCGCGCCGACCGTGCAGGGGTTCCCCGCCGATCTCCGGGTCGAGGCGCTCATCGCCGTCGACGTCACGCGGGCGCTGCCGCTGCACACCCGTCTCGCGCTCCGCCTGCCGGTGAGGAAGGCGCGGGAATCGCGTGCCGCGTTGACCTCGCCGGCGCGCGGTGCGCTGTCGTGGGATGACCTCGTGCGGACGCCGGCACTGGCGGCATCCCACCCCGGTCCGCAGACCGACGACCTCGCGGTCCTGCAGTACACCTCGGGGACGACGGGCACGCCGAAGGGGGCGATGCTGACGCACCGAAACCTGCTCGCCAACGCCCGGCAGAGCCAGGCGTTCATCCCGGCCGTGCAGCGCGGGGACGGATGCGTCTTCTACGCCGTCCTGCCGATGTTCCACGCCTACGGGCTCACCCTCTGCCTCACCTTCGCGATGTCGATGGGGGCGCGTCTCGTGCTCTTCCCCAAGTTCGACGCGGACATGGTGATCGATGCGATCAAGAAGCACCCGCCCACCGTCCTCCCGCTCGTCCCTCCCATCGCCGAGCGGCTGCTCGCGCGGGCACGCGAGCGCGGCGCTTCGATCCGCGGCATCCGGATCGGCGTCTCGGGGGCGATGGCCCTGTCCCCTGCCCTCGTCGAGCCGTTCGAGGAGGCCACCGGCGGTTACCTCATCGAGGGCTACGGCCTGAGCGAGTGCTCCCCCGTCCTCATGGTCAACCCGCCCGCCGACAACCGGAAGGCGGGCACCATCGGCATCCCGATCCCGGGGACGGACGCGCGGGTCGTCGACCCCGACAACCCGTCGCGTGTCCTCGGCGACGGCGGGCCGGGCGAGCTGGTCGTGCGGGGACCGCAGGTGTTCTCGGGGTACTACGGTAAGCCGGAGGAGACCGAGAAGGTGCTCGTCGACGGCTGGTTCCACACCGGCGATATCGTCGAGCGCGACGCCGACGGCTTCTTCCGCGTGGTCGACCGCCTCAAGGAGCTGATCGTCACCGGCGGCTTCAACGTGTCGCCCACCGAGGTCGAGGCCACGCTCCGACAGCACCCGCAGGTGGCGGATGCCGCCGTCGTCGGTCTCCCCGACGCACACAGCGGCGAGCAGGTCGTCGCCGTCGTGATCCCCGCCCCGGGGATGAGCGAAGTCGACGTCGAGGACGTCCGCGCGTTCGCCCGCACCCGGCTGACGCCCTACAAGGTGCCGAAGCGGATCGAGACGGTCGTCGAGCTGCCGCGCTCGCTCATCGGCAAGGTCCTGCGCCGACAGGTGCGCGACGCGCTCCTCGCGAAGGACGCCTGAGCGTCACTCCGCGGCGGGAACGTCGCCGAGCGCGGCCGGACCCTCGGTGACGAGGACGTGGAACTGCGCGGCGTCGATGATCCGGATGCCGAGGGCCTCGGCCTTCGCGAGCTTCGATCCCGCACCGGGCCCGGCGGCGACGAAGTCCGTCTTCTTCGAGACGCTCGACGCCGCTTTGCCGCCCGCCTGCATGATGGCCTCCTGCGCGCCCTCGCGGGTGTACCCCTCGAGCGAGCCCGTCGCGACGACGGTGATGCCCTCGAGCACTCCTCCGGCCGCGGCCGCGGCGCCGGGTCCCGGGTGCCCGGGCGTGGCCAGCCGCGCGCCCGCGGCGGTCCAGCGGTCGACGATCTCGACGTGCCAGTCGACGGCGAACCAGTCGATGAGCGCGTCGGCGATGATCCCGCCGACACCGTCGACCGCAGCGAGCTCGTCGCGCGAGGCGGCCCGGATCGCGTCGAGCGACCCGAAGTACTGCGCCAGCGCGCGCGCGGCGACGGGTCCGACGTGGCGGATGTTCAACGCGACGAGGAAGCGCCACAGATCCTTCGTCTTGGCCTTCTCGAGCTCGTCGATGAGGGTGAGGGCCTGCGCCGACGGCTGCGGACCCGTGAGGCCCTCCTTCTTCTCCGCCGCGGTGGGGTTGCGGCGGAACGGCGCGCGGCGGACGACCTCGCCGGTGCTCTCGTCGACCCGCGGCTCGCCGGTCTCGGCGTCGCGGACGATGACCTCGATGGGCACGAGCCGCTCCAGGGTCAGCTCGAACAGTCCCGCCTCGGTCTCGAGCGCCGGCTGCTGCGGATCGATCGGTTGGGTCAGCGCGGCCGCAGTGACCTCGCCGAGCGCCTCGATGTCGAGTGCGCCGCGCGAGCCGATGTGCTCGACGCGCCCGCGGACCTGTGCGGGGCAGCCGCGCGTGTTGGGGCAGCGCAGGTCGATGTCGCCCTCTTTGGCCGGCGCGAGGGTCGATCCGCACTCCGGGCACGCCGTCGGCATGACGAAGGCGCGCTCCGTGCCGTCGCGGAGTTCGGCGACCGGGCCCAGCACCTCGGGGATGACGTCCCCGGCCTTGCGGAGCACGACCATGTCGCCGATCAGGACGCCCTTCGCCTTGACGACGTCCTGGTTGTGCAGGGTCGCCTGGCGCACGACGCTACCCGCGACGAGCGCCGGCGCCATCTGCGCGTACGGGGTGGCGCGCCCGGTGCGCCCGACCGAGACGATGATGTCGAGGAGCCGCGTCTGCACCTCTTCGGGCGGGTACTTGTACGCGATCGCCCAGCGCGGGGCACGGCTGGTCGCGCCGAGCTCGTCGTGCAGGGACAGCTCGTCGACCTTCACGACGATGCCGTCGAGTTCGTGCGCGACCGAGTGGCGCTTCTCGCCGTACTCGGCGACGAAGGCGAGGACGCCGTCGACGTCGTCGAACGTCTGCGGATAGGGGCTGACCGGCAGGCCCCATTCGGCGAGCAAGCCGTACACCTCGCTCTGAGCGGACACGGGCGGGTCGGGCCAGGCGCCGATGCCGTGGACGTACATGCGGAGGGACGAGAGACGGGCCTCGCCGGCTTCGAGTTCGAGCCCCGACTTCTTGTCGAGCTGCTGGCGCAGCCCTCCGCTCGCGGCGTTGCGCGGATTGGCGAACGCCGGAAAGCGTCGCGCCGCGCTCTTCTGCGCCTTCTCCTCGTCGTAACGGGGACGGGAGGCGGCGTCTGCGACGACGCGGTCGCGCAGACGCGCCTGCAGCGCGTTGAGGTCCTCGAACGCCGCCACCGGGATGAAGACCTCCCCCCGCACCTCGACGAGAGGGGGATGCCCCTCCCCCGACAGCCGCTCCGGGATCCCGGCCACGCGCACCGCGTTCACCGTGACGTCCTCCCCGATGCGGCCGTCGCCGCGGGTCGCCGCCGAGGTCAGCACACCGTTCTCGTAACGCAGCGAGATGGCGAGCCCGTCGATCTTGAGCTCCGTCAGCCATCGCACCTTGCGCCCCGCTGCGGCCTCGGCCTTCGTGCACCACTCCCGCAGTTCGTCCGGCGAGAAGACGTTGTCGAGGCTCAGCATCCGCTCGGCGTGCTCGACGGGAGCGAACATCGACGACTCCGCCGCGCCGACGGTCTGCGTCGGCGAATCCTGCCCCTGCAGCTCGGGGTGCGCGCGCTCGATCGCTTCGAGGCGCTGCATCCACCCGTCGTAGGTGGCGTCGTCGACCAGACCGACGTCGCCCCCGTAGTAGGCCTCGCGCGCGCCGATGATCTTCTCCGTGAGCCGCGCGGCCTCTGCGCGGGCCTCATCGAGGGTCAGTTCGGGGAGTTCTGCGTCAGCCACATCGACAGTGTAGGGAGGGCCGGCGACACGACCGGGACCGTATCGCACTCCGGCACGATGCGGTAGACGAAGGTCCCGGAGTAACGGAACACCTCGCCGAGCAGCGGCATCCGCAGTCGGACGTCGACGCGCTGCCGGCCGTTCCCGTCCTCCGTCTCCCGGACCTCCACCCCCGCGATGCGCGGCAGCGGGACCCGGAGGCCGCGGATCCGCCACGCGAGACGGCGCGAGCGCAGCAGCATCCCCTCCGCCGACGCACGGGCGGCCAGGCGGACCTCGAGACCGCCGCGGCGACCGAGCCGTTGGACGATCTCGCCGCCGTCGACGTGCATCGTGTCGCGCATAACGCGGGTCGCCCGCGGGAAACCGAACCAGCGCATGCCCCGGAGTGTGCCGTCCGCGGCGGCCCGGTTCTCCACCACGAACGGGATGTCGCGCCCGCTCTCGGCGAACAGCACGTCGTGCCGCGCGGACCACCGCAGCAGAGCCCCGGCCGCGCGCCGGTAGCGCGAGCCGACGATCTCGTAGACGCCCTCCCCCACGCCGACGTGCCCCTCCGGCACCGGGCCGAAGTAGCGTCGCAGTACCGGAGGCAGCGAGCGGATGCCGGATCCGACGGCGCGTTCGTACACGGATGCGGCGTGTTCCCGGCCCTCGGAGTCCATGGTCGGAATCTACCGGCGACGGGACCCGGTAGCGTCGAGGCATGTCCCGTCCACGTGCCGTCGTCGCCGGGGCCGGCGGATTCATCGGTGAGGCTCTCGTCGCAGCCCTCACGGACGACGGGTACGACGTCGTCACCGTCGGACGCACCGCCGCCGTCCGCTGGGACGATCCCGACGCGCTCGCGGCCGCCGTCGACGGCTCCGACCTGCTCGTGAACCTCGCCGGGAAGTCCGTCGACTGTCGCTACACCGATCGCAACCGCGACGAGATCCTGCGGTCGCGGGTGGAGACGACGCGCGCCCTGCAGGCTGCGGTGGCCGCGGCATCCGCCCCGCCCCCGCTCTGGCTCAATGCGTCCACCGCGACGATCTACCGCCACGCGATGGACCGCCCGAACACCGAATCGGGCGGCGAACTCGGACAGGGCTTCTCGGTCGACGTCGCGCGGTCGTGGGAGCGTGCGTTCTTCGCGGGAGAACTGCCGCGCACGCGCCGCGTCGCCCTGCGTCTGGCGATCGTCGTCGGCGACGGCCCCGCCTCTCGGATGTTGCTCACCCTCGCGCGCACCGGGCTCGGCGGGCCGCAGCACGACGGCTGGGTCCCGCCGCACCGTCGCTACCGGGGCATCGGCGACGAGCCGACGGGCGACCGGCCGCCCTGGTACCGCACCCGGGGGCGCCAGCGCTTCAGCTGGGTGCACATCGAGGACGTGCTCCGCGCCGTCCGCTTCCTCATCGAGCGGGACGACATCTCCGGCCCCGTCAACATCGCGGTGCCCGAGGCATCCGACAACCGCACCCTCATGCGCACCCTCCGCGGCGTCGTCGCGATGCCGGTGGGCCTGCCGTCGCTGCGCTGGATGCTCGAGATCGCGATGTGGGCGCTGCGGACCGAGCCGGAACTGATCCTCAAGAGCAGATGGGTCTTCCCCGAGCGGCTCGTGGGCGCCGGATTCCGCTTCGCGCACACGGACCTCCGCGCGGCGTTCGCCGAGGTCGATCGGGGCCGCCGGGTCAGGCGTTCTGGGGGACGGCGGAGACGGTCCGCGCGATCGTGAACTGCCCGATCACCCGGGTCCCGTCGTACAGCACCGCCGTCTGACCGGGCGCGACGCCGTCGAAGGGGGTCTCGGGGACGACCGTGATCGACCCGTCGCGCACGCTCGCCCGCGCGGGGACCGGATCCGCGTGCGCGCGGATCTGCACGTCGCACGCGAACACGTCGTCGGCAGGAGCACGTCCGGCCCAGCTGTGCCGCTCCCCGGAGATCTCCGCCGTCGCGAGAGCCTCCTTCGGCCCGACGACGACCGTGTTCGAGACGGGACGCACCTCGAGGACGAACCGCGGCTTGCCGTCCGCGGCGGGGACACCGAGCTGCAGCCCCCGGCGCTGACCGACCGTGAACGCGTGCGCTCCCTCGTGCCGCCCGACGACCGATCCCTCGCGGTCCACGACGTCACCCTGCTCGGCGCCCACCTTCTCGGCGAGCCACCCGCGGGTGTCGCCGTCGGGGATGAAGCAGATGTCGTGGCTGTCCGGCTTCTGCGCGACCGTCAGACCGCGCTCGGCGGCCTCGGCACGGACGACGGCCTTCGACGGCGTCGTCCCGAGCGGGAAGTAGGTGTGGGCGAGCTGGTCCGCGGTGAGCACCCCGAGGACGTAGGACTGGTCCTTCGCCTCATCCGACGCGCGATGCAGTTCGCGCCCCTCGGGACCATCGACGAGGGTCGCGTAGTGGCCGGTGCAGACGGCGTCGAAACCGAGTTCGAGCGCGCGTTCGAGCAGGGCCGCGAACTTGATCTTCTCGTTGCACCGCATGCACGGGTTCGGTGTGCGTCCCGCCCGGTACTCGCTGATGAAGTCGTCGATCACGTCGTCGCGGAAGCGCTCGGAGAAGTCCCAGACGTAGAACGGGATGCCGAGGAGGTCGGCCGCGCGCCGGGCGTCGAGCGCGTCCTCGATTGTGCAGCAGCCCCGGCTGCCGGTGCGGAGGGTGCCCCCGGCGCGCGAGAGCGCCAGGTGGACGCCGACGACGTCGTGACCCGCGTCGACCGCTCGCGCCGCGGCGACGGCCGAATCGACCCCACCGCTCATGGCTGCCAGTACGCGCATCGTTCCAGTCTACGAGCGCGACCCCGCACGGGCGCTGGACGCCGCCGCGCGGCGGTGCGCCTCGGGGAGGGCGGCGAGGAACGCATCGATGTCGGCCGCCGTGGTCGTGCGCCCGAGCGTGACCCGCAGGACCGAACGGGCCTCGCGATCGGTGCGACCGAGGGCGAGGACGACGTGGCTCGGCTCGGCGACACCCGCTTGGCATGCCGATCCGGTCGACACGCGCACGCCCGCGGAGTCGAGGAGGAACAGGAGGGTCTCCCCCAGCGCGTCGGGGAAGAGCAGGTGCAGGTGGCCGGGCAGTCGCTGGTCCGGTGCACCGAGTAGCCGGACCTCCGGGGCGATGCCGTGCACACCGATCAGGAGCCGGTCGGACAGCGCACGCAGGCGTTCCGCCTCGGCGGCGCGCTCCGCGGCGGTGAGCTCGAGGGCCACGGCCAGGGCGGCGGCACCGGCGACATCCGGTGTGCCCGAGCGGAGGCCACGCTGCTGCCCCCCACCGTGGAGGACCGCGCCCATGCGGGCGTGACGCGACACGACGAGCGCCCCCGTCCCGACCGGCGCACCCACCTTGTGGCCTGCGACGCTCAGCGCGACGAGTCCGCCGCGACCGGCTCCCGGTCCCCGCAGCGCGGCGAAGTCGAGCGGCAGATGGGCGATGGCCCCGACGGCGTCGAGGTGGAGGGGCACGTCCGCCGCCGCCGACGATGCGGCCAGAGCGGCGACATCCGACACGCTCCCGACCTCGTTGTTGGCCACGAGCGCCGTCGCCAGGGCGGCGCCCGGGAGTGCCGTATCGAAGGCCGCGACATCGATCGCCGCGCTCTCGTCGAGCGGCACGGGTCGGACCTCCGCCCCCTGGGCGGAAGCGAGCCACGACACCGTGTCGAGGGTCGCGTGGTGCTCGCCGTCGGGCAGGACGATCGCCGACCGGTCCGGGTCGCGCACCCACCACGTCCCCTGGAGGGCGAGGTTCACCGACTCCGTGCCCCCCGAGGTCAGCACCACTTCGATGGGGTCGCACCCCAGCACCGCCGCGATCCGCTCACGGGCGTCCTCGAGCAGTTTCCGCGCCGCCTGACCGGCGCCGTGCACGGACGACGCGTTCCCGGTGACCTCCGACGCGGCGAGCCACGCATCACGCGCCTGCGGCCGCAGCGGAGTGGATGCCGCGTGGTCGAGATAGACCGCCATGACCCTCCGCCTGCCGCTGACCTTCATCGCCTGCTCACTACTGTAGGACGCATGACCTCCGCTCCGGCCGGCCCGACGACCGCGGCGTCCGCCACCCCCGTCCCGGGGATGCTGTCGGACGTCTACGACCGGCTCGGGGTACGCCTGCACGACGGGGGCGGGACGCTGCGGGTGTGGTCGGAGCACGCCACCGACGTCGAGCTTGTGGTCTTCGACGACGACGACCCGGACTGGATCGTCGAGACCGTCCCGCTGGCGCCGGTGGACGGCGGCGTGTGGGAGGCGACGACGCCCGCGCTGCGGGTCGGCGTCACCTACAGCGTGCGGGTCGACGGACCGCACGGGCCCGGGATGACCTTCAACCCGGCGACGCTGCTGATCGATCCCTACGCGCGGGGGTTGTCGTCCCCCGGCATCCACTCCTGGCGCTCCGTCGTCGTCGACGACTGCTTCGACTGGGGTGGCGTTGCGAAGCCGGCGACGCCGCTCGATCGCACCGTCGTCTACGAAACGCACGTGAAAGGCCTCACGAAGCGGCATCCCGGTGTGCCGGCGGCGCTGCACGGCACCTACGCCGGGATGGCGCATCCAGCCATGATCGAGCACTACCGGAGCCTCGGGGTGACCGCGATCGAGCTGCTCCCGGTCCACGCCTTCGCGAGCGAGCCCCGCCTCCTGCAGCTGGGGTTGACCAATTATTGGGGCTACAACTCCGTCGGCTTCTTCGCGCCGCACGCCCCGTACGCGACGGCCGCCGCCCAGGCCGAGGGCGCCACCGCGGTGCTCCGCGAGGTGAAGGGGATGGTGAAGCTGCTGCACGCGGCCGGCATCGAGGTCATCCTCGACGTCGTCTTCAACCACACCTCCGAGCAGGGACTCGGCGAGCCCCGGTCGAGCTTCCGCGGGATCGACAACCGGTCGTACTACCGGCAGGCCGACGACGGCACCTACATCGACGTGACGGGATGCGGGAACTCCCTGAACACGTCGACGGATGCCGCGTCCCGCCTCGTCCTCGATTCGCTGCGCTACTGGGCGAACGAGGTGCAGATCGACGGGTTCCGTTTCGACCTCGCCCCCGTCCTGGGGCGCGACGCGTCCCACGCCTTCACCCCGGAGCACCCGCTCCTGCAGGCGATCGTCGAGGACCCCGCGCTGGCGGGCGTCAAGATGATCGCTGAACCCTGGGACGTCGGCATCGGCGGCTGGCAGACGGGGGCGTTCGGTGTCGGCTGGAGCGAATGGAACGACCGCTACCGCGATCGGGTCCGCAACTTCTGGCTGAGCGACATCGACTACTCGCGCCGCGCCGACGTCACGCCCGTGGGGATCGGCGGGTTCGCGACCCGGCTCGCCGGATCGGCTAACACGTTCAGCGCCGAGCGCGGACCGCTCGCGAGCGTCAACTTCGTCACCGCGCACGACGGGTTCACCCTCCACGACCTCGTCTCCTACGACTCCAAGCGCAACGAGGCCAACGGCGAGCACGGACGGGACGGAGCGGACACGAACCGCTCCTTCAACCACGGCTTCGAGGGGCCGACCGACGACCCGGCCGTCCTCGCCGCCCGCCGGCGCGCGATGCGCAACCTGCTGGGCACGCTCCTGCTCTCGGCGGGCGTCCCGATGATCACCGCGGGCGACGAGATCGGACGCACGCAGCACGGCAACAACAATGCGTACTGCCATGACTCCGCGCTGACCTGGTACGACTGGGGCCGCGAACCCTGGCAGGACGACCTGCGCGCCCACGTCGAGCTGCTCACCCGCATCCGCCGGGAGAACCCGGCCCTGCGACCCGTCCGGTTCGCGCATGCCGAGAAGACCGTTCCGGGCGCCTCCGTCATCGACTGGTACGACGAGCAGGGGAACACGATGTCGGTCGAGCAGTGGACGGATCCCTCGCACCGCACGCTGCAGTACGACGCCTGCTCCACGCCCGAGAGCGAAGCGCCCAATCGCACGCTCCTGGTGGTCCACGGCCGGGAGAGCGACGTCGAGATCACCCTTCCGGCGCTGGAGGGTGTGACGCGCTTCGCCCCGCTCTGGTCGAGCGTCGACGAGCGTCCCCGCTCGGATGCCGCCCCGCTCTCCCCCGGCGACGCGTTCACCGCGACCGGCCCGTCAATGTACCTGTTCCGGGCCGAGTGATCCAGGCCGTTTCGAGCCTTCCTCGGCACCGGTAGGTTCGGAACGTGGCCACACAGATCTCCCCCGCTTCCGTCCGCAGCTCCGCTGAGATCCCGGTCCGGCCGGTGAAGGCGACCAGGAAGGATGCCGGCATCCGCAACGGCCGTATCCCGATCGCCTCCCACCGCCCCAGCGTCCCGGGCGGCCGGTTCGCGCCGACCGCGTTCGTCGGCGAGGCGGTGCCGTTCACAGTCGCCGCTTTCCGCGAGGGACACGACCGCATCGGCGTGCACCTGCGTCTGACGGCGCCCTCGGGCGCGGTCACGCTCCACCGGCTCCGGCCTCTCGACGACGGCTTCGACAATTGGCGCGTCATTGTGGCACCCCTCGAGCAGGGGACGTGGAAGTTCCGTTTCGAGACGTTCGCCGACGACTACGCGACCTGGCGTCATGCAGCCGAGCTGAAGATCGCCGCGGGTGTCGATCCGATCCTCATGCGGGAGATGGGCGCGCGGCTGTTCGAGCGCGCCGCCGCGGAGAAGACCCGTCCGGTCGAGGAGCGCAGCGCCCTGACCTCCGCGGCGCGCGCCCTCCGCGATGACGCCGTGGACGACGAGGCGGCGCTCATCGTGGTGCGCGACCCGGGGCTCGCCCGGGTGTTCGCCGACCGCCCCGCCCTCTCCCTCCACACCCTCCACGAGGAGAACACGCTCCTCGTCGAGCGCGAGCGTGCCGGCGTCGGCGCCTGGTACGAGTTCTTCCCGCGCTCCGAGGGGGCGGTCCGCCTGCCCGACGGCGCCGTCCGCAGCGGCACCTTCCGGACGGCGGCCGAACGCCTCCCCGCCGTCGCCGCGATGGGCTTCGACGTGGTCTACCTCCCGCCCATCCACCCGATCGGCGAGGTGAACCGCAAGGGCCCCAACAACACCCTGAACGCCGGTCCCGAAGACCCGGGATCGCCGTGGGCCATCGGCTCAGCGGACGGCGGACACGATGCGGTCCACCCCGACCTCGGGACGCTCGAGGACTTCCGCGCGTTCGTGGACACCGCGAACGCCCACGGCCTGGAGATCGCCCTGGACCTCGCCCTCCAGGCCGCTCCCGACCACCCCTGGGTGACCGAGCACCCGGAGTGGTTCACGACGCTGCCGGACGGTTCGATCGCCTTCGCGGAGAACCCGCCGAAGAAGTACCAGGACATCTACCCGGTCAACTTCGACAACGACCCGGTCGGCATCCGCGCCGAGGTGCTGCGCATCGTCCAGCACTGGATCCGACAGGGGGTGAAGATCTTCCGCGTCGACAACCCCCACACCAAGCCGCTGCAGTTCTGGGAGTGGCTGATCCGCACCGTCAACGCCGAGCACCCCGACGTCGTCTTCCTGGCCGAGGCGTTCACCCGCCCCACGCCGATGCGGGCCCTCGCACAGAGCGGTTTCCAGCAGAGCTACTCGTACTTCACGTGGCGCAACACGAAGACCGAGCTCGAGGAGTTCTTCGCCTCGATCTCGGACGAGACGGCGGATTTCATGCGCCCGAACCTCTTCGTCAACACCCCCGACATCCTGACCGAGTACCTGCAGTTCGGCGGTCGCCCCGCCTACCGGATCCGCGCCGCTCTCGCGGCCACCGCGGGGGCCAGCTACGGCGTCTACGCGGGATACGAGCTCTACGAGAACGTCGCCCGCCCGGGGTCCGAGGAGAACATCGACAACGAGAAGTACGAGTACAAGTTCCGCGACTGGGCGGGGGCCGAGGCCGCGGGCGACTCCCTCGCCCCGTACCTCCGGCGGCTGAACGAGATCCGCCGGGCGCATCCCGCGCTCCGGCAGCTGCGCGGTCTGCACCTGCAGGGCACGGATGACGACGCGATCGTCGCCTACGTGAAGCACCTGCCCGCGGCGGTGGCCGAGCGCGGCGAATCCGACACGATCATCGTCGTCGTGAACGTCGACCCGCACTCAGCACGCGAGACGACGGTGCACGTCGATTCGCAGATCTGGGGACTCCCCCGCGGCCACGACTACGAGGTCGAGGACCTCCTCACCGGCGCGCGCTGGACGTGGAACGAGCACAACTACGTCCGACTCGACGCTTTCGCCGAACCCGTCCACATCCTCCACGTGAAGGCACACTCATGACTCGTCCCGATGATTCGATCCTGGATGCCGTCGGTGCCGGCGCCTACCACGCCCCCCACGACGTGCTGGGCCCGCACCCCGAGGGCGACGAATGGGTGATCCGGGCGCGGCGCCCCTTCGCGCAGACCGTGACCGCCGTGCTGGCCGACGGCTCCCGCGTCGAGCTCGAGCACATCCGTCAAGGGGTCTGGGAGGGCGTCACCGAGACGCAGCCGACCGCCTACGATCTCGTCGCGACGTACGAGGGCGCTCCCGACTACCGCGTGGACGACCCGTACCGGCATCTGCCGTCGCTCGGCGAGATGGACCTGCACCTCATCCGCGAGGGGCGCCACGAGCAGCTGTGGACCGTCCTCGGGGCCCACGTCCGCCACTACGGCCCCGTCAGCGGCGTCTCCTTCGCGGTGTGGGCGCCCAACGCCCGGGCCGTCCGCGTCGTCGGCGATCTGAACGGGTGGGACGGCACCCAGCACGCCATGCGCTCGCTCGGCTCGAGTGGCGTCTGGGAACTGTTCGTCCCGGGTATCGGTGCGGGCTCGGCCTACAAGTTCGAGATCCTCACCGCCGCGGGCCACTGGGTGATGAAGGCCGACCCGATGGCCCGGGCCGCCGAGGTCCCGCCCGCGACGGCGTCCGTCGTCACGGAGAGCGAGTACACCTGGTCGGACGACGAATGGATCACCGCGCGGGCGTCGGGCTCCGTGCACGACAAGCCGATGTCCACCTACGAGCTCCATCTCGGCTCGTGGCGGCCCGGTCTCAGCTACCGCGACGCCGCCGACGAGCTCGTGGACTACGTGGGGGCGCAGGGCTTCACCCACGTCGAGTTCCTCCCGCTCGCCGAGCACCCCTTCGGGGGCTCCTGGGGCTATCAGGTGACGGGCTACTACGCCCCGACGAGCCGCTTCGGCAGCCCCGACGACCTCCGCTATCTCATCGACCGGCTGCACCAGGCGGGCATCGGCGTCATCATGGACTGGGTGCCCGGGCACTTCCCGAAGGACGAGTTCGCGCTCGCGCGCTTCGACGGAGCCCCGCTCTACGAGCACCCGGATCCCCGGCGTGGCGAGCACCGCGACTGGGGCACGTACATCTTCGACTACGGGCGCAACGAGGTGCGGAACTTCCTCGTCGCGAACGCGCTCTACTGGTTCGAGGAGTTCCACGTCGACGGCCTGCGTGTCGACGCCGTCGCCTCGATGCTCTACTTGGACTACTCCCGCGAGGAGGGGCAGTGGGAGCCGAACATCCACGGCGGCCGCGAGAACCTCGAGGCGATTCGCTTCCTGCAGGAGGTCAACGCCACGGCCTACAAGCGCCACCCGGGGATCGCCATGATCGCCGAGGAGTCGACGAGCTTCCCCGGCGTCACGGCGCCGACGAGTCAGGGCGGTCTCGGGTTCGGCTTCAAGTGGAACATGGGCTGGATGAACGACTCGCTCGTCTACATCGGCCGCGACCCGCTCTACCGCTCGCACCATGAGGGCGAACTCTCGTTCTCGTTCGTCTACGCGTTCAGCGAGAACTTCGTCCTCCCCATCAGCCACGACGAGGTCGTCCACGGCAAGGGGTCGCTGTTCACTCGGATGCCGGGCGACCACTGGCAGCAGCTCGCCAACATGCGAGCCTTCCTGGCGTACATGTGGGGGCACCCGGGCAAGCAGCTCCTGTTCATGGGGCAGGAGTTCGGGCAGATGTCCGAATGGTCCGAGGGGCGCGGCCTGGACTGGTGGATGCTGGATCAGCCGGCGCACCAGCAGTTGCAGCACTTCGTCGCCGCCCTCAACCGCACCTACCGGGACGAGGCGCCGCTGTGGTCGCGCGACACCGACGGGTCGGCCTTCTCGCGCGTCTGGCCGCACACCCCCGACGGCAACATCCTCGGGTTCGCCCGCCGCGACCACGACGGCGGCACGGTCGTCGTCCTGTGCAACTTCGCCGGCTCCCCCCGCCACGACGTGCGGATCACCCTGCCCGAGGCCGGCGCGTGGGCCGAGATCCTCAACAGCGACGCGCAGGAGTTCGGCGGTTCCGGGGTCGGCAACTTCGGCGGCGTGACGACGGATGCCGACGGCACCGCCTCGGTCGTCCTGCCGCCGCTCGGCGTCCTCTGGCTCCGTCACCGGGCGTGAGATAAGGGGGTCCGGGCTGATGCCCGGACCCCCTTTCCTCTGTCAGAAGAGCAGACTCGCGAGTCGTCCCCGCGCTCGGATGACCCGAGGGTCTGCGTCGCCCACGACGCCGAAGAGTTCGAGCAGACGTGCCCGCACGGGCGCGCGCTCGTCCGCCGGCAGGGCGGCGAACAGATCCAGCAGTCGCGCGAACGCGTCGTCGACGTGCCCGCCGGCGAGATCCAGATCGGCGACGGCGAACTGCGCCTCGACGTCGTGCGGAGCGGCAGCGGCAGCGGCGCGCGCCGCGGCGAGGTCCAGGTTCTGCACACGGCCGAGCAGATGCACCTGCGCGAGGCCGGCTTTCGCGTCCTCGTCGCGGGGGTTCTCGGCGAGAGCCTGCTCGTACGCTGCCGCGGCGGCCTGGTAGTCACCGGACTCGATGGCGTCGAAAGCCGCCTGATGGAGCGGCGGTAAGGCGGCCGGGCGGTCCTCGGCATCCGTCTCAGCGCCCTCGACGGGCACCGTCCCGGTCACCCCGTGCTGCGCGGCGAGCTGCAGCAGTTGCGTGAAGACCTCGCGCACCTGCGCCTCCGGCACGGCCCCCGTGAAGAGCTGGACGGGCTGACCGGCGACGAGGGCGACGACGAGCGGGATCGACTGCGCACGGAAGCTCTGCGCGAGCTGCGGGTTCGCGTCGACGTCCACCTTCGCGAGCACGAGCCGGCCGCTGAGCTCGGTCACGAGCTTCTCGAGCACGGGGCTCAGCTGCTTGCAGGGGCCACACCAGTCGGCCCAGAGGTCGACGACGACGGGGACGGTCCGCGACAGCTCGAGGACCTGACCGAAGTCGGCATCCGTCACGTCGAAGATGAGGCGGGATGCCGGGGCCCCGCCGCCGGCGGGCGCGGCGCCCTCGGGCTGTCCCGCGGGCCGGTTGCGGAGGGACGAGAGATCGACGGCGCCGCGGAGGACGGCGCCGGGTGCGGGGGTGCTCACTCTTTCTTAACCACCTTGGCGTCGAGGACGTTGGAACGGGAGGCGAGCAGCTGGATCTTGTCGTTCGATCCCTGCGCGGGCACGAAGAAGTACAGCTGATCGGTGTAGCGGGTCTGGAAGCCGGTGCTCGACTGCGAGACGCCCGAGAGCGCCTTCACGACGACGTTCTCGCCGAGCTTGATCACGGCGTCGGAATCTGTCGGGACGGCGGTCTCGTTCTCCGTGACGGTGACGGCCACGATCGCGCCGCTGTCGAGTGTGACGAGCGAGAGCGGCTCGGAATCGCCGGGCTCGGCCTGGAACGAGACCCGGCCGGTCTCCTCACCGGTCTCATTGAACTTCTTCAGGACGGCCGCGCGGTTCTCGGCGACGAGGGAGCGGAACGTGTCGGTCTTCTCATCGAACAGGGCGGCGAACTCGCTCTTGTCGCCCTTGTCGAGGACGTCGGCATACGCCGCGGCCAGGTTCTCGGGCGGCATGAGGAGGAACGGTGAGTTGGGCTCGACGGCCACGGCACCGACGTACTCCGCGGCGAGGTTCATTGTGGCATCGGCGCGGAGACTCGAGATGTAGGCGACCTTGTACTCGGCCCACGGGTCGCTCTGCGTCGCCGTCATGACGGTGGCGACGCCGTCCGCGTCCTCGACCACCGCCATGAACATGCGCGGCCAGTCGTTCTTCGCCTGCGGCAGGAGCGCGGTCATCGTGCCGGCGGGGATGGCGGGCAGCGGGTCGGCATCGGGGAGCTCGGTGCGGAGCCGGTAGTTCGTCTTGCGCTCGGTGAGGGCGGGCCCCGTGAGCCGCAGTGCCGCGGCCTTCGGGTCCTTCGCCTCGTCGGCGGCGGCGACCTGCTCGGAGATCCGGCCGAGGATGCGCTCGGCCTGCGTCTTCGTCACGGCGGGCGCTCCCTGGCCCTCGGGCACGATGACGGATGCCGAGGGCGATGGCGTCGCCTCGGGCTGCAGGTCGGGCCAGGCGTCGGGCGAGCAGCCGGTGAGCGCGATCCCGCCGACGAGGAGGGCGGAGAGCGCGACGAACGGGCGCCGTCCGCGGCCGAGTCGCTTCCGCGCGGGAGCCGCCGTGATGACGCCCTTCTCCGCCTGCTCGACCGAGAGGTCGATGGGTTGCGTCGCAGTGGTCGGCAGACCCTTGCGACGCGGACCCCGGGATCGCCGGACGTGACGCAGAGCGAGGATGTACAGGACGAGGCCCACGACGGCCATCAGGATGCCGCCGGCCAGCAGCGGTCCCGCCCACGGCGTGGTCGCGCCGGTCGGCCAGGTGACGCTCAGCTCGGAGGGGGCCGCCGCGGTGCCGTCCGAGGCGACCAGAACGCTCATGTCCGCGGGGAGGCGGAGGGTGGTGGCGAGAGACCCGTCCTGCTCGAACTCGTCCAGCCAGAGGTCGGACCCGGCGGGCGCCGCGGTCGGCGCATCGCCCTCGACGGGGGCCGACGCGGCGACGGTCTCGGAGACGGGCAGGTCCTCGGCGCCGAGGGTCACATGGACGTACTCGGTGGGAGCCAGCCACGCCGCGATGTCCTGCGTCCGACCGTAGGCGGCGAAGACCGGGCCGTCGCCCGCGATGCGGAGGGTCTGCGCGCCCGGGTGGCTGGCGAGGACCGCACCGTCGATGAGGACGTAGGGGGCGTCGGCATCCGTCGTGAGGGTCGCCGTCTCGGTCGCCGGTGCCTCGAGGATCGTGCGCTGAGCCACTCCGGCGCCGATCATCAGCGTGGCAAGGACGAAGGCGATGATCGCCCACACGAATCTCACGAACTGCCGCCCTCCTCCAGCCGGCATCCGGGGTGCACGGCCGATCATTCGACATTCCAGCCTAGCGAACGGTGCTGGCAAACGCGTGGGAGGGCGTCGTTCCCGCGCCCGGGCGCATCGGCGAACTAGGGTGAGGGAAGACCTGGGAGAGGGCACCGTGAAGATCCAGCATCCGTTCCGCACCGCGCTGATCGCCACCCTCGGCGTGGGCGTCGGCATCCTCATCCTCACCGGGGTGCAGACCCTGTCGACCGTCCTGCTCTACATCGGGACGGCCCTCTTCCTCGCGCTGGGACTCGACCCCGTCGTGTCGTTCTTCGAACGCCGCGGACTCCCCCGCTGGGGCGCGCTGCTGGCGACCTTCGCGGGCCTCCTCGCCATCGCGACGGCGCTCGTGCTCATCGTGGTCCCGGTCCTCGTCGACCAGATCGCCAAGCTCGTCCAGCAGATCCAGACACTGGTGGAGAGCGCGGTCGATCAGGAGTGGAACCCGGTCACGGTCGCGCGGGACTGGCTCTCGCACACGTTCCCCCTGCTGCAGGTCGACATGGTGTTGGGCTACGTCAACGATTGGTGGAACGGGCTCGACTTCGCCGACATCGGAGCGGCCCTCGGCACCGGCCTGCTCTCCTTCGGTGCGGGGATCGTCGCGACGGCGACGGGGACCATCATCGTCCTCATCCTGACGATCTACTTCACCGCTTCGATGCGCTCCCTCAAGCGCTCCGTCTACCAACTGGCACCGGCCTCGAAGCGCGAGCGCTTCGTCGGGCTCTCCGAGCAGATCACGGCGTCCGTCGGCTACTACGTCATGGGGCAGGTCGTCCTCGGCGCGATCAACGGCATCCTGAGCGCCATCTTCCTCACCATCATCAAGGCGCCGTTCCCCGCAGTCCTGGCCGTGATCGCCTTCTTCTTCTCGTTGATTCCGCTGGTGGGAACCCTGACCGGATCCGCCATCATCGTGATCGCCTGCCTGGGGCTCGCGTCGCCGTTGACCGCGCTCGTCGCCCTCGTCTGGTACCTCGTCTACATGCAAGTCGAGGCGTATTTCCTCTCCCCCAGGATCATGAGTCGGGCCGTCTCGGTACCCGGCGCCGTGGTCGTGATCGCCGCCCTTGCGGGTGGATCACTCCTCGGCCTACTGGGTGCGCTCATCGCGATCCCGGTGGCAGCGAGCGTTCTGATCATCTACCGCCAGGTGCTGATCCCCCGCCAGAACGAACTCTGATCAGGCGATCCGCCAGCACGCCGTGTGCCAGTGCCGCCTCGCGGCCAGGTCCGCGGCATCCCCCAGCACACCGTCGGCACGCCAGACGACGACGTGCGCCGTCCCGGCCGCCACCGCCCGTCCGCATCCCGGGCACACGTAGTCCTTCTGCGCCTGGACGGCGGACACCGGCTGCACCGTCCACTCGACACCGCGGCGCTGCTCCGTGCGCTTCCAGCCCGCGAGAAGACGGTCGAACGACGCGTCAGGACCGCTGGGCTTGCGCCGATTCGACCGGGGCACGGTTCAGTACCAGCCCGAGCGCTGTGACTTCCCCCAGGCGCCGCACGGGGTGCCGTAGCGGCCCTGGATGTACTTCAGGCCCCACGTGATCTGGGTCGCGGGGTTCGTCTCCCAGTCGGATCCGACCGAGGACATCTTGCGGCCCGGCGTGGCCTGCGGGATGCCGTAGGCACCGCTCGAGGCGTTGTAGGCGTTCACCCGCCAGCCGGATTCCTTCTTCCAGAGCGCGACGAGGCAGGCGAACTCCGAGTCCCCCCAGCCGCGAGCGGTCACCATGTCGTAGGCGATGGCCTGCGCACTGCCGGGATTCGGCGAGACGAAAGGCGGCTGCCAGGAGGAGGACGAGGACGACCGCTTCGCCGAGGACGATGCGGCCGGGGGCTGCGGAGGCGGCGTCGGGGTGGGCTTCACATAGACGGTGTACTCACTCGCACGCTCGAGCTCGACGGCCGGAGCGTCCCCTGCCTGGAAACGCTGCGCGTCCTCGACCGCCGACGCGTAGAGCGAGAGCGGGTCGAGTTGCGTCGCCTCGGCAGGGGCGGGGAATGAGACCAGCGGAACGAGCGTGGCGGCGACGAATCCCGCGGTGGCGACCACCGAGAAGACGGCCAGCACACTCCGGCGACGCGACCAGCGCGATCGCGGAGCCGCGCGCACGGAGCGCCGGACGGTCTGCGTCGCGACGCCGGCGCGCGATGGGAAGATCTCGTTGCCGGAACTCACAGTCTCCCGATCATATCGGCGACGGAAGGCACCCGCCACGCATCAACCGACGGACTGCATGACGTCGACGACGGCGTCGAGGACGGCGTCGACCTGCGCCTCGTCGTACCCTCGGAGCTGCATTCGGAAGGCGACCGAGCGGACCTGTTCGATCGTCAGCCCCTCGCCGGATTCGAGGTAGCGTGCGATCCGCGCCGCGACGAGATCCACTTCGTCGACGCGGTATCCGAAACGGAGCGGGGACACACGACGGAAGCGCTGTCGCGGCTTGCGTGAGAGGCGGTCGAGGATCTCCTGCGCCAGCGCACGGGATGCCCCCACCCAGGCGCGCGCGCCGCGCCGAGTCATCGCCGTCGATCGCTCGCGCTGCGCGAAAGCATCCTCGATGCGGGCCAGGGCCGCGTCGACGGCGTCGATCGCATAACCCTCGCGCACCAGTGGGAACGCGGCGCCGCGGATGTCGGCGGCGGTCAGGTCGGTGCCGTCGGCCTCGAACGCGGCGCGCGCGGAGGCGAGGAAGTCGTCGACTGCGCGCGGGGCGTAGCCCTTACGACGCCCCGAGGTCTTCGGGAACGCGGCGGGAGAGGTGAGCTCGGTCATGACAGTCCGCTCAGGGGGCTCAGAAGGATGTACAGGGCGAGACCCGGGACGAGGGACGGCAGGATCGAGTCGAGTCGATCGAGCACCCCGCCGTGACCGGGCAGGAAGGAGCTCATGTCCTTGATGCCGAGGTCCCGCTTGATGAGCGATTCACCGAGGTCGCCGACTGTCGCCGACACGAGGATCGCGAGTCCGAGGACCACACCCGCCCACAGCGGCAGCTGCAGCATCAGCACGGCGAGCAATCCGCCGGCGACCAGACTCGCGACGACCGCGCCCGCGAAGCCCTCCCACGTCTTGTTGGGGCTGATCCGCGGGGCCATGGGATGCCGCCCGAAAGCGACCCCGCTCGCGTAGGCCCCCGTGTCGACCGAGACCGCGATGACGAGGACGGCCAGCAACCACAGCTCGCCGTGCTCCTGTCGCAGGATCACCAGCGCCAGGCTGCCGTGGAAGACGACGTAGAGCTGGACGAGCGCGCCCGCGAGGACGTCGGTGACGACGTCACCGTAGCGACGACCGTCCACGGCGGCCATCTGTGCGATGAGGCGCCACACGATCACGAAGACGACGGCGGCGAACAGGACGAACCACTGCGTGAGGTAGCCGACGAAGGCGGCGCCCAGCACCAGCGCACCGGCGGTCAGCTGCGCGGGGACGTCGATCCGCCGACCCGATGCCTGCAAGGCCCGCGAGAACTCGAACGCTCCGAGGAGGCACAGCGGGACCGCGAACGCGATGAACGCCCATTTCCAGAAGAGGAGGGATCCCAGCACGATCGCACCGATACCGAGCCCGATGAGGGTAGCCATGATCAGGTTGCGACCCGATCGCGCATTGATGCGCTCGTTGGCCTCTTCGAACTCGACCCGGGCACGCTCGATCTGACTCTCGAACTCGCTGCGCGCCGCGCGGACGTGCGACTGGAACGAGGACGGGTCTCCCGTCGCCTGAGCGGCCCGCCTCAGCTCGGATCTGCTCGGCGGCGTCTCCGGTCCGACCGCGCTCCCCGGTGCCTCTTCGGACATGGCGCTCTCAGACCTCGAGGAGTTCTGCCTCTTTGCGCTTCAACGCCTCGTCGATGAGCTCGACGTGCGTCTTGGTCACCGCGTCGAGCTCCTTCTCGGCCCGAGCGAGGTCGTCGTCGCTGACCTCGCCCTTCAGGGCGTCGAGCTCGTCCTTCGACTTGCGGCGGATGCCGCGCACGTGCACCTTCGCGTCCTCCGCCTTGCTCCTGACGAGCTTGACGTATTCCTTGCGACGGTCCGCGGTGAGTTCGGGCATCGTCACACGGACGATGTTGCCGTCGTTCGTCGGGTTCGCCCCGAGGTTCGGCATGTCGCGGATCGCCTGCTCGATCGCCTTCAGCGCCGACTTGTCGTAGGGCGTGATCACGAGGGTGCGCGCCTCGGGGGCGTTCAGCGATGCGAGCTGCGCGAGCGGCGTCGGCGTGCCGTAGTACTCGACCTGGACCTTCTGGAAGAGCTGAGGATTCGCCCGTCCGGTGCGGACGGTCGCGAAGTCCTCTTTGGCGGCCTCCACGGCGCGGTCCATGCGGGTCTTCGTGTCGGCCAGGATGTCGGCGATCACGGTCTCTCCATTCGTCGGTACGTCCGGTTAAGTCTAGTCCGCGGCATCCCCCGCCTCAGACGCTGACGAGGGTGCCGATCGATTCGCCGAGGAGGGCGCGGGTCACGTTGCCGCCGGGCTCCATGCCGAACACGCGCATGTCCATGCCGTTGTCCATGCAGAGGCTGAAGGCGGTCGAGTCCACGACCTTCAACCCGCGCTGCAGTGCGTCACGGTAGGTGATCGTGTCGAGCTTCTCGGCCGAGGCATCCGTCCTCGGGTCGGCCGTGTAGACGCCGTCCACGCCGTTCTTGGCCACGAGCACCTCGACGGCGCCGATCTCGAGCGCACGCTGCGCCGCGACGGTGTCGGTCGAGAAGTACGGCAGGCCGGCACCGGCGCCGAAGATGACGACGCGCCCCTTCTCGAGGTGACGCTCCGCCCGCCGCGGGATGTAGGGCTCCGCGACCTGCGTCATCGAGATCGCGGACTGGACGCGGGTCGCAGCCCCCGCCTGCTCGAGGAAGTCCTGCAGGGCGAGTGCGTTCATGACGGTGCCGAGCATGCCCATGTAGTCGGCGCGCCCGCGGTCCATCCCGCGCTGGCTGAGCTCGGCGCCGCGGAAGAAGTTGCCGCCGCCGACGACGACGGCGACCTCGACCCGGTCGACGGCCGCGGCGATCTCCTGTGCGATCTGGCTGACGACATCGGGGTTGACCCCCAGCTGTCCTGCGCCGAACGCTTCGCCGGACAGTTTCAGAAGGACGCGACGGCGTCCGGTGTTCTCGTCGATCACGCGGGGATCCTCTCGTTTAGGGGGAGACTATCGAACGGCATGGAAAAGGGGTTCGCATCATCCGATGCGAACCCCTCTCTCATGTGCTTACGCGCCGACCTTGAAGCGGGCGAAGCCGGTGACCGTGATCCCGGCGTCGGCCGCGACCTTCGCGACGGACAGCTTGTTGTCCTTGGCGTAGTCCTGGTCGAGCAGGGCGACCTGCTTGAAGAACGCGTTGACGCGGCCCTCGACGATCTTCGGGAGCGCAGCCTCGGGCTTGCCCTCGTTGCGGGAGATCTCGGTGACGATCTCGCGCTCCTTCTCGACATCCGCCTCGGGCACCTCGTCGCGCGACAGGTACGTCGGGTTCGCGAACGAGATGTGCTGCGCGATCGAGCGAGCGGTCTCGGCGTCGTCACCCGAGTAGGCGACGACGACGCCGACCTGCGGGGGCAGGTCCTTGCTGGTCTTGTGCAGGTACACCTGGAAGGCGTCACCGGACAGCGTGCGCACGCGACGCAGCTCGACCTTCTCGCCGATGATGGCGGCCTCGTCCGAGATGAGGTCGGCGACGGTCTTGCCGCCGGCGTCCGCCGCGAGGGCCTCCTCGGCGGAGTCGGCACCGGCCGCGGCAGCGGCGTCGAGGACCTTCTCCGACAGCGCGATGAAGCGCTCGTTCTTCGCGACGAAGTCGGTCTCGGTGTTCAGCTCGATGAGCGTGACCTTGCCGTCCTGCTCCTTCGCGGCGACGAGTCCCTCGCTCGTGGAGCGGTCGGCACGCTTCGCGTTGCCCTTCGCGCCCTTGAGACGCAGGATCTCGACAGCCTTCTCGAGGTCGCCGTCGGCCTCCTCGAGCGCCTTCTTCGTGTCGACCATTCCCGTGCCGAGCTGCTCGCGCAGCGCCTTGATGTCGGCGATGGTGAAGTTTGCCATGGGTGGCGGCTCCTCAGTAGTTGGGTGGGTGTTTCCAGGCGCCTGTGCCCCGCGGATCGCGGGGCACAGGCGGGATGATCACTCGGCGGACTTCGCCTCGGCGGTCTCGTCGGCGGCGGGGGCCTCGTCAGCGGCCTCCTCCGCGGCGGGGGCCTCGTCAGCGGGCGCCTCGGCGGCGGGGGCCTCGGTCTGCTCGGCCGGAGCGGACTCGAGCAGCTCGCGCTCCCAGTCGGCCAGCGGCTCGGCGTCGGCCGACTCGTCGGTCGGGTTGTGGCGCTGGATGAGGCCCTCGGCAGCGGCGTCGGCGATGATGCGCGTCAGCAGGCTGACCGAGCGGATCGCGTCGTCGTTGCCCGGGATCGGGAACTGGAACTCGTCGGGGTCGGCGTTCGTGTCGAGGATGCCGATCACGGGGATGCCGAGCTTCTTGGCCTCGTCGATGGCGAGGTGCTCGCGCTTGGCGTCGACGACCCAGATCGCCGACGGGGTCTTCTGCAGGTTGCGGATACCCCCGAGCGACTTGTGGAGCTTGTCGAGCTCGCGCTTCTTGAGGAGGAGCTCCTTCTTCGTGAAGCCGCTCTCGGCCGGGTTCTCGAAGTCGAGCTCCTCGAGCTCCTTCATGCGCGCGAGTCGCTTGGAGACCGTCGAGAAGTTGGTGAGGAGACCACCGAGCCACCGCTGGTTGACGAAGGGCTGACCGACACGCGTGGCCTGCTCGGCGATGATCTCCTGCGCCTGCTTCTTGGTGCCGACGAAGAGGATCGTGCCGCCGTGGGCGACCGTCTCGCGCACGTACTCGTACGCCTTGTCGATGTACCCGAGCGACTGCTGCAGGTCGATGATGTGGATGCCGCTGCGCTCCGTGAGGATGAAGCGCTTGACCTTCGGGTTCCACCGACGGGTCTGGTGTCCGAAGTGAACGCCGCTGTCGAGCAGCTGGCGGATGGTGACGACGGCCATGGCCGTTCTCCTGTTCGTTGTGGTTGATCGCGCCGGACGATGGTCGCGGCGAGCCTGGTGCCCGGCACGCACCCGCTCCCGGAGGAGACCGTTGGGTGGGATGCCGCGATGTCGATCGACGGTGTCGGATCGAGCCGCTGTGGGCACGCGTAGTCACCCCGACGAACGGGGTGCCCCACCAGCATAGCAAGAACGAGACCTCCTCCCCCGCCGCCGCCCGCCGCGATCCGTCCCCCGTCGGCGAGCGGGACGCCCGTGCTGACCACGTCGCGGAGCACCATCGGCTCATGCCCTCGATCCGCCGCGTGACCTTGGCTCTGGTGGCTGCCGCCACCCTCGTCCTGCTGACACCCCTGCGCGTCGACGCGGTCCCCGACGGCGCGCCGGACTGGCGACTGCCGGCGGAGGGTGCCAGCGTGGTCGCCGCGTTCGAAGCCCCCGCCCACGACTACGGCGCGGGCCACCGGGGAATCGACATCGGACCCGTGGCGGGTCCCGTCGTCGCACCGGCGGCGGGTGTGGTCGCCTTCGCAGGAACAGTCGTCGACCGCGATGTCGTCACGATCGACCACGGAGGCGGGTGGGTCACGAGCGTCGAGCCGATCGCGCCCTCCGTCGCCGTGGGCGATGCGGTGGAGGCCGGTGATCCGATCGGCACCGTCTCCACGGGAGGCCACGCGCCCGCCGGGACGCTCCACGTCGGCGTCCGGCTGGACGGGGAGTACGTCAACCCGCTCCTGCTGCTCGGGCGGGTGCCGAGAGCGATCCTGCTGCCGTGTTGCTGACCTGGAGGTCCGGGTGTCTCAGGCCCGGGGGTGGGCCAGTCGATACGCGGCGGTGAGCCGCTCGGTCGAGACGTGCGTGTAGATCTGGGTCGTGCCGAGACTCGCGTGTCCGAGCATCTCCTGCACGGCCCGGAGGTCCGCGCCCCCGTCGAGCAGGTGTGTCGCCGCAGAATGCCGCAGGGCGTGGGGACCGACGGCATCCGCGCCGATCACGGGGCTGAGCGTGCGACGGACGACCTCGTAGGCCGTGCGGACACCGAGACGGCCGCCGCGGGCTCCGAGGAACAGCGCGGTGGTCCCGGGGTCGGTCAGAAGAGCGGGTCGCCCGCGCACCAACCACGCATCGACGGCTCGGGCGGCCGGAGCGCCGTAGGGGACCACTCGCTCCTTTCCGCCTTTGCCGAGGACGCGGACGGTCGCCGCTGCGCGGTCGAGCGACCCGAGGTCGAGCCCGCATGCCTCCGACACGCGGAGGGCGGCGCCGTAGAGGAGCTCCAGCAGGGCCGCATCCCGCAGCGCGACGGGGTCTCCTGTCCCGTCGGCGTCGACGCGCTGCGCTTCCAGCACGGTGTCGAGCTCCGCCGCGGCGGCGACGGTCGGCAACGTGCGACCGCGCTTGGGCGTCACGAGGCGGAGTGTCGGGTCGTCTCCCCGCATCCGCTCGGCGGACAGCCACCCGAAGAACCCACGCAGCGAGGCGGTGCGCCGCGCGAGGCTCGCGCGGGAGATGCCGCGCTGCGTGGCGGACCAGAGCCACTCGCGCAGGTCCTCGACGTCGAGGCCGGCGACCGACGGGTCGTCCGCGAAATCCGCGAGGTCGGCGAGGTCGGCCCGATAGGCGCGGACCGTGGCCGGAGACAGCCGCCGAACCCTGGCCAGATGCTCCGTGTAGAGCTCGACCGCCTCCGACATCCGCATCCTCCCAGGATGCCTCGCCCTTCGCCCTTCCGACGGGAGGCGTGCGGGGAAGTCCCTGCCCGACGGATGGTCACCGCGCCGCCGGGGCGCGGCGCCACCCCTCCGGTCCGCGCTGCGCGCGGCCGTCGAGCTCGAGCAGCGCCAGCAGGCCCCGGGCCTCGCCGGGGGCGAATCCGGCGCGACGGGCGACGTCGTCCGGGGTCCGCGGGCTGCGCGCGCTCAGGGCGTCCAGGATCCTCGTCGCATCATCGACTCGTTCGGCGGATGCGTCGCCGCGAGGGCTGTCGAGCCCCAAGAGCTCGCGGGCTTCGTCGGCGGAGGTCACGCACCGCGCGTCGTACTCGCGGAGCAGGCGGTGGCACCCCGCCGAGGCGGCGCTGGTCACGGGTCCCGGGACGGCGCCCAGGGGTCTCCCGAGCGCGGCGGCATGCCCGGCGGTGTTGAGCGAGCCGCTGCGCCATCCCGCTTCGACGACGACCGTCGCTCCCGCCAACGCCGCGATCAGCCTGTTCCGTTGGAGGAAGCGCCATTTCGTCGGCGCGGTCCCACACGGCACCTCGGCGACCACGACACCCGGACCCGCGGCGATCCGCGCGAGGAGGTCCGCGTGGCCCGACGGATAGGCGCGGTCGACGCCACCGGCGAGGACGGCCACCGTCACGCCGCCGGCGGCGAGCGAGGCACGGTGGGCCATGCCGTCGATGCCGTAGGCCCCGCCGGAGACGACGCGGACGCCCGCGCGCACCAGATGCGTGACGAACTCCCCCGTCACGTGCTCGCCGTACCCGGTGGCGGCCCGCGCACCGACGAGGGCCAGAGCCGGACGCGCACCGCTCAACGCGGTGGTGTCACCGCGTGCCCACAGGGCGCGCGGTGCGTGGACGCCGAGGTCGCTGACCGCCTTTGGCCACCCGTGACCGCCGGGGACCAGGAGCTGGGCGCCCACCCGGCGTGCGCGATCGAACGCATCCTGCACGGAGTCCCGCCGCGCATGCCACCGCCGTCTCCCCGCCTCGAGCTCCGCCGAGGTCGGCCCGCCGCTCCCCCACGCGACGTGGAGCGCAGCGACCGCGCCGAGTTCCGCGATGAGGGACCCCGCGACGCCGTCACCGGGTTCCGTCAGGCACGACCAGACGGCGCAGGCGTGATGGTGGGCGACGGCCCCCTCGTCCGCGAGGACGTCTTCCGGCACGAGACCGGCCAACCGCTCGCGCTGCTGAGCCGGGCTCACGGTCAGCATGACGATGCCCCGCGCTTCAGGAACAGGGCTCCGCCGATGTCGACCGCGTCCGGGCGCTCTCTGCCGGCGAGGTCCGCTAGGGTCCACGCGACGCGCAGCACGCGATCGTAGCCGCGGAGCGTCAGCGATCCCCGATGCAGGGCGTCGTCGAGCGGCCTGGTGGTCTCGGGCGCGGGGCGCAGAGGTCCAGATCTCAGCCACGTGCCGTCGACTTCGCCGTTGGTCGTCCACGGTGTGCCGGCGAGCCGTCGTCGTGCCCGATCGCGTGCCGCGCGGACGCGCTCGCGGGCGGCTGCGCTCGTGACACCGGCGCCCACCGTCTGCGTCGCCGACACCCGCTGGAGACCGAGCTCGATGTCGATGCGGTCGATCAACGGACCGGAGAGCCTGCCGAGGTAGCGGCGGATGGCCAGCGACGGGCACGAGCAGACGCCCCCGGGGATGCCGTAATTGCCGCACGGGCAGGGGTTCGTCGCGACCACCAGTTGGAAGCGCGCAGGGAGCACGGCGCGGAACCCCACTCGGTGTATCTCGATGCGACCGGACTCGAGCGGCTGCCGGAGGGCGTCGAGCGCGTGACCGCTGAACTCCCCGGCCTCGTCGAGGAAGAGCACGCCGCCGCTCGCCCTCGCGATCGCCCCCGGCTGGAGGATGCGGCTGCCGCCGCCGACGAGCGCGACGGCGGATGCGGTGTGGTGCGGCGCCTCGAAGGGCGGTCGCCGTCGGAGCGTGGTGACGGGCAGGCCTGCGAGCGATCGGATCGATGCGACCTGCAACGCCGTCTCGTCGTCCAAGTCCGGGAGGAGCCCGGGCAGTCTGCGGGCGAGCATCGTCTTGCCCGCCCCGGGCGGACCGCTCATGAGGACGTGGTGTCCGCCCGCCGCGGCGACGATGAGCGCCTCGACCGCATCGCTCTGCCCGATGACGTCCGCTAGATCGGGGACCGACTCCTCCTCCGCCGGCGCGCTCTCGGGGGCCGACACGGGTTCGGCGACGACATCGGGGACGTCGAGGCCGTGAGCGCGGGCGACATCACGCAGGCTGACCGCGCCGCGGACCTCGATCCCGTCGACCAACTCCGCCTCGGGGAGGTTCGCGTGCGGCACGATGACGCGACGGAACCCTGCGCGAGCGGCCGCCAGGACCGCGGGCAGCACGCCGGAGACCGGGCGCAGACGACCGTCGAGCCCGAGCTCCCCCAGGTGGACGGTCTCGGCCAGCGACTGCCGGTCGAGTGGGGCCTCCGTCGCAACCGCGGCGATCGCGACGGCGACGTCCAGCGCGGACCCGCGCTTCGGGAGGTTCGCGGGCGACAGATTGACCGTCACGTGTCGCCGCGGGAGCGGGAGGTCGCTGTTCGCGCACGCGTTGTGCACGCGCTGCTGCGCCTCCCCGATCGCCTTGTCTGCCAATCCGATGATGGAGAAGCCCGGCACCTGGTTCGACAGATCGGCCTCCACCTCGACGATGTCGCCGACCAGCCCGGTGAGGACGACCGACCACGTGCGCCCCAGGCTCATCGCAGGTCCTCGAGGTGCTCCACCACGGCCGACTCCGGGTCGGGACCCGTGATGCCGATAACATCCAGTCGCAGTCGGCGTCCCCGAGCCGCCTCCGGGTGTGCCACGATCCATGCGGCGGCCAGCCGCCACAGGCGATCCCGCTTGCGGGCGTCGACGGCGGCGAACGGATGCCCGAACCACTCCCCCCGGCGGGTCTTCACCTCGACGACCACGAGATCGGCCCCGTGCGCCGCGACGATGTCGATCTCCCCGCCGTGGGTACGCCAGTTCCGGTCGAGGATCCGATACCCGCCGGCACGCAGATGCCGCTCGGCGCGCTCCTCACCGGCCCGTCCGAGGTCGTCTTTCGCTGCCATGCGACCAGCGTGGCCCGCGCGTCCCGGCGAACGGCGTCGTCGACCCGCCCCGGTGGACGAACGCGGAGGGACGACTCCTGGGGAGGAGGCTCAGCCGTCGAGCGAGAGCTCCTCCGGCAGCTGGAAGTCGCGCCGCTGGAGTTCCTCGACGTTCACGTCCTTGAAGGTGAGCACCCGCACGGACTTCACGAAACGGTCGGCGCGGTAGATGTCCCACACCCACACGTCGTTCATCGAGATCTCGAAGTAGAAGTCGTGCTCGGTGTCGCGGCGGACGACGTTGACCTCGTTGGCGAGGTAGAACCGGCGCTCGGTCTCGATCACGTACTGGAACTGACCGACGACGTCGCGGTACTCCTTGTACAGGGCCAGCTCGAGTTCGCGGTCGTAGTCCTCGAAGACTTCGTCATCCATGGTGACTCCATCCTAGGCGGGCGGCGAACGGCCCCGGACCTAGAACAGGGTCGGGGCGGCCGCGATCGACCACGACGCACGGTGGTGTCCGGAAAGACCGTGCTCTTCGATGGCCGCGCGGTGTTCCGCGCTCGCATACCCCTTGTTGCGGGCCCATCCGTAGACCGGCGCCTCGGCGTCCAGCTCGCTCATGTGCTCGTCGCGCGCCACCTTCGCGATGACGGATGCCGCCGACGCCGACGCGCAGTCACGGTCGGCCTTGATGATGGGCAGGACGCCGCGACCCACCGGCGCGACCGGGGTGATGTAGTCGTGGTTTCCGTCGAGGACCACCAGGGCATCGCCGATGTCGACACCCTGCACGCGGAGCTCCTCGATGGCGCGCGCGGCGGCAAGGCCCAGGGCCCGGATGATCCCGACCTCGTCCACTTCCGTCGCCGACGCCCACCCCACCGCGTGGGCGGGCACCCAGGCCCGGACGCGTTCCGCCATCCCCGCTCGGCGCGGTTCGACAATGAGCTTCGAGTCGCGCAGTCCCTCCGGCACGCGACGCCGGCTGAACGCGGCGTCCGCGGCGACCGCGCCGACCGCGACGGGCCCCGCCAGCGCGCCCCGGCCGACCTCGTCGCACGCGATCACGAGGGGATGCTCCCGGAGCAGTCGACGCTCGAGCGACAGCGTCGGCGCGACCACGGCCATCACGGCGCCGGCACCCCGCGGAACACGTCGTGGTGCGAATCGATGAGACCGAACCGGTCGAACGGCCACGTGATGAGGAACGCCCGCCCGACGATGTTGTCCATCGGAACGAACCCCTGCCCCGGCTGCTCCTGCTGGTACCGCGAGTCCTGCGAGTTGTCGCGGTTGTCGCCGAGCACCCAGATCGAGCCCTCCGGCACCGTGACGTCGTAGTCGAACTCGTCGGGAGCCGACTGGTTCGGACCGAGGTCCAGGTAGGGCGTCTCGTCGATGGGCACGTCGTTGACGGTGACCTGCCCGAGCGCGTTGCAGCACACCACGTGATCGCCGGGCAGACCGATGATGCGTTTGATGAGGTGGTCGTCGCTGTCGGACGCCGTGAGCCCGACGAGGGATCCCAACCAGTCCAGCGCCGCCGTCAACGGAGGCTGCGCCGGCTCGTACGTCGTCGGGAGCCACCCGCCGGGGTCCCGGAAGACGACGACGTCGCCGCGTTCGTACCCGTTGAACCGCGGCGTCAACTCGTCGACGAGGATGCGGTCGCCCTTCAGCAGCGTGCGCTCCATCGAGCCGGACGGGATGTAGAACGACCGCACCAGGAAGGTCTTGACGAGGAAGGACACGAGGACGGCCACCAGGAGGATCACCAGGACGTCCCGGATGAACGGCCACGGTCCGCGTCGCGGACGGGAATCGGAGTCGCTGCCGAGCGTCGGGGACGGGGAATCGGTGGTCATGCTGTCCTTCACCGGTGCCGGGGTTCGGCGACCATCCACCAGCGTGGCACATCATGTGCACGCCGAGCACCGAAACACCCGGGAACGACGGATGCCCCGGGACTCGGTCCCGGGGCATCCTGTGGAGAACGCGATCAGTTGTCGCGCTTCTCCTTGATCTTCGCCTTCTTGCCACGCAGCTCGCGCAGGTAGTAGAGCTTCGCGCGACGCACGTCACCGCGGGTGACGACCTCGATGTGGTCGATCACCGGGCTGTGCACCGGGAAGGTGCGCTCGACGCCCACCTGGAAGCTGATCTTGCGGACCGTGAAGGTCTCACGGACGCCGTCACCGGAGCGGCCGATGACGACACCCTGGAACACCTGGATGCGAGAACGGTTGCCTTCGGTGATGTTGACGTGCACCTTCACGGTGTCGCCGGCGTTGAAGACGGGGATGTCGGAGCGCAGCGAGGCTGCGTCGACGGAGTCGAGGATCTGCATGATCGTCACTTCCTGCGACCGCCTCAGGTCGACCGCGAGAGTAAGAGGAGAAAAGGATGTGGCGCCCGTCGGAGCCGACTGGGCTCCGAACTCCCCCGAGGCAGAGAACTGTCAGGGCACAAAGGGTCATTCTGCCATGGATGCCGACGGCCGCCAAACCGCGGCGCGCGGCCTCACACGAGCGGGTCGCGCTTCTCCTCGACGACGACCACGCTCTCGGGCGTCCGAGCGGGCGCGGTGTACCTGCGCAGGATGACGGAGGGCCGTGTCTCCTGGAACAGCTGTCGCAGCGACAGCCAGAACACCGCGAGGAAGACGACGGTCGCCGCGATGAGGAGAGGCCAGAACCACGCCTCCGAGAAGAAGCCCACGGCGATGGTCAGGACGTGCCAGAGACCGACGCCGCCGACGTCCCACCAGGAGACCGCGCGCGTGTGCCGGACCGTGCCGCGGGAACGGATCAGGAGCGTCAGGACGAGCTGGCCGATGAGGACGGAGGGGATCGCGACGACCAGCACCCAGGCGAGCGCCCAGCCACCGGCATCCGACACGATCCATCCGATGATCAGCCACAGGGGCAGGATGACCGCGCTCGGCAGGAGCCAGAAGAAGAATCCACGACGCAGGGGCATCCTCCGATGCTACGCCGCCGGGCAGCCGCAGCGATCGCCGTCAGCTGATCACTCGCTGAGCAGGTCCGGGCGCCGAAGGCGGGTCCGCTCCACCTGCTGATCGCGCCGCCACTGCGCGACCCGCCCGTGGTGTCCGCTGAGCAGCACGTCCGGAACGTCGTATCCGCGCCACGATGCCGGCTTCGTGTAGGAGGGGTACTCGAGGAGGCCGTCCTCGTGCGACTCCTCGACGAGGCTCTCCGGGTTGCCGACGACGCCCGGGACGAGGCGTCCGACGGCCTCGATCATGGCCATCGCCGCGACCTCCCCGCCGTTCAGGACGTAGTCCCCCAGGCTCACGAGCCGCACGCGGCCGATGGTCGCGGCGTAGGCGAAGACGCGCTCGTCGATGCCTTCGTACCGCCCGCACCCGAAGACGATGTGCGATTCGGTGCTCCACTCGCGCGCCACGGACTGGGTGAAGCGCTCCCCCGCCGGCGACGGGAAGACGAAGAGCGGTCCGGATGCGGCATCCGTCACCGTCTCGTGGGAGCCGGCGACAATCGCGTCGAGGGCCTGCGCCCACGGCTCGGGCTTCATGACCATCCCGGCGCCGCCGCCGTAGGGCGTGTCGTCGACAGTGCGGTGCCGGTCGGTCGTGTGGTCGCGGAGGTCGTGGACGCGGATGTCGAGCAGTCCCGCGCCCCGAGCGCGGCCCAGCAGCGACACTTCGAGGACGTCGAAGAAGGCGGGGAAGATCGTGACGACGTCGATGCGCACGTCAGGACCCGGCGTCGGCCTCGTCGCCGGCCTCCGGACGAGGCTCGTCGTCACCGGGGAGGTCTTCGAACAACCCGGCAGGCGGAGTGACGACGAGACGACCGGCGCTCATGTCCACTTCGGGCACGATGGCCTTGACGAAGGGAACGAGCACCTCGCGGTCGTCCGCGGCCAGCTGGACACCCAGCAGATCCTGCGCCGGGAAGTGGTCGACCCGCGTCACGCGTCCGACGACCTCACCGTCGCGCACGACGTCGAGCCCCACCAGCTGGTGGTCGTACCAGGCGTCGTCCTCGACGACCGGCGCAACGGCATCCTGGTCGATCCACAGGATGGCGCGGACGATGGATTCTGCGGCGGTGCGGTCGTCGATCCCGTCCAGGAAGACGACCGGGTGCGAGTTCATCCACTTGAACTCGCGGACCGTCACCGTCTTTCCGTGCCAGGGCGAGGACTCCGGCACTTGCAGGGTGAACTCCGCACCCGGGACGAACCGTCCGTCGGGGTCGTCGGTGTAGAGCTCGAGTTTGAGGGCGCCCTTCAGACCGTGCGCCTTGACGAGGCGCCCGACGCGGAGCTGCGTGCGAGCCGACTTCGCCGACACGTCAGTCGTCCGCGACGTCGACGCGGACGCGCGTACCGTCGGCCAGAGCGGAGACGAGGATACGCAGGGCTTTCGCCGTGCGTCCGCCGCGCCCGATCACACGACCCCGGTCGTCGGGGTGCACACGCACCTCCAGCACCTCGCCGCGGGGCGACGAGCTGGAGGCGATGGTGACGTCGTCCGGGTGATCGACGATCCCCTTGACGATGTGTTCGAGCGCGGCGGCCAGCAAGGTCTTACTCGGACTCGGTCGCGTCGTCGGCGGCCTCGGCGTCGGCGGCGGGCGCCTCGGCCTTCTTCTCCGCCTTCGGCTTGATGACCGACTTCTTGGACGAGTCGAGCTCGAACGGCGCCTTGGGCTCCGCCGTCTTCACGGTGGAGACGGCGTCCTTGTCGCCCTTGAACTTGCCCCAGTCGCCCGTGAGCTTGAGGATGGCGGCGACCTGCTCGGTCGGCTGCGCACCGACGGAGAGCCAGTACTGCGCGCGCTCCGAGTCGACCTCGATGAACGAGGGCTGCTCGGTCGGGTGGTACTTGCCGATCTCCTCGATCACGCGACCGTCGCGCTTGGTGCGCGAGTCGGCGACGACGATGCGGTAGTACGGCGCACGGATCTTGCCCATGCGCTTCAGACGGATCTTGACAGCCACAATTCTCCTGAATGGTGTTGCGAGTGATGATGAACGTCGCCTGGAGCGTGGGGTGCACACCCGGCGGGAGCTCTGCGGTGGACCTCCGAGCCGGATAGAGGGTCGGGCAAGGCGGTCCAACCGTCCATTCTGCCAGATGCGGAGGGATGCCGCGAACCGCCGGACGCGCGTGACACACTGGCCCCATGACGGTGACCTTCGCCACATCCGCTCGTTCGACCGTCGGGATCGAGTGGGAGATCATGCTGGCCGACCGGACCACCGGCGATCTGGTCCCGGAGGCGCCCGCGATCCTCGACCAGATCGAGGAGCAGACCCGTCACGAGCGTCACACCGTCACCGGTGAACTGCTCACCAACACGATCGAGGTCACCAGCGGCGTGGGCGACACGGTGGCCGCAGCCGTGGACGACATCGCCGATGCGATCGCCCTGGTCCGCACCGTCACCGATCCCCGCGACATCGAGCTCCTGTGCGCGGGCAGCCACCCCTTCGCCCGGTGGTACGACCAGCAGGTGACCGATAAGACCCGGTACCACAAGCTCATCGAGCGTACCCAGTGGTGGGGGCGCAACATGATGATCTGGGGCATCCACGTGCACGTCGGGGTCGAAGACGTCGCGAAGGTCTTCCCCATGATCAACGCCCTCTCCGCCTACCTCCCCCATCTGCAGGCGCTGTCCGCTTCCAGCCCGTTCTGGGCAGGCGACCGCACGGGCTACGCATCCAACCGCGCCCTCGTCTTCCAGCAGCTCCCGACCGCGGGGCTGCCCTGGCCTCTCGAGTCCTGGGCGGAGTACGAGGCCTACCTCGCGGACATGGAGCGGACCGGCGTCATGGCGGACTCCACCGAGGTCCGCTGGGACATCCGACCGGCGCCGCGGTGGGGCACGATCGAGATCCGCGCCTGCGACGGGATGTCGACGCTCCCCGAGCTCGCCGCCGTCGCCGCCCTCGTCCAGGTGCTGGCCGAGCATTTCTCGCGCATGATCGACGAGGGTCGCCCGCTCCCCACCATCCAGCCGTGGTTCGTCCGCGAGAACAAGTGGCGGGCAGCACGCTACGGACTGGATGCCGACGTCATCGTCGACCGCGCCGGCCGGCAGCGTCCCGTCGCCGACCATCTGCGCGAGGTGACCGAGGCCCTCGCGCCGCTCGCCGCGGAACTCCACTGCGCGAAGGAGTTCGCGGGGGTCACGCAGATCCTCGACCAGGGCGCCAGCTCCGCGCGTCAGACCCGCGTGGCCGATGCCGCCGACGGAGACCTGCGCGAGGTGGTCCACCACCTCATCCGCGAGTTCCGGGGCGGCCCGACGCTGCGCGAGGTCGTCTCGGTCGGCTGAGCTCTCAGCCCTTGCCGAAGAGCTTCTGGATCTCGGCCAGGTCCGCCTCGCTCGGCTGCGGCGCGCCGCCGAGGCCGAAGCCCGAGCCCGAGGGTGCGGTGTTCGCCGCCGCGAGGCCCGCGTTCTCGGCCGCGCGCTTGGCGGGGTTGCCCGACCTCGACCCCCCGCTGCTCTTCTGCTTCTTGCCACGCTTGCTAGATGCGCCCGGCTTGCCGCCGATCGCGCCCATCCCGGGCATGGAGGGCACGCCGCCCCGAGCCACGGTCTTCATCATCTTGGCGGCCTGATCGAAGCGCTGCACGAGCTGGTTGACGTCGGTGACCGTCATCCCCGAGCCGCGCGCGATGCGGAGCCGCCGGGATCCGTTCAAGACCTTGGGGTTCCGGCGCTCAGCGGGGGTCATGGACCGGATGATCGCCTCGGTGCGATCGATCTCGCGCTCGTCGAAGCTCTCGATCTGCTGCTTCATCTGACCCATGCCGGGCAGCATCCCCAGCATCTTCTTCATCGAGCCCATCTTGCGGACCTGCTGCAGCTGCTCGAGGAAGTCCTCGAGGGTGAACTGCTCGGTCGCGAGCTTCTGCGCGACGCGCTGCGCTTCCTCCTCGTCGAACGCCTGCTGCGCCTGCTCGATGAGGGTGAGGATGTCACCGAGGTCGAGGATGCGGCTCGCCATCCGGTCGGGGTGGAAGGCCTCGAGGTCGTCGAGGCCTTCACCGGTCGACGCGAAGATGATGGGGCGGCCGGTGACCGACGCCACCGACAGCGCCGCACCGCCGCGGGCGTCGCCGTCCAGCTTCGACAGCACGACGCCGGTGAAGTCGACGCCGTCCTGGAACGCCTTCGCCGTGTTCACGGCGTCCTGTCCGATCATCGCGTCGATGACGAAGAGCACCTCGTCGGGATCGGTCGCCTTGCGGATGTTCGCGGCCTGCTTCATCAGCTCTGCGTCCACGCCCAGGCGTCCCGCGGTGTCGATGATGACGGTGTCGTACTGCTGGCGGCGCGCGTACTCGACGCCGTCACGGGCGACCTTCACAGGGTCGCCGACCCCGTTGCCGGGCTCGGGCGCGTAGATGGCGGCACCTGCGCGCTCGGCCACGACGGTCAGCTGGTTGACGGCGTTCGGACGCTGCAGGTCGCAGGCGACCAGGAGCGGAGTGTGACCGTCCTTCTCGAGCTGCTTCGCCAGCTTCCCGGCGAACGTCGTCTTACCGGAGCCCTGCAGGCCGGCGAGCATGATGACGGTGGGGGGCTGCTTCGCGAACTGCAGTCGCCGCTGCTGGCCGCCCAGGATGGCGACGAGCTCCTCGTTCACGATCTGGACGACCTGCTGCGCCGGGTTGAGGGCGCGATTCACCTCGTCGCCGAGGGCGCGCTCGCGAACCTTGCCCGTGAAGTCCTTGACGACCTGAAGCGCCACGTCGGCGTCGAGGAGGGCGCGACGGATCTCGCGCACGGTCCCGTCGATGTCGGCGGGCGAGAGCTTGCCCTTCGTGCGGAGGTTGCGGAAGGTCTCGGTGAGACGATCGGAGAGCGTGCCGAAGGTAGCCATGATGGCTCGAGTTTAGTCGAGACCCGTCGTCGCGCCGGCGAGGGACGGAAGCGTGGCCGCGGCCACCGCCAGAGCGCGGGCGAGTTCGTCAGGCAAAGACGATCTGCCGGCGCCCGAGCGGGCCCATCCGTCGATGGCGATCATGACGGCCGCAGCGTGGGCGGCACCCGCGATCTCGGCGGCGACGGGTGGTGCCCCGAGCGCGGACCAGGATGCCGAAAGTGACCGGGCGATCCGCGCCTGACGGACGGCGGCTCCCCGCTCGATCTCGTCCTGGACACCCATCGCCTCGGCGTGGACGAGCGCGAGGGCGAGGCTGTCCGGCGCGAAGCCGTCGCAGAGCTCGATGAGCCCGGCGACGGGTTCGGACAGCGGCACCCGTGCGCGCAACCGATCGATCCGACGGTCGAGCGAGGACCACAGGATCGCTTCCTTCGACTCGAAGTAGTTGAAGAAGCTGGATCTGCTCACTCCCGCACGGACGGCGACGTCGGTGACCGATGTCGCGTCGTACCCGCGCTCGAGGAAGAGCTCGCACGCCGCCTCGGAGAGCACCTCCCGAGAGGATGCGCGTGGTCGGCCGGTCGTCATGCGAGGAGCCTATCGTCGCGTATTGTTGCACGCAGTCCAACAAACAGGAGATGGCCTCGTGATCGAGATCCGCACCGTAGGGATGGCCCCCCACCTCGTCCCGTATCGGCAGGGCTGGGACCTCCAGCGCACCCTGCACGCCGACATCGTGGCGGGCACCCGCACAGACACGCTCCTCCTCCTCGAACACGAAGCCGTCTACACGGCGGGCGCGCGTACGGCACGGCACGAGCGGCCGGTCGACGGAACGCCCGTCGTGGACGTCGACCGCGGCGGCAAGATCACCTGGCACGGTCCCGGGCAACTCGTGGGCTACCCGCTCGTCCGACTTCCCGAACCCGTCGACGTCGTCGCGCACGTCCGCCGCTTGGAGGACCTGCTCATCGAGGTGATCCGGACCGTCGGCGTCGTGGGTGAGCGCGTCGACGGACGCAGCGGCGTCTGGGTCGAACGAGCGGGGTCGCTCGAGAAGGTGGCGGCGATCGGGGTACGGGTGCAGCGCGGAGTGACGATGCACGGCTTCGCGCTGAACTGCGACAACTCTCTCGAACCGTTCCGCAGCATCATCCCCTGCGGGATCACGGATGCCGGGGTGACGACCCTCAGCCAGGTCACCGGTCGGGACATCTCCCCCGTCGACGTCCTCCCCGCCGTCGTCGCGGCGTTCACGCGTGAGCACGGAGCCGAGGTCGCCGCATGAGCGCGAACACCGCACCCGAAGGCCGCCGGATGCTCCGGCTCGAGGTCCGCAACGCCGAGACCCCGATCGAGCGCAAGCCGGAATGGATCCGCACGAAGGCGAAGATGGGCCCCGAGTACCGGGAGCTGCAGGGACTCGTGAAGGACGAGGGACTGCACACCGTCTGTCAGGAGGCCGGCTGCCCCAACATCTTCGAGTGCTGGGAGGACCGCGAGGCCACGTTCCTCATCGGCGGCTCGCAGTGCACGAGGCGGTGCGACTTCTGCCAGATCGACACGGGCAAGCCGGCCGACTACGACACCGACGAGCCGCGCCGTGTCGCCGAGAGCGTCACCCGCATGCGCCTGAGGTATGCGACCGTGACCTGCGTCGCGCGGGACGACCTGCCCGACGGCGGCGCATGGCTCAATGCGGAGACCGTCCGCCGCATCCACGCCGACAACCCCGGTACGGGTGTGGAGCTCCTCGCCACGGACTTCAACGGGGACCCTGAGCTCCTGGACGTCGTGTTCGCGTCGCGCCCCGAGGTCTTCGCGCACAACGTCGAGACCGTTCCCCGCATCTTCAAGCGGATCCGACCGGCGTTCCGGTACGAGAGGTCGCTCGGCGTCCTCACCCGCGCGCGGGACGCCGGACTCATCACGAAGTCGAATCTGATCCTCGGGATGGGCGAGGAACGCGACGAGGTGGAGGACGCACTGCGCGACCTGCATTCCGCCGGTACCGACATCATCACCCTCACGCAGTACCTCCGCCCCACGCCGCGTCACCTTCCCGTGGCGCGGTGGGTCACGCCGCAGGAGTTCGTCGAACTGCGCGAGCTCGCCGAGTCCATCGGGTTCCTCGGGGTCCTGGCCGGACCGCTCGTGCGCTCGTCGTACCGCGCCGGGCGGCTCTGGGCGCGCTCGATGCGGTCGAAGGGTCGCGAGATCCCGGCGGCGCTGGCGCACCTCGCCGACGAGGCCGACGCCGAGGGATTCGCCCAGGCGGTCTGACGCCTCCTCCCCAGGTCGGGCGCGGCCGCATCCCTCCCCCACCTGGCACGGACGGGATCGCGCGCGGCGCGACGCTTCCTACCTTCGGGATGCCGGATGCACCGGCCTCACCGAAGGAGACACATGCGTACTTCACTTCCGCTCGCGACCGCTCTCGGCGCGGCCATGGCGCTCGCCGCCCTGCTCCCCCACACGGCCTCCGCGCCGACCACGCACGATGTGCCCGAGCCCGCGCCTGACACCGTGGTGTCCGTGACCGGTGACGCCGCGAACGGGTTCGAGATCGGGTACTACGACGGATCCGCCGAGTACCCCCCGACCGACTCCGAAGCACTCGCCGAGTGCAGTGAATACGACACCCGCGTCGAGCGGGTGCGATGCCGCACCGAGGTGAAGACCTGGTACCGGGACCTCGCTACCCTGCGGGACGCGATCGACTGGGCGCACGCGTCGCGCGGCTGACCGCCCGGTGACGCAGACCGTTCAGTCGGCGCTGGTCACCGACTGGACGGCCCCCGAGACGTCGAGGTTGACCAGGAGAACGTCGTCGGTCGAGTCAGGGTCGAGGGCGTACTCCAGCACCGCGAAAGGGTCCTTGCCCCCGTGCTCGTCGGCGAGGATCGTCATGCTCATCAGCTGCAGGGAGCGGATGACATCCATATGGGTGTCACCCGACACGTCGACGAGCAGGTCCTCGATGTCCTCGCCGAGCATCTCCTGCTGCTGGAGGATGAACTCCGTGACCTCGCTCGTGCGATCGTCCAGCTCGGAGACCATCGCGTTCCGGGCACGCAGATCGATGGTCTCCAACGCCGCGATCATGGCGGCCGCGACGTCGAGGGCATCGATGGAGACGTCGTCCTGGTCGGGCGCGGTGAGGTCGACGGTCACCCGCTGATCACCGAAGTCCACGACCTCCGACCAGAAGATCGACCCGTCGGGTCCGGACTCGAGAAGTCCGAAGTAGTCGTGCTCGATCGCCATGCATCAATGAAACCAGCCTTGACGGTCGCGCGCGACCGCCTGGGTCAATCGACGAGGGCGGATGCGAAGACGTGGGGCGTGAAACCGGTCAGATCGCCGATCCCCTCACCCTGACCGAGGAGCTTGACCGGGATGCCGGTGCGCTCCTGGACCGCGAGCACGAACCCGCCGCGGGCCGAGCCGTCGAGCTTCGTCAGGACGAGCCCCGTCACGCCGGCGTGCTCGAGGAACGCCTCGGCCTGCATGACGCCGTTCTGGCCGGTGGTGGCATCGAGCACGAGGAGGACCTCACTGATGGGCGCCTGCTTCTCGATGACCCGGCGGATCTTGGTCAACTCGTCCATGAGACCGCCCTTGGTGTGCAGGCGGCCGGCCGTGTCCACGAGAACGATCTCGGTCCCGGTGCGGATCGCGTGCTCGATCGTCTGGAAGGCGACGGATGCCGGGTCCTGCCCCTCGTGCTGCGGGCGGACGATGGCGGCTCCCCCGCGCTCGGCCCATGTCGCGAGCTGATCCACCGCGGCCGCGCGGAAGGTGTCGGCCGCGCCCACCACCACCGTCCGCCCGAACCGCTTGAGGTAGCTCGCGAACTTCCCGATCGTCGTCGTCTTGCCGACCCCGTTGACCCCGACCACGAGCACCACCGCGGGGCGCTCCGTCAGCCGGAGAGTCGTGTCGAACTTCGCGAAGTGCTCCTCGAGCGTCTCGCGCAGCATCCGTTGGAGGTCCTTGGGATCCGTCGTGCGGTACCGCTCGACCTTCTCGCGGAGCTCGTCGACGATGCGTTCGGTGATGTCGGGCCCGAAGTCGGCGGTGAGCAACGCGGTCTCGAGGTCCTCCCACGTGTTCTCATCGATCGTCGGCTTGACGAACATGCCGCGCAGCGCGCGACCGAGGGACCAGGAGCTCTCCGCCATGCACCCAGGCTAGTTGACCGCGTCAGCCCTTCTCGCAGGCGATGCCGTCCTTGTCGCGGTCCATCTTCTTGTTGGCGTTGTAGAGCGCCGTCGAGAAGTACGGCTTCACCTTGAACGGCTTCTTCTTGCCGCTGACTGTGTTGTGGGTCACCCCGGCCCGCGCCACGCCGCCTTTATACGTTTTGTTGAGCGCGGTGCAGTTCTTGAACGTCTTGATCGGCGGCTTGGCGGCCGGAACGATCCCCTGGGCCTGCGTCGCCGTCACCGTCGGCGCGGCCGCGGCCGCAGTCACCGTCACCGGCGCTGCGACGAGCGCCGCCGCCAGCATCGTCGCCACCGCACCCCGCCGCAGCGTTCCCGCGCGCACTGAAATTCTCATCCCCACCCCTTGTCTGGTATCGGCGACGACGACACCGTCCCCGCTGCGCACACGCTAGCGCACACCCGCTGCCCTCAGACGCCCGTCCGCTCGCGCACGCGCTGTCCCACGACGGCGGACACGCCGTCCTGACGCATCGACACGCCGTACAGGGCGTCCGCGATCTCCATCGTCCGCTTCTGATGCGTGATGACGATCAGCTGGCTCGATTCGCGCAGCTGCTCGAAGACGCCGAGCAGACGACCCAGATTCGCGTCGTCGAGGGCGGCCTCGACCTCGTCGAGGATGTAGAAGGGACTCGGCCGCGCCTTGAAAATCGCCGTCAGGAGCGCGACCGCCGCGAGGGACCTCTCCCCACCCGACAGCAGCGACAGCCGCTCGATCTTCTTGCCCACGGGTCGGACGGCGACGTCGATCCCGGTCGTGAGCGGGTTGTCGGGGTCGGTGAGTGAGATGGAGCCCGTGCCCCCCGGGAAGAGGATCGGGAACACCTCCCCGAAGGCGACCTTGGTGTCCTCGAACGCCGCGAGGAAGATCGTCTGCATCCGCTCGTCGAGCTCCTCGATGATCGTCAGCAGATCCGTCCGGGTGCGGACGAGATCGTCGAGCTGCTCGGTCAGGAATGCATGACGCTGCTCGAGCGCGGCGAACTCCTCCAGGGCAAGAGGATTCACGCGACCCAGCTGCGCCAGCTTGCGCTCCGCATCTTGCAATCTGCGCATCTGCGCCGAGCGGTCGAACGGCGACGCCTCGCCCTCCTCCGCTCCCGGGACGGGGGCGTCGGGACCATATTCCGCGAGGAGAATATCCTCGGAGAGACCGAGCTCGGACTGCACCCGGTCGAGCAGGCTCTGCACGTGCAGCCGCTTCTCGTGCATCTGCAGCTCGAGGCCGTGCACCGACTCGGTGAGGCGATTCAGCCTCTCGCGGGCCGCCGCATCCTCCTTCCGGAGCTCGGCCAACTCGGCCGTCAGCGCCGTCCGCGTCTGCTCCGCGCGTTCCAGCTCGACCCGCGCCTGCGCCGTCGACCGGTCGATCGAGTCGAGGACGGGCGGCAGCGCACCGACGACCTCGGATGCGATCGCCCGCTGCGCGCGTCGGATCACGGCTCGACGGGCGGCCGCCTCGGCGGCTGCGCGCTCCTTCTCGCGTTGACGTTCGAGTTGCACCACGCGGCTCTCGGCGGCACGCACCCGTTCCCGGAGCGTTTCGACGTCGAGGCGCGTGTCCATCTCGCGCGCCCGAGCCGACTCGAGCGCATCGAGCAGACCGTCCCGGGCCGACGCATCCAGGATCGGACGCGGCATCTCCTCGGCGGCGCTGAAGGCCTCCGTCGCGGCCCGTGCCGCGTTCTCGGCATCCCGAGCCGCCGACTCGGCCTGAGCGAGGCCGGCGCGCAGGCGGTCGCACTCGGCCACCGCGGATTCCAGACGCACGGTCGCACGGTTGAGCTGTTCCGCGTGGGCCGCGAGAGCGGAGTCGTGCTCGCGCAGCGCGGCGAGGGCGTCACGGGTACGCTGGCGCGCCGCATCCCAGGCAGCCTGCGCGTCGGTCAGCGCTTCACGCAGGGAATCCGCGACCACCGTCACCTCGTCGAGACGGACACGGGCCGCGTCGCGCTCGGCGGCGAGCTCGAGACGCGAGCGCGACTGCCCGGAACCGGCACGGACCGTGCTCGGCGTCACTGTCTCGCCCGCGCGCGTCACCACCACGACGCTCTCCCCCGCGTCGGCGGCCGACATCGCGGCGGCGTGGGCCGCATCCAGATCCTCCGCGATCGCGACGCCCGCCAGGACGGCGCGGAGGCCCGCCGGCGCCTCGACGACGTCGACCGCCCACGTCACCCCCGCTCCGAGGGGCGCCTTCCGGGAAGCCGCAGGACCGTCGGCCAAGGCGACGTCGATCGAACCCAGATCGTGCTCGCGAACCGTCGCGATGACCGCGCGTGCGGCCTCGAAGTCGTCGACGAGGACCCCCTCGGCGAGGGCGCCGAGTGCGGCGGCGATCGCCGCTTCATAGCCGGCCGAGACGCGGATCGCATCGCTGACGATGCCACGGATGCCGTCGCCACCCCGATCGACGACCGCCGCTGCGGCGTTGCGGATGTCGAGGGCGCGGCCGAGAGCCGCCGTCTCCGCCAGCAGCGACTCGCGCTCCCGCTCCGCCGCGTGCAACCGGTCGCGTATCGACCCCACCTCGGATTCGGCATCGGATGCCTCGCGCTGCGCGCGCTCGTACGCGGCCGAGTACTCCCCCGCGGCGTCCGCAGGACCCTCGGTCGCCGGTTCGATCGCCGCCAGCGCGCCTTCCGCGTCGGCGCGACGCTCCTCGGCTGCATCGAGGGCGCGCTGCTGCCTCTCCACAGCCAGCCGGAGCGCCTCCGCCTTCGACCCGGCTGCCTCGGCTCGTCCTCTCAGCGAGGCGAGCCGCATGTCGTGCTCGGAGACCAGCGCACTCTGCGCGGCGATGTCGGTGTCGAGCGCATCGAGCTCGGCGCGCGCCCGGATGACGTCGCGCGCGGCGGCGGCGGCGGCATCCTGCGCGGCACCGAGACCCGACGCGATCTCGTCGATCTCCCGACGTGCGTCGTCGATGACGGCCTGGGTGACGGTGGTCCCGGTGTCCGGCTGGTCGCCGTCGTCGTCGAGCAGCGACAGACGCTGGCCGGCGAGCGAGTACAGCCCGCGCAGTCGCTCCTGGACGCGGCCGAGTTCGAATGTCACGGCGCGCGCCCGGTCGACCGCCTCGGCGCGCTGATCGTTCTCGAGCTCGTCGATGCGGCGACGCAAGGCGTCGGCGCGGTCCTGGAGGACGAGCCGCTCAGCGTGACGCTCGTGCTCGGCTCGGGCGTGATCCGCCAGCTCCGCTCGGAGGCGCGACATCTCGTCGGCGTAGAGGCGCGCCTTCGCGTCGCGCACGACCGCGGCGATCGTGGCCGCCTCGCGCGCGACCTCGGCCTGCTTGCCGAGCGGCTTCAACTGACGCCGCAGCTCGCCGGCCAGGTCGCTCAGCCGAGTGAGGTTCGCCTCCATCGCCTCGAGCTTGCGGAGCGTCTTCTCTTTGCGGCGACGGTGTTTGAGGATGCCGGCGGCCTCCTCGATGAAACCGCGCCGATCCTCGGGACTCGCCTGCAGGACGGTGTCGAGTCGCCCCTGACCCACGATGACGTGCATCTCGCGCCCGAGCCCGGAATCGCTCAGCAGCTCCTGGACGTCGAGGAGCCGACAGGTCTCGCCGTTGATGGCGTACTCGCTCGACCCGTTGCGGAACAGGGTCCGGCTGATCGTGACCTCGCTGTACTCGATCGGCAGCGCGCCGTCGGCGTTGTCGATCGTCAGCTGCACCTCCGCGCGACCGAGGGGACCCCGCGTCGCGGTGCCGGCGAAGATGACGTCCTCCATCTTGCCGCCGCGGAGGGTCTTCGCTCCCTGCTCGCCCATCACCCAGGCGAGGGCGTCGACGACGTTCGACTTGCCCGATCCGTTGGGACCGACGATGCACGTGACACCTGGCTCGAGGGCGAAGGTCGTCGGCTGCGCGAAGGATTTGAACCCCTTGAGCGTCACGCTCTTCAGGTGCATGCGGGTCCTCCGGGGTCGTCGTCCCGTCCACGCTAGCGGACGAATCCCGTTTCCCACTTGACGCCGCGCGCGGGCCGGGTCTAGTGTCAGTGCTCGCGTCAGAAGTCTGAGAAAGGAGGTCCCCTGACATGATCATCGAAATGACACCCACCGGAATCGCGTCCACCGCGTTCCCGTGCGCGCTGGGGACCGTCTCCTTCGGCGCCGCGGTGGCAGACCGCATCCGTTCCGGCCACTGACAGCCGTCACGGATCCCGTCCTCGGACGGTGACCTCTCCCACGCCCTGAGGGCGGACTCCGTCCGTCCCCTCCCGGATGCCGGGCCTCGTTGCCCGTGCGTCCCCGCGTCCTCTCGTGCTGCGGCACGATCCTCCGCCGCGCTCCGCGGCATTCACCCCTTCCGAAATGAGATCACTCATGTCCACCCTCACCGCGCCGCAGCGCACCTCGGCGGTCCTCGCCGCGCTGCAGCATCCCACCTCGACGGACACCTCCGCCCGTCAGACGTTCCTCGACCGGATCGCCCTGCGACTGGCCGTCGCGCTGCTCCTGTGGAGCACGCGCCCCGGCCCCGATCGCGAGGCCCTCCATGCCCGCCGTGCCCAGCGCCTGGCTCGCGAAGCGCGGGAAGCCGAGTGGGAACGCCGTCGTGCGCTCCTCGCTCCGCGTCGATGACACCCCCGGGGGCCGCGACCCGCTCGCGGCCCCCTCACCTCTCCGAGAAGAGTCCCTCATGACCACGTCAGTCCCCTTCCAACTGCGCCCCCTCGTCGTACCGGCCACCGTCGATGCGTCGGATGCCACCGATTTCATCGCCATGGTCGACGTTCGGAACGAGATCTACCGCGAGATCAGCGACAACGACGATGAGGCCGTCACACCGGCCCAACTCCTCCCGCACTTCCAACCCGACCCGGACAACGACAAGCGCAGCTGGATCGTGCTGGTCGAGGATCAGGTGGTGGGCCGCGTCATCGTCGACCTCCCCGCCGAGGCGGGATCGCAGGTCGCCTACTGGACCGTCGAACTCCTCGAGCGGGTTCAGGGCAGGGGTATCGGCGGCGCGCTGTACGCCGTCGTCGAGGACACCGCCCGTGACGCGGGACGCACCGTCCTGCAGGCATGGGCCGAGCATCCCGAGCCCGACGCCGGTGCGACCTCGGAACGTCTGGCCGCGCCGACGGGCTACGGGGAGATCCCGCTGGACCGTCCTGCGCGCTACTTCCGACGCCACGGGTACACGCTCGAACAGGTCGACCGGAAGAGCGTGCTCGAGATCGAACCCGCACTTCCGAGCGTGCGAGACCTCCTCACCGATGCCCGATCGCATGCCGACGGTTACCGCGTGGAGCAGTGGATGCTCCCGACTCCCGAGGCCTACCGCGAGAGCTTCGCCTGGGCGAAGTCCCGGATGTCGACGGACGCCCCGGCGGCGGGGCTCGAGATCGACGAGGAGACCTGGGACGTCGAGCGCCTCGCGCGCCACGACGCCCGCTTCGTCGACGGCGGACAGACGGTGCTCGTCACGGTGGCCGTCCATGAGGCGACCGGCACGGTCGTCGCGTTCAACGAGCTTTGCTCCGGCGTCGACCCGACCGCGGCGACGCAGCAGATGGACACCCTTGTGCTCCGTGAGCATCGGGGGCACCGCCTCGGGCAGCTGGTGAAGTGCGCGGGCATCCTCCGGTGGCGCGAGGTCATGCCCCGGTCCTCCCGCATCGTCACCTGGAACGCCGAGGAGAACCGTCCGATGCTCAGCATCAACGAGACGATCGGCTTCGAGCCGGCGGCGTACATCGGCGCCTGGAAGAAGGTCCTCGACTGATCAGCGTCGCTGACACCGCGGGCAGTAGTGACTCGATCGGTTGGTGAAACTCACCCGCACGATCGGCGTGCCGCAGCGCGGGCAGGGCTGACCCGTCCGCCCGTAGGCGTTCAGGGAATGGGCGAAGTATCCCGCCTGTCCGTTGACGTTCACGTACTGCGCGTCGAAGCTCGTCCCGCCCTCGGCGAGGGCCCGGTCCAGCACGGCCCGGACCTCGCCGAGCAGGCGGGTGACGGCGCGTGTCGGGAGTTCGTTCGCGGGGCGTTCCGGATGCAGCCGCGCGGCCCACAGCGCCTCGTCGGCGTAGATGTTCCCGATTCCGCTGACGACGGTCTGATCGAGCAGTGCACGCTTCACGGCGGAGCGCGTCCGCCCGAGCGCGGTCCGGAACGCGCGATCGTCGAACGCGGGGTCCAGCGGATCCCGGGCGATGTGCGCCACCTGCGTGGGGACGAGCGGGATGTCGCTCCCCCGTCCTGCCGGGGCACCGTCGGGGGTGCGCTCGAGCCGATCGATCGCCAGGGAGCCGAAGGTCCGCTGGTCCACGAAGACCATCGCGATCTCACCGTGGGTCGGATGCCGCACATCGAAGCGGATCCGCTCGTGGCGGAGTGTCGGTGTGCCGGGCTCGCGCAGCAGCATCTGTCCGCTCATCCCGAGGTGACCGACGATCGCCTCGATCGGTTCCGCACCGGCATCCGCCAGCGGCATCCAGAGGAACTTGCCGCGGCGGACCACGGCGTCGACGCGCCGACCCGTCAGCCGCGCTTCGAAGTCGGGTGCGTCGCCCGGGTGACGGGTGAGGGACCGGGCGTCCAGAACGGTGACGGCGTCGAGGCGAGCGCCGGCGAGAGCGGGGACGAGACCGGCGCGCACGACCTCGACTTCGGGCAGTTCGGGCACGGGGACTCAGGCCCGCGCGGAGAGTTCGCGCCAGACCGAGAGCGCTGCCGCCATCTCAGCCTGCTTCTTGCTCGAACCGCCGCCGGTCCGCGCGATCTCGCCGACGGCCACCGTCGCGGTGAACACCCGATGGTGATCGGGTCCCGCCGCCTCGACGCTGTACGTCGGTGCCGCATAGCCCAGGCGCGCGGCGAGTTCCTGCAGGCTCGTCTTCGGGTCCATCGCGGCGCCGTACCGCTCGGGGTCCGCCATCAACGGGGACACCAGTCGCAGGACGAGGGCGGTCGCCGCTTCGATACCGGCCGACAGGTAGGCGGCCCCGATGAGCGCCTCGGTGGTGTCGGCGAGGATCGAATCCTTATCGCGCCCGCCGGTCTGGTCCTCGCCGCGGCCGAGCCGCAGGTGCGCACCGAGGCCCATGCCGCGGGCGACCTCCGCGAGAGCGACGGTCGAGACGACGCTCGCCCGCCGCTTGGCGAGGGATCCTTCATCCAGGTCGGGGTGCGTCCGGTAGAGGTGGACGGTGACGGCCATGCCGAGGATCGAGTCGCCGAGGAACTCGAGACGTTCGTTGTGCGCGATGCCGCCGTGCTCGTACGCGTACGAACGATGGGTCAACGCAAGCGACACAAGCTCGGGGTCGATCTCGACCCCGAGCTTGTGTGTGAGCACCGAGTGATCGGTGGCGGCGTCCGTCACGACGCGACGATCAGATGTCGGCGACCTTGCGGCCCTTGTACTCGAGGAACAGCTCCGTGCCCTGCGAGTCGGTGACGACCTTCGCCTGGTGGGGACGGCTGTAGACGACCTTGCCGTTCTCGATGGTCTTGACGAGCGTGGGGGCCTCGGCCTTCCACTGCGCGCGGCGCGAACGGGTGTTGGAGCGGGAGACCTTCCGCTTCGGGGGGTTACCTGCCATGGTCAGCTCTTCTCTGTGTCGTCGGCGTCGGGGCGCGTGGCCTCGTCGTCGTGGTCTGGGGTTCGGGCCGACAAGGCGGCCAGCGCATTCCAGCGCGGGTCGATCTGAGTCTCCGGGACCGGTGCTCCGGTCAGCCTCTCGCCCGTGGACGGATCTAGTCCGGGGCAATCCGGCTGACACACCGGCTGGAACGGAAGCGACAGGACGATCGCATCCCTGACAGGAGTTTCAAGATCCACGTGGTCGTCTTGAACCTCGAAGTCAGTCGCTTCATCCCCAGAATACCCGAAGAGCTCCTGAAACTCGACTTCGAGGGGGTGTGTCAGGTCCACGAGGCACCGGCTGCACTGGCCGTCGTAGGTCGTGGCGATCTCGGCGGTGACCAGGATGCCCTCGTGCACCGACTCGAGACGGACGTCGACCTCGACCTCTTCCCCGGCGGGGACGAAGGCGAGGCCCTCTCCCCATTTCTCCGGCGCGGGGACCCGCAGCTCGAACTCGCGCATCTCACCGGGAGCCCGGACGATGTCGCGAACGGGGAGGACGAACGGACCGCTCACACGCTTTCTGACCACGGTCGTCCATCGTACGCGTGCGCGGACGCCGGCGGGCCGGATCAGGCGGGGTGGGCTCCCGTGTCGAGGAATCGCGCGACCGGAGCCGGGACGAACGGGGACACGTCGCCGCCGAGCGAGGCCACCTGGCGCACGAGCGAGCTCGAGACGAGCGCGTGCGCGGGATCGGGCAGCAGGAACACGGTCTCCACGTGGGCGAGGTGGCGGTTCACGATCGCCATGGGCGTCTCGTAGGCGACATCCACCTGCGAACGGATCCCCTTCACGAGCACACCCGCCCCCACGTCCGTCGCGTAGTCGACGAGCAGCCCGACGCTCCATGCCGCCACGACGACATCACCCTCGATGTCGCTCTCGGCGATCGACTGCTCGAGCAGCGTCAGTCGCTGCGCGATCGGGAGCATCGCCTCCTTCCCCGGGTTGTGGACCACGAGGACGTGCAGCTGGTCGTAGAGGGCGGCCGCGCGCCGGATCACATCGAGGTGGCCGAGCGTCGGCGGGTCGAAGGAGCCGGGCACGACGGCGATCCGGTTGTTCATATCGATGAGCCTAACGATGCGACACGACGCGGAGCGGGTCAGTTCTTGGCGAGGGCGGCGCGCTCGCGGTGACTCACGCGCCCGGAGATGGCCGCAGCGAGGCCCGGGTGGCGATCCAGGGCCGGGTCCTCCGCGAGAAGACGCTCGGCCTCGGCGCGGGCGGTGGCGATCAGATCGGCGTCCGCCACGACGCGCAGCAGTCGCAGCGACGAGCGGACGCCCGACTGAGCATCGCCCAGCACATCCCCCTCGCCCCGCAGGTCGAGGTCGACCTCGGCGAGTTCGAAGCCGTCCGTCGTCGCCGCGACCGCCTCCACACGCGCGCGCGCCGGGGTGTAGGGATCGGCCTCGGTGACGAGGATGCAGAGCCCGGGGACCGCTCCGCGGCCGACGCGACCGCGGAGCTGGTGCAGCTGGGACACCCCGAAGCGGTCGGCTTCTAGGATGACCATGGTGGACGCGTTGGGGACATCGACGCCGACCTCGACCACGGTGGTCGCGACGAGCACGTCGATGTCGCCGCGGGCGAACGCCTGCATCACGGCATCCTTCTCATCGGCGGGCATCTTGCCGTGCAGGATCTGGACGCGGATGTCGCGGTAGTCGGGGTGGCTCTCAAGGAGCGCCGCCGCCTGCAGGACGCCCCAGCGGGTGCGGCCGGGCTCGGCCTCCTCGACGGGTTCGTCCTCGTCCGTCTCGGTCGACGCGTCGATCGCCGGACACACGACGAAGGCCTGCCGTCCGAGCCGCACCTCCTCGGCCACCCGCTCCCAGACGCGCGCGAACCATCCCGGCTTCTCCCCCACCGGCGCGACGAAGGTCGAGATGCCCGCCCGGCCGCCCGGCATGGTCCGGATCGTCGAGACGTCGAGGTCGCCGAACACCGTCATCGCGACGGTGCGAGGGATGGGCGTCGCCGTGAGCACCAGGACGTGCGGGGAACTCCCCTTCGCGCGGAGGGTCTCGCGCTGGTCGACGCCGAACCGGTGCTGCTCGTCGACGACGACGAGACCCAGGTCGGCGAACGTCGTCGATTCGCTGAGGAGGGCGTGCGTCCCGACGACGATGCGCGCCTGGCCCGACGCGACCCGCAGGGCGGCGCGACGGCGTTCCGCGGCGGGTTGCTGACCCGTGAGGAGGGTCGGCATCAGTTCCGGTGCGAGCGCGGGTCCGAGCATGCGTGCCATCGAGCGGACGTGCTGCGCCGCCAGCACCTCGGTGGGGGCGATGAGCGCGGACTGGCCGCCCGACTGGGCGACCTGGAGCATGGCGCGGAGCGCGACGAGCGTCTTGCCGGAGCCGACCTCCCCCTGCACGAGCCGGTTCATCGGCCACTCTCCGACGAGGTCCGCCGCGATGCGATCGCCCACCGTTCGCTGATCGGGGGTGCGCTCGAAGGGCAGCGCGGCATCGAAACGCTCGAGGAGGTCGCCCGCGGGGCGCGCGGTCGCCGACATCATGCGTACGAACTGCCGCTGCTGCAGGAGCGCCGCCTGCAGGACGAACGCCTCGTGCATCCGCAGGGTCTCGCGCGCCGGACCGATCTGGTCGAAGGACTCCGGTGCATGCATGCGCACGAGCGCCGTCCGGGCATCGAGCAGGCCCTGCGCGGCGCGGAAGGCATCGGGGAGCGGTTCGGGCACCTCGCCGAGCCCGGTCAGCACCTGGTCGACGCAGCGTTTGACCTGCCAGCTGGAGAACGTGCTCGTGGCCGGGTAGATCGGGATGGGGACGTTGTGCCACGCCTCGGCGCTCAGCCGGGCCGTGCCCTCGTCGTCGAAGAGCTCGTAGTCGGGATGCGTCAGCTGCTTCTGCCCCCGGTACTCCCCCACCTTGCCCGAGAAGATCCCCTGGCGCCCGGCACGCAGGTCCTTCACCCGCCACGACTGCCCGAAGAACGTCAGGGACATCGTGCCGTTGCCGTCGCCGATCAGGACCTCGACGATCTCGCCGCGCCGACCGCGCATCTGCCGTGTCGTCGCCGAGAGCACCTCGGCGACGATGGTCACCAGCTCGCCGACCGGGAGTTGGGCGATCGGTGTCAACTGGCCGCGGCTCGCGAAGCGTCTCGGGTAGTGCGCCATCAGGTCGCCCACCGTGGTCATCTGGAACGCCCGACGCAGCCCCTTCGCCAGCGTGTCGCCGACCGCCTCGGCGAGCGGTGTGGCGAGCGAGTACGACGGCATGCCTCGAGTCTAGGAGCGGGCGCGGACGCCGCTATCGTGGCGGGGTGACGAGGATCATCGCGGGAGACGCCGGCTCACTGCCCTTGCTCGTGCCGAGCGCCGGCACGCGGCCGACGAGCGAGCGTGTGCGCGAGTCGCTCTTCGGCGCCCTCGACGCCGGCGACCTGCTCGCGGGGGCAGCCGTGCTCGACCTCTACGCGGGGTCGGGAGCGCTGGGTCTCGAGGCGGTAAGCCGCGGGGCCGCGTCGGCCGACCTCGTCGAGCGCGCGCCGCGCGCGGCATCCGTCATCGACCGCAACGTCCGCGCCGTCGCGCGGAGCCTCCCGGGGCGCCGCCTGACCGTCCACCGGTCCGCCGCCGACACGTTCCTGCGGGCCGGCGGACCCGCGTTCGACCTCGTGTTCGTCGACCCGCCCTACGACATGACGGATGCCGAGGTCTCGACGACGCTCGGGCTGCTGGTGCCGCGACTCACCTCCACCGCGACGGTCGTCGTCGAACGCGCGACGCGTTCCGGCGAGCCGCTCCTGCCGGACGGTCTCGTCGTCGAGCGCAGCAAGAAGTACGGCGACACGACGCTGTGGTGGCTCTCTCGCTCAGGTCAGCCGAGCGCCGAATCCCAGTCCGAATAGGGATCCCACCCGCCGCGGCCGCCCGGCGCGACGCCCCGGATCAGGACGGGCGCCTCACGCCGCTGCGCGACACGACCGATCACGGTGAAGCCGGCGGGCACGGTGCCGGCCGGGAAGCATGCCAGCAGCGCGTGGTCCTCGCCGCCGGAGAGCGCGTCGTCGTCGAGGTCCGCCTCGATGAGAAGCGTCACCTCGGAGGCGTCCGCCAGTCGGGTCGCGTCGAGGACGAGGCCGTCCGAGACGTCCATGAGGGCGGTCGCGCCGGCCCGCGCGGCAGCGAGCCCCAGCCGGACCGGAGGCTGCGGCCGGAGCTGGGCCGAGAGGTCCCGGCGCTCCCGCTCGGTGAGGGAAGCGAGGTCGACGGCGACCGGGCGTCCTTCGTCGTCACGGAACCGGGTGAACAGCAGTCGGAGGCCGCGGGCCGCCGCGCCGAGGTCTCCCGCGACGGCGACGTCGTCACCCGGCCGCGCTCCGGAGCGGAGCACGGGCGAGACGCCGTCCAGGACGCCCAGGGCGGTGACGGCGACGGTGAGGGTGTCGGACACGGTCAGGTCTCCGCCCTCCACGGCGCACCCGGGTGCCAGCTCGTGGAGTGCATCGCGGAACCCTGTCGCGAGGTCGTCGACGAAGGCGGCGGGGAGGGAGTCCGGCAGGGCCAGGGCGACGAGCAGAGCCGTGGGACGCGCGCCCATCGCGGCGACATCGGCGAGGTTGACGGCGGCGGCCTTGTATCCGAGGTCCCGCGGCGACGTCCACGCCAACCGGAAGTCGGGACCGTGGACGAGGGTGTCGGTCGTCGCCACGACGCGACCGCCCGGGACGGCCAGGACCGCGGCGTCGTCACCGGGCCCCACCTCGGCACGCGAGAGCGGTCCGAGGACGCGCAGGATGCGGCGCAGCAGCTCCGCCTCGGAGACGTCGCGCACACGGAGCTCACCCATGGCTCCACGGTAGCCTGGAGCGATGCCCCGGACCCGCTCGACCGTCGCGCTCGCCCTCCTCGTCGCCGGTGTCGCGGCACTGTCGGGGTGCTCGTCGACGGTGGCGGTCGAGGCCGCCCCCGGAGCCGACGACCCGCGCTGCGCGGAGGTCATGGTGCGGCTGCCCGACGACCTGGGCGACCAGCCCCGGCGCTGGACCGACGCGCAGTCGACCGCCGCCTGGGGCGAGCCGACGACCGTGCAGCTCGCGTGCGGGGTCCCGCCCCTCGGTCCGTCGGAGCTTCCCTGCGTGACGGTCGACGGCGTCGACTGGGTCGTCGACGACTCGCGGGCACCGCTCTACCGCATCACGACCTACGGCCGCGAGCCGGCGATCCAGCTCATCATCGACTACGACGAGGTCAGCTCGAGCGGTCCGGTGAGCGCCGTCAGCCGCCTCATCACGAAGCGGTTCGAGACCACGGGACAGTGCGTCGCGGCATCCGACGTCGTCCCGTGAGGCGGATCAGCGCGCCAGTTCGATCAGCTCGGTGATGAGCTCGGGATAGCTCAGTCCGCTCTCGATCCAGCAGGTCGGGAACATCGAGATCGGCGTGAACCCCGGCATCGTGTTCACCTCGTTCACGAAGAACTCGGTGCCGGTGTAGAAGAAGTCGACCCGCGACAGCCCCTGCCCGCCGACCGCCTCGAATGCGCGGGCGGCGATTCGCTGCATCTCGCGGAGTTCGCCGTCGTGGAGCTCGGCGGGGCAGACGAGGTCGATGCCGGGGGCGCCGAGGTACTTCGCCTCGAAGTCGTAGAAGTCCCGCCCGCTGACGACGATCTCGCCGGCGACGCTCACGCGCGGATCGCCGCCGTCGCGCCCCTGCAGCACGCCGCACTCGATCTCGCGGCCGGTGACGGCCTGCTCGACGAGCACACTCGAGTCCTCCGCGAAGGCGGTCTCGAGCGCGGCATCCAATTCGTCCCAGTCGGAGACCTTGGACACCCCGACACTCGATCCCGCACGCGCCGGCTTGACGAACACCGGCAGTCCGAGGCCGCGGATGCGGCGACGCCAGAGGTCGCCGTCGCGCTCGAGTCCCGCCCGCGTCACCGTGACCCACGGGACGACGGGGACCCCGGCCGCCTGCAGGATGCTCTTGGTGGTGTGCTTGTCCATGCCGATGGCGGACATCAGCAGGCCCGCGCCGACGTACGGCAGGTCGAGGAGCTCGAGGAACCCCTGCACCGTGCCGTCCTCGCCGAAGCGGCCGTGCAGGATCGGGAAGACGACGTCGATGTCGCCCAGGGACTCGACGGTCCCGTCGGGGCGACGGACCGAGAGCTCCCGCTCGACGGTCGACTCCGGCCACACGATGCGGGTGCCGTTGTCGACGACCTCCGGCAGCCGATCGGCGTTCAGCGCGAACTTGTCGGGGTCGTCGTCCTCGAGGACGTACGCACCCTCGCGGGTGATCCCGACCGGGATGACCCGGTAGCGCTCGCGGTCAATCGCGCGGAGGACGCCTCCCGCCGTGGCGGAACTGATCGAGTGCTCGCTGGAACGCCCGCCGAAGAGCAGAACCACTGCCGCCTGAACCATTCTGAGTCCTCTCCTCGGTGGGCTCGTCGTCATCCGTCGTGAGATGCGGTGCGATGTCGCGCGGATTCATCGTGCCGTCGAGGACCATCTTGACCTGCTCGACGATGGGCATGTGGACGCCGGCCTCGCGGGCCAGCTGCAGCACCGGTGCCACCGACGCGAGCCCCTCGGCCGTCTGGTCCATGTGCTTGACGACCTCGGTGAAGCTGTACCCCTGGCCGAGCAGCCGGCCCGCCGTGTTGTTGCGGCTCAGCGGGGACTGGCACGTCGCGATGAGGTCGCCGAGACCGGCGAGGCCCTGCAGGGTCTCGGGCTGCGCGCCCTGCGCGACGGCGAAGTCGGTCATCTCGACGAGACCGCGCGTGATGATCGACGCCTTGGTGTTCTCGCCGTAGCCGACCCCGTCGACGATGCCGATGGCGACGGCGATGAGGTTCTTCAGCACCCCGCCGAACTCGGTCCCGATGACGTCGGTGTTCACGAAGGTGCGGAAGTAGCGGTTGCGCGAGATGCGGGCGACGGCTTCGGCGGTCTCCTGGCTCGACGAGGAGATGACGGCTGCCGTCGGTTGTTCGCGCGCGATCTCGAGGGCGAGGTTGGGTCCGGATGCCACGGCGATGCGCGCCGGGTCGCAGTGGAGCTCCTGCTCGAGCACCTGGCTCATCCGGAGCCCGGTCTTCTTCTCCACGCCCTTCATGAGCGACACGATCGGTGCATCGTTCGTCGCGAGCAGAGGGCGGACGGCCTTCAGGTTCTGCCGGAGCGCCTGGCTCGAGATCGCGATGTAGACCTGCGTCGCACCGTCGAGCGCCTCGGCGAGGTGGTGGGTGGCCGACAGCCCGCGCGGCAGGTTGATGCCGGGCAGGTACTGCGAGTTGCGCTTGCCCTCGCGGATCTCGTGGGCGAGTTCGGCGCGGCGGGCCCACATGACGACGTCCGCGCCGCCGTCGGCGAGCACTTTGCCGAAGGTCGTCCCCCAGCTTCCGGATCCGAGCACGGCGACGCGGGGCGCCGGTGCCTCGCGGCGCGACGCTTCCCTAGGAGTCAAGGCGTCCCGTCTCCTTCTGGCCGTGCTGCGCCGGGTTCCACCGCTCGGCGGGAGGCTGGACGCCGCGCAGGCGTCCCAGCAGGACGGAGATGTCGCGCATGACGGCATCCGTCGCCGCGGTGAGCGTCGCCGGCGTGGTGTCGGTGAAGGCGGACAGGTCGACGGGCGGGCCCAGCAGGACGCGGACGCGGCGACGCGGCGGCCACAGGCGCAGACGGCCGTACCGCGGCAGGATCTCCTGCACGCCCCACGTCGCCACGGGGATGACCGGCAGCGGTTCGGGTGCGGACAGCGCGAGCCGGACGGCGCCGGTCTTGCCGCGCATCGGCCACATGTCGGGGTCACGTGTGAGCGACCCCTCCGGGTAGACGATGACACCGCGCTGCGCCGCCACGAGGGCGTTCGACTGCGCGAGGGTCTGCTTCGCCGCAGCGGAGGTGGATGCCCGGGCCACCGGCACCATCCCCGTCGCCCGCAGCAGCCACCCGAGAACGGGCACGTGGAACAGGCTCTCCTTGGCCATGAAGCGCGGGGCACGGCCGAGCCGCCAGGTGGCGACCGCGATGATTACCGGGTCGAACTCGCTGTAGTGGTTGGGCGCGAGGATGTAGGAGCCCTCGCGGGGAAGGTGTTCGCCGCCCTCGATCTCGATCTTCGCGAACCAACCGGTCGCGGGTACGACGATCATCGCCGCCGGCCAGAAGACGCTCGGGCGGGTCTTCTCCGGGGAGGCGCGGCGACGAGGAGCCACCGCGCTCACTCCGTGACGTCGAAGTCGGCGCCGAGATCGGTCAGCTTCTCGAGGAACTTCTCGTAGCCGCGACGGATGATCCCGATGTTGCGCACGGTCGACTCGCCCTCGGCCGCCAGGGCGGCGATGACGTAGGAGTACCCGCCACGGAGGTCGGGCACGACGACGTCGGCGCCGTGCAGCGGGGTCGGGCCGTTGATGACAGCCGCCTGCTCGAGCGCCCGACGCGGCACGCGGCGGTCGGAGCTCGCGATGCCGTCGGGGTGCACCACGATGTCGGCGCCCATCTGGACGAGGGCACGGGTGAAGCCGAGACGGTTCTCGTACACCGTCTCGTGGACGACGGACTCGCCCTCGGCCTGTGTGAGCGCCACGATCAGGGGCTGCTGCCAGTCGGTCATGAAGCCGGGGTGCACGTCGGTCTCGACCATGACGGGCTTCAGCGGGCCGCCGCGACGGAAGCGGATGCCGTCCTCGGCGATGTCGAAGTCGCCGCCCACCTTGCGGAAGACGTTGAGGAACGTCAGCATCTCCTGCTGCTTGGCTCCGCCGACGAAGATGTCGCCGTCGGTCGCGAGGGCGGCCGCCGCCCAGGACGCCGCCTCGTTCCGGTCGAAGATGCTGCGGTGGTCGTACCCGCGCAGCGACTCGACGCCCTCGATGAAGATGACCCGGTTGGGCTCGTAGGAGATGATCGCGCCCATCTTCTGGAGGACGGCGATCAGGTCCATGATCTCGGGCTCGATGGCGGCGTTGCGCAGCTCCGTCGTGCCCTTGGCGCGGACCGCGGTCAGGAGCACCTGCTCGGTCGCGCCGACGCTCGGGTAGGGCAGCTCGATGTTCGCGCCGTGCAGGCCGTCGGGAGCCGACAGGCGGATGCCGCTGGGCAGCTTGTCGACGATGGCACCGAACGAGCGGAGGGCGTCGAGGTGGAAGTCGATCGGACGGTCGCCGATGCGGCATCCGCCCAGGTCGGGGATGAAGGCCTGGCCGAGGAGGTGCAGCAGCGGACCGCAGAACAGGATCGGGATGCGGGAGGCCCCCGCGTGCGCGTCGATCTCCTCCATGTGCGCCGAGACGGCACCGCTCGGGTCGAGGCGGATCACACCGTCTTCGAGGTCCTCGACCCGGACGCCGTGGACCTCGAGGAGTGAGCGGACGACGTGGACGTCGCTGATGTCCGGCACGTCCCGGAGGATGCTCGCCGTCTCGCCCAGGAGGGCGGCGACCATCGCCTTCGTGGCGAGGTTCTTCGCCCCCTTCACCTCGACGCGGCCGCGCAGCGGTCGACCGCCGCGGATCCGGAGCGTCTGACCGGTGCTGCCGCCGCTGGCGGGAGTCGACGCGGAGTCGCTGAGAAGTGTGTTCATCGGTGGGACCTCATTACTGGTGTCGAGGAAGCGTGGTCGGCCCCGTTGTGCGGGGCGCGGGCCGATCAGCGGACGGGGAGCGTCCGCGGCCGCCACGCCTCGCGGCGCGCCTCGAACTGCGCGATCTTGTCTTCGCTGCGCAGGGTGAGCCCGATGTCGTCGAGCCCTTCGAGAAGCCGCCACCTAGTGTAATCGTCGATGTCGAACGAGGCCTGGACGTCGCCGACCTGCACCGTGCGTGTCTCGAGGTCGACGGTCACCTCGCGCCCCGGCTCCGCCTCGAGGGCCGCCCAGATCGCCTCGAGCACCTCCTCGGTGACCACACCAGTGACGAGTCCCTGCTTGCCGGCGTTGCCGCGGAAGATGTCGGCGAACTTGGTGCTCAGCACCACCCGGAAGCCGTAGTCGCGGAGGGCCCACACAGCGTGCTCACGGCTCGACCCTGTGCCGAAGTCGGGTCCGGCGACGAGAACGGAGCCGTTCCGGTACGCGTCCTGATTGAGGATGAACGAGGGGTCCTGCCGCCAGTTGGCGAACAGGGCGTCGTCGAAGCCGGTCTTGGTGACGCGCTTCAGGTAGACGGCCGGGATGATCTGGTCGGTGTCGACCGCGGATCGCTTCAGCGGGACGCCGACACCGGTGTGGCGGATGAACTTCTCCATGTCAGGCCTCCGTCAGTGCGAGTGCGTCGAGATCGCTCGGGCTCGCGAGGCGGCCGAGCACGGCGGTCGCGGCGGCGACCTGGGGCGACACGAGGTGCGTGCGACCGCCCTTGCCCTGGCGTCCCTCGAAGTTGCGGTTGCTCGTCGAGGCGCACCGCTCCCCCGGGGCGAGCTGGTCGGGGTTCATCCCGAGGCACATCGAGCATCCGGCGAAACGCCACTCGGCGCCGAAGTCGGTGAAGACCTTGTCGAGCCCCTCCGCCTCGGCCTCCAGCCGGACGCGCGCCGAGCCGGGCACCACCATGACGCGGACCCCGTCCGCCTTGGTCCGGCCCCGGACGATCGACGCGAACTGGCGGAGATCCTCGATGCGGCTGTTCGTGCACGAGCCCATGAAGACGGCATCCACCTGCACGTCCTTCAGCGGGGTCCCCGGGGTCAGGTCCATGTACTCGAGGGCGCGCTCGGCGGCGGCGCGCTCGTTCGGGTCGCTCATCTCGGCGGGGTCGGGGACCACGCCGTTCAGGTTGACCCCCTGACCGGGGTTGGTGCCCCACGTCACGAAGGGCTCGAGTTCGTCGGCGTCGAGGAAGACCTCGGCGTCGTACACGGCACCCTCGTCGGAGGGGAGCGTGCGCCAATAGGCGACCGCCTCGTCCCAGTCCGCGCCCTGCGGTGCGTGCGGCTTGTCCTTGACGTAGGCGAACGTCGTCTCGTCGGGCGCGATCATCCCCGCGCGGGCGCCGGCCTCGATGGACATGTTGCACATCGTCATCCGGCCCTCCATCGAGAGCGAACGGATGGCGGAGCCGCGGAACTCGAGGACGTACCCCTGCCCGCCGTTGGCCCCGATCTTGGCGATGATCGCCAGGATGATGTCCTTCGCGCTGACCCCCGGCTTGAGGGTGCCCTCGACGGTGATGGCCATCGTCTTGAAGGGCTTCAGCGGCAGGGTCTGGGTCGCCAGGACGTGCTCGACCTCGCTCGTGCCGATGCCGAACGCCATGGCGCCGAACGCACCGTGCGTCGAGGTGTGCGAGTCGCCGCACACGACGGTGATGCCCGGCATCGTCAGTCCCAGCTGCGGGCCGACGACGTGGACGATCCCCTGCTCCTTGTCGCCCAGGGAGTGCAGACGCACCCCGAACTCCTCGGCGTTGCGGCGCAGGGTCTCGATCTGGGTGCGGCTCGTGAGATCGGCGATCGGCTTGTCGATCTCGAGCGTCGGGGTGTTGTGGTCCTCGGTCGCGATCGTGAGGTCGAGGCGGCGCACCGGGCGACCTTCGGCGCGGAGACCGTCGAAGGCCTGCGGGCTGGTCACCTCGTGGACGAGGTGGAGGTCGATGTAGATGAGGTCGGGACTGCCGTCCTCACCCTTCACGACGAGGTGGTCGTCCCACACCTTCTCGGCGAGGGTCCGCGGACGGTCGGGAATCGTGCTCATGGTGTCTCCTGATGTCGGATGGCGCCCGCGACAGCCTCCGCGACGAGAGGGGGCTCAGAGCGAGGTCTCGTCGCGGCCGATAAGGAGTCGAGCGGTCCGCACCGCGCCAGACTACCACCGGCCCGGACGGGGCGAGACGAGCCGGCGGCGTAACACCGCGTCTCACGATCGGGGCTCGCGCGCCGCCCCGTGGCACGCTGTGTGCCCTGAGGGACGGGAGACGACGATGACGGAGCGGACCACCGGAGGGTTCACGACGCGACAGGTCCACGTGGGGACGGATGCCGCGCCGGCGACCCCGCGCGCCCTGCCGATCCACCTCACGGCAGGCTTCACCTTCGACTCGTTCGACGACGCCGCCGCCCACTTCGATGCCGGCGACGGGTACGGGTACACCCGCACCGGCAACCCCACCGTCGACGCCGTCGAGCGCAAGCTCGCGTCGCTCGAGGGAGGTGCCGAGGCGGTCCTCCTCGCGTCGGGACAGGCCGCCCTCGCCGTCGCGTTGCTCGGGCTCGTCAGCGCCGGATCGCACATCGTCAGCTCGACGCACATCTACCAGGGCACCCGCGGCCTGCTCGTCGACAACCTGGCCCGACTCGGGATCGAGACGACCTTCGTCGATGACATCCACGACCCGGATGCCTGGCGCCGCGCGATCCGCCCGAAGACGCGCGTGCTCCTCGGCGAGTCGATCGCCAACGCACGCAACGACGTCCTGGACATCGCGGCGGTCGCCGCGATCGGCGACGCCGCCGGCATCCCCCTCATCGTCGACAACACGTTCGCGACGCCGTATCTGCTGCGTCCCCTCGAACACGGCGCCGCGATCGTCGTCCACTCGGCGAGCAAGTTCCTCGCCGGGCAGGGCGCCGTGCTCGGCGGCGTGATCGTCGACGACGGACGGTTCGACGCATCCCGTTCCGGCCACCTCTTCCCGCACCTCGTCGACAGCGGCGCGGGCACGCCGAGCGTCTGGGAGCGCTACGGCGGGCGCGCGCGCATCGCCCACCTGCGGGAGAGCGTCGCACCGCGGTACGGGCCGACGCCCTCCCCCTTGACCGCATTCCTCATCGGTCAGGGCATCGAGACGCTCAGCCTCCGCGTGCAGCGCCAATCGGAGAACGCGCTCGCCGTCGCCGGGTGGCTTGCCGACCGCCCCGAGGTGGCGTCGGTCGACTACGCCGGGCTCGCCTCGCACCCCACCCACGACCTCGCGCAGAACTCCCTCCGCGGCGGGTACGGCTCGGTCTTCACCGTCACGCTCCGCGGCGGGCTACCGGCTGCGCGGGCGTTCGTCGAAGCGGTCTCGGTGATCACCCACATGACGCACCTCGGCGACGTCCGCTCGCTCGTGCTGCATCCGGCGACGACCAGTCACGCCCGGCGCTCCCCCGCCGAGCGCGCGGCCCTGGGCGTCCACCCCGGCACGCTGCGGCTGTCCATCGGCATCGAGGACCTCGACGACCTGCTGGCCGATCTGAACCAGGCGCTCGCGGCGGCTTCATCCGCCGTCCGGGACGATGCGGCGGTGCTCGCATGAGCCGCCCGCAGCACTTCGGGTGGTTCCTCGCGCGCGGCTTCGGCCCGCACGGATGGGGCCACCCGTACCTCGACTGGGGGTACGACTGGACCTCCCCCGCGCTGTACCAGGACGCCGTCCGGACCCTCGAGCAGGCGGGGTTCGAGCTGCTCATCATCGAGGACGCGCCGTCGCTGGGTTCGGCCGAGACGATCGACCTGCGGGTGCGCCAAGCCTTCGGCGGTCCGAAGCTCGACCCTCTGCTGCTGGCTCCCTACCTGTTCGCGGCGACCGAACGCATCGGGATCGTGCCCACGGTGAACCCCGCCGCAACCCTCCCGTACACGGCGGCCCGGCAGTTCGCGACGCTGCAGCACCTCAGTGGGCACCGGCTCGGACTCAACGTCGTCACCGACACCGGGAGCGCCCGCCACTTCTCGACCTCTCCGCAGCTCGGTCACGACGCCGCGTACGACCGCGCCGAGGAGTGGATGTCGGCGGTACGGGCGCTCTGGCGGAGCTGGCCCGACGGAGCGCTCATCGCCGATCCCGCCGCCGGTCGGTACGCGGACGGGACTCGGCTCGAACCCACGATCCACCGCGGTGAGTACTACGCGTTCGACGGCCCCCTCAACGCGATCCCCTTCACCGACGGGGAACCCGTCATCGTCTCTCCGGGCGGCTCACCGCGGGGCCTCGGCTTCGCCGGGGCGAACTCCGACGTGCAGCTCGCTCTCGCGCCGATGACCGAGGACTCCGTCCGCAGCTACCGCAGCCGCATCCACGACGCCGCGGTGGCGGCGGGTCGGCTGGCCGAGGACATCACGATCCTCTTCGCCATCCAGCCGATCGTGGTCTCCTCCGCCGAGGAGGCGGACCGGATCGTCGCCGCCTCGCTCGCACCGGACGATGCGACGCTCCGACGGATCGCGGAACGGCAGTCGAGCGACCTCGAGACGGACCTGACGGCCCTGGACCTCGACCGGCCGCTGGACCGGGGGATCTTCGGGGATCACGTCTCGCACGGCAGCATCCGCCGACTCGTGGGCGACCACGACGACGACGCACCCCTCCGACGGATCCTCGCGGCACACGCACGCCTCGGCCGCCTGAGCGACGGCTCCGGCTGGGTCGGGACCGCCGACGAGCTCGCCGACCGCATCGAGGAGTACGGCACGTGGGGCAACGACGGCGTGCTGCTCTGGGGCGACATGCATCCCGTGACCGTGCACCGCACGCTCGACGAACTCGTCCCGATCCTGCGACGCCGCGGCATCCTGCGCCGGGAGTACGAACCGACCCTCCGGGCGAACCTGCGACCGTTCTGAGGCGCCCCTCAGTCCTCCCGCGACGGGCGGGGGTCGACGGTCGAGGGTGTGCCCTGCTCGGCGGCGACGTCCTCGGCGTGGCCGACGGGCGTCGGTCCCGTCGCCGGAACGGGCTCGCGCAGCCCCTCCCGACGCGCAGCGACGAGACTGGCGACGGTCGCGACGACCATCGAGGCCACGATCACCCCGAGCGACACCCACGTGGAGATCTCGGGCGCCCACTCGATGTGCTCGCCGCCGTTGATGAACGGCAGCTCGTTCTCGTGCATCGCGTGCAGGACGAGCTTGACGCCGATGAAGGCGAGGATGAACGCGATGCCGAAGTGGAGGTACTTCAGTCGGTCGAGCAGACCGCCGAGAAGGAAGTAGAGCTGCCGCAGGCCCATCAGAGCGAAGATGTTCGCGGTGAACACGATGAAGGCGCTCTGGGTGATACCGAAGATCGCGGGGATCGAGTCGATCGCGAAGAGCAGGTCGGTCATGCCGAGGGCGGCGAACACGATGATCATCGGCGTGAAGACCTTCTTGCCGTCGATGACGGTGCGCACCTTCGCGCCGTCGTACTCCTCGCTGATCGACATGCGACGGCGGAGCAGGCGGACGACGAAGCTCTCCTTCTTCTCCTCGTCCTCGTCGTCCTCACTCGAGAAGGCTTGCTTCCAGGCCGTGTAGATGAGGAAGAGCCCGAAGAGGTAGAAGACCCAGCTGAACTGCTCGATGATCGCGGCACCGAGGAGGATGAAGATGCCGCGCAGGACGAGCGCGATGATGATTCCCACCATCAGCACCTTCTGCTGCGCCGCTCGCGGCACGGAGAACTGGCTCATGATGAGGACGAACACGAACAGGTTGTCGATCGACAGGCTGTACTCCGTCAGCCAGCCGGCGACGAATTGGCCGGCGTAGTCGACGTCCGTCACGACGAGCATGATCAGCGCGAACACGAGCGCGAGGGCCACGTAGAAGACGACCCAGAGCGTCGACTCCTTCGTCGAGGGGACGTGCGGACGCTTGATGATCAGCAGCAGGTCGGCGACGAGGATGAGCGTCAGCACGACCAGCGAGCCGACCTCGAACCAGAGGGGGAGCTCCATGAGGGCCTTTCATGCGGGGGCGTCCCCCAGAGTACCTTTTGAGGTGCCTGAGACGATCCCCCGTGACGCGACACTCCCCCATCGACAGAACGAACGAGGATGCCATGGCCGACCCGCTCGCGAGGCGTGACGCGGACCTGGTGGCCGCCGCCGCGGGTGGCGATCAGCAGGCCTTCCGCGAGCTGTACCGCGCCTACGCGAGGCCGGTGTACTGGCTCGCCCACGGGCTCCTCGGGAACACGGCCGATGCGGAGGATGTCATGCAGGAGACCTTCCTGGTCGCGTGGCGGCGACTGCCGACGCTCGATCTCGTGAGCGAATCGCTGCTGCCGTGGCTCGTCACGATCTGCCGGTTCCAGAGCGCCAACCGGATGCGGCGGCAGCGCCGCGACCGGCTGCACACCGCCGGGGCGGTCGAGGAGACGCTCCCGGCCACCGTTGACGTCGAGGATCAGGTGATCGGCGGGGACCTGGCCGAACGTGTGATGGCGGAGCTCGGGACCCTCTCCCCTCTCGACCAGCAGATCTTCCGGTTGTGCGCGACGGAGGGCTACGCGTACGCCGCCGCCGCGGCGGAGCTCGGGATCTCGCACGCAGTCGTCCGCAACCGCCTCTCGCGGGTGCGCACGAAGTTGCGCGCCGTCGTCGGATCGGAGGGATCATGACCGGGCCCGACCTCGAGCTCCCCGAGCTCACACCCGAGCGGCAGGACGACATCGAGGCCGCGCTGTTCGCCGACATCCGCGCCGAGGTCTCGCGCTCGACGAAGCAGTCGCAGCGCCGGCGGCGACGTGCCTGGGGATACACGGGCGCCGCGGCCGCGGTGATCCTGGTCGCCGGATTCGTCGGACCCGCTCTGAGCGGCACGGGGGCGAGCAGCAGCGCCGGTGGGTCCGTGGAGCTGTACGACGAGGGTGCCGGCGGCGCCATGGCCCCCGAAGCTAACGGGGACCTCGGGGGTGACGGGGGCGGTGTCGCGGAGGAGAACGGCTCGACCGCGGCCACCGGGCGCGAGGTCGTCGCGACCAGTTCGACCGTCCTGGAAGCCGCCGACCCGGCCTCCGCGGTCGGGGAGATCGGTGACCGCGCCGATGCGGCCGGCGGCTACGTCGAGTCGATGAACGTCTCGGCTGCGCCGCCCGCGGAGTCGTCGGGCGACGTCGCGACCTCCTTTGGGGACGGCACCTGGATCACGGTGCGCGTGCCGGCGGACACACTGAGCGACTTCCTCGCCGATCTCGACGACGTGGGCGAGGTCCGATCGTCGGAGATCTCGCGGGAGGACGTCACCGCCCAGTCGACCGACCTCCGCGCACGGATCTCGGCGCTGCAGACCTCCGTCGACCGCTTGGAGTCGCTGATCTCGGATGCCGCGACCACGGAGGACCTGCTGACCGCCGAGGAGGCGCTCTCGCAGCGTCAGGCGGAGCTCGACTCGCTCCGCGCGCAGTCCGACGCGCTGGCCGACGATGTCGCCCTCTCGAGCGCCACGATCACGGTGACCGAGCCGGGTGAGGTCGTCGCCGCCGACCCGCAGGGTTTCGGCGACGGTTTCGCGACCGGATGGAACGCGCTCGTCGCGACCGTGAACGGGATCGTCCTCGGTCTGGGATTCCTGCTCCCCTGGCTCGTCGTCGCCGGCATCGTCCTGGCCATCGTCCAGGTGGTGCGCCGGGCACGACGCCGAGCACGGGTGCGGAATGGATCGCCGGAGGCCTGAGACCCCGCGACGCGCCGAAACGACGACACCCCCGACCTGGTGGTCGGGGGTGTCGTCTGCCTGGTGACCCCAGCGGGATTCGAACCCGCGTTACCGCCGTGAGAGGGCGGCGTACTAGGCCGCTATACGATGGGGCCGTACTTTTCCGTTCCCTCCCTGAGGAGGCAACCGTTCAATTATGCATGACGTTCACAGCGGTGCAAAATCGGGCCGCCCTTGCCACAGCCCGCCCTGCTGAGTTGACTGGGACGATGCGCGTCACGAAGCACGAACATGCCTGCATCCGCCTCGACAGTGAGGGCAAGACCCTCCTCATCGACCCGGGTTCGTTCACCCTCCCCCTCGACGATCTGAACGACCTCGTCGCGGTAGTCCTGACCCACGAGCACCCGGACCACTGGACCCCGGCACAACTCGACGCCGTCCGCTCCCAGGCGCCCGGTGTGCCGATCCTCGGCCCGGCCGGTGTCGTGGCCGCGGCATCCGATTACGACGTCACCGAGGTGAAGGTCGGCGACGAGGTGGAGATCGGACCGTTCCGACTCCGCTTCTTCGGCGGCACCCACAGCGTGATCCACGAGTCGATCCCCGTCATCGACAACCTCGGTGTGCTCGTCAACGACGAGTTCTACTACCCCGGGGACTCCTACGCGGTTCCCGAGGGGATCGAGGTCGGACTGCTGGCCGCCCCCGTCGGCGCCCCGTGGCTGAAGATCGGGGAGGCGATCGACTACGTGCTCGCCGTGAAGCCGCGCCGCGCCTTCGGTACGCACGACATGACGCTCTCCCGGGCGGGGCTCGCGATGCACCGCGACCGGCTCAAGTGGGCGACGGAGCAGAACGGCGGCGAGTTCCTCGAACTCGAGCCGGGAGAATCGACCGACCTCTGACCCGACCACGGAAACGACGGATGCCGCGGGGCTCTCGCTCCGCGGCATCCGTCGTTCGTGGGGGTCGAGCCTCACTCGGCGTCGTGATCCGTCTCGATGAAGGCGACGAGCTTGTCGAGCGCCTCCTCGGCGCCCTCGCCCTCGGCCTTGAGCGTGACGACCGTGCCCTGCGTCGCACCGAGACCCATGAGGGTCAGGATGCTGCCGGCGTTCTGGTCGGGGCCACCGGGAACGGCGATCGTGACGGGCACACCCGTCTCCTTGACCGCCTGCACGAAGAGCTTTGCGGGGCGGGCGTGCAGTCCGGAGCTGCTCGCGACGGTTGCGGTCCGTTCGGCCATCTGGGGTTCCTCCTTGAGTCGGTATGACGAGACTATGCCGTGACGGCGACGGCGGGCACGTCGGCCTCGATGGGGCGACGGCGCACGTAGCGCTTGAGCAGAACGACCGAGACGGCGCTCACGACGGTGCCGACAGCGATCGACAGCAGCCACAGCCAGAAGTTGTCGATGGCGAAGAAGACGAAGACACCGCCGTGCGGAGCGCGCGAAGTGATTCCGAAGAACATCGACAGCGCGCCGGTCACCGCGCCACCGAGCATCGCCGAGGGGATGACGCGGAAGACGTCGGCCGCGGCGAACGGGATGGCACCCTCCGAGATGAACGCGGCGCCGAGCAGCCACGCCGCCTTGCCGTTCTCACGCTCGGGAGCCGTGAAGAGCTTGCGCCCGAGGACGGTCGAGGCGAGCGCCATGGCGAGGGGCGGGACCATTCCGGCCGCCATGACGGCGGCCATGATCTGCAGGTAGCGCTCGTCTCCGGCGATGCCCTGCGCGAGGTTCGCCGTGGCGAAGCCGTACGCGACCTTGTTGAGCGGCCCGCCGAGGTCGAAGCACATCATGAGCCCGAGGATGACGCCGAGCAGGATCACACCGGCGCCCGAGAGTCCGGACAACCAGTCGTTGAGGAGCTTCGTGAGCGCGGCGATCGGGCCGCCGAACATGAACAGCAGCAGCCCCGACGCGAAGATCGAGCCGAGCAGCGGGATGATGACGACCGGCATGAGGCCGCGCAGCCAGCGCGGGACCGACAGGCGGTTGAGCCACCACGCCGCGAGACCGGCGAGCAGGCCGCCGACGATGGCGCCGATGAAGCCCGCACCCATGAAGGTGGCCGCGGCACCGGCGACGAAACCGGGGGCGATGCCCGGGCGGTCCGCGAGCCCGTACGCGATGTAGCCGGCCAGCGCCGGCACGAGGAAGCCGAAGGACAGCTGACCGATCTGGAATGCCGCCGCACCGAGGTAGTAGACGAGACCTTCGGGCGGCAGGTTCCACAGGGTGAAGTTCTGCAGCGTGAAGATCGCGTTGTTGACAGTGTTCCCGTCTGCGGTGTTCGCGATCTTGTACCCGGCGAGAGCGAAACCAAGCGCGATCAGCAGACCGCCGCCGGCCACGAACGGGATCATGTAGCTCACCCCGGTGAGCAGGGCACGGCGGATCGCGCCGCCGAGCGAGGTCGGCGTGGCTTCGCTCGCCACCGCGGCACCGGAGGCTGCGGGAACGCGCGGCGCGTTCGGATTCTTCGCCGCGGCGACGGCTTCACGGACCATCTGGGCGGGCTGCTCGATCCCGCGCTTGACCCCGGCCCGGACGACCGGCTTGCCGGCGAAGCGCGCCTGCTCGCGGACGTCGACGTCGACGGCGAAGATGACGGCGTCGGCCTCGTCGATGATGCGCTGGTCGATGGCCTTGTAGCCGCTCGATCCCTGCGGCTCGACCGTGAGGGCGACGCCGTCCTTCTGCCCCGTCGCCGTCAGCGCGTCGGCGGCCATGAAGGTGTGGGCGATGCCGGTGGCGCACGCCGTGACCGCGACGATACGCGCGGGGCGGCCGTCGATCAGGAGCGCGTCGTCGGCGGAGGCGGCGGCGGCCGGTGCCTCGGCGCGCGAGGCGGGGGCCTCGGCGGCGGGCACGTCCGAGATGGCGTCGCGGACGATGGCGACGACCTCGTCGGCCGTCGATGCGGCGCGCAGGCCCGCCGTGAAGTCGTCGCGCATGAGGCTGCGGGCGAGCTTGGAGAGCACGGCGAGGTGCTCCTCGGCGGCGGTGTCGGGAGCGGCGATGAGGAAGACGAGGTCGGCGCCGCCGTCCTCGGCACCGAAGTCGACGCCGGGGTTCAGCCGCGCGAAGGCCAGCGAGGCCTGCGTCACGGCGGCGCTCTTCGCGTGCGGGATGGCGATGCCGCCGGGCAGGCCGGTCTCGTCCTTCTCCTCGCGCGCCCAGGCGTCGTCGGCCAGGCGGGCGCCGTCGGTGGCCCTCCCCTGCGCCGCGACGCGCTGGGCGAGGGCGTCGATGACGGCGCGCTTGTCGGCGCCGAGCGGCTCGTCGATACTGACGAGTTCCGCGGTGATGATCTCAGTCACGGTGACCTCCAGTGGTCGGGTTGTCCTGCGAGAGGAGTCGCACCGGCACTGCGCCGGTCGACAGGTCGTGGGGGGTGGGAGGTTGGGTGCCCGGAAGCGACGCAGCCGCGGATCCGTAGCGGATGCCGGAGCGCAGGCGCTCCTCCGGTACGGCACCGGTCGTCTCGGCGAGCAGGTAGCCGGCGAGCGAGCTGTCGCCGGCCCCCACCGTGCTGCGCACGCGCGTCGGGGGCGGTGTGCCGTGCCACGCGCCGTCGGCGGTGACGAGGACGGCTCCGTCGCCCCCGAGCGTCACGAGGGCGGCGGCGACGGATGCCGGGACCAGCCCGCGCGCGATCCGCGCGACCGCGTCGGGGAGCTCGAGCTCCGCGTCGAGGCCGCGACCGGTGAGTTCGGCGAGTTCCTCGTCGTTGGGCTTGATCAGGTCGGGGCGCCCGGCGGCGACGACGGCGGCCAGGGCGGGCCCCGAGGTGTCGACCGCGATGCGCGGAGCGGAGGGTCCCCAGGCCGCACGGACCGCCTCGATCACGCTCACGTAGTAGTCCACGGGCAGGCCCGGCGCGAGCGATCCGGCGAGCACCAGCCACGACGCGGCCTCCGACGCGGCGACGACCGCGGCGGTCAGGGCCGCGGCATCCTCTTCCGTGAACGCGGCGCCCGGCAGGTTCAGCTTCGTCGTGGTCCCGGCGTGGTCGGCGATCGTGATGTTCGCGCGGGTGGCGCCGTCGTGGGCGACGGTCCGCGTCGGGATGCCGGTGGCCGCCAGGGCGCCCGCGAACGGATCGCGGGGATCGAGCGGCAGGACGGCGAGGGTGGGACGGGATGCCGCGGCGACCACCCGCGCGACGTTGATCCCCTTGCCGCCCGCATCCTCGCGGACGCCGAGCGCGCTCTGCACCTCGCCCACCTGCAGTGGCGCGGCGAGGGAGATCGTCCGATCGAGCGACGGGTTGGTGGTGAGGGTGACGATCACGCGACCTGCACCTCCACGTCGGCGTCGCGGAGTGCGGCGGCGAGGGCTCCCGTCGGGGCCGTGTCGGTCAGGAGGACGTCGACATCCGTCAGCGACGCGAACGAGACGAGCAGCTCCGCGTCGAACTTGTCGCCGTCGGCGACGACCACGATGCGGCGGGCCGACGCGACGATGGCGCGCTTGACGGCCGCCTCGTCGGGATCCGGCGTGCTGAGGCCGAAGGCGGCGGAGACGCCGTTCGTGCCGATGAAGGCGATGTCGGGTCGCAGCCGGCCGATCGCCTCCACCGTCTGCGCTCCGACGGCGGCTGCGGTGAGGCCCCGCACGCGCCCGCCGATCGCCGTCAGTCCCACGGCGGGGGCGCCGGCGAGGATGTGGGCGACGGACATGGAGTGCGTGACGACCTCGAGGTCACCGGCGGGGTGCGGCCCGGTCGCGAGGAGCTGGGCGATGGCGCCGGTCGTCGTGCCGGCGTCGAGGTAGAGGGCGCCGTCGAGCTCGGCGCCGAGCAGGTCGACGGCGGCACGGGCGATGGTCTGCTTCGCGCCGCTGCGCTGTCCCGCCCGCTCGGCGACCGAGACCTCGGCGGTGCTCGCGCGAGTCCGGTGGACGGCGCCGCCGTGGACGCGGCGGACGAGGCCGACACGCTCGAGGGCGGCGAGATCGCGACGGACCGTCTCGGTGGTGACCCCGAAGCGGTCAGCGAGGTCGAGAACGGCGACGCGCCCGTCCGTGGCGATCAGCTGCTCGATCTGCCGCTGGCGCTCCGTTGCGTACATGTGGTCCTCCTCGAACAAGACCACACGTTACAACACAAAACAACACGAAACAAGAACCGCTCACGCGACGACGCCCCCGGGCCGAGGACCGGGGGCGTCGTCAGGGGAGGCGGGTCAGGCCTCGCTCATCGCGAGGACCTCGCGCTGACCGCGAGCCGCGAGAGCGGCGGCGCGGGCGGCGATGCGCCGCTCCTGCTCGGCCTGCGCGGCGTCGATGGTCTCCTGGTCGAGCGGAACGCTCTCGACCTTGTTCACGCCGTTGTACTTCTCCATGTAGGCGTCGAGCTCGGGGCCGGACTCCCACGACGTGATGAGGCAGTACCGCGGGGCGTCGCCGGGGTGGTAGGCGGCGTGCCACAGACGCTGCGTGTCGATGACGAGCTGCGCGCCGGCGGGCAGGGCGATGCGGGTCTCGCCGCTCGGGTCGGTGCGGTTGTCACGCAGGACGAAGAAGCTGTCCTTGTCGTCGGTGAGGTTGAAGAAGCTGCGGACGACCCAGCCGGTGCCGTCGGGGTTCAGCCGGTTGTTGTCGTCCTGGTGCAGGTTGTAGAGCGCGTCGGCGTAAGTGTTCGGCTGCAGCTCGATGATGCGGCAGCGTCCGACGTTCGAGCCCGGCTCGAGCGCGCGCTCGGTGAGCGTGGGCGCCTTCTCGGTCTGCGAGGGGATCCAGACGCCGTCCTTGTCGGTGCGCGGCGGCTGGTGGTTCCAGAAGCCGTTGCACTCGATTTCGCCCTTGGCCGAGGCGAGCGGGGCGAAGCGGGTGTCCCCCGACGACTTCCAGTCGACGTACTCGACGTCGAGCCATTCCTTCGGATCGATGTGCTTGCCGTACATGTCGAGGACGGCGTAGCCGGTCTCCTCGAGCAGCGCACTCTTGATGTAACCCATGCGGATCAACCTTTCTGTCGGACGAGCGAAGTTTTTACAGGCCCGACTTAGGCAAGCCTACCTAGGCGTTCCGGGAGCGTCAGTAGACTCGACCGGGAAATTCGAGGAGCGATTCGAGGAACATGAGCAGCGTCACGAACGTCGATGCGACCGCCGTCAACACGATCGATTGGCTCTCCGCCTCGGACACCACGATCGTCGTGCCGGTCTATCAGCGGCAGTACCGCTGGGACATCGGCGGGTGCGAGCAGCTCCTCGGCGACATCCGCGCCGCAGCCGCCGGTGAAGACGGTCACACGCACTTCATCGGCTCCATCCTCTCGACCGCCAGCACGTCGGCGGAGGACGACGCCCACCTCGTCCTCATCGACGGGCAGCAGCGTGTCACGACGCTGATGCTGCTGGTCGCGGCGCTCCACCACACCCTCCGCGACGACGATCCGGACCTCGCCGCCGAGCTCGAGGCGGTGTTGGTGCGTCACGGCGAGCCGGCGCGGACGAAGCTGCGCCCCCACCGCGCCTGGGCGGACGTCTTCGAGAGCGTCGTGCTCGACCGCCGCTCCCCCGCCGACACCGACCGCGTGTCGCGCTTCGATGACAACTACGCGTTCTTCCGGAGCCAGATCCGGCCCGACGAGGCCGCCGACATCTGGCGCGGCCTGCGCAAGCTGGAACACGTGTCGATCACCCTCGGCGGGCAGGCGAACGCGCAGCAGATCTTCGAGAGCCTCAACTCGACGGGCGAACCGCTGCGCGACCACGAGCTGATCCACAACTACGTGCTGATGGGCCTCACGCACGCCGAGCAGAGCGAGATCGAGAACGAGTACTGGCTCGCGATCGAGGCGAACACGGGCGAGCAGATCGGTGCCTTCTGGCGGGACTACCTCGTCATGCTGACGGGGCGCGAGGTGCTGGTCGAGGGCGAGCGCGGTGTCTACGACGCGTTCCGCCACGAGTTCCCGCGCTTGGATCGAGCGACGCTCCGTGCCCGCGCTCAGGAGTGGCGTGAGCTGTCGGAGATCTACCGGCTCCTGCTCGAACCGGCCTCGGCGACGGATGCCGGCATCGCCCGCCATTTCGCCGCGATCAACACGCTGGGCCGCGGCATGTATCCCCTCGCGATGCGGCTGTACCGCGACCACCTGCACGGTGAGCTCTCGGCATCCGATCTGTCGCTCGCCCTGACGCACGTGGAGTCCCTGCTGCTGCGTCGGACCGTCGTCGGCCTGTCCGTCGACCGGCTGGTCGCGCGCTTCTGTCGCGCGGCGGATGAGGGGATGGAGGCGCTCGTGCTCGCCATCGCCCGCATCACGCCCTCGGACGAGCGGACCCGGGTGGGTCTGCGCTACGGCGAACTCCCCCACGCGGGTTTCGTCCTCGCGCGCCTGGCGGGGGTCGACGACGACGCGGACGTCGTCCTCGAGCACGTCCTCCCCGCGGCGCCCTCCGACGAGTGGACCGGCGACGGCATTCGGCGCTGGGCCGACCTCAGCGACGACGAGCAGAACGCGCACCGCGCCCTCGTGAACACGCTCGGCAACCTGACGCTCCTCGAGGAGGACGCCGCCGATCGGGTGTTCGACGCCCCCTTCCCCGCGAAGCGGAGTGCCTACGCGTCGAGCGGCCTCGAGTTCACGCGTCGGATCGCGGATGCCGAGACCTGGACGACGGCTCGGATCGCCGAACGCACCGAGCAGCTGACCGCGCGCTTCATGGACGCGTGGCGCCGCCCCGCCGTGGTGGGGATCGACGACGACAACCTCACGCCGATCCTCGACGCCAAGAAGCGGCGCGGCTGGCCCCGCGGCTGGCAGCGCGAGTTCGACTACGTCGAGTACCGCGGCGAGCACTGGGACGTGCGGGACGTCCGCTACCTGTTCAACCGCGTGTTCGCGAGGCTCTGGGCCGACTCGCGGCAGAGTGTCGTCGACTACAGCGCCCGCCAGGGCGGACCCGTCTACCCGGCGATGGCGTGGAACGGTCAGTGGGACACCCTCGACGAGGGGCGGTACCTCTACCTTGGTTGGGATTCGAAGTACATGCTGACCGCCGTGCAGGGCGTGCTCGAGGAGGCCGGGTGGGCCTCGGAGGTCTTCGTCAAGTACTCCTACATCGGCGACGCGATGCGCTGATCCGCATCGCCATGGCGCGATAGGTTGGGGCCATGCGTGCGAGCCAACGTCAGCCCCGACCCGGGGCGGCGATCGAGAGAAAGGCTCGCATCCATGGTGCGTTCATCCCTGTGCAGGCTGCTGTTCCGGCTCTTCGGACACCGTGTCTGCTGCCGTCTCCCTGAATGGACCGCGCACGTCGGGCGCCCCTGGCGACCTGTCGACGAGGAACCCTGGAACCTGTACAACATCCTCTGGCGCATGCAGCAGTGGGTCTGCATGGGCCTCGAGTGAGCCCGTCGTCCTGATGCGGTGAGATCAGTCGCCGTCGGCTCCGCCGTCGCCCTCGGGCACGGCGGAGCCGACCGGGATGTCGATCCAGGTCGCCGTCGCGGGCGCCTCGGACAGGAGATCCGGCGCCCATCCGCCGAGGGCCGGTCCTTCGCCGAGCCGGTCGATCGGGTTCGTCGGCTCCAGCGGCTCGGACGGGAGTCCGCCCCATTCCGACGGTTCCTCGGGTCGCTGCACGAAGAGTCCCATGCGTCCATTGTGCGCCTCCACAAGGTATCCCGACACCACGCTTGGCTTCACGGGACCGCGACCCCGTAACCGCTCGGCAGTGATCCCTAGCGGTACGAGCCGGTTGCTCGGTACCCTGCTCGAAACGGCGCACTCTGTGCACATACAAGGGGGAAGTATGAAGAAATCCATCATGTCGATCGCAGCCGCCGGGGTTCTTGTCGTCGGCCTACTACTGAGCCCGAGCCCCGCGACAGCTGCGAGCCCCACGATCGTGGAGAAATCAACCAAAACCGTCAATTTCACTAAGACCGGCCAGTACTACTCTTCCGCGGTCAAACGATGCCTGAAGGTGAAAGTGACGGGAACAATGAAGGTTCAGTACGTCAGGTCTACGGACTACCTCGGGAACGACTACCAGTCACTTACCAACCCGACAATTCATGCTCCAAAGATGGTCCTTTCGACTACGTCTTCGTGTTCGACGAGCGCCGGAGCAAACCTGAGTAGCGCCAAACTGACGCAGACATTCTCCTATTACGCCTGTGGCGGCTCGGTCTCATACTCCGCGGGCTACCCGCTCTCTGTCGGTATCTCGTGGACGCCGGAATGCGGGAATCGCCAAGCTATAAACCGATCGATGGAACTCAGTGGCCCAGCGAGCGTGTTCACCCAGGCGAACTCAAACAGTGTTGGGACCGTGAAGAAGGTAGTCAGCGGCCGCACGTCGACAAGCGTCAAGACGTGCGTTGCCGTCGGCACCTTGGTTACAGCGAGGGTGGGCAGCACCGGAGATAACGTGAAGATCGACGCTGGAGACATCTGCGTCACTGTCTAGGCACCAGTCGGTAACACCCCGCTCGCGATCATCCGAAAAGAGAAGAGCGGCGCAGGTCTCGCAGGAAACGCAAAAACCCCCGCCGGAGCGGGGGTTTTTCGTCTTGCTGGGGTACCTGGACTCGAACCAAGAACAACTGAACCAGAATCAGCCGTGTTGCCAATTACACCATACCCCACCGGGTTTCAACCGGAGTCGTACCGAGGATCAAGCTTAGCCCACGGTACGGCCCCGGCCAAACCGGACGCGTATCCCGAGCGCGTCGCGTCTCAGCTGCGCTCGGCGCGCAGGCGGTCGAGTCGGTCGAGCGTGACGGACTTGCCCAGCAGCTCCATCGACTCGAACAGCGGCGGCGAGACGCGCCGACCGCTCAGTGCGACGCGCGCGGGTCCGTAGGCGACGCGGGGTTTCAGACCCAACCCGTCGATGAGGGATGCCGCCAGTGCCGCCTGGATCGCCTCGGCGGTGAAGGCGTCCTCCGGCACCGCCTGCAGCGCGTCGATAGAGGCGGCGAGCACCTCGGCGGTGTTCGCGGGCAGTCCCTTCACCGCGTCCTCGTCGTACGCCTCCACGTCGCGGAAGAGGAATCCGAGCAGCCCCGGAGCGTCGCCGAGCATCTGCATCCGCTCCTGGACGAGCGGGGCCGCCTTCGCGAGCAGCTCGCGCTGCGCGTCGGTGGGAGGCGTGCTGACGACGCCGGCGCCGACCAGGTGCGGGACCAGGCGCGACGCGAAGTCGGCGGGCTCCAGCATCCGGATGTGGTCGCCGTTGATCGACTCGGCCTTCTTCTGGTCGAAGCGGGCGGGGTTGGGGTTCACGTTCACGATGTCGAACGCCTCGATGAGCTCCTGGCGCGAGAAGACGTCGCGGTCCGGCGCGATCGACCAGCCGAGGAGGGCGAGGTAGTTCAGGAGCCCCTCGTGGATGAAACCCTTCTCGCGCTGCAGGAAGAGGTCGGCCTTCGGGTCGCGCTTGGAGAGCTTCTTCGTGCCCTCCTCACCCAGCACGAGCGGCATGTGCGCGAAGCGCGGCACGAAGGTCGTCACCCCGGCGTCGATGAGCGCGCCGTAGAGGGCGAGCTGACGGGCGGTCGAGGGCATGAGGTCCTCGCCGCGGAGCACATGGGTGATCCCCATCAGGGCGTCGTCGACGGGGTTGGTGAACGTGTAGAGCGGCACGCCGCCGGCGCGCACGACGACGAAGTCGGGGAACGACCCGGCCGGGAAGGTGACCTCGCCGCGGATGAGGTCGACGTAGGTCACGTCCTCGTCCGGCACGCGCAGTCGCCAGGCGGGCTCGCGGCCCTCCGCGCGGAAAGCGGCCTTCTGCTCGTCCGTCAGCGTGCGGTCGAAGTTGTCGTAGCCGAGCTGCTTGGCGCGGCCGTTGGCTTCGTTGCGGGCGTCGATCTCCTCGGCGGTCGAGTACGACTCGTACACGGCACCGGTCGCGATCAGCTTGTCGAGCACCTCGCGGTAGATGTCGTGGCGCTGCGACTGCCGGTATGGCTCGTGCGGGCCGCCCTTCTCGACGCCCTCGTCCCAGTCGATCTCGAGCCAGGTCAGGGCATCAACGAGCTGGCGATAGCTCTCCTCGCTGTCGCGAGCGGCATCCGTGTCCTCGACGCGGAAGATCATCTTGCCGCCGGTGTGCCGCGCGTACGCCCAGTTGAACAGGGCGGTGCGGACCATCCCGACGTGCGGGAGCCCCGTCGGCGAGGGGCAGAACCGGACGCGGACGTCGGAGCCGGAGGCGGTCGTGGTGAGGGGGTGTGGTGCAGTGGACATCGCCGTCAAGTCTACGACCGGCGCCGCTCCCGCCCCGCGCCCTCAGCGCCGCGCGTAGGGCGAGAGGACGGTGATCGCGACGACCACCGCGAGGGCGACGAGGGCGAGCCCTCCGTAGCCGATGAGGCTCAGGATGCCGCCCGCGAGCACCGATCCTATCGCCGCCGACAGCGTCATCGCCGTGTCGCTGCGCCCCTGCCTGCGGGGACGCAGCTCGGTCGGCGTCGCCTCGGTCAACAGCGCCGCGCCGCCCACGGTCGCCGCGCTCCACCCGAGACCGAGCAGCAGCAGGGCGATCAGGACCGCGGTGGGCGAGTTCGGGGCGACCGCCGCCGTCACGAGGGACGCGGCGAGGATGCCCTGCCCCAGGAGGATCGTCTGCAGACGCCCCCACCGGTCGGCCAGGATGCCGAAGACCGGCGACAGCCCGTACATTCCGAAGACGTGCAGCGCGATCGTGACGCCGACGATTGTCGTCACGTTGCGCGGATCGAGGTGGGAGAGGTGCACCGGGGTCATCGCCATGACGGAGGCCATCGTCACGTGCGAGCCCGCCACCGCGAACACGGCGTAGCGGGCGACGACGGGACGGTCCACCTCGTCGAGCCGCATGTCCCGGGGGTCGCGCGACCGCGCGACGTGCTGCGCGACCTTCAGCGGGTCAGGGCGCAGCGCCACCAGGTAGAGCGTCAGGGCGAGGGTCTGCGCGACGATCGAGAACGCGTACGAACCGGTGAGGGGCGGCATCCCGAGCCATCCGCCGACGACCTCCCCCGGCGTGAGCATCAGCGGACCGACCACGCCCCCGACCGTGGTCGCCCACACGACCGTGCCGAGGTCGCGCCCCCGCCGCCCCTGTCCCGAGAGGTCGGTGGCCGCGAAACGGGACTGCAGGTTGCCGGCGTTGCCGGCGCCGATGAGGATCACGCCGACCAGGAGCAGGGGGAAGGCGCGGAGCGCGGCGGCCGTGATGACGACCGCGATCCCCACGAGGGCGAGCAGGTTGCCGAGGGTCAGCGCCCGGCGCCGCCCCTGCGCCGCCGCCAGGCGGGCGAGCGGGATCGCGCAGAGCGCGGCGCCGAGGGTGACGGATGCCGTCGCGAACCCCGACAGCGATTCCTGGCCCGACAGGTCGGCGGCCAGGAGCGCCCCCAGCGACACCGTCGCGCCGAACGCGACACCGCCGAGGACCTGCCCTGCCGCGAGGACGGTGACGGTGCGCCGCTGGATGCGCGCGACATCCGTCGCTGTGAGGGAGAGCAGTCCGTCGTCAGGCATTCCGCGCCGTGTTGCGCAGGATGCCGAGGCCCGAGATCTCCACTTCGAGGACGTCGCCGGCGTGGAACTCGCCGATCCCGGCCGGCGTCCCGGTCAGGATGACGTCGCCGGGCAGCAGCGTGAATGCCGCGGAGGCGTAGGCGATGATCTCCGGTACCGAGTGCACCATGTCGGAGATCGGACCGTCCTGTCGGACCTCGCCGTTCACGCGCGACACGATGCGCGCTCCCCCGTCGAGGTCGAACTCGGTCTCGATGATCGGTCCGAGCGGGCAGAACGTGTCGAATCCCTTGGCGCGGGACCACTGGCCGTCCGAGCGCTGCAGGTCGCGCGCCGTGATGTCGTTGCCGATCGTGTACCCGAACACGTAGTCGAGCGCCTTGTCGGCGGGGACGTTCTTCGCGACCCGCCCGATGACGACGGCGAGCTCGCCCTCGTAATCGGTGCGCTGCGACTGCGGCGGCCGCACGATCGCGTCGTCGGGGCCGATCACGGACGTGTTGGGCTTGAGGAACAGCAGCGGTTCGGTGGGCGCTTCCCCACCCATCTCGGCGGCGTGATCACGGTAGTTCTTGCCGACGCAGACGATCTTCGAGCGCGGGATCGAGGGCGCGAGGAGCGTGATCTCGGCGAGCGGGATCCGCTCGCCCGTCGTCTCGAACCCGGTGAACATCGGGTCGCCGGCGAGCTCGACGACCTCCTTCTCGTCGATGATCCCGTAGCGGATGGCCTCGTTGCGGCTGTAACGGACGATGCGCACGGATCAGCCGTCCAGCCGGGTGAGCCAGCCGTGGACGTCCTCGACACGCCCGTACTGGATGTCGGTGAGGTGCTGGCGCAGTTCGAGGGCGAGCGTGCCCGTGGGCTGCGCGTCCTCGAAGCCCGAGGCCTTGAGCGCGCCGATCGGAGTCACCACGGCGGCGGTGCCGCACGCGAAGACCTCGACGATCTCGCCCGAGGCGACACCCTCACGCCACCCGGCGAGCGAGACGGCACGTCGCTCGACGCGGTGCCCGCGGTCCTCGGCGAGTCGGAGGATCGAGTCGCGCGTGATGCCCGCGAGGATCGACCCCGACTCGGGGGTGACGAGGGTGCCGTCCTTCATGACGAAGACGACGTTCATGCCGCCGAGCTCCTCGACGTTGCCGTCCTCGTCGAGGAAGACCACCTGGTCGCAGCCCTTCTCGTACGCCTCGGCCTGCGGCAGGAGGCTCGCGGCGTAGTTGCCGCCCGTCTTGGCCGCACCCGTGCCGCCCTTGCCGGCACGGGCGTAGTCCTCGCTCAGCCAGATCTTCACGGGGGTCACGCCGCCCTTGAAGTAGGCACCCGCGGGGCTCGCGATCAGGTAGTAGGCGACCTTCTCGGCCGGGCGCACACCGAGGAACGCCTCCTTCGCGAACATGAACGGCCGCAGGTAGAGGCTCTGGTCGGCGCCCGAGGGGACCCAGTCGCCGTCGACGGCGATGAGCTCGCGCAGCGACTGCAGGAAGTACTCGACGGGGAGCTCGGGGAGCGCCATGCGGCGTGCGGAGCGCTGCAGGCGCCGCGCGTTCTCCTCCGGCCGGAACGTGTGGATCGAGCCGTCCGCGTGACGGTACGCCTTGATGCCCTCGAAGATCTCCTGGCCGTAGTGCAGCACGGCGGCGGCGGGCGAGAGCGAGATCGGGCCGTACGGCGAGACGCGGGGACGGTGCCAGCCGCCCTTGGACGACCAGCAGATGTCGACCATGTGGTCGGTGAAGTTCGTGCCGAAGCCGGGGTTGGCGAGGATCTCCTCGCGGGCGGACGGCGAAGCGGCAGCCAGGTTCTTCGTCACCGCGAAGGTGAGGGGGGCTGCGGTCGAGTCGGTGAGGGTCATGTCAGTCCTGTTCCTCGCGCGGCGTCTGCGCGGCGCGCATCCACTCAGATTACGCCCGGAGGCGTGCGGTGATGGCGTCGCCGACCTGCGCGGTCGTGCGGGCGGAGCCGTCCCTGCTCTCGATGTCCTCGCGGGCCGCGCGGGTGACGCGCTCGGCCTCGCCCTGGAGCCCGAGGTGGTCGAGCAGGAGGGCGACGGAGAGGATCGCAGCGGTGGGATCGGCGATCTGCTGTCCGGCGATGTCGGGCGCGGAACCGTGCACGGGCTCGAACATCGACGGGAACGCGCCGTCGGGGTTGATGTTCCCCGAAGCGGCGAGGCCGATGCCTCCGGTGACGGCGCCGGCCAAGTCGGTCAGGATGTCGCCGAAGAGGTTGTCGGTGACGATCACGTCGAAGCGGCCCGGGTTCGTGACCAGGAAGATCGTCGCCGCGTCGACGTGCAGGTAGTCTACGGCCACGTCCGGGTGCTCCGCGGCCACCTGGTCGACGATCCGCTTCCACATGCCGCCGGCGTGGACGAGCACGTTGGTTTTGTGGACGAGGGTCAGCTTCCGACGGCGCTTCTGCGCCTGCGCGAAGGCGAACCGGACGACCCGCTCGACACCGAACGCCGTGTTCACGGAGGTCTCGTTCGCGATCTCGTGCGGCGTGCCGGTGCGGATCGAGCCGCCGTTGCCCACGTAGGGGCCTTCGGTGCCCTCGCGGACCACGACGAAGTCGATCTCCCCCGGCTCCGCGAGCGGACCCGAGGCACCCGGGTACAGGACCGACGGGCGGAGGTTGACGTAGTGGTCCAGCGCGAAACGCAGCTTCAGCAGCAGGCCCCGCTCGATGTTCGCGTCCTTCAGACGGGGGTCCCCCGGCATCCCGCCGACGGCACCGAGGAGGATGGCGTCGTGCGCGGCGATCGCGGCGAGGTCCTCGTCGGTCAGGGTGTCACCCGTCTCGAGGTAGCGGGCGGCGCCCAGGGAGAACCGGGTCTTCTCGAACGTCACCTCGGCTCCCTCGGTCACGGCGTCGAGCACCTTCTCGGCCTCTGCGACGACCTCCGGACCGATGCCGTCTCCGGGGATGACGGCCAGCTTCACGACGCGCGACATCGCTCTCCTCGTTCTCGGGGGACCCGCGCGATCAGTCCTCGACGCGCGGGGTGCGGGTTCCCTTCAGCGTAGTGGCCGCGATGACGGCCGCGCAGACGACCAGGACGGCCCCGATGATCGAGGTGACGCCCACGCCCGCATCGAAGGCGGATGCCGCGGCCTCGACGACGCGGTCGCCCATTGCGCCCGGGAGTCCGTCCGCGACGGTGACCGCCCCGCCGAGGGTCTCGCGCGCCGCCGCAGCCGCGCCCGCCGGCACACCGTCCGGGAGGACGAGTCCGGCACGGTAGAGGGCGGTGAGGATGCCGCCGAGCACCGCGGTCCCGAGCACGGCACCGAGCTCGTACGCAGTCTCGGACACGGCGCTCGCCGCTCCCGCCTTCGCGGGCGGCGCGGTGGCGAGGATGAGTTCGTTGGACACCGTCTCGGCCGCACCGATGCCGATGCCGAGCAGGGCGAAGGCGGCGATGAGGATGCCGAGGGCCGCGGCATCCGTCGACACCGCGATCACGACGTACGCCGCGACCGACAGTGCGAGGGCGACGGGGACGACCACCCGGGGCGACACCCGGCGGGAGACCGGCACGACGGCGAGACCCGACACGATCATGAGCGCGAGCCCGGGCACGAGGGCGAGGCCCGCCTGCAGCGGGCTCAACCCGACGATCAGCTGCAGATGCTGGGTCACGAAGTAGAGGAAGCCGACGAGGGCGACCACGCTCAGCAGGTTCACGAGGAGCGCGCCGGTGAACGCGCCGCGACGGAACAGGCGCATGTCGAGCATCGGGCTCTCGGAGCGCAGCTGACGGCGCACGAAGATCCACCCGAAGGCCAGCCCGACGAGCGCGAGCACCAGCGGGAGCGGCCCCGGACCGTGGACGGCGACCTCCTTGATCGCGTAGACGACCGGCACCATCGTCGCCATGCTGAGGACGATGCTGACGGGGTCGATGCGACCGGGGTGCGGGTCGCGACTCTCGGGCACGAGGACGGGCGCGAGCACCAGCAGCGGGATGAGGACCGGCACGGCGAGCAGGAACACCGAACCCCACGCGAAGTGCTCGAGGAGCACACCGCCGACGATCGGCCCCAGCGCGGACCCGGCTGAGAACATCGACGCCCACACGGCGATCGCGAGGCGCCGCTGGTCGCGGTCGGTGAAGATGCTCCGCAGCAGCGACATCGTCGACGGCATGAGCATCGCGCCGAACAGGCCCATCGTCGCGCGCGCCGCGATGAGGAGCTCGGCCGAGGGGGCGAAAGCGGCCAGCGCCGAGACGGCGGCGAACCCGATCGCACCGATCATCAGCATGCGCCGGCGGCCGAATCGGTCGCCCAGCGATCCCATCGTCACGAGGAGGCCGGCGAGCACGAGCGGGTAGACGTCGATGAGCCACAGCTGCTGCGCGCTCGTCGGGGTCAGGTCGCGCGCGATCTCGGGCAGCGCGAAGCTCAGCACCGTGTTGTCGACCGACACCAGGAGCACGGGCAGCATGAGCACGGCCAGCGCCGCCCACCCGCGCCATCCCTGGCGCGTGCCCGCCGCCTCGGCCGTTCGGATCTCTTCCGTCAACGTCATCATTAGTACACCGTCCAGCCGGTATAGTAACAGAGTCAGGCGCTCATCCGCGAGAGGATCGGAACATGAGCAGACCACCGAAAGCCAAGGAGAGCGTCCTCGACGCGTTCGAGGCGGCGCTCATCGACGGCGGCGCCCGCGGCGCGACGATGGATGCCGTCGCCGCCGCCGCCGGGGTCTCCAAGGGCGGACTGCTCTACCACTACGCGTCGAAGGATGCGCTCGAAGCCGCGCTGCTGGAACGGATGCGGCGCCTCGTCGAGATCGACGTGGAGGACATGCTCCGGGCTCCCGAAGGCGTCGTCGCGGCCTTCGTACGGACCTCGGTGCAGACCGGGTCGCCGCTGGATCGCGCGATCATCGCCGCGTCCCGCCTGGCGCAGACCGGCCACGCCGAGGCCTCCGACGCCCTGCGTCGGGTGCGGGAGCTCTGGGAGGAGGCGCTCCGCCCCCACACCCGCGACGAGACCGCGCTGCAGCTCGTGCTGCTCGTCAGCGACGGCCTGTACTTCAACAGCGCCCTCGCGACGGGCGCGCTCCCCGGCCCTCTCCCCCGCGGCGCCGAGCTCGACGCGCTGATCGCGCTCGTCGAGCGCGCCGCGCGCTAGCCGCATCCGCTCCCCTGTCGCGAACCGCCGCCGCGCACGGCGCGTCGTGACAGGAGAACAGCGGATGCCGGGGCGGGTCAGACCTCGCTGAGCTCGATCTGCCGGAACAGGTCGGCGGCGACGGCGTCGCGCAGCTCGTCGAGCATCGCCTCGGGGATCGGCGAGTCGACCGTCAGCACGGACAGTGCTCGGCCGCTCGCGTCCGGCCGCGCGACCTGCAGGCCGGCGATGTTGATGCCCGCCTCGCCCAGCTTCTGGCCGTAGATCGCGACGATGCCCGGGCGGTCGGCGTAGCGCATGACGACGTGGTACCGGCTGATCGGGACCTCGACCTCGTAGCCGTTGATGCCGACGACCTTGGGCACCATCCGTGTGCCGGCGAGGGTGCCTTCGACCGTGAGGACGGTGCCGTCGGACAGCGTGCCGCGCAGGATCGTGATGTTGCGGTACAGCGGGCTCTCGGATTCCACGATGAGGCGGGTCTCGATGCCGCGCTGCTCCGCGAAGAGCGGCGCGTTCACGTACGAGACGTTCTCGCTCACGATGTTGGTGAAGATGCCCTTGAGCGCGGCCAGGCGGTAGACGCTCACGTCATAGTCGGCCAGCTCGCCGCGCACCTCGATGTCGAGGCTCGTCAGCGCGCTCGGCGCCAGCCCGGTGAAGATCTGGCCGAGCTGCTCGACGAGCGCGATGCCGGGGCGCACGAAGGGGTCGATGACGCCACCGGCGACGTTGACGGCGTCGGGCACCAGGTCGCCCTCGAGGGCGAGCTTGACGGACTTGGCGACCGAGACGCCGGCCTTCTCCTGCGCCTCCTCCGTCGAGGCCCCGAGGTGCGGGGTCACGACGACGTTCGGGAGCGACAGCAGCGGGAACGCCGTGCCGTCCTCCTTCGGCGGCTCGGTCGTGAAGACGTCGAGTCCGGCTCCGGCGATCTGACCCGTCGTCAGCGCGGTGTACAGCGCCTCTTCGTCGATGAGGCCGCCGCGGGCGACGTTCACGACATAGGCGGAGTCCTTCATGATCTCGAACTGCGCGGCCCCGATCATGCCCGTCGTCTCGGGGGTCTTGGGCATGTGGATCGTGACGAAGTCGCTCGTGCGCAGCAGCTCGTCGAGGGTGACGAGCTGCACACCCAGCTGCTGGGCACGCGTCGGCGTGACGTAGGGGTCGTAGGCGACCACGGAGACCCCGAAGGCCTGCACACGGGCCGCGATGAGTGCGCCGATCCGCCCGAGGCCGATGATGCCGACCGTCTTCTCGTACAGCTCGGTGCCCGTGAAGGACGAGCGCTTCCAGGCGCCGGCGGCGAGGGACGAGTGCGCCGCCGGGATGTGACGGGCGAGGCTCAGGATGTGGCCGACGGTGAGCTCGGCGGCGGAGATGATGTTCGACGTCGGGGCGTTGACGACCATCACGCCGGCGCTGGTGGCCGCCTTGATGTCGACGTTGTCGAGGCCGACGCCGGCGCGCGCGATCACCTTGAGCGACGGCGCGGCGGCGATCGCCTCGGCATCCATCTTCGTGGCCGAGCGGATGAGGACCGCGTCGGCGTCGGCCAGCGCCGGGAGGAGCGCCGCACGGTCGGCTCCGTCGACGGATCGGACCTCGAAGTCGGGGCCGAGGGCCTCGATCGTGGCGGGAGAGAGTTCTTCGGCGATGAGGACGACAGGCTTGGGCACGGCAGACCTTCGGGTACGCGGGGGTGGATCGCCACGGAGCCGACCGAGAGGTGACCGACGACGGTACGCGGCACGCCCAGCCTAGCGAAGACCCACGACCGCCCCCGACCGTGTGACACCCGTCACGATCCGACGAGCGAGTTCCCGTTCGTGATCGCGTAGGTGAGGATGTTCAGCCAGAACACCGCGACGAGACCGAGCCCCACGAGGAGGACGACCGCGAGGTGGAGCACCGGGCGTCGCCGCGCGAGGACGACTCCGGCAACGAACACGATGATGGGGAAGACGACGGAGAACAGCAGGATCGCCCATCCGCCGCCGTTCAGGCCCTCGACGCCCGTGGCCTGCGCGAGCAGGAAGGCGAAGGCCGTCCAGACCGCGTACGCGTAGAACAGGCCGAAGACGCCGGCGACGGCGGCGGGCAGCCAGGACGGACCGCGGCGCACCGCCTGGTTCGAGGTCGTCACGATCAGACTCCGATCACGAAGGGCCACGGCAGGAGCAGGAACACGCCGACGATGAGCCAGGCGAACCTCACCCACGCGGCGGACGCGCGGGTGAGCAGCATGACGCCGCCGAACCAGAGGGCGGGGGCCGCGACCGCGACCCACAGCGCCGGCACGACGGCCGCCGGTTCGAGCCAGAACGACGTCGCCGCCGCCAGCCGCGAGCTCCCGAGCAGCCACCCCACGGTGTAGAGCAGGTAGATGCCGCCGAGGAGCCCCAGGGACACGAGCGCGATGTTGCCGAGGGATGCCGGCTCCGCATCCTCGTCCGCCGTCGTCACGGCCTCCGTCGCGGGGGCGATGCCGTCGGCGGGAGTGGGCTCACTCCCCTTCCCGACGGCACGCCACCCGTCGGGGAGCGCAGCGCCGGTGCGCTCTGGACGCACCGGACGCGTCGGCGAATCGTCGCCCTCCCAGCGGAAGGCGTCCTCGTCGTCGTGAGGGTCGGAAGCCACGCTCCGAGTCTACCGACGCCGAAGGCCCGACCCCTTGTAAGGGTCGGGCCTCCGTGGCTCACGAAAAGCCGGTCCCGGCGGATGCGCCGAGGGCTGGATGCCGAAGGTCAGCGCGCGGCGGAGCCTTCGGTGTAGTCGGCGTCCTGCTGCTTCCACGCGAACAGCGCGCGCAGGTCCTTGCCGACCGCCTCGATCGGGTGGGCCGCGGCCTTGGCGCGGAGCTCCTGGAACTCCACGGCGCCGTTGTCCTGGTCGTCGATGAAACGCTTCGCGAACGCGCCGGACTGGATGTCGGCGAGGACGGCGGCCATGTTCTCCTTGACGCTCGGGTCGATGACGCGCGGGCCGGACACGTAGTCGCCGTACTCGGCCGTGTCGGAGACCGACCAGCGCTGCTTGGCGATGCCGCCCTCCCACATGAGGTCGACGATGAGCTTCAGCTCGTGGAGCACCTCGAAGTAGGCGATCTCGGGCTGGTATCCCGCCTCGGACAGCGTCTCGAAGCCGTACTGGACGAGCTGCGACACACCACCGCAGAGGACGGCCTGCTCACCGAACAGGTCGGTCTCGGTCTCCTCGGTGAAGGTGGTCTTGATGACCCCGGCGCGGGTGCCGCCGATCGCCTTCGCGTACGAGAGGGCGACGTCCCAGGCCTGGCCGGAGGCGTCCTTCTCGACGGCGATGATGTCGGGGATGCCGCGACCCGCGACGAACTCGCGGCGCACCGTGTGGCCGGGGGCCTTCGGGGCGACGAGGATGACGTCGACGTCGTCGGGGACCTCGATGTAGCCGAAGCGCACGTTGAAGCCGTGGGCGAAGGCAAGCGTCTTGCCGGCGGCGAGGTGCGGCTTGATCTCGTCGTTGAAGATCCCGCGCTGGTGCTGGTCGGGCGCGAGGATCATGATGAGGTCGGCCCACTCGGCGGCATCCGCCACGGACTTGACCTCGAAGCCGTCCTCCGACGCCTTCGGCGCGGACTTCGAGCCTTCCTTGAGGGCGATGACGACCTCCACGCCGGAGTCGCGGAGGTTCTGGGCGTGGGCGTGGCCCTGCGAGCCGTACCCGACGATGGCGACCTTCTTGCCCTGAATGAGCGAGATGTCGGCGTCGGCGTCGTAGAGGATCTCAGCCATGTTCGTGTGTGTCTCCTTGTAGATGTCGGTAGAGAAGTTGTGGGTCAGCCGCGCAGGACGCGCTCGGTGATGCTTTTGCCGCCGCGGCCGATGGCGACCATGCCGGACTGGGCGAGCTCCTTGATGCCGAAGGGCTCGAGGGCCTTGAGGAAGGCGTCGACCTTGCCGCGGTCGCCCGTCACCTCGACGACGAGCGCGTCGGTGGCGTAGTCGACGACCGAGGCGCGGAACAGGTTGACGACCTCGATCACGTTCGAGCGCGTCTGGTTGTCGGCGCGGACCTTCACGAGCACGTGCTCGCGCTGGACGGAGGTCGCATAGTCGAGCTCGACGATCTTGATGACGTTGACGAGCTTGTTCAGCTGCTTCGTCACCTGCTCGAGCGGCAGCTCCTCGACGTCGACGACGACCGTGATGCGCGAGAGTCCGGGCACCTCGGTCACCCCCACGGCGAGGGAGTCGATGTTGAAGCCGCGGCGCGCGAAGAGGCCGGCGACGCGGGTGAGGAGACCGGGCTTGTCCTCGACGAGGAGGCTCAGGACGTGCTTGCTCATCGTCACTCCCCCTGCTCGAAGGCCGGCGCGTGCTCGCGTGCGTACTGGATGTAGCTGTTGCTGACACCCTGGGGCACCATCGGCCACACCATCGCGTCGGCGCTCACGACGAAGTCGATCACGACCGGGCGGTCGTTGGTCTCGAGGGCGGTGCGGATCGCGGCATCCACGTCCTCCTCCTTCTCGACACGGATCGCGAGGCAGCCGTACGCCTCGGCGAGCTTGACGAAATCCGGGATGCGGATGGTGTCGTGACCCGTGTTCAGGTCGGTGTTCGAGTGGCGGCCGTCGTAGAAGAGGGTCTGCCACTGCCGCACCATGCCGAGCGAGGAGTTGTTGATGATCGCGACCTTGATCGGGATGTCGTTGATCGCGCAGGTGGCGAGTTCCTGATTGGTCATCTGGAAGCAGCCGTCGCCGTCGATCGCCCACACCGTGCGGTCGGGCTGGGCGACCTTCGCGCCCATGGCCGCGGGCACGGCGTAGCCCATCGTGCCGGCGCCGCCGGAGTTGAGCCACGCGTTCGGGCGCTCGTAACCGATGTACTGCGCCGCCCACATCTGGTGCTGGCCGACGCCGGCGGCGAAGACGCCTTCGGGGCCGGTGAGCTCGCCGATGCGCTGGATGACGTGCTGCGGCGAGAGCAGGCCGTCGCTCGTCGGTGCGGCCCCCAGCGGGAACTCGGTGCGGAGGCCGTCGAGGTAGGACCACCACTCCGAGATGTCGGGCTTCGCGACACCGGCGAAGGCCGCGTCGAGATCGACGAGCACGTCCTTCAGGTCGCCCACGATGGGGACGTCGGCGGAGCGGATCTTCGAGATCTCGGCCGGGTCGATGTCGACGTGCACGACCTTCGCGTGCGGGGCGAACAGGGCCGCCTTGCCGGTCACGCGGTCGTCGAACCGGGCACCGAGGGCGACGATCAGGTCGGACTCCTGCAGCGCGAGCACAGCGGGCACCGTGCCGTGCATGCCGGGCATGCCCAACTGCTGCGGGTGCGAGTCGGGGAACGCGCCGCGCGCCATGAGCGTCGTGACCACGGGAGCGCCGGTCGCCTCGGCGAAGCGACGGAGCTCACCGGCGGCTCCCGCGCGGACGACGCCGCCGCCCACGTAGAGGACGGGCTTCTTGGCCTCGGAGATCAGCTGCGCCGCGGCCTGGATCTGCTTGCCGTGCGCCTTGGTGACGGGCCGGTAGCCGGGCAGGTCGATCTTCGGGGGCCACACGAACGGCGCCTTGGCCTGCTGCGCATCCTTCGTGATGTCCACGAGCACGGGGCCGGGGCGACCCGTCGAGGCGATCTCGAAGGCCGCGGCGATGGCGCCCGGGATCTCGGCGGGGTCCTTCACGAGGAACGAGTGCTTGGTGATCGGCATCGTGATGCCCACGATGTCGGCCTCCTGGAAGGCATCCGTCCCCATCAAGGTCGAGTACACCTGACCGGTGATGCAGACGATGGGCATCGAATCCATGTACGCGTCGGCGATCGCGGTCACGAGGTTGGTGGCGCCGGGGCCGGACGTCGCGATGGCGACGCCGACGCGACCGGATGCCGCGGCGTACCCCTCGGCGGCGTGACCGGCACCCTGCTCGTGGCGCACGAGGATGTGGCGCAGATCGGTCGAGTCCATCAGCGGGTCGTAGACCTCGATGATGGCGCCGCCCGGGAGCCCGAAGACGTCGGTGACGCCCAGGAGCTCGAGCGAGCGGACGACGGCCTGCGCTCCGGTGAGCACGGGCGTGGACGGGCCTCCGGCCGGGGGCCGAGGCACAGCGGCGACGGTGTCAGAAGACATGAGTGATACCTCTGCGGTGATGGATGACGGAGTGTGTGGGGCCTAGCCCGTCGTCGCGCCCTCCGCGGCGGAGCGCACGAGCTTCGAGTACTTGGCCAGCACGCCACGGGTATAGCGCGGGGGAAGGGGCTCCCAGCCGTCGCGGCGGGAGTTCAGCTCAGCCTCATCGACGAGTAGGTCGAGAGAGCGAGCCGCGATATCGACCCGTATCAGATCACCATCGCGCACGAAGGCGATGGGACCAGCGTCCACCGCTTCGGGTGCTATGTGGCCGATGCACAGGCCGGTTGTGCCGCCTGAGAATCGTCCGTCCGTCAAGAGTAGTACATCTTTTCCGAGGCCTGCGCCCTTGATGGCGGCCGTCACGGCGAGCATCTCGCGCATGCCGGGGCCGCCCTTCGGGCCCTCGTAACGGATGACGACCACGTCGCCGGCGGCGATGCGGCCCTCCTCGAGCGCGTCCATCGCGGCGCGCTCGCGCTCGAAGACGCGTGCGGGTCCCTCGAACACGGCGGCGTCGAAGCCGGCCGTCTTCACGACGGCACCCTCGGGCGCCATGGAGCCGTGCAGGATCGTGATGCCGCCGGTGGCGTGGATCGGGTCGTCGAAAGTGTGGATGACGGTGCCGTCGATCGGGTCCGGGTCGAGGTCGCGGAGGTTCTCGGCGAGCGTCTTGCCGGTCACGGTGAGCGCGTCGCCGTGGAGGAGGCCCTCGTCGAGCATCGCCTTCATGATGACGGGGATGCCGCCGTGCCGATCGACGTCGTTCATGACGTACTTGCCGAACGGCTTCATGTCGGCCACGTGTGGCACCTTGTCGCCGATGCGGTTGAAGTCGTGCAGCGTGAGGTCGACGTCGGCCTCGCGGGCGATGGCCAGCAGGTGGAGGACGACGTTCGTCGAGCCGCCGAGCGCCATCGCGAGGGCGATCGCGTTCTCGAAGGACTCCTTGGTGAGGATGTCGCGCGTCGTGATCCCCTGGCGCAGCAGGTTGACGACGGCCTCACCGGAGCGGTGCGCGAAGTAGTCGCGGCGACGGTCCGCCGAGGGCGGAGCGGCCGAACCGGGCAGGCTGAGGCCCAGCGCCTCGGCGACCGAGGCCATCGTGTTGGCGGTGTACATGCCGCCGCACGCACCCTCGCCCGGGGCGATCGCGCACTCGATGCGCTTGAGGTCGGCCTCGCTCATCTTGCCGGCCAGGCACGCGCCGACCGCCTCGAACGAGTCGATGATCGTGACGTCCTTCTCGGTGCCGTCGCTGAGCTTCACCCAGCCGGGGGCGATCGACCCGGCGTAGAGGAAGACGCTCGAGAGGTCGAGTCGCGCAGACGCCATGAGCATGCCCGGGATCGACTTGTCGCACCCGGCGAGCAGCACCGAGCCGTCGAGGCGCTCGGCCATCATGACGGTCTCGACGGAATCGGCGATGACCTCGCGGCTCACGAGGGAGAAGTGCATCCCCTCGTGGCCCATGGAGATGCCGTCCGAGACCGAGATCGTGCCGAACTGGAGCGGGTAGCCGCCGCCGGCGTGCACACCCTCCTTCGCGCCCTGCGCGAGCCGATCGAGGCTGAGGTTGCAGGGCGTGATCTCGTTCCAGCTGGATGCGATGCCGATCTGGGGCTTGTCCCAGTCCTCGTCGCCCATGCCCACGGCGCGGAGCATGCCGCGTGACGTGGTGGCTTCGATGCCGTCGGTCACCGCGCGGCTGCGGGGCTTGATGTCGATCGTCTCGTCGGGTGAAGGCATTCTCGAAGTCTATTGCCGAGCGGCGACCCGCTCGCGTGCGAGAGTCGACAGCAAACCGGCCAGTTCTTCGATGTCGCGCACACGCACGGAGGCCGCGGTCTCTCCCGCACCGACGCGGATCCCGAGGTCGTCCGGCTCGAGGGAGCGGAGGGCGTCTTCGTCGGTGACGTCGTCGCCGGCGAACACGACGGCTGTGGCCTGCACGACCTCGCGGAGGTGCGCGACGGCCGCATCCTTCCCCGCATCGGTGAAGGCGTACTCGACGATGTCGTGGCCCTGGCGCCGGCGCCAGTGCGGCGCGGCGTCCGCCATCATCGCGTCGACGCCCGAGCGCAGCGCGGCGGCCTCGTCGGCGTCGGCGACGGTACGCAGGTGCACCCCGAACCCGAACGCCTTCGGCTCGATCCAGGCGCCGGAGACGCCGCTCGCGAGACGCTCCGCGTCAGCGCGCAGGCGATCGCGCAGCGCGATGTCCGCGGCGTCGACGTCGCTCTCGGACGGCGAACCGGGAATCCAGTACTCGGCCCCGTGCGAGCCGGCGAGCAGGATCGGCGAGTCGTCCTCGTGCTCGGAGATCACCCGGAGGTCGGCGAGCGTCCGGCCCGAGACGAACGCGACGAACGTATCGGGCGTCGTCAGGAGGGCGTCGACGGCCCCGCGCGCGGCAGGGGTCATCCGCGCCGTCATCGGTTCGTCGACCAGCGGGGACACGGTGCCGTCGAAGTCGAGCGCGACGAGTAAGCGCTCGGCCGCGGCGACCGCGGTGACACCGGTCACGCCCGCTCCTCGCGCGACTGACCGAGGTCCGCCAGGAAGCGCTGCGACCACTTCGCGACGTCGTTCTCCCGGACCCGACGCCGCAGGGCCCGCATCCGCCGCTCGCGCTCGCGCTCGGGCATCTCGATCGCCTGCATGATCGCGTCCTTCAAGCCGGAGATGTCGTGCGGGTTGACCTTGATGGCCTGGGTCAGCTCGTCGGCGGCCCCGGTGAACTCGCTCAGCACGAGGGCTCCGCCGCCGTCGACGCGGCTGGCGACGTACTCCTTCGCGACGAGGTTCATGCCGTCGCGCAGGGCCGTCACGAGCATGACGTCCGCCGCGAGGAAGAGGGCGACCATCTCCTCCCGCGGATAGGAGTTGTGGAGGTACTGGATCGCGGTGTAGCCGAGCTCGTCGGCGTCGCCGTTGATGCGACCGACGGTGAGCTCGATCTCGTCGCGCAGCTCCATGTAGGTCTGCACGCGTTCACGGCTGGGGCTCGCGACCTGCACGAGGGTCACGTCGTGCACGGAGAGCCGGCCGTCGGCGAGCAGTTCGCCGTAAGCCTTCAGGCGGTGGCGGATGCCCTTCGTGTAGTCGAGCCGGTCGACCCCGAGGAGGATAGCCTTCGGATTGCCGAGGCTCGAGCGGATCTCGGCGGCGCGCGCCTGGATGTCCGGTCGGTTCGCGAGCTCCTCGTACTCGGCGGCGTCGATCGAGATGGGATAGGCCCGCGCCACGGCCTTGCGCACTCCCCCGTCGGCGGTGGGCACCGAGATGGCGCCGGCCTTGGTGTCGAACCCCAGCTGCCGACGCACGGCACGGGCGAAGTTGCCGGCATCCGCCACCCGTTGGAACCCGATGACGTCGGCGCCGAGGAGGCCCTCGAGGACCTGCCGGCGCCACGGCAGCTGAGCGTACAGCCCGTATGCGGGGAACGGAATGTGGTGGAAATACCCGATCGTGAGATCAGGTCGGAGTTCGCGGAGCATCTTCGGGACGAGCTGCAACTGATAGTCGTGGACCCATACCGTCGCGCCGTCGGCGGCATGCGCGGAAGCGGCCTCCGCGAACCTGCGGTTCACCTTGACGTAGGCGTCCCACCAGGCGCGGTGGTAGGTCGGGGCTGCGATCACGTCGTGGTACAGCGGCCAGATGGTGTCGTTCGAGAAGCCCTCGTAGTACAACTGCACATCGTCCGCGGTGAGGGTGACGGGCACGAGCTGGAGCCCGTCGAACTCGAACGGATCGAGCTCCACGCCGGGCTGTCCCGGCCATCCGATCCAGGCACCGTTGTTGCGGCGCATCACCGGATCGACCGCGGTGACCAGTCCGCCCGGGGACCGCCGCCACGGCTCGTTCTCGTCATCCGTCCGATCGACCGGAAGGCGGTTGGACACGACGACGAAGTCTGAAGCCACGGTCACGGAGTTCCTCTCGACGGATGACTTCAGGCTAACAACCGCCGCGACGGGGACTCACCCCACTACCGTGGGTGGTATGCGCAAATACCTCTTCGGCACCGGGCTCCTGTCGGCACTCACCGGAGGCGTCACCCTGCTGCGCTCTGCACGGAGCGAGGAGAAGTTCACCTGGCGCACCGCTCTGGCGTGGCTCAGCTGGGGTATCACGATGGCCCTCGCCGTCGGGTCTGTCGTCGACACGCGCCGCGCATCCCGCGGGAAGCTCATCCCGCTCGACTCGCCGCGCGCCGACGACAAGAAGAAGCTCCTGAAGAAGCGCGTGTCGCGCCGGCGCTGACGCCGAGGACGCTCACGGCGTGGGCCTCACCGGGTGAGGATCAGCGCTTCGCCCTGACCGCCGCCGCCGCACAGCGCCACACCGGCCGACCCGCCCCCGCGGCGGGCCAGCTCGTGCACGGCGTGCACGACCAACCGCGCGCCGGACGCGCCGATCGGGTGTCCGATCGCGATCCCGCCGCCGTGGACGTTGACGACCGCATCATCGACGCCGAGCTCGCGTCGGGACTGGGCGACGACGGCGCCGAAGGCCTCGTTGATCTCGATGAGGTCGAGGTCGGCGGCGGGCATGCCCTGCCGCTCCAGCGCCTGCGCCAGTGCCCGCGCCGGTTGCGAGTGGAGCGAGTTGTCGGGGCCGGCGACCTGACCGGCCGAGCCGATCACCGCGAGGACGGTCCACCCCTCGGCATCCGCTCGGGAGCGCGTCGTCACCACGACCGCCGCGGCACCGTCGGAGATGGGCGACGCGTTGCCGGCCGTGATGTCGCCGTCGGGCGAGAACGCGGGCCGCAGGCAAGCGAGGGTCTCGACGGTCGTCTCAGGGCGGATGCCCTCGTCCCGCGTGAGCCGGAGCGGATCGCCCTTGCGCTGCGGCACCTCGACCTCGACGATCTCCGCGTCGAACACACCCGCCTCCACCGCAGCGGCCGCCCGCTGGTGAGACAGCGCGGCGACGTGGTCCTGGTCCGCGCGGGAGAGTCCGAGCCCGGGGTTGCGGCGCTCCGTCGACAACCCCATCGACACGCCGTCGTAGGCGTCGGTGAGCCCGTCGACGGCCATGTGGTCGAGGACCTCGACGGAGCCGTATGTCCAGCCGTTGCGAGACCCCATCAGCAGGTGAGGGGCGCGCGTCATCGATTCCATCCCGCCGGCGACGACCACCGCGGCATCACCCACGGCGATCATCCGCTTCGCGTCGATGATCGCCGTCAGCCCCGACAGACACACCTTGTTGACCGACGTGGCGGGGACGTTCCAGCCGAGACCGGCGCCGACCGCGGCCTGACGTGCGGGATTCTGCCCCGAACCGGCGGCGAGCACCTGCCCCAGGATGACCGCGTCGACGGATGCCGGGGCGACGCCGCCGCGCTCGAGGGCGCCGCGGATCGCGAGGGCGCCCAGTTGCGGTGCGGTGAACGGGGCGAGCTGCCCCTTCAACCGGCCCTGCGGGGTCCGCGCCGCCGCCACGATCACGATGTCTTCGGTCATGCTCCCACCTTCACATCCTGCGCGACCACGAGCTCGGGCTCGGTCGCATCCTTCACGTCCTGCACGGTGACCCCCGGAGCGGTCTCGACCAGCACCAGCCCCTCGGACGTCACGTCGATGACGGCGAGATCGGTGATGATCCGGTCGACGACCCCGCGACCGGTGAGCGGCAGCGAGCAATCCGTCACGATCTTCGGCGCCCCGTCGCGGGCCGTGTGCTCCATGAGCACGATCACCTTCGCGGCGCCGTGGACGAGGTCCATCGCACCGCCCGGGCCCTTCACCATCTTCCCCGGGATCATCCAGTTCGCGAGGTCGCCCCGGGCCGACACCTGCATCGCGCCGAGGATCGCAGCGTCGATCTTGCCGCCGCGGATCATCCCGAAGCTGAGCGCGGAGTCGAAGAACGCCGCCCCCGGAAGGGTGGTCACCGTCTCCTTGCCCGCGTTGATGAGGTCGGGGTCCACCCGGTCCTCCCTCGGGTACGGGCCGACGCCGAGGATGCCGTTCTCCGACTGGAGCACCACGGTCACGCCCTCGGGGATGTGGTTGGGGACCAGCGTCGGGAGCCCGATCCCCAGATTCACGTAGGCGCCGTCCGGCAGCTCGGCCGCCGCTCGCGCCGCCATCTGCGTCCGTGTCAACGCCATCTCACTCCCCCTCCGTCGCGACGGTGCGTCGCTCGATGCGCTTCTCGATCCCCGTGCCCACCTCGACGATGCGGTGCACATAGACGCCGGGCAGGTGCACCGCATCCGGGTCCAGTTCGCCTGGTTCGACGAGCTCCTCGACCTGCGCGATGCAGATGCGGCCGGCCATGGCGGCCAGCGGGTTGAAGTTGCGGGCCGCCTTGTTGAAGACGAGGTTGCCGTGCCGGTCGCCGCGCAGCGCGTGGACGAGGGAGAAGTCCGTTGCGATGGCCTCCTCGAGGACGAACTCCCGGGCTTCACCGCGGACGTCGAAGCGGCGGACGTCCTTCGGCGGGGATGCCACGGCCACGCCACCGGCGCCGTCGTACCGACGCGGCAGACCACCCTCCGCGACCTGCGTGCCGACACCCGTCTGCGTGTAGAAGGCGGCGATGCCGGCCCCGCCGGCGCGCAGCTTCTCGGCGAGGGTGCCCTGCGGCGTGAGCTCGAGCTCCAACTCGCCGGAGAGGAACTGGCGCTCGAACTCCTTGTTCTCGCCCACGTACGACGAGGTCATCTTGCGGATGCGGCGCGCTCGCAGCAGGACACCGAGACCCCAGTCGTCCACCCCGCAGTTGTTGGAGACGACGGAGAGGTCCGTCGTCCCCTGTGCGAGCAGGGCGTCGATGAGGGCGATCGGGTTTCCGGAGAGGCCGAAGCCGCCGACGGCGATGCTCGCGCCGTCGGGGATGTCGGCGACGGCGTCGGCCGCCGAGGGAACCGTCTTGTCGATCACGGTGCACTCCTTCGTGTCGTTGCTCCCAGCATCGACGTCGGGGGCCCCGGACCGCGAGCTGTCGGTTGCGATGTGGGACGCTCCGCGCCTAGGGTCCACGATGTGGAACACCCCTCGTCGACCGTCCCGGGAGCGCAGGCCATCGCGCGGGCGGCGCGCCTGCTCCGGCTCGTCAGCGCCGCCGGCGCGGAGGGCCGCGGTGTGCGCGAACTCGCCCACGAGGCATCCCTCTCCCGGTCGACGGCGCACCGTCTGTTGACCGCCCTGCGCGCCGAGGGCCTGGTCGATCAGGACGAGCGCACGGCACGATGGCTGGCCGGACCGGAACTCTTCCTCATGGGCGCGGCCGCCGCGCCCCGCTACGACATCACGCACGTCGCCGGCGACATCGTCCGATCGCTCGCGGTGAAGACCGAGGAGAGTGCGTTCCTGTCCGTCCGGCGCGGCGATGAGACCGTCTGCCTCATGCGCGAGGAGGGGTCGTTCCCGATCCGGTCGTTCGTGCTCAGCGAAGGAGTCCGCTTCCCGTTGGGCGTCGCGTCCGCGGGGCTCGCGATCCTCTCGTTCCTGCCGCAGCCCGAGGTCGACGCCTATCTCGGCCGCCATACCGACCTCGCCGCGCGGTGGGGTGATGTCCACGATGCGGATCCCCTGCGCGCACGCATCGGGGAGACCCGGGATCGCGGTTACGCGGTGAATCCGGGGCTCATCGTCCCGGGATCGTGGGGGCTCGGGGCAGCCGTGTTCGATCAGGAGGGGCGGCCCGCCTGGGCCCTCAGCCTCACCGGCGTCGAGTTCCGCTTCGGCCCGGACCGCCTCCCCGAGTTGGGGCGTCTGCTGCTCGCGCACGCGCACCAATTGACGACCCGCATCCAGTCCGTCCGCCGTCGATGACGACGGCGGCGGTCACAACCCCGCGGTCTCGAGCCAGCGCAGCCACACCTCGCTGACGGTCGGGTACGCGGGGACGGCGTGCCAGAGGCGGTGCAGCGGGACCTCGCCGACGATGGCGATCGTCGCAGCATGGAGCAGCTCGGCGACATCGGGTCCCACGAACGTCGCCCCGACCAGCACGCCGCGCTCCGCGTCGATGACGGCCCGTGAGCGCCCTTCGTACCGGTCGGAGTGGGTGCTCGCCCCCGCCACCCAGGACAGGTCGTAGTCGACGACCTTCACGTCGATGCCGGCGTCACGAGCGGATGCCTCGGTGTGCCCGACGGCGGCGACTTCGGGCTCGGTGAACACGACCTGGGGAACGGCGCTGTGGTCGGCGGTGGCCGCCAGCGCGCTCCAGGCCGACGTGTCCACGTCGCTCGACGCGGCGCGACGCGCGATGACGTCGCCGGCGACACGGGCCTGGTACTTGCCCTGGTGGGTCAGCAGGGCCCGGTGATTGACATCGCCCACCGCGTACAGCCAGTCGTTCCCGGGGACGCGCATCGTGTCGTCTACCCGGATCCACGATCCCGCCTCGAGTCCGACGTGTTCGAGGCCGAGGTCCTCGGTGCGGGGCACACGACCCGTCGCCACCAGGATCTCCTCCGCCCGGACGACGGAGCCGTCATCCAGAGTGACACTCACCCCGTCGGAGGAACGGGCGACGTGCTCGACACCGCGCCCGGTGAGGACGGTCGCGCCCGCGCCCGTCAGGGCGGCGCCGACGGCCTCGCCCGCGAAGTCCTCGAGTCCGCCGAGGAGGGTGGACCGGGCGATCACGGTCACGTCCGAGCCGAGCGCGGTGAAGGCCGTCGCCATCTCGAGCCCGACGACGCCGCCGCCCAGGATGATCAGCGAGGACGGCACGGTGCGGACCCCCGTCGCCTCGCGACTGGTCCAGGGTGCGGCATCCTGCAATCCGGGAATGTCCGGGATCAGCGCTGCGGAGCCGGTGCAGACGGCGACCGCGTGCCGAGCCCGAAGCGTCGTCGTCCCGCCGTCGGCCGCGGTGACGGTCACCTCCCGCTCCCCGGCGAGGCGCCCGTGGCCGCGCACCAGGTCGATCCCCGCACCCTGCAGCCACTCGACCTGCGACGTGTCCTGGTAGTCGTGCACGATGCGGTCCCGGCGCGCGAGCACGGCGGCGACGTCGACCCCGCCGGTCACCGCCTCCGCGGCGCCCGCGACGTCGCGGGCCGCGCGCAGCGCGGCGGGCGCACGCAACAACGCCTTCGACGGCATGCATGCCCAGTAGGAGCACTCGCCTCCGACGAGTTCGCTCTCGACGATCGCGGCGGTCAAGCCGCCACGTACCGCCCGGTCGGCGACGTTCTCGCCGACGGGTCCTGCTCCGATGACGATGAGGTCGTATTCGCGTGTGCTCATGCCCTCACGCTAGTGACACCAGGCCCGCCCGGGGCCGAAACGGGCGCTCCGTCTGCCATACCCGCCATGTGACGTCAATGGTCGCGAAGGACTGCCGGGATGTCGGGGGTGTGTGGTTGGCTGAAACACCGGCCGAAAGGACCCCTCCATGGCGATCGAGTTCCGATCCGTCACCAAACGCTTCGGCGACGGACCCGCCGCGGTCGACGACGTCACCCTCGAGATGCCGGCCCGCAAGACGACGGTCTTGGTGGGGTCGTCGGGGTGCGGCAAGACGACGCTCCTGCGCATGATCAACCGCCTCATCGAACCGACGTCGGGCGACATCACGATCGACGGCGAGTCGATCCACGCCAAGGACGCCGTCCAGCTGCGGCGGAGCATCGGGTACGTCCTCCAGAACGCCGGCCTGCTCCCCCACTACACGGTGGCGGACAACATCGCGACGGTGCCCGTCCTCACCGGACAGACGAAGGCTGCCGCACGGCGTCGCGCGCTCGAGCTGATGGAGGTCGTCGGCCTCGACGCCGCCTTCGCCGACCGGTATCCCGCGCAGCTCTCCGGCGGTCAGCAGCAGCGCGTCGGCGTCGCGCGCGCCCTCGCCGCGGACCCCAACATCCTCCTCATGGACGAGCCCTTCGGCGCCGTCGACCCCATCGTCCGCAAAGAACTGCAGGCCGAGGTCATCCGGCTGCAGCGAGAACTCGACAAGACCATCGTCTTCGTCACGCACGACATCGACGAGGCCTTCCTCCTGGGCGACCAGGTCGTGATCCTGCAGAAGGGCGCACACATCGCCCAGCGCGGCACGCCCTCGGAGATCATCGAATCCCCGGCCGACGACTTCGTCGCGACTTTCATCGGCACCGACCGCGGAGCACGTGCGTTCCGCGCCAAGCAGACCCCTCGCGGCACCGTCCTCGTGGACGGCGCGGGACGCACGCAGGGAGTGCTCGTGTCGGATGCGGCAGAGGATCCGAGGTGACCTCCCCATGAACTGGGTCCTCGACAACCTGGACCTGATCGGTCGCCTGACCGTCGCCCACCTCCGACAGAGCACGATCGCGATCCTCGTCGGGTTCGCCGTCGCGGTGCCGATCGGTTGGGCGGCGTTCCGCTACACGCGGCTGCGCGGCACGGTGCTGGGTGCGGTCGGCATCCTCTACACGATCCCGTCGTTCGGCCTGTTCGCGCTCATCAGCGCGATCAGCGGCATCCCTCTGCTGTCCGAGACCAACCTCGTCGTCGCGCTGACCATCTACGCGGTCGCGATCATGACCCGGTCGGTCACGGACGGACTCGCGTCGGTCGAGCCCAGCGTCCGCAACGCCGCGATCGCGGTCGGCTTCGGTCCGTGGCGGCGCTTCTGGACGGTCGACTTCCCGCTGGCGGGCCCCGTCATGCTTGCGGGCCTGAGGGTGACGGCCGTCTCGACGATCTCGCTCGCCACCGTCGGCGCTCTGATCGGCGTGCAGAACCTCGGGTACCTGTTCACGAACGGATCGCAGCGGAGGATCCTCCCCGAGGTCTTTGCGGGCGTGCTCGCCGTGGTGATCATCGCCCTCGTCATCGACGCGCTCCTCCTGCTGGCCGGACGCGCGCTGATGCCGTGGACCCGGCGAACCTCGCCCCCGCGGTCGCGGGCACGGATGCGGGAGCTCGCCGTATGAACGTCTTCCTCGACGCCTTCGCCTGGATCTTCTCGCCGGATCGCACGACGGGATACCTCCCCCTCGGCGAGGCGATCCTCCAGCACCTCGGCTTCACCTTCGGCTCCGTCGCCCTCGCTGCGCTCATCGCCGTACCCGCCGGATGGGCCATCGGGCACACCGGTCGCGGACGCGAGATCGCCGTCTTCCTCTCCGGCGCCGCCCGGTCGCTGCCCTCCCTCGGCCTCGTCGTCCTGCTCTACCTCCTGATCGGCGTGAACTTCAAGGAGCAGGCCGCCCTCGTCTCCTTCGTTCTCCTCGCCATCCCCTCGATCCTCGCGGGGGCCTACGCGGGGATCGAGGCGATCGAGCGCACGACGATCGAGGCGGGGCGCGCCGTCGGGATGACGCCGATGCAGGTCCTGTGGAAGATCGAGATCCCCCTCGGACTGCCGCTGCTGATCGGCGGCATCCGCTCCGCTGTGCTGCAGGTCGTCGCGACGGTCACCATCGCGGCCTACGTCGGCCTCGGCGGACTCGGCTTCGCCCTGATCCAGGGCATCCAGACCCGGAATCCGGCGCAGATCCTCGGGGCGTCGATCGTCGTCGTCGTCCTCGCCCTCGTGCTGGACGGCGTGTTCGCGCTGCTCCAGCGCATCCTCGTCCCCCGCGGCGTCGCCGTCCAGCGATCCGCGCCGCGCCGCCTGCGGCGTCGCCCGTCCCCCCAACCCGCCTGACTCACAGCAGCACAACCCCTATCCCACCCGGAGGCACCCATGTCCATCACCCGCACACGCATCCTGCCCGCCCTCGGCCTCGCCGCCGTCGCCGCCCTCGCACTCTCGGCCTGCGGGTCGAGCGAGTCCCTGCAAGGCGGCGGATCGGGCGGCAGCGGCGGCAACGGCGGAGGCGAGGAGTCGTCGACGATCGTGATCGGTTCGCAGCAGTACTACTCGAACGAGATCATCGCCGAGATCTACGCCCAGGCTCTCGAAGCCGCCGACTTCACCGTCGAGCGCAACTTCTCCATCGGCCAGCGCGACGCCTACATGCCCTCGCTCGAGGACGGATCGATCAACCTCTTCCCGGAGTACACCGGCAACCTGCTGCAGTACTTCGACAAGGACGCCACGGCTACGACGCCCGACGATGTCTACGCCGCGCTGCAGGACGCCCTCCCGGACGGTCTGACCGCGCTCGACTACTCGCCGGCGACCGACCAGGACTCGTACAACGTGACCGCGGCCTTCGCCTCCGAGAACGACCTCACCGAGATCGGCGACCTCGCCGGCATCGACGGCCTGAAGCTCGGCGGCGCGCCTGAGCTGGAACAGCGTCCCTACGGCCCCACCGGGCTCAAGGACGTCTACGGCGTGAATGTCGCTTTCGAGGCGACCGCCGACACCACCGTCGACGAGCTCGTCGCCGGCAACATCCAGGTCGCCAACGTGTACAGCGCCGACCCGCGCATCAAGACCGACGACCTCGTGACCCTCGAAGACCCGAAGGGCCTCTTCCTCGCGTCCAACGTCGTGCCGATCGCGAGCTCGGACATCTCGGACGAGATCGCCGACGTGATCAACGAGGTCAGCGCCGCGATGTCGCCCGAGGAGCTCGTCGCGATGAACGTCGAGTCCTCCGTCGACCAGCGGAACACCGAGGACATCGCGAAGGACTGGATCGCCGACAACCTGAGCTGATCCGTGCGCACCGAGGGCCCGCGGGCCGCCGCATCCGTCTCCGTCGTCATCCCTGTGAAGGACGACGCCGACGACCTGCGACGCTGCCTGCGGGCCCTCGCTCTGCAGACGAAGCGGCCCGATCAGATCATCGTCGTGGACAACATGTCCTCCGATGAGTCCGCAGAGGTCGCCCGCTCGGCGGGCGCCGACGTGATCCACTGCGACCGGCCCGGCATACCGGCTGCGGCAGCCGCCGGCTACGACGCGGCGTCGGCCGACCTCATCCTCCGACTGGACGCGGACTGCGTTCCGGCGGGGTCGTGGGTCGCTGCCATGAGCAGCGCGGCCGACGCGCACCCCGAGGCCTCCGTGTTCGCCGGGGGCGCGCGGTTCGTGGACGGACCCCGCCCGCTGCTGACGCCGCTGGCGGGCGTCTACCTTGGCGCGTACGCGATCGTCCTGCTCCCCGCCCTCGGCCACGTCCCGCTGTTCGGCTCCAACCTCGGTCTGCGGCGCGACGCCTGGCGGCGCGTCAGCAGCAGCGTCCACCGGGACGATCCCGAGGTGCACGACGACCTCGACCTGTCGTTCCACCTCGGCGAGCACCACCGCATCCGCCTCGTCCCCGGCGCCGCGATGGGGATCTCGATGCGGCCCTTCACCTCCGCATCCGCGTTCCGTCGGCGGGTGCGCCGCGGCGTCCGCACCGTCGTGATCCACTGGCCCGCGAGCTTCCCGCCGGTCCGCTGGGCGCGTCTCGTTATGCGACGCGCGGGCTCCATGGTCCCCCGGCGGGTGACCCGGTGAACCGCCTCCTCGGAACCGTGGAAGCTCCGCTCCTCCACGTGATGACGCTGAACGTGCGTCGTCCGATGCCCTCGCTGCTCTCTTCGCCGTCGGATCGCTGGGCACGCCGCCGCCCCGCCCTCGTCTCGATGCTCCGGCGGGAGAGCCCCAGCATCCTGTGCGCCCAGGAGGTCCTCCCCGGTCCCGCAGCGGAGATCGCCGCCGCCCTCGGACCGTCGTTCGCGCGCATTGGCGTGGGACGTCGACGAGGCGGGCGCGGCGAGGGTTGTCCGGTGTTCTTCGATCGAGACCGGCTCGAACTGCTCCACCACCGTCAACGCGCACTGTCCGACACACCCGACGTCCTCGGCACCCGGTCCTGGGGCAACCTCGTGCCCCGGATCGTCACGGTCGGCGCCTTCCGCGACCGCATCACGGGTGCACGCTTCGCCGTCGTCAACACGCACCTCGACCCCTTCTCCGCGCGGTCCAGGATGCGCGGGGTGGAAGCCATCCGCTCCGAGGTGCGCGGTACCGGACTCCCGACCCTCGTGCTCGGCGACATGAACACCGGGGCGGAGTCCGAGGCACTCCGCGCCCTGCGCGCCGGCGATCTGCTGACGGACACGTGGACGGTCGCCGCGGAGAGGGTGACCCCCGCCTGGGGCACGTACGCGGGCTACCGGGCACCCGTCCGCGACGGCAAGCGGATCGACGTGATCCTCGCAACGTCGGACATCGAGGTCGAGCGGGTCGGAATCGACGCGCGAACCGAGGACGGGATCGCGCCGAGCGACCACCTGGCCGTCCATGCCGCTCTCGAGGTGCCGCGATGAGGGAGGACTTCCTGCGCCCGCCGGCGTCGCCGGCGGAATGGGCGGCCGACGGCATCCGTCTCCTCGGCCTGATCAGCGTCCTGGCCGCCTTCGTCTGGTGGACTCCGACGGATGCCGGAATCCTCGCACTCGCACTGCCCGCCCTCCTCGTCCCGCGCCTGCTCGGTGTGCTTCCGTGGTTCGACGTCCTCTACGGAGTGACCGTCAGCGTCGCCGCGTGGAGCAACGTCCTCGACCTGTACCGGTCGATCGCGTGGTGGGATCTCGTCGTGCACTTCGTGGCGACGGGCATCATCGCGTCGATCGGGTACGTCGCCCTGCAGCGATCCGGCGTCCTCCCCGGCCCGTCCAGGCGGCGCACCGCGGTCGTCCTTCTGCCGACCATCGGGCTCGCCATCAGTGCGATCTGGGAGATGGTCGAGTGGCTCGGGAAGACGTTCGTGGACTCCGAGATCTTCGTCACCTACCCGGACACCATCGGGGACATGGCCGTGGGAGGGGCGGGCGCCCTCCTGATGGGCATCGTCCTCGCACGGATCCGCATCGACCGAGCCGCGAATCGCGCGGCGGACAGGAAGGACGCATCATGGCAGCGTTGAAGAAGGGCGACCGGGTCAGCTGGAACACCTCCCAGGGACGCACCCACGGCACGATCGTCGAGCGGAAGACGAAGGACTTCACCTTCGACGGGCAGGACTTCACCGCGTCGAGCGACGAGCCCGCCTACATCGTGGAGTCCGAGAAGACCGGGGCGAAGGCCGCGCACAAGGGCTCCGCGCTGTCGAAGCTCTCCTCCTGAGGCAGCGCCGGCGGGGAGTTCTCCCCATGGACCGGCCCTCGGGCGATTCCTATCCTCGGACCAGGAGGTGGCGCGATGGGCATGATGTTGCCGAACGAGCTCGTGTGGGTCATGGAGAAGCTCGGCTTCGAGTGGCCGGACATCGACGAGGACGAGGTGCGCAAGGGTGCCGACCTGCTGCGCGGCCTCGGCACCGATCTCGAATCCGTCATCCAGGCGGTCGACCGCAAGATGAGCAACGACATCAGCGTCGCGATCCAGGGGCAGACCGGACCGGCGACGCTCGGCGCGTGGACCGCCAACCGCTCGCAGAACCTCCAGAAGCTCATCGACCTCATGCCGCCCGCGGCGACGGCGATGGACCTCGGCGCCGAGGCGATCTTCGCGCTCAAGATGAAGGTCATCGTCGACGTCACGTCCACCCTCGTCACGCTCGTCGCGATGCTGACGAATCCCCTCACCGCGGCGGGCGCCGGTCCGATGCTGCTCATCAAGAAGAAGCTGCTCAACGCCGCCGTCGACATCGCGGTCGAGCAACTCATCATGCAGCTCGCGCCGGCCGTCATCGAGCCGATGGCCGAGCACCTGCCCGCGGTCGTCGACGCCGTCCTCGACGCGCCCCTCGTCGAGGGTGCCGCCGGGGACTCGGACGAGTTCCACGCCGACCTCGCGGCGCTCGAATCGGCCCGGTCGGACATGAAGCTCCACGGAGCCGACATCCAGACGGTCACCTCGACCTTCTTCGCGGAGTTCTCCGCGCTCGACTTCGGAGGGGATGCCTGATGAGCGGTCTCAAGCCGGTCTTCCGTGAGGCACGCGAAGCCGTCGTCATCGGCGCGGGACGCCTCAAGGACCGACTGCACCAGGTCGCCGACAACATGGACGGCCACCTCGACACGATCGTGCGGCGGGTGCGGGACGAGGACAACTTCAACAACGCCGTCGTTACCAACCGCGGGGGCAATGCGAAAGTCACCGTCTACGATCCCGCCACGGGCCGACCGATCACCGAGTACGGCCACATCCGCGAAGACTTCGGCAGCTCGACGCGCGGAGACAATGCGACGGCGGTCGGCAACAGCGTGCCCGGCGACTACGACGGCGGGCACCTCGGCGGCCACCGATTCTTCGGCGACACCGCAGACCCCGGAATCGTTCCGCAGGCATCCAACCTCAACCGCGTCGCGTGGCGTGTCATGGAGAACGAATGGGCCGCGTGGTCCCGACGGGGCTATCAGGTCGACTACACGATCGACGTGTATCCCCCCGGAGCAGCGCTCCCTGATACGTTCGAAGTCTCGTACACCGTCACCAACCCGAACACCGGCGAGCAGATCCTGCAGGCTTACCCCTACTTCTACAACCAACCCGGTCAGGTCTTCACCCGCGTCCCCAGCGCGGAGATGCCCCCGATCTCGTGAGCCGAAGGAGAGTCATGTCCACTGATCCGACGACGGAACTCATCCGTGCGATCGTCACGAACATGCAGGGCGCGCGCGACGACTGGAAGTCACTGGCGATGGTGATCAGCCTCGGCGGGGGGCGACTGAGCGAGACGTCGGGCTACGCCTACTCCCCGGACGGAACCGTCTCGGCGGTCGCCTCACGTCCCTCTCAGATCAAGCCCGCCGTAGACGCCTACCTCGCCGACCGCTACCCCGAGGGCGCCGAGCTGCCCGCGAAGTTCCTGCTGCAGTTCGACCGCGACGCCAAGGCGTACGAGATCACCTTCGAGGACACCGACCCGATGCGATGGAAGGTGACCCCCGACAACTTCGAGGCGATACGGCAGGAGCTCAAGCCGAACCTCGGCTGACTCCCGGCCCGTCCGTGCACCGCGGCGCGGCGCGGCGCGGCATCCTCCCTCCTCGACCGCGGAGAATCGACCCATGCCCATCGTCGACAACGCCGTGTACGTGGACGGCCGCCGGATCCAGGATCCGGTGAACCTCAGCGAGACCTTCGAGCATATGCGCGACCACCACGGCATGGCGTGGATCGGCCTCTACCGCCCGACCGAGGAGGAAGTCGCCGCCGTCGCCACGGAGTTCTCCCTGCACCCGCTCGCCGTCGAGGACGCCCTCGCCGGGCATCAGCGCGCCAAGCTCGAGCGGTACGGCGACGTGCTGTTCACGGTGCTGCGACCGGCGCGGTACGACGACACGACGGATTCGGTGGACTTCGGGGAGCTGCACGTCTTCGTCGGTCCCGAGTTCGTGGTGACGATCCGGCACGCGGACTCGCCGGACCTCACGCAGGTGCGGGCGAGGATGGAGCACCAGCCGGAACTGCTGCGCATGGGTCCGGAGGCGGTCCTGTACGCCATCCTCGACCAGGTGGTGGACGAGTACTCCCCCGTGCTCGCCGGGGTCGAGAACGACATCGACGAGATCGAGGAGACGCTGTTCAGCGGATCGGATGCCGGGCTGTCGCAGCGCATCTATACGCTGGCGCGCGAGGTGATCGCCCTGCACAAGTCGACGCTTCCGCTCGACGACATGCTGCAGCGGCTGCTGCAGGGGTCCGAGAAGTACAAGGTCGACATCGAGTTGCAGCGCTCGCTGCGGGACGTGCTGGACCACGTCATCCGTCTCAACGAGCGCATCGTCGCATTTCGCTCGATCCTCGACAACGCCCTGACCGTCCATTCCACGCTCGTCACGCAGCGGCAGACCGACACCTCGCTCGAACAGAACGAGCAGGTCAAGAAGATCTCCGGGTGGGCGGCGATCCTGTTCGGGCCGACTCTGGTCGGCACGGTCTACGGCATGAACTTCGACAACATGCCCGAGCTGCATTGGACCTTCGGGTACCCGATGGCCCTCGGCTTGATGGTCGCGAGCTCGGTCGTGCTCTACGCGGTCTTCAAGCGCAAGAAGTGGCTCTGACCGGGGCATCCGACACTGCAGAAGCAGAAGGCCCCGGTCACTGGCGAGAGTGACCGGGGCCGTCCGTGCACCCCCTGGGACTCGAACCCAGAACCCACTGATTAAGAGTCAGTTGCTCTGCCGATTGAGCTAGAGGTGCGTGATTCGAAGAACTCGAACCGAGGGTCAACACTAGCATCACGATCGGCTGCTCCGCCAATCGAGACGCCCTCGGCACTCATGAGGGCGCCAGGCGCAGCACGTATCCTGGAGCCGTGACGCCTCTGCCCTCCGCGACGGACTGGACCGCCCCCTTCGACGGCGACGTGACGGACGACCTCGCGCTCGCCCTGCGCCTCGCGGATGCCGCGGACCGCGTCGCGATGGAGCGTTTCGACGCGCCGGACCTCGACGTCCGCACGAAGGCCGACGCGACGCATGTGACCGAGGCGGACCTCGCGACCGAGCGGGCCATCCGCGACCTGCTCGCGGCGGAGCGACCCGCAGACGGTGTCTTCGGCGAGGAGTTCGGCACGACCGGCGACGGATCGCGGCAGTGGATCATCGACCCGATCGACGGCACGGCGAACTACCTGAAGGGCATCCCGATGTGGGCGACCCTGATCTCGCTCGTCGTGGGCGGCGTGCCGCGGGTCGGCGTGGTCAGCCAGCCGGCCATCTCCCGTCGCTGGTGGGGCGCCACGGGCGCCGGTGCGTGGACCCGTTCCGCCGACGGTGAGACCCGCCGCATCCGCACCTCCGACGTCGCGTCGCTCTCCGACGCGAGCATCAGCTTCCAGAGCATCGCGCAGTGGGATGCCGAGGAACGCGCGGACGACCTGCTGCGCCTCTCGCGCGCCGTGTGGCGCGACCGCGGCTACGGCGACGCCTGGCCCTACATGCTGCTCGCCGAGGGCCGTCTGGAGTTCGTCGCCGAGTTCGGGGTCCGCGAGTACGACATCGCCGCGCACGTGCCGATCATCCTCGAGGCCGGCGGCCGCTTCACCGACATCCACGGGGCCGAACGACTCGATGCGCTGTCGTCGCTGGCGACCAACGGCATCCTCCACGACGAGTTCCTCGGGATGCTCGGCGCGTGAGGTCCGCGCGACACGGGGCGCGCCTCGCCGCCGCGGTGGCGGCGAGCGGCCTCACGGTGCTCCTCGCCACGGCGTGCAGTCCCACGCCGGGACAGGCCGGAGCGACGGCGGCGGCTCCCGCCCCGGGCGCCTCCGCACCCGCGGCATCCGCCCCACCGACCATCGATCCCGCCGACGTGACGTGCGAGAACATGCTCTCGCCGGAGACCGTCGACGCGTTCACGGCGACGGGGTGGACGGTCCGCGAAGATCCGTTCGTGATCCTGGACCTCGAGCTCCCCGACGGCACGGCGTGCACCTGGGGCGACTTCAGCTCCCCCACCAACGACGACCTCGTCCTCTTCGGGTGGTCCCCGATCTCCGAGGCCGATGCCGACGCGACCGAGGCGGCGCTCGAGGCGGAGGGATGGCTCCGCGAGGACGACGACGCCGGCGTGATCATCACCGAGGACCCGGACGCGGCGCTCCGCGTGGACGATCAGGGATACGGCGTCACCTACCTCTTCGGCGACGGCTGGGTGAAAGTCTCGGACACCCGGCAGGGCCTGGATCTCATCGAGCTCGGCTGACGCACGACGAAGCCCCCGGCATCCGTACGGACACCGGGGGCTTCACTCCGTGACAACGGTTCGTGGAGATGGGGGGAATCGAACCCCCGTCCATCGCTGAGAGACGGCGTCTTCTCCGGGCGCAGTCTGTAAAAGGCGTTCTGCTCGGCTCCGACCTTCAGTACAGACACATAAGTCGACGAGCCCAGCCTGAGGAAAGTCCCGCGTGACGCTCAGGCGACGTCACGCAGCGAGATCCCTTAGATGACGCCAGGGACCGCGAGGGGATCACTCACGGACTGACGGACTCGGGCTCGCTGCTTACGCAGCGAGGGCGAAGTCGGACTGCTTCTTTTCGGCAGTTATTGGTTCGCAGAGATCGTTAACGAGATAACCCTGCATCCTCGGCCCGCTTCCCGCAGAGTCACAGGCGATGTCGAAACCGATCATCCCCGAGACGCCTGACGGCGTGTGGACCGTTGTCACACTGTGGAGTTGTCCTGTCTCGGATGCCGGAGCGTCCGAGCATCCCAGAATACCACCCGGACGGCCGGCTCACTCCAAGAGGAAGTAGTCGCGCGCGAGCGGCGCGACCTCCAGCGCCTGCGCCTCCGCCTCGCCGACCCACCGGAGTTCGGCGATCTCCGCCGCGACGCGCGGCTCCTGGCGACCGAGGCGGACCTCGAACACGTCCGCGACCACCGTATGCCCGGCCTCGTTCGCTGCGGCCGCCCGGAAGACACCCCGGGATCGGAGGTCGTCGACGGCGACGTCGACACCGAGCTCCTCGCGCAGCTCGCGGACGAGCGTCTCGGCCGGGCCCTCCCCCGTCTCGGGCTTGCCACCGGGCTGCATGAAGGCCGTCGTGCCCGTCTTGCGGACCAGCAGCAGCCGTCCGGAGGCGTCGCGGATGACGGCGGCCGAGACCCGGATCGAGCGGTCGGAGGCGTCGTCTGCGGCGGTCACGCCTGAACGCTAACAGGCTCGGCATCCGACTCGACGTACAATCTCGTGTGCTTCCCGACACTCTCTCGTCCGACACGGCGATCGATCCCGCCGATCTCGCCACCACTCTCCGGGTGCTCGCGACCCTCCCCTCCCTCCCCCGGACGCACCCCGACTTCATCGCCGTCCGGCAGGCGAGCGCAGCGATGTTCAAGGCGGCGAAGAAGGAACGGCGCCGCGAGATCCGTGAGGCCGTCGCGACCGCCGACCGCGAGGTCGTCCACGCGACGGCGACGGGAGCGCCGGACCGCATCGACGACGAGACGCGCGGCATCCCCATCGCCGCCCGCACCGCGGCCCCCATCGCCGGCGTCCTCAAGAAGGCGCGCGGCTGCTACATCTGCAAGCAGCCGTACAGGATCGTCGACGCCTTCTATCACCAGCTCTGCCCCGACTGCGCGGCCCTCAGCCACGAGAAGCGGGATGCCCGGACCGACCTCACCGGCCGGCGGGCGCTCCTCACGGGTGGGCGCGCGAAGATCGGCATGTACATCGCGCTGCGCCTGCTGCGCGACGGCGCCCACACCACCATCACGACGCGGTTCCCGCGGGATGCCGTGCGCCGGTTCCGCGCACTGCCGGACTCGGCCGAGTGGATCGACCGGTTGAAGATCGTCGGCATCGATCTGCGCGACCCGGCGCAGGTGATCGCCCTCGCCGACGACGTCGCCGCTGCAGGCCCGCTCGACGTGCTCATCAACAACGCGACGCAGACGGTTCGCCGCTCCCCCGGCGCCTACCAACCGCTCGTCGATGCCGAACTCGCACCGCTCCCCGACGGCCCGCTGCCCGAACTCGTCACCTTCGGGCACACCAACGACCGGCACCCCGAGGCCCTCGAGCGGTCGGTGAGCGCGCACCCGATCCTCGCCGCGGCGGCCGATCGCGCCGACGTGCTCACGCGCGAGGCGATGGCCGCCGGGTCGACGTCGCTCGACCGTCTCGCCGCGGGGACGGCGATCGACGCCGGCGGTCTGATCCCCGACCTCGATCACACGAACTCCTGGGTTCAGCGCGTCGAGGAGGTGGATCCGCTCGAGATGCTCGAGGTCCAGCTCGCGAACACGACGGCGCCGTTCCTCCTCGTGTCCAAGCTCCGGCCCTCGCTCGCCGCGAGCCCCGCCCGGCGGACCTACATCGTCAACGTCAGCGCGATGGAGGGTGTCTTCGAACGCGGGTACAAGGGCCCCGGGCATCCGCACACGAACATGGCGAAAGCCGCGGTCAACATGCTGACCCGGACGAGCGCCCGCGAGATGTTCGAGAGCGACGGCATCCTCATGACGAGCGTCGACACCGGATGGATCACGGACGAGCGGCCGCATCCGACGAAGGTGCGCCTCGCGGAGGAGGGGTTCCACGCCCCGCTGGACCTCGTCGACGGGGCCGCTCGCGTCTACGACCCCATCGTCCGTGGCGAAGCCGGCGAGGACGTCTTCGGCGTCTTCCTCAAGGATTACGCGCCGGGCCGCTGGTGATCCCGTTCCCCGCTCCCGGGACCCGCGTAGTGGTGCGCTATCTGCTGCCCGACGGGCAGGCGACGGACGCCCTCGGCGAGCTCGTGTCGGTCGAACCCGACGTGATCGTCGTCGACGGCAAGCGCGGGCTCGAACGCATCGGCCGCACGGCGGTCATCGCCGCCAAGGCGGTCCCACCGCCCCCGGAACCGCGGCCACGGAGGCCGACGGCCTGAGCGTCACTCCCCCAGACGGTTGCGGCTGCGCATGGCCCGCTCGGCCTCGCGCTTGTCTTCGCGTTCGCGGATCGTCTGACGCTTCTCGTACTCGCGCTTACCCTTCGCGACGGCGATCTCGACCTTCGCGCGCCCGTCCGAGAAGTAGAGCTTGAGCGGGATGAGCGTGTACCCGCCGGCGGCGACCGCGTGGGAGAGCTTGACGATCTCGTCCTTGTGCAGGAGCAGCTTGCGCGTGCGCTTGGCGGCGTGGTTCGTCCAGTGACCCTGCGAGTACTCGGGGATGTGCACGGCGTCGAGCCAGGCCTGGCCGCCGTCGATGAACGCGTAGCCGTCGCTCAGGTTCGCACGCCCCTGGCGCAGCGACTTCACCTCGGTGCCGGTCAGCACGAGACCGGCCTCGTATGTCTTCTCGATGGCGTACTCGTGGCGCGCGCGACGGTTGGTCGCGATGACCTGTTCCCCGCGTTCCCTGGGCATGATGACTCCTCGACGCGGCCGCGCTCCGCGCGCGACCGGCCTGCCAGTCTAACGGAGGCCTGCGCTCAGGTGCGCAGCCATCGGCGGATGGCGAAGCTGGCCGACAGCGCCGCCAGCACGAGACCGAGGCCCACGATCAGCGGGATGACCAGCAGCGCATCCCGTCCGTCGATCCACGTCGTCACGAAGTCGATCTCGTCGACGAGGAACCCGTGCACGCCGTACTGCACGCCGAGCCAGACCGCGACGCTGGCGAGTGCCGAGCCGATGAAGGCGGCGAAGACGCCCTCGAGGACGAACGGCGTCTGGATGAACCGGTTGGATGCCCCGACGAGACGCATGATGCCGAGTTCCTTCCGCCGCGCGTAGGCCGACAGCCGGATCGTGGTGGCGATGAGGAGCACGGCCGCCACCAGCATGAGCCCGGCGATCCCCACCGCGAAGTACGTCGCGATCGTGAGCGCCGAGAACAGCGGCTGCAGATACTCCATCTGGTCGGTCACCCCCTCGACGCCCTGCGTTCCCGAGAACGCCTCGTCGATGACATCCGTCTGCGTGGGATCCACGAGGTTGACCCAGTACGTCTCGTTCAACTGGGCCGGGGTGATGAAGTCCTTGTAGTCCTCGCCCATGAGGTCGAGGACGTTCTGGTAGGCCTCCTCGCGCGTCTCGAACCGGACGCTGCGGACGATGCCCTCGAGTGCCGGGCTCTCGAGCTTCTCCTTGACCGCGGCGAGCTGTTCGTCCGTCGCCTCGCCGTCGCTGCAGGTGGTCTCCGTGGACCCGTCGCGGCACATGAAGATCGCGACCTGGGCGCGCTCGGCCCAGTACCCCTGCATCTTGGCGATCTGCATCTGCATGAGCAGGGCGGCGCCCACGAACGTGAGCGACACGAAGGTGACGAGGATGACGGAGATCACCATCGACGCGTTGCGACGAAGACCCGTGAGGGCCTCGCCGAGGACCAGGCGGACTCTCATGCGGTGGGCCCCACTTCGTCGTCGTCGCGGTGCCCGAGACCCAGACGGTCCGCTGCCCCGAGCCCGTCGATGTCGCCGAGGTCGATGTCGGCGGGGGTGATCGGGATGCCTCTGGTGCCCGTGTCCGGCTCGGACGCCGCCGCCCGGGCCGCGGCATCCGTCTGCACCTCGGTTACCGGGGGCGGGTCCTGCACGACGGGGACGGCGGGCAGCACCGTCTCGGGCTGCGGAGCGGGAGGTTCGATCGGGTCCGGGAGGGGCTCGACGCCCCCCGCGTCGCCGGTCGCGATCTGCTTCTGCAGTTCGAGGACGGCCGTGAGCGCCGCCGTGGCCGCCGCGCCCTTGACCGTCTCGGGCGTGAGGACGGGCAGGCCCGATGTGTCGCCGTAGCCGCCGTGGCGCTCGTCGCGCACGACCACGCCGCCGCGCAGCTCGATGACGCGGCGCTGCATCTGGTCGACGAAGCCCGCCTCGTGGGTCGCCATCACGACGGTCGTCCCGCCGGCGTTGATGCGGGCCAGCAACTGCATGATGTCGATGGACGTTCCCGGGTCGAGGTTTCCCGTCGGCTCGTCGGCGAGCAGGATCTGCGGCCGGTTGACGATGGCCCGCGCGATCGCGACACGCTGCTGCTCACCGCCCGAAAGCTCGTGCGGCAGGCGCTTCTCCTTGCCCGCCAGGCCCACCAGGGCGAGGGCTTCGGGGACGGACTGCTGGATGAACGCGCGACTCGACCCGATGACCTGCAGCGAGAACGCGACGTTCTGGAAGACGGTCTTGTTCGGCAGCAGACGGAAGTCCTGGAAGACCGACCCGATGTGACGACGGAAGTAGGGGACCTTGCGCGTGCTCAGACCGCGCACATCGCGTCCGAGGACGACGACGCGACCGTCGGAGGCGGTGTCCTCGCGGAGGATGAGGCGCAGGCACGACGACTTCCCCGAGCCCGACGCGCCGACGAGGAACACGAACTCCCCGCGCTGGACATCGAACTCAACGTCGCTGAGGGCGGGTTTACTGGTGCCGCGGTACTTCTTGGAGACCTTTTCGAAGCGGATCATGGCCAGACGAGCCTAAGCGGCGGGGCCGCCGCATCCGTCAGCGACACTCCCGCGCGCTCAGGGGGCTGACAGGGTTCCCCGGACGATCGAGTCGCCCGAGTGACCGGGATCCCCGTCGACGTCCTCCTGCGAGATGTCGACCACGGTGAATCGCGACAGGTCGACGTCGTCGGGGATGTCGAAGGAGCCCGAGCTGCCGTCGAGCACGCCGAGGCTGATCAGGTCGCTGGCGTCCGACGTGAGCAGCCACACCTCGCGGTAGCCGTCATCGGGGACGGATGCCGTCAGGTCGACCACGACGCGGTCGTGACCGTCGACACGCTCGAGCATCGCCTCGCCCTGGGCGCCCGCCCAGGTCGGGAAGCCGTCGAGCCGGGCCTCGGAGATGATCTCGGGACGCGGGGCGATGCCCCCCGCCATCCAGACACCTGCCACGATCGCCACGACGGCGACGGCCGCTCCCGCCATCACGAAGAACACCGGGCGACGACTGACCCGCCGACGACGTGCGACGTGCCGGGTGCCGGCCGACGGCGCCTCGGAGGGACGGGACGCCGGTTCGTCGGGCGTCGCCTCCGGTGCGGTCGACGGCTCCGACGGCAGAGCGAGTTCGCTGCGGATGGACTCCCAGACGCGGTCGGGGGGCGTCAGGAGCTCCTCGCCGGTGCGGGTCGCCCGACCTGCGGTGACCGCGCGCGCGAACGAGGCGACTTCGGCGGAGCAGTCCGCACAGGTATCGAGGTGGTGCTGCTCGTCGGCGGACGGCTGCTCCCCCATCGCCAGGAGGGCGGCGACCTCGGGGTCAAGATGTGACATGGTGCGCCTCCAATCGGGTTCGCAGGCGGGTGAGACTTCGTCGGATGTGGCTTTTGACGGTGCCGAGCGGCATCCCCAGTCTGTCGGAGATCTGCTGGTGGGTCAGATCCTCGTAGAACGCCAGCGCCAGGACGGCACGGGCGTCGGGCTCGAGCTGGGCGACCTCGTCGGCCACGAGCATCGCGTCGGAGACGTCGTGTTCGGCGACCTCGTCGGGGACGACCGCCTTCAACGCCTCCTCGAGACGTGCCGCGCGGGCACGGGCCTCGTGGGCGTCGGCGATGCGGCGACGCGCGATCGTGATGAGCCACGCGCCGAGAGGCGCCCCGTCCAGGCGGTACGACGACCGGGAGGTCCACGCCGAGACGAACGTGCGCTGTGTGACGTCCTCCGCCTCGGTCGTGTCGCCCAGCGAGCGGACGGCGAGGGTGTACACGATGCGCGACCACCGGTCGTACATCGCCTTCACCGCGGTCTCGTCACCCGCCGCGAAACGCTCAGCGAGGTGGGTGTCGTCGTCGACGGCCTGCTCCTTCCGTGCGGCGAGCCGAGGCGGGGCCGTGATGGTCACGACTGCGCCCTCGCAATGAGCACCACGTTATCGCTGTAGGTGCGGGTCTGCTGATCGAAATCACCACCGCAGGTGATGACGGCGAGGGTCCGCGGACCCTCACGGGTGAACAGATCGTCCACGGGGAGCTCCGCGCGGGGAATGTACGTGACCGACTCGGTGACGTAGGTGGTGACTGTGCCGTCGGCATCCGTCACCGTCACCTCGTCGCCCTCCTTCGCCTCACGCAGTCTGGCGAGCGGTCCCACACCGTACTCCCGGTCGTCCACGTGGGCGGCGATCACGGTCGTGCCTTCGGCGTCGGCGGGGGCCTTGCCGAAGCGGTACCACCCCGCGATCGACGGACGTTCCGGGATCTCCATCTCGCCGGTGTCCTGCACCCCGACCGCCTCCACCGGCATGTCGACGTCCAACGACGAGATGGCGAGCCGCTCCGGTGCCGGAGCGCGCACGACGGCCTGCGGAGTGGCCGGAGCGACCGGGACGGAGACCTGCGGCGTGGGAGCCGCCGGTCGAGGGGAGACCGTCCCGGTCGCGCCCGAACCGGTGTCGGAGGGGGGTGATCCCGCCTCCGACACCGGTGCACAGGCCGCCAGCATCAGGGCCGTCAGCGTGACGGCGATGATCGACAGGCGGCGCATGTCAGGACCTCAGCGGCGCCCAGCCGAGGTACGGGCGACGAGCACACCACCGGCGACGAGGCCGGCGATGAGGGCGGCACCGCCGACGATCAGCCAGCCGTTCGGGCCGTTCTCGGCGACGAGGCCCGCCGAACCCGTGTTCACACCGTCGGGGCCGGAGTGCAGACCGTCGATGGTCTGCGTGGCGAGGGCGAGGTTGCCGTCCTCGGCCGAGCCCCAGGCGTAGGCGATCGTCAGGACGCCCTCCTGGACCTCGACGTCGGCCGGGCCGATGACCGGGTCGGTCGTGCCCTCGAGCGCGACGGCCGCGCTCACCGTGCCGGCGGGCAGGTCGAGCGATTCCTCGTTGGGGTTGGTGAGGCCGGTGATGACCGCTTCGCCGCCGGCGAGCACGTCGACCGCGGGAGCGGCGGCTACGTGGCGCACCGTCAGACGACCCTCACCCGCAGCGGTCTCGGCGGTGTCGTTCGTGAACAGGTTCGCAGTGGGGGTGCCCTCGGCGTCGAGGTGCGCGACCGCGGTGTAGTTCATGCCGGCCTCGAGGGTGAGGTCGATGGGGCCGAGGACCGGGTCGGAGTCGTCGGTGGCGTCCGCGGCGGTCAGCGCGACCGAGTAGGTTCCGCCGGGAAGCTCGAGCGGACCGCCGAGGTCACCCGGCTGGAAGTCGTCGATCGTCAGGTCGCCGTTGACGTACACGTCGACGGGGGTGTCCGGGATCGCGTGGAGCACCGCGAGGTCGGCCGTGTCCGACGTGGCAGCGGATGCGGGGGCGAATGCAGCGAATGCCACGGCGGCACCGAGGGCGACGCCCGCTGAAAGTGTCTTGCGCATGGGAACTCCTTCTGATTCGGCGCGAGGTGTTCGCGCTTTCACAGAGGTATTCCCGCGGTCCACCGACTTTGGATGCAGGTGGATGGAAAAATCTCGAAGAGATTCCTCCGCGTCGACTCAGTCGTCGTCGTCCTTGCGCTTGCGCCAGCGGATGCCGGCCGCGATGAAGCCGTCGAGGTCGCCGTCGAACACGACCGCGGGGTTGCCCACCTCGTGTCCCGTGCGCAGGTCCTTCACGAGTTGCTGACCGTAGAGGAAGTACGAGCGCATCTGGTCGCCCCAGCTCGCGGTGATGGTGCCGGCGAGCTCCTTCTTCTTCGCCGCCTCCTCCTCCTTCTGCAGCAGCATGAGTCGGGTCTGCAGGACGCGCATCGCGGCCGCGCGGTTCTGGATCTGGCTCTTCTCGTTCTGCATCGAGACGACGATGCCCGTCGGGATGTGGGTCAGTCGCACGGCCGAATCGGTCGTGTTGACCGACTGTCCGCCGGGCCCCGACGACCGGAACACGTCGACGCGGATGTCGCCCTCGGGGATGTCGACCTCCTGGGCCTCCTCCATGACGGGGATCACCTCGACGGCCGCGAAGCTCGTCTGGCGCTTGTCGGCGGAGCCGAACGGGCTGATGCGTGCGAGGCGATGAGTGCCGGCTTCGACCGACAGCGTGCCGTAGGCGTAGGGGGCGTCGACCTCGAAGGTGGCGGACTTGATCCCGGCGCCCTCGGCGTAGGACGTGTCCATCACCTTGACGGGGTACTTGTGGCGCTCGGCCCAGCGCAGGTACATGCGCATGAGCATCTCGGCGAAATCGGTGGCATCGTCGCCGCCGGCGCCGGAGCGGATCGTGACGACCGCCCCGCGGTCGTCGTACTCGCCGTCGAGGAGCGTCTGCACCTCGAGCTGGCTGATGACCTTCTCGAGGTCGGCGATCTCCCGGCGGGCCTCCTCGGCGGAGTCCTCGTCGTCCATCTCCTGCGCGAGCTCGACGAGCACCTCGAGGTCGTCGAGCCGCTGCTCCACCTCGGTGACGCGCTTGAGCTCGGACTGGCGGTGGCTGAGGGCGCTGGTGACCTTCTGTGCTTTCTCGACGTCGTCCCAGAGGTCGGGGGCGCCCGCCTCTTCGGACAGACGGGCGATCTCGGCGGAGAGAGCGTCGACGTCGACGACCGCCTTGATCTCACCGAAGGTGGAACGGAGGGCCTGGATGTCCGCAGACGGATCGAATTCAAGCATGACACTCCAGAGTAACGTGGATGGGGATGACCGACCGCCCCGACTCCCCCGCTGCTCGAGATGTGCTCTGGCGATTCGGCCCCATGGTCTATGCACCGACCGCCCTGTTCGCCATCGGCGAGGGTGCGGTCCTCCCCCTCATCCCGAGTCTCGCCGGCTCCCTCGGCGCCGACGTCGCCCTCTCGGCGCTGATCGCGTCGATGCTCGTCGTGGGCCAGCTCATCGGGAACCTCCCCGCCGGCTGGGCCGTCACGCGCGTCGGCGAACGGGCCACGATGATCGCCGCCGGAGCCCTCGCCCTCGTGGTCTCCCTGACGGCCGCGCTCCTGCCGTCGCTGCCCGTGTTCGCCGGCGCCGTCTTCCTCATCGGGTTCTGCGCCGCGGCGTTCGGTTTGGCGCGGCACTCCTTCATGACGACGCGTGTGCCGGTGCTGTTCCGCGCCCGCGCCCTCTCGCTGCTCGGCGGCACGTTCCGGCTCGGCATGTTCACCGGCCCGTTCATCGCCGCCGCACTCATCGGATTGTTCGGCGACGAGCGGGCGACCATCTGGTTCTTCGCCGTCTGCCTCGCGGCCCTCATCGTTCTCGTCACCTTCGGTCCCGATCCGGAGAAGCAGTTCGTCGCGCAGCCCGCGCACAGTCATGACGCCGAGGACTCGGGCGAGCCGGTGACGGGATCGATCCCGGTGGCCGAGCGCATCGGCGTGTTCCGGACGATGTGGCGGCACCGGCGTGTGCTTTCGCGCGTGGGACTCGCAGCGGCGTGCCTGTCGGCCGTGCGTTCGGCCCGTCAGGTGGTGCTGCCGCTGTGGGGCGTGTCGATCGGCCTCGACGCGCAGACGATCGCCCTCGTCGTCGGCATCTCCGGGGCGCTCGACTTCGCCCTCTTCTATGCGAGCGGCCAGGTCATGGACCGCTTCGGACGCCTCTGGGCCGCGCTGCCCGCGATGATCCTGATGGGCAGCGGCTTCCTCGCCCTTTCCGTCACCCACGACGGAGCGTCCGCCGAGATGTGGTTCGCGATGTTCGCCGCCGTCCTCGGCGTCGGGAACGGATTGTCCAGCGGCATCCTCCTCACCATCGGTGCGGACCTCGCTCCGAAGGACGATCCCGCTCCCTTCCTCGGGTCCTGGCGGACGCTGACGGATGCCGGTGGTGCCACGACCCCGCTGATCGTGACCGGCATCACCGCGATCTCGTCCCTGTCGTTCGCCGCCGGGGCGGTCGGTCTGATCGGCCTGCTGGGTGCCGTCGCCTTCGTGCGCTGGTTGCCCCGTTTCCTGCCGCACGTGGACCGCCGCTCATGACCGGTGTCGTCGGTGCGCAGGCCGACGTGTGGCCGAGCGGGATGGCGCGGGATCAGGGCGGCGGTCTGCCTGAAGCCGGGTGAACAGTTCGACGGCGTGACGGGCAAGCTCCTCCGTAACATCATGTTGTCCATCGCGGAATGGGAGAGGGAAAACACGAAAGAGCGCGCAGCAGAAGGCAGAGCGGCCCGAGTGGCGAAGGGTGAGCGCAAGCCCCGAGCCAAGACTGCACTCACGCCCGAGAAGATCGCAGCAGCCAAGACACTGCGCGGTGAGGGCAAGACGGTGGATGCGATCACGAAAGCTTTGGGAATGAGCCGCGCGTCTGCTTACAGAGCATTCGGTAGCTGAGTATCTGTCGCGGTCGGTTCTGGAAGCTCGGTCCCACGGCAGGCTACGACGCCACTCCCCGGATCCTAGAGAGTGGCGTCGCGCGGCGGCGAATCAGGCCTTAGTTGTTCTACGCAGCTTGAGGATCGCCATCACAGCCCCGACCACGATGAGAAGTCCGCCGATCGCGCCGATCCAGCCTAGGACGGGATCGGTGGACACGTAGAGCAGGCCCGCGATCAGCAGTGCGACACCGATCACGGCGAGGATTACTTGCAAGAGGATGCTGTTCCTCATGTCCTACTTCCTGAATCGAGCGGTGGACTTCCAGAAATCTTTGCACGGACCGTTGATTGCAGCGTAGCCACTCAGGGCTCCACCGAGGATTGCCAACACGTTCTTGCCGAGGATACCGCTAGCGAGCGACGAGCCGCTTCCCGCAACTCGGAAGTAGCAGTCCTCTCGAAGCTTCTGCTCTTTCGATGTCAGCTTTGGTCCGACCGTTACGTACTTCGGTTGCTTGGTCTTCGGGTCGATGTAGCAACCCACTGACGATGAGCAATAGCTCGACGACGAGTTCCCCGAGCATCCGACTGAAGGCGAACAGTAGGACGACGCTTCGGCCGCGGTCGCTCCGCCGAACACCATCGTCAAAGCAATGACGACGCCCAGCAACTTCTTTTTCATTTGCCCCCCTGGCACTCTCGGATCGACTTCGCGGAGCCAACGCCCCCCGACAGGCCAGTTGTAAGCCGAGGCGCGCGCTACGAGCAACGCAAACATTCTTGGCTTGCGAAGGCCCGCTCGCCTTAGATAGATTCGATGTTCCTCCAGCCAGTGGAGTAAAACCCACAATGCACACAGAGCGATGTCACGATGCTTACAGGACCGCGTTGCTGTCTCACCTCGCCCAAGCTCTCCGAGAAAAACGCCGCAGTGCGGGGCTGAGTCAAACGGAGGTCGCTCAGCGTGCGGCCGTCTCTGTAGTCAGCTACCGAGCATTGGAATCCGAGACGAACTCGGCCACGAATCCGCGTATCGACACCGTCATCCGCATCGTTGCGGCACTCGGGTTGCCGATCGAAGTGATCCTCTCGGGCGTTCCGTCACGCGAATGTCGAGACGCCTACCCGCCATGCGGCTCGAGCGAACAACTAGTGAGTTCGGCCGGGACCTGAACCCGTAGGCGAATTCAGGCGTCTAGTTTGGGCCGAAGAGGTCGTCTGGTCCGCCAAGGGCTGAGGGGAAGGTCAGAAGGCGGCCCTCTGCTGTCGATGCTAAGAAGCTGGTGAGGACTGAGAAACGGGGCTCGCCCGCATCTGGGATCAATGACCCAGTAATCTCTCCGCATGGTCACTTATCTCGCAATCGACGGTTCCGTGCAGGAAGAGTCGGACGCTCTGACCGCAAGGCACTTCAAGGTTCGCTTCGATCTTGCGCCCGCAGTCGAGGTCGATGTGGACGAGACTGGGACAGGCGGATGGGCGATCAGCCGGCTGCAGCGAGGGATGAGGATTCACTATGGCGAAATAGCCACACGTGACTTTGCCTTCTTCAGGTCGGGGAGCCACCACAGCTACAACCACTTTCACGAAGCCGTGTGGGATGCGATCAAGCCCGCGGGAAGGACGACCACCTGAAAACACAGCGGTGTTCGGCTGGTGGCTCTGGGCATCGCCCCTTCAGTCGACTGAATTGGTGTCATCACCCTTGGACGCATCAATGAATGGATGGCCGGTTAGCGACGAGATGTGGTCGGCCCTGTCCTCTGACCTGCGGCGCTATGGGTGGTCTGTTGGCAGAGGTTCCGACTCGATGACCGGCCTGATGAGGCGCCTCGGTGATGTCCGCTTCGGGGGGACTCTGGTCCCGAAGGATGCGCGCAGCGCGCGCCCTGACTCTCTCTCCGGCACGTACGGCCGTGGGAAGTTCCCTTGGCACTCCGATGGGGCAAATGCGGCTTCACCGCCTCGGTGGCTTGCCATGTACTCCGAGGCGCCGTCAACTGTGAAGACGGAGATCTTGGATCCGGACGATACTTTGAAGAAGTTGCTGCGCCGGACGACTTTGATAACCCAGTCCCACTCTCACCCGCCCGTTCACAGGCTCGCGATGTTCGCTATCGGTGACGTCGAACGTATACGGTGGGATCCGCGTTCGTGTCCGCCGACGGACCCGTCTCTCGTCGATGTCGTCGAGAGCCTCCCCGCCAGCGGCAGCGTTGACTGGGTGGGTGACACGTGGGTTATCGTCGACAACTTCCGGTGCCTTCATCGACGGTTGGATGCCACGTTCGATCCTGGTCGCAAGTTGGTGCGATATTACTCGGAGTGAGCAAATGATCTGGGATGCCGAGGCATACCTTGCAAAGGCGCAGAACTACTTTCAGCGGGGCGCGTCCCGGCCGAGCAACGAGGAATCGCTGGTCTGGAGCGTTCTTGGCCTCGAATTTCTAGCAAGGGCAGCGCTGGCGAAGGTGTCGCCGGTCCTCAATGCGGCTATGGAGGGGCCAGCGATTCTCGATTCCCTCGGATTCCCGGACCCCCAGGGAAAGCGCATCCAATCGGTGCCGATGCATACGGTGCTTGTCAGGTTGCCGATTGTGGTTGCGGATTTTACTCCCGACCGGGTGAAGGATTTTGAGTACCTCCTGGAACTTCGTAACGCAGAACTGCACACGGCCGCGGTTCGCTGGGACGAGCCAGTCTCCTCGTGGTTGCCAAAATTGACACGCACGATCGAGCCACTTGCGCGTCACCTCGGCACAACTGTCGAGAACCTGCTCGGTGACGAACTGTCAGAACAGGGTAGGCAGTTTGTTGATTCCGACGACAAGAAACTGCTCCAAGAAGTACGGACGCGAATCAACAGCGCCCGCGATTTCTGGAGCCGGCTCACTGAAGAGGAGAAGGAAGCGCGTCAGCCTTCGGTCTTTGCACTCGGCGGGTGGAAACAGAAGTGCTCCGCCTGTGACAGCGCGATTATCGTTGATGCGACGCCGGTCCGATCATCCCGGCCCTACATTGACGACGACGGCGACACGGTTTCGAAGGTCGAGTACGTTATCACCGGGGCCTCCTGTAACGCGTGCGGATTGGTCCTGACCTCGACTGGCGAGGTGCACGCGGCTGGGATGCCTCAAACGTTCGACGAAATCGAGGTGCAGGAGCTAGCTCCGGAACAACCTGATTACGTCGATTACGACTACGGGAACGACTAGCAGGTACGTACGTTTTGAGTCTGGACGAAGGATGGAGCGCAGGGCCGCGCGGAGCACTCTGAACTCGCGCGAGTAACACGTGCCCGCAGTCCGCACTGCCATGATGACGCTATGGAACTTCTTCACGGGATTGGGTTCGGTGGGTACCGCAGCTTCCTGTCCGATCCGATCACACGGCTCTACCCGCTAGGAAAGATCAACCTCATCGCGGGTCAGAACAATTCTGGCAAGTCCAATGTGCTGCGGATCATTCATGGCATGTTGCAGAACTCGGAAGACGCGTTCAGCGACTTGGAGGTCACGGGCCCTTGGGACCGACCCTCTGGCGACAAGGAACACCGTCTTCGATTCGAACTCGCCCTGAGCGAGGCCTTCCTTAAGCGCACCGTCCTTCCGACGTTCGGTGACGCCGGACGCTACTTCGCGGACGTCATAGATGGTATCGAAGGCCTGTCTGAGGGGCATCCGATCTGGTTGGAACTGGAGAATCGATCGCTTTCCATCCGATCTGCATCACTCACGAACGAGAGGCAATGGGTCGAGGCCGTCTATGAGCGGATGAACGGGAGATCTCGGAACGCCGCCAGAGCCCTGTTCTCCGGCTTCTTTCACTCATTCGCAGGCGACTATCTGTCCCCTATCCACACGACCCTGAAGCATGCCCTCTCTAAGTTCGAATTCCCTGGCGTTCGGACGGTTACAGGTGTCCGCGAAGTTGGGAAGGATAATAACGCGCAACTATCGCTCACGGGCGCAGGCATCAAGGACCGACTCCACCGTCTGCAAAGCCCAGCGACAGATCGCCTGAGCGACCGCGAAGTCTTCAAGGCTATTCAAAGATTCACTCAGACAGTGATGGATGATCCTGACATCTCCATCGACATCCCGCACGACCTCAGCACGATCCACATTACCCAGGACGGGCGAACGCTACCCATCGAGAACTACGGCACGGGGGTCCACGAGGTTGTGATTCTCGCGGCAGCAGCGACCATCGTGCAGGAATCGGTCATGTGTATCGAGGAGCCGGAGGTCCATCTGCACCCCATGCTCCAGCGGAAATTGCTGCGCTATCTCAGCAGCGAGACAACCAATCAGTACTTTGTTGCTACCCACTCGGCTCATCTTCTGGATTCGTCGATTGGCTCCGTCTTCCACGTACAACGAGTCGAAGGCTCTTCGACCATCAACTACGCGGGAACCGCTGCTCATCAGAGTGCGATTTGTGCGGACTTGGGCTATCGACCTTCAGACCTCGTTCAGAGCAACGCCATTATCTGGGTGGAGGGTCCCTCCGACCGCATCTACGTGAAAGCCTGGATCGACGCCCTCGCTCCGAACGAGTTCGTCGAGGGTCTGCACTACTCGATCATGTTCTACGGTGGCAGGCTGCTGAACGGACTCAGCGCTGACGACCCGACAGAGGTCTCAGAGTTCATCTCTCTTCGGAGACTCAACCGGTACATGGTCGTAGTGATCGACAGTGACCGGGGGTCGAAGTACGCGAGGATCAATGACACGAAGAAGCGCATACAGGAGGAGATGGCGCAGGACCCCACTTCCAGTTATGCCTGGATCACTGCCGGATACACCATCGAAAATTACGTGCCATGGGAAAAGCTGTCCGAAGCAATCCGGGCGGTGCATCCGAAAGCGAAGCTTGGAAATGCGCCAGGCCGCTACGATAACCCGCTGTCGTCAGACGTGGTTGGCTTGAAGCAGCCCAACAAAATTGGCATAGCTCGAGAGTTGCAAACCTCGTGGTCGAACGAGGGTCCCTGGACTCTCAAGCTCGATAAGTCTGTGCTCAAAGTGATCGACATCATCAGACGTGCCAATCCCGTCGGGTGATACTACGCTCGGGGTCATGGCTCGTAAGAAGCAGACAATCATCACCTTCACCGACGATTTCGACGGGAGGGAGATTGCGAAGGAAGACGCAGTTTTTGTGAAGCTGTCATACGCCGGCAAGAGCTATGAGCTTGACCTTTCGCAGGAAAACGCACGCAAGCTGGATGACGCAATCGCACCGTTCCTGAAGAACGTCAGCCCCATTGGTGGGCGTAGCGCCTCCTCCAAGGTCAGCCGTTCGGGCAAGCGTCAGGACCTGGATGCTGTGCGGGCATGGGCACGTGCAAACGGACACACGGTTTCTGATCGTGGACGTGTCGCGCAGTCCATCCTGGATGAGTACGAGGCGGCGAACCGATGAGGGACGCATTCGCTACCTACGTCCAGAATGGTCAGGGTGTCGAGTTTGTTCTGATGAACAACGAGCGTATCCGAGCCCAAGTCGCTGACTGGGACACGGTTGGCGTCTGGTTCATCAACTCGAACCACATGAGCTTCTTACCGTGGACGAACATCAGCTTGGTCCACACCTTGCCTGCTGGCACGGACGCGTAGTCCATCTCAACACGGTGAAGCCCCTCAGATCGCTCTGGGGGGGCCTCCTGCGTGTCTGTGAGGCTGGTACCTCACAATCTCGCTATGGTCATGCGCGATGAGCTACCTATTTGACCTCCGCGTGAAGCTTCCAGAGCCGAGGCCAGCATGGAAAGTATTCGCGGACGCAGAACGCGTGATTGAAGCTTCGGTCGGCTCCGTGTGGTCCGACCTCAGGGTTGAGTACGTCGCATTGACGCCAGACTTCACCAAGTTCCGGGAGTCAGATTGGGTCAGTCTCCGGGCGACTGTCGAAGGGTATCGAGGTCCGATCCGGTCGTTGCGTATTCTCACTTCCGGCGAAGCCTTCACGATCACAACCGTGTGGCTAGACGAGGACGCGAAGGCGACAGGCGTTGAATTTCACGCAAGTATGGACAGCCGCGTTGACTCTGAGCGCATCGAATATGCCCTGGACGAAAACATCGAGGCACTAGGAAGGCGAAAAAGCTCCAACTGGTATGGTGCTACGTCGCGCAAGTCCCGTTCGCATCACGTGACAGCGGGTGAGTTGGATTCCGATGGACCGTCAGTCATCAGAGCCCGAAGCCTCCGGACCCGGTTCCGCAGACTGATCGTCATTTACAGAGACCAGATCATCATCGGCCTTGCTACGGGCTTTGTGGCGTCCATCTCCATCATCGTGCTTCAGCTTCTGAAGGTGATCCCGGTACCGAGCTAACAGTTATGTGTGTTTGACACATCCGGCCAGCCGGGCACGTCGCCCCGCTCGTCGTCGCGGACGTCCCCGAGCACGGCACCCCAGGCGGTGCGCACGCGGGACAGAGTGGAACGGATCATGATGTTCTCCTTTCGGTCAGGTGTCAGCCGACCCCGAGCCGCAGCATGACGATGCCGGGGAAGACGGCGAAGAGGACGCTCATCGGCAGCAGCAGGAAGACGATCGGGAAGAGCATCGCGATCTCCTTCTTGCCGGCGCGTTCGATGAGCGAGCGTTTGGCGTCCTCGCGGGCGTCGCCGGCCTGCGCCTGCAGGACCCCTGCCAACGGCGCACCGCGGTCGATGGCTGCGACGAGGTGCTCGAGCGCGCGCGACAGTGCCGGCACGTCGAGCCGCCGGCCGAGGTCCACGAGGGCGTCCGACAGGTTCGACCCGGTTCCGCTGTCAAGGACGGCGCGGCGGATCTCCGCCGTCAACTCCCCCGAGCCGATCTCTCCGACGCGGCGGAGGGCGTCGCAGAGCCCCTCGCCGGCGGCGAGGCAGAGCGAGAGGAACTCGAGGAGCGTCGGCAGCTCCTCCTCGACGCGCGCCCGCCGTCGATGCCCCGCCGACGTCAGCCGCAGATCCAGCACGGCCGCCGCGGCCGCCCCGGCCACCGGAGGCAGCAGGACGGCTCCCGGACTCATCCGGCCGACGAGGGCCAAGAGGACCAGGACGGCCCCTCCCGCCAGCGCACCCACCACGATCCAGGTGAGTTGCCGCGCACGGGACCCGGCGGCATCCTGCGTCCAGCCGGCCTGCCGCAGCCGCTGCTCGAGACGGGCGGCGCCCCCGAACGCGGCCATGAACCGATCGCGGCGCGTGCGCCAGTCCGTCCCAGCGGATTCGAGGGGGGTGAGACCGCGCGGGTCGGCGATGTCGCGGAGGTAGGGTGCGATGCGCCGCGACAGCGTGGGCGCCGCCAGCCGTGGCACGCGGGTCGCGACGAGCACGACACCCGCCGCGAAGGCGCCGCCGAGCACGATCGCGAGCGCGAGCTCCGTGAGCGCGCTCATGCGAACCACCTCCGAGGCTCCGGGAGGCGTCCGATGCCGACCATCAGTCGGAACGCGACCACCGAGACAGCGGCGCCGAGCAGGATCACCGCGACGCCCTCGGGGCCGCTGTAGGCCGTCGCTCCCTCGGGACGCAGGGCGAGCAGGCCGAGGATGATCCACGGCGCGACGACGCCGAGCACCGCGGCCCCGCGGATCCACGACTGACGCGCTTCGATCTCGGCACGCAGCGCCGCGTCCGCCCGCACCGAGGCGGACAGCGCGCGGAGGACGCTCGTGAGCTCCGCCCCACCGACCTGACGGGTCATCCGGAGCGCCTCGATGATGCGGTCGGCGACCGGATCGGCCAGCCGGGCCTTGAGGCGCAGCGTGCTCGAATCGAAGTGCCCCGACGCCGACACGTCCGACGCGAAGGCCGCGAACGCGGGGCGCAACGGCGGCGGCCCGACCTCGCCGAGCGCGGAGACCGCGTCGGGAAGCGACATCCCGGACCGTACCGAGGCGACCAGGAGGTCGCACACGTCGGGCCACAGCTGACGGCGGCTCTTCTGGCGCCGGCGGGCGCGACCCCGCAGCCACCCCGCGGGCGCGAAGAATCCCGCCACGGCTGCGACGGCCGCGAACGCGGGCAGGGCGGTGACGAGCCAGACGATCGCCCCCGAGAGCGCCGCCGCAGCACAGGACACCGCCGCGAGGTGCCCGGGCGTCGCATGGCCGAATCCGGCGCTCTGCAGGAGACGAGCAGATGCCGCATCGCGCCGTACGGGCGCCGGCGCCCCCGCGCGCGGTGGCCAGAGCCAGGGTGACAGGGCGAGCAGAATGCCCGCCGCGAGTGTGATGCCGAGGAGGACGGTCATGCCGGAGCACCCCCGAAGAGCGTGCGGGTCTCGACCACGCCGTCGACGACTCGGCCGGTCGGCGCGACGATCTCCACGACGGCGCGGCGACCGTCGGCATCCCGCCGGCAGTGGACGACCAGACCGACCGAGGCGGCGATCGCGGGCAGGAGGAAGTCACGGTCGATGTTCCGCCCGGCCAGCAACGGGAGCGAGCCGAGCTTGCGGAGCGCGTCGGGCGCCGAGTTGGCGTGGATCGTGGCGGCGCCCGGGACGCCCGTGTTCAGGGCGAGCAGCAGGTCGAGGGCCTCCGCATCGCGGACCTCGCCGACGACGAGGCGGTCGGGCCGCATGCGGAGCGCTTCCTTCACGAGCCGGCGCAGCGACACCTCGCCGGTCCCTTCGAGGCTGGGCTGGCGACCCTGCAGCGCGACGAGGTCGGGGCCTGCGCGTTCAACTCGAACGTCTCCTCGACCGTCACGATGCGGTGGTGCGCGGGTGCGGCGGCGATGAGGGCTCCGAGCAGCGTGGTCTTGCCGGCGTGCGTCGCGCCCGAGACGACGACGCTCGTGCCCTCGCGCATCGCGGTGCGGAGGATCGCCGCCGCCTCGGGGGCGACGGACCAGGCGGTGACGAGGTCGTCCAGGGTACGGAAGCGGGTGAGGAACTTCCGGATGTTCACCGCCCAGTGCCGGCGCGTGATGTCGGGGATGACGACGTGCGTGAGGGTCCCCCTGATACTGCCTTTGGCTAGCGGTGAAGCTACTTGTCGTCCGGTCTGCTGACTGAGCGAAAGTAGGCGGCTGCGGCGAGTCCGACCAGCGCGATCGCGAACCCGCCGCTGCCGAGCGCGACCCCTGTTGAGATCAAGCCTGAATCCGCTCGCACGGCGCCGATGATGACAATCACCACTCCAGCCAAGAGCGCCAGCACGCCGGCGCCGCCGCTAGCCGAAAAGTAGATCGCAGGGAGCCCTGACGTCGCGCGCCGTGTCCGAGCTGCACGGATTGTCGCCTGCCTACTGCTCTCTTGATCGGAGGAACCCGACGCACGAGCCGTCCTCCACATCCGCACTCCGCGGACTACACCCACGACCCCGGACACGATAAGGGCCGAGAACAGCACCCAGGAGGGAACCCCCCAGCGAGTCGTCTTCTCGAGGTCCAGGAAGAGTAGGCAAGCGATGCCTCCCAGACTGGCGAGCGCACTCATCACGATTAGCAACTGTGCTGTTGCGCGATCCCGAGGTGCGACGGGGTTGTATCCCATGCCAGAAGAGTAGAGACGGTCGCGACGAGAAGCCATCAACCGTTTCGTCAGTGCTAGCGATCCCCTGCCCGCAGGGCTACGACGAGGCAGCGCACCTGCCAAGCCAGACCGAGAACTGCCGGCAGGAACAGCAGCGCGACCACCAGCCACTGCGGTATTGAGAAACTCACACCGGTCGAAAGGGTCCAGATGAGCACTCCGACCAAGTAGACCAGCAGGAGAGCGAAGATGCAGACACCTATAGTGTGGAACCGAGGACAACGTTCAGCCATCGGATCGCTCATCGCCTGCGGCGCGACCCCAACCACGGCACCCTCGCTTGCCATACCGCGACATTCGCAGCATCGCTCCGGCCCGTCTAGGGGTAGCGCTTGGGTACTGTCGGCTCCGCAGTAGGACGTGCGTCCAGATCCCCGTGCTTCCGCGGCAAATGTGCGAGCAGGAGCACCGACGCGGGAACCCCGACTGCACCCGCAGTGCAGTGAGTTCCTCGGACCCGGCCCGGCTCGAACGGGCAGCCACCCTCTCCGAACTACCGGCTGGGCGCACCCTTGTCGATTAGACCGGCACCGTCTGCGGTGGGACCAGAAGCCAGCTCCGTCGACGCGAAGTCAAGGCGTTTGCGCACCTTCAACATCTCTAGTCCCATTTCCGTCAGCGACCAATAGTCAGCCTTGTCCGCGACCGGGTGACGTCGCTTAGAGGGCTCCATGAGGCCCAACATCACGAAGTCACTCAGCATCGCATTGCGGGTGTTCACAGGAATGCTGGACGGTTTGAGGTCTGCGGCGGCACCCTCCACTGGCGTGAGTCGCCGCGTGTTGACCCTGACGATGTCGTCGATGTTTTCGTCCGAAGCCTCGGTCACCATGTTCGGAGCCAAGAGCCGGAAGAGCGTTGAGTACGCGAGCGGGCGAGCCTCAACCCAGTCCGCATCCCCGGGGAAGCGAGCGGAGTAACTCCACTGGTTTCTCGCCATCTGAGCCCAGAGCTCCGTCAATTCCGCGGCCGCGTCTCGCTCTGCATCCTTCTCGAGATGAGAAAGCCTCGTGCGAAGCTCCGCATTCTCGGCACTGAGGCGAGAGATCTCGGCGGTCACTTCGGGGCCGAGCGCTGAAGATGCTCGGACCCAGCCGATGCGTGGCTGCGCGGTCATGGCTTTGACTAGCGCCACGCTCGCCTTCCCGTACAAGTCGTCAGCGTTAGACCAGAATCCGACGGGCTTAGAGCGGACTAGGCTGCGGAATTCTTCGAGAAGGTCCACGGCCTCCGCATCCTTCTCGAACCGATCCGCGGGCCAGGACGCCTCCGGGTCGATCACAAACCCGATAGTCGGTATACCTTCCGCGACGGCGTACTCGTACTCCTTCCGCGTGTAACTCATCGCGCCGTCACGTGATCCGTAACGATGCGCGAGGATCACGACGTAGTAGTCGCTTTCCCGGATATTGCGAGCAATTGTCTGCCACTGTTGTTCGTCGGCAGCGCTGAACATCTCCATACCGACGGGTATGTGACCGAGCTCGAGGATGCCTTGGATGACTCGGTCCCGCTCGGCTTTGAGATCTTCGTACGTGGAGCTCACGAAGATCTGATACTTAACGGCCACTTTCCCCCCGATCACTGCCTTGCGGGCTGAATCTATACGACCGCCCCGACATGCGCCCAGCTGACCAATAAGCACCGTTCTATCGGTTCGCGCAGGAGGACGTGCAGGCGCGACCCGTCCGGCAGCGACGCGTCGACGAACGGTTGGCTGAGGTCGACGCGGCGGCCGGTGGCGTGCAGCATCCGCTCGACCAGGTCGCGCACAGCCGCGTCGGTCAGGACGATCGGCGCGCGTTCGCTGCGCCCCTCGCGGGCGACGTAGACGCGGTCGGGCGCGTTGATCCAGATCTCCTCGACCTCCGGGTCGTCGAGGAGCGCCTGCAGGGGGCCGTACCCCGCGACGGTCGACAGGATGTCGCGGACGGACCCTGCTTCGTCCTCGATCACCTCCACGCCCCGCGCGAGGGCGAAGTCGTTGTGGCGACGCACCTCGGCGCGAGCGATGAACGCTGCGCGGTCGGGGTCTCGCGACGGGTCGACCTGCTCGCTGCGCAGCCGCTCGCGCACCCGCTCGGCGACCGCGGCGAGCCCGCGGGTCGAAGTCGGGGCGGACGCGATGCTCATGGCCAGGGATCCTCGCAACCCGACCCCGCCCGGCGCGGGAGTTATCCACACGCCACCGGCTCCAGGTGGACTGCGGACGACCCTTCGGCGGGAGGCGAGAATCGAAGGATGGACGAAACGCGACGTGTCGAACTGCCCGTGCTGTACTTCGGAACCCCGGTCGCGTTGATCACCACGGTGAATCCCGACGGGTCCTCGAACATCAGCCCGATCTCCTCCGCCTGGGCGCTGGGCGACCGCTACATGCTGGGGCTCGGCGCCGACGGCCAGGCGGTCGCCAACCTCCGCCGCCTCGGCGAACTCGTGATCAACCTGCCGTCATCCGACCTCGTCGGCGCGGTCGAGGCGATCGCGCCGACGACGGGGCGGAACCCGGTGCCCGAGGCCAAGAGACCCGCCTACCGCCACGAGCCCGACAAGTGGACCCTCGGGGGTCTCACCCCGCTCCCGTCGGACCAGGTGACGGCGGCACGTGTGGCCGAGTGCCCGGTGCAGATCGAGGCTCGTGTGGCGCAGATCGTCGGCATCGACGGTGGCGACGCCGTCGCCGTGGAGGCGCAGGTCCTGCAGGTCCACGCGCACGAAGGGATCCTGCGGGAGGGGCAGGACCGCGTGGACACCGACGCGTGGCGACCGCTGTACTACGGGTTCCGCCACTACTTCGCGCAGGGGCCGCATGTCGGCGCCAACTTCCGGGCGCCGCTCCTGGACGATCCCGCGCTGACCTGACCAGGTCCGCATCGCCGCGCGATTCTCGGGATATCCCTCTCAGGTGTCTCCCACCGCGCGCTCTAGACTGAACGCACCAGCGGGAGTGGTGAAATCGGCAGACACGCAGGATTTAGGTTCCTGTGCCTTCGGGCGTGGGGGTTCAAGTCCCCCCTTCCGCACGAGGCACCCGCGTGCCTCACACCTTGCGCCCATCCGTCGGCGGGCCCACCGCCGCGAATCGAAGGACCTCCGTGCACCCCTTCGCACTGCTTCCCTGGCTCGACCCCGAGACGATCATCAACGCGGCCGGCCCGTGGGCCCTCGTCGTGGTCTGCTTCATCGTCTTCGCCGAGACCGGCCTGCTCGTCGGCTTCCTGCTGCCGGGTGACACCCTGCTCATCATGGCGGGTCTCCTCTCCAACCCGGTCACCCACGCCCCGAATGGCGTCTTCGGGATCAACGTGTGGGTGGTCGGCCTGCTGATCGGCCTCGCGGCGTTCCTGGGCGGCGAAGTCGGCTATCTGATCGGTCGCAAGGGCGGACCCGCCGTGTTCGAACGCAAGGAGTCGGGCCTGTTCAGCCGTAGCAACGTCGAGCGCACCAACGCGTTCTTCGAGCGCTACGGCGGCGTGACGGTCATCCTCGCCCGTTTCGTGCCGATCGTGCGCACCTTCGCCCCGGTCGCCGCCGGCGTCGGCAAGATGGCATGGCACAAGTACTCGCTCTACAACCTGATCGGCGCCGTGATCTGGGGCTTCGGTCTGACGGTCGTCGGTTACCTCGTGAGCCTCATCCCGGGCGTCGGCGAGTTCGTCGCCGAGTACATCGACGTCATCCTGCTGGTGGCGGTCGCCGGCACGATCATCTTCATCGTGTGGCACTACTTCGCCGAGAAGCGCAAGGTCAAGCGCGAGATGGCTGCCGGACCCGACGGTGTCACCGACCGGGCCGAGGCGCAGCAGCTCGTCCTCGAGCCCGAGGCGTTCGACGAGCGCCCCGACGGGGAGAGCCGCCGCTCCTGATCAGGAGGCCTTCTTCTTCGCGGGCTTTTTCTTCGCCGCCGCCGGCTTCGTGTCGGCGGCGGCGTCTTTCTTCCCAGCGTCCGTCTTCCCGCTGCCCGCGCGCGCGGCGCGGCTCTTCTCGACGCTCGCCCGCAGGGCCTCCATCAGGTCGATGACCTCTCCGCCGGAGGCATCCGTCTTCTCGCCGAAGGTCTCGGCCGTGTCGAACGCGTCGCCCTTCTCGAGCTTCGCCTCGATGAGGGTGCGCAGCTCCTGCTGGTACTCATCGGTGAACTCGGTCGGGTCGAAGTTGCTCGAGAAGCTGTCGACGAGGGATGCCGAGAGCTCCAGCTCCTTGCTCGAGATCTTGACCGGCTCATCCAGCACCGGGAACGACGCCTCACGCACCTCGTCCGCCCACAGGAGCGTCTGCAGCACGAGCACGTCGCCGCGCACGCGGAGCGCCGCCAGCCGGGTCTTCTGCCGCAGCGCGAACCGGACGATGGCGGTGCGGTCGGTTTGCTCCAGCGTCTGCCGCAGCAGGACGTAGGCCTTGGGGCTCTTCGAGTCGGGCTCGAGGTAGTACGCCTTGTCGAGCGTCAGCAGGTCGATCTGTTCGGTCGGCACGAACTCGACGACTTCGATCTCGCGGCTGCGCTCGCTCGGCAGGGCCGCGAAATCGTCGGAGGTCAGGACGACGGTGCGCTCGCCGTCGTCGTACGCCTTGTCGATCTCGGCGTACGGGACGACCTCGCCGTCGATCTCGCAGATGCGCTGATACCGGATGCGGCCGCCGTCCGCGGCGTGCACCTGGTGCAGCGACACGTCGTGGTCCTCGGTCGCGGAGTACACCTTGACGGGCACGTTCACCAGGCCGAAGGTGAGGGCGCCTTTCCAGATCGCTCGCATCACACCAGTAGACACCCGTCACAGCCGGTTGCGACAGGGCTTGCGCACTACTCTGGGCCCATGCCAGCCGCACCGCAGGAGGTCGTCGTCGACGGACGCCGCCTGCGGCTGACGAATCTCGACAAGGTCATGTACCCCGAGACGGGGACGACCAAGGGCGAGCTCATCGACTACCTCACCCGCATCGCCCCGGCGATGCTGCCGCACCTCGCCGGTCGGCCGGTCACCCGCATCCGCTGGCCCGACGGCACCGGCGAGGGCTCGTTCTTCGCGAAGCTCCTCGAAGCGGGGGCGCCGCCCTGGGTCTCGCGGCGGCCCATCGAGCATTCGACCGGCGCGAAGGACTACCCGCTCGTCGACGGGATCCCGACTCTCGTCTACCTCGCGCAGGTCGCCTCGATCGAACTGCACGTCCCGCAGTGGCGCTTCGACGCCACCGGCGGACGACGGAACCCCGACCGTCTCGTCCTCGACCTCGACCCGGGCCCGGGCGCGGGGCTCGCCGAGTGCGCGGAGGTAGCGCGGTGGGCGCGCGCGATCCTGATCGACCTGGGGATGGACCCGGTGCCCGTCACGAGCGGCAGCAAGGGCATCCACCTGTACGCCCCCCTCGACGGATGCCGCACGAGCGACGAGATCAGCGCCTTCGCGAAAGAACTCGCCCGCCTGCTCGAAGCCGACCACCCCGACCTCGTCGTCAGTCAGATGTCGAAGGCCGCCCGTCCCGGCAAGGTGTTCCTCGACTGGAGCCAGAACAACGGCAAGAAGACGACGATCGCACCGTACTCGCTGCGGGGCCGCGACCGGCCGACCGTCGCCGCGCCGCGCAGCTGGGACGAGCTCGACGACCCCGATCTGCGCCACCTGCTCTTCGAAGAGGTCCTCGAGCGGGTGGGCGAGGTCGGCGACCTGTTCGCCGCCCTGGCGCCGACGGATGCCGGGCCGCTCGCCTCGTACATCGCGAAGCGCTCCGCGGCGAAGACGCCGGAGCCCGTGCCGGACTCCCCCGCCGGCGCACCGTCCGCCGGCACGGCGCGCTTCGTCATCCAGGAGCACCACGCCCGTCGCCTGCACTACGACCTGCGTCTCGAACGCGACGGCGTGCTCGTCAGCTGGGCGGTGCCGCGCGGCATCCCGGACTCCCCCTCGACGAACCACCTCGCGGTCATGACCGAGCCCCACCCGATGGAGTACCTCGGCTTCGCGGGCGAGATCCCGGCGGGCGAATACGGTGCCGGGTCGATGTCGATCTGGGACACCGGCACCTTCGCGCTGGAGAAGTGGCGCGACGACGAGGTGATCTTCACCGCGACCGGTCGCGAGGGCGGCCCGCTCGGCTCGGTGCGGCTCGCACTCATCCGCACGAACGGCGACGGCGAAAAGTCGCAGTGGCTGCTGCATCGGATGAAGACGGATGCGGCGCCCCCCGCATCCGCTCCTCCGGCACCCGCGTCGCCGCCCTCCCCCGCCACGCCCCTCCCGCCCCCGTCGCCGATGCTCGCGACGATCTCCACCCCTCCCCTGGCGCGCCGCGCGGCGGAACGATGGGGAGCCTGGGTCGAGTTCAAATGGGACGGCGTGCGAGCGCTCGGCATCTGGGACGGACAGGCGTTGCGGCTGCGGGCCCGCAGCGGCACCGACATCACGGCGCGCTACCCCGAGCTGACCGCGGCGGCGGCGTTCGGTCCGGCTCCCTGCGTGGTCGACGGCGAGATCGTCGCCCTCGACGAACGCGGTCGACCGAGCTTCTCCCTGCTGCAGCACCGGATGCACCTGACGAAGGCGCCCGAGATCGAACGCGAGGCGCGGCGGATCCCGGTGCAGTACCTGCTGTTCGATGTCCTCGAAATCGACGGGACGGATGCCGCGCCGCTGCCCCTCGCGCAGCGGAGAGAACTCCTCGAACGGCTCGCCGCCGATGCGCACGAGCCGATCGTCCTCCCCCCGATCGCGGACGACGTCGACGACGCCCTCGCCACGGCGCGCGCGATGGATCTGGAGGGTGTCGTCGTCAAGGACCCGTCGTCGGTCTATCGACGCGGTCAGCGCAGCGACCAGTGGCTCAAGGTCAAGCTCACCCTGATGCAGGAGATCGTGATCGGCGGCATCCGTCCGGGCAAGGGCGGTCGCGCGGGTGAAATCGGGTCGCTCCTGATGGGGATCCCGACGCCCGACGGGCTGCACTACGTCGGGCGTGTCGGCTCCGGCTTCGGCGACGCGACTCTCGCACGATTGGATGCGGCGCTCACCCCCCTGCGCACCGACGAGAACCCGTTCGTCGACGTCGGCCGGGAAGAGGCATCCGATGCGCTCTGGGTGCGCCCCGAGCTCGTCGGCGAAGTCGAGTATGCCGAGGCGACGCCGAACGGGACCCTCCGCCACGCCCGCTGGCGCGGTCTGCGACCCGACAAGACCCCGGACGAGGTCCGGATGGAGGACTGACCGGCGTCAGGCGTGGGCGTCGTGTTCGACGTGCCCGGCGGGTTCGAGCTGGAACGTGGAGTGCGCGACGTCGAAATGCCGGGACAGGCAGGACTGCAGCTGCGACAGGAGTGCTCCGGCGCGATCGTCGGCGAACCGATCGGGTGCGACGACGACGTGGGCCGTGAACACCGGCGCGCCCCGCGTGAGCTGCCACACGTGGACGTCGTGGACGTCGACGACCCCCTCGGTGCCGAGGATGTGGTCCCGGATGTCGGCGACCCTCGTCCCCGCCGGCGCGCGCTCCCCGAGCACGGCGAACACCTCGCGCAGCAGGGCGACGGCACGGGGCACGATGAGGGCGGCGATGAGGAGGGAGGCCACGGCGTCCGCCGGCATCCATCCCGTCAGCCAGATGACCGCGGCGGCGAGGATGACGACGACGGAGCCGACCAGGTCGCCCAGCACCTCGAGGTAGGCGCCGCGGACGTTGATGCTCGTGCGTTGAGCGGCGCTCAGGACGTAAAGCGAGACGCCGTTCGCGACGAGGCCGATGACCGCGACCACGAGCATCGGCAGCCCCTGCACCTCGGCCTCGGCGGGGTCGACGAGGCGCGAGATCGCCTCGACCGCGATCCATCCGCCCAGCACGATCAGGATGACGGCGTTGAGCAGCGCGCCGAACACCTCGGCCCGCTGGTAACCGTAGGTCTGGCGTTCGTCGGCGGGACGCGCCGCCACCGACGCCGCGATGAGGGCGATCACGAGACCCGAGCTGTCGGTGAACATGTGCCCGGCGTCCGCGAGGAGCGCGAGCGATCCCGTGAGGATCGCGCCGACGAGCTGGATGACGAGCACGGTCGCGGTGATGCCCAGCGAGACGGCGAGCAAGCGGCGGGGATGTCCGCCGCGGATGCCGGTGGGCGCGTGATCGTGCATACCTCGAGGGTAGGGCGGGGCGGCCGCCCTCCCGCCCGGTTCGGGCTACTCGGGAATGAGTCCGATTCTCAGGCTCAGCGGTGTGCGCGGGCGTGGGTCAGAGCGCGGCGAGGAGCGGCGCCAGCGCCTCGAATGCGCGGGCGCGATGCGACGTCGCGTTCTTCTCCGCCGCCGACAACTCCGCGGCCGTGCGCCCGCCGGCGTCGTCGGGCAGGAATACGGGGTCGTAGCCGAATCCGTTCCCACCCGCGGGAGCCGCCGCCAGCCGGCCCGGCCAGATCCCCGTCACCGCGTGCTCCTCGCCGCCCGGGACGACGAGCGCGATCGTCGACACGAACTGGGCCGTCCGATGCGCGTCGGCGATGTCCGAGAGTTGATCGAGCAGCAGCTCGTAGTTCGCGACGCCGTCCTTGCGGTGCCCGGCCCAGTAGGCGGAGAACACACCGGGCGAGCCGCCGAGCACGTCGACGCTGATCCCGGAGTCGTCGGCCATCGCGGGAAGCCCCGTGTGGGCGGCCGCGGCGCGCGCCTTGATCAGCGCGTTCTCGGCGAACGTCACGCCGTCCTCGACGGGCTCGGGTCCGTCGTAGCCGACGACCTCGAGGTCGGGCCGCGTCGCGGCGACGATCGCACCGAACTCCTCGACCTTGTGCGCGTTGTGCGTCGCCAGGACGATGCGGCTCACGCGCGCTCCTGCGCGAGGGCGGCGAGCTGGATGTCGCGGAGGTCGCCGCATCCGTTCACACCGAGGTCGAGCAGCGCGTCGAGCTCCCGCTTGTCGAAGGGTGCCCCCTCGGCGGTGCCCTGCACCTCGACGAACAACCCGCGACCGGTGACGACGACGTTCATGTCGGTCTCGGCGCGGACGTCCTCGACGTAGGCGAGGTCGAGCATGGGCTCACCGTCGATGATCCCGACCGAGACCGCTGCCACCGAGTCCAGGAGCGCCTTGGCGTTCTTCCCGACGAACCCCTTGGCCCGGCCCCATTCGATCGCGTCCGCGAGGGCGACGTAGGCGCCCGTGATCGCCGCCGTGCGGGTGCCGCCGTCGGCCTGCAGCACGTCGCAGTCGATGACGATCGTGTTCTCGCCCAGCGCCTTCGTGTCGACGACCGCGCGGAGCGCGCGACCGATCAGCCGGGAGATCTCGTGGGTGCGGCCGCCGACCTTGCCCTTGATGGACTCGCGGTCGTTGCGGGAGTTGGTCGCGCGGGGCAGCATCGCGTACTCGGCGGTGACCCATCCCTTGCCCTTGCCGGTCAGCCAGCGGGGGACGCCGTTGGTGAAGGATGCGGTGCACAGCACCTTCGTGCCCCCGAAGGAGATGAGGGCCGACCCCTCGGCGTGGGCGCTCCAGCCGCGTTCGATCGTGACGGGGCGCAGCTGGTCGACGGCGCGGCCGTCGGCACGGGTGGTCTCGGTCATGAGGTCTCCTTCGGTAGGTCGATGGCACCGGTCTGGACGAGGCGGACACTGCTCACACCGCGTCCCATCAGCCGGTCGGCGAGGCGGAGGAAGTCCTCGGCGGAATCCCCCGTCGCCTCGTACACATGCGTCGGTTCCGCGTCGGGTCCGGCCAGCAGGTCGCGCGACACGAGCTGACGGTAGACGTCCTTCGCGGTCTCGGTGTCGCTCGAGACGAGCGACACGTCCGGGCCCATCACGTAGCTGATGGCGCCCTCGAGGAACGGGTAGTGGGTGCAGCCGAGCACGAGGGTGTCGATCCCCGCGTGACGCAACGGCGCGAGGTACTCCTCGGCGACGCGCAGAACGTCGGGCGTGTCCGTGACCCCCGCCTCCACGAAGTCGACGAAGCGCGGACAGGCCTGGGCGAAGACGCTCAGACGCTCGTTGACGCCGAGCATGTCCTGGTACACCCCCGAGCCGATGGTGCCCGCGGTGCCGATGACGCCGATCCGCCCGTTGCGCGTGGTCGAGATGGCGGTGCGCACGGCGGGGCCGATGACCTCGACGACGGGCACGTCGTACCGCTCCCGCGCATCGCGCAGGAGTGCCGCCGACGCGGTGTTGCAGGCGATCACCAGCATCTTCACGCCCTCGTCGACGAGGGCGTCGAGTACCTCGAGGCCGTAGCGACGCACGTCCGCGATCGGTTTCGGTCCGTACGGGGAGTGCGCCGTGTCGCCGATGTAGAGCACCGATTCCCGCGGCAGCAGCTGCGAGACGGCCCGGGCGACGGTGAGGCCGCCCACTCCGGAGTCGAAGATCCCGATCGGTGCGTCCGTCACGATCGTCCAGCCTAGTCTCGCGCGGGGGTCCGCTCGCGCGTGGCTAGAGTGACGGCATGGGCATGTCCACGGCGCTGCTGACCGACCGCTACGAGCTCACGATGCTGGATGCCGCACTGCGCGACGGCACCGCCGACCGCCGCTGCGTGTTCGAGCTCTTCGGCCGCCGCCTCCCGGGCGGACGCCGCTTCGGCGTGGTCGCGGGAACCGGGCGACTGCTCGCGGAACTCGCCGACTTCCGGTTCGAGGAGGCGGAGCTCGCCTTCCTCCGCGACAACCGCATCGTCAGCGCCGAGACGGTCCGCTTCCTCGAGGACTACCGCTTCGGCGGGACGATCAGCGGATACCGCGAGGGAGAGCTCTACTTCCCGGGCTCGCCGATCCTCACGGTCGAGGGCTCGTTCGCCGAGGCCGTGATCCTCGAGACCCTCGCGCTCAGCATCCTCAACCACGATTCGGCGGTCGCCACGGCTGCGGCGCGCATGAGCATCGCTGCCGGCGACCGTCCGCTCGCCGAGATGGGGTCGCGCCGTGCGGCGGAGCGCTCCGCCGTCGCCGCGGCCCGGGCCGCCTACATCGCGGGCTTCTCCGCGACGAGCAACCTCGAGGCCGGGCGCACCTGGGGCATCCCGACCATGGGGACGGCCGCACACGCGTGGACACTGCTCCACGACACCGAGGAGGACGCCTTCCGGAGTCAGATCGACGCGCTCGGCACCGACACGACGCTGCTCGTCGACACCTACGACATCCGCCAGGGCGTGGAGACGGCGATCCGCGTGGCGGGCACGGGCCTCGGAGGCGTGCGCCTCGACTCGGGCGACCTCCCGACCGTCGCCGCGTCCGTGCGCGCGCAGCTCGACGAGCTCGGCGCCATGGGCACCCGCATCACCGTGACGAGCGACCTCGACGAGTTCGCGATCGCGGCACTGGCGGCATCCCCCGTCGACGCCTACGGCGTCGGGACCTCGGTCGTGACGGGATCGGGCACCCCGACCGCGGGCATGGTCTACAAGCTCGTCGCACGGCAGGGCACCGACGGCGGGTGGGTCTCCGTCGCGAAGGCCTCGACGTCGAAGGCCTCCGTCGGCGGACGCAAGGCCGCGTTCCGCACCCGCGTCGACGGGGTCGCGACGGGCGAAGTGGTCGCCGTCGCCGCCGGCTTCGACGAGCTCGACACGCCCGCCGCCCACCCCGACGCCCGTCCGCTGCAGGTCGCTCTGGTCCAGCACGGCGAAGCGGATGCCGCGCACCTCGGACCCGAGGGGGTCGCCACCGCACGGGCGCATCACCTGCGCGTGCGGGAGGAGCTGCCCGTCACCGCTCTCGCGCTCAGCCGCGCCGATCCGGCGCTGCCGACGATCTACGAGGTCAGCGAGGCGTAGATCTCCTTGCATGTGGGGCACACCGGGAACTTCTCGGGGTCGCGCCCCGGCGTCCACTTCTTGCCGCAGAGCGCGCGGACGGGCTTGCCGGTGATCGCCGACTCGAGGATCTTGTCCTTCTTGACGTAGTGCGAGAACCGCTCATGGTCACCCGGCTCGATGGACTCCTCGCGGATGAGCTCCTCGAGCTCACGGTCGAGTGTGGCGAGGCCGCCCTGATCCGGGCTGTCGATCGGCGTGCTCATTCCCCCGAGTGTACTGCCGGCGGGACCCTCGTGGACGGGGGTCAGTGCGTTTCGGCGAACTCCATGAGGCGGCTCGTGCGGTGCTCGAAAACCGCCCCGCCGACGGCGATTCCGACCGCCATCACCGTCACCCCCACGCCGATGCCGGTCCAGAAGGACGTCCACGCGGCGCCCTCGTCTCCGCCGAGCGCGAGCCAGCCCGACCACAGTGCGGGGACCGAGAGGATGATCGCCCCGAACAGCACCGACGCCTGGGCGACCGATCCCCCTGTGCGCTGCGGCTGTTCGAACGGTCCTTCTCCCGGACGCGAGACCGCGTAGGGCGCGGCCACGGACGCCACGGAGCTGAGGCCGAGGCCCGTCGCGAAGAGGGAGACGCAGACACCGACGAGGGCCGGGAGCACCGCCCACCGCCCGTGAACCCAGATCGAGAGGGTGATGGCGAGCGCCAGGAGCGGCACCCCGAGGAGCAGGACGGGGACGAGGCGCCCCACCCGGTCGGCGACGCCGCGGACACCGGCGGAGATGTGCAGCCAGATCCCGGTCGAGTCGTACGCGAGGTCGTTGTGCACGAGCCAGCCGAGGAACAGCGCGAGGATCGGCGGCGGGATCAGCGCGACCGTCGACAACGGCACACCCACCACCAGGAGCGGCAGCACGATGAGGACGGAGGCGATGGGGACGACCACGATGTTGGCCAGGTGACGAGGGTCGCCCGACCAGTACACGATGCTGCGCGCGGCGATCGCGCCGCCGGGGGTGCCGGGCATGACGGCGAACCACCCGAGTCCGCGACGTTCGCGCACCGGTACCTCGCGCTCCGTCGCGCTCATCATGATCTGGACGAGCAGCCGCCACGCACCCGCGAGCGCGAGCACCGTCACGAGGCCCACGAGGACCGAGACGACGAGGTCACCGCCGGTGCGCAGCGGGATGGCGACGGCTGCCCCGAGTGGCGTCGCGCCCAGCGCCTGCGCCGCCTCGGTGAGCTGCGAAGGCAGTCCCCCGGACCACTCGAGCGAGAAGGCGAACACGGCCACGGGGATGACGACGATCGCGGCCGCTGTGACCATCAGGCCCGTGAGCTGCGGGGATCTCCGCTCGCGGAGGGCGAGCGCGGAGACGGCCATCGCGCAGCGCGAGGCGAGGACGTTGGTCGCGACGAACAGCACCGCCGCGAGGACGGCGAGGGCGGGCGACGCGCCGTGACCGATCCACGCCACGGACATCGCGACCGCGACGGCGATCGTGACGAGTCCCGGCAGTCCGAAGGGGGATGCCGCCACCACCGACCACGCGACGATCCGAGGCTCGACGCCCGTCACGACGAACCGCCGGGGGTCGAGAGGATCGTCGGCGCCCGTGAAGAGCGGGACGAGGAGGAAGCCGCCGACGATGAGCGATCCGCCCACGACGACGAGCGTCGCCGCATCCGCATCCGGAACGCGGTCGAGCCGGACGAGCGCGACGCACACCGCCGCCACGGCGACCGCGAGGATTCCGAAGGCGGCCAGGCGGCGGACGAGCACGCCCGGGCGGGCGTTCAGCGAACCCGCGAGCAGCGCGAGCCTCAGTCGGAGTACGTGTGCAACCACTCCAGGCCTTCCACGTCGCTGAGTCCCCCGGACAGCTGGACGAAGCGCTCCGCGAGGGTGTGATCGCCGCGGACGTCGTCGACGGATCCATGGGCCAGCACCTGGCCGGCGACGATCACGGCGACGCCGTCGCAGACGCGCTCGACGAGCTCCATGCCGTGGCTCGAGAGGATGACGGTGCCACCGCGCGCCACGTATGCCGTGAGGATCTCGAGGATCACCTCGCTCGAGACAGGGTCGACCGCCTCGAAGGGTTCGTCCAGCACGAGGAGGCGGGGAGCATGGATCAACGCGCCCGCGAGCATGATCTTTTTCGTCATGCCCGCCGAGTAGTCGGACACCGGCCGCACGAGCGCCGCGGTCAGATCGAAGGCGCGGGCGAGGTCTTCCGTCCGCTCGGCGACGACGGCCGGGCGGAGCCCGCGCAGGACGCCGTAGTAGTGCAGCAACTGCCGCCCGGTGAGGCGGTCGAACGTGCGCAGCCGATCGGGCAGGACCCCCATCAGCGCCTTCGCCGCGCGCGGATCCCGCTGCAGGTCGACCCCGCCGACGATGATCGTCCCGGCATCGGGCCGCAGCAGACCGGCGATCATCGAGAGGGTCGTCGTCTTCCCCGCGCCGTTGGGTCCGACCAACCCGTAGAAGGTGCCCGCGGGGATCTCGAGGTCGACGGCGTCGACGGCCCGCGTGCGGCCGAACGACTTCGAGACCTTCTCCAGTCGCAGTGCCGGGGCGGGATCGGATGCGTCGGCGCCCGCCTCGGCGCCGTCGAGGTCGAGGACGGCCGTCGCCGTCTCGGGCGCGGCGGCGTCGGTCGCCGGGTCGTCGTCCGTCGCGGTCTCGGCAGCCGGGACCGGCTCGGTCTCCGGCGCGGGCTCGACCTCGGGCTCCATCGCGGGCTCGGGTTCGAGCTCGGGGGCGGTCCCGGGCTCGGCTTCCACGGCGGGCTCGGTTTCGACGCCAGCCTCGGGTTCGACCTCGGGTTCAGGCCCGGATGCGGCGACGGGCTCGGTCTCGGCCGGAGCCGCGGGTTCGACCTCGGGCTCGCCGTCAGCCTCGGGCTCGGGCTGAGCCTCGAGCTCGGGTTCGGCCTCGGGCGGCACCTCCTGCTCCGACCCCGGCTCCGACGTCGCGTCGTCCTGGTCGGCGGGTGCCTCACCCGGGTGGCGAGAGGCCTCCTCGAACCGCGCAGCGGCGACGGCGGCCGGCACCTCGGGCTTGGGCGGCAGGGCCTGCGCGACCTCGTCGACGGGTACGGGCGGAGGCGGCGGAACCGGGTTGTCGGCGCCGGACACGGGAGCCTTCTTGCGGGGCGGTCGTGTCTTGGGAGGCGTCACCCCTCAAACTTAGCAAGCCCGACCGGTGCGACTTCCGGCGCACGCCACAGGGGGTCGCACTATCACGAATGCACAACGTCGGGCCAGGATACGGGCCCTTTTCAGGTGACACCGATAGCATCGAGGCGGCACGAAGATGTGTCTTTCCGATGTACGGACAGTGACCACATCGTCAGGAGCACCCCGTGACCAAGATCGTCATCCTCGCAGCCGGCATGGGCTCGCGCCTCGGCCGCAGCCTGCCCAAGCCGCTGACCGCGCTGAGCGACGGCCGCAGCATCATGGGGCAGCAGCACGACAACATCCGCGCGGCATTCGGGCCCAAGGCCCACATCACCACGGTGGTCGGCTACCGTGCCGAGACCATCGTCGAGGCCTTCCCCGACGTCGACTACGTCTACAACGACCGCTACGACCAGACCAACACGTCCAAGAGCCTGCTGCGCGCCCTGAAGGCGACCGGCAAGTCGGGGGTCCTCTGGATGAACGGCGACGTCGTGTTCGATCCGCGTGTGCTCGGCCGTGCCCTGGCGCTCATCGAGGCGGACCAGTCCTTCGTGACGGTGAACACGTCGAAGGTCAGCGACGAAGAGGTCAAATACACCGTCGACGCGGACGGCAACATCGCCGAGCTGTCGAAGACCGTCGTAGGCGGCCTCGGCGAAGCCGTCGGGATCAACTACATCTCGCGCGCCGACAAGCCGGCGCTCATCGCCCAGCTGGGCCACGTCGACAACCAGGACTACTTCGAGCGGGGTCTCGAGCTCGCGATCGCCGAGAACGGCCTGAAGCTGCGGCCCCTCGACATCTCCGACCTGTACGCCGTCGAGGTCGACTTCGCGGAAGACCTCGATCGGGCGAACCTCTACGTCTGAGGCAGCGGACGATGCGTCCCGGCGCATCCTGAGATCCACCATGAGTGACGTCCCCCGCATCCACTCCCTTCCGAACGGGGCGCCCTGGGCGGGCGGGCTCCCCCCGGAGGGTTCCCCCGAGCATCCCTGGATGATCCGACTGCTCGACCGCGTGCTCGCGGTGCAGCGGCCGGCCGTCCTCGCGCACCTGCGGACGATCCGCGCGCGCCATCCCGAAGCGACCCCGGCCGAGATGGGCCGGATCCTCGAGCGTCGTTACCTCGCCACCGTCACGACCGGCGGTGCCGCGGTCGGCGCCACGGCCGTCGTGCCCGGCATCGGCACGGGCGTGACGCTCGCGCTCAGCGGTGCCGAGACCGTCGGATTCCTCGAGGCGACGGCGCTGTTCGCACAGTCCCTGGCGGAGGTGCACGGCATCCGCGTCAACGATCCCGACCGAGCCCGTGCACTCGTGCTGACCCTCATGGTGGGTCGCGAGGGTGTCGACCTGGTGAGCCAGTTCGCCCGCCAAGTGAGCGGCACCGGCCCGGCGCGCGATGCGTACTGGGGCCAGATGATCACGACGTCCCTGCCGCGAGCGATGGTCGGTCCCCTCATCGACCGCCTCAAGGGCGCCTTCCTCCGTCGATTCGCCGCGCAGGGCAGCGCGTCCCTCCTCGGGCGAGCCCTCCCCTTCGGCATCGGTGCCGTGATCGGCGGCGGCGGCAACCACATCCTCGGCCGACGGGTCATCGTCGGAGCCCGGCGCGCCTTCGGTCCGCCGCCGCTCGAGTTCCCGGCGGAGCTCACGGCCGTCGCTCCGCGTCGGCTGCCGCGATTTCGCAGGAAGCGACACGGCGACGACCCTGCCCTCAGCGGGTAGCGTGGCCGCGTGCTCCCCACCCTCGTGACCCTTCTGATCGCCAACGCCCTGTTCAACGTGCTCGTGTGGCCGACGTTCTTCCGTCGCGTCTCTCGCGACACACGGGCGCGGGACGCGCAGGGCCGACCGACCCGGTTCCTCGTCGTGCACGCCGTCCTCATCGGCGTCGCCCTGCTGCTCGCGGCGGCATCCCTCGTCGTCGGCGTCCTGGCCGCCACCGGCATCGGCAGCTGACCGTCGCGGGGCTGCACACCCGGCCCGGCGCGCGCAAGTGGTGTGGAGGCGGCGCCCGGACTGACTAGCGTTGTCGAGTGGTCACGACTCCCTCGCAGCAGCCGTCCGGCCGAATCCAGAGCTTGGACGGACTTCGCGGAGTGGCCGCCCTCGTCGTGCTCCTGCACCACTGGCTGCTGATCGCGGAGCCGCTGCTGGAGGGAACCGTCAGCTGGGCGGTCATCTCCCAGTCCCCCGTCAAACTCCTCACGGCCGGCAACGAAGCGGTCCTCGTCTTCTTCGTGCTCTCGGGACTCGTGGTGGTCCTGCCGGTCTTCAAGGAGAACTTCTCCTGGATGGGCTTCCTCTCGGCCCGCGTCGTCCGCCTCTACGGACCCGTCATCGCCTCGCTGGCCCTGAGCGCGATCCTGATCCTCTTGATCCCCCGCGACCCGTCGCGTATGCCGCCGGGGTCCTGGATGGCGGAGACGCACGCGGACAGCGTGTCGGCGGGATCGTTCCTGGCGCAGGCATCGCTCGTTCCGCGTCAGTACCCCCTCAACAACCCGTTGTGGTCGCTCCACTGGGAACTGCTCTACTCGATCGTCCTGCCGCTGGCGACGGCTCTGGCTCTGCTCGTGCGGCGGCACGCGCTCGCGGCGGTCATCGTCTGCTGCGCCCTCAGCGTCGTCGGGCGCCTCTTCGAGCAGAGCGAACTGCTCTACTTCCCCGTCTTCGTGATCGGGACGATCATGGCTGCGCGGATGCCGGACCTGCTCGCCTGGGTGGAACGTCCTCGCCCGCGCTGGTTCATGCCGCTGTTCACCCTGGTGAGCGTCCTCATGCTCATCGGCAGCTGGCTGGCGCGCCCGATCTTCCCCAGCGGCACCGACCTCAACCACCTGCTGTGGGCGTTCGCCGCACCGGGAGCCGCCGGCATCGTGCTGGTCGCGCTCGCGTGGGGGCCGGCGATCCGCCTCTTCGAGACACGCCCGATCCAGTGGCTCGGCAAGATCTCCTTCAGCCTCTACCTCGTCCACGTGCCGGTGCTCGCCACCCTCGCCTTCGCGTTCGGATCCGAGGCCTGGGGGCTCGTCGGTCTTCTCGGCATCCCCCTCAGCCTCCTGGTCGCCTGGGGGTTCTACGAGGCGGTCGAAGCTAGAATGCACAAGGCGGCGCGACGCGTTCACCGAGCAGTTGCGGCGCGAGCGCGTCGCCGGGCCGGAGAAGTCGCGCCCTGACCTGCCGTCGACGAGAGCACAGCACCCCTCATGCGTTCGCCCCTTCCGCCCGCCGTCACCCGTGCCATCCGCTCCGCCCTCACCCGCGCCAAGCGCGTGCCGACCTCCGAACTCATCGCCTGGTCCCGGTCGCGGCCGATCCGGCATCGGACGGTCCTCTACGAGTCCTTCGCGGGCAACGGTGCGCTCTGCAATCCCGAGGCGATCTTCCGGGCCCTCCTCGCCGATCCCGAGTTCGCCGACCTGACGCACATCTGGGCGATCAGTGACGCGGATGCCGCAGCCGCCCTCCGCGCGGAGTTCGCCGGCGACCGGCGGGTCGAGATCGTCTCCCGGGGCAGCGGCGCCTATTGGCGTGCGGTGTCGACCGCGGGGTACCTCATCAACAACGCGACCTTCCCGACGGCCTTCAGCAAGCGGGTGGGGCAGGTCTACCTGAACACCTGGCACGGCACCCCCCTGAAGCTGATGGGCTTCGACATGCCGGGCGGCGCGCGGGAGTCCGCGAACACCCTGCGGAACCTGCTGAACGCCGACTACCTCCTCGCGGCGAACCCCTTCATGGCCGAGACCATGTACGAGGACGCCTATCAGCTACGCAACGTCTACCGGGGCGCGATCATCGAAGAGGGCTACCCCCGCATCGACCGTCAGCGGATGCCCGAGGCGGAACGCGTCGCCCGGATCGCCGACCTCGGGAGCCGTCTCGGCGTCGACCTCGCAGGCCGGCGCATCGTCCTGTTCGCACCGACGTGGCGCGGCAGTTCTTTCCAGGCGCCGGACGCCGACCTCGCCCATCTCGCCGACCAGGCGGCGGGCCTGCAGCGACAGCTCGGCGACGACGCCGTCGTCCTCCTCAAGACGCACCAGGTGGTCCACCGCGCGGCCAGCGGCATCCAGGCACTGCGTCGCCTGCTCGTCCCCAACACGACGCCGACCAACGTACTCCTCGGGCTCGCGGACGCCCTCGTGACCGATTACTCGTCGATCTTCTTCGACTATCTCGCGACCGATCGGCCGATCGGCTTCCTCGTGCCCGACGGCGACGCGTACGGCGCCGAGCGCGGCACCTACATGCCGCTCGACGAACTGCCCGGTCCGGTGCACACCGACCCCGAGGCGCTCGGGCGCGACCTGGCCGCGCTCCTGGCCCCCGGTGCTCCAGCGCACCCGCGATACGCGGACTGGGCCCGCCGCTTCGTACCCCACGAGGACGGCGGAGCCACGTCGAGGGTCATCGACGTCGTGTTCCGGGGCCGCACCGCCGAGCGCCGGGTCCGCCCCGTGCGCCGCGACGAGCGTCCGCGCCTGCTGTTCTACCTCGGCGGCATGCGTCTGAACGGCATCACGACCGCAGCCGTCAACCTGCTGAACTCGCTCGACACCGAGAAGTACGACGTGACGGCGCTCATGGCGTTCCCGCGCGGCGCGACGACCACGCACAACCAGTCGCGGCTCGACCCGGGCATCCGGCAGGTCTTCCGCGTCGGCGGCATGAACGGGCTGAAGGCCCGTCAGATCATGCGGCGCGTCGCCGACGTCAGCACCGACCCGCTGCGAGCCCACCGGCGACTCGGCCACCGCACGCTCTGGCGCGACGAGTGGACGCGCATCTTCGGGTCCGCCAAGTTCGACTGGGTTGCCGACTTCAGCGGATACAGCCCGTTTTGGGCCCACCTGATGCTCCACTCGCCGCGCGCCGTCCGCGCCATCTGGCTGCACAACGAAATGGCCGCCGATCGCGACCGCACGGTCAACGGCAAGCAGCCGTTCCGCCGCTCTCTCGGCCGCGTGTTCGCGATGTACCGGGCCTACGACCAGCTCGTCTCGGTGTCGCCCGCCCTCACCGACCTCAACCGTGCCGAGCTGGCGGAGTACGCCCCCGGCGACCGGTTCGTCACCCTGCGGAATCTGCCCGACATCGTGTCCGCGACCGCACTCGACGAGCGCGACGAGGATGGCGAGGAGCCGGAGGAGGATGCCGCACTCGGCGAGACGCTCGACGCCGCCCTCGCGGTGCCGGGGATCCGCAGGTTCGTCACGGTCGGACGACTCTCAACCGAGAAGAACCACGCGCGCCTGATCCGCGCCTTCGCCCTCCTGTCCGCGACCGAACCCGACACCCAGCTGCTCATCGTCGGCGGCGGGCCCCTCCGTCGCGACCTGGAGCAGCAGGTGCGCGACGCGGGACTCACCGGGCGCGTCATCCTGACCGGGCCGCTGCGGGACCCCGCATCCGTCATGCGGCGGTGCGACTGCTTCGTCCTCTCGAGCGACTACGAGGGCCAGCCCATGGTCCTCATCGAAGCAGCGCAGCTGGGCCTCCCGATCGTCTCGACCGCCTTCGGATCCGCCCGCGGTGCGCTCCCCGGCGACGACATGCACATCGTCGACCGCGAGGACACCGCCCTCGCCGCGGGGATGGCGGACTTCCTCGCCGGGCGCGTGGCACCGGCATCCCTCGACGTCGCGGCCTACACCGCCGAGGTGCTCGCCCAGTTCGACGCTCTCATCCCCCGTACCCCCGGCGCGTCGTGACCGTCGACGCCCCTGTGCCGGCGCCCGGATCGGGAGTCACGTTCGTCATGCCCGTGCTGAACGAACGGGACTACCTCGAGCGCGCGGTGCAGACGGTCCTCCAGCAGGACGTCGACGGACCCGCGGAGCTCATCCTGGCGCTCGGCCCCTCGAGCGACGGGACGACGGAGCTCGCCGGGCGACTGGCCGCGGCGGACCCCCGCATCCGTCTCGTGGAGAACCCGCAGGCCGACATCCCGGTGGCCCTGAACCTCGCGATCCGCGCTGCGCGGCATCCCACGATCGTGCGGGTCGACGCGCACTCCGAACTCGCCCCGGGATACACGCGGCGCGCGCTCGCCACCCTCGAGCGCGCTCGCGCCGCGAACGTCGGCGGCGTGATGCGCGCCAACGGGCGCACCCCGTTCCAACGCGCGGTGGCGATCGCCTACAACTCCCCCGCCGGCCTCGGCGGCGGGGCGTATCACGTCGGGGCGCCGGAGGGCCCGGCCGAATCGGCCTACCTCGGCGTCATGCGACGCGAGGTGCTCGAGGAAGTCGGGCTGTTCGACGAGTCGATCCGCCGCGGCGAGGACTGGGAGCTCAACCTCCGCATCCGTCGCGCCGGCTACCGCGTCTGGTTCGACCCCCAGCTGGCCGTGACGTACTGGCCGCGCGAGAGCTGGGCGCGCCTGGCGCGGCAGTTCGTCGCAACGGGAACCTGGCGCGGTGAGCTCGTCCGCCGGTTCGGGCGGCTCAACTCGCTCCGCTTCTTCGCTCCGCCCGCGTTGGTCGCCGCCGTCGTGGCGAGCCTCGTGATCGCGGTGCTGCAGGTCACCGGCCTGGTGAGCGGTGTCGCCTCGGCGGTCCTGTCGCTCGTCCACCTGCCGATCGCGCTCTACATCCTCGGCGTCCTCGGCTTCAGCGTCGTCGCCGGGCGGTCGTTGCGGGAACGCGCCTGGCTGGCCCTGGTCCTGCCCACCATGCACCTCTCCTGGGGGGCGGGCTTCCTCGTCGGCCTCGTGCGGGGGGCGAAGGACACGATCGACACGTCGCGGTTGGATCGCAACACGCCCCTGCCGTGACGACGGCCGCCACGGCAGCGGTGAGGCGTCAGTCGCGCGAGATCATCCCCTGGTCGAACAGCCGCGCGACGACACGCTCGGCGGCGCGGCCGTCGTCGCGCGCGTTGAACCGTGCGCTCCAGGAGGCATAGCGCTCCGCGAAACGCTGGGGAACGTCCGGATCGTTCAGTCCTGCCGTCAGCTCGTCCTGCGTCGCCGCGAGCGGCCCCGGTGCCCGTTCGGCCAGGTCGAAGTAGAACCCGCGGAGCCTGCCGCGGTAGTGCTCCAGGTCGGGCACGAAGAAGTGGACCGGTTTACCGGTGGCGGTGAAATCGAACATGACGGACGAGTAGTCCGTGACGAGCGCATCGGCCGCCAGGAGGAGCGCCGAGATGTCGGGGTACCCGGTGACGTCGACGACACGGGGCCCCGTCGCATCCGCGCCCGGGAGGAGGGTCCGCGAGTGGCCTCGCACGAGGACCGTGGCCCCGGCATCCTGCGCCAGCTTCTCCAGGTCGAGGAAGTCGACCATCTGCTCGCGGTCGTCACGCCACGTCGGTGCGTAGAGGAGGACGCGCTCGTCCGGCCCGACGCCCAATCCGCGGCGGACGGCGTCGCGATCCCCGGTGAGCAGCACGTCGTTGCGGGGATAGCCCTCCACCCACACGGGCCGCCGGCCGAAGGCGTAGGCGGTGCGGAGGATGCGGGCCGCGTACGGGTTCTGCGCGAGCAGCACGTCCCACCGCCGGCTCTCGCGGACGACGGCGAGAGCACGACGAGGGTCGAACCCGGGCCGGTCGAGGGCGAGCCGTTTCAGCGGTGTGCCGTGCCAGGTCTGCAGGACGCGTTGGCCGGGACGCCGGACGAACCGACGGCGCAGCCAGTCGTTGACGACGAGCAGGCGCGCCGCACCGCGCGCGCGCCACCACTCCGGGGACCCCTCGACCACGGGGACGGCGCCGGGCGGCGCCTCGACCGACCGGTCGACGACGCTCCAGTAGCGGAGGACGGTCGGGGCCATCCGCGCGATCTCGGCGTCGATCGCCCGCGGGTTGCAGCTGGCGTTGCGGCCGTAGAAGCTCTCGAAGAAGACCGCGTTCTCGAGGTCGTCCGATCGGTCGGCGTAGGCCCGCTCGAGCGCAGCCTGCCCGGCGGGCGCGGCGTCGGCCTCGGTCAGCGGCGGGCCGACGATCACCTGCCCGTCCCGGACCTCGACGGCGAGAGTCTCCGCCACCGTGCGCGCCAGCGGAGCGATCTCCACAGAGCCCGGCGCGGAACCGTCGAGTTCGAGGCGGTAGGTGCCGCTCGGGAGCGCGAGCTCGGGCCTTCCCCACCGCGACACCCGCAGCGGGAGGAGGGCGCGCCAGCCGGCATCCGTCGTCGAGATCGACGCGGCGGAGACGGCTCGAGGCCCCGCGGTACGGAGCCCGGCAGGAGCGGGGCCGCGACCCTCGAACTGCAGCGCGTCCCCGGCCACCAGCGACACTCGGATCATCCTCGACCCCTTCCCCGGCGCGTGGTCGACAGTCCGCGGCGGATAGCGGCGTGGACGCGCTCGGCGTTGCGGCCGTCGCGGTAGGCGTGGACCTGGGCGCTCAGCGCCTCGGCACGCGCGACACGGCGCTCGCGCTCGCGGTCGTCGCCAAGCACCGCCGTGACCTGCGCCATGACACCCGTCCAGTCGACGGCGACGTCCTCGCCCGCGACGTCCCGGTAGCGACCGTAGAACCCGCGCTCGGCGGCGTAGCGGGCCTCGTCCGGCGCGAAGAACACCACCGGTACCGGCACGAGCGCCGTGTCGTAGACGAGCGACGAATAATCCGTGATGAGGACGTCGAGGGCCGGGAGGGCCGGGGTCACGTCCGGCAGCAGGTCGGAGCCGAGCAGACGGATGCGGTCGCCCGCCGCCCCGGCGCGGTACTCCCCCGCCCCCAACGGATGCGATCGCACGAGCAGCACGGCGTCGACGCGCTCGAGTGCGTGCGTGATCGTCTGCCACTCGCTCGCGGTCGGCACGGCCGGGTCGGGCTCGCCGTCGCGCCACGTCGGCGCGTAGAGCACGACTCGGGCGCCGCCGAGCGGCCCCACGAGCGACTCGACGTCCGCCCGGGCCTCGGCGGCAGAGCGCCCGCTCGAGAGCACGTCGACGCGGGGCTCGCCCGTGACGAGCACCTGGTCGTGACCGAGCCCGAACGCCGACTCCAGCCGTCCGCGGACGAGGTGCGAGGCCGCGGGGAGCAGACGGATGCGTCGCTGGGTCCGCCGATAGGCGGTCCGCAGGAGGCGGGCGAGCCCCGGGATCGGCAGGGGGGCGTGCGCCGTGACCTTGGAGTCGAGACCGAGTCGCTTCAACGGGATGCCGTGCCAGAGCTGCACGAGGTAGGACCCGGACGTGGCGTAACGGTTCACGTCACCGGCGCCGTGCGTGACGACTACGACGCGAGCGCGCGCGGTGAGCCAGAAGCCCCGCAGCCCGCGTTTGGGGGCCGACGGGATGCCCGCTCGGCGCGCGGCATCCGCGTCGGCATCCGACCCGGTGAGCCACACCGCACGTTCGCCCGCAGCGGCCGCGACGTGCCACAGCGCGAGGGCGCCCTCGCCGATCCCGACGGCGGAGCCGAAGACCCACAGGTCCCGGGAGCGCGGGATGACACGGGTGAGGACGAGCCCGAGGACGTGGAGCGGGAGCCTCATCACCTGGGCGGCATTGCCCGACGCGAACGAGAAAGACCCCACCCCGCGAGCCTATCGCGGGGTGGGGTCGTGACTCGGACGGGCTACTCGGTCAGCTCGCCGAGGGTGACATCGGCGCTCTGCGTCTTGCCGTCGCGGACGTAGACGAGACTGGCCTTCGCGCCCGCCGCCAGCGCACGGACCTGGGCGGTCAGATCGGTCGCGTCGCGGACCGGGACGCCGTCGAACTCGGTGACGACGTCGCCCGCCTTCAGACCTGCCTGCGCCGCGGCACCACCGGAGGTGACGTCGCTGATGAGGGCCCCCGCGACGGTGCTGTTCTCGGCGTCCGCGGCGTTGCCGACCATCGCGCCGAGCAGACCGTGGCTGGCGGAGCCGTCCGCGATGATCTCGTCCGTGACCCGCTTGACGATGTTCGACGGGATGGAGAACCCGACGCCGATCGATCCCGCCTCGCTCGAGGAGGACGAGCCGCCGCCCGCCGTCGCGATCGCGACGTTGATGCCGATCAGGTCGCCGGTGTCGTCGACGAGCGCACCGCCGGAGTTGCCCGGGTTGATGGCCGCGTCGGTCTGGATGACGGCGATCGAGATCGTGCCCGAGGATCCGGAGCCGCGCTCCTGACCCTGGCCGAAGTCGAACTGGAACGGCGACTCGCCGTTCTGGCCCTGGTCCTGCTGCTCACCGGAGTCGGGGACGGCCGAGGACGCGATCTGGATCGAGCGGTTCAGTGCGCTGACGATACCGGTGGTGACGGTGTTCGACAGGCCCAGTGGGGCGCCCACGGCGACGGTCGTGTCACCGACGTTGAGCTTGCTCGAGTCGGCGAAGGTGATCGGGGTCAGCTCGCTCGCCCCCGTCAGCTTGATCACGGCGAGGTCGTAGATCGGGTCGGTCCCGACGATCTTCGCGTCGTACACGCGGCCGTCCGACGTAGTGACCCGGAGGGCCGCATCCGAGCTCGCGCCGTCGAGGGTGACGACGTGCGTGTTCGTGACGACGTAGCCGTCGGAGCTGAGGATCACGCCCGATCCGGTGCCGCCGCCGTCCGACGACGTCGCACTGATCGTCACGACGCTCGGCAGGGTCTTGGCCGCGATCCCCGTCGTCTGGTTCACGTTGTCGGGATCGTTGACCGTGACGGTCGTCGATCCGCGCGAGACCGAGGTGCTGCTGTTCGCAGCGAACATGTCGTTGCCGATCGCGGCACCGCCGAGACCAGACACCGCGCCGACGATGGCCGCGGCGACGAGGACGGCGACGATCTTGCCGGAGCCGACCTTGGCCTCGGCCGCACGGGGCGCGTGAGCGTCGGGCTGGGGTGCGGTCGGCTGACCGGAGAAGCTCGTTCCCGGTGCGTGCTGTCCGCTCGCCTGCGAGCCATGCGAGAACCAACCGCCGCCCGCGTGCGGGGCGCCGGATGCCTGCGGGCCGGCGGCCGACGGACCGGCGGCCGACGGACCGGCGGCGCCCGAGTCGGGCAGCGGCGGACGCGGCGGCACGGGGGCGCCGGACGTGTTCGGGTCGGGGATGTTCGAATCGCTCATGGGACTGCTCCTTCTTCGAGGCGACTTCAGAGTGCTCCCGGAGTCTGTGGATCAGCTATGCCGACCCTCCGATCAGCCTATGGGAGTGGATGACGCCCCGGGTCGCGCCCGCGGAAGCTGCCCGGCGCCGGGCGATACGCTGGGCCGGTGCTGCACATACCCGGTGCCTGGCAACGCGCAGCCCGCGGCGCCGGCCTCCTCTCCCCCGACGGGACGCTCGCGGCGACGATCTTCGCGGAGATCACCGCCGCCGCCGTCCGCCACGACGCGATCAACCTCGGCCAGGGCTTCCCCGACGAGGACGGTCCCGCCGAGGTGCTCGCCGCTGCCGTCGACGCGATCCGTTCCGGCGTCAACCAGTACCCGCCGGGACGGGGGATGCCGGTGCTCCGAGAAGCCGTCGCGGATCACCAGCACCGCTTCTACGGCATCGACCTCGACCCCGAGCGGCAGATCCTCATCACGGCGGGAGCGACCGAGGCGCTGACGGCGACCCTCCTGGCCCTGCTCGACGGACCGGACGACGAGGTGGTCGTCTTCGAGCCCTACTACGACTCCTACGCCGCCGCGATCGCCCTCGCGGGGGCCCGGCTCGTCCCGGTGCCGCTGCGCTGGCCCGCCCTCGAACCCGACCTCGCCGATTTGCGCGCGGCGGTCGGCGAGCGGACCCGGATCATCCTCGTCAACAACCCGCACAACCCGACCGGAACGGTGTTCTCCGCCGAGGTGCGCGCCGAGATCGTGCGCCTGGCCGCACACCACGACGCCCTGATCGTCACCGACGAGGTCTACGAGCACCTCGTGATCGACGGGACGCACACGCCGATCGCGACGCTTCCCGGCGCCGCCGAACGGACCCTCACGATCTCCTCGGGCGGCAAGACCTTCCGCACGACCGGATGGAAGGTGGGGTGGGTGAGCGGCCCGGCTGACCTCGTCGACGCCGTCCTCGCGGTCAAGCAGTATCTGACCTATGTGAACGGCGCCCCCTTCCAACCCGCGATCGCCGTCGGCCTCGGGCTGCCGGACGCCTACTTCGACGACCTCGCCGCGACGCAGCGGGAGAGGCGGGACCTGCTCGGCGAGGGCCTGATCGCCGCCGGCTTCGACGTGTCGACGCCGGCCGGGTCGTACTTCACCGTCGCCGACGTCGGTCCCCTGCTGGACGCCGGAGAGGATGCGGCCGGGTTCTGCCGCACGCTGCCCGGACGGGTGGGGGTCGCCGCCATCCCCCTCACCGCCTTTGTGTCCGAGGGCCATCGGGCGGACTACGCGGGCCTCGTGAGGTTCGCGGCGTGCAAGCGGACGGACGTCATCGCCGAGGCGGCGCGGCGCCTCGCGGCATCCGCTCGGTGAAACCCGTCCGGGACCTCACTCCCGTGGCACGACCCGGTAGCGGCGCAGCGCGAGCGCCGGGTTGACCCGCCGCACGCGGTCGACCACCGCGGCGTCGACGGCGGCCACCGCGACATCGGTGGCGGTGCCGATGGAGGCCACCGGGACCCCCAGCGGATCGATGACAACGGAGTGCCCGACGCCGAGCGGCGGTGGGTGATCGGCGCCGGCCACGTAGAGGGTGTTCTCGATCGCTCGCGCCTGCAGGAGCGTCCGCCAGTGATCCTCCTTGAGCGGGCCCCGCACCCACTCGGCGGCCACGAGCACGACGTGTGCGCCGGTGTCGGCGAGGATCCGGGCGACTTCGGGGAAGCGGAGGTCGTAGCAGGTCATGAGGGCGAAGCGGATGCCGTCCACCTCGAACGTCTCGGGCGTCTCGATCCCGCCCGGCTCCACCCAGTCCGATTCGCGCTGCCCGAACGCGTCGTAGAGGTGGAGCTTCCGGTAGCGCGCGACGACACCGCCGGCGTCGACGGCGACGACGGTGTTGCGCACGCGATCGCTGCTCGCGGCCCGTTCGACGAGGCCCGCGACGATGTGGACGCCGTGGCGGGCGGCGAGGTCCGTGAGCGCCGTCACGAAGGGGCCGTCGAGGTCCTGCGCGTGCGCGGCGAGCGAGGCGTCGAACGGGTCGACGAAGTAGCTCGAGTACTCGGGGAAGAGGACGATCCGCGCCCCGCGCGAGGCGGCGCGCGCGACGAGGGCGGAGATCGTGTCGAGGTTGGCCGCGTCATCGGCAGCCGGCGCGAACTGCGCGACCGCGAGGCCGAGCGGGGTGACGGTCATGGAGTGCCTTCCGAGCGACGGCGCGTGACGAGCGGGACGATGAGCCAGAGGGCCGCGATCACGACGGCCAGGCCGACTCCCGCCACCCAGGATGCCGCACCGCCCACGACGACGTCGAACACGAACGCGACGACGCCGACCAGCAGGGCCGACACCAGCACGAGCGCGCCGATCATGCAGAGATGACCGAACCGGACGATGGCGGGCTTGGCGCGACGGGCGAACAGGATGCGGTGCACCGAGACGGGGGCCAGGGCGACCACGGCACTCAGGGCCGAGAGGATCACGAGCACGAGGTATCCGAGCCGCTGCGAGGACCCCAGATCGCCGAAGGAGGGTTGGAACGCGAGGGCGAGGAGGAAGCCGGTGAGGATCTGCGTGCCCGTCTGCAGCACACGCAGCTCCTGCAGCACCTCGTTCCAGTTGCGGTCGGCCCGCTCGTCGCGGGTCTCGTCCCGCCCGTCGGGCTGCGCGTCGGCGGAGGCATCGGTGTCGCGGCGGACCATGCGTCCCATCCTGCCGACAACGGGCCGCATCCTCGGACCGATTCGCGTGCCCGCGAAACCCGTGCTAGTGTTTTCTCTTGTGCCGCGGGGTGGAGCAGCTCGGTAGCTCGCTGGGCTCATAACCCAGAGGTCGCAGGTTCAAATCCTGTCCCCGCAACAAGAAGAAGAAGGCGTTCCCTCTCCGGAGGGGACGCCTTCTTCGCGTTCGGACGACGGATCGAGCCGTCACTCCGGCAGCATCGCCCGCTCCATGTCGGCGAGGAACCGCACGATCGTGCGCAGTTCGTCGTCGGAGTACGGTTCGGTCGCCTCCCGCATCCGCCGCAGCCGTTCCCCGAAGTGCTTCCGGAAGGTCGCACGCGCCTCGTCGGTGAGCGCGACGATCCGCGACCGTCGGTCGTGCGGGTGGGGCTTGCGGACCAGGTAGCCGTCGGCCGTCAGCCGGTCGAGCAGTTTCGTCGTCGATGCGGTCGAGATCGCAAGGTGCGTCGCGAGATCGTGGGGCTTCACGACCTCGCCGTGCTGCTCGCGGATAATGAGCATGCGGAGGGCCGCGAGGTCGGTCGTGTTCATGTCCATGTCGCCGCGCATCGAGGCGTACATTCGGTCCAAGGCGTCCGAGAAGGCCCGCACCGCCTCGAGCGCGCCGAGTACAACGACGTCGCGCTCGTTGGCCGGAATCCATGGTTCCGCCACCATTGGACACCTTTCCGGTCGGTCTGTAGCATGTCGATTGATCGCTAGATAATCTAGCAAATTACGGAGGAATCGTGTCGGACATCGAATACGTCGTTCTGCTGGACGACGACGGACGCGACATCGGCACGGCTCCGAAGGCTAGCGTGCACGGGACCGACACCGCACTCCACCTCGCCTTCTCGTGCCACGTCTACAACGATCGCGGGCAGCTGCTCGTCACTCGACGCGCGCTCAGCAAGGCCGCCTGGCCAGGCGTCTGGACGAACTCCTTCTGCGGACACCCCGCCCCCGCCGAACCCGTGCTCGACGCCGTCCACCGTCGGGCGGCGTTCGAGGTCGGCCTCACCCTCCGCGACGTCTCCCTCGCCCTCCCGCTCTTCCGGTACCGGGCCACGGACGCCTCGGGCATCGTCGAGCACGAGATCTGCCCCGTCTACGTCGCCTACACGGACGACGAGCCGCGACTGAATCCCGACGAGGTCGCCGAGGCCCGCTGGGTCGACCCCGCCGATCTGGATGCCTCCCTCACGACGACGCCGTGGGCCTTCAGCCCGTGGCTCGTGCTGCAGGCGCAGCAGCTCGAGCTGTTCGCCCCCCACGAGCAACGGAGGGCCTCGTGATCGGCCTGCCCCCCGCCGTCTGGCGGGAGATCGACGATGCGCTCGAGGTGGCGCTCGAGCGGCTCCGGGTGCGCTCGGCGGCGCTCGGCGAGGCATCGGCGGCTCTCGGGGACGCCACCGCGGCCTCTGCGACGGGGGGCAAGCGCCTCCGGCCCGCGCTCGTCGTCGCCGCCTTCGAGGCGTTCGGCGGTGATGCCGGCCGCTCCCCCGGCCTGTGGCGCGTCGCGGCCGCCTTCGAACTGCTCCACGCCGCCTTCGTCGTCCACGACGACCTGATCGACGGCGACGTCGAGCGGCGCGGCATCCCGAACGTCGTCGGCCGCTTCCGCGAACGCGCGCGCGTGCGGGGCGGGGACGAGGACGAATCGCGACTGCTCGGGTCGGCGGCGGCGGTGCTCGCGGGAGACCTGCTCCTGTTCGAAGCGACCCGGCTGATCGCGACGGCACCCGTCACGTCACCCCAGCGTGCGGCTCTGTTCATCCTGCTCGACGACGCGGTCCTCGTCTCGGCGGCCGGGGAGCTCGCCGACGTCGAACAGTCCATCGGCGCGGACCTGCCGCCGACGGACACGCTCCTGCGCACCGCGCGCGACAAGACGGCCTTCTACTCGTTCCAGGCACCGCTGGCCGCCGGCGCCCTGCTCGCCGGCGCGAACGACGACCAGCGCGCGGCGCTCGAGGCGGCCGGGTCCGCCATCGGTGTGGCGTTCCAGTTGGCCGACGACCTGATCGGCACCTTCGGCACCCGTGCCGAAGCCGGGCGCGAACCCGGGGCGGACCTGCGCGCCTCGAAACGGACCCCCCTCATCGCGATGGCGGCCGAGACCGAGGCATGGCCCCAGATCGCCTCGGCCCTGGCGATGGCGCCCACCGGCCCGATCGCGATCGAACACGCCCAGCGCGAGCTGACGGCGAGCGGCGCCCGGGAACGCACCGTCGAGATGATCGCGCAGACGCTGCGCTCCGCGCGGACCCTCGCCGCCGACGCCGCGCTCCCCCGCGACGCCGTCGTCCTCCTCGCCGCACTCGCTGCCGCCGTGGAGGACCGCATCCCCCGATGACCGACACGCTCTACGACGAGACGGCGGTCGCCGCCGCGGCATCCGTCATCCGCGCCTACTCCACGTCGTTCGGCCTCGCGACGAGCCTGCTCGGGCCGCGCGTCCGGCCGCATGTGCGGAACGTCTACGCCCTCGTCCGCGTCGCCGACGAGATCGTCGACGGCGCAGCCTCCGCCGCGGGAGTCCCGCTCGGCGAGCAGCGCGACGTGCTCGACGCACTCGAAACCGAGACCTACGCCGCGATCGAGCGCGGCTTCAGTGCGAACCTCATCGTCCACGCGTTCGCGCGGACGGCGCGGGAGTGCGGCATCGCGCGGCACCACATCGAACCCTTCTTCGCGTCCATGCGCACCGACCTCGAGCGCGCCGAGCACGACGAGGCGTCGCACGACGACTACGTCTACGGCTCGGCGGAGGTCGTCGGGCTCATGTGCCTGCAGGTGTTCGTGAACGCCGGCGCGGGAGTCCCCCGCGACCCCGATGCCGTCCTGGTCACGGGGGCCCGTCGGCTCGGCGCGGCGTTCCAGGACATCAACTTCCTCCGCGACCACGCCGACGACGCCGGGCGGCTGGGACGGGACTACCTCGGTGTCAGCGACGGCGCGACGCGCCGCCGGGAGGTGCTCGCCCGCATCGACGGGGACCTGGATGCCGCGGCCGCGACCATCCCGCTCCTCCCCGCCGACTGCCGGGTCGCCGTCGCCACCGCGCACGGCCTCTTCGCCGAACTCACCGAACGGCTGCGCCGCACCGAGGACCTCAGCGTCCGGGTCCGCGTGCCCACGCCGGTCAAGGCGGCGATCGCCGCCCGCGCGGCCGTCGCGCACCGTCGACCCCTCACGCCTCGCACGACACGACAGAATCGGAGAACCCCCGAATGAGCCGGCGTATCGCGATCATCGGTGGCGGCATCACAGGCCTGGCGACCGCGGCGCTGCTCGCCGACCGCGGTGACCGGGTGACCGTCTTCGAGGCGTTGGACGACGTCGGCGGGCGTGCCGGGAGCTGGGAGAAAGACGGTTTCCGGTTCGACACCGGCCCGAGCTGGTACCTCATGCCCGAGGTGTTCGACCACTTCTTCGCCCTCCTGGGCACGAGCGCCCGGGAACAACTGAACCTGGTGCGCCTCGAACCGGCCTACCGCGTCTACCACGAGGGCGAGCGGGAGCCCTTCGACGTCGTGTCGGGACGGGATGCCGCCGTCGCGGCCTTCGAGGCGCGCGAACCCGGCGCCGGCGCCGAACTGGCGACGTACCTGGACTCGGCGGGCGAGATCTACGACCTCGCCGTCTCACGGTTCCTTTACGACCCGTATGTGTCCCTCAAAGGCCTCGCCCACCCCGACGTCCTCCGCAAGCTCGGCACCCTTCTGCCGCTGCTCCTGCGCCCCCTCTCGACCCACGTCGAGAAGAAGTTCTCCGACCCCGTGCTGCAGCAGGTGCTGGGTTACCCGGCCGTCTTCCTCGGCGGATCGCCCTACGACGCGCCGAGCCTGTACCACCTCATGAGCCACCTCGATCTCGACGACGGGGTGCTCTATCCGCGCGGGGGCCTCGTGCAGGTGATCCGGGCGATCGCGCGCCTGGCCGAAGGCCGGGGCGCCGAGATCCGCACCGGCACCCCGGTCGAACGGATCCTCACCGAGGGGGGCCAGGCCACCGGCATCCGCCTGGCCGACGGCACCGTCGTCGCGGCCGACCACGTCATCTCGACGGCGGACATGCACCACACCGAGACGGTCCTCCTCGAGCCGGAGCTGCGCTCGCGCAGCGACGCGTGGTGGGACAAGCGCACGCCGTCGTTCGGCGCGCTGCTCATCCTCCTCGGCGTCGAGGGCGAACTCCCCCAGCTCGAGCACCACACCCTCCTGTTCACGAAGGACTGGAAGGCGAACTTCGACGCGATCTTCGGCGAGGGAGCCGCAGACGGCATCCCGGACCCCGCGTCGCTCTACGTCTGCCGCCCCAGCGCGACGGACGACGACGTCGCGCCGGCCGGGCACGAGAACCTCTTCGTCCTCGTCCCCATGCCCGCCGCTCCCGAGCTCGGCCGCGGCGGCGTGGACGGCGCCGGCGACCCCCGGATCGAGGCGGCCGCCGACGCCGTCATCGCGCAGATCGCCGACTGGACGGGCGTCCCCGACCTCGCCGACCGCGTCCGGGTGCGTCGCACGATCACGCCCGGCGACTTCGCCGCGGACTTCGGCTCGTTCCGGGGCGGGGCGCTCGGACTCGCGCACACGCTCCGACAGTCGGCGATGTTCCGACCGGGCCTGCGCTCGAAGGTCGACGGACTGCTCTACGCCGGCCAGACCGTGCTCCCCGGCGTCGGCCTGCCCATGTGCCTCATCTCGGCGGAGCTCGTCGTCAAACTGCTCGACGGCGACACCTCCACGGGGCAGCTGCCCACCCCGGCGCACGCGAAGGGCTGACCACGGTGGCGGGACTGTACCTCGTCGCCCTGATCGTCTCGGCGCTCGGGGTGCTCGCCGTCGACCTCCGGCATCGCCTCGCCCTCGGTGCCGCCCCCGGGAGGACGCTGCTGCTCATCGCGTGCGGCACGGTCTTCCTGCTCGTCTGGGACATCGCCGGCATCGCGAGCGGCGTCTTCGTCCGCGGCGACAGCCCGCTGCTGCTCGGCGTGGACCTCGCCCCGCACCTCCCGCTCGAGGAACCGGTCTTCCTCGCCTTCCTGTGCCACCTGACGCTCGTCGTGCACGCGATCGCCCTGCGTGTCGCCGCGCGGCGACGTGCCGGGCGGGAGGCGGCGTGACGTATCCGCTCCTCGTCGTCCCGTTCGCGCTCGTCACCGTCGTCGTGACCCTCGTCTCGGCGCGGCGCCCGGGTGCCAAGGCGCGCCTCACGGCCTCCCTGTGGACGGCGCTCGTCCTCATCGCCTTCACCGCGGTATTCGACAACCTGATGATCGCGGCCGACCTGTTCACCTACCCCGAGCAGCACATCAGCGGCATCCGCATCGGGCTCGCACCGATCGAGGACTTCGCGTACCCGATCTGCGCGGCGTTCCTGCTGCCCGCGATCGGTGCCCTCCTTCCCGCGCCCCGCCTTCGTTCGCAGCGGGATGCCGCATGAGCCCGGCGCTGTTCGTCCGTCAGCTGTTCGTCTCCTCACGACCGGTGAGCTGGATCAACACGGCGTACCCGTTCGCCGCGGCGTACCTCCTCAGCGCACGCGAAATCGACCTCGTGCTGGTGATCGGGACGATCTTCTTCCTGATCCCGTACAACGTCGCGATGTACGGCGTCAACGACGTGTTCGACTACGAGTCCGACCTCCGCAACCCCCGCAAGGGCGGCGCGCACGGAGCCATCCTCGACAAGCGGCTGCACCCCGCCGTCCTCTGGGCGTCCGTGCTGCTCTGCGCCCCGTTCGTCATCGCCCTCGTGATCGCTGGGCCCCCGGCATCCTGGCTCGTCCTCGGCCTGAGCCTGCTCGCGGTCGTCTTCTACAGCGCGCCGCCGCTCCGGCTGAAGGAGCGGCCGTTCGCCGACTCGATCACCAGCAGCATCCACTTCTTCTCGCCCGCGGTGTACGCGCTCGTCCTCACCGGCGCGATGTGGACGCCGCAGCTCGTCCTCGTGATCGTCGCGTTCGCCCTCTGGGGCGTGGCGTCGCACGCGTTCGGCGCCGTGCAGGACGTCGTCGCTGACCGCGAGGCGACGATCTCCTCGATCGCGACGGCGCGCGGCGCCGCGTGGACCGTGCGGTTCTCGCTCGTCGCCTACGCGGCCGCCGGAGCGCTCATGCTCGCCACGGAATGGCCGGGACCGCTGGCCGCGATCGTCGCCATCCCGTATCTCGTCACGGTCTGGCCGTACCGGTCGATCCGTGACGCGGATGCCGCAGCCGCCACCCGCGGCTGGGACCGCTTCCTGTGGCTGAACCAGATCGCCGGGTTCCTCGTCACGCTGCTGCTGATCTGGTGGTGGCTGCTCGTGCGCTGAGCCGCCACCACCCGATCGGTCGGGGTCACTCCCCGTCGAGCTGGATCAGTCGGTCGATGATGTTCGTCAGCCGCTCGTCCTGCTCGCCGTAGGCGGCCCAGTCGCCCTTCTGCATCGCATCGTCGCGGGCGAGCATGACCTCGCGCGCCTCCTGCAGCAGGCGAGCGGTCTCGTCGCCGACACCGGCCGGCGGCGTGGAGGTGCCGTCCGTCGGCTCCGGCGACGGGGTCGCGCCGGGTGTCGCCGACGGCGTCGGGGTCGTCCCGTCGTCGCCCGCGGTCGCGCCGGAGTCGCCGCCGAAGAGCTTGTCGAGTGCCTGCTGGAGGGTGTCCTCGAAGGCGACCTGCTTGCCGAAGGAGACCAGGATCTTCCGCAGCTGCGGCAACTGCGTTCCGCTGGAGGCCTGCACGAAGACCGGCTGCACGTACAGCAGGCCGCCGCCGACGGGCAGGGTCAGCAGGTTGCCGTTCAGGACGTCCGACTGGCCCTGCTGCAGCAGGTTGACCTCGCGGGCGACGCTCGCGTTCGAGCGGAACTCGTTCTGCACCTGTCCGGGACCGGGAACGGACACGTCCGCCCCGATCTCGAGCATGCGGAGCGTGCCGTAGTCCTCGCCCTTCTTGCCGGCCTCGGATCCCGCGTTCGAGTCCACCGCGAGGTAACCGAGCAGCACGTTGCGCTCGTCCTCACCGACCGAGGCGGGGATGAACGAGGTGAACATCGAGAACGAGGGCTTGTCCTGCCCCGGCATCTGCATCGTCAGGTAGTACGGCGGCTGCAGGTTCGCCGGCGTCACCGGGTCCTGCGGCGTGCGCCAGGCGTTGTCGCGACGGATGAAGGACTGCGCGTCGTCGACGTGGTAGGTCCCGAGCATGGCGCGCTGCACCTTGAACAGGTCCGTCGGGTAGCGCACGTGGCTCATGAGGTCGCCGGACATCTCGCTCACCGGCTTCAGCGTCGACGGGTAGATCTTCTGCCACGCCTTCAGCAGCGGGTCCTGGTCGTCCCACGCGTACAGCGTCACCGAACCGTCGTAGGCGTCGACGGTCGCCTTCACCGAGTTGCGGATGTAGTTGACGTCGTCGAGCGCGACGCGCGGCTGCGTGTTGGTCGTGTCCGAGATCGCATCCCGCAGGCTCACGATCGAGGAGTACGGGTAGTTGTTGCTGAGGGTGTAGCCGTCGATGATCCACACGACACGACCGTCGACGACGCTCGGGTAGGGGTCGCTGTCGAGCTCGAGGTACGGCGCCACCTTCTGCACGCGATCGCGCGGGTTGCGGTCGTAGAGGATCTGCGACTTCTCGTTGATGCCGTCGGAGAAGAGGATGTCGGTCGACTGGAACTTCAGCGCGTACAGCAACCGGTTGAAGGGGTTGCCGATGTTCGGGCCGCCGTCGCCCGCGAACGTCGTACGGGTCTGGTCGGCGCCGTCCTCACCGCGGGGGTAGTCCAGCTCGACGGGGTCGCTGCCCTCGGGAGCTCCGACGATCGAGTACGGCGGCGACGACTCGCCGAAGTAGATGCGCGGTTCGTACTCCTCATTCTGCGTGAGGTCGCCCGCGGTCGGGATGCCGCGCTCGAGGAAGACCGGGTTGCCGTCGTCCGTGCGCTCGTTGCCCTTGGCCGCGACGACACCGTAGCCGTGCGTGTAGACGAGGGTGTTGTTGTACCAGGACTGCGCGGTGCCCAGCTGGTCGAGGTTGAGCTCGCGCACCGAGACGACGGCATCCTGCGTCTTGCCGTCGATCTCGTACCGGTCGACGTCGAGCGGGTTCTGGAACTGGTAGTACGAGCGGTACTGCTCGAGCTGACGCACCGTCGGACCGATGATGGCGGGGTCCATGATACGGATCGACGCCGTGGTGTCGGCGTCCGCGCGGAGCTGCCCCTGTTCGGCGGTCGTGACCGCCTCGTACGGGGTCTTCTCGAGCCCATTGATGCCGTAGGCGAACTTCGTCGCCTCGAGGTTCCGCTCCACGTAGGGCGCTTCGTAGGTCTCTAGGTTCGGCGCCACCTGGAACTGGCTCACCGCCCACGGGTAGGCGACGCCCACCACGAGCGAGGAGACGATCAGGAGCGCGGTGCCGATGAGCGGGAAGCGCCAGCGGCCGATGATCGCGGTGACGATGAACAGCGCCGCGACGATGGCGGCGGCGACGGAGAGGATCGCAAGTCCCGGGATGACCGCGTTGACGTCGACGTAGCTCGCGCCGGTGAAGCGCTCGCCCTGCGTCGTGAGGGTCTTGTACTGGTCGAGCCACAGGCTCACGGCCTGCACGGCGAGGTAGAGCGCCGCGACGATGGCCAGCTGGATGCGGGCGGCCTTCGAGATGCGCAGCTCGCGCTGGCCGACGCGCACCGATCCGTAGAGGTAGGAGACGACGACGGTGACGAGCAGGCAGATGAGCAGGACGGCCGAGGCGAACCCGAGGACGACGCTGTAGAACGGCATCTGGAACAGGTAGAACCCGGTGTCCAGACCGAACTGCGGGTCCTTCTGGCCGGTGGAGACGCCGTTCGCCCAGAGCCAGACCGTCTCCCACTGCGCGGAGGCCGCGAACCCGGCGAAGAAGCCGAAGAAGACCGGGATGCCCCACATCGCCAGGCGTCGTAGCGGTTCGACGACCTCCTGGTAGTGGTCGAGCTGCGAACTGAGTCGCGCGTAGACCGGACGGAGCCGGTAGGCGAGCTGGATGGCCGCGAACACGGGCAGCGCCATCGCGGCGAAGCCGACGAGGAACATGACCACGCGGGCGGTCCACTGCGTCACCAGGACGCCGTCGAAACCGAGTTGCCGGTACCACTGCCAGTCGGTGTACAGGCCCGCGAACGCGAAGAACGCGATCACCAGGGCGACGAGCACGCCGACGGTGATGGCGATCGTGCGACGAACGGGGTTCGGAGGGGTGGACGTGGCAGGCCCGGCAGGTGTCGAGGTCACCCTTTCATCCTAGGCGGGGGTCATCGGGCGCGCGGCCGGGGCGCGGTGCGCTCTGGGCGGAATCGCAGGGGCGGGATGCCGCGCTCAGCCGACCGTGCACACGGGCAGGTCGTCGACGCCCTCCCCCGTGCGGATGGCGTCGAGGGCGGCGAGCGAGTCGTCCAGGGTCGCGACCGGGATGACGCGCAGGTCACCCGGGATGTGCCCGACGACCTCGTCGCAGTTGCGCTGCGGGGCGAGGAAGTAGTCCGCACCGGCATCCAACGCTCCGTAGAGCTTCTGACGGATGCCGCCGATCGGACCGATCGTGCCGGCCGAGTCGATCGTGCCGGTGCCGGCGACCTGTTCGCCGCCGTTGAGCTCGCCGGGGGTCAGGGTGTCGATGATGCCGAGGGCGAACATCTGACCGGCGCTCGGACCGCCGATGCGGTCGAGCTGGATCGTCACGTCGATCGGGAAGTCGAAGTCGCGGGCCGTCGTGATCCCGATGATCCAGACCGGGCCGTCCGCCGTCTCGCTGCGCACCGGGGTGACGGTGACCGTGCGCTCGGCGTCACCTCGTCGGATGACGAGCTCGACCGGGTCGCCGCCGCCGTCGTTGATCACGGAGCGGAGCTGCGCCGTGTCGCCGATCGGGGTCCCGTCGGCGCTCACGATCTCGTCGCCGACCTCGAGGATCCCGCTCGAGGGCGAGTCCTCCGTGAGGGCGCCGACGCCGACGTGCGAGCGGACCTCGTAGCCGAGCTGCGTGAGCGCCGCCGCCGCCGCCTCCTTCTGCGAGTCGACCATCAGGGCGGCGTTCTCCTCGTTGCGCTGCTCGGTGGTCGTCCCGGCGGGGAACACCTGGTCGATCGGCAGGACCGCCTGGGACGGGTCGAACCACGCCATCGCCAGCTCGAACCACGAAGGGGTGCGTTCGCGGTTGCCGGCGATCTGCACGGTGGTGAGGTCGAGGGCACCGGCCGTGGGATAGGTCTCCGCGCCGCGGACGGAGATGAGCGGGACCTCTTCTCCGTCGGTGTTCTCGGCGGAACCGAGGGTGTTGACGACGGGTCCCTGGCGCTGGATGACGAACCCGGTCGGGAGGAAGCTCAGCACCAGGAGCGCCACCAACGCGATCACGAGCGCCCAGACGCCCACGGAGAAGCGACGCGACCCGCCGGACCGCCGCGGGTCGGTGGAGCGCGACGGGGTGGCGGTGGCGTCCTCGAAAAGCGACACGCGCGTCCTTCCTCCGGCGCTCGTTCGCGGCCGGCGTACACGGGATGTCTCCCGCTCGGACCGGGCGGAGAAAACCTGCCATTAGCGTAGAACGAGACGTCTCCCCCCTGCTGAAAGGCGCCTGACATGACCGATGACGCGGACCGGACCGGCGACGATCTCCCCGGCGACGACGACCTCGCCGAGATGCTCCGCCGGATGCTGGGCGGTCAGGGCGGGATCGACCCCGACCAGCTGCGGCAGCTGTCGGGGATGGGGATCGACCCGGCGATGATGCAGAACATCATGCGCCAGTTGCAGGCGGCGATGGCAGGAGGCGACGGCGACGACGGCGTGGACTGGTCGGCGGCGAAGACGCAGGCGCTCCACATCGCCAACCGCGACGGACTCGGGATCACGACGGGGGCGCGCACCGAGTTCGACCAGGCCTTCGCGCTGGCCTCGCTCTGGCTCAGCGAGGCGACGACGATCGGCGAGCTCGCCCAGACGCCCCGCCCGATCACCCGTGGGCAGTGGGTCGAGGCGACGCTCCCCGTGTGGCAGGAACTCGCCGAGCCGGTGGCGACCTCGATCAGCGACGCCCTCATGGCGGCGCTCGAGTCGCAGACCCCGGAGGAGATGCGTCCGGCCATCGAGGGCGCCGGGCGCCTGATGCGCCGCGTCGGCGGGGCGCTGTTCGCCGGCCAGCTGGGCGCGGTGATCGGCAAGCTCTCGCTCGAGGTGGTCAGCGGCGGCGATGTCGGCATCCCGCTCATGCCCACCGGCGAGGCCGCGATCCTGCCGCAGAACTTCGCCGACTTCGGACGCGACCTCGAGATCGAGGAGGACCAGCTCGCCCTCGTCCTCGCCACCCGGGAACTCGCCCACGCACGCCTGTTCCGTCACGCGAAGTGGCTGCGGCTGCACGTCATCTCGCAGGTGACCGACTTCGCGCGCGGCGTCCACGTCGACACCGACGCGCTCGAGGACCTCGCCTCGCGGTTCGACCCGTCCTCCCCCGACGAGCTGAAGGCCGCGATCGAGAGCGGCGCCCTGCTGCCGCAGCGCTCCGAGGCGCAGGTCGCGGCCCTGACCCGGCTCGAGAACCTGCTCGCGACCATCGAAGGCTGGGTCGACGTCGTCACGGCGGACGCGACGACCCGCGTGCCCTCCGCCGACCGCATCGCCGAGGCGGTTCGCCGTCGCCGGGCCGTCGGAGGTCCTGCCGAGCAGGCGATGGCGTCGCTCGTCGGCCTCGAGCTCCGTCCGCGACGACTCCGGGAGGCCGCGGCCATGTGGCGCGCCGTGACGGATGCCGTGGGTTCCGCTGCTCGCGACGGTCTCTGGGACTACCCCGACCTCATGCCCACGGCCGAGGACATCGACGAACCGGCGGGACTCATCGCGCGACTGCAGGCGCGTCAGCGGGGCGAGGAGCCCGAGCGCGACGCGTTCGACGACGCGCTCGAAGCGCTGCTCGACGAAGAGGCCGGCGGACAGGACGACCCGTTCACGGGCGACGCCGCGGGCGGGGACGACGGTCCCACTGGGCCGCGCCCCGTCTGACCCGCGCCTCCTCCACAGGCCCCGGCCCGCGCCCATGGCACGACGGGCCTGTGGAGGGCACACCCGCCGGCGGCGGCATCACGGCCAGAATCGCGGCATGCTGCGTCTCGCCCCCTCCCACCCGCCGCTGTGGCGCACACCCACCAGCGTGCAACTCGGCATCGACGACGAGCGCCCGCTCACGGGCCTGCAGCCCTGGCAGGAACGTCTGCTCGACGCGCTGGTCGACGGCATCCCGGACGGTCGCCTCGTACCGCTCGCGCGGGAACTGGGCGCGGGCCCGGGTGAGGCGAACGCCTTCCTCAGCCGCATCCGAGACGCCCTGGTCGCCGACGCCGCGCCGGTCCCGCCGGTCCGCATCGAGCTGCCCGCCGACCTCGGCCACGACGACGAGACGACCCTCGTGGCGGGCCTCGCGGCCGCGGGTCTCGAGATCGCCGCGTGCGAGCGGTGGGCGCTGCCGCCCGGGCCGGGCCCGGTCGTGGTCGTCGCCGCCCAGCTGATCGATCCGCACCGCGCGGCGCGCCTCGCGGCGGAGGACACCCCGCATCTGCCGATCGAACTCGCCGGCGACCGTGTCGTCGTCGGCCCGCTCGTCGTGCCGGGCCGCACCGCGTGCATCGCCTGCCTGCACGCCGATCGGCGCGACCGCGACCCGGAATGGCCGCTCGTCGCGGCTCAGCTGCTCGCGCGCCCGTCCGTCGCGACCGAGCCGCTCCTGCTGGTCGAGGCGGCGGCGCTGGCCGCCCGGTTGCTGCGCACCGGCGACGCGGGACGGTCGGTCGTCCTCACCGCGGCGGACGGACAGCGCGAGACCCGCGCGCACCGCCCTCACGCAGCGTGCCTCTGCCGATCTCCTGAAGGAATCTGGAGCGCTGACGCTCCCGGTTCCCCGACCGTCGAGCCCACGAGAGCGACAGCGTACGCGCGGCCCGCGTGACACCCACGTAGGTCAGGCGACGCTCCTCGTCGATCTGCTCGAAGCTCGTCGCGTACGAGATCGGGAGCAACCCCTCGCTGAGGCCCATGAGGTGCACGTGCGGCCACTCGAGGCCCTTCGCGGCGTGCAGCGTCGCGAGAGTCACCGTCCGCATCGTCGGCTCGTGCTGCGCCTTGGCGCGCGCCGTCAGCTCGTCGGTGAACGCGCGGAGCGTCGTGCCCTCGGGCGCCTCCTCGGCGAGGCGGAGCACCGCGGCCCGCGCCTCCCAGGCGTCGCGCAACGCCCCGCCCGCCGGCGGCGCCTCGTCGGTCAGCCCCAGCGACCGAAGGACGTCGCGGACGGTCGCGAGGAACGATCCCGACAGCGGCGCCACAGAGGCGCCGCGCAGGGCGAGGAGGGCCTGGCGCACCTCGGGCAGGTCCCAGAACCGCTTGCCGCCGAGGACGGTGGCGGGGATGCCGCGGGCGGAGAGCGCGGCCAGCAGCGGCGCCGATTGCGCGTTCAGCCGGTACAGGACGGCCACGTCGTGCGGGTCGACTCCGGAGGCGAGCTGCGCGGCGATCCGCGCGGCGATACCCTCCGCCTCCGCGGCGTCGTCGTCGTATGCGGTGACCTCGGGGGCGGGCCCCGCGGGTGCGGGGGTCGAGAGCTGCAGTGCCCCGGGGCGCCCGCGCATCAGCTCGTTGGCGACCGCGAGGACCGCGGCATCCGATCGGTAGTTGCGCTCCAGGCGCACGACCGTCACGTCGTCGTCCCGCGTGGCGAAGTCCAGGAGGTAGCGGGGATCGGCGCCGGCGAAGGAGTAGATCGTCTGGCTCGCGTCGCCGACGACGCAGAGGTCGCGGCGATCGCCGAGCCACAGCTCCAGCAGCCGGTTCTGCACCGGCGACACGTCCTGGAACTCGTCGACCGTGAAGTGCCGGTACTGCTCGTGGACGGCGGCGGCGACCCGCGGCTCCGACTCGATCATGCCCGCGCACGCGAGCAGCACGTCCTCGAAGTCGAGCTGACGCCGCTCGTCCTTCAGCTTCTCGTAGGCGCGCTGCAGGGCGATGAGGGGGTCTAGGGCCAGACCCGGGATGCCGCCGGGGCGATCGACCGCGTACTGCTCGATCGAGCGCATCGTGACCTTGCGCCATTCGATCTGCGACGCGACGTCGCGGAGGGTGGAGGCATCCAGCCGCAGACCGATCCCGTCGGCGGCGTGCGAGAGCAGTCGCACCTTGCTGTCGACGATCGCGGGAGCGGTGTCGCGCGCCACCTGCGGCCAGAAGAAGTTGAGCTGCGCGAGCGCGGCGGCGTGGAAGGTGCGCGCGGCCACACCCTCGACGCCGAGGGCGCGCAGCCGGCCGCGAAGTTCACCGGCGGCCTTCGTCGTGAAGGTCACGGCCATGACGCGCTGCGGCGAGTACGCGCCGGTGTCGACGCCGTGGGCGATCCGGTGGGTGATGACCCGCGTCTTGCCGGTCCCCGCGCCGGCGAGCACGCAGACGTGCCCGCGCAGCGTCGACGCCGCTTCGCGTTGCCGCTCGTCCAGGTCCGCGAGGGGGTCGACGCTCACTCCCCCACCCACCGCAGGATGAGGCTGCGCGCGATGGACGCACGGCCGGGCAGGCGGATCTCCCCTCGGCCGGCGAGGGCGTCGCGGATCTCGTCGCGGGTGAACCAGCGGACGTCGAGGATCTCCTCGCCGTCGGCGCGGGCCTCCGCATCCGCGACGGCGTGGGCGGTGAAGCCGAGCATGAGCGAGCGCGGGTAGGGCCACGCCTGCGACCCGCGGTACACGATCCGATCGAGACGGACGCCGGCCTCCTCCGCGACCTCACGCTCGACGGTCGTCTCCAGCGATTCGCCGGCCTCGACGAACCCGGCGAACGTCGAATAGGTGGGGATGTCGCCCCAGGCCGCGTTCCGGCCGAGCAGCAGACGCTCGCCGTCGGCGCTCGCGACGGCCACGATCACGGCGGGATCCGTCCGCGGGAAGTGCTGCCGGCCGCACTGCAAGCAGCGTCGGGACCAGCCGGCCTGCTCGACGCGCGTCTCTCCGCCGCACGCGGGGCAGAACGGCGCGTCGATCAACCACCGCCCGATGCTCAGTCCCTGCACGAAGCGTCCGGCCTCGTCGGCGAGGAGGTCGCCGCCCACCGCGCGGAGCCCCGCCCACTCGACGCCCGGGATCACGGGCTCGTCCGCGGATGCCGGGAGCGCTGCGACGACGACGGGCCGGTGCGCGTCGTCGCGGCCGAGGAAGGCCCACACGGCTCCGTCCGGGACGGCGTCGGGGGCGACCCAGTGCAGCGTCGACGGGCCCCCGACGGGGGCGCGGTCGCCGTGCAGCAGCAGCACGCGGGTGTCGGCATCGGTACGGATGCGGTCGAGCAGACCGTCGTCGAGTCGCTCCTGCGCCGCGCGGTCGATGACCGCGCGCGCCAGGGGCGGCGGGACGTCCTTCGTCGTCATCGAGGACCTCTCTTGCGGGCGTGGCGCCGGTGCGCGGGGGCGTGCCCCGCCTACCCTGGGGGGCATGGCACGCTCTCCTCTCACTCTAGCCGCGGCTGCCACGGCGGCTCTCTCGCAGGCGACGGGTGTGCGCACGGCCATCACGGGCGCCGCGGCCCTCACCGAGGGAGCGGGCGGGCGTTTCGACAGCGCCGTCATCCACCTCGACGACGGCTCGCGCCTCGTGGTGCGTGTCCCCGAGAGCGACGAGGCCGAAGCCGAGGCCGTCCGGGAGACGACGGCGCTGGCCGCCCTCACGGCGGGGGTCCGCGCCATGCTGCCTTTCCTGGCTCCCGAGCACGTCGGACAGGCGCGCCTCGGCACCCGCACGGCCCGCGTGCAGACCTACCTGCCGGGCTACCGGGTCGACGCCTCACACGTCCCGCCGGGTCGCGGGGTGGCGACCGCCCTCGCGGCGGCGATCGCCGGCATCCACGATCTGCCGTCCTCGATCGTGCAGGGCGCGGGGCTCCCCGCCCGGACCGCGGCGCAGGTCCGCACCGACACCGAGCGTCTGCTCGACCGCGCCGAGGCGACGGGCCGTCTGCCGTTCGGCCTGCTCCGCCGCTGGAGCCGCGCCGTCGCCCTCGACGCGCTCTGGCACGTCGAGCCCACCGTGACCCTGGGCGGCGTCGACCCGTCCGCCTTCACGCTGACCGACGTCGACGGGGTCCCGACGGTCTCGGGGCTGCTGACGTGGGGCGGCCTGAGCATCGGAGACCCGGCCGAGGACCTGCGCTGGATCGCGAGCGCCCCCGACGCGGCATCCGACGTCGTCGTCGCCTACAGCGCCGCCGCTGGCCGCTCCCCCGACACCATGCTCGCCGAGCGGGCCCGCCTGCACGCCGAGCTCGAGTTCGCGAAGTGGCTCGTCCACGGACACGATTCCGCCTCCGAGACGGTGACCGCGGATGCCGTGGCGCTGCTCGAGTCGCTGGATGAGAGCGTCCGCGACGAACCGCCGATCGGCAGCGGGACGATCAGCGTCGACGACGCCATCGCCGCGCTCGGGCGCGTCCCCGCCGGCGCGGCCGAGGCCGTCGACACCTCGATGCACACCGACGCCTACGACCCCGGTCTCATCGACGGCCTCCTCGACGAGGACGCCGAAGCCACGGCCGCGCCGGCCGCGTCTGACGCCGTCGACCAGGAGACCGAGCCGATCGAGTTCAGCGACTGGCCGGGGACCGACGACGCACCCGCCGCCGAGGAGAGCGATCCCGACGACGCCGCGAAGAACGCGCTGCGCCGGTGGACGGGCACGGCCTGACCCCTCCCCGGACCGCCCACCGGTTCAGCCGCGCAGGATGAGGCCGTCGGCGACGTAGAACAGCGCGACGTCGATCCGCTCCGTCGGCACGCCGTGCTTCGCGTGGTACGCCCGCCGGTAGAGCTCGAGCTGCAGCATCCGCTCGGTGCGCTCCGCCGCGGTGCGGGGCGGGCGCCCGGTCTTCCAGTCCACGATCTCGATCCGATCGCCCCGGCGGTAGACGGCGTCGAGCTTGCAGATGACGACGTGCGGCCGGCCGTCGCCGAGCGGATCCGGTTCGACGAAGTCGATCTCGGTCTCGACCTCGATCGGCTGCAGGTCCCCCCACTCCGAGGCGAGGAACGCCTCGCGCAGCCGGTCGAGCGCCTCGGCGTCCGCCGGCGACGCCGAGGTCGCGTCCTCGTCGTCGTCCCAGAGGACGTCGTCGGCCGACCGCGCGCGGCCCACCAGTCCGGAACGCTGCTCGACCCACGCGTGGAAGAGCGTGCCCAGCCGCGTCTGACGGTAGGGTCGCTCGGGCAGCGGCCGGGCCGCCGCGATCGCAGCCGCGCCGTAGTCCGCCACGAAGTCCTTGAATCGGGATGCCGGGATGCGCGTCGGTGCGTGCGGCGACCGCCCCGCGGCCCGGGCGGCCCGCTCGGCCAGCAGGAGCTCGAGGTCGCGCGTGGGTGTCGCCGGGGCGGCCGCCATCGCCTGCCGCACCCGCGCCGCCGCATCCCGCACCCGCGCCGACCGCGCCCCGAGCGGGTCGATCGGCCACTCGAGGGTCGCCCGCGCCCCCTCGTACGGGTTCTCCGTCGTCTCCGACTCGGGCAGGGGCGCCTCGAGTTCGTCCGCGATCTCACGGACGAACCGGCTCACGACGCGCGGCTTCTTCGTCCCCGCCCAGGGGGACGCCGAGATGAGCAGGTGCTCGCGCGCCCGGGTCACCGCAACGTACGCGAGCCGCCGTTCCTCGGCGAGGTGTCGCTCGCGGATGCCGTCCTTGAACGCCGCGTGCTCCCGTTTGAGATCCTGCTGCGTCGGCGCGTCGTGCGCCGACCACAGGAACGCGGGCAGCCACTCGCGGTCGCCGCGGAAGGAGTACGGCAGGACGCCGAAGCCGAGCCATCCCTGCGCATCCCGGAGTGCGGCGGGCAGCTCGTCCTCGACGGCACGGACGACGGCGACGGCATCCCATTCCAAGCCCTTGGATCCGTGGATCGTCAAGAGCTGCACGACATCGTCCTCGGGCGGTTCGGTCCGGGGCGCGAACTCGTCGATGCGCTCGGCCCGGTCGAGCCAGGCGAGCAGGCTGGGCAGCGAGCCGCGCTCGTCGGTCTGCAGGAACCCGTGCAGCTCGTCGACGAACGCGCGGAGCTGATCGGAGGCCGTACGCGCGGGTCCGCGCGACTCGTTCGCCGCGAGCTCGATGTCGAGGCGGAGCTCGTTCTCGACGAGTCGCACGAGCTCGGGGATGGGAAGCCCCGCGGCCCGGCGCAGACCCGCGAAGACGGCTCCGGCGTCGCGCAGCCGCTCGCGGGCGGCGGGGGTGAATCCGGCCAACCACCCGTGGTCGGGCTTCTGCCGCGCGACGAAATCGAGCGCGGCGACGAGCGAGCCGCCCTCGTCGCCGGCGGAGGCGCGGATGATCTCGGCGAGCTCGGTCGGCAGCGGTTGCAGCGCGGTGTCGTGCCGCACCAGCCGCGCCGCGACCTGCGCGAGTTCGCGGAGGTCCGCGAGCCCCACGGACCACCGCGGGCCGGCGAGCAGCCGGATGAGCGCGGAGCCGGACCGCGGATCGCTGATGACCCGCAGCGCGGAGACGACGTCGACGACCTCCGGAGTCGAGAGCAGTCCGCCGAGCCCGAGGATGCGGTGAGGGATGCCGCGACGCCCGAGCGCGTCCGCGAAGCGCAGCATGTGCTTCTTGCTGCGCAGCAGGATCGCGCCCGTCGTCGCCCGTCCCGCGCGGTGGCGCTCGTCCCGGACGTCCGCGAACCACGCCGCGACGGCATCCGCCTCGGCGTCGAGGTCGTCCTCCACCACGATGTCGACCCGCCCCGCCGGCGCCCCCGGGCGGGGCCGGAGGGAGCCCACCTCGACGGGGGCGTCCAGCGGAGCGAGCACCGCACCTGCGGCGCGCAGGACGTCGACGCCGTTGCGCCAACTGGTGAGGAGCGCGTAGCTGCGACCGGCGGCATCCGGATCGAACGAACGGGCGAAGTCGCCCAGGTTCCCCGCGCTCGCCCCGCGCCAGCCGTAGATCGACTGGTGCGGGTCACCGACGGCCATGACGGCGGTGCCCCGGAAGAGCGTCGCGAGCAGGTCGGTCTGCACGACGGACGTGTCCTGATACTCGTCCAGCAGGACGACCCGGTACCGCTCGCGCAGCTCCGCGGCCACCGCCGGATGCGACCGGACCACCTGCAGCGCCCCGGCGACCTGATCGGAGAAGTCGATGAGCCCGCGGCGGCGCTTCTCGGCCTCGTACGTCCGCGCGAGGGCGACGAGCACGGACAGTCCCGACACCTTCTCAGCCGCCGTCCTCACCTCGGCGTAGACGGAGGTCCCGGCGCGCTGACTGGGACGCTCGAGGACGTCCTGGAAGGCCGTCGAGAACGCGTCGAGGTCGTCCAGCGCGACCAGGTTGTCGACGCTGTCGCGGGCGATCCGCAGCGCCGCGTCGATGATGGTCGACGGACGCTCGGCGCGATCGGGCAGCCGGGGGTCGTCGGAGGAGAGCACGACCTGCCGCATGAGCAGCCACGCCGCCGACTCGCTCATCACGACCGCCTCGGCATCGCGACCGATGCGGACGGCGTTCTCGCGGACGATGGCGTCGGCGAAGCTGTTGTACGTCGACACCGCGGGCCGCTCGAGCAGCGTGTCCGCCCCGTCACCGCCGGGCGACTCTGGTGCGAGGGCGTCGAGCGCCGCATGCCGAGCGGACTCGGGAGCACCGGACCGCTCGAGCTCGCCGAACACCGCGAGCCGCCCCTCGGCGTGGAGCCGACCGAGGTGCGGGAGCAGGCCGCGCCGCTCGAACTCCCCGAGGCGACGCAGCCGCGAACCGATCCGTTCCGCGAGTTCGCCGGCGGCCTTGCGCGTGAAGGTGAGCCCCAGCACCTCGTCCCGGCGCACGAGTCCGTTCGCGACGAGCCAGACGACACGACCGGCCATCGTCTCGGTCTTGCCGCTGCCGGCGCCCGCGACCACGAGCGCCGGCGCCAGCGGCGCGGAGATGACGGCCGACTGCTCCGCCGTCGGCGGGAACTGCCCGAGGGCCGCCGCGACGGCCTCGGGACTCAGGAGTGCGGGGGTCACGCCGAGCTCACCGGTCCGATCGTGTGGATGCGGCAGAGTCCGCGGGTGTGGTCGTCACGGCAGTGCTCCTCGAACGGGGCGACGAACGACGTGCCGCGCATGATCCTCACCGCCTCGTCGACGCGGCCCAGGAACGCGGCCCGCGTCTCGTCGTCGAAGGGCTCCTGCCGCGGCTCGGCGTACGGGCCGTGGCGAGTGCCCTTCAGGACGAGGAGTTTCGCACCCCCGGGCTCCGCTCCCGCCGCCGCGGGGATCGCACCGCGCTCGAACGCCAGCTGGTAGGCCGCGAGCTGCGGGTTCTCCAGGGCGGCGCGCTCACCCGTCGCCTCGCTGCGCCCCGTCTTCAGGTCGACGATCACGACGCGTCCGTCCCGGGTGCGTTCGACGCGGTCGATGTACCCCGAGAGGATCGCCGGGTGCGCGGCATCCGGCACCGGGAGCTCGACCTCGAAGTGCGGTTCGGCGCCGACGAGCGTCGTGCCCGCCCGCTCGGTGTCGCGCAGGTACGCGGCCAGCCGGGTCACGAGGTCCCGCGCGCGACGGCGCTCCGCCTCATCGATCCAGGGCGCCTCGAACTCCAGCTGGGACCAGCCGTCCTCGACGTAGGACCACAGCGCCTCCTCGTCCGCCGTCGCGACGTGCTCGAGCGCGCCGTGCAGCAGCGTCCCGAGACCGGCGACGGCGGTACCGGGATCCCCGCCGAGGTCGCCGATCGCCCAGTCGAGCTGGCACTGCTCGAGGGCGTGGATGCGGGAGGGCGACACGCGCAGCGGCGCGACGTCGAGATCGCGCAGCGGCGCGGTGCTCGTGGGTTCCGCGAGGCCGTACCACTGCGCCGGGTCCGCGCCCGGCACACCCGCCGCGGCGAGGAGCGCGAGCTGGCCCGCGGCATCCTCCCGGTCGGATTCCGACGACCGCGGGTCGGTGAGCCGGCGGCGGTGCGCGGCGACGAGTCCGCGCAGGGTGAGCGGGTGCTCCGCCGAGCGCGGCGCCGGAGAGGCGGGCGGGAGGAGGTCGAACAGGACGCTCGGACCGGTGTCGTCGTCGTCGACGGCGGTGACGATCAACCGGGAGCGGGCGCGCGATACGGCGCGGGCGAACAGCCGCAGCTCGTCGTGCAGCACCGCGCGACGTCGGTCGGCGGTGTCGAGGTCGGTGTCCTCCTCGGCCAACCGCGCCGTCTCGAGGAGGCTCCCCCGCAGCCGCAGGTTCGGCCAGACGCCGTCCTGCACGCCGGCGACGACGACGGTGTCGAACTCGAGGCCGAGCGCCGCGGCAGGCGTCGAGATCTGCACGCCGCTGGCGTCGGTGCCGGTGCGGAGGCGATCCTCCGCGACCTCGGAGTGCAGCAGCGCGCGCAGATGGTCGATCGGCGCGGTCCCGTCCTCCCGCTCGCCGTGCCGCTTGGCCGCTTCGAAGAGCGCCACGACGGCGTCGAGGTCGCGGCGGGCCTGGTCGGCCAACGGTCCCTGGCCGTCGGCCAGCGTGCGCAGCTGCCGCTCCAGCCCGCGCTGCTCCCACACGGTCCACAGCAGCTCGTGCGCCGTCGCGCCCGTCCGGATCTGCTCGGCGACCTCGGCCAGCGTGCGCGACAGTCGCGCGGCGCGCCGGGCCTCCGGGGTGTCCACGACGTCGAATTCCACGGGATGACGCACCCCCGACGCAAGCAGCTCGCGCGCGGACCGTTCGCCGCCGCGGCGCAGCTCCGCGTGCCGCAGCGCCGCCCGGAGCCGGCGGAGTTCGACGGGGTCGAGACCGCCGCCGACGAGCACGTCGAGCACCTCGTCGTCGCTGCGTGACTCCGCGGAGACGGCCGCGAGGTCGACCGCCCGGAGGAGATCCCGGACGATGGGCGTCTCGGCGAGGGCGCGCGCGGGCCCCACCGCCCCGGTCGGGACGTCGCGCGCCGACAGCTCCGCCTCGAGCGCCGTCACCTGTCGGGAGTCGTGCGCGATGACCGCCAGCTGCTCCCAGGGGACGCCGTCGTGGACGTGCCGTTCGCGCAGCAGGCGTGCGATGAGGTCGACCTCCTCCGCGCCGGAGCGGAGTGCGAAGGCGCGCAGGCTCTCGTCGGGTTCGACCCCGACGGGCGGATGCCGGTGGGCGACCAGTCCCGCGGCGCCGATGCGCGAGGTGACCTGGGCAACGAGGTCCCGCTGGGCGGGCGTGCCGCGGTGGATGCGGTCCAGGACGTGCGTCCGCGTGGCGAGACGGGCGAAGTTCTCCGGGCGCGCGCCGCGGAAGGATCCCGAGCCCACGTCGGGGTCTCCGAAGGCGAGCACGGCGATCCCCCGCCGTCGGCACGCCTCGAGCAGTTCCACGCCGCCGAGGGTCAGCTCCTGCGCGTCGTCCACGAGGATCGCCCGCAGTCCCGCCACCGCGCCGAGCGCCGGCGAGCCGGCGGGGGCGTTGCGGAGGAGCCCGACCGCCTCGCGCACGAGCCCCGCCGCGTCGCGGTGGGCGCCGCGCATGCGCGCGCGGACCGAGCGGTACTCCCGCGCGAACGAGGCGAGCGACGCCCAGACCGGACGGTCCGTCGCCGCCGCGCGCGCGGCGAGTTCCTCGGGCTCGATGCCGAGCGTCGTCATCTCGGCGAGGAAGGCACGGATCTCGGCCCGGAGCCCCGGAGTGCTGCGGATGTCGGCGGGCAGCCATTCCGGCCAGCGCGACGGGCCGTCGGCCTCGTCCTCGGCGTCGCCCGCCAGCAGATCGCCGATGATCCGGTCCTCGTCGGGCCCGGTGAGCAGCTGCGGCGGTTCGTCGCCCGCGTGGACCGCGTGCGACCGGACCACCTGGTAGGCGAAGGCGGGGACGGATCGCGCGAGCGGACCGCTCGTGGCGACGCGCACGCCGACCGCGAGCCGGTCGCGCAACGCGGTCGCGGCCGTCCGTGTCGGGGTGAGCACGACGACCTCGTCGGGACGCATCCCGTCGTCGATGAGTGCGACGACGCGGGAGACGAGCGTCGCCGTCTTGCCCGATCCCGGCGCACCGATCACGACACCGGATGCCGCCGGTTCGAGACCCACGACGGCCTGCTGCGCCGTGTCGAGGGCGAACGGCAGGTCGGGCATGGGCTCCACGCTAACCGGAGCGACGGACACCCGCCCCGCAGCGCCCCGCGTGGCGCCGACGGGCCGTTCGCCGACAGCGAGCGGCCCGCGCGTCCGGGCCGGGAGCCGGTGTCGTAGGCTCGAGACGCGCCCGGAGACCCGGGCCGGGAAAGGCAGGCATCACCGTGGAGATCCGCATCGGCATCGCGAACTCGCGCGAGCTCGGCTTCGACTCGAACGAGACGGCCGACGCCGTGAAGCAGACCGTCACCGCCGCTCTCGACAGCGGCGCGACCTACGTGACCCTCACCGATTCCAAAGGCGCCACCTACGTCATCCCCACGGCCGGCATCGCGTTCGTCGAGGTCGGGACCGACCAGTCGCGTCGCGTGGGCTTCGTCGCCTGACATGCTCGTCGTCCTTGCGCTGGTCTTCGGGGCGATCGCGGGGACGGCCGTCCACTTCGCCCTGCCGCAGCGCTCGCTCCGCGGCGTCGCGATCGGGCCGCTGCTCGGCGCCGCCCTCGGCACCGCGACGTGGACCGCACTCACCTGGGCGGGTCTCGGGCCGGATGCGGCGTGGATCTGGCTCGCCAGCATCCTCGTGCCGATCCTGCTCACCGCGGCGGTCCTCGCGCTCCTCACCCGCAGGCGGGCGGCGCGGGACGCCCGGACCCGTCACGAGCTCGGCATCGCCTGATCCCGGCGCACACCCGCCGCCCTCCGCGGCTCGCCGCCGGTCTCAGGCGTCGAGGCCGATGCTCGTCATCCGGCGCGAGTGGGCCCCCAGCAGCTGGGTGAACACCGGCTCAACCTGCTTCTCGTCGTCGACGTCGAGCGCTCCCGGGCGCTCGGTCGTGCTCGACCGCAGCGCGCCGCGCGCGACCAGGAGGGTGTCGCCGACGAGGCGCCTCCCCCACAGGCTCAGCAGGGAGCGCAGTTCGTCGTCGTCCGAGATCGCGTCGGTGATGATGCCCACGAGCGGGGCGCGGTCGGCATCCGCTCGGAGGATCGCGGCCGCACGGCGTCCGGTCTCGCCGTAGCTGCCGGACAGGGACAGATAGAAGTCGTCGAGCAGGCCCGCCGTCAGGTGGACCGACAGCATCGTCTCGAGGGGCCGCGCGCCGTGGGTGGCCCGGCGGAAGGCGTCGAGGGGCTCGCGGAACGGCAGCATCAGCTCGAGCGGGTCGTCGCCGCGGTCCCGGATGAGGGCGACGAGTGCCTGGTGCTTGAACAGCGCGGCGCCGGCCGCGCGGGAGAGCGACTCCTTGTGCCCGAGCTCGGGGCTGCGCTCGATGAGCGAGCTGAGGGTCTCGACGTAGCCGAGCTGCAGGTAGGCCGCCTGACCGAGATAGGTGGCGAGGTCGGGAGCGAGCTGCTCGAAATCGACGCGCCGGACGTCGCTCGCCTCGTCGCGCGAACGCAGCCGCAGGGTGCGCCCGGGGGGCCGCCGTCGCTGCCAGAACCACCTCACCACGGCACCAGCCTACGGGGCGCGGCGGCCCCCTCCGGTAGGGTGGTGGGGTCCCGGCGTCGGATCGGGACCCCGCGCCTGGGGCTGAGTGAAGGGCGTGGACCCCTCATCACGGCGGCATCTCACCGCCAGACAGGCACGGAAAGCATGACCACGTTCGCAGAGCTCGGCGTCGACCAGGACATCGTCGACACCCTCGCCGCCAAGGGCATCGTCGATACGTTCCCCATCCAGGAGCAGACGATCCCGCTCGGCCTCCCCGGCCAGGACATCATCGGCCAGGCCAAGACCGGCACCGGCAAGACCTTCGGCTTCGGCATCCCCGTCGTCCAGCGACTCGGCCTGAACCCCGAGCCCGGCGTCAAGGCCCTCATCGTCGTCCCGACGCGCGAGCTGGCCGTCCAGGTCTACGAGGACATGGACATGCTGACCTCCGGCCGGGCCACCAGCGTCGTCGCCATTTACGGCGGCAAGGCCTACGAGGGTCAGATCGATCAGCTCAAGGCCGGCGCGCAGATCGTCGTCGGCACCCCCGGTCGCCTCATCGACCTCAACAACCAGCGACTCCTCGACCTCTCGAACGCGACCGAGGTCGTCCTCGACGAGGCCGACAAGATGCTCGACCTCGGCTTCCTCCCCGACATCGAGAAGATCTTCCAGAAGGTCGCGCCCGTCCGCCACACCATGCTCTACTCGGCGACGATGCCCGGGCCGATCGTCGCCCTCGCGCGCCGGTTCATGTCGAACCCGATCCACATCCGCGCGAGCGACCCCGACGAGGGCCTCACGCAGGCCAACATCAAGCACCTCGTGTACCGCGCGCACTCGCTCGACAAGGACGAGGTCATCGCCCGCATCCTGCAGGCCGAGGGCCGCGGCAAGACCGTCATCTTCACGCGCACCAAGCGCGCTGCGCAGCGCCTCGTCGACGAACTGAACGACCGCGGCTTCAGCGCCGGGGCGGTCCACGGCGACATGAGCCAGGAGGCGCGCGAGCGCTCGATGGCCGCGTTCAAGGCCGGCAAGCGGGACGTCCTCATCGCCACCGACGTCGCCGCCCGCGGCATCGACGTCGACGACGTCACCCACGTCATCAACCACACGATCCCCGACGACGAGCAGACCTACCTGCACCGCGCCGGCCGCACCGGCCGCGCCGGCAAGACGGGCATCGCGGTGACCTTCGTCGACTGGGACGACCTGCACAAGTGGGCCCTCATCAACCGCGCGCTCGACTTCGGCCAGCCCGAGCCGCTCGAGACGTACTCGTCGAGCCCGCACCTGTTCGAGGACCTCGACATCCCGGCCGGCACGAAGGGCCGCATCACCGCGGCGCCCAAGGCGGCCCCCGCACGGTCGAGCGCCGCTCCCGCCCGCGCGGCGGACGCCGCCGCCGACGCGTCCGGCGAGGCGGGCACGCGCCGTCGCCGCCGCCGGCGTTCCGGCAGCGGCGAGGCGAAGGTCGGCTCCACTTTCGCCGAGGGGACGGATGCCGCGGCATCCGACTCGTCCTCGGCATCCACCGACGGCGCGGACCGCGCGGTCGACGGTGCCGGCACGCACGACGGCGCCGGCAAGGAGCACCACGACGGCAAGCCCGCACCGGCGCGCCGGCGGCGCCGCCGTCGGGGCGGATCGGGCGCAGGCGCGCCCGTCGCGGGGGCCTGATTCCGCTCGTCGCGCTACGGCGTGACGATCGAGCTGCCCGACCCGAGCGCGACGATCCTCGCGATCGCGTCCTCGGACGTCGTGTTCTCCCCCGGCACGTTGGGCTTGCCCCGGCCGTGGTAATCGCTGGAGCCGGTCGCGATGAGGTCGTGCTCGGCGACGAGGCGCCGCAGTTCCCCGAGCGCGGGTTCGACGTTCTCGCGATGGCCGAGCTCGAAGCCCGCGAGGCCCGCGTCGAGCATGTCCCGCACGAGCCGGTCGGGCAGGAGCCCGGCGCGGCCCGCCGGGTGCGCGATCACCGGGACTCCCCCGGCGCCGGCGACGGCTGACACCGCCGCGACCGGATCGGGCGCGTAGAGGGCGACGTAGTAGTCGCTCCGAGGGGACAGGATGCCGCTGAACGCCTCGCCGCGGTCGCGGACGTGGCCGCGGGCCACCAGGGCGTCGGCGATGTGGGGCCTGCCCACCGTCGCCCCCTCGGCGGTCTGCGCCTCGATGTCCTCCCACGTGAGGTCGTAGTCGCGGCCGATCCGTTCGGCCATGGTGCGCGCACGGGAGAGCCGGGAACGACGGATGCGGTCGGTCAGGGCGCGCAGGCCCGCATCGTCCGGGTCGACGAGGTAGGCCAGGACGTGCACGCTCCGCCATTCGTGCCGCGCCGAGAGCTCCATGCCCGGCAGGAACGACATGCCGAGCGACACGGCCGCGTCCGCGGCCTCCGCCCATCCCGACGTCGTGTCGTGATCCGTCAGCGCGGCGGTGCGGATCCCGTGACGGTGCGCCGCGGCCATGACCGCCGCGGGCGGCTCGGTGCCGTCGGAGTGATCGGAGTGCAGGTGCAGGTCGCCGGGTCCGAACGGGCCGGACGGAGCGGAGGACCCTGCGGACATGGACACGAGCGTACCGCGCGCAGAAACTCCCCAGCCTCCCCGCCTAATGTCGTGGTGTGCTGCGACTGACGGGGATCCTCTTCACGATCGCCACCGCCATCGTCGCCGCCGTCCTGACCTGGCCGCAGTTCTTCCGCCTCGAGCAGACCTTCCCGATCGCGCAGCTGGTGTCGCTGCGCCCGGTGCTCGCCGTCGGCTTCGCCGTGCTGGCGCTCGTCGGCCTGCTGATCTGCCTCGGGCGCCGCACCCGCGGCTTCGGCGCCGGACTCGCGATGATCGGCCTCCTCGCGAGCGGAGCGAACGTCGGCATCCTCGTCGTCCGCGGCGTCGGGACGACGGGCCTGCCCGAGAAGACGGCGGACAGCATCCGCGTCATGACGTGGAACACCGCCGGCCCCGCCACCGACGTCGATGCGATCGTCACGACCGCCATCGCGATGGACGTCGACATCGTCGCACTCCCCGAGACGAACGACGACACCGGCGAGGCGATCGCGATCGCGATGCGCGAGCGCGGCAACCCCATGTGGGTGCACGAGGAGAACTACCAGGGCTGGGACGCGACCTACACGACCCTGCTCATCTCCCCCGACCTCGGCGACTACGCCGTCGTCGAGTCCGACGCATCCGGCACCACCAACACCTCGGTCGTCCCCAGCGTCGTCGCGATGCCCGTCGACGGCGACGGTCCGATCGTCGTCGCCGTCCACGCCGTCGCCCCGCGCCAGGGCGACATGGACCACTGGCGCAGCGACCTCCGCTGGCTCGCCGACCAGTGCGCCAGCGACGACGTCATCATGGCGGGGGACTTCAACGCGACGGTCGACCACATGAGCCGGCTCGGAACCGACGGCGGCACGATGGGCCGCTGCCACGACGCGGCGACGGCGACGGGCAACGGCGCCGTGGGCACGTGGGACACCGCGTGGCCGGCGCTGGTCGGCGCGCCGATCGACCACGTGATGACGACGGATGCCTGGCGGCCGACCGGGTCGGTGGTCGTCACCTCGCTCGACGGTTCGGGCGGCGATCACCGTCCGGTCATCGTGCAGGTGGAGCGGGCGGGCTGACGTCCCGCGCGGTCGGTGGGAGACTGGGAGGATGACCACCGACGATCGCGACACCATCGCACCGGAGACCACCGAGACCGCGGCCGCAGCGACCACCAATCGCAAGCAGCCCTTCCCCGCCGGCTTCCTCGACTCCATCTCGACGGGCTGGGCTGAGCGTCCCGCGTCGCTGCCCGAGCAGCGCGCCGAGGCGCCGTACGCCGCAGCGCGCCGCGCGGCGGTCTCCGCCGCGTTCCCGGGCTCGCGCCTGGTCGTCCCCGCAGGCTCGTACAAGCAGCGCTCGAACGACACCGACTACCCCTTCCGCGCGCACTCCGCGTTCTCGCACCTGACGGGGTGGGGCGCCGACGCCGTCCCCGACTCGGTGCTCGTGTTCGAACCGACCGGCGACGGCCACAACGTCACGCTGTACCTGCGCGAGCGCGCCGATCGGACGACGACCGAGTTCTACGCGGACGCCGCGATCGGCGAGTTCTGGATCGGCCCGCGCCCCGCGCTCGACGCGGTCGCGGCGGACCTCGGCATCCCCACAGCGCACATCGATGCCTTCCAGAGCACGGCGGAGGACCGCACGGTCGAGGTCGACGACGAGCTCACCCGGTTCGTGTCCGAGCTGCGCCTCGTGAAGGACCCCTACGAGATCGCCCAGATGCGCCTCGCGGTCGAGGCGACCGGCCGGGGGTTCGACGACATCGTCGCCGAGCTCCCCCGCATCATCGACACGCCCCGCGGCGAGCGTGCCATCGAGGGCGTCTTCCACCTGCGCGCGCGCACCGACGGCAACGGCGAGGGGTACGACACGATCGCCGCTTCGGGTCCGCACGCCTGCTACCTGCACTGGACCCGCAACGACGGCGCGGTCGTCCCCGGCGACCTCGTGCTGATCGACGCGGGCGTCGAGGTCGACAGCCTCTACACGGCCGACATCACCCGCACCCTGCCTGTCTCGGGGACGTTCTCCGCCGTGCAGCGCCGAATCTACGACGCCGTCCTCGAAGCGGCGGATGCGGCCTTCGCCGCGGCACGCCCCGGGGTGAAGTTCCGCGCCGTCCACGAGGCGGCGATGGCCGTCATCGCCGCCCGCACGGCCGAGTGGGGCCTGCTCCCCGTGACCGCCGAGGAGGCGCTCCACGCCGACAAGGGCGGGCAGCACCGCCGGTACATGGTGCACGGCACGAGCCACCACCTGGGCATCGACGTGCACGACTGCGCGCAGGCGCGGCGGGAGATGTACTACGACGGCGAGCTCGAGCCCGGCATGGTCTTCACGATCGAGCCCGGGCTCTACTTCCAGATCGACGACCTCACGGTCCCCGAGGAGTACCGGGGCATCGGGGTGCGGATCGAGGACGACATCCTCATGACCGAGAACGGCCCGGTGAACCTGTCGGCGGACATCCCGCGCACCGCGGACGAGATCGAGGCCTGGATCTCCCGCGCCCGCTCCTGAGAACGCCTCGATGTCCGCCGCCGGGTACACCCCGCCGCCGTCGTTCACGACCCGCCCGCAGCTGACGGGGACGTTCGGCATGGCCGCGTCGACGCACGCCACGGCGACCGCGACGGCCATGGCGGTGCTCGAGCGCGGCGGGAACGCGTTCGACGCCGCGTGCGCGGGTGGGTTCGTGCTGCACATCGTGGAGCCGCACCTGAACGGTCCCGGCGGCGACCTCGTCGGTCTCTTCCAACCGGCGGATGCCGCGACCCCCACGGTCCTCATGGGCCAGGGCTCGGCGCCCGCCGGCGCGACGATCGCGCACTTCCGCGCCGAGGGCCTCGACCTCGTGCCGGGCGCGGGGGGACTCGCCGCGGCCGTGCCCGCCGCCGTCGACGCGTGGCTGCTGCTGCTCCGGGACCACGGCACGTGGTCGCTCGCCGACGTCCTGTCGTTCGCGATCGGGTACGCCGAGGACGGCCACCCGCTGCTCCCCGCGGTGTCGGCGACCATCGGCCGGGTCGCCGACCTGTTCCGGGAGCACTGGCCGGCCTCCGCCGACCTGTGGATGCCGGGCGGCGCCCCCGCCGTCGCCGGCGCCCTGCATCGCAACCCCGCCTACGCCGCGGTCCTCCGCCGCCTCGCCGCGGTGGGCTCGGGCGACGACCGGGGCGCGGCGATCGACGCGGCGCGCACCGAATGGCGCCGGCTCCTCGGCGACGCGTGCGACGTACTCGCCCGCCCGCACCGGCACTCCAGCGGCACCGACCACGCCGCGGTGCTCACCCGTGAGGACCTCGTCGACCCGCCCGCCACGTACGAGGAGCCCCTGTCGGCCTCGTTCCGCGGCCGCACGGTGTTCAAAGCGGGGGCGTGGACGCAGGGCCCCGCACTCCTCGAGGCGCTCCGGACCCTCGACCCGCTCCCCGACGACCGCCTCGATCCCGCGACGACGCCCGGCGCGCACACCGTCGTCGAGACGCTCAAGCTCGTCCTCGCCGACCGCGACGCCCACTTCGGCGACGGAGCGGATGCCGCGGCCCTCCTCGCCGACGACGTCCTCACCGCGCGTCGGGCCGACCTCGGTGATCGGGCCTCGTCGCAGTGGCGCCCCGCGCGCCTGGCGGATCGGGATCCGTGGCGCCCGCCGCTCCGACGCGACGGCGCCGCCGCCGCCGCGGGTACGGGGGAACCGACCGTCGCCCGTTCGGGAGCGACCCGCGGGGACACCTGCCACATCGACGTCGCGGACCGCTGGGGCAACGTCATCGCCGTCACGCCATCGGGCGGGTGGCTGCAGTCCTCCCCCGTCATCCCCTCGCTCGGCTTCTGCCTCGGGACGCGCCTGCAGATGACGTGGCTCGACGAGGACTCGCCCGCGGCGCTGCGCCCCGGCGCACGTCCGCGCACGACGCTGTCGCCGACCCTCGTGCAGGACGGCGACACCCGCATCGCCATGGGAACGCCCGGCGGCGATCAGCAGGACCAGTGGCAGCTGCCGATGCTCCTGCGCATGTTCGTCGGCGGCTACACCGCGCAGCAGGCGATCGACGCCCCCACCCTCCACACGACGGGCATGGTCGACTCGTTCTGGCCGCGCACGTGGGACCCGACGGGTGTCGTCGCGGAGGACCGTCTCGGCGACGAGGTCATCGGCGGCCTCGCCGACCGGGGCCACCGGGTCACGCGCGCCGGCGACTGGTCGCTCGGACGGCTCTCGGCCGTCGGGGTCGACCGGGCCACCGGCATCCTGTGGGCGGCGGCGAACCCCCGCGGTGTGCAGGGTTACGCCGCGGGGCGCTGAACCCGCTCGCGCAGCCACGGGAGCGCGGCCGACGCGGTCGCCGCACCCACTTCGTCCGCCGGCAGAGCGCGGCCGGCGACCTCGAACGAGTGCCGGGCACCGTCGAACCAGAGGATGTCCGCCTCCCGGCATGAGGCGACCGCGGCCTCCAGGTCGGCGAGCGGCTGCAGGAACGGGTCCTTCGTCCCCGACAGGAACAGCTGGGGCGCGGCGACGGCCGGCAGGTGCGCCGTGCGGGCGTTCTCGGGCTTGCCCGGCGGGTGCAGCGGATAGCCGAGGTACACGAGCGCGTCGGGGGCGATTCGACCCTCCGCCGCGGCCATCGACGCCATCCGCCCACCGTAGGACTTGCCCGCCGCCACGAACGGGATGCCCGGGGTCAGGCGACGGCAGAACTCCTCGACGGCGGCCCACGTCTCGATCGCGTGCGCGGCGGGCCCCGGCATCCGTCGTCCCGCCTGGCGGTACGGGAAGTCGAACCGCACCGTCGTGAACCCGGCGGCGGACCAGGCGGCTGCCGCGCCGGCGAGGAAGGGATGCTCGTGCCCCGCACCGGCGCCGTGGGCGAGCGCGACGATCGCCCCGGGCTCGGGGGCGGCGTCGATCGTCGCGGCCAGTTCGACCCCGCCCGTGGGCAGGGTGACCGGGATCATCGCGGCGCGTCGGGAGCGGGAGGCTGCGCCGGTGCGCCACCCTGCTGCGGCGCGGTCGGCGGCGGCGTCACGGGCGGGAGGGGCGCCGGGTCGACTCGCTCGCCGTACCGGGGCGGCTCGGCCGGGTCCACGTGTTCGCCCTGCGCGGGTGCCGGGGCGGGGTCGACGCGCTCTCCCGCCGCGGGGACGGGAGCAGCAGGGTCGACTCGCTCGCCGTAGCGCGGGGGCGCCGTCATGTCGGTCGGCGGTGTCGGCGGGGCGCTCGGGGCAGCCGCGGCGCCGAGCAGTTCCTTGGCGCGGCCGAAGCTACGGGGCAGCACCGTCACGTCGTAGTGGTCGGCGATGACCTGGGTCACCGAGGTGAAGTCGCGACGACGGCGCAGGATCGAGTAGCTGATGATGCTCATGAGCATGCCGAGCGCGATGCCGACGAGCATCACGCCGACGAACAACTGCAGCGCGGCGCCGGGGCTGCCGAGCACGAAGATCGCGGCGAACAGCAGACCGAGCAGGACGCCGTTGATCGCGCCGGACCGCGCCGCGGTCGCGTATCCCAGCCGACCGGTGACGCGTTCGACCGAGCGCAGCCCGCGGCCGACGATCGCGATGTCCTGCGCCGGGACGTCCGCGCCGATGAGGGTCGACACCGACTTCTGCGCCGCCTCGTACGACGAGTACTCCGCGACCGTCGCACCGTGTTCCTTCGGGGCCCCACCCATCATGCTCATGGCCTCAGTCTCCCACGCGAGCCTTTGCGTGGGCGCAGGGAGCGCGAGGGATCCGCCGACTACGCTGGTCGGGTGAGTACGCAACGGGTCTTCGTCGCGCGCCTGACCGGGTGCGCCGTCTTCGACCCCGCGGGCGACCGTCTGGGGAAGGTCCGCGATGTGGTCGTGATCTACCGCAAGGACGACCCCCCGAGAGTGGTCGGGCTCGTGGTCGAGATCCCCGGCCGACGCAACGTGTTCCTGTCCATCGGACGGGTCACCTCGATCGCCAGCGGCCAAGTCATCACGACCGGCCTCATCAACGTCCGCCGCTTCGAGCAGCGCGGCGGCGAGGTGCGTGTCATGACGGAGCTCATCGGGCGCAACGTGCACCTCACCGACGGGTCGGGCTCTGCTGTGATCGAGGATGTCGCCATCGAGCGCGACCGCCTGGGCGACTGGCAGGTGGGGCAGTTGTTCCTGCGCCGCCCCAAGACCAGCGCGTCGCCGTTCGCCAAGGGGCCGACGACCTTCGCGCAGTGGAACGACGTGCGCGACGAGCAGGTCGCGGGACAGACGCAGTCCGCCGAGCTGCTGGTCGCCTCGTACTCCGAGCTCAAGCCCGCCGACCTCGCCAACACGCTTCTCGACCTCCCCGAGGAGCGCCTGCTCGAGGTGGCCGAGGAGCTCCCCGACGACCGTCTCGCCGACGCCCTCGAGGAGATGCCCGAGGACGAGCAGGTGCACATCCTCGAGGCCCTCGGCGACGAACGCGCCGCCGACATCCTCGACGCGATGGAACCGGACGACGCGGCCGACGTGCTGGGTCAGCTGTCGGATGCTCGCGCGGGACAGCTGCTGGACCTCATGGAGCCCGAGGAGGCCGAGGACGTCCGCGCCCTCCTCGAGCACGGCCCCGACACCGCGGGCGGTCTCATGACCAGCGAGCCGATCGTGCTGTCCGCCGACGCGACCGTCGCCGAGGCGCTCGCCCTCATCCGCCGGCACGAATTGCACCCCGCCCTCGCGGCGGCCGTCTTCGTGACCCTGCCGCCCTACGAGACCCCGACGGGGCGCCTGCTGGGTGTCGTGCACTTCCAGCGGATGCTGCGCTACCCGCCGCACGAGCGGCTGGGCGCCATCATCGACGACACCGTCGAGCCCGTCACCGTCTCGGCCAGCGCCGCCGAGGTCGCCCGCCTCCTCGCGAGCTACAACCTCGTCTCGCTGCCCGTCGTCGATCAGGCCCGCCACCTCGTCGGCACGGTCACGGTCGACGACGTGATCGACTACCTGCTGCCCGACGACTGGCGATCGCAGGACGCGCCGCAACAGGGTCCGGAGGTGCGGCGATGATGGCACGCGCGCCGAAGTCCGGGTTCGAGGCGCCCCGCGGCCGGCGCACGAGCGTGCTCAGCCGCACCCCGCAGCCCTCGCGCGACCGCTTCGGCCGGTTCACGGAGTGGATCGCCCGGGCGATGGGGACCCCCGCGTTCCTGCTCATCCTGACGCTCTTCTGCGTCGCCTGGATCGTCTGGAACACCGCCGCGCCCGAGGGACTGCGCTTCGACGACGCGGCGCTCGGTTTCACCGCCCTGACGCTCATGCTGTCGCTTCAGGCCTCGTACGCGGCTCCCCTCATCCTCCTCGCCCAGAACCGGCAGGACGACCGGGACCGCGTGCAGATCGAGCAGGACCGACAGCGGGCCGAGCGCAACCTCGCCGACACGGAGTACCTCGCCCGCGAGGTCGTGGCCCTGCGGATGGCGCTCACCGACATGCAGGACGAGATGATCAGCCGCGACGTGCTCCGCCAGGAGCTCAAGGCCCTCATCGAGCGTCTCGACGAGCGCGACCAGCCGGGCGACGACGCCCGCTCCTCGTGAGCGCCTCCGCGACGGCCGACGACGTCCGCCGTGCCGTGTCCGCCGTCGTCGACCCGGAGTTGCGGCGTCCGATCGGCGAGCTCGACATGGTCCGGGAGATCACGCTCGACGCGGGGACGGCGCACGTCGGCATCGCCCTGACGATCGTCGGATGCCCCGCCGCGGACCGCATCGAACGCGACGTGCGTGATGCCGCGGCATCCGTCCCGGGCGTCGGCGACGTCCGCGTCGACGTGGGCGTCATGACGGCGGCGGAGCGCTCGGCCCTCGTCGAGCGGATCCGCGGCGCGCGTCGCATGCCGTTCACCGCCGACGCGCTGACCCGCGTCATCGCGGTGACGAGCGGAAAGGGCGGTGTGGGCAAATCCACCCTCACGGCGAACCTCGCCGTCGCCCTGGCGACGCGAGGGTTGGCCGTCGGGCTGATCGACGCGGACGTGCACGGCTTCTCGATCCCGGGACTCCTCGGCCTCATCGGCGAGGACGGCCGCCCGCCGCAGCCGACCCGCCTCGACGACCTCATGCTGCCGCCGGTCGCCCACGGCGTGAAGACGATCTCGATCGGGATGTTCCTTCCGGAGGGCTCCTCCCCCGCCGTCGCCTGGCGCGGGCCGATGTTGCACCGCACGGTGCAGCAGTTCCTCACCGACGTGCACTTCGGCGACCTCGACGTGCTCCTCATCGACATGCCCCCGGGGACCGGGGACGTGGCGATCTCCGTGGGTCAGCTCCTTCCGCACGCCGAGGTCCTCGTGGTGACGACGCCGCAGGCGGCCGCGGCCGACGTCGCCGTCCGCAGCGGCGTCGTGGCGCGTCAGACGGGCCAGCGCATCGTCGGCGTCATCGAGAACATGGCGGCCTTCGCCCTTCCCGACGGCACCCTCGTCGACGTGTTCGGCGCCGGCGGCGGGGCGGCGGTCGCCGCCGCGCTCTCGACCGACGACGCCGAGGTGCCGCTCCTCTGCTCGGTCCCGCTGAGCCCTGCCCTCCGCCGCGGCGGCGACGAGGGCGAACCGGTCGTCCTCGCCGATCCCGGTGATCCCGCGGCGCGTGCGATCGCGGCGGTCGCCGACACCCTCGCTTCGACCCGCTCCTCGCTCGCCGGTCGCGCCCTCCCCGTCTCCCCCGCCTGAGGAGGGACGGATGCCGCCGGTCAGGTGGCTTCGGAGTCGAACGGGACGACGCCCGCATCGACCGCATCGACCGCCGTCGTGACCTCGGGTGCCGGAGGCGCCGCGACCGCGGTCATCGCCGCCGCCCCGGCGGCGACGGGCTTCACGGGAGCATCGTCGATGAGCGCCTCGCGGATGATGCGCCGGGGGTCGTACTGCCGCGGATCGAGCTTGCGCCACTCGATCTCGTCGAAGTCGTCCCCCATCTCCTCCTTGACGCGGGTCCGCGCGCCGTCCAGCCAGTCGCGGACGCGGCGCGTCAGACGTGCGAGGGAGGCCGCGTAACCCGGGAGCCGCTCGGGCCCCAGCAGGAGTGCGGCGATGAGCGCGATGAGGAGGATCTTCTCCAGATCGAGCCCGTTCGACATGCTTCCCAGGTTACCCGTGCGCCTGAGGGTTGCGGCATGCAGGCCCGCCTAGGCTGGGCGGAGGAGGTTCACCACATGGGAGATCACGAGGCGGTCCGCAGGTTCGCTGCCGAGGCGACGGTCGAACCCGATGCCATCGCCCGGGCGCGAGCGCACGCCCTCGAGATCGGCGCGAATCCGATCAGTCCCGAGGTGGGCGCGCAGTGCGCGGTGATCGCCGCGGCGAGCCGCGCGCTGAACATCGTCGAGATCGGCACCGGAGGCGGCGTCTCGGGGCTGTGGCTGCTGCACGGGTCCCCCCGGGCGACGCTCACGACGATCGACAAGGAGCCCGAGCACCTCGCCGTGGCGCGGAAGGCGTTCACCGACGCCCGCGTCCCCGCCGCCCGCGCGCGCTTCATCACGGGCCGCGCCGCCGACGTCCTGCCGCGGATGAACGAGGCCTCCTACGACATCGTCCTCATCGACGCGGACCCGGACGGCGTCATCGAGTACGTCGAGCACGGCCTCCGGCTCGCCCGGGCGGGCGGAACCGTGCTCGTCCCGCGGGTCCTCGCCGGCGGCGCCGTCGCCGACCCGGTCCGTCGCGGCCCTCTCGAGACGGCGTACCGCTCGCTGATCCAGGAGACCCAGGCCTCCCCGGCGGTCCTCGGGGCCCTCTCGATCGTCGGCGAGGGACTCCTGCAGCTGACGACCGTCGCCGACGCGAACTGATCCCGACGCACGCCGGATACGCCGAAAGGCCGGTCCCCACGGGGACCGGCCTTTCGCATCGAGTCGGGGTCAGGCGGCGCCGACGACCCCGCTGAGAACACTGTGGAGTTCCTTCGCCTCGTCGTCGTTCACCGAGACGACGAGTCGACCGCCCCCCTCGAGTGGAACACGCACGATGATGAGGCGGCCTTCCTTGACGGCCTCCATAGGTCCGTCTCCGGTGCGCGGCTTCATGGCTGCCATTGTGGGGCTCCCTTTCGTCTTCGGCCTTCCCCATTAGTCTACCCAATGGGCTGATCGCCTTCGGCGCGCGCGCCTCTCAGCGGACGCTTATCGTCACGGAATCCGGTAGAACGTGTCGCCCAGCGCGAGCATCTCGTGGATCCACAGCCACTGCCCGCCGAGGCACAGCACGAGCATCCCGATCCGCCACCATCGAGAGGGCGGTACCGCCACGGCGGCGGCCACGGGCGTGAGGGGCAGCAGCAGCCGGAACACGCTCGACTGCGGGAAGAACACCGCGAGCAGGTAGACGAGGTAACTCGCGCTCCACAGCCGGATCTCGGGCCCGAGACGGCGCACTTGGGGCGCCCGCACGAGGAGCGCGGCGGCCCCCAGGACCAGGACGGCGAGGGCGATCGGTCCGAGCATCGGCGGCAGCCCCCAGATGCCGAACCAGAGCGAGGATGCCTGCACGAAACCGGCGAAGGGGACGAACCGCTCCTCGGAGCCGACCCAGCTGCGCCGCCAGGCGAGCTCGGTCTCGAGGTACGCGGAGGGATCCCCCGTCGCGACACCGGCGATGACCTGCCAGGCGAATCCCACGATCGTCGCGAGGGCGCCCAGGGCGATGATGTGGACGATGTGCGGGGTCGGCAGCGGATCGACGCGCCGCCGCATCCACCGATGGATCCCGTAGAGGCCCAGCAGCAGGGCGAACGCGAGCACCCCCGGCCGGGTGAAGCCCATCAGGACGACGAGCGGATAGATCCAGCCGAACCGCCGGCGCTGGAGCGCCCACAGTGCAAGGAACAGCCAGACCAGCAGGAGCGACTCGGCGTACCCCATCTGGAACAGTGCGGCGAGCGGACCGTTGGCGAAGAGCACCACCGCCCAGAGCGACGCCGTCTCGCCGAGGCGTCCGCGCAGCAGCACGAAGAGCACCACGGATGCCGCGTACCCGGCCACGAGCGCCAGCACCACCGCTCCCGCCGGGTAGCCTCCGAGGACGGCGCCCAGCGTCCGGGCGAGCACGGGGAACAGCGGCATGAACGCCCACGCGTTCTCGGTCACCTGCCCGGTGTCGTTCACCGGGAGCTCGGACGGGTAGCCGCGATCGGCGATCACCCAATACCACTGGGCGTCCCATCCCATCGCGAGCGACGGGATGGTGGCGTCCGCGCCGAAGCGCGAGGTGGGTCCGGAGAGGCTCGCCGCGGCCCAGAAGAACAGGGTCGTGACGAGGCGTGCCGAGAGGTAGACGGCGGCGACGGTGCCGGCGACGGAGGCTGCGGACCTCAGTCGCCGCTCAGCCATGCCCGCAGGCCCCGCTCGACGTCCTCGATCTGCGCGATCGGCACGCGCTCCTCGTCGTGATGGGCCAAGTGCGGATCGCCCGGGCCGTAGTTGACCGCGGGAACGCCCATCGCCGAGAACCGAGCGACGTCGGTCCAGCCGTACTTCGGCTTCGGCACCGCGCCGACCGCCGCGACGAACTCCCGCGCGAGCGGCGCGTCGAGCCCTGGCCGGGCCCCCTCGGACAGGTCCACGATCTCGACCTCGAAACCCGCCAGGACGTCGCGCACGTGCGCCTCGGCGGCGGCGGCATCCCGGCTCGGAGCGAAGCGGAAGTTGACGTCGACCTCGCATGCGTCGGGGATGACGTTGCCGGCGATGCCGCCGCGGATCGCGACGGCGTTGAGGCCCTCACGGTAGAGCAGTCCGTCGACCTCGATCTCGCGCGGCCGGTACTCGGCCAGCCGGGCGAGGATCGGAGCGGCCTTGTGGATCGCGTTCTCGCCGACCCACGCGCGGGCGCTGTGCGCGCGGACGCCGGAGGTGCGCACGACCGCGCGGAGGGTGCCGTTGCAGCCGCCCTCCACCTGCCCGTCGGAGGGTTCGCCGAGGATGGCGAAGTCCGCCGCGAAGAGGTCGGGACGGGATGCCGCGAGCCGGTTCAACCCGTTGAGGTCGGCGGCGACCTCCTCGTGGTCGTACCACATCCAGGTGATGTCGACGCGGGGATCGGTGAGCTCGGCGGCCAGTTTCAACTGGACGGCGACACCGGCCTTCATGTCGACGGTGCCACGGCCCCAGAGGTACGGCTCGCCGTCGACCTCGATGTCGCGGGTCGGGACGTTGCCGTTGATGGGGACCGTGTCGATGTGCCCGGCGATCGCGACACGCTGCGCGCGCCCGAGGCGGGTCCGCGCGACGATCGTGTCGCCGTCGCGGTGGACCTCGAGGTGCGGCAGCTCCGAGACGGCCTCGAAGATGGCGTCCGCGAGGACGGTCTCGTCGTCCGACACGCTCGGGATGTCGCAGATGGTCCGTGTCAGGTCGACAGCGGTGGAGCGGAGGTCGAGCCGGGGCATGACGTCGAGTCTAACGACGGCCCGATAGCCTGGAATCATGAGTGACGCACGGTGGGTCTGGGGCATCGGTCTGGCGACGACGAGCGAGGACGGCACCGTCCTCGACACCTGGTACCCCGCACCGGCTGTCGGCCGGGCGCCCGCCGAGGTGGACACCACCGACCTCGCCGCCCACGCCGGCGACGACGAGCGGCGCGCCGTCACCGTCGGTGTCGTCGTCGTCGAGATCGACCTCGACGCGCCCCCCGCGGGCACCTCCGACGCCTACCTCCGCCTGCACGCGCTCTCGCACCGCCTCGTCGCCCCGAACGAGCTCGACCTCACCGGCATCTTCGGGCACCTGCCGAACGTCGCGTGGACGAGCGCCGGACCGATGCACCCGCAGGATCTCACCCGTCTGCGCCCGACGCTGCAGCGCGCCGGCATCCAGGTCGCCGGGATCGACAAGTTCCCGCGGCTCACCGACTACGTCGTCCCCTCGGGCGTGCGCATCGCCGACGCCTCGCGCGTCCGGCTCGGGGCGCACCTCGCGCCGGGGACCACGGTGATGCACGAGGGGTTCGTCAACTTCAACGCCGGGACGCTCGGCGCCTCGATGGTCGAGGGACGGATCTCGCAGGGTGTCGTGGTCGGCGACGGCAGCGACATCGGCGGCGGCGCGTCGATCATGGGCACGCTCTCGGGCGGCGGCAGCCACCGGGTCTCGATCGGTCGCCGCACCCTGCTGGGCGCGAATGCCGGCATCGGAATCTCCCTCGGCGACGACTGCATCGTCGAAGCGGGTCTCTACCTGACTGGCGGGACCAAGGTCGTCCTCGTGGGCGAGACGCCGCGGGCCGACGGCACTGTCCCGACGGCGAAGGCCGCCGAATTGTCGGGGCGCAGCGGCATCCTGTTCCGGCGCAACTCGCTCACGGGCGCCGTCGAGGCCGTGCGTCGCGAGGGCGTCGGGGTCACCCTCAACGCCGACCTGCACGCCTGAGGGGTCAGCCCTTCAGGACGGCGGCCCGCGCCTCGCGGTGCTCCTCGTCGCTGATGATGCCGCGCGCCCGGAGACCGTCGAGTTCGATCAGGCGCTGCTCGATGGTCGGCACGGCAGGGGTCGGCGCGGCAGGCGGTGCCGCGACCGCCGGCTCGGATGCCGCGGGCGCGAGCGCGTCGCTGCGCAGCACCTTGGCGGCGATCTGCGCATCCACGGTCAGCGGGTCGATTCCCGCGTCGCTCAGGATGCGGTATTTCCGCGCGCGGATGACGAGCCCGAAGACCGCCCCGACGATGCCGAGCACCAGGACCAGGCCGAAGACGGCCGAGAACCCCGACGCCATCCCGTCCATGCCGGTGGGATCCATGACCCCGCCGTCGTCCATGCCCGGCGGCACGCCGATAACCCCGTCATCGATGTACCCGCTGTCGTCGACGAAACCCGAATCGTCGAAGGTCAGTCCTACCCCCGGCATCCACCCCATGGGCACACCCTAGCGGGGTGCGGGGCGTGCGTCAGCGGGAAACGGGGTAGTCCCGCTCCGTCGCTCCCGTGTAGAGCTGCTGCGGGCGACCGATCTTGGTCTGCGGGTCGTTCTGCATCTCGCGCCAGTGCGCGAGCCAGCCGGGAAGCCGACCGATCGCGAACAGGGGCGTGAACATCCGCGTCGGGAATCCCATCGCCTTGTAGATGACGCCGGTGTAGAAGTCGACGTTCGGGTAGAGGCGACGCTCCTTGAAGTAGTCGTCGTTGAGCGCGATCTCCTCGAGCTCGTTGGCGAGGGCGAGGAGCGGGTCCTCGACGCCGAGCTCGCGGAGGACCTCGTCGGCGGACTCCTTGACGAGCTTCGCGCGCGGGTCGTAGTTCTTGTAGACGCGGTGCCCGAAGCCCATGAGCTTGACACCGTCTTCCTTGTTCTTCACCCGCTCGACGAAGCGCTGCACGCTCTCGCCCGAGTCGCGGATGCGCGCGAGCATGTCGAGGACGGCCTCGTTCGCGCCGCCGTGGAGCGGCCCGTAGAGCGCGTTGATGCCGGCCGAGATCGACGAGAACTGGTTGGCACCGGTCGACCCGACGAGCCGCACGGTCGAGGTCGACGCGTTCTGCTCGTGGTCCTCGTGCAGGATGAGCAGCCGCTCGAGCGCCCGCGACATGACGGGGTTGATCTCGTACGGCTCGGCGTTGTTGCCGAAGTTCAGCTTGAGGAAGTTGTCGACGAAGCTCAGCGAGTTGTCGGGGTAGAGGAACGCGTGCCCGATGCTCTTCTTGTGCGCGTACGCCGCGATCACGGGAAGCTTCGCGAGCATGCGGATCGTGTTGAGCTCGACGTGCTCCGGGTTGTGCGGGTCGCTCTGGCCCTCGTAGTAGGTCGAGAGCGCGGCCGTCGCGGCCGAGAGGACCGACATCGGGTGCGCCGTGTGCGGCAGAGCCGAGAAGAAGTGCTTGAGGTCCTCGTGCAGGAGCGTGTGGCGCCGGATCTTCTCGTCCCAGCCGGCCAGCTCGTCCGCCGTGGGCAGCTCGCCGTAGATGAGGAGCCAGGCGACCTCGAGGTAGGTGCTGTGCTGGGCGAGCTGCTCGATCGGGTACCCGCGGTACCGCAGGATGCCCTGGTCACCGTCGATGTACGTGATCGCGGACTTCGTCGAAGCGGTGTTCACGAAGCCGTAGTCGAGCGAGGTGTGCCCGGTCTGCTTCGTGAACGTCGAGAAGTCGACGCTCGGCACCCCTTCGCTTCCGGCGACGAGCGGCAGCTCCGCGGTCGTGTCACCGATAGTCACGGTGGCCTTCTGAGGGGTGTCCGCGTTGGTCACGAAGCCTCCTTGCGGTCGTCGGGAGCGGTCTCTACAGCCTAACGGGGAGATGGCGCCTCTCCTGACGCGCCCAACGGATCGCGGCATCCGTGAGAGGAAACCTACGAAAGGCTACGATCCCGCGGATGCCGTCAGCCGCCCCGCAGCGGCGGCGATGCGCTCGTCGGTCGCGGTGAGCGAGAAGCGCACGTGCTGCGGGTGGTGCGCGCCGTAGAAGTGGCCGGGACCGGCCAGGATGCCGAGCTCGGCGAGCCGGCCGAGCGACGTCCACGCGTCCTCCCCCGCCGTCGCCCAGAGGTACAGGCCGCCCTCGCTGTGGTCGATCCGGAACCCGGCCGCCTCGACGGCGGGCTTCAGCACGTTGCGCCGCGCACGGTACAGCGCGCGCTGGTGCTCGACGTGCGCGTCGTCGTCCAGGGCGGCGACCATCGCGTCCTGGACGGGACCCGGGACCATGAGCCCGAGGTGCTTGCGCGCCGTCACGAGCCCCGCCACCAGGTCGGTGTCGCCCGCCAGGAACGCGGCGCGGTACCCGGCGAGGTTGGACTGCTTGCTGAGCGAGTAGACCGACAGGAGCGCGGTGAGGTCGCCCTCGGTGACCCGCGGATCGAGGACGCTCGGCACCGCGGCATCCGCCCACGGTCCGTCCCAGCCCAGCTCGGCGTAGCACTCGTCCGAGGACAGGACGGCACCCAGCTCGCGCGCGCGGCGCACGGCGCGGCGGAGCTCGTCCACGCGCAGCACCCGCCCGTCGGGGTTGCCGGGAGAGTTGAGCCACACCAGGCGGGTCGTCTCGGGCCATTCGCCCGGATCGTCCGAGGCGAGCGCGGTCGCGCCGACGAGGCGCGCACCGACCTCGTACGAGGGGTAGGCGGCGCGGGGGTGCACGACGGTGTCGCCGGGGCCGAGCCCGAGGAGCAGTGGCAGGAGCGCGACGAGCTCCTTCGAGCCGACCGTGGGGATCACGTGCGCGGCAGTCAGGCCGGGAACGCCGCGGCGCCGCGCGTACCAGGCGGCGATCGCTTCGCGCAGCGCCGGGGTGCCGACGGTCTGCGGGTAGGCGTGCGCATCGGTCGCACGCCGCAGCGCATCCGCCACGACGCCGGGCGTCGGATCGACGGGAGAGCCGATGGAGAGATCGACGATGCCGTCAGGATGCTGCCGTGCCCGCGCTGCGTACGGTGCGACGGCGTCCCACGGGTAGTCGGCGAGGTCGCGGACGCTCATGGACGCTCAGTGCGCCTGCGGCGGAAGACCCGCGATGACGGGGTGGTCCTTCGCGATCACACCGACCTTCGCAGCACCGCCCGGCGAGCCGATGTCCTCGAAGAACTCGACGTTCGCGGTGTAGTAGTCCTGCCATTCGGCGGGGAGGTCGTCCTCGTAGTAGATCGCCTCGACCGGGCAGACCGGCTCGCATGCACCGCAGTCGACGCACTCGTCGGGGTGGATGTAGAGCGACCGCTCACCCTCGTAGATGCAGTCGACGGGGCACTCGTCGATGCAGGCACGGTCTTTGACATCCACGCACGGGAGAGCGATCACATACGTCACAGGACGAGTCTAGTTCGTGGAACGGAGGCGGGATGCCGACGGCCACGCGACGACGAGCGCAGCCACGAGCGGCACGACGAAGGTCCAGATGAGCCCGGGCGTGATGGTCGCACCCTCCGGTGGCGCCGGGACGACGACCGAGCCGCCCGGCCCCTCGTTGGCGAAGAGGAGCGTCGCGAGCATGGCGCCCAGGCCACAGGCCAGAGCCGACGCGCGCTCCCCCGTGAGGATGCGGACGGCGACCAGCAGGGCGATGAAGCCGAGCGAGGCGACCAGCAGCCCGACGGGGACCACACCCCACACCGCCGCTTGACCGATGGTTCCGGCCACGCCGTAGACGACGCCGATGACGGCGGCGAGGATCCACGTGGCGACGCGGGCGAGCAGGGCGTTCACCACGACAGTCTAGGCGCGCACCCTGGGGCGATCACGCCGCCCAGCCCCACAGGCGCAGGAGCGCCGCGGTGGCGGCGGCCGCGACCACGACCACGAGGAACGGCGCACGGATCACGAGCAGGCCGGCGGCCACGAGAACGGCGGGCAGCCGCGCATCGACGACGACCGCCTGGCCCGCACCCAGCGTCTGCACGACGACGAGAGCGGCGAGCAGGGCGACGGTGAGCAGGTCGATCGTCCGCGACGGGCGCGGCGCGTCGAACCACGCCGGCGGCACGAGATACCCCACGGTCTTCAGCGCGACGCAGACGATCGAGGCGAGCAGGATGGCGTGCCACAGGGTCATGACGCGGCCTCCGTGGTGGTCTCGCGGGCGCCGAGCCAGTTCGTCCAGCCGACGACGAGTGCGACGACCGCGGCGACGAGGACGGGAAGCCCCGGCATGAGCAGCGGGGTCGAGATCGCCGCGACGACGGCCGCCGCCGCCCCCACCGCGATCGCCTGACGCCGGCGCAGACGCGGCCAGAGAAGTGCGAGGAACGCCGCCGCGGCCGCGGCATCCAATCCGTAGGTCCGGACGTCGCCGAGGACGTCGCCCAGCAGCGCTCCCGCGAGGGTCGTGAGGTTCCAGCCGAGGTAGATGCCGATGCCGGTCACCCAGAAGCCGATGCGGCGGGCACGGCCATCCGTCTGCGCCAGCGCGACCGCCGTCGATTCGTCGATCGTGAAGTGGGATGCCGCGGCCCGCCGCCAGAAGCCCGTACCCACGACCGGCGACATCCGCAGTCCGTAGGCGACGTTGCGCATGCCCAGCAGTCCCGCCGACGCGATCGCCGCGCCCGGGAGACCTCCCCCGCCGATCACACCGACGAACGCGAACTGCGATCCGCCGGTGAACATGAACAGGCTGAGGACGCAGGTCTGCCACACGTCCAGACCCGAGCCCACCGCGAGGGCGCCGAAGGACACCCCGTAGGCGCTGGTCGCGAGGACCACCCCGAGGGAGTCTCGCCACGCCCCTCGGGTGGGCTGCTCCTCCCCCGTCACCGCGTCAGGAACCGGCGTCCTGGCGCTTCAGGCGCGAGGCGGCGCGGCCGCGCTCGGTCGCGTCGAGCACGACCTTGCGGATGCGCACCTTCTCGGGCGTGACCTCGACGCATTCGTCGTCGCGGGCGAACTCGAGGCTCTCCTCGAGGGTGAGCACGCGCGGCGGCGTCATCGACTCGAAGGAGTCCGAGGTCGACGAACGCATGTTCGTGAGCTTCTTCTCCTTCGTGATGTTGACGTCCATGTCGTCGGCGCGCGAGTTCTCGCCGATGACCATGCCCTCGTAGACCTCCTCGGTGGGCTGCACGAAGAACGACATGCGCTCCTGGAGAGCGATCATCGCGAACGGCGTGACGACGCCGGCGCGGTCGGCGACGATCGAGCCGTTCTGACGGGTCGAGATCGCGCCAGCCCACTCGTCGTAGCCGTGCGAGATCGCGTTCGCGATGCCGGTGCCGCGCGTGATGGTGAGGAACTCGCTGCGGAAGCCGATGAGACCGCGCGAGGGGACGATGAACTCCATGCGCACCCAGCCGGTGCCGTGGTTGGTCATCGTCTCCATACGGCCCTTGCGGCCGGCCATCAGCTGGGTGATGGCACCGAGGTGCTCCTCGGGCGCGTCGATCGTGAGGTGCTCGAACGGCTCGGTGAGCTTGCCGTTCTCGTCGCGCCGGGTGACCACCTGCGGCTTGCCGACGGTGAGCTCGAAGCCCTCGCGGCGCATGTTCTCGACGAGGATCGCCAGCGCGAGCTCACCACGGCCCTGGACCTCCCACGCGTCGGGCTGGCCGATGTCGACGACCTTCAGCGACACGTTGCCGATGAGCTCGCGGTCGAGGCGATCCTTCACCATGCGGGCGGTGAGCTTGTGCCCCTTGACCTTGCCCATGAGCGGCGAGGTGTTGGTGCCGATCGTCATCGAGATGGCGGGGTCGTCGACCGTGATGGCCGGGAGGGGACGGATGTCCTCGGGGTCGGCGATGGTCTCACCGATCGTGATGTTCTCGAAGCCCGCGATCGCGACGATGTCGCCGGGGCCGGCGGACTCGGCGGGGTAGCGCTCGAGCGCGCGGGTCATGAGCAGCTCGGTGATGCGGGCGTTGCTCGTCGTGCCGTCCGCGCGCACCCAGGCGACGGTCTGCCCCTTCTTGAGCGTGCCGTTGAAGACGCGCAGGAGGGCGAGACGGCCGAGGAACGGCGAGGAGTCGAGGTTCGTGACCCACGCCTGCAGCGGAGCCTCGTCGTCGTACGACGGCGCGGGCACGTGCTCGAGGATCGCCTCGAACAGCGGCTCGAGGTCGTCGTTGTCGGGCAGCGAGCCGTTGTCCGGGCGCGTGCGCGAGGCGGCGCCGGCGCGGCCCGAGGCGTAGACGACGGGGACGTCGAGCAGCGCGTCGATGTCGAGGTCGGGCACGTCGTCCTGCAGGTCGGAGGCGAGACCCAGCAGCAGGTCGTGCGCCTCCTCCTCGACCTCCGCGATGCGGGCGTCGGGACGGTCGGTCTTGTTGACCAGGAGGATGACGGGGAGCTTGGCCTCGAGCGCCTTGCGCAGGACGAACCGGGTCTGCGGAAGCGGGCCCTCGGAGGCATCCACCAGCAGGACGACGCCGTCCACCATCGACAGGCCGCGCTCGACCTCGCCGCCGAAGTCGGCGTGACCGGGGGTGTCGATGACGTTGATCGTGATCGGCTGCTCGGTGTGGATGCCGTTGTACGTGATCGCCGTGTTCTTGGCGAGGATCGTGATCCCCTTCTCACGCTCGAGGTCGTTCGAGTCCATCGCGCGCTCTTCGACGTGCGCGTGCTCGCCGAACGAGCCGGTCTGGCGGAGCATGGCGTCGACGAGCGTCGTCTTGCCGTGGTCGACGTGCGCGACGATCGCGACGTTACGGAGGTCAGGACGGAGGGCGTGCGCCATGAAGGGAATTCCTTGCAGAGAGGGATGATGCCGGGATGCCGGCAGTCCACTTTACCGCAGCCCACGACACGCCGACGGGGCGAGGACCTATCGGTCCCCGCCCCGCCGTGCATCAGGTGATGCGGGTGAGCGATGCTCGGATCACTCGGTGTAGCCGACCAGCGACCAGTCGATGTTCTTGAACGTCGCCGTGCCGTAGTTGGCGAGACCCTCGTCGGTCGCCACCACCTCGGGGTACGGGTAGATCGGAACGCTCGGGAGGAAGTCGGCGATCACCTCGTTGATCTGCTTGGCGATCTCCAGACGCTTGGTCTCGTCGAGCTCGGCGTTGGCCTGCTCCCACAGGTCGGCGAGACGGTCGTCCGTCACGCGCGCGTAGTTCTGCGGCGAGTCCGCCGGCGTGTAGATCGTCTCAGCGGACGAGATCGGGAACAGCGTGCCCTGCCACCCGAACGTCACGGCCTGGAAGTCCCCGGCCTCGATGTTCGTGAAGTAGTTCTCGCTGGGGACCTCGTTGAGGGTGACCTTGACGCCGATCTTGGCGAGGGCGTCCTGGACGCCCAGCGCGCGGTTGATGTTCGACTGCGTGCCCGCGGGAACGGTGATCGCGAACTCGAGCGGCTTGCCGTCCTTCGTCCAGGAGTCGCCCTCCTTGGTCCAACCGGCTTCCTCGAGCGTCTCCTCGGCCTTGGCCGGGTCGCTGCCGATCTTCTCGTCGAAGACGTCGCTGTAGCCGGCCTGGCCGGGCATGAAGATCCAGTCGCCGAGCGTGGTCGCCGGGGCGCCCAGGGGCTCATTGGCGACGCGGGCGATCAGCTCGCGGTCCATCGCCATACCGATGGCCTTGCGGACGTTGACGTCGTCGAACGGCGCCGCGGTCGCGTTGAAGGTCAGGTGCGACCAGGTGACACCGCCGGAGCGGCCGACGACGGATCCTGCCTTGGCACTGGCGGTCTCCAGGGCGTCGGGCGTCTGGATCTCGATCGCGTCGATCTCGTCGTTGGAGTAGGCCTGCGGCAGGGTCTCCTGCGCGATGACCTTGAAGGTGATGCTGTCGAGCTTCGGCTTGTTAGCACCCCACCAGTTCGGGTTGGGGACCAGCTTGAAGATCTTGGCGCTGTTGTCGATCGAGTCGACGACGTACGGGCCCGCGGACGGGACGGCCTCGGACGCGAAGCCGCTGTTGAAGGCCTCCTTGTCCTTGGCGATGTCCGCCGGGAGCACCGGGGTCAGGAACAGGCTCGGCCAGTCGGCGTAGGCACCCTTGAAGGTGACCGTGTACTCGAAGTCGCTGACGACCTCGGCCTTGTCGATCGCGTCGAACACCGACGACGGGACCGTCTCGTAGCCGTCGGCGGCGCCGCCGGCGGCGGCGTAGGTGGCGACGTAGTCCTCGGCGGTGATCGGCTTGCCGTCGGGCCACACGGCCTTCTCGTTGAGCTTGACCGTGACGACCTGGGGCGACTCGCTCGTCAGTTCGATCGAGGTGGCGTAGTCGGGGTTCGCGGTCCAACTGCCGTCGTCCGCGACGACCCACATCGAGGAGAGCGTGGGCTCGAGGAGCCGCTGGACGTCGACGTTGGCCGCGAGTGCGTGGTTCGGGTTCCAGCTGCCCTCGTCCGTCGGGCTGCTCGTGACGGAGAGGTTGAGCGTGCCACCGTCGGTGAGGTCGCCGTAGTCCACCGTCTCGTAGCCGACCAGGGGAAGCGATTCGGGCGACGCCGAGGAGGACGGCGACGGCGACGACGTGGTCCCGCCAGCACAGGCGGTGAGCATGAGAGCTCCCGCGCTGAGCACAGCAAGACCCGCAAGTGCTGTCTTACGGATCATGTGCATCTACTTTCTTCTTGGGTCCGCCGGAAAAGACGGAGTTCAGGGGTCAGGTGACGACGAGGACGTTCTTCTCGACGTGGTGGCAGGCCACCTCGACGCGGCCGCGCCGCGCCAGATCGGGGTACTCGCCGAGGCAGAGCCGCTGGTCCTCTTCGGGAAGGAGACGGAACAGCGGGCAGCGGGTGCGGAAGCGGCATCCCTGGATCTCCACGGCCGGGCTCGGCAGGTCGCCGTCGAGCAGCACGCGTTCCCGGGTGCGCTCGATGTGCGGGTCCGGGATCGGCGCCGCCGACATGAGAGCCTGGGTGTACGGATGGCGCGGGTTGCTGAACACCTCCGCGATCGGTCCGGACTCGACGATCCGGCCCAGGTACATGACCGAGACGTCGTCGGCCAACTGCCGGACGACCGCGAGGTCGTGGGCGACGAAGACCATCGACAGTCCCAACCGGTCGCGGAGGTCCTGCAGGAGGTTGATGACACCGGCCTGGATCGACACGTCGAGGGCCGAGACCGGCTCGTCGAGGACGAGCACCTTCGGGTTCGTCGCGAGGGCGCGGGCGATGCCGATGCGCTGGCGCTGACCGCCGGAGAACTCGTGCGGGTAGCGGTCCGCCATCGCCGGGTCGAGGCCCACGAGCTCGAGGAGTTCGACGACGCGCTCGTCGCGCTGGGCCTTGGGGACGTCGTGCACGAGCAGCGGCTCGGCGATGACCTCGCCGATCGGCAGGCGCGGATCGACGGCGGCCGCCGGGTCCTGGAACACGATCTGGATGTCGCGGCGCAGCTCCCGACGTCCCTTGCGGGTCAGCGAGGCGACGTCCTTCCCGTCGAAGGTGATCCGCCCGCCCTGCGGGGCGGTGAGCTCCATCATCTCGAGGATGGTCGTGGTCTTGCCGCATCCCGACTCGCCCACGAGGGCGAGCACGCGCCCCTCGCGGAGGTCGAAGGAGACACCGTCGACGGCCTTGACGTCACCCACGCGACGACGGAACACGCCGCCCCGGTAGAGCGGGAAGTGCCGCTTGAGGTCGCGCACCTCGACGATAGGAGCCTCCGTCGTCTCGGCGACGACCTCGGCCGGCAGCGGCTCGGGCCGCGGGAAGATGTCGGAGCGCCGGAGGACACCCTCGGCGAGTTCGTCCGAGCGGTGGCACGCGGCGAGCTGCCCGACGGCCTTCCCGGCGGGGACGAGCTCGGGCTCGACCTCGTGGCACACCGCGATCGCGGCGGGGCAGCGTGCGGCGAAGGGGCAGCCCTTCGGGAGCGAGGCGAGGGACGGCGGGCGACCCTCGAGCGGGACGAGGCGTTCGGTGCCGGCGGTGCGGATGTTGGGCACCGATCGGAGGAGACCCACCGTATACGGCATGACGGGCTCGCGGAAGATCGTCTCGACGCTGCCGTACTCGACCATCTTCCCGGCGTACATCACGCCGACGTTGTCGGCGTGACCGGCCACGACACCGAGGTCGTGCGTGATGAGCGACACGGCGGCACCCGTGATCCGCTTCGCCTCCTCGAGCACTTCGAGGATCTGCGCCTGGATCGTCACGTCGAGCGCGGTCGTGGGCTCGTCCGCGATGATCAGCCGCGGGTTGTTGGCGATCGCGATGGCGATCATCGCGCGCTGCCGCATCCCGCCCGAGTACTCGTGCGGGAACGCCTTGGCGCGGCGCGGGGCGTCGGGGATGCCGACGATCTTCAGGAGCTCGACGGCGCGCGCGGCGGCGGCCTGCTTGCTGAGGGCCGAGTCGTGCAGTCGCAGTGCTTCGGCGATCTGGTCGCCGACGGTATACACGGGGGTCAGCGCCGACAGCGGGTCCTGGAAGATGATCGCCAGTTCGCGGCCGCGGATGCGGGAGAGCCGCCGGTCGTCGAGCGACAGCAGGTTCTGCCCCTGGAAGAGGATCTCGCCCTCGATCTGGGCCGTGTCGGGGAGGAGACCCATCACCGCAAGCGAGGAGACCGACTTGCCCGAGCCGGACTCGCCCACGATCCCGAGGAACTCACCCTCGTGGATCGTGTAGCTGACGTCGCGGACGGCGCGCACGGGTGACCCGTCGCGCTGGGGGAACGTGACGGAGAGGTTCTTGACCTCGAGGATCGGGCGGCCGCGTTCGCGGGCGCTCGTCTCGATCGAGTGCAGCAGTTCGTCAACCACGGTTGGCTCCGGAAGTGGGGTCGATGGCGTCGCGCAGAGCATCGCCGACGAGGCTCAGGCTCAGGAGCAGGACGACGAGGGTCGCCGCGGGGAAGACGAACAGCCAGGGTCGGGTGGCCGCGGCGGTGTTGCCGGCGGCGATGAGGGTGCCGAGCGAGACTTCGGGCGCCTGCACGCCGAAGCCGAAGAAGCTGAGGCTCGTCTCGGCCAGGATCATGGCGCCGACACCCAGCGTGGCGTCGATGATGAGGAGGGATGCGACGTTCGGGACGACGTGGCGGGTGACGACCGACCACGTGCCGAATCCCATGTAGCGGGCGGCCTTCACGAACTCGCGCTCACGCAGCGAGCGCGTCTGCGAACGGATCACCTGCGCCATGATCATCCAGCCGAACAGCGCCAGGAAGAAGGTCATGACGATCCAGCCGGACTCCCGGAAGAACGGGAAGAGCAGCACCAGGATGAAGAACGCGGGCAGCACGAGTAGCAGGTCGATGAACCAGGCGATGACCTTGTCGCTCCACCCGCCGACGTACCCGGCGATCGCTCCCACGAAGCCCGCGATGAGCGTGGCGAGCGGCCCCGCGACGAAACCGACGATCAGGGAGATACGCAGGCCGGCCATCGTCTGGGCGAACAGGTCGTAACCGAGCGTGTCCGTACCGAACGGGTGCGCGGCACTCGGCGCCTGGTTGAGGGAGAAGTAATCGCGCGTGGTGTGCGAGATCGGCCAGACGAGCGGACCGACGACCGCCCACAGGACGATCGCGACGAGGACGATCGTGCCGATCCAGAACTGCTTCGACGAGCGCAGGCGCTGCCAGATCAAGCGCGAGCGCGTGAGCGGCTTGCGGGTCTTCTGATCCGCGGAGACCGAGAGCTCGGCGACCTCGGCGGACTGTTCGAGAGGGATGACCATGATTACCTCCGCACGCGCGGGTCGAGGGCGGCGTACAAGACTTCTGAGAGGGTCGACGAGCACAGGATCAGGACCGCGACGAACATCGTCGATCCCGCCACCGCGTTGATGTCGTCCTGCTGCACGGCTTGGATCGTGAGTTCGCCCATCCCGTGCCAGCCGAACATGATCTCGAGCATCGTCGCCCCGGCGACCAGGGTGCCGAAGCTGTAGGCGAAGAACGTCGACATGGGGATGAGCGCGACGCGCACACCGTGACGCACGAGGGCGGACCCGCGGGTGCGGCCCTTCGACCGCGCGGTGCGGATGTAGTCCGCGCCGAGGACGTCGAGCATCGCGCTGCGCTGGTACCGGCTGTACGAGGCCGCTGCGCCCAGGATCAGCACGAGGGTCGGCAGCAGCAGGTGCGAGAGGCGGTCCCCCAGCTGCGGCCAGAACTCATTCGGGATGCCCGGCGAGTACTGACCGGTGAACCGGATGATCTGGGACCCCGCCGCCTGGTTGAAGTAGGTGGCGAGGATCATGAGGAGGATCGCCATGACGACGGTAGGGGTCGCGAACAGCAGGTAGGACGCCGCCGTGACGATGCGGTCGCTCGTGCGGTACTGGCGCACGGCGCCCCAGACGCCCAGGATCACGCCCAGGATGGCGCCGATGATCGAACCCACCAGCAGCAGCTGCAGGCTCACCCCGGCGCGGACGAAGATCTCCTCGACGACCGGCTGATTGCCCGTCGTGAGGCCGAGCGAACCCTGGGTGAAGAGATTGCCGAGCCACCGGAAGAGGCGGAGCAGGAGCGGGTCCTCGGGGTTCACACCCCAGCGGTCCAGGATGCCGTCGATCGTCGACTGCGGAACCGGAGGGTTCCGCTGCAGGAACCGTCGCTCAGGGACGAGTCCGATGCTCGCGAGCACGTACGCCAGCGACGTGGCGACGAGGGTGAGGATCGCGTAGTTCAGGATTCTCCTGATCAAGTACAGCGTCACGCGTCTCGGGTGTCCTCTCCGGCCGTTCCGGCGTCGAGGACGCCTTGCCTAACGGGGCTTCGCTGCCCCGCCCGCACAACGCTAACAAACATGCCCACAGATCCGTCGAAACGGTGAACAGTTCGTTTCACGATCTTTACTTCACGGATGCACAAGTGTCACAGAGGCGATCGTGAGGGCCGCGAGGGCGACTCCCACGAGGAGCGCGGGGACGTCCCAGCGCGAGGTCGCGACACGCTCGGAGGGCGTCGCCGCCTCGCGCAGCGCTTCCATGACCAGCGCCGCATCCGCCGACGGCTCGGGCGTCCGCGTCATCCGTCGGCGCGGGGGGAACGGTCCGCCCCAGCAGTCGATGCGCCGGCCGCCGACGAGGACGACACGCAGCTGCGCGGACTGCACGACCTCCTCGACCGAGGACCACGGCAGATCGTGGATCCGGAGCGCGTTGATCACCACGGCACCCTCGCGATCGGCCCTCACCTGCGACCGCCAGAAGAGCAGCCACGCCCCCCAGCCGATCAGCAGGAGCGGGGCGGTCCACTTCGCCAGGAAGAGCCAGCTCCCCCGCACCGCCGCGTCCCCCAGGAAGAAGGCGAGCATCGCGACGACCACCCAGAAGGACAAGAGGGTCGACGAGGCACGGAACACCCGAGGGCGGAGGAAGCGAGCATCGCGCCCGCCTCCCCCGCCCTCGGTGTGGTTCGTCACGCACGCCCCCCGAGCGGGATATCCGCACCGGGGATCGCGTCGAGAAGACGACGGGTGTACTCCTGCGTCGGCGAGGCGAAGATCTCGTCCACCGTGCCCTGCTCGACGACACGGCCCTGCTCCATGACGCACACGAGGTCCGCCGCGACCCGGACGACGGCGAGGTCGTGGGTGATGAACAGGTAGGTCAGGTCCAGCTCGGACTGCAGCTCCGCCAGCAGGCGCAGGATCTGGTCCTGCACGAGCACGTCGAGCGCCGACACCGCCTCGTCGAGGACGACGATCGACGGCTTCAGGGCGAGGGCTCGCGCGATCGCGATGCGCTGACGCTGACCGCCCGAGAGCTCGTTCGGGTAGCGCCACGCGACCTCGCGCGGAAGCGACACCTGCTCGAGCAGCTCGAACACGCGGTCGCGTCGGGACTTCTCGTCACCCACGCCGTGTACGCGAAGCGGCTCGGCGATCAGCGCACCGATGCTGCGGAGTGGGTCGAGCGACCCGTACGGGTCCTGGAAGACCGGCTGCATCCGGCTCCGGAGCGAGAAGATCTCCTTGCGACTCATGCCCGACGTGTCGGCGCCGTCGATGATCACGGAGCCGCTCGTCGGCTGCTCGAGCTGGAGCACCATCTTCGCCACGGTCGACTTGCCCGACCCCGACTCCCCCACCAGCGCGAGGGTTTTGCCCTTGGGGATCTGGAAGGAGACCTGGTCGACGGCCCGGAACGGTTCGCTGCGGAACCCGCCCGAACGGATCTTGTACTCCTTGACGAGATCGCGCACCTCCACGACGGGCTTCGCGTCGACGACCTCGCCGAGGTGCTCCACGCCGCGCCGCTCGGCCACGGCCTGGATGCGCTGCGACGCGAGGCTCGGGGCAGCGGCCACCAACCGCTGGGTGTAGGGGTGCTGGGGGTTCTCGAGGATGACCCGGCTCGGGCCCGCCTCGACGATCTCACCCTGGTTCATCACGACGATCCGGTCGGCGCGCTCCGCCGCGAGTCCGAGGTCGTGCGTGATGAAGAGGACGGAGGTGCCCTTCTCACGGGTGAGCGAGGCGAGGTGATCGAGGATGACCCGCTGCACCGTCACGTCGAGCGCGCTGGTGGGCTCGTCGGCGATCAGGAGCTTCGGGTCGGCGGCGAGACCGATGCCGATCAGGGCGCGCTGCCGCATCCCACCCGAGAACTGGTGCGGGAACTGGTGCATGCGCCGTTCCGCATCGGCGAGCCCGGCCTGCTTGAGCACCTCGATCGCGCGCTGCCGCGCCTGCCTGCGGCTGGAGGCGAGACCGTTGGCGCGCACGGCCTCCTCGACCTGGAAGCCGATCGACCAGACCGGGTTGAGGTTCGACATCGGGTCCTGCGGGACGTAGCCGATGTCGCGACCACGGATCGCCTCCATGTCGCGACGGCTCGCCTTCGTCAGGTCGACCCCGTCGAGCAGGATCGATCCGCTCGTCACCTTGCCGGTGCCCGGAAGCAGGTCGATGACGGCCGCGGCCGTCGTCGACTTACCCGAACCGGACTCGCCCACGATGGCGACGGTCTCTCCCGGGAAGACGTCGAGGTCGACCCCGTGGAGGACCTCGCGCTCCTTCTTGCCGTTCGAGAAGGCGACCTTCAGGTCGCGGATCTGGAGAAGGGGTTGCGACACGGCGCTCTCCTTGTGGCTACCGCGCAGCGAAGCGCGGCTGGACGGGTTCTCGGTGGCGCTCATCGCTGGGCCCTCGACTTCGGGTCGACCGCATCGCGCAGGAGCTCGCCGAGCGTGATGAACGCCAGGACCGAGACCGTCAGCGCGAGCGACGGCCAGAACAGCGCCAGCGGCGCGGTGCGGATCGAGGACTGCGCCTGGCTGATGTCGGCGCCCCACGACACACCGCCGAGACCGACACCCAGGAACGACAGCGTCGCCTCCGCGACGATCGCGGTGCCGAGGCCCAGGGTCGTCACGACGATGACGGGCGCCATCGAGTTCGGGATGACGTGCGTGAGCAGGGTGCGGAAACGCGAAAGCCCGATCGAAAGGGAGGCCATCACGTAATCGGACTGCTTCACCCGCAGCACCTCGGCACGCGCGATACGCGCCGTGCTCGCCCACGAGAACCCGCCGATCGCGAGTGCGAGGACGAAGACGTTCTTGTGCTCGGCGAGCACCGACATCACCACGACCGCCGCGACGATGTAGGGGATCGTGAAGAAGATGTCGCCGACGCGCGAGAGGAGTGAGTCGAGGAATCCGCCGTAGAAGCCCGCGAGGGCGCCCATGATGAGGCCGATGACAGTGGAGATGACCGTCGCCAGGACACCGACCGACATCGAGATACTCGTGCCGTGCACGACGCGCGACCAGATGTCGCAGCCCAGGAGGTTGAAGCCGAGCGGATGCCCCGGCTCGGGGCCGGCGTTGCTCTTGCCCAGCACGCATGCACCGCCGGACGGGCCGACGGACGTGAACAGGGTCGGGGCGACCGCCATGACGACGATGATGAGGCAGAACACGACCGAGATCCAGAACGTCGGACGGCGACGGAGGTCACGCCAGGCATCCAGCCAGAGGTTGCTCTTCTTCTCGCTCAGGCGGAGCTGGTCGACCACGACCGTCTCGGTGCGGGCGGGCGCCACGTAGTGGGTGGTGTTACTTGACATAGCGGATCCTCGGGTCGAGCAGGCCGTACAGGAGATCGACGACCAGGTTCACCAGCACGTAGATGACGACGAAGATCGTGACGAAAGACACGACCGTCGGGGTCTCATGGCGGATGATCGCGTTGAAGAGGGTGTTCCCGACGCCGGGCACGTTGAAGATGCCCTCGGTCACGGTGGCTCCCACCATGAGGACGCCGAACTGCGTGGCCGTGTCGGTCACCATCGGGATCATCGAGTTGCGCAGGACGTGCACCGGGATGACACGGCGACGCGACAGGCCCTTCGAGTAGGCGGTCCGCACCCAGTCCTGGCCGAGCGACTCGATCATCGAAGCGCGTGTGAGGCGCATGCTCGAGGCGTAGATGCTGAGGCCGAGGACGATCGCCGGCAGCCAGAGGTCGCCCCAGTCGTTCTGCCCACCGACGGTCGGCTTGAACCAGCCGAGCTGCACGCCGAGGAAGTACTGGGCGAGGAAGCAGAGCACGAAGATCGGGATGGCGATGAAGATCAGCGCCGTCACGAGGGCGCCGTTGTCGAAGATCGAGCCCTTCCACACCGCCGACAGGGCGCCGATGATGAGCGCGAGCACGAACGCGATCGCGACGGACATGATCGCCAGGCGCATCGTGATCGGGACGGTGCGGGCGAGGACGTCGTTCACGCTCTGCCCGGAGAACGTCGTCCCGAAGTCGAAGCGCAGGATACCGCCGAGATAGTTCGCGTACTGGACGATGAACGGCTCATTGAGCTTGTACTGGTCGCGGATCGCCTCGATGACGGCCTGCGGCGGCTGCTTGTCGCCGAAGAGTGCGGCGACGGGGTCGCCGGGGAGTCCGAAGACCATGTAGTAGATCAACAGGGTCGCGCCGATGAAGACCGGAATGACCTGAAGGATCCGTCGGAGGATGTAATAGGCCACCCTCGGCCCCCTTCCAGGGAAAAGACGTATCAGTGCTGACGCACGAAGAAGGGCCCCGCTGCGCGGTGCCCCTGTTCACCCAATACTCAGCCCGTCGGCTGTGAGAACGGTGAGATGGTCGGGTCACGCCGCGAGGCGGTGACGGGTGACCGTCACCGCCTCGCGTGAGGTGATGCTGTGTGCGGGTTACTTGGTGATCTCGTAGTAGAGCGGCACCGAGTTCCAGCCGAACTCGACGTTCTCGACGCCGTCGGCCCAGCCGCCGTTCACGTTCGAGTACCAGAGCGGGATGGCCGGAAGGTCCTCGAACAGGACCGACTGCGCCTCGAGGAGCGTGGCGTTGCGCGCCGCCTCATCCGTCTCGCTGATGCCCTTGGCGATCAGGTCGTCGAACTTCGCGTCCGAGTACTTGCCGTCGTTCGAGCCGGCACCGGTCGCGTAGAGCGGGCCGAGGAAGTTGTACAGACCGGGGTAGTCGGCCTGCCAGCCGGAACGGAACGCGTCGACCTTCTCGTTGTCGCGGGCGTCGAGGTAGGTGGCGAAGTCCGGGAAGGGCTGGCCGACGGCGGTGATGCCGAGCGTGCCCGAGATCGAGTTCGCGACCGCGTCGACCCACGTCTGGTGGCCGCCGTCGGCGTTGTACGAGATCGTGAAGTCCTCGCCGTTGTAGGGCTTGATCGCGTTCGCCTGGTCCCACAGCTCCTTGGCGAGCTCGGGGTCGTACTCGAGGACCTCGTTACCCGGGACCGAGTCGCTCCAGCCGTCGATGACGGGCGAGGTGAAGTCCTTCGCAGGCGTGCGGGTGTCCTTGAAGATGACCTTCGTGATCTCTTCGCGGTTGATCGCGTGCGAGATCGCGGCGCGGCGGAGCTTGCCCTCTTCGTCCGTCTGGAAGCCGTCGAGCCACTCCGGGATCGTCAGCGACTGGAAGATGGCGGCGGGCTGGTTGACCGCGCGACCGTCGAGGTCGGACTCGTAGGTCTCGAGCGCGCTCTCGGGGATCGCGTCGAGCACATCGAGGTTGCCGGCCTGCAGGTCCTGGTAGGCACCCTCCTGGTTCGCGTAGAAGACGATGTCGAGGCCACCGTTCTTCGCCTTACGCGGACCGTCGTAGTCCTCGTTCGGGACCAGGTCGATGCGGACGTCGTGCTGCCACGCGCCTTCCTCGGCCAGCTTGTACGGGCCGTTGCCGATCGGGTTCTCACCGAAGGCCTTCATATCGTCGAACGCGACGGACGGGAGCGGCGCGAAGGCCGAGTAGCCCAGGCGCTGCGCGAAGTCGGCGGCTGGCTTGTTCAGCGTGATGGTGAAGGTGTGGTCGTCGACCTTCTTGAGACCCGACAGCTCCGAGTCCTCGTCGTAGCTGAAGCCCTCGATGTCCTCGAAGAAGTACGACGAGTTCTGCTTGTTGGAAGCCAGCGCACCGTAGTTCCACGCCTTGATGAAGCTGTCGGCAGTGACCTCTTCACCGTTCGTGAACGTCAGGCCCTTGCGGATCTTGACGGTGAGCTGCGTGGGCGAGTCCGTGGTGATCGACTCGGCGGCGTCATTGACGACCGAACCATCGGCCGCGTAGGAGATGAGGCCCGCGAAGATCGAGTCGATGACCTTGCCACCACCGGTCTCATTGGTGTTGGTGGGGATGAGCGGGTTCTGAGGCTCGGAGCCGTTGGTCGTGATGACCGCATCCGTCGAACCGCCGGTGCCCTCGTTCCCGTTGCCGCTGCCGCCGGTGTTGCTGGCGCAGCCGGCGAGAACCAGGCTGGTGGCGCCGAGCAGGGCGAGGCCCGCGACGCCGATCTTGTTGCGCTTCAAAGTGTCCTCCATGAGACCTAATGAAAGCCCGGGTCGAGGCTTCGCGACCCAGGCGTGATGAGAAGCACACTAAGCAGCTTGAGCGCAATGCGACAAATCTCTCACAAGACCGTTACACAGCCTTTACTTGAGAAGCCGTCGATGAAGCAGTCTGATCGGTGGGCCCATCGGCATCCCACTCATACGAAGTCGTGCCATTCTGACCGGATGGCAGCGTTCACGGACCTCCCCACGGATTCCTCCCCGCGGCGGCGGGCACGCCTGTGGTGGGAGATCGCCATCGTCCTCTCACTCTCGCTGGGGCGCTCCGCGGTGTACTCCGTGCTCTCGCTGATCGAGGCGCTGACCCGTGCACCCCTGAGTGATCAGCAGACCTCGCTCAACCCGGGCGCCGCGCCGTCGGAGGTGTGGGATGTCATCTCGCAGTTCCTGTCGGCGCTGTTCGGTTTCGCGCCGGTCGCGCTCGCGATCTACCTGCTCTGGGAGCCCGCCCGGTCGGGCTTCGCGAAGATCGGCCTGACGTTCGAGAGGTTCGGCCGGGGCCTCGTCGGCGGCGTGCTGCTCGTGCTCGTGATCGGCGTCCCGGGCCTCGTGCTCTACGCCGTCGGGCGCGAACTCGGGATCACCGTGCAGGTGGATGCCTCGCCGCTGGACTCGTCCTGGTGGACCGTGCCGCTCCTGCTACTCGCCGCCCTCCGGGCGGGGCTGCTCGAGGAGGTCATCATGGTCGGCTACCTGTTCGACCGCCTGCGCCTGCTCGGCTGGAACACCTGGACGATCATCCTGTCCACCGCGGTGCTGCGCGGCTCATACCACGCGTATCAGGGGTTCGGTCCCCTGATCGGCAACATGGCCATGGGCGTCGTGTTCGGCTGGGTGTACTCGCGCTGGGGCCGCGTCATGCCGCTCGTCGTCGCGCACGTGCTCATCGACATCATCGCCTTCGTCGGGTACCCGCTCGCCGCCGCGTGGTGGCCCGGGGTGTTCGGCCCGCCCGGCGGCTGACGCGCGGCATCCCGGGCCTGGGTCTTCTTCCCGCGAGACTGCACGGGCGGGCCGAGACGGCGGCGTGGCGCCGCTGTCTCGCGCGTCGGGTGCAGTCTCGGGGGGGGATCGGTGAGGCGGGGCGGTTCCTCCACCGCGGGCGCGGGGGGCGGGGTGTCCACGGGGCGGAGCGCGAGCGGGGCGCTGCCGGGGGCGGGTCTGGAGCATCGGGGGTATGCCCGCGATCGCCCGCCCCCTGCCCTTCGTCCGTCCCGCGCCCGTCGCCTGCCCCGTGCCGCTCCTGCGGGCGCGGGACGTACCGCACGCCGCGCGCGTCGCGGCTCGCGGTGAGCTCGTGTCCGTCGTGCGCGGGGTGTACGCGCCGGCGGGGTTGTGGCGGAGGCTCGCTCCATGGGACAGGTACCTCGCGCGCATTCACGCGACACTCCTCACGCACCCGGGGCTGGTGCTGAGCCACGAGTCGGCCGCGGCGATCTGGGGGATGCCGGTGCTCGGCGACCCCGGCGTGGTCCACGCTCTCGGCGACCCGACCCGCACCTCGCGCCTGCACGCCGGCCTCCGGATGCACACGACGACGGGAGCGCGGGACGTCGTCGACCTGGGCGGGTTCGCCGCGGTCGCACCCGCGGACTGCGCCGTCGACCTCGCGCGGGCTCGGCACGTGGTGGTGGGGCTCATCGCGGCGGATGCCGCGCTGCGGCTGGACCCGGCGGCATCCGTCGAGTCGCTCGTCGAGCAGAACGAGCACCGACCGAGTTCGCGGGGGCGCCGCATCGCCCGGTGGCCCCTGCATCGTGCCCGGGCGGAGGCGGAGTCGACGCTCGAGTCCGCGAGCCGGGCGATCATCGAGCTGCTCGGCTACGAGGAACCCGAGCTGCAGACCGAGTGGAGCGGGCAGGGCGCGACCGACCGCACCGACTTCTGGTGGCCGGGGGCGGGAGTCGCCGGCGAGGCGGACGGCGACCTCAAGTACGACGGCCGATTCGGCGACCCCGGAAGGTTGTTGCGCGCGCGCCGCGAGCGGGACCACCGCCTTCGGTCACGAGGCATCCGATCGGTCGTGCACTGGGGATGGTCCGATGTCGCCGACCCCGATGCGCTGGACGGCATCCTGCGCGGCGCGGGCGTCCCGCGCGTCGCGCTTCCCGACGCGTACCGCCTCGCGACCGCCCGGACCGCCCTCGGCTCTCGCCACCCCGCCGCGAGACTGCACACGCGCGCCGAGACCGGGGTCTGAACCCGCTGTCTCGACCACCGTGTGCAGTCTCGCGGAAATGGGGGGCGCGTGGGTCAGGCGAAGGCCTCGATCGGCGGGCAGGCGCAGACGAGGTTGCGGTCGCCGTAGGCGTTGTCGATGCGGCGGACGGGCGGCCAGTACTTCGTGCGCACGATGCCGGGCACGGGGTACACCGCGGTCTCGCGCGGGTACGGGTGCGCCCACTCGCTGGTGATGACGGATGCCGCGGAGTGCGGCGCGTTCACCAGCGGGTTGTCGTTCGCCGGCCACTCCCCCGCGGCCACCGCATCCGCTTCGGCCCGAATCGCGATCATGGCCTCGACGAACCGGTCGAGCTCGGCGAGGTCCTCGGACTCGGTCGGCTCCACCATGAGCGTCCCGGCAACCGGGAACGACATCGTCGGCGCGTGGAAGCCGTAGTCGATGAGCCGCTTGGCGACGTCGTCGACCGTGATGCCGGTGGCCTCCTTGAGCGGGCGCAAGTCGAGGATGCACTCGTGCGCGACGAGTCCGCCCTCCCCCGCGTACAGCACGGGGTAGTGCCCCTCCAGCCGCCGCGCGACGTAGTTCGCCGCCAGCACGGCCGCGGCGGTCGCCTGCCGGAGCCCCTCGGCGCCCATCATGCGCACGTACGCCCACGAGATCGGCAGGATGGATGCGGAGCCGTAGGGCGCCGCCGACACGGGACCGCCGTCGAAGACGTGTCCGCCGGCGTGCTCGGCGCGCTGCGCCATCGGGTGCGAGGGCAGGAAGGGCGCGAGGTGCGCCTTCGCCGCCACCGGACCGACGCCGGGCCCGCCGCCGCCGTGCGGGATCGCGAACGTCTTGTGCAGGTTCAGGTGCGAGACGTCGCCACCGAGGTCGCCGAACCGGGCGAACCCGAGCAGCGCATTGAGGTTCGCGCCGTCGACGTACACCTGACCGCCGGCGTCGTGCACCGCGCCGGTGATGTCCATGACGTCGTGCTCATACACGCCGTGCGTCGACGGGTAGGTGATCATGAGCGCCGCGAGGTTGTCGGCGTGCGCGGCCACCTTGGCGCGCAGATCGGCCAGGTCGACGTTGCCGGCCTCGTCGCACGCGACGACGACGACCCGCATCCCGGCGAGGACGGCGGATGCCGCATTGGTGCCGTGCGCGGACGACGGGATGAGGCAGACGTCGCGGTGCACGTCGCCGCGGGAGTAGTGGTAGCCGCGGATGGCGAGCAGGCCCGCGAGTTCGCCCTGCGAGCCGGCGTTCGGCTGCAGCGAGACCGCGTCGTACCCGGTGACCTCGGCCAGCCACGCCTCGAGCTGCTCGATCATGACGAGGTAGCCGGCGACGTCGTCCGCCGGGGCGAACGGGTGCACCCGGGCGAACTCGGGCCACGACACGGCCGCCATCTCGGTTGCCGCGTTGAGCTTCATCGTGCACGAGCCGAGCGGGATCATTCCGCGGTCGAGCGCGTAGTCACGGTCGGCGAGCTGCTTGAGGTAGCGCATCATGGCGGTCTCGGACCGGTGCGTCGTGAACACCGGATGCGTCAGGTAGTCGTCCGTGCGGCGGAGCGCCTCGGGCAGGTGGGCGTTGCGGTCGCGCAGCGGCACGAACACCTTCGACGAGTCGACGCCGAAGACGGATGCCACGGCCTGCAGGTCGGCGACGGTCGTCGTTTCGTCGACGGAGATCCCGACCGAATCGCTGTCGCGGAACCATAGCTGGTAACCGCGCCGCCGCGCCTCGGCGATGACGTCCTCGGCGCGCCCGGGTGTGCGGACCACGAGCGTGTCGAAGAAGGCGTCGTGGAGCACGTCGGCGCCGGCCTCGACGAGCCAGTCCCGCAGCAGCGACGCCTTGGCGGTCGTCTCCTCGGCGATCCGCTTCAGGCCGTCGGGGCCGTGGTAGACGGCGTACATCGAGGCCATGACGGCCAGCAGCACCTGCGCGGTGCAGATGTTGGAGGTCGCCTTCTCGCGGCGGATGTGCTGCTCACGCGTCTGCAGCGAGAGTCGGTACGCCGAAGCGCCCGACGCATCCATCGAAACGCCGACGAGACGGCCGGGCAGCTGACGCTCGAGCCCCGCGCGCACCGCCATGTAGCCGGCGTGCGGGCCGCCGAAGCCCATCGGCACGCCGAAGCGCTGCGTCGTGCCGACGGCGACGTCGGCGCCCATCGAGCCGGGCGAACGCAGCAGCGTCAGGGCGAGCAGGTCGGCCGCGACGACGACGAGACCCTTGTGCGCCTGCACGGCCGCGATGACCTCGGACGGGTCCCAGACCCGCCCGGTCGCGCCCGGGTACTGGACGAACGCACCGAAGGCCTCGGGGACGTCGGCGAAATCGGTCTCGACGATCTCGACGCCGACGGCGGCGGCGCGGTGGTGCAGCAGCGCCTTGGTCTGCGGCAGGGCGTCCGCGTCGACGAGGAACACGTTCGACGCGGACTTCGAGGCCCGGCGGGCCACCAGCATCCCCTCGACGACCGCGGTCGACTCGTCGAGCATCGACGCGTTCGCCGTCGCGAGCCCGGTGAGGTCGGTCACCATCGTCTGGAAGTTGATGAGCGCCTCGAGCCGGCCCTGCGAGATCTCGGGCTGGTAGGGGGTGTACGCCGTGTACCAGGACGGGTTCTCGAGGACGTTCCGCTGGATGACGGACGGCGTCAGCGTGTCGTAGTAGCCGAGGCCGATCATCGCTCGCGCCGAGCGGTTCTGCGACGCGAGGTCGCGGAGCTCGGCGAGGGCCTCGGCCTCGGTCGCGGCGGGCGGGATGATGCTCGCGCGCTCGGCGACCTGGATCGCGTCGGGGACGGCGGTGCCCATGAGATCGTCGACGGACGGACGCCCGAGGACGCGGAGCATCTCGGCCTGCGCGACCGAGTCGGTGCCGATGTGGCGATCGCGGAAGGCCGAGCTCACGCCTCGCCGCCCGTCAGCGCGACGTAGGCGTCGCGGTCGAGGAGGTCGCCCGTGGGCGCGCCGTCCACGCGGATCTTGACGAGCCACGCGTCGAACGCGCCGGCGTTGACCGAGGACGGGTCGTCCACGACGGCGTCGTTGATCTCGACGACCTCGCCGGTCAGCGGGGCGTAGAGCTCACCGACCGACTTCGTCGACTCGATCTCGCCGCAGGTCTCACCCGCGGTGACGGTCGTGCCGACGGCGGGCAGCTCGACGAAGACGACGTCACCGAGCTTCTCGGCGGCGTAGTCGGTGATCCCGACGGTCGCGACGTCGCCGTCGAAGGCGATCCACTCGTGCTCGGCGGTGTAGGACAGGGCGGTCAGGTCGGTCATTTCTGTCTCCGGTAGAAGGGCAGGGCGGTGACGGTCGCGGGGATGCGGGTCCCCCGGACGTCGATGGTCAGGGCGGTGCCCTCAGCGGATGCCGAGGGGTGGACGAGGGCCATCGCGACGGGATGGCCGAGGGTCGGGCTGAGGGCTCCCGAGGTGATCTCGCCGACGGTGTCGTCGCCGGCGAGCACGGCGTACCCGGCGCGACCGGCGCGGCGGCCCTCCGCGACGAGCCCCACGAGGACCGGAGCGCCGTCGAGGTCGCGGGCGGCGAGGCCGTCCTTGCCGACGAACTCCTCCTTGTCCGTGACGACGACGCGGCCGAGCCCCGCCTGTGCCGGCACGATGTCGCGCGAGAGCTCGTGGCCGTAGAGCGGCATCCCCGCCTCCAGGCGCAGCGTGTCGCGCGCGGCGAGTCCGGCGGGGACGAGCCCTGCCTCGCGGCCTGCCTCGGTCACAGCCTGCCAGAGCCCCTCGGCGACCTCGTTCGGGACCATGAGCTCGAAGCCGTCCTCACCGGTGTACCCGGTGCGCGCGACGAAGAGGCTGCGGCCCTGGAACGAGCCGCGCGCCCACGAGTAGTAGGTCATGTCGGCGAGGGCGGGGGCGACGTCCGCGATCCCGGCGGTCGACTCGAGGATGCCGCGGGCTTCGGGGCCCTGCACGGCGATGAGCGACATCCGGTCCGTGAGGTCCTGGATGCGGGCATCGCCGAGGTAGACGGCGGTGAACGCGGCCGCGACCTCGGCGCGGTTGCCGGCGTTGGAGATGACGAGGAACTCGTCGTCGGCGATCCGATAGACGATGACGTCGTCGACGATGCCGCCGTCGGCGGCGAGGACGAGGGAGTACTTCGCCTTGCCGACCTTCATCGTTGACAAGCGGCTGGCCAGCGCGCGGTCGAGGAACGTCGCGGCATCCGGTCCGTCGATGCGGAACTCGGCCATGTGCGAGATGTCGAAGATCCCCGCCGCACGGCGCACCGCGTGGTGCTCGGCGAGGTCCGACGTGTAGCGGACGGGCATGAGCCAGCCGCCGAAGTCGGTGAAGGACGCGCCGAGCCGCTCGTGCAGCTCGTGCAGCGGCGATCGCCGCGGCTCGGTCGTGGTGTCGGTCATGCCGTCTCCGCTCAACATTCCACGACGCTGACCGCGAGGCCGCCGAGCGCCGTCTCCTTGTACTTGCTGCTCATGTCCCGCCCCGTCTCGCGCATGGTCACGATGACCTCGTCGAGCGACACGCGGTGGGTGCCGTCGCCCCACAGCGCCATCTTGGCGGCGTTGATCGCCTTCGCCGCGGCGATCGCGTTGCGTTCGATGCACGGGATCTGCACGAGACCGCCGATCGGGTCGCACGTGAGACCGAGGTTGTGCTCCATCGCGATCTCGGCGGCGTTCTCGACCTGGCGCGGCGAGCCGCCGAGGACGTCCGCCAGGCCCGCTGCCGCCATCGACGACGCCGAGCCGACCTCGCCCTGGCAGCCGACCTCGGCGCCCGAGATGGACGCGCGCGCCTTGTAGAGGACGCCGATCGCGGCGGCCGTCAACAGGAACGGCACGACCACCTCTTCGCGGGGGCGCGCCGGCGCGGCGTAGTGGGTCGCGTAGTGGAGCACGGCGGGGATGATGCCGGCCGCGCCGTTCGTGGGAGCCGTGACGATCCGTCCGCCCGACGCGTTCTCCTCGTTGACGGCGAGAGCCACGAAGTTCACCCACTCCTGCCAGAGCGCGGGATCGTCGCCGGTCGGGTCGTCGCGGCGCAGGCGCGCGTGCCAGGCCGGAGCCCGTCGCGGGACGCGCAGGCCGCCCGGCAGCATCCCCTCGCGCGCCGCCCCGGAGGCGACGCTGCCCTCCATCACGTCGGCGAGGTGGAGGATGCCGGAGACGATGTCGTCGTCGGTGCGGGAGACCCGCTCGTTGCGCCGCTGGACCTCGGCCATCGAGACGCCCTCGCGCTCGCAGTGGGCGAGGAGTTCCGCCGCCGTCTCGAACGGGAACGGCACGGGCGCCGGATCCGCCGTGCCGGCAGCCTCACCCTCGCGGACGATGAACCCGCCGCCGGTCGAATAGTAGACGGCCTCGTCGAGGAGGACGTCGTCCGCGTCCCACGCCTGCAGCCGCAGTCCGTTGGTGTGCGCGGGCAGGATCGTCAGCGGGTGCAGGACGATGTCGTCCTCGCACAGCGGCACGTCGCCCGTGCCGCCCAGCCGGACGCGACGCGCCTCGGCGATCGCGGCGGTGCGCTCCTCGACCTCGGCCGGGAGGACCTCCTCCGGCTGCAGTCCCTCGAGTCCCAGCAGCACGGCGGTCAGCGTGCCGTGGCCGCGTCCCGTCGCCGCGAGGGAGCCGTACAGGTCGACCCGCACACGCGCGGCGCGGTCCGCGTCGATGCGCGAAACGAAATCGGCAGCCGCGCGCATCGGACCCACCGTGTGCGAGCTCGACGGCCCGATGCCCACGGTGAACAGGTCGAAGACGCCGATGCTCAGGGACATCGTGTCGACCCGGCGGAGGGGTGAGGTGAGGGGAACAACGGAACTCCTGACGGCGCAGCGGGATGCGGGTGAGTTCCTCCCCCTCTGTCATCGGCCTGAGAGATTTCGCGGGCCATGCCCGCTTGCCCCGTCGGCGGGCACCACGAGGGTGCCGCTTTTCAGAGTGACCATGTCGGCTCGGTACGGGGGCCTGAGAGATTCCGGGGAGGGATTGCTCCTTCGGCAGCCACGAGGGCTTCTCCCGAGCAGACGCGATGGTCCGGTGTGCGGTTGTGAGCGCGAGCCTATCACCGGGGCCCGCCGCGCCGATACGGCCCGGTCAGTCCGTCGTGCAGGCGCCGGAGGAGACGGTCGCGTCGCCCGGCGAGACCTGGAGCGCGGGTCGCAGTTCGGCAGTCGTCATGGCGTACCCGCGGGTCGCGTCGTCCTGGCCGCGGGCGAAGACCACACCGGCCACCTCGCCGTCCTCGGTGAGGAGGGGACCGCCCGAGTTACCCGGACGCACGTTCGCCTCGAGGGCGTAGATCTCGCGCGGCTGCGAGCTGTCCTCGTAGATGTCGGAGACGACGGCGCTGCCGACCGAGAGGACGTAGGCCGCACTGCTCGTGAAGGGACCGCCCAGCGGGTAGCCCTGGACGGCGACGGGGGTCCCCGCCGCGACCGGGTCGACGATCTCGAGCGGTGCCGCGTCGAGGCCGTCGACGCTGATGACGGCGAGGTCGTCGATGGGATCGAAGTAGACGATGCGGCCCTCCTCGGCATCCCTTCCCGGCAGTTCGACCAGTGGCTCGTCGACACCGGCGACGACGTGGGCGTTCGTGACGACGAGATCGGGCGCGGCGACGAACCCCGACCCGGTGAGCGACGCACCGCACGCGTAGGCGTTGCCGCTGATGCGTGCGACGGATGCCGCGGCGCGCTCGAGCGCGGGATCGTCGAGCGAGACGGGGGGCGCCGTCGGCTCCACCTCGGGCGCCAGGAGCTCCCCGACGCGCGGGATGCCCTCGTCGACGATGAAGCCGCGGAACTCGGCGAGCGCGGAATCGACCGCCGGCGGGGTGAGGGCGTCGATGGCGCCCAGGACGCGGGAGGACGCGACCGCGGGGGCGACCACCGGCATCCCGGAGCCGACGATCGCGCCGCTCGTGAGCAGCAGCACGACGGCGGCCGCGGCGGTGTTCACGACGCCGCCGAGGATCCGGTCGAGCGGGGCGAGCCGCGCGCGGTCGACGCCACGGCGCAGGCGTCTGCCGACGGCCGTCCCGAGCGCGGCGAGGAGGGCCACGATGCCGAGGGCGATGATCGCCAGCACGAGGCTGCGATACTCCCAGCCCGTGAAGGCGGGCGCGATGACGGGGGTGAGCCATACGGCGACGACGGCGCCGAGCACGATGCCGACGAGCGTGCCGGCGGTGGCCACGAGGCCGCGCAGGAGTCCGCCGAACAGTGCGGCGATGAGCACGAGCACGACGATGATGTCGACGACGAGCACGACGGGCCTCCCTTGACGAGTCCGCCCGGGAGAGCCGGCGGTTCCTCCCAATCAGCGTAGGCCGCCGCTGCTGGGAAATCGGTTCGTGTTGCGGTTCTGGTCATGTCGACTCTAAGATCGACGTCGGCAGTTAAGGTCACCATGACAAGAACAACCTCCCCTCCCCCCATCGGCGTCGCCGTCTCGACCGTCATCTTCCGGTTGCGGCGCGAGGCCGACGACGCGCGCATCGAGCTCCCCCTCGTCCGCCGCACCCGCGATCCCCACGAGGGTCAGTGGGCGCTCCCGGGCGGCTGGGTCGACCCCGCGGAGAATCTCGAGGCCACCGCGTCGCGCACCCTCGCCGAGACGACGGGTCTCACGCCCAGCTACCTCGAGCAGCTGTACGCGTTCGGCGACGTCGGCCGCTCCCCCGGGCGCGTCGTGTCGATCGTCTACTGGGCGCTCGTGCGCGAGGACATCGCCCGGGCGACCGAGCAGCACAACGTGGCGTGGTTCGACGCGACCGCCCTTCCGGCGCTCGCGTTCGACCACAACCACATCGTCGACTACGCCCTCTGGCGCCTGCGCAACAAGGTGGGCTACAGCCGCATCGCGCACGGCTTCCTGCCCGACCGCTTCACCCTCGCGGAACTCCGCGAGGTCTACGAGGCGATCCTCGGTCGCCGGCTCGACCCCGCCAACTTCCGGCGGCAGGTCGAGGGGTCGGGCACCCTCATCCCCACCGACGACTTCCGCACGGGCAGCCACCGGCCCGCGCGGCTGTACCGCTACAACCAGGACGTCGAGCTGGCCGATCGCGGCCCGCTCCCGCAGTGAAGGACCCGAACCGACATGAGCGCCACCCCCGTCACCCTCCAGCCCCGCCCCGTGGACCCCCGCCCCGTGGACCCCAGCGTCGACCACGAGATCCAGGCGATCGTCGCCGGTGAGCTGACGACCGAGACCTGCACCACCGACCTCGCCGCAGGCCCCTGGACCTTCGACACCCGCCCCGGGTACGGGCCGGGCTCGTCCATGGGCGACGTCATCCCGACCGGGGCTCCCCGCCAGGGCGAGCTCCCCGCCGAGTACCGCGAGGCCGGCGAGGAGGAGCTCGCCGCACGGATCGTCGCCGCCAAGGCGACACTCGGCGACCGCGTCGTGGTGCTCGGGCACTTCTACCAGCGCGAAGAGGTCGTCACCCACGCGGACTACGTCGGCGACTCCTTCCAGCTGGCCAACGCGGCGCTCGAACACCCCGAGGCGGAGGCGATCGTCTTCTGCGGCGTCCACTTCATGGCCGAGACCGCCGACCTCCTCTCCCGTCCCGAGCAGTCCGTCATCCTCCCGAACCTGGCCGCGGGCTGCTCGATGGCCGACATGGCCGACATCGACCAGGTCGAGGAGTGCTGGGAGCAGCTCGCCGACGTCTACGGCGACATGGACACCCCGGATGCCGAGGGGCTGCTCCCCGTCATCCCGGTCACCTACATGAACTCCTCCGCGGCGATCAAGGGCTTCGTCGGTCGTCACGGCGGCATCGTCTGCACGTCCTCGAACGCCCGCACGGTGCTGGAGTGGGCGTTCGCCCGCGGCCGGCGGGTCCTCTTCTTCCCCGACCAGCACCTGGGGCGCAACACCGCGAAGGCGATGGGGGTCCCGCTCGAGCGGATGCCGATGTGGAACCCGCGCAAGCCCCTCGGCGGCTCGACCGAGGCCGACCTCGAGGACGCCCGCGTCATCCTGTGGCACGGGTTCTGCTCGGTGCACCGCCGTTTCACCGTCGCCCAGATCGCCCAGGCGCGCGCCGAGCACCCCGGCGTCCGCGTGATCGTCCACCCCGAGTGCCCCATGGACGTCGTCGACGCGGCCGACGAGGCGGGGTCCACGGACTACATCCGCAAGGCCATCGCCGCCGCGACCGAACCGACGACGTTCGCGATCGGCACGGAGATCAACCTCGTCCAGCGCCTCGCGGCCCAGTTCCCGCAGCACGAGATCTTCTGCCTCGACCCCGTCGTCTGCCCGTGCTCGACGATGTACCGCATCCACCCGGGATACCTCGCGTGGGTGCTCGAGGGTCTCGTGGCCGGCGAGGTGCGCAACCGCATCCACGTCCCGTCGGACGTCGCGGTTCCTGCGCGGGTCGCCCTCGAGCGGATGCTGGCGGCGAAGCCGTGACCACGGTCGTCGTCGTCGGATCGGGGATCGCGGGCCTCACCGCGGCCCTGGACGCCGAGGCCGCCGGCTGCCGGGTCACCCTCGTGACGAAGGCGGCGCTGACCGAGGCGAACACCCGCTACGCGCAGGGCGGCATCGCCGGTGCGCTCTCCCCCGCCGACCGCACCGCCGACCACGCGCGCGACACCCTCGTCGCGGGAGCCGGCCTCGCCGATCCGAGCGCGGTCGCCGTCCTGGTCGAGGAGGGTCCCGACCGCATCCGCGAACTGATCGCCGCCGGTGTCGACTTCGACCGCGACGAGACGGGAACCCTGCGGGGCGGGCTTGAGGGCGCACACTCCTTCCCCCGCATCCTGCACGCGGGCGGCGACGCGACCGGCGCCGAGATCCAGCGTGCCCTGGTCGCCCGGGTGCGGGCGAGCCGCGTGAGCGTCCGCGAGCACGCGTTCGTGACGGAGCTCGTGCGCGAGCACGGCCGGGTCGCAGGGGTCGAGCTCCACGGCGGCGAGCGGATCGAGGCGGATGCCGTGATCCTCGCCACGGGCGGAGCGGGCGAGCTCTTCGCGCACTCCACGAACCCGATCGTCGCGACGGGGGACGGCGTCGCGCTGGCGGCGCGCGCCGGCGCCGCGGTGCGCGACCTGGAGTTCGTGCAGTTCCACCCGACCGTGCTCGCGGTCGGCGAGGCGCTCCTCGTCTCGGAGGCCGTCCGCGGCGAGGGCGCGGTCCTGCGCGACGAGACCGGCCGGCGCTTCGCCCTCGAGGCGCACCCCGACGGCGAACTCGGTCCGCGCGACGTCGTCACGCGGGCGATCGCCGGCGCGATGGCACGGCAGGGGGGCCGGCCCGTCCTCCTCGACGCGACCGGCCTCCACAGCAGCGACCCCGACCGCCGCGCGGCCTTCCTCGCGGCGCGCTTCCCGACGATCGACGCCGCGGTCCGCGCCGGCGGCCTCGATTGGGCCCGCGAGCCGATCCCCGTCACCCCGGCCGCGCACTACCTCATGGGCGGGGTCGTGACCGATCTCGACGGCCGCACCGACGTCCCGGGTCTCTACGCGGTCGGCGAGGTCGCCCGCACCGGGGTCCACGGCGCCAATCGGCTCGCCTCGAACTCGCTGCTCGAAGGCGCCGTGTTCGGCGCGCGCGCCGCGGCCGCCGCGGCGACCGACGCGGGGCGCCTCTGGCCCGTGCCCACGGGAGCGCCGGCATCGCCCGTCGATGAGCCGGCGGCCGCCGGCATCCTGCATCCGCCGTTCTCGCGGCGTGCACTGCAGGACCTGATGTGGGCGGATGCCGGCGTGTCCCGCGACGGCACGGGGCTGATGCGCGCGGCCCGGACGCTCGCCGCGTGGCGGGCGGAGGCGCCGGCGCCGGTCACGGTCCGCGCTCACGAGGACGCGAACCTCCTGCAGGTCGCGCAGCTCGTCGTCGCCGCGGCGACCGCACGCACCGGATCCGTCGGGTCCCACCTGCGCACCGACGATCCCGCCGCCCTCGCCGCCCCGACCGCCCGCACCGACCTGGAAGGCGCTGCCTGATGCTCTCCCCCGCCGTCATCGAGACGACCGTCCGCGCCGCCCTCGCCGAGGATGCGCCGTGGGGCGACCTCACGAGCGAGGCGCTCATCCCGGCATCCGCCACTGCGACGGCGGAGCTCGTCGCGCGCGAGTCCGGCGTGTTCAGCGGCGGCGAGGTCTTCGCGGCGGCCTTCACCCTGACCGATGCGCGCGTGGCGGTCGACGTGCGCGCCGCGGACGGGACCCGGTTCGCCCCCGGCGACGTCCTCGCGGTCGTCACCGGCCCCGCGCGTGCGGTCCTCACCGCCGAGCGCATCGGCCTGAACTTCGCCCAGCGGATGTCGGGCGTCGCCACGCTCACGGCGCGCTACGTCGACGCGGTCGCCGGCACCGGTGTGCGCATCGCCGACACGCGCAAGACGACCCCGGGCCTGCGGGCGTTCGAACGCCACGCGGTCCGCAGCGGCGGCGGCGCGAACCACCGGTACTCGCTGTCGGATGCCGTGATGGCCAAGGACAACCACCTCGCCGTCCTGGTGCGCTCCGGGATGTCGGTGACCGACGCCCTCCGCGACGCGAAGACGCGGCTCCCCCACACGACGCACCTCGAGGTGGAGGTCGACCGCCTCGACCAGATCGAGGCGGTGCTCGCCGCCGGGATCGGCACGATCATGCTCGACAACTTCTCGCTCGCCGACCTGCGGACCGGTGTCGCTCAGGTCGCCGGACGCGCGACGGTCGAGGCGTCGGGCGGCGTGTCGCTCGACACGGTCCGCGCGATCGCGGAGACCGGCGTGGACGTCATCTCCGTCGGCGCCCTCACCCATTCGGCGCGCGCGCTCGACCTGGGGCTCGACGTCCGCATCGACGAGGCCTGACGTGCTCTACCTCGACCACGCCGCCTCCGGCCCGGTGCGCGCCGAGGTGCGCGAGGCGATGCTGCCGTTCCTGGGCGACCGGTTCGGCAACCCGTCGAGCCACCACACCGTCGGGGAGGACGTCGCGGGTGCGCTGGAGGACGCGCGGCGGCGGGTGGCCGCGGTGCTCGGCATGCGCCCGGGGGACGTGGTCTTCACGTCCGGGGCGACGGAGGCGAACAACCTCGCGATCAAGGGGGTCGCCGTCGCCGCCCTCCTGCGTCACGGACGCCCCGGCCACGTCGTCACCACCGCGATCGAGCACGAGTCCGTCCTCGCCTCGGTCGACCACCTCGAACGCGTCCACGGCGTACGGGCGACCCGCCTCCCGGTGGACCCCCACGGTGTGCTGGACCCCGCGGTCCTCGCCGGCGCGCTCCAGGACGACACGGTCCTCGTGTCGGTGGGGTACGCCAACAACGAGATCGGCACGGTGCAGGATGCCGCGGCCCTCGCCGCCGTCACTGCGGGCAGCCGCATCCCCCTCCACCTCGACGCGGTGCAGGCGGCGGGATGGCTCCCGCTGTCGGGGACCGGCGCCGACGCCCTGTCGCTCGCGGGCCACAAGATCGGCGCGCCCCAGGGGATCGGCGTCTTGGCGATCCGCGGTCGCGTCCCCCTGGAGCCCGTCCTCCACGGCGGCGGTCAGGAGCGCGATCGGCGCAGCGGCACGCAGAACATCGCCGGCGCGGTCGGATTCGCCCTCGCGCTCGAACTCGCCGAACGGGAGCGCGACGCCGCGTCCGCCCGGGTCGGCGCCCTCCGGGACGCCTTCGTCGCCCGCGTGCAGACGCTCGTCCCCGAAGCGGTCCCCACGGGGCATCCGACCCGTCGCCTCCCCGGCACCGCGAGCTTCACGTTCGCGGGGGTGAGCGGCGAGGCCGTGCTCCTCGAACTCGAACGCCGCGGGGTGGTCTCCTCGAGCGGTTCGGCCTGCGCGGCGGGCAGCGACGAACCGTCGCACGTCCTCGTCGCGCTCGGGATCGCCCCCGAGGTCGCGCAGACGTCCGTGCGGTTCAGTTTCGGCCACCATGCCGCGGGCGACCCGACCCGGATCGCCGACGCGGTCGCGGCCTCCGTCGCGGCGGTACGATCGCGGTGATGAGCTCCCCGACCGTCACCGTCATCGTGCCCGGCCGCGATGTCGGCGCCTTCGTGGACGAGGCCCTCGCCTCCCTCCGCGCCCAGACCCGCAGCGACTTCCGCGCGATCCTCGTCGACGACGCCTCGCGGGACCGGACGGCCGAGGCCTTCGCCGCCACCGCGGCGGCGGATCCCCGCTTCCGCCTCGTGCGCCACGAGGTCGCCCGCGGCCTCGGCGCATCGCGCAACGAGGCGCTCGAGCTCGTCGACACCCCGCTCGTCGGCTTCTTCGACGCCGACGACGTCATGACCCCTCGCGCGCTCGAGATCCTCGTGGGGAGCCTCGAGGCCTCCGGCAGCGAGGTCGCCGTCGGCGCGTACGTCCGACTGCGAGCGGATGCCGCGGGTCACTACGCCCCCGGGGTCGTGCAGCCGTGGGTCGCCGCCTCGACCTCCCCCGCCCGACGCGGCACGAGCCTGGGCGAACACCCCGACGTCTCGGGCAACATCGTCGCGTGGTCGAAGGTGAGCCGCCTGGACCTCTGGCGCCGCGAGGGCCTGCGGTTCACGGAGGAGAAGGCCTACGAGGACCAGGTCGTCGCGCAGCAGCTCTACACAGCGGCCCGCGGCATCGACGTGGTCCCCGACGTCGTCGTCCACTGGCGCGAGCGCGCCGACGGCACCTCCATCACGCAGCGCCGTCACGCGGTCCCCGTCCTGCAGGACTACCTCGACGGGATGAGCGGCGGCCTCGCGGTCCTCGACGCCGCCGGACGCACCGCCGCCGCGCGTTCGCGGGTGCGCCTCATCCTCGGAATGGACGTCCCCGCCCTCGTGCGGGTCGCCGAACACCACCCCGACGACGCCTACCGGAAATTCCTCGGCGCGTTCACCCGTGGACTCACCGAGCGCGCCGAGCGCGACGGCATCCCTCTCGACGAGGACTCCGCGGCGCTCCGGGCCGCCGCCCTCGCCTGGTGACGCGCGGGCGCGGTGCGGATCAGACCGCGCCCTCGATGCGACCCGCTGCGATCTGCTGAGCGGCGAGCTCCGCGTAGAGACCGCCGAGAGCGAGGAGCTCGGCGTGCGTGCCGGACTCGACGATGCGCCCGCCGCTCACGACGTGGATGACGTCCGCGGCGACGACCGTCGAGAGCCGGTGCGCGATCGACAGGGTGGTGCGCCCCCGCGCCGCCTCGTCGATCGCCTCCTGCACGACGCGTTCCGAGACCGTGTCGAGCGCCGAGGTCGCCTCGTCGAGGAGCAGCACGGGCGGGTCCTTGAGCAGCACGCGCGCGATGGCGATCCGCTGCTTCTCCCCGCCCGAGAGCCGGTACCCGCGCTCGCCGACGATCGTGTCGTACCCGTCTTCGAAACCCGCGATGACGTGATGGATGTTGGCGGCGACGCACGCGGCCTCGATCTCGGCATCCGTCGCCTCCGGCCGGGCGTAGCGCAGGTTGTCGCGGATCGAGGCGTGGAAGAGATACGTCTCCTGCGACACGATCCCGATCCGGTCGATGATCGAGGCGTGCGCGAGGGTGCGGACGTCGGCACCGGCGAACAGCACCGTGCCCGCCGCCGGTTCGTACAGACGCGGGGCGAGGTAGAGGATCGTCGTCTTGCCGGCCCCCGACGGTCCCACGAACGCGACGTGCTGGCCCGGCTCGGCGACGAAGGACACGCCGTCGAGCGTCGCGGGGCTCTGCGGACCGGCATCCGGGTATCGGAAGGACACGTCGCGGAACTCGATCCGTCCGAGCGGACCCGGCGCCGCCGTCACGTCGATCGCGTCGGGGCGGTCCGTGATCGCGGGGCGCAGGTCGAGGTACTCGAAGATGCGGGCGAACAGGGCGCGCGAGGTCTGGACGTCCAGCGCCACGCGCATGAGGCCCATGAGCGGCATCAGCAGACGCGCCTGCACCGTCGTGAAGGCCACGACCGCACCGGCCGTGATCGCGGGGCCGTCGCCCGAGATGAAGAAGCCCGCGACGAGGTAGATGACGGCAGGCACCGAGGACATGATGATCTGCACGACGGCGAAGAAGCCCTGACCGCTCATCGCCTGCCGCACCTGCAGGCCGATCTGCGTGCGGTTCTCGGCGGCGTACCGTTCGGACTCCGCGCGCTGGCGGTTGAACGACTTCGACAGCAGGATGCCGGAGACGCTCAGGGTCTCCTGCGTAATCGCGCTGAGCTCGGAGAGGGACTCCTGCGTCTGCCCCGCGATGCGCGCCCGCACCTGGCCCACCCGGCGCTGGACCAGCACGAGGATCGGCATCATCACGACGGCGATGATCGTCAACCGCCAGTCGATCAGCACCATCGCGACGAGCGCCGAGATCACCGTGACCGTGTTGCCGAGGATGCTCGTCACCGTGTTGGTGAGCACGCCCGAGACGCCGCCGACGTCGTTCTGCAGCCGCGACTGGATGACGCCCGTCTTCGTGCGGGTGAAGAAGCCGAGGTCCATCGCCTGCAGGTGCTCGAACATCCGCACCCGCAGATCGCCCGTGACCCGGTTGCCGACGGTCGAGGTGAGCCAGGTCTGCGCGATGCCGAGGCCCGCGCCGAGCACGAACAGCGCGATCATCGAGAGGACGAGGACACCGAGCAGGCCGAGCCTCGGCGACGAACCGTCGACGGGGAAGAGCGCATCGTCGAAGATCCGCTGCACGAGTAGAGGCGGGATGACGCCCACCGCCGCACCCGCGACGACGAGGACGGCCGTCACCGCGAGCCGGCGGCGGTACGGCCGGAACAGCGCGGCGACGCGGCGGCCGAGGTCGGGGACCTCGGGAGCCGACGCGTTGCGGCGGCGCTGGGCCTCCTCGTCGACCGCGCGGAACCCGCCCCGCCCGCCTCCGGGTCCGCCCATGCTCATCCCGTCACCATAACCCCGCGCCGGGGTCGCGGCGCCGGCGCGGGAATGCCCGGCTCACAGCATCCGTTAAGCTGAACGGCTCGCCCGGGCCCGGCACCTCCGCCGCATCCCGCCCACTCGAAGGATCCTCGTGCCCCTTTCGGACACCGCTTCCACTCCCGTCGTCCCGACCGATTCGCGACCCGCCCGAACCGGTCCGGTCATCGCACTGCTCGTCGTCGCCGCATTCGTCGTCATCCTGAACGAGACGACCATGTCGGTCGCACTGACCGACATCGTTGCGGACCTGGGCATCACCGTCGCCACGGGTCAGTGGCTGACCACCGGCTTCCTGTTGACGATGGCTGTCGTCATCCCGTTGACCGGCTTCCTGCTGGAGCGCTTCCCGCTGCGCTCCGTCTTCTTCGCCGCGATGAGCCTGTTCGCCGCCGGCACGCTCATCGCCGCCCTCGCCCCCGGTTTCGGCTTCCTTCTCGTGGGCCGCATCGTGCAGGCCAGCGGCACCGCGATCATGCTGCCGCTCCTGTTCACGACGGTCCTCAACATCGTCCCGCCGTCGCACCGCGGACGGATGATGGGCCTCATCTCCGTCGTCATCGCGGTCGCGCCGGCGATCGGCCCGACCGTCTCCGGACTGATCCTGTCGACGCTGACCTGGCACGCGATCTTCTGGGTCATGCTGCCGATCGCCCTCATCGCCCTGGGACTCGGAGCGGTGTGGGTCAAGAACGTCACCACCACGCGACCCGATGCGCGCTTCGATCTGCTCTCGGTGCCCCTGTCGGCCTTCGGGTTCGGCGGGCTGATCTACGGCTTCAGCGCGATCGGCGAATCGGCATCCGGTCACACCCCCGTGCCCGTCTGGATCCCGCTCGCCGTCGGCGCCGCATCCCTCGTCCTCTTCGTCCTGCGCCAGCTCCACCTGCAGAAGACCGACAGCGCCCTCCTCGATCTCCGGACGTTCCAGACGCCGGCCTTCTCGCTCGCGATCGTGCTCGTCGTCATCGTGTTCATGGCGCTGTTCGGCTCGATCATCCTGCTCCCCATCTACCTCCAGCAGGTCCTCGGCCTGGACGTGCTCGGGGTGGGGCTCGTGCTGCTCCCCGGCGGCATCCTCATGGGCGCGATGGCGCCGTTCGTCGGCAACGCGTTCGACCGCTTCGGACCGACCCCCCTCGTGATCCCGGGGATGCTGCTGGCCGCCGCGGCCCTGTGGGGCATGACGTTCTTCGGTCCGGACACCGGTGTCGCCTTCGTCATCGCGGTGCACCTCACGCTGAGCCTGGGGCTCGGACTCACGTTCACCCCGCTCATGACGTCCGCGCTCGGCTCGCTCCCCCGCCGGTTCTACCCCTACGGTTCGGCGACGGTGGGCACGCTTCAGCAGGTCGCCGGCGCCGCCGGCACCGCCGTGTTCGTCGCGATCATGACCGTGGTCACGGCCGGTGCCATCGCCGACGGCAGCGACGAGGTCATCGCCAAGGCCGACGGCATCCACGCCGCGTTCCTCGTCGGTGCGATCGTCGCCACGGCGGCGGTCGCCCTCGCCCTGTTCGTCCGCAAGCCCGCCGAGGGCGAGGTCGATCTCCCGGCCGCGGCGCACTGATCCCCGCCGCGCCTTGACGCCGCCGGGCGGGGAGCCGTCAGTCGATGCTGCAGCTGCCGCCGCCGCAGCACCCGGCGCCCTGATCGAGGATCTGGAGCGACGGCTTCTCGTCCGCGGCATCGGTCGTCGTGGGGACGGGCTGCAGGTTCGGGGTCGGCAGGTTCGAAGTCGCCATGTCGATCAGCCTACGCCGCTTAAACGCGGGCAGGGCCGCCGTCAAGGGCCCGCCACCGGCGCGGGCCGCGGCGTAACGTGCGGGCCATGAGCAGCACCGACGGAACCCTCAGCGGAAAGCGTGTCGCGTTCGTCGCGACCGACGGATTCGAAGACAGCGAACTGACCTCGCCCTGGCAGGCGGTGACGGATGCCGGCGCCACCGCCGTGCTCGTCTCCCCCGACGCCGGCAGCATCACCGGCAAGAACGGGCACGAGCAGCGGGTCGATGTGACGACCGAGGAGGCGGAGGCCGCGGACTTCGACGCCCTCGTCCTCCCGGGCGGTGTCGTGAACGCGGACGACCTGCGCCTGGACAAGGCCGCCGTCCGCCTCGCGCGCGACTTCTTCGCGCAGCACAAGCCGGTCGGCGCGATCTGCCACGCGGCCTGGCTGCTCGTGGAGGCCGACGTCCTGGGCGGGCGCACCCTGACGAGCTACCCGAGCCTGCGCACCGACCTCGTCAATGCCGGGGCGACGTGGCAGGACGAGGAGGTGGTCGTCGACGCCGGCCTCGTGTCGAGCCGCACCCCCGACGACCTGCCGGCGTTCGACGCCAAGCTCGTCGAGGAGATCGCCGAAGGACGTCACGCGGCGCAGACCGTCTGACCCACCGGATGCCGCACCCCCGCAGGCGCGCGGGGTGCGGCATCCGTCGTCTCAGCTCTCGTCCGACCGGGTCCGGCGACGGGAGAGGACGATGCCGACGACGACGGCGATCACGGCGACCGCGATCACCGAGCCCACGACGACCGGAAGCAGCGCACCGTCGTCGCCCGGGAGGGCCTCACCGGCGACGTCGTCGGAGGTGATGGGGGCGCCGCCGCCGACCGTGAACGGGATGGTCCCGCTGATGGGGTGCCCGTCGCTGGAGACGACGCGCCACTCGACGACGTAGCCGGCGGCCGGCAGCTCCCCGTCGAGCGCCATCGTGAGGGTGTTGGTGTCGATGGTCGGATCGCCCTGCGCCCAGTCGCGCCCCGCCGCGTCGAAGACGGCGACCGTCGCCCCCTCGGTCATGATGGCAGCCGAGTACGTGAGGGCGATCTCCGCGGGCGCCTCGGCCAGGTCGGCGCCGGCGCCCGGGGAGCTCCCGACGAGCTCGTCGTGCGCTGCGGCGGGGTTCGCGACGGTCAGGACCGCCGCCAGAGCGACGACGATGCCGGCGAGAACGGCGCGGACGGAGGCGGGGAGGGACGAGAGGACGCGCATGCCTCGATTCTCCCGCGTCCGGCTGTGCGGGAGGTCTGTGCGACCGGCGCTAGCGACCGCCCCCGTCCGGCGCAAGGCGGGCACGACGCGAGGGGCTGCGGGGTAGCGTTCACGGACGACACGACGAGAGGACCGGCGATGACCAACGACACCGCAGGAGTCGACAAGCCCGAGGACCGTGGCGCGCCGAGTGCCGAGTACGACGTCCGGGTGAGCGAGCACGACGGGGTGACGCGCATCGACATCGCCGACGACGCGATAGCCCGCCCCGGGCCCGGACCGGGTCAACCCGAGGCCGACGAGGACTGACCCGCGCGCGTCAGAGCCCGAGGAGCTCGTGGGGCGTCGTCCCGTAGCTCCGCAGGTGGTCACGGGTGAGCCCCGTCTCGGTGAACCCCCAGCGTGAGGCGATCTCGGCCACGGTCACCGTCCCGTCGACGGGGGCGCGCAGAATGTCGGCGTGCGCGGCATCCAGCCGGACCGCCGTCAGGTGCTCAGCGGGGGTGCGTCCCGGAACGGAGTGGGTGCGGAACGCGCGGTCCAGCGCCGCCGAGCCGACACCCGCCGCAGCGGCGGCGTCATCGATCGTGATCGGCAGCGAGGCGTGGTCCTCGAGGAAGGCCACTGCCGTCCGGTAGGCGGCCTGCTGCTGCGCGATCGTCTCGCGCCGGACGCGGGCATCCTCGACGGCGGCGAACGTTTCGAGGGTGGTGACCGCGAGCGAGCGGAAGACGGACGCGCGGACGAGGTCGTTGCCGAGGAGGGACTCGGTGTCGAACGCCAGCGCTGCGGCGGAGCGCCACGCCCGGGAGAGCGCCGGAGTGGACGGGGCGGTACCGCCGAATCGCAGCGTCAGGGTGTCGTCGTTGTACACCGTCCGCGCAACGTCCGTCAGGACCTCGACGGGGAGCGCGACGACACGGACCCGGGCGTCCTGGAGCCGGCAATCCAGTGTCCCCGGCTGGAACAGCACGGGAGCCTCGGCGGTGCCTCGGACGCCGTCGACCTCCCATTCGTAGCGGTCGTCACTCTGCACGACGATGACGGCCTCGAGCTCGCACGATGCGCTGTAGCCACCCTCCACCTGCAGCCGACGGAGGCCGAATCGCTCATCGCCGGTGCTCGATTCCTCGAACACGAGGTCGTCGGCGTCGAGCTGGACGTTCCCGTAGCTGCGGCGGATGTAGGCCTCGGCCTCACCGAGGTCCGCGGAACGAAAGTGCTCCTCGAGCACGGTCATGGGGTCTCCTCACACCGGTGCCTGCGTTCCATCCTATGATCCGCCCGCGTTCTCCGGGCCAGCGGGGTCGATGTGCGCAAAACGGATATCCGTGCGCATAATGGATACACCGCCGCAGAAGGAGCACCGTGGGAAAGTTCATCTACAACGAACGCATCCGTGTCGATTTCGAGGACCGGGTGCTCGCCCACCTGCAGGTGGTCATCACGACCAAACTGCGCCGCGGCGAGTCGTTCACGTTCATGTGGCGCAACGACCAGAGCCTCGGCGACGGCCGACAGGTCGTCTGGCTCCACCCGGGCGCCGACCTGAACTTCCAGTACTTCGGGAGCCGGCAGCCGAGCCTCAACCCCGCCTGGCTCGACGCGCTCAGCTACGTCGCGAACTCCCCCTCCGGCCTCTACCTCGTGCCCGAGCCGCAGGGAAGCGCCGCGGCCGGGGTAGGGTCATCGGAGCGGATCGGGTGATCCGGCGCCGGGTCGGCAGGAGAATGCGGCATGGGCGTTGACGTCGATCCGAAGGTCCGCGACGAGACCATCGTCGCGAGCGACGCCGCCGGAGTGCAGAGCGCCGTCGCGCAGCTGAGTACCCGGATCGCCATCCGCGACATCGGCTCCCCCCTCTCCCTCCGGCAGCGGATCGTCGGTGACGACCGCCTCCTGCTGACCTCGTTCGGCATCGACACCCACCTGCACGTCGAGTCCGCCATCACCGGCGCGGTCGCGATCGCCCGGCGCCGGGAGGGCGACCTCCGCACCGTCACCAACGGCGAGGAGGTCGACGCGGGCCGGCCGTTCCTGCTGCGGCCCGGGCGAGCCGAGTCGTGGTCGCGCGAGGTGACGGCCGACATCCTCAGCGTGGATCTGCCCGCCCTCGGCGCCTTCACCGGTCACGACGAGTCCGCACTGCACTTCGGTGCGACCCACATTCTCTCCGCCGAACTGCAACGGCACTGGGACCTCACGATCGACCACGTCACCCGTGTCTTCGACGATCCCGAGCTGCTGCACAACCCCCTCATCCGTCAGGCCGCCGTCGATGCGGTCTTCGCCGCGACGCAGCACGCGTTCGACATCCGATCGGTCGCGGACCGGCCCGACACCCGCGCCGGAACGGATGCCGTCGGCCGGGCGACCGCGTTCATCGACGCGCACCTGGCCGACCCCCTCAGCGTCGGCGACATCGCGCGGGCCGCGCGCCTCAGCGTGCGGGGGCTGCAGAACGCCTTCGCGCGCGTGCTCGACACCACACCGGCCGCGTACGTGCGCGGCGCACGTCTCGCCGCCGTCCGGGCGGAACTGGTCGCCGCCGAACCGCCGCAGACGACGGTCGCCGACGTCGCCCGGCGCTGGGGCTTCGCCCACCTGCCGCGCTTCGCGCAGCACTACCGCGCGGAGTTCGGCGAGCAGCCCAGCGAGACGCTGCGGCGCTCCCGCTGATCAGTCCCAGCCGAGGTAATCCTCGATCTGGAAGGCCGTCTCCCCCGGGTGGGTCATGGGGAAGAGGTGGCCGGCACCGGGCAGCCGCACGACGCTCGTGCGGTCGGCCGCGGTCGCCTGCAGATCGTCGCCGTTCGCCGGCGGTGTGATCGCGTCGTCGGCGCCCTGGATGATGAGGATCGGAAGGGATGCCGCGAGGGTCGCCCAGTCCGCGACCGGGGTGGAGGCGAGGGCGCCGCTCTGCAGGTCCTCGACCTCGAGGTCGCGCGAGCGGGCGAACACGTCCCAGGCCAGCGCGGTGTCGATCCCGGGGCCGACGAGGGTGCGGACGGCATCCGCGTCGGGGGCCTCGACCGGCGTGGCGAAGGCGGTCTGGAGAGCGCGGGCGGCGTCGTCTTCGAGCGGACGCGTCGACTCGACACCAAGGAGCAGGACTCCGCTGACCCGGCCGGGGTGGTCGAGGGCGACCGTTCGCGCGACCGCGCCGCCGAACGCATGACCGCCGATCCACGCCGCGGCGATCCCGAGGTGGTCGAGGACGTCGATGACGTCCTGCGCCAGGTCGTGCATCGACACTGCAGCGGGGCCGGGGCGGCGCGAACCGATACGGACGATCCGGAACCCCTCCTCCTCGAGGATGCTCGCGAGCCCGCCGAGGTAGGCCACGTCGAGGCCCTGAGCGGGGATGAGGACGAGGGCGGGACCCTCCCCCTCGTCGATGAACGGGATGGCACGAGCCTCGGCGTCGAACACCTGGCGCTGGATCTGTGACATGGGAGAGGTCCTTCAGTTGTTGAAGCGGAACTCGACGACGTCGCCGTCCTGCATGACGTAGTCCTTGCCCTCGAGGCGCGCCTTGCCCTTGGCCCGCGCCTCCTGGACCGAGCCGGTCGCGACGAGATCCTCGAACGAGATGACTTCGGCCTTGATGAAGCCCTTCTCGAAGTCGGTGTGGATGACGCCGGCGGCCTGCGGCGCCTTCCATCCCTTGCCGATCGTCCAGGCGCGGGCCTCCTTGGGGCCGGCCGTCAGGTAGGTCTGCAGCCCGAGGGTGTCGAACCCGACCCGGGCGAGCTGGTCCAGGCCCGACTCGTCCTGCCCGGTCGAGGCGAGCAGTTCCGCAGCATCCTCCGGGTCGAGTTCGGCGAGTTCGGACTCGATCTTCGCGTCGAGGAAGACGGCCTGGGCGGGCGCGACCAGCGCGGCGAGTTCCGCCTTGCGGGCGGCATCCGTGAGGACGGCCTCGTCGACGTTGAAGACGAAGATGAACGGCTTGGCGCTGAGAAGGCCGAGTTCGCGGATGGGCGAGAGGTCGATCCCGGATGCCGAGAGGAGCTCGCCGCGCTGCAGCGCCTCCTGCGCGGCCTTCGCCGTCTCGAGGACCGAGGGGTCGAGCTTCTTGCCGCGCACCTCCTTCTCGTAGCGCACGATCGCCTTCTCGAGGGTCTCGAGGTCGGCGAGCTGGAGCTCGGCGTTGATCGTCTCCATGTCGTTCTTCGGGTTCACGGCCCCGTCGACGTGGACGACGTCGTCGTCGGCGAACCCGCGGACGACCTGGGCGATCGCGTCGGCCTCGCGGATGTTGGCGAGGAACTTGTTGCCGAGGCCCTCGCCCTCGCTCGCACCGCGCACGATGCCGGCGATGTCGACGAACGACACCGTCGCGGGCAGGATGCGCTCGGACGAGAAGATCTCCGCGAGGGTGTCGAGCCGGGGGTCCGGCAGGTTCACCACGCCGACGTTCGGCTCGATCGTCGCGAACGGGTAGTTCGCCGCGAGCACGTCGTTCTTGGTGAGGGCGTTGAAGAGGGTGGACTTGCCGACGTTGGGCAGTCCGACGATTCCGATGGTGAGAGCCACGGGCATCCACTCTACGCGGCGGGCGCGCGGCGCCGCGCCCGCCGGTCCCGGTTCCCGGCGGCGCGCCTCCGCCGGGGCGGGCCTGCCGGCGGCGAAGGTGAGGGCATGCCCTTGGACTTCACCGCGATCGACTTCGAGACGGCGAATCCCTCCAACGCCTCGGCGTGCGCCGTGGGAGTGGCCCGGGTCCGGAGCGGTCGCGTTGTCGCCTCGGAGGGCTGGCTGATCCGTCCCCCGGCCGGCCACGACCGCTTCTTCGAGGTCAACGTCGGCATCCACGGGATCCGCGAGTCCGACGTCGCGACGGCCCCCACCTGGACGGAGCAGCTGCCGCGCCTGCTCGATTTCGTCGGCGACGACATCCTCGTCGCCCACAACGCCGGCTTCGACATGCGGGTCCTCCGCACCGCGTGCGAGGTCACCGGTCACGTCCCGCCGGAGGCCCGCTACCTCTGCAGCCTGCACGTCGCCCGCAAGACGTACGACCTCCCGTCGTACCGGCTCCCCTTCGTCGCCGCGGCCGCCGGCCACCTCGACTTCGCCCACCACGACGCCACCGCCGACGCGCTCGCATGCGCGCAGATCGTCATCGATGCGGCCGCCCGCGCCGGGGCGGGCGACCTCGTCGAGCTCGCGATGCTCCTGGGCGTCCGCATCCCGCAGATTCCCTCCGCCGTGCCCGCCACCGCCGCCTGAGACCCCTCGCCCGCGCGGCGCCGACGGATGTCGGAGGCCTGGGGCACCATGACGGACATGGATGCCGTCTTCTCCGTCGTACTCGCCGTGCTCTGCCTTCTCGCCGGCGCCGTCGCCGCGGGCGCGGTTGTCTCGGCTCGTGAGGCCGGGCGGCGGGGCGCGCTCCAGGCGCAGGCCTCGGCGGCCGAGGCGGCCCGTGACGCCCTGCAGGTCCAGCTCGACCAGCAGCGTTCGCTCCACCGCGACGTGACGGCCCGCATCCACGCCGAGCAGGCCGCGCGCGACGAGCGGGAACGCCGCGAGCAGACGGTGCTGCGCGCGCTCGCCCCCGTGCAGGAGACCCTCGCCGCGATGCAGCTGAAGGTCGATCACCTCGAGCGCGACCGGCAGGAGCAGTTCGGATCGCTGGCCGAGCAGCTGCGCCGCGCCCAGGAGTCCGACGAGGCGCTGCGGGCCACGACCGAGTCGCTCGCCGGCGCTCTGCGTTCCAACGGCGCGCGCGGTGTGTGGGGCGAGACGCACCTGCGCCGCATCGTCGAGTCCGCGGGTCTCACGCGGTACGTCGACTTCGACACGCAGACCTCGATCTCGACGGATGCCGGGGCGGGGCGCCCCGACATGATCGTCCGCCTCCCCGGCGACAAGGCGTTGGCGGTCGACGCGAAGGCACCGTTCGACGCCTATCTCGAGGCCAGCGCCATCCCCGTGACCGCCGTCGGCGAGGAGGCCGCACGGCGCAGCAGACTGCTCGCCCGGCACGTCGCTGCCGTGCGCGGCCACATCGACGCCCTGGCCAAGAAGAAGTACTGGGCCGGGATGCCGTCGAGCCCCGAATTCGTCGTCTGCTTCATCCCGAGCGAGTCGCTGCTCGCCGCCGCCCTGGAGGAGGACCCGACCCTCCTCGAGTACGCGTTCGGTCGGCGGGTCGCCCTCGCCTCGCCCGTGAATCTGTGGGCGGTCCTCAAGACCGTCGCCTACACGTGGACCCAGCAGGACGTGTCCACCGAGGCGCGCCGGCTGTTCGATCTCGGCAACGAGCTGTACCACCGGCTCGGCTCGCTCGCCGGTCACGCCGACGACCTCCGGCGCGCGATCGAGCGCACCGTCGACAGCTACAACCGGTTCGCCGGATCTCTCGAGACCCGCGTCCTGGTGAGCGCCCGACGGTTCCCGGGGATCGACGACACACAGCTGGAGGCGCTGCCGTCGCCGACCACGATCGAGTCGACGACCCGCCGACTCACGGCTCCCGAACTGCTCGAGGATCGCGAGCAGTCGGCCGATCTGGGTGAGCTGCGCGGACGCCTCGCGAGCGACTGAGTGCTCAGGAGGGGAAGAAGGTCATGAGACCCACGACGCCGATGGACACGGCGAGGAATGCGCCGATGAGCCACCACGCGTTCACTTCGTGCCCGGGGGGCATGCGACGGCGCAGGAGGACGTCGGGACGGCGCGCCGGGTCATCGACCACGGCGATCGGTGCTGTCACGGGACGCACACCACCGGTCGCCTGACCCACGATCGGGATCTGGCCCGTCGGGGTGACGGGGAGGTGACCCGTGAGCGAGAGCTGGCCCGTGCGCGGGTCACTGGATGCGGTCGACATGTGAACTCCTGGGGGCGGTGGCGAGTGCCGGGGACAACTGACACCACGGTCCATTGTGCCAGAGGGGTCGCGCCGGATCCTGGGTTGACGCTCAGCGCGCGTGTCCGCTATGACGTCTCGGCGACCGGTCGGGTCAGAGCCACTTCGAGGTGAGGTGCTCCGACGAGATCCGTCGCAACGTGCCCGAAGCCCCACGCAGGACCACGCTCTCGGTGTAGACGAAGTCGCCCACCCGGCGCACCCCCGCGACCAGTTCGCCGTTGGTGACACCGGTCGCGACGAAAAGGGTGTTGTTCCCGCGGACGAGGTCGTCCGCTTCGTACACGTGGTCGTCGAGCCGGAGACCCGCATCGATTCCCCGCTGCTTCTCGTCGTCGTCGCGCGCCCACAGCCGCCCCTGGATGTGACCCCCGAGCGCCTTGATCGCGCAGGCCGTCACGATGCCTTCGGGGCTGCCGCCGATCCCGACGCACATGTCGGTGCGGGCGTTGTGCCGCGCCGCGTTGATGCCGCCGGCGACGTCGCCGTCGCTCATCAGTCGCGTGCCGGCGCCGGCTTCGCGGATCTCCTCGACGAGCTTCGCGTGGCGCGGCCGGTTGAGGACGGAGACGACGAGTTCGTCGACGGGCTTGTCGAGCGCCTTCGCGAGGCGACGGATGTTCTCGGCGATCGGCAGGCGGATGTCGACCACCCCGACGCCGGCGGGGCCGGTCACGATCTTGTCCATGTAGAAGACCGTCGAGGCGTCGAGCATCGCCCCGCGGTCGGCCACGGCGATGACGGACAGGGCGTTGTTGCGCCCCTCTGCGGTGAGCGTCGTGCCGTCGATGGGGTCGACGGCGATGTCGCACTGCGGTCCGCGCCCGGTACCGACACGCTCACCGTTGAAGAGCATGGGGGCGTTGTCCTTCTCGCCCTCGCCGATGACGATGACGCCGTCGAAGTTCACCGTCGTGAGGAAGGCGCGCATGGCGTCGACGGCCGCACCGTCGGCGAGCTCCTTCTTGCCGCGCCCGATGAAGGGGACGGAGCGGATCGCGGCCGCCTCGGTCGCGCGGACCAGCTCCAGCGCGAGGTTGCGGTCGGGATGCAGCGGACTCATGTCGGCAGTCAGGCTCACCATGGGCTCAGCCTAGGCCCGGCCTCCCTCGTGCCCCGCGGATTCCGTGGTGACGGACACGAAGGAATGCCGATTCTTTCCATCGGTGAAGAGAGCGGCCCCGCGCGATGCGCCGGGCGACCCCGAGCCGGAGCGGATGCCGACCCTTCGATAGAGTTGGCCTGAATCCACACCCCTTCCCGAGGAGCTCACATGCCCGTCGCCACCCCTGACCAGTACGCCGACATGCTGGATCGCGCGAAGGCAGGCGGATTCGCCTACCCCGCGATCAACGTCTCGAGCTCGCAGACCATCAACGCGGTCCTCCAGGGCCTGACCGAGGCCGGCTCCGACGGCATCCTCCAGGTCACCACCGGCGGCGCCGACTACTTCGCGGGCCACACGGTCAAGGGCCGCGCCACCGGCGCCCTGGCCTTCGCGAAGTACGTCACCGAGGTCGCGAAGAACTACCCGATCACCGTCGCCCTCCACACCGACCACTGCCCGAAGGACGCTCTCCCCGGCTTCGTCCTCCCCCTCATCGAGGCCTCCGAGGCCGAGGTCAAGGCCGGTCGCAACCCGATCTTCCAGTCGCACATGTGGGACGGATCGGCCGTGCCGCTGGACGAGAACATCCAGATCGCGCAGGACCTGCTCCCGCGCATGAAGAACATCAACGCCATCCTCGAGATCGAGGTCGGCGTCGTCGGCGGCGAGGAGGACGGCGTCGCGCACGAGGGCTCGAACGACGCCCTGTACACGACCGTCGCCGACGTGACGAAGGCCGTCGAGGCGCTCGGCCTCGGCGAGAACGGCCGCTACATCTCGGCGCTGACCTTCGGCAACGTCCACGGCGTGTACAAGCCGGGCGGCGTGAAGCTCCGCCCCGAACTCCTGGGCGAGATCCAGGAGGGCATCGCCGCGCACTTCGGCACCGGCCCGAAGCCGCTCGACCTCGTGTTCCACGGCGGCAGCGGCTCGTCCGACGAGGAGATCGCCCTCGCGGTGAGCAACGGCGTCGTGAAGATGAACATCGACACCGACACCCAGTACGCCTTCACGCGCTCGGTCGCCGGCTACATGCTGTCGAACTACGAGGGCGTCCTGAAGCTCGACGGCGAGGTCGGCAACAAGAAGCTGTACGACCCGCGCGCCTGGGGCAAGGTCGCCGAGTCCGCGATGGCCGAGCGTGTCGTCGCCGCGACGCAGCAGCTCGGCTCGGCCGGCAAGTCGCTCGGCGCCTGAGCAGAGCGACCCCCACGACGAAACCCCGGTCCGCACGGACCGGGGTTTCGTGTCGCCGGGCTCAGTACTTGGCGGTGCCGAGGACGTCGCGCGGGTATAGGGCGTAGCGCACGCCGTCCACGGTGAAGGCGGTGTGCAGGTGGGGTCCGGTCGAACACCCCGTGGAACCGACGGACCCGATCCGCTGTCCGGCGGCGACGGTCTGACCCGTCTTCACCGAGAAGGCGCTGAGGTGGGCGTACACCTGCTCGAGCCGCATCCCGTCGACCGTCGAGGTCACGACGACCTCTTTCTGCTTCGTGGTGTTGGGCGCCCAGGAGGGGCAGCCGGTCCGGATCCACACCTCGCGCACCGAGACGGTCCCGCCCCGCATCGCGTAGACGGGCGTCCCGGTGGGCGCGGCGATGTCGTCGCCGCTGTGGCCCGAGTAGGTCGTGAAGGTGCCCGAGGGGCGCAGCGGGTACGCCCACCCGTAGCGGCCGGGCACCGACGGCCCGGCGGCCGTCGCGTCGGGCTGGGCGGACATCGCCGCGCTCGTCCAGAGGTCGTCGCCGTCGGCGTCGACGAGCCGGAGCACTCCGTCGTTGCCGAGGATCGCGGCCCTCGCCTCGAGCCCGGCGGTCTGGGAGGACCATACCGAGACGCCGCGCTCGTCGAGCAGGAGCAGCTCCCCGTCGCCCGAGAAGAGGAGGCTGGCGTCGAAGGTGCCGGTCGTCCGCGCGGTCCTCACGAGGGCGTAGTCACGCGTGAGCGCCACGTTGCCGTCGCCGCGCAGCCCGAACGTGTAGCGACCGTCGGGTGAGGTGAGCATCACACCCGGACGGAGAGTCGTCCCGGGGGTCATCACGGACCCGAGCGAAAGGGCCACGGCTTTGCCCGCCGAGGTCGTCGTGACGCTCCGATGATTCTTCTTGACGGCGGTCACCGAGACGCTGACCGAGCGGCCGGCGGCCCACGTCGGGACCTCCCAGCTCGTCCCGGTGGCGCCCTCGATCGCTCCGCCGTCGACCCGCCACTGCACCTTCAGCTGCTCGGGCGCCGGTAGCCACGTGCCCGGGCTCACGGTGAGCGTCTTACCCGCCGCGGCTGTCCCGGTGATGGTCGGCTTCGGTGTCGACGTGAAGGGGGCGAGCACGCCGATCCCGGCGGAGGTGCGAACGGCCGGGCTGTAGCCCGCCTTCGTGCCGGTGACGCGCACCGCGACGGTGGTACCGGCATCCGCTCCGACCAGACGGTACGTGCGCGCCGTCGCTCCCGCGATCGGGGCGCCGCCGCGGAGCCACTGGTACGCGAGTGCGGTCCCCGCGGGAGCCCAGGTGCCGGGGGCCGCCGTCAGCGTGGCGCCGACGGTGCCCGCGCCCGAGATCGTGACGGCGGACGGCGGCGTCAGAAGGCGCGCCACGACCACCCCCGCGCTCGTGCGCACGAGGGACGTGTACCCGGTCTTGGCAACGGTCACGCGGACCGACAGGGTCGCGCCGGCATCGGCGGTCGCGGGGGTGTACGTCGCCCCCGTGGCGCCGGTAAGCACGGCTCCCCCGCGCATCCACTGGTAGGCGACGGTGACGGGAGCGGGGCCGAACCCGACGACGGTCGCCGTGAGCTTCGCCCCGACGGCGGGGGTTCCGGTGACGGCCACCGTGCCCGCGGTCAGTGCCGCGGCGGTCGGCGAGGGGGTCGCGGCGGCGGGGGTCGCTGCGGGAGTGGATGCCGCCGTGGCGGGCCCGCCGGCCAGAAGCAGACCGATCGTCGCGGCCAGAGCGACGGCGGTGGAGGCGATCCTCCGGGGTGTGCCGGTCACGATTCCCCTCCCGAGATGACGCACGCGAGGGAACACCCGCAGCAGCCGTAAAAGTACCAGGTGTTAGGAACCGAGCGCGAGGCCCCGCACGAGGCCCGGGTCGCCGAAGATCGGGATCGCGAGGCAGACGCTCACGATCACGAACGTGACGATGGCGCCGACGAGCGGGATCCACCAGCTCGCGCGGCCCTTCGCGAGCGACCACCACGACAACCCCGCGGTGAGAACCCAGCCCACCGCGAAGACGGTCGCGCCGACCCCGCCCCACAGCGCGCCCTGCGCCGTGTTGGTGAACTCCCCGTCGACGCCGGCGACCTCCATCCAGGTCTTCGCGAACGACGTGAAGTCCACGAGTTGCGGGATCGCGCCGATGACGGTCACGAGGCCGTAGGCCAGGAGCGCCACGGTGATGATGCGGTCCGCCATCCGCGTCGGACGGGCCGCCACGGTCGTCGCCGGGGCGGTGGGCGGATGCGGCGGGTCGACGGGTGCCGCCGGTTCCGGCTCCGGCTGCCGGGTCGCGGCGCGCTGCTGCTCGGGCGTCGCGTACTCCCCGTACTGCGGTCGCGGTCGGGGGTCGTCGCTCACGGGCGGGTCCGTCCCCCGAGGGCACGGTCGTCGGGGCGGCCGGAGCGGTCCTGACGGAGTTCCTTCGGCAGCGAGAACATGAGGTCCTCCTCCGCCGTCTTCACCTCGGCGACATCCCGGTACCCCGCGCCGGCGAGGTCCTCGAGGACCTCGGTCACGAGCACCTCGGGGACCGACGCGCCCGAGGTGACACCGACGGTCTCGACGCCGTCGAGCCACTCCTGCTTGATCTCGTGGGCGTAGTCGACGCGGTACGCCGCCTTCGCGCCGTACTCGAGGGCGACCTCGACGAGCCGGACGCTGTTGGACGAGTTGGCCGAGCCCACGACGATGACGAGGTCGGCATCCCTCGCGACCTTCTTGATCGCGACCTGACGGTTCTGCGTCGCGTAGCAGATGTCGTCGGAGGGCGGGTCCTGGAGGTTGGGGAACCGCTCGCGGAGGCGGCGGACGGTGTCCATCGTCTCGTCGACCGACAGCGTCGTCTGCGAGAGCCACACGACCTTGTCGGGGTCCTTCACCTCGACGGTGTCGGCCTCTTCGGGCGAGTTGACGACGGTGACGTGGTCGGGCGCCTCACCGGCGGTCCCCTCGACCTCTTCGTGACCGTCGTGCCCGATGAGGAGGATCTCGAAGTCGTCGCGTGCGAACCGCACGGCCTCGCGGTGCACCTTTGTGACGAGCGGGCAGGTCGCGTCGATGGCCTGCAGTCCGCGGTCGGCGGCGGCGTTCACGACCGCGGGCGAGACGCCGTGCGCGCTGAAGACGACGTGCGCGCCCTCCGGGACCTCGTCGACCTCGTCGACGAAGATCGCGCCCATCGACTCGAGCTCGGTCACGACGTGGATGTTGTGGACGATCTGCTTGCGCACGTAGACGGGCGCGCCGTAGCGCTCGAGCGCCTTCTCCACCGCGATGACGGCGCGGTCCACGCCCGCGCAGTAGCCGCGCGGAGCGGCGAGGAGGACGCGCTTGGAGCCCTGGACGGGGAGGTCGACGAGCCGCCCGCGGGCTCCCGGGATTCGGGGCATCGGCAGCGAAACGGCAGGTGAGGTCACCCCTCGATTGTACGAAGCCCCGGCTGGGTGGGGGACGTGTGCAGCAAGATGGGTGTCCGTGACGACTTTCCAGACCGAGCCGGGCGCCGTCCCGCCGCCGGACGCCGTGCACCCGCGGGACTCCTCCCCCGACACCCCGACCTCGGTCTCCCGCCTGAACGAGACCATCCGCGACTTCGTCCAGAAGTGGGGATCGGTCTGGGTCGAGGGCGAGATCACGGCCTGGAACCTGCGGGGCGGTCATGTCTTCGGGCGCCTGAAGGATGCCGCCGGCGACGGCATGCTCTCGTTCCGGATGTGGTCCTCGACGCTGCAGCGCACCCCCGACGACCTGAAGATCGGCGACCGCGTGATCGCCTGCATCAAGGCGGACTACTTCACGAAGACCGGAGATTTCACCTTCACGGTCTCGTCGATGCGCCACACGGGCCTCGGCGACCAGCTCGAGCGGCTCGAACGCCTCCGCGCCACGCTCCGGGCCGAGGGACTGTTCGATCCCGCACGCAAGAAGCCCCTCCCCTTCCTCCCCCACGTGATCGGACTGATCACGGGCGAGCGCAGCGACGCCGAGAAGGACGTGCACCGCAACGCCGAGCTGCGCTGGCCGCACGTCGTCTTCCGCACCGTGTACGCCGCCGTCCAGGGCGACCGCTGCGTCCCCGAGACCCTCGCCGCCCTCCGCACCCTCGACGCCGATCCCGAGGTCGACGTCATCATCATCGCCCGCGGCGGCGGCGACCCGCAGTCGCTGCTGGGGTTCAGCGATGAGCGCCTGGTGCGCGCGGTGGCCGCGGCATCCACCCCCGTCGTCTCGGCGATCGGACACGAGAACGACCATCCGCTCCTCGACGAGGTCGCCGACCTGCGCGCGTCGACCCCGACCGACGCGGCCAAGCGCGTCGTGCCCGACGTGTCCGAGCAGCGCGCGCTCGTCCAACAGCTGCGCAGCCGCGCCCGCACACGCCTGACCCAGCGCGTGTCGCACGACATCGCCGCGCTCGCCCAGCTGCGCTCGCGTCCCGTGCTGCGGGACCCCGAGTCGATGCTCACCGGTCGCGCCCAGGAGGTCGTGGCGCTGTCGTCGCGCGGGCGCGACGTCATGCGACGGCGATGGGATGCCGCGGCCCGCACGACGGCGGAGCTGCGGGCGTCGCTGCGCGCCCTCTCCCCCGGTGCGACCCTCGACCGCGGGTACGCGATCGCGCACCTCCCGGGCGGCGCCATCGTCCGCGACGCCGCGCAGGCCCCCGTCGGCACGGACGTCGTCGTCACCGTCGGTCGCGGCTCCTTCGCGGCGCGCTCGTCCGGCGAGGTGTCGGAGGCCGGGGCGGAAGGCCCGTGACCCGCGAACTAGGATGGAGGCCATGACGACCGACGCCGGGGATGTGTCGACCCTCTCCTTCGAGCAGGCCCGCGACGAACTCGTGCAGGTGGTCGCACAGCTGGAGCAGGGCTCCCCCACCCTCGAGGAGTCGCTCGCCCTCTGGACCCGCGGCGAGGCCCTCGCCGCCCGCTGCGAGGAATGGCTGCTCGGCGCGAAGCGACGCCTCGACGAGGCGCGTCCCGACGGCGGAACGGCGCCCTGATGGCCCGGCCCCGCATCGTCGCCGAGCTCGGCCGACCCGAGACGCCGGAGGAGACCGCCGCGCGCAAAGCCGCAGCCTCCGAGCGCTACCGCTCGAGCAAGACCTTCCGCAACCTCATCGCCGCGCTCATTGTGTGCGTCGGCATCATGGCCGTCGTCTACCTCGGGGTCCCCCGCGGCACTCCCGCCGACATCCCCGAGGCCGACGTCCCCGCCGCCGCCGCAGAGGCGGAGCGGACCGCCGGGCACGGTGTGATCGTCCCCACCGCGCCCGACGAGTGGCGCGCGAACTCCGCGAAGGTCGAGGGCGGCGAATGGCGCGTCGTCTACGCGCCGTCGACCGGCTACGTCGAGGTGACGCAGGCCTTCGCCCCGCCGGAGGGCTGGGTCTCGCGGGAGCTCGGCGGGTACGCCCCGACCGGGACGACCACGATCGACGGCATCGAGTGGGACGTCTACGACCTCCCCAGCGCCGTCGACACCATCGACTACGCCCTCGCCACCACGGCGGGCACCGACACCGTCGTCATCGGCCTGGCCGCCTCCACTGACCGCGGCGCCGCCGAGACCGTCGCCGCGAGCCTGGGCGACCAGATCCGCACCCTGAGAGAGGAGCTCCGTTGAGCACGACGACCCCCGCAGACGTCTGGACGGCCATGCTGGAGGGCAACCGGAGATTCGTCGCCGGTGAGCCGCGGCATCCCCGGCAGGACGCCGAACGCCGTCACGAACTCGCACACGCGCAGCGTCCGACCGCTGCCCTGTTCGGCTGCTCCGACTCGCGACTGGCCGCCGAGATCATCTTCGACGAGGGCCTCGGTGACCTGTTCGTCATCCGCAACGCCGGCCAGGTCGTCTCCGACTCGGTCGTCGGCAGCCTCGAGTACGCCGTCGCCGTGCTGAACGTCCCGCTCATCGTCGTCCTCGGCCACGACGAATGCGGCGCCGTGCGCGCGGCCATCGACTCGACCGCGGCGGATGCGCCCGCCCTGCCCGCGAACATCTGGCGACAGGTGGCCCCCATCGTCCCGGCCGTCCGACGCGTGCTCACCGCCCACGAGGGCGCCACGGCGCATACGGTGGATGCCGAAGAGGTCGGCCGCGAGCACCTCCGCGACACCGTCGCCGGCATCCTGCGCTCGTCCGAGCTCATCAGCGAGGCCGTCGCGGAGGGTCGCGTCGCGATCGTCGGCGCCAACTACCGCCTCGCCGACGGCACGGCGATCCCCGACGTCGTCGTGGGCGACGTCGCCTGAGCTCAACACCCCGCACGACAGTCACTGAAACGAGGACGTGAACGACCATGACTGAGCCGACCGAGTACCGCATCGAGCACGACACGATGGGCGAGGTGCGTGTTCCGAAGGACGCGCTCTACGCCGCGCAGACCCAGCGCGCGGTGGAGAACTTCCCGATCTCGGGCTCCGGCCTCGAGTCGACGCAGATCGCGGCCCTGGCACGCATCAAGAAGGCGGCCGCGCTCGCCAACAAGGAGCTCGGCACCCTCGACGGCGCCATCGCCGACGCGATCGCCTGGGCGGCGGACGAGGTCGTCACCGGCGCGTACGACGAGCACTTCCCGGTGGACACGTACCAGACCGGCTCGGGCACCTCCTCGAACATGAACATGAACGAGGTGCTCGCCACCCTCGCGACCCGCAAGCTCGGCGCTCCCGTCCACCCCAACGACCACGTCAACGCCTCGCAGTCGTCGAACGACGTGTTCCCCACGTCGGTCCACATCGCCGTCACGCAGGCCCTGATCGACGACCTCATCCCCGCCCTCGACCACCTCGCCGTGGCGCTCGAGGAGAAGGCCGAGGCGTGGAAGAGCGTCGTCAAGAGCGGCCGCACCCACCTGATGGACGCCACCCCGGTCACGCTCGGCCAGGAGTTCGGCGGGTACGCGCGTCAGATGCGTCTCGGCATCGAGCGCGTGCAGTCGGTCCTCCCCCGCGTCGGCGAGGTCCCGCTCGGCGGCACCGCCGTCGGCACCGGCATCAACACGCCCCTCGGGTTCCCGCAGAAGGTCATCGCGCTGCTCGCGGCCGAGACCGAACTGCCGATCACCGAGGCGAAGGACCACTTCGAGGCACAGGCCAACCGCGACGGGCTCGTCGAGGCCTCGGGTGCCCTGCGTACCATCGCCGTCTCGCTGACGAAGATCAACAACGACATCCGCTGGATGGGATCGGGGCCGAACACCGGTCTCGGCGAGCTCCACATCCCCGACCTGCAACCGGGCTCGTCGATCATGCCGGGCAAGGTCAACCCGGTCGTCCCGGAGGCGACCCTCATGGTCGCCGCCCGCGTCATCGGCAACGACGCGACGGTCGCCTGGGCCGGGGCATCCGGGTCCTTCGAACTCAACGTCGCGATCCCCGTCATGGGCACGGCCCTGCTCGAGTCGATCCGACTGCTCTCCAACGCGATGCGGGTCCTCGCCGACAAGACCGTGTCGGGTCTCGTGGCGAACGAGGAGCGCGCGGCCGCCTACGCGGGCATGTCGCCGTCGATCGTGACCCCGCTCAACAAGCTCATCGGCTACGAGGCCGCCGCGAAGATCGCGAAGCACTCGGTCGCCAAGGGGATCACGGTGCGCGACGCGGTGATCGAGCTCGGGTACGTCGAACGGGGCGAGCTCACCGAGCAGCAGCTCGACGAGAAGCTCGACCTCCTCTCGATGACCCACCCTGGTTGATAATCGGAGCGTGAACAGCGCCGCCGCACCACCGCGACGGGGCACGCCGGGACTCGGGATCCTTCTCGCGGTCGCCGCGGCGGGCCTCGTCGGAGTGGGTGCGGCAGCGTTCGTCGTCGTCCTGCTCACCGCCCCGCAGGCAGCCGGCTGGACGGCGCTCGTGTGGGGCGCGACCGCCGTCCCCGCCCTCGCGGGCGTGGGCGTCGTGGGGTGGGCCGTGCTCGAACGGCGGGGTGCGGCATCCCTCCCCTCGGGTGACACGGTCGAGGGGGCGTTCGAGAACCAGCGACGCCTGCTCGACGACGTGCGTCACGAGCTGAAGACGCCCATCACGATCGTGCGCGGTCACCTCGAGATGATGGATGCCGCCGACCCCGACGACGTCGAGGCGATCCGCTCCCTCGGGATTGCGGAGCTGGACCGCATGACACGCCTCATCGGCGACATCGACGTGCTGGCCGCGGTCGAGGGCGGGCAGTTGTCGACGGGGGACGTGGACCTGGCCGCCCTCACGCAGCGGGTCTTCGAGATGGTCGGGGTCATCGGCGATCACGCGTGGCGCGTCGAGCAGTGCGCGGACGGGGTCATCCGCGCCGACGGCGACCGCCTGCTGCAGGCATGGCTGCAGCTGGCCGACAACGCGACCAAGTACTCCCCCGCCGGCACCGCGATCGAGATCGGTAGCGCCGTCCACGCCGGCGGCGCGCAGCTCTGGGTGCGCGATCACGGCCCCGGCATCCCCCCGGCCGTCCGTCACCGCATCTTCCGCCGCTTCGACCGCGGCACCGGCAAGCGCCACGTCGGCGGTTCCGGACTGGGACTCGCGATCGTCGATGCGATCGCGAAGGCGCACGGCGGGCACTGCGCCGTGGCGGACACCCCCGGCGGCGGTGCTACGTTCACCCTGGAGATCCCGACCGGCACCCGGGGCGCCCTGCCGTCCCCGATCCGCGCCGGCGACGTCCTCCTGCAGCGAGAGGCCACTGAATGACCCGCATCCTGATCGTCGACGACGAACCGCACATCGTCTCGCTCGTCTCGCGCGCCGTGCACGCCGAGGGCTACGAGGCCGTGGGGGCCGACGACGGCCCCGAGGCCCTCGAGATCGCGCTGGCGGGCGAGATCGACCTCATCGTCCTCGACGTCGGGCTGCCGACGATGGACGGTTTCGACGTCCTCCGCGAGCTGCGCGGCTCGGGCGACACGACACCGGTGATCATGCTGACGGCCCGCAGCGGCACGAGCGACACGATCGAGGGGTTGGATGCCGGGGCAAGCGACTACGTCCCCAAGCCGTTCGCGGTCGCCGAGCTCATGGCGCGGGTCCGCTCGCGCCTGCGCGACAGCGCCGCGAGCGCGCCGACCACCCTCACGCGCGGCGGGGTGACCCTCGACATCCTCGGCCGTCGCGCCACCGTCGACGGACGCGACGTCGAGCTGTCGTCCCGCGAGTTCGCCCTCGCCGAGCAGTTCCTGCGCAACCCCGGCGACGTCCTCACGCGCGAGGTGCTGCTGAGCCGTGTCTGGGGTCTCGACTTCGACCCGGGCTCGAACGTCGTCGACGTCTACGTGCGCTACCTCCGTGCGAAGCTCGGCGCCGACCACATCGTGACGGTCCGGGGCGAGGGCTACCGCTGGGAGTGAGCGACGGACACGGCGACGCCCCCGGCCGATCGGTCGGGGGCGTCGCCGGTGCGGACGGGGTCAGCTCAGCTCGCCGGCCTCCAACAGGTCGGTGACGAGTGCGGCGATCGCCGAGCGCTCCGACCGCACGAGGGTCACGTGGCCGAACAGGTCGTGGCCCTTCAGCGTCTCGATGACCGACGCGATGCCGTCGTGACGGCCGACCCGCAGGTTGTCGCGCTGCCCCACGTCGTGGGTGAGGACGACGCGCGAGTTCTGGCCGATGCGGCTGAGGACCGTCAGCAGGACGTTGCGCTCGAGCGACTGGGCCTCGTCGACGATGACGAACGCATCGTGGAGCGACCGACCGCGGATGTGCGTGAGCGGCATGACCTCGAGCATCCCCCGCGCCACGACCTCCTCGAGGACGTTGCCGGTGACGACGGACCCGAGGGTGTCGAAGACCGCCTGCCCCCACGGATTCATCTTCTCCTGCTGGTCGCCGGGCAGGTAACCGAGCTCCTGACCGCCCACCGCGAACAGCGGCCGGAAGACGATGATCTTCTTCTGCTGCTGCTTCTCGAGCACCGACTCCAGTCCCGCGCACAGGGCGAGGGCCGATTTGCCGGTGCCGGCGCGGCCGCCCAGCGAGACGATGCCGACCTCCGGGTCGAGCAGGAGGTCGATGGCGATGCGCTGCTCGGCGGAACGCCCGTGCAGGCCGAAGACGTCGCGATCCCCCCGGACGAGGCGGTAGGAGCCGTCGCCGGTGACCCGGCCGAGGGCGGAGCCGCGCTCGGAGTGGATGACGAGACCGGTGTTGACGGGGAGCCCGCGCACGTCCTCGCTGACACCCACCTCGCTGTCGTAGAGGTCGCTGACCTCGTCGCCCGACAGGTCGATCGAGGCGATACCGGTCCATCCCGAGTCGACGGCCTGTTCGGCCAGGTACTCCTCGGCGTGCAGACCGAGCGAGGCGGCCTTCACCCGCATCGGGAGGTCCTTCGAGACGACCGTGACCGCCTGACCCTCCTGGCTCAGGTGCATCGCGACGGAGAGGATGCGGGTGTCGTTGTCGCCCAGCCGCATCCCCGCGGGGAGGACGGTGGGGTCGGTGTTCGTGAGCTCCACGCGGAGCGTCCCGCCGGCGCCGACCGGTACGGGGAAGTCGAGTCGGCCGTGTTCGACCCGCAGCTCGTCGAGGTGGCGGAGGGCCTGGCGGGCGAAGTAGCCGATCTCGGGATCGTGACGCTTGCGCTCGAGCTCCGTGACGACGACGACCGGCAGCACGACGGAATGCTCAGCGAAGCGGAACAGCGCGCGCGGATCGCTCAGCAGGACGGAGGTGTCCAGCACGTACGTGCAAAGATCCTGGTCCTGGGCCGCGTCCGCGGTCCCGTCCTGGTGCTGCTGCTTCTCAGGTGCTCGTGTGGCCACAACCCACTCCCGCCCCGGGTGGAATCCACCCGGCAGTCACGAGTCGACCTGGGGTCACGAGTCGTGAGAGGCCGACTCGAACAGGCGCTTTGCCCGTTGGGATGAACGTAGGCGCCCCGAGCGACGCGGCGGCGCCGCGACACGCCGCCGGATGTGTCGGATGCGTGAACTCTTCGTGTCAGCCGAGGAGCGGCAGCACGGCGGCGGGCGGGGAGACGATAGGACCCGACTGGGAGGCGGCGAGAGCGCCCTCGAGGAGGTCGAAGGCGGCGTCGGAGGTGCCCGCGTGCGCGGAGACCCGGATGAGCCCGTCCCGCACGGTCGCGATGACACCCGCGTTGGCGAGTTCGGCGGCGATGACCCCCGCGCGCCCCGGCTCGGGGGCCAACGCCACGATCCCGGCGTGCCGGTCGCGATCGGTGAGGACCGGGATGCCGTGGGCGTCCGCGATCGCCATGACCCGTCGCGCGTTCTCGGCGACGAGCCCCGCGACGGCCGAGATGCCGGCCTCCGTCATCTCGCGCAGGGCGGCGCTCAGGCGACCCGCGGCCTGCGGGTCCGGACGCGAGACGGCGTACGCGGCGGCGCCCGCCCTGGGCGGACCCACCTCGAGGTCGCCGAGTTCCGCGTCGGTTCCGGCGACACCCGCGAGCACCGGGGCGATGCGTTCCCGGGCGCGGGCCGTGAACCGCGCGAAGCCCGTCCCGCGGCCGGCGCGGACCCACTTGTACCCGTGGCCGGCGACGACGTCGGCGGCTGCCCAGTCGACGTCGACGACGCCGAACCCCTGGATCGCGTCGACGATGAGCAGTCGGTCGCCCACGACCTCCCTCAGGGCGGGCAGGTCGGCGAGGTACCCGGTCCGGTAGTCGACGAGGCTGACGGCCACCGCCGTGACCTCGTCGGTGAGCGCGTCGCGCACGGCGTCGGGGGTCACGCACACGATCGCGGGATCGAGCTCGCGGAGCGTGAGGGCGCCGCGGATGTCGGCGGCGCGGCGGGCCGCGACGGGGATCGTCGGGTACTCGTTCGGTGAGAGGACGACCGACCCCGACAGGCCGAACATCGCGTGGAACAGCGCGTCCGTCGTGGACGGCGCGAGGGTGACCTCATCGACGTCCGCCGCGAGCACCTCGGCCACGAGCGCGCGGGCCTCGTCGACGTGGCCGGCGACGAGGTCGATGCCTGAGGGCCGACCGGTGGCCGAGGCCTCCTCGTCCGCACGCGCTTCCTGCCGGACCGCGGTCGACAGGGGCCCGAAGGAGGCCCAGTTGAGGTAGCCGGGTTCGACGTCGAAACCGGCCAGGTATGACTCGAGATCGCTCACCGACCGATTTTCCCACGGATGCCGGGGGCGCGTCTCAGCTGCCGAAGCGCCGATCGCGGTCGCCGAAGTCGCGGATCGCGCGCAGGAAGTCGACCTCGCGGAGGTCGGGTCCCAGGGCTTCGACGAAGTAGAACTCGCTGTGCGCCGACTGCCAGAGCAGGAAGTCGCTGAGCCGCTGCTCGCCGGAGGTGCGGATGACGAGATCGGGATCGGGCTGCCCGCCGGTGTAAAGGTGCTCGCCGATCTGTTCGGGCGTCAGGCTCTCAGCGAGCTCCTCGAGGGAGCCGCCCTTCTCCTGATGCTTCGAGATGATGCTGCGGACGGCATCCACGATCTCGCCGCGCCCGCCGTACCCGACGGCAAGGTTGACATGCAGACCGGTGTTCTCGCGGGTGCGCTCCTCCGCCGTCCGGAGACCGTCCGCCAGCACGGACGGCAGCACCTCGGCGCGGCCGACGTGCTTGACCCGCCAGCCCGGCTCGTGCGAGAGCGTCTCGGCGAGGTCCGCGATGATCTCGATCAGATCGGTGAGCTCCTGCGAATCCCGTTTGACGAGGTTGTCGGTGGAGAGCAGGTACAGCGAGACGACCTGGATGCCGAGCTCGTCGCACCAGCGGAGGAACTCATGCATCTTGGCGGCGCCCGCACGATGACCGTGAGAGACGGTGGTGTACCCGAGCTGACGCGCCCACCGACGGTTGCCGTCGATCATCATCGCGACGTGATGCGGCACGGTGCCCGCGTCGATCTCCCGACGCAGCCTCGAGCTGTACAGGCGGTACAGCAGACCCCGTCCTTGAGTCGAGGAGGCGCGGGTCACACGGCTACGCTACTCCGGCCCGCCGATCGCGGTGAGCAGGGGCGCGTATTCAGCCTCGCGCATGGCGGCGAGCGTAGGCTCGTCGCGTGACCCGACACGATGCCGACGGCGGCGCCGAGATGCCTCAGCTCCCCCTCCTCGAAGCGGGTGCGGTCGATGCCCAGGTGGAGGTCCGACCGACCTGGCGCGGCTGGATCCACGCCGGAACCTTCCCCGTCGCGATCGCCGCGGGCGTCGTCCTGATCGCGCTCGCACAGGGGGCCCCGGCGAAGTGGGCGGCGGCCGTGTTCATGGTCACGTCGCTTCTGCTGTTCGGCAATTCGGCGCTGTACCACCGGTTCGACTGGGGGCCGCGGACCAAGGTCGTCCTCAAGCGCATCGACCACGCGAACATCCTGCTGCTGATCGCAGGCACGTACACGCCGATCGCGACCCTCGCCCTCGCCCCCGGGCAGGGCACGCTGCTGCTCGTCCTGGTGTGGTCGGGTGCCCTTCTCGGCATCCTCTTCCGGGTGTTCTGGATCCACGCGCCCCGCTGGCTCTACGTCGCCCTCTACCTGCTGCTCGGCTGGGCCGCCGTCATGTACCTCGGCGACCTGCTGCGGGCGAGCGTGGCGATGATGGTGCTCGTGATCGTCGGTGGCCTGCTCTACACCGGCGGCGCGGTCGTGTACGCGATGAAGCGCCCGAACCCGTGGCCGGGGCACTTCGGGTTCCACGAGATCTTCCACGTCTGCACGGTGCTCGCGTTCCTGTGCCACTGGAGCGCGTGCCTGTTGATCTCGCTGCAGCCCCTCAGCCCTTCGCTGGGTCTTCCGGGCTGACGTCGCCCGGCGCGGCGCCGGGGTCGTCCCCGGGGCCCTCGCCGCGTGCGGCCGCTTCCTCCGCGTCGAGCATCTCGTTGACGTCGGAGCGGTACTGCGCACGACGGATGCGGCGGAGCATGTCGATCGCGAGGAGCACGATGACCACGGCCACGATCGCGATCGCGATGAACCCGGCGACACCGGGGGTCACCGCCTCCGGCGGGGGCGTCGTCGGGGTGGGACTCGGCGAGACGGCGAGCCATCGCAGATCCGGCATGTGACCTCATTCCTCAGCCAGAGCGAATAGCCTGGAATCCCAGCCTAGAACGGATGCCGCATGACCCTGACCGACGTCGACCGCAAGCTGGCGGATCGGTACGGCCGCACGCGTTCCGCGGCGTCGCGTCGGTGGACCTGGGTGGTCATCGGGGTCATCGCCGTCGCCGCGACGGGGCTGCTGGGGTGGACGACCGTCTCGAACGCCGTCAACTCCGTCGACGCCGACACGACGGGCTTCACCCTCGTCGACGACCGCACCGTCGAGGTTCGTGTGCAGGTGACCGTGAATCCCGGCACGGCGGTCGCCTGCTCGCTGGAGGCGCAGGACGCCGAGCACGGGATCGTCGGCTTCACGGTTGTGGAGGTCCCGGCATCCGAGGATCACTCCCGTATCATCACGGAGCGGATCCCGACCACCGCGCGCCCCACCACGGGTTTTGTCCGCTCCTGCTGGATCATCTAAGCTGAAGGTTCTCGCGCCCCGGTGACTTGCCGGGGCGTTTGGCTTACCCATCGACCGCACCGGGAGATCACGTGTCCGAGACGTTCCTGACCCAGGAGGCCTACGACCGCCTCGCCGCCGAGCTCGAGGAGCTCTCGACGACGGGCCGCGAGGAGATCGCCAAGCGCATCGAGGCCGCCCGCGAAGAGGGCGACCTCAAGGAGAACGGCGGCTACCACGCGGCCAAGGACGAGCAGGGCAAGCAGGAGGCGCGCATCCGGACCCTTCAGCAGCTGCTGAAGGACGCCAAGGTCGGCGTCGCCCCCGAGTCCGACGGCACCGTGCAGTCGGGCACCGTCGTCACCGCGATCGTCGCCGGCGGCGAAGAGGTGTTCCTGCTCGGCAACCGCGAGATCGGCGCGAACAGCGAGCTCGACGTCTACAGCGAGGCCTCCCCCCTGGGCGAGGCCATCATGGGCCTGCGCGAAGGCGAGAAGACGAGCTACACCGCTCCCAACGGGCGCGAGATCACCGTCGAGGTCGTCAAGGTCGAGACCTACTCGGGTCAGTGACGCGGGCGGGTCGATGACCCGGGTGCGCCGGCACGCTCAGTTCGGGACGACCGTCGGGGCGTAGCCGGCGTCCTGCAGGATCGCGAGGACCTGCGCGCGGTGCTCCTCGCCGCGCGTCTCGACGCTCAGCTGCAGGATGACCTCGCTGATCTGCAGTCCCTGTCCGTGGCGGGTGTGCAGGACCTCGATGACGTTCGCCCCGACCACCGACAGCAGCTCCGACACCCGAGCCAGCTGACCGGGACGGTCGGGCAGCGGGATCTGCAGCGTCATGTACCGTCCGGATGCCGCGAGCCCGTGCGCGACGACGCGCTGCAGCAGCAGCGGGTCGATGTTGCCGCCCGAGAGGATCGCCGCGGTGGGACCCGACGCGGTCACCTTGCCGGTGAGGATCGCCGCGACACCGACGGCGCCGGCGGGCTCGACGACCTGCTTCGCGCGTTCGATGAGCACGAGGATCGCGCGCGCGATGTCGTCGTCGCTGACGGTGACGACCTCGTCGATGAGGTCGCGGATGATGTCGAACGGGATCGCGCCGGGCCGCTTGACCGCGATGCCGTCGGCGATGGTCGGCGAGGTGCGCTCCGCGTCGATCGGGTGACCGGCGATGAGCGAGCCGGGATAGCCCGCGGAGTTCTCGGCCTGCACGCCGACGATGCGGATCGTGCGGCCCTCCGCCGCGGCGCGGGCCTTCGCGGCGGCGGCGACTCCCGCCGCCAGTCCCCCGCCGCCGATGCCGACGACGATGGTCTCCAGGCCCGGGATCTCGTCCATGAGCTCGAGCCCGAGGGTGCCCTGGCCGATGATGATGTCGTGGTTGTCGTAGGGCGGGATGAAGACCGCACCGGTCCGCTCGGCGAACTCCTGCGCGAGGCGGAGCGGGGTCTCCACCGTCGCGCCCTCGAGGACGACGTCGGCGCCGTAGCCCCGCGTGGCGAGGAGCTTGGGGACGGGGACGCCGAGCGGCATGAAGATCGTCGCGGGGATGCCGAGGGTCTGCGCACCGAGTGCGACACCCTGCGCGTGGTTGCCCGCTGAGGCCGCGACGACGCCGCGCGAGCGCTCCTCCGCCGTCAGGCGCGACAGCCGGTAGGTCGCCCCGCGGATCTTGAACGACCCGGTGCGCTGCAGGTTCTCGAGCTTGAGGTGCACGGGCGCGCCCAGCACGCCCGAGAGGAACTCCGAGTCCTCGACGGGCGTCCGCGAGACGACGCCGGCGAGTTCGGTCGCGGCGGTCTCGAACTCGGCCAGGGTCGGGGCGGCGATCTTCGCCTGATCGGTCACGCGGTCATCCTCCTGCGTCGCGGCACGGTACTCCAGATGAGGTCGTCGGGACCGGGGTCCACCGGTTGCTCCCACCCGCGCCGCGAGAGGTAGAGCCAGACGACGTTGACGAAGGCGGCCAGCGGCACGGCGAACACCGCGCCGGCGATCCCCGCGACCATCGCCCCGCCGGCAACGGCGAGCACGACCGCGAGCGGGTGCACCTTGACTGCCGAGCCCATGAGCAGCGGCTGCAGGACGTGGCCTTCCAGCTGCTGCACGCCGAGGACGATGACGAGCATCCACAGGGCGATCCAGGGTCCGTTGTAGACCAGGGCGAGGAACACGGCCAGGGCGCCCGTCAGGACCGCGCCGACGAACGGCACGAAGGCGCCCAGGAAGACGAGCACGCCGATGGGAGCCGCCAGCGGCACCCCGAGGAGCGCGGCACCGACGCCGATACCGATGGCGTCGATGGTGGCCACCAGCAGCTGCGTCCGCGCGTAGGTGATGACGGTACGCCAGCCGGCGCGGCCGGCTCCGTCCACGGCGGATCGTGCGCGCACCGGGAAGAGGCGCACCGTCCACCGCCAGATGCCGCCGCCGTCGGCGAGCGTGCAGATGAGGATGAACAGGGTCAGCAGGATGCCGGTGGCCACATGACCGAGCGTGGAGCCGATCGCCAGGGCGCCCGAGAGCAGGAGTTGGGCCTGCTCCTGCAGGATGCCGAACGCCTGCCGGACGGCGTCGTCGATCTGGCCGCCGGTCAGGTGCAGCGGCCCCTCGATGAGGTAGTCGCGGAACTGCGCGATGCCCTGGACGGTGCGGTCTCGGACGGAGGCGGCATCCTGCGTGATCTGCCAGATGGCGATCCACAGCAACCCGACGACGACGGCGATGGTCAGCAGCAGGGTCAGGATGAGGGCCAGCCAGCGCGGCAACCGCCGCTGCAGCAGCCACGAGAACAACGGCCACACGAGGGCGGTGATGAGGATCGCCGCCAGCAGCGGGATGATGAGCAGGCGCAGCTGGATGACGATCCACACGAGCACCGCGATCGCCGCGGCGAGGACGAGGAAACGCCACGCGTAAGCGGTCGCGATCTTGAGACCCCGCGGAACCGTCTGGGACACCTCGGTGGAGACGGTGCGCGCGCGGAGCGCGTCGAAGAACCCGTTCCGGTGCTTGTCGTCGGTGCCGCTCACTGGGCCATCCTAGGACGTGCGCCCCGGGCGACGCGGCGCGTCAGAACTGGATCCGCGGCGGCTCGGCGATCGCCGCGCCGTCGACCACTTCGAAGAACTCCCGCTCGCCGAATCCGAGTCGCCTAGCGAAGAGGTTGTTCGGGAAGACCTTGATCTTCGTGTTCAGCTCGCGGACGCCGCCGTTGTAGAACCGGCGGGACGCCTGGATCTTGTCCTCGGTGTCGACCACGGCCTGCTGCAACTGCAGGAAGTTCTGGCTCGCCTGGAGCTGCGGGTAGGCCTCTGCGACGGCGAACAGCGACTTCAGCGCCTGCTGCATGTGGCCTTCGGCGACGCCCGCATCGGCGGGGGTGGTCGCGGTCAGGGTCTCGGCGCGCGCCTGAGTGACGTTCTCGAAGACCGCCTTCTCGTGCGCCGCGTAGCCCTTGACGGTCTCGATCAGGTTGGGCAGGAGGTCCGCGCGGCGCTTGAGCTGCACCGTGATGTCGCTCCACGCCTCATCGACCCGCACGTTCAGGGCGACGAGCGAGTTGTAGGTGGCCCAGAGGTAGACGCCGACGATGACGAGGAGGGCGACGACGACGAGGACCGGGATGAGGATTTCCATGAGTCTCCGATCGATAGCCTGATCATCCTAACGAGGCCGACCCGGTGGATGCGGGCGCCCGGCCGTACTTCCCAGGCGTTGCACACGGGGTGCGACTTGTAGTGTCGGTGGGGTGACGGGTCTGCGCACGCATCGGTACCTCCGACTCGCCCTCGTCGGCATCGTCGTGGCCCTGGCGGCATCCGTCCTCATCGAACTGATACGCAGCGGCGGGCAGCCCCTGCCGTCCATCAGCGACTACTACTACTCCCCCGCGGGCGGCGTCTTCGTCGGCGCGCTGACCGCTGCCGGCGTCGCCCTGCTGGTCCTCTCTGGCCGCGACACGGAGTCCATGCTCCTCGACATCGCCGCCGTGTTCGCCCCGCTGATCGCCATCGTCCCCACCGGCTACCGCGGTGAGCCGTCCGTCCCGTCGGAGGTCCTGCCCACCGTCCGGAACGGGGTCGGCGTGTACCTGACGATGGTGACGATCCTCGTCGCCCTGGGCATCGTCCTGGCTGCACGCGGGGACCTGGCCTGGCGACGGGTGGCGATCGTCGGGGGCACCGCGTCCGCGGTCGTCATCGCTCTCGCGACTCTCGCATTCGCCCCGGGCCCTGCGGCTGTGTTCCCGTTTCCCGGTGGGATCAACCTTCACCTGGTCGCGACGGTCTGCTTCTTCGCGATGTTCGCGGCGATCCCCTGGGTGACGTCCTTCGGCGAGGATCCCCCTGCGGCGGGGTATCGCCGCGTCTACCTCGCGGTGTCCATCGTCATCGCGGCGGCCCTCGTCACGACGGTCGGCGCGGCGATCGCGAACCCGGACACGGTGGGCGTGCTGATCGGCGAAGCGGTCGCCCTGGGCGCGTTCGCCGTGTACTGGACGGCGCAGACTATCGAACGATGGCAGGATGCGGACCCGCCCAGCATCCTGCCGCGCTGACCGGATGGCCGTGCCCCCGCTGGGACTCGAACCCAGACTGAAGCGATTTTAAGTCGCCTGCCTCTGCCATTGGGCTACGGGGGCCTCCGTCAGGGTATCCCGGAACACCAGAAGACCCCCGCCCCGGCGGAAGCCGGAACGGGGGTCTCACGGACGCGTGGTCAGCTCGCGGCGACCTTGCCGGTCTTCTCCGCGGCGACCGTCTTCGGGTCGATCGCGGGGGTCTCGGGGGCGGCCGGACGCGGACGCGCGGCGAACTCCTCGAAGACGTACCGGGGGTTCTGCAGCGTCTCCATCGAGACGTTGTCGCGGCCGAGCCAGAAGTTCTGCCACCAGTCGCCGACGACGCGGAACTTGCGCTCGAAGGTCGGCATGGCGAGACCGTGGTATCCGCGGTGCGCGATCCAGGCGAAGAACCCCTTGATGGCGATCTTGCCGGACTGGAAGACACCGTTGTAGAGCCCCAGGCCCGCGACGGCGCCGAGGTTCTTGTGGAAGTACTCCTTCGGCTCCTCGCCGCGCAGGACGGCCACGACGTTCTTGGCGAGCAGCTTGCCCTGACGGACCGCGTGCTGGGCGTTGGGGACGCAGAACCCGCCGACACCGCCGCCGGAGAGGTCCGGGACGGCGGAGACGTCACCGGCGGCCCAGGCGCCCTCGACGACCTCTTCGGGCGTGCCCACCCGCAGGTCGGCGCGCGTGCGCAGACGGCCCCGCTCCTCGACGGGCAGGTCGCTGCCGCGGACGACGGTGGGGTTCGCCATGACACCGGCGGTCCAGATGATCACATCGGTCGGGATCACCTGGCCCGTCGAGAGCTCGACGTTGCCGTCGACGGCGCCCTTGACCTGGGTGTCGAGGTGGACGTTGGCGCCGCGCTTGGCGAGGTCCTTGAGGACCCACTCGCTCGTCTTGAGCGACACCTCGGGCATGATGCGCCCCATCGCCTCGATGAGGTGGAAGTGCGTCTCCTCGAACGAGATCGTCGGGTAGTCCTTCAGCAGCGCGCTCGCGAAGGCGCGCGTCTCGGCGAACACCTCGATGCCGGCGAAGCCGCCACCGACGACGACCACCGTGAGCAGACGGTCGCGCTCGGGCCCGGGAGGCAGGTTCGCGGCCCGGTCGAAGTTCGTGAGGATGCGGTCGCGGATCGCGACGGCCTCTTCGATCGTCTTCAGGCCGATCGCGTTCTCGGCGATGCCGGGGATCGGGAAGGTGCGCGAGACGGCGCCGGCGGTCACGACGATCTGGTCGTACTGCTCCTGCCACGGCTCGCCGACCTCGGGCGTGATCGTCGCCGTCTTGCTGGCGTGGTCGATGCCGGTGACCTTGGCGATGACGATGCGCGTGCGCTTCAGGTGGCGACGCAGACCGACCACGACGTGACGGGCCTCGATGCCGCCCGCCGCGACCTCGGGGAGGAACGGCTGGTACGTCATGTACGGAAGCGGGTCGACGATCGTGACCTCGGCCTCACCCTTGCGGAGGTGCTTCTCGAGCTTCCACGCGGTGTAGAAACCGGCGTAGCCGCCCCCGACGACCAGGATCTTGGGCACAGTGGTAGTCACAGTCGGAAGAACTCCTTGATTCAACGGCTCGGCGGTCGCGGGGTGCGCGCCGATCGGATGCGCCGGGCAGCAGCGGTGACCCCGAGCACGATCAGTATAGTCCCCAGGCTGACCACGATCAGCGGCACCGTCCCGTAGCGCAGCGAATCGCTGCTGGGCAGGAGGGGGGACGCGGCCGAACTCGGCGGCTCGGCCTCGGGCAGCGGTGCCACCGTGTAGGGGGTCGGGGTCGGGCTCGTCTGCGGGGTGGATTCGGCCCGACGGTAGAGCCGGATCCACTCGCGGAGGTCGCCCATCGGGTTCGCCGAGACCTTCGCCACCGGAGCGGAGACCGCCTTGGCGGCGTTGATCAGGCCGTACCCGTACAGCGGGTCGGGCACCTTCTTCGCGCGCTCGCTCGGCGTCGCGGTGGCGATGATCCGCTTGATCACGTTCGCGGCATCCAGCTCGGGGTGCGCCGACCGCACCAGGGCGGCGACACCGGCGACGATGGGGGCCGCACCGCTCGTGCCGTCCCAGATGACGAGGTCGCCGTTCGCGGAGACACCCAGCAGCTCCTCGCTCGGCGCCGAGATGCCGATGACGATGCCCTGCGTCGAGGCCGTCCGACTCGCGCGTCCCTCCCGGTCCACGCCGCCCACCGTCAGGACGCCCGGGATCGTCGCGGGGGCGCCGACCTCCTCGGTGCCGCTCTCGCGGTTGCCGGCGGCGACGACGACCACGACGTCGTGGTCGAACGCGTAGAGGAAGGCGTCGTCCCACGAGCGGTCCCAATCGAGGGTGTTCGTCGTGAACGAGAGGTTGATGACGTCGGCGCCGTGATCGACCGCCCACCGGATCGCCTCGGCGACCTGATCGACGAACGGGACGCTCGCCGAGCTGCCGAAGCCGATCGAGAGCGACAGCAGATCGGCCTCCGGGGCCACCCCGATCATGCCCTTGTCGGCCGCCGTCCCCCGGCCCGCGGCGAGGGAGGCGACCCAGCTGCCGTGGTTCCGGTCGCTGTCGCCCACGGGCGTGCGGCCGTCGGCCTTCCCCACCCCCGAGAAGTCGGCTCCCCCGACGACGGCACCGTCGAGTTCCTTCGGGCCTTTGCCGATGCCCGTGTCGATGACGGCGATCGTCGTCCCGGCGCCCTTGGTCGTCTTCCAGGCGTCGGAGATCCCGTACTCCTTCAGCCAGTACTCCATGTTCCGCACCGGATCGACCGGCGGGGGCGTCGGCGACGGGGCGGGCGCGGCCGCCGTGAGCACCGCCGTGACGGCGACGACGGCGGCGGCGAGGAGGGCGCGGACTCCCCTCATCCGGTCACCCTCGGCGTCGCGCAGGTGCACCGCTGCGGCGACCACGAGCCGCGCGCGAGGGCGATGTCGCCGATCGGGTTCACTCCAGGACCGGCGGCGAGCGAGTGCGCGGCGAGGGCGTGCAGGCACTTCACGCGGGTCGGCATCCCGCCCGCGGACACGCCGGCGATCTCGGGGACGGCACCGTGCACCTCGCGGTCGGCGAGATAGGCGTCGTGGGCGCGGGCGTAGGACGCCGCGAGGTCCTCGTCGGCGGCGAGGTCGTCGTTCAGCTCCCGCATCACCTGGGTCGCCTCGAGGGCCGACATGGCGGCCGTCGCCCCCGGATGGGTCAGGTAGTAGAACGTGGGGAACGGGGTGCCGTCGGGCAGCCGCGGTTCGGTGGCCACCACCGTCGGGTTGCCGCAGACGCATCGCGCCGCGATGCCGATCACGCCGCGCATGGGGCGCCCCAGCTGCTCACGCATGGTGTCGTGATCGGCGGCTGACGCGGGCGAGAGTGTCGGATGAGGCACCGGTCAAGGGTACCGGGCGACGCGCGTGAGAGCTGGGCGTCAGCCCGGGGCGACGGTCTTCGCGAGTCCCGCCTCGGTCACGGAGCGCAGGAACTGCGTCATCCAGTCGCGCTGCGTCTCCTGGACGTCGTCGCTGACCGGGCGCTGCGCGGGCTCGATCGGGTCGGTGGGGAGGTCGTCCGCGACGAGGTACACGACTTCGCCGGGGCGCCGGTAGTACAGCCGTTCGCGGGCCTGGGCGACGATGTAGGCCTCGTCGCGCCACCGTTCGCGCTCGCTCGTCAGCTGCGTGATCTCGTCTTTCGTGGCCTGGACGTCGTGGGTGAGCGCCGCGATCTGCTGCCGCTGGTCGACGTAGGTGCCGATCGTCGGGACGAGGACGAACGCCGCGAGCACGACGAGCCCGAGCATGATCCCCATGAACCCCGACATCCGGATGCCGCCGACCCAGTCGCGGACGTCGACGCGTCGGCCCGATCGGGGCGTGCGATCCTCGCCGCGCGGGGTCCGGGACGCACGGGAAGGGGGAGCCGATGGTCTGTCCACGGCTCCCCCTTCTCGTCGGTGTCTGTGCGGTGCGCGTCAGGCGGTGAAACGCGGGAACGCGGCGGCGCCGATGAACTCCGCAGCCTCGCCCAGGTCTTCCTCGATGCGCAGAAGCTGATTGTACTTCGCGACGCGCTCGCTCCGAGCGGGCGCGCCCGACTTGATCTGACCCGAGTTGACGGCGACGGCGAGGTCGGCGATCGTCGTGTCCTCGGTCTCACCCGAGCGGTGCGAGAGCATCGTGGTGTAGCCGGCGCGGTGCGCGACGTCGATCGCGTCGAGCGTCTCGCTGAGCGTGCCGATCTGGTTCACCTTGACCAGGAGCGAGTTCGCCGCTCCGCGCCTGATGCCGTCGGCCAGGCGCTGCGGGTTGGTGACGAAGAGGTCGTCGCCGACGAGCTGCACCTTCTTGCCCAGGCGCTCGGTGAGGGCGGTCCAGTTCTCCCAGTCGTCCTCGGCGAGGGCGTCCTCGATCGTCACGATGGGGAACGAGTCGACCAGGTCGGCGTAGTAGTCGGTGAGCTGCTCGGCGGTCCAGTCCTTGTTCTCGAGGCGGTAGACGCCGTCGTTGAAGAACTCGGTCGCGGCCACGTCGAGGCCCAGGGCGATCTGCGAACCGGGGGTGAAGCCGGCCTTCTCGATCGCCTTGACGAGGAAGTCGAGGCCCTCGCGGTTGCTGGGGAGGTCGGGGGCGAACCCGCCCTCGTCACCCAGGCCCGTCGCGTAGCCGGCGGCCTGCAGCTCCTTCTTCAGGACCTGGTAGACCTCGGCGCCCCAGCGCAGCGACTCGGAGAAGCTCTCGGCGCCGATCGGGGCGAGGAAGAACTCCTGCATGTCGATGCCGTTGTCGGCGTGCTCGCCGCCGTTGATGACGTTGAACAGCGGAACGGGCAGGACGCGCGCGTTCGGTCCGCCGAGGTAGCGGTACAGCGGCAGGTCGGCGCTGTCGGCGGCGGCCTTCGCGACGGCCAGCGAGACGCCGAGGATGGCGTTCGCACCGGTGCGCGACTTGTTCTCGGTGCCGTCGGTCTGGATCAGGACCTCGTCGATGAGGCGCTGCTCGCTGGCCTCGAGGCCCTCGATGGCGGGGCCGAGCTCGTCGATGACGGCGTTCACGGCCTTGAGGACGCCCTTGCCGCCGTACCGGCTCTTGTCACCGTCACGGAGCTCGTACGCCTCGAAGGCGCCGGTGGATGCGCCGGAGGGGACGGCTGCGCGCTGGACGATGCCGTCGTCGAGCAGGACCTCCACCTCGACGGTCGGGTTGCCGCGCGAGTCCAGGATCTCGCGTGCGCCTACTGCCTCGATCAATGCCACGGGGGTTTCTCCTTGCTTGTGGAGGATGGAACGGGAGCGTCGTCGGTCCGTCCCCGAGTCTAGTGAGCCGCGGGATGCCGCACAGGACCCGTCGTCACACGACGAGCGCGATCGCGATGCCGTCCCACCCCTTGCGGTCGAGGGTCTGCAGGGCGGTCGCCTCGAACCGGGGGTCGTCGCGGAGCATCGCGAGACCGGCGCGGACGCCGTCGACCTGGGCCCCGGCATCCGTCTCCACCACATGCCCGGAGCGGACGACGTTGTCGACGACGACCACGGTGCCGGGGCGGCCGAGCCGCGCTGCCCAATCGAGGTAGACGGTGTTCGACTCCTTGTCGGCGTCGATGAAGACGAGGTCGAACGGCTCGCCGCCCTCCAGGGCCGGCAGGACGTCCGCCCCGCGCCCCTCGCGCACCTCCACTCGGTCGGCGACCCCGGCGCGCTCGAGGTTGCGTCGGGCCACGGCGGCGTTGTGGGGCTCGGCCTCGATCGAGACGACGCGCCCCTCGGCGGGGAGCGCGCGGGCGAGCCAGATGGTCGAGTAGGCACCGAGGGTCCCGATCTCGAGCACGCGCCGCGCCCCCGTCATGCGCGCGAGGAGGTGGAGCAGCTTCCCCGAGAGCGGCGCGACCTCGATCTCAGGAAGCCCCTCCTCGGCGAGCGAGGCGATCGAGGCGGCGAGCGCGTCGTCGTGGGCGATGAGGGTCGACGTCAGGTAGTCGTCGACGTCGTTCCAGCGAGCGGGGACCGGATCGTACGGGTGTGGATGCGCCATGCCGCCACTCAATCGCCCCGGCGCGCCGGCGTCAACGCGGCGTAGGCGCTCAGCAGCCCCGCCGCGGTCGCCGCGTCGTCGACGGTGACCGTGAGGGTGCGACCGTCGCTGCGGCGCACCACGAGCCCCTCGCCCGCGCGCAGCACGACGCCCTGGCGCCCGCCGCCGGGCCAGCGGATGCCCCACCCGCCGAACTCCCCGAACGGCGAGACCTGGACGACCTCTGCCGAGACGATGTCCTGCGTCGGGACGTGCACACGCGGCCATCCCGCCGCCGAGACGGCGGTCAGGCCGTCCGGGTCGACGCGCACGTGGAAGCGCAGGGTCGTGGCGACGACGACGAACAGCACGACGACGACCAGACCGGAGATGATCGCCGTGACGAGGTCGCCGAAGAAGACGACGGGCAGGACGGCGAGGCATCCGATCGCGAACGCGATCCACAGGACCACGGCTCCCCCACGGGCGAGGCTGACCCCCTGCATCCAGACGACCCGCTCGCCCGCGCGGACCGGCACCTCGGCGGTCGGCATCGTCGGGGTCGGACGCCACGGGACGCGGGGTTGCACGGCCCAGCCGATCGATCCCGCGGCAGCGGCGGCGAGGAGCACGCCCGGCAGGAGCAGCACGGGGAGAGCGGCGTCCGCCTCCGCCCGTCCGACCTGGATGCCGAGGGTCGCGACGCCGAGGCCACCGATGAGCACGGCGAGTCCGAACGCGACGGCTCCCAGGAGGCGGTAGGCGAAGCCGTGGTCGCCGCGGCGCAGCCCGCCCACGCTGGCTCCGAAGAGGGTCGCGGGGAGCCCGAGGCCGAGGAGCGCGGTGACGAGCGGGACGGTCCAGGCGGGAGCGAAGCCGTCGGGCTGCCCCGTCCACCCCCAGTGGGTCGCGACGACCGCGGGCGCCGCCGGGAGGAGCAGCACCTGCGCGACGACCGCGACGAGGATCACGACGGCGGGGAGCACCAGGGCGACGAGGGTGAATCGGCGGCGGACGACGGTCAGGGTGTCAGTGGTCACGAGCAGCCTCCTTGACGAGAGCGGACAGGGTGTCGGGCGAGACGCCCAGGGCACGGGATTTGTCGACCAGGGCCGCGATCTCGGCTCGCAGGCCCGCGAGGTCCGCCCCGGCCGGGGTGACCACGGCGCCGCGGCCGCGGCGGAGGTCGATGAGGCCTTCGTCGCGGAGGTCCTGATAGGCGTGCAGCACCGTGTGGAGGTTCACCTGCAGCGCCTCGGCGACTTCGCGTGCGGCGGGCAGCCGCTCCCCCGCCGCGAGACGGCCGCCGGTGATCTCGGCGCGGAGCCCGGCGGCGATCTGCGCGAACAGCGGAACGGTGCTCTGTGGGTCGACCCGAATCAACATACGGTAATTATAGCTCAACTAGAACTAGTCGGGTGTTCGCGCCACTCCGGTACGCTCGCGCCGTGTCCTCCCCCGCTCTGGCGCGCCGCCTCGGTCTGGGCGACGCCGTCGTCATCGGTCTCGGCTCGATGATCGGCGCGGGCGTCTTCGCCGCTTTCCCGCCCGCCGCGGCCGCCGCCGGCGCCGGGCTGCTCGTCGGACTGGCGCTGGCCGCCGTCATCGCGTTCGGCAACGCGACCTCGACCGCGCAGCTCGCGGCCGTCCATCCGACCTCCGGCGGCGTGTACGCCTACGGGCGCGCGGAACTGGGGCCGTGGTGGGGCTTCCTCGCCGGCTGGGGCTTCGTCATCGGGAAGACGGCCAGCTGCGCCGCGATGGCGCTGACCTTCGCGGCCTACGTCGCGCCCGCGGGGTGGCAACGACCCGTCGCCGCCGGCGCCGCCCTCGCGCTCGGCGCCGTGAACCTCTTCGGGATCACGCGGACGGCGCAGCTGACACGCGTGCTCGTCACGGTCGTCCTGATCGTGCTGACCGTCGTCGCCGTGGCGGGCTTCACGGCACCGAGCGCGCCCGGTCCGCTCTGGGGTGACGGAATCGCCGGATCCGGTCCCCTCGGCATCCTGCAGGCGGCGGGCCTGCTGTTCTTCGCGTTCGCCGGCTACGCCCGCATCGCGACCCTCGGCGAGGAGGTGCGCGACCCCGCCCGCACGATCCCCCGGGCGGTCGTGCTCGCCTTCTGCGGCGCCCTCGTCGTGTACGCGGTCATCGGTGTCGTCGCCCTCCGCACCCTCGGACCCGACGGGCTCGCCGCGTCCACTGCGCCGCTCGTCGCCACCGTCGAGGCCGCAGGGTGGGATGCCGCGGCTCCGGTCGTCCGGATCGGTGCCGCCGCGGCATCCCTCGGCGCCCTGCTCGCCCTCATCGCCGGCGTCGGACGGACCACCTTCGCGATGGCGCGGGAGGGAGACCTTCCCCGGATCCTCGCCGCCGTGGACGCGCGTCACCGGGTGCCGCGGAACGCCGAGGTCGCGGTCGTCCTGATCGTCGTCGCCGTCATCGCGCTCGGCGACATCCGGGGCGCGATCGGCTTCTCGTCGTTCGGCGTGCTGCTCTACTACGCGGTCGCCAACCTCGCTGCGTTCCGCCAGCGGGGCACGGCCCGCCGGTACCCGCGGTTCCTGCAGCTCGTCGGCGGCGTCGGGTGCGTCGTCCTCGTCGTCACCCTGCCGTGGCCGTCGGTGCCGATCGGGGTCGGGGTGCTGCTGGCGGGATGCGGCTACCGGTTGCTGCGTCTGCGCCGCCGCGCGTGATCGCGTCGCGCACGACGGGCAGGAGCGCCTCGGCCGTTCGCCGGTAGCCCAGCGCGCTCGGGTGGAACCGATCGAGGCTGAACATGCCGTCGGGGTCGATCCGGAAGAACGGACCGACCGCGCGACGAAGCGACACCACGCCGGCGCCCTCGGCGCGCGCCCGGTCGGCCTGCGCCGTGGCGAGCTGCTGCGACGCACGGGAGCCGATGCTGCGCAGCGGCTGCGGCACGGCGCGGAGGGCGCCCAGGTCGGGGCACGTGCCGACCACGACGGCGGTGCCGACGGCGCGCAGTCGGCGGATCGCCTCCGCGAGGTGGGCCGCCGCCACGGCGACCGGCACCCGGTGCGTCACGTCGTTGCCGCCGACGATGATGACGGCGGCATCCGCACGGTAGTCCGCCGGGAGCGCGTCGATCTGGCCGGCGAGGTCGGCCGATTCCGCACCGACGACCGCCCCCGTCCGCAGCCGCACGGGCCGGTCGAGCTCCCCTGCGAGACCCTTCGCGAGGCGTCCCCCGAGGGTCTCCTTGCGGTGCTGCGCCCCGAGACCCGCCGCGATCGAATCGCCGAGCAGCAGCAGCTCGAGCGGCGTGCCCCCGAGTCCGGCCCGCCAGACCCGGTCGGCGGTCGGGGCGGCGTCACCGAGCGGCTTGCCGATCCGCCGCCGCGCGATCGCCGCCTGTCGCGCGAGCGCGACCCGGGTGCCGAGGACGACGGCGCCGACGACCACGACGGCGGCGGCAACGGCGACGGGGAACGGAGTCCGAGCGGAACGTGGCACCACCGCATCCCACACCGCCCCGGTGAACGACGGGCGACGTCGCGGTGACGTGCGCGATCAGGTGCTGGCGGGCGAACGGAGGGAGTCCACCGCGGCGGCGATCCGCTTCTCGCGGGTCTCCGACTTCTTCGCGTCGACGACGGAACGAGCGACCTCCTTGCGACGCGACGGCGCGAGCGCATCGAACGCGGCGCGCACCTGCGGTTCCGCGTCGAGGGCGGCCGCGAGGTCGTCCGGAACGTCGACTTCCCGCTCGTCGGTGTCGAGATCGATGGTCGCCTCGACCTCGTCCCCGATCTCGACCCCCAGCTCGGCGCGCGCCGCCTTCGACATACCGATCAGGTTGCGCCCGCCCATCACACCGAGACGCAGGCGCGCGGTGCGCCCCGCGATCGTCACCCGGACCGCGGCCCGCTTGCCGCCGCCGAGGGCCTCGACCTGTTCGTCTGTCAACTCGATCGCGGTGGCGGGGCCGTTCTTCGGCAGCACGGTGCGGACTGTGAGCGTCATGCGCGGAACGCTAGCAGCGCCGCGCAGCGCTGTCAGCCGAGCGGACGCAGCTCGATCGACGCGGACGGGACGCCTGCGGACACGGTGCCGAAGGACGTGTACCCGTCGGCGGCGGACCGCTCCAACAGCCCCTTGAGGTTCTTCGTCCGCTGCTCGAGGCGCACACGCGCGCCCTGCGCGACGAAGAACGCCTTGTGGCCGGCGAGCTCGGCGAGGGGGACGTCGCGGTCGGCGATGAGGACGACGGCAGCGGATGCGGCATCCTCCCCCGCTCCGACGAGGTCCACGATCCGCTCGAACCCGATGGAGAAGCCCACCGCCGGCACGTCCTGGCCGAGGAAGCGGCCGATCATGCCGTCGTACCGGCCACCGCCGCCGAGCGAGTAGGAGACCGAGGGATGCGCGAGCTCGTAGATCGTGCCGGTGTAGTAGCCCATGCCGCGCACGAGGAACGGGTCGAAGTGCAGGGGCACGTCGGTGGTCCCCCGCGCGGCGGCGACCGCGTCGCCGATGCCGACCAGGTGGCCGACGATCTCGTCCGAGACGCCCTCGGGGAGCGCCTTGCGGATCTGCGCTTCGCCGAAGGGCAGGTACTCGCGCGTCTGCGGACGGTTCAGGAACGCCTCGAATGCGGTGACGGCGCCCTCGTCCGCGCCGCGGTCCCGCAGCTCGGCGACCACCCCGGCCGGCCCCACCTTGTCGAGCTTGTCGATCGTGATGAGGACGCCGGCGCGGTCCGCCTCGGCGAACCCGAAGGCGGCGAGCATCGCGTCGAGGGCGCGGCGGTCGTTGATGCGGATCGTGCCGCCCTCGAGACCGAGCGCCTCGAGGACGTCGAGGCTCGCCGTCAGCAGCTCGACCTCGGCCCGGGCCGTCGCGTCGCCGATGATGTCGATGTCGCACTGCACGAACTGGCGGTACCGCCCCTTCTGGGGCCGCTCCGCGCGCCACACCGGCGCGATCTGGATCGCGCGGAACACGGACGGCAGCTGTGCGCGGTTGGTCGCGTAGAACCGCGCGAGCGGCACGGTGAGGTCGTAGCGCAGCCCCAGGTCGGACAGGGCCGCCGGGTCGTCGGCGGCGGCGCGGATGGCCTCGGCGTCGAGCCCGCGACGCAGGACGTTGAAGGCGAGCTTCTCGTTGTCACCGCCGATCCCCGCATGGAGCCGCTCGTAATCCTCGACGACGGGGGTCTCGATCTCGTCGAACCCGTGCGCCCGGTAGCGGTCGCGGATGACGGCGAGGACCCGCTCGCGGCGGGCTTTGTCGGCGGGTAGGAAGTCGCGCATGCCGCGCGGCGGATTCACGGAGGGCACGGCCCTAGTCTCTCAGACCGCGCTCCCGGGGCCGCGCCCGCGAGCCCCCGGGCGCCTCAGCGGGACTCGGCCGCGCGGACCTCCTCGGCGAGCGCGCGCAGACGCTGCCGCAGGGCGCGCTCGGCATCCCATCCGGCATCCCTCGCCTGCGCGACCAGCGCCAGCAGCGCCTCGCCCAGCTCCGCCTCGTCGGCGGGCGACGGCGCCGGTGGCGGCGGTGTCACCCCGACCTGCGCCGCCTTCCCGAGCATCTTCTGCGCGAGGGCGAGCGAGGGCATGTGCATCGGCACCCCGTCGAGGACGCTCGTGCGGGTGCGCTTCTCGGCCGCCTTCGCCGCGTTCCAGTGGATCAGCACCTCGTCGGGTGTCGTCGCGACGGCGTCGCCGAACACGTGCGGGTGGCGACGGATCATCTTCTCGGCGAGCGCCGCGGCGACGTCGTCGATGTCGAACGGATCCGTCTCGTCGCGCGAGGCGATCTCGGCGTGGAAGAGCACCTGCCACAGCAGGTCGCCGAGCTCCTCCTTGAGATCGGCGCGGGTGCCCGCTTCGACCGCGTCGACGAGCTCGGCGGCCTCCTCCTGCAGGTAGGGCACGAGGTCGGTGTGATCGATCCGCTGGGTCCAGACGCACCGGTCCCGCACGGCGCGCATCGTCTCCGCTGCCTCCCGCAGGTGGTCGCGGCGGGGTTCGCGGGGCTCGTCCGTCATGACGGACACGATACGAGGGATGCCGCGGGCCGGGGTGATCGCCCGCGGCGAGGGCCCGGCGGACCGCCGCGCGTAGGGTGGGACGGTGACCCCCGCTCCTACCGCCCCGGGTCCCACCGCACCCGCGCAGGCGACCCACGTCTCCCTCCTGACACTCAGCACCTTCGTCGTCGGCTCCATGATCGGCGCGGGGGTCTTCTCCCTCCCGGCGACCTTCGCCGAGTCGACCGGAGTCGCGGGCACGCTGATCGCCTGGGCGATCGCGGGCGGCGGCATGTTCATGCTCGCGCTCGTCTTTCAGCGGCTCGCGGTCCGCAGGCCCGACCTCGACGCGGGCATCTTCAGCTACGCGAAGGAGGGGTTCGGCAACTACGTCGGCTACTTCGCCGCGTTCGGCTACTGGGCGAGCGCCTGCGTGGGCAACGTCTTCTACTGGGTCTTCATCACCGGCACCCTGGGCGCCGTCCTCCCCGCGCTCGGCGAGGGCAACACACCGCTCGCGGTGGCGATCTCCTCCGCCGGCATCTGGCTCTTCTACGTCCTCATCCGTCGGGGCGTCCGCGAGGCTGCGGCGCTCAACCGGATCGTCACGATCGCGAAGACGGTGCCGATCGTCGTCTTCGTCGTGCTCTGCCTCACGGTCTTCGACCCCGCCGTGTTCGCCGCGAACTGGTCAGGCGACCCGGGCACCGGCCTCGGCGAGCAGATCCGCACGACGATGCTCGTGACGGTGTTCGTCTTCATCGGGATCGAGGGGGCGACCGTCAACTCGCGCCACGCGCGACGCCGATCGGATGTCGGACGCGCCACCGTCCTCGGCTTCCTGAGCGTGCTCGCCGTCTTCGCCTCGGTCACGGTGGTCTCGTACGGTGTCATCCCGCGTGCGGAGATCGCGGGGCTCCGCCAGCCGTCGATGGGCGGCGTGCTCGAGGCCGCCGTAGGCGGCTGGGGGGCCGCGTTCATCGGGTTCGCGCTCGTCGTCGCGGTGCTCGGCGCCTACCTCGCCTGGACCCTCATGGCCGCCGAGGTGCTGCTGTCGGCGGCGCGCGCCGGCGACCTGCCCCGGTTCCTGCGGCGCACCAACGCGAAGGACACCCCCACCGGCGCCCTCACCCTCTCGTCCCTCCTCGCGCAGGCGATGCTCGTGGTCGTCCTGTTCGCGCAGAACGCCTTCGACGCGGCGCTCGAGCTCACGAGCGCGCTGGCTCTCATCCCGTTCTTCCTCTCCGCCGCGTTCGCGCTCAAGCTCGCCGTGCAGGACGGTCGCCGGGGTCGTCTCGGCGATGGGATTGTCGCGGTGCTCGCGACGCTCTACACGCTGTACCTGCTGTGGGCCGCGGGGGCGACGTACCTGCTGCTGTGCCTGGTCATCATCGTCCCCGGCACGATCCTCTTCGTCATCGGCCGTCGCCAGCAGCGGGCGCGGGTGTTCACACCTCTTGAGGCGGTCTTGTTCGCCCTGGCGACGATCGGCGCCGTGGTCGCCGTCGTGCTCATCGCGCAGGGCATCATCGCCGTGTGAGGTTAGCGGGCACCGGCATCCACCGTCACGCGGAAATTGTCGCTCGCAATCCTCGCTAACGTGAAACGGTGCACGAACCGACCCCCACCGAAGCCATCGACCTCGTCGGACGTTACGAAGCCGAGCAGGAGATCCCCGAACGGATGCGCGCCGACGTGCGCACGCTCGGCGCGCTGCTCGGGCGCGTGCTGCGCGAGAGCGGTTCGCCCGGTCTGTTCGAGGACGTCGAGCGACTGCGCGTCGCGACGATCCAGGCGTACACCGACCCGACCCCCGAGGCGTTCGCGCGCGCGGCATCCATCGCGGACGCCTTCACCCTGGAGCGCGCCGAGGAGGTCGCCCGCGCCTTCACCTGCTACTTCCACCTCGTGAACCTCGCCGAGGAGCACCAGCGCGTGCGAGTCCTCCGCGAGCGCAGCGGTCGCGGCGACACCCGCGACGCGGGCGACTCGATCGTCTCGGCGTACCGGCGGCTGTCCGAGGAGATCGGGCAGGAGGGCGCCCTCGAACGACTGCAGGGCCTGCGTTTCCACCCCGTCTTCACGGCGCACCCGACCGAGGCGCGGCGCCGTGCGGTGTCGAACAGCATCCGTCGCCTCGCCGATCTGCTGCGCGAACGGGATGCCGCGGAGGCCGACAGCCCCGACCGCCGCCGCGCCGAGCGCCGCATGCTCGAAGAGGTCGACACCCTCTGGCGCACCGCGCCGCTGCGCGCCGAGAAGCCGTCGCCGACCGACGAGGTGCGCGCCGTCATGGCGATCTTCGACGAGACGCTGTACACGTCGATCCCGCACGTCTACCGCCGCATCGACGACGTCCTGCAGGGGGAGGATGCCGGGGCCCGCCCGCCCCTCGTGCGCCCCTTCATGCGCATCGGCTCCTGGGTCGGCGGCGACCGCGACGGCAACCCGTTCGTGACCGCGAAGACGACGCGCAAGGCCGCCGCGATCGCGAGCGAGCACGTCCTGCTCGGACTCGAGCACACCGCGAACCGGGTGGGGCGCACGCTGACCCTCGACGCCGAGTCCACCCCGCCCACGCCGGAGCTGCTCGCACTGTGGCAGCGGCTGAAGGATGCCGACGAGGAGGCGGCGGCGGAGATCGCGAAGCGCTCCCCCAACGAGCCCTACCGCCGCATCATGCTGCTGCTCGCCCGCAAGATCGCCGCGACGCGCACCCGCAACGCGGACCTCGCCTACCGCGATCCCGAACACCTGCTCGCCGACCTGCGGGTCCTGCAGGATTCCCTCGTCTCGGCGCGCGCTCCCCGTCAGGCCTACGGACACCTGCAGCACCTCATCTGGCAGGTCGAGACCTTCGGGTTCCACCTCACCGAGCTCGAGGTGCGCCAGCACTCAGCCGTGCACGCCAAGGTGCTCGCCGAGCTCGAAGCGGGCGGTGCGCGCTCGGAGCTGACCGAGGAGGTGCTCGAGGTCTTCCGCACCATCGCGTTCCTGCAGGACCGGTACGGGCCGCGGGCCGCGGGCCGCTACATCGTCTCGTTCACGCAGTCCGCCGACGACCTCGCCGCCGTCCACACCCTCGCCCGGCACGCCGTGGGTCCCGACGGCACTCCCCCGGTGCTCGACGTCATCCCGCTGTTCGAGACGTTCGCGGACCTGCAGGCCGCCCCCGGCATCCTCGCCGAGATCGTCGACCACCCGGCGTTCGCGTCCCGGCTCGAGGCGACCGGTCGCCGGCTCGAGGTCATGCTCGGCTACTCCGATTCGTCGAAGGACGTCGGCCCCGTCGCCGCCAACCTCGCCCTGTACGAGGCGCAGGCGGAGATCTCGGCGTGGGCGGTCGAGCAGCGCATCGAATTGACCCTGTTCCACGGCCGCGGCGGCGCCCTCGGGCGCGGCGGCGGACCGGCGAACTCCGCGATCCTCGCGCAGCCGCCCCACTCCGTCGACGGCCGGTTCAAGCTCACCGAGCAGGGCGAGGTCATCTTCGCCCGCTACGGCGACCCCGCGATCGCGATGCGCCACATCGACCAGGTCGCCGCCGCGACCCTGCTCGCCTCGGCCCCCTCGATCGAGGACCGCAACCGGTCCGCGGCCGAGCGCTACGCCTCGGTCGCGGCGACGATGGACGCGGCCTCGCGCGAGCGATTCTTCTCCCTCGTGAAGGCGCCCGGCTTCGCGCCGTGGTTCGCCCAGGTGACCCCGATGGAGGAGATCGGGCTGCTCGCGCTCGGCTCGCGTCCGGCGCGCCGCGGCCTGTCGGTGGAGTCCCTCGCCGACTTGCGGGCGATCCCGTGGGTGTTCGCGTGGACGCAGGCTCGCATCAACCTCGCCGGCTGGTTCGGCCTCGGGACGGCGCTCGACGCCGTCGGCGACGAGGCCACGCTGCGGGGCGCGTACGAGGAGTGGCCGCTGTTCCGGACCCTCATCGACAACGTCGCCATGAGCCTCGCGAAAACCGACGACCGCATCGCCCGTCACTATCTCGAACTCGGCGACCGCGACGACCTCGCCGCGCTCGTCCGCGACGAGATGACCCTCACCCGCGACTGGGTCGTGCGCCTGACCGGCGGCACCGAGCTGCTGTCCAACCGTCCTGTGCTGGGGCGCGCGGTGAAGATGCGGAGCCCCTACGTCGACGCGCTCTCGCTCCTGCAGCTGCGCGCGCTGCGCGGACTCCGCGAGACGCAGGCGGGCGGCCAGGTCGACCCCGACCTGCAGCGGCTGCTGCTGCTGTCGGTCTCGGGGGTCGCCGCGGGACTGCAGAACACCGGGTGAGCCCCGGCATCCCTCGGTTCCGCGCGTCCCGCCCCCTGACGGTTCTCCGTCGCGGGCGGGACGCGTCGTCTCAGGCGTCCGCGGTCTCGGCGACCGGGAGCGGGAAGATCTGATCGAGCAGCTGCGCCGTCCACGCGATGAGGTCGGCGTCGGCGAGCGGCTCGCCCCCGGCGGTCGGCAACGGGACGACCATCGCCTCGCCGCCCGAGACGACCTTGGCCTTGGGGTGCAGGCGCTGCAGCCGGACCCGGATCGAGTCCGGGATGTGCGCCGGCGCGATGCGGAGGTTCGGTCCCATCGCGACGACGTCCGACAGGCCCGACTGCGCGGCGCGGCGACGCAGCCGCGCGATCGAGATGAGGCCCTCGACCTCTGCGGGCGGGGCACCGTAGCGGTCGGTGAGCTCCTCGAGCACGAGGTCGATGGCGTCGTCCGCCGCGGTGACGGATGCCGCGGCCGACAGCTTCTGGTACGCCTCGAGGCGCAGCCGCTCGCTGTCGATGTACGACTCGGGAATGCGCGCCTGCACGGGGAGCTCGAGCCGTAGCTCGGTCGGCCCCTCGGTGTCCTCCCCGCGGAAGGTCGCGACCGCCTCGCCGATCATCCGCAGGTACAGGTCGAAGCCGACGCCGGCGATGTGACCCGCCTGCTCGGCGCCGAGGAGGTTGCCCGCGCCGCGGATCTCGAGGTCCTTGAGGGCGACCTGCATGCCGGACCCGAGATCGTTGTTGACGGCGATCGTCTCCAGACGGTCGGCCGCGGTCTCGCTGAGAGGCTTGTTCTCGTCGTAGAGGAAGTACGCGTAGGCGCGCTCGCGGGCGCGTCCGACGCGACCGCGCAACTGGTGCAGCTGAGACAGACCGTACTTGTCCGCGCGGTCGATGATGATCGTGTTCGCGTTGGCGATGTCGAGGCCGGTCTCGATGATGGTCGTGGAGACGAGGACGTCCGCCCGCCGCTCCCAGAAGTCGTCGACGACCTGCTCGAGGGCGTGCTCGCCCATCTGCCCGTGGGCGACGACGATGCGCGCCTCGGGGACGAGCTCGGCGAGCTGCGCCGCGACCCGCTGGATCGACGAGACCCGGTTGTGGACGAAGAAGACCTGGCCCTCGCGCAGCAGCTCACGACGGATGGCGGCCGCGATCTGCTTGTCGCTGCGCGGTCCGACGTAGGTGAGGATCGGATGCCGCTCCTCAGGCGGTGTCGCGAGCGTCGACATCTCGCGGATGCCGGTGACCGCCATCTCGAGCGTGCGCGGGATGGGCGTCGCGCTCATGGCGAGGATGTCGACGTTGGTCTTGAGCTTCTTCAGCGCGTCCTTGTGCTCGACGCCGAACCGCTGCTCCTCGTCGATGATCATGAGGCCGAGGTCCTTGAACACGACCTTCTCCGTGAGGATGCGGTGGGTGCCGATGACCATGTCCACCGTGCCGTCGGCGAGTCCGGCGATGGTGTCCTTCGCCTCCTTGGCGGTCTGAAACCGCGACAGCGGCCGCACCTTGACGGGGAAGCCCGCGAACCGCTCCGTGAACGTCTCGAGGTGCTGCTTGGACAGGAGCGTGGTGGGCACGAGCATCGCGACCTGCTTGCCCTCCTGGATCGCCTTGAAAGCAGCGCGGACGGCGACCTCGGTCTTGCCGAAGCCCACGTCGCCCGAGAGCAGTCGATCCATCGGGATCGGCTTCTCCATGTCGGCCTTGATCTCGTCGATCGTCTGCAGCTGGTCGGGGGTCTCCGCGAACGGGAACGCCTCTTCGAGCTCGCGCTGCCACGGCGTGTCCGGCCCGAACGCATACCCCTTCGAGGCCATCCGCGCCGAGTACAGCTTGACGAGCTCGACGGCGATGTCGCGGACGGCGCGGCGGGCCTTGCCCTTGGCGGCGGCCCAATCCGACCCGCCCATCTTCGACAGCTGCGGCGCCTCGCCGCCGACGTACCGCGACAGCAGGTCGAGCTGGTCGGTCGGGACGAAGAGCTTGTCGCCGGGGTGTCCGCGCTTGGACGGCGCGTACTCGAGCACGAGGTACTCGCGCTTGCTCTTGACCGCGTTGCGACCGCCCGAGGAGACCTCCCGCTGCACGAGCTCGACGAACCGGCCGATGCCGTGGGTCGAGTGGACGACGTGGTCGCCGGGCTTGAGCTGCAGCGGGTCGACGACGTTGCGTCGACGCGAGGCGAGCTTCTTGACGACGCGCGAGTCGGCGCCGATCGTGCGTCCGTAGAAGTCGCTCTCGGTGAAGACGGCGAGCTTGGCGTCAGCGAAGAGGAATCCTGCTTCGAGGGTCGCGACGGTCGCGACCGCGATCCCGGGGTCGGGGACGTCGGTCACCGCGTCCGCGGCGCGCGCGGCGAGCCCGCGTTCGGCGAGGACGTCGCGCGAGCGGTCGACGAGGCCGGTTCCGGATGCCGCGACCACGACGCGCCAGCCCGCGCTCAGCAGGTTGCCGATGTGCTCCGTCGCGCCGTCGATGTTGCCTTGGAACGAGGGGACGGCCGAGGCGGGGATCCGAACCGCCGCATCCGCACGCTCGACGAGGCCCTCGGCGACGGCATCCGACGCCCCCGAATCGAAGGTGCTGAGCGTCCACCACACGCCTTGACGGGAGGCGGAGGCCTCGCGCAGCTCGGGGGGGGTGAGGAAGTCGCCCGCGCCGAGGTCGACGGGGCTCTCGGCGCCGGCGGTCGCCGCGCTCCACGCGGCTTCGAGGAACTCGCGGTTCGTCTCGGCGAGCGTCATGGCGCGGGTGACGGCGCGCTCGGGGTCGACGACGGCCACCGCCGCGCCTTCGGGCAGGTAATCCACGAGCGGAAGGACGGCGTCGGCGACGGCGGGGAGCAGCGACTCCATGCCCTCGACTGGGATGCCCTGGCTCATCTTCTCGAGCATGGTGCCGAGCCCCGGCATCCGATCCCGCAGGGCGGCGGCCCGCTCGCGGACGGCGTCGGTGAGGAGGAGCTCCCGGCTCGGGAGGAGGGTCACTTCGCGCACCTCGCCGGATAGGGAGCGCTGGTCGGCGACGGAGAACGCGCGGATCTGATCGATCTCGTCGCCGAAGAAGTCCACCCGGTACGGGTGGTCGGCGACAGGCGGGAACACGTCGAGGATGCCGCCGCGGACGGCGAACTCGCCTCGTCGCGAGACCATGTCGACCCGGTGGTACGCGAGTTCGACGAGTCGGTGGACGATGTCGTCGAGCTCCTGCCCGCGGGACCCGAGCTCGAGCCGGACGACACCGGCATCCGTCAATCCCGCCGCGATCGGCTGCAGCGCGCCGCGGACGGACGCCGTGACCACGAGGGGGGTGCGACCGTCCCAGTCGGCCGCATCGCGGAGGACGCTCAGCCGCCGGCCGACGGTCTCGGCGCTGGGGCTGAGACGCTCGTGCGGCAGGGTCTCCCATGCCGGGAGGTGCCGGACGACGGCGTCGGGCAAGAGGCACTGCAGGGCCGCACCGATGCTCTCAGCGCGCCGCCCCGTGGGGGCGACGAGCAGCAGGACGGGAGGCCGTCCCGACGCGGCGCGTCGCTCGAGGAGTCCGGCGAGCAGCGGAGCGTCGAGGCCCGTCACGGCCGAGAAGTCGACATCCGATCCGGCGCCGTCGAGGGCCTCCCGGAAGCTGTCAGCCTGTTCGAGGGCGCGCACGATCCCGGGAATTGTCACCGGGGAAGTCTACGCGGCCCGTCGGACACCGGGGTCGGCGAGGCGGGCGCGGTGCGGCGTGGGATCGAACATGGGTTCCCCTTCGGTCGGGCAGATACGAGTGTTAGTTCGAAGATACGACTTGACCACTACCTGCGCCAGTCCTAGAATAGAACAAATGTTCCCCTCCGAAGATGACTTCACCACCTCGCTGATGGCGATCGTCGATGACGTCGCGAGGGTGGCACGCGAGGTGGGGTCCGCGCAGATCGCGGAGCTGCGTCTACTGGCCGCCGCCGGCCGTCTCGCCGAAGCGCAGACCGCGCAACGCAACGCCCGCGTGCAGGTGCACGACATGGCACTCCGGTCGATCGCGGGCGAGGTCGGCGGCGTGATGCGGGTGACCGATCGGACCGTGCAACGCCGGATCGGTGAGGCGCGGACGTTGATCGAAGGGTTACCCGCGACGGTCAAGGCGTGGGAGCAAGGTCGCATTGTGCGGGGCCACGCGATCACGATCGTGGAGACCGGGACGAGCCTGCCGGCAGAGATGTGGGCGGAGTTCGAACAGCTCGCGATCTCACGGTGCGAGCGGGACACCCCGAACCGTGTCCGGGGACAGTTGGAGATCCTCGCGCTCCGGATGCACCCGCGCTCGTTCGCCGAGCGGCATGAGGAAGCCGCCGCTGGGCGTTGCGTCCGGATCGTGCCGGGACAGAACGGGATGAGCGACGTGGTCGCAACCGTCCCGACGGTGATCGCCGAGGGCATCCACGACCGACTCACGCAGCAGGCGCGGGCCATTATCGACACCCGCGACGAACGGATTGCCGTTCGCGGCGGTGCGGGTGTTGCGTTCGGGGAAGCCGCCGCGACGCGCACTGGTGACGAAGAGGGCAACGACGATGACTCCGCCGCGATCATCGCCACCGACCAGCGCTCCATCGACCAGGTCCGCGCTGACGTGTTCGCCGACTTGCTGCTGGCGGGAACACCCGCCCTCGATGACACCCGCGACACCACCGCTGGCCCGCTGGGCGCGATCCGCGCGCGCGTGCAGGTGCTCATCCCCGCCGCGACGCTCACCGGAGAAGACGACGGGCCCTGCGACCTCACCGGGCGCTCCCCTATCGACCCCGCGACGGCGCGCACCCTCGCCGGCGGCAGCGGGATGTGGGAGCGCCTGTTCCACGACCCGACCACCGGGGTCACGGTCTCGACAGATTCGTACCGGGTCCCGTCGGGGATGCGCAGGTTCCTGCAAGCCCGGGATCAACACTGCCGGTTTCCCGGGTGCCGCGTCGCCGCGATCCGTTGCGAGGTGGATCACACCCACGACCACGCGCTCGGCGGCAGAACCGAACTCTCGAACCTGGCGCACCTGTGCCAGAGGCATCACTCGATGAAGCAGTTCACCGCGTGGAGAGTGCGACAACTCAAGGGTGGCGTCCTCGAATGGACCTCACCCCTCGGCAGGACCTACAGAGAAGACGTACCGACACCGGCCGTCGCCTTCACCCCTGCCGCACCACCACCACCGCCACCCGGGGCGACAGAACCCGCACCCTTCTGAGACAACCACGATTCCGGGATCGCGACACCCCTCCCGCCGAGTCGCCAGTCGCGCTCACGACACGTCAGCGTCGACCGCGCGGGCCTCACTCGCACTCTTCAACCGCGCCAGGTGATACCGCCACCCTGCCGCGTGTTCCGACGGCAGCGAGTCCGGAGTCCCCACACCCGAGAATCCCGACTCGGTCAGTCTCACCGGCGTCGAATCGCCGTGACCGACGAGCTCGATCTCGACGTCGAGAGGGCCATCCCACCCGTCTTCCGACCAGCGGAAGCCGAGAACGTGCGGTTCCACACAGTGGGTGACGCTTCCCGACGCGACGCCCTGACGCCCGTCTTCGACCCACGTCTCCACGAGCGGCGAATCGACAACCGCCTCGAAGCGCATCTCCGGCCACCACGCGCTCCGACCGACGGTGAGACACCGCCAGACATCCTCCACGGACGCACGGATCTCCGTCACCACCGTCAGCGAATCGCCAACCACGTGATCACACCATCGACCACTCAGGCGCGCGGCGCGTGATGGCGCTGCTGCGCGGCGAGCAGCCCCTCGTCGACGAGCTGCTCCACGGCATCCGCCGCATCGGCGATCGCGATGGGGAGGTTCGGGCGTTCCGCGGCGCCGAACGGATCGAGCACCCAATCGGCGGGGTCCTGACGCCCCGGCGGACGCCCGATGCCGACCCGCACCCGAAGGAACTCCGGCGTGCCGAGCGCCTTCGCGACGTCACGGACGCCGTTGTGCCCGCCGTGACCGCCGCCGACCTTCAGCTTGAGGGAGTCGAAGGGGATGTCGAGTTCGTCGTGCACGATCACGACCCGCTCCGCCGGCACACCGTAGAAGGCCGCGAGCGCCGACACCGGACCACCCGACACGTTCATGAACGAGTTGGGCTTGGCGAGCACCAGCTTCGGCCCCCCAGGTCGCAGCCACGTCTCGGCGACCCGCGCGTTCGCTTTGTGCGAGCGCAGCGTCTCGGAACGCCGTCGCGCGAGCTCGTCGATCACCATCTGCCCGACGTTGTGACGCGTCGCCTCATAGCGCGGACCGGGATTCCCGAGCCCCACGATCAACCAGGTGTCGGCCATGACCGTCCCTTCCGACGACGAAGCCCGTCGCAGCAACAGCGGCGACGGGCTTCGAACGTGTTCGTCTTACTCGGCGGATTCCTCGGCGGCAGGCGCCTCGTCGCCCTCGGCCTCGGCCTCGGCGCCCTCCTCGGACGCCTCCGCCTCGTCCTCGACGGGAGCCGGCGGCAGCGCGACACCGACGACGAGCGTGTCGGCCTCGGTCACCAGCGTGGCACCGCGGGGCAGCGTCAGCTCACCGGCGGTGATGTGGGTGCCGTCCTCGAGGCCCTCGACCGAGACCTCGATGTTCTGCGGGATGTGGGTGGCCTCGACCTCGAGCGCAACGGTCGTGTTCTCGAGCGTCGCGATCGTGCCGGGGAACGGCTCGCCGACGACGGAGACGGGGACGTCGACCTGGATCTTCTCGCCCTTCTTCACGACGAGGAGGTCGATGTGCTCGATGATCTGGTGCACGGGGTCCTTCTGGACGTCCTTGACCAGCGTGAGCTGCTGCTTGCCGGCGATCTCGAGCTCGAGCAGCGCGTTGGCGCGACGGATGAGCAGCGAGACCTGGTGGCCCGGAAGCGCGACGTGCACGGGGTCCGTGCCGTGGCCGTAGATGACAGCGGGGATCTTGCCGGCCGCGCGCAGACGGCGGGCGAAGCCCTTACCGAACTGCTCGCGCAGCTCGGCGACGACCTTGGTGTCGGTCTCAGTCGACATGAGTGTTCTCCTTGCGGGCCATCACGGCCCAGTCAATCGGGGCCGGTACGGCCTCGTCTGTACCCGGGCCGATGCGGCCCAGACGTGGTCTGTGGTTCGACTCGAACGCATGCGCGTGAGGAAAGCCGCGAAGCCTGCTTCACCGCGTCGATCACGGATGCGCCGCATCCCTCGCCGAAGTTCGAGACGAGTCTATCAGCGCGCCGGATACGATGGAATCTCAGCCCCTCACCCCCGAGACACGGAGGACCCATGGACTACGGATGGATGTCGCACGCACTGCTCTGGTTCGTCGGAGCTCTGAGCGCGGCCACCGCCGTCTGCGTCGTCGGCGCCTTCTTCTCGATGGGTCGCAGCTACAAGGACTGACCGCGTCACACGCGATCGCCCCTCTCGGTCCAGCGGATACAGTGACCGGAGGGGACCGCCGGTCACCGGCACCCACCCCATTCCGCTCACACCTCACGTAGACCTGGAGCCCCGTATGTCGTCGACCCCCTCTCCCACCGGCCCCTCGACGGATCAGGATCAGGCTCCGCACGAGGCGACGCAGCAGCACGAGGGGGCTCCGCAGCCCGAAGAGGTCGACCGTCCCACCCACCCCGAATCGGCGTCGACCGGTTCTGCGCAGGGTCCGGCGAACATCGGTGTCGTCGGTCTCGCGGTGATGGGCTCGAACCTGGCCCGCAACCTCGCGTCGCGCGAGGGCAACACGGTCGCGGTGTTCAACCGGTCGCGGTCGAAGACCGACGAGCTGCTCGAGGCGCACCCCGAGGCCGAGTTCGTCCCCGCGTTCACCTACGAGGAGTTCGCCGCGTCGCTGCAGAAGCCCCGCACCGCGATCATCATGGTCAAGGCCGGCAAGCCGACGGATGCCGTCATCGACGAGCTCATGCGTGTGTTCGAGCCCGGTGACATCATCATCGACGGCGGCAACAGCCTGTTCACCGACACGATCCGCCGCGAGAAGGCGGTCTCGGAGGCGGGCTACAACTTCGTCGGCATGGGTGTCTCCGGCGGCGAGGAGGGCGCACTCAACGGTCCGTCCCTCATGCCCGGCGGCCCCGACGAGGCGTGGGTCACCCTCGGCCCCATCCTGAAGTCCATCGCGGCGGTCGCCGAGGGCGAGCCGTGCGTCACCCACATCGGCCACGACGGCGCCGGGCACTTCGTCAAGATGGTGCACAACGGCATCGAGTACGCCGACATGCAGCTCATCGCCGAGGCGTACGACCTCATCCGCCGCGGCACCGGCAAGTCCCCCGCGGAGATCGCGGACATCTTCGCTGAGTGGAACACCGGTGAGCTGGAGTCCTACCTCATCGAGATCACCGCCGAGGTGCTCCGCCAGACGGATGCCGCCACCGGCAAGCCCCTCGTCGACGTCATCGTCGACCAGGCCGGCGCCAAGGGCACCGGCGCCTGGACCGTGCAGACCGCCCTCGACCTCGGCGTCCCCGTCTCCGGCATCGCCGAAGCCACTTTCGCCCGCTCGCTCTCCAGCCACCGCGAACAGCGCGACGTGGCCGGCGGCCTCCCCGGCCCCTCCCCCGAGGACTTCACCGTCACCGACGCCGACGCGTTCATCGAGCAGGTGCGCCTGGCCCTCTACGCCTCGAAGATCGTCGCGTACAGCCAGGGCTTCGACGAGATCCGCGCCGGCGCCGCACAGTACGGCTGGAACATCGACCTCGGCGCCGTCAGCAAGATCTGGCGCGGCGGCTGCATCATCCGCGCCCAGTTCCTCAACCGCATCGCCGACGCCTACGACGCCCAGGCGGACCTCCCCGTCCTCCTCACCGCCCCGTACTTCGTCGAAGCCCTCGGCCGCACGCAGGACGCCTGGCGCGAGGTCGTCCGCATCTCGGCATCCGCCGGCATCCCCGCCCCCGCCTTCAGCTCCTCCCTCGCCTACTACGACGGCCTGCGCGCCGACCGCCTGCCCGCCGCCCTCATCCAGGGACAGCGCGACTTCTTCGGCGCCCACACCTACAAGCGCATCGACAAGGACGGCACCTTCCACACGCTGTGGTCCGGCGACCGCAGCGAGGTCGAAGCCGAGGACACCCACTGAGCCGCAGCGACACCGCGCTGCGCGTCCACCGGGCCGCCGCGCGCATCGTCCTCGCCATCCTGACCGCCCTCTACGCGTGGGCGGTCGGCTGGATGACGCTGCGCGCGGCGCCGTACGGTTCCGACATCGCGTCGGGACTGAACCGGCTGCTGGAGTGGTTCGCCGAGCGTCCCTCGACGGCCTGGATCACGTTCGACCGCGTCGAGTTCGGCGCGAACGTCGCGATGTTCGTCCCCCTCGGGGTGATCGCCGTGCTCTGGTTCGGCGTGCGCGGCTGGTGGCTGGCGCCCATCCTGGGGGCGCTCGCCAGCGCGGCGATCGAAACCCTGCAGGCGCTCCTGCTCGACTCCCGCGTCGCCGACGTCCGCGATGTGATCGCCAACACGCTGGGCGCCGTCATCGGGATGTGTCTCATGCTGCTGCTCGCCTTCCTGCTGTCCCCGCCGCATCCGCGGCGGCAGCAGGAATACCGAGCATGACCGAAGCCGGGGCATAGCGCGGTCATAGGAAGGTCATGAGAATGGAGTCATGACCATGCCTGCCCCCGTTCTCCAGCGCCCCGACGGCTCCCCCCTGCGCGTCCTCGTCGTCGACGACGAGCAGATGTTGACCGACCTGCTCTCGATGGCCCTGCGGATGGAGGGCTGGGAGGTGCGTACCGCCGGTTCCGGCTTCGACGCCCTGACCGCCGCGCGGGAGTTCGCCCCCGACGCGATGGTGCTCGACATCATGATGCCCGACCTCGACGGGATGTCGGTGCTGCAGCGTCTGCGCCAGGGCGGCGACGACGTGCCGGTGCTCTTCCTCACCGCGAAGGACTCCGTCAGCGACCGTGTCGCCGGGCTCACCGCCGGTGGTGATGACTATGTCACGAAGCCGTTCAGCCTCGAGGAGGTCGTCGCGCGGCTGCGGGGGCTGATGCGCCGCGCCGGGGCATCCGCCGGCGCCGCCGACCCGATCCTCCGCGTCGGCGACCTCACGCTCAACGAGGACTCGCACGAGGTCTTCCGTGGCGACGACGAGATCGAGCTCACCGCGACCGAGTTCGAGCTGCTCCGTTACCTCATGCGCAATCAGCGCCGTGTGCTCTCGAAGGCGCAGATCCTCGACCGCGTCTGGAACTACGACTTCGGCGGCCGCTCGAGCGTCGTCGAGCTCTACATCTCCTACCTGCGCAAGAAGATCGACGCGGGCAAGGAGCCGCTCATCCACACGGTCCGCGGCGTCGGCTACATGATCAAAGCGAGCCAGTGAGCACGACGTCCCGTCGTCGCCGTCGGCACCGCTGGAGCCTGCAGGCGCGGCTGATCACGGCGGTCGTGTCGTTCGTGTCGGTCATCCTCATCACCGTCGGACTCGGCACCGGTACCGTCCTCGAGTCGATCCTGCGTGAGAACCTCGACGCGAAGGTCACCGGCGTGCAGGACTCGATCGCACTCGACTACAACCACCGCGCCGACCAGATCCTCGAAGCGAGCCCCCGCCCGGAGCGGGGCACCCTGCTCGTCGTGAACAACCTCGCCGGCCCGACCGCCGCGTACGTCGATGCGGAGGGTGGCGTCCGGACCCTCGACACCCGCAACATCCAGATCAGCGCCCAGGACGGCAACGACTGGGCCGACGCCACGGTCGCGGGTCTCGGGGACTACCGGCTGCGGATCGGCCCGTACTCCAGCATCTTCGGGTTGCCGACCTCGGAGGTGACGAGCGTCAGCGCCCGCATCGTCACGACCGTCGCCCTCCTCACCACCGGCGGCCTGCTCGTGCTCGCCGCGGTCATCGCGCTCCTCATCCGCAGCGCCCTCGCACCCCTGCGCTCCGTCGCGTCGACCGCCTCCCGGGTCGCGGCGCAGCCCCTGGCGGAGGGTGCCGTCACGATCACCGAGCGCGTTCCCGACGAGGACACCGACACCCACACCGAAGTCGGTCAGGTGGGGCACGCCCTGAACACCCTGCTCGACCACGTGGAGACCTCCCTCGCCGCGCGCCAGCGCAACGAGGAGCGCATGCGCGCGTTCGTCGCGGATGCGAGCCACGAACTGCGCACTCCCCTCGCCTCGATCCGGGGGTATTCCGAGCTCTCGCTGCGCGGCATCCGTCACGCAGAAGCGAGCGGGAACACGGCCGCCGGTGTCGTCGCCGACACCACCCGCGAGTCGCTGGAACGCATCCAGGCGCAGTCGCTGCGCATGACGGCGCTCGTCGAGGATCTGCTGCTGCTCGCTCGCCTCGACGAGGGGACCGAGCTCGTCTACAGCGCCGTCGATCTCACCCGCCTCGCCGTGGAAGCCGTCTCGGACGCGCGGGTGGCCGGCACCGACCACGAGTGGGTGCTGGAGGTGCCCGACGAGCCCGTCATCGTCGCCGGCGACGCCGGACGGCTGCATCAGGTGGCGGCGAACCTGCTCGCCAACGCACGGGTCCACACCCCCGCCGGCACCCGCGTGACGACGACCGTGGCGTCGGAAGACGGCGACGCGGTCCTGCGCATCCACGACGACGGGCCCGGTATCGACCCCACCGTCGTCGGGGACCTGTTCGAGCGGTTCTCGCGCGCCGACTCGTCCCGCGCGCGCCAGACCGGCGGCACGGGGCTCGGGCTCTCGATCGTCAAGGCGATCGTCGAGGGCCACGGCGGCCGTATCGCCGTGGCCTCCGAGCCCGGCTCGACGACCTTCGAGGTGCGGATGCCCGCCCGCCCCGACTCCCCCGCTCAGTAACCGCTGAACGCGTCCGTCGTGATCGACTTCGCCCGCTCGAGGGCCGGGGTGAGGGTCGCGATCAGCGCCGGCGGGCCCGACACGTAGGCGTGACGGCGGTTGATGTCGGGAACCAGACGCAGCAGCCCGTCGGCGTCGAGACGCGAACCGCCCGCCCACGTCCAGTCCGTCGGAAGGTCCGCGGGTTCGTCGCGCGTGACGACGATGACCGGGATGCCGGCGGCCTCGAGGTCGCCCCGGAACGCGAGCTCCTCGCTGGCCGAGGCGACGTAGACGAACACGACGTCGCGTCGCTCCTGCGTGAGGCGCAGGTGACGCAGCTGGGACACGAACGGCGTCACGCCGATGCCCGCCGCCACCATCAGGACGGGCGCGTCGGCGCGTCGCGGCAGGACGAAGTCGCCCCAGATCCCCGTGATCGCGAGCTCGTCGCCGGGTTCGACCGTGGCGAGCGCCTTCTTGTAGCTGGACTGCGATCCTTCGCGCATCGCGATCTTCACGAGCGGCAGCTCCGCCGGCGACGACAGGATGCTGAATTCGCGCCGGGTCCCACGGGAATCGGGGTGCGCGTGGGGGACCTCGAGCTCGAGGTACTGCCCCGGGGCGAAGCGGACCGGGCGCTCGGCGCGGAAGCTGTACTCGCGCACGCTCGGGGTGAGCGGGGTGCGTTCGACGATCGTCAGCCGCACGGCTGTACGCATTGCGAAGACGAAGGCGACGAGGTTCCCGACGAGGAGAGCGCGCTCCTGGCCAAGGGTGATCTCGCCGAGGGAGATCGGCCACCCGGCGAGCACACCGACGACGGCCGCCACGACGAACTGCTGCCAGCGGCGCGGCGGCAGGGTGAGCGGCTCCGAGAGCATGAACGCGCCGAGGAACAGGAACGGCGACGACAGGACGATCGCCGAGAACGTCATCCCCGGGTCGAGGGCGAACCCCGCCGACTGGGCCTGCACGATCGTGCGCAGCGACGCGACCGCGATCGCGATGATGAGGAACAGGCCGACGACCCGCACCTTCTCGGTGCGCACGAGCACGACCAGCCCGAGGAGCAGTACCGGCAGGGCGAGCAGCGGGTTGCCGACCCACCACGCCGCCGACCCGAGGTCGGGCGCCCAGATGCTGATGATCGTGAGGGCCGTCGCGCCGACGGCGGCCGGGTTGAAGATGTGCCGGCCCTGCCAGGCGAGAACGTACTTGGATGCCGAGGCGAGAGCGCCTGCGACGGCGACGCCGACGAGCGGCAGCGGCTCGAGGGTGGGGCGCAGGACGAACACGAGGATCAGCGCCGTGATGAGGGCGGATTCGATCCGCCACGGGCGGCGGACGATGCGCTGGGCGACGGCGTCGACGAGGGCGATCGAGACGGCCAGTACAGCGAGCGTGACGACGAACTCCAGCGGCGCCACCGACACCCCGCCCGCGAGGGACACCGCCAGGGTGATCACGGCCAGCGCCGAGAGCGCGAAGAGCACGAGGCGGTACATGGACAACCTGCCGAGGACGCCGAACACGCGACTCCAGGCGGCACTGAGGGATGAGATCACGAGAACAACTCCGCTTCGCATCGGGGGGACCATTCGACGGAGCCGTCGGTGCGCATGCGCACCCAGGCGACTCCCCATTCTGCGGCCAGCCGGGGGCCGCCGTCGAAGAACAACGCCGTCGCGACCGCATCCGCCGTCATGGCATCGGGCGCGACCGCCCAGGTCGCGGCGTAGGCGCGCACCGGCTCACCGGTGCGCGCGTCGAGGACGTGGTGCAGCCCGTCGCCCCACGCGCGGCGGTTGACCGCCGAGGCGCAGAGGGCGGCATCCGTCACCTGCCACACCCCGATCGCGCGGGACGTGTCGTAGGGGTGCTCCAGCGCGATCCGCTGGGTCGCACCGCGGACCGCGATGTCGCCGCCCGCATCGACGACGGCGGCGCCTTCGGGGATCCTGGCGATGACGAGGTCGACGAGGCGTCCCTTGCCGAGGGCGCCCACGTCGAGGACGGCGGGCTCCGTCAGGTGGAGGACGGCGTCCGACCAGTCCACGATCGCCCGCCAGTCCTGCGGCGCGGCGACGGCGCCCCGGTCGATCAGAGAGTATGCGGCGTCGTACCCGCGGCGCGCGAGGCTCTCCCCGACGAGCGGGTTCACGGCGCCCGAGGTGGCGGAATCGAGCGCGTCGTAGGCGTCGAGCATCGGCCCGGCGTCGGCGGGCGCGGGGACCTCGCCGCCGCTCTCCCCCAGCCGCCGCACGAGCGAGTCCTCGCGGAAGCGGGACCACTCGCCGTCGAACACGGCGATGGCGTCCGTGATCTCCTCACGGACGCCATCATCCAGGGGGTCGGCGGTGTCGATCCGCCAGACGGTGCCGATCGCCTCGAACGTCCAGGAGTGGACGAGCGGGCCGGCGGAGGTCATGATGCGGCTTCGGTCCGGATCTCGGCCACCGCCGCGTTGAAGCCGCCGCTGGTGAGGGACGAGCCGCCCACACGGTCGACGGACAGGTCGTCGAGGTTCTTCCCGACGACTTCGTCCTTGATCCCGCCGATGAACTCGCTCTGGTACTGCTCGGTCTCGCGGGCCTGCGGGTCGCCGGTCACCTCGACGGCGGTGACCTTGTTCGACTCGAGCGTCAGCGTGACGCTGATCTTCTCGACGGTCTCGGGCGTCTGGTAGGTGCCCTCGGCCGTGTAGGTGCCGTCCTTGTACGTCCCGGAGGACGAGCCCGCGTCGGCCGAGGCCGGCGGCTGCGAGGACGTCCCCTCAGCGGTCGTCTGGCCGGCGCACCCGGCCAGCAGGGCGAGCCCTGCGACGGATGCGGCGGCGGCGCCGACGCGGATCGGTCGGGGTACGGCGGTGGCGCGGATCATGAGAGGTCCTCCTTCTGTCGTGCCCGCCCGGTCGAGGGCGCGGGGCGGTGATCTCAGGAAAGCGGGCCCCGACAGGGCGATCCTTGCAGGAGTCTATGGATCTCCTGCGAACCGGAGGGAGTCGTCCCTCAGGCTGCGCCGTCGAACATGCTCGTGACCGAACCGTCCTCGAAGACTTCGCGGATGGCACGGGCCAGCAGCGGCGCGATCGGGAGGATCGTGAGGGCCGGGAAGCGCTTCTCGGGGGGCAGCGGTACGGTGTCGGTGACGACGACCTCGTCGATCGAGGGGTCCTGCAGCCGCTCGGCGGCGGGGTCGCTGAAGATCGCGTGCGTCGCCGCGACGATGACACGCTCCGCGCCGTTGGCCTTGAGCGCCTGGGCCGCCTTGACGATCGTGCCGCCGGTGTCGATCATGTCGTCGACGAGCAGGCAGACCCGGCCCTCGACCTGTCCGACGATCTCGTTGACCGTGACCTGGTTGGCGACGTTCGGGTCGCGCCGCTTGTGGATGATGGCGAGCGGTGCGCCCAGGCTGTCGGACCAGGTGTCGGCGACGCGCACGCGGCCGGTGTCGGGCGAGACGACCGTGAGCTTGGCGCGGTCATCGGCCGACAGCGTGTTCTGGAAGTACTCCAGCAGCACGGGCTTGGCGAACAGGTGGTCGACGGGACCGTCGAAGAAGCCCTGGATCTGCGCGGCGTGCAGGTCGACGCTCATGACGCGGTCGGCGCCGGCCGTCTTGAACAGGTCGGCGACGAGGCGGGCACTGATCGGCTCACGCCCGCGACCCTTCTTGTCCTGACGGGAGTAGGGGAAGTACGGCGCGACGACGGTGATCCGCTTCGCGGATGCGCGCTTGGCGGCATCCAGCATGATCAGCGTCTCCATCAGCCACTCGTTGACCGGCGGCCCGAAGCTCTGGATCAGGAAGAAGTCGCAGCCGCGGATCGACACCTCGAAGCGGGTGAGGATCTCCCCCGAGGCGAACGTGCGGTGCTCGGTCGGAACGAGCTGGGTGCCGAGCGCTGTGGCGACCTCGGCGGAGAGCTCCTCGTGGGAGCGACCCGAGGCGACGACGAGCCGCTTCTTGGTCTTGGCCACCAGGCCCGGGGCGATCCCGCGCTCGGTGTCGAGGTCAACCGTCTGCTGCTTCTTGCGACCCATCGCCAGCTTCCTGTGCGGACCGGGCGCGAGCGGCGGCTTCTGCCGCTCCCGTTCCCGGTCGATTGTTCTCGACCCACCCGGCGATGTTCCGCTGGGGGGCGATGCTGAGCGCGAGGGCGCCGGCCGGAACATCCTTGCGGATGACGGCTCCCGCACCCGTCTTCGCGCCTTCACCGATCCTAACGGGCGCGACGAACACGTTGTGCGAGCCGGCGTGCACCTCGTCGGCGATCTCGGTGCGGTGCTTCGTGAGGTCGTCGTAGTTGGCGGTGATGGCGCCGGCGCCGAGGTTGACGCCTCGCCCGATCGTCGTGTCGCCGACGTACGAGAGGTGCGGGACCTTGCTGCCCTCGCCGATCGTCGAGTTCTTCGTCTCGACGAACGTGCCGATCTTGCCGCGCTCCCCCAGCTCGGTGCCGGGTCGGACGTAGGCGAAGGGTCCCACGGTCGCGTCCGCGCCGATGACGGCGAGAGTCGCGTCGGTGCGGGTGACGGTCGCGCCGCGCCCGACCTCACAGTCGACGAGGCTCGTGTCGGGGCCGACGGTCGCGCCCTCGGCGATGCTCGTCGCGCGCAGGATGTGGGTGTTGGGGAGGACGGTGACGTCGGGCGCGAGGGTCGCCGTGACGTCGATCCACGTCGTGGCGGGATCGAGGATCGTGACCCCGGCGAGCTGCCAGCGACGGACGGTCCGCGCGTTCAGCAGTCGGCCCACCTCGGACAGCTGCACGCGGTCGTTGACGCCGTACGTGACGGTCGGGTCCTTCGCGACGGATGCCGCGACCCGCCGCCCCGCGCGGCGCAGCAGCGCGACGGTGTCGGTGAGGTACTTCTCGTTCTGCGCGTTCGCCGTTCCCACCTGCGGCAGGTGCTCGCGGAGCGCGGCGGCGCCGAACACGTACATCCCCGCGTTGACCTCGCTGACGGCCGCTTCGTCGGGCGAGGCATCCTTCTGCTCGACGATGCGCGCCACGCTGCCGTCGCTCTCGCGGATGATGCGGCCGTACCCGGTGGGGTCGTCGACGACGGCGGTCATGAGGGTCGCGTCGGCCTGCGCGTTGCGGTGCTCGGACACGAACGCGCCGAGGGTGTCGGCGTCGGCGAGGGGGCAGTCGCCGCTCAGTACGAGGACGTCGCCCTCGAAGCCGGCGAGCGCGTCCAGGGCGATCTCGACGGCGCGGCCGGTGCCGGGGATCTCATCCTGGTCGACCACAACGACCTCGGGAGCGACGCCGAGGACGGCCGCCGCGACCTGGTCGCGCTCGTGACGGACGACCACGACGACGTGCGCCGGGGCGAGGTCGCGCGCGGTGTCGAGCACGTGTCCGACGAGCGGACGGCCGCTGATGCGGTGCAGCACCTTCGGGAGCGAGGACTTCATCCGTGTCCCCTGGCCGGCGGCGAGGATGACGACGGCGAGGCGGGGGTCGAGCGCGTTCTTGGTCATGCTCCGCCGCCAGGACTCGAACCTAGACTTCACAGCTCCAAAGGCTGTCGTGCTGCCATTACACCACGGCGGACCGCGGCGCTCCGGGGTCCGGTGGCCGCCCGACAAGTCTGCCATGCGCGCGCGGGCGGCCCACCTCGGACACGGGCGCCGCAGCCGCTCTGCGATGATGAGGGGATGGCTCCCGAACACGACGAGGTCGACCGGATCGTGAGCGCCTGGATCGCGCAGCGACCCGATCTGGACTTCTCGCCGCTCGAGGTGCTCTCGCGGGTGGACCGGCTGTCGCGCCACCTCGACCGCGCCCGTCGCGAGGCCTTCCAGCGCAGCGACCTGGAACCGTGGGAGTGGGACGTGCTGTCGGCTCTCCGCCGCGCGGGCGAGCCGTACACGCTCAGCCCCAAGCAGCTGCTGCAGCAGACGCTCGTCTCGAGCGGCACGATGACCAACCGCATCGACCGGCTCGTCGACCGTCGCCTCGTCGTGCGCGCGGCCGACCCCGGCGACGGCCGCGGTGTCTTAGTGACTCTCACCGAGGAGGGGCGCAATCGGGTGGATGCCGCGATCACCCGCCTCGTCGACGCCGAGGCCGAGCTCCTCGGCCAGCTCTCGCGCGCCGACCGGGACCGGCTCGCCGCGCTCCTGCGCAAGCTGAGCCTCGGATTCGACGTCTGATCCGCGATGGCGATGCGCGCACCCCTTCCCGTCCGTGACGGGGTCGGTCCCACGCGTCTGCGTGTGCCGCGGACCGGGCCCTGGACGACGATCGCGGACTACGTGACGGGCCGGTTCGCGCACATCGACCCCGAGATCCTCCTCAGCCGCTTCGACCGGGGCGAGGTGGTCGCCTTCGACGGCACGCGACTCACGCGGGAGACCCCGCTCGGTGCGGAGGACTTCATCTGGTACTACCGGGAACCGCCCGACGAGCCCGACATCCCGTACGAGGTGACGGTGCGCCACCTAGACGACGATCTGCTCGTCGTGGACAAGCCGCACTTCCTCCCGACGACGCCCGGCGGCGGCTTCCTGCGCAATTCGGCGCTCGTCCGACTGCGACAGCGGTTCGACAACCCGGATCTGACGCCGATCCACCGCCTCGACCGTGCCACCGCCGGTCTCGTCATGTTCTCCGCGCGCCCCGCGACCCGCGGCGCTTACCAGACCCTGTTCGCCGACCGGGCCGTCGAGAAGGTCTACGAGGCCGTCACCGCCGTCCCCGCCGGTGGGATGCCGGAGCTCCCCCTCGTGATCCGTTCGCACCTGACGAGCTCCCGCGGGAGCCTGCGGGCGATCGTGCGCGAGGACCGCGAGCCGAACGCCGAGACGCGCGTCGAGGCGATCCGGGTCACGGCCGACCGCGCGCACCTGCGGCTGCACCCCCGGACCGGGCGCATGCATCAACTCCGGTCGCACCTCGCCGGGATCGGTCTCGGCATCCTCGGCGACCGGTTCTACCCCGACCTGCTCGACGAGGCGCCCGACGACCCCGACCGCCCGCTGCAGCTCCTGGCACGCGAACTGCGCTTCGTCGACCCGCTGTCGGGCCGTCCGCGCGAGTTCACAACCGGGCTCCGCCTGCGCGAGGCGCCGCCCGCCTGATCAGCCGAGCTGCTCGCTCAGCTCGAACCAGCGATCCTCGGCCTCGGCGACCTCGGCCTCCATCGCGGTGATGTGCTGCATCTTCTCGCCGAGCCCGACGTAGTCGGCCTGGTCGTGATCGGCCAGGGCCGTACGCGCAGTGGCGATCTGATCGCTCAGCTTCGCGATGCGGCGCTCGAGGCTCGTGGCCTCCTTCTCGGCCGCGCGTCGCTCGGCTCCGCTGAGAGCGGATGCCGGTGGTGCCGCGGCATCCGCCTGTCGTCCCGCGCTGGGCGCCGCGCCCGTCGCCTGCGGCTGAGCGGCCCGCAGGCGCAGGTACTCCTCGATCCCGCCGGGCAGGTGCCGGAGCGTACCGCCCATGACGGCGTACTGCTGATCGGTGACGCGCTCCATGAAGTAGCGGTCGTGCGAGACGACGATGAGGGTGCCCGCCCACGAGTCGAGGAGGTCTTCGATGGCGGCGAGCATGTCGGTGTCGAGGTCGTTCGTCGGCTCGTCGAGGATGAGAACGTTCGGCTGGTCGAGGAGGATCAGGAGGAGCTGCAGGCGGCGCTTCTGACCACCCGACAGGTCTTTGACCGGCGTCGAGAGCTGAGCAGACGAGAATCCCATGCGCTCGAGCAGCTGACCCGGCGTGAGCTCCTGCGCCTTCGACCCGGCCCCGAACGTGTACGTCGTCCGCAGGCGCGAGACGACGACGCGGACGGGCTCGTCGAGGTGCGGGTCGAGCTCGTCCATCCGCTGCGTGAGGGTGGCGACCTTGACCGTCTTGCCGTGCTTGACGCGTCCGGCGGTCGGCTGGACGGCACCGGAGACGAGGCCCAGGAGCGTCGACTTGCCGGCCCCGTTGACGCCCAGGATGCCGGTGCGCTCCCCCGGCGCGATGCGCCACTCGACGTCGCGCAGGATCTCGCGGCCGTCGTAGCTGACCCCCGCGTCGAGCAGGTCCACGACGTCCTTGCCGAGCCGTGCGACGGCCAGCGATTGCAGCGAGACACGATCGCGAATCTCGGGGACGTCGGCGATGAGCTCGTTGGCGGCGTCGATGCGGAACTTCGGTTTGCTCGTGCGCGCGGGAGCACCCCGGCGCAGCCAGGCGAGCTCCTTGCGGGCGAGGTTCTGCCGGCGCGCCTCGATCGAGGCGGCCTGCCGGTCGCGCTCGACGCGCTGCAGGATGTAGGCCGCGTAGCCGCCGTCGAAGGGCTCGACGATGCGGTCGTGCACCTCCCACGTCTTCGTGCAGACCTCGTCGAGGAACCACCGGTCGTGGGTGACGACCATGAGCGCACCCGAGGCCGCCGACCACCGTCGCTTCAGGTGCTCGGCGAGCCAGGCGATGCCCTCGACGTCGAGATGGTTCGTGGGTTCGTCGAGCGCCAGGACGTCCCAGTCACCGGTGAGCAACTGCGCGAGGGCGACACGACGGCGCTGACCGCCCGAGAGCGTGCCGATGGCGGCATCCCAGTCGAGGTCCGAGAGGAGACCCGCGATGACGTCGCGCACGCGCGGGTCGCCGGCCCACTCGTGCTCGGGTCCGTCGCCGACCACCGCGCGACCCACGGTGAGGTCGTCGGGCAGCACGTCGGTCTGCTCGAGCACACCGATCGTCACGCCGCCGCGCACCGTCACGCGGCCGGAGTCCGGCTCGCGCCGCCCCGCCAGCATCGCCATGAGGCTCGATTTGCCGTCGCCGTTGCGGCCGACGATGCCGATGCGGTCGCCCTCGTCGACGCCGAGCGACACGCCGTCGAAGACGACCTTGGTCGGGTACTCCAGGTGCAGGGCCTCGGCCCCGAGAAGATGTGCCATCGCCTCCAGGCTACGCGGCGCGCGGTGGGTGCTTGCTCAGTACCAGAAGCTCAGTCGCGGCGTGGTGGTCGAGGCGAACACGCGGGCGAGGCGGTGCGCGTCGTCGGTCTCGATGCGTCCCGCGCGGGCGAGGGTGACGGGCGAGACGCCGCCGAGCAGGATCGCCGACAGCTCTGCGACCCCCAGAGTCGCCCGCGGGATGCCGAGGGGCGCCTCGTCGACCACGTCGACGCCCGGCTCCGCGCCCGCCGACAGGACGAACGTGCCGTCGGCGATCCCGAGCGGATCGGTGACCTCGAGCGCCACCACGTCGTCGACGTCGTACCCGCGGGCCGCGAGCACCGTCGGGACGTCGAGGATGCGCAGGTAGTGGTGGTCCGCGATCGTGATGCGGGCGGCGCGCTGGTCGGCGATCATCCACCAGAGCGGCTCGTCGAGCGAGAGCTCGCTGGCCCGGACGGTGCCGATGAGATCGAGCGAGAGGAGGAAGCGCCAGAGCCCGGCGTAGGCGGCATCGGTCACCGCCAGAAGCTGGTGCACCGTGGCGTTCGAGGCGGACCAGTCGTCGTCGTTCTCGCTGACCGAGTACAGCGCGACACCCTCGACCTCGCCCTCCGGCGAGCGGTACTGCACGGCGCGGAGTCGCTCCGCCTTCTCGGCGTCGGGCCGCGTGCCGTACGTGCGGTCCCAGTGCCCGCCCGGCATCGCGATCTCGCCGGGCGAGGCGAGCCGCGTGCGCTCGTGCAGCGCGGCGGCGGCATCCCTCGCCTGCTCGCGCGTGACGTAATCGAGCCGGCCCGGTGCGACAGGCCCGATCCACCCGGCGCGGCGCGTCCGGATCTCCCACGAGGTCGCCGCCGCGGCGGGGGCGAACCCGAACCGGCCGTAGATGCCGGACTCGCTCACCGTCAGGCCCGCGATCGGCGCGCCCTGCGCCACGGCGGTGCGCAGCTCCCCCGCCATGACCCGCGAGAGCAGACGCCGGCGGCGGTGCGTGGGCGCGACGGTGACGGCGCTGATCGCGCACATCGGGATGGCGGCACCGCCGGGCAGGGCGAGCTCGGCGATCCACGACGCGAACGTCGTGACCGGCTCGTCGGGCTGGACGGCGCCGGGGTCGTACACACCGATCTTGCGACGGTAGCGGCTGCGCGCGAACGCCTCGCCGCGCTGCAGGTCGTTGCGTTCGCCGTCGAGGAAGCCGCGGGCCACGGCATCCGTCCACCTGTCCGACGCGGCACGGTCGTCGTCGCCGACGCGGGCGATGCGGAGGCCGTCGGCCTCGATCGCCGCGCGGAGGGTCTCGTCGAGCGGAGCGGAGTGGAAGGCGTCGCCGAGGGAGGTCATGCGTTCCAGGCTACGGGGAGCCGCCGACGCGCGTCAGAGGATCCGCGTGCCGGCGACCGGTCCCGTGACCGCGTGGGAGGTGTGCCCCTGCTCGGCCAGACGGGCCGCGATCCCGTCCGCGTGCGCGTCGTCGGCCGCGAGGAACGCGACCGTCGGGCCCGATCCCGACACGAGTCCGCCCAGGGCCCCGGCGGCCAGACCCGCGTCGAGCACGTCGGCGAGAGCCGGACGCAGGTGGACGGCTGCCAGCTGGAGGTCGTTGCGGATCGCGGCGGCCAGGGCCGCGGCATCCCCCGACCGCAGGGCGCGCAGCACCGCGGGATCGACCTCCGGCATGAGGCGGCCGGGACGGATATCGGCCGTCTCGCGCAGCCGGTCGAGGGTGCCGTAGACCTCGGGGGTCGAGAGCCCGTCGCCGTCGGTGACGAGCACCCATGCGAAGCGGCCGCGGCCGAGCGCCGGGGCGAGCTCGTCGCCGCGCCCGGTGCCGACGGCGGTGCCGCCCAGCAGCGCGAAAGGCACGTCCGCGCCGAGTCGCGCGCCGAGCGCGTGGAGCTCGGCGGTCGACAGGCCGGCGTCGATCAGCTCGTTGACGGCGACGAGGGCGGCGGCGGCATCCGCCGACCCTCCGCCCATGCCGCCCGCCACCGGGACGCCCTTGTGGATATGCAGACGGATGCCGCCCTCCCAGCCGACCGCCTCGGTCACGGCGCGCGCCGCACGGAGCGCGAGGTTGCGCTCGTCGAGCGGGACGCCCGACACGTCGACGTCGCCGGTCACGGTGAGGTGGAAGCCGTCGTCATGCGAGGCCCAGAGGTCCTCGAACAGCGACACCGCCTGGTAGACCGATGCGACCTCGTGGTAGCCGTCGTCGCCGACGGCTCCCACGTCGAAGAAGAGGTTGAGCTTGCCCGGCGCGCGCACGTGCACGCGCCGGGCCGGGTCGATGCTCAGGCTCACGCGTTCGCCGAGTCGGCCCACAGGTCGACGTCGATCGCACCCGAGAGCGCGTCGATACGAGCGAGCTCGTCGTCGTCGAACGGGGCGCCCTCGGTCGCGGCGAGGTTCTGATCCAGCTGCTCGGGCCGCGAGGCTCCGATGAGCGCCGACGTCACGACATCGTCGCGGAGGATCCACTGGATCGCCATCTGCGCGAGCGTCTGGCCGCGCTGCTGAGCGATGTCGTTGAGCCCGCGCAGGGTGTCGAGCGCCTTCTGGTTGAGCTGCCCGTCGGGCAGCGAGAATCGGCTCTGCGCCCGGTCGGCCGTGCCGTCGCCGAGGTACTTGTCGGTCAGCAGGCCCTGCGCGAGCGGCGTGAACGCGATCGCGCCCATGCCGGCGGCGCGCAGCGAGTCGGTCAGACCGTCCTCGACCCAACGGTTCAGGATCGAGTACGAGGGCTGGTGGATGACCAGCGGCGTACCGAGGTCCTTCGCGATGGCCACCGCCTCCTCGGTGCGCTCGGCGCTGTACGACGAGATCCCGACGTAGAGCGCCTTGCCCTGCCGGACGAGGGTGTCGAGGGCACCGATCGTCTCCTCGATGGGGGTCACCGGGTCGGCGCGGTGCGAGTAGAAGATGTCGACGTAGTCGACGCTCATCCGCTTCAGCGACTGCTCGGCGCTCGCGATGAGGTACTTCCGCGAGCCGTTGTTGCCGTAGGGGCCCGGCCACATGTCGTATCCGGCCTTCGACGAGATGAGGATCTCGTCACGGTAGGGCGCGAAGTCCTCGCGCATCATGCGCCCGAAATTCGTCTCGGCGGACCCGAACGGCGGGCCGTAGTTGTTCGCCAGGTCGAAGTGGGTGACGCCCCGATCGAAGGCGTGGCGAAGCAGAGTACGCTGGTTGTCGAAGGGGATGTTGTCCCCGAAGTTCCACCACAGTCCCAGCGAGATCGCCGGCAGATACAGGCCGCTCGAGCCGACCTGGCGGAACGCCCCCGCATCGTAGCGGGAGGATGCCGCCTGATAGGGGCGGTGGGTGTCGCCGTTGCGCGACGGAGGGAAGCGGTCCGCGTAGTCGGTCATCCCCCCAGGCTATCGACGATGGGCACCCGAAACGTCGGTGAAACGACGGAGACCTAGTCTTGTCCGACCGGAGACGCACACAGAGGGAGAACATATGGCGCGACTGACTGCACTGCCGACCGAGGGTGGTTCCTGGACCGCTCTCCTCGAGCGCGAGGACATCGTCCTCATCGGAGGCATGCTGCACCTGCGCCATGACGACACCACCCCCGAGCAGGCGCGCATCGACGACCTGCTGCTGATCGCGGACACGCTGGCGGATGCCGGCATCCCGCACCTCCTCATCCGTCACTCGGGCTCCGTGCCGGGCCTCGTCGTCGACCTCGCCCACCGGGCTCGCGCCCTCGCCGCGCTCTCGGACCGTGCCGTCACCGAGCCGCTCTACGCGAAGGCGAAGGGCGGCACGCCGGTGCCGTTCGGCGAGCTGCGCCTGCGCGCCTCGGGTCCCGCCTCGGTGCGGGTGTTCCGACCGCGCGTCGCCGGCGAGCTGCGCTACGGCGCCGGCTACGGCGTGCGCGTCGAGTTCTGGCGCTTCGGCGAGGAGCTCGTCGAGGCGCCCCACGCGAACGACCTCACGCGTCGCGTGTTCGCCGCCGAGGACGTCGAACCGGCCACGGTGGAGCGCTACGGGCGCACCTGGCAGACCCTGGACGGGATGTTCGACCCGCACCCGGGCGACGTCACGCACGAGATCGACATGGTGTTCTCCTGGGTCGACGGGTCGTCGTCGGAGTTCCAGCGTCAGCGAGCCGCGCAGCTCTCGGAGTACGTCGTCGGCGACGGCGACGACGGCCCCGCCCGCTACCGCCACGTCGACGAGCTGCGCTACGCACTGCGGAGCGTCCACATGTACGCGCCGTGGGTGCGTCGCATCTTCATCGCGACCGACTCCCCCGCCCCGGCGTGGCTGCTCGACCACCCCAAGGTGACGATCGTCCGCAGCGAGGAGTTCTTCGAGGACCCCGCCGTGCTCCCGACGCACAACTCGCACGCCGTCGAAGCGCAGCTGCACCGCATCGAGGGCCTGTCCGAGCACTTCCTCTACTCCAACGACGACATGTTCTTCGGGCGGCCGCTCTCCCCGGAGCTCTTCTTCTCCCCCGCCGGCGTCTCGTCGTTCGTCGAGTGCGATGTCCGCATCGGCACGGGCCCGCGCCGCGTCGCCCGCAGCGGGCACGACAACGCGCTGCGCCTGAACCGCGAACTGCTGCAGGAGCGCTTCGGCCGCACGATCGTCCGGGACCTCGAGCACTGCGCCGCGCCCCTGCGCCGCAGCATCATGTTCGAGCTCGAGCGGGAGTTCCCCGAGGAGATCCGGCGGACGGCGGCATCCCGCTTCCGTTCCGCGACCGACGTCTCGGTGACCAACTGCCTGTACCACTACTACGCGCAGTTCACCGGCCGGGCGATCGCCTCGACGGCACCGCGGGTGCGGTACTTCCAGACCACGCAGGCGGCGTCGCTGCGGCGCATGGAGAAGCTCGCCGAGCGCGGCGACGTCGACATGTTCTGCCTCAACGACGGCGGCGACCACGAGGTGCCCGAGCCCGTCCGGGTGCGGGCCGTGACGGGGTTGCTCGAGCGCCTCTTCCCGATCCGTGCGCCGTGGGAGGACCCGGCCGTCAGTGCAGCGCCGGCACGCCCGGTCGAGCTGCACGCGTGACCGACCCGCTGACACCGGCTTCCCGCAGGCGGCGCTGAGCCTCGTCCGGGTCGATGTACTCGAGCGGCGCGGAGACGTCGATCGGGACCACCGAGTGGACGACCGTGTCGTCGTAGACGTGCACCATGTTGTACGCCTGCGCGCCGTCCTGCGGCCGCGTGCCGCCGACAGGAACCGTGAGGTCCTGCGCGTAACACGTCGATGAAGCGACCGAGACGGGGATGCCCGCGAAGGTCGCGAAGGTCGAGTAGTGCAGGTGGCCCGCGATGATCGCGCGCACGTCCGTGCCGCGGAGGACCTCGGCGAGGCGGCGCTGGTCGCGCAGCTCGACGCTCGCCGCGAGCGGCAGCACGCTCGGGACGGGCGGGTGGTGCATGGCCAGCACGGTGCCGAGCGGTGCCGGAGTGGCGAGGACATTGCGCAGCCAGCGGAGCTGCGCGTCGGACAGTTCGCCGTGGTGGTGCCCGGGCACGCTGGTGTCGAGCGTCACGATGCGCAGGCCGTCGAGCTCGTCGACGCGGTCGTAGGGCGCCGTCGGGTCGGCGGGGGTGTCGTCGAGCAGTCGGGAACGGAACGCGCCCCGGTCGTCGTGGTTCCCCATGACCCACAGCAGGCGGGCGCCCAGACGCTCGGCGAACGGCTCGACGAGCGCGCGGATCGCGTCGTATGCCGCGACCTCGCCGAGGTCGACGAGGTCGCCCGTGAAGACGACGGCGTCGGGGGCGATGCCGCTGGACTCGATGGCCCGGAGGGCGGCGGTGAGCGAGGCCTCGCCGTCGACGCTGTCGAACAGGCGGGGGCCGGGACCGCGCAGGTGCGTGTCACTGAGGTGGAGCAGGATCCGTTCGGCGGCCGGATGCTCGGCGCGGCGCATGGTCACTTCTTCCGTCGGTGCGGAGGCTCGGGTACCCCCGCCTTGCTCCGAAATGTTACCGGCATGTTTCGGGAACGCGCGGTGAACGACGCGCGAAGACCTCGCGACCGGATGCCGCCGGCTCAGGCGCGGGCGATGCGGACGAAGTCCTCGATCGTGAGTTCCTCGCCGCGCGCGGTGGGTGCCACGCCGGCGCGCTCGAGCACGTCGCTGGCCGCCGCGGAGGAACCACCGAGGACGCCGGAGAGCGCCTGACGGAGCATCTTGCGGCGCTGCTGGAACGCGGCGTCGACGATGGCGAAGGTGCGGAGTCGCTCCTCCTCGGTGCCGCGGGCATCGGTGTCGCGCTCGAATCCGACGAGGACGCTGTCGACGTTGGGGACCGGCCAGAACACCTGACGCGAGACGGTGCCGGCGAGACGCCAGGTGCCGTACCAGGCGGCCTTGACGCTCGGGGCGCCGTAGACCTTCGAGCCGGAGGGCGCCGCGAGGCGTTCGCCGACCTCCGCCTGCACCATGACGACGCCGCGCTGAATGGTCGGGAAGTGCTCCATGAAGTGCAGGAGCACGGGAACGCTCACGTTGTACGGCAGGTTCGCGACCAGGACGTCGGGGTCGCCGGGGAGCTCGCTCACGCGCAGGGCGTCCTCGGCGACGACGGTGAGCGCACCGTCGGGCACGCCGTGCGCCGCCGCGGTGGCGGGCAGGCGTTCGGCGAGGCGGTGGTCGATCTCGACGGCGGTCACCGGCGCGCCGGTCTCGAGGATCGCGAGGGTCAGCGACCCGAGGCCCGGCCCCACCTCGACGACGCGGTCGGCGGAGGTGACCCGCGCGGCAGTGACGATCTTGCGCACCGTGTTCGCATCGACGACGAAGTTCTGCCCGAGCTTCTTGGTCGGGGTGACGTCGAGGTCGGCGGCGAGGGCGCGGATCTCGGCGGCTCCGAGGAGGGTGACGGGCATGGGTTCCAGCCTACCGGCGCCCCGTCCCGCCCCTCAGCCGGCCGCGGCCCGAGCGGCGGCCGGCAGCGCCTCGACGATCCGGCTGATCGCGGCGTCGTCATGCGCGGCCGTGACGAACCACGCCTCGAACGCCGACGGCGGCAGCGACACGCCGCCCTCGAGCATCGCGTGGAAGAAGCGACCGTAGGCGTCGGCATCCTGCGACGTCGCCGTCGCGTAGTCGGGCACGCCGTTCACGACGGACTCGCCGAAGAAGATGCTGAAGAGGGTCCCCGCCCACTGCACGACGTGGGGCACCCCGGCATCCGTCAGAGCAGCGGATGCCGCGTCCGCGACGGTGTGCGCGACGGCGTCGAGCGTGCGGTACACCGCGTCGTAGGCGTGCGTGAGGGTCGCGAGGCCCGCGGCGACGGCGACCGGGTTCCCCGACAGCGTGCCCGCCTGGTAGACGGGACCGGTGGGCGCGAGGAGGTCCATGATCTCGGCGCGACCGGCGACCGCGGCGACGGGGAGGCCGCCGCCGATGACCTTGCCGAAGGCGATGAGGTCGGGCACGACGTGCTCCCCCGCCGCCTCCAGCACGCCCGCGTACCCCGAGCGCGACGAGCGGAAGCCGGTGAGCACCTCATCACTGATGAGGAGCGCGCCGTTCCGATGCGCGATCTCGGAGAGGAACGCCGTGAAGCCCGGCGCGGGCGGGACGACACCCATGTTGGCGCCGGCGGCCTCGGTGATGATCGCGGCGATCCGGCCCTCGTGCGCGCGGAACACCTCTTCGACGGCGGCGCGGTCGTTGTAGCCGATGACGAGGGTCTGCGCGGCGATGGGCGCAGGCACGCCCGCGGACCCTGGCAGGGCGAGGGTCGCGAGGCCCGAGCCGGCCTGCGCGAGCAGGCCGTCGGAGTGCCCGTGGTAGTGCCCGGCGAACTTGATCAGCAGGTCGCGCCCGGTGGCGGCGCGGGCGAGACGGATCGCCGTCATCGTCGCCTCGGTGCCGGTCGAGACGAGCCGGATCTTCTCGGCGGCGGGGACGCGCGAGCGGATCTCCTCGGCGAGCTCGGTCTCGGCCGCCGTCGGCGCTCCGAACGAGAGCCCGCGCTGGGCGGCCTGCACCACCGCGTCGATCACGGCAGGGTGCGAGTGACCCAGCAGGGCGGGACCCCAGCTGGCGACGAGGTCGACGTAGTCGCGGCCGTCGGCATCCGTCACGTAGGCGCCCTGCGCCGACACCATGAACCGCGGCGTGCCGCCGACCGAGCCGTAGGCCCGGACCGGCGAATCGACGCCGCCGGGGATCACTCCGCGGGCACGGTCGAACAGCTCCTGATTGCGGCTCATGCGAGTTCCTTCCCGGCGCGCAGCCAGTGCGCGACCTCGACGGCCCAGTAAGTGAGGATGACGTCGGCACCGGCGCGGCGGATGCCGAGCAGGCTCTCGCCGATGGCGCGCTCGCGGTCGATGAGGCCCGCAGCGGACGCGTGCTCGATCATCGCGTACTCCCCCGACACCTGGTACGCCCACACCGGCACGTTCGAGCGGTCCGAGACCCGGGCGAGCACGTCGAGGTAGGGCATGGCGGGCTTGACCATGACGACGTCGGCACCTTCGGCGATGTCGACGAGCGCCTCCTCGACACCTTCGCGCGCGTTCGCGGGGTCCATCTGGTAGGTCCGGCGGTCGCCCTGGAGGGTCGACTCGACGGCGTCTCGGAAGGGACCGTAGAACGCCGAGGCGTACTTCGCGGAGTAGGCGAGAATCGCGACGTGCGCGAAGCCCGCGGCATCCAATCCCGCGCGGACCGCGGCCACCTGGCCGTCCATCATCCCCGACAGTCCCAGCACGTCGGCGCCGGCGCGCGCCTGCGCGACACCCATCTCGGCGTAGACCTCGAGGGTCGCGTCGTTGTCGACCGAGCCGTCCGCGGCGAGCAGCCCGCAGTGGCCGTGGTCCGTGAACTCATCGAGGCAGAGGTCGGCCTGCACGGTGAGGCGTCCGGCGGCCGCGCGCGCGGCGACCGCGATCGCGCGGTTGAGGATCCCGTCCGGGTCGGTCGCGCCGCTGCCGACCGCGTCGCGGACGGCGGGGACGCCGAAGAGCATGATCCCGCCGAGGCCCGCGGCCGCCGCCTCGTCGACGACGTCGGCGATCGCTTCGAGCGGATGCTGCGACACCCCCGGCATGCTCGCGATCGGCTGCGCCTCAGTGATGCCCTCCTTGACGAAGACCGGCAGCACGAGCTGCGAGGGCACGAGGTGGTGCTCGGCGGCGAGGCGGCGCAGCGCCGGCGTGCCGCGCAGACGGCGCAGGCGACGGGTGGGGAACGAGGTCATGACGACTCCTTGACGGGGAGGTGGGCGTCGAGCTCGGCGATCAGCGCGTCGATGCTCTGGGTCTGTGCGGTGTGCCCGACCGTGAATCCGAGGACGGCCGCGTCGCGCGACGTCCCCGGTCCGATCGAGGCGACGAGGGTGGATGCCGGGAGCCGCCCGACCTGGCGGCGCAGCTCCCTGCCGACGCTCAGCGAGGTGAGCAGCACGACGTCGATGCCGCCGGAGCGGAGCGCGTCCGCGACCTCCGGTTCGAGGTCGACGCCGACGGTCCGGTAGGCGATGCAGACGTCGACGGCGAAGCCGCGCACCTCGAGCTCGTCGCTGACGACGGCCTGGGCGAGGTCGCTGCGCACGACGAGCGAACGCCCGGTCGCGGCGGGATACCGGTCGGCGCACCACTGGGCGGCGAGTGCGGCCGCCGAGGACGCCCCGGCGGGGACGAAGTCGACCTCCCACCCGGCCTCGGTCACGGCGCGCGCGGTGGCCCTGCCGACGGCGGCGATCCGGGTGGTGTCGGGGATCCGCACCCCGTGCTGCCGCAGCTGCTCGACGCTCGCAGCGCTGGTGACGAACAGCCAGGCGTACGCCCCCGCCGACAGCGCCGCGAAGGCGCGGTCGCGGGCGGCGGTGTCTCGCGGGGCGGCGGAGGAGATGAGCGGTGCGATGACGGCGTCCGCGCCGCGGGCGTGCAGGTCGGCCGCGACGCGGTCGCCCCACGCCCCGCCCCGGGGGACGAGGACGCGGGTACCGCGGAGTCCTCCCGAGGTCATCGGGAGGTCCCCGCGAGGTCGGCGAGGTCGGCGGCACCGCCCTCGAGGAGTTCGGCGACGACGTCCGCCGCGGCCGCGTCGACGTCGACGTGCCAGTCGAGCCGACGCGAGGCGGCGACCGACCGCGAACCGTCCTCGGCGTAGACGTGCGCGACGAGCGTCACGACGTCGCCGTGGTGCTCCGCGTCGATCGCGACGGGCGCGGCGCACCCCGCCTCGAGACGGCGCAGCACGGCGCGCTCGAGGTGGGCGGCGAGGGCGGTGTCGGCGTGCTCGATGCGGCCGACGGCGTCCGCAACGACGGTGTCGCCTTCGCGGATCTCGACGGCGAGCGCCCCCTGGGCGGCCGAGGTCGGCCAGTCGAGCACCTCGGTGATGGCGCTGTCGCGGCCGATGCGACGGAGCCCCGCCTCGGCGAGGACGATCGCGTCGTACTGCCCGTCGGCGACCTTGCGGAGCCGGCTGTCGACGTTGCCGCGGATGCCCTCGACCACGAGGTCGGGTCGGCGCGCCCGCACCTGGGCGACACGACGCGGCGAACCGGTGCCGACGCGCGCGCCGGCCGGGAGCTCATCGAGGGCGAGGCCGTCGCGCGAGTGGAGGATGTCGCGCTGGGATGCCCGCACGGGGACGGCGCCCACGACGATGCCGGGGTACGGCGCGGTCGGCAGGTCCTTCATCGAGTGCACGAGGAAGTCGCACTCGTCCCGCAGGAGCGCGTCCCGCAGCGCCGTCGCGAACACGCCGGTGCCGCCCATCTGGGCGAGCGGCCCGGTGAGGACGTCGCCCTCACTGGTGATGGGGACGAGTTCGACGTCCCGCCCGGATGCCGCGGCCACGGCATCCGCCACATGCTGCGACTGGGTCGTCGCCAGCAGGCTCGCGCGGGTGCCGAGGCGCAGGGGGGCGCTCACGGCGCCACACCCGACAGTGCGGGCTGGAAGCCGAGTCGCTTGTTCTCGCAGCATCCCGGACGGCACACGTCGTACCAGGGACCGAGGTCGGTGACGGCGGGGCGCTCCGCGGCGGGGGTGCCCTTCAGGCGCTCCTCGACGAGGTCGACGAGACCTGCGACGTAGTCGGGGTGGGTGCTGGGGGTCGCGGTGCGGACCGCGACGAGTCCGAGCTCCTCCGCCGTCTCCATCGCCTCGGTGTCGAGGTCCCACATGACCTCCATGTGGTCGCTCACGAACCCGAGCGGCACGATGAGCACGGCCTTGCGGCCACGGCCCGGCAGCTCCTGCATCGCGTCGTTGATGTCGGGCTCGAGCCACGGCACCTGCGGCGGGCCGGACCGGCTCTGGAAGACGAGCTGCCACGCGCCCGGGAACCCGAGCCGCGAGACGACCTCCTCGCCGACCGCGAGGTGCTGCGCGACGTACGCCCCGCCGGGGCCGAAGCCGCGCTCGGGCGGGCCGGAGCGGTCGGCGTCGGAGGTGGGGATGGAGTGCGTCGAGAACAGGATCTCCACCTCGTTCTCGAGGTCGGTGATCCCGCGCTCGGCGAGTTCGGCGATGCCCGCACGGATGCCGTCGACGAAGGGCGCGACGAACCCGGGGTGATCGAAGAACTGGCGCACCTTGTCGATCTGGACGTCGGTCTGGTGTCCGGTGGCCTCGACGGCGTCCGCGAGGTCCTCGCGGTACTGCCGGCACGACGAGTACGAGCTGTACGCGCTCGTGGCGATCGCCAGGAGCTTCCGCCGGCCGTCCGCGACGGCCGCGTCGATCGCGTCGGTGACGTACGGCATCCAGTTGCGGTTGCCCCAGTAGACCGGCAGGTCGAGTCCGCGTGCGGAGAGCTCGGCGTCGAGGGCGGCCTTCAGCTCGCGGTTGTGCTCGTTGATGGGCGACACCCCGCCGAAGTGGCGGTAGTGGTGCGCGACCTCCTCGAGGCGTTCGTCGGGGATGCCGCGACCCGCCGTGACGTTCCGCAGGAACGGGATCACGTCGTCCTGGCCCTCGGGACCGCCGAAACCGAGGAGGAGGATGCCGTCGTAGGCGACGGGGACGGTGGCGTGGGGCTCACCGGCGCACGTGCCCTCGGTCGCGTTCGGGATGACGCAGCCGTCGGCGACGACCACTCCCGATGCGCGGGGCGGCTTGGGACGGAACTCCGCGCCCGGGGACCCGATGTTCTGCGCGCTCATGAGAGCACCTCCGCCAGTTCGTCGATCTCCACGCGCCGCCCGGTGTAGAACGGCACCTCCTCGCGTACGTGACGCCGTGCGTCGGTCGCCCGCAGCTCGCGCATCATGTCGACGAGGCTGATCGGGTCGTCGCTCTCGAGCGGCAGCAGCCATTCGTAGTCGCTCAGGCCGAACGTCGACACGGTGTTCGCCACGACGTCGCGGAAGGCGGCGCCCTTGCGGCCGTGCTCGGCGAGCATGCGCGAGCGCTCGTCCTCGGGCAGCAGGTACCACTCGTAGCTGCGGACGAACGGGTACACGCAGAGCCAGCCGCGGGGGTGCTCGCCGCGCAGGTAGCCGGGGACGTGCCGCTTGTTGAACTCTGCCTCGCGGTGCACGCCCATCGCGCTCCACACGTTCGTGAAGGCCGCGAGCACGGGGGTGCGGCGGAGCTCGCGGAGGGCTTTCTGGAGGGCGGCCGGGTCCTCGCCGTGCAGCCACACCATGAGGTCGGCCTCGGCCCGCATCCCGGTGACGTCGTAGAACCCGCGGAGGGTCACCTCGGCGGCGGGCAACGCGTCGACGACCGCTCGCAGCGTGTCGATGCCCGCCGTGGAGGCGGCGGCGCGCGGACGGGGGCCGGCGAGGATCGCGAAGAGCGTGTAGCCGAGGCCGGGGGCTAACACATCGTCAGCGGACATGACGTACTCCTTCGGAGGGGGTGGGGTGGGACAGCAGTTCCGCCGCGAGGGCGCGAGCGTGAGGGATGACCGAGGCGAGGCCGGTACCGGCGGCGACCGCCCCGATCAGACGGATGCCGCGGGAGGCGGCGGCGGTGCGGACGGCGGCCTGCAGCTCCGGCGTCACGACCGCATCCGACCAGGAGACCGGCACGACCTCCAGCACGTCAGCGGGGTTGACAGCGACGCCCGTGAGGGTGCGGACGGCCGCCGCGACCTCGGCGGGGGTGTCGAGCCCGCCGGCGCCGGCATCCCGGGCGGACAGCCGGACGACGTGGACGCCCGCGGGCACGGCGGCCGCGGCCCACTCCCACTTCGCGTCGACGTGGGTGAGGGCCTTCGCAGCCGAGGGCACGTCGGGCGCGGCGATGACACCGGACCCGACCGGGTGACGATCGAGCGCAGCCGACGCGACCGCGGCGACGACCAGGCGGACGGGAGCGGCCTCGGGCGCCGTGACGCCGAGCAGGCCCGCGGCGGACACGGGGCCGGTCGCGAGGACCACCTCGCCCGCCGTGAGCGTCTCGCCGTCGAGGACGACCTCGGCGCCCGCCGACGTCGGCCGGATCCCGCGGACGGGCGCACCGGTGCGGATGACGGCGCCCGCGCGGAGGGCCGCGATCTCGAGCTCGGCGGCGAGGCGCCACAGGCCACCTTCGACGCCGCGCACAGCGGAGCCCGCACGGGCCTGCGGCGCGAGGGTGTCGACGGCGGCGGTCAGCGACCCGAGCTCGCGGAATCGCTGCCAGAGGGCCGGGTTCAGGGCCGAGAGGGTGACCGCTCCCGCGCTCTGCGAGTAGACGCTCGCGCAGAGGGGTTCGACCAGACGGGCGGTGACGGCCGGTCCGAACCGGGCCGTCGCGAGCTCGGCCAGCGTCGGCTCGGGCCCCTCGAACATCCGCGGGTCGAGCGGGAGGTCGCGCTCCTGCGCCGCATGACGGGCACCGGCGCGACCGAGGACGCGGGTCACGTCGGCCGCCGTGGGGTCCGCCGGCATCCCGATCACCGCCCGTCGGGGCAGCGGTGCGCGTCCGACGCGCCCCATCCCCCGGCGGAACGCGACGTGCGCCCCGGCGGGCCGGGGCGCGGCGAACTGCACGGCCAGCCGCGCGTCGGCCGCGAGGTCGGCGACGCCGGTCGTGCGGGTCGCGAAGGACTCCGCACCGAGGTCGAGCTCGACTCCCGCGACGACGCCGCGGCGCAGCATCCCCCCGACGGCGTCGCCGGCTTCGAGCACGACGACGTCGCGACCGGCGCGGGCCAGTTCCCACGCCATGGTCAACGCGGCGACACCGCCGCCGACGATGACGACGTCGTGACGGCGGAGGGCTCCGGTCACGGCGCCCGCCAGTCGTGGACCGTCCGGACCACCGCCGAGATGGCGTCGGGGTCGGCCTCCATCGGCACGCCGTGACCGAGGTTGAACACGTGCGCGCGGGCGGCGAGACCGGCCCCGAGCACGCGGTGCACACCCGCCGTCCGCACCGGCTCGGGCGCGAACAGGAGTGCGGGGTCGAGATTGCCCTGGATCGTCAGGTCGCGGCCGATGCGGCGACGCGCCTCGTCGAGCGGAACCCGGTAGTCGACGCCGAGCGCATCGATGTCGGGGGTCGCCATGTCGGCGAGGATCTCGCCCGTCCCGACCCCGAAGTGCACGAGCGGCAGCCTGTCAACGCCCTCGGGCAGCGGCAGCGAGCGGGCGTGCGCGAGCGCGGCGACGGATGCCGGGAGCACCGACGCGCGGTAGTCGTCGGGGTTCAGCCCGCCCGCCCACGAGTCGAACAGCTGCCCCGCGCTCGCCCCCGCCTCGATCTGGAGGGCGAGGAAGCGGCCGGTGACCTCGGCGAGCCACATCGTCAGGTCCTGCCACGCGGCCGGGTCCTCGTGGATGAGGCGTCGGGCGGCGAGGTGGTCCTTCGACGGGCCGCCCTCGACGAGGTAGGCCGCCAGGGTGAACGGCGCGCCGGCGAACCCGATGAGCGGCAGCGGCTCGCCGCGCTCCTCGGACAGGTCGGCGAGCATCGCGGTCGTGCGGCCCACGGCATCCGCGATGACCTCCCCGCGCTCGGTGACGAGGGCGGGGTCGATCGCGACGGTGCGCGCGATGTCGGCGGGCGTCCGCAGCGGCTGCGAGAAGACCGGACCGCGACCGGCGACGATCTCGACGTCGACGCCGATGAGGGCGAGCGGCACGATGATGTCGCTGAAGAAGATCGCCGCGTCCACGCCGTGACGGCGCACCGGCTGCATCGTGATCTCGCTCGCGAGCGCCGGGTCGAGGCACGCGTCGATCATCGAGCCCTGCGAGCGGAGCGCGCGGTACTCGGGGAGGGATCGCCCCGCCTGCCGCATGAACCAGACGGGGGTCGTCTGCGGACGATCGCCCAGCAGCGCCCGGACGAGACGGGACTCGCGGGTGCGCGCGGCGATGAGGGGGTGGCTGAGGCCGGGAATGATGGACTCCTCGAATCGGTTAATCGATATACTAATCGTGATCCAAGGGGGTTCTCCGCACCGTGCTCGTCTGCCTGACCGCGCATCAGCGCTCCACGCCGTTCGATTCCCTCGAGCGGCTCTCGACGGTCGGAGACGACCTCGCCGAGCGCCTGTCCGCGGTCCACGAGTCGGTCCGCGGGGCGGTCGTGCTCGCGACCTGCAACCGGTTCGAGGCGTACTTCGACCTCGCCGAGGAACCCGACCTCGCCTCCCCCGTCCCCGCGATGGATGCCGCGATGGAGGCGATCGCCGGCGCCGCCGACATGGACTACCGGTCGCTGCGGGAGAACGTCGACTTCGCGCACGGCAACCAGGTCGCCCACCACCTCTTCACGGTCGCGTCGGGACTCGACTCCGTCGCCGTCGGCGAGGACGAGATCGCAGGGCAGGTGCGACGCGCCCTCGAGGCCGCGCGCGGCCGTGGCCTGACGACCGCGCCGCTCGAGCACCTGTTCCAGCGCGCCACCGAGACCTCCCGCGCCGTCAAGAACACGACGCGGCTCGGTGAGTCCGGGCGTTCGCTCGTCCGTCTCGCCGTCGACCTCGTGAGCCCCCGCGTCGACTGGGCGACCGCACGCGTCCTCCTCGTGGGCACGGGCCGCTACGCCGCGGCGGCCCTCGCCGCCCTGCGAGCAGTCGGGGCCACCGACATCCGCGTGCACTCGCGGTCGGGGCGCCAGAAGTTCGCCAATCGCGAGCACCTCGTCCACGTCGGCGTCGACGACTACGCCGCCGAGGCCGCAGCCGCCGACATCGTCGTCACCTGCACGGCGACGACCGACACCTTCGCCCTCGACGCCTTCTCTCACGCGACCGCCCGCGCCGGGAGCACCCGTGCGCAGGTGATCATCGACCTGGGCCTGCCCCGCAACGTCGACCCCGAGGTGGCGCTGCTGCCCGGCGTCGAACTCCTCGACCTCGAGACCATCCGACTGCACGCCCCCGTCGACGAGGCCGAGACCGTCGGCCAGGCGCGCGAGATCGTCCAGGCCGCCGCCAAGCGGCACGCCGCCGCCCGGCGCGTGCACGAGGTGTCCCCCTCGGTCGTCGACCTCCGCCGGTTCGTGCACGGCGTGCTGGACGAGGAACTCACCCGCGCACGACGGCGCGGCGACTCGGCCGAGGTCGAGACGGCGCTCCGCCACTTCTCGGGGGTGCTGCTGCACCAGCTCATCGCACGCGGCCACACCCTCGCCTCCTCGGGTGCCGGTCCTGAGTGGGCCGCGGCGGTCCGCACCGTGCTGCCCGGGCCGCGCGAGGGCGCCTCACCGGACGAGGGCGAGCAGCCGTGAGCGCGAGCGTCACGCTGAAGGACATCGCGCGCGCCGCAGGCGTGTCGACGGCGGCCATCAGCCAGGCGCTCAACGATCGCGGCAGCATGCGCCCCGAGACGCGGGAACGCATCAAGGCCATCGCCGCCGAGCTCGGTTACGTCCCCAACCGCCACGCCGCGGCGCTGCGCAGCGGACGGACGATGACGGTCGGGTTCGTCATGGGCGACGACCCCGACGACGACCGGCGCGGCGAGCTCCAGCGCGCGCGCAAGCTGACCTCGCTCGTCCGGGCCTCCGCGGCCCACGGGTTCACCGTGACCGTCCTCCCCGACTCGACCCCCGACCTCATCGCCGGCACGACGCTCGACGCGCTCTATGTGCCCGATGCGCGCGGCAACCGGGAACTCCTCCTTGCGGCCATCGCCCGCGGCATCCCGATCGTCGCGGACGACCAGTTCGTCGACGGATCCCGCGGACTCAGCATCCGCACCGGGTACGACGCGGCCGTCCGGGCGGGACTCGACGAGCTCGAACGCGCCGGCGCCCGCCGCATCGCGTTCCTCACCGAGGACGGCGGCGCCCCCCGCGACGAGATCGGACGCGCCGCGTACGAGATCTGGAGTTCGGTCCGCGGCCGGGAGCCGCTGGTGCGCGCCGTCGACGCCTCGCGGCGCACGCTGCCGCGCCTCATCACCGACGTCCTCGCCGACGGTGCGGACGCGATCTTCGCCGGAGCCGAGGATGGGCCCGACGTCTACCTGCAGCTCGAGGAGATGCGCCTCGTCATCCCCCGCGACGTGCAGCTCGTCGCGCTCTGCTCCACCGACTGCGCCGTCAACCGCCGCCTCGGCGTGACGCACGTCTGCATCCGTCCCGACCTCGCGGCCCAGGCGATGTTCGACACTCTCCCCGGCGCTCTGCTCGACGACGGCCCCCGGGTGGTCGACCTGCCGTGGGAACTCGTGCCGGGGTCGACGACGCGCCCGCCGATGGCCGTCGCCCTGCCTCAGTCCGTGAAGGCGCCGTAGACCTCGAGCGTGTTCTGCGCGAGCTGTGCGCACAGTTCCTCGAGGGGGATACCGAGCTCGGCGGCCAGGAACCGCACCGTCACCGGCACGAGGTACGGGGCGTTGGGGCGGCCGCGGTGCGGTGTCGGGGTGAGGAAGGGCGCATCCGTCTCGACGAGGATCCGCTCGCGCGGGGTCACGGCGAGGGCGTCCCGCAGGTTCTGCGCGTTCTTGAACGTGACGTTCCCGGCGAAGCTCAGCCAGTAGCCGCGGTCGGCGCAGTACCGGGCCATGTCGGCATCGCCCGAGAAGCAGTGGAAGACGGTGCGCTCCGGCGCGCCGACCCGCTCGAGGGTCTCGAGGACGGCCTCGTGCGCGTCGCGATCGTGGATCTGCATCGCGATCCCGTGCCGCTTCGCGATGTCGATGTGCGCCTCGAAGCTCGCGACCTGGGCGGGGATCCCGTCCTCGTCGGTCCGGAAGAAGTCGAGACCCGTCTCGCCGACCGCCCGCACGCGCGGCTGCGCGGCGAGCTCGTCGATGACGGCGATCGCCTCGTCCAGCCGCCCGGCGGCCGCGTACGCCGGCGCCTCGTTCGGGTGGACCGCGACGGCGGCCAGCACCGCGGGGTGGGATGCCGCAGCCCACGCCGACCAGCGCGAGGACTCGATGTCGCCCCCCGCCTGCACGACGCCCACGACGCCGACCTCCGCGGCGCGGGCGAGCTGCTCGTCCAGGCCGCGCGGCTCGTCGCCGTCCTCGATCTCGAGGTGCGCGTGGTTGTCGTAGACGGCGACCGGGAGCGGCTCCGGCGCATCCGGCCACCGGACGTCGCGCGCGGACTTCTCGCGCTGGCGGACGTAGGTGCTCGGGTCGTCCGTCATGCGCTCTGCTCGACGCGCGGGAACAGCGGCGCGAGCGTGCCGACGCGGGTACCCGCCGGCAGCTGCCCCCACGTGCCCGCCTCGCGCAGCGGCTGCGCCGTCACCTCGCCCGGAGCGCCGAGCGCACCCCAGAGGATCGCGGTCGACTGCGGCATGACCGGCGAGAGCAGCACGGCGAGCGCGCGCAGTCCCTCGGCGGCGGTGTAGAGCACGGTCGACAGACGCTCCCGGTTCGCGTCGTCCTTCGCGAGCGCCCAGGGCTCGTTCTCGGTGATGTAGCCGTTGAGCTCGTCGACGATCGTCCAGATGGCCGAGATCGCCTCGTCGGGGCGGAAGGCGGTCATCGCGGCATCGGCGGCGGTCGCGGCATCCGCCACCGTCCGCTGCACCCGGAGGTCCAGCTCGGTCGGCTCACCCGGAGTGGGCACGACACCGTCGAAGTAGCGCCCGATCATCGCGATCGTGCGCGAGGCGAGGTTGCCGAAACCGTTGGCGAGCTCGGCCTGGTAGCGCGCCGAGAGGTCCTCCCACGAGAACGAGCCGTCCTGTCCGAACGCGATCGCGGAGAGGAAGTAGAACCGGTACGCGTCGGAGCCGAAGACGTCGGTGATCTCGGTCGGCGCGATGCCGGTGAGCTTCGACTTCGACATCTTCTCGCCGCCGACGAGCAGCCAGCCGTGGGCGAAGATGCCCTTCGGCACCTCGAGACCAGCGGCCATCAGCATGGCGGGCCAGATGACGGCGTGGAAGCGGAGGATGTCCTTGCCGACCACGTGGTAAGCCGGCCACCGCCGCTCGAACTCCGCCGGGTCGTCGCCGTAGCCGACGGCCGTCGCGTAGTTCAGGAGCGCGTCGACCCATACGTAGATGACGTGCGACTCGTCCCACGGCACCCGGATGCCCCAGTCGAACGCGGACCGCGAGATGGAGAGGTCCTTCAGCCCCGACCGCACGAACGAGACGACCTCGTTGCGGGCGGAATCGGGACGCACGAAGTCGGGCTGGCTCCGGTACAGCTCGAGCAGCCGGTCCTGGAACTCGCTGAGCTTGAAGAAGTAGTTCTTCTCCTGCAGCAGCTCCAACGGCTTCGAGTGGATGGCGCACACCTTGAGGCCCTCGAAGGGACCCGTGCCGTCGACGATCTCGGCCTCGGGCTTGAACTCCTCGCAGCCGACGCAGTACAGCGCCTCGTACTCGCCCGCGTAGATGTAGCCGCTGTCGTAGAGGGCCTGCACGAATTTCTTGACGCGCTCCTCGTGGCGCGGCTGCGTCGTGCGGATGAAGTCGTCGTTGGCGACGTCGAGGGTCTTCAGCAGCGGGAACCACGACTCCTCGACGAGCTTGTCGACCCACTCCTGGGGGGTCACCCCGTTGGCCGTCGCGGCGCGGAGCATCTTCTGCCCGTGCTCGTCGGTGCCCGTCAGCATCCAGGTGTCATCGCCTGCCTGCCGGTGCCAGCGCGCGAGGGTGTCCACCGCCACCGACGTGTACCCGTGCCCGATGTGGGGCAGATCGCTCGGGTAGTAGATGGGGGTGGTGATGTAGAAGGAGCCGCCGGAAGTCACCTGGAGATTCTACGGGCGACACGGCGGGCCTCCGCCGATCATGACGAGCGCTCAGGCACTGGCGCGCGGCACGAGGGTCGTCGGGAGGACGATCGACTCCCCCGCGCCGCCGTCGATGACCTCGAGCAGCACCTCGACCATCCGGCGCGAGATCTCCGTCCACGGCTGGCGCATCGTCGTGAGGGGCGGATCGGTGGTCGCCGCGAGCCCCGAGTCGTCGAAGCCCGCGACCGCGACGTCGTCGGGGACACGCCGGCCCGCCTTGCGCAAGGCGGCGATCGCGCCGACGGCCATGACGTCGGATGCCGCGAAGACCGCATCGATGTCGGGGGCGCGCTGGAGCAGACGCGTCATGGCGGCCTCCCCGGCGTCGCTGGAGTACACGTCCTGCTCGACGAGCGCGGAGTCGAACCGCTCCCCCATCTCGTCGCGGAACCCGATGAGGCGGTAGCGTCCGCCGGGGGTGTCGTCGGGGCCGGTGATGATCGCGATCCGCTCGTACCCGCGGTCGAGCAGGTGCCGGGTCATCGCCCGCGCGGAGGCCTCCTCGTCGACCGAGACGGTCGGGACGTGCGCACGGTCGCCGAGGGGCACGCCGGAGCAGACGGTGGGCACGCCCGCGCTCGTGAGGGCGGCCAGCAGCGGGTTGGACTCGTGCGAGGAGATGAGCAGGACGCCGTCGACGTGACCGGCGCGGACGTAGCGCTCGATGTTCGCGTACTGCGAGGGGTGCTCGGCGATGAGGAGCACGAGCGTCATGTCGCGGGCGGCGAGCGCCTCGGTCGCTCCGCGCAGCAGCAGGGCGAAGGTGGGGTCGGCGAACAGGAGGTGCTGAGGCTCGGTCAGGAGGAACGCGACGGAGTTCGCCCGGCCCGTCGCGAGCGCGCGGGCGGCGTGACTGACGGTGTAGCCCGTCGCCTGGATCGCCGCCTCGACCGCGATGCGCGAGGCCTCCGAGACCCACCGGCCGCCGTTGATGACCCGGGAGACGGTGCCGTGCGAGACACCGGCGACCTCGGCGACGTCGCGGATGGTGGGACGTCTGCGCTCGGAGGGGAGGACCACGCGCCGACTCTATACCCGGTGAGGCGCTCGCTCCGTCGCGACCTGGGACCGGTCACAGTTCGGTAACGGGGCCGGGGTCGCGCGCGACGGCCGCATAGACTCCGAACGAACCTGTTACCGGTCCCAGCCCCAATCCCCGGAGGCCGCGCCGTGACACGCCCGATCGATGAGGATGGCACCCGAGCATGACGAGCCCCGCCTGGCCGCGACTGGAGGGCATCGCCTACGGCGGTGACTACAACCCGGAGCAGTGGCCGCGCGAGGTCTGGGACGAGGACGTGCGCCTCATGCGCGAGGCGGGCGTGAACCTCGTCAGCATCGGGATCTTCTCGTGGGGGCTCCTCGAGATCCGCGAGGGCGAGTTCGACTTCGGGTGGCTCGACGACGTCATCGCCCTGCTCCACGCGAACGGCATCGCCGTCGATCTCGGCACCCCCACCGCCTCTCCCCCGGCCTGGTTCTTCGCGCAGTACCCGGACGCCCGCGCCGTCACGAAGGACGGCGTCCCGCTCGGCTTCGGGGCCCGCGGCATGGTCTCGCACTCCGCTCCCGAGTACCGCGCCGCGATCGCCCGCATCGCCGGCGCCCTCGCCGAACGGTACGGCGACCACCCCGCCGTCGTCCTGTGGCACATCCACAACGAGTACGGCGTCCCCGTGGGCGAGGACTTCTCCCCGCACGCCGTCCGCACCTGGCGGCGGTGGCTGCAGGAGAAGTACGGCACGATCGCCGGGCTCAACGCCGCCTGGGGCACCGCCTTCTGGGGTCAGCACTACGAGGAGTGGGACCACGTCGGCGCCCCCGCCACCGCACCCTCGACGATCAACCCGGCGCAGAAGCTCGACTGGGCCCGCTACACCGACGCAATGCTGCGCGAGTGCTTCCGCATCGAGAAGGACGCGATCCGCCGGCACGCGGCGCAGCCCATCACGACGAACTTCATGGCCAACCAGCACCACGGCGTCGACCTCTGGGCCTGGGCCGACGAGGTCGACATCGTCTCGGACGACCACTACCTGTGGGCCGCCGATGAGGAGGGCGAGATCGGACTCGCGATCGCCGCGGACCTGTCCCGCTCGGTCGGGGGCGGGAAGCCCTGGATCCTCATGGAGCACTCGACGTCGGCCGTCAACTGGCAGCCGCGGAACGTCGCGAAGCGTCCCGGCGAGATGGCCCGCAACTCGCTGAGCCATTTCGGCCGGGGGGCCGACGGCATCCTCTTCTTCCAATGGCGCGCGGGACGTTCGGGCGCCGAGAAGTTCCACTCCGCGATGCTCCCCCACGCCGGCGTCGAGTCCCGCGTCTTCCGCGAGGTCGTCGACCTCGGCGCGAAGCTGGGGCGTCTCGCCGAGGTGCAGGGGTCGCGGGTCGAGGCCGACGTCGCAGTCCTCTGGGACTTCGAGTCGTTCTGGGCGCAGGACCTCGAGTGGCGCCCGTCCGAGGACGTCAGCCACGACGAACGCATCCGTGCCTTCTACGAGCGGCTGTGGCGCGACGACCTCACGGTCGACTTCGCCCTCCCCGGTCACGACCTCTCGCGCTACCGCATGGTCGTCGTGCCCTCGCAGTACCTCTTGACCGCCGCGGATGCCGCGAACCTCACCGCCTACGTCGCGCAGGGCGGCACGCTCGTCGTCTCGTTCTTCTCGGCCGTCGTCGACGAGAACGACGCCGTCCACCCGGGCGGGTACGGCGCGGTGCTGCAGGACGCCCTCGGCGTGCGCGTCGAGGAGCACCTGCCGCTGCGCCACCGCGACGTCGCCGGCATCCGCTTCGGGGACGAGGACTTCGCGGCCGACGTCTGGCAGGAGGACCTCGTCGTCACCACCGCCGAGGTCCGCGCCGTCTACACCGACGGACCCGCCGGGGGACGCCCGGCGGTCACCCGCCACGGGCACGGCGAGGGCGTCGGCTGGTACATCAGCACACGACCGGATGCCGAGGGCCTCCGCGCCATCATGCGCGAGGTCTACGCCGACGCCGGCATCGCGGTCCCCGGCACGCCCGACGGCGTCGAGACGATCCTCCGTCGCGGCGACGCGGCGGACTACCTCGTCGCCATCAACCACGGCACCGACGAGGTGTCGCTCACGACCTCCGGAACCGACCTGCTCACGCAGGCCGAGATCCGGGACACGCTGGTGCTCCCCGGGGGCGACGTCGCCGTCGTCCGTGTGGCGCACACAGCTCCTCGGGGCGATCGATGACCGATCACCCCGCGACGGGACACCGTCGAACGCACTGAGAGAAAACCCGTCGCGGCCACCCGGCTGCGGCGATCACACACCGGTCGTGACGGCGCGACCTCGCCAGAGGCCCGCCGGATCGACCACATCCGGAAGGAAGATCCATGCGCAAGATGGGTATCGGCCTCGCCGCACTGGCGGCGGGCTCCCTCCTGCTGGCCGGCTGCGCGAGCAGCACCGGCACCGCCCCGGCTCCCGCGGAGTCGGAGGCCCCGATCGACGCGAGCGGTGTCACCCTCACCGTCTGGACCGACGAGAACCGCAAGCCGGCGATCGAGGCGGCGGCGAAGACGTTCGAGGACGAGACCGGCGCGAAGATCGAACTCGTCCAGAAGAACTTCGAGGACATCCGCAACGACTTCACCAACCAGGTCCCCACCGGCGAGGGCCCCGACATCACGATCGGCGCGCACGACTGGCTGGGAAGCCTCGTCCAGGCCGGTGTCGTCTCGACGGTCGACCTCGGCGAGTCCGCGGCGAACTTCGAGAAGGTCGCCACCGACGCGTTCACCTACGACGGTCAGACCTACGCACTGCCGTACTCGCTCGAGACGATCGCGCTGATCCAGAACACCGACCTCGTCGGTGAGGACGCCCCCGCGACCTTCGACGACATGATCGCCGCGGGCACCGAGTCGGGTGCCGAGCGTCCGTTCGTCATCAACACGGCGGGCCAGACCGGTGACGCCTACACGATGTACGGCCTGCAGACCTCGTTCGGTGCGCCCGTGTTCGTCCAGGACGACTCGGGCTCGTACACGAGCGAGGTCGGCATGGGCGGCGAGGCCGGCACGGCGTTCGCGACCTGGCTGGGCGAGCACGGCGAGAAGGGCTCGGGCGAGATCTCGACCACGATCGACTACGACACCAACAACGAGCTCTTCGCCTCCGGCAAGGCCGCGTACACGATCCAGGGTCCCTGGGCCGTCGAGACGCTGACCGCGCAGGGCGCGAAGATCAAGGTCAACCCGATCCCCTCGGCCGGCGGCGAGACCGCATCGCCGTTCGTGGGCGTGCAGGGCTTCTACATCTCCGCCGAGAGCAAGAACGCCCTCGTCGCGCAGGAGTTCCTGACGAAGTACCTCGCCACCTACGACGCGCAGAAGGCCCTCTACGAGGCCGACCCGCGCATCCCGGCGTGGTCCGAGCTCGCCGAGGAGGTCTCCTCCGACCCCGTGATCGCCGGCTTCGTCGCGTCGTCGCAGAACGGCGTCCCCATGCCGAACATCCCGCAGATGGGTTCGGTCTGGGACCTGTGGAACGCCGCCCAGGTGCAGATCATCAAGGGCGCCGACCCCGCGGGGACGTGGACCAAGATGGTCTCCGACCTCGAGGCGACGATCGGCTGACATCCGTCCGGGGGCGGGGCGCATCACCCCCGCCCCCGGGCACCACTTTCCTCGAGAGGGAGACGACATGACGGCTCTGCAGAGCCCCGCCCCACCGGAAGAGGCGCCCGCGCCCGCCGAGTCGCACGCCCGGCGCTGGTCCGGTCCCGGCTGGGGCTTCCTGGTCAAGCTGGTCCTGATGGGCCTCATCAACGCGGTGGGCCTGCTCGGCATCATCGCCGCGTTCCAGGCGGAGTCCTGGATCGTGTTCGGCGTCGCGGTCGCGCTGCTGCTCGCCGCCGACGTCGTGTACTTCACCAAGCGCGCGCTGCCGCTGAAGTACCTGCTCCCGGGACTGTCGTTCCTGCTCGTGTTCCAGGTCTTCATCTTCCTGTACACCGGCTACATCGCCTTCACGAACTACGGCGCGGGCCACATCGGCTCGCAGGAGCAGGCGGTCGCCGCCTCCCTCGCCCAGGGCGAGCGCCGCGTCGAGGGCGCGCCCACCCTCCCCCTCACCGTCGTCGAGCGCGGCGGCGAGCTCGGCTTCGCCGTCGTCGAGGACGGCGAGATCCTGGCGGGCTCCGCCGACGAGCCGCTCAGCGCGGTCGGTCCCGCCCCCGCCTCCGGCGCCGCGACCCAGGTGCCCGGATGGAACGTCGTCCCGCGCAACCAGATCATCGGCGACCAGGCGACGCAGCAGGCGGTCGTCGACCTCCGCGTCCCCGTGTCGGACGACCCGAACGACGGGTCGATCCGCACCCGCGACGGGTCGAGCGGCGCGGTGTACCTGTCGACGATGACGTGGGATGCCGGGGCGCAGACCATCACCGACAGCGCGACCGGCCTCGTCTACCACGCGACCCCCACCGGCAACTTCGTCGCCGACGACGGGACCGCCCTCCCGACCGGGTGGGTCGTGAACGTCGGGTTCGCGAACTTCGTCGAGCTGTTCACCAACCCGGCGATCCTGGAACCCCTCGGCCTCGTGACGGGGTGGACCTTCGCCTGGGCGGTCCTGTCGGTGCTCATCCCGTTCGCGATGGGCCTCGTCTTCGCCCTGATCTTCAACGATCCGCGGGTGCGGGGGCGGAAGGTCCTGCGGACGCTGTTCATCCTCCCGTACGCGTTCCCCGCCTTCATGTCCGCGCTGCTGTTCCGCGGCATGTTCAACGCGGAGTTCGGCGTCATCAACGAGTTCTTCTTCGGCGGCCAGAACATCGACTGGCTCGGCGACCCGTGGCTCGCCCGCGCCGCCGTGCTCTTCGTCAACGTGTGGCTGACCTACCCGTACTACTTCCTGGTGTGCACGGGTGCGCTGCAGGCGCTGCCGCAGGACGCGCTCGAAGCCGCCTCGATCGACGGCGCCGGCCGGTTCCGCCAGCTGCGCGCGATCATCCTGCCGCTCGTGCTCGTCTCGACGGCGCCGCTGCTGATCTCGTCCTTCGCGTTCAGTTTCAACAACTTCACGATCATCTACATGTTCAACAACGGTGGGCCGGCGATCCCCGGCGCACCGTACGCACTCGGCTACACCGACATCCTCATCTCCGCGATCTACGACATCTCCGGAGTCTCCGGCGGCGCGGCCGACTACGGCCTCGCGAGCGCCCTGTCGATCCTCGTGTTCCTCGTCGTGGGCGTCGTGTCGGCCCTCGCGTTCCGTCAGACCAAGAAGCTCGAGGAGTACCAGTGATGTCCGCTCCCTCCACCGCCGCCACCACCGCGGCGATCACGACCGGGTCCGCTCGCTCCGCCCGTCCCGCCGCGCGGCGCCCCGGTCAGCGCAAGCGCTGGGTGCTCGAGGTCGGCTGGAAGTACCTCGTGGCCGCCGGCATCCTCTTCTACGCGATGTTCCCGCTCGTCTACGTCCTGTCGGCGTCGTTCAACCCGAACGGCACCCTCTCGGCGGCCAACGCGCTCTTCTCGGTCGTCGACATCGGCAACTACACGGCGCTCGGCGGCACGAGCTACTGGGCCTGGTACGGCAACACCCTGCTGGTCGGCGGCGCGTCCGCGGCGGGAGCCGTCCTCATGGGCGCGGCGGCGGCGTACGCGTTCTCGCGGTTCCGCTTCGCGGGGCGGCGGGTGAGCCTGACGGCGCTCCTCATCGTGCAGATGTTCCCGCAGGCGCTCGCGTTCGTCGCGATCTTCCTCATGCTGCTGACCCTCGGCGAGGTGTTCCCGGTGCTCGGGCTCAACTCCAAGCTCTCTCTCATCTGCGTCTACCTCGGCGGCGCGCTGGGCGTGAACACGTTCCTCATGTACGGGTTCTTCAACACGATCCCGATGGAGATCGACGAGTCGGCGAAAATCGACGGCGCGACGCATGCGCAGATCTTCTGGCGCCTCATCATGCCGCTGGTGACCCCGATCCTCGCGGTCGTGGGGCTCCTCGCCTTCATCGCGGCGTTCGGCGACTACATCATCGCGAAGATCGTGCTCGTCTCGGAGGACAACTGGACACTCGCCGTCGGCATGTTCCAGTGGGTGTCGAACCAGCTCGCCAGCAACTGGGGACTGTTCGCCGCGGGGGCGATCCTCGCCTCGGTGCCGGTGCTCGCCCTGTTCCTGTCGCTGCAGCGCTACATCGTCGGCGGGCTGACCGCCGGGTCCGTCAAGGGCTGAGCGGCTTCTTCGCCGCGACGGCGGCCCGGTAGAGGTCTCGCGAGGGAAGTCCCGTCTCGCGCGAGACCTCGCCGGCGGCATCCTTCAAGCGGATGCCGGAGGCCACGAGGGCCTGCACCTGGGCGAGTGCGTCGTCCTCGCTGACGGCGCGGACGCTCGCCCCCTCGACGACGACGACGATCTCGCCGCGGACGCCCGCGGCGGCCCACTCCGCCAGCTCGCCGAGCGGGCCGCGGACGACCTCCTCGTGCAGCTTCGTCAGCTCGCGGCAGACGGCGGCGCGACGGTCCGCGCCGAACGCCTCCGCCATCGCGGCGAGCGTGTCGGCCAGGCGGGACGGCGCCTCGAAGAAGACCATCGTGCGGGCCTCGGAGGCGAGCGCACCGAAGACCGTCCGCCGCTCCCCCGCCTTGCGCGGGGCGAACCCCTCGAACGTGAACCGGTCGGTCGGCAGCCCTGCGAGGGCGAGCGCCGTGATGACCGCGCTGGGACCTGGGAGGGCCGTCACGTCGACGCCCTGCTCGACCGCCGCGGCCACGACCGCGTACCCGGGGTCGCTGACCGTCGGCATGCCGGCGTCGCTGAGCAGCAGGACGTCCTCGTCGGCGGCGAGCGCGACGAGTTCCGCGGCGCGCTGCTTCTCGTTGTGGTCGTGCAGGGCCACCAGGCGGGGGCGGTTGGCGATCCCGAGCGCCTGCAGCAGGCGCTGCGTCGTCCGGGTGTCCTCGGCGGCGACGATCGTCGCCTCCTCGAGGGCGGTGCGCAGCCGCCCCGTCGCGTCGCCCAGGTTACCGATGGGGGTCGCGGCGAGGATCAGCACCGCCCCAGCATAGGCTGGTCGCCGTGAGCTCGACCGCGGAACCGCTCCTGCCCGCGGTCCCCGCGCGGCAGAGGTTCGGCGTCCGTCTCGACGATGCCCGGCGGCGACTCGCGGCCGACGTGATGCTCCGCCGCCGACTCGCGTGGCTCGCCCCGCTGGCGGTCACCCTGCTCGCCGGCATCCTGCGCTTCTGGAACCTCGCTCACCCGCACGCGATCGTCTTCGACGAGACGTATTACGTGAAGGATGCCTGGAGTCAGTGGAACCTCGGGTACGCGGCCACCTGGCCAGACGGCGCCGACGCCCGGTTCACGGACGGCGAGACGGACATCTTCCTCGACGTGCCGAGCTTCGTCGTCCATCCCCCGCTCGGCAAGTTCCTCATCGGGGCGGGGATGGCCCTGTTCGGCCCGACCTCGTCGTTCGGGTGGCGGTTCGCCGTCGCCGTGGCCGGCACCCTAGCCGTCCTCGTCCTCTACCTCATCGCCTGGCAGCTGACCCGCTCGGTGCTCTTCAGCTCGGTCACCGGCGGCCTGATGGCGATCGACGGGCTCGCGATCGTGATGAGCCGGGTGGCGATCCTCGACATCCTGCTCACCTTCTTCGTGCTGCTCTCGGTCTGGTTCGTGCTGATCGACCGCCGGCGTCACCTCGACCGGCTCGCCGAGGCGATGCGACGACGGGATGCCGCGGGCCGGGCTGCCTGGTGGGGCCCTGTGCGGTGGGGGCGGCCGTGGCTGTTCGCCGCGGGGATCGCCGGCGGCGCGGCGTGCGGCGTCAAGTGGTCGGGCGCGTGGGTGCTGGCGGCGCTCGGACTCTACGTCGTCGTGAGCGACGCGCTCGCGCGGCGACGGCTCGGCATCCATTTCTGGCCGGCGGATGCCGTGCGGCAGGGAGCCGCGGCCTTCGTGATCCTCGTGCCGGTGGCGGTCCTCGTCTACCTCGCCTCGTGGACCACGTGGCTCACGACCGACGGCGGCTACGAGCGGCACGCCGTCGATGCGAACCCGGCCCGCGGCTTCTGGTCGTGGGTGCCGCTGCCGCTGCAGAACCTCTGGCACTACCACCAGACGATCTACACGGCGACGGCGGAGATCACCTCGTCGCACCCGTACGCGAGTCCGGCGTGGCAGTGGCCCCTGCTGCTGCGGCCGACGTCGATGTACGCGAACAGCACCGCCGACGGCGTCGCCGGGTGCGCGAGTGCGCGCGGGTGCATCGAGATCCTGTACTCGATGCCGAACCCGCTGCTGTGGTGGCTCGGGGTGCTCGCCGTGCTCTGGCTCGCCGTGCACGGCGTCCGCACGCGCGACTGGCGCGCGGGGATCGTCCTCGTCGGCGTCGCCGCGACGTACGTGCCGTGGCTGTTCTACCCGAGCCGGACGATCTTCCAGTTCTACACGGTGCTGATCCTCCCCTTCCTGATCCTCGCGCTCGCGTTCGCGCTGCGGGAGATCGCCGGGTCGCCGCACGCCGACCCCGACCGGCGGGCGGTGGGGCGCCGCACGGGACTCGTCATCCTCGGCGTCATCGTCGCGGTCTCGGCGTTCTGGTACCCGCTGTGGTCGGCGATGCGCATCCCGTACGAGTTCTACTGGGTGCACAACTGGTTGCCGGGATGGGTCTGAGCACCACCCGTCAGTAGGCTGGGGGCGTGTTCCGCTACCCCACCCCGACGCTCGCCGCCGAGGCGGGGTACGCCATCGCGGGCGACCGCTTCGCGATCCTGCTCGATTCCGGTGTCGCCGAGGGCGTCATCGCCCGGCTGTGGAACGCCGCCGCCGCCGACACCGCCGTCCTCGAGGACGTGCTGAGCGTGCTCGTCGCGGGCGGCATCCACGACCTTCCCGACTTCGCCGTCGCGGAGTTCCCCGACGACGGCGCCGATGCGGTCCGCGTCGCCGTGCGCGGTGCGGCGATCGTCGAGACCTCCGACCGCACGCGCGTCTCGGGCGCCGATGCGCGCACGTGGATCGAGACGGCGCTGGCGGGGGCCGTCGGCATCCGTCTGGCGCTCGGATCGGGACGCACCGGCGGCGACCTGCTGCCCCTGGGTCTCGGCGTCACGCGCGCCGACGAGCTGTCGTGGGGACGCCCCTTCCCCGCCGGACGCGAGCCCGACGCCGACGTGACCCCGGCCGCCGCGGGCGAGGCGCCCCGTGGGACGGCGGCGCCAGTGACGGTCGCGATCCCGACCGTCGCCGCCGCCGCGCCCGCCCCCCACGCCGCACCCGCGCGCGGCGAGGAGATCGACGTCCTGCAGACGATCTCGGTCGACCGCAGCCTGTTCGCGCGTCCGTTCGACGACGACGAGGAGCTGGAGCTCCCCGACTTCCTCCGCGAGGACGAGCGGCCGGCCGCCGTCGCCGACGCCCCCGACGACCGGACGCTGTTCGGGTCGCGACGCGGATCCGCTGCGACGGCGTACGCGCTGCGACTGCCGGGAGGGCGCAGCGTGCCGCTCGACCGTCCCGTCGTGCTCGGCCGCAGCCCGCGACCCGCACGCCACCCGGGGGCCCGGATCGAACCGGTACCCTCGCCGCGCAAGGAGATCTCGGGGACGCACCTCGAAGCGGTCCTGGACGGCGACACGCTCGTGGTGCGCGACCTGGACTCGACCAACGGCACGATCGTCCGGCCGCCGACGGGCGCTGCGGCGCTCCTGCGCGGCGGGGCGGCGTCGCGGGTGCCCCTCGGGACCGAACTCGACCTGGGTGACGGCGTGACCGCCGTGTTCGACACCGCCGGACCACTGACGGCGGGATGACGCACGGCGTGTCCAGCAGGCTCCCCTCCACCCCGCCCGGACTGTCGGGCTTCACCTACGTGCGGCCGCTCGGCGCGGGCGGCTTCGCGGACGTGTTCCTGTTCGAGCAGAACCTGCCCCGCCGTCCCGTCGCCGTGAAGGTGCTGCTGGAGGACGTCGTCGACGAGAACGTGCTGCGCATGTTCAACGCCGAGGCCGACGTCATGGCCCGCCTGAGCGCGCACCCCTCGATCCTCACGATCCACGAGGCCTCCGTCTCGGCCGACGGCCGTCCCTACCTCGTCATGGAGTACTGCCCCACGTCGCTGACCCACCGGTACCGCCGCGAGGAGATCCCCGTCGCGGAGGTGCTGCAGCTCGGTGTGAAGATCGGCTCGGCCCTCGAGACCGCCCACCGGGCGGGCCTGCTGCACCGCGACATCAAACCCTCCAACATCCTCGTGACGGCGTTCGGGTCCCCCGTGCTCTCCGACTTCGGCATCGCGGCCGCCGTCGAGGGCAGGCCAGACACCGAGGAGGTCTTCGCGATGTCGGTGCCGTGGTCGGCGCCCGAGGTCGTCGACGAGCGGGTCTCCGGCTCCATCGCCGCCGAGGTGTGGAGTCTCGGGGCGACGGTCTACTCGCTGCTGGCCGGCCGCAGCCCGTTCGAGCGTCCCGGCCGCGGGCAGAACACCCGGGAGCAGTTGAAGGCCCGCATCCGCAAGGCGGTCTACACGCCGGTGGGCCGCGCCGACATGCCGCCCGAGCTCGACGCCGTCCTCGCGCGCGCCCTCAGCCGCGACCCCGCCGCGCGCCACCCCTCGGCGGCGGCCTTCGCGCACGACCTGCAGATGATCCAGCACCGGATGGGGCTCCCGCACACACCGCTCGAGGTCGCCGTCGACGAGTGGGCGTCCGCGGGTGCCCACGTCGATTTCGCCGATGACCGCCCCCGCGGTCCCGTGCGGCCGACCGTCGCCCACGCGTCCGCGCGTCCCGAGCGCCGACGCGCCGCCTCGCCGCGACGCCCGGACGAGGGCACGGTGCTCGCGGGCGCCGAACCGGCCCCGCGGATGCGCCGCGGAACCGTCGTCGCCCTGGCGATCGGCGGGATCGTGCTGGCCGGCGCCGGCGCCGGCGCGACCTTCCTCCTCCTCGGCGGGGCCGGCTGAATGTCCTCACCCCAGCCCGACCGGCCTCGCGTGCGCCGATCGACGTGGATCGGCGCCGGTGCGGTCGCCGCCATCGTCGCGGTGGTCGGCACGCTCGCCGTCGTGTGGCCCGGCTACGATGCCCAGCAAACGCCCGTCGAGGACCCGACGGTCTGGGCGCTCCAGACCGGCGCCGGCAGCGGCTACGCCCGGGTGAACCTCGACCTCGCCGAGGTCGACACCGTCAAACAGGTCGTCAACGGCACCCAGGTCGCGCAGACCGCCGACCGGTTGTTCGTCTTCAGCGAGGGCGGCTCGGCGTTCTCCGACGTCGATCTCGCCCAGCCCGCCGACCTGACCGGTGAGGACGAGGACGCCTCCTCGCCGACACCCGCCGGCACAGTCGAGATCGTCTCCGCGGGCGACGCCCTCGTCTACCGCACGGAGGGCGGCGGCGTGTTCGGGGCGACGCTGTCGGGGGGCGGCGCCGCCTCGCCGATCGACCCGTACGCCGAGGTGGAACGAGAGCCCGGCGAGCAGGCGCCGCGCTTCGCGGCATCCGCCGTCGCGGTCGACGCCGACGGTGTCGTCTACGCCTACTCGGCGGCCGAGAGCGTGGTCGTGCGCGCCGAGGCGGCGACCGGTCGCATCCTGGGGCAGGACCCGACCCCGATCTCGCCCGTCGACGCACAGGTGAGCGCCGTCGACGGCCGCTGGGTGCTGTACGACGTCGCGACCGGCGAGGTCGCCGTGCAGGACCGCGACGACCTCGCCGACACGACGCCCGTGAGCGGCGCGGTACTGCAGCGCGCCGCGACCTCGGGGGACGCCGTCGTCATCGCCGACCCCGGCGGCGTCACGCGGATTCCCCTCGGCGCGGGCGATCCCGAGCGCGTGCTGGACTCCCCCGGCCTCGGCACGCCGGCCGTCCCCGTGGCCTCGGACGGCGTCGTGCACGCCGCGTGGCTCGGAGACGGCGCCGGCGGAGGCACGCTGTGGTCGAGCAGCCGTCCGGCCGAGACGACGCCGCTCGACTACGCCGGCGCGGACATCGGCGACGGGGTCGACCCGGTCTTCATCGGCAACGGCTCGCGCCTGGCCCTGAACGATCGCGGCTCCGGCTGGGTGTGGCGCCTGCCCGACGGCGCGCTGATCCCGTCGTCGCAGCAGTGGCGGGTCGAGGACACCAGCGAGGCCGCGCCGCAGAACGACGATCCCGTCGAGCGGGTGCTCGACCCGAAACCTCCCGTCGCCGTCGACGACGCGTTCGGGGTGCGCGCCGGCTCGGTCGCCCTGCTCCCCGTCCTGCTGAACGATCACGACCCCAACGAGGACGTCCTCAGCATCGACGTCGGCGGCATCGAGGGGGTCGACGCGGCGTTCGGCTCCGTCGCCGTCACCGGCGCCGAGCAGCAGCTGGCGTTCCGCGTCGCGCCCGACGCGACCGGGACCACGAGCTTCCGCTACCGCGTCACCGACGGCACGTCCGCCGGCGGTCAGCTCTCCGAGTACGCGACCGTCACCCTGCGGGTCGTCGCGGAGGAGGACAACGCAGCGCCGGTCTGGTGCGGGGTGGAAGGATGCCTCGCCACCTGGCCCGCCCCGTCCGTGGCCCCCGGCGGCACGGTGTCGGCCGACCTGCTGCGCGGCTGGGTCGACCCCGACGGCGACCCCGTCTACCTCGCCGGGATCGAGGGCGCCCCCTCGGTCGGGACGGCCACGACCTCGCCCGAGGGCGAGTTCACCTACCAGCATCCCGATCCGAGTGCGACGGAGGCCGCCAGCATCCCCGTGTCGGTCGTCGTCTCGGACGCGCGCGGCGCGACGACGACGCAGGCCGTCACGATCCGCGTGACCCCGGCACCCGAGCTGCGCGCGGAATCGTTCGCCGCGACGGGTGTCGTGGGCGAGCCGCTCGACATCGACCTCTCCCCCCACGTGAGCGGCGCCTCGGGCGCGCTGACGATCGGCTCGCTCGTCGCCCTCGACACCGCGCGCACGACCGTGACCCCGAATGCCTCGGCGCTGCGGATGACCTTCGACGCCCGCGAGGCGGGGTCCTACGTCGTCCAGTACACCGTGCGCGACGGCGCGGGTGAGGCCTCCGCCCTGGCCCGCATCACGGTCCGCGACCCCGACGACACCGTCGTGACGACGCCCCCGTTGACGGCGTTCGTCCGCCCGGGCGAGGACACCACGATCGACGTGGCGTCGGCGGCATCCAATCCCGCCGGCGTCGTCCTGCTGCTCGAGGACATCCGCCCCGACAGCGACCCGACCGCCGCGCTCAGCGTCGACCTCGTCGGCCAGAGCCTGCTGCGGGTGAGCGGCACGACCGACAACGGCGGCCCGGGCCGCCTCGGCGTCGTGCGCTACGGGCTCACCGACGGCCGCGACGGCGGCGCTCCCCTGGCCGAGGGCGAGATCACCGTCATCCTGCTGCCGGCGGGATCCGCCGAACCGCCCATCGCCGTCGACGACACGGTGACGGTGCGCGGCGGCACGCAGATCGACATCCCGGTGCTGGAGAACGACCACGCCCCCGCCGGCGCGCTCATCGCGATCGATCCGTCGTCGATCGTGAACGAGACCGGCGGCGGACTCGCCTTCGCCTCGGGACGGATGCTGCGCTATTTGGCGCCCCGCGAGGCGGGCACCTACGCGCTGACCTACACGATCTACCGCCTCGGCTTCCCCGAGGTGGTCGACACCGCCCGGGTCACGGTGACGGTCACCGGCGGCGACGACAACCGCGACCCCGTTCCCCGCACCCTCGAGGGAAGGGTCGTCGCGGGCCAAGCGGTCGCGATCGCGTTCGACCGGTACGGGGTCGACCCCGACGGCGACGACGTCGCGCTCGACGCCATCACGACCCAGCCCGCGGAAGGCTCGGCGACGATCTCGGCCGACGGCCGGTCGATCGTCTACACGAGCCGCGACGGCGCCGCGGGGCAGGTGCGGTTCCAGTACCGGGTGAAGGATGCCCGGGGTCGCACGGGCGCCGGCGAGGTGCGCATCGGCGTCATCGCCCAGCAGAGCGACCCGAGCCCCGTCACGTTCAGCGACTACGTCCAGGTGCAGGCCGGAGCCGACAGCACCGTCGTCGTCCGCCCCGCCGACAACGACGTGGACCCGTTCGGGAGCACGCTCGGCCTGACGGGCGTCACGCCGAACGCGCCCGAGGACAGTCCCGAGTACGCCGCGCTTTCCGAGCGCATCACGGTCGCCGACGACGGCGCCGTAACCGTCGTGGCCGGGACGGCCCTCGGGACCTTCTCGTACTCGTACGAGGTGTCGAACACCGACGGCGACACCGCGATCGGGCTGCTCGTGGTGAAGGTCGTCCGCGACCCCGTCCCCGATCATCCGGTGATCTCCGACACGGTCCTCTCGATCGAGGACCGCGACGGTTTCCCCCGCGGCGTCGATGTCCTGAGCGGCCGGGTCGCCTGGAATGCGGGAGACCCGTCGGGACTGTCGCTGCGGCTGTGGGGCGAGCAGCGAGACCTCCGCGTGTCGGGCTGGCGGATTTCGGGGCCACTCCCCGAGCGCACCCGCCTGATCCCCTTCACCGTCACGGGGACCGCGTACGACGGCAGCGAGGTCACGACGTACGGCTTCCTGCGGGTGCCCGGGACGGACGACATCCGGGTGGCCCTGCGCGCGGACGTCGACCCGCTGCGGGTGCGCGAGGGCGAGAGTGTCGAGACGGACGTCGCCGACCTCGTGGCGCTGCCGGACGACGCCGTCCTCGTCGTGGACGCCGACGGCACGAAGGCCGGCGGGGCCCGGGCGGACGCCTCCTGCCGCGTCGTGTCGGGCACCGTCGTGCGGTACGCGGCCGGGCGCGGGGCGCCCTGGCGGGATTCGTGCATCGTCGCGGCCCGCGTCGCCGGCCAGGACCAGCCGACGTATCTCGCGCTGCCCATCGAGGTCGAGGCGGAGATCCCGCAGCCGTCGCTGCGCAGCGCCTCGCTCGGCGTCCGTCCCGGCCAGACCCAGACGTACGACCTCACCCGGATGGTGCGGTGGGCGGGAGTCGCCGACGAGAACGCCCTCGTCTTCGACGTCGCCTACGGCGGGGACCAGTTCGAGGTGGCCGCCGACGGCGCCGTCGTCTCGGTGACGGCCCTCGACGAGGCGCGTCCCGGCCGCGAGGAGCAGGTCCGGGTCTCGCTCCCGAGCCACCCCGACGCGAGCCCCGCGAGCCTCGTGCTCACCGTCGGACCGTCCCCCTCCGCGCTCCCGCGCGGCGGATCGGCGGTGCAGACCTGCTCGCAGTCCGACGGGCGCTCCTCGTGCACGATCGAGGTGATCGGCGCCGACGGCGAGGTGAACCCGCTCCCGGGCACCCCCCTGCGCGTGGTCGCGGCGGCGAGCGCCGGCAACTGCGACGGGGTGAGCTTCGCGCCCGCGGGCGACCGCGCGGTGCGGGCGAGCTGGCGATCGGATGCCGAGGGGGCGGCGCGCTGCGCCGGGACCTTCGTCGTCGAGGACGCCCAGGGCCGCCAGTCCAGCGGCGATCGCAACGGGTCGGTCGTGCTCGACCTGCGGGGACTGCCCGCCGACCCCACCCGACTGGAATGGACCGCCTACACGGCGGATTCGGTGACCCTGCGGGTGACCTCGGATGCCGCCTCCTACCCGGCCGTCGAGGGGTACCGGATCACGACGGGCGGCCGCGAAGTCGCCTCGTGCCCGGCCTCGGGCAGGTGCGAGCCCATCGCCGCGCCCGTGGGCGAGCAGCGGGTCTACGAGGTCCGGGCGGTCAACGCCGTGGGCACCTCCCGCGGGACGGTCCGCACCGAGGCGTGGTCGTACCGTCCCCCGGCGCGGCCGACCGGAGCGAGCTTCGACCCCGTGCCGAACGGCCGCGACGGCGGACGCGCGACCGTCACGATCACGGGACTCGACGACACGACCGGGAGCGTGCGACTGCAGGGCGGCGTCGCCGGCAGCGCCGCCCAACCGGTGCGGGACGGCACGGCGGTCTTCACGGGCTACCGCATCGGCTCGAACGAGGCGCAGACCCTGACGGCGACCCCGCTCACGGAGTTCGAACTGCCCCGCGTCGCCGGCGGGTCGAGCGAGGGGCGCTCCCTCGACCTGCGCGCCCACGGCGTCGGAGCCCCGACCGTGACCCTCACCCAGACGACGACCTCCGACTCCATGACCGTCACGGCGCAGGTCACCGCCGAGAGCGACGGCACCGAGCCGCTGTTCGGGTTCAGCGACGAGTCGGCCGCGGCCTGCACCCCCGACAGCCGCGAGTCCCGCCGGACCTTCGCGGCAGAGCCCTTCCGCTCCAAGACGGTCTACGCCTGCGTCACGAGCACGTATCAGGGCCGCGACGGCTTCGGCGTGACCACCGGCGAGATCACCGGCCGACCGACCGGCAACGTCAGCGCACCGGGTGAGCTCACCTACACCGTGTCGCCCACCCCGACCGGCGACCAGGGGTCGGGCTTCACGTATGCGGCGAGCGCCCACAGCGATCCGGGCGCGCCGCCGTTCGAGGACGCGCGCCTGCGGTACCTCCGCAATGGACGAGTGGTCGATGCGTTCGCCCCGCGCCTGAACGAGCCCGGCGACCGGTGGGCCGCGCAGTGGTGCGACACCTTCGTCGGCATCGCGGTCGAATGCTCCGACCCGACCCCCATCGTGCCCGCCCGCGGCAGCGCCGACTGGCCCGTGTTCGTCGCCACGAGCAACCTGCCGTCGTGCCGGTCCGACGAGGACACCCCGGACTGGTTCCCGAGCGGCATCGGCGAAGACGTGGCATCCGTCCGCAAGGATGTCACCGAGGGAGAACTCGGACCGCTGCGGGTCGAGTACACGATCCGGTGGACCGGCGCCCTGCGCGAACTCGATCAGCTGACGGTGGGCATCGACTGCGCGCAGATCCCGCCGCCCGCCGAACCTCCCCCGGCAGACTCGGATCCCACCGAGCCCACCGACACCACGCCGCCGGGCACGGAGGCACCATGACCTCCCCCGCCCCGCGACCCGAGAGGACCGAGATGACGATCACCCAGGAGCAGAGCGCCTGGTTCGCCGACACCTTCACGAAGCTCGTCGACAACGTCGAGCAGGTCGTGCTCGGCAAGCGCCACGTCATCGAGCTCGCCTTCACGGCGATGATCTCCGAGGGGCACCTGCTGCTCGAGGACTACCCGGGGACAGGCAAGACCTCGCTCGCCCGCGCGATGGGGCGCTCGGTGCAGGGCACGAGCTCCCGCATCCAGTTCACCCCCGACCTCCTCCCCGGCGACGTCACGGGGATCACCGTCTACGACCAGCGCCGCGGCGAGTTCGAGTTCCACCAGGGACCGATCTTCGCGAACGTCGTGCTGGCGGACGAGATCAACCGCGCGTCGCCCAAGACGCAGTCGGCGCTGCTCGAGGTGATGGAAGAGGGCCACGTCACCGTCGACGGCGTCACGCGCGGCGTCGGCGTCCCCTTCCTCGTCGTCGCCACCCAGAACCCCGTCGAGCAGGCCGGCACCTACCGACTGCCCGAAGCGCAGCTCGACCGCTTCCTCATGAAGACCTCGCTCGGCTACCCCGACCGCGCCGCAACCATCCGGATCCTCGACGGGTCCGGCGACGGCCCGCGCGAGGTCGGCCCCGTCATCACGCCGCAGGGCGTCGTCAGCATGGCCGACATCGCCCGCGGCGGCTACCTCAACCCCCTCGTCCTGGACTACATCGCGCGCATCGTCGAGGCCACCCGGCTCGCCCGCGAGGTGCGCCTGGGCGTGAGCGTGCGCGGCGCCCTCGCCCTCACGAAGGCGGCCCGCACGTGGGCGCTCGCGCACCGCCGGACCTACGTGACCCCGGACGACGTCAAGGCGCTCGCCGTCCCGGTGCTCGCGCACCGGTTGATCCTCGACCCCGAGGCGGAGTTCGACGGCGTCACCGCCGAGGCAGTCGTCGGCCAGGTGCTCCTGGACGTCGTGCCGCCCTCGCAGCAGGAGCGCGCCGACGACCGCGGTCAGCGAGAGAACGTGTGAGTTCGTCCACCGAGTCGCGACTGACCCGGACGTCGGCGGCGACCGGGTACACCCGCACGGGCTTCGAGGGCGGACGGGGCACCGCCGTGCTCGCCGTGCGGAGCCTGCACGGGTGGCGCCGACTGCGCCGCGCGGCCGCCCGGGTGGGGCGCTCCGTCGCTGACACCGTCTCGCCCGCGGGCTGGGTCGTCGTCGCCGTGGCGGTGATCGGACTCGCCGCCGGCGTCGCCTTCGGGCTGCTCGAGTTCGCCGTCGCGGGCGGGGCGGCGGCGCTCCTGCTGCTCCTGTCGGTGCCGTTCCTGTTCGGCGCGCGCGCCTACGAGGTGACCCTGCGCCTGGCCCACGACCGCGTCGTGGCGGGCACACCCGTCGAGGGGCGGCTCGTCGTGGCGAACGTGGGCCGCCGGACGGCCCTGCCCGGTCGCGTCGACCTCCCCGTCGGCGACGGGCTCGTCGACGTCCACGTTCCCCTGCTGCGGCCCCGGCACGAGGTCGCCGAGACCGTCGTCATCCCGACGCGCCGACGGGGCATCGTGACGGTCGGCCCCGCGCGCACGGTCCGCGGGGACCCCCTCGGCATCCTCACCCGCGAAGCGACGTGGCAGGAGACGCACACGCTCTACGTGCATCCGGTGACGACGGCGCTGCGCAGCTCCGCGACCGGGCTCATCCGCGACCTGGAGGGGAGCCCCTCACGGACGATCGTCGACGTCGACTTCTCCTTCCACGCGCTCCGCCCCTACGTCCCGGGCGACTCCCCCCGTCAGGTGCACTGGAAGTCGACCGCGAAGACGGGCGCCATGATGGTGCGCCAGTACGAGGAGACCCGCCGCTCCCGCATGATCCTCGTGGTCGGGCGCGGCGGCGACGAGTTCGCCGACGACGACGAGTTCGAGCTCGCGGTCAGCGCCGCGGCATCCATCGGCGTCCGCGGGATCCGCGACGGCCGCGACGTCGCCGTCGTCACCGGTGCCGAGATCCCCGAGTTCGCGCGCGGCCGGATGCGGACCTTCCGAACGCTCACGACGATCTCGACCCGGACCCTGCTCGACGACTTCGCCGGGCTCGACCGAGGCGTGAATCCGAGTCCGCTGCGCGAGGTCGCCTCGCTCGCCTCGACGCGCCACGGCGACGCGTCGATCGCCTTCCTCGTCTGCGGATCGCCCCTCACCCCGACGCAGCTGCAGAGCGCCGCGCTCGCCTTCGGCCCCGAGGTGGCCGTCGTCGCCCTCGTGTGCGCGCCGACGGCCGAGCCCGGCATCCGGCGGCTCGGCAGCATGACCGTCATCTCCATCGGGCTGCTCGACGACCTGCGTCAGCTGCTCGCGAAGGGCGCGCAGTCGTGACCGCCCCAGTCGAGGTCGTCCCGCCGCGCCGGGCCCGGCGGCGCCGGAACCCGTCGCGTGCGGGCTTCTTCGTCGGCCAGGCGCTCGTCCTCGATCTCGTCCTCGCCGTCGGGGCCGTCGCGACCTGGCCGATCTACCGCAGCACCGCCCTCGTCGTCGCCCTGACCGTCGGCATCGCCGCCGGTCACCTCGTGGCCGCCCTCGGCACCCGCTGGCGCTGGTCGGGCTGGTGGATCGCCCTCGCCGCCCTCGGCGCGTACATCGCGCTCGGGGTGCCGGTGGCCGCGGCGGGGTCGCTCGCCTCGCCCGACGCCGCCGTCGACGCCCTCGTCGACGTCGCGACCGCCCCCGTCACGGGGTGGAAGGACCTGCTGACCCTCGACCTCCCGCTCGGGTCGTATCAGGCGACACTCGCCCCGGCCCTCTTCCTCTTCCTCGGCTGCACGGTAGCCGCGCTGTCGATCGCGTGGCGCAGTCGTCGGCGGTGGATGCCGGCGGTCGCCCTCGCGCTCCTGCCCACCGTCTTCGGGGTCGCCTTCGGCGCGCGCTCGCTCGCCTCGCCCGTGCGGGTCGGCCCGGTCGCGGTGCAGCCCGAGACCCTGCTCGGTGTCGCCGCGATCGTCACGGCGCTCGTCGCGGTGGTGTGGCGGTCCGGTCACGACCGGCGCCGGGCCCTCGCCACGGCGGCCGCCGCCTCCGGGGTGGCGCGCGGCCCGGGCGGTCGCCGGCGCGGGCTAGCGGCGCGCGTCGGGACCGCGACGGGCATGGTCGTCGTGGCCGCGGCGGTCGCCGCACTGTGGGGGCCGTGGGCGCTCGCGGACCAGCCGCGCGAGGTGGCGCGGAGCGTCGTCGACCCGGTGCTCGAGCTCGAACGCGCGCCGAGCCCGCTCGCCGCGTACCGCGCCTCGTTCGGCGATGACCGCTTCGACGAACCCCTCTTCACCGTCTCCCCCGCCGCCGGCGCGGAGCGGGTACGGCTCGCGACGCTCCCCTTCTACGACGGCCGGACGGTGCGCGCGGTCGACCCGCAGGCGGGCCTCACCGACCCGGCGACGGCGTTCACCCGCGTCCCGTCCCGGCTCGACCCGGCTGGCACCGGCGAGATCGACCTGACGGTGCGCATCGACGCCGGCACGGGGATCTGGGTGCCGACCGTCGGCGACCTGCGCGCCGTGTCGTTCGACGGTCCCCGCGCGGCCGAGCTCGCGGACGGCTTCTTCCACAACGCCGCCACGGGTGCCGCGATCGAGATCGCAGGGAACGGTCTGCAGACCGGGGACGCCTACCGGCTCGCCGCATCCCCCTCCGAGGCGGCGGGACCCGTGGCATCCCTCACCCCGTCCCGCAGCGGACCGTCCCTGCCGGCGGAGGTCGTCCCGGCCTCGCTGACGGAGTGGATGGAGAGCCAGGATGCCGGTACGGGCGGCGCGGCCCTCGAGACGCTCGTCGACCGCCTCCGCAGCCGCGGCTACCTGAGCCACGCGCTGCAGCTGCCGGGAGGCTCCGTCCCCGCCTGGATGCGGGAGCTCGACGGGGCCGGCTTCCAGCCCTCCCGCGCCGGGCATTCGGCCGACCGCATCGGGACGCTGTTCACGCAGCTGCTCGAGCGCGAGGCGCAGGCTCCCGGCGGCACGGACGCCGACCTCGTGGCCGCCGTCGGCGACGACGAGCAGTTCGCGGTCGCGGCGATGCTCATCGCCGACCAGCTCGGGTTCGACGCCCGGGTCGTCGTGGGGACGCGGCTCGCTTCGGACGAGGACCTGCCCGTGTGCGACGAGGGACGATGCCGCGGCGGCGATCTCGCCGCGTGGGTCGAGGTGGCGGATGCCGCGGGGGGCTGGCTCCCCGTCGACGTGACCCCCCAGCACGAGAGCTTCCCGTCGCCCGATCTCGAGCAGCGGCGCGATCCCGAGAACCCGACCGAGGTGAGCCGGGAGGACGCCGAGCCGGTGCTCCCCGCCGACGCGTCGCCCTCCGACGGCGATCAGAGCGCCCCCGAGGCCGCCCCGCAGGAGCGCGACCTGTCGGCGCTGTGGGCCGCGGTGCGCGTGGGCGGCGTCTCGCTGCTCGCGGTGATCGTCCTCGTCGGCCCGCTCGTCACGATCCTCGCCGTCAAGGCGCTGCGGCGGCGTGGCCGCCGGCGTGGCGACGTCGCCGCGCGCTTCACCGGCGGCTGGGAGGAGTACGTCGACACGGCGGTCGACCACGGGTACCCGGCTCCCGCCCATCTGACGCGCCAGGAGCTCGCGCGCCTGTTCGCCGGCGACGCGGAGGAGGCGGCGGGCACCCGCCTGGCGACATGGGCGGACCGGTCGGTCTTCGACGTGATGCCGCCGACGGCGGCCGAGAACGAGGAGTTCTGGCGGATCGTCGCGGCCGAACGCGCGCGCTTCGCGGCGGAGAAGGGCTTCTGGGCGCGGCTGCGCGCGCGCCTGTCGCTGCGCTCGTTGCTCCCGCGCGGACTGGCCGCGCGCCGATAGGGTGTGCGGTGCGGGATCGACGGAATCGATGACGGAGGGCCAGGACGGATGCAGAGCATGACCACGGAGATCCCTCTCGCGACGACGGCTGCCGAAGCGGCCGGGGCCGCCGCCGGTCTCGCCGTCGCGTCGCTGCTGGTGGCGTTCGTCCAGCTCGTCCTCGCCGCCGGTGTCTACGTGTGGACCGCCCTCGCGCTGAGCGCCGTCTTCCGGAAGGTCGACCGACCCGCCGCGCGCGCCTGGATCCCGGTGCTGAACCTCTGGACCCTGTTCGAGGTGGCCGGGATGAAGGGATGGTGGGCGGCGGTCCTCGTCGGCGGGGGCCTGCTCACCACGATCCTCGCCTCGGTCCTCAACGCGGTGTTCGTCGCGTCGGCGCAGAACGCCGCGTTCGGCGGCTCGGGCGGCGACGCCGCCGGTGCGCTCCTCGGCGCGACGGTGGTGCCCCTCGTCCTCGTGCTCCTCTTCGCGGCGGGAGCGATCATCCTCCTCGTCCGCATGATGGGCCCCCTGAACCGCGGGTTCGAGCGGGGCGGCGGGTTCGTCGTGCTGGGCGTCCTCCTGTTCCCCGTCTGGGCCTCGGTCATCGGGTGGGGCTCGGCGCAGTGGCACGGCCTGCCACGCACCGGACTGCCGCCGACGCCGTTCGCGGGCGACGCGCAGCCGACGACGGCCGCGGCATCCGTCCTGTCGGACACGACCGCCTTCGCGCCGCCCTCGACGACCCCCTTCCCCGCCGCCGCACCGGTCACGCCGTGGTCGCCGCCGCCGCTCGCGCCGGCCCCCTCCGCGGCTCCCGCCGCCACGCCGGCGGCCCCGGTGGCGCCGCTGCCGCCCGCCCCCGCCCCCGCGGCGACCGAGGTCGAGGAGCACACCGTGCTCGCGGCGCACCGACGCCCGAGCGCCGCGCTGCGGCTCCCGAACGGGCAGACGGTCCCGCTCACCGCCGATCTCGTCGTCCTCGGTCGCAATCCGACGCCCCCGGCGCAGGCGCCCGGTGCCCAGCCCGTCCCCGTCGACGACGCCACCCGCACGGTCTCGAAGACGCACGCGCTGCTGCGCCGCGGCGAGGACGGCTGGAGCATCACCGACCTGTCCTCGACCAACGGCGTGATCGTCGGCGACGGCGACGCCGAGATCGCGGTGGGCATGCCGGTCCCCGTCTCGGGGCGGTTCCTCCTCGGCGACGCGGAGCTGTTCCTCGACGCAGGAGCCCGATGACCTCCCCCCGTCCGCTGCACGTCGAGGTCATCAGCGGATCGCTCACCGACACCGGACTGCGGCGTCGGGTGAACGAGGACGCGCACCTCGCGAGCTTCCCCGTGTTCATCGTCGCCGACGGCATGGGCGGTCACGAGGCGGGTGACCGCGCCGCGGCCGCCGTCGTCGACGCCTTCCGGGGGTTCGTCGGCCGCGGCGACGTCGCGCCCGAGGAGGTCGCCGAGGCCGTCCACGCCGCCCACCGCGCCGTCGGCGCGATCGCCCGCGGCACCACCCGCGGCGCCGGGTCCACGCTCACCGGAGTCGTGGCCGTGCAGCAGGGCGGGGAGCCCCGGTGGCTCGTCGTCAACATCGGCGACTCCCGCGTGTACCGCCTGCTCTCCGAGCGCCTGGAGCAGGTGACCGTCGACCACTCCATCGCGCAGGAGATGGTGGATGCCGGGCGCCTGACCCGCGACGAGATGTCGACGTTCGAGGGGCGCAACGTGATCACGCGCGCTGTCGGCGGCGAGCGCAGCCCCGCCGACTTCTGGCTGCTGCCGGTGGTCACCGGGGAGCGCATCCTCATCTGCTCGGACGGCCTCTCGGGCGAGATCACCGACGAGGCGATCCGGGCGGGCCTGCTGAGCGGCGCGTCCCCGGCGCAGACGACCGGGGCGCTCATCGCCCAGGCTCTCGCCCACGGCGGCCGCGACAACGTGACGGCGATCGTCGTCGACGTGGTGGGGGGCGGCATCCACCCCCGCCTCGAGGACACGACCGGCGGCCTCGTCACGAGCGAACCCGCGACCGGCACGATCGAGGTCGAGACGGTGCCGTCGCGGCGGAGACGCCATGACTGACCCGTTCGAGGACGAGACGCGCCTCGCGCCCCGCACGCGCCGCGAGCTGCGGGCCGAGCGCGACGACGACACCCGGCTCGTCGCACGTCGGGCCGAGACGGGTCCGGTCGCGGCACCGGAGGACGCCGACGAGACGCTCCTCGCCGAGCGGCGCACCGACGAGGGCACCCGGACGACGGCCCGACGCGTCGGGCCCACGACGACGGCGGGGACGTCCATCGCCCACGGCCGCGCCGACACGCCGCGGACCGCCTCGGCGCCGGGCACGCTCGTGTCGCAGCCGGTCTACGCGCCTCGGCGCGGAGAGCCCGCCGCGCCCGTCGTGCGGACCCCGGTCGCGCCCCCGGTGTCCCCGGCGCCCGCACCGGCGCGCCGGTCGCGCACAGGGCTGCTGCTGCTCGTCGGCCTCGTCGGCACGGCGGTAGTCGCCGGCGCCGTCTGGGGCATCATCGTGCTCGTTCAAGGGGGAATGTGATGACGGAGGACGTCGAGATGACGGCCGAGACGGAGGCCGCCGAGCTCGGGATCGAGTTCTGCGGGGAGTGGTTCCACCCGACGCCGGGTGAGACCTTCTCCATCGGTCGCGACGCGGACCTCGTCATCGACACGAACCCGTACCTGCACCGCCGGCTGCTGGAGATCGAGTCGTCGCAGGGCATGTGGTGGCTCACCAACACGGGAAGGTCGATCTCGGTCGCGCTCGCCACGGCCGACGGCGCCTACCAGGCGATGCTCGGTCCGGGAACGCGGGTGCCGCTCGTGTTCCCCGAGCTCGTCGTCATGTTCACGGCGGGCGCGTACACGTACGAGTTCACGATCCGCAACGGCGCCGCCCGCTTCACGGGGCGCACGTCCCCGCTCGAGGGCGACAGCACCGACGGCGGCACGACGATCGGCGCGGTCCCGCTGACGGCCAGCCAGCGACTGCTGCTCATCGCGCTGTGCGAGCCGATCCTGCGCGGCGGGATGATGGGCTCGAGTCAGATCCCCACCTCGGCGAAGGCCGCCGAGCGCTTGGGCTGGCCGCTCACGACGTTCAACCGCAAGCTCGACAACGTGTGCGACAAGTTCGACCGCGAGGGGGTGCAGGGCCTGCGCGGCGGCGCCGGCAAGCTCGCGACGAACCGGCGCGCGCGCCTCGTCGAACACGCCGTCCTCTCGCGCCTCGTCACGGCGGCCGACCTGCCGCTGCTGTACGCCCCGCAGACCGCCGACCGCTGAGCCGGGTCCGGCAGGCGGCGGGCGACCGCCGGCATCCGCCCGCGCGATAGCATCGAAGGCTGTGTCCGCACCCGCCCCCGTCCTCTCGTATCCCCCGGAGCTGCCCGTCAGCGCCGCGCGGGAGGAGATCACGCGCGCCATCGCGGAGAACCAGGTCGTCATCGTCGCCGGTGCCACCGGGTCGGGCAAGACGACGCAGCTGCCGAAGATGTGCCTCGAGCTCGGGCGCACGCGCATCGCCCACACGCAGCCCCGCCGCATCGCCGCCCGCTCGATCGCCGAACGCCTCGCCCACGAGGTGCAGGTGCCGCTCGGTGGGGCGATCGGCTACAAGGTCCGCTTCACGGACGAGGTGACCGACGCCACGCAGGTCACGCTCATGACCGACGGCATCCTGCTCAACGAGATCCACCGCGACCGTCTGCTGCGCCGCTACGACACGATCATCGTCGACGAGGCGCACGAGCGCTCGCTCAATGTCGACTTCCTGCTGGGGTACCTCGCCCGCATCCTGCCCGAGCGTCCCGACCTGAAGGTGATCATCACCTCGGCGACGATCGACCCCGAGAGCTTCGCGGCGCACTTCGCCGGGGCCGCGCCGGACGGCGAGCGCGTGCCCGCCCCGATCATCGAGGTCTCGGGCCGCACCTACCCCGTCGAGATCCGTTACCGCCCGCACGACGCCGCGTCCGAGGACGACGTCGACGGGCTGCTCGCGGCGCTCCGCGAGCTCGACCGCGAGCCCGACGGCGACGTGCTCGTCTTCCTCCCCGGCGAGGCCGAGATCCGCGACGCGATGGATGCCGTCCGCGGCCTCTACGCGAAGGATGCGCGTCCCACCGAGGTGCTGCCCCTGTTCGGCCGGCTCAGCTCCGCCGAGCAGCACCGCGTGTTCGAGCCGTCCGCGGTCGCCGGGGTGCGGCGGCGGATCATCCTCGCCACGAACGTCGCCGAGACCAGCCTCACGGTCCCCGGCATCCGCTACGTCGTCGACGCCGGCACGGCACGCATCTCGCGCTACAGCGTGCGGTCGAAGATCCAGCGCCTGCCGATCGAGGCGATCTCGCAGGCCTCGGCGCAGCAGCGCTCGGGGCGCGCCGGCCGCACGTCGGCGGGCATCGCGATCCGCCTCTACGGCGAGGACGACTTCACCGCGCGGCCGGAGTTCACCGAGCCCGAGATCCTCCGCACCTCGCTCGCGTCGGTCATCCTGCAGATGCTCTCGCTCGGGTTCGGCGACGTCACGGAGTTCCCGTTCCTCACGAAGCCCGACAGCCGCGGCGTGAAGGCCGCGGTCGAGCTGCTCACCGAGCTCCGCGCCGTGACGGGGCGCACGGGCGCGCTGCGACTGACGGGCCTCGGCCGGCGGATCGCCCGTCTGCCGATCGACCCCCGCTTCGCGCGGATGCTGCTGGAGGCCGAGAAGCTGGGCGTCTCGCGCGACGTCCTCGCGATCGTCGCGGGTCTGTCGATCCAGGACGTCCGCGAACGCCCCGAGGAGCGCCGGGAGGAGGCCGACCGGCTGCACGCGCGGTTCGTCGACCCGACGAGCGACTTCCTCACCTTGCTGAACCTCTGGAACCATCTCCGCGAGCAGCAGCGCGAGCTGGGTTCGAGCGCGTTCCGGCGCCTGTGCCGCAGCGAGCACCTCAACTACGTCCGCGTCCGCGAATGGTTCGATGTGCACCGGCAGCTCAGCACCCTGTCGCGGTCCGGATCGCCGAAGGATGCACCGAGGCAGCCCGCCGGCGCCGCCGACCCCGATGCGCTGCACCGCGCGATCCTCTCGGGTCTCCTGTCGCACATCGGCATCCTCGACACGCGCTCGGTCACGACCGATCCCGCCAAGAAGAACGCCCGCAAGCCCCTGCCGCAGTACCGGGGTGCCCGCGGCGCATCGTTCGCGGTCTTCCCCGGCTCGGGCCTGCGCAAAGCCTCGCCCGACGCCGTCATGGCCGCCGAGCTCGTCGAGACCTCGCGCCTGTTCGGCCGGACCGTCGCGGCGATCGACCCCGCGTGGGCCGAGGACCTCGCCGGCGATCTCGCGCACCGCAGTCTCAGCGACCCGCACTGGTCGAAGGATGCCGGTGCCGCCGTCGCGGCCGAGAAGGTGACGCTCTTCGGGGTCGAGATCATCCCGCGCCGGCGCGTGCAGCTCGCCCGCCGCGACCGGGACCTGGCGCGCGAACTGTTCCTGCGCCACGCACTCGTCGAGGGCGAGTGGAACAGCCAGCACCTCGACAAGCGGCTCACCGCGTTCGAGCGCCGCAACGGCGAGCTCCGCCGCCAGCTCGAGCGCATCGAGGAGCGGGAGCGCCGCCGCGACATCCTCGTCGGCGACGAGGCCGTGTACGCCTTCTACGACGCGCGCGTGCCGCACGACGTGTTCGACGTCCGCTCGTTCGAGGCGTGGTGGCGCGAGACGCAGCCGCGCACCCCGAAGCTGCTCGACATGACCGAGGCCGACCTCCTCGGCGAGTCCGGCCGCAACGACGAGCGCGACTTCCCGGCGCGCTGGCGTCAGGGCGACCAGGTGCTGTCGGTCGCCTACCGGTTCGAGCCGGGCGCCGCCGACGACGGCGTCAGCATCGTCGTGCCGCTGGCCCTCCTCGCGCAGCTGCGCCCCGACGGTTTCGACTGGCAGGTGCCCGGGATGCGGGACGAGCTCGTCACGGCCCTCATCAAGGCGCTCCCGAAGGCGATCCGGCGCCACGTCGTCCCGGCCGCGGACTGGGCGGCGACCCTCGGCGACGAGCTGCGCGGCTCGGGGCCGGAGGACACCGACGGACTCCCGGCATCCACCCTGCGCGCGGCGCTCGCCGCACGCATCCAGCGCGTCGCGCACCAGCCGGTGACCGAGCGCGACTTCGACCTCGAGCGCGTGCCCGCCCACCTGACCGTCTCGTTCCGCGCCGTCGACCAGCGCGGGCGCACGGTGGGCTCGTCCCGCGATCTGCGCGAGCTGCAGGACCGCCTCGCCGGTCGCGCCCGCGAGTCGGTCGCCCGGTCGCTCAGCCCGCAGAGAGGGCCGCAGCCCTCGGCATCCTCCGCCGCGGCCGTCGCGGCCGCGAGCGCGCCGATCGAACGCACGGGCATCACGACGTGGGACGTGGGCGACCTGCCCGCCGTCGTCGACACGAAGGTCGCCGGCGGTGTCGTCCGCGGCTACCCCGCCCTCGTCGACGCGAAGGACGCCGTGTCGCTGCGGATCGAGGCGACCGCCGAGCGCGCGGCCGACCTCACCCGCGCGGGCGCGCGGCGCCTGCTGCTGCTCGCCGTCCCCTCCCCCACGGCCTACGTCATGGACCACCTGACCGCACCCGAGAAGCTGGCCCTCGCGGCGTCGCCGTACCCCTCGGCGAAGGCGCTGATCGAGGACGCCCGGGTCGCCGTGGCCGACGCCGTCATGGGAGACGCCGTCATCCGCACCGAGGCCGCGTTCACGGCCGCCCGCGACGCGTTCTCGAGCCGCGTCGTCGACGAGCTCTTCCAGACGGTGTCGCTCGCCGCCCGCATCCTCACCCTGCAGCGCGACGTTGAACGCGCCGTCAAGAACCAGAACTCGATGACGCTGCTCGCCGCCCTCGGCGACGTGAAGGGTCAGCTCGCAGCGCTCCTGCACCCGGGCTTCCTCTCCCGCACCGGCACCGCCCGTCTCGCGCACCTGCCGCGTTACCTGCAGGGGGCGAAGGACCGCGTCGACGCCCTTTCCGACAACCCCGGCCGCGACCGCCAGCGGATGACCGAGTACGAGCGCGCCGCAGCCCTGTTCGCGGATGCCGGGGGCGCCCTCCCGCTCCCCGTTGGCGCTCCCGCGCACCTGGTCCACGCGCGGTGGCTCCTCGAGGAGTTTCGCGTGAGCCTGTTCGCGCAGCGCCTCGGCACCGCCGAGCCCGTGTCGCTGCAGCGGATCTCGAAGGCGCTCGCCGAGCGCGGCTGAGTTCAGCCGGCCCGCAGCAGGTCGCGGTAGAACTCGATCCCCCGCAGCCACGACCCCACGCGGATGCGCTCGTTGTGCGAGTGCAGGGCCTCCCGCTCGCCGCGCGTCAGGTGGAACGGCGTGAACCGGTACACGTGATCGCTGATCGCGGTGAACCACCGGCTGTCGCTGGCGCCGAGCTGGATGTAGGGCGTCGGGACGACGTCCTCCCCGAGCGCCGACGCGGTGGCGGCGACGAGGCGGTCCCATGCGGGACCCGTCCACGGCGACACCGGCGAGGGCTCCGAGGCCGACGCGACGTCGACCTCGACGTGGCGGTCGGCGATGACACGACGGATGCGGGCGGCCGCCGACGCGGCCGTGTCGCCCGGCAGCAGCCTCACGTTCACGCTCGCCCGGGCGGAGGTGGCGAGGACGTTCGCCCCCGCAGCGCCGGCGAGCTCGGTCACCACCGCCGTCGTCCGCACGAGGGCGTTCAGCTCGGGACCGAAGCGCGGGAAGACCTTCGCGAGCAGTCGCCCCGTCACGCCGATGCTCGCGAAGACGGGCCGCAGCGGGCCGGTCGTGTGCGGGGCGACGGTCTCGAACATCGCGCGCACGGGCGGCACGAGACGCGTCGGGAACGGCCGGCGGTGCAGCCGCAGCACGGCCCGCGCGAGCCGCGCGGTGGCGGGGTCGCGGGGCGGGGTCGAGGCGTGCCCGCCGAGCTCCCGCGCGGTGAGGTGCACGGTCATGACGCCGCGTTCGGCGACGCCGATGACGGCGGTGGGCACGTGCACCCCGGGGATCGCGCCCTCGACGACCGCGCCGCCCTCGTCGAGCACGAGCGAGGGCCGCACGCCGCGCTGCCGCAGGACCTCGACGATGGCCTGGGCGCCGTCGCCGGCGACCTCCTCGTTGTGGCCGAAGGCGAGGTAGACGTCCCGCTGCGGCGTGAATCCCTCGGCGACGAGGCCGTCGACGGCTTCGAGGATCGCGACGAGCGCGCCCTTGTCGTCGACCGCGCCGCGCGCGTGGATCTCGGCGTCGTCGCCCGTCCCGACCGTCTCGGCGCCGAACGGGTCGCGGTCCCACTCGTCCACGACGACCGGCACGACGTCGATGTGCGCCATGAGGACGAGGGGAGCCGCGGCATCCGCTCCGCGCCAGCGGTAGAGCAGCGAGTAGCCGCCGACGACCTCGCGCTCGAGCGCGCCGTGGAGCGCGGGATAGAGCCGCTCGACGGCGTCCCGGAAACGGACGAACGGTGCGCCGTCGGCATCCGGTTCCCCCGGCGGCATCGACACCGTCGGGATCCGTAGCAGCTCGCGGAACCGGTCGAGGGCGGCGGCGTCGGGACGGGTCACGATCCGACTCTAGATCCGGCGCGCACGCTGCGCCGATAGGCTCGGGCGATGACCTCTCTTCGCTGGGGAATCCTGGCCACCGGCGGCATCGCGCACGCCTTCACCTCGGACCTGAAGACGGCGGGACGCACCGTCACCGCGGTCGGCTCGCGCCGGCTCGACTCCGCGCAGGCGTTCGCGGAGCAGTACGGGATTCCCCACGCCCACGGATCGTACGAGGAACTCGTCGCCGATCCCGAGGTCGACATCGTCTACGTCGCGACCCCGCACAGCCACCACCTCGCGGGCGCCGCGCTCGCCCTCGAGCACGGCAAGCACGTCCTCATCGAGAAGCCCCTCACGCTCGACGCCGACCAGGCGGTCGCGATCCGCGACCTCGCCGCCGACCACGGTCTGCTCGCGATGGAGGCGATGTGGACGCGATACCTCCCCCACATGGTGCGCCTGCGCGAGATCCTCGCCGATGGCGTCATCGGCGAGGTCCGCCTCGTGAGCGCCGACCACACCCAGAACATCACCGACGACCCGAGCCACCGCCTCAACGACCTCGCGCTCGGCGGGGGCGCGCTGCTCGACCTCGGCATCTACCCGGTCTCGTTCGCCTGGGACGTCCTGGGCGCACCGGCCGAGATCCGCGCCACGGCGCAGCTGGCCGCGACCGGAGCCGACACCGACGTCGCGATCGCGATGGTGCACGCGAACGGCGGCGTGTCCTCGCTCCTCACCTCCTCGCGCGCGGCGGGCGCCAACGCCGCGCAGGTCGTCGGGACGAAGGGACGCATCGAGATCGACGGCGTCTTCTACGCGCCGACCACGTTCCGCGTGTTCGGGGCGGACGGGGCGCTCGACGAGGAGTTCCGCACCGAGATCGACGGCCGCGGCATGCAGTTCCAGGCCCTCCACGCCGAGCAGCTCGTCGCGCAGGGGCGCACCGACGGTGACATCCTCCCGATCGACGAGAGCGTCGCGATCATGGGCACGCTCGACGAGATCCGCCGGCAGATCGGCGTCGTCTACCCGCGCGGCTGACGCCGCGGCTCAGGCCGGGTCGCCGAGCTCACGGCGACGCCGCGCGAGTTCCGCGCGCAGCCGCTCCTCCTCGATCTCGCGCTCGAGGTCGGCGAGCTGCTGCTCGGTCGAGCGGGCCTCGTGCGCGCGCACCGGCGGCGGGGCGGGTTCGCTCGCCCAGGGGGCGAACTGCGGCGGACGGCTGACCTCGCGCCGCGGGTACTCGCGCCCGATCGCGAACCACAGCACCGTCCCGAGGAACGGCAGCAGAATGACGACGAAGAGCCAGACCGTCTTGGGCATGTGCTTCACGAGGCTCTGATCGCGCGTGATGATGTCGACCAGCGCGAAGATCATCCCGGCCAGTACGACGAGCGAGACCAGATAGGGCATGCGCCGAGTCTATGAGTCAGCGGTGAACGACCGCATCCCCTCCTCCGCGTCGGGAAGAGGGGATGCGGTGGGCCGGCGAGCGGACCGATTCAGCCGGTGGTCAGGGCACCGATGAGGCCGCTCACGACCATGTAGAGACCCACGGCGCCGCCGCAGATCCACATAGTGATCCGCGCGGTCGTCGGACCGGGTCGGTCGAGGTCGCCGCCCGTGGGCAGGTTCTTCGCCATCTCAGTGGCCTGCCCGACGCTTGTTGTAGACGTCGAAGGCGACGGCGAACAGCAGCACGAGACCCTTCACGGCCTGCTGCCAGTCGATGCCGATGCCCATGATCGACATGCCGTTGTTCAGAACACCGATGATGAGACCACCGATGATCGCGCCGCCGATCGTGCCGACACCGCCCTGCACCGCCGCGCCGCCGATGAAGGCCGCCGAGATCGCCTCGAGCTCGAAGCCCTCACCCGCCTTGGGGCCGGCGAGGTTGAGGCGCGCGGTGAAGATGAGGCCCGCCAGCGCGGCGAGGACACCCATGTTCACGAAGAGCCAGAAGTCCACCCGACGCGTCTTGATGCCCGACAGTTCCGCCGCGTGGCGGTTGCCGCCGATGGCGTAGATGTGACGGCCGAAGACCGTGCGGTTCATCACGATGCCGTAGACGAGCACGAGGACGGCGAGCACGATCAGGGTGACCGGGATGCCCTTGTACGAGGCCAGCGCGAGGGTGAACCAGCCGATGACGACCGCGACGAGCGCGAGCTTGGCGATGAACCAGATGAGCGGGTCGACGTCCTGGTCGTACTTCTGACGGCCGAGGCGCGTACGGACCTGCTGCACCGCGAGGGCGACGATGGCGACCGCACCGATGACGAGGGTGAACAAGTCGGGGTCGGACTCGCCGAACAGGCCCGCGAGGAAGCCGTTGCCGAGCGCGCGGTACTCCGTCGGGAACGAGCCGATGTTCTGGTTGCCGAGCACCACGAGCGCGAGGCCGCGGAAGATCAGCATGCCCGCGAGGGTCACGATGAAGGCGGGGATGCCGACGTACGCGACCCAGAAGCCCTGCCAGGCGCCGACGAGGGCACCGATCAGGAGCGACAGGACGATCGCCAGACCCCAGGGCAGACCCCAGTGGACCGCCAGCACACCCGACACGGCGCCGATGAAGGCCGCGACGGAACCGACGGACAGGTCGATGTGGCCGGCGATGATGATCATCACCATGCCGATCGCCAGCACGAGGATGTACCCGTTCTGGACGACCAGGTTCGACAGGTTCTGCGGACGCAGCAGGATGCCGTCGGTGAGGATCGCGAACAGGACGACGACCGCGATCAGGGCGATGAAGATGCCGTTGCGGCCGAGGTCGGACAGGACCGTCGCCAGCCAGCGGGTGACGCGGTTGTCGGACGGATGGATGCCGCCGCCGGCGGCGGTCTCCGTGGAAGTGGTGTTGGACATGTGTGTCTCCTGCCCCGTCAGCGGGGCTTCTCCATGGTCATGAGTTTGAGGACGTGTTCGGGGGTGGCCTCGCTGATCGGCACCTCACCGGTAATCCGACCCTCCGACAGCGCGTACACGCGGTCGGAGATGCCGAGGAGTTCGGGAAGCTCCGACGAGATGACGATGACGCCCTTCCCGGCGGCGGCGAGCTTGTTGATGATCGTGTAGATCTCGTACTTCGCTCCGACGTCGATGCCGCGGGTGGGCTCGTCGAGGATGAGCACCTCGGGGTCGGAGTAGATCCACTTCGACAGGACGACCTTCTGCTGGTTGCCGCCCGAGAGCTTCCCGGTCTTGGCGAGCACGGTCGGCGCCTTGATGTTCATGCTCTTGCGGTACTGGTTGGCGACGGCGAACTCCTCGTTGTCGTCGACCAGCCCCGCCTTCTCGAGCTTCTTCAGCGACGCCATCGAGATATTCCGCTTGATGTCGTCGATGAGGTTGAGCCCGTAGGTCTTGCGGTCCTCGGTGGCGTACGCAAGTCCGTTGGCGATGGCCTCCGAGACGGTGCGCGTGCGGATCTCCTGGCCGCGCATGAAGACCTTGCCCGAGATGCGGGTGCCGTAGCTGTGGCCGAACAGGCTCATCGCGAACTCGGTGCGGCCGGCGCCCATGAGGCCGGCGATCCCAACGATCTCGCCCGCGCGGACCGTGATCGACACGTCGTCGACGACGACACGGGTCGGGTCCTGCGGGTGGTGCGCGGTCCAGTTCTCGACACGCAGCAGCTCGTCGCCGATCTGCGGTTCGTGGTCGGGGTAGCGGTGCTCGAGGTCGCGACCCACCATGTCCTTGATGATGCGGTCCTCGGTGACGTCGGACTTCGCGATCGTCTCGATCGTCTTGCCGTCGCGGATGACCGTGACGGCGTCGGCGACCTTCTTGATCTCGTTCAGCTTGTGGCTGATGATGATCGACGTGATCCCCTCCTCGCGGAGGCTGAGGATCAGATCGAGCAGGTGATCGGAGTCCTCGTCGTTCAACGCGGCGGTCGGCTCGTCGAGGATGAGGAGCTTGACCTCCTTCGAAAGCGCCTTGGCGATCTCGACGAGCTGCTGCTTGCCGACACCGAGCTGGTTGACCTTCGTGGTGGGGTTCTCGCGCAGTCCGACGCGCTTGAGCAGCTCCGCCGCCTCGAAGTTGGTCTTGTTCCAGTCGATGAGACCGCCCGCGCCCGTGCGCTCGTTGTTGAGGAAGATGTTCTCGGCGATCGAGAGGTAGGGGCTGAGGGCGAGCTCCTGGTGGATGATGACGATGCCGCGCGCTTCGCTGTCGCGCAGGCTCTTGAACTCGACGACGTCGCCGGCGTAGTGGATCTCGCCGTCGTAGGTGCCGTGCGGGTAGACACCCGACAGCACCTTCATGAGCGTCGACTTGCCGGCGCCGTTCTCGCCGCAGATGGCGTGGATCTCGCCGCGCCGGACGGCGAAGTTGACGTTCGACAGCGCCTTCACGCCAGGGAACGTCTTGGTGATGCCGCGCATCTCGAGGATGGTCTCGGTCACGATCTCCGACTTCCGTGAGGGATGGATGGGGGTGCGTCGGCGGCGAGGCGAACCTCGCCGCCGACGCGGATGGTCAGTGGCGGACCCGGGTCAGAGACCCAGCTCCTCCGCCGTCCAGTAGCCCGTGTCGACGAGCGCCGACTGGACGTTGTCCTTGACGACCGGGACCGGGGCCAGCAGGTACGACGGGACGACCTTGACGTCGTTGTCGTACGTGGTGGTGTCGTTGGTCTCGGGCTCTTCGTCGTTCAGCACGGCGACGGCCATGTCCGCGGCGACCTTTGCCAGCTCGCGGGTGTCCTTGAAGATCGTCGCGTACTGCTCGCCGCTCAGGATGGCCTTGACCGAGTCGACCTCGGCGTCCTGACCGGAGATGATCGGCCACTCCTCACCGACGGAGTAGCCGGCGTCGGCGAGAGCCGAGATGATGCCGCGCGAGATGCCGTCGTAGGGCGACAGGACGGCGTCGACCTGCGTGCCGTCGCTGTAGTTGGCCGTGAGGATGTCCTCCATACGGCTCTGCGCGGTCTCGCCGTCCCAGCGGAGCGTCGCTGCCTGCTCGATGCTCGTCTGGCCCGACTTGACGACGAGCGTGCCGTCCTCGATGTAGGGCTTCAGGACGTCCATGGCGCCGTTGAAGAAGAAGAACGCGTTGTTGTCATCCAGCGAGCCGGCGAACAGCTCGATGTTGAACGGCCCCTTGGGCGCGTCGTCCAGCTTGTTGCCCTCGAGGTCGGTCAGGCCGAGACCGTTGAGGACGGTCCATGCCTGCTGGTTGCCGACGAGCTCGTTGTCGAACGTCGCGTAGTAGTCGACGTTCTCGGTGCCCTTGATGAGGCGGTCGTAGGCGATGACGGGGATGTCGGCATCCGCAGCGTTCTGCAGCGCCTCGGTCAGCGTCGTGCCGTCGATCGAGGCGACGATCAGCGCCTCGGCGCCCTTGGTGATCATGTTCTCGATCTGCGAGACCTGGGTGGGGATGTCGTCCTCGGCGTACTGCAGGTCGACCTTGTAGCCCTGGTCCTCCAGTGCCTTCTTGACGGCGTCGCCGTCCTGGATCCAGCGCTCGGAGCTCTTGGTCGGCATCGCGACGCCGATCAGACCGCCGTCGCCGCCGCCCTCGTTGCCGCCGCCGCTGGTGCCACCGCCGTTGCCGCCGGCGCATGCCGTGAGTGCGAGGGCGCCGGCTGCGAGGCCGACGAAGATGATCCTCTTGAGTTTCACTGTGATTCCTTTCCCGTTGACTTCGGTGTCGTGGTGTTCGGTTGGTGCATGACCCCTGCCGGGGTCCTGTGGGTGGTGGCCGCGCCCGGTATCGGGCTACCGGCGGCCGTCGGTGATCGGTTCCCGCAGGTCGCGAGCGCGGCCGGAGAGGTCCGCGATCGTCTCGGGCGAGAGGGGTTCGGTGGGTCCGCCGACCGCGGCGAGAGCGGCGGTGCGGGCAACGCCTTCGAGCACCTGCGCGACACGGGCCGCCTCGCGGGCGGAGCCGGCCGTGCAGAAGGCGCCGAGACCTGCGACGAGGACGACGGAGGCGCCGTCGCCGCGGAGCGCCTCGACGAGCGCCGCCGGGTCGACGCGCGGACCGGCGAGGACCGGGACGGTGCCGCCGAACTCGCGGGCGGACTGGGCGGTGACGCAGGGGATCTCCTGCCCGCGCGCCGCCCAGGCGGCCGCGTGGCCGGTCTCGAGGTGGACGAGGGCCATCGTGTCCGGGAGCTCGCGGAGCACCGTCGCGTAGAGCGCGACGTCGGCAGGTCGTGCGCCGCCCTCGCCGGGCGTCCCGGCGACGGGGGTGCCGGTGAGGGTGAGGACCATCATCCGCTCGGGCGCGAGATCGTCGTCGGCGTCCACGGGTCGGGTGACGAAGAGGTCCGCGTCGGGGACGCGCTCGCACAGCGTGGCCGAGACGAGGCCACGGCGGGACAGGTCGACCAGGAGGGATGCCACTCGCTCGCGGATGCGTGCGACGGCCACCTCGGTCTTCACCCCGCTCACGTAGCGCTCGTCCTTCGACGCCATTGCCGACTCCCTCGTCCTGCGCGGTCCGATTCACTCGGCCGGGTGACGGCCATGTGACCGTTCACATCGGAGACTATGCACCCAAGGCCGCGGCGATGTCAAACACGACGCGCCGAGAGGGTCAGAGTCGGGCGACCGCCGCCGTCGACGACCGGACGACGAGCTCCGGCATGAGCATGGGAAGCGCTGCGGACCCCGCCTCGTCGAGCAGGATCTCGACGCACCGCCGGCCGAGTTCGGCGAAGTCCTGACGCACCGTCGTGAGCGGCGGCCAGAAGTGGCCCGCCTCGGGGATGTCGTCGAACCCGACGATGCTGATGTCGCGCGGACAGTCCAGGCCCTCGTCGCGCACGGCGTGCAGGAGCCCCAGCGCCATCTGATCGTTGGAGGAGAAGATCGCCGTGAAGTCGCGGTACCGCAGCAACTCGCGCCCGGCGTAGTAGCCGAAGTCGGCGGTCCAGTCCCCCAGGATCGGCGCGGTCGTGGCGATGTCCCACGCGCTGATCTCCTCGAGGAAACCCGTCATGCGGGCCTCCGCCTCCATCCAATCCTGCGGCCCCGCGAGGTGGTAGATCGAGCGGTGGCCCAGTTCGATCAGGTGGCGTGTGGCCAGTCGGGCGCCCGCGACCTGGTCGACGGCGACGGAGTGGCCCGCGTCGGGATCGGTGGACTGCAGCGTCACGAACGGCACGTCGACCGCGTGGGCGGCGATGGCCCGGATGACGCGCACCTGGGGCGCGATCACGACGAGGCCCTCGACGGACTGGGCCATGAGGTGCGAGATGCCGTCGGGGATGGACTGCGGGTCGCCGGGGTCGATGTTCGCCGTCGACACCCAGTAGCCCCGCGCCTGCGCGGCCGCTTCGATCGCGGCGATGGAGGCGGCCGGGCCGTACTGCGTCGCCGACGCGGCGAGCACGCCGATCGTCCGCGATCGGCTCGTCACCAGCGCGCGGGCCGCGCGGTTCGGACTGTACGAGAGATCCCGCATCGCCGCCAGGACCCGGTCCCGGGTCTCCGGCCGGATGCTGGGGTGGTCGTTCAGGACGCGGGACACCGTCTGGTGCGAGACCTCCGCGAGGCGCGCGACATCGCGGATACTCGGTCTCCGGCCGGCGGCATCGTCGCTCATCGGGCCCCTTGCTGAATGTTCACGGTCACATCGATTCGACGCCATTATGCACGTCGCGACCCCCAGGGCACCTTACTCCCCTGTCGTAGCGGGGCCTCGCGTGTGACAAGGCGGCCTGTCACATCGCGCCCGCTGCCGCCTAAGCTGACCGCATGTCCGACCTCTCGCGCCACCTGCCCCTCAGCAACCGGGAGCGCACGGACGAATCCGCGGTGACGGGCGACTGGCGCGAGGCGCTCGCCGACGTCGTCGTGCTCGCAGCGGCCCTCGCGCCGTCGCCGGACGACGCCGACCGCTTCCTCACCGGGGCCGGTCTGGGATCCTCCACGGGGACACCCCTCACCGAGGTGGCGGCGGGGATCCGCGGCGGCCGGCGCCGCCGCATCCGCTCCCTCGTCGACGCAACACGCGCCCTGCTCGTCCTCGCAGGCGATCGCCCGGTCGCGCTCCCACCCACCCTGAGCGGGGCCGTCGCGCTGTATGCCGTCACACGCATGCCCTTCGAGCGGCGCGCCGCCGTCGCCGGGTCGACCCTCTCCGCGGACGACGCCGGGTGGTCGCTCGGGCGCGGCCCGGGGCGGACGGCGACGGCCCGCGACATCCTCGACTTCGTCCTCGGCCTCAGCGACACGGTTCCCGGAACACCTCGCGGCCCCAAGCTGTAAGACTGGGGGGATGCCGGATTCCTCCACTCCTCGCGTCGCGGTCTACCTCGATTTCGACAACATCGTCATGAGTTGGTACGACCGGGTGCACGGTCGCAACAGCTACTCGCGGGACCGGCAGCGGATCACGGCGGATCCCGACGAGAAGGAGATCGCCGACCGCCTCGCGGCGGCGATGATCGACGTCGGCGCGATCATGGACTACGCCGCCTCGTTCGGCACCCTCGTGCTCACCCGGGCCTACGCGGACTGGTCGTCGCCGGTGAACTCCCTCTACCGGCAGCAGCTCGTCGCCCGCGCGGTCGACCTCGTGCAGTTGTTCCCGGCGGCGGCGTACGCGAAGAACGGTGCCGACATCCGCCTCGCCGTCGACACCGTCGAGGACCTGTTCCGCCTCGAGGACCTCACCCACGTCGTCATCGTCGCCGGCGACAGCGACTACGTCCCGCTCGCGCAACGGTGCAAGCGCCTCGGTCGCTTCGTCGTCGCCGTCGGGGTCGCCGGCTCCACGGCCAAGTCGCTCGCCGCCGCGTGCGACCAATTCGACGCGTACGACGCGCTCCCGGGTGTGACCCTCGCCCTCCCCGAGCCCGCACCCGAGGCCGCGCCCAGCGCGGGTCGGCGCCGGCGCAAGACGGTCGACCCCGTCGAACAGCTCCTCTCCCGCGCGCTGCGGCTAGAGCACGAGCGCACCGACGAGGAGTGGGTCCATCTCTCGGCCGTCAAGAACCTGCTGAAGCGCATGGATCCCTCCTTCAGCGAGAAGGCGCTCGGCCACCGCTCCTTCTCGGACTTCGTCAAGGACCACCCGAAGGTCGCCGAGCTCGACGAGACCACCAACATCGTCCGCGTGCGCCTCATCGACGCCGCCTGACCCGCCCGGGGCCGGTCGTGCGCCCCGCGCGGTAGGGTGTCCCCGTGGCTCGCCGGTCAACACCGCCCGGCTCGCAGTCCTCGCTGCGAGAAGCGAATCGTGCACGTCTGCTCGATTCGCTCAAGCGGCATGGGCGCCTGACGCAGATCGAGCTCGCGGGCGCGACCGGCCTCTCCCCCGCGACGGTGTCGAACATCGTCAAGGAGCTGACCGCGACGGGCGTCCTCCACACGTCCTTCACCTCGCGGAGCGGGCGGCGGGCGACCCTCGTCTCGCTCGCCCGCCAAGTCGGCCTCGTCGCCGGTGCGCACTTCTCGACCCGCAAGCTGCACGTCGCGATCGCGGATGCCACGCGGTCGGTCGTCGCGGAGACCTCGCTGCCGCTGGCACCCGACCACCGGCACGACGCCGAGCTCGACCGGCTGAGCCTGCTCCTGGGCGACATGGTCGAGGGCCTCGGCGGCTCCCTCTCCGACCTCTTGGCCGTGGGCCTGGCGCTCCCGGCACCCGTCGATCCGCGCACCTCCGTCATCTCGACTCCGGGGCTGCTCCCGGGGTGGGACGGCGTCGACATCGCCCGCAGCCTGTCGGCCCGCATCGGCCGTCCCGTGCACGTCGACAGCGAGGCCAACCTCGGCGCGCTCGCCGAGGCACGCGAGGGCGCTGCCCGCGGCGCCTCCTCCTCGGTCTACATCACCGTCGGGCACGCCATCAGCGCGGGACTGCTCGTCGACGGCGACCTCTTCCGCGGGGTGAGCGGCCGCACCGGCCAGATCGGCCACATGACGATCGACGAGAACGGTGCCCGCTGCCGCTGCGGCAACCGGGGCTGCCTCGAGACCGTGGCGGCCGGCCCGGCGCTGCTCGCGGGCTTCAGCGAGACCGACGGCATCCATCGTCTCCGCGACCTCGTGACGGCGGCGGGCGACGGCGTCGCGGCGGCGCAGCGGACGATCGCGGATGCCGGGCGTCACATCGGCATCGCCGCGGCGAGCCTGTGCAACCTCATCGACCCCGAACGCATCGTCGTAGGCGGCGAGCTCGCGCGGGCAGGAGAAATCCTCCTCGCACCGCTGCGGCACTCGCTCGAGCGTTCCATCCTCGGCGGCGGAGTGCCCGAGATTGTGGCCTCCGACTTCGCGGAATGGGCCGAGACCCGCGGGGCCATCGCGCTCGCGCTCGATCACGTCGCCGTCGACGCCGAACTGGTCGCGTTCCCCGCATGAGACGGCTGCTCGCCGCCCTCGTCGTCGTGGGGGCCACGGCCGCCGCACTCTCGGGATGCGCGCTCCCCGACACCGCGTCCGGCCGCACCACGATCGCCCTGCTCCTCCCCGACAAGAAGACCGCCCGCTACGAGACGTTCGACCGACCGGTGTTCGAGGAGCGCATCGCCGAATCGGGCGACGCGCAGGTGCTGTACACGAACGCGGATCAGGATGCCGCGCGGCAGCAGCAGCAGGCGGAGTCCGCGCTGGCGGCGGGTGCCGCCGTCCTCGTCCTCGACCCGGTCGACGGTCGCGCGGCGGCGTCGATCCTCGCGGCGGCGACCGCCGAGGGCGTGCCGGTCGTCTCCTACGACCGGATGATCGTCGGCGGCGGGAAGCCGGCGTACTACGTCTCCTTCGACAACGAGCGCGTCGGCGAGCTGCAGGCCGACGCCCTCGTGGCGGGCCTCGAGGGCGAGGGTCGCACCGACGGCGGCATCCTCATGGTCCACGGCTCACCGACCGACAGCAACGCCGCGCAGTTCCGCGAGGGCGCGCGCCGGGTCATCGCCGACGCGGGGCTCCGGATCCTCGCCGAATACGACACTCCCGACTGGAGTCCCGACAAGGCGCAGGCCTGGGTGGCGGGGCAGATCGCCCAGTACGGCGACGAGATCGTCGCGGTGTACGCCGCCAACGACGGCACCGCGAGCGGCGCGATCGCGGCCCTCCGCGCGGCCGACGTCTCGCCCGTCCCGCTGGTGACCGGTCAGGACGCCGAGCTCACGGCGCTCCAGCGCATCGTCTCGGGCGACCAGTACATGACCGTCTACAAAGCCCTGCGGACCCAGGCGACGATCGCCGCCGACGTCGCGCTGCAGCTCGCGAGCGGTGAGCGCCCGGCGGGCGACACGACCGTCGACGGCATCCCCGCGACCCTCCTCACCCCGGTCGCCGTCACCGTCGACGACATCGCCGACACCGTCGTCGCCGACGGGTTCTGGACCGTGCAGGACATCTGCACCCCCGCCTATTCCGAGGCCTGCGCTGCGGCGGGGCTGGAATGAAAGCACCCGCGTGAGCGTCTCCTCCCGTCGCACCGGCGACCACGTCCTCACGATGCGCGGCATCGACAAGCGCTTCGGCGCCGTGCGCGCGCTCAACGGGGTCGACTTCCGCGTCCGCGAGGGCGAGGTGGTCGCCCTCGTCGGCGACAACGGCGCCGGCAAGTCGACGCTCGTGAAGGTCCTCGCCGGTGTGCACCCCGCCGACGCGGGCACGATCGAGCTCGACGGCGACGTCGTGCAGCTCTCCACCCCCGCCGACGCGCAGGACCTCGGGATCGCGACGGTGTTCCAGGACCTCGCCCTCTGCGAGAACCTCGACGTCGTCGCGAACCTGTGGCTCGGTCGTGAGCTCCTCGAACGCGGTCGCCTCGACGAGGTCGGCATGGAGGAGCGGACCTGGATGCTGCTGCGCGAGCTCGCCGCGAAGATCCCCTCCGTGCGGGTCCCCGTCTCCACCCTGTCGGGGGGCCAACGGCAGACGGTCGCGATCGCCCGGTCGCTCATCGGCGAGCCGCGCATCGTCATCCTCGACGAACCGACCGCGGCCCTGGGTGTCGCCCAGACCGCGGAGGTGCTGAACCTGATCGAGCGCCTGCGCGACCGTGGTCACGGCGTGGTGCTCATCAGCCACAACCTGACCGACGTGCTCGCCGTCGCCGACCGCATCGTCGTGCTGCGCCTCGGGCGCAACAACGGCGAGTTCGACGCCGAGGAGGCCACGAGCGAGGTCCTCATCGCCGCGATCACGGGCGCCCTCGACGTCGCGAGGCCCGCGCCGCTCCCCGACGAGCCCCGCGCTCCCGTGATCCCGCTCTCCGGGGCCCGGCGCCGGACGGACGGCGACCGGTGAACCGCGACGCGGGGGTGGTCGCCCTGACGCTCGCCCGGGTGCGGTCGGGCGACGTGGGGCGGATGCCGGTGGTCGTCGCCCTCGTCGTCATCGCGGTCGTGTTCCAGACGCTGAACCCGGTCTTCCTCACGAGCCGGCATCTCAGCGACCTGCTGATGCAGTGTGCGGCGATCGGCACGATCTCGCTGGGCATCGTCCTCGTGCTCCTCATCGGCGAGATCGACCTGTCGGTGGGTTCGATGTCGGGTGTGGCCGCCGCGATCCTCGCCGTGGGCGCGGTCCAGCTGCAGTGGCCCCTCCCCCTCGCGATCGGTGCGGCGATCGCGGCGGGGTGCGTCGTGGGGGTCTGCTACGGGGTGCTCCGCACGAAGCTCGGCCTGCCGAGCTTCGTCGTCACGCTCGCGGGCCTGCTCGGTCTCCTCGGCGTCCAGCTCTGGGTGCTGGGCGACGCGGGGTCCATCAACCTCCCGTTCGATTCGTGGATCGTGCAGTTCGCCCAGCAGATGTACCTGCCGCACTGGCTGGCGTACCTCCTCGCCGTGGGGACCGCGCTCGCCTACACGGCGACCCTGCTGCGTCGCGCGCGACGCCGCGCCGCGGCGGAGCTCGAGAGCGAGCGGACGCTCACGATCGTCGTGCGCGGAGCGCTGCTGCTGATCGGTCTCGTCGGCGCGTGCTGGTATCTGGGACTCTCGCGCGGCGTCGGCGTCATGTTCGTGGTGTTCGTCGTCTTGGTCGTGGCCGCCCACCTCGCCCTCACCCGCACCCGGTGGGGGCGGTCGGTCTTCGCCGTGGGCGGATCGATCGAGGCCGCCCGACGCGCCGGCATCCGCGTCGACCGCGTCGTCGTCTCGGTGTTCGTGCTCTGCTCGGCCCTCGCGGCGACCGGCGGGGTGCTCGCGGCCGCGCGGCTCGCCGCCGCGAACCAGAGCACCGGCGCGGCAGACACGAACCTCAACGCGATCGCCGCCGCCATCATCGGCGGCGCGTCCCTCTTCGGCGGCCGCGGCTCGGCCTTCGCCGCGCTGCTCGGCGTCGTCGTCATCCAGGCGATCTCGTCGGGGCTGACGCTGGTGAACCTGAGCTCTGCCGTGCAGTTCATGGTCACCGGGGCGGTGCTGGTCTTCGCGGTCGCCCTCGACGCTGTGACCCGTCGGTCGCGGCTCGGATCGGGCGCCGGATAGCGCGTCGCACGCGCGCCGCGGGGCGCGGTCGGGCCGCCGCCCATCGGGTCGTCGGCGGTGACGAAAGCGTTATGTTCACATCTTGACTTCATTTCGTGAACGCATCAAGATCATCGTCAAGCGCGATGCCGCGCTCGTTTGATTTCACTGTCGAAAGGCGAACGATGAAGAAGTCCCTGTCCGTCGCAGCAGTCCTGGGGGCCGCTGCACTCCTGCTCGCCGGCTGTTCGTCCGCGAGCACCCCGGCACCCGCGGGCTCGAGCGGCGGCGCCGAACCGGCCGAAGCCGGCCGTGCGTGCGTCATCCTCCCCGACGCGGCGTCCTCGCCCCGCTGGGAGAACTTCGACCGCAAGTACCTGGATGAGGGGCTCAAGGCCGCCGGCTTCGACGTCGACATCCAGAACGCGCAGGGCGACACCTCGAAGTACGCCACGATCGGCGACCAGCAGCTCACCCAGGGCTGCGGTGTCATGATGCTCGTCGACTACAACGGCGCCGCCGTGGGTGTCGCCACCAAGGCGAAGTCCCAGGGCATCCCCGTCATCGCCTACGACCGCCCGTTCCAGGGCGCCGACTACTACGTGTCGTTCGACAACGTCGAGGTCGGCCGACTCGAGGGCCAGACCGTCCTCGACGGTCTGAAGGCGGCCGGCAAGGACCCGAAGACGGCCGTCGTCTACTACATGGGCGGCGACCCCACCGACGGCAACGCGGCCATGTTCAAGAAGGGTGCCGTCGAGGTCATGGAGGCGGCGGGCATCAAGCCGACCGCCGAGCCTCCGGGCGTCTGGGACGGCGCCAAGTCGCAGACCAACTTCGAGCAGGCGCTCACCGCCAACGGCGGCAAGGTCGACGGCGTCTGGGCCGCCAACGACACCAACGCCGACGGCGTCATCAAGGTGCTCCAGGACCGCGACCTCACGGGTGTCGCCGTCTCGGGCCAGGACGCCAACGTCGAGGGCCTGCGCAACATCCTCACCGGATGGCAGACCGCGACGGTCTACAAGCCGGTCAAGGATGAGGCCGAGGCGGCGATCAAGGTCGCGACCGACCTGCTGAAGGGGTCGACGCCGTCGGCCGACCAGAAGCTCGAGGACGGCACGCCCTACATCGCGGTGACCCCGCAGCTCGTCGGGCCCGACAAGGTCAAGGACGTCGTCGCCGCCGGTGACGCCTCGGCCTCGGACGTCTGCTCGGGCGAGATCGCCGGCGTCAGCCTCGCCGACAAGTGCGCCGAGTTCGGCGTCGAGTGATCTGACGAGGGTGGGGATGCCGCGACCCGCGGCATCCCCACCCTCCCTGTCTGCGCGACACCCCGACCTCTCAGGAGAACCCGCATGAGCGAACCCATCATCGAACTCCGGCGCGTGACGAAGTCCTTCGGCCCGGTCAGCGTCCTCAAGGGCGTCGACCTCACGGTCCGACCGGGCATGGTCACCGCCCTCGTCGGCGACAACGGCGCCGGCAAATCCACCCTCATCAAGGGCCTCGCCGGTGTGCAGCCCTACGACACTGGCGAGATCCTCGTCGACGGTCAGGAGCAGTCGCTCCGGACCCCGCGCGAAGCCGGTGCGCTGGGCATCGAGGTCGTCTACCAGGACCTCGCGCTCTGCGACAACCTCGACATCGTCCAGAACATGTTCCTCGGCCGCGAGGAGGTCATCGGCGGGACGTTCGACGAGGGCCGCATGGAGAAGGAGGCCTCCGACACCCTCCGCTCCCTCTCGGTGCGCACCGTCAAGAGCGTGCGGCAGAAGGTGTCGAGCCTGTCCGGCGGTCAGCGGCAGACCGTCGCGATCGCGCGCGCCGTGCTGAAGAAGGCGCGCGTGGTCATCCTCGACGAGCCCACCGCCGCCCTCGGCGTCGCGCAGACCGAACAGGTCCTGAACCTCGTCCGCCGCCTCGCCGACCAGGGTGTCGCAGTGGTCCTCATCAGCCACAACCTGGCCGACGTCTTCGCGGTCGCCGACGACATCGCGGTCCTCTACCTCGGCCAGATGGTCGCGCAGGTCGCCACCATCGAGACCACCCGCGACGACATCGTCGGCTACATCACCGGAACCAAGGTCCCCCCGGGCGTGCAGCTCGTCGGGACCTCCACGATCCCCGTCGGAGGCGACGCATGAGCACCAGCACCCGGACCGCGGCGGCACCCGACCCCGTCGTGAGCGATCTCATCGGCAGCGGTGTCGAGGGCGGCGTCGGCGACCAGGTACGCGCCTGGCTGCAGCGGGTGCGCGGCGGCGAGATGGGCGCGCTCCCCGCCGTCGGTGGCCTCGTCCTCCTCGTCATCCTCTTTAGCATCCTCAGCCGGTTCTTCTTCACCCCGGTGAACTTCGCGAACCTCATGAGCCAGGCGGCATCCCTGGTCGTCCTCGGCATGGCGCTCGTGTTCGTGCTGCTGCTCGGCGAGATCGACCTGTCGGCCGGTGTCACCGGCGGCGTGGGCATCGCGTCCTTCGTCGTCCTCAACGTCAAGCTCGACATCCCCTGGCCGATCGCGCTGGGGCTCGGCCTGCTCATCGGCTTGGCGACGGGAGCCCTGATCGGCTTCCTGGTGGCGAGGATCGGCATCCCGTCCTTCGTCGTCACGCTGGGCCTGTTCCTCGGGTATCAGGGCCTCGCCCTCCTCATCATCGGTGCGGGCGGTCTCTACCCGATCGAGGCTCCCGAGCTGCTGGCCCTGCAGAACGGCCGGCTCCCGGTCTGGGGCGGCTGGGTCATGCTCGGCGTCATGGTGCTCGTCTCGGGCGGACTGTCGTTCTGGGACCGGCGCCGCCGGACCCGGGCGGGCGTCCCCAACCGGCCGATCGCGCTCGTGTGGGCCAAGCTCGCGGTGCTCCTGATCCTCGGCGGCGCCGCGGTGTTCGTCCTGAACCTCAACCGGTCGCAGTCGATCATCCCCATCGAGGGGGTGCCGATCATCGTGCCGGTCGTCCTCACGATCCTGTTCATCGGCACGTTCGTGCTCGACCGCACCAAGTTCGGACGGTACGTCTACGCGATCGGCGGCAACGCCGAGGCCGCGCGTCGCGCCGGCATCAAGGTCCGCTGGGTGAAGTGGTGGTGCTTCGTCATCGCCTCGGGCCTGTCGGTCGTCTCGCTGCTGTTCAACCAGACGCGTGTCGGCTCGGTCGACGGCGCGGTCGGACGCGACATCGTCCTCTCGGGTGTCGCGGCGGCCGTCGTCGGCGGTGTCAGCCTGTTCGGTGGCCGCGGACGGCTGATCCACGCGGCGATCGGCGCGCTCGTCATCGCGATCATCATCAACGGGCTCGGCCTGCTGCAGATGGATGCCGGCTTCAACCTGCTGGTCACGGGCGGCGTCCTGATCCTCGCCGCCACAGTCGACGCGCTGTCGCGTCTGCGGACCGGGGGCGTCCGCACCTGACCCTCCCCTGTACGAAGGAGGCCCCCGTCCGCGCGGACGGGGGCCTCTCTCGTCTCAGCCGCGTGCGGACCCCTCATCCCGCGTCGACCACAGCGCCCAGGCGATGAGGACGGGCTGGAAGAGCAGCCGCGCCCAGCGCGCCTTGTCGCTGTCGAGGCGGAAGCCGTCGCGCTTCCCCAGGGCCTGGCCGATGTTGCCGGGGAAGATCGCGACGAAGAATGCCGCGAGGATCGCCCCGACGCGGCGCCGCTCCTTCGGGAGCGCGACGAGAGCGGCACCCAGCATCATCTCGACGGCGCCGGAGGCGACGACGACACCGTCCTTGTCGATCGGCAGCACCTCGGTGACGAGGTCCGGCACCTGCGCCTGGAACTCCTTCCGAGCCCAGAACAGGTGGCTGAGGCCGGCGAACACCATGGCGCCGGCGAGTACCCAGCGTGCGAGAGTCTTCATCGTCCGAGTATCCCCCGGGTGAGGGATGCCGCGGCCCGGCGATACGCTCGATGAGTGACCTCCGCCGCGCCGTTCCCGTTCGCGCGGCTGTCCCGACTCCCGGATCTCGAGGCTCCGGGGCTCGTCGCCGCCGACGCCGCCGACCGGCTGATCCTCGACGAGTCCGCCGACGCGCGCGCCGCCGCGGCCGCCGGGGAGATCGCGGTCATCGGCGACGCCTACGGCGCCCTGGCCCTCGGCGCGGCATGGGACGGGGGCACCGGCATCCGCGTCCATCAGGACACCCTCGCCAGCGAACGCGCACTCGCCCGCAACGCCGCGGCGCTGGGCCTCACCGGGCACGTGTCGTCGCTCCCGTTGAGCGCGGGGCTCGTCTCGGGGGCGCGGGTCGTGCTGCTGCGCCTGCCGCGGTCCCTCGACGCGCTCGACGACATCGCCGCGCTCATCGCAGCCCACGCCCACCCGGACGTCGTCGTCTGGGCGGGCGGACGCCTCAAGCACATGAGCGTCGCCATGAACGACGTCCTCGCCCGGTACTTCGACCGGCTCGACGTGACGCTGGCGCGACAGAAGTCGCGCGTGCTCGTCGCCCGCGGGCCGCACGACGGCCACGACCCCGTGCCGGCGGAAGGCGACGCCGACGGCCTCGCCCTCCGCGCGTTCGGCGGCGCGTTCGCGGGCGCGCGGCTCGACATCGGCACGCGGCTGCTGCTCGCGCACCTGCCGCAGGACCCGGCCGGCGGCGGCGCCTCCGACCCGCTCATCGACTTCGCGTGCGGCACGGGCGCCGTCGCCGCGCACCTCGCCCTCGCTCACCCCGGGCGGCACGTCTACGCGTCCGATCAGTCCGCCGCCGCGGTGGCCTCGGCGCGTGCGACGGCCGCGGCGAACGGCGTGGGCGACCGCGTCGAGGTGGCGCGCGACGACCTGCTGCAGGCACGGGCGGATGCCTCGGCATCCTTCATCGCGCTGAACCCGCCCTTCCACAGCGGGGCCGCCGTGACCGACCGCCTCGCCCCGCGGATGTTCGCCGACGCGGCGCGCGTCCTGCGGCCCGGCGGCGAACTCTGGTGCGTGTGGAACTCCGGGCTGCGCTACCGCGGCGCGCTCGAGCGGATCGTCGGACCCACGCGGCAGGCGGCTCGCGACGCGAAGTTCACCGTGACGGTCTCGACGCGGCGCTGACCCCCGGGATCACCGTCCGCCCGGCGGCCCGACGAGGAGCAGCACGACGTAGAGCGCGACGACGGCGACGACGATCAGCGCCACGAGGACGCCGGCGTGGCGCAAGAACCACCGCAGCAGCCGGTCGATCGGCCGCCGGTCACGCGGGTCGGCGGTCTCCTCGAGCCGCCAGTGCCCGTCGAGGCGTCCCGTCCGGCGCAGCCACATCTCCATCGGCAGGGTGGCGTAGGGGACGATCGCCGATCCCACCGCGAGCAGCGCCACGCCGAGGTGCCACCGGTTGTTGAGGGCGACGAGGATCGCCGTCGCCCCGTAGGAGAGGAAGACGAACCCGTGGATGCCGCCACCGATCGTGACGGCGACGGCCGGACCGCCGACCGCGCGGATGATGAGGCCGGCGATCAGGAGGGTCCAGGAGAACAGCTCGGCGATGGCGAGCACGCGATACAGGGAGGCGGGGGTGCGGAACACGCCTTCAGCCTAGCTGAAGGATGCCGCGCCACCTGTGCGCGCGCTGTGACGGCTCCGCACGGTGACCACTCACCGGCGTGTCGACCAGAGCGCCCAGGCGACCAGGAGCGGCTGCAGGAACAGGCGAGCGAACCTCTTGGCGTCGGAGTCGAGCCCCGGCACGTCGCGTCCGGTGCGCCAATGGTGCACGTTGCCGGGGAAGACCGCGATGAACAGGCCGGCGATCGCGAGACCCACGCGCCGGCGCTCGCGCGGGAGCAGGAGGAGCGCGACCCCGAGCAGCGCCTCGATGACACCCGACACGACGACGATGGTGTCCTTGTCGGTGCGCAGCAGCCGGGTCGCCCAGTCCGGCACCGCGATGCGGAACCCGCGGCGGAGGACGGTGAGGTGACCGGCCCCGGCGGCAACGAGGAGAGCGGCCAGCGCCGAGCGCGCCGCCGCGCGGAGCGGGTCCCGCGGTGCCGCGCGCGTCATTCGACGACGCCGGCGCGGATGCCGTCGAGCGACTCCGCGACCCTCGGATGCGCCTGCGCCAGCGCGCGGTCGAGGGCGGCGAGGCGTTCCTGCGCGTCCTGCAGGACCTTCGCACCGCGGGGCGTCACGCTCAGGTCGCTGGCCGCGCCGGCCTGCGCCGTCGCGTCCGCCACGAGGCCGTCGTCGACGAGGGCGTGCACGGCGGCGTGCGCCGACTGGACGGTGATGCGGGAGCGGCGTGCGAGCTCCGAGAAGGAGATGCCGGGCTCGGCGCCGATGTGCCCGAGCAGACCGAACTTGCGGGTCGAGATGCCGAGGTCGCGCAGCTCCGCGGCGAGCTGCGCCTCCCACGAGGCGGAGACGGCGAGCAACGCGATCACCGGGCTGAAACGCGGAGCATCCTCGGTCGGGGTATCTGCCACGCGAGCAGTCTATGAGTCAAGAGAGCGGCCGTCCGTGATTGGCGTGGCCGGGAGCGGTCCCGGCTGCCAATACAATCAGCGCTATGATGCGCGCGAACGCCCATCCCACCGCAGCCCTGGCCGCTGCGGCGATGGCGTTCGCCCTGGTGACTCCGGCAGCCCCGGTGGCCCAGGCATCCGCCGCAGCGCCGACCCCGGATCACCACCGGACGCACCTCAGCGTATCGGCGACCCTGGCCGAGCTGGCCTCCCTCGATCACGACGGCGTGACGGCGCTGCTGGACCGCACGCCCGGGCTCATCGCGACGCTGCTCACACAGACCTCCGCTGCCGACGCCGCGGTCTGGTGGGCCGAGATGGATGCCGCGCGCCGCGACGACCTCATCCGCACGGTCCCCGTGCTCATCGGCTCGCTCGACGGCATCGACGCCGCCGACCGTGTCCGCGCCAACCGGTACGCGGCGCGGGCGCGCCTCGCGCGGGTCGACGAGCGGTTGCATCAGGTGAGTCGCCGGGGCGCGGAGGGAGACGCGGCACTGCTCGGCGATTTGTTGCTCGAGCGCCGGTACCTCACGAAGGTCGTCGCCGGGCAGGTGCGCCTCTACCTCTACTCCCCCGAGCGCGGAGCGATGATCGAGATGGCGGGCGATCCGTCGACCGCTGCCGGCATCCTGCTCGTCGTCCCGGGGACGAACGCGTCGGTGCGCAGCTTCATGGTGGAGGACCCGGTCACCTCGTTCGCCGACTGGCAGGTCGCCAACGCCGACCCGGGCGCCCCCGTCGTGGCCTTCACGGTGCTCGCCGCCCCCATGCCGCAGATCTCCCTGAATCTCGCGTCGGGGCCGCAGAACAACACGATCGCCACGGCCGCGGGTGCCCACTACGCTCGCATCGTGAAGGGAATCGAGGTCGCTCTCCCCGGGCTCCCGACGCTCAGCTACGAGCACAGCGCCGGGTCGCAGGTCGGCAGTTCGGCCGAGATGCACGGCGCCCGTTTCGACGTGCGGTTCCTCGCCGGCGGCGTGGGGGCCACCGACGGCTACCGCCCCGTGACGGGGACGACCTACTACGCCGCGCAGGCCGCCGAGGACGTCAACCGGTACTACGCGGGCTTCCAGGTGGGCGACATCGGGTACGGCGTCGGCCCCGAGGAGATCCCCGGGGTCATCGTGCTGGACCCCGGGTACACCGAGCAGCAGGCGACGGGCTCGGTCGGCGCGATGCTCCTGCAGGGACTCGATCTGCACAACCGGCTGTTCAGCGGCGACGGTCACACGAACGGAACCGTCCTCAAGGACGTACGCCTGCTCCTGGCCTCGCTGGCCCGCGGAAGCAGCGGCTGATGCGCGCCCGGTCCGGCGCAGCGACGATGCTGCTCGTGACCTGCCTCATCGGTCTCACCGCCTGCTCCGCGGGAGCGGGGCCGTCGTACGCGGACGTGCGCGCCCAGGCCGAGGACGCGGTCGCCGAGATCGTTGCCGCCCTCCCCGACGGCGCCGAGTTCGTCCCCGACGGCGGGGCGAGCGCGCAGTCGTGCGAGTCGGAGGTCAGCCCGGGCGGCCCGTCGACGGGCGAGTTCGCGACGATCCACGGCGCCGTCACGCTGCCGGAGGGGACGGATGCGGCGGCCACGGTGACCGAGCTGCCTGCCACGCTCGGCGAGGGCTGGGCACTCGAACCGGCCGGCGTCGAGCTCGACATCGCGACCGTGCGATTGAGTCGCGCCGAGACGAACGTGTCCGTCGACGTCACGGAGTCGACCGTCGACGGCCGCCCCGGCCTCGATCTGCTCGCCGTGTCGGAGTGCGGCCGCGCGGGCTGAGACGCGCCGGCTGAGGCCGACCCGGTCCGCTCGCCGATGCAAGGGATCCGATGCGACACCCCGCGCTGACGCCTGTCCCACCGACGTGTCGCCTTGAATCCATTGCATCCGTGAACAGCGCGGCACCGACGAACCTCGGGCGGATTCCGGCATCCGCTCGCGGAGCATCACGAGCGCTGTCAGGGGCTGACGCAGGACTCGGTCGGCGATCGGACGGCCGAGGGGTGCAGGTGCCGCGCATTTACCGCCTCAGACGGTGCGACGCAACCCCGGTACGACTTGCTCGACCCGCTCGCACAGTGGCGCTCCCAGGACAGGAGTCCTCGAGCAAGGGAGCAACTATGTCAGTCGGATATGGACCCACGGGTACCGGTGGCGCCGACGCCGGGTCGGGGAAGACCGAGACCGTGAAGGATGAGGCATCCGCCGTCACCGGCACCGCGACCGACGCGGCGAAGGATGTCGCCCACACCGCCAAAGACGAAGCAGCGTCCGTGGCGGGCGAGGCGAAGTCGCAGCTGAAGGACCTCTACGCGCAGAGCCGCACCGAGTTCTCGGACCAGGCGGCGCAGCAGCAGGAGCGAGTCGCGAGCGGGCTGAAGGCCGCGGGCGAGGAGCTCGGATCGATGGCCCGCAACGCGGAGGGCGGCGGCATCGCCACCGACCTCGTGCAGCAGGTCTCCGACCGCCTCACCGGCGCGGCTGCGTGGTTGGGTGACCGTGACCCCGCCGCCCTCCTCGACGAGGTGAAGCGGTTCGCGCGGCGACGCCCCCTCGTCTTCATCGCCGGCGCGGCCGTCGTGGGTATCGTCGCCGGGCGACTCGTCCGGGCGATGGCGTCGCACGACGACAGCGGCACGGCGACCTCGCGGGCCTCGCTGGCCCCCGCCCCCGCGGCGGCGGCGGTCCCGGCATCCGCGCCCGCCACACCCGTCGACGGACGGGACCCGGCCTACATCGACCCGATCGCGGCCGACACGACCGGTGCACTGCCGCCGTCGGACACGCCGCTCTACGACGAGTCGGCCGGTTTCCGCGGCGGCGCAGACGAGAGGGTCACGGATGAGCGACGCGACACCTTCTGAGCGCAAGGCCGCGTCGACCTCGCTCGGCGACCTGCTCGGCGAGGTGACACGCGACCTGTCGACGCTGATGCGGCAGGAGATCGCGCTGGCGAAGGCAGAGCTGAAGGACTCGGCCACGACCTCCGCCAAGGGTGCCGGCCTGCTCGGCGGTGCCGGGTACGCGGCATCCATGGTCGTCCTCTTCCTGTCCCTCGCGCTGTGGGCCGCCCTCGCGACCCTCGTCGGCTGGGGCTGGTCGGGCGTGATCGTGGCGGTCCTGTGGGCGATCATCGCGGCGATCCTGTACGCGGTCGGCCGCAAGCAACTGAAAGAGGTGCAGGGCGCGCCGCAGACCGTCGAGACCCTGCAGGAGATCCCAGAGACATTCAAGAGAAACGAGGAGAACCGATGAGCGATTCACCTGACGCGATCCGCGCCGACATCGAGCGGACCCGTGCCGAACTCGGCACCGACGTCGACGCCCTGGCTGACAAGGTCAACCCGTCGAAGATCGTCAACCGCCAGACGAGCAAGATCAAGGGCGCGGTCGGCTCCGTCCGCGACCGGATCATGGGCGCCGCCGACGACGCCGGCTCGTCCGCGCACGACCTCGCCGGGTCCGCGCACGGCGTCGCCCACGACGTGAAGGCCAAGGCGGAGGGCAATCCGCTCGCCGTGGGCCTGATCGCCTTCGGCGCGGGGCTGCTCGCCGCATCCCTCATCCCCGCATCCGCGAAGGAGAAGGAGCTCGCCGAGACGGCGAAGGAGCAGGCGCAGCCGCTCGTCGACGAGCTCGGGGAGGTGGCGAAGGATGCCGCGAGCCACCTGAAGGAGCCGGCTCAGGATGCCGCGACCGCCGTCAAGGAGCGGGCCCAGGAGGCCGTGCAGACGGTGAAGGACGAGGGTTCCGACGCCGCCGGGACCGTCACCGACCGCGCCCAGGAGGCGCGGAGCAACATCAGCGAGAACTGAGAGGAGACATGATGAGCGATCCCATCGCGGACAAGCCGAGTCAGGCCGAGGGCGACATCGGCGACGACGACATCACGAAGGACGAGCAGGAGTCCGACGAACAGGACGACTGACCGCACGGGCACCCGCGCAGCGAACGACGAAGGCCCCCGGCATCCGCTCATGCGAGCGGTGCCGGGGGCCTTCGTCAGTGACTCAGAAGTCCCAGTCGTCGTCCTCGGTCGCGACGGCCTTGCCGATGACGTACGACGATCCCGACCCACTGAAGAAGTCGTGGTTCTCGTCGGCGTTCGGCGACAGGGCCGACAGGATCGCCGGGTTCACGTTCGTGACCGTGGCGGGGAACATCGCCTCGTAGCCGAGGTTCATGAGCGCCTTGTTGGCGTTGTAGTGCAGGAACTTCTTGACGTCCTCGGTCTGGCCGATGCCGTCGTAGAGGTCCTGCGTGTACTGCACCTCGTTGTCGTAGAGCTCGTAGAGCAGCGAGAACGTGTAGTCCTTGAGCTCGTCGCGCTCGGCCTGACCGAGGGTCTCGAGTCCGCGCTGGAACTTGTAGCCGATGTAGTACCCGTGCACGGCCTCGTCGCGGATGATGAGGCGGATGATGTCGGCCGTGTTCGTCAGCTTCGCCTTCGACGACCAGTACAGCGGCAGGTAGAACCCCGAGTAGAAGAGGAACGACTCGAGCAGGGTCGAGGCGACCTTGCGCTTGAGCGGCTCGTCGCCCCGGTAGTAGTCCATGACGATGCGGGCCTTCTTCTGAAGGTTCTCGTTCTCGACCGACCAACGGAACGCGTCGTCGATCTCGGGCGTCGACGCGAGCGTCGAGAAGATCGACGAGTAGCTCTTCGCGTGCACCGACTCCATGAACGCGATGTTCGTGTAGACGGCCTCCTCGTGCGGGGTGATCGCGTCGGGGATCAGCGAGACGGCGCCGACGGTGCCCTGGATCGTGTCGAGCAGCGTCAGGCCGGTGAACACGCGCATCGTGGTCTGCTGCTCCTCGGGGGTGAGCGTCGCCCACGACTGGATGTCGTTGGACAGCGGCACCTTCTCGGGCAGCCAGAAGTTGTTCACGAGGCGGTTCCACACCTCGAGGTCCTTGTCGTCCTGGATGCGGTTCCAGTTGATCGCCTGGACCGAGCCGAGGAGCTTCAGGGGTTCGGGGGTCATGTCTTCTTCCTCTATCGAATCTCGGCCGGTCAGAGCATGCAGGAGACGCACTCGGTCATGTCGGTGCCCTCGAGCGCCATCTGACGGAGACGGATGTAGTAGATCGTCTTGATGCCCTTGCGCCAGGCGTAGATCTGCGCCTTGTTGATGTCGCGCGTGGTGGCGGTGTCCTTGAAGAACAGGGTCAGCGACAGGCCCTGGTCGACGTGCTGCGTGGCGGCGGCGTAGGTGTCGATGACCTTCTCGTAGCCGATCTCGTACGCGTCCTCGTAGTACTCGAGGTTGTCGTTCGTCATGAACGGCGCCGGGTAGTAGACGCGGCCGATCTTGCCTTCCTTGCGGATCTCGATCTTCGACGCGATCGGGTGGATCGAGCTCGTCGAGTTGTTGATGTACGAGATCGAGCCCGTCGGCGGGACGGCCTGCAGGTTCTGGTTGTAGATGCCGTGCTTTTGGATGGATGCCTTCAGCTCGAGCCAGTCCTGCTGGGTCGGGATGTGGATGCCTGCGAAGAGCTCCTCGACCCGGGCCGTCGCCGGCTTCCACTCCTGCTCGGTGTACTTGTCGAAGAACTCGCCCGAGGCGTACTTCGAGTCCCAGAAGCCGTCGAAGACCTGACCGCGCTCGATGGCGATCTTGTTCGAGGCCTGCAGCGCGTGGAACAGCACCGTGTAGAAGTAGATGTTCGTGAAGTCGACACCCTCCTCCGAGCCGTAGTGGACGTGCTCGCGGGCGAGGTAGCCGTGCAGGTTCATCTGGCCGAGGCCGATGGCGTGCGACTTGTCGTTGCCGTCCTCGATGGAGCGGACCGAGCGGATGTGGCTCTGGTCGCTGACCGCGCTGAGGGCACGGATGCTGGTCTCCACCGTTCCGGCGAGGTCGCGGCCGTCCATCGCGAGGGCGATGTTCATCGAGCCGAGGTTGCAGGAGATGTCCTTGCCGATCTGGTCGTACGAGAGGTCCTCGTTGAACGTCGTCGGCGTGTTGACCTGCAGGATCTCCGAGCAGAGGTTGGACATGTTGATCCGGCCCTTGATCGGGTTGGCCTTGTTCACCGTGTCCTCGAACATGATGTACGGGTAGCCCGACTCGAACTGGATCTCGGCGAGGGTCTGGAAGAACTCGCGCGCCTTGATCTTGGTCTTCTTGATGCGCGCATCGTCGACCATCTCGCGGTACTTCTCGGTGACCGAGATGTCGCCGAAGGGCACGCCGTACACCCGCTCGACGTCGTACGGCGAGAAGAGGTACATGTCCTCGTCGTTCTTCGCGAGCTCGAACGTGATGTCGGGGACGACGACACCCAGCGACAGCGTCTTGATGCGGATCTTCTCGTCCGCGTTCTCGCGCTTGGTGTCGAGGAACTTCATGATGTCGGGGTGGTGGGCCGAGAGGTACACGGCACCGGCGCCCTGACGCGCACCCAGCTGGTTCGCGTAGCTGAAGCTGTCTTCGAGAAGCTTCATGACGGGGATGATGCCCGACGACTGGTTCTCGATCTGCTTGATCGGGGCGCCCGCCTCGCGGATGTTCGAGAGGAGCAGGGCCACGCCGCCGCCGCGCTTGGAGAGCTGCAGCGCGGAGTTGATGCCGCGGGCGATCGACTCCATGTTGTCCTCGATGCGCAGGAGGAAGCAGGAGACGAGTTCGCCGCGCTGCGCCTTGCCGGCGTTGAGGAAGGTGGGGGTGGCGGGCTGGAAGCGGCCCGACAGGATCTCGTCGACGAGCTTCGTGGCGAGGTCCTGGTCACCGGCGGCGAGGGCGAGCGCGGTCATCACGACGCGGTCCTCGAAGCGCTCGAGGTAGCGCTTGCCGTCGAAGGTCTTGAGCGTGTAGCTCGTGTAGTACTTGAACGCGCCGAGGAACGTGTCGAAACGGAACTTCTGCGCGTAGGCGTGGTCGTTGAGCCACTGGATGAACTCGAACGGGTACGCGTCGATGACGGCGCCCTCGTAGTACTCCTTCTCGACCAGGTAGTCGAGCTTCTCCTTCAGTGAGTGGAAGAAGACGGTGTTCTGGTTCACGTGCTGCAGGAAGTACTCCCGCGCCGCGCGCTTGTCGGCGTCGAACTGGATCTTCCCGTCCTCGCCGTAGAGGTTCAGCATCGCGTTCAGGGCGTGGTAGTCCATGCCCTCGAAGCGCGCCTCCGTCTTGAAGGCCATATCGGTCACTGCAGCTTCCACCAGTCTTCCAATCCGCCGCTCACGCGGTCGACGTCCTCGGGCGTGCCGAATACTTCCAGCCGGTACAAGTGCGGCACCTGACACTTGCGGCTGATGATGTCCCCGGCGAGGCAGAACGACTCGCCGAAATTGCTGTTTCCTGCGGAGATGACTCCGCGGAGCAGTCTCCGATTGCCCTCGTCGTTGAGGAAGCGGATGACCTGCTTGGGAACCGCGCCCTTCTCTTCTCCTCGGCCCTGGCCGCCCCCGTACGTGGGGGTGACCAGGACGTAGGGCTCCTCGACGTGGAGCACGGGTTCGGAGGAGTGGAGCGGGATGCGGCGTGCCGGCATCCCGAGCTTCTCGATGAAACGTGCGGTGTTGCCCGACACGCTCGAGAAGTAGACGAGCAGCGGCACGTTCGTCACGACGGCCGCGCTCATCGCTCAGACCAGGCGCGAGGCGAGCTCGTCGATCTTGTCGGGACGGAAGCCCGACCAGTGGTCCTCGTCGGTCACGACGACGGGGGCCTGCAGGTAGCCGAGCGACTTGACGTGCTCGAGCGCCGCCGGGTCCTCGGAGAGGTCGAGGACCTCGTAGTCGATGCCCTTGGAGTCCAGCGCGCGGTACGTCGCGTTGCACTGCACGCAGGACGGCTTCGTGTACACAGTGATCGCCATTCGTCGAACCTCTCTCGTCCTCCGGAACCCGTCGCGCGGGGTCCATCTCGTGTGAAATCTGGGGGTGAATCCATCGGCCGGAAGGCTGGGAGCCCGCCGGGAGCTCAATACTACATATGGGTACGGACACCGGGAAGCACCACAAGGGGTAGTAGTTACATCCGTGTAGTTTTTCCGCCGTCCTCCACAGGTACAACACAAGTTCTCCACCGTTTCATCCCCAATCCGGCAGGTCCGGAAGGGGGTCGAAAAGGCCAGGATTCCGGCCGAAACCCTTCCGGGACCGGACGGTTGTCCACAGGTCGCACGGTAGAGCGGGCCACCGACATCCGATTCCGGGACCGGTCGGCGTGTCGGGCGTGTCGCGGCGTGTCGCACGGGCCCCGCACGCCCGTCGGACGTCGTCGGCGGTCGGTACCATGAAGGGGTGGCGGGATACTCGGAACTCCTGCGCGTCCCGGGTGTCGCGCGCATCATCGCGGCACAGTTGACGGCACGGTTCCCGAGCGGGATGACGAGCCTCGCCGTCCTCCTCCACGTCGAGCAGTCGACCGGGTCGTACGGCGCCGCCGGCATCGTCCTCGCCGCACTGTCGATCGGTCAGGCGATCTCCGGCCCGGTGACCAGCCGGTGGATGGGTGTCTGGGGGATGCGGCGCGTCCTCACCCTCACCGCCGTCGTCTGCGCCGCCGCCGTGTTCGCCCTCGCCCTCAATCCGTTCGGGATGCCGGGGTTCGTCGTGTTCGGCTTCATCGCCGGCATCGCGAACCCGCCCGTGCAGCCGGCCGTCCGCACGATCTACCCGAAGATCGTCACCTCGCGGCAGCTGACGCCCCTCTTCTCGTTGGATGCGAGCCTGCAGGAGATCATCTGGATCTTCGCGCCCGTCGTCATCACCCTCGTCGCGACCCAGGTCGGCACCGTCCCCGCGCTCCTGCTGATCGTCGTCATCCTCATCGGCGGATGCGCCTGGTTCATCGCCTCACCCGAGGTGGGGCGCGTCCGCATCCCCCGCAGCCGCCGCGGCTTCGGTCGCGTCCTCGGCAAGCCCGTCGTGCTGCTCTCGACCGTGACCGGCTTCCTCCTCGTGGGGGCGTGCGCCGCGGTCGAGGCGGGCGTGGTCGCGACCTTCGGGCACGAGGGCATCGAGGCGGGTCTCGTCCTCGCCGTCTTCGCCGTCGGCAGCCTCGCGGGCGGCCTCGGGTTCGGACACATCCCGATCGGCCGCTGGGCGATGGCCCGCCGCCTCACGATCGTGGCTGTCGGGGTCACCCTCGTCATCATCAGCCTGAACGCCTGGTGGATGGGCGCCTCGCTCTTCGTCGCGGGCCTCGGCATCGCCCCGGCCCTCGCCGTCATGTTCGCCATCACGAGCGCGAGCGTCCGCTTCAGCGAGACCGCCGAGGCCTACGGCTGGATCGGCACCGGCCAGCTCATCGGCGCCGCGGCCGGCTCGGCCGTCGCGGGGTTCCTCATCGACGGCATGGGGGCGGTCGGCGCCTTCTTCGCCGCGTCGGCGTTCGCCGTCGCGGGCGCGCTCGTGGCGGCGGTCTTCGTGCGCGGGTTCCCCGACCTCCGCGGCCGCGACGCGAGCCCGATCCCCGACACCGAGCCGGTCCCCCTCATCACCTGAGCGCGGTCAGCGGATCCGCCCGAGCAGGAACAGCAGGGCCTGACCGTAGGCGTCGGCGGGTTCGGGATGCCGGAAGCGGTGGGGCGCGGCATCCACTTCGATCTCGACCTCGTGTGTGTCGGGCAGGCGCCGCAACGCGCGGAACGTCCCCCGCAGCAGCTCGCGCAGCTGCGCCTCGGAGGGCAGCCACAGGGCGTCCTCGAGCGCGACCGAGTCGAGCGCCCACTCGGTCGTGCCGTTGAAGGCGAGCAGGTCGCCGGTCGGATAGCTGCGCGCCTCGACGGTCATCTCGCTGACGGTGTAGACGTCGGCCTCGAACTCGGGCTCGTCGAGCTGGAACCGGTCGCCGGAGCGGGGACGCCAGGTCAGGCCGCTCGCGCGCAGCTCGCGTGCCAGGTCGGTGGAGATCATGCCCCCATCCTGGCCCGGCACCGCGGGCCGGGGCCCGTCCTAGGCTGAGAGCATGCCGTCACCCGTCACCCTCCCCCGCCTCGGTTGGGGCGACCCGCGCGCGCCGCGGCACGCCCTCCTCGTCCACGGTCTGGGCTCGAACGGCGCGCTCATGTGGCGCTACGCCGTCGCCCTCGCCGACACTGGCTGGCACGTCGAGGCCGTCGACCTGCGCGGGCACGGCACCGCCCCGCGCGCGCTCGACTACTCGATCGCCGCGTACGCAACCGACCTCGTCCACACCCGTCCCGCCGGCGACGGGACGTGGGACCTCGTCCTCGGCCACTCCCTCGGCGGCGCCGCCGCGACCGTCGCTGCGGCCGACGCGCCGACGTGGACCCGCCACCTCGTGCTCGTCGACCCCGCCATCCACCTCTCCGACGAGGACCGTGAGAGCGTCCGCGCGAGCCAGGAACAGGCGTTCGCCGACACCTCGATCGCCGCCGTCCGCGCCGCCCACCCCGGGTGGCTCGAGGTGGACGTCGAGCTGAAGGCGATCGCCGCCGCGCAGGCGAGCCGTTCGGCGGTCGAGGCGACGGGCGCGCAGAACACCCCGTGGGATGTGCGGGAGGCGGCATCCCGTCTCACCGTGCCGACCCACGTCATCGCCGGCGATCCCGCGGTGTACTCCATCTTCACGGGGGCGCTCGCGGCCGAGGTGCAGCAGAACCCGCTCGTGTCGATGGCCGTCGTGCCGGGCACGGGGCACTCGCCCCACCGCGATGCTCCGGATGCCGCCGCGCGGGCCCTGCTCGACGCGGTCGCCGCCTGGGGGCTGGACGCATGAGCTTCGACCCGGCTGCCCACCTGCCCGACGATCTGCTCGCGCGCATCCGCTCGCGCGCGGCCGCCGTCGACGCCGAGAACGTGTTCCCCGAGGAGGACCTCGCCGACCTCCGGGCGGCGGGTTACCTCGCGATCCTCGTGCCGACGGAGTTCGGCGGTCCGGGACTCGGCCTGCGCGAGGCATCCGTCCTGCAGCAGCGGCTCGCGGGGGCGGCGCCGGCGACCGCGCTCGCGATCAACATGCACCTGGTGTGGACCGGTGTCGCGAAGGTGATGTCCGACCGGGGCGACGACGCCCTGCGCTTCCTGCAGGAGGGCGCCGCCCGCGGCGAGGTGTTCGCCTTCGGCATCAGCGAGGCGGGCAACGACCTCGTGCTGTTCGGCAGCGACACGGATGCCGCGCCCCGGCCCGACGGCTCGTACGCCTTCACGGGCACCAAGATCTTCACGTCGCTCGCGCCGGTGTGGACGCACCTGGGGCTCCACGGCCTGGACGCGTCCGACCCCAACGACCCGCGGCTGGTGTTCGGCTTCGTCCCGCGCAGCGACGCCGTCGTCACCCGCGACGACTGGGACACGCTCGGGATGCGAGGCACCCAGTCGCGCACGACCGAACTGCACGGCGCGGTCGCCCCCGCCGACCGCATCGTCCGGAAGCTGCCCGTAGGGCCCAGCCCCGACCCGCTCGTCTTCGGCATCTTCAGCGCGTTCGAGATCCTGCTCGCCTCGGTCTACACCGGCATCGCGCGCCGTGCCCTCGACCTCGCGGTCGAGACCGCGCGCGCCCGCACCTCGAAGAAGACGGGCCGCTCCTACAGCCAGGACCCCGACATCCGGTGGCGGGTCGCCGACATGGCCCTCGCCTACGACGCCCTGCCCGTGCAGGTCGAGACCCTCGCCGCCGACGTCGACGGCCTCGTCGACCACGGCGCGATGTGGTTCCCGAAGCTGTCGGCGATCAAGCACCGCGCGGCGGTGACGGCGAAGCAGGTCGTCGACGAGGCGATGCTCGTCGCAGGCGGCTCGTCGTTCTTCACCCGGAGCGAACTGAGCCGGCTCTACCGCGACGTGCTGGCCGGCCTGTTCCACCCGTCCGACCCCGAGTCGGTGCACGGCGCGCTCGCGAACGCGTGGCTGGGTCCGCTCGAGCCGTGAGTCGCCCCGGCGCGTGAGGGGCGCCGTGGCAGGATGGCCGAATGGCCCGCATCCCGTACGGCTCGCTGAGCACCGCTGATCAGCAGCGGTATCGCGGGCTCCGCACCATGAAGGCGGTCGCGCTCGGCGCACTGCTGTTCATGGCGATCGTCTTCGTCATCGCGTTCATCCTCGAGAAGGACCTCTCGGGCTGGGGGTACGTGCGCGCGGCGGCCGAGGGCGGCATGGTCGGCGCGCTCGCGGACTGGTTCGCGGTGACGGCGCTGTTCCGGCATCCGCTCGGCATCCCGATCCCGCACACGGCGATCATCCCGCGGCGCAAGGACGAGATCGGTCGCACGCTCGGCGAGTTCGTCGAGACCAACTTCCTCGAGGGCGGCGTCGTCCGCCAGAAGCTCGAGTCCACGCACATCGCAAGGACCGCGGGCACCTGGCTGCAGGACCCGGCACACGCGAAGACCGTCGCGGCCGAGGCGTCGACGATGGCCAGCGGCATCCTGACGGCGCTGAGCGACGACGAGGTGCAGGATCTCATCAGCGACCTCGCTCACGAGCACCTGCTGAGCCCGTCGTGGGGTCCGTCGCTCGGGACGTGGCTCTCGCGGGTGGTGGATGCCGACGCCCACCGCGGCGCGGTCGACCTGGGCGTCGACAGCATCGCCCGCTGGCTCGACGCGAATCGCGAGGCGTTCGACGGCCTCGTCTCGCGCCGTCTGCCGTCCTGGGTGCCGTCGGTCGCGATGCGCCTGGTCGACGACACCGTGTACCACGAGGCGACGAAGTTCGTCGCGGCCGTGCAGCGCGACCCCGAGCACCCGGCGCGCAAGGCTCTCGACCAGTACCTCGAGCGTCTCGCCGACAACCTGCAGCACGACCCCGAGACCATCGGCCGGCTCGAGGGCGCGAAGAGCGCCGTCTTCGACAGCCCGCGGGTGCGCGCCCTCGCCGCCGACGCGTGGAACACCGCGAAGGCGGGCCTGCTGCGCTCCCTCGCCGACGAGGACAGCCCGCTCCGCCGTCGCGTGACCGCCGCGCTCGGCGACCTCGGCGACCGGCTCGCGACCGACACGGCCCTGCAGGAACGCGTCGACAAGCGCATCGCGGATGCCGCCGTCTTCCTCGTCGACCGCTACCGCCACGACATCGCCTCGATCATCACCGACACCGTCGAGCGGTGGGACGCCGACGAGACGAGTCAGAAGATCGAGCTGCAGGTCGGCCGCGACCTGCAGTACATCCGCCTCAACGGCACGATCGTGGGCGCCCTCGCCGGTCTCATGATCTTCACCGTCGCCCACCTGCTGCTCCCCTGACGATGGCGCTCTCCGCAGACCCGCTCTGGCCGCGCGCCGGGGACTGGCCGGCCCCGGACGGGCGGGGGGATGCCGCGATCCTCGGCCTGCCCGCCTTCCGAACGTCGCTCTCGCCCACCGGGGCGCACGCGACACCCGCCGCCGTGCGCGAGGCGCTGCGCCGGTTCAGCCCGACCCTGCTCGGCCCTCCCCCCGTCGACCTGAACGAGGCGCTCCGGATCGCGGACGCCGGTGACGTCGCCGACCCCGACGGGCCCGAGGGCGAGGCGCGCGTGCGCGAGCGCGTCCGCGGGCTGCGCGCGGCATCCGGTCTCGTGATAGCCGTCGGCGGCGACAACTCCGTCACCTACGCGACCGCACAGGGCGCGGGGGTGTCGGGGCTCATCACCCTCGACGCCCACTTCGACCTGCGCGACGGGGTGTCGAACGGCTCCCCCGTCCGCCGCCTCGTCGAGGACGGTCTCGACCCGCGACGCATCGTGCAGATCGGCATCGCGGACTTCGCCAACTCGGTCGCCTACGCCGAGCGCGCCGCCGACCTCGGCATCACAGTCATCACCCTCGACGAGGTGCGCCGCCGCGGCGCCGAGGACGTCATGATCCAGGCGCTGTCGATCGCGGGCACCGCCGGTGACGTGCACCTCGACATCGACGTGGACGTCTGCGACCGCTCCGTCGCGCCGGGGTGCCCGGCATCCGTCCCCGGCGGACTCGAGGCGTGGGAGCTGCGCGCCCTCGTCCGCGCGGCGGCCGGGGATCGACGCGTCGTCAGCGCCGACGTCGTCGAGGTCGACGCAACGGCGGATGCCGCGGACGGCCGCACCGTCCGACTCGCGGCGCTCTGCGTCCTGGAACTGCTCGCCGGAAGGGCCCTCGCATGATCACCCTCATCCTCGTCCGTCACGCCAAGAGCGACTGGGGCACCGGACTCGACGACCACGAACGTCCGCTGAACGACCGCGGGCGGCGCGATGCCCCGGTCATGGCGCGACGGCTCGCCGCGACCGGCGTGCGACCGGCCCGCATCCTGTCGTCGACCGCCGTGCGCGCGCGGACGACGGCGCAGACGTTCGCAGACGCCCTCGGCGTTTCGGTCGAGACGGATGAGGGCCTGTACGGCGCGCCGGGCTCGCGGCTGCTCGCGACCGCCGCCGCGAGCGGCGTCACCGACGTCATGGTCGTCGCGCACGACCCGGGGATGACGGTGCTCGCCGAGCAGCTGTCGGACGGCGGGATCGGCGCGATGCCGACGTGCGCCGTCGCGACCTTCGTCTGGGACACCGACGATTGGGACGTCGCGACCGCCGTCCCGCCGGCGCGCTGGAACCTCGACACCCCGCGGGACGTCAGCGGCGACTGATCACCTCGCCGCCGCGGTACACGCGGTGGACGAGCGGCACCCCCGGCCGGTAGGCCAGGTGCCGCCGGCTCGGCGCGTCGAGGACGACGAGGTCCGCGCGCGCACCCACGCCGAGGTGGCCGACGTCGCCGCGGCGCAGCGCCCGCGCACCCCCGGCGGTGGCCGCCCACACGGCCTCGCCGACGGTCATCCCCATCTCGCGCACGGCGAGGGCGATCATGAGCGGCATCGAGCTCGTGAACGACGAGCCCGGGTTGCAGTCGCTCGCGAGCGCAACCGTGACGCCGGCGTCGAGGAGCCGGCGTGCGTCGGGGTACGGCTGCCGCGTCGAGAACTCGACCCCCGGGAGGAGCGTCGCGACCGTGTCCGACGCCGCGAGGGCCGCGACGTCGGCATCCGTCAGATGGGTGCAGTGGTCGACGGATGCCGCGCCCAGCCGCACCGCGAGCTGCACGCCCGGCCCCTCGCCGAGCTGGTTGCCGTGCACGCGGACGCCGAGCCCGGACGCCGCACCCGCCCGGAGGATCCGCTCGCTCTCGGCCGCGGTGAAGGCGCCCCGCTCGCAGAACACGTCCACCCACCGCGCGTGCGGGCGGACCGCGGCCAGCATGGCGTCGCACACGAGATCGACGTACGCCTCGCGGGCGGCCCCCTCGGGGACGACATGCGCCCCGAGGTACGTGACCTCGTCGGTGACCTCGGCGGCCAGCCGGGCGAGGCGTTCCTCGCCGTCGAGGGTGAGCGCGTACCCGGTTTTGACCTCGAACGTCGTCGTCCCCTGCGCGTGCAGCTCGGCCACGAGCGCGGCGAGACGGGCCCGCAGCTCGTCGTCCGTCGCCGCGCGGGTGGCGGCGACGGTGCGGCGGATGCCGCCCGCGGCATACGGGACACCCGTCATCCGCGCCTCGAACTCGTCGGCGCGGTCGCCCGCGAACACGAGGTGCGTATGGCTGTCCACGAAACCCGGGATGACCGCCCGCCCGCCGAGGTCGACGCGCGTGATTTCGACCTCCGACCGCGAGACTGCAGCGGCAGGCCGAAGCATCCGCGACAGACCGCTGTCTCGGGCTCTGACTGCAGTCTCGGCGTCGGAGGCGGCGCCCGCCCACGCGACGCGACCCTCGTCGATGAGAAGGGCGGCGTCGGCAATGGTCGCGGTGGGGGCCGCGGCATCCGCGTTCGTCGTCAGCTCGGCGATGCCGGTGAGGAGCGTCGCCATGTCACGCGTCCAGCATGGGGACGGTCAGGCCGCGCTCGCGGGCGACCTCCTTCGCACGGTCGTACCCGGCGTCGACGTGCCGCATGACACCCGTGCCGGGATCGTTCACCAGGACCCGCGCGAGCTTCTCGGCGGCGAGGGCGGAACCGTCGGCGACGGTGACCTGCCCGGCGTGAATCGAACGCCCGATGCCGACGCCGCCGCCGTGGTGGATCGACACCCACGCCGCCCCCGACGCCGTGTTGAGGAGCGCGTTCAGGAGCGGCCAGTCGGCGATCGCGTCCGAGCCGTCGGCCATCGCCTCGGTCTCGCGGTACGGGCTCGCGACCGACCCCGCGTCGAGGTGGTCTCGGCCGATCACGATCGGACCCGACAGCTCACCCGAGGCGACCATCTCGTTGAATTTCAGGCCCGCGAGGTGGCGCTCTCTGTAGCCGAGCCAGCAGATGCGCGCGGGCAGGCCCTCGAAATGCACCTTCTCACCGGCCTTCTCGAGCCAGCGGTGCAGCGCTGCGTCGTCCGGAAAGAGCTCCGCTACGGCGCGGTCGGTCTTCGCGATGTCCTCCGGATCTCCCGAGAGCGCCACCCAGCGGAACGGTCCCTTGCCCTCCGCGAACAGCGGCCGGATGTACGCCGGGACAAACCCGGGGAAGGCGAACGCGCGGTCGTACCCGCCGAGCTCGGCCTCGCGGCGGATCGAGTTGCCGTAGTCGAAGACCGCGGCCCCGGCATCCTGGAACCCGACCATCGCCTCCACGTGCCGCGCCATCGACGCCCGCGACCGCTCCGTGAACCCCTCGGGATCGGCGGAGGCCTGCGCCTTCCACTCCTCGAATGCGACGCCCGAGGGCAGGTACGCGAGCGGGTCGTGCGCGCTCGTCTGGTCGGTGACGATGTCGATCGGGATGCCGCGGCGCAGCAGCTCCGGGAACATGTCCGCCGCGTTCCCCACGACGCCGATCGAGCGCGCCTCGCCCGCCGCCTTCGCCGCGAGCGCCCGCTCGACGGCCGCATCGAGATCGGCGGTGTGCTCGTCGAGGTAGCCGTGCTCCACGCGTCGGCGCAGACGCGACTCGTCGACGTCGACGACGAGGACCGCTCCCCCGTTCATCGTGACCGCGAGCGGCTGCGCGCCGCCCATGCCGCCCGCGCCGCCGGTGAGCGTGAGCGTCCCGGCGAGCGAGTCGCGGCCGAGCGAACGCGCGACGGCGGCGAACGTCTCGTACGTGCCCTGCAGGATGCCCTGCGTGCCGATGTAGATCCACGACCCCGCCGTCATCTGGCCGTACATCGTCAGGCCGAGGTGCTCGAGCCGGCGGAACTCGGGCCACGTCGCCCAGTCGCCGACAAGGTTCGAGTTCGCGATCAGCACCCGCGGCGCCCACTCGTGCGTGCGGAACACGCCGACCGGCTTGCCGGACTGCACGAGCAGCGTCTCGTCGGGTTCGAGCTCGTCGAGCGTGCGGACGATCGCGTCGTACGCCTCCCACGTGCGAGCCGCCTTGCCCGTGCCCCCGTAGACGACGAGGTCCTCGGGGTGCTCGGCGACCTCGGGGTCGAGGTTGTTCATCAGCATCCGCTTTGCCGCCTCGGCGCCCCAGCTCTTCGCGGTTCTCTCGGCGCCTCGCTCCGCTCGGACGCTGCGGGTGGTCGTGTCGGTCATGCCTGTTCTCCTTCGAACGGTTCTGCCCCCGAGCGGAGATCCGCGCTCGAGCGGACGGATTCGGGGGAATTCGTCCGCGCGGCGGCGGATGTCCGCTCGACGGCTGGTCCGAATGCGGTGCGGGCGATCTCGCCCGACACCACGAGCTGCGTCACGGCCTCGAGGTCGGGGGCGACGAAGCGGTCCGGTCCCGGTCCCTCGACGACCGTGCGGACGAGGTCGCGCACGGCGCCGGTGACCGGCGCGGGCTGCAGGGGGGCGCGCAGGTCGAGGGCGCGGCATCCCGTCACCACCTCGATCGCGAGCACGCGCGCGAGGCCGTCGATCGCGCGGCGCAGCTTGCGGGCGGCGGCCCAGCCCATCGACACGTGGTCCTCCTGCATCGCCGACGACGGGATCGAGTCGACGGATGCCGGCACGGCGAGTCGCTTGAGCTCCGAGACGATCCCCGCCGCGGCGTACTGCGCGATCATCAGGCCGCTGTCGACGCCCACCTCGTCGGCGAGGAACGGCGGCAGCCCGTTGCTGCGCGAGCGGTCGAGCGCGCGGTCGGTGCGGCGCTCCGAGATCGAGGCGATGTCGGCGACGGCGATCGCGAGGAAGTCGAGGACGTACGCGACCGGCGCCCCGTGGAAGTTGCCGTTCGACTCGACGCGACCGTCAGGCGTGACGACCGGGTTGTCGACGGCCGACGCCAGCTCGCGCTCCGCGACCGTGCGGGCGTGGTCGAGGGTGTCGCGGGCGGCGCCGTGGACCTGCGGCGAGCAGCGCAGCGAGTACGCGTCCTGCACGCGGGTGCAGACGGCCGGGTCGCGGTGGCTCGCGACGATCGGCGAGTCGGCGAGGGCGTGCCGCAGGTGCGCGGCCGAGACTGCCTGGCCGGACTGCGGACGCAGCGCCATGAGGTCGGCCGCGAAGACGGCATCCGTCCCCAACTGGCTCTCGACCGACAGGGCGGCGGCGAGGTCGGCGGTCGCGAGCAGGATGTCGAGATCGGCGAGGGCGAGCGCCAGTATCCCGAGCATCCCGTCGGTGCCGTTGATGAGGGCGAGCCCCTCCTTCTCCTCGAGGACGAGGGGACGGATGCCGGCGGCCGCCATAGCGTCGGCGGCGTCGACCTTCGTGCCGTCAGCCGTGCGGACCGGTCCCTCGCCGAGCGCGGCGAGCGCGATGTGCGAGAGCGGAGCGAGGTCGCCCGAGCAGCCGAGCGAGCCGTACTCGTGCACGATCGGGGTGATGCCGGCGTTGAGCATCGCCGCGTACGTCTCGACGACGACCGGGCGGACACCGGTGCGACCGGTCGCGAGCGTCTGCAGGCGCAGCAGCTGCAGGGCGCGGACGACCTCGCGCTCGACCTCGGGTCCCGTGCCCGCCGCGTGCGAGCGGATGAGGCTCGCCTGCAGCTGACGGCGCCGGTCGGGGGCGATGAACGTCGTCGCGAGCGCGCCGAAGCCGGTCGAGATGCCGTAGTGCGGCTGCGGGTCGTCGGCGAGCCGCTCGATGAGGGCGCGGGTCTCCGCTGTGCGCGCGAGCGCGGCGTCGGAGACCTCGACGCGCGCGTCGTGCCGGGCGACGGCGACGACCTCGGCGGGTGTGAGCGGGGCGTCGCCGAGGGTGACGGTGGTGAGGACGGGCATGGTCCGATTCCATCGGCTGCGCCGCTTTGGCGGGCGGCGCGCGTGGCATCCTGTGTCTGTGATCTCAGACAAGCCGCGGGCGCCGATCCCAGACAAGCCGCGGGCGCCGATCCCAGACAAGCCGCACAAGCCGCAGGTTCCCGCCGCGGATCAGACGCTCCGCATCCTGAGCTTCCTGGCGCACCAGCGCGGACCGGTGGCGGCGCAGACGATCGCGAGCCATCTCGGCATCCCGCGGTCGAGCGTCTACCACCTGCTCGCGGCGATGGCCGCGCACGGGTTCGTCGTGCACCTCGAGGGCGACCGACGCTGGGGACTCGGCACGGCCGCGTTCGAGCTCGCCGGCGGGTACGCGCGGCAGGAGCCCCTCGCCCGCCTTGGCCGACCGATCGTCGCGCAGCTCGCCGACCGCGCCGGCGAGAGCGCGCACCTCGCCGTCATGACGGGCCGCGACGTCCTCTACATCGTCGAGGAGCGCGCGCCGCGACGGCCCGCGCTCATCACCGATGTGGGCGTCCGCCTTCCCGCGCACCTCACCGCGACCGGGCGCGCCATGCTCGCCGCGCTCCCCCGCGAGCAGGTCCGCGCGCTGTTCCCGGATGCGGCATCCCTCTCCCCCCAGCGCACGGGTCGTGGACCCGGCCGCCCGGGCGAACTGCGCGAACTGCTGCGGCAGACCCGCGCCGCGGGGCACGCGAGCGAGGACGGCGAGGTCACGCTTGGCTTCCGCTCGGTCGGCGTCGCCGTCCGGGACCACGCCGAGTGGCCCGCCGCTGCGATCGCCGTCACCTGGGCCGAGGACTCCCCCGCCGATCCGGAGCGTCTCGCCGCACTTGCGGCGGACGCCGCCGCAGACCTCTCCCGCCGCATCGGCCGCCGCTGAGGTCACCCCCGCGGCCCCCGAGCTGCCGTACGGCGGAGATTTCCAGCGACGCGCGGAGAATGACGCCGGCAGGCGCGGCGTGTCGTCAGGATCTCCGCAGCAGCGACCGCACCGCGGTACCCGGTCGCGCGGCAACCCCGCCTCAGCGGACGACGAGGCGCGGCTGGACCAGCACGTGCCCCTCGCCGTCCCCGGCGGCGCGGCGCTCGATGCGGCCACCGCTGCCCATCAGCAGGTCGAGGGTGCCCGCGGCGACCAGCTCGGGCAGCTGCTCGACGCTCGACAGGCCCAGGGCCTCGACCGCGGGGGTGTTGTCGAACCCGATGATGAGCACGTCCGGCCGCTGCGCCGCGACGGCCGCGACGTGCGCGCCGACGGCGAGGGTGTCGCTCGCGCACACGATCGCGTCGACTGCCGTCGTCGCCAGCAACTCCGCGACCTGCTCCCTCGCCTCGGCGACCCGCTCCTCGGCCGACAGGCGCAGGTCGGGGCGGGCACCGGCATCCGTCATCGCCTCGCGCCACCCCCGCTCCCGGTCATCACCCGTCGGCGACCCCGCGGGCCAGCCGAGGAACGCGACGCGCGGTCCGACGGTGAGGGCGTGCTCGGTCGCGGCGCGCGTGCCCGAGGCGCCGTCGACGTCGACCCACAGATGCGCACTGTCCTCGGGCGACGCGACGTCCCACGGGCGGCCGAACGACACGAACGGCACGCCGCGTTCGGTCAGCCACGCCAGCCGGCGGTCGCCGTACCGCGTGCCGGTGACGACGACGGCTTCGACGTCGCCGGCGTCGACGAGCTCCGACATGCGCCGGATCTCCTCGTCCTGATCGGATGCCGCGTACACGAGCACCCGCAGGCCGCGGTCGCCGGCGCGCTCGGTCAGCGCGTGCACGAAGCGGTCGAGCACGACGCCCGAGATGCCGCCCGCATAGGGGTCGAGGTGGATGCCGATGGTCGCGCTGCGGCGCGTGCGCAGCCGGCGCGCGGAGGCGTGCGGCGAGTAGCCGAGGCGGGTGATGGCGTCCTGCACCCGCTCGCGGGTCGCGGTCCTGACGATCGCCGGAGTGTTGAGCACATTGCTCACGGTCTGGCGCGAGACACCCGCGAGGGCCGCGACGTCCTCGATCGTGATCGACTTCTCACTCACCGGCGCACCCCCTTGACATGGACGGACCCACCCTCTTACGTTGGGCATCATTCCACAATTTGATCGTTCAAAGTCGACCGAGATCAGCACGGTCGGAACGATCGACGGCACCGGGATCGAAGGAGATACGGACATGCGACACAGCAGATGGATGGCGCTCGGCGGCATCGGGATCGCGGCGACACTGGCCCTCGCCGGATGCGGCGGCTCGGGCTTCGACGACGGCCCCGCCGCTTCGGGAGAACCGACCGACGCGGGCGGGCTCACCTCGTCCGACGACGCGCTCACGATCATGATCGGCTCGTCCGGTGACGCCGAGACCACGGCGGTCAAGGACGCCGTCGCCGCCTGGTCGGAGGAGTCCGGCGTCGACGCCGAGGTGGTCGCGGCCACCGATCTCACGCAGCAGCTCTCGCAGGGCTTCGCCGGCGGCAACCCGCCGGACCTCTTCTACCTCGCGACCGAGCTCCTGGCGGGCTACGCCGACAACGGGTCGGTCATCGCCTACGGCGACATGCTCGAGAACAAGGACGACTTCTACCCGTCGCTCGTGCAGAACTTCACGTACAACGACCAGTTCTACTGCGCTCCGAAGGACTTCTCGACGCTGCAGCTGATCATCAACAAGAACCTGTGGGACCAGGCGGGACTGACGGATGCCGACGTCCCGACCGACTGGGATTCGCTCGCCGCCGCGGCGAAGAAGCTCACCTCGGGCGACACGACGGGCCTCGTCTTCAGCGGCGAGTACCAGCGGGTGGGCGCCTTCATGGCCGAAGCCGGCGGACGGCTCGTCTCGGAGGACGGCACGTCCGCCGTCGCCGATAGCCAGGAGAACATCGACGCCCTCACCTACGTGAAGGAGCACCTGGCCGACGGCACGTTCGCCTACGCCGCCGATGTGGGCGCGGGCTGGGGCGGTGAGGCGTTCGGCAAGCAGCTGGGCGCCATGACGATCGAGGGCAACTGGATCACCGGTGCGCTCGGCGACTACCCCGACGTCGACCCGCTCGTCGTCGAGCTGCCCGCCGGCCCCGCCGGCAAGGGCACCCTGCAGTTCACGAACTGCTGGGGCATGGCCGCCGACAGCCCCAACCAGCAGGCCGCGCTCGACCTCGTCGAGTACCTGACGAGCGCAGACCAGCAGCTCGCCTTCTCGAAGGCGTTCGGCCCGATGCCGTCCGTGCAGTCGGCCGCCGACCAGTGGACGACCGACAACCCGGACCTCGCTGCGTTCCTCGCCGGTGCGGACTACGCCCAGGGCGTGCCGACCAACGACGGCGTCTCGGACGTGTTCACCGACTTCAACGCGCAGCTCGCGACGCTGAAGGACGGAGACCCGGCGACGATCCTGCAGTCGGTCCAGTCCAACCTCGAGGCGATCGTCGGCTGACATGTCGACGCCCGTCTCCACCGAACGGGCACCCGAGAAGCTCCCTCGCCGCGACCACCGCGCCCGCGGTCTGCGTCGCGGCGAGGGAGTCGCCGGGTGGCTCTTCGTCTCCCCCGTCGTCGTGATCCTCGGGGTGTTCCTCTTCCTCCCCGTCCTCATGGCGCTCTGGGTGAGCGTCTCGGACTGGGGCGGCCGGGGCAGCCCCCTCTCCCCCAACGTCAACTTCGTCGGACTCGACAACTACGCCGAGCTGACCTCGGGCCAGGGGCTGCGCAGCCGCGACTTCGGCACGGCGCTGCGGAACAACGCCTGGTACGTCTTCCTCGTCGTGCCGCTGCAGACCGCGCTGTCGCTGTTCCTCGCGGTGCTGGTCAGCCGGCGGATGATGAAGGCGCGCGGCTTCTTCCGCACCGCCTTCTACTTCCCGTCGGTGACGAGCTCGGTCGCCATCACGGTGCTGTGGATCTTCCTCTTCAGCGCCGCCGGCCCCGTCAACGCCCTCATCGCCGCCGTCACCGGCGGCAAGGGGCCGAACTGGTTCAACGACCCCCGCGGCATCGTGCACCTGTTCCTCGGCCTCTTCGGGGTGGATGCCGCGCCCGCCGCGATCTCGCAGCCCGGCTTCCTCGGCCTGTCGGGGTGGGACTGGATCGCCGGACCCTCGGTCGCGATGAGCGCCTTCATCCTCATGGCCGTCTTCACGACGAGCGGCACGTTCATGCTGCTGTTCATCGCCGCCCTCCAGAACGTCGGCTTCGAGCTGACGGAGGCGGGGATGATGGACGGCGCGAACGCGTGGCAGCGGTTCTGGCGCATCACGCTGCCGCAGCTGCGGCCCACCCTCTTCACCGTCATCACGCTGGGCCTCATCGGCTGCTGGCAGGTGTTCGACCAGATCTACACGGGCACGAAGGGGCAGCCGGGAAAGACGACGATCACCCCCGCCTACCTGTCGTACACGTCTGCCTTCAGCAACCAGGACTGGGGCATCGGCGCGGCGATCGCGTTCATCCTGTTCCTCATCATCATCGCGTTCACGCTCTTCCAGCGCTGGATCCTGCGGGAGCGGCCCGTCTCGAAGCGACGCATCCGCGCGTACACCCCGAAGGGAGCACGGTCGTGACCGACAGCCGGACCCTCGCCCGCACGAAGACGCTCACCGATGCGCCGATCGACGCCACACCGTCCCGACGCCGGCGCCTCACCCCTCGCTCGGTGACCGGTCAGGTGCTGCTGTACGCGGTCCTCGCGGCGCTCGCGCTCGTCTACATCTACCCGTTCCTCGTGCAGGTGGCGACCTCGTTCAAGAGCGAGCAGGAGGCGGCATCCAATCCGATCTCGCTGATCCCGCAGACCTTCACGACCGCCGCCTACGAGCGGCTGTTCCTGAACAGCGACTTCCCGCTCTGGTTCGCGAACTCGGCGGTCGTGACGATCCTCGTGACCCTCGGACGCGTGTTCTTCGTGTCGATCGCCGGGTACGCCCTCGCACGGTTGACGTTCCGGGGCCGCGGCGTCATCTTCGCGCTCGTCGTCGCCGTGATGGCCGTGCCGGCGGTCGTGCTCCTCATCCCCCGCTTCCTCGTCCTGAACCAGCTCGGGATGTACGACTCGTACGCGGGCATGGTGCTGCCCCTCCTCGTCGACGCGGCGGGCGTGTTCATCATGAAGAACTTCTTCGAGTCGATCCCGCCGTCCGTCGAGGAACAGGCGCGCATCGACGGGGCCGGCACGTTCCGGGTGTACTGGTCGGTCGTCCTGCCGATGGCGCGCCCCGCGCTCATCACGATCGTGATCCTCTCGTTCCAGGGATCATGGAACGAGCTGACCCACTTCATCGTGTCGGTGCAGGACCCGGACCTGTTCACCCTCACCCGCGGGGTGGCGAGCCTGTCGTCCGGTCAGCTGAGCCAGGGCACGCAGTACCCGTTGAAGCTCGCGGCCGCGGCGCTCATGACGATCCCCGTCGCCGTCGTCTTCTTCCTCTTCCAGAAGCGCATCATGAACACCTCCGAAGGAGCAGTCAAGGGATGACCGCAGGCCTCCAGCCCTTCCTGTCCGACGCCGTCGTGGCCCTCCGCGCCCCCACCCAGGTGTGGTCGCGGACCGACGGCGAGCTCGGCACCGGCTCGATCGACGGCGTCTTCCACGGCGACACCCGGTACGTCCGCGCGACCCGGGTGCGCTACGGGACGGATGCCGCGACGCACGCGCCGGAATGGATCTCACGGTCGGCGGATGCGGCATCCGATCTGCGCTTCGAAGCGCTGCTGCGACGCCTGGACGACCGCACGCCCGACCCGAAGATCCGGCTGACGCGGCGCCGCATCGTCGCGGACGGCCGGGTGACGGAGGAGTTCACGCTCGTCTCGCACCTCGACGAGCGGGTGCCGCTCGTCCTCGAGGTCGCCGTCACCCCCGACGCGACCTCGATGCAGGACGTCAAGTCGGGAGCCGCGCCGGCCGCGGCGGTCGACCGCGCCCTCGCGGGCGACGCCGTCGAGATCACCGCCGGTGATGCGTCGATGCGGCTGTCGGCTCCCGGCGCGGCGGTCGCGGCATCCGAGGACGACATCGTCCTCACCTGGCACCTGGAGTGCCCGCCGCGGGCCAGGATGACCGTCTCGTGGCGCCTCGACCTCGACGACCCGTCGCTCGTCGTGCGCGGGACGTCGCGCGACGCCGGCTGGGCGGTGCCCGAGGCCCCGGGCGCCGATCCCCGCCTGCACCGTTGGCTGCGGCAGGCCCTCGACGACCTCGATGCCCTGCGGCTGACGCTGCCCGGCAGCGCGGACGAGTTCTTCGCCGCCGGCGCGCCCTGGTTCTTCACGCTCTTCGGGCGCGACTCGCTGTGGGCGGCACGGCTGTTCCTGCCCGTGGACCGGGGCATGGCGGCATCCACTCTGCGCGTCCTCGGTCGCCTGCAGGGAAACACCGCCGACCCCGAGACGGCCGAGGAACCCGGCAAGATCGCGCACGAGCTGCGGGCCGGCACGCTCACGATGCCCGGCGAGGGCATCTCGCTGCCGCCGCTCTACTACGGCACGGTCGACGCGACCCCGCTGTGGGTGACGCTCCTCGCCGAGGCGCACGCCGCCGGGATGCCGGTGGCCGAGGTCCGGGACCTGCTCCCCACGATGCACGACGCGCTCGACTGGATGATCGCCGCAGCGAACGCCGACGGCTTCCTCGACTACGTCGACGAAACCGGTCACGGCCTCTCCAACCAGGGGTGGAAGGACTCCGGCGACTCGATCCAGTGGCGGGACGGTTCCCTCGCCGCCGGGCCGATCGCCCTCTCCGAGGTGCAGGGTTACGCCTACGAGGCGGCGACGAAGGCGGCCGACCTGCTCGACGCCCTCGAGGAGGACGGGGCGGAGCGCCTGCGCACCTGGGCGGCCGAGCTGCGCCGCAGGTTCCGCGAGCGCTTCTGGGTCGAGACCCCCGAGGGCCGCTACCCGGCGATCGCGCTCGACCGCGACGGCCGGGCGGTCGACACGCTGACCTCGAACGCGGGCCATCTGCTGGGCACCGGCATCCTCGACCCCGACGAGGAGCGCGCGGTCGCCGACCTCCTCGTCGGGCCGTCGATGTCGTCGGGTTTCGGTCTGCGGACCATGTCGACGGATGCCGCCGGTTACTGGCCGCTCAGCTATCACGGCGGCAGCGTCTGGGCGCACGACACGGCCATCGTCGCTCGCGGCATGGCGCAGGCGGGGCTCCGGTCGCACGCGGACGTGCTCGTCGACGGAATGCTCGCGGCCGCCGAGGCGTTCGGCTACCGCATGCCGGAGCTGCACGCCGGTGACGCCGCGAGCGACGTCACCGTGCCGGCCCCGTATCCGGCGGCGTGCCGACCGCAGGCGTGGTCGGCGGCAGCGGCCGTCGTGTGTCACGAGATCGTCACGCGCACCGGCTGACAGCTCCCCCGGTTCGGGTGGAGACTGAGGTCCGACTCGACCCCCGGAGGATGCATGGCGCGCAAGCTCGCCTCGATCGCGGACCACATCGGCAGGATGGGGCGCACCCGCATGGGCGCGCTCCTGCTGCTCCTGGCGACGGCGGCCGCCATCGTGTGGGCGAACGTCTCCTCGGGCACCTACCACGGCTTCTGGGAGACGCACCTGTCGATCGGGCTCGGTGACATCCGACTCGACTTCACGCTGCACGCGCTCGTGAACGACGCCCTGATGGCGATCTTCTTCTTCACGGTCGGCCTCGAGGTGCGGCGCGAGTTCGCGATCGGCGAGCTGACCAGCTGGTCGCGCGCCGTCGTGCCCGTCGTCGCCGCCGTCGCCGGCCTCGCCCTGCCCGCGCTGCTGTTCGTCCTCATCGCCGGCCCCACGGGGAACGCGGATGCCTGGGGCGTCGTCATCTCGACCGACACCGCCTTCCTCGTCGGCGCCCTCGCGCTCATCGGGCCGCGGGGGTCGGGGCGCCTGCGCGTGTTCCTGCTCGCCCTGGCCGTCGTCGACGACATCGGGGCGCTCAGCATCATCGCCCTCGTCTACACCGACACCTTCACCCCGATGCCGCTGCTCGTCGCCGCCGTCGGCCTCGTCGGCATCTACTTCGTCCGGTACCTCCGCGGCGGGCGCGGGCCGATCTACGCGACCCTCGCGATCGTCGTGTGGCTCGCCTTCCTCGCCTCCGGTGTGCACCCGACGCTCGCGGGTGTCGCCATCGCGCTCCTCGTCCCCGTCTACCGCCCCGACCGCCGCGACGTCGAGCACGCGCTCGAGCTCGCCCGCACCTTCCGGCAGTCGCCGAGCACCGAGTACGCCCGCGCGGCGGCGAACAGCCTTCGCGAGTCGATCTCGATCAACGAGCGGCTGCAGACCGCATACGCGCCGTACGTCGCCTACGTGATCCTGCCCCTGTTCGCCCTCGCGAACGCGGGCGTGACGCTCAGCCCCGAGATCCTCGCAGCGGCCGCGATGTCGCCGCTCACATGGGGCATCGTCGTCGGCCTCGTCGTCGGCAAGTTCGCCGGCATCTGGGGGTCGACCGCCGTCCTGAAGGCCCTTCGCATCGGCGACTTCGGTCCCGGGCTCTCGCTCGACCGCATCGCGGGCGGCGCGGCCCTCGCCGGCATCGGCTTCACCATCTCGCTGTTCATCATCGACCTCGCGATCGAGGACCCCGACGCGCAGAACGAGGCGCGCGTGGGGGTGCTCGCGGCATCCGTCCTGGCCTTCGCCCTCGGCGCACTGGTCTTCCGCGTCGCGGATGCGCGCCACCCCGAGGAGGAGGTCGGGCAGACCCTCGTCCGCCCGGTCGACCCGCGGCGCGATCACATCTTCGGCCCTCTCGACGCTCCCTACGAGATCGTCGAGTACGGCGACTTCCAGTGCGGTTTCTGCCTGAAGGCGTCGGGGTCGATCCAGGAGGTCATGGCCGAGCTCGGCCCGAACCTGCGCTACGTCTGGCGGCACGCGCCGCTCACCGAGCAGCACCCCAACGCGCTCGCGGGCGCCGAGGCGTCGGAGGCGGCGGCGAAGCAGGGCAAGTTCTTCGAGTTCGAGCGGGGCCTGTTCGCCGACCAGGACAACCAGCTGCCCTCCGACATCGTGCGGCTCGCCGAGAAGCTGGGGCTCGACGTGCCGAAGTTCGAGCGTGACCTGACCGCGCCGGACGTCGCGAGCCGCGTCCGCGACGACATGTTCGACGCCGAGGCGATGAACATCCGTTCCGTGCCGACGTTCTTCGTCAACGGCCGCCGGCACACCGGCCCGTACGACGCCCAGTCGCTCATCCGCGCCTTGCAGTCGGACGCCGACGAGCCGGTCGCGCCGGCGGGTCGGTAGGTTGATCGGCATGACCGAAGAGACCGCTCCCACCGCGATGGACGCCATAATGTCGCCCGACCTGTCGGACGCGCACTGGCACCGACTGATCGCGGCTGCCGTCCCGCAGGACGTCGAGGTCGGCGACTACGTCTTCCGCACCGGCGAGGCGGGATACGACCTGATCTTCGTCGAGAGCGGCGAGGTGGAGATCGTCCGCGACGCCCTCCGATGGGTCGGCGAAGCGGTGATCACGACGGTCGGTCCCGGGCGGTTCGCCGGCGAGCTCGGCATCCTCAACGGTCAGAGCGCGTTCCTGTCGGCGCGGGTGACGCAGGCGGGTCGCGTGCACCGGCTCTCGCGCGCCGCCCTGCGCGAGATCATGAGCGAGGACGACGAGCTCTGCGACGTGATCCTGCACGCGCTGTGGGCCCGGCGGGAATCCCTGCGCACGGGTCCTGCCGCGATGACCCTGAAGTTCGTCGGGACGACGACCTCGAACGACTTCCTGTCGCTCCGGCGCTTCGCCGAACGCCTCGACCTCGTCCACAAGGCGGTCACCTTGGCGCCCGACGAGCTGCCGACGCTCGACGGTCACGACGTGTCGCCCGAGGACCTTCCGGTCGCCTACGTCCAGGGCGAGCCGATCCCCCGCGCCACCCCCGGCCTCGTCGCCGAGCGCCTCGGACTCAGCTACCAGGCCGAGTCCGACGAGATCGTGGACCTCGTCGTCGTGGGCGGCGGGCCCGCGGGACTGGCCGCCGCGATCTACGGCGCCTCCGAGGGCCTCAGCACGGTCCTCCTCGACGCCGTCGCCCCCGGCGGGCAGGCGGCATCCACGTCGCGCATCGAGAACTTCCTCGGGTTCCCCTTCGGCGTGAGCGGCGGCGACCTCATCGGGCAGGCGGTGCTGCAAGCGCTGAAGTTCGGCGTGCGGGTGTACGCACCGTGCGAGGCGGTCGCCCTCGACCAGGTCGGTGCGGATCTGCTCGATGTGACCCTCGCCGACGGCCGCGTGATCCGCGCGCGGAGCGCGATCGTCACCTCCGGCGCCGCGTACCGGCGACTGGCCCTCGACCGTTGGGAGGACTTCGAGCGCTCGGGCGTCTACTACGCCGCGACACCCCTCGAGCTCCGGCAGGTGCAGGGCAAGCCGGTGGTCGTGGTCGGCGGGGCGAACTCGGCGGGTCAGGCGGCCCTCTATCTCGCCGCGCACGGGTCGCCGGTGCACCTCGTCGTGCGCGGTGGCGACCTGCGCGCGCGCATGTCGAGCTACCTCGCCGACCGGCTGGCCGAGGATCCGCGCGTGCGGGTGCACACCGCATCCCACGTCACCGGACTCGACGGCGACGGGACGCTCGAATCGGTCACGATCGACTCGGCCGGCGCGGTCGATGCCCGCGGCCTGTTCTGCTTCATCGGGGCGGACCCGGCCACCTCGTGGCTGCCGACGCTCGATCGCGACACCGACGGCTTCATCCGCACCGGGACCGACGTCGCCGTGCAGTCCATCGCGCAGTGGCGGGACCTCGGGCGGGAGCCGTTCCCGTTCGAGACGTCGGCACCGCGGGTGTTCGCGGCCGGCGACGTCCGCCGCGGATCCATGAAGCGCGTCGCCGCCGCGGTCGGCGAGGGCTCGAGCGCCGTCGCCTCCGTCCACCGCGCTCTCGCCTACTGACCGGAAGGAACCGGATGAGCTCCGACATCGACACCAACGCCGCCCCGTCGGGGAGCGGCTGCCGGGAGTGCGACGAGCACGAGGGCTTCTGGGTGCACCTGCGCCGCTGCGCGTCGTGCGGGCACGTGGGATGCTGCGACACGTCGCCCGGGCAGCACGCGACGGCGCACTTCCGCGAGACCGGGCACCGGCTCGTGCAGAGCTTCGAGCCCGGCGAGGACTGGTACTGGGACTACGTCGACGAGGCGATGTTCGAGGGTCCCGAGTTGGCGCCGCCGACCAGCCACCCCGCCGATCAACCCTCCCCCGGGCCCCGCGGACGCGTGCCGCTGAACTGGCGCGAGCTCATCCACACCTGAGCTCGACGGCCGGTCCTCACACGACGGAGACGACCCGGCCGCCGGTGAGGCGGACGAGCTCGTCGAACGTCATCGGGAAGACCGTGTGCGGGGTGCCGCCGGCCGCCCAGATCTGCGGGTAGCGGGCGAGGTCCTCGTCGACGAGGGTCTCGAGCGGCGCGGGGTGCCCGGTGGGCGCGACGCCGCCGATGGCCTGGCCGGTCGCCTCGCGCACCTGCTCGGGGGTCGCCCGGCTGATCCTCCCTCGCCCGATGCGATCGGCGAGGACGGCGGTGTCGACGCGGTGGGCGCCGCTGGTCATCACGAGCAGCGGGACGCCGTCGCACTGGAACACAAGGCTGTTGGCGATCGCGCCGACCTCGACTCCGAGGGCGGCGGCGGCGAGCGCCGCAGTGGAGGCGGCATCGGGCAGGACGACGATCTCCCCCGGGATGCCGGCGGCCCGCAGGGCGTCGTGCACGAGGCGGCTGCGCGCGCTGAGGTTCTCGGTCACGGGGTCAGCCTCTCGCCAGGATCTCGCCGTGGGGCATGAGCAGCCAGCCGTCCTCGGACGCGGCCCACTCGCGCCATCCCGCCGAGATGCGTTCGAGGTCGGCCCGGTCGGCGATGCCCTGTTCGAGCGCGTGGTCGGCGTACGAGGAGTGCAGGGCGCGGTCGGCCCACGACCCTCCCCACCAGGCCCGCTGCTCGTCGGTCTCGAACAGCCAGGTCGACGCGCTCACGGCGACGTCGGCGAACCCGGCCGCGCGCGCCCACGCCTTGAGGCGCCGTCCCGCCGAGGGCTCGCCGCCGTTGGTGCGCCCCATCCGCAGCAGCAGGTCGAGCCAGTCGTCGAGCGCGGGGATGTGGGGGTGGATGATGATGCCCGCATAGTCGACCTCGCGCGCGGCGACGAGCCCGTCCGGCCCCGCGACGCGACGGAACTCGCGCAGGGCGTCGACGGGACGTGCGAGGTGCTGCAGCAGCTGGTGCGTGTGCACGATGTCGAAGGACCCGTCCGCGGCGTCGAGGCGGTAGGCGTCGGCGGTCGCGAAGGTGACGTTCGTGACGCCCTCGGCCGCGGCATGGTCCTGCGCCTGGGCGACGACGTCGGCCGACGCGTCGACGCCGACGACCCGGCCGGGGGCGAGGCGGCGCGCCAGGTCGACGGTGATCGTGCCGGGGCCCGCGCCGACGTCGAGGAGCGAGGCGCCGGGGCGCAGGTGCGGCAGCAGGTACCCGACCGAGTTCTCCGCCGTCCGCCAGGTGTGCGCCCGCAGCACGCTCTCGTGGTGGCCGTGGGAGTACCGCTCGGTCTGCATGGTCGACAGCCTAGGCGTCGAGCGATATGCGAGGCAGAATGATGACGGATGCCGCACATCGGCGGCATCCGCACCGCAGCGCCCACAAGGCCCGCCGAGAAGGAATGCAATGACGCACACCCTGCCCCTGCCCGATCTCACCCACGAACGCGTGGAGGTGATCACGGGTCGGCGCAGCGGACTCGTCGTCACCGTCGCCCTGCACTCCTCGGCGCTCGGCCCCGCCCTCGGCGGCGCCCGCCTGTGGCGCTACCCGCACTGGTCCGATGCGATGGGCGACGCGCTGCGGCTGTCGGCCGCGATGACGCTCAAGAACGCGACCGCGGGGCTGGATGCCGGGGGCGGCAAGTCGGTCATCGCGCTGCGCGAGGGCGACACGCTCGACGCCGATCGTCGACGCGCGGCCTTCCTCGACCTCGGCGACGCCGTCGAGTCGTTCGGCGGCCTGTACCGCACGGCGGAGGACGTGGGCTCGACGACGGAGGACATGCTCGTCGTCAGCGAGCGCACCGCCCACGTCGTGGGGCTGCCCGACTCGGTCGGCGGCTCGGGCGAGCCCGCCGGTCCCACGAGCCGCGGCGTCTACGCCGCCCTCCGTGCGACTCTCGAACGCGTCGCGGGGTCCCCCGACGTGGCCGGCCGCCGCATCACGATCTCGGGCCTCGGCCAGGTCGGCAGCCGGCTCGCCGTGCGTCTGTCGGGCGAGGGCGCGCTCCTCACGGTCACCGACGTGAACCCGGCGAAGATGTCGCTCGCGGCGGAGCTCGGCGCGACGTGGGTCGAGCCCGGCACCGAGCACCTCGTGCCGGCGGACGTGTTCGTCCCGGCCGGTATCGGCGGCGTCCTCGACGACGACGTCATCGACGCGCTCGCGGCGAAGGCCGTCTGCGGACCCGCGAACAACCCGCTCGCCGACCGCTCGGGCGCCGCACGCCTCGCGGACCGCGGCATCCTCTACGCCCCTGACTTCGTCGCGAACGCCGGCGGCGTCATCTACCTCGACGTCGAGGCGCGGACCCCCGGTCACCGCGATGAGATCGCGACCCGCATCGACGGCATCGGCGACACGCTGCGCCGGCTGTTCGACGACGCCGCCGCACGCGGGGTCACCCCGCTCGACGCGGCCGAGGCCTACGCGGCCGAGCGGCTGGCGGCCGGCAGGCGCGAGCCCGCGGCGGTCTGATCGCACGTATCGAGGCGGATGCCGGTGCTCCCGGCATCCGCCTCTTTACGTGGCGTTCGTGCCCGGCCATACTGAGTGACCACCGGACTTGTACATCTGTACAACTTTGGTCCGCCACACGGTCCACACACGGGAGGCCTCATGCCGGGAGCCATCGTCATCACCGGAGCCAGCTCGGGGATCGGCGCCGGATTCGCGCGCCGCTTCGCCGCGCGGGGGTACGACGTCGTTCTCGTCGCGCGACGCACCAACCGCCTCGAGACCCTCGCCGAGGAGCTCCGCGGGCTGCACCGCGTCGAGGCGACCGTTCTGGCCGCCGACCTCGCCGACCCGGCGGCACCGGCCGCGATCGCAGCGGCGCTGGACGAGCGCGGCATCCACCCGGCGGGCCTCGTCAACAGCGCCGGGTTCGGCACGGCATCTCCCTTCGTGGCCGAGGATGCGGCGCGGGTCGCCGCCGAGGTGCAGGTCAACGTCGCGGCGCTCACCCTGCTGACCCGGGCGCTGCTCCCCCACCTGATCGCCGCGCGCGGCGTGCTCGTCAACGTGTCGAGCAACGCCGGCCACCAGCCGCTGCCGGGCCTCGCCGTGTACGCGGCGACGAAGGCGTACGTCACCTCGCTCACCGAGGCGATCTGGCAGGAGACGCGCGGCACCGGCCTCCGCGTGCTGGCCCTGTGCCCGGGGCCCACCGAGACGGAGTTCTTCACGGCGGCGGGCTCCGAGACCTTCAAGGTCGGTGCGACGAAATCCGTCGACGACGTGCTCGACGAGGCGTTCGCCGCCCTCGACGCCGCGAACCCGTCGCCCGTCCGCACCGTCGGCGCGGCGAACCGGGTGCAGGGCTGGGCTGCCCGGGTCTCGCCCCGTCGTCTGCGCCTGTGGGTCGCGGCCCGCGCGGTGGGGAGCGCCTGATGCGCCGGATGCCGCCCGAAGAGCGGCGTGACGAACTCATCGCCGCCGCGATCCGGGTCATCGCCCGGCGCGGCGTCGCGGCGGCGACCACCCGCGCGATCACAGCCGACGCGGGCATGCCGCTCGGTGCGTTCACCTACATCTTCGGCACGCAGGACGAGCTCATGACGGCGGTCATCGACACGGTCATCGAGCAGGAGCGTTTCGCCGCCGAGTCCCGGGCGATCGATCCGACGTCGATGGTCGCGGCGCTCCGCTCGGGTCTCGAGGGCTACATCGACCTGCTCGAGCGCGACCCCGACCACGAGATCGCGCTCCTCGAGCTCGCCCTCGTCGCACGCCGTCGCGACCCCGCCGGCCAGATGCGCGCCCAGTGGGAGACCTACTACCGGGCGGCCGAGCAGGTGCTGGTCTACGCGGCCGAGATCACCGGCAGCCGCTGGACCCAGCCCGTCGCCGACCTCGCCCGCCACCTCGTGGTCGTCGTGGACGGCCTCACGACGACGTGGCTCGCCGACGGGGACTCGGATGCCGCGCGTCGCACGGCCTCGTTCGCTGCGACGGCCCTCGCCGCGGCATCCGCCCCACTCGGGGCACCGACCGAAGGGAGCACCCGTGCTGACTGAGATCGACGACCGCGTCCTCGCCGCGGTCAACCTGCACGCCGTCCTCGGCGCGCTGCCTCGGCTGTCGGAGGTCGCGCCCGAGGCGTCGACGCTGCTCGCGGACCTGCCGCAGCCGGTGATGCTGACGGTGCGGGTGGTGGGGGGCGACACGCTCGGGCTCGTGTTCGCGCGGGACGGCGTCCGCCGCGCCGACGGCGAGGTGCCGGGTGCGGCGAAGGCGACGCTCGTGTTCCGCTCCCCGGGGCGCCTGAACGCCGTCCTCGACGGGCGCGGCTCGCCGCTCCCCCTCGCGGGCCCCGCGGGCCTGCGGTTCCTCACCCGCGTGTTCACTCCGCTCAGCGACCTGCTCGGCCGGTACCTGCGCCCGTCCGACGCCGACCTCGCCGACCCGGCGTTCACCGACGCGCACCGCACGATGCTGCTCGAGGTGGCGGTCGGGGCGATCGCCGTCGTCGCGAACCGCGACCGCTCGGGCCGGTTCAGCGCCGCGCAGATGAGCGACGGCGACCTCGACATCGCCGTCGGCGACGCCCTGCGGCACCGGCTGCGCGTGCGCGATCACACGGTCTCCCGGGTTCCCGTGACGGATGCCGCGCCGCGGGCGGTGTTCCGGTTCGCCGACCTGCAGACCGCCGGCGACGTGCTCGTGGGGCGCGAGAGCGCGCTCGCGTGCGTCGGCGACGGGCGCATCGCGATCCGCGGCTACATCCCCCTCGTCGACAACACGAGCCGCATCCTCGACCGCGTCGGCCACTACCTCGGAAAGTGAGCTCCCCCGTGTACACCTTCGACAAGAGCCTCGCCGCCTTCCGTCGCGCCCAGCGGGTGATCCCCGGCGGCATCCCGGGTCACCTCGGTCCCACCGAGGGGCTCCACCTGCCGAACGAGGGCTTCCCGAAGTTCGCCGTCCGCGCCGAGGGCACCCGGTTCTGGGACCTCGACGGCAACGAGTTCATCGACTGGATGTGCGCGTACGGGCCCAACGTCCTCGGCTACAACGACCCGGACGTGACCGCCGCGGCGCAGGAGCAGGCGAAGAAGGAGGACGTCGTCTCGTTGCCGTCCACCGTGATGATCGACTTCGCCGAGCTGCTGGTCGACCAGGTCGCCAGCGCCGACTGGGCGATGTTCGCCAAGAACGGCGGCGACACGACGACGCTCGCGATCATGACGGCGCGCGCCGCGACGCTGCGGAAGAAGGTCGTGTTCGTGAAGGGCTTCTACCACGGCGTCGCCCCGTGGACGCAGAAGCTCGACTACCCCGGCGTGCTCGAGGAGGACGTCGCGAACAACCTCTACGTGCCCTGGAACGACATCGAGGCGCTGCGGACGTTGCTCGCCGAGAACCGCGGCCAGGTCGCGGCGCTCATCTCGACGCCGTACATGCACGGCAACTTCGTCGACAACCAGCTGCCCGCCGAGGGGTACTGGCAGGCGGTGCGGAGGCTCTGCGACGAGCACGGCGTCGTGCTGATCATCGACGACGTCCGCGCCGGGTTCCGCCTCGACCTCGCCGGCAGCGACCACCACTTCGGGTTCGAGGCCGACCTCATCTGCTTCTGCAAGGCGCTCGCCAACGGGTACAACGTGTCGGCGCTGCTCGGCAAGGACTCGCTCAAAGAAGCGGTGAGCTCGATCACCTACACGGGCAGCTACTGGATGAGCGCCGTCCCCTTCGCCGCGGGCATCGCAACGCAGCAGAAGCTCCGCGAGCTCGACGCCCCGGCGCTGTTCGAGCGGCTCGGGCGACGGCTGACCGACGGTCTCACGGAGGCCGCCGCCGACGCCGGGTTCACACTCGTCGCCTCCGGCGCACCGGCCCTGTTCTACCTGCGCGTGGCCGACCCGGCGGATTCGCTCATGCTGCACCAGGACTGGATCGCCGAGTGCGTGCGGCGCGGGGCCTACCTCACGTCGCACCACAACCACTTCCTCAACGCCGCAGTGACCGAGGCCGACGTCGACCGCACCGTCGAGATCGCCGCCGACGCCTTCGCGGCGCTGCGCACCCGCCACCCCGCGACGGTGTGAGGTGAGCGCGACGATCGCCCCGGCGACCACCGGCGGCGTCCTGACAGTCGCCGGCGTCTACGGCCTGCAGGGACTCGGGTACGCCGTCATCGTGACCGCGCTGCCCGCGTTCCAGGAGCGCACCGGACTGGATGCGACCGGCATCGCCGTGATCCTGCTGGGCGTGTGCGTGACGGCCGCGCTCGGGTCGCTCACCGCCGACGCGATCGCCCGCCGTGCCAGCAGCCGGCACGGGGTCATTGCGGGCCTTTCCCTGCAGGCGGCCGGGCTCGTGGCGACGGCGTTCTCGCCGGGGACCGCCGTGCTCGCGGCATCCGTCCTGCTCTACGGACTCGGGCTGGGCCTCATCGACGCGTCGTCGAACATGCAGGGCGTGCTGGTGCAGCGCGGGCGGGGCACTCCCCTGCTGGGGCGGTTCTTCGCGACGCTGACGGCGGGATCGATCGTCGGCGCGCTCGGGATGGCCGGGATCCTCGCCGCCGGGGCGCCGGCGTTCGCCACGCTCGTGGCCGCCGCGGCCCTGCAGGTCGCGTTCCTCCTCGTGTGCGGCCGGCGGCTCAGCCGCGAGCGCGCCGCGCGCAGCGCACACTGGAGCGGCCCGCGCGGCCCCCGGCTCGACGGGCGCGCGATCACGGTCGTCGGACTCGTGATCCTCGCCGCCTACACCGTCGACTCCGCGGTCAGCTCGTGGAGTTCGGTGCACTTGCTGGCGATCGGCGCCGCCGGCGCGCTCGCCCCCGTCGGTCTCGCCGCATATCAGGGGGGCGTGCTCGCGGCGCGACTGGCGACGGATGCCGTGGTGCGGCGCCTCGGCCGCGGCCGACTGCTCGCGATCGGCTTCGTGCTCGGGGTGACGGGCGCGATCGTGGTGGCAGCGGTGCCGACCCCCGCGGTGGCGATCGGGGCGTTCGCGGTGAGCGGCCTGGCCGTCGGGGCGCTCGTCCCGCTCGCCTTCGGTCTCGCGGGAGGCATCGATCCTGCGCGCAGCGACGAGGTCGTCGCCCGCGTGAACCTGTTCAACTACGCGGGCGCGGTCCTCGGCGCCGTCGGCGTCGGGGTGCTCACCGACGTGACCGGGTCGGGTCTCGCCTTCCTGCTGCCCGCCCTGCTCCTCGTCGCCGCCGTCCCCGCCTGGCGCCGCGCCCCCGCCTGACCCGCGATCAGGCGCCGAGCGACGCGCGCAGGGATCGTTCGAGCTCGGCGAGCAGCAGCGCACGCTCCGCCTCGGAGGCGGCGAACGCCTCGTGCAGGACGGCGTCCGCCGAGGCGAAGGCGACGCGGGCGACGGCCGCGCCGCGCTCGGCGTCGACGCCGTCGAGCACACCGGCCAGGCGCAGGAGGGTGTGGACGCGGTCCGCCATCGCGCGCTTGTGGCGGCGTCGCGCGGCATCCGCCTCGGCCGAGATCGCGACGGTCCCGAGCGAGCGAGCCGATCCCTCATCGAGGTAGACGTCGGCGACGGCGCGCAGGACGCGTCCGACCGGGTCCTCGGTGCGCGGATCGGTGCGCATGCGCTCGATCGCCTCGTCGAGCAGCCGCTCGAGGCGCTCGTGGTACCGCGCGACGATGGCGCCGAGGATCGCCGCACGGTCGGGCAGGTACTGGTAGAGCGCCCCGACGCTGACCCCCGCCTCGGCCGCGACGCGCGGCAGCGTGATGACGTCGACCCCCTCGGTCAGGACGAGGGCCTCGGCCGCCGCGATCGCCTGCGTCACCTTCTGCCTCGAGCGCTGCTGCGTGGGCGTGCGGCGCAGCGCGAGTGTCGCCCAGTCCTGGGCGTCGGCGGCGTCAGCGGTGTCCATGAGAATCAAACTTGACTTTGGTTAGTGGTGGCGGCAACGTTAGCAGCATGACGACGACGTCGCACCATCACGATCTCCGCGCGTCCGTGGCCGCGGCATCCCGCACCCTCGCCGAGCACGGCCTCCTCATCGGAACCGCCGGCAACGTCAGTGCGCGCCGCGGCGACGTCGTCGCCGTGACGGCGACCGGCGCGGTCCTGGCGGACGCGACCGTCGACGACGTCACCGTGGTCGACCTGAGCGGCGCGGTGGTCGAGGGATTCCTCGCGCCGACCTCCGAGCTCGCCCTGCACCTCGGCGTGCTGCGCGCAGCGCCCCCGGACCGTGTCGCCGCGGTCGTGCACACCCACGCCCCGAAGGCGACCGCGCTTTCGCTCGTTCTCGACGAGCTGCCCGTCGTGCACTACCAGCAGCTCACCCTAGGCGGTGCCCTGCGCGTCGCGCCGTTCCACGCGTTCGGCACACCCGAGCTCGCTGCGGCCGTCGGTGCCGCCCTCGACGGCCGCCTGGCCGCGCTGATGGCGAACCACGGCGCCGTCGCGCTCGGCCCCGACCTCGCCGGCGCGATCGAGAACGCCCTGCTCCTCGAATGGCTCGCCGACCTCTACCTGCGCGCGGCCGTCGTCGGCGTGCCGCGTCCGCTCGACGACGCTCAGCAGCAGGCGGTCATCGCCCATGCGACACGGCTCGGCTACGGCACGACGAAGCGGGTGTCGGCGTGAGCGGCGTCGGCGAACTCGTCGCGCACGGCCGCTCGGCCGACGTCCACGCGCTGACCGCGGACACCGTGCTGAAGGTCTACCGCGACGACTGGCCGGGCGAGGCGATCGATCGCGAGGTCGAGGACGCGACCGCCGCGTTCGACCTCGGGCTGACCCCGATCCGCTGTCACGGCAGGACGGATGCCGGTGGCCGCCGCGCCGTCGCGTTCGACCGCATCGAGGGGGTCGCGCTCACGACGGTCGCCGAGAAGAACCCGCTGCGGATGCGGCGGGTCGCCCGGTCGCTCGCCCGGGAGCACGCCCGCATCCACCGTGTCGCGACCGATCGCTTCCCCGACGTCCGCGACGTCGCGGCGGACCTCGTCGGCACGGCTCCCTTCGGCGCCCTCACCGCGCGCGAGCGGAGCGCCCTGCTCGACCACCTCGCCTCGCTCCCCGGGGGCGACAGCGTGCTGCACCTCGACTTCCACCCCATGAACGTCTTCCGCCACGGTGGCGGCATCGCGACGATCGACTGGCAGTCGACGGCGTGCGGCGACCCCGCGGCCGACGTCGCGATGACGCGGCTCCTGTTCACCGAGGCCGAGCTCTTCCCCGGCGCCTCGCGTGCGCAGCTGCTCGTCTACGGGGCGGCGCGGGGGGCGATGGGGCGCATGTACCTCTCGGAGTACCTGTCCGTCACGGGGATGACCACGGCGCGGCTCGACCGCTGGGCGACGGCGGCGCGGGTGCTGCGCCTCGGGATGCTCGACATCCCCAGCGAACGGGAACGGCTGCTGAGCGGCATCCGCTCGGTGATCGCGCGATGACGACCACGGTCCGGCGGTCGCTCCCGGGGCCGGGCGAGACGGTGGACGTCCTCATCGTCGGGGGCGGGATCACCGGCGCGGCGATCGCGTACGAGGCGGCGAGCCGCGGCCTCTCGGTCGCGCTCGTCGAGAGGGGCGACTTCGGTGCGGCGACGTCCGCCGCGACCGGCAAGCTCATCCACGGGGGTCTGCGCTACCTCAAGAACCTCGAGGTGGGACTCGTCCGCGAATCGCTCGCCGAGCGTCGCACCCTCTCGCGGATCGCGCCGGGACTCGTCTCCCCCATCGCGATGGTGCTCCCCGATCCGGGGCTCCTCGAGCACGTCGGCCTGACGGCGTACGACGTGCTGTCGTTCGACCGCAACCGCGTCGCCGAGAGCCACCGCATCCCCCGTCACCGCACTCTCGACCGCGGCGAGCTGCGTCGACGCGGGCTCGGGCACCTCGAGAGCGGCATCCTCTTCCACGACGCGATGATGCTCTCCCCCGAGCGGCTGACGTTCGCCTTCGTCCGTTCCGCCGTCGCGCACGGCGCGCAGGTCGCGAACCACGTGCGCGCCGACGGCCTCATCGCCGGCGCGGGCCGCGTGCGCGGCGCCCGGGTCACCGACCTCGTGACGGGCGCCGAGCACGAGATCCGGGCGCGGATCACGGTGAACGCGAGCGGACCGTGGGCTCACGACGTGCTCGCGGCCGAGGGGCTGCTGCAGGATGCCGCGGGGCCGCGGCCCGCGGTGCGCTCCGAGGGCATCTACCTGCTCACGGAGCCGATCACCGAGACGATGGTGCTGACGGTCTCCTCGGCCGGCCACTTCAGCTTCGCCCCGTGGCGCGGCCGCACGCTCATCGGCCCCACCGAGACGCCGTACACGGGTGAGGTGTCGCAGTGGCGGCTGACCCGCGAATCGATCGAGCGGTTCCTGCGCGACATCAACGCCGCGGGCCGGCTGCCCGTCGAGCTCTCGTTCTCGGACGTCGTGGCCGCCTACGGCGGTCTGCGCCCGCTCACCGAGACGAGCGGCACCGACACCTACCGCGCGTCCCGTGCATCGGAGCTCGTCGACCACGCGCGGGACGGCGTGCCCGGCATCGTCACCGCGACGGGCGGCAAGTACACGACCGCGCGGGCGTTCGCCGAGAAGACCGTGCCGGCGCTGGCGCGCGCGATCGGCCGGACCGCTGCGCCGAGCCGCACCGCCGACGTCCCGCTGGACGGCACCGATCTCATCGACACCGGGACGACCGACCTGATCGACCGGCTGTACGGATCGGATGCCGGTGCCCTCCGTGCCATCGCTGCCGAGTCGGCCCTGCTGTCGCAGCCCGCGACCGACGACGGCGAACTGCTCGCGGGGGTCGCATTCGCGGCGCGCCACGAGGCCGTGGAGCACCTGACCGACATCCTGCTCAACCGCACCGGAATCGGCCGCCGCGGCGACCCGGGAGAGGACGTCCTGACGGCGGCCGCGGACGTCGCCGGTGCAGAGCTCGACTGGACGCCCGACCGGCGCGCCGCCGAGCTGGACGCCGCGCGCACAGCCGTCCGCCTGCCGGACTGAAGACGCCAGAGACAGCGAAAGACCCCCGCGAGCGGGGGTCTTTCCGGTGGTGGACCTGAGGGGATTCGAACCCCTGACCTCTTCATTGCGAACGAAGCGCGCTACCAACTGCGCCACAGGCCCGGAAGCCTCAACATTACCACGACCGAACGGGCCGCTCGAACGCGAGGCGGGGTCTCACTGCCCCGATGCGCGGCGTGCGAGCAGCTCCCGCACGTGCGCCTCGATGCGGTCGTCGTCGGCCGGTCCGGCGAAGGCGACCTCGGCCGCACGGGTGCGACGGGCGGTGTCGATCGACGGCGGCGCGGCCTGCGCGGCACGCTCGCGCATCGCCTCTTCGACGGCCGCCTGACGCAGCGCCTCGCGCGCCTCGGACGCGTCGAGCACCGCCGCGGCGCGGGAGCCCGCCGAGGCGGTGAGCGGTCGCGGAAGGGTGCGCGGCGTCCACTCCGCGCGGTCGGACTCGAGTGCGACGTCCTGCACGGCGCCCGGGGCACGCACGACCTCGGCGGGGAGGACGCGGGATGCCGCGCGTCGCGCGACGGTGTCCATGCGTGCGAGCACGAGCAGGCTCGACGCGGCGACGACGGCTCCGACCGCGAGCAGGGTCCACCCGGCGCCGATCGCGCCGAGGTAACCCCCGACACCGGCCGCGACGACGGCGAGGACACCGACGATGGTCGCGGTCAGCCGCACGCGACGACGTGCGCGCGCACGCCGCGCCGCCGGCAGCGCTCGGGCCGCGGCGGCCTCCGCGATGGCACGCTCGCGGGCGATGGCGGCATCCGCTCGGGCTTTCTCGCGTGCCGCCTCGGCGTCGGCGATCGCACGACGACGGTCGGCCTTCGCGAGCTCGCGGTCGAGCGCGGCCTGCGCCTTCGCGGCAGCCAGTTCGGCGCGTGCGGCCTCCAGGCCGACGCTCTCCTGCTCGGCCTGCACACGACGCGCGAGGCGCTGCTGTGCGAGCGCGGTGCGCGCGTTGAGCTCGAGGCGCACCTCGCCGGGGGTCTCGCTCGTCTCGGCGAGGACGCGGAGAGCCTGGTTCAGACGCACGGCGTTCCGTTCGGCAGCCTGGTACTGGTACCGGCTGTGCCACGAGGGCAAGAGGTACAACAGCCACAAGAGGACGGCAACGAGGACGATCACCCCGCCACCCATCACCTGCTCACCCATGCCGCTCACCGTATGTCGCCGGAGCGGTACGGCCCGGCATCCGCTGGGCGTGTCTGAACTTCTGGTTGAGGGTTAACGGTCCGACGGAGGGATGGATGCCGCATCCTGCGGCGCGCGCCCCGCCAACCACCGGTTGAGGACGCCCTCCCGGACCTCTTCGCGCACGAGCGCGAACGCGTAGTGGTCGCGCCACTCGCCGTCGATGTGGATGTAGCGCCGCCGCAGCCCCTCGTAGCGGAAGCCGAGCTTCTGCACGACGCGCAGGCTCTTGGCGTTCTCGGGGCGGATGCAGATCTCCATCCGGTGCAGACGCAGGTCCTCGAAGCAGACGTCCGTCGCGAGCGCGACCGAGGTCGGCGTGATGCCCTTGCCGGCGAAGCGCTCACTCACCCAGTACCCGATCGTCGCCGACGACAGCGACCCGCGGGCGATCCCCCACACGTTCAGCTGCCCGGCGATCTCGCCGTCGTACTCCATGACGAAGGGCACACCGGTTCCGTCGCGGTACTGCTGCAGCAACCGGCGCACCCCGCTGCGCATGTCGAGCGAGATCGGACCGTCCGGGCTCGTGGCCTCCCACTGCCTGAGCCACGACCGGTTCTGCACCAGTTCGGTCTGCAGGGTCTTCGCGTCACGCGGGCGCACGAGCCGGATCGAGATCGGACCGTGCGCGCGCACGACCGGCCCGTCCATGCCCATCAGTGACGCGTCGGGTTCACAGACCCGATGCGAAGTCCTTGATCCACGGCCGGAGCTCGGCGCCCAGGTCCTCACGGTCGACCGCGAGCTGCACGATCGCCTTGATGTAGTCGGCGCGGTCGCCCGTGTCGTAGCGGCGACCGCGGAAGACGACGCCGAGGACGCCGTCGGTCGAGGCGAGCTCCTCGAGCGCGTCGGTCAGCTGGATCTCGCCGCCCTTGCCGGGCTCGGTGCGCTCGAGCACATCGAAGACGCCGGGCGTCAGGACGTAGCGGCCGATGATGGCGTAGTTGGAGGGGGCGTCCTCCTTCTTCGGCTTCTCGACGAGGCCGGTGACCTTGACCACGTCCTCCTCGTCGGTCGCCTCGACGGCGGCGGCACCGTACATGTGGATCTGGTCGGGCGAGACCTCCATGAGCGCGATGACGGTCAGGCCGGTCTTCTTGTTCTGCTCGAGCATCTTCTCGAGCAGCACGTCGCGCGCGTCGATCAGGTCGTCGCCGAGCAGCACCGCGAACGTGCTGTCGCCCACGTGCGAACGGGCACGCAGCACCGCGTGACCGAGACCCTTCGGCTCGCCCTGACGGACGAAGTGGATGTCGGCCATGTCCGACGAGTCCTGCACCCGCTTGAGCTTCTCGTGGTCGCCCTTCTTCGAGAGGTTGGACTCGAGCTCGGGGACGGAATCGAAGTGGTTGGAGATGTTGTTCTTGTTGCGCCCCAGGATGATGAGCACGTCGTCGATGCCGGCCGAGACGGCTTCCTCGACGACGTACTGGATCGCGGGCTTGTCGACGACCGGCAGCATCTCCTTCGGCATGGCTTTCGTGGCGGGCAGGAATCGCGTACCCAGACCCGCGGCAGGGATGACGGCTTTGATGCGCTCGGCAGACATGACCCTCACCCTACAGATCAGTCGGGACCGTGATGTGACACGACGGGGACGGCGGGCGTGTCCCTTTACAATCGGACCATGACCGGCCCCGTGGACAGCGAGAAGCGCGCGCTGCGCGCCGAGCTCCGCGAACGCCGTCAGCAGCGCTCGGCCGGCGCCCTCGAAGAGGCCGCCGCCGGCATCCGGACCCAGCTCGACGCGCTCGTCGCCGACCACGGCGTCCGATCCATGTCCTGCTTCCTCTCGACGACGACCGAGCCCGGGACGCGCGAGTTCATCGCCGCTGCGGTGGCGCGCGGCATCCGGGTCCTGCTGCCGGTGACCCGTGCCGACGGCCTGCTCGACTGGGCGGTCGCCGAGCACGAGGGCGATATCGCCGAGGGCATGTTCGGTCTGCCCGAACCCGTGGGCGAACTGCTCAGCCCCGTCGCCGTGAACGACGTCGACCTGCTCGTGATCCCCGCGGCCGCCGTCGACCGCAGCGGGATGCGGCTGGGCTGGGGTCGTGGCTACTTCGACAAGACGATCGGCTCGATGGAGAAGTGCCCGCCCGTCTACGCCGTCATCTTCGACTCCGAGCTGGTCGACGAGGTCCCGCGCGAACTGCACGACCAGCCCGTCTCGGGGGTCGTCACCCCCACCCGCACCGTCCGCCTTCCCCTTCGCTGAGTCACCCGAGGTCCCATGCCCACCTACGCCTATGCCTGCACCGCGTGCGGCCACCGTTTCGACGCCGTCCAGTCGTTCTCCGACGCCGCTCTCACCGAGTGCCCCGAGTGCGGCGGTGTCGTCCGCAAGCAGTACGGCTCGATCGGCGTGACCTTCAACGGCTCGGGCTTCTACCGCACCGACTCGCGCAGCACCAGCTCCGCCGCATCCTCTGGCGAGAGCTCGGGTTCTTCGACATCATCGAAGAAATCCGAAGCGTCCGCTTCGCCCGCCCCCGCGGGTTCGTAGCCCCGGCTCCGTGCCGGCGGAGGAAGGAGGAGCCGTGATCCAGGGCTTCAAAGACTTCATTATGCGCGGCAACGTCATCGACCTGGCGGTCGCCGTGGTCATCGGCGGTGCGTTCACCGCCATCGTGACGGCCATCGTCGACAGCGTCATCACGCCGCTCATCGCACTGTTCTACAAGCCGGCGGAGAACGGCGACGTCGGGCCGACGTTCACGGGTCTGCACGGGGACGAGGTCACCTTCCCCCTGGGCAACCTCCTCACCGCGATCATCAGCTTCTTCGCCGTCGCGCTCGTCGTCTACCTCGTGTTCGTCGTCCCGATGAACAAGTGGAAGGAGCGTCAGGCCGCCAAGGCCGGCGTCGTCGAGGAGGAGGCGAAGCTCCCCACCGAGGCCGAGCTGCTCGTCCAGATCCGCGACCTGCTCGAGAAGCAGGGCAGCGCGCCCGGACCGGCCACGCGCCGGTCGGCCGAACCGCCGTCGCCGTCGATCTGACGCGTCAGTAGTGCGGCGGGACGTCGTTCCGCAGTCGTTCGTCGTTCGGGCCGGATGCCGGGGGTTCCCCCGCGTCCGGCCCGTTCGGCGTCTCGGGAGCCGGGTCCGAGCCCGGCGCAGGGGTCAGCCGCGCACGACGGGACCCCGGCACCCGCTCGACGCGCTGGCGCTCAGTCGACATCGATCGGCTGGGTGGATCCGGGGGCGGACGGCGTCTCGGGCTGCACGCCGATGACCCCGGCGATGCGGAGAGCCACGGCGGCGGGATCGTTGTAGACGTCGAACGCGTGGACGCGCACGTAGTGCCAGCCGAGGCGGCGCAGCAGCTGCGGTCGCCGACGGAGCGTCTCGCGCAGGCTGTCGTGCGTGCTCTCGGGATCGATGTCGGCCACGACGGCCTTGCCCTTGTACTGCGCCACGAGCGGCAACTGTCCGCCGCGATAGTGCACATCGACCGAGACACCCAGGCTCCGCAGGTGCTGGGCGAGCGTCAGGGTGAGCGGATCCGCCAGGTCCTCGAGTCGTGCGTCGCGCCCGCGGGCGGCGATGCGACCGAGGATGGCCATGAGGGTCGCGGCGCCGAAGGTCAAGCGCCCCTCGTCGAAGGCCGACGGCCGGATCGACGAGACGATCACCATCGACCGCCGGGCGCGGGTCATGCCGACCGTCAGCAGCCGCTCGCCGTCGGGGGTGGACAGGTCGCCGAAGTCGCTGAGGACGCGGCCGTGCTTGGTCAGGCCGAACCCGAGCGAGAAGATGACGCGGTCGCGACTCTCGGCGACCGACTCCTCGAGGCCGAGGACGGCGAACGGCTCGGCGGTCTCGCGGCCGACGAAGTCGGCGACGTCCGAGCGCCCCGCGAACGCGCTCGCGACCGCCGCGCGGACGCGTTCGGCGTGACGCGCCGACGCGGTGACGACCATGAGCGACTCGGCGGGACGGTTGATCGCGTGCTCGACGACGAGCGTGACGACGCGGGCGACCTCGGCATCCGGGCTCTCCACCGCCCCCGTGTCGGGGTTCGGCGCGCCCGTGCCGCCCTCGACGTAGTCGACGCTGAGGCTGCCGCGACCGAGGTACGACCCGGCCCAGGGCAGCGAGCTGATCGCACCGCCGTAGAACGCGTCGTTGACGAGCTCGGCGAGGTCCTCTCCCCCGGCGCGGTAGCTGCGGGTGAGGGTCTCGACGGGGATCAGTTCGCTCAGTCGCTCGAAGACGCTCGTGTCGTCGAACGGCACCTCGGGCGCCTCGGGGTCGTCGCCGCGTCCCGACCAGAGCCGGAACGGCGTCGGCTTCTGCGTCACCGGGTCGCCGAAGACGACGATCTGCCGGGCACGGCGCAGCGCGGGCGTCGCCTCGGCGAGGCACAGTGCGGCCGCGTCGGCGATGATGACGACGTCGAATTCGGGATGATCCGGCACGTGCGGCACCTCGTAGGGCGACGCGAGCCAGACCGGTGCGAGCACGCGCATGAGGCTCGGCGCCGAGGCGACGAGCTCCGACGCCGACGCGGTGCCGCCGCGCAGCGCCGACTTCAGCGAGGCCGCCTCGCGCGGCTCGTCGACGATCGCGATGCGCCACCGCTTGGCGAGTTCTGAGGCCAGCAGGGGGCCGGACGACGAGGCGTGCGCTTCGTCGACGAGACGGAAGTCGCGCTCGAGCCGGTCGAGCACCGTGGTGTTCGCGCCGAGCAGGGCACGATCCGAGCGCAGCATGGCCTCGAGCGCGGAGCGCCACCATGCGTACTCGAACTCCGCGGCCACCTCGGACTCGGGGACGTGGCGGGTCGAGAGCTCCATGAGGAGGGGCTCGAGACCGAGCTGCGCGAGTTCGCTGCGCAGCGCAGCACGCTCGACGAGGTTGTCGAAGACATCGGATGCCGCGGCGAGGCCTGCAAGCGTCCGCAGCAGCTGCGGGATCGGCAGGCTCGCCAGCGGCTCGGTGCGACCGAGCGCGCGGTCGAGGTCGGCGAGGTCGGCGTTCGCCCGCTGCCACGCGGCCGCGACGTCGTCGAGGCCGATGGGGATCTCGGGCGTGACGCCCGCGTCGACGAGCTGCTGCCATTGCGAGCGCTGGTTCTGCACCCGCAGGAGCGCTTCGTGCATGTCGGTGACGTGCATGCCGGGCCGCACGTACTCCTTCGACAGGCGGCGCAGCCGCCTGCGGTTGGCCGTCGTCATCTGCGCCGAGTCGCGACGCGACGAGTGCGCGGCGATCAGGTCGGTGAGGGGGCGCTCGAACACCGTGGGGCTGAAGCGGTCGAGCGAGGCGCGGATGCCCTGCAGCAGTTGCACGTACGAGCCCATCTCGGCGATGGTCGTGAACGGCCGCATCCGCGTCTGGCCGATCAGCTCGTAGCCGCGCTCGAGGAGCGCGGGCACCTCGGCGCGGTGCAACCGGCCGGCGAGCGCATGCGCGGCGCGGGCCTCGTCTGTCGTCGAGAACGCCACGCCGTACCAGGGCGAGTCGTCGGGTCCGATGCGGAACTCGCCGAGGCGAGCGGATGCCGCGAGTGCCTCCGCGGCCTCGACGCGGCGCGTCGCGAGGCGCTGCACCGTCGCGAGATCGAAACGCGTGGTGGCACTCGGCTGCGGCTCGTGGTCGGCGATGCGGGTGAGTTCGCGCAGCGCCTCGAGCGGGGAGACGCCGACCGAGGCGTGACGCTGGGTCAGCGCGGCGCGATAGTCGCGCAACACCGTGCGCAGGCGGACGAGGGCGTCGTCCACCTCGGCGACCTTGGGCTGCTCGGCCTTCTCGTTGCGGGCGATCGCGCGGATAAGGTCGCGGTGCAGCCGGGTCGGGGACACTGCGAGGCCGGGCAGGCCGATGCCGGCCAGCCGGTGGCGGACGCCGTCGAGGGTCGACCGGCGGGCGCTCACGACGAGCACGCGCTTGCCCGAGCGGACGAGTTCGCCGACCGCGTTGATGACCGTCTGCGTGCCGCCCGTTCCGGGGAGGGTGTGGACGGCCAGCGACTGCCCCTCGGTGATGCGGGCGAGCACCGCCTCCTGCTCCGCATCTGCATCGAGGATCAGGCGGTCCGAGGCGGGCGTGCGGTCGTCGGGGCCGACGGCGTCGGGCTGGGGGCGCACGAACGAGAGGCGCTCGCGATCGGCGGGGTGACCCGCGAGCGCGTTGAGCACGGGGTGGTCGAGGTCGACGGCATCCCGCTCCATGTCGGAGGCGACGTCAGCGAAGGTCGAGACCACGAGCCGCGGCTGCACCGTGAAGGTGGGGACGTGCGCCGTCAGGGCGCGCAGCCGGTCGATGACGGGCTGCGGCTGGAACACGCCGCCGTCGTAGGCGAGGGCGGCGAGCGCGTCACCGTCGAGGTCGACGCCGAAGTGCAGGCGCGCGGCGGTCACGAGTTCGGGGTTGACGCGGAACAGGCCGTGAAGGCGCAGGTCGAAATCGGTGTGGTGCCGGCGGATCGTCAGGGGGCGCAGCAGCACGGGAGCCATGCAGCTCGTGCTGCCGATGCGCCACGAGGCCATGCCGATGGCCAGATGCACGGTGTCGAGGCCACGCGCCGTGCGCAGTTCGACGTCCTTCGACGTGATGCGCTCGGCGGCCAGACGCGCGGTGCGGAGGGCCACCTCGTCGCGGAACATGTTCGACAGCAGGGTGGGACGACCCGTGATGAACTGCGGCAGGCTGCCCGGGTGGGCCTTGGTGATGTCGATGCCGGCGTCGCCGTCGTCGCGATAATGGAGGAGCGTCGAGGCGCCGCCCAGTTGTGCGGCCTCCTCGCGCAGTCGCTTGCGCTCGGGGACGGCCGCGTGCATGACGAGGACCTCGGGGTCGGACAGCGTCACGTCCGCCGGGGTCACCGCGGGCATCTGCTCGGCACTCTCGCCGCGCACAGCACCGCTCTCTGCTCGCCACACACGGAAAACACTAGGCGCGTCGAGCCCGGAAAGCGGGATCGACGGCCGAGTTTCGCGGATCGACCCTCACTCGGACGCCGATTCCTCCACATCCGGGTCGGGATGCCGGTTCTCCCCCGCCCGCTCCTCCCCCGTTCTCGGCGTTTCGCCCCGCAGCCATGATGAGGTCATGACGATCGCAACCTACTCGGTGCACCCGACACCGATCGGCGAGGCCCTCCTGGTGACGACCGAGGAGGGTCTCGTCGCGCTGTCGGTGCTGGACGGCCCGGCCTACGCCGAGGTCTCCCGGCTCAGCCTGCTGCTGCACACCGTGCCGGTGCCCGACGAAGGTCCGGCGGCCAACGCGGCGACCGAGCTCGACGAGTACTTCGCCGGCACGCGGCGGGCCTTCTCGGTGCCGCTCGACTGGCGACTCACAGCGGGTTTCACGCGGCAGGCACTCGAGGCCATCGCCGGGATCCCGTACGGCGAGACCGCGTCGTACGCCGAGATCGCCATCGCCGCGGGGTCCCCGCGGGCGCATCGCGCGGTGGGGACCGCGTGCGCCCGCACCCCCTGGTCGATCGTGCTGCCCGCTCACCGTGTGATCCGCAGCGACGGATCCCTTGGCGAGTACGGCGGCCGGCCCGAGCACAAGCGGTTCCTCCTCGATCTCGAGGAGCGGGTCGCGGGCGCTCCGGGCCGCGCATGACGGAGGCGGGCAGGGACGTGTAGGCCGTCCCTGCCCGCCTCGTCGCGGCATCCGCTCTTAGTGGTCGACCGCCTTCTCGGCGCCGTACCCGGTCAGCGAGCGGACCTCCATCTCAGCGGCCTTGGTGGCGTCCTCGGCCTTGCGGGAGGTCACCGACCCCAGCCAGCCGAGGAGGAAGCCCACCGGGATCGAGACGATGCCCGGGTTGTTGAGCGGCCAGATCGCCGTGCCGACGTTCTTGAACACACTCGTCTCGGTGCCCCAGAACACGGGCGACAGGACGATGAGCACGATCGCGGTCGCGAGTCCCCCGTACATGCTCCAGACGGCGCCGCGCGTCGTGAACTTGCGCCAGAACAGCGAGTACAGGATCGTCGGCAGGTTGGCCGAGGCAGCCACCGCGAAGGCCAGCGCGACGAGGAACGCCACGTTCTGCCCCTGCACGCCGATCCCGCCGAGGATCGCCAGCACGCCGATCACGATCACCGTGCGACGGGCCACCTTCACCTCGCCGTCCGGCGGGACGTTCCCCTTCTTCACGACGTTCGCGTAGATGTCGTGCGCGAAGGATGCCGCGGCCGTGATCGTGAGCCCGGCGACGACCGCGAGGATCGTGGCGAACGCGACCGCCGAGATGAACCCGAGCAGCACCGGTCCGCCGAGGGCCTCGGCGAGCAGCGGCGCGGCGGAGTTGACGCCACCGGGTGCCGCCTTGATCGTGTCGGAGCCGACGATGGCCCCGGCGCCGTAACCCAGGACGAGCGTCAGCAGGTAGAAGAGGCCGATGAGCCAGATCGCCCAGACCACCGAGCGACGCGCCTCCTTCGCGGTCGGCACCGTGTAGAAGCGCATGAGCACGTGCGGCAGTCCCGCGGTACCGAGGACGAGCGCGATCGCGAGGGAGATGAAGTCCCACGGGTTGGCGCCGTACTGCAGGCCCGGGCCGAGGATCGCGTCCTGCGGGTCGGTCGCCGACTTCTGCACCGCCGACTCGAGCAGGGTGTCGAGGCTGAAGCCGTTGATGGCGAGCACCCAGATCGTCATGACGATGGCGCCGCCGATGAGCAGGAACGCCTTGACGATCTGCACCCAGGTCGTGCCCTTCATGCCGCCGATGAGCACGTAGACGATCATCAGCACACCGACGACGGCGACGACGATCGACTGCCCGATCTGCTCGGTGATCCCCAGCAGCAGCGAGACGAGACCACCCGCACCGGCCATCTGGGCGAGCAGGTAGAAGAAGCAGACCGCGAGCGTCGTGATCGCCGCGGCGAGTCGCACCGGACGCTGCTTCAGACGGAACGAGAGCACGTCGGCCATCGTGAACTTGCCCGTGTTGCGCATGAGCTCGGCGACCAGCAGCAGCGCGACGAGCCACGCGACGAGGAAGCCGATCGAGTAGAGGAACCCGTCGTAGCCGTTGATGGCGATGGCGCCGACGATGCCGAGGAAGGATGCCGCCGACAGGTAGTCGCCGGCGATGGCGAATCCGTTCTGCGGACCCGTGAAGGAGCGGCCGGCGGCGTAGTAGTCGGCGGCCGTCTTGTTGTTGCGACTGGCGCGGATGACGATGAACAGCGTCACGGCGACGAACGCGCCGAAGATCGAGATGTTGAGGACGGGGTTGTTCGTCGCGGCGCCGGCGGGGGCCGCGGCGAGGAGAACGGGGGTCATCGGGCCTCCTGCCGTTCGAGGTCTGCCCGGATCTCGGAGGAGATGGGGTCCAGCTTGCGGTTCGCGAAGGCGACGTAGCCCATCGTGATGGCGAACGTGGTGACGAACTGTCCGAGGCCCAGCAGGAGGCCGATCGTGATGTGACCGAACACCTCCTGCGCCATGAAGTCCGGAGCGAAGGACGAGAGCAGGACGTAGACGAAGTACCAGATGAGGAAGAGCACGGCCAGCGGGAAGACGACGCTGCGGTGCTTCTTCTTCAGCTCGACGAACCGCGGCGATCGTTCGACCGCGACGTAGTCGATGGCACTCCCTTCCACGCCTCCGTGGGGTGACTGGGACGACATGTGGCCTCCTTGCCTCATGGGGTGAGCGACGGTGCTCGCACGGGCCGTTCCTGGGAATCGGCCGCGTGGTAGGTTCGACCGTACGAAGGCGGCAGAGGTGCCGTCACCCCCGGAAGTAGGTACGCGTGGGATCGTCGGTCGAGAGCGATGCGGACACGCGGCTCGTCTCCCGAGCCGTGTCGGATCTGGCTCGTCAGACGCGTTTTCCCGTCGTCTTCGGCGGTCTCGAACGCGGCGGCGCCGTGCACGTCACCGCGATCTCCGGCACCCGCACCCGCAGCATCGAGGGACTTGTCGTCGAAGCCGGTCGCGGTCTCGGCGGTGCCGCGATGATCGAGAAGCGACCGCGCCTCGCCCTGGACTACCGCACCGCGCGCACGATCACGCACGACTACGACCGCGCCATCCTCGGCGAAGGCATCTCGACCCTGCTGGCCGTGCCCGTCGTCGTCACCGGCCGCCCGCGCGGCATCGTCTACTGCGGGTCGTGGACACCCGGTCCCGTCGGCGACCTCGTCAGCCGGCCCGCCTTCCGCGCCGCCGACATGCTCGCGACCGAGCTGCGCGTCCGCGAGGAGGTCGACCGTCGCGTCGCCGCGCTGACGCCCGCCGCACCCGCCCTGCCCGCCTCCGCGCAGGAGGATCTGCGCGAGAGCTACGCCGAGCTGCGGAGCATCGCCGCATCCGTCACCGACCCCGACCTGCGGGAGCGGATCGCGGCCGTCGAGAAGCGCCTCGCGGGGATGTCGCGACCCGCGGCGGCCGAGGCATCGCTCGACGTCGCCCTCTCGCCGCGCGAGCTCGACGTGCTCGCCTGCTGTGCCCTCGGAGCCACCAATGCCGAGATCGCCGCGTCGCTGTCGCTGCGCGAGGGGACGGTCAAGTCGTACCTGCAGGCGGCGATGGCGAAACTGGATGCCTCGACCCGCCATGCCGCCGTCGCCAAGGCGCGCCGGGCCGGACTTCTGCCGTAGCGGGCACGCGCGCCACTAGGGTGAGCGCATGGCCCGCAAAATCGTGCATCAGCTCGTCGACGACCTGGACGGCACCGTCCTCGAGGTCGGCGACGGAGAGACCGTGCTCTTCTCCCTCGACGGCACCGCCTACGAGATCGACCTCACCCACGACAACGCGAACGCCCTGCGCGACGTCCTGGCGCCGTACATCGACGCCGCGCGTCGTGTCTCGTCGCGCGGGACGACCTCACGCGCGGCCACCTCGTCGAACGGCGGCGGCCGCAAGCAGAAGCGAGCCGGGCAGCGCGATTACGCACCGATCCGCGAGTGGGCCGCGAAGAACGGCTACCAGGTCTCGGAGCGCGGTCGCGTACCGGCTCAGGTGCTCGACGCGTACGACGCCGCGCACTGACGGTCGCCGCGCCGCGGCATCCCCGCCCGATCAGCCGAGGACGAGGCTGACGGCGATGACGAGCATGATGACGGCGATGCCTGCGTCGAGGATGCGCCACGCGCGCGCGGTGCGCAGGAGCGGCGCGAGGTAGCGCGCGCCGTAGCCGAACACCACGAACCACAGGGTGCTGCCGGCGACGCCGCCGGCGAGGAAGAACCAGCGCGCGTCGCCGTGCGTCGCCGCCACCGACCCCAGCACGACGGTCGTCTCGACGATCGCGTGGGGGTTCAGCCAGGTGACGGCGAGGATGGTCAGGAGCGTCGCTGTCTTCGTCGCCGCCCGCGGCCGGACGAGGACGGTGCCGGGGGCCGCGGCATCCGTCGCCCCCTCCGGCTCGGCGGCCTCGAGGCTGCCACCGCCGCGCCAGGCGCGCCGCGCGCTCACGACGGCGAACCCGACGATGAACGCCGCGCCGGCCCACCGCGCGATCGTCTCGAGCCACGGGTGCGCGGTGACGAGGGTCGCGACGCCGGCGACACCGAGGGTCTGCAGGATCGCGTCGCTGACGACGCAGACGAGCACGACGATCCCCACGTGTTCGCGCCGCAGACCCTGGCGCAGCACGATCGCGTTCTGCGCGCCGATCGAGACGATCAGACCGAGGCAGAGTCCGAGGCCCGAGAGGAGGGCGGCGAGTTCGGCGGTCACAGGTCCCACGGTAGGCAGCTCGTCTTCTGCAGTACAGCGAAGGATTCTGCATCATCTGAAGCATCGCTTCACTACGCTGGTGGCGTGGACATCCCGTTCGAGCACCTGCGCACGCTGGCCGCCGCCGTCGACGCCGGCACGCTGGATCGCGCGGCCGCACGGCTCGGGATCACCCCGAGCGCGGTCAGCCAGCGCATCCGCGTCATCGAACAGCGGGTCGGACGGGTGGTGCTGCGACGGACCAAACCGGTGACCGCGACGGAGGCGGGCGAGCCGCTCGTGCGTCTCGCGCGTCAGCTCGACCTGCTCGAGCACGACGCGCGCGCCGCCCTGGGCGACGACGCGGGCTCCGCGGTGGTGCCGCTCGCCGTCAACGCCGACTCGCTCATCACGTGGTTCCTACCGGCGCTCACCGCCGTCACCGCCGCGCACCCGGTCACGTTCGAGCTGCACCGCGAGGACCAGGAACGCACGGCGCAGCTGCTCGCGGCGGGCACGGTCATGGCGGCCGTGACCTCGCAGCGCGACGCGGTGGCCGGATGCGTCTCCTCACCCCTGGGGCGGATGCGGTACACCGCCGTCGCGACGCGGGGCTTCGCAGATCGGTGGTTCCCGCGGGGGCTCGGGCGCGCCGCGCTCGAAGCCGCACCGCGCGTCGACTTCGACCGTCACGACACGCTGCAGAGCGCGTTCGCGCAACTCCACGGGGCCCGGCGCGACGCCCCGCGACACATCATCAGCGCGTCGGCCGAGTTCGCGCAGGCGATCACGATCGGCCTGGGGTGGGGGATGCTGCTGCCCGGCCAATTCGAGGCGGGTGTCGCCGACGGCTCGCTCGTCATTCTGGCCGACGACACGGTCGAGGTCCCCCTGTTCTGGCAGCGCTGGAACCTCTCGTCGCCGCTCCTCGAGACGGTCACGACGGCCGTCCGCGAGGCCGCGGAACGCTCCCCCGCCGTCGGCTAGCGCGCGCCTCGGGCCGCGTCAATCCCCTCCGCCGCCCGGGCGCGCGGGGCGATGGTGATCACCTGGGATACGTGTCGACGGGGTGAGCGGAACGAGGTGCAGGACATGTTCGTGGATTCGGAGACGCTGCGCGCACTGCCGACGCGTCGACCGGCGGATGCCGCACCCCGAGCGTCGCGCATCCAGTGGGACCTGATCGCGGAGGACCGCTACGAGGTCCGGATCGCCGGCGAGGTCGCCGGCTACATCGACGTCGTCGGTGCGGTCTACGTGGTCCTCAGCGGGCCGCGGTACGACCGGGCCGAGGAGGTCGCGCAGACGCTGGTCTGGTCGACGGCCACGACCGCACTCGACCAGCACCGCGCCCGCGGCTGATCAGTCGTCCGCACGGTCGGCCGCCGACCGAGCCTTCGTCGCGGCGGCACGGGCACGGCGGCGCTGCTCCCCGAGGTCCTCGACCTCGGCGCGTGCCCGCTCTGCCTCGTCCTCGAGACGGGCGCGTTCCCGGTCGAGTTCCGCCAGGCGGTCCTCGAGCGACGACGCCCGCTCCTGCGCCGCCCGCCAGCGGTCCTCGATGCGATCGAGGTCGCGCTCGAGACTCTCGGCGTGACGTCGCGTCTCGGCCGCTGCTCGCGCGGCCTCGCGGGCCGCGCGACGCTCGGCGAGGTCGTCGGTCGGCTCGGGCCGGGCTGAGGCGACGTCGAAGGGTCCCGAGACCGCGTCGGAGAGGTCGGGCGCGTCCATTCCGGTCGCCTCGATGGGGCGCAGCAACCGGGCGCTCGCGACGGCAGCGGCGGCATCCGGATCCCGCAGCGCGGCGTCGAGGGTCTGCTCGACGGCGGAGCGGACGGCGGCGCCGACGTCGGCACCCGCCTCGGCGGCGAGGGTGACGGCGCGGTCGACGAGTCCGCGGAGGATGCTGCGGCGCCGGCGCGCGAGGTCGGCGAGAGCGGCGCCGTCACCGGCATCCACCGCTTCGCGGAACTCGTCGGCGAGGTCCGCCGCCGGCGCGAGGGCATCGGGGTCGTGGGAGGCGAGCAGGTTGACGATCCACGCGGCGACGACGGGCTTACGGAGCTTGCGGATCGCCGCCGCCAGCTCGCGGTCGGCCGCCTCGGCCGCGGCCTCGGTGCGCAGCGCGACGAAATCACCGGCGGGAGCCACGCTCAGCCGCGTGGCGACCTGGATGAGGCGCGTGTCGTGATCCGCAGCGGTCATCTGCCCATCCTCCCCCAGGGGCGGTGCGGTCAGCCCGCCCAGAAGACCGCAAGGCCGTACACGACGAGGCAGACGGCGAGCGGCGCGATCGCGGCCGGCCGACGTCGCCGCATCCCGAGAATCGCGACGCACGCCGACAGCGCACCGACCACGGCGAAGCCGATCGTCCGCGGCCATCCCGTCTGCGTTAGGACGACGCCGTCGCCCGAAGCCGCCCGCCACTCGCAGCGGCGCCCGACCGGCCACGCCGTCGCCTCGGCGGAAATCAGCGCCACCTCCGACACGGCGACGCCGGCAGGAATCTCAGCCGCGAGGCAGCGGGCGTCGGCGCTCTCGCGGGTGTCGAGCCAGAGTCCCCCCAGGAGGATCGCTCCGGTCAGCACCGCGACGACCAGCATCACCGCCGTCGCGAGACGCACGACTCGGACGCCCGCTCAGAGGCCGTTCGCGACGGCGGCGGCGGCGCGCATCCAGGCGTCCTTCGTGCGCGACTGCAGGGCGTCGTACCGGATGCGGCCGGCCTTGAGCGCGTCGTCGAACGGGATGATCTCGACCGCGCGGACGTGCCCCTCGAAGCCGGCGGCGATGCGCTGCGCGGCGCCGATGCCGGCACGCTCGGACTGCCCCACGACGACCACGGCGCCGTCGGCGAGGCGGCGCGAGTGCTCGTCGCGCTTGCGCAGCGCGTCGAGGAGGAGGGCGGCGGATTCGGCCGACTCGGGGGCGGCGAGGGTCGGGACGACGAGCTGATGCGCCGAGTCGATCATGCGCAGCCAGCGGTCGGCCGACTCATCGTTGCCCGAGTCGAAGATGACCATGCGGTAGTACCGCGCCGCGACCTGCGCGAGCAGGTCGAAGTCGGCGGTCGTGATGCGCTGGTCGGCCGCGAGCAGTTCGGGGTTCGAGCGCAGCACGTCGTAGCGGTCGACGGACTGGTGATGAACGAATCGTGCGATGTCGGAGACGGATGCGGTCGCCTCGAGCAACCGCGATGCTTCGGGGAGCAGGTCGCGGATCGTCGTGTCGTAGTCGCCCTGCTCGGTGCGCCACCCCAGGGTGCCGCGGGTGTCGTTGTTGTCCCACGCGAGGACGTTGCCGCCGCCGTGGCGCGCGAACACCGCCGACAGCACCGCGGTCGTCATGGTCTTGCCGACGCCGCCCTTGCCGTTGGCGACGGCGATGGCGCGGCATCCGGCCCACTGACGCGAGACCGCCTTCTCGCGCTCCGCACGCGCGAGTTCCGCCTTCGACGGCTTGATCGGGATGCCGATCCGCACGAAGAACGAGCGCCAGCCCGAAACGGTGGCGGGGTGGACCTCGGGAGGCTCGATGAACGAGGGACGGGACCCGTTGGAGGCGGATGCCTCGAACGCGGTCTCGGGCGCGGGTGCGCCGTCGGTGGGGGCCGGCGCCTCGGGCGTGGCGGTCGCTGTGTTGTGCGGTTCGGCTGCGGGCTCCGGTTCGTCCGCGGGCTCCGGCTCGGCTGCGGGCTCCGGCTCGTCCGCGCGCGCGACGTCGACGGGGTCGGTTCCCGTCGCCGGGGCGGCTGCGGGGATCTCGGTCACGCGGGCGGGCGCCCATTCGGCCGGCGCCGCATCGTCCTCGTCGAGGTCGTCGTCGTCCCCGCTGTCGAAGACGGGGGGCCGCTCGGCGGACTCGGGGAGGGGGCTCGACGACGGCGGGAAGAACGCCGGAACCTCGGCGACGAGCGCGGGCTCCGCGCCATCCACCTCGGGCTCAGCCTCCGCGGCGGGAGCGTCGTCCTCGTCAGCCTCGGCCTCGTGCACCGGCTCGGGGTCCGTGGTCCACCACGCCTGCTGGCGCAGCTCCGCACGGGTGACGGTGCGGTCATCCACCTCGACGTCGATCTCGCCCGAAGGTCCCACGATCAGGCGATGCTCACCGCGGTCGCCGCTCGTGCGCAGTTCGATCGCCGTGCCGGCGGCCGCGGCATCCGCTCTCACCCGGTCGACGATGAGGCGGCGCACGCCGTCGGCGTCAGGAGCGTCGAGGGTCTGTTCGGCGCCGTCGACCGTCGTGAACCGTGCCGACCCACCGGTGACGTGCGCGGAGGCGTGTGTCGGTTCACTGCCAGTGCTCATGGATTCCTCTCGGTGCGCGACGGACGCGCTCCCACGCTATCGCGCGCGACGCCGAAATCCCCGGTGGACGGGCAGAGTCGCCGCGTCAGGCCGCCCGGCCACCCGAGGCCGGGGCGGCTTTCCGGACCAGCACCGCGTTCCGCGTACGGATCAGCCGCTCCATGTACGGGCGCAGCAGGAGCGGTTCGACGATCACCCCGAGCAGCGGCGAGCGCAGGGTGACGGTGTCGGTCATGACCGTGACGTCCCCGTCCCGCTCGAACCGGTGCTCGTGACGGAAGACCCGGAACGGTCCGCGCACCTGCTCGTCGACGAACCCACGCGGGCGCTCGAGCGCGGTGATCTGCGAGGTCATCGTCCACATCACGCCGAAGTGGCGGGCGCGCCAGGTGACGCTCTCCCCCAGCCCGATCGTCCCGCTCGTCACCCCGGCGACAGCGCGCTCGTGCGACCGCCGCATGGAGTCGAGGTGCGCGTCGATCGACAGCGAGAGGTCGAACAGCACCTCCGGCGCGCAGCGCACACGCGTGACCTCGGTGAACGTGGTCCCGACCCTACGGGTCACGGCAGCAACCGCGACACGAGGACGTCGATGGCATCGTCCACGTCGAGACCGTCGTCGAGCGGCTGGGTCAGCCGGTCGAAGACCAGACCGTCCACCGCGAAGTGGAACAGGGCGATCTCGACGGCGCCGCCCGGAAGTCCGGCTGTGCGGTTGAAGGCGACGTCGTCCTCGAAGGACCGACGCCGCCACTCGGCGAGCGCGCCCGCCACGTCGGGACGACGCGCGGCCTCCAGCCGCAACTCGAAGAGGGCGAGGGTGACGTGCGGGTCGGCCATCAGACGACGGACGATGTCGCGGACGTACTCCCCGAACAGCTCGCGTCCCGGCTGACGACGGCGCAGGAGCGCGGACACGGCCGGGTCGGGGGTGAGCCGTTCGCCTATCCGCTGCACGAGAGCGAAAATGAGGTCCGCTCTCGTGGCGAAGTAGTTCGACGCGGTACCCCGAGGTGTGCCGGCGGCGGCGTCCACGGCGCGATGCGTGAGGCCTCGGGCGCCCTCGGTGGCGAGGACGCGGATCCCCGCATCCGCGAGGGCGGCGCGTCGTTCCTGGTTGCGGACCATGAGGTGACTCTAGCGATGCCACGACAGATGTCGTACGTTGACCACGACAGAAGTAGTGATTGGAGATGCCATGCGCGAGCTGGTCTATTACGTCGCCGTCAGCCTCGACGGTGCCATCGCGGGACCGGGCGGTGAAACGGACGCGTTCCTGGCGGCCGGCGACCATATGACCGTCCTGTTGAACGAGTTCCCGGAGACGCTCCCCGCCCACGTCGCCGACGCCTTCGGCATCCCACTCGCCGCGGGACGTTTCGACACGGTGATCATGGGCCGGGACACCCTGAGGCCGGCACTCGAGATCGGAGTGACGAGTCCCTACCCCCACCTGCGACAGATCGTGGCGACGCGCGTGGACGGCGGCGGGTTCGACCCCGACATCGCCGTCGCCCATGAGCCGCTCCGCACCGTGCGGGAACTGAAGCGCGAGCCAGGTGGAGACATCTGGCTCTGCGGCGGTGGCGAGCTCGCCGGTTCACTGCTCCCCGAGATCGATCGGCTGATCCTCAAGCGCAATCCGGTGGTCTTCGGCTCCGGCATCCCCCTGTTCGGGGAATCCGCGTTCGAGCCACGATTGTTCGATCTCGTGGGGACGCGAGCGTTCGATTCCGGAGTGATCATCGAGGAGTACGTCGCCCGACGATGAGAGTCCTACACGACGTATCGCGTGCTCGGCCGCCCGGCGGTCGCGTAGTCCATCGTGCGGCGGGCGGCGCCCTCGTCGGCGAGGTGCTCGAGGTAGCGCCGGCAGCTCACCCGCGAGAGGCCGAGCTCCGCGGCGAGGTCGGCGGCCGTCCCGCCGCCGAGGCGGCGCAGCGCGTCGTGCACGAGCTCGAGCGTCTCGCGTGTGAGCCCCTTCGGCAGCGAGCGCCGGGCGGAGGGCCGCATGACGGCGTCGATCCGGGTCTGGTCGAGGGTGCCGCTGGATGCCGCGGCTCCGCGCTCGGCGATGACGTCGTCGATCCGCTGGTGCAGGTCGTGGGCGGTGAACGGCTTCACGATGTAGTGCCGCACGCCCATGAGGCGCGCGTCGCGGACGGTCTCGACGTCGCGGGCCGCGGTGACGGCGACGACCTCGGGCTGGCGGACGGCGGCATCCGCTCTTACGGCGCGGAGCGCCTCGATGCCCGAGAAGCCGGGCAGGTGTACGTCGAGGAGCACGAGGTCGGGTTCGAGGGAGCGGATGGCGGCGACGGCATCGGGACCGGATGCCGCCGTGCCGACGAGTTCGCACTGCGGATGGGCGTCGACGAAACGGCCGTGCAGCTGGGCGACGGCGGGGGCGTCGTCGACGACCAGCACGCGGAGGCTCACGAGACCCTCGCGGGGACGGGGAGGACGACGGCGAAGCGCGCCCCGCCGAGGGCGGACCGGCTGAGGACGACGTCGCCCGAGTGGCGGCGGGCGATGCGGCGGACGAGGGCGAGGCCGACGCCGCGGGTGCGGGCGCTCGGATCCTTCGTGCTGACGCCCTCGTCGAAGACCCGGTCGGCGAGCGCGGGATCGACGCCGGGACCGCTGTCCTCGACGATGACGCTGACGCCCTCGGCGCCGGCGTGCACGGCGAGCGCGAGCGTGTCGCCGGCGCGGCACGCGTCGAACGCGTTGTCGACGAGGTTGCCGACCACCGTGACGAGGTCCCCGGTCACCGCAGCGGGGACCATGCCCTCGGCGTCGATCGAGAAGGTGATGCCGAGCTCGCGCGAGCGCGCGAGCTTCGCCGAGAGGAGAGCCGCGAGCTCGGGGCCCAGCTGCTCGCTGGCGGCGCCGATGTCGAGCGAGCCGCCCGGCTGCATCCGCGCGATGAAGTCGCGTGCGTCGTCCCAGGCGCCGAGTTCGAGGAGCCCCGACACGACGTGCATCGAATTGGCGAACTCGTGCGCCTGCGCGCGCAGTCCGTCGGTGAGCGACTGCTGGCCGTCCATCTCGCGGACCGCCTGGTGCAGTTCGGTGTGGTCGCGCAGCAGCAGGGTGCCACCGACCGGCTTGCCGTCGTCGTCGTACAGACCCGTCGCGCGGGCGATGAGCGGACGCTCCCCGGCGAGGACGAGCCGCCCCTCGCGCTCCCCGTTGACGAGGACTTCGTGGATCGGTCCCTCGAGCACGTCCGAGGCCTGCTCGCCGATGAGCGGTCCGGCCCCGAGCAGGCGCACGGCGGCGTCGTTCGCGCTCGCGACGACCCCGTCGCGGTCGACGCGGACCACCCCCTCCGACAGACGGTGCAGCATCGTCTCGCGTTCGGCGACGAGCTCGGCGATCTGCTCCGGCTCGAGGCCCAGGATGCGACGACGGATGAGGGCGGCGACCCCGGCTGCACCGAACACGCCGACGACGGCCGAGCCGCCGAGCGCGAGGAGCAGCCACGGCAGCCGCGACTGCACGTCGGCGGCGAGCTCGGACTCGAGCACCCCGACGGAGACGGATCCGATGATCTCGCCCGAGACGGCGCCGCCGGCGTACAACGGCACCTTCACGCGGTACGACTCGCCGAGCGTCCCCGTCTCGGTGCCCGACCACACCTGACCCGACAGCGGTGCCGACGGGTCGGTCGACACGGCCTCGCCGATGCGGTCCTCGTTCGGATGCGAGTAGCGGATGCCGGCGGCATCCGTCACGACGACGTAGGTGAGATCGGATGCCTCGCGGATGACCTCGGCGAGCGGTTGGATCGTGGCGCTCGGGTCGGGGTCGTCGAACGCCTCGGCGATGGAGGGGAGCCTGCTGATCGAGAGGGCCACCCCCACCATCCGCTCCCGGTAGGACTCGCGGATCGATCCCTCCTGCAAGGAGATCGCGACGACCCCGGTGATGACGATGACGACGCAGACGATGAAGGCTTGCAGCAGCAGCAGCTGCCATCTCAGCGACATCGCTCGGGGCACGCGCTCATTCTCCCCCGGAGCGCCCCGTCGCGCCCACCCCGGACGGGACCAATACTTTCCGAACTCCCACTTAGTTCCGCAAGCGCGACACCGACGTCGCCGCTGCCTAGCGTCTGTGCGAACGGACGTCGGGGCGAGGATGCCTCGACGGAACTCGAAGAGGAGTCCCCCCATGCGCAAGTCCTTTGCGATCATCGCCCTCGCGGGCGTCGCCGCCCTCACCCTGTCCGGCTGCAACCCCCGCGGCGCTGCCGTCGGCGGCGGCGGAGCGGGGTCCGAGGAAGCGGCGGCCCAGGTCGACGACGTCAGCATCATCGTCCCCGCCGACCCCGGCGGCGGCTGGGACCAGACCGGCCGCGCCGTCTCGGCGGTGCTCACCGACGAGGACCTCGTCGGCACGGCCGCCGTCACCAACATCGGCGGCGCCGGCGGCACCGTCGGCCTCGCGAGCCTCGCGAACGAGAAGGACCCGTACACCCTCATGGTGACCGGCCTCGTGATGGTCGGCGCGGTCGAGACGAACGCCGCCGAGAACCGCATCGAGGACACCACCCCGATCGCGCGCCTGACCGAGGAGCCGCTCGTCGTCGTCGTTCCCGCCGACAGCGAGTACCAGACCCTGCAGGACCTCGTCGACGCGGTCGTCGCGGACGGTCAGTCGGTCACGATCACCGGCGGTTCCGCCGGCGGCGCCGACCACATCCTCGCGGGTCTCCTGCTCGAGGAGGCCGGCCTCGACGGCGCCGGCATCACCGAGAAGCTCAACTACATCCCGAACGCTGGTGGTGGCGAGGCGGTCTCGCTGCTGCTCGGCAACAACGCGGCGGCGGGCATCTCGGGTGTCGGCGAGTTCGCCGAGTACGTCGAGTCCGGCGACCTGCGCGCCCTCGCCGTCTCGAGCGACGAGCCGGCCCAGCTGCTGCCCGACGCCCCGACGATGATCGACGAGGGCTTCGACATCACGTACACGAACTGGCGCGGCCTGCTGGCCCCCGGCGGCATCAGCGACGCGGATGCCGAGGGCCTTGTGAACCTCGTCACCGAGATGCACGAGTCGGCCGCCTGGCAGGAGGCGCTCGAGACCAACGGCTGGACAGACGCCTTCCTCACCGGCGACGAGTTCTCGACCTTCGTCGACGAGAACGTCACCGATGTGACGAGCACCCTGAAGAACATCGGTCTCGTGTCATGAGCGAGAGCACTCTGGACCGGGGTGCGCAGGAGACTGCGCGCCCCGGCTGGGGGGCGGACCGCATCGGCAACCTGATCTTCGCCGGCGTGATCGTCGGCCTGGGCGTGTTCGCCCTGGTCGGCGCGTTCTCGATCCGCGTCCCCGCCGGCGGGGTGATCGGCCCGCAGGTGTTCCCGTTCCTCGTCTCGGCGATCCTCCTCGCCTCGGGTGCCTTCCTGGTCGTCGCCGCCGTGCGCGGCAAGGTCGCCGCTCCCGAGGACGGCGAGGACATCGACCCGAACGCGGCGACCGACTGGTGGACGATCCTCAAGCTCGTGGGACTCGTCGTCGGCGTCATCGTCCTGCTCGAGATCCTCGGCTGGTGGATGGTCGCCGCGCTCCTGTTCGGCGGAGCGGCCTGGACCCTCGGCGCCAAGCGGCCGTGGGTCGCCTTCCTCGCCGGGCTCGTGCTCGGCATCGGCACCCAACTGCTGTTCGGCGAGGGCCTCGGCCTGTCGCTGCCCCGCGGCATGGCCTTCGACTGGTGGTACGGCCCCGGTCCCCTGTTCGGCTGATCGGAAGAGATCATGGACGCACTGAACTCCCTCATGGAGGGCTTCGCGACGGCGCTGCAGCCCGAGTACCTCCTCTTCGCCTTCATCGGCGTGATCGTCGGCACCGCCGTCGGCGTCCTCCCCGGCATCGGTCCCGCGATGACCGTGGCGCTGCTGCTGCCGCTGACCTACTCGCTCTCCCCCACCGCCGCGATCATCACGTTCGCCGGCATCTACTACGGCGGCATGTACGGCGGCTCGACCACCAGCATCCTGCTCAACACCCCGGGCGAATCGGCGTCGGTCATCACCGCCATCGAAGGCAACAAGATGGCCAAGCTCGGCCGGGGCGCCGCGGCGCTCGCGACCGCAGCGATCGGCTCGTTCGTCGCCGGGACGATCGCGACGGCGTTGCTGACGCTGTTCGCCCCGATCATCGCGCGCTTCGCGGTGAACCTCGCGCCGGCGGACTTCGTCGCGCTCATCGTCGTCGCCTTCATCACCGTCGGCGCGCTGCTCGGCTCGTCGCCGGCGCGCGGTCTCGCCTCGCTCGGCATCGGCCTGCTCATCGGGCTCATCGGCACCGAGGTGACCACGGGGCAGGCGCGCTACACCCTCGGTGTCCTCGCGCTGTCAGACGGCATCAGCGTCGTGCTCGTCGCGGTCGGCCTGTTCGCGATCGGCGAGGCGTTCTACGTCGCTGCCCGTCTGCGGCACGGACCGATCCCGGTGATCCCCGTCACCCGCGGCTGGCGCAACTGGATGACCCGCGAGGACTGGAAGCGCTCGTGGAAGCCGTGGCTGCGCGGCACGTTCATCGGCTTCCCCGTCGGGACGATCCCCGCCGGCGGCGCGGACGTCGCGACCTTCCTCTCGTACGCGAGCGAGAAGAGCCTGTCGAAGAACAAGAGCCAGTTCGGTCGCGGTGCGATCGAGGGCGTCGCCGGTCCGGAGGCCGCGAACAACGCGGCTGCGGCCGGTGTGCTCGTGCCGCTGCTGACGCTGGGACTGCCGACGACGGCGACCGCGGCGATCATCATCACGGCGTTCCAGTCGTACGGCATCCAGCCCGGTCCGCAGCTGTTCCAGAACCAGGGCGACCTGGTGTGGGCGCTCATCGCGAGCCTCTACATCGGCAACGTGCTGCTCATCATCCTGAACCTGCCGCTGGCGGGCATCTGGGTGAAGCTGCTGCAGATCCCGCGCCCCTACCTGTACGCGGGCATCATCACCTTCGCCGTCCTCGGGGCGTACGCGGTCAGCTTCTCGACGCTGGACATCGCGATCCTGCTGATCGTCGGGGCGCTCGGGTACTTCATGCGCCGGTTCGGTTTCCCGATCGCGCCGCTCATCGTCGGACTCATCCTGGGCCCGATGGGCGAGCAGCAGCTGCGCAAGGCGCTGCAGCTGAGCCAGGGCGACCTCGCCGACCTCGTGCTGCACCCGTTCGCCGCCGTCGCGTACTCGGTGCTCGTGGTCATGCTCGTCGCGGGTCTGTGGCTCAAGCGCCGGCAGAGCCGGTACGAGCGCGCGCTCGAGGCGTCGCTCGCCGCCGAAGAGGGACACCCGCAGGCGGCCGTGGACCGGATGTGGGATGCCGGTGACCGCCCGACCGACGTGCGCACCGACACGATCCGGGCCGAGCTGGCCGCGGCCGCCGCGAAGCGCGAGGCGCGCGAGCGTCAGGGCCGCCGGAGCACCGGCGACTCAGGCGGCGGCGCCGGCTGAGCAGCGGCATCCGCCGACGCCCGTCCGATCCCCGTGATCGGGCGGGCGTCGCCGCGTCGGTGCCACTACGGTGAGACCGTGCGAACCATGCTCGGCCTCACGTGGCGCCTCCTCGTGCGCCACTGGCCGGCGCTGCTCGCGTGGTACCTGGCCGGGACGCTCGGCCGGTACGTCGGCCTCGAGGTCGCCGGGTACGTCGGCGGCTACACCGCGCTCGGCGGCATCCTGCTCCTGCCGTTGGCGATCCTCGCGAAGCTCATCAGCCTCGTCGCGATGTTCCTCGTGCTCCGCGACGGGATGGTGCGGCTCGGTGCGATCGCACCTCCGCCGACGGAGCCGCGCGCTCGTCGGGTGGCGTTCCGCGACGCGATGCTCTCCTCGACTCTGCCCTTCATGGCGGTCTACGCGGCCCTCGGCTTCCTGAAGGAGGACTTCGCCGTCTACGTCGACACGGCCATCCAGGTGAAGCTCGGGCGCGGCTTGACCGGAGTGGTCTCAGGTGTGGAGGTCGACACCTCGGGAACCGTGACGGCGCTCACCTGGGAGCCGTGGACGATCGCCGTCGTCGTGGCCGCGTTCGTCGGCCGCTGGGCCTGGGGACGGTGGAACGGACGTCTGCCCCGCTGGACGGGGCTCGCCGCCACCTACCTCGAGGGCCTCTGGGTCTTCCTGACGGTCCTGTTCGTCAGCGACCTCTTCGGTCGTGTCACGTCCTGGGTGCAGTCCCGCCGTGCGATCGAATGGCTCGGCGACCTGCGCGAAACGGTCGGAACGTGGTTCGCTCCGCTGGGATGGGCGTGGGATGGTGTGGCCCTCGTCGTCGGCGAGGCGGTGGGGCTGATCGCCGTACCGCTGGCGTGGCTGACCGTCGCCGGTGTCGTCTACGGCCAGGCCGTCGCGCCGAAGGGCGTCCAGTGGCGCGGCGACCTCGTGCGCCGCGCCAGGGAACGCTACGGCAGCCTCCCCCAGCGCCTCCGCCGCCGGCTGGGCGACATCGGGGCGGGAGTCGGGGCGAGGTTCCAACCCATCTGGCGTGCGATCGTACTGATGTGGCGCGGCGGCCCGATCCTCGTGGGCGGCTACGTCCTCGCCTACGTCGTGATCCAGCTCCTCGACCCGCTGCTGACGTTCGGGGTGACGCGAGCGGTCGGACCGCACGGTGTCGACGACTTCTGGCGCGGAGCCGGTGGACTGCTCCTCGGCATCCCGGCCCTCGTCATCGAGCCACTCCGGGTGTCTCTCATCGCCGGTGCGTACGACGCCACGGTCGGCGCGCTGATCGGTGCACCCGTCGTCGCGTCAGGGCACGACGACGAGTCGAACGTAGCGCGGCAGCTCGTCGACGAGCGTGAACTCGACGCCGAGCTCTCCCGTGACGTCGTCGGGGACGATGAAGGGCACGTCGATCGTGAAAGGCCCGTCCGGGAATGAGTCGGCCCTCGGGTCGGCCGGGCAGAACGTGTAGAGCCGCCAATCCCAGCGGAGGATCTGGTGGTCGGCCTCCCACAGGCGCCCCTGTCCCCCGAGTTCACGCAGCACCGGGATCGAGCACGCCGTCGACGCCCCGTGCCGGTCGACGGGCACGCTGACGGCGACCACCTTCGTGTCGGGCGGCAACTCGACGTCCGGGACGGTGATCTCCTCCGCCTTCGCAGGACCGAACGTGATCCCGTCGAAGTCGATCGTGGTGCCCGCGTCGGCCGTCACGGCGAACGTCGGCCGCCCCTGCACCTGCTTCCAGAACTCCCATCCGCCGGCGACTCCGACCGTCAGCGGGACGAGGACGACGACCGCGAGCAGCGCGCGCCGGTTGCGGCGCCACCACGCGCTCACAGTCCGCCTCCCACGGTCGGGCGGAGCTCGCGCGCATCCTCGCGCGGAAGCTCGGCGAGGTCGAGCGTCATCTCGATGACCGAGTCCAGCCTCACGTCTCCCGCCTTGGACGCGAAGCGGATGGTCGCCTCCGACCCGGTGGCCTCCTCCGGCAGTTCGAAGGCGAGGCTCCCCGTCGTCGTGATCCCCGCCCCGAGAGGCTCGCTCAGCAGGGACTCCGGTCGCTCGCTGGCCCGGTAGGTGCGACCGTCCACATCGAGGGTCGCCGTTCCGAGGAGGGCGCGCTCCTCACTCGTCTTGGCGGACAGCGCGAGATCGACGACCAGCCAGACCCCCTTCGCGGTCCACCCCCGGCGATCCGAGGCGGTGGTCACGAGGACGACGTCGTCGACTGTGACGATCAGTTCCGATCCGACGGCTCGCTCCCCGAGCCGGGCCTCCGTCACGAACGAGGCTTCGGTGAACTCTGGGCCGGGCGTGACCTTGGTCACACCCCACGCGGCGACGAGCAACGTGATGCCGATCGCCCACACCGCCCACGGCCTCACTGCTCGGCCCCCGTCTGCTCGGCGTCGGCCCCGGCACCCACGTCGGTGACCGGAATCGCGATGCGCGCCGTCACGACCGGATCGGACCAGACGTCGCCCGAGAACACGACCTGACCCTGTTGCAGGGAGAAGTCGCGCAGGTCGAGCTCGATCTGATCGCCGGCGGCGAGTTCGTCCTCGTCGATGACCCAGGTCACGACGAGCTCGGCCTGCAGGCCCGGCTGCAGCCACGGCTCCTTCGTCCCGTCATCGAAACGGGCCGCGGCCACGGGTTCCGGGTCCGCAAGCGAGGGCGCGCGGAGCATCCCCGTCAGGGACGCGTCGTTCTCCGCCGGCACCGCGCGATCCCACGTGTTCTGGGCGGTCACGACGACGGCGAGGACCCGCTCTCCGTTCTCGGCGTTCGCCGATGCCCCGGCTTCGGGGAACGAGTCGATGAGCACCGCACGCTCGACCGTGAACGCGAGCATGTCGTTGCGGTGCTCCTGGCCCGCCTGCAGGGTGGCGATGGGGGGTGCGGCGACGGCTTCGAGCCCGCCGAACGCGGCCGCGGCGCCGAGGAAGACGGCGGTGACGATGCCGGGGAGCCACGCGGTGGGGACCCGGTCGGTGACCTCGCGCAGCCACCGGGCATTCCGCGGGGAACGGCTGTCCCGCGGGTCGTCTCCGGAGGCTGTCACGGCGTCATCCTAGCGACGCGGGTACCGGCATCCGTCCCTCTCATGCCGACAGCGCGAACTCCTCGGCCGGGGGCGTGGTCTCACGGGTGCGCGGCAACGACAGCCCGATCGTCGTGCCCCGGCCCTGCTCGCTCTCGATCGTGATCTCGCCGCCGTGCGCGTCGACGATCGACTTCACGATGGACAGTCCCACGCCGATCCCCTGCACCGCGTTCTCCCTGGCCGTGCTCGCCCGATAGAACCGGTCGAAGACGCGCTGCTTGTCCTCGGCGCTCATCCCGACGCCGGTGTCGGAGATCGAGATGACCGCCCGTCCGCCGTCGCCGGCGACGCGCACCGTCACCGAGCCGCCGCGCGGCGTGAACTTGACGGCGTTCGTGAGGACGTTCTCGACCGCCTGCTCGATGCGGCGCGCGTCGAGTTCGGCGACGACACCCTCGCCGTCGACCGAGAGCGTCACCCCCGCCTGGGTCGCGAAGGGCGTCACGACCGCGACGGTCTCCTCCACGAGCGCGACGACGTCGACGGGCGCGGGTGCCAGCACCATCCGCTTGTTGCCCGCGGTGAGCAGCTGCGCGACGCGCTCCAGCAGCACGTCGCCGTTTCGTGCGATCGCGTTCAGCGCCTGCGCGACGCCGAGCCTCTCGGCATCCGCCCCCAGCGTCTCGACGACGTGCTCCGTGTATCCGACGACGGAGGTGAGCGGGGTCCGCAACTCGTGCGAGACGGTGGTGAGGAACTCCTCGCGCGCCTCGACCGCGTCGGCGAGGTCGGTCACGTCGTACGCCGCGATCACGGTGCCGAGGAGTGCGCCGTCGGGTCGGTGGACCTGCCGCGACGACGAGAGGATCGCGATCTGGTCCCCCTCCGGACCGCACCACTCGAGGTGGTTGTGGATGACCTCCCCGCGCAGCGCCCGCGGCACGAGCTGCTGCTCGCACGGGACGGGCGTCGTCCGATCGCCTCGGCACACGTTCGGCCCCGCGTACGGCGGATCGTCGAAGCGGAACCCGACCGTCTCGGCCAGCTTCTGCGCGGCGCGGTTGGCGAGCACGAGGCGCCCGTCCGCGTTGTAGAAGGCGACGGCGCCGTTGACCGTGTCGAGCACGGTGCGCAGCACGAGCTCGTCGTCGCGCGACTGCGCGAGGGTCGACGCGAGGGATTCGGCGGTGTCCTGCACGTCCTGCCGGCTCCGGCGGAAGCTGTTCGCGCCGAGGTGGATCCCGACCGAGATGCCCGTCGTCAGGATCGGGAGCGTCATGAGGTTGAGGAGCATGAGCGGCGTGGAGATCGCCTCGACACGCAGCACGAGCGGCAGCGCGGAGATCAGGATGCCGCCCAGGAAGACCAGCGAGAGGGCCTGCCAGCGGTACCGCAGTGCGATCCACGCGAACGGCATGAGGCAGAGCACACCGACGGTCGGGATGTAGCCGAACAGTTCGGCGCGCACCAGCGCCACCGAAACGACGTCGACGAGCGGAACGACGATGCCCCACGGCGTCAGCAGCCAGCCGCGCCGCGACGGGACGAAGGCGACGGATGCCGCGACCGCCGCGCCCGCGCCGGTGAACAGCAGCGGCGACGTCCACAGGCCAGGCACCGCCAGGCCCGCGGCGACGACGACGAAGAGCGTCCCCGCGGCGAACGGCAGCTGCAGCCTCAGGAAGAGGTCCCTCGGAACCATCGGCTTCCACATCGGACGATCGCTCACATCGGCCCCCTTGTACCAGACGAACGCCGGGATACCCCCGCCCGCGGCCGGGGTTCGTCCACACCCCGGGATCGTGTCAGAGTACGGGGGTGGAAATTTCCGTGCTCGTGGTTGACGACGACGACGACATCGCTATGCTCCTCGTCTCCAGTCTCGACCGCGCCGGGATCGTGGCCGGCCGCGCCGGCAACGGCCGGGAGGCGGTCGAACGGGTCGTCGCCGACCATCCGTGCGTCGTGCTGATGGACTGGATGATGCCCGGCACCGACGGCATCCAGGCAGCGCGTGAGATCCGGGCCGCCGGCATCCCGCAGCCCCACATCATCATGCTCACCGCGCGCGTCCACAGTTCGGACCGCGAGGAGGCGCTCCGCGCCGGGGTCGACGAGGTCGTCGCCAAACCCTTCCGTCCGCGCGAGATCGTCGCGCACGTGAAGGAACTGCTCGCCGCGGTGGCCTGACGGCGCTACGCCGTCAGCGGACATCCCCCCGCAGGGGGACGCGCATGTCGGCGGGTGGTGGCACTCTGAGACTCATGCTCGGAACCCTCCTGGTGCGCTACCTGCGCACCTACCGCTGGCTGGTAGTCGGGGTGCTGGTCTTCCAGTTCGCCTCCGCCATGGCCGCGCTCTACCTCCCCCGCCTCAACGCCGACATCATCGACAACGGCGTCACCCGCGGCGACATCGGCTACATCTGGTCGCACGGTGTCCTCATGCTGACGATCGCCCTCGGGCAGATCGTCGCCTCGATCATCGCCACGTTCTTCGCCGCCCGCGCCGCGATGGCCGTCGGGCGCGACATCCGCCGCGACGTCTTCCAGCGCGTCAGCGGGTTCTCCGAACGCGAGGTCACGCAGTTCGGCGCCGGTTCGCTCATCACCCGCAACACCAACGACGTCCAGCAGGTGCAGATGCTGGCGATGATGGGCGCGACGATGCTCGTCACCGCGCCGCTGCTGGCCATCGGCGGCATCATCATGGCGCTGCAGCAGGACGTCGGACTCAGCTGGCTGATCGGCGTGTCGGTGCCGACGCTGCTGGTCGTCGGCATCCTCATCATCAGTCGGATGGTGCCGCTGTTCCGCAGCTACCAGAAGAAGCTCGACGCGGTGAACCGCATCATGCGCGAGCAGCTCACCGGCGTCCGCGTCGTTCGCGCGTTCGTGCGCGAGCGTATCGAGGAGGAGCGCTTCCGGGGCGCGAACACCGACATCATGGTCGTCGGCCGCAAGGTCGGGTCTCTTTTCGTCCTGATGTTTCCGCTCGCGATGCTCATCCTGAACGTCACCGTCGTCGGGGTCATCTGGTTCGGCGGCATCGAGGTGAACGAGGGGTCGGTGCAGATCGGCACACTGTTCGCCTTCATGCAGTACATCGGTCAGATCCTGATGGGTGTGCTGATGGCGACGTTCATCACGATCATGATCCCGCGCGCCGCGGTGTCGGCCGACCGCATCGGCGAGGTCCTCGCGGTCGAGGGCGGACTGGTGAAGCCCACCCAGCCCGTGTCGGTCTTCCCGACGCCCGGCACCGTCGAGTTCGACGACGTCACTTTCACCTACCCCGGAGCCGACGAGCCCGTGCTCTCGGGGGTGAGCTTCTCGGCCGCGCGCGGCGAGACGGTCGCGATCGTCGGATCCACCGGCGCCGGCAAGACGACGCTCGTGTCGCTCATCCCGCGGCTGTTCGACGTGACGAGCGGATCCGTCCGGGTCGCGGGCGTCGACGTGCGCGAGGCGGACCTCGACCGGCTGTGGCAGGGCATCGGCCTCGTCCCGCAGAAGGCGTTCCTGTTCACCGGCACCGTCGCCTCGAACCTGCGGTTCGGCCGCGAGGACGCCACCGACGACGAACTGTGGCACGCGCTCGAGATCGCGCAGGGTCGCGACTTCGTCGAGGAGATGGACGACCGCCTGGGCGCCCGCATCGCGCAGGGCGGCACGAACGTGTCGGGCGGGCAGCGGCAGCGCCTGTCGATCGCCCGCGCCATCGTGCACCAGCCCGACATCCTCGTCTTCGACGACTCGTTCTCGGCGCTCGACCTGTCGACCGACGCGAAGCTGCGCCAGGCCCTCTGGCGAGAACTGCCGCAGGTGACCAAGATCGTCGTCGCGCAACGCGTCTCGACGATCACGGATGCCGACCGCATCGTCGTGCTCGACGGCGGCCGGATGGTGGGGGTCGGCACGCACGACGAGCTGCTGGCCACGAACGACACCTACCGCGAGATCGTCGAATCGCAGCTGGGGGTGGACGCATGAGCGCGCCCGAGAAGGAGATGACCGAGGAGGAGCGCCTCGAGGCGGAACTCGCCGAACAGGCCCGCCTGAACAGCGGCGACTGGGACTCCGTCGCCCCCGGCAAGGCGTCGCAGTTCGGCCCGAGCTTCTTCCGCATGATCGGGCTGCTCTCGCCCTACAAGTGGTGGTTCGGTCTCGTCACACTCGCCGGCGCCGTCGGCGTCGTGCTCGCCGTGATCGCGCCGAAGGTGCTGGGCGAGGCGACCAACATCGTCTTCGAGGGGTTCCTCTCGAACTTCCTCGGGCAGAACCCGGCGCTGGCGGGGCTCTCGCAGGACGAGGCCGTCGCGGCGCTGCGCGCGCAGGGGCAGGACGATTTCGCGAACATCGTGGGCGCGATGCAGAACTACGCCCCCGGTGCCGGGGTCGACTTCGACGCCCTGAAGGTCGTCATCACCTGGGTGCTCGTGATCTACGTCGTCTCCGCGGTCCTCACCTGGATGCAGGGCTATGTCATCAACGTGATCATGGTCCGCACGATGTGGCGCCTGCGCGAGCAGGTCGAGGCGAAACTCAACCGCCTGCCGCTGTCGCACTTCGACCGCGTGCAGCGCGGTGAGCTGATCTCGCGCGTCACCAACGACATCGACAACATCACCCAGACGATGCAGCAGTCGCTCTCGGGCGCGCTGACCGCGATCCTCACGGTCGTGGGTGTGCTCGTCATGATGTTCTCGATCTCGTGGCAGCTCGCCATCGTCGCGCTCGTCGCCCTGCCGCTCATGGCGATCATCTTCGGTATCATCGGCCCGAAGTCGCAGAAGGCGTTCGGGGTGCAGTGGCGCAAAGTCGGTCGCCTCAACGCCCGCGTCGAGGAGTCGTTCTCGGGGCACTCGCTCGTGCGGGTCTTCGGTCGTGAGGCCGACGCGCAGGCGAAGTTCCAGGAGGAGAACGAGGAGCTCTTCCAGGCGGCGTTCAAGGCGCAGTTCCTGTCGGGCATGATCATGCCCGGCATGACGTTCATCGGCAGCCTGACCTACGTCGGCATCGCCGTGCTCGGCGGCCTGCAGGTCGCGAGCGGCCAGCTGCGCCTCGGCGACGTGCAGGCGTTCATCCAGTACTCGCAGCAGTTCACCCAGCCGCTGTCCGAGCTCGGCGGCATGGCGGCGGTCGTGCAGTCGGGCACCGCCTCGGCCGAGCGGGTGTTCGAACTGCTCGACGCCGAGGAGCAGGAACCGGATGCCGCCGACGCCCCCGCCCGGGGCGACGGGCGCGGTGTCATCGAGTTCGAGAACGTGAAGTTCTCGTACACGCCCGAGCACCCGCTGATCACCGACCTGTCGTTCCGGGTCGAGCCCGGGCAGACGGTCGCGATCGTGGGCCCGACGGGTGCGGGCAAGACGACGCTCGTCAACCTGCTGATGCGGTTCTACGAGCTGGACGGCGGACGCATCCTGCTCGACGGCCAGGACATCGCCCACCTCTCCCGTGACGACGTGCGCTCACGCACCGGCATGGTGCTGCAGGATCCGTGGCTGTTCGCCGGGTCGATCCGCGAGAACATCCGGTACGGGCGCGAGTCGGCGACCGACGACGAGATCGTGGATGCCGCCGTCGCGACGCGTGTCGACCGTTTCGTGCGCTCGCTCCCCGACGGCTACGACACGATGCTCGACGAGGACGCCTCCAACGTCTCCGCCGGCGAGAAACAGCTGATCACGATCGCCCGGGCGTTCGTGGCGCAGCCGGCCGTGCTGATCCTCGACGAGGCGACCTCGTCGGTCGACACACGGACCGAACTGCTCCTGCAGCACGCCATGGCGGCGCTGCGCGAAGGACGCACGTCGTTCGTGATCGCGCACCGGCTCTCGACGATCCGCGACGCCGACCTCATCCTGGTGATGGAGCACGGCGACATCGTCGAGAAGGGCACGCACGACGAGCTGATCAAGGCGCAGGGTGCGTACTACCGCCTGTACCGGTCGCAGTTCGAGCAGGCGCACGACGATCTCGTCGACGCGCCGGTCGAGGAGAATGCGCCGACCGAGTGAGCCCGTCTCACCCGCGGGCGGTCCGCCGTGTCACGACGGCCGACCGCCCGTCGGGTGCGACGTGCCAAGCGGCGCCGACCCCGGCGACGGTCGGATCGCCATCCGTGTCGGTGACGACCAGCGCGGTGTGCTCGTCGACGGCGTAGCCGACCGGGACGAGTCCCGCGGCCACGGCGGCGGTCAGCCGGGTGACCGTGCCCCACTGGGCGGCGTGGACGTCGACGGCGAAGGGAACGAGACCCAGCCCGGGGACGACGAGGAGCTCGTCCTCCTCTTCGCCTGCATCCTCACTCGCGACGGGCACCCCGTCGAGCAGCCACCCGCCGACGAGGGCCTCGGATGCCGCGATCGCCGCGCCGGCCGAGAAGCCGACGTACGGCATCCCACCCGCCACGCGCTCCCGCACAAGGGGTGCGATGTCGGCGAGGGCATGTGCGTACGCGGGCGTGAGCCCGCCGCCGACCATCAGGGCGTCGAGGTCGTCGAGGACGTCCGGGGCGAACCGCTCCCCCTCGACGACCGTGGCGACCCGGACGTCCGAGGCGCCGGCGAGTTCGAGGACGCGGGAGAAGCGGGGCACCGAGACGGCGTCGTCCGGCTCGAGGACGAGCAGGAGACCGACGGCGCCGCCGTCGAGGGCCGGGGCGACGAGCGGGACGAGATCGCTCTCGTCACGCCCGCCGCCGATGAGGTGGATGCGCATCATGCCGCCACCGCCAGTCCCTGACGGTAGCGCGCGTACTGGCGCCGACCGATGCAGGCCCACAGCAGCCGAGCCAGCAGCGGCAGGTTGGACGCGACCCAGTGGGCGGCTCGATCCTCTGGAAGCGAGGCGATCAGGTAGCCGAGCTGTATGAACATGAGGTCCTTCGGTGTGTGAGCAGACCCCATCTCCCCGAGCCTGTTCCACTCAGTCTGGCTGAAGACACGCTCGGCGAACGGGAGGATCAGTTCCTCTTCCTGCCCCAGGTGGGCATCGAGGGTGAGGCGGATCCGTTCCAACAGCCCTGACACGGTGCCGTCGTCGGCGCCGCCCCGGGCATCCCATGCGTCGATCCCGGCGTTCAGATCGGCGAGCAGCACGGCCATGGCGGCGTGCTGGCGACGCATGGCGTCGACGTGCAGGCCGCAGGCCGGCGCGCGCTCGGCGAGGTCGTCCCAGAGGAGCGTGTCCTCCGTGTGGTGATGGTGGTGCAACATGTCGGCGATCATCGCGATGTGGGCCGACACGTTGCGGCGACGCTGCGGCTGATCGTCGCCGACCGTCCGGACGAGGCACCCGGCGCCCACGTACAGCGAGCGGAGCAGGCGATGCACGAGCAGCATGTCCGACGTGTCGCAGCGGACGGCCGAGGGTGTCGCACCGGTGGCGGGAAGTGCGGTGGCCATGATGAGCGTCCTTCCCGGCTCAGACCGACGCGCCGAGACGCGCGGCTCGGATCCCGGCGAACATGTACGCGACCCCGGCGACGATGGTCGACGAGATGGCGAAGACCGGCTCGAGTTCGGGGGCGGCCATCATCCCCATCAGACCGACGACCGACAGCAGCAGCAAAGATGCGTTCCACCACGCCATCACCCGGTGCCGCCACGCGGCGATCGCCAGAAGGACCGGCCCCGCCAGGACGGTCGGGATCGTGAGCAGGCTCAGCAGCGCGGCGTTCTCGTCGATGGCGGCGAGACCCTCCCAGCCGAAGGCGGGGTAGATGAACAGGATGGAGTAGGCCGACAGCGGGATGAAGAGCATCCCGACCCAGGTCAGCTGAACGCCGAGCACACCCAGCGGCGACCGCCGGAACTGCGCCAGAAGCGAGCTGAGGCCGGCCATGATGAGCAGCGCACCCGCGGCGAAGAGCACCTTGGCGGCGATCTCCGTCGGCGAGTCCAGGCCCGGGGTCGATCCGAAGAGGTTCAGGATGTGGCTGAGGGCGTACACCCCGCCACCGGCGGCGAGGGTGAAACCCCGGGCACGACGGCTAGGACGCCAGTCGCGAGCGGGGGCGATCTCGACGGCTGCCGGAGCGGGGACAGGGAGCGATTCGACGATCATGATGTTCCTTCGTGTGAGGCGCCGCGTCTCGGCGCATCACCCAAGGTAGGAATCCGGCGGTGCCCGGATCGGTTCGGATCCGCCGGTGCAATCGCTGTGCAATCTCAGGTCGTGCGTGTCAGGAAGCCGCGACGAGGAACTCCATGACGGCGCGGACGCTCATGCCCGCTCCGGCGGCATAGGCGGCGTCCCATTCGACGTCGGTGAGCGCGGCCCGCGCGGCCGTCCTCGCCTGCGTCGTGTACTCCCCGTCGGAGCCCGCCGGGTCGTAGCCGTGCCGCGCCCCGACGGTGTCGACCGCACCGAGGACGGTCGCCGCCGCCTCGGCGCGGTCGAGACGGACGAAGGCGGCCGCGGCCGCCCCGATGGCGGCGAAGGCACTCGTGACATCGCCGGATTCCAGGGACCGCAGGGCGCCGGTGCGCAGGATCGCGACGGCGTCGGCGGGTCGACCGACCTCGGTCAGCACCTTGCCGGTGACGAAGCACGCCCCCTTCACAACCCAGGAATGGCCGAGCGCGATGCCGGTGCGGTAGGCGTCCGCCAGGACGTCCAGCGCCTGCGACGGGCGGCCGAGCAGCCGGAGGGCGTCCCCGCGGATCATCTGCACGTCCAAGCGGGCCCACGCGGCGTCGTCCGGGATGCGGTCGGCGTGACGGCGCGAGGTCGCGAGATGTTCCTCGGCGTCATCGTCCTCCCCGGCGCCGGCGGCGAGATACGCGAGCATGACGTGCGCGAGCGCCGGCCACTGGGGAGCTGCGGCGCGATCGGCGACGGCGGCGAAGCGGTGCGTCATGCGGACCGTCTCGAGCGGGTCCGGCCCGACCGCGCGCAAGAAGGCCGCCGCGTGGAGGATCGCCGATTCCCTGTCGGGGTCCGGGTCGCCGGGCAACGAGAGCACCCGGTCGATCGTGGCGACGGCGTCGGCTCCGAGGCCGCGCTCGTACCAGTACCACGCGAGGGAGGAGACCAGGGCGACGGCGGATGACCGATCTCCGTCCGCGACCATGCGGGTGAGCGCGTCGTCGAGGTCGGCACGCCACACGGCGAGGGTGGCTTTCGCGCGGAGCACGTCCGGCGTGCGCAGCCGCGATGACACCTGGGCGGCGAGATCGATGAGGTAGTCGGCACGGCGGTCGCGCCAGCCGTCCAGGTCGACCTCGACCGCGCTGCGCCGCACGTGACGACGCACCGCGTCCAGGACCCGGAAGCGCCGCTCGCCCCACTCGACGGCGAGCGGCGCCACGAGCGAGCGGCGCGCGAGGGCCGCGGTCGCCTCCCGCGGGTCGAGGTCGTCCCCGGCGCAGATGCGGGCGACCGCGTCGAGCGTGAAGGAACCGGCGAACTCCACGAGCTGCCCGAGCACGGTGCGTTCGGACGCGGTCGTGAGGCGCATCGACCAGGCGATGGCGTCATCGATCGAGTCGTGCCGTCCACCCGCCGAACGCACAGGCGCCTCGAGGGAGGCGATCACGTCGTCGAGCGACAGGACGTCAAGACGAGCGGCGGCGAGCTCGATCGCGAGCGGGAGACCATCGAGGCGTTCGCACAGCTCACGCACCCGGGCGAGGTCCGCCTCGGTCCACGAGACGGCGCCGTTCACGTCGGCGGCGCGCTGCTGGAACAGGGTGACCGCGTCCGTCACGGCGCCGCCGACGAGCGGTTCGACGGCGATGACGCGCTCCCCCGGCATCCGCATCGCCTCTCTGCTGGTGACGACGACGTGAAGCCCCTCGCAGCGCTCGAGCAGGGCCGACGACAGGGCCGCGGTCGCGCCGAGGACATGCTCCGCGTTGTCGAGGAGCAGGAGAGCCCGGCGTCCGCCGAGGAGCCGCGCCATGGCTTCGACGGAGTGATCCGCGGCCCCGAGTGCGTCCGCGACGGCGCCGCGGACCTGGTCGGGACCCGGCACGGCCGCCAGATCGACGAGTCGCTGGACGTCATCGACCTCGGGGCCGGCGCGCCGGGCGGCCTCGATGGCGAGGCGCGTCTTCCCGACGCCGGCGGGACCGGCGAGTGTCACGAGCCGGGACTGCGCCCGTCCGCGTGCGACCGCGTCGAGCTCGCTCTGGCGGCCGATGAACCGGGTGAGCGGGATCGGGATGCCGGTGCGGTCGACCCGGCGCCGGTCCGGGTCTTCGGCACCGGCCGGCGCCGGCTCCTGCCGCACGATCGCCGCTCGGAGGTCGCACATGTCGCCGGCGTCGCGGTGGGCGTCGATCACGTCGAGCGCTTCCGACGTGCGACCCGAGGCCGAGAGCGCCCGCGCCTGGAGCCGGACGACCTCTTCGTCGGGCGGGCGCTGCGACAGGTAGCCGGCGAGGGCGGCCGCCGCGATCGCGGCGTCGCCCGCCGAGAGTCGTCGCCGGGCGAGCTCGAGGACAGCGGTTCGGCGGCGTCCGTCGAGGTCGGCGACGATGCGCCCTGCGAACGGGAACTCACGCAGGGATGCCAACGGTGGACCGGTCCAGAGCGCTTCCGCCTCCGCGAGGCGTTCGACCCGCGCCGGATGATCCGGATCGGTGTCGACGAGCTGCCGGTACCGCACGACGTCCACATCGTCGGGCGCCACGTCCAGCCGATACCCGTGACGACCGTTCGAGAGGACCTCGCCCCAGCCCCTCGCGCGCAGCCGCGAGATGTGGGCCCGCAGACTGGAGACGACGGATGCCGTGGGGGTGGACCACAGATCGAGGAGGAGATCCTCCGTAGCGATCGGCATGCCCGGAGTGAGCGCGAGTCGGGCGACGATCGCCTGCGGAATCGCCCCACGCACCTGATCGGGCCCCTGCGAGACGGTGAAGCCGCCGAAGAGACCGATGCGCACGCGTCAGCCTCCCGACATCGACACAGCCGGCCTCACTCCCGGCAGCCGGTCGATGATCGCGACGACGGCGTCCCAGTCCATCCGGCGCCCCGCGGTCACGGCGCGCGTGAACTCGTCGGCTCGCAGGCCCGCCGAGACGAGGGCGCGCAGCCGGGCGGCATCCTCACCCTCGGCGGTCATGGTCGAGTAATCGTAGCGAAGTCCGAGTTCGTCGACGGCGCCGAGGAGCATGGCGCCCTCCTCGTGCCGCTCGACGGCCGCTGCGGCGGCGGCGAGCGCGTGGAGTACGGCGAGCGCACCGGCGGCATCCTCGTCGGCCCGTGCGGTCAGCACCGCCGTCCGCCCCACCGCGACCGCGTCGCGGGGGCGCCGGGCGTCGATGAGCGTCTTCACCACGACGTACGAGGCGGACGTGACCATCCAGGTGTATCCGATGGATGCGGCGACGCGGTGCGCCTCGGTGAGTTCGCGCAGGGCATCGTCGAGGCGTCCCTCCGACCGCAGGACCTGACCGTGCGACATGCGGTACTCGCTGACCGCCCACGGGGCGGCCCGCTCGTGCAGGGTGGCGGCCTGCGCGAGCAGGCCCGCACCGGTCTGGACGTCGCCGAAGAGGGAGCGTCCGTACCCGGCGCGACTGAGGGCGACCATCTGGACGGATGCGTCGTCCGCCGCGATCGCGAGGCGCAGCGCGTCGGCGATGGCCGTGAACGCGGCGGGCGCGTCGCCGAGCTGATAGGCGAGGTTGGCGAGCTCGATGTTCGCCAGTGCGTCGGCGCCGGCGTCGGACTCGCCGGCCAGCGCCAACGCTTCGTCGATCCACCGGCGCCCCTCGGCCAGCCGCCCGCGGAGGTATCGATGGTGGGCGAGCCCGCCGGCGAGTCGGACGGCGCCGAGGCGGTCGCCGGCCGCGAGGTTGTGCGCGTGAGCGAGGTCAAGGTCGGCCTGGAAGCCGTCGAGGATCGCAGCGGTGTCGCGCCCCTCGAATGCGCGCAGTGTGGGGGCTGCGCGGTACGCGAGGTCCGAGAACCATCCCCGGTGCGCCTCGTGCCACGCCGAGGCGAGCTCGGGGTCGTCCTGTGGCGTCAGGGCCTCCTTCATGGCCTCGAGGACACGGAAACGGCGCCGTCCCGTGGCGGTGCGGTCTGCCGCGACGAGAGACCGGGAGACGAGCCGGTCGACGAGGGAGTCGGCCTCGGCCGGCCGCATCCGCATGATCCCTGCGACCGCCTCGACGGTGAAAGGTCCGGCGAAGCGTGCGACCGCGTGCAACCCGGCGCGGTCGGCGGAGTCGAGCAGTGCGACGGTCCACTCGATCGCCGACTGCAGGCTCGAGTGCCTGCCAGGAAGCCCCGGGACCGCGCCGAGGCCCGCCCGCACCTCCTCGATGCCCAGGACGTCGAGGCGGGCGGTGGCTAGTTCGATCGCCAGCGGCAGCCCGTCGAGCGAGTCGCACAGAGCGCGGGCGGGGAGCTGCTCATCCTCGGCGAAGGGACGTCCGCCGCGGGCGTCGACCGCCCGTTGCTCGAAGAGCTGCCACGCCTCGTCGGCATGGTCACCCGCGAGAGGACGGATGACGACGGTGCGCTCACCGGGGGCGCGCAGCGCCTCCCGACTGGTCACCACGACCCTCGCACCGTCCGGATCAGTCAGGACGGCGTCGATCACGACAGACAGCGCGCCGATGACGAGGTCCGCGTTGTCGAGCAGGAGGAGGGCACCTGCGCCGTGGAGGCGCCGGACGATGGCGTCGACCGATGCCTCCGGCGCGCGCACGACCGTCGCGATCGCTCCGATGACGCCGTCGGGCTCGGCGATGTCGGCGAGATCCACCATGTACTGCTCCCGGTCCACCCCTGAACGGCGGGCCGCTTCGACGGCGAGGCGGGTCTTGCCGACACCCGCCGGCCCCACCAGTGTGACGAGCCGGTCGGTGTGCGCGAGGCGCGCGAGCCGCGCGAGGTCCACGGACCGTCCGACGAAGCGAGTCAGCGGGATGGCGATCCCCACTCTTCGGACGGCGGGAGCCGGGGCGGCCAGGGGCGAGACGACCGCGGGATCGAAGCGGATGACGGCTGCGCGCAACTCGTCGAGCCGGCTGGACAGCCGGATCCCGCCGTGCTCCTGCAGCCGGTCGCGCAGTGCGTCGATGACCGCGACGGCGTCCGACGTCCGGCCGGCCCGTGCCAGCGCCGTCGCGAGCGTCCGAACGGGGCGCTCGCGCAGCGGATGCCGGGTCGTCGTGTCCGAGAGGACGGCCGTCGCGAGCCCCACATCGCCGAGTCGGAGGGCGAGGTCGCCGAGCTCCTCCTCGAGGAAGGCGCGCTCGTCGGTCACCTCGCGCTGCAGGCGTTCGACGTGAGGATGGTGCTCCAACCCGGGCAGGGGTGTGCGTGCCAGCTCCGCGGTGGCGGCGATGAGGGTCCGCAGTCGAGCGGCGTCATCGGTGGGGGCCTGGGTCACCGCGCGCCGACAACGGAGGAGATCGACGTCGTCGACGGAGGCGTCGAGCAGGTATCCGCCGCGCTCACCGACGATCGCATCACGAAGGCCGTTCAGGCGCATGCGCGAGACGTGGGCACGCAGTGTGGAGACCACGGCAGGGGGTGGGTCGGTCCAGACCGAGGCGATGAGCTCGTGTGTCGGAACGGGCTCGCCCGGTGTCGTCGCCAGTCGGGCGAGGATCGCCTTGGGATGGTCGCCTCCCAGCGGGACGTCCCGCCCGTCGGCGCGGACGCGTAGCGGCCCCAGCAGGTCGATCTCCAGGTCCATCGGCTCCCTCTCGTCGCGTAATAGCGCCCACTCGCGACGATATGACCCCGACACGAGGCATCCGCCGCCCGTCGACCGCGTGCAATGTCGGTGCAATCTCGTGGAATACGTCGGTCGGCCCGCGTCGTTCCCCCTCAGCATGAGCCTGTACGAATCCGCTGTCTTCGGTGATCTGGACCTGTCCAACCGCGTCGTCATGGCGCCGCTGACCCGCACGCGTGCGGGCGACGACGGCGTCCCGACCGACGACATGGTCGAGTACTACCGCCAGCGCGCGGGCATGGGACTCATCGTGACGGAGGGCACGTGGCCGGTGCGCGAGGGGATGTCGTACCTCGGCCAGCCCGGCATCGAGACGCCCGAGCAGATCGAAGGCTGGCGCCGCGTCGCCGAGGCCGTGCACGCCGAGGGGGGCACGATCGTCATGCAGCTCATGCACGGCGGCCGCGTGTCGCACCCTGCGATCTCGGGCGTCGACCGTGTCGTCGGCCCGAGCGCGATCGCCTCGCCCGGCGAGGGGCGCACACAGGACGGCAAGGTCGCCCTACCGGTCCCCCATGAGCTGAGCACGGCGGAGGTCGCCGAGGTTGTCGAGCAGTTCGTCCAGGCGGCGCGCAACGCGATCGCCGCGGGGCTCGACGGTGTCGAGGTCCACGGCGCGAACAGCTACCTCGTGCACCAGTTCCTCTCCCCCGAGTCGAACGTCCGCGACGACGTCTACGGCGGGTCCCCGGAGAACCGCGCACGTTTCGCCGTCGAGGTGACCCGTGCGGTCGCCGACGCGGTCGGTGCGGGGCGCACCGGCATCCGTCTCTCCCCGCAGCACCAGATCCCCGGGGTCCTGGAGACCGAGGACGCCGACGCGCTCGCGACGTACACCGCGCTCGCGCAGGGCCTGGCTCCGCTCGGGCTCGCGTTCGTCGACCTGCTGCACGCCGACCCGAAGAGCACGATCGTCCAGCGGATCCGGCACGAGGCGGCCGCACCGTCGATCGTGAACTCCGGCTTCGGCACGGTCACGACGCGTGAGGAGGCCGAGGAGCTCGTGCTCGAGGGCTGGGCCGACGCCGTGGCCGTGGGTCGCCCGGCGATCGCCAACCCCGACCTGCCGCTGCGGTGGGAGCAGCGCGCCGAGCTCAACGAGCCGCGTCCGGAGTTCTTCTACACGGGTGGGGCCGCCGGCTACACCGACTACCCGTCGCTCGCCGAGGTGCGCGCGGAGCGCTGAGCCCGGTCAGTCGCCGGCGACGAAGTCGTATTCCTGGAAGTCGCGCACCTCGTGCTGCCAGCGGCTCTCGACGAACGCGACGTGGTCGGGGTGCTCGTTGTACGCGTCGTAGGCGGCCTGGTCGTCGAAGAGCATCGTGAACTGCCAGCGCAGGTCGCTCTTGTCGCTGACCTGACGGTTGATGCGGAACTGCTGCACGCCGGGGATCGCCGACAGCGACCGCTGGGCGTCCGTCAGGAACGTCTTCTCCTCCGAGGAGCCCTCGGCGTGGTGCAGCGCGAACACGACGGTGTGCTGAATGGTCATGGTGACCAAGGCTAACCCCGACCGGTCAGTCGGCGGCGATCTGCCGGCGCACCTCGTCGATCGTCGCGAGCACCGAGACGACCTCGTCATGAGGGTGCAGCGGCGATTCGACGAGCCCCGCACCGACGAATGAGGCGAAGGCCGTGGCCTGGTAGCCGAGGCCGTCGTGGACGGTGGGGAGCGCGTCGTCGTGCCACACCTCCTCGTCGGCACCGTGCAGCTGCAGCCGCAGACCGGTGGGGCCGTAGAACGGCGCGAGGACGTCGAGCCGTCCCCGTGAGCCGAACACCGTCGCCTCGACGGGGGTGACCGCGCCGAAGGTGGTCGTGAGCGCGGCCTGCGCCCCGGCATCCGTCTTCAGGGCGATCGTCGCGCTGTCGTCGACACCGGTGGGAGCGAGGGTGCCGACCGAGCGGATCGTGCTCGGCGGCCCGATGATGGACGACGCGAACGCGACGATGTAGACGCCGAGGTCGAGCATGGCGCCGCCGCCGAGGGCGGGATCGAACATGCGGCTGGTGGGGTCGAACGGGACGAGCGAGCCGAAGTCGGCGCGGACGAGGTCGATCTCGCCGAGGGTGCCGGCGGCGAGCACCTGCCGGATGACGTCGGCCTGCGGCAGGTAGCGCGTCCACATCGCCTCGGCGACGAGGACGCCGGCGGCACGGCCCGCGGCCAGGATCTCGGTCGCGTCGGCGGCCGTGAGGGCGATCGGCTTCTCGATGAGGACGTGCTTGCCGGCCGCGATGGCCGCCAGCGCCTGCTCCCGGTGGAGCGGATGCGGGGTGGCGACGTAGACGACGTCGACCTCGGGGTCGCCGACCAGGTCCGCGACCGACCGGTGCACGCGGCCGATTCCGTGGGCGTCGGCGAACGCGCGGGTCTTGTCGGCATCCCGCGCGGTGACGGCGACCGCGCGCTGCCCGGTGTGGGCGTGGAGGGCGTGCACGAACCGGTCGGCGATGCCGGTGCCGATCACGCCCCACCGCAGGGCGGGGACGGCGGCGGGGTCGATCAGGCGGGGTGCGGGGAGGAGAGGCATCCCGCCATCCTGCTGCATTGTGCGCGCGGCGCACCCTAGGCTCGCGATGTGCACGATTGGACTCTCGACGATGACGTCCCGTGTCTCGAGCGCCCCCACGAATATGCAGGACAGGATCGCGTGTCGATCATCATGTGGTCGAGCACGGGCACGCGCACGGAGCAGCTCGCTGTGCTCGAGGAATGGATAACCTTCCTCCGGACGCCACGCCCCATCGTGCAGCTGCACCTCGCGGGGTGGTCGAACGACCGCATGATCAGGGCTCTGTCGGCCCAGACGAACGTTGTCGACCTGCGCGTCGAGCGGGGCCGCTACATGGATCTGTCCGTGATCGGGGCGTTGCGGCAGCTCGAGACGCTCTCCATCGGCTGGGCGACGTCGCTCACTGATCTTCGACCGCTGATGGCGCTCGGTCGTCTCCAGACGTTGCGAGTGGAGGGGGCCGCGGGGCTCCGGGACTACGCCCCGATCGGCACCCTGACGGGCTTGCGAGATCTGCAGGTCGGTGTAGCGACGGACGGCAGGACGAGCGCCGACTCCCTCGAGTTCGTTCGCCACCTGCGTGATCTGCGCTCCTTCGCGTGGGAACCGGGGGTCGTGAGCAACGATTTCACGCCGCTCCTGTCGATGGGCGACGTGGACGAGATCGAACTGCGCGAACACCGCGGGATGTATCCGTCGATGGCTGACCTCGAAGAATCCCTGCCAGGACTCGCGCGCACGCGCGCCGCGGCCGCGGACGCGTACGACCCTGACCCGTGGCATTTGTCGGACTTCCGGGATTTTGTGTTCGACGAGACTGCGGAGCCCGACGAGTCGCTCCGTGGTCCCATCTCGGGCATGGCGTACCGGACGTTCACTCGCACGGCGCGCACGCGATCAGAGCACTTCTGGATCCGGGTGACCTCGCCCTCCCTCGACACGAAGACGCCACCACAGGTCGAGCGTCTCATCGACCAGTGCGCGTTCGCCGGCGATGCCGCCGGCCCCCTCCTCCTCTGGGACACTCCGATCCCGCGTGCAGCCCGGGACGACATCGACGGATGGTTCGCCGGCAACGCAGACAGGTGGGCGCCGAGAGCCCGTCCGAAGACCCTCGACGTCAGGGATGTGGAGCCGCTGCCGGATGAGGAGTTCTGGCCTCGTCTCGAAGTTTTCGACGGGCGCTTCGACGGTGTCCGGAAGCATCGCCGTTTCGAACGTGAACTGGCCGCGCGCGGCGAGGACTTCGTCCTGCGTTGGACGCAAACTCTGGGTCTGCTTGCGGCGCGGGCGCTGCCCGCTGCGCGAGCGATCATCGCGTCGGACCGGACACTTCACGGAGAGGAACTCGCCGTCGTGGGGTCCTTGATCGGACGAGGGCGCGACAACTTCGAGACCTGTCTTGCGGACCCGGCGTCGTGGACACGACCGGCCAATCTGGACATGGCCGCCGTCGTCGTCCACCTGGGTCAGGGCATACTGCGGCACAAGAGCGAATCGATCGAGATCATCACGGCGTTCTCTTCCGAGATCCGACGCTCACAGGACGAAGATGAGATGTCGGAACTCTTCGACGAAAGCGATCGGCGGTACCCCATTCTCACCAGTGCACGCGCCGTGGTGAGAGTCGACGGTGCCGACCGTGAGCGGCTCGTCGCCTTCGACACCGCCGGGATCGAGGAGCACCTCTGGGAGGCCGCGGCCGAGTCGGCGGTTCTGTCCTTCGGTGGGTCGGTGATCGCCGGCCCTGAACTGTCGACGACGTGGATGGACTGGGACACCGGTTTCGGGCGAGCGTTCACAGTCCGACGCCGGTCATCGACCCCCGACGACGACTACATCGCGCGATACGCCGGGATCTGAGGCACGGCCTCGTCCCCGAACCCGGCGTCAGACGTCGAGCAGTCCGTCGCGGACGACCACGACCTTGCCCACGGTGCGGCCCGCCTCGACGTAGGCGAGGGCGGCGCCGGCCTGCGAGAGCGGGAAGGTGCGCTCGAGGTGCGGGGTGAGACGCGCGGATGCCGCGAGCTCGACCAGCTGCGCCGTCGTCTCGGTACGGGTGACGGCGGTGATCGGGCGGAACCGCCCGCGGGTGACGGCGGAGCGCAGGATGCGTCCGAAGGGTCCGAAGAAGGGATGCCCGTCGCCGCCGACCAGGGCAGCGGTGCCGCCGGGGGCGAGCAGGTCCCGGAGGACCGTGAGGGGCGGCTCGCCGGCGATGTCGACGACGGCGTCGAACCTGCCGCGGGGCAGGTCGCTGAGTTCGAGCGCGCGGTAGTCGAACGTCCGAGCGGCTCCGAGCCGCTCGAGCACGGGTCGCGCGCGCTCCCCGCACGTCGCCCACACCTCGGCGCCGCGGTCGGCGGCGAGCTGCACGAGGAAGGTGCCGACGCCGCCGCCCGCTCCTGCGATGAGGACGCGCGCGCCCGAGCCGAGGCGGCAGGCGTCGAGGGTCTGCACGGCGGTGTTGCCGGCGATGGGCAGGGTCGCAGCGATCGCGGGCGCGACCGTCTCGGGCAGGCGGGTGAGGCGCTTCGCCGGGACGACGACGCGGTCGGCGAGGGTCTCGCGCCCCGACCCCACGACGGCGTCGCCGACGGCGAACTCGGTGACGCCGTCGCCGACGGCGAGCACGGTGCCGGCGACGTCCATGCCGCGGCCGCGGATGCGCGGTCCGCGGAGGCCGAGCGCGACGCGGACGAGTCCCGGCTCACCGCGCATGAGGTGGATGTCGCCGGAGTTGAGGGCGACGGCATCCGTCTGTAGCAGGACCTCCCCGGCGCGCGCTGCGGGGACCGGGACGGTCTCGGGGCGGACGGCGTCGGCGGAACCGTAGCGGCGCTGGCGCCAGACGGTCATGGTGTCGGTCATGGATCAGTCCTTCGGGTACTGGAAGGCCGCGTCGAAGGGGACGTCGAGGACGCGGACGATCTGGAAGGCCATCTCGAGCGAGGGCGAGTACTTGCCCTGTTCGATGGCGATGAGGGTCTGGCGGGTCACGCCGACGGCGCCGGCGAGGTCGGCCTGGGTGAGCCCGCGGTCGGTGCGCAGCTCGCGGATGGCGTTCGTGACGCGTGTGGGCTTGACCATCAGACGAGCCCGCGGCGGTAGGCGACGACGCGGGCTATGCCACCGACGACGGACGAAAGGGCGAAGCCCGCATAGAGGGTGTTCGCGATCCAGAACGGGGCGGCGTCGATCGCGCAGAGGGCGATGCCGACGACGCCGCCGATGACCAGGAACGCGACACCGACGCGGTCGCCCATCTGCGTGATCGCACGGTCGCGTTCGTCGGCGGCGTTCTCGCCGCGGAGGGACCCGCCCTCAGCGACGACACCCCAGATGATCGTGACGACGATGGAGATGACGATGCCGCCGATGATCGTCCAGAGCATGGGTCCGAGCCAGTCGACCTCCGGGAGGGGGGTGGATGCCGCCCGCCCCGCGACGACCGCGGCGTAGACCGCGATGGCGATGAGCGAGACGACGAGTCCGACCCACGCGGCGCGTTCCTCACGAGCCATGCTGCACCTCCAATGTCAGGAATGTTTGACATCAGGAGGATGGCACGTCGACCGTCGTCGTGTCAAGAATCCTTTACATCGCGGAGGGGCGCCGTACTTTCGCGCACGGTCAGCGACGTAGCGAGTTCGACGTGACGAGACGACGGGTCTCGTCCCTCCGTCATGACGCGGATCGTCTGCACCGCCATCGCCCCCATCCCGTCGAGGTGCTGATGGACGGTGGTCAGCGGGGGCGTCGTCCATGCCGCCTGCGGCGTGTCGTCGAAGCCCGTCACGCTGAGGTCCTCCGGGACGCGCACGCCGAGCGCATGAGCCGTCGCGAGCACACCGACGGCGATCTCATCGTCGCCGGTCATGATCGCCGTCGGCGGCTCCGCGAGCGTCAGAAGGTCGCGCGCGTGCGCGGCGCCCGTCGCGACCGCGAACTGATCGGCCCGGATGAGGTCGGGGTCCACGCTGATGCCGGCGGCGTCGAGGGCGGCCTGATAGCCGTACAGACGATCACGCGCGGCGACGGACACTTCGGGGCCGCCGATCCACGCGATCCGGCGGTGCCCCAGCGCGAGGAGGTGTTCCGTAGCAGTCCGCGCCCCTGCCCAGTTGCTCGACGCGACACTGACCATGCGGTCGTCACTCGTGCCGACCGGGTCGACCATGACGAACGGCAGACCCGCCTGACTCGCGGCGTCGATGAGAGCGTCGGGCGCAGGCAGCGTCAGCGCGATGATGCCGACGGCACCAGCGGCGACCTGTTCGCCGACCCAGTCATGGGCGACCGCACGCTGGGTGCGTGATCGACGGTCGGGAGGGAGCCGCGTCAGCAGATCGAATCCCGACTCCGCGGTGGCGGTGAGCACGCCCTGCAGCACCCCGAGGATGTACGGGGATGCCGGGACGTCGAAGACGACCGCGATCGCCCGCCGCGATGGGACGACCTCGGTGGTCGTCGTCGGCCGATACTCGAGCTCCGAAACAGCCGCCAGCACCCGTTCGCGCGTCTGCAGGGAGATGTCATTCCGACCGTTGAGCGCCTTGGACACCGTGGCGCGGGACACCCCTGCCATCTGTGCCACATCGGCGAGTGTTGCCCGACGTCCGCGTTGCCCTGTCATCGCGCTCCGAAACTATTTCGCTACAAATTTTGTTGCCGCTGCCGCACTAAGCGGGCTAACGTGACGCTCGTCGCCGGTTTGACACGCATAACGCCGATTCCGATGACACTAGAGATCGCGAAACATTTTCGCAAGCCTACACGCACAACACGACCAAAGGAGGTCGCGTGACCCTCGTGACGACGTCCCCGCTCAGGATCGACGACCGGATGCCGGTGGACGCCCCGCTCCGCCACGTGTGGAGCGAGTGCATCGGCGCCGGGCGCGCCAACGAGGCGCTCCGCGCCGACTGGCAGGCGCACTTCCGGGAGGCCGTCACGACGCTGGGCGCGCGCTACGTGCGCTTCCACGGCCTGTTCCACGACGACATGTTCGTCTACCGCGCATCGAACGGCGGCGGCTTCGGGCCGCCCACTCCCCTGCCGGCACCCGTGTACACGTTCGCGTACGTCGACAAGGTCTTCGACATGATCCTCGACACCGGTGCCCGACCCTTCGTGGAGCTGGGTTTCATGCCGCGGGAGCTGGCGACGGCGACCGAGACGCTCTTCTGGTGGAAGGCGCACTGCAGCCCGCCGAAGGACATGCAGGCGTGGGTGGACCTCGTCACGGCGACGATCGAGCACTGGATCGAGCGCTACGGCATCGAAGAGGTCCGCACGTGGCCCTTCGAGATCTGGAACGAGCCGAACCTCGTGCCCCACTTCTGGACCGGCACCCGGACGCAGTACTTCGAGCTCTATGAGGCGACGGCGCGGGCGATCAAGGCGATCGATCCCGCCCTGCGAGTCGGCGGACCGTCGTCGTCGGTGTTCGTCCCCGATGCCCGGTACGACGGCGAGTATCACGACAAGTCGCGTGAGGCGGCGACGGCGGAGTCGTCCGACCCGTCGTCACTGCCGTGGAAGCCGGTGTGGATCCACGAACTCATCGTCTACTGCGCCGAGCGCGATCTCCCGATCGATTTCCTCTCGACCCACCTCTATCCCACCGACTTCGCGTTCGACACCCAGGGACGCGGGCGCCCCATCAGTCGCGACCGCGATGCGACGTACAACGACCTGCGCATGATGCGGCAGATCATCGCCGACTCGCCGTTCCCGGACGCGGAGCTGCACATCACCGAGTGGTCGACCTCCCCCTCGAGCCGTGACCGGATGCATGACACGGTCTTCGCGGCGACGTACATCGCCCGCTCGTTCCTGCAGAACCACGACCTGGCCGATTCGATCGCGTACTGGACGTTCACCGACGTGTTCGAGGAGGGGGGCGGCGGCATCGGTCCGTTCCACGGCGGGTTCGGCTTCGTGAACGAGCAGGGCATCCACAAGCCGACGTTCCACGCCATGGCGATGTTGAACCGCCTCGGTGACCGCGTGCTGCTCCAGACGGAGGACGGGATCCTGACGACCGGTCCCACTGACGACAGCGTCGTGGGCCTCTTCTTCAACTACCCGGATTCCATGGGCGAACGCTCGGTGGGCTCCGCGAACAGCTACGTGCACGCGCGTGCGCTCGCGGACGAGGGGCCGGCTCGCGGCATCCGTCACCGCATCGAGGGCTTGCGACCGAGCGCCGCCTACACGGTCGAAGTCCTCGACCTCGAGCACGGCAACGTCGCTGAGGAGTGGCACCGACTCGGCGAGCCCCTCAACCTCAGCCGCGAGCAGGTCGACCACCTCTCCCGAGTCGCGGACGACCTGGACCGCCGCGTCCTCGAGGTCGGCGCCGACGGGACGCTGACCCTCGACGTGATCCTCGCCCCGTGGGCCGTCCTTTCCCTCTTCGCCTCATCCTGACCACCCCGACACCCGATACGACGACGTAACGAAAGGAACTGCCATGCGACACCGCAACGCCGCACTCGCGGCATCCCTCGGTCTGACCGCCCTCCTCCTCACCTCCTGCTCCGGCGGGGGCGGCGGTGGCGGCGGCGCTGCAGAAGAGGCGACCGAGGACAACAAGCCCGAGAAGCTCACCGTCGCCGCCTGGATGGACTTCCCGCCCGAGCTGCTGCAGTCCTTCGAGGACGAGTACGGCATCGAAGTGGTCGTGAACTCCTTCCCCGACGGGGCCTCGGCGCAGACCGTGCTCCGCAACGGTCTCGCGTCGGACGGCGCAGGTCTGTCGGACGTGCACCTCATCGAGCTCGACTGGTGGACCGAGATGATGGCGGTCCCGGAGGACTGGGTGGAGCTCCCCGCGATCGACGACCGCTGGGTCGATTGGAAGGTGACGCAGGCCACGGTCGACGGTGCGATTCGCGGCTACGGGACCGACATCGGACCGCTCGGCATCGCGTTCAACCAGCGGATGGTCGACGACGCGGGGCTCGCATCGGACCTCGACGGGTTCAGCACCCTCATCGGCGGGGATGCCGCGACCTGGGAGACGTTCCTCGATGCGGGTCGCGAGTACGTCGACACGTCCGACAACTACTTCATCGACTCGCTCTCGAGTGCGTTCCAGGCTGCCATCAACCTGTTGCCCGATGCGTTCGAAGACCCCGAGTCGGGCAAGCCCTACGACATGGCCGGCAATACGGCCGTGCAGGAGCTGTTCATGACCTTCGCGGAGGCCGCGGACGACGGCATCTCGGCCGGCATCCCGATCGGTCACGCGGACTGGGGCGCCGGGTTCCAGAATGAGCAGTGGGCGACCGTCGTGACGCCCGCGTGGATGGCAGGGATCATCGCCGAGAACGCCGACGGCATCGACGGATGGCAGGTCTCGGGTACCTTCCCCGACGGCGGGGGCAACTGGGGCGGATCGTTCTTCTCCGTGCCGTCGACCGGCGAGAACACCGGATGGGCCGTGAAGCTCGCCGACCACCTCACCTCGGCGGACGCCGCCGTGCAGTGGTTCCACGAGACCGGCCAGTTCCCCTCTCAGCTCGAGGCCATCGAGAACCCCGACATTGCCGAGACGGAGAACCCGTTCTTCGGAGGCCAGCGGCTCGGTCAGGTCTACGGCGATCTCGCCGCGGCCGCGGGGGACGCAGCCGCAGGTGGATACCGCGGTGAGAACTTCGCCGGCATCCAGACCCTGGTGACCGACGGCGTCCGCCTCGTCGAGGCGGGCAGCGCGAGCCCCGAAGAGGCGTGGGCCTCGGTCGTCAGCGACTTCGAGGCGCTCGGCTTCGACACCGCGGACTGACATCGTGGCCGTCGTCTCCGACTCAGCGACGCGGCCCTCCCCGCCGGAGGCCTCGCCCCGTCCGACGCAGCGCTCCGTGCGCCGCGTCGGATGGGGCCAGCGCCTCTCGCGCTGGGACGTCAAGCTGTCGCCGTACCTGTACGTGTCGCCGTTCTTCGTGCTGTTCGCGGTGTTCGGCGCCTTCCCGCTGCTGTTCAACGTGGTCGTCGCTCTGCACGACTGGCACCGTCGCACGGGCATGGGCGACTTCGTCGGGATCGACAACTTCACGTGGGTGCTCCGGCAGCCGTTGTTCTGGCGTTCGCTCGAGAACACGGTGTCGATCTTCCTATTGGGCGGTGTGCCGCAGCTGATCCTCGCGCTGCTGATCGCCGCGGTCCTCGACCAGAACCTCCGCTCCCGGACCTTCTGGCGGATGGGGGTCCTGATCCCCTTCGTCGTCATGCCTGTGGCGACGTCGATGATCTTCGGGCAGGTGTTCGGCCAGTTCGGCATCCTCGTCCCGAACCTCCAGGAGCTGGGGCTGTTCACCGATTCGAGTTCACCGTTCTTCGAGAACCGGTTCCTCTCGCACGTCGCGATCGGGTCCATGGTCGTGTTCCGGTGGACCGGGTACAACGCCCTCATCCTGTTGGCGGCGATGCAGGCCGTCCCCCGCGACCTGTACGAGGCGGCGACGGTCGACGGTGCCGGCCGGCTGCGGCAGTTCTTCTCCGTCACGATCCCGAACATCCGCCCCACCCTCATCTTCGTCATCCTCACCATGACGATCGGCGGCCTCGAGATCTTCGATGAAGCGCGCCTCTTCGACGGCGGTGGCACCGGAGGCGGTGCGGGCGGCGTCGACAATCAGTGGACGACCGTGATGCTCTACCTCTACAACCTCGGCTTCGGCGAATGGCAGGACCGACTCGGGCAGGCGGCGGCGGTCGGATGGATCTTCGCGGTCATCATCCTGATCATCTCGCTGGCCAACTTCGTGCTGACGAGGCGGATCGCATCGTCGGATGCCGCGGTGCCGCGTGCGCGGCGTCGGCGAGCGGGCGGCCGCCCCGTTCAGCCTCTTGCGGGCGACATCACCGAGCAGGCGATCGGAGGAGAGCGCCGATGAGCACAGGATTCATCGAGAACACGGCCGGTGCGGGGGCCGCACGTTATGCGAAGAAACGCGCCGAGAAGGGCCGCTCCGTCCGCGCCCGCTCGTCCGAGAAGCGTCCCGGGTGGGTCACGTATCTCTTCCTCGGTGTCGTCATCGTCCTGTCGATCTTCCCGCTGTACGCGGCGGCGATGTACGGCTCGTCGACGACCACCGAGATCACCCGCGCCGTCGGGTCCCTGCCGCGCTGGCTGCCGACCTGGCGTCTGCTCGAGAACTTCGGCGAGGTGTTCTCGGCCGAGCAGTTCAGCATCTGGCTCGCGTTCGGCAACTCTCTGCTGGTGGCCGTTACCGTCAGCGCGTCGGTGGTGTTCTTCTCGACGCTCGCGGGCTTCAGCTTCTCGAAACTCCGCTTCCGCGGGCGACGGGCCCTCTACGTGACCGTGCTGGCGACCCTCATCATCCCGGCGCAGGTGGGCACGATCCCGCTGTTCGTCATGATGAACGAGTTCGGCTGGATCGACTCGGTGCTGGCGCTCATCGTGCCGGGGCTCGTGGGCGCGTTCGGCGTCTTCTGGATGACGCAGTACCTGCAGGAAGCGCTCCCCTACGAACTCGTCGAGGCGGCGCGGGTCGACGGAGCGTCGATGTTCCGCACGTTCTGGTCGATCGCTCTCCCTGCAGCTCGGCCTGCGGCGGCCACGCTCGCCCTGTTCACCTTCATCGGATCGTGGAACAGCTTCTTCTGGCCTTCGGTCGTGATGCGGTCGCAGCTGACGATGCCGCTCGTCGTGCCGCAGCTGCAGGGCGCGTTCACATCGGACACGGGACTCGTCATGGCGGGTGTGTTCCTCGTCGCGGTGCCGTTGCTGCTCGTGCTCGCGATCGCGGGCCGTCAGCTGGTCGCAGGAGTGATGGCCGGCGCCGTGAAGGGCTGAGCCTTCACGGCGCCGGGACTCAGGCCGTCGACCAGAGCGCAGCCCACTGCGTCGGCGCCAGCTCACGCGGAAGGGAGTCGTGCTCGACCCCGGCTCGGTCGAGCACGCGCCGCGCGGCGGGCCGCGGCATCCGCCCGACCGTCGAGAGGATCGCCGCCATCCCCCGTCCGCGCGCGGTGAAGACGTCGCCGACGAATCGTTCGTAGGCACGGCGCTCTGCGAGCGGGACGAGCGGTGAGCCGCGGCGGGTAATGGAGAGGATGCCGCCATCGACACTCGGCATCGGCCGGAACGCGCGCGCCGGAACCCTGCCGTGCAACGCGAACGCGAACCACGGCGCCGCCTGTGCGGTGAGGAGGGTGCCGCCGCCGACGCCGGCGCGTTTGCGCGCGACCTCCCACTGCGTGAGGAGGACGGCGTCGCTCCAGGCCGGTCGTTGCAGCAGTCGCCGCAGGATCGGGGTCGTGAGATGGAACGGGACGTTGCCGGCGATCACCGGAGCGTCCAGCGGATGCCGCAGCGCGTCGGCGAGCTCGACGCGCACCGCCGGGTGCCGGCGCTGGAGCGCGGCGACGCGGCGCTCGTCGATGTCGATCGCGGTGAGGTCGCGGCCGAGCCCCGCGAGCGCGGTGGTCAGTGCCCCACCGCCCGCGCCGATCTCGAGTATCGCGCCGTCGGTCGCCGCGACGAGCGCAGTGATCCGGTCGATGGTGGGCTGGTGGATCAGGTAGTTCTGGCCGAGTTCGTGGCGGCCGCCGTGAACGGAACGGGTACGCATGAGCGCTCCAAAGGAAGATTCGGAGCACCCCGGTGAGCGGGTACGGGAATGGACGCGCTGCCGGGGTGCGAGGACATCCCGGAAGACGGCGCGATCACGCGGAGATCTCGACGCGCCGTCAGGCGCGGCGGTCGCGGATCGAGTAGACGAACGCCGTCATCGGCGCTGCGAATATCGTTCCCATGCGCCCGAGTCTAGCGCGCCGCCTTCAGGAGCCCCATCGCGTCGAGTGCCTGCTGCAGGGCCGGGGCGATGTGCTCGGCGTAGGCGACGGTGAGGTGGGTCTGGTCGTACTTCGTCGGGATCGTTCCGGCGAAGGGCGGACAGACGTCGTCGGCGCAGGTGAACGGCAGCGACGATAACGCGTGGCCGCCGTCCGTCTTCGCCGACGACTCCGAGATCGCCTCCATCGTGCGCCAGGTGCCGTCGACGGCGCTGTCGCACGCCCGCGGCGACGAGGTCGGTGTGAAGCAGGCGGCGAGGCTGACGCCCTGCGGCGGCGGGGCGAGGAAGAGCATCCGATCGCCCATGTCGTAGGTCGCGGCCTCGCGGCGCTGCGCGGCGATCAGCGCGTCGGCCGACAGGTCCTGACCGGCGACCGTGTGACCGAGGGTGAAGGCGTTCGACATGACGACGAGGTCCGGGCGGTCGGCGAGGATCATCGCCCGCACGGCGGCCTTGCGCTCCTGGCAGCTCGCCATCACCCGCGGGTCGTCGTTCTCGACGAGCACGTCGGTGAAGCGGCATCCGTACATGCCCATCGCCGTGACGCGGATGCCGCCGGCACTGTCGTCGGCTATCCGCCGGAACGCGGGCGCGTAGGCCATCGCGGTCGAGTCCCCGACGAGCCAGATGTGCACGGGCGCGTCACCGCTCCCCCATGAGCACCCCGCCGGATCGGGCGTCGGACCCGGGTCGAAGCAGGCATGCGCCGGGTTCGCGCCCGACGACGCCGCCATGACCTCGTCGAGCGACGGGGTGAGCGTCGGCCACGCGTCGGCGGTGACGGCGGCGGCGAGCTCGGCCCGGAGGTCTGCTCCGGGATCCCCCACGACGGCGGGAGCGGATGCCGCGGGTGCGGCCTCGGGCATGGTGACACGCGGCCCGTGGCCCGACGCGGTGACCCACAGAGCGCCGGCGAGCGCCACGATGACGAGTCCCGCGGTCGCGAGGAAGACCTGCGCGCCGAAGCGGTCGCGCCAGGCGCTCATCCGCGCAGGCTCCGCGGCGATGATGGTTTCGGCCGGTGCCGGCGCGGTCGCGGCGACAACGGGCGCCTGCACCGCCGGCGGCGCGCTCGGGCGGGTCTGTCCCGGGTAGTACCGCGTCCCCGGCGTCCATCCGGCCGGGCGGGTGGTCGCGGCGAGCACCGGCGGTGTCACGGGCGCGGCCGGCGCCGGGATCGGCTCGGGTGCGGGTGCGTCCGACGCGGCGACCCGCGGCATCCCGCCGAGGAACGGTGCGTACCGGAGCGGCTGCTCGACGATGAGGTACGACGCGACGCCCAGGACGAGTGACGCGCCGAGGACGATCCAGAGGCGGGCCGCGGATGCCGGGAGCAGCACCTCCGCGAAGACGACGACCGGGAAGTGCCACAGGTAGAGCGAGTACGACGCGTCGCCGACGAAGACCGCGACCGGGTTCGACAGCGGGACGAGGTGGCAATGGCGTGCGTCGCCGCCGACGCCTCCTGCGAGCACCAGCGCGGTCGCCGCGACGGGCGCGGCCGCCCACGGCGCGGGGAATCCGCCGGCGGCGGGGTCGATCAGCACGAGCGACGCGACGATCGCGGCGAGGCCGGTCCACTGCAGCGCGCCGCCGAGACCGCGCGGCAGGCGGCGCAGGAGCGGTGCCAGCGCGGCGACGAACGCTCCGACACCCAGCTCCCACGCGCGGGTGAGGGTGGAGAAGTAGGCGACGGTCGCCTGGGTGTCGGTCTGCACGAGGGCCCACGCGAAGGATGCCGCGACGACGGCAAACGCGACCGCGCCGGCGACGAGACGGATCAGACGACGGCCGGCGACGCCGAGCAGCAGGAGCAGCAGCACCGGCCAGACGAGGTAGAACTGCTCCTCGACGGAGAGCGACCAGAAATGCTGCAGCGGCGAGACGGCGCCGGTGTCGGCGAAGTAGTCGGTGCCCTGCGCGGCGAGGTTCCAGTTCGAGGTGAGGGCGGCGGCCCAGGCGGCATCCCACAGGGTCTGCTCGCCGCGGGTGCGGTTAAAGAGGAACCAGCCGGCGGTCGCGACGGCGATCAGGACGACGACGGCGGCGGGCAGCAGCCGTCGCGCGCGTCGCGCGTAGAACCCGGCGAGCCGGATGCTGCCGCTCCCGCGCGCCTCGCGCAGCAGCATCCCGGTGATGAGGAAGCCGGAGATGACGAAGAACACGTCGACGCCGAGCACGCCGCCGGCGGGCCACCCGGCCGCGTGTGCGCCGATGACCGCGACGACGGCGAGGGCGCGCAGGCCCTGGATGTCGCGGCGCGGTGCAGCGGGAGTCGGGGTGTCGGTGTCCATGTGGAGCCGACGGAGAGTCTATGGGATCGGTCCCAAGACCTCAGGCCGGGCCCGCATCGGCCAGCCGTGCTGTAGCCGATTCGGCTACTTCGCCTTGACGGTGAAAGAGATCGTCGGGCCGAGCGTCCGCTTGAACTTGCTGCCCTTCGACGGCGTGAACCGCACTGAGAGCGAGTGCGATCCCACTTTCAGCTTCTTCGACAAGGTCAGAGACCCTTTGCCCTTGGCGATCTTCGCAGTTCCGATCTTCGTCGATCCGCTGTAGACCGTAGCCGTCCCCGAAACGCGCGAGCTCACGGAGACAGTCAGCTTGGCGGGGGCCTTGCCGTACACCTGAGATGACTTCGAGACGCTGGCCTTCACATTCGGCGCGTTGCCCACTTTGAGCGTGAGCGGTTCGGTCACACCACCCGTCACGTATCCGTCGCCGACGACCTTCAACCGCAGTGTCGCGCTGGTGTAGAGAGACTGAGCAGTGATCGTGGACGTCATGACGTCCGGGTAGGTGGCGTATTTCCCTCCGGCCCATTCCCACCTCTTCGACACGCGTTCCTGCAGCTCGACGGGGTTGTCCACACCGGGCCACCCGACGCGGATCTTGAGGGGCTTCATGTCGGCGCCCTTCTTGACGTACCACGTGCCGGTGGGCCATCCGGAGAACGACGTCTTGCCTTTGCGCACCTTCAGGGTGATCGTCGGGCTGTAAGCCTTCGTGTAGGTCACGTAGTCGTACTCGGGTCCGTAATAGTCGCTCTCGGAGTCTGTCCGGAAACGAATCTTGTAGGTGCCCGCCGGGAAAGCGGTGTAGTCGTTGGCGACCTCATTGAGATCGACGGCCTCGCTCGTCGTCAGGCACTCGTCGCCGGTGGCCGGGTCATAGAGGAAGAGCGAGCTCTTCTCCCGCCACTTCCCTTCGTCCCATAGCTCGACGTACACATCGCGGCCGCATCCGGGGACCTTGATGGTCACCGGCGCCTCTGCGTACGGGTTCACCGTTAAGGAAGTCCGAGAAACCGTGATGCGCCCCTCGACGACATCACCATCGGCGGCGACGGCTGCACCGGGCGCGACCATGGCCGCTCCTACCAACCCCAGTGACGTGATGATCGCGACGAGCGCGCGGCGCAGACGTGTCATTGCTCCCCCTGAAACCGAACGCACGCGGCGAGCGCTCGTGTGAACGAGACCCCAGATCCCGTCCCGGGCCGACCCGACGTGGGGACGGCCCTCTCCGGAATCTAGTGGTTCGGTTCGACGCTCCGCCACTCTCGGTTCGAGGCGGATGCTGCTCGGTCCCCCTCGACCACGACCTCGTCCCCCACGCGCACGACTCCCCCGCCGCCATGCACCGGTAGGAGCAGGATGCCGAGGGTCGGCTCGTCCTGTCCGAACTCGGTCGTCAGCAGGCGCAGCAGGCGCGCATCGCGCTCGCCCGTGTCCGGATTCGCCGTGATCGCAGCGCACCGCCCGATCGGACGCTGCACCTCGAACTCCACCTCGCCGATGCGCACCCGGCCCGACCAGCCGAGCTCCGCCCACGCCTCGATCCCCGAGACGACGATGTTCGAGCGGAACCTGCGATGGTCGACGGATGCCGGGACCGCGGCATCCACCTCCGCCACCGAACCCTCGCCGTGCAGCGAGACGTACCCGCGGGCTCGGTCCTGGAAGCGCGACGTCACCCCGTCACCGACGAGGCGCAGCGGCAGGACGCCAGGGCGGTCGAGCAGCCGCGCGTCGGAGGTTCCCCGGACGAACGCGGTGACGGCGTCTTCGAGCAGCCGCCGCCCGGCGTCGTCGAGGCCCGCCTCGGCGAGCGTCGCGTCGCCGTCGCTCAGGCGCACGCGCCCGTCGTTGAACTGCATCCGCACCCGCGCGAGCGACGGGAAGTCCATGAGCGCGAGACCGCGGCTCTTCGGCCAGGAGTCGAGACCGTCGGCATCCTCCGGCTCGGTCGCGTCGGCGAAACGGAACGCGAGCACGCGGTCGCCCGCGACCCGCCCATCGTCCTGCACGAGGAGCTCGGAACGCGGCTCGGGGGTGAAGCCCTTGATCGGGTAGCGGAACAGTTGCGAGACGACGGGCACACGCCCACTCTGCCGCACGTCAGACCTGGTGGTAGTGCCGCACGCGCTCGTCGCGGTCGACGAGGAACTCGTCGTCCTCGGGATAGAACACGGCCTTCTCGATGTCGTCGCCGGCGAACGCCGCGATCACCTCGAGGCTCTCCCAGCGCGAGACGGTGGTGATCTCGGTGCGCCCGTCGCCGAGGTCGCGCGTGAGCAGCCAGGCGTCGAGGTTGCCCGGTGTGGCGCGATAGGCGCTCATCCCGGTGCGCTCGACATAGTCGGCGTACCGGTCACGGTCTTCGGTGCGGACGACGCCGGTCCACATGCGCACGATGCTCATTCGTACATGTCCGTCCAACTCGCGATGTCGACGCCGTGGTTGTCGGGTGAGGCGAGCGTCCACCAGGCCGGTGCGTTCGCGTCGTCGACGAGACGCCCACCGGCCGCGATCGCGGCATCCACCCTCGCCTGCGCCTGATCGGCGGGGACGAAGACATCGAGGTGCGTCCGCCCCCGGCCCGGGGCATCCCCGGTCAGGGGATTGAATGCGAGAACCGGCCCTGTTCGCAGCGGATCCGCCGCGTCGGTGTCGCCGACGGCGTCGTACCCGAGGGCGGCGAGGAAGAACGGGCGCACGTCGGCGCCGGAGTGCTCGGCCACGTAGACGCCGACGCTCTGGACCCGCGCGGGATCCGGCGAGAGTCCGAGGGATGCTGCGCCCTCGGACACCGCTCGGGCGAAGTCGGTCGCGGCAGCCGGGATGCCGTCCTCCCCGCTCGGCACGCGGACGACCACCGCCTCGGGCCGCAGGTCGACGTCGGGACTCACGTCGTGTCGCTCGGCCGCGGCCACGGCCATCGGAACGAGGCGCGACGCCTCGACGAGCGAAGGAGCCACGAAGACGGCTTCAGGCCCGATCGCCGTGACGCGCCAGTCGGCGACGCCGGGCGCGCGATGGAACTGTGCGGGAGAGATACTCGTCACCCGCCCACCATGACAGAGGCGGGCGGGTGACGCGAGGGGTCAGCTGCCGAGCTTCGAGAGCTCCGCGAACTCGTCGTCGCTGAGCTCGATGACGGCGCCCTGCAGGTTGTCCTCGAGGTGCGCGACGCTCGACGTGCCCGGGATCGGCAACATGACCGGCGAACGCTTCAGCAGCCAGGCGAGCGCGATCTGCGCCGGCGTCGCGTTCTTGCGCTCGGCGATGTCGGTGAGCGGCGAGTCGGCGCCGGTGAGTCCGCCGGTCGCGAGCGGGAACCAGGGGATGAACCCGATGCCCTGCTCCTCCGACCAGTCCAGAAGGGCCTCGGCGTCGCGGTGCTGCAGGTTGTAGAGGTTCTGGACCGTGACGATCTCGGCGATCTCCTGCGCGGCCTTCACCTCGTCGACGGAGACCTCGGATAGGCCGATGTAGCGGATCTTGCCCTCGTCCTGCAGCGCCTTCAGCTCGCCGACCTGGTCCTCGAGCGGGACCTTCGGGTCGATGCGGTGCAGCTGGAACAGGTCGATGCGCTCGAGGCCGAGACGCCGCAGGCTCATCTCGGCACCCTGGCGCAGGAACTCGGGGCGCCCGAGCGGCGGCCACACGTTGGGGCCGGTGCGGGTGAGGCCGGACTTCGTCGCGATGACGACGTCGTCGGCGTATGGGTGCAGTGCTTCCTTGAGGAGTTCTTCGGCGACGTACGGGCCGTAGGACTCGGCAGTGTCGAAGAAGTTGACGCCGAGCTCGACGCTGCGGCGGAGGACGCGGATGGCCTCGTCGTGATCCTTAGGCGGACCCCAGACGCCGGGTCCGGTGAGCTGCATCGTGCCGTAGCCGAGGCGGTTGACCTCGAGGTCTCCGCCGATGCGGAACGTGCCGGACGACTGTGCAGGCTTCGTGTTGTTCGTCATGCGGGGTTCCAGCGCATCGGGGCGCCGGAACATTCCCGCGTCAGCTCTTCGCGCCGGTGAACGCGAGCGCGCCGCCGAGCCCGATCATGAGGATGCCGCCGGTGCCCGACAGCGCAGAGAGCCGCCGCGGCGAGCGACCGAACCACGTCCGCGCCGTGCCGGCGGCGATCGCCCAGGTGCTGTCGCAGAGGATCGCCAGCACCTGGAAGATCAGGCCCAGAAGCAGCAGCTGCAGCCAGACCGGGCCGGCTTCGCGCGCGACGAACTGCGGCAGGACGGCGACGAAGAACGCGATGGTCTTCGGGTTCGTCAGGCCGACGACGAACCCCTGGCGCAGCAGTGTGACGGTGGATGCCGCGGTCGGCCGCCCCTGCTCTGCGCGGTGACGCCGATGCCGGATCGCCTGGACGCCGAGGTAGACGAGGTAGATCGCGCCGACGATCTTGATCGCGGTGAAGGCGACGACCGATGAGGCGACGATCGCGCCGACGCCGAAGGCGACGAGGAGGATTGCGGGGATGTTCCCGAGGGAGTTGCCGAGCACGCTGAGGATGCCGGCGCGGCGGCCGAGTGCGATCGATCGCCCCACGACGAACAGGACGCCCGGCCCCGGGATGACGATGATCACGATCGACGCCAGGGCGAAGGCGAGGAGGTTCTCGATCGGCATCATGAGGGAACGTTATCGCGGCCGGCATCCGGCTCCGACTCTGCCGTCCAGACGCCGATCGGGCGAAGCCCCTCGGACGATTCGATGAGCATCTCCAGGTCGCCGAGCGCGGGCCAGCCGCCGAGCGCTCCGAGGTCGCCGCCAGACTCGTACCAGGCGTCGCGTTGCTCGGGCGTCCAGTCGCCGCCTTCATCGACGAAGAGGCTCGCGAGCACACCGTCCGTCACCACGAGCCGCACGTCGAAGGTCACATCGCCCAGGGCGCGGAACCGACCGACGACGGGGAACGTCGCGTCCGCCGGAACGGCCCGCGGCAGGTCGACGTCGACCTGGAGTTGCGCGACCGGCCAGAACCCACCGTCGCTGTCGTCGAAGACCAGACGCTGCGCATGCGCGAGCTGGGCGCGGAGCTCCGGTGCACCGAAGAGATCGGTGGCGGCGAGTAGATGCGCGGCGAGGGCGCGGACGTCCTCCGGCAGGTCGACGGCGGCTTCGTGCACCTCGGGGGTGTCCTCGTTCCCCGGAGCGTCGAGGGTTCGGCTCGCCCACCATGAGCCGAAGGCGAGGACGGTCCCGCCGGCTGCTAGCCAACGGCGCGGATGCCGGGCGCCTGTGCGCGCGATCGCGTTCTGCACGCGGGCGTCCACCGCTTCGCCCGCATCGGCGAAGCCGAGGGCCGCACCGGCGGCGCCCGCGACGAGCGCCGCCCGCCCGACCGGCGGCACGGCGCCGCTCGGATCGCTGCTGCGGAATCCGACGCCGACGGTCCAGGCGGCGAGCCCAGCGTTCGCCAGCCGGTAGACGAGGCGCTGCCCCACCGTGAGACGGCGGGGGTCGATGAGGGTGAGGACACCGACGACACACGACGACACGACGCCGTGGGTGATCGAGGTCGGATCGTTCAGGGCACGAAGAGCTGAGCGGATCGGCATGATCCGAGGGTAACGATCGCCGACGCCGCGCCTCGGTCCGCTCTGATCTGCGAGCATCGAGGTATGCACTCCATCACGACGGCGCAGCTGGCCGAGGCCTCCCCCGCGAACATCATCGACGTGCGCGAACCCGACGAGTTCGCGGCCGGCCACGTGCCCGGCGCGCGCAACATCCCGCTCGCGACGGTGCCCGATCACGTCGACGAGTTGCGCGAGCTCGACGACCTGCACCTCATCTGCCAGGCCGGTGGGCGCAGCGCCCGCGCGGCCGCGTTCCTCGAGCACCACGGACTCGAGACGACGAACGTCGAAGGCGGCACGGGCTCGTGGATCGCGGAGGGTCGCCCGGTCGAGCGCTGACGCTGCTTCAGGCCCGATGCATGAGGCGCTCGGGCGTCGGGTAGAGCTCGAAGCCGAACTTCTCGTAGAGACCGTGCGCGTCGGCCGTGACCAGCAGGATGCGCTTCAGATTGAGCGGCTCGAGTGTGGAGACGACCGTCCCCGCGAGCGCCTGTCCGACGCCCCGGCCACGCGCGTCGGGCGACACGTAGACGTCGCAGAGCCAAGCGAAGGTCGTGTGGTCGGTCACCACGCGGGCGTACCCGACGAGAGCGCCGTCCTCGTCGAGGGCGCCGAAGTTCATCGAGTTCCGCGCCGCACGATCGACGAGGTCGCGGCTGCGCCCGAGCGCCCAATACGCGTCCTCGGACAGCCAGCGGTGGACGACGTCGAGGTCGATCTCGGCGAGGTCGGTCGTGACCCTCATGCGGTTCCCCCGTTGGTCGGCCAGGCGACGGATGCCGCCGGCCACCGCGACGTGCGCAGTTCGGCGAGCGCGTCGCGCTGACTCTGCACGGCCTGCAGCGAGTCGGTGCGGAACGCCGTGGCGATGCTCACCTCGCGCCAGTACTCGTCCCAGCTGCGGTAGGTGCTGAACGCTTTCTCGGCGAGCGGCTCGAGGAGGGCCCATGTCTCGTCGGCGGTGAGGTAGCCGGCCACGTAGGCGTAGCGGATGCCACCGATCCCCCGTTCGATGTCGGCGGCGAGCAGCAGCCGCGCCGGGCGCTCGTCGGTGCCCCGCAGCAGGTCCTGGATGTCGAAGACGGGCAGGTCGGTGAGCGCGGCGACACGGGACATCGTGTGCTCGGCGTTGTCGCCGTGGGCGACCTCGACGAAACGCTGCGAGTTGAGGCCCATGACGAGGGTGTCGGCGACGAGCAGCTCGGCGTCGGCCTTCGTCACGACCTTGAACTGCTCGTCGAGGGCGCCGCGGAGCTGCTTGAGCGGCGTCATCGGCAGCGCGAACCACGGCGTGCCGTCCTCGCCGTCCCGGTGCTTCGCACGCAGATCCTGCGGAAGCTCGGCGAAGGTCGGCGTGAAGGCGAGCGAGGCGTTCCAGCCGCGCACGGCGAAGTCGCTCGCGACGTCGAGCGCGAGGATCTGCTGCTGGCGTTCGGTGAGCGGCCGACGACCGGATGCCGCGACGTAGGCGAGCTGGGCACGGCGGGGAGCATCGGCATCCCTCACCGCGAGGACGATCGACGCGATCAGCAGGCCGAGGCACATGCCGATGAAGAAGGCGAAGAAGTTGAGGCCGATGTCGGTGACGTCCCAGACCATGGACAGGACGAACGCGGCGATGCCGAAGGGGGCGGCGATGAGCGTCACCGGGAGCGCGCGCCGGCGCATTTCGGCCGGGTCCGCTTTGCGCCTCGCCTCCAGCATCCGCGCATAGCGACGACGGGACCGGACGGGGTACTCGACGTCACCGGGGTGGTTCTGCAGGGCGTTCACGGCTTCGGCCACCGGACCATCCTGGCACCGATGGCGAGCCCCGCCGCACCTCAGGCGACGACGACGAGCGTGTTGAGCGAGTCCGCCGGCAGGGTGACGTCCAGCGCCCGCCCGTCGATGAGGAACGACATCGGCATCTCCTCGGCGAGGTCGTTCTGCACGACGATGACGAGGCTGCCGTCCGGGTTCCGGAACGCCAACTGGTTCTCGTGGCCGGTGTAGCTGAGGGTCGGGATGCGGCGCGCACCGGGCGCGACGAAGTGCGACACGTGCTTCAGGACGTAGTGCTCGTGCGTGAACTCGTACGAACGCGTCTCGGGGTTCACGACGACGAGCGAGTTCTGCGCCCAGCCCCACCGGCTGACGCCGCCGCGCAGGAGCGACATGTTCCAGTACATGTAGGCCGTCGCGCCGTGGAGCAGGAAGTGCTTCATGAGGAACCAGGCGTGCCGCGCGAGGCGCCAGTCGTTGCGGCCGTCGCCGCACTCCTGCTCGGTCTGGTAGATCGTCAGGTCGGGATGGTGGCGGTGCAGGTAGGGCACGGCGCCCTTGCCGGCCCATTGCGCGCCGATGCCGGTGATCCACCGGGCCGCATCCCCGTCGGTGAGGACCCGCTCGACCAGCTCATCGTCGGCGCGCTCGAGGGTGCCGAGGAAGACGTCGACGCTGCGACGGGCCATCTCGGGGCCGAGGTGGCGGATGAACGCGGCGAGGCCCTCGGGGGTCCACGTGCAGCTCGGGAAGATCTGCGCCGAGTTGAACTCGTTCTGCGGCATCACCATCGTGACAGGGATGCCGAGGTCGGCATACGCGTCAACGAAGCGCCCGAAGTAGGCGGCGTACGCGGCGAGTGTGTCGTCGTCGAGGCGCATCATGTCGGTGCCTTCGGCGCCGAGCTGGTCGTCGCAGATGCCGTTGTCGACGCCGGCGGCGATCGGACTGCCCTTGGCGCCGGCGTAGTGGCCGTTGGTCTTCATCCAGGTGGGCGGGCTCCACGGTGACGCCCAGAGGGTGAGGTCCGGCTGGTGGCGTTGCGCCGCCCGGATGAAGGGCACGAGGGTCGCGTGATCGTGCTCGATCGAGAAGTGGTCGAGGGCGAGGTCGTCGGGGGTCTCGTCGTAGCTGTACCAGTCGGTGGAGAAGTCGTTCGCGCCGATCGGCATGCGGCAGCGTGTGAGGCCGAGGCCGACACCGGGGGCGAAGAGTTCGCGCAGGACGGCATCCCGGTCCTCCTCGGTGAGGTGGGCGAGGGAGGTCCAGCCGAGCTCGTTGAACGAGGCACCGAACCCCTCGATCGTCTGCTGCGGGTCGTCGGTCTGCAGCAACACCGACGGCATCCCGCGCACCCCGCCGATGGACGGCACGGCGAGGTCGCGCCAGGGCTCGTGCTGCGTGGTGCTGATCCAGCGGACGGATGCCGACGGCGCCATGTGCTCTCCCGTGAGTGGTGTCCGATCACGGTAGCGCAAAATCCCACGCGTGTTGGATTTTGCTCAGTAGGCTGGGGCCATGACGTCGAGCAAGCGCGGCCCGTACGCGAAGACCGCTGCGCGGCAGCGCGAGATCCTCGACGCGGCGGGCGAGGTGTTCGCGACGCACGGCTACCGCGCGGGGTCGCTGAAGGACATCGCGGATCGGGTCGGGATCGATGCGTCGACGATCCTCCACCACTTCGCGAACAAGAGCGTGCTGCTGCAGCGGGTGCTCGAGGACCGCGACACCCGGAGCCTCGGCGACGCGGCCCCCGATCCGGCAGCCGGTCCCGCCGACACCCCCGCCGCCCTCCTGCGGCTGGCCCGAGCGAACGAGAAGATCCCGGGGATCGTCGAGCTCTACACGCTGCTGGCCGCCGAGTCGGCGACGCCGGAGCACCCGAGCAACGAGTACTTCTTCCTGCGCTACGCGCGAGTGCGCGCGGAGTTCACCGCAGCGTTCCGCGAGATGGCGGATGCCGGGCTGCTGCGTCCGGGCGTCGACGCCGAGTTCGCGGCGGTGTCTACGCTGGCCCTGTGGGACGGCCTGCAGGTGCAGTGGATGCACGACCCCGACGCGATCGACATCGTCGGGACGCTGCGCCGGCAGCTCGAGCTGCTGACGACGGTCGAGCTCGACGAGGAGGAGACACGATGACGCAGCCGCAGACGACGCCCAAGAACGGGCTCGCGATCACGACGCTGATCGTCGGCATCTTCGCGTTCCTCACCGGACTCATCCCGTGGGTCGGCCTGCTCCTAGGCCTGTCGGCGTTCGCGTTGGGAGTGTTCGCGCTCACGCGCGGCCAGTCGAAGCCGCTCGCGCTGACGGGCGGGTCGCTCGGCGCGGTCGCGGCGATCACCGGGCTGATCTCCACGATCGCCCTGATGGCGTGGCTGATCGGGGCGCCCGGCAGCGCCTGACTCTTCACCGCCGGCACTCCGCACCACTACGGTGACGACATGAGCGACACGGCAGCAGGGTGGTACGACGACGGTTCGGGCACGATGCGGTGGTGGGACGGCAAGGCCTGGACTGAGCAGACCCAGCCCGCTCCTCCCCCGCAGGGTGGTCTCGGCGGCTTCATCGCGCAGGCGCAGGCAGACGCTGTCGCGGGCGCGCAGCCGCGGCAGGCGCCGGCCGGTATGAGCTACGTCGTGCTGCAGGTCGTGCTGAAGGAGAAGATGTGGGGCGCGGGGTCGAACAACCTCGTCGAGCTCGAGGCGGCGATCAACCGGCAGGCGGCGCTCGGCTATCGCCTGCACACGATCACGACGGCATCGTCCGGCAGCACGGGCTTCGGCGGCGGTGACCGTATCCAGGCGACGATGGTGTTCGAGAAGCTGGTCTGACCGGTCGGCTACCGGCCCAGGCGACGCAACCGCAGGCGCGCCATGTCCTGCGCGCGGGGTCCCGACCCCAGCGCGCGCTCGGTGACGCGCAGGACGATCCGCGTCGCCGTCTTCACGGGGAGCCAGGAGCGGCGCAGGCCCAGCATCCGTCGGATGCGCGGCGGGAAGGTCGCGACCGCGGCGGCGAACAGCACACGGTAGGCGACGCCCATCATCCCGGGGAAGGGCGGTTTCTTGAGGAACCGGACGACGTCGTCGACGCGCTCGTCGCGGCGGAGTTCGCCGCGGTCGAGGAAGCCGTCGATCTCGGCGCGGAGGGCGGCGTCGGTGAGCGGTGGGTCGGTGACACGCATGAGACGGCCGGCTGTCGCCCAGTCGGCGACGTAGGCGTCGGGTCCGCCGGGGATGGGTCCGCCGTACGCCTGGTGGCTGCGGAGGAACGCGTCGGTGAAGGCGAGGTGCACCCAGCGGACGAGGTCGGTCTGCTCGGCAGTGTAGGTGCGAGCGGAACCGTCGCCGGCGACGTACTCGCCCTGCACGCGGCGGTGGAATCTGCCGACGCGGGCCGTCTCGGCATCCGCTTGCTCGGTCGAACCGTAGGTGAGGGTTATGACCCAGCGGACGGTGCCGGTGAGGCGGCCGATCGGGTCGTCGCGGTAGCGGGACCAGTCATGCACGCCGGCGAGGGCGCCCGGGTGGAGGGCTTGGAGGAGCAGCGCGCGGATGCCGGCGACGAGGGTGCCCATGCCGGCGTGGACCGTCCAGGCGGGGCCGTTCTCGGCGAAGTACCCGGCGTCGTCGCCGTCGGCGAGGGCGCGGACGTACGGCGCCATTCCGGTCGGGTCGCCCGCGAGGGCGGTGAGCACGCGGCCGCGGATGCGGGTCAGGTAGGGCGGTGCGGACGTCACCCTTCCAGCGTGCCATCGCCGGACGGCGCCAGGGCCGTGTGGGTCTGCGAGCATCGAAGGACGGACGAGAGAGGACGACGCATGACTGACGGACTGATGCTGGACCTGAGCGGCAAGACCGCGGTGGTGACCGGTTCGACGCAGGGCATCGGGCTCGCGATCGCGCGGCGGCTCGCCGAGGCGGGCGCGGACGTCGTGATCAACGGACGCAGCGACGAGCGGGTGTCGCAGGCGGTCGCGTCGCTGAGCGGGCTTCCGGTGCGGGGCGTCGCCGCGGACGTGACGACTGCCGAGGGTGCGCAGGCGCTGGTGGATGCCGCCGGTGGTGTCGACATCCTCGTCAACAACCTCGGTGTCTTCGGTTCGACGCCGGCGCTCGAGATCAGCGATGACGAGTGGCGACGGTTCTTCGAGGTGAACGTGCTGAGCGCGGCGCGACTGACGCGGCTGGTGCTGCCCGGAATGACGGAGCGCGGCTGGGGTCGCGTGCTGAACATCGCGAGCGACTCGGCGGTCGTCATCCCGGAGGAGATGATCCACTACGGCGCGTCGAAGAGCGCGCTGCTCGCGGTGTCTCGCGGGTTCGCCAAGGCGGCGGCGGGGACCGGTGTCACGGTGAACTCGGTGATCGCCGGGCCGACGCACACCGAGGGCGTCGAGGAATTCGTGTACGAGATGGTCGACCGGTCGCTCGACTGGGAGGCGGCGCAGCGCGAGTTCATGCGCACGGCGCGTCCGCAGTCGCTGATCGGCCGACTGATCGAGCCCGAGGAGATCGCGAACATGGTCGTGTACCTCGCGTCGCCGCTGGCGTCGGCGACGACCGGTGGCGCGCTGCGCGTCGACGGCGGGTACGTGGACAGCATCCTGCCCTGAGGCGGTCGTCTCAGCGCAGTCGCGACTCAACCTCGCCGGGTGTGAGGTCGTATCCGGTAGCGGTCTCCCCGGACCAATTGATCCCGACCAGCAGACCGTCGCCCGTCAGACCCGGAAGCCACCTCGCTCTGAACTCTTCGAGGGTCAGTCGTATCGGAGTGAACGCTCGGTAAGTGGAAACGCCTTCGATGATGCGTTGAGCGCGGGTCTCGAGCGACCAGAACGGCATCGCACGACGTCCGTCGGCGTTTTTCGGCGCGGGCACCCCACCCTCGTCCGAAATCGTGAACACCTCTTGGTGGGTGAGCACCTCCGAAAAGAAGGACGACATGTGCGCCGCGCTCACGGTCATCGGTTCGCCTCCTTGCTTTCCGTAGCACAGAGACACCATTCCACCAGCCTGAGCCCCTCGCCGACGCCGCGATCATCATGACCTTCATCAGCATGACCGTTTGGCCGCTCGGGACTCTCGCGGTCCTGGCGCGCAATGGGGAGGAGTCTCCATCGCGACCGGTTGCGCGGCATCCCTATGCTGGCATGGCCCGACAATGACGATGGATGCCGTGCGGCGTGACTTCTGGGGGATGGATCGCCCCGCGCGACACATCGACGGATGCCGTGCGGCGTGAACGTGTGGGGACGGTTCACGCCGCGCGGAGTCGGGCGACTTCGACGCGGCGCTCCGTGCGCGCGGTCGGGGCGCCCTGATCAGAACGGCGCCGGATCGTGGGTGTGCGGTGCCCGCCTGGCAGGTGTGAACGCGACGGCCGGTGTGGGTGCGTCTTCGCGGTAGATCCTGCCGAGGGGTGAGGTCCATTCGAGGACGCCACCCCCGAGTTGTCGAACCCGCCAGGCGGTGAATTGTTTCATCGAATGGTGCCGCTGACACAGGTGGGCGAGGTTCGCCCGTTCGGTGCGGCCGCCGAGGGCGTGGTCGTGCGTGTGGTCGATTTCGGAGCGGATGGCGGGGACGCGGCATCCGGGGAATCGGCAGTGCTGGTCACGGGCACGCAGGTGGCGGCGCAGCGGAGAGGGCACCCGGTAGGTGTCGACGGCGAGCACCGTGTGGGTGACCGGGTCGGTGACGAGGCGCTCCCACGAGGGGGTGTCGCCGGCGAGGCGCCGGGCGGTGGCCGCGTCGGTGGGGGTGCGTCCGACGAGGTCGCACGGCGCCTCGGTGCCGGCGAGGGCGAGCGCGGGGATGACGACCTGCACGTGGGCGCGGATGGCTCCGAGCGGGCCGGCGGTCGTGTCGCGTGTGTCGTCAAGGGCCGGCGTTCCGGCGAGCAGGAGGTCGGCGACGACGTCGGCTCGGACCTGATCGATGGTTCGGCCGTCGGTGTCGACGACGTCGCTGGAGCGTTCGGTGCGCGTGTCAATGACCGCGCGGGCCTGGCGGGTGAGCCGGTCGTGGATGCCTTCGGCGATCACGGTGGGCACCGTGGCGACGACGTCGCTCATGCCGTTGCGGCCGGGGACAAGGCGCACGGCGCGGTGGGCGGCGGCATCCTGGTGGCGCTCGCTGAAGGTGCGCGGGTGCATCTGCAGGGCGAGCATCTCGATCTCGGCGCGCACCCGGTTGGGCGTGTCGCGCCGGCAGCGCTGGATCGCGACGGCTTCGAACGGCAGACGGATGTCCGGCGGAAGGTCAGCGCCGGCGTCGACGATGATGTCGACGTGCGCGCGGGTGATGGAACCGGCGCGCCACGCCGCGAGCGAGGCGGCGTAGTCCTCGACGATCGTGCGGGCGCGGGTGATGCGGCGCTGCACGGCACGGTCGGTGAGGTGCATGAGCCCACCGAGCTCGGCGGCGATCGCCCGCAGCGCCATGTCGTGGGCCTGCACACGGGCGGGCGAGTCGGCGGCTTGCTGCTCGGCGAGCTGTCCCGCCCGGGCGAGCACCTGCAGTTGCACGATCTGCGCCTGGGTGAGGAGCTTCTCGGCCAGGACCGCCTCGTGCGCGATGTCGGCGAGGGGCGCGAGGCGTTCCCGCGTGCCGATCGTGCCGTGCCAGGTGGTCATAGTCCCATTGTGGTGAGGGCCTCCGACATCGGTTTCGGATGCCGGGGCGACAGCGGGCGAGCGAGATCAGACCGCGCCGAGCGTCACTCCGCGAACGCCTCCGCGAACGGCCGCGGCGCGCACCCCTTCGGCTGGGTCGGGCGCTCCCCCGGATCCGGCAGCGGCGGTGTCGGCATCGTCACGTCTGCGCCGGACGTCAGCTCCACCGGCTCGCCGAAGTGCCGGATCGTCAGCGGCGCGCCGGCACTGATGCGATAGGTCGTGGCATCCGGCGTGATCTCGAGACGCAGGGTTCGACCGTGCCAGCGGATGCCGAACGCGAGCCCCGTCAGCTGGTCCGGCACCCGAGGGGCGAACCGCAGTCCGTCGGCCGTGTCTCGCATGCCGCCGAAGCCGGCGACGAGCGCCGTCCAGATGCCGCCGAGAGACGCGATGTGCAGGCCGTCCTCGGCGTTGCCGTGCAAGTCGTCGAGGTCGATCGTCGCGGCTTCGGCGAGGTAGTCGGCCGCGAGCCCGAGGTGCCCGACCTCGGCGGCGACGACCGCCTGGATCGCCGCCGACAGCGAGGAGTCGCGCACGGTCAGCGCCTCGTAGTAGCGGAATGCCCGCGCCTTCTCGTCCGCCGTGAACGCGTCGCTGCAGAAGAACAGTGCGAGCACGAGGTCCGCCTGCTTCAGCACCTGCTTGCGGTAGAGCTGCACGTACGGGTAGCGCTCCTGGAGCAGCTCGTCGCCGGGGGTGTCGGTCTCGAAGTCCCACCGCTCCAGCTCGGTGAACCGCGCCGCCTGCGGGTGCACGCCGCGTTCCTCGTCGTACGGCACGTGCATCGCGCCGGCCGTGCGCACCCACCCGCCGATCTCGCCGTCGTCGACCCCGAGATCACGGGCGAGATCCGGATGCCGACGCGCGGCATCCGCGGCGGCTTCGAGATTCGCCCGGGCCATGAGGTTCGTGAAGACGTTGTCGTCGTAAAGCGCGGTGTATTCGTCGGGGCCGGTGACGCCGTCGATGTGGAAGCGACCGTCGGCGTCGGTGCGGCCGAGGGACTGCCAGAGGCGGGCGGTCTCGATCAGGATCTCGAGGCCCGCGTCGCGTTCGAAGTCGACGTCGCCGGTCGCGCGGACGTAGTGGACGACGGCGGCGGCGATGTCGGCGTTGATGTGGAATGCGGCGGTGCTGGCGGGCCAGTATCCCGACGACTCGCGTCCGTCGACGGTGCGCCACGCGAACGCCGCACCCCGCAGGTGCAGCTGGCGCGCGCGATCGCGGGCGTGGTCGAGGGTGGCATGGCGCCAGCGGAGGGCTTCCCTCGCGGCATCCGGTGCGGTCGCCGTGAGGACGGGCAGGACGTAGGCCTCGACGTCCCAGAAGACGTGGCCCGCGTAGCCGGCGCCGGTCAGCCCCTTGCCGGCGACGGAGCGCTGCTCGGCGCGCGCCGCGGCCTGGAACACCGAGAACAGCGCGAACCGCGCTGCCTGCTGCAGTCGGGGCTGCCCGTCGACGCGGACGTCGGCGCAGGTCCAGAAGTCGTCGAGGCATTTGCGCTGCGCGGTGGCGAGGCCGTTCCAGCCGTCCCGCATCGCATCGGCGACGGCGGCTTCGGCGCGGTCGCGCAGTGCGGGCGCCGAGAGTCCGGTCGCCCATGCGTGCCCGACGATCTTGACGACCTCGACCCGTTCGCCGGCTGCGAGGCGGGCGCTTATGGTGGTGCGCGCGAGGTCGTCGGATGCCGCGGTGCGCACCTCGGCGGTCGCGCCCGACACGAGGTGGTCCATGCTGACGGCGACGCCGATCCCGCTGTTGCGGGTCTCGTGGACGAGGGTCGCGGCGCTGCCGAAGACGAAGCTGCCCGCGCTGCGCAGCGGGGTCTCGAGGATGTCCTGCACGCGCGGATCGGGGTGCGGCTCGGGCAGGGGTTCGTTCGCGACCAGCTCGGACTGGACGGTGATCGTGACCGGGTCGTCGACGGCTTCGACCTCGTATCGGACGGCGGCTACGGAGCGGTGGGCGAGCGAGACGATGCGGGTCGAGCGGACGCGGACGGTGCTGCCGGCGGGCGAGGTCCAGGCGAGCGTGCGTTCCAGGGTGCCGGCGCGGAAGTCGAGGTGCTGCTCGTGGTCGTGGAGGGTGCCTTCGCGGATGTCGAGGGGTTCGTCGTCGACGGTGAGGCGGATGACCTGGCCGTTCGGCACGTTGATGACGCTCTGGCCCGATTCGGGGTAGCCGTAGCCGTCCTCGGCATAGGGCATCGGATGCTCCTCGAAGACGCCGTTGAGGTAGCTGCCGGGAACGCCGTGGGGCTCCCCTTCGTCGAGCAGCCCACGCCAGCCGATGTGCCCGTTGGCGAGGGCGAAGACGGACTCGCGATGCGGCAGGCGGTCGACGTCGACGCCGCTGAGGCCGATGCTCCACGGCGCGATGTCGAAGGGCAGGGGGCGGGTCATGGTGTCACGGTAAAGCACGGGGACGTTTCGCCTGGAAGGGTTGCAGCGGGCGACCGCGGCCGTATCCTCGCCGGCCGCATCATCGCCGGTTGTCGCTGCGGGTAGCGTCGTCGCATGCCCAGCGATGACATCGACCCTGCAGAGACGCCGCTCGCCGAATGGGTGGACCGTCTCGCCCAGGCGAAGGGCGCGCCGGGCGGAGGCGCCGCCTGCGGCGTGATGACGGGCATCGCAGCGGGGCTGCTCGGGATGGTGGCCGCCTACACCGCTGACGACCTCGAGGCTCGACGGGCTGAGCAGCGACTCAGCGACAAGCGGGGCCTGGCGATGAGGGCCGCCGAGGAGGACGGCGTCCGGTCCGCGGGTTTCGGAGCGGCTCTCGCGATGGAGCAGGGCCCCGACCGGGAGCGGGCGGTCCGGGGAGCGACGGTCGACGCCGTCTCGTCTGTGCTGGATGTCGGCCGGGTCGCGGCATCCCTTCTCGAGGAGGTCCGCTTGCTGGCCGACATCGGCAATCCGCACGTCGAGGCGGATCTCCGCGTCGCGGTGGAGGCACTGAGGGCGGCGCTCGAAGGCACGAACCACACGGCGCGAGCCAACCTCGACCTCCTGTCCAGGCATCGGACAGCGGACGACCACCTCGACCCACAGGTCGCCGATCTCGAACGGGACCTCGTCGACCTCGCCGAGGCGCGGGAGCAGTGCGACCGCATCGTCGCGGGCTGGGCGTCCGAGTAGGCCGGCGAGCTCGGCGGACCGGGCGCGCCTCACCCATACACCCGCCGGAACACCACCCGCTGCCCCAGCGTCCACGTCACCGTCGTCAGCAGGTACACCCCCGCCGCGAGCGGCACGAACACCGCGACGACCGCGGTGGCGAACTGCAGCGCTCCCAGCACACCCACCGGCATCCCCTCCACCGGTTCGGCCCGGAACGCCCGGCGCGTGATCTCACCCACCGCCGCGATCGCGAGGACGAGGCATCCGATCACCAGCCAGGTCGCGGGGTCGGCGGTTCCGGTCGTGACGGCGTGCAGCAGGCTCGTGCCGAGCGAGACGCCGAGCAGCGTCTGCGACAGCAGCTCGTTGGCGTTCCCGGCGATGCTCGCGTGGATGAACACGGAGTACAGCAGCCCGACGATCGGCGCCTGGATGAGGATCGGCAGGCAGCTCGCGAACGGCGACACGTTCTCGGAGCGGTAGAGCGCCATCGTCTCGCGTTGCAGGCGTTCCCGGTCGCCGCGGTACCGGGTTTGGATCTCGCGCAGCCGCGGCGCGAGCCGCATCCGTGCCTGGTCGGCTTTGGCTTGCGCGATGCCGGCGGGGATCAGCGCTGCCCGCACCACGAGGGTCACGAGCACGATGGCGAGCGCGCCGGCGAACGCTCCCGTCCAGGGGGTGAGCAGCGAGGTCAGGGCGAGCAGGCCGCGCGAGGTGAGGTCGAGCAGGGTGGAGATGACAGGCAGGGTGGTGATGTCCACGGGGTTCCGTTCGTCGGAGCGATCAGGGTCGGCTGATCGGCCGCGAACGGATGCCGGGGCACACGGTGCCCGGACGGTTCGACGCTACGCGGCCGCAGTCACCTGACCGGGCCCGCGACGGCGGACGTGTCCGGCCGCGTCGGGATCGCTCTGCGCGAGCGGTGCTGTGAGTTCGATGCGACGGGTCGGATGCGGCGCCGCCCCGCGCGTGCCCGCGTGCACGGCGGTCGCGAGGAGCGCGAGCGTGAGGACGGCGAGCGCGAGCAGCGCGACAGTGAGCGCGGAGCCGCTCAGCGACGGATCGACGGCGACGAGGAGCCCGAGGACCTCGAGGACGACGCGCAACAGGTCGTGGATCGTGCTCACCTCCCGTCGCGTCGTGTGGACCTCAGGCTAACGGAGCCTCACCCGAGCTGCACCATCTCGGCGCTGCGCTCCCAGAGTTCCTGCGCGAGGCGCGGGTCGGTCGCGAGTCGGTGCGTTTTCGTGACGCGGTCGTTCTCGTAGTAGGCGCCTGGCAGCCAGTCCCCGCGCGGGGTGCCGTCGGCGAGGAACACGAGGCGTTTGCCGCCCTCGTCGGTCGTGGTCAGCAGGCGGCGTGCGAGGGGGCTGTGGTACATCCACCGCAGCGCTCCGCCCGTGTTGCCCGCGAAGTTCGTCGCCACGACGCCGGGGTGGAACGCGACCGCCGAGACGCCGTCGCTCCCCCACCGGCGCTGCAGCTCGCGGGTGAAGAGGATGTTCGCGAGCTTCGCGTTGCCGTACGCCCGCCACCCCGAGTACCGGCGAGCGGCGTCGAGGTCGGTGACGTCGAAGCGCGAGAACAGTCGCGCCGCGGCGCTCGCGGTCTGAATGACGGATGCCTCGCTTTCGACCAGCCGCTCGCGCAGCAGGTTCGTGAGCAGGAACGGCCCGAGGTGATTCACCTGGAACGTCTGCTCGAACCCGTCGCCGGTCAGCTGTCGCTTGCCGAAGACCCCGCCCGCGTTGTTCGCGAGCACGTCGATGCGCGAGTACGCGTCGAGCAGCTCCCCCGCGAGCCGGCGCACCTGCGCCAGGTCGGAGAAGTCGGCGAGGTGGTACGGCGTGCCGAGCTCAGCCGCGACGGCCCGGGTCTTCTTCGGCGAACGGCCGACGAGGACGACACGGTGGCCCCGAGCGACGAGCTGACGGGATGCCGCGGCCCCGATCCCGTCGCTGGCTCCGGTGATGACGATGGTGCGCATGGGGTGAGTGTCACATGTGGGCGGCTGTCGAGCGTCGCCTTGACGACATGAGAGATGTGTGACTGCGGGCCGACGGTCGGGACAAGACGCGCGAGCCCAGGGGTCCCTATCGAGGAGCAGCAACCCCTGGAGGGACTCGAACACGACTGAGCATAATGCTCAATCACACGTGAACCTGCGAGAACAGCGGAATTACGCGGATCTTCAAGGACCGGGACAACATTGAGCGACCGGTGAAAGCAGGCTGCGGCAAACCGTTTGCGGTCAAAATGCGGGCAAGAATCCCCGGAAAATCAGTGACCACGGGCGACCGAGGGGAGGGCTCGGCGGGTGTCCATGCTGTACGACTTCGGGTGGTTGAGGGTTCCGTCGAGCAGAGGGTCGGCGTCGGGGCTCAGCCGCTGGTGGCCGCGCTCTTCCCCGGTGACTGGGTCGTGCCCGGTGAGCCAGACGCGAAGGCCGCCGGGGGAGAGCTCGTCGGAGGTGATGACGCCGTTCGCCACGATGAATCGCGAGACGGTTGAACCGGACGTCGCACTGTACGCTTCGAGCGCGTCAACGCCGGGAGAGCGCTCCAGGTGGGCATCGCAGGTGCCCTTGAGCGCGTAACCGATCGCCTGTCGAACCCCTCTGGACTCGACACCTCGCTTCCATCGCTCGAGGCCTCCTCGCATGCCGACAGAATAGGACGCGTTTTTGTATTTGTCCAGGGATTTTTCTGATGTGCAAGTACGTGTAGCGGAGTGCTTCTAAAGAGCGTCCTGCACCCTGGGTGCCTGCGTGCATCGCTCTTGTCAACGGAGCGTCTCGACCGTCGTGCCCGATGAAGAGGGCGGTGCGTTCCCCGCTGAAGCAGTGCTGGCGAACCAGCCTTCGATCATGCGTGCCTCCGATTCGAGGCTAGCGCCGGTCACGGCCCGCTGATGCCAGCCGCGTGCGACGCAGGTCTTCAGGAGTGCGCACAGCCTCACGCCATAAGCCGCTCCAGGTACACCTCGGCGGCGCCGCGTGAGAGTTGGTTGTGCCACTTCTGGTTCGAGTAGGTCCGAAGACAGGAGCTGCAGCTCGTCTCCGGTCCGCATTCGCAGGTTGCGGCGATCTCGAGCGAGCGCCGCAGAACCGACTCCATGTTCTCGGCGATCAGGATCGCGTAGCCCGCGCCGCCGGGCACTGTGTCTATGAGCACGAGTTCGGGCATCCCGTGGGCGAGGCCTCCCACGACCGAGCCGTCGACGTTGTCCTGCGCGATTTGGAGAGACTCGCTCACGGCCTGAAGCACTGCATAGAGCACGGAGTACGCCATGGCTCGACGCTCACCGACCGTGGATCCAGCCCACGGGACGCCGAGGGCGATCCGCACAACGTCAGTCTCGTACCGATGGCCGAGTGTCCATGGGTGGAAGTGACCGCCGCACGGCTTCTGGGTGCGCACGTTGACGTGCGACTTCGGCGCCTCGCCGAGCGCCGTGACACCCGCGCCACACCACTCGCACAGACGGTATCCAAGCTCGCCCGGGCCGAGATTCAGTCGCACCAGCCGCGCACGCTCCTGCACCTCGCACTCGACAGGGACGCCACCGAGCGTGAGAGTCCGCTTGGAGGTGCTCCTGCCAGGCTCGGCCACATGGGTCTCGCCCCGCCAGCTCGTGCGCGGCGGCGCGTCACCGGGCTTCCCGGGTGAGGGCGAGGTGACGAATCCGAAACGCGGCTCCATGTATTTCCGCCGCGCGCCGTCGGGAACCGTGCCGCAATCCGGACATCCGCCCAGATCCTCGCCGAGCTTCTCCCAGTACCGACCGCAGTTTTCGCACGTCGCGAAGAAGAACGGCTGCCACTCTCGGTTGTGACGCGTCGCGACTCCCGCTGACGTCCACAGTTGTCCGCCCGCGATGATGGCTGCGCCCGGGGCGTACTCGAAGATGGCCTGAGACAGATCTCGGGTGAGATCGAGATCGGATGCCGAACCGGGCGCACCCAGCGGTGGCTTCATCTCGACTGTGTCGACGGGGAATCCGTACTTCGGGATGAGGTTGTGGTTCGCAAGGTAACCAAGAAGAGGTGCGCTTCGGATCGTGTCGAGAATGCGACCGTAGCGGTCTCCGAGGAAACCCTTGCGCGACTGGTAGGCAGCAAGGGACTCCTCCTCGTAGAACTTGGTTTCCTCTCGGTGCTCCTGTTGAACGGCGATGAGCAGCTCGCGCAGATCGCGTGACCACCCATCCCATTTCGTCAGGTCGGTGCCCCGGATGGACGCCGGAAGCACATCGTCGATCGCAGCCTGAAGCTGGGTGTCGGGAAACTCGACGAAGTCCGCGAATAGGTCAGCGCCCGTCGGCTGACCGGCTGGGCTGTCGAAGAAGTCGCCCACCGTTCGATATATGGCCCCGGCACTTGCCAGCTGCTCCCGGAAGAACCGCGCGAGGGCGATTGAGTAGATGTGCCGCTCGGCGATTCGGTCATTGTCGATGGGCACCACCGGCGGCCGCACTGCGCCGCTGATCATCTGCTCGGGGCGCGCGAACGCGGCGAGATCGTGCGGCCGCCGTTGCGCGTAGGTCAGCGCGAGGGCGGCGTTGTCTGACCGCCGGCCGGCGCGACCGGCCCGCTGGACATAGTTCGACACGGTGGGAGGTACGTTGCGCAGGACGACGGACTGCAGTTCTCCGACATCGACACCGAGCTCGAACGTGGTCGAACATGAAAGCACATTGACCCGACCGTCGATGAAGTCCTGCTGGATCTCTGCGGCCCGCTCGGTACTCCACTGCGCGGTGTGTTCCATCGCCGACAGGGGTATCGGGACGAGCCGTCGGTAGATGGTGCGGTAGTGATCGTCGTCGTGCTCCTCCCTGGGCGCCCACGGCTCAAGCGAACCCGTGCACCGATAGGTCGGGCAAACTCCGCGGACGTCCTCGGCGGTCACTGCACGGCATACCGCACAGCGCCACACGGCGTCTGCCCCGGTGACGAGTCGCGCCTCGAACATGCGTGGGTTCAGCCGCACCAGCTCACCCAGCACCGGGTCGATCGTCCTCTCGAACCAGGCTGCGGTCGCAGCTGCGGGGTGCGTGAGAGCGTCGAAGACGCCGCCGAGGAAGTCGTCGGCCTTCGAGGGGTCCGCCCCGAGCGCTGCGAGCACCCGCCCGAAGTAGTCGGACCGAGCATTCCGCCCGCGCGTGGGCACCCAGCTGAGGATCTTCTTCTTTGCGTCGGCGCCGTGCTTTCGGGCATAGATCGGGCCGAGGCGCGGTTCGAAGATCTCGTCTTGCAAGTTGACGAACTCGAGTCCGGCGACGGCGCCCTGATGCCGCAAGGAGTCCAGGAGCGTCTGGCACAGCGCGCGAATCTCGTCGCGGCTGAGCCCCAGAGCCGTCAGCGGCGGCATCAGCGGTAACTCACCGAGATCGCGCAGTCTCCAAGCGACCAAACCGACTCCCTCAAGGGAGATTCGCCGATCGAGACCCATGAGCTCCGCCTGCAGCCAGGTCTCTGCCGTGCGCTGTCGAGTGAGCTCCGTCTCCGAGGCATCGAACACGCCCGCCTGCGATGCGAGATTGCTCGTGAGCGCGGCGATGTCGGTGCAGGCCGCCGCATTGCCGCCGAACTGACCCTTCTGCATCGCTGTGTAGAGAATCCTGCGCTGCAGCAGCCTTCCGTAGGTGTCTTTGAGATACGGGGCGAAGAAGGCTGCCTGCTGGCGGCTGTCACTGAAGGCGAGCAGCTTGCGGCCGCCACCCGGCAGGTTCACCTGGTCCGCAGATGCCGCCGGAAGCTCGGGATAGAGCGCAGTCACGAGCACCGACACCGAGGCGTCATTGCCGCTCTCGAATCGACGGATCAACCGCGGCCGGTTTCCGCCGCAGTGCACGCACTTGCGTGGACTCTCCACCGAACGGCCGACCTGCACGATCGTGCGTGTGGCTGTTCCCCCGCAGTCTGCGTTCGTGCAGGGACTGCCGACGTTCTGGCTCAGGCCACCACACCGCGGGCAGAGCGCCACCACCGTTCCCGTGCCTACTCCTGCGCGCCCGGACTGCTCGTCGAGCAGCACGACGTCTTCGTCGAATTCGGCTTCGTCACCGGCCCCGAGAGAGAACCACGCGATTCGCTGATCATCGCCGCTCTTGGGCGAGATCCGCCGCGTCCTGCCGGTGATCTCCACCGAGCCCACGAGGTGGACGGCGCCGCACATCTGGCACGCGGCCATCTCGAACGCCTGCCAGCCACAGGTCGCGCAGCGTTCGTGGCGGCTGAGTGTCACGTGCGGCCCATCGGGTGACAGGCAGAGAAAGGCACCCTCGGTCGCGCGGGCGAACAAGTGGTACTTCGCCGACAGCACGGGCTCTCCGTCGGTGGTGCGCTGACTCGCCCCCCAGGTGACCAACCGCGTGATCTCGTCCACCGACGGCGGCGCGGCCGGGTCGAGTCGGTGAGCGATGTCGCCGACGGTGCGGGCTCGGTCGCCCGCAAGGGAGCGAATCCCCGCAAGCCGTTCCTCGCCGATCAGTGCACCGGCGATATCGGTCGCGGAGCTTCCGCGCGTCCGAGCAGCGGCCAGCAGCATGTCAGCGGAGTCCGTCGCCAGCTCCTCCGAGCTGAACCGACCCCACGTCGGCGTCCCCCCGAATTCCACACGACGCGCGGTGATCACATCGGCGGGCCCGTTCTCGCCCGTGGCGAAGGGTAGCCCGAACAGGTCCTCGGCGAACTTCGCGGCTCGTGCGACGTCGTTGCCGACGGTCGCGCTCGTGGCGATCGCCTGGATGCCCGCGCTTCCGCCAACGCGTTCGCGAAGTCGGCGAAGAAGGAACCCCACTTCCGCGCCGGAGGCCCCGTCGTACACGTGCGCCTCATCCACGACGATGAACTGCCACGTGCTCTTGCCGCCGGGTGACGCGAACAGCTCCATGTCTTGAGGGCGGAGCAGGAGATACTCAAGCATCGCGTAGTTCGTGAGGAGGAGGTGCGGCGGCGTCTCACGCATCTGCTCTCGGCTGAGCAGTTCGTTCGGCAGCATGGACTGCCCCGGGAACTGCTTGCTGAAACGCTTCCGCGCGTACTCGGTGGTCTGCTCGGTGTCGCCGGTATAGCGACCGAAGGTGATCTGCGGGGTGTTCGCGAGCAGTGAGCGCAGCCGCTTCAGCTGGTCGTTGGCGAGTGCGTTCATCGGGTAGAGCAGGATCGCTCTCACCCCGGCGCCGAGCGTGCCCGCCTCGTGTTCACGCAAGAGGCGGTCGACGATCGGGAGGAGGAAGCTCTCCGTTTTGCCCGATCCTGTTCCCGTCGCGACGACGACATTCCGCCCGCTGTGAATCGCCCGGATCGATGACTCCTGGTGCGAATAGAGCGGCCGATCGAGGGGAAACGACGACGACGCGACTGAGGCGAAGCTCTTGCACAGGATGCCCTCGGCGATGAGGTCGGCGGGGGCGGCGCCCTTGACGAACGGCGGTGTCGCCTCGAGATAGGGGCCCTTCACGAGCTGTTGCGTCGCCTCAGCTTCGATGGCACGGTTCAGTGCGATCGCGATCTCGGCGTCGCTCGGCGTCACCAGCGAACGCAGATAGCGGCGGTACGCGCTCGAGACGGTCGCCGATACTGCTACCGGGTCAATTGCTGCGGTCATTCTCGTTCCACCTCGTGATCCAAAGCTCGGCGAGGCCGAGGTCTTGCTGGACGATGCCGGGGGCAGCCTCTGCGAGTCGCATGTAGGCCTTCCGTAGCTTGATGAATGTGCGGCCGGATGCGGAGCCGCCTCGCGCAGCGCTCCTGGCCACGAAGGCGCATGCCAGCGACAGCACAGGCAGACTCATCCACCCCTCGTCGCTGGCCCGCACGTCGATGGGAGTGGTCGCGTAGTCGCCGATGTCGGACGTGACGGCCGCGCGCGCTTCAGCGATGAGCCCTCGCGACACCGCGATCACCGCCTCCATTGCACGATCTCGCCTCGCGTCGAACAGCTGCTTGCTCGCCTGCGCGCGCGAGTCCCTATCCAGAAGACCCTGCGGGAGGAGGTTGGCGACCGCCATGATCGCATCGATGCGGTCTTGGGGCATCCGATCGAGCGCTCGCTCATTGGGCCCGAACCTGCCTACCGCCGCGAACGAGTCGACTCCATCGTCGAGGATCGTCAGGGCCGGGTCCCCGGCGTAGGTGGTCAGGTTCGCGCGGAACTGCTCTCGACCTTCGCCGATGTGTTCGTCGCTGTCGGCGACGATCCCGAGGGCGGGACTGAAAGACCACAGCAGGTCTGAGGACTCCCAATCCTCGCGGGGAACCTTCACGACGTCTGCTTCGACGAAAAGCCGGAAGAGGTCGTGCGCGTCAGCCTGCGAACGCAGCACCGCATCCACGACATGAACGCGGCTCGATCGGACCGACTCTGCGAGTTCGCTGCGGAGCCGGTCGACATCTCGTCGCATCGCGAATCTCGGCACCAGCGTGTATATGTTCAGCGCGATGTACAAGCTCGTGTCCGAGGCGGGGCACGGCCCACGGCCCGCGAGCCAGCTTCTGAAACCGGACTCGGGCTCGTCAATGGGCTCGACCGCGTCGCCCCATTCGGCGATGAACGCATTGCGCGTCGACCAGTCGGGCAGATCCGGCACGTCGAATGGCACCCACGGGTTCGCGACGTAGACCACGAACGTCGCGGCGCCCTCACGGAGCACCTCCTCGGGAACCGTCGCACTGGTCGCACCCGCCGCGAAGTCGATCCGCGTCGGCTTCTGCCACGGGGCGTAGCGCGGGTATGCGAGGGCCATGAGCCCTTCAACGGGTTGCGCCTCCTCGAGCGACAGCACGCCGTCAGTGACCGTCGCGCCCGACGCGAGCAACTGGGGCCTCACATAAGCAACGGGAATCGAGCGATCATCCACAACCAGCCGAAGCTGCGCGAAACGATGGGCCTGGAGCGTGTCGCTCAACTTGCCGAGCGAGAAGACCCGCGACTCACCCGTCTGCTGGCTCGAGTCGATCGCCTGTACCAATCGGTCGGCGGCGACTGCGGCGAGCTGTGTGTGGCGTGTACCGCGAGGCACATCGACGCGCAGCGTGGTATCACGCAGAAGCTCGAGGTCGAGCGGGATCGGGCCGCCGGACTTCCCCCGTGAGATCGCGCCGACGGCACTGACTGCCATCGAGGGGAGCCGGGCCGTGAGCTCGAGCTCGCCCGTCGATGACCGCAATGTGACCGCGCGGCGCCAACGACGAGGTTCGAACGCGAGCCGAGTGCCCGGAGCACCTGTCTCCCCCGCCCGCACAAGCAACTCGGCGTCCTCGAGGCCCTGCCCGTCCGACCGCATCCATCGAAAGGTGGTCGAGGATTCCGTCGATGCGCCCTGCGCGATGGCTGCGCTGAGGAATGCTCCACGACCCCAGGGCCCGCGAACCGTGATGATGAAGTCGCCAAGCATCGGCCCGGCTCCCTCGGGCCACGCATCGACAGTCCGCGACTCGCCTGCGACGGTGAACTCCTGAACGGCCACCACGTCGCCGGCGACGGATGCGATCGAGACGCGCCAGTCGAGGGTCCCTTCGCTTCCCGTTCCGGGCAACTCCACGAGCGGCGGGGCGTCGAGCACGGGGCGCCCGTCGCGCGTCTCGAGATGTGGAATGCGGGCGCCTTCGATGAGCCGCGGGCGCCGAATCGTGGACACGTACCGCGCCCGCGTGGCGTCGGCGAGCGACAGTCTGGCAGCCGCCGAGAGGTCGAGCGCGGCGAAGGTCCACCCGTGCCAGCCGTTCGGCGCCGGAGCCTCTTCGACGACGACCAGCGGCGAGTCAGAACTCAGTCGATCTGCGATGGCGCCATCGCTCTCGTTTGGAAAGGCGACCCACACGCGCCCGCGAGGCAGGGTGTTGCGCGCGGGAATGAGCTGCCGGGAATCGCCGTCGAAGACGAGGAGTGGATCGTCGACGTCGACGACGTCGAGATCCCACGTCTGATCCGACGGGGAGACCTGGACCACAGCACGCTTGACGGGCGCACGGACGCTCACGAACTTGGAGGCGACGGGGTCACCCGGCCAGGGCGCCGGAGATTCGACGCGCGCGCCCATCCCGTCGGCACTCACGACCCACTCCACGTCCGACTCGGTGAATGCTTCGAGCGGCGGCAGCTGCACCTGCACTCCCCGCTGGGGTGAGAACGAGATTGACGGTGCCGAATCGACGGGCCGCCGACTCCTGTCCCGTCGGCGCGCGCCGGGCCTGCTCTCTCCCAGGGCATCGGAGATCTCCCGAAGGATCGCAGGTGGCAGCCCTGTGTCTGCCGCCGTCGGGTGCCCGAGCTCGTCGATTGCGACGAGGCACCGCTCGACGAAGTCCTCCGCGATCTCCCCGGTCTCGGTGAGGAAGAGCCAGGTCGGCACGTCGATGCCACGCGAGATCGCGACGCGTTGGGAAGACGCGGCGATCCAGGACACGAAGCTGCGTGCATCGCCGGAGGGATTCTGCGCATCCCAGCGTGCGAGCACCTTCGCGAACTGCCCGGTGCTCTTGATCGGGATGCCGCCATGGAGCAGGATCTCGCCGACGTGCCGCCGCGTGGGCAGCGTGAACCGCGAGAGCCCCAAGGTCTGCAGTCCGTATCGGAATGACTCCGCAAGCTCCGCCTGCCGGTTCCCATCGCTCGACGCGTCGAAGGTTGCGAAGACGTGGTCCCAGTAGTTGCCCGCGTCGTAGTCGCGCGCGCCGACCGCGCAGAGGCCCGCGAGCAGAACGGCACGGTAGCTACGGGCGAGGCGTGTCCGTTCGCCGGCCGACGGAAGCCGAACCCAGTTGAGCCCATAAATGCGGAATGCTGCGAACGCTTCCTCCGGGTCGACGTTCGCCTCGGCCACGAGCGAGCAGCCGACCATGCGCTTGCGCCAGTCGCGCTCCCACTGATCGAAGATCTCGTTTGTGACGACCACCATGTCGATTCCCGATCCGCAGCTCTCTAGACGTAGGTGCGCGCCGCGGGCTCCGAGTACAGTCCCTCCACGGACCCCTCCCAGGCCCGGATGACCGACCGCGTGTCACGGTCCTTCAAATCGAGCACCTTCATCTTGCCGCCCGCCTTGGCGACAGCCTCGATGCGGTGGAACCGGTCGCCGAACTCGTGGGCGAAGTCGGCGAGCGCGCGCAGTTTCACCACCGAGTCCGCGAGGTGATGACCGTGCGGGTCGACGATCGACGCCTTCACTTCGCCGCCGACCTCGTTGAAGAAGAGGAAGTCCGGATGCATGGAGCGCCAGTTGCCCACGTCGTCGCGGTAGACCACGCCAAGGGAGTCCACGGCCGGGCGTGACGGGTTCCGATACCAGGCGAGGGAATCCACCCGCGCGATCTCAGTGCCGACGACTTCCTGCTCCCACACGTTGAGCGAGCCAATCGGGAAGTCACCGGCGGCATCTGACATCAGGTGCTTCCGCACCACGGGCGCCTCGACCTGTTCGAGCAACCCGTCCGGATCTGCCACAGCGAACCCCTCGACGCGCGTGCGCGGGCGCCGCAGCGCTGTCAGCTGCGGGTCGGCGGCGAGGGCGCGAATGTCCTCATATATCTGCTGCCGCTCGTCGCTCAGCCCACGAATCGCGACGCGGTGATGGTCGAACAGTTGGGCCGCTGCTTGGTTCGCCTCACCGTCGAGCCGCTCGCGAATCTCCTTTACCGTGGCGAGCGTCGCGGTCGTGACGTAGGAGTCGCGAAGGTCGTCGGCGTCTCCAGCGTGGTGTTTGAGGTACGACGTCGCCAGCTCGCCGCCGAACACCTTCTTCGCGAAGTCGAAGGCGACGCCGATCGCGCGGTCGTCCGCTCGTTCCACGAAATCGTCGTAGGTGATCTTCGTCGTTCCGCGGGAGCCGACGAGGCTCTGGCCGTGCACATTCCAGATCTCGGTGACGGCGTCATCGAGCTTGCCCTTGAATCGGACGGCGTACCCGTCGAGCACCGCATGCATCTCCTCAATCCGGGAACGCACCCGCTCGTAGTCCTTCGCGTCACCGGCGACCAGCCAACTGCCTGTGTCGGGCGCGACCTTTGGTGCCACCACGATGAAGTCGGGGAGCACCGCAGTCGCCGCGGCATCCTCGAATCCCGGGAACGGAACCGCAGCACGATGAATCAGCGTTGCGGCGGAATGCTCCACGGCGCGGTCGTGCGCGGCCAGCAACTCTGCTGCCATCGTCGTGACGTCGGTGCGTGCGTCACGGATGACGACCGACTCTGGCCTGTCGAGCCCGAGCTCACCCACGGAGCGAGTGGCGATCTGCGACGCGAATCGCTCGTCCCGGACGAGACGTTCGAACACCATGGCACGCATCCAACGCGCCTCAGGGATGCCCGCCCCCCTGTCGGGCTTGCCGAGGTGCGCCGCCAGCGTGCGGCGTGCCCGGCCCGTGATCATCGGATCGGTGCCACGGAACCGCGCGCACGCAGCATGCGTCGACGCGGCCACAGCGCTGGTGCCGCCTCCCAGTGCAACTGACATAGCTACCTTTCCCCTTTGTAAGGCTAGCGGGTCGTTTGCGGCCGCGAGGAGCGGCGTATCAATAGGCGGCGGGTCGGGTTCGCATGGATCGTCAATGTGTCGTGCCGAGCCGCTATCGTGGCGACGGGGAGCTATGGAAGCATTCGAACAGTTCGTGGCGCTTGCGATGGAGTCGGAGGGCCTCGTTGTGTCGAGCGCACTCAAGTTCAACGTGCGCCGCAGGACCCGCAAGCAGGCGTACGACGAATACCGGACGCACGGATTCGAGGTCGACCTCGTCGGTGCGCGCCGAGACAAGCTAATCCTCGCGACGGTGAAGTCGTTCTTCGGCTCGCAGGGAGTAGCCGCCGACCACGTGTTGGGCAACGACGCAACCTATTCCAAGTGGTACGCCCTGCTGAATCAGGACGACGTTCGCGAGAGCGTGGTCAAGGGAGCCGCAGAGCGGTTCGGCTACGACCTCGACCAGATCGAGCTGCGGCTTTATGCTCGGCGGCTCTCAACCCCTGCCAGCGAATCCACCATCCGTGCGTGGGCGGCGGAACAGCACGTGGGCGGTGGCGTTGTGAAGGTGTATGACGCCCGCAGCGTTCTGCAGGCCGTTCGCCAGGCCGCGAGATCCAAGCAATACCGCGACAGTGCAGTGTTAGCCACGCTCAAAGTCCTCGACGCCACAGATTCACTTCGTCCGCTATCGTCCGAGAACTGATGGCCTCCCTCATCGCGTGGCTCGATGCGTCGAGCGAAGAACAGCGCCGCATGCGCGACATCATCCGTCTCTTTTCGGAGCGCGAGAGTCGCGATGAACTCGGCCTCGGCCAGATACGAGACACGATCGCGGACTCGCTCTTCCCTGGCACGTCAACGCTGCTCACCCGTGCGCGGTATCTGCTATTCGTGCCGTGGGCGTACCAGAAGGCCTCACGGCGCCCGAACCCCGCGGCGGATGCTGACCGGTATGAACGCGACATCATCCACGCGGTGAAGGACTCGGGCGACTACGCGGGACTCCTCGGGATGCAGGCCGGCGAGGCGTTGAAGAACCTCCCCTCAGCGATCTACTGGTCGATGCTGCGCCACTACCGCGTCCTCACCGATGCCTCACTGTCGCGCGACGATGCCCTCCGACTCGACGGAATGAGCACTTCCGGCGACGATTTCGGCGACACGTCTGACAGCCGCTTCCACGCATGGTCGACGACGCTGCCTTCGGCTCCCGAAGGCTTTCCTAAGTCGATCCCCGACGGGTTCGCGCTGCGGCCGGACGAAGCCGCGTGGTTGCGTGACCGGATCCTCGACGAGGCAGCAGGATCGCTGTTCGCTCACCTCGCCGTGGAACGCCCCACCGGCGAGAGCCCGGCGCCGTGGGCAGACGCCGCCGCTCTCGCCGTCGACGGCGAAGCCCACGAGATGCTCGCCGATGCGCGCGCGTTCTCGGCCCTAATGCACGGCGCGCAGCTGCTCTACAACCTGCTGCTCGCCGAGGAGTATCGGGATGCTGGCTACGACAGACTCAGCGATCCGAGCGAGGGGTTCCGCGAACGGCTCACCCAGTGGTCCGACGGACTTCCCTCGATGGTCGACCTCACGACATGGAACCTCGACGCACTGCTCGCCCGAGTCGAGCTGACGCGAGGTTCACCGATCAACCTCAACTCCCGTCGCTTCGTCCGGGGTTGGCGCGATCTCCTCGTCGAGCAGGGAATCGAAGTGCTTGTCGACAGCGCAGCGGCCCGCGCCTTCATGACCCGACGCGAGCGGCAGCATAAGGGCGCCCAGGCACGTCTCGGCAACCGCGCCCGCCTCGCGACCTGGGGCGGCAGCTCCGGCGCGGGCGCGCTGGTGTATCGGTGGCCGCAGGTACGCGGCATCCTTCTCGACATCCATGACGGTCTCGAACGCACATCGGAGATGACGGATGCTTGAGCCACAATCTCGCGCGGCCCTCACCGAGCAGCTCAAGCCGCCTACGGGATTCGAGCTCTCGCATGCTGTCGGCACCACGTTCACGCTCGACCTGGCCACCGCGCTCGCGGTGCCGCTGTCGTTCGCCTCGCATCGACTGTCAGCACAAGACGACACGCTCGGCGTTCTCGACGCGATTCGCCGCGCCGCCGACCGCGTGGACGTATTCGCGCAGGCTGGCGAGATCTCGATGGGCGCCCACTCCGACCTCGTCGCATTCCTCGAGCCGATGGTGCACCCCGTTGCCCTCCGCCGCGGCCTCTTCCATCCCAAGGTGTGGTTCCTGGAGTATCGCGCGGGCGAGCGCACCGCCTACCGATTTCTGTGCGCGAGCCGCAATCTCACGGCCGACCGCAGTTGGGATGTCATCGTGCGCCTCGACGGTGAGCCCGCGGCCGACGGACAGAAGCGCGAAGCCGCCGCGGTGAACCGTCCACTTGTCGAGCTGCTGCGCCGATTGCCGTCTCTCGGTGTGCACGATCTCGATCCCAACCGGTGGGCACGCATCGACGAGCTGGCTGAGCGCTGGCGCAACATCCTCTGGGAGCAGCCCGATCCGATGCGCAGCATCGTGTTCCACGTCTTCGGGGTGCCCAGCGCCACCGCGCCCGACCTGCACGGCAAGCGCGCGCTGATCATGTCACCCTTCCTGTCAGATGACGGACTGCGGACGTTGCGGTCCGGCGTTCGCACGGAGACGCACGTTCTCTCACGCGCCGAGAGCCTCGACCGACTGCTGCCTGGCTCCCTCGATGCCAAGCTCTCGACGTACGTATTGGACGAAGCCGCGACCTACTCCCCGGACGACGCTGACGACCACGGGGGGTTCGTCCCTCCCGGCGACCGACTTGCGGGCCTGCATGCGAAAGCCGTCGTCGTCGATCGTCTGGACGGCGCTCACGTGTTCCTGGGGTCTGCGAACGCAACGGATGCCGGCTGGCAGAGCAATGTCGAGGTGATGGTCGAGTTCGTCGGACCTATCCCGAAGGTCGGGGTGCAGGCAACCCTGGACGCCCTCGGTGAGCTGAAGCAGGAGTACGCCACCACGGGAGGTAGTGAGCCAGACGCCAAAGAGGAGGCGGCGCGCATGCTCGAAGCCCTTGTGCGCGCGCTCGCGGGTGCGCGCTTCTCCGCCCGCGCGCTCCCCGCGGATCCGTACGCGCTGCGGGTATGGGCGGACGATTCCGTCACGTCGGCCTTGACCAGTCGCGCCGGCGACGTCTCGGTGCGGTGGCACCTGCTCACTCGTCCCGACCTGGGAAGCAGCATCATCAGCGCGTCCGAATCAGAGGGCGTCCTGCTTGAGGGGATTCCGCTCGCCGACATCAGCCCATTCGTTGTTCTGGTCGCTCGCGACGTCGCCGGCAACGAGCGTCGCACCATCGTTCTCGCACGGCTGCTCGACGACGTCGAGAGCCGGCACGATGCGATCATCGCGCGCCAGCTCACCGACCGTTCGTCGTTCGTGCGCCTCCTGACGCTGCTCTTGGAGTTGTCCGGTGCGTGGGCGCTGACGGCATCCAACTCCGGCGTGGCCGGCTTCTTCGGAACCGCGCATGCCTCCGGCACCGGCACCGGTCTGTTCGAGGCACTCGTACGCGCCGTCGGCGAGGGCCACCACGGACTCGCCGACGCTCGGCGCATCATCGACTACCTGCGCGAGCACGACCACGACGCCGTACTGCCCGACGGCTTCGATGAGCTGTGGAGTCAGGTCTGGTCAGCGCACCTCGACCTGACCGGAGGTCACGCGTGAGCACTGTCGACGTCGACGCGGTCATCGCGGGGCTGAAGGGCTTTCAGCGAGATGCCGTCGATCACGTCATCGAGCGGTTCTATGGTGTCGCGTCCGGTGATGCATCCGGTCGCTTTCTCGTCGCTGACGAAACAGGACTCGGCAAGAGTATCGTCGCGCGCGGTGTGATCGCGAAGGCGATCGAGCACCTGCAGGATGTTGACCACGTCGACCGCATCGACATCGTCTACGTCTGCAGCAACGTCGATCTAGCGACCCAGAACCTGCGCCGACTGAACGTGACGGGCGATAAGCACATCGGCATGGCCACCCGTCTCACGCTGCTGGCGAAGGAAAGCCGACGCCTGTCGGAGAAGACATCGGATGCCGGGAAGAAGGTCAACCTCGTCTCGTTCACACCGGGTACGTCCTTTAGCGAAGGCGGGTGGCGGCAGGGGTCAGCGCCAGAGCGAGCGATGCTGACCGTGATTCTCGACAGGATCGCGAACCGCACCGACTCGGACCGACGGGTCACGCGTCTGCTGATGCACGGCACCGTGAAGACGGCCAAGCGGTTCGACCAGTGGTATGTCCAGCCGTTGCTGCGCGAACTCGCTGGTGAGCCTGACCCGCGGATCGTGACAGCGTTCACTCGCATGATCGAGGCGGACGGCTCCCTTGCCCGCTTTATCGCGCTCCGCGACGAGGTTCGACGCAAGCAGTCTGTCCCGGGCGAGCTCTGGCATCGGAACCACGACCTCATCGCCGAGTTTCGCCAGTCGCTAGCCAAGGCCGGTGTCGACACTCTGGAGCCGGACCTCATCATCCTCGACGAGTTCCAACGGTTCCGGCACCTGCTCAACCCACAGTCCGGCGACGCCGCCGAACTCGCCCACGCTCTGTTCGAGCATCCCGACGCGAAGGTTCTGCTGCTCTCAGCAACGCCGTACAAGCCGTTCACCAACAGCGACGACGCCGAGGACGACCACTATCAGGACTTCCTCGCGACGGTGCGCTTCCTTGCGGGCGGGGCACCCGGGGCCGAAAGAGAGGTTGCCGCGGCGCTTGCGACGTACCGCCAATCACTCGTGGTCGGGGGTGACGCGGCTGCCTCGGCTCGCCGTGTCAGCGAGGCACTGACACCGCTCATGATCAGGTCAGAGCGACCGCCCATCGGTGAGCGCGAAGATCTCGTCGCCGTGCGGCATTTGGCTACCGGATCCCCAACCGCGGCCGACCTCCGTGAGTGGGCATCTTTGCGTGCCCTTGGGCGCACCGTCGATTCGCCGATCGACCTCGAGTATTGGAAGTCGATTCCCTACTTCGCCAGCTTCATGGATGGCTACAAGGCGGCAGATCGCGTCAAAGCCGCGTTGGATGGACCCGACGCGGAGAACGTCGGCTCCCTTCTCGCGACGACTCGGTCGCTCGAGGCGGGCGCGGTCGCCTCGTTCGATCCGGTCGACCTCGGCAACGGACATCTGCGTGCACTCGCGGACGAGACGCTGGAGCGCGGGTGGTGGCGGCTGCTCTGGGTCCCACCGACGATGCCGTATCTCCAACCCGGGCCGATCTATGCGCCAATGTCGGACGGATCCGTGACAAAGCACGTGGTGTTCTCGGCCTGGACCGGAGTACCCACCGCGATCGCATCATTGCTCAGCTACGAGGCAGACCGCCTCGCGGCGGGTGATCGAGCGCTCCTCCGCGAGAACACACCCGATGCCCGAAAGGCGGTCGGCGCACGCCTGCAGTACCGGCTGGCGGAAGGCCGGCCGGCCGCAATGTCGACACTCGCGCTTTTCTGGCCCCACCCGGCCTTGGCCGAGCTCGGTGATCCCTTGCAAGCCGCACGAACCGCCGGCGCGACCGTGGCGGCAGATACTTTGCTCGCTACCGTCGACGCGAAGCTCACCACAGGTTCGGAGACGGACCAGGTTGCAGAGGCCGTGTTCGCATATCCCGGGATGCTGCCGGCAGAACTCGAATCGGCGACAGCAGAGCGGCTCGTCGAGTCTCGCGCCGAGGAGGGCCGCATCGGCGGCCTCCTGGAGCACGTGCGGCTGGCGCTGGAACCGTCGTCGAACGGTGTCCTCTCACACCCCGACCTCGCACGCATGGCCGTCCACTCGCCCGGCAACATTGCGTGGCGCGCACTGCGCACCGTTGCCGGGCTCAGCGTCACCCCCGACGGACTCTGGGCTGCCGCTTTCGAACTCGTGCGAGGCATCCGTACGCTCTTCAACCGCACCGAATCGATCGCGCTGCTTGTCACGCTGTACGGCGATGAGCAACCGTTTTGGCGAAGCGTGCTCGACTACTGCGCCGACGGCAACCTGCAGGCCGTCATGGACGAGTACATGTACCAGTTACTCAGCGAGACAGGCGGCGGCGACCTCGACGATGCCGGGCTCGCGGCTCTCTCTCGCCGCACGGTCGAGTCGATGGAGCTTCGCCCCGCCCGGTACGTTGCTCGCGACAACACGACGGCACGTGACGAGATTCCCATGATGGCGCGCTTCGCACTGCGGTACGGCGGCAAGTACGCCACCGAGTCGGATGACACGTCGGGGGTGCGCCAGGCCGAGGTGCGGGCCGCGTTCAACAGCCCGTTCGCACCCTTCGTGCTTGCGTCGACCAGCGTTGGTCAGGAAGGGATCGACTTTCACTGGTGGAGCCATTCCGTTGTGCACTGGAACCTCCCCTCGAATCCGGTGGACTTCGAGCAGCGCGAAGGCCGCGTCAACCGCTTCGCGGGTCACGCCGTCCGCAAGAATGTCGCTGAGTCGCACTGGCCCGATGTGCTGGCCTCCGACGACGTGCGCGCGTGGCAGGTCGCCTTCGATGCGGCAGCGGACGTCGAGAATGAGCTCGGCGAGTTTTCCCCTTGGTGGCTCTACCCGGGTTCTGCACGCATTCACCGCGTGATCGCGCAGTATCCACTCAGTCGCGACATCGCCAAGTACGAGCGACTGCGCAGCGCCTTGACGCTCTACCGGTTGACGCTGGGCCAGCCTCGCCAGGAGGACATGGTCGACATGCTCGCAAAGCGCGGCGTAGACGGTGAGTCGGTGCCGACGATCGACCTCAGACCGCCTCGCCGGCAGTCGTAAATCGGTATCTGGCTTCGGCGCACGCCGCGCTAGTCTGGCGGCGACGATGTCCCGTTTTCTGGGGAGGACGACGACGTTGATCGGACGATCGAAGCGGATCCGCGTGCGCGGAGTACCTGCGGACTTCCGCGTGCCGCCAGGCTGGCCGAGCCCGACCGACAAGTGGATTCGCGACAACGCGCTGTGGCAGCCTCCGGAGGGCTGGACACCCGTACCGAGCGTGGCCGCAGCGCCGTCACAATGGCGGTACTGGGTGCCGAACAAGCTGTGGGCGCAGACAACGGGGGCGTACTACGCCTCGATCGCGATCTGGGCGCGTCTCTCAAACTGGTGTGCGGCACTGTGGCTCGTGGCATTCGCCGGCGCCGCGTTCCTCGGATTTTCGCCGATGCTCCGGATCGTTGCGTGGTCCGCTGCGGCGGCGGCGTCGCTCGCATTTCTCATCGTTCACTAGTCGCTCAAGGCCCGGATGTCGAAGACACTGCTTGTTCAGTTCGCGGTCGTGGCACAACGGGGCCGGCAGCAGCGACTCACACGCAAGTACCAGCGCTATCTGACGGCGATGACATGACCCTGGATGAAGCGCGCGCCTACCTCGGTGTCACGACTGCGGCATCCGTCGAAGAAATTCGCGACGCATTCCGGCGTCGGGCGCGGGCGCTGCATCCCGATCTCCGTCCGGACGCCGATGACGCAGATCGAGCGCGGCTTGGCCGAGAGTTCCACAACGCGCGCGAGGCCCGCGACATCCTTGTCCGCTACGTCAGTGACCCGCTGCGGAAGGAACCGCCGCGGTCTGATGAGCAGAAGCCGACGCGCTCATCGGCGGGCCCGCGCATGGTCCCACCGACAGCCTCGGGGTCGCCACAACCGACTCCGCCCCCGCCTCGTGTAACGATGCGATTCGACGAGTATGTGGCATGGACGGACGCGGCCGGGTTCGGGCCTGGCGTTCGATCGCCCCGCTATGTCGACTGGACACGGGTAATCGTCTGGTCCACACTCGGCCTCGTCGTCGCCGCTCTTGTGGGTGGAACGATCATCGCGCTCGACTCCATCTGATCGATAGGTTGATCACGTGTCGTCGTCCGCCTTTCGCCTCCGCGCTGGTGACATCGTCACGCGTGCAGATCTCGTGGTGGAGCACGGCGGGAGCGTCCAGTCTGGCGGCATCGTTCCGAGCAACACGTCCAACTCCGTCTTCGTGTTCACGGACCCTGCCGAAGGCACCCAGTTTGGGTACGTCTACGATTGTTTCTCTCAGACGTCGCGCGCAGGCCGTTGAAGGCCCTCATTTTCGGCCCGCCGAAATATCAGAATGCGGGCAAAGAATGACTGTGCCCCTGGAGGGACTCGAACCCCCAACCGTTTCCTTAGGACGGAACTGCTCTTCCATTGAGCTACAGAGGCTGGCCCGTCGAGTCTACCGACCCCCCGACGTCCGGTAGGTTCGCGACATGACCGTCCGGCGCGCTCTCCCCCTGCTCGCCGCGGCCGCGGTGCTGCTCACCGGGTGCGCCGGCCAATCGCCGCCACCGCACGATCCGCCCGCCGGACCGCAGCTGCCGCCCGCTGGAGGTCAGCTCGACTACCAGCTCGGCGGCGCGTACGACCCACCCGACGGGGTCGACATCGTCGTGCGCGACCGGGCCGCGGCATCCGTCGATGACCTCTACTCCGTCTGTTACGTCAACGGCTTCCAGACGCAGCCGGGTGAGCTCGACGCCTGGCCCGACGATCTCCTCCTGCGCGATGACGACGGTGAGCCGGTCATCGACCCGGACTGGCCGGACGAGGTCATCCTCGACACCCGCAAGGCAGACGAGATCGCGAAGATCGTCGGACCGTGGATCCGCGACTGCGCGTCCGACGGGTTCGACGCCGTCGAGTTCGACAACCTCGACACCTACACCCGCACCGACGGCGCCCTCACCCGCGACGACGCCCTCGACCTCGCGACCCTGCTCGTCGACACCGCGCACGACGTCGGACTCGCCGCCGGACAGAAGAACGCCGCCGAGGATGCCTCCCTCCTCCACTCGCGCGCCGGCTTCGACTTCGCCGTCGTCGAGGAGTGCGCGGCCTACGAGGAGTGCTCCGCCTACACCGAGGTCTACGGCGACCACGTGCTCGTGATCGAGTACACCGACAACCTCCCCCGCCCGTGGGACGAGGTCTGCGCCGACCCGGAGACACCGGCATCCGTCGTCCTGCGAGACCGGGACCTCGTCACGCCGGATGACTCTGCGTATGTGTTCGAGACCTGCGGCTGAACGTCGCGGCTACTCGTCGGCGAACTCTGACCGACCGATGTAGAGCGTCGTCAGATTCAGCGCCTTGGCAATCGTGTCGAGGAAGTCCTCGTTCGTGAGGAACCACTCCTTTCCTACCTCGCTGCGATTGAGGCCACGGCGCCGCGGATTACCATGCCCCGCAGTGTCGAGAAGCTGATGGAACATTCGCTCCGTGTGAACGAGCTCCGGTGTCCCGACGGAATAGACACGGAGGAGCGCGAGCGGTTCTGGCATGTGGGCTCTGGCTCCACTCGAATGCTGCTTAATACGGGCGCTGACATCCTCGGCGCGCCCGACCTTGATGAGGGTGTTGCCCCGAGCGTGATCGACGGGGCTCTCGAGATACCAACCGTAGGAGAACGCATAGATCCCGGGAACCGCACGAAGCCGCTCCAAAGTCGAGAGAGCGTCGCGTTCCTGCTGCTCGTTGTCCTCGACCTCCTGAACGGTCTGCCCAGCGTCCAACTCGGCTGCCTCGACGGCAGATCGATGCGCCAAGAGAAGCTGCATGGCGTCGCGAGACAAGACGTCACGCCCGGCTTTCACCAGAGAGTTCAGCGAACTGAGCGTCGCCTTCCGAAGCGTGGACCCGCCTGGCACCTTGCCGTGCAGAGCAGCGTTGGCGTACGTCCGGTAGGAGTAGACAAAGCCCACGGTTGCGACATTGAGCTGCTGAGCGATCTCGTCGGGCGCGAAGCCCTGCTCGTCCAGCCGGAATACCTCACCGAGCCGTCCGTCGTTGTTCCGTATGAGGTTCGCGATCTCTTCCGTCGGGCTCAACGGCGGCACCGCTTCGGCAGCGTCATAGGGCATGTCTGTCACAAGGCGAGGTTACGTCGTGCTTCTCGTCCCTTCACCTCATCGGGCGGCGCACCCACCACCCCGTCTGCCAGACTGCCCCCATGCGCCGCGCCTCGACGATCCTCGCCCTCGCCACCACGGCGCTCCTCGCGGCGGGATCGCTCACGGCGTGCTCGGCCATGGAAATCGTCGCGACGAGCGACAAGCCTGCCGAGACCCCCGCAGCACCCGAGCCCGCCGACCCCGCAGGCCCCCACGCCCCCGACTGGGAGGGCCTCCCCTCCGAGCCGGTCTCCCCCGCGGAGTACGCCGACACCTACATGCAGGCGAACCCCAACCACATGCTGCACCGCGACCTCGACGGCATCCTCGAGTACTACCGCGCCGCGGCGACGGCGTTCCCCTTCCCGCTCCCGGCCGGGTACTCCTTCCCCGTCGACCCGGGCTACTACGACCGCCCCGAAGACGGGCCGAACTGGGCCGAGGTCGTCACCGCCAACCGCATCTGGAGCTACTTCGAGTACGCCAACGTCGACGCCGCGCGCGCCGCCTTCGACCGGGGAGACGACGATGCCGCCATCGGCTACCTCGACGTCGTCCGCGATGCCTACCTTTCGGACGCGTTCCCGAACAACTACGCAGGCACGTCTCCCGAGGACTGGTACGACGGCGTCTACAGCGGCATGCGCGAGGGCGACTTCACCCTGCAGGAGAATTTCATTTTCAACCCGTTCCCGTGGGAGCCCGGGCAGTCCTGACGCGTCACTCCGTCGGCGGCTGCTCACCCTCGTTCTTGCCCGACCCGGTCTCGCGCCGCAGATGCACGAAGCCGGCGACGATCAAACCGAGCGCCACGGGAACGAACAGCAGCTTCACCCACCACTCCGCGCCGTTCAAGAACAGCCCGGGCGCCACTCCGGCGAACGTCGCTCCGACGAAGTACCAGACCGCGACAGGTACCTCAGCCTTCTCTTCCGTCATGGTTCATTCCTTCCGCGGTTCGAGGCTAGGCCTGGCCGCACACAGCGGACCTCCCCCGCGCGACGGATTCAGTCGGCTACGTTGCGCTCCTGCTGCATCATCTGCTCGAGCTCGGCGATCCGCTCGCGACGGTCGTCCGCCGATGCCGGGTGCAGGTCCCGCAGGAAAGCGTTGAAGATGGCGCCCGCCGCCGACTCGTCGACCTCCAGGCGCGCAGCGATCGCGGCGACAGCCTCGTCGTCGGTCGTCGTCCCCTCGAGTGCGGCGACGATGTCCAGGAGGCGGGATGCGGCATCCGACACCGCGCGTTGCTGGTTCAGTTCCTACGTCATCTCCCGCAGCGACCAGCCCGAGTCCTCCCACCTCTCGCTCGGACGAAGGGCGTCGATGGATGCCGCGGTGACGATGATCGGCAGCGGCTCGCCCTTCACCCGAAGCGGCACCAGCCACGCGTGCAGGGTCGCTTCGCCCGGCTCTAACTGCGCCCACGACCCCCGGTCGATCACGACCGGGACGCGCGCGTACTCACCGGGTTCGAGCGCCACCGCCGGCGTCCCGTCGGAAGCAGCCCAGTGCATCACAACGCGCGACTCTTCCGGCCCCGCCACCGCACCGACGACGTGGAACGCGGCGCCGTCAGGTTCCCACCGCCGCTCCCCCTCATTGACGATGTCGATCGCGAAGCCGTCGGGCCCGGCATCCGTCCGCTGACCTGCCGGCCACCGCAGCGCCAAGCCGCGCCGCCGCTCGGCGTAGCTTCCGCGAAGCCGCGCGGGGCTTTCCTCGGCCCAGACGCTCTCGCCCTCGTGGACGGTACCCACCCACCACGTCTGACGGTCAGCGTCGGCCGGAGCGCCGATGACGGCGCTCGACTCGTGTTGCCGAAGGATCCGCCACCCCTGCGCCACCGGCACCGGAATCGGGTCGGCACCGCACCTGCGCACGAGCTCGACGAATGGTTCACCCTCACCCTCGAGCGCAGCGGGGTCGACAGCGTGATGGTGGAGTCGCGGCAGCTCATCCTCAGGATCCATGCCGTCATGCTCCCACGCGTGCAATCCCTCCCTCACGCCGGCAGGCGCCGCCGCCGCACCACGAGGCCAACCCCGACCGCCGCCATCACCAGCAGCGCGATGCCGGCCCACATCCAGCTCCCGTAGGAGAGGCCCACCGGCGGCGCCGCATCCCGCACATTCTGCGCGAACCGGGCCGACACGATCTCCGCCACCCGGTCGATCGGCGTCGCCACACGGATGTCGTCGAACCGCGCGGAACCCACCGGCGTCACCATCCCCGCCTCCAGCGTGTACCAGGCGGCGATGGTCGGGTCTTCGATGACCGTCGTGCCGGCAGCGACCTCGGCGAGCGCCGCGGCGGTCGCGGCATCCCCGTCGACTCCGGCGAACGTCGCCTCGGAATCCGGCGTCTCACGCCACACCCGGTAGACACCGACAGCCTCGCCCGACGCGGACAGGACCGGCGCCACCCACTCGTCCATCGCCGACACCGGGTCGCCCGCCTCCCCCGCGATCAGCGACGCGCTCCACGCGTGCACCCGGTGCACGGTGCCGATGGATGCCGCATCCGCGAGACGTCCAAGGCCGCTCGCCTCGTCCGACCCGAGCGCGACCGACTCTTCCACCGAGAACGCGGCGACCACGTCGGCGGGAGTGTCGCCCTCAGCAGCCGACGCCGCGGACGCGCCGACGGCGAGCAGACCCAGCACCGCCACGACCGTCACGACGATCCGCCACCGCCTCGTCCCACTGCCGGCCATGCGTGCCCCTCCGCCCGAGCGATCCCCTTCCGCTGAACGTAGCGCGGGGGGGTCAGGCGCGGGATTACGATCCGGCCGCGATCGACACTTCAAACCTAAAGGGTGTAGGTTAACTCCTCGTGCCCCGCGCGAACCTCTCCCCCGACGCCCTCACCCGGGCGGCGCTCGACCTCATCGACGCCGACGGACCGGGCGCGCTCTCGATGTCGGCGCTCGCCCGCCGCGTCGGTGTGCAGACCGCCAGCCTCTACGCGCACGTCCGCGACCTCGCGGCGCTCCGCAGCGCCGTCCAGGCCGCCGTCTTCACCGAGCTCGCCGACACCATCGGCGAGTCCCCCACCCTCCGCGAGCTCGCGGACGCGCAACGCACCTACGCGTTCGCGCATCCGGCGCGCTGGGCGATGATCTCGCAGCCGGTCGACCGCAACGAGATCACCGCGCCGGCGGCATCCCGCATCTCGGCGCTCGTCGTCGGCTCGCTGGGCGACTACGCGCTGCCCGAACGCGAGACCGTCCACGCGGTGCGCTTCGCGAGCGCCACGATCGCCGGCTACCTCGCCCTCGAATCCGCCTCGTCGTTCGCCCACCGCGACGAGACCACCGACACCTCGTGGAACCGCGCCCTCGACGCCCTCGACCGCGCGCTCCGCACCTGGACCACCAAGGACCCCGCATGATCGACATCACCCTCGACACGACCACCGTCCGCGGACTCGCCGAGCTCGAACCCACGAGCCGCGGCCTGCGCCTGCACCGCCTGCCCGCCTGGGTCCGCACCCAGTACCCCGAGCCGCAGCTGCTCGGCGTCGAGGCGCAGCCCGCCGGCGCGCGCATCGCGGTGCGGACCGCGGCATCCCGTCTCGAACTCGACCTCCACTCGACGCGCGCGACCCTGCGCGGACTCTCGCGCCCGCGCGGACGCGTCGACGTCCGCATCGACGGCGCCCTGCACGCCAGCGTCGAGCTCGACGGCGGCGACACTCTCGACACCGACCCGGCCACCGGCATCCGCCAGCTCGTCGAAGGACCGGCCCAGCGCATCACCGTCAACGGACTCGACCCGCGCGACAAGCTCGTCGAGCTCTGGCTGCCGCACAACGAGGCGATTGAGCTCATCGCGCTGCGCGCCGACGCGACCGCCTCCCCCGACACGACCGAGCCACCGCGCTGGGTGCACCACGGCAGCTCGATCAGCCAGGGCTCCAACGCGACGCAGCCGAGCCGCACCTGGGTCTCGCTCGCCGCCCGGCATGCCGGACTCGACCTGCGCAACCTCGGCGTCGGCGGCAGCGCGCAGGTCGACCCCTTCATGGCGCGCGTCATCCGCGACAGCCCGGCCGACGTCATCAGCGTCGCGCTCGGGATCAATGTCGTCAACGCCGACGCCATGCGGCTGCGCGCGTTCGTCCCGGCGGTGCACGGCTTCCTCGATACCATCCGCGACGGCCACCCCGAGACGCCCCTGCACCTCATCACGCCGATCTGGTGCGGCATCCACGAAGACACCCCCGGCCCCGGCATCATCGAGCCCGAATCCTTCGCCACCAGCACGCTGCTCTTTGGCGCGGCCGGCACCCCCGGCGACACCGCCGGCGGACGCCTCACGCTCCGCGTCATCCGCGACGCCCTCGGCGAGGTCTACGCCCGCCGGAACGACCCGAACCTGCACCTCGTCGACGGCCTCACCCTCTACGGCGAAGCGGATGCCGCCACCCACCCGCTCCCCGACCGACTCCACCCCAGCCCCGAGGCGCACCGCCTCATCGGCGAGCGGTTCGCGGCGATCGCGTTCTGAGCGGGCCGCTGAGCCGGCCCCCGTTGGGCGCCGAATCACCACTCGCGTGCCGAATCACCACGGGAATGCGCCCACCTCGATGGTGATTCGGCAGTCGGGTGATGATTCGGCGCAGGATGCCCCCGCCCGAACGCTCTCCGAACCCCGCAGGACGCCGCGACCCGCCCGCCGCCCGGACCCGGACGCCACCCCGACCCGGACGCCGCCGACCTCAGCCCTTGTACTGCGCGAGCTGCAGCAGGTTCCCGACGGTGTCGCTGAACACCGCTGTCACCACCGGGCCGTGATCGATCGGCGCCTGCGTGAACTCGACGCCCAGCCCCTGCAGTCGGTCGTGCTCGGCCGCGACGTCGTCGACACCGAGGACGAAGAACGGGATGCCGTCCTCGAGCAGCGCGTCGGTGAACGGCGACACCGCGGGGTGACCCTTCGGCTCGAGCGACAGCTGGGTGCCGTCGGGCGAGGCCGGGTCGACGACGGTCAGCCAGCGGAACTCCCCCATCGGGACGTCGGCGGCGACGGTGAAACCGAGCTTCTCGGTGTAGAACTCGAGCGCGCGCTGTTGGTCGTCGACGAACACGCTGACGGTCTGAATCTTCATGAATCTCCTGACGGAAGGGGCCAGCGTTCCGCGATCTGCGCGAGCGGCCGGGTGTCGATGGTGTGGAACTTGAACTTGCCGCGACGCTCGCTGTGCACGAGCCCCGCCTCTTCGAGGACGGCGAGGTGCTGCGACACCGCCTGCCGAGTCGGCGTCACACCCCGCTCGGCGAGACGGACGCACAGCTCGAACAGCGTCTGCTCGTCGCGCTCAGCGAGGTCGTCGAGGATCATCCGACGCGTCTCGTCGGCGAGAGCCCTGTAGACGTCGCCCATGCCGCGAGTATAGGTAAGTACCTACTTGCCTATCAAGACCTCGTCCTAGCGAAACGGTCGCACCGGCCGATAGCGTGCGCGTGTGAGCGATGCTGCGCAGCCCCACACCCCGTCACGTCGAGTCGTCGCTGCCCTCCTCGCGGCAACGGCCCTCCTGCTCTCGGCATGCGCGCCCACCTGGGAGCAGGCGGTTCCGGCCATCGGCTACGCGATGTGCTCCGACGACCCCGAGCTGATCACCATCACCTACGAGTCCGGGCGCGGAGTCGAGTCCGCCGAGGCGCGCCAGGCCGGAACCCTGGGGCAGGTCTTCCTCTCCGTCTATCTCACGGGCTCGGGCTCGTACCCGGCGGACGCCTCGCCGGCGACTCTGGTCGCGCAACTCGACGGGCCGCTCTACGACCGCTCCGTCGTCACCCTCGACGGTCAACCCGTCCCCGAGGTCGACTGCTGACGGCGCCTCAGCCCACCGGATAGTCGACATACGCGAACCGCGACCCGTCGGGGGTCCAGCTGTTCACGTTGATCGTCCCCTGCCCGCCGAACACCGTCGCGACGGTCTCGGGATGCCGCCAGTGACCGTTCCGCACGAGCCGCAGCTCGACCTCGAGATCGGCCGGGTGCCCCTGCGTCCCCGGCGGGAAGCTGATGTAGACCGCATCCCGGCCCGTCGGCGACGGGTGCGGGAACCAGTTCACGCGGTCGTCGAACGTCAGCTGCTCGAGCTGCGACCGGTCGCGGTGCATCCGCGCGATCTGGGCGTGCCCGGGCGTCTCGGAGAACTGTTCGGTGTTCAGGTAGATCCACGATCCGTCGGGCGCCCACTCGCTGCCGTCGGCGACCTCGCCCGTCGTGAGCGCCTCATCATCCGACCCGTCGATCCGGGCCGTGCGCAGGTCAGCCGACAGCACCCGCCCGTCGTCGATCGACAGCGCCGTGTACGCGATCCACGCGGCATCCGGGCTCACCCCGTGAAGGAAGTGCATGAACGGGTCGTCCGGATCCGTGATCCGCACGCCTTCTCCGCCGGCGCGCGGCGCACGGTAGATCTGGCCGTCGTTGGCCGACAGCAGGATGTCGGCCGTTCCGGGCACCAGCACGTGATCGTTGTTGATGGGTGGGATGCCGGTGAGCGGCACTTCGCTGATATCGCCGGCCTCGGCATCCGCTTCGAGCGACCACAGCTTGCCGGCACCGTTCAGCAGTAGACCCTCCGGCGCCCAGTTCGGCGCTTCGAGCAGGATGTCGTCGGTCTCGAACACGATGCGGTCGGTGCCCGTGACGACGTCGTACACGTGCACGCGGCAGCGCTGTCCGTCGAGGGCGAAGTCGCGCGGCGGAAAAACGGTGATGGCCATGCCTCACCGTATCCGGCGGTCAGTGGTCGTCGTCGAACCCCTCGTTCTCGGTGCGCATGTGCTCTACATGCGCCTTCGTGAGTTGATCCTTCGGCGTCTGCTGCACGACTGACCACTCCGGGTCGTCGGCGGAGCCCCCGAGGACGCACTCCTGGTAGTACTGCCCGAACTCGTTCTCGGCGAGGATCGTCACGTACCACTGCGGGTCGACCGTGCGCTCGTACGCCGTCGGGTCCCCGACCTGCGTGTCGCCCGCGCCCAGCCCGTTCCGCTGCTCGGCGGCGCACAGCTGGCCCGCCTGCGCGGCGCTCATTCCGGCGGCATCGGGATCGGTGCCGGTCGGCGGCTCGACGGGACGCGTCGCCGGCGGACCGTTCGGCGTCGGGGTCGCGCTCGGCGTCGGGGTCGCGCTCGGCGTCGGCGACGCGGAGGGCGTGGCCGACGGGGACGGCGCAGACGCGGTCGGTGCCGGAGACGACACGGATGCCGTGGGTGTCGGCACGGGCTCGGGTGCGCACCCCGCGAGCAGCAGCGCCGCGACGGCGGCGAGCGCACCGGTACACGCGCCGGCCACCGGCATCCTCATCCGCGCCATCGTTGCCTCCCCGAGAGATCGAGGCTCCAGTGTCTCACCGGAGGTCGTCAGGGGTCTGATTCTCCTCGCGCGCGTTGAACCAGCCGAGCCAGCCCGTCTCGGTCTGGACGACCTCGTACGGCTCGCACGCGAACACCGTCGACGGCAGCGGTTCGCCGAGCTCGCCGTAGCGGTCGTCGAACGGCAGCGCCAGGCGCTCCTTCTTCTCGCACCCCTCCGGAGCGCTGCCACCCTCGACGGCGATGACCGAGTTGGTCTCGTTGTTCGTCGCGGTGTTCTTGATCTTCGTGGCATCCGCCGGGATCCACTCGGGCATGGCCACCCCGACCCAGCCCTTCTCGGCGGCGGCGCGGTCGACGAACTCCTCGGAGTGCACCTTCTCGAGCACGTCCATCGGGTTGCAGGCGGCGAGGGTCAGGGCGAGCAGCGGCGCGACGAGGCCGGCAGCAGCAGCGAGACGGAGACGGCGGGATGACGAGGATGCAGTGCGAGAGGACATGACTCCAGCCAAGCCGCTGCGCCGCCGCGGGGAATCGGCCCGCGTGATGACCCGCGTACGCCGGGCGGATGATCCCGGGAGTCAGTCCGCGACGGTCCTCCGCAACCGCATCGTGCTGTTCCTGTGACAAACGTGTGTCTTCCCTAAGAGATAGGTTAAAGATTCATATGGCACGCGGGGCGGACGGGGACATGGTCCGCACCCGACCCGCCGTGCTGCTCCACCGCACCACCCTGGGGGTTCTTCATGACCACTACTCCGCCGCCGTATCAGGGCGCGCCCGCTCCGGCTTCGCAGCCGATTCAGCAGGCACCTGTCAAAAAAGCCCGCAACACAGTGGGCATCGTCGCGCTCATCATCGCGGCGATCGGCTTCATTTTCGCTTGCATCCCGGGCGCTCTCATCGTCGGATGGGTCCTGCTGCCCGTCGGATTCATTCTCGGCATCGTCGGACTCTTCATGTCCGGGAAGCCCAAGTGGCAGGCGATCACAGCGGTGATCGTCTCGATCGTCGGCACGATCGTGGGTGTGATCGTCTTCGTGACCGTGGTCGCTACCGCCTTCAACGACTCGTTCGGAGGCTCCGAGTCGTCCGTCGGCGACTCGACGGTCGTCGAGGAGACCGACGAGGAGCAGCCTGCGGACACCGAGGAAGCTGCTGGCGATGAGGTGGGAACTCGCGCCAACCCCGCACCTCTCGGTGCTCCGATCGAGGGCGAGGACTGGACGGTCGTCGTCAATTCCGTCGATCTCGACGCCAACGAGGAGGTCGCCGCGGAGAACGAGTTCAACGAGCCCGCCGACGAGGGCACCGTCTACATCTCGGTCAACGTGACGATCACTTACACCGGCAATGACCCCGACGGGCAGTCTCCCGCCTTCGTCGGGATCGACTACGTGACCGCAGATGGTGTCACCGTCGATGCATTCGAGAAGCTCGTGGTCGGTCCGGACGAGCTCGATTCCTTGAGCCCGCTCTACGAGGGAGCCTCTGCAACCGGCAACCGCACCATCCAGGTCCCCGCGCCTGCAGACGGCGTCCTCGCCGTCAGCCCGGGCATGATCGCAGACAAGATCTTCGTCGCGATCAAGTGACATCGCTGAAGTGGGCGGAGGCCGGGGCTGTTGCCTCGGCCTCCGCCCACTTTCATCTGAACTGAGTTCTGCGCGGTTCAGATGACGCCCGCAGTTCGCTCCCGCGAACCTCCGTAAACCGTGTGAGTGCCGCGGTAAGGCGTGTCAGCGGTTGCAGGACGATCCGATTCTCGGAATCGTGGCCGGCTCACGCCCGCAATCCACGGAAGGGAGCATCATGCTCACTCTCACCGAGAACGCCAGCAGTGCCGTCAAGAGCCTCGCCTCGCAGATCCCCACCGAGACCGGTGGAATCCGCATCGCCGAGGCCGCCGACCCGCAGAACGGGTACGCCCTCTCCCTCGCCCCGGCCCCCGCCGAGGGCGACACCGTCGTCGAGAGCGACGGCGCCCGCGTGTTCGTCGACCCGGCCGCCGCGGTCGCGCTCGACGACCGCATCCTCGACGCCCGCGTGCAGGAGGACGGCGCCGTCGGCTTCGCCCTCGCGCAGGCCGTCTGAGCCCAAACTTCCCGAGAGCCCCGGACCGATCGGTTCGGGGCTTTCGCGCGTCCGGGCCGGGTCAGAACGAGGCGCCGATGCGCTTGCGGAGTCTCCGCATATCCACGGATGCCGGAATCGTCCACTCCCCGCCACCGCCGTCGAACTCGATGCGCACCACCTGCGCACGCTGGTCGATGTCGTCGAGATAGGAGATCCGCAGCGCCTGTGATGAGACCGCGACGCCCGTCAGCTCGAGCTCGCCGAGCGTGATGGTGCGGTGATCGACGATCGCTTCCGCCGAGATCTCCTCGCCGCGCGCCATCCCGTCCGCCGCGCCGTCGATCAACCGGAAGCGACCGTGGATGAAGCGCGGGCCCCGGAGAGCCTCGCGCACTCCCACGACCGCCTCGCCGAGGAACTCGAGCACATCAGCCAGCATCCGCCGATCCTCGCACCGATCGGCGTCAGCTCGTCACGCCATGCGGTCGACGCGCGCTTTCGCCTTCGCCGGGCGGGCGATCGCCTGCACACTCGCGACGATGCAGGCGCCGCTCGTCGCGAGGAGCACGACGGCTCCGATCAGCATCAGGACACCCAGCACGATCACGGGCATCGGGTTGGTGATGAACAGCACCCCGAGGATCGCGAAGCCCGCCGCGACGACGAGGAACACGAGGCTGATGAAGATCGCGATGAACGCGCCCGAGCCCATCTGCTTCCGCTGCATCGCTGCGTTCCGTTGTGCCTGGTTCGACATGGTGGCCTCCGACCCTCGATCGTCCCCTCACGGTACGGGCGCGGGTCGACGCGATCCCAGGGGTTGCAATCTCGGCAGGAACACTCCTGCGATGATGGACGCGTGCGCCCCTCCCGTCTCTCCCGCGTCGCTCGCGGCGGAGTCGCGGCATCCGTCGCCACGTGGGCCGCACTCCTCTCGCACGTCGCCGCCGGCGGCGCGATGCCGGGCTGGCTCGGTGTCGCAGTGCCGCTCGTGCTGTCGGTCGCCGTCTGCACCGCCCTCGCGGGACGCCACCTGTCGCTCGTCCGGCTCGCCGTCTCGGTGACCGCGAGTCAGCTGCTCTTCCACACGCTGTTCGTCCTGGGCGCCGTCACCCCGTCGGGCGCGGCGCACGCGCACCACCTGCCCGTGATGACGGATGCCGCGGCCCCCGCCGCGATGCACGCCGACCCGCTCATGTGGGTCCTGCACGGGGTCGCCGCGCTGGTCACCGTCGCGGTGCTGCACCGTGGCGAGCGCGCGGCGCGGCGCCTGCTCGCCGTCGCGGCGGACCTCGCCCGCTGGGCGCGCCGTCGCATCCTCGCCGCCGTCCTCGTTCTCGGCGCCGTCGACCGGCCCGCTCTCGCGGCGGCACCCGCCACCGTGCCGGTGCTGCGCTCGGTCGCCCTCCGGGTTCCGGCCCGACGCGGCCCACCGCGCGCGCTCACGATCTGACCCGCGCCGCCGTCCCGCTCTCGATGAGGGATGCCGCGGCGCGCTGCGCCGTCCGCCGGCGCGCTCCCCGCCGCCTCGGCATCCCCTCTTCTCTTCGAAAGCGATCATGACCGCCACCCTTCCCACCCCTCCCCCCTCTCCCCCTCGACCCGCGCGACGTCCCGGCTGGTTCGGTGCACTGCTCGTGCGCCTGCACTTCTACGCCGGCATCCTCGTCGGGCCGTTCATCCTCGTCGCCGCGCTCAGCGGCGCGCTCTACGCGATCGCCCCCACGATCGAGCAGGCCGTCTACGCGCGTCAGCTGCACGCACCCGCCACCGACACGCAGCTGACCCTCGGCGAGCAGGTCGATCTCGCCGAGGCGCACGTGGGCGACGCTGCGAGGTTGTCGGCCGTCCGCCCCGCTCCCGAGCCGGGCGACACGACCCGCGTGATGTTCGCGCAGGACGGTCTGGGCGCGAGCGAGTCGCGCGCCGTGTTCATCGATCCCGGCACCGGCGAAATCCGCGGGGACGAGACCGTCTACGGCACGAGCGGATCGCTGCCGCTGCGCACCGCGATCAGCACGTTCCACCGCAACCTCGGGCTCGGTGAACCCGGGCGCCTGTACAGCGAGCTCGCCGCATCGTGGCTTGGCATCGTCGTCGTGGCCGGAGTGATCCTGTGGGTCATCCGCATCCGGAGGGCTCGGACGAAGAAGGACTTCGTGCGCCCCTCGCGCGTGCTCACCGGGTACCGTCGGGCGTTCAGCTGGCACACCTCGGTCGGGATCTGGGTCGCGCTCGGCGCCGTGTTCCTGTCGGCGACGGGCATCACCTGGTCGACGTACGGCGGGCAGAACGTCACCGACCTGCGCGCCGCACTCGACTGGGGCACGCCGGCGGTCTCGACGAGTCTCGGAGGAGGAGGTGCGGCCGGCGACGAGCACGCCGGGCACGGCGCGGCATCCGCCGCTCTCTCCGTCGACCCGCGGACATTCGACGACGTGCTCGCGGCGGCGCAGCGCGTCAACATCGACACCGGACTCGTGCAGATCACACCGCCGCCCGCGCCAGATCAGGCGTGGAAGGTGCAGGAGATCGACCGCGGCTTCCCCGGGCACCTCGACGCCGTCGCGATCGACGGCGCCACGCTGCAGCCGGTCGACCGGGTCGACTTCGCCGACTTCTCCCTGCCGGCCAAGCTCGCCTCGTGGGGCGTGTCGATCCATATGGGCACGATGTTCGGCCTCGCCAACCAGATCGTCATGCTGCTGCTGGCCGTCGGCATCGCCGGCATGGTCGTGCTCGGCTACGTCATGTGGGTGAAGCGCCGCCCGACCAAGACCGCACGGTTCGGGATGCCGCCCCGTCGCGGTGTGCTCGACGGCGCCCCCTGGTGGGGAGTCACCGCCGTGGTCGTCGGCGGGGTGCTGATCGGTCTCGCGCTGCCGCTCGTCGGCTGGACGCTCGCCGCGTTCGTCGTGGTCGACGTCGCAATCGACGCGATGCAACGGCGGCGCGCGGCCGCCGCGTGAGGCGCGGGGTGCGGCACCGGTCACCGGAAGTCCCGCGACCGGTGCTGCACCCCGACCCGCAGGTCCTCGAACGCGTCGGCGACGAGGTTGGTGACGCCCTCAGGTGAGCGCTCGAGCATGCCGCGCGCGATGAGGGCGGGACTGTCGCGCAGGATGCGGCGGTACCTGTTCCACACCCCGACCGAGCAGATCACGTTCATGACGCCGTGCTCATCCTCGAGGTTCAGGAACGTGATGCCGGATGCCGTCGCCGGCCTTTGACGGTGCGTCACCAGACCCGCGACCTCGATGCGCCGCCCGACCTCGTGCTCGCGCATGCCGCGTGAGGTGATCACCCCGCGCGCGTCGAGCTGCGACCGGTAGTGCGTCAGCGGGTGGTCGTCGGCCGACACCCCCGTCGCCCACAGGTCCGCGGCGAGCACGTCGTAGCTCGACTGGTCGGGGAACAGCGGCGGCTGCACCGAGACGAGCGAGCCCTCGAGGAACTCCTGCCGGTCCTGCGCGGCATCCCCCGCCAACCAGATGCCCTCGCGGCGCGTGATCCCGAGGCTCTCGAACGCGCCCGCCGTCGCGAGCGCCTCGAGCTGCGCCGCCGTCGCGCCGGTGCGACGCACGAGGTCGCGCAGGTCCCGGTACGGACCGGATGCCTCGCGTTCCGCCACGATCTTCGTCGCCAGCGGCACGCCGATGCCCGTGATCGAGGCGAGCCCCAGCCGCACCGCGAAGTTCCCGTCCCGCCGATGCGCCGCGGACTCGTCCGGCAGCGACCGGTCGAACTCCGGCACCGGCGGCTGGATGCGGTCGGTGCACGAGTCCCGGCCTGTCGGCGGGCGGCGGTGCCCGGCATCCGCCCCGGCGCCTTCGGCCCTTGCACCCCCGGCATCCCGCCCTTCGGCATCCCGCCCTTCCGCATCCCCACCTTCCAGCGGAGATCTGCGCTCCCGAGGAGGAATCCCGCCCGAAACGTCCTCGGCACGGCCGATCTCCGCGGCAAGGCCGATCCCCGCGCGACGGCCGATCTCCTCGGCACGGCCGACCTCCGCGGCAAGGCCGACCTCCGCCCCAGCCTCGCCCCCGTCCACTGGCTCGAGCCCCGCGTCCACCCCGGACGCGTGCAGGTCCGGACGGCGCACCTCCACCCCGTGCCGGCGGGCGTCGGCGGTGAGGGTCGCGGGCGAGTAGAAGCCCATCGGCTGCGCGCGAAGCAACGCGGCGAGGAACGCCGCCGGATAGTGCAGCTTCAGCCACGACGACGCGTACACGAGCAGCCCGAACGACAGCGAGTGACTCTCGGCGAAACCGAAGTTCGCGAACGCCTGGATCTTCACGTAGATGTCGTCGGCGGCCTTGCCGGTCAGGCCGTTGCGTGCCATCCCCTCGTACAGCTTCTTCTTCAGCGAGTCGATCCGCTCGATCCCGCGCTTCGACCCCATCGCGCGGCGCAGCAGGTCGGCATCCTCCCCCGACAGATCACCGACGGCCATGCCCATCTGCATGAGCTGCTCCTGGAACACCGGGATGCCGAGCGTCCGCTCCAGCACCGGCTTGAGCTTCGGGTGCGCGTAGGTGATCGGCTCGTCGCCGAGCTTGCGCCGCACGAACGGATGCACCGCGCCACCCTGGATCGGACCCGGACGGATGAGCGCGATCTCGACCACGAGGTCGTAGAACTTCCGCGGCTGCAGGCGGGGCAGCAGTCCCATCTGCGCACGCGACTCGACCTGGAACACTCCGATCGAGTCCGCCCGGCACAGCATGTCGTAGACCGCCGCCTCCTCCTTCGGCATGGAGTCGAGGTCCCACTGCTCCCCCGTCGCGACCTCGATCATGTCGAAGCAGTACTGCAAGGCGGCAAGCATCCCGAGCCCCAGCAGGTCGAACTTCACGAGCCCCATCCACGCGGCGTCGTCCTTGTCCCACTGGATGACGGTGCGGTTCTCCATGCGCGCGTGCTCGATCGGGACGACCTCGCCGACCGGACGATCGGTCAGCACCATGCCGCCGGAGTGGATGCCGAGGTGCCGCGGCGCTTTCAACAGCTCACCCGCATACTCGACCACCCGCTCCGGGATGTCGTGGTCGGGCGGGGTGTCGAGCACCGCCCCCCAGCGCTCGACCTGCTTCGACCAGGCATCCTGCTGCCCCGGAGAGTGCCCGAGCGCCTTCGCCATGTCGCGGACGGCGTTCTTCGGCCGGTACTGGATGACGTTCGCGACCTGCGCCGCCCGCTCGCGCCCGTACGTCTCGTAGACCCACTGGATGATCTCCTCGCGCCGGTCCGAGTCGAAGTCGACGTCGATGTCGGGCTCCTCGTCGCGCAGCGCCGACAGGAACCGCTCGAACGGCAGGTCGTAGAAGATCGAGTCGATCGCCGTGATGTCGAGCAGGTAGCAGACGGCACTGTTCGCGGCGGACCCCCGTCCCTGACACAGGATGCCGCGGCGCCGCGCCTCTTGCACGATGCCGTGCACGATGAGGAAGTAGCCCGGGAAGTCCTTCTGCTCGATGACCCCGAGCTCCTTCTCGATGCGCGCGCGGTTCGCGTCGGTGGCATCCGGGTACTTGCGGGGAACCGCCTCCCACACGAGGTGCCGCAGCCACGTCATCGGCGTGTGCCCCTCGGGGACCTGCATCTTCGGGAGTGCGGGCTTCGCGCGGCGCAGCGGGAAGGCGAGCTCGTCGGCGAGCACGACGGTGCGCTCGATAGCCCCCGGGTACCGCCGGAACCGCCGCGCCATCTCGGCGCCCGACCGCAGGTGCGCGCTCGCATGCGAGGGCAGCCAGCCGTCGAGCTCGTCGAGTCCGCGGTTCGCCCGCACCGCCGCAACCGCCGCGGCGAGGTGCACCTTGTCGGGCACGGCGTAGTGCACGTTGTTCGTCGCGACGACCGGCAGCCCGCGCTCGGCGGCGATGGCGGCGAGCACGTCGTTGTCGCGCGAGTCCGTCGGCGCGCCCTGGTCGATGAGCTCGACGTCGACCCGCTCGGGCCCGAACAGGTCGACGAGCCGGTCGAGCTCGTACGCCGCGGCGGCCGGGCCGTCGGCGGCGAGCGCCTGCCGGACGGCGCCCTTGCGGCATCCGGTCAACACCTGCCAGTGCCCGCCCGCCCGGTCGGCGAGGTCGTGCAGGTCGTACACCGGGCGCCCCTTCTCACCCCCCGACAGCTGCGCGTGCGTGATGGCGGCGGCGAGTCGGTGGTAGCCCTCCTCGCCGCGCGCGAGCACCAGCAGGTGCGTGCCGTGCGGATCGGGTTCGCCGTTCTGCGGACCGGGCAGTCCCAGCGACAGCTCGGCCCCGAAGACGGTCTGCAGCTGCAGGTGCTCGGCCGCCTCGGCGAAGCGGACGATGCCGTAGAACCCGTCGTGGTCGGTGATCGCGAGGGCGTGCAGACCGAGGCGTTCCGCCTCTTCGACGAGGTCCTCGGGTGAGGACGCCCCGTCGAGGAACGAGAACGACGAGTGCGCGTGCAGCTCGGCGTACGGCACGGCATTCCGCGGCCGCTCGATCTCGGGCGCACGGTACTTGCCGCGCTTGTGCGACCACGCCGGACTGTCGCCACCGTCGGTGCCCGCCGGCGCACCCTCGGGACGGCGCCGGTCGCTGAGGATCCGCTCCATCTCCGACCACGAGACCGACGGGTTGTTGCCCCAGCCCATCAGTCGTACCTGCCCTCGGCGTGCCAGACACCCTCTTCGCACACGAGCAGCCAGGCCGTCTGCGCCTCGTCGACGATCTGGAACCGGTGCGCGCGACGGGCGCGGGCGGCATCCCACCCCCGCTCCATGACGGGCCACGGTCCCGCCCACGACGCGATGCGACGCGGATGCCGGGGCCTGCGTGCCCCCGACGCGTCCGGCGCTCCGGGGAGGATGAGTGCGACCGGTTCGGCCGTCAGCTCGCCGCGGCCGTCGACGGCGACCATGTCGTCGTCGCGGTCGATGACGGCGACCGGCACCGGCTCGGGGAACACCGTCGCCGGCAGCGGGTCGGGCAGGCTCCCCGGCCACGGCCGAGCCCGCTCGGCGATCACGGCACGGTCCCCCCACGGCACGAGCACCTGCCGCTCGGCGAGCCAGCGCCCACCGCCGACCTGCGGGGTGACCACCCCGGTGTGCCCGAGCATCGCCTGCACGCGCGAGAGCGCCGAGTGCACGCGCTCCTCGGGACCCGAGCCGAACAGCCCCTTCACGTGATGGGATGCCGCATCCACCTTCTCGGGCGCGATCCGCACCTTCGCGACGGCGCTCTTGAGCCCCCGCTCGGCGAGCTGCCAGCGCACCCGGTCGACGACGGCCGCCGCATCGAACGCCCCCGGATGCAGCCACACCCGCTCGCTGTGGTCGCCGCGGTCGCCCGTCAGCGCGACCCGCAGCTCCGTGCAGACCAGGTCGACGGCGCCGAGCCCCGAGATGAACTGCTCCGCGGCGAGCCGGATGCCGAACGCGACCTGGTCGGCGATCTCGAGCGGCGGCTCGAAGCTCACCTCGCGCTCGAGCTCGGGCGGCGGCGTGCGCGGCTGCACCGGCTGCGAATCGAGCCCCGACGCGAGCGCATGCAACCGCGCCCCACGGGGACCGAGCCGTTCGACGAGCCGCTGCGGCGGCAGCGCGGCGAGCTGACCGAGGGTGTGGATGCCGAGACGCGCGAACAGGCTCGCGATGCCCTCGTCCTCGAGCGCGGTCACCGGCAACGGCGACAGGAACCCCGCCGCGCCGCCCGGCGGCACGATCCGCAGCGGCGCGTCGGCGCCGGTCGCCCGCGCCGCCTGCTCCGCCGTGAACGGACCGTCGCCCACCCCCGCCCGCACGTCGAGCACGCCGAGCTCGGCGAGCGCGCCGGTCAGTGCGGTCGCCGCGCCCGCCTCGCCGCCGTAGAAGCGGGCCGGACCCTTCACCCGCAGCGCGCACAGCCCCGGCTCGCGCAGCTGCACACCCGGGGCGATCTCCTCGAGCCGCGCGATGAGCGGCGCGAACGTGCGATGGTCGCGCGCCTCGTCGGCGTCGACGACCTGCAGCTGCGGGCACCGCGCCTGCGCGTCGCGGCGCCGCATCCCCCGCCGCACCCCGTCGCCGCGCGCAGCGGGCGACGTCGCCGCGACGGTCCCCTTCGCGAAGACGGCGATCGGCTGCGCGGCGTCGGCGAGGCCCTCGCGGGCGAGCGCGACGACCGGCCAGTCCGGCACCCACACGACGAGGCTGCGGACCGGCTCGGTGCCGGTGTCGACGAGCGCGGGATCCATCAGCTCACCGCCCGCATCGGCAGGTCGACCACGGGAGCGACGGGCTGCGCGCGCACCGCGATCGCCCCGTCGGGGGCGGGCAGCAGCATCCGCGACGACCGCGGCACCGGAAAGCGGCGGCTCGTCACCGTGACGGTCAGTTCGCGCCCCTCGAGCACGCCGTACCCGTCGCCGAGGCCCGACCACCGCGCATCCGTCACGTCGATCATCGCCTCGGTCTGCGGCCACGGACCCTGCACGAGCAGCACCACGCCGCGCTCGCGCATGCGGGCCGCGAGCCGCGAGATCTCGGCATCCTTCGCTCTGCTCGGCGGTCGCACTGCGACGACCGGCAGCACGTCGGCGATCGTCGCCGTCACCGCGAGCCAGCGCGGCCCCGGCTCGGGGATCAGCACGAGGTGCGAGAGGTCGACCCCCGCTTTCTCGGCTGCCTCGGCGCCGAACCCCGGCATCCCGACGACTCCGCACCAGCTGCCGGTCTGCGACGGCTGCGCGAGCAGGCCGAACAGCAGCGACATCGATCCGCCGATCGCGTACGACGAACCGGGGCGCAGTCCCCCGCCCGGCAGCAGCTCGGCCAGGGCAGGATGGGTGGGAAGGGGCGGCGCATCGAGCTTGCGCCCCTGGATCTCTGCCATCTGCGCACGCAGCCGCTGCACCTCTTGGGCAGTGGCGGTGTTGCGCACGATGGATCTCACCTCGACATGGTAGAAGCTTTGTTCGAGTGACTCAAGCGGTCGAGTTCGAAGATACGCTCGGCCTCCGACATCGCTCCCACCCCGGCCTCATACCTCGCGGACGCTGACCTCCGGCCGCAGGTCCATCCGTCGCAGCAGTTGCGCGTTGAGCGCGACGACGACCGTGGACAGCGACATGAGGATCGCGCCGACCGACATCGGCAGCACGAACCCGACCGGTGCCAGTACGCCCGCCGCGAGCGGCACCGACAGCAGGTTGTACCCGGCCGCCCACCACAGGTTCTGCTGCATCTTGCGGTACGACCGGCGCGACAGCGCGATCACCGAGACGACACTGCGCGGATCGGATCCCGCCAGCACGACACCCGCCGAGGCGATCGCGACGTCGGTGCCCGCTCCGATCGCGATCCCGACATCCGCGCGGGCCAGCGCCGGTGCGTCGTTGACCCCGTCCCCGACCATCGCGACCGTGCGCCCTTCCGCCTGCAGGGCGGCGACCGCATCGGACTTGTCCTCGGGGCGCACCTGCGCGAACACCCGGTCGATCCCGAGCTCGTCCCCGACCGACCGCGCGACGGCCTCGGCGTCGCCGGTGATCATGACCACCTGCACGCCCATCCGATGCAGCGTGTCGACGGCCTCCCGCGACTCGGGCCGCACCTCGTCCGCGAGCTTCAGTCCGCCCACGACCGCGCCGTCCCGGACGACGTGCAGGATGATCGCCCCGTCCGCGCACCACGCCTCGGCGGCATCCACCTCGCTCGCCCCGATCTCCTCGAGCAGGCGCGGGCCGCCGACCCGCACCGACGCACCCTCAACGGATGCCGTGACCCCCACCGCGGGCGACGACGAGAACCCCGTCGCCCTCGGCACGCTCAGCCCGCGCTCCGCCGCGGCGCGGACGATCGCGCGCGCCAGCGGGTGCTCGCTGTCGGCCTCCGCCGCGGCGGCCAGCGCGAGCACCTCGTCGGCCTCGTTCACCCGAGCGGATGCCGCGACCTCCGCGACGACCGGCTCGCCCTTCGTGAGGGTGCCGGTCTTGTCGAACAGCACCGTGTCGACGGTCCGCATCGCCTCGAGGGCGAGACGGTCGGTCACGAGCACCCCGCCGCGGGCCGCGCGCTCGGTCGCGATGGACACGACGAGCGGGATCGCGAGACCGAGCGCGTGCGGGCAGGCGATGACGAGGACGGTGATCGTCCGCACGACGGCCTCGTCCGGCATCCCGATCAGGGTCCAGACGAGCGCCGTCACGACGGCGGCACCGAGCGCGAACCAGAACAGCAGCGCCGCCGCGCGGTCGGCGATGCGCTGCGCCCGCGACGACGAATTCTGCGCGTCACTGACGAGGCGACGGATGCCGGCCAGCGCCGTGTCGTCCCCGGTCGCCGTGACCTCGACGCGCAGTCCGGAGTCAGTCGCGACAGTGCCGGCGGTGACGGAGTCGCCCGCGCCGCGCGCGACGGGACGGGACTCGCCCGTGATCATCGACTCGTCCATCTCGGCGCGCCCGTCGACCACACGACCGTCGGCGGGAACGCTGCCGCCGGGCCGCACGACGACCACGTCGCCGACCCGCAGCTCGCCGGGCGCGACGGTCACGACCGCATCGCCCTCGACGCGCTCCGCTTCGTCGGGCAGGAGCGCGGCCAGCGAGTCGAGCGCCGAGCTCGTCTGCGCGATCGATCGCATCTCGATCCAGTGCCCGAGCAGCATGATGACGATGAGGAGCGCGAGCTCCCACCAGAACTCGAGTTCGTGGTGCAGGATGCCGAGGCTCGCCCCCCACGACGCGAGGAACGCCACGGTGATCGCGAGGGCGATGAGGAGCATCATGCCGGGCGAACGGCGTCGCAGCTCGGCGACCGCGCCGGTCAGGAACGGCCGGCCGCCCCACACGAACATCACGGTTCCGAGGACGGGGGCGACCCACCGCATCCACCCCGGCACCTCGTACCCGAGGATCATCGCGAACATCGGCGAGGCCGCAACCACCGGGACCGCGATCAGGAGGTTGATCCAGAACAGCCGCCGGAACTGCCCGACGTGGTCACCGTGCCCGCCGTGCATGTCATGGCCCTGATGCCCGGAGTGGACATCGTGGCCCGCGCGCATATCGTGCTCCGCGTGCATGTCGCTCCTCTCGCTTATACCCCATAGGGGTATATACGGCCCAACGCGAGCCGTCCACGAGTATTCCGGCCGAACCGCCTACGCGGCGAGCGCCAGGTACGGCTCCCACGCGGGATCGGTGCGCTCGGTCCCCCGCACGCGCCAGCCGGCGCCGCGCGGGGCCGACGGCGTCCAGCGCAGCTCCCAGTGCATCTCCTGGGGCGTCCGGTCGCCCTTCACGTTGTTGCACCGCAGGCACGCGGCGACGAGGTTCTCCCACGAGTCCGCTCCCCCGCGCGACCGCGGCAGCACGTGGTCGATCGTCGTCGCGCTCTTGCCGCAGTAGGCGCACCGGTTGCCGTCGCGCCGCAACACCCCGCGGCGCGTGACGGGCACGCGACGCCCGGCGGGGATCCGCACGTAGCGGGTCAGCACGATGACGGCGGGGCGGTCGTACACGTCACGGGTGCCCCAGACGGGGTCCTCCTCGACGCGCTCGATGATGGTGGCCTTCTCCGTCATGACGAGCACGAGCGCTCGTTTGAAGGAGACGACGGCCAGGGGTTCGTAACCTGCGTTCAGCACCAGGGTGCGCATGGGGTGTCCTCTCGAACTGCCGTGACGGCTTCAGCGGCCTTCCGTTGCGTCGACGCGGCACGGGTCGAGAGGGGTGCGGGCACGAAAAAAGGCGCTGTCATGATGACAGCGCCTTCATCGCACGACCGACGTCGTGGCAATCGTGCACACGATGCCGCAGCACATGCCGACCTAGCGCATTCCGGTTGCGAATGCGGGGTTGGATGTCCATGCGGCTCCCCTCGGCTCGAACGAGCGTCGGGGTCAGGGTAATACACCCAGGGATGCCCGAGGGCGAACAGCAGACGAACGGATGCCGTGTGTCGTCAGCCCGCGTTGGCCTGCAGCCAGGACTCGGCGTTCGTGTATCCGCCGTTCACGCGGATCTCGAGGTGCAGGTGGGTGCCGTTGGCGCGGCCGGTGTCGCCGACCTGACCGATCAGCTGCCCGGCCGAGACCTTCTCACCGACCGAGACGCGACGCGTGCCCCAGTCCATGTGCGCGTAGAGCGAGGTGACGCTCGTGCCGCCGATGTTGTGGGCGATCTTCACGTACACACCCCACCCCGGTCCGGACTCGGACGAGGCGACCACGGTGCCGTCGGCGACCGCGTAGATCGGCTCACCGCGACCGACCATGTAGTCGGTTCCCTTGTGACCGGCGTACGGACGGCCGAAGTTGTTGAAGTGCGCGAGCGGGCGACGGACGGTACCCGATCCCGGCGCGACGAGCGGCACCGACGACGAGAAGCTCGACGACGATGAGCTCGAGTTGGAGCTCGAACGCGCGGCGCTTGCTGCCGCGAGGCGCGCGGCGAGAGCCGCCTTGGCAGCCTCTTCGGCCGCCTTCTTCGCCTTGGCGGCCGCGATCTCCTCGGGCGTCGTGGCGGAGTACCCGCCGCGCTCGAGCGTCTCGGGGCTGCCCTCCGAGGCGACGACGAGCGACTGCGCGTCGTCGGCGGAGACCTGCTGCAGCGTACGCGCCTCGGCGACGTCGCCGCGGTCGGCCGCCGCGAAAGCGGGGATGGCCACCGTTGCGACCATCCCGGCGACGGCGGCGACGGTGACGAAGCTGCGGACGGGATGCGGGCGGGTGGCGGTCGAACGGGTCGCGGGCGCTTTCGCAGCGACGCGGCGGCTCAGACGACCTTTGCGGGGGGCCGTCGACGCCTCAGAAATCTCGTTCGACGGGTGGAACTCTTCAGCCAAGCTGTCCTCCGGCGCCTCCGCATCCCTGCTGGCAGGATGCTGGCTCGTCGGCACTCAGTGTCGGGCACAGATGTACGGGGCACTTCGCGAATGACGAGCCGGAGAGGCAACTCGCGGAGCGGTCCGTGGCGGGCTTCTCGCCGATGGACTCTCCGAGGCTACCCGAAGGTAACGAATATGTCACGCTCCCGCCCCCGAACCGAGGGCCGGTGACGACGGCTCAGATCTCGCGGACGTCCACGAGGAAGATGTGGGAGGCGACCTCGACGGGCAGCTCGAGGGCCTCGTCGACACCGTCCATCTCGACGAGGACGTACCCCTCGTTGAAGCGGAAGGCGCCCGTGCGTCCGGGGACGACACCCGCGTCGCGCAGCTGCGCGAGCAGTTCGGGATCGACCTGGATCGGCTCCGCCAAACGCCGCACGCTGCCGGTGATCGGGCCACCGGCATCCGTCAGTCGGCGGACCAGACCCACGACACCGCTGTCGAATGCGTTCGCCGGGACGTCGCCCAGCTGGTCGAGTCCCGGGATCGGGTTGCCGTACGGGGACTCGGTCGGGTGATCGAGCAGCTCGATGAGGCGACGCTCGACGAGCTCGCTCATGACGTGCTCCCAGCGGCACGCCTCTTCGTGGACGTAGGCCCAGTCGAGACCGATGACGTCCGAGAGCAGCCGCTCGGCGAGGCGGTGCTTGCGCATGACGTCGACGGCCTTCTGGCGCCCCGGGTCGGTGAGCTCGAGCTTGCGGTCCTCCGACACGACGACGAGACCATCGCGTTCCATGCGCCCGATCGTCTGCGACACCGTCGGACCCGAGTGCCCGAGGCGCTCCGAGATGCGTGCGCGGAGCGGCGTGATGCCCTCCTCCTCGAGCTCGAGGATGGTGCGCAGATACATCTCGGTGGTGTCGATGAGGTCGGTCATCAGTGGCCTTTTCGCGCGGGAGACAGTGCGTTTCCAGCCTATCCGGCATCCGGTCACTGGGCGTCACGCGACCGAGGCCGCCGATGCCCGCGCCCTAGACTTCTCGGCATGGCGACTGTGACCCTGCCCCCCGAGTTCCTGCCCGTCGACGGACGCTTCGGCTGCGGCCCGTCCAAGGTCCGAGCCGAGCAGCTCGAGGCGCTCGTCACGCAGGGTGCGTCGCTGTTCGGGACGTCGCACCGCCAGGCCCCCGTGAAGGACCTCGTCGGCCGCACGCGCTCCGGCCTCGCCGAGCTCCTCCGCCTTCCCGACGGCTACGAGATCATTCTCGGCAACGGCGGCTCGACCGCGTTCTGGGACGCCGCGGCGTTCGGCCTCATCGAGAAGCGCGCGCAAAACCTCGTGTTCGGCGAGTTCGGCGGCAAGTTCGCCGCCGCGGCGGCCGCCCCCTGGCTCGAGGCGCCCGACGTGCGCAAGGCCGAGCCCGGCACGTGCGTCGCCCCCGAGGCGGTCGAGGGTGTCGACGTCTACGCCTGGCCGCACAACGAGACGTCGACGGGTGTCGCAACCGCGATCACCCGCGTGCACGGCGACGACGGCGCCCTGACGGTCGTCGACGCGACGAGCGCCGCCGGCGGCATCGACTTCGACGTCACCGAGACCGACGTCTACTACTTCGCGCCGCAGAAGAACCTCGGCTCCGACGGCGGCCTCTGGTACGCCGCGGTGTCGCCGGCCGCCATCGAGCGGATCGAGCGGGTCGCGGCATCCGGTCGGTACATCCCGGAGTTCCTGAGCCTGAAGAACGCGCTCGACAACTCGCGTCTGCAGCAGACCCTCAACACCCCCGCGATCGCGACCCTGCAGCTCCTGGACACGCAGCTGCAGTGGATCAACGGGAACGGCGGTCTCGCGTGGGCGGGCGCCCGCACGGCGGAGTCGTCGGGTGCGCTGTACGAGTGGGCGGATGCGGCATCCTTCGCGACCCCGTTCGTCCAGAACCCCGCGGACCGCTCCCCCGTCGTCGTCACGATCGACTTCGACGAGTCGGTGGATGCCGCCGCGATCGCGAAGAGCCTGCGCGCCAACGGCATCGTCGACACCGAGCCGTACCGCAAGCTCGGCCGCAACCAGCTGCGCGTCGCGACCTTCGTCTCGATCGAGCCGTCCGATGTGCGGACGCTCATCCAGGCGATCGACTACACGGTCGAGCACCTCGCCGACTGACCCGGTTGTACGACGGCGGCCCCGAGGAGCGATTCCCCGGGGCCGCCGTCGTCTGACAGTGGATGCCGCGCGTCAGTACTCGCGCAGCGACTCCCGCGACTCGTCGTCCTCGTCGTCGCCCTCGTCGACCGACTCGTCGTCATCATCCGGCTCAGCGTCGTCGGCCGTCTGCTCGGCATCGGCGGCGGTGTCGTCGAGCTCGTCGATGTCGACGCCGTCGACGTCTCCGGCGTGCAGGATCGGCGACCCGTCGCTGTCGAAGTCGGCCGCATCGAGGTCGTCGGCGTCCTCCGCGTCGTCCTCGTCCTCATCGGAGGCGTCGTCGTCCTCGTCGTCCTCGGACTCGTCGTCCTCGCCCGCCGCGGCCTGGGCCGCCTGGTACTCGGCCAGACGTTCGGCCCACGGCAGCCACTCGGGAGCGAGCAGCGCGCCGTCGCCGGGAAGCAGCTCGACTTCGAGCACGGTCGGCTCGGCGCCCTCGACGACCGCCACGCTGACGGTCCAGAACCACCCGGGATAGCCGTCCATGCGGTTGGCGAACCGCAGCGAGACGACCCCGCCGTCCTCGACGACGTAACCGGCGGCCTCGCCGATCGTCGACTCCGGAGTCACCTCGCGCAGCGCTGCGCGCGCGAGGTCGTGCGCGTGGAACAGCCGCTCGTCGACGACGATCGGCTCGTCCGGAGCGGACTCCGGCTCCTCGACCGCCGCAGGCTCCGCCGCGTCAGACTGCTCGACCTCGGCGGGCTGCTCCGCCGCTGCGGGCTGCTCCGCCTCCGCGGGCAGCTCCGCCTCTGAAGGCTGCTCAGGCATCGAGGTCATCGGCAACCTTGCGCAGGATCGCCGCGACCTTCTTGCCGTGCGACGTGCTCGGGTAGCGGCCATGACGCAGGTCGCCGCCGATGCCGTCCAGGAGCTTCACGAGGTCCTCGACGATGACGGCCATGTCGTCGGCCTTCGGACGGTTGCGCTTGCTGAGGCTCACGGGTGCGTCGAGCACACGGACCGCGAGCGCCTGCAGGCCGCGGCGGCCGTCGGCGACGCCGAACTCCAGGCGCGTGCCGGGCTTCATCGTGGTGGTCCCGGCGGGGAGCGCCGTCGCGTGCAGGAAGACGTCCTGACCGTCGTCGTCGGTGATGAAGCCGAACCCCTTCGCCTCGTCGTAGAACCTGACCTTGCCGGTGGGCATGTGTCGAAACCTCGCTGCTCGAGCCCGCGTGCGGGCATGGAAAAGTGGGACCGTCTCAGCCCCACGACCAGACTACGGCACCCCGGCGAGCCGCTACTCTGATCGGATGAGCACTCCGCCCTCGGCCGGCGATCTTCCCGTCCGTCGCATCGACCGCATCCTGGCGTTCATGTCCCTCGGGCTGCTGGTGCTCTCGGTCGTCTGCTTCTTCTCGATCATCATCGCCTCCGGCCCGGGCGGCCTCGAGCAGGCCGACTTCGCGACCGGGTTCTGGCCTGTCGTGACGCTGATCGTCTATATCGCGCCGCCGATCGCCTTCGCGCTGCTGCTGACCCTGCTGATCATGACCTTCGTGCGACGGGGACGGGCCAACAAGGGTCGTTGACGTGACCGCATCCGACGCTCGTGCTCTCGCGACCCGCCTCGCGACACTCGATCCGGACGCCCTCGCCGCCCTCTTCGACGCCCGCCACGTCTCCCCCCGCACCTCCTGGACCGACTTCTTCGACGCCGCTGACGCCCTGCTCGATCCCGCGCAGCTGACCCGTGCACTGGCGGAGGTGTCCGACGTCGACGCCGCCGCCCTGCGCGCGGCCGTGCGAAACGGCGTGGCTGTCTCCCCCGCCGTCCGGGACGGCCTGGTGGGCCGCGCGCTCGTCGACGACGCCGGACGCCCCTATGAGGCGGTCGCGACGGCGCTCGGCTCGGCGACCCCCGTCACCGCCCCGACGGTCTTCGACGGCGGAGCGGAATCGGATGCCGCGAGTGCCGAGCGCGCCTTCGACGCCGTCGCCTCGCTCGCCGACATCCTGCACGCCGCCTCGCGCAGCCCGCTCGGACGCATCGGTTCGGGGGCGCTCAGCGCCGGCGACCGCCGCCGCCTCGTCGAAATCGGAGCCGCGCACACGTCGGAGGATGCCGACACCCTCGTCGCGATCGCGGCGCACGCGGGACTGCTGTCGGGCTCGGAGCGGACCTGGACGGTCTCCGACGCGGGGACGCGGTGGCTCGGAACGCGCACCCTCGAGCGCTGGCTCGACGTCGCCCAGCGTCTGCGCGACCGACTCCCCCGCGCGCTCCGCACGCCCGACGGCGGATGGCGACCCGCCGCCGAGTGGCCCGGTGCTCATCCGTTCGACCCGGCGTGGCCCGATCGCGTCAGCCACCTCGCCGCCATGCTCACGCAGTGGGCCATGACCGCCCCCGACGGCACGCCGCCCACCTGGGCGGCGGGACTCGCTGCCGGAGCGGATGCCGACGCCAGCACCCTGCGCTCCCTCCTCCCCCACGAGGTCGACAAGGTCTACCTCCAGAACGACCTGACGGCGATCGCCCCTGGTCCGCTCGAGCCCCGACTCGACCAGCGCCTGCGGACGACGGCGCGGCGCGAATCGCGTGCGCAGGCGGCGACGTACCGGTTCACGGCCGAGACCATCGGCGCCGCCTTCGCCGCCGGCGAGACCGCGGCATCCCTCACCGCCTTCCTCACCGACCTGTCGCTCACGGGCGTGCCGCAGCCGCTGGCCTACGAGATCGAGCGCGCCGCCGCGCGGTACGGCCGTCTGCGCGTCGGACCGGACTGGCAGGGGTACACGCGGGTCTCGGGCGATCCGGACCTCCTCGAGGCGATCAACGTGGACCAGGCGCTGCGTCCGCTCGGACTCGTGCTCGACGGCGACGACCTCGTCACACGCACGAGCCCCGAGACGACCTACTGGATGCTCGCGGACGCTCGCTATCCCGTGCTCGCCGTGGACGCCGACGGCGCGCCGCGCGCGCTCGGCCGGCACGAGGCGGTCGAGGACGCCGCACCCGAACCCCCGGCATCCGAGCGGTACCGCACCCTCATCGAGACGCTCCGGGCGAGTCTGTCGGACGACGCGGATGCCGCCTGGCTCGAACGCGAGCTCGACCAGGCCGTCCGCACCCGCGCGACGATCGAGATCACGGTGCGCATGCCGGACGGTTCCTCGCGCGACGTGACGCTCGAGGCGGCGGGTCTCGGCGGCGGACGGCTGCGCGGCCGCGACCGCGCCGCCGACGTCGAACGCACCCTCCCGCTGTCGAGCATCGTGAGCGTGCGCCCGGCCTGACCGGTCCCGAAGCGTCGCACATGGTCGTTTCGGCGCCGACACCGCGACCATCTGCGACGCCTCGACGCACTGTGGCCGGTCGGGCCGGGGCGACCGGCGGGGCCGGTAGACTCGTCCGTTATGGCTGACGGCCCCCTCATCGTCCAGAGCGACCGCACCGTGCTGCTCGAAGTGGCGCATCCCGACGCGGAGAACGCGCGGCACGAACTCGCGATCTTCGCCGAGCTCGAACGCGCCCCCGAGCACATCCACACCTACCGCGTGACGCGGCTGGGCCTGTGGAACGCCCGCGCCGCAGGCCACGACGCCGAGGACATGCTGGCGACCCTCGAGCGGTGGGCGAAGTTCCCCGTGCCGCCGTCGGTCTCCATCGACATCCGCGAGACGGTCGGCCGCTACGGGCGCCTGGTCATCGAGCGCGACGACGAGGGCACCCTCATCCTGCGCTCGACCGACAAGGCGGTGCTCGCCGAGATCGCGCGCAACCGCCGCATCCAACCGCTCCTCATCGCCCACCCGACGCCCGACACCTACGTCATCGACGCGTGGGCCCGCGGTCAGATCAAGCAGGAACTGCTGAAGATCGGCTGGCCGGCCGAGGACCACGCCGGCTTCACCCCGGGCACCCCGCACGAGATCGAGCTGCACGAGGACGGCTGGACCCTGCGCCCCTACCAGCGCAAAGCCGTCGACATCTTCAGCGAGGGCGGCTCGGGTGTCGTCGTACTCCCCTGCGGCGCGGGCAAGACGCTCGTCGGCGCCGCGGCGATGGCCGACACGAAGACGACGACCCTCATCCTCGTGACGAACACCGTCAGCGCCCGGCAGTGGCGCGACGAGCTGCTCAAGCGCACCTCGCTCACCCCCGAGGAGATCGGCGAGTACTCCGGCCAGTCGAAGGAGGTCAAGCCCGTCACGATCGCGACGTACCAGATCCTGACGGCGAAGCGGAAGGGCGAGTACGCCCACCTCGCGCTCCTCGACGCGCTCGACTGGGGTCTCATCGTGTACGACGAGGTGCACCTGCTTCCCGCCCCCGTGTTCAAGCTGACCGCCGACCTGCAGGCACGGCGGCGACTCGGCCTCACCGCGACACTGGTGCGCGAGGACGGCCGCGAGGGCGACGTGTTCAGCCTCATCGGGCCCAAGCGGTTCGACGCCCCGTGGAAGGAGATCGAGGCGCAGGGCTTCATCTCGCCCGCGGTCTGCTACGAGGTGCGCATCGACCTGCCGGCATCCGATCGCCTCGAGTACGCGGCCTCCGCCGACGACGAGCGGTACCGCCTCGCGGCGACCGCGCACGCCAAGATCGACGTCGTCCGCGACCTCGTCGCCAAGCACCAGGGCGAGCAGATCCTCGTCATCGGGCAGTACCTCGACCAGATCGACGTGCTCTCGGAGGAGCTCGGCGCTCCGAAGATCACCGGCTCGACGCCCGTCGACGAGCGCGAAGAGCTGTTCGACGCGTTCCGGCACGCCCGCATCCCGGTGCTCGTGGTCTCAAAGGTCGCGAACTTCTCGATCGACCTGCCGGATGCCTCGGTCGCGATCCAGGTGTCGGGTTCGTTCGGGTCGCGCCAGGAGGAGGCGCAGCGCCTCGGGCGCCTCCTGCGTCCGAAGACGAACGGGCACAAGGCGAGCTTCTACACGCTCATCGCCCGCGACACCGTCGACCAGGACTTCGCGCAGAACCGCCAGCGGTTCCTCGCCGAGCAGGGCTACAGCTACACGATCCTCGACGCCGACGACCTCCGCGCCGCCTGAGCGACGCGGAGGTTCGGCGTCAGTCCGACGACGAGGACGACCCGGATGCCCCGCCGTCGCCCGACGGGCCGCTGGTGTCCGACGACGAGCCCCCGTCCGAGGCGGTCGGCGTCGGGTCCGGGCTCGGCGCGGAGTCAGGGGCGGGGGCGGGCGCGTACTCGCCCCATCGCGGAGCCTGGTGAGGCTCGAGCGGCGGCCCGGAGTACGGCTCGGCCGGCGGCGTCGGCTGCGGCTCGGGGACGAGGGGCGGCCGCCCGTACACGGGAGGCTGGCCGTACACAGGCGGCTGCCCGTACACCGGCGGCTGACCGTATACCGGCTGCTGCCCATTCATCGGCGGCTGGCCGTACACAGGCGGCTGGCCATACACCGGCTGCTGCCCATACATCGGCGGCTGGCCGTACACAGGCTGCTGTCCGTAGATCGGCTGCCCGTAGACCGGCGGAGCGTAGACGGGCTCGGGTGCGGGTGTCAGACGCAGCGTGCGGCGACCGTCGCCGCGGCGCCACAGCCACTCCACGACCCCGACGTAGATGCCGATCATCACGAGTGACGACACCAGGCCGAGCACGGTCGTGTCGGTCGCGTTCGCGTCGCTGAGACCGAAGACCGAGAACCCGAACGCGACGATGTTGTTGATCACGTGCAGCGCGATGGCCGCCTCGAGTCCCCCGGTCCGCCAGGTCAGCCAGCCCGCCGCGATGGCGAACGCGGCCACGCTCGTCTGCCCCAGCACGTCGTACACGTGCCCGAGGACGAACAGCGGCACGGGCAGGAGGATCGCCCAGGCAGGATGCCGCAGCCAGCGCCCGACCGTCTGCATGAGGTAGCCGCGGAAGACGTATTCCTCGGCGGTCGCCTGGAACGGGACGAGCAGCAGCACGACCAGGAGCGACGCGACGAACGACGGGTTGTCCTGCGGCGCGACCAGGTCACCGCTCGAGCCCTCCTCGACGGGGATCAGGAAGGTCAGCGCCGACACCACGATGTAGACCACGACGGCGGCACCGGTGCACACCAGCATCCATCGCCACCGCAGCCGACCCGCGACCGACGAGATGTGGCCGATCCGCTTGCCCGCGACGATCCACGAGGCGAAGAGGTACGACGGCCAGAGGATGGCGAGCGAGAGGAGGATGACCGCGAGCCCCACCGGATCGGTGACGTCCATGACGGTGAGCCGCCTCAGCATCACCTCGGCACCGGCGCCGGGGTCCGCGGCGAACACGAGGATCCCGAAGACCAGCCCGATCAGGAGCGAGCCGACGAGGAAGAAGACGACACCGAGGATGCCGGTGACGAGCGGCACCCACCAGCCGCGGCGCTGTCGCGCGAAGACGAGCCGGTGGAACGCGAGACCGGAACCGGTCGCGTCGGCGGGAAGGGGCTGGGGAGGTCGGGGCTGCGGAACAGTCACCGTTCCATCCTGTCCCACGCCGGGCGGGGATCGTACCCTGAGGCGACCCGACGCCGGAATGTCCAGCAAACCGATGGATTCCGGTGCCAGTATGGGCTCATGACCGCTGCGCGAATCCTCGTCGTCGACGACGAGCCGAACATCCGGGACCTGCTGGTCACGAGTCTTCGGTTCGCCGGATACCAGGTCCGCGCCGTCGCGAACGGCGCCCAGACCATCTCGGCCGTCCTCGAGGAAGAACCCGACCTCATCATCCTCGACGTCATGCTGCCCGACATGAACGGGTTCAGCGTCACCAAGCGCCTCCGCGGCGCGGGCTACACCGCCCCCATCCTCTTCCTCACCGCGAAGGATGCGACCGAGGACAAGATCGAGGGCCTCAACTCCGGCGGCGACGACTACGTCACCAAGCCCTTCAGCCTCGACGAGATCGTCGCCCGCATCCAGGCGATCCTGCGCCGCACGATGCAGGCCGACGAGGACTCGATCATCAAGGCCGGCGAGATCACGATGGACCAGGACACGCACGACGTCCAGGTCGGCGACGTCTCGATCGACCTGTCCCCCACCGAGTTCAAGCTGCTGCGCTACCTGATGCTCAACCCGAACCGGGTGCTGAGCAAGGCGCAGATCCTCGACCACGTGTGGGAGTACGACTTCAACGGCGACGCCGGCATCGTCGAGAGCTACATCTCCTACCTGCGCCGCAAGATCGACCCGCACTCCTCCGAGCCGCTCATCCAGACCAAACGCGGCTTCGGATACATGCTGAAGGCCGACCGCACCGCCTGAACGGAGGCGCCCCCTGGGCCCGACCGAGAAGCAGGACCGCGTCACCCGATGGTGGCGCGGCCTCAGCCTGCGCGCGAAGGTCACCGGCGTCACCGTCAGCGTCCTCGCCTTCGGCATGATCGGCGCCGGCGTCGGCACCATGATCTTCCTGCGCAACGCGCAGCTGAACGCGGTCGACCAGTCGCTCACCCAGACGGTCACGACCGACATCGCAAGCAACCTCATGAACGTCGACCTCGACGACGGCGAGGCGACCTTCACCCCGATCGCGGCGGCGCCGACCGACTTCTCCGTCGCCGTCTACAGCGGCAAGGGCGACGGGCGCCTCCTCGCCGTCGCGGGCGGTGACTCCTCGCTCTCCCCGCCGCAGTTCCCCTCGACGTTCTCCCTCGATCAGACCGTCCTCAACGGGACGGCGCCCTTCGACCTCGCCTCGGCCGACGGCACCGTCCGCTACCGCGCCAGCGTCGACACCCTGCCGATCCCCGGCTCCCGGGACTACTACACGCAGCTGGTGGCGCTGCCCCTGAACGACGTCAACCGCACCGTCGCCAACTACATCGGCATCTACACGGCGCTCGCCCTCTTCACGATCCTCTGCAGCGCGGTCCTCACCCGCGGCCTCGTCACCCTCGCGTTCCGCGGTCTCGGGCAGGTCGAATCGACCGCCATGACGATCGCGAAGGGCGACTTCAGTCAGCGCATGAGCGACATCGCTCCCGGCACCGAGGTCGGGCGCCTGAAGACCGCGATAAACGTCATGCTCGACCGCATCGACGAGGCCCTCGGCGAGCGGGACTCCACGGTTGAGCGGATGCGGCGCTTCATCGGCGATGCGAGCCACGAACTGCGGACCCCGCTCGTGACCGTCCGCGGATACGCCGAGCTCTATCGGATGGGCGCCATCCAGAACCCGGAGCAGACGGCGCAGGCCATGGAACGCATTGAGAAGGAGGCGATCCGGATGGGGGCCCTCGTGGAGGACCTCCTCGCCCTCGCGCGTCTCGACGAGCAGCGCGACATCGCCGTGGTCCCGGTCGACCTCCGGCCCATCGCCCGCGACGCCGCCCTCGACGCCCGCGCGGCGGCGCCCGATCGCGAGGTCACCTTCACCGGGCAGGCGCCGAGCTCGGCGATCCCCCTCGCCATGCTCACCGAGCCCGACCCGGCATCGCCCAAGCGCCGCGGCGGACCGATCGCCGGCGCCGGACGACTGCTGCGCCGGCGGGGCCGAGCGGATGCCCCGCCCCCCGCACTGGAGACGTCGCCGATCGTCGTGCCCGTCGTCCCCGCCACCCCGGCGCCGATCGTGCTCGGCGACGAGAACCGCATCCGGCAGGTCGTGGCGAACCTCCTCGGCAACGCGCGCCGCTACACCCCCGAGGGCTCGCCGATCGAGCTCTCCGTCGGCGCGGACCTCGAGACCGCGCGCGGCTGGATCGCGGTCGCCGATCACGGTGAGGGCATCCCGGAGCAGATCCGCGCCAAGATCTTCCAGCGCTTCTGGCGCGCGGACTCCTCGCGCACCCGCGAGACCGGCGGGTCGGGGCTCGGACTGTCGATCGTCGCGTCGATCGTGGCGACCCTGCAGGGCACGATCGAGGTGACCGACACCCCCGGCGGCGGCGCGACGTTCACGGTGTGGCTGCCGCTCGCGGTCGACCGGGCGACGGCCGGCGCCGCACTCGATCTCGCGACCCAGCCGCTGCCGCGCGCCCCGCGACAGGATGCCTGACACCTCCTCCCCAGGCACACGTCCTTCGCCGGCGTCCCCAGGGCCGCGGCCTGCTCGCGGATCGCTCCTGCCCCGCTCCTAGCGTGGCGGCATCCGATCGAAAGGAACCGTGATGTCCACCTTCACCGTCGACAGTGACGCCGTCCTCGCCGCCACCAGCACGATCCGTGCCACGGGCGACCGTGTCCAGTCCGAGACCACCGCGATGCTCGGGCACCTGACCCAGCTGCAGGGGTCGTGGACCGGGAGCGCGTCGGTCGCCTTCCAATCCGTCGTCGAGCGCTGGCGCGCAGCGCAACGCGAACTGGATGCCGCGCTCGCCGACATCAGCACGGCGCTCGGCGCGGTCGGTCAGCAGTACGCGCAGACCGAGATGGCCGCGGCCGGCATGTTCCGCTGACCGTCGGCGGACGACGAAGGGCCCCTCCCGGAGGAGGGGCCCTTCGTGCTGACGAGACGTCTCCCGCCCGTCAGGACGCGTCCTCGTCTTCCTCCGCGTTGAAGTGGGACGCGGTGTCGCTGTGCCCGGCGGCGACGCCGTCCGGATCGGCGGGGATGGTGCCGTCCTTGCCGAGACCTCCGGGCTTCTCGGTCCCGTCGCTGTCCGAACCGTTCCGCGGGGGCGCGTCGTCGGCGTGGGCGGCGGAGTCATCGTGGTCTGTCATGGGAACCTCCTCGAATCGACGTGACGGCCCGTGCGACGCTGCGCGATGACGACCACCACTGCTGCGTGCTCGACGCCTGGACCCAGACTCGTCCGCTTCGACTGAGAAGGATGCTCCCTTGACTTCTGCACGAGACTCTGCGGAAGCCTGGGCCGTAGCCGGACGACGAAGGGCCCCTCCCGGAGGAGGGGCCCTTCGTGAGCCGTTCAGCGGTGGATCAGAAGTCCATGCCGCCGGTCGGGTCGCCTGCCGGCGCCGGAGCCTTCTCGGGCTTGTCGGCGACGACGGCCTCCGTGGTCAGGAACAGACCGGCGATCGACGCGGCGTTCTGCAGCGCCGAGCGCGTGACCTTGGCCGGGTCGATGATGCCCGCGGCGAACATGTCGACGTACTCGCCCGTGGCGGCGTTGAGGCCCTGGCCCGCGGGGAGCTCGGCGACCTTGTTCGACACGACACCGGGCTCGAGACCGGCGTTCAGCGCGATCTGCTTCAGGGGAGCCTGGATGGCCACCTTGACGATGTTCGCGCCGGTCGCCTCGTCGCCCTCGAGCTCGAGGCTCGCGAACGCCTTCTCGCCGGCCTGGATCAGCGCGACGCCACCACCGGGGACGATGCCCTCCTCGACGGCCGCCTTCGCGTTGCGGACGGCGTCCTCGATGCGGTGCTTGCGCTCCTTGAGCTCGACCTCGGTGGCCGCGCCCGCCTTGATGACGGCGACGCCACCGGCGAGCTTGGCGAGGCGCTCCTGCAGCTTCTCGCGGTCGTAGTCGCTGTCGGTGTTCTCGATCTCGCGACGGATCTGGGTCACGCGACCCTCGATCTGCGACGCGTCACCGGCACCCTCGACGATCGTGGTCTCGTCCTTGGTGATGATGACCTTGCGCGCACGGCCGAGCAGGTCGAGGGTGGCGTTCTCGAGCTTGAGACCGACCTCCTCGGTGATGACCTGGCCACCCGTGAGGATCGCGATGTCCTGCAGCTGAGCCTTGCGACGGTCGCCGAAGCCGGGGGCCTTGACGGCAGCCGACTTGAAGATGCCGCGGATCTTGTTGAGCACGAGGGTCGCGAGAGCCTCACCCTCGACGTCCTCGGCGATGATCAGGAGCTCCTTGCCGTCCTGGATCACCTTGTCGACGACGGGCAGAAGGTCCTTGATGTTCGAGATCTTCTGGTTCGCGATCAGGATGTAGGGGTCCTCGAAGACCGCTTCCTGACGCTCGGCGTCGGTGACGAAGTAGGGGTTGATGTAGCCCTTGTCGAAGCGCATACCCTCGGTGAGCTCGAGCTCGGTGCCGAAGGTGTTGGACTCCTCGACGGTGACGACACCTTCCTTGCCCACCTTGTCGATGGCCTCGGCGATCAGGGCACCGATCTCGGGGTCGGCAGCCGAGATGGATGCCGTCGCCGCGATCTGGTCCTTGGTCTCGATCTCCTTCGCGCCGGCGAGCAGCTCGTCGGAGAGAGCCTTGACGGCCTTCTCGATGCCCTTCTTGAGGGAGATCGGGTCGGCACCGGCCGCGACGTTGCGCAGACCCTCGCGCACGAGCGCCTGAGCGAGGACCGTGGCGGTCGTCGTACCGTCACCGGCGACGTCGTCGGTCTTCTTCGCGACCTCCTTGACGAGCTCCGCGCCGATCTTCTCGTACGGGTCGTCGAGCTCGATCTCCTTGGCGATCGACACGCCGTCGTTCGTGATCGTGGGAGCGCCCCACTTCTTCTCGAGCACGACGTTGCGGCCACGGGGGCCGAGGGTCACCTTGACGGCGTCGGCCAGGGTGTTGAGGCCGCGCTCGAGGCCGCGGCGGGCCTCCTCGTCGAAAGCGATGATCTTTGCCATAAGTGTGTCGTCCCTCCCGGACGTGAGGTTCAGTACCGTGCCCCCAGGGACTGGGAGCGGGATAGTTCTGGCACTCAGGATGAGTGAGTGCTAAATCATTCTGGCACTCGACCCTAGGGAGTGCAAGCCGCGCGACACCGGCTCGCGCTACCGTGGCACACGCCGCGGCGAGCACCGCGGCGACGGCCTCCTCACCGCACGGAGGAATGGATGACGACGTCCGCAAAGGTCCCCGGATGAGCCGCCCCGCCATCCGTGCACTGGTGCGCGAGGCGACTCTCGCCGCGTTCGACGACGCCGTCGCCACCCTCGACGGCGAGCACCTGTACGCCGTCGCTCTGACGACCGACGACGGCGGCATGAGCCCCGGTCTCTGCCTCACCACGCTCGAGCATCTCCGTGCCCGTCGATCCGATGCCGCCGAGAACGGCGATCTCTCGGAGCCCGGCTACGAGGCTTACCTCCGCTGGGACACCGCCGAGTGGCGGGATGAACTGGTCGGGTGGGAGCACTTCGACGCCGTCGCGCGGGCCATCGACGAGGCCGACGACGACGCGGAACTCAACCCGCCCGAGCTGAGCGGGCCGTTCCTCGCCCGCTACGCGGGCTGACCGACCGGCGTCAGGCGACGACGCGGACGGATTCGGCCTGCGGGCCCTTCTGCCCGGTTCCGACGGTGAACTCGACGGCCTGACCCTCTTCGAGCACGCGGAACCCCGACATCTCGATGTTCGAGTAGTGGACGAAGACATCCTGTCCGTCGCCGAGCGTGATGAAGCCGAAGCCCTTCTCGGCGTTGAACCACTTGACGGTTCCCTGGGTCATGCGCATCTCCTGAAGCTGTGGGACACCCGAAATGCTAGCCACGGCCCCGTGCCGGATCCGGCGGTTCCCGGCTTTGTTGACACTCCCGAACCGAAGTGTTTACGGCGGCGAAACACGCGACGGCCGAGTCGCCGCGGACGGGCTCACTCCGAGCCGAAATCGAGCCCGACGATCACCACGAGCTGCGATCGCGGATCACCGCCGGCGCTCGCCGTCTCGGGCGGCGCGACGACCTGATACGTGTCGTCGAGGGAGACCTCGGCGCCGCCGATCGCATCCGCCAGACCGCGGGCCGCAGCCTCATCGGCGGTCGAGCCGTAATAGACGGTCGTGGTCGGGAAGTCGTCGGAGCTGGCGTTGCTCTCCTGGACGTCCGCCTCCGCCCACCCGGCGGCGATCACGTCCTGGCGGACGGCGTCACCCAGCGCGGCGTCGGGGGTCGCGTTCAGCACGAGCACCTCGTACGACGTGTCCACCTGCGGAGCGACCACCTGCGACGACGAACCGGGCGCCGAACGGGCACTGAAGTCCAGACGACCGGTCGCGAACAGGGTGCTGAGCACCCCCGCCGCGACGATGGCGACGGTGGCCACCACAGACCACAGCACGATGACGCCGACGCGCAGCCGCGGGGTCTCGGCGCGGTGCGCCCCGATCCGAGCCGGACGGGCCGGGAGGTCGTCGAAGCGATCCTTCACTGCGGAGCGCGCCGCGGTCTCGGACGGGTCCGCGGCGGTGGGCTGCTCTGGCTCGGGCGGGGAGGTCGGAGACGGCACCCGAGAATGCTACCGGGCGGATGCCGGGAGCACCCTGGAGCGGGTGCGCCGCTCCCGCTCCTGCGCAGTCTGCAGCCGCCGCAGACGGTGCACGAGGACCGGATCGTAGGCGACGGCATCCGCTGATTCGAGGATCCGCCCCAGCAGCTGGTAGTAGCGCGCAGGGGTCAGCGAGAGCTCGGCGCGCAGCGCCTCCTCCTTCGCCCCGGAGTGCCCGTGCCAGCGCGCCTCGAAATCGAGGACGGCGCGGTCGCGATCGGAGAGGGGCACTCCCCCACGTTACGACCGAGATCCTCCGACACCCCGGAACATCGGGGCGGTTCGTCCGGTTGAATATGTCGAGGGAAGGAAGAACACATGAGCTATCGCGTGGAGAAGACCGACGAGCAGTGGCGGGAGGAGCTGACTCCCGAGCAGTACGCCGTCCTGCGGCAGGCCGGGACGGAGCGCGCGTGGACGGGCGAACTCCTCGATGAGGACCGCGCCGGCCTGTACACCTGTGCCGCGTGCGGCGCAGAGCTGTTCCAGAGCGGCACCAAGTTCGACTCGCACTGCGGCTGGCCGAGCTTCTACGAGTCGGTCCGCCCGGAGGCCGTCGAGCTCATCGAGGACCGCAGCCACGGCATGGTGCGCACCGAGGTGCGCTGCGCGAACTGCGGCTCGCACCTGGGGCACGTGTTCCCCGACGGTTTCGGCACCCCCACGGGCGACCGTTACTGCATGAACTCGCTGTCGCTGTCGTTCACCCCGAAGAACGACTGACCTCCGGGGCACCGCCCCGCTTGCAGGCCGCGCCGACACCGTCAACCCCGGTGTCGGCGCGGCGTCGTGCGTTTAGCGTGGCCTCGAGCGCGGTGAGGGACGCCGCGGTCGGAGGATGCACATGCCCGACACCACCGACCACGCAGACGACCTGCTGGGCGGCCGTTACCGTCTCGGTGAGACGCTCGGCCGCGGCGGCATGGCTGACGTCCACCGCGGCGAGGACGTCGTCCTCGGCCGAGAAGTCGCGATCAAGGTTGTGCGCTCGGGGGCCGACGGAGTCGCCGCCGACAGCCGTGCGCGCGGCGAGGTCAGCGTGCTGGCGGCGCTCAACCACCCGTCGCTGGTGACGCTCTACGACGCGCAACTCGACGCGGACCCGCCTTACCTCGTGATGGAGCTCGTCGACGGACCCACCCTCACGACGCGCATCGCCCGGTCACCGTTGACCCCGTCCGCGGCGGCGACGATGGCCGCCGAGCTCGGCGAAGCCCTCCACGTCGCACACGGCGCCGGCGTGGTGCACCGCGACGTCAAGCCATCCAACGTCCTGCTCGCACCGTCTCACCTCCCCGATCACGAGTTCCGCGCCAAGCTCGCCGATTTCGGCATCGCGTATCTCGTCGACACCGCACGGGTGACGAACCCCGGCGAGGTGATCGGCACCGCCGCCTACCTTGCTCCCGAGCAGGTACAGGGCGTCGATCCAGCACCGCCCGCCGACGTCTACGCCCTCGGCCTGGTCCTGATCGAATCCCTGACAGGGAAGCGGGCCTTCCCCCACGCGGCCGGCGTCGCCACCGCCCTCGCCCGACTCGAGGCCCCACCGGAGATCCCTGCGGAGCTCGACCCGGATTGGCGGGACCTGCTGCGCGACATGACGCGCATCGACCCGGCCGAGCGGCCCACGGCCCTCGACGTCGCGATGCGCGCACGCGCGCTCGCCGCGACCACGTCCGACGCCCGCACCGAAGCGCTTCCCGCTGCCGGCGCGGTGGCCGCCGGCAGTGCCGGCGCAGCGATGGCGGCGGGCTCTGTCGACCATGCTCCGGATGCGGCGACCGAGGCTCTCCTGCCCGCCGGGGCCGCCGCGAGCGACGCCGCTCCCCCTCCAACCACGCCCGCGACGGCCCCCACCAGTGTGCTGGCGGCCGCCTCCAGCGCTTCGCCTGCAGCCGAGGCGACGCGCACCATCGACGCGGCGCCCGCCTCGGCAGCCCCTGCCGAGGGCCAGCCGGCCGAACGCCGGCCCCGCCGACGCTCGCGGCGCCGAGCGACGGTCTGGATCACCGCGGCCGCCGCGGCGGCGCTCGTCGCCGGGACCGGCGGCATCCTGGCCCTCACCGCCGGCGGCGACGAGGTAGCTCCCCCCGACCCCGCTCCCGTCACCGACCCGACCCCGGACGTCAGTCCGACCGCCCCGCTCATCGAGGACGAGGCCCCCGACGAGGTCGACACCGTGAGCGACACGGACACAACGGACGAGCCGGGACCGACGCCGACGCCCGAGGTGACAACCGAGGCGCCCGACGAGGAGGCGACACCGGACGAGGGCGCCACGGAGCCGGCGGAGGAGACGGCCCCGACCGACGACGCCACCGACGACGAGGGCACCGTCGACGACAGCACGGTCGACGACAGCGTCACGGACCCCGTCGAGCCGAGCCCCGCACCCGTCGACGGCGCGGTCACCGAGCCCGACCCGGCCGACAGCCCCGCTCCCGCCGAACCGTCGCCCGCCCCGACCGGCTGACCGCGTCAGCGCCGGACGGGCCAGAACGCGGCGACGAACACCGAGGCCAGTCCGATGACGACGGTGACGGCCTCGATGACGACCCCCGGTCCGGCCGGCGCAGGCCAGAGCACATCGAGAGCCAGTGACGCGAGGAGCTGCCCCGACACCGCGGCCAAGCCGAACAGGAGCACCCCCGTGCGGGCGACGAGGGCGGCCGACAGCATGATGTAGGCCACGCCGAGCGCACCGCCGAGGTAGAGCCACGGCTCCGAGGGCAGCGGCGCCGGTGGTCCGTCGACGATCGTCACGACGACCGCCAGCACCGCCAGGATCGCCGTCCCCAGAGTGAAGTTCACGAGCGTCGCCGTCACCGGGGTCCCGACGCGCACCCGCAGCCGGCCGTTGGTCGCCTGCTGCCAGGCGAGCCCCGCTCCGACGACGACGGGCAGCACGACCATCCAGACGGGCACGCCCGCCAGCCCGTCCCCCGAGATCAGCACCACGCCCACGGCGGCCAGGGCGAGCGCGCCGCCGACCAGTCGCGGCACCGTGACGGCGACGACCCCGCCGGGCCCGTACCCCACCCGGTCGAGGATCAGCCCGCCCACCGTCTGCCCTGCGACGATGCCGACCGTGAACAGCGACACCCCCACGATCCCGACGGCGACGGCCTGGGTTCCGACGGTCAACGCTCCCGCGGCGCCGCCCACCAGCATCCACCACGGAATGCTGCGCTCGCGGATGCCGCGGCTCAGCAGGACCGCACCGCGACGCCCGCCCGGGGTCAGCACCGAGACGAGAGCGATCAGCAACAGACCGCTGCCGAACGAGATGACGGCGGCCACCATGGCGTGCTCGAGACGCACGCCGAGCTGACCGTTGATGCGCGCCTGGACGGCGGTGAGGACGCCGACCGACACGGCACCCACCAGGGCGGGCGCCAGCGAGGTCCGCGCGGACGGGCCCGTCACGCGAGCCGACTCAACCGAACAGCGCCGCGGCTTCTTCGTAGCGGTGCGCCGGCACGGTGTGAAGCGACCCGAGCGCCTCCGCGAAGGGCACCCGCACGATCTCAGTGCCCTGCATGGCGACCATCTGGCCCCAGGCGCCGTCGACGACGGCGTCCGCGGCGTGCAGGCCCAGACGTGTCGCGAGGACACGGTCGAAGCCCGACGGCGACCCGCCGCGCTGGATGTGGCCGAGGACGGTCGCGCGGGTCTCGATGCCCGTGATCCGCTCGATCTCGGGGGCGAGGATCTCGCTGATGCCGCCGAGGCGGGGACGGTTGAAGGCGTCGAGCCCCTTGTCGCTGTACGCCTCGTCCATGCCGGTGAGGGTGAAGCCCTCCGAGACGACCACGAGCGGCGCACGACCGCGGTCGTGGGCCTTCTGGACCTGCTCGGCGATCTCGTCGATCGACATCGGGTGCTCGGGGATGCAGATGACGTGCGCGCCGGCCGCGATCCCGGAATGCAGGGCGATCCAGCCCACGTGACGACCCATCACCTCGGCGACCATGCAGCGCTGGTGCGAGTCACCGGTCGTCCTCAGGCGGTCCATCGCCTCGGTCGCGATGTTCACCGCCGTGTCGAAGCCGAACGAGTAGTCGGTGGCGTGGAGGTCGTTGTCGATGGTCTTCGGCACACCCAGGACGTTGATGCCGTCCTTGTGCAGCCGGTCGGCCGCCGCCAGCGTGCCCTCGCCGCCGATCGCGACGATGCCGTCGAGACGGTGGCCGTACATCGTCTTCGAGATGTTCTCGGCGCCGCCGCGCGGGCCCTCGTAGGGGTTCGTCCGGCTCGTGCCGAGGATCGTGCCGCCGACCTTCGACAGACCCTTCACCTCGTGGCGCGTGAGCGGGAAGAAGTCACCGTCGACCACGCCGCGCCACCCGTCGCGGATGCCCACGAACTCGATGTCGTACGTGGTCGTGCCCTTCAGCACGATGCCCCGGATGACGGCGTTCAGTCCTGGACAGTCGCCGCCGCTCGTGAGGATACCGATCTTCATGAGGGGTCCTTAGGTGATCTCGGGTTGGTGCTGGGGGCGACGCTGCCTCGATGACACTATCGCCGCGACGGCGTCGCCTGCCAGCCGAGCGGGCTCAGGCGGCGCCGAGCGCCTGCCGCAGCAGGTGCATGAGCGCCGACAGCTGCACGGAGTCGCTCGAGGTCGGGTCGACCGCATCGCCGTCGAGGGCGCGCTGCGCGAGACCCTGCTTGCTGTCGATGAGCTCGGCGATCTTCGTGTCGATCGTGTGCGCCGCGATGATGCGCCACGCCGTGACCGGCTCGCCCTGACCGATGCGGTGCACGCGGTCGATCGCCTGCGTCTGCTCGGCGGCCGTCCAGCTGAGCTCGGCGAGCACGACGTTCGAGGCGGCCTGCAGGTTGAGGCCGACACCGGCCGCCGTGAGCGAGCACACCGCGATGGCGACGTCGGGGTCGCCGTTGAACGCGTCGATCGCCTGCTGGCGGACGGGCGTCGTCTGGTCGCCGCGGATCGAGACGGTGCGGAGCCCCGCCGAGGCGAAGTGCGCCTCGGCGGCATCCATCACGTCGATGTGCTTGGCGAAGAAGACCACCTTGCCGACCGAGCGCTGCAGCTGCGCGGCGTAGTCGGCGGCGAGCTGCGCCTTCGCCTGACCGATGCGGCGGACCATCGTGAAGACGTTCTCGGAGCCGGAGCCGGCAGCCTTGGCCTCTTCGAGCTCGCCGTGCGCGACGAGACGCACGATGTCCTCGTCGGCCTCGCCACGGACGACGCGGTCGCCGCGGGCTTCGATGATCCGGCGGTACTTCGCCGCCAGACGCTCGCCCAGCTCGCGCTCGGCGGCGCGGATCGACCGGCCGTACTCGTCGTCCAGCTCGACGGGGAGGTCGGCGACGAGCTTGTCGGGGAGGTCGGCGGCGACGTCCTTCTTCTTGCGCCGCACGATGCCCATCGAGATGACGGCGGAGCGGGCCTCGGGGTAGAACGCCTTGTCGGCGGGGGTGAGGCCCGTCTCGTCGAGGCGCGCCATCAGCTCGGGCCCGGGCTTCTCGCCGTTGGTCCAGCCGAGGAAGCGCCAGATCGCGTCGAAGTCCTCGACGTCGTTGATGAGCGGCGTACCCGTCAGGGCGAGCAGCAGCGGATCGCGCACCTGCTCGCGGATCCGCGAGGCGAGCGCGAGCACGTTGCGCGAGCGCTGCGACGTGAGGTTCTTGATGAAGTGGGCCTCGTCGACGACCACGCCCTTCAGCCCGATCGAGCTGAGCCAGGACAGGTGGCGATCGAGGATCTCGTAGTTGACGATGAAGACGTCCGCGAAGGCATCCATCGTCTCGCCGTCACCCTGGATCACCGTCGCGCGACGTTGCGGGGTCCACCGCTCCACCTCGCGCGCCCAGTTCATCTTCACGACGTTGGGGACGACGACCAGCAGCGGGTAGGCGTCGGCGACGGATGCCGCGAGCACCGACTGCGCCGTCTTGCCGAGACCCGGCTCGTCGGCCAGCAGGAAGCTGCGGTGCCCCGTGCGGACGGCCTCGAGGAACCGCGACTGGTGCGGCATGACGTCGAGCCCCTTGGGCGAGATGCGGTCGAACTCGGGGACGGGCGGCAGGTCCATGGACGCGGCCCCTCCCCCGGCACCGGTCTCGAACGCCTTGTACAGCGGGCCCATCAGTTCCCACCCGTCGAGCCGGCGTCGCGGCGTCGCGACCGGCGCGCGCAGTGCGACGTCCGGGGCGAGGAACGGGTTGGCCTCCTTGCGGGCCTCGACCTGCGGCGGCACGACCTGACGGTCCGCGATCGCCTCGGGGACGACCGGAGCCTGAACGGGCTTCGCGTCGGTGATGATGAGCTCGTCCTCGGGCAGCTCGGCCCCGGACTCGAGGAGCCAGTCGCGGCGCATGCGACGCGCGACGGGCGAGGCCGCCTGGTCGACTTCGAGCAGCTGGATGAGCGAGGTGTCGCGAGCGGCGGTCTTCGCGAGGATCGTCGCCACGCCGTCCAGACGCTTCAGAAGCTCGGCGCGCGCACCGTCGGCGATGTCGGACGCCGCCTTCACGCGGGCGCGCTCCTCGCGCACGAGGAAGGCGATCACCTGGAACTTGACGCGGTTGGTCGGCCCGAGCTTGCCCCGCTGGGCCTTGGCCTCGACCTCGCGCACCTTCCGGGCGAGGATCGGGATGAGGGGTGCCTCGTCGTCTCGGCGCGACGATGATCCCCGACGACGCCGAGCGGCGGTCTTGGGGGCGGTGGCTGCCGTGGTCGGCATGCTCCTCCTGAGCGTGACACCGGCAGATGCCGGCGAGCGTCGTACGAGACGACGGTCTGCGAGGCCGCGAGGTCGGTCGCGACACGAATGTGGTCCCCGGGTCGTCACGGCTGCGGGTACTCGCTTCTGCGAGCTGCGGCGACGGGACGGGCCCTTCCCCCTCATTCTAGCGCGTCGCGGTCCCGGGCTCCCACCGCGACTCGGCGGTGCCGCGCGCGGTGCCGCGTACGCTGGTGTCATGCCCACCGAACGCGAACTCGCCGCCACCATCGACCACGCGATCCTCAAGCCGGAGCTCACCCGCGCGGACGTGGACGCCGAGCTCGACATCGCCGCGGAATGGGGTGTGTTCAGCGTCTGCGTGCGCCCGAGCGACATCCCCCACGCCGTGGCGCGCCTCGACGGCACCGGCGTCGCGGTCGGCACGGTCATCGGGTTCCCGCACGGCACCACCTCGACCGCCGCGAAGGTGGCCGAGACGCGACAGGCGATCGCCGACGGCGCGAGCGAGGTCGACATGGTCGTCAACATCGGCGCGCTGCGCTCGGGCTTCGACGACGTCGTGGTCGAGGACATCCGCGCGGTCGTCGCGGCCGCGGAGGGCCGCGTCACGAAGGTCATCCTCGAGACGGCCCTGCTCGACGACGAGCAGATCGAGCGCGGCAGCCGCCTCACCGAGGCCGGCGGCGCCCACTTCGTGAAGACCTCGACCGGATTCGCCGGCGGTGGGGCCACGATCCCCCACGTCCAGCTCATGCGTCGCACCGTGGGTGCAGGCGTTGAGGTGAAGGCCTCCGGCGGGGTGCGCAGCTACGCCGACGCGATCGCGATGCTCGAGGCCGGCGCGACGCGCCTCGGCACGAGCGGCAGCGCCGTCATCCTCGGCGAAGCGCGTCGCATCGACGCCGGCGACGAGGCGACCGGAGCGGTCGACTCCGGCTCCTACTGACCGGCACGGCTCGCCCCGCGCCGCTCGGACTCAGGCGCCGGGCTGCAGCGCCGCCCGCACCTCGGCGACGTCGGCATCCATCCGCTCGATGAGGGCCTCGATGCCCTCGAAGCGGACCATGCCGCGGATGCGGGCGGTGAACTGCACCTGCACCGTGTGGCCGTAGAGATCGAGGCCGGTCCCATCGAGGACGTACGCCTCGACCTGACGCTGGGGCACGTCGTCGAACGTCGGGTTCGTGCCGACCGAGACGGCGGCCGGGTATCGCGTCGCGGCGCGGACGCGCCCGGCATCCGTCCCCTCGTCGATCAGCCAGCCGGCGTACACGCCGTCGGCGGGGATGAATCCCTCGGCATCCGTCGACAGGTTGGCGGTCGGGTAGCCGAGCTCGCGACCGCGCTTGAGCCCGTGGACCACCTCGGCGCGGACGGCATGGGGGCGCCCCAGCAGGCGGGCGGCGTCCTCCACCTGGCCGGCGGCGAGCATCTCGCGCACCCAGGTCGACGAGACCCGGCGTCCGCCGCCCTGGACGTCGCCCACGACGTCCACCGTGAACCCGTGGGTCTCGCCGAACGTCGTGAGGAAGGCGGGATCACCCGCTCCGCCGCGTCCGAAGCGGAAGTCGACCCCCACCATGACGCACACCGCGTACAGGGCGTCGACGAGGATGCGCTGCGCGAACTCCTCGGGCGCGAGCGCGGCGAGTTCCTCGTCGAAGCGCAGCACGAGCACCGCGTCGACACCGGCCTCGGCGAGCAGGGCGATCTTCTGATCCACGCTCACAAGGGGTTCGGGACAGCGGTCCGGTCGAAGCAGGGCGAGCGGGTTGCGGTCGAAAGTGACGGCGACCACGCGTGCGCCGTCGTCCATCGCGGCCACGCGCGCGCGGTCGATGACGGCGCGGTGCCCCGAGTGCACGCCGTCGAACTTGCCGATCGCGACGACACTCGGGCCGAAGCCGGCGGGCACCTCGGCGGGATCGCGGAAGACGATCACGCGGCGCCCTCCGCGGCGGACCGGGCGTGCCGGTGGGTGATGAGCCACCAGAGCCCCAGGAAGGGCAGCACGAGCGGGACGAGGACGTATCCGATGCCGTACCCCGACCACACCGTGGGGTGGTCGAAGAGCTCGGGATGCGTGAGCGAGAGCGTCCCGACGACGAGCACACCCACGAGTTCGAAGACGATCGCCGCCCACGCGACGCGGTACCACCGCTCGGACGCGCTGAACACGAGCGCGAGGGTGGCGAGGATGTAGACGAGCGCGGCGAGGGCCGACAGCGAGTACGCGAGCGGTGCGTCGTCGAACTCGCGGACGATCTGCACGAACGAACGACCCGTCGCGCCGAGGGCCATGATCGCGTAGACGACCACGAGCACACGGCCGACACCGGTCATCCGACGCGGGGAGGCGGCCGACGGAGCGGTCGAGGTCGGCGCGGTCTCAGGCATGGCCCCTCAATCCTACGACCGCCGCGGACGCGGCCTGGCCGGGGTCAGGCGACCTGCACCGTCCAGATGACGTTCATGCGCCAGATCATGATGGCGATCGCGAACGCGGCGACCCCCATGACGACCGTGCTCCAGCGACCCCGTTCGATGAGCGCCCAGGCGACCGCGGCCGGCGGGATGAGGACCGCCGAGACCAGGTAGACCCAGAACTCCAGCAGATCCCCCGTCGGCGGGTTGCCGGCGAGCGGGGCGATGATCGCGATCACGACCTGCACGATGAGCAGCAGCAGGACGAGCGCCTGCGTACCCACGGAGAGATCGCTCGGGCGACGGCCGGCGAGACCCAGCACGGTGCACAGCAGACCCGCCGCGCACGCGACGGCGATCTGGACGACGGTGAACCACGCGATCACGGCTGCTCCTCGGGCATGTTCATGAGGCTCTTCACGTCGTCGCCGCGACGGCCGACGATCCCGACGAGCGCACCGTCGGGCGCGATCGCTGCGGGTGTGTCGGTCGGCAGGCGGTCCGCCGCCCCGACCAGACGCTTGCCGTGACGGAGATCGCGCGCCTCGTCGGCGGTGACCGCGAAGGTGCCGAGAAGGGATGCCGCGACACCCGCGGCATCCTGCAGCGGGATGTCTTCGGTCAGCTCGGTGACGGCGTCGGCGACGTCGAACGGACCGATCCGCGTGCGCCGGAGCGCCGTGAGGTGCCCGCCCACGCCGAGGTCCGCGCCGAGGTCGCGGGCGAGGGCCCGGATGTACGTGCCGCTCGAGCAGTCGACGACCACGTCGACGTCGACGACGTCGCCGCCCCGACGGATGCCGCGCACCTCGAACCGGCTGATCAGGACATCCCTCGCCTTCAGCTCGACCTGCTCGCCCGCGCGCGCGAGGTCGTACGCGCGGCGCCCGCCGACCTTGATCGCCGAGACGGTGCTCGGCACCTGCGAGATCGGTCCCGTCAGGGTGCGGATGCCGCGGTGGATCGCGTCGTCGGCGACACCACCGGCATCCGCTCTGGCGGTCTCGACACCGTCGGCGTCGTCGGAGTCCGTCGTGACACCCAGGCGGATGGTGGCCTCGTAGGTCTTGTCGAGTCCGACGACGTAGGTGAGCAGCCGCGTGGCGTGACCGACGCCCAGGACGAGGAGCCCGGTCGCCATCGGGTCGAGGGTGCCGGCGTGGCCGATCTTGCGGGTGTTCAGGGCGCGGCGCGCCCGCGCCACGATGTCGTGGCTCGTCACGCCGCCCGGCTTGTCGACGAGGAGTATCCCGCCGCTCCCCTGGCTCTGCTGCATGGCTTCCAGCCTAGGCTGGAGCGGTGCCCGACCTCGCCTCGCCGCTCATCGCGTGGTACCGCGAGAACGCCCGCGACCTGCCCTGGCGGCGCGACGGCTTCGGCGCGTGGGGCACGCTCGTCAGCGAGTTCATGCTGCAGCAGACGCCCGTGTCGCGGGTCGTCCCGCGGCTCGAGGAGTGGCTCGCGCGCTGGCCCACCCCCGCCGACCTCGCGGCCGCTCCCCCGGCCGACGCGGTGCGGCTGTGGGCGAACCTCGGCTACCCCCGCCGGGCGTTGTGGCTGCACCGCGCGGCGACGCAGATCCGGGACCGGCACGACGGGGTCGTCCCCCGCGACGTGGACGCCCTGCTCGCCCTCACTGGGATCGGCGACTACACGGCCCGCGCGGTGGCAGTGTTCGCCTACGGGGACCGGCATCCGGTCGTCGACACCAACACCCGTCGCGTCCTGGCGCGCGCCGTCGACGGCCGGTCGCAGCCCGGATCACCCGCGAAGGCGGACCTCGCGGCGATGGCGGCGATCCTGCCCGCGGACGACGAGGACGCCGCGGTCGTGAACGCCGCCGCGATGGAGCTGGGCGCGATCGTCTGCACGGCGCGTGCGCCGCGGTGCGAGGCGTGCCCGCTCGCGGCCGTCTGCGCCTGGCGGGCGGCGGAGTACCCCGACACCGGCGATGACCGGCGCAAGCAGGCGCGCTACGAGGGCAGCGACCGCCAGGCCCGCGGAGCGATCCTGAGGGCGCTGCGGGATGCCGAAGGCCACCCCGTCCCTGCGGACGAGGTGGCCTCGGAGTGGCCCGATGCGGCTCAGCGCGACCGGGCCGTCGACTCGTTGATCGCCGACGGGCTGGTGGAGGTCACGGACGGTGCCCTGCACCTGCCCCGCTGACCGGACCGCTCAGTCCTCGTCGTCGCTCTCGCGCGGCTTGACGTACGGGTCCGCCTCGCCGGCGTAGGTGCCGCCGGCGGCGGTCGCCGCCACGGCCGCGTCGCGCTCGCGCGCCTCGCGCAGCAGGTCCTCGATGTGGCCCGCGTTCTCGGGCAGCCCGTCGAGGATGAACTCCAGCGACGGCGTGAGGCGCGTGCCGAGCTGACGCCCGACCTCGCTGCGCAGCATCCCGGTCGCGGCCTTCAGCGCCGCAGCCGTGCCCTCGCGGGCCTCGTCGTCGCCGTAGACCGTGTAGAAGACCGACGCGTGCTGCAGGTCGCCCGTGACGCGCACGTCGGTGATCGTGACGAATCCGAGCCGCGGGTCGCGCAGCCCCTTGTCGAGGCGCTCCGCGATGAGCACGCGGATGCGGTCCGCCAACCGTGCCTGCCGTTCCCCAGCCATAGTCCTTCTCCTTCTCTACCCGGCCCGCGATACGGCTGGCCGGAAACTGCGGAGGACTCGGATGTCCGTCCGAGGCAATCGGGGCAGGGGCCCCGCTCTTGCCGAGGACGGACATCCGAGTCCGTAGCAACACCGTGGATCAGCCGCGCGGCTTCTCCACCATTTCGGTCGTCTCGATCTCGTCGCCGACCTGGATGTCGTTGTACTTGCCGAGGCCGATACCGGCTTCGAAGTCCGTACGCACCTCGGTGACGTCGTCCTTGAACCGGCGCAGCGACTCGATGGCCAGGCCGTCGGCGATCACGACGCCGTCGCGGATGACGCGCGCCTTGGCGTTGCGCGTGATCGTGCCCGAGCGGACGATGACACCGGCGATGTTGCCGAACTTCGAGGAGCGGAACACCTCGCGGATCTCGGCGACACCCGACTGCACCTCTTCGAACTCCGGCTTGAGCATGCCCTTGAGGGACTGCTCGACGTCGTCGATCGCGTTGTAGATGACCGAGTAGAACCGGACGTCCACACCTTCACGGGCGGCGCGCTCGCGGGCCTTCGTGTCGGGACGGACGTTGAAGCCGATGACGATCGCGTTGTCGATCGTCGCCAGGTTGATGTCCGACTCGGTGATCGCACCGACACCGCGGTGGATGATGCGCAGCTGAACGCTGTCGTCGACCTCGATCTTGAGCAGCGACTCCTCGAGCGCCTCGACGGCACCGGAGACGTCACCCTTGATGATGAGGTTGAGCGACTCGACCTTGCCCTCTTCGAGAGCGCGGGTGAAGTCCTCGAGCGAGATGCGCTTGCGGGCCTTGGCCAGCTGCGCGTTGCGCTCGACCGCTTCACGCTTCTCGGCGATCTGGCGGGCCATGCGGTCCTCTTCGGTCACGATGAAGACGTCACCGGCGCGGGGCACGGAGTTCAGACCCTGCACCTGGACCGGACGCGACGGGTAGGCCTCGTCGACCGCATCGCCGTTCTCGTCGATCATGGCGCGGACGCGGCCGTACGCGGTGCCCGCGACGATCGCGTCGCCGACACGGAGCGTTCCGGACTGGATCAGCACCGTGGCGACCGAACCGCGACCCTTGTCGAGCTTCGCTTCGATCGCGACACCGCGCGCCGCCTTGTTCGGGTTGGCCGTGAGGTCCAGGCCCGCGTCGGCGGTGAGGAGGACGGCATCCAGCAGTGCCTGGATGTTCGTGCCCTGACGAGCCGACACGTCGACGAACATGACGTCGCCGCCGTACTCCTCGGCCACGAGACCGTACTCGGTGAGCTGCTGACGGACCTTCGCCGGGTTGGCGTCGGGCTTGTCGACCTTGTTGACTGCGACCACGATCGGCACGTTCGCCGCCTGGGCGTGGTTCAGCGCCTCGACCGTCTGCGGCATGATGCCGTCGTCGGCCGCGACCACGAGGATCGCGAGGTCGGTCACCTGCGCACCGCGGGCACGCATGGCGGTGAACGCCTCGTGACCCGGGGTGTCGATGAAGGTGATCGCGCGCTCGATGCCCTCGTGCTCGGTCCAGACCTGGTACGCACCGATGTGCTGCGTGATGCCGCCGGCCTCGCCTGCGACCACGTTGGTCTGGCGGATGGCGTCGAGCAGTCGGGTCTTACCGTGGTCGACGTGGCCCATGACGGTGACCACGGGAGGACGGATCTCGAGGTCGTCCTCGTTCTCGGCCTCCAGCTCGGCCTCGAGGTCGAGACCGAAGCCCTCGAGGAGCTCTTTGTCCTCGTCCTCGGGCGAGACCATCTGGATCTTGTAGCCGAGCTCCTCACCGAGGATCTCGAACGTCGCCTCGTCCAGCGACTCGGTGGCCGTGGCCATCTCGCCGAGGTTGAAGAGGATCGTCACCAGGGTGCCGGGCTGGACGGTGTATCCGCGCAGCGCCTCGAGCTTGTCGGCGAAGTCCGCGATGGACGCGCCGCGGCGGAGCCGGATGACCTCGCCGTTGCCCTTCTGGACGTTGACGCCGCCGACGACGGGCGCCGACCGCATCTCGAATTCCTGCCGCTTCGCCCGACGCGACTTGCGCTGCTTCGACTTGCCGCCGCCCTTACCGAAGGCACCGGCGGTACCGCCGCCGGGTCCACGACCACGACCGCCGCCGCCACCGGGACGACCGGCGAAACCACCGGCCGGGGCGCCCGGACGCGGAGCGCCGAAGCCGCCGCCGCCGGGGCGACCGGGACCACCCGGACGCTGCTGGAACGGTGCACCCGGACGACCGCCGCCACCGGGACGACCGGCGCCGCCGGGACGCGGGGCACCCGGACGCGGGGAGCCGGGACGCGGCGCCTGCGGGCGCGGGATGTTGCCGGGCGTCGGACGCTGGCCCATGCCCTGCGCCGAGGCGAAGGGGTTGTTGCCGGGACGGGGGCCGGCGGGACGCTGACCCATGCCCTGCGAGCTGGCGAAGGGGTTGTTGCCGGGGCGCGGAGCGCCGCCGGGACGCGGGGCCTGCGACGCGGGCTTCGCGGGTGCGGGGGCGCCCGGCTTGGGCGCGCCGCCCTCGGGGGCCGACGGTGCGGGCTTCTCAGCGGCCGGCTGAGCGGGGGCCGCAGGCGCGGCGGGCTCGGGGGCCGGGGCGGGCTTGGGTGCCGACGGGCGCGGACCGGGGGTCGCACCGGATGTCGGGGCCTTGGCCGCGGGCTTCGCGGGCGCGGCGGCGGGTGCCTTCACGCCTTCCGCCTCGAGGGCGGCGCGGAGCTTGCGAGCCACGGGGGGCTCGATGGTGGATGAGGGGCTCTTGACGAATTCGCCGAGCTCCTTCAGCTTCGCGAGGGCGACCTTACTGTCGACGCCGAGCTCGGAAGCGATCTCGTGCACGCGTGGTTTTGCCACAATTCTCCTGTCTGGGGCCCGCCCCGGACAGGGCGGACCGTCATTCGCGGACGGGTCTCATTTCGAGCCGTTCACTTTGTGTCCATAGCCGTTCAGCCGTTTCGCTGGAGGGATTCTCTGGTGGTCCGCGCATCCAGTCCCGCTGTGTCCAGCGGAGTGGATGCCCGTAGTGCGCGTCCGAATGCGCGCCGCTTGAGAGCGGTCATCACGCAGGTGTCCGTGTCATGCACCCACGCGCCCCGACCCGGCAGGACGGCCTTCTCGTCGATGACGAGGACACCGTCCCGGGCCACGATGCGGAGCAACGAGGACCGGGGGGCACGCGCGCGGCATCCCACGCACGTTCGAACAGGTTCCATCCTACCGCGTCAGGACTCGTCGAGAATGCTGTCGGGCTGGATGTCGATCTTCGCGCCGGTCAATTTCGCGGCGAGCCGGGCGTTCTGGCCTTCCTTCCCGATCGCCAGCGACAGCTGGTAGTCGGGGACGAGGGCACGCACGGCCTTCGTGGCCTGGTCGAGCACGAAGCTCGAGGTGACCTTCGCCGGCGAGAGGGCGTTCGCGACGAACTTCGGCAGGGTCTCGTCGTAGTCGACGATGTCGATCTTCTCGCCGCCGAGCTCCTCGGTGACCGCGCGCACGCGGCGGCCCAGTTCGCCGATGCAGGCGCCCTTCGCGTTGACGGCGGGGTCGTTCGCCTTGACGGCGATCTTGGTGCGGTGGCCGGCCTCGCGGGCGAGCGAGACGATCTCGACGACACCCGACGCGATCTCGGGCACCTCGAGGGCGAAGAGCTTGCGGACGAGACCGGGGTGCGTCCGCGAGACGGTGATCTGCGGCCCCTTGAGACCCTTCGAGACCGAGGTCACGTAGACGCGCAGGCGGGAGCCGTGGGCGTAGTCCTCGCCGGGGACCTGCTCCTCGGGAGGGAGGATCGCCTCGATCGTGCCGAGGTCGACGTGCACCATGCGCGGGTTCGGGCCCTGCTGGACCACACCCGCCACGATGTCGCCCTCCTTGCCCTTGAACTCGCCGAGCACCGCGTCATCGGCGATGTCGCGCAGACGCTGGCTGATGACCTGCTTGGCGGCGAAGGCGGCGATCCGGCCGAAGTCGTCCGGCGTCGACTCCTCCTCGCCGATGACGGCGCCCTCCTCGTCGCGCAGCGGGATGTACACGGCGACGTGACCGGTCTTGCGGTCGAGCCGGGCGCGCGCGCCCTCGGGGAGTTCACCGTCGGGGGACGTGTGCTTCGCGTAAGCGGTCAGGATGGCCTGCTCGATGATCCGGACCAGTTCGTCGAACGGGATCTCCCGCTCGCGCTCGACAGTCCTCAGCAGCCCCAGGTCGATGTCCACAGGTGCCTCCCTTTTCAGTTGCTCAACACGGCGCCGCGATCACGCCCGGTCTCCCGGTGCGTCGCGGCATCCCGTCAACGTTACCCGATCGGATCGCGGGCGACCTGAGAAGATCGACGGATGACCGATGCCGTGGAGGATGTCGCACAGACCGTGCGGCGCTCCCCCGTCGCGCGCATCCTGGCCCGCGGCGGGTACGCCGCCAACGGCGTCGTGCACCTCGTCTTCGGCGTCGTCGTCATCGTCATCTCGTTCGGCGGCCGAGGTGAATCGGACCAGGCCGGGGTCTTCAAGGCCCTATTGGACGCGCCGCTCGGGCTCGTGCTCGTCTGGATCCTCGGCCTCCTCCTGACCGCGCTCGGACTGTTCCAGGCCCTGCGCGCCTGCCTCGTGAAGGGGAAGGATGCCGGGGCGTGGGGCAGGCGCGGCTCGGCGGCCGGGCAGTCTGTCGTTTACCTCGCCCTCGGCGCCATCGCCGTCACCATCGCGCTGGGGGCGCGCCCCGACGGCGACCGCACGGCACAGCAGATCACGCGCGGTCTCCTGGACACCCCCGGCGGGGTCTTCGTCGTCGCTGCGGCCGGCGTGGGCCTCGTGATCGGAGCGCTCGTCTTCGCGTCGATCGGTGTCCGCCGATCCTTCGACAAGCAGGTCCGCATCCCGGACGGCGCGCTGGGCGTCGCTGTGACCGTGTCGGGGATCCTCGGCTACATCGGCAAGGGGGTGTCGGTGCTCATCGTCGGCATCCTCCTCATCGTCGCGGCGGTGAAGCAGGACTCCGCGGCCGCCGGCGGCTTCGACGCCGCCATCGAGGCCCTCCTCTCGCAGATGATCGGTCCCGTCCTCGTCTTCCTCGTGGGGCTCGGCCTCGTCGTCTACGCGGTCTTCAGCTTCCTCCGCACCCGCTACGCGAAGCTCTGATCAGCCGACGGCGTGGGGCTCGGTCGGCGGCGTCGCCGGGGGCGCCGAGGGGAGCGCGTTGATCGCACGGATGAGATGGTGCAGCTCGCCGATACGGTGCCGGTCGAAGTCCAGGAGCAGGCGGGGCATCTCCAGCCGATCGTCGTCCTGACGCTCGCGGCGCAGGGGTGCGGTGCGCTGGATGCGGCCCCCGGTGAGCAGGTGCGAGAAACGGTCGCTGAGGTCTGCGACCTCGGCATCCGTCGGCTCCGCGCACAACCGCAGCACGAGGCGGGAACCGATCCACCGCAGCGAGTCGTAGTTGCGCCAGAACCCGGTGATCTCGGCCTCCGCCGCCGCGACCGAATCGGTCACGAGGACACGGTCGAGGTCGTCGGGCGAGATCACCCCCGACGGGATGAGATGGTCGGACGCGAACCGCTCGAGGCCCTGCCAGAACGTCCCCCCAGGGGCGTCGAGCAGCACGATCGGCGTCGGCTCGGCCTTGCCGGTCTGCTGCAGGGTGAGCAGTTCGAACAGCTCGTCGAGCGTGCCGAAACCCCCCGGGACGCAGACGAACCCGCGCGACTCCTTGACGAGCATGAGCTTGCGCGTGAAGAAGTACTTCATCGCGACGACGCGGTCCGCCTCGGCGATCACGGCGTTCGGCTTCTCCTCGAACGGCAGCCGGATCGACACGCCGAGCGAGTGCTCGGGACCCGCGCCCTCCGCCGCGGCCTGCATGATGCCGGGACCGGCGCCGGTCACAACCATCCAGCCGCGCTGCGCGAGCGCGCCGGCGATCTCGGCGGCCGCGCGATACAGCGGGTCATTCGCCCGGGTGCGCGCCGAGCCGAAGATCGTCACCTTCGGCGTCCCGCGGTAGGGCGCGAACAACCCGAACGCGGAGCGCATCTCCGACAGCGCCGCCGACGCGATCTTCAGGTCGAGCCGGTCGGTGTCGTCGACCCCCATCCCGAGTCCCGTCACGAGGATGCGGGCCACGAGATCGGCGTCGTCGGTCACCCCGGCGTCGGTCAGGAGGGCACGGACGGCGTCGGTGACGTCACCGTCGAGGGAAGAGGTGGGACTCGGCGACATCTCCCCAGGCTGTCACGATCCGGCATCCGTCGGGTGAACGGATGAGAACGGATGCCGCAGCTCAGGCGGTGAGCGCCGCGATCGCGTCGGCGGCGGCCAGAGTCGACCGCTCGCCCGAGCGGCGATCCCACAGCTCGACCTGGCCGTCGGCGGCGCCGCGTCCGACGATGAGGATCCACGGCACGCCGACCAGCTCGGCGTCGCCGAACTTCACGCCCGGCGAGACCTTGGGCCGGTCGTCGAGCAGCACGTCGCGGCCCGCGGCCTCGAGGTCGGCGGCGAGCTTCTCGGCGAGCTCGAACGCCACCGCGTCGCGACCGGTCGCGACGACGTGCACGTCGAAGGGAGCGATCGACTCGGGCCAGATGAGGCCGCGGTCGTCGTTGTTGAGCTCCGCGAGGATCGCGAGGATGCGGGTCACGCCGATGCCGTACGAGCCCATCGTCACCGTCACGAGCTTGCCGTTCTCGTCGAGGACCTTCAGCCCCAACGTCTCGGCGAAGAAGCGTCCCAGCTGGAAGACGTGCCCGATCTCCATGCCGCGCGCGAGCTCGACCGGCCCCGAACCGTCGGGGGCGGGGTCGCCGGCCCGGACGTCCGAGATGTCGATGACGCCGTCGGGCGTGAAGTCGCGGCCCGCAACGACGGAGTGGGCGTGCTTCTCGTGCTCGTTCGCGCCGGTGACCCAGGCGGTGCCCTCGACGACGCGGGGGTCGACGAGGTAGCGGATGCCGGTGGACGACTGCTCGCCGAGGACCGGACCGTTCGGCGACCAGGGTCCGATGTACCCCTTCACGAGGCCGGGGTGCTTCGCGAAGTCGGCCTCGGTCGCCGCTTCGACGGCGGCGGGTGCGAAGGCGACCTCCGCCCGCTTGTCGTCCACGTCGCGGTCGCCGGGCAGGCCGACGATCACGAGTTCGCGCGTGCCGTCGAGGTGCGTGAGGGCGAGGACGACGTTCTTCAGCGTGTGGGCCGCCGTCCAGGTGTCGGCGCCGTCGGTCGCGGGACCGGCGATGCCGGGCGCCGGGGCGTCGAGGTGGGCGTTGGCGTGCGCGACGAGCGTGTCGATCGTCGGGGTGTCCGGGGAGTCGAAGACGACCGGGGCGCCGTCGGGCAGCGGAAGGGCGTCGGGCACGACGGTCGTGAAGGCCTCGACGTTGGCCGCGTAGCCGCCCGCGGACCGGACGAAGGTGTCCTCGCCGACGGCGATCGGGTGCAGGAACTCCTCACTGCGCGCACCGCCCATCAGGCCGTTGTCGGCGGCGACGATGACGTACTCCAGGCCGAGGCGCGTGAAGATCCGCTCGTACGCGTCGCGCTGCGACTGGTACGACAAGTCCTGCCCCTCGTCGGTGTAGTCGAACGAGTACGCGTCCTTCATCGTGAACTCACGGCCGCGCAGCAGGCCCGCGCGGGGACGCGCCTCATCCCGGTACTTGTCCTGGATCTGGAAGATCGTCAGCGGCAGATCCTTGTACGAGGAGTACAGGTCCTTCACGAGGAGCGTGAACATCTCCTCGTGCGTGGGAGCGAGCAGGTAATCGGCGCCCTTGCGGTCCTGCAGGCGGAAGATCCCGTCGCCGTAGGAGGTCCAGCGTCCGGACTGCTCGTACGGCTCACGCGGCAGCAGCGCGGGGAAGTGGACCTCGAAGGCCCCCGCGTTCGCCATCTCCTCGCGGATGATCTGCTCGAGCTTCGCCTTCACCCGCAAGCCGAGCGGCAGCCAGGTGAAGACGCCGGGGGCGGCGCGGCGGATGTAGCCGGCGCGCACCAGCAGGCGGTGACTGGCGACCTCGGCGTCGGCCGGGTCTTCGCGGAGCGTGCGGAGGAAGTATGTCGAGAGACGGGTGACCACGAGGGTCAAGTCTAGGTGCGCGGGCCGGGACGCCGTGGCGGCGAGGCGCTTAGCCTGGAGGGATGCGCACCGTCCTCCTGACCGGATTCGAACCGTTCGCCGGCGACGCGGTGAACCCGTCGGGGGATGCCGTCCGCGCACTCGCCGCGCGCTGGCGCGGACCCGAGCGCCTCGTCACCGAGGTGCTGCCCGTCACCTTCGACGGTGCGACGACACGTCTGGCCGCGCTCCTCGAGGTGCATCGACCGGATGTCGTGGTCGCCACGGGTCTGGCCGGCGGTCGTGCGGCCGTGACCCCCGAACGCGTGGCCGTGAACCTGGCCGACGCCCGCATCCCCGACAACGCGGGCCACCGCCCCCAGGACGCCCCCGTCGTCGACGGCGGACCCGCGGCGTACTTCGCGACGCTCCCCGTCAAGGCGATCGGTGCGGCGCTCGCGGACCGCGGCATCCCGTCCACCGTCTCGCACACGGCCGGCACGTTCGTCTGCAACGCGGTGATGTACGCCGCCCTGCACGCCACGGACGGTGCACCGGTGCGCGCGGGGTTCGTCCACCTCCCGTGGGCGGACGGCACCGGCCCCGGCGACGCGCCGTCGTTGCCCTTCGACCGCCTCGTCGACGCGCTCGAGGTCGCGGTCCGGGTGTCGCTCGACGCCGGCGACGACGCCGGCGGGGTCGGCGGCGAGATCAGCTGAGGGTCAGCGGCCGAAGATCTCGTCGAGTCCGGGCAGCCCGAAGCCGCCGAGGTTCTCGCCGAAGCCCGAGACCTGCTCCCCGAGGCCGGAGACCTGCTCACCCGCACCGGAGAGCGCCTCTCCCGCCATGCCGTCGAGGTCGACGCCTGCGGCGAGCGCATCGAAGTCGACACCCATGCCGACAGCCTGGGCGAGCAGGGGCCCCGCCACCGAGGTGACGACCGCGCCTGCGGCGACCGCGCCGAGGATGCCGACACCGGCGCCGATCGCCGCACCACCGGCGACGCGGGCCGCGCCACCGCCCGTCCCGGCCCGCGCCAGGAGACCCTCGAGCAGGCCCGGGCGCGTCGCCTCGCCCCGTGCCGCCGCGCGGGCGAGGTCACCCGGTGACGACGATCGCGGGTGCTCGTGGGCGGGAAGCTCCGCCGTCATCCGCGACTGCACGTGCGCACGCTGCTCCGGAGTGAGACGGGCGAACGCCTCGCGGTGGATCTGCTCGACCTGATGGGGGTCCGCCGTCTGCAGCAGGTAGTCGTACCGCGCGACCGCCTGGCGATCGGCCGCCGACAGGGAGCCGTGCGATGCAGATGCCGGCGCTCCCCCCGCCGGCGGCGTCAGACCCACCGAGGTGCCCGCCGAACGCACGTCGGGGTTGTGCGCGGGCGACGGCGGAGCGCCGCGCCCGTCGCCCGTGAGCGCGTCCGCGGCGGAGCGGACCATGCCGCGCCAGTCCCCCGCTGACGAACCCTGCCGGGACGACGAGGCGGACGACGACGAGGACGAGTCGAGGGCTTTGGCGGCCAGGCCGATCAGTCGCGAGAGCGTGCTCATGCCGCTCACGGTATGCGTTGACGTTATGGGCGCCCTGGACGCAACCGAGGAACACGCTGAGGCGGCCCGGCCTACACTGACCGCGTGCCCTCCCGCCGCGCTCGCCTCGTCTCCCCCGTCCAGTCGGAACTGAGCGCCGCACTCGGCGCGCTGCGCGAGCGATTCGACCTGCCGGGCGCCTTCCCGGCCGAGGTCCAGGCCGCAGCGGAGCGGGCGGCACGCGAGGTCCCGGTCTCGGCGTCCGCGGAGCTCGCCGACCTGCGCGGCATCCCGTTCCTCACGATCGACCCCGAGGGCTCGACCGACCTCGACCAGGCCGTGCACCTCGAGCGGACCGCGGACGGCGGCGGCATCCTGCACTACGCGATCGCCGACGTGCCCGCGTTCGTACCCATGGGTGGCGCGGTCGACGCGGAGGCGCGGCGGCGCGGCCAGACCGTCTACGCGCCCGATGGCCGCATCCCGCTGCACCCGGCCGTCCTCAGCGAGGACGCGGCCTCGTTGCTACCGGATCGCGACCGGCGCGCCTTCGTCTGGCGTTTCGAGCTGGATGCCGGTGCCCGCCCGACGGCCGTGACGCTCGCACGCGGGGTCATCCGGTCCCGCGCGCAGTGGTCGTACGTCGACGCGCAGGCGGCGCTGGGGCGCGGCGACGCCCCCGAGACGATCCAGCACCTCGTGTGGTTCGGCGACGAGCGCGCCCGGCGCGAGAGCGAGCGCGGCGGCGCCAGCCTGAACCTGCCCGAGATCCGGGTCGTGGCGACGCCCGAGGGGTACGACCTGCAGGCCGACGAGGGCGTGCCGCTCGAGGACGCGAACGCCCAGGTGTCGCTGTTGACCGGGATGGCCGCCGCGGAGATCATGCTCGCCGGCAAGGTGGGCATCCTCCGGACGATGCCCCCGGCATCCGAGGAGGACGTCGCGGCGTTCCGCGCACAGACCGTCGGGCTCGGCGTGCCGTGGCACCCGGACGTCCCCTACGGCGACTACCTCCGCGATCTGCCGCGGACCCCGGTCGGCCGCGCGATCCGCGAGCAGGCCGCGGGCCTCTTCCGCGGAGCGGGGTACACCGTCCTCGACGGCGAGGTACCGGACCTCGTGACGCAGGCGGCCATCGCCGCGCCCTACGCGCACACGACCGCGCCGCTGCGGCGCCTCGTCGATCGCTGGTCGCTGCTCGTGTGCCACGCGCTCGCGAACGGCGAGGAGGTGCCGGCCGAAGTCCGCGGGTCGCTGACGGAGCTGCCCGAGGCGATGGAACGATCCTCGCGCGTCGCGTCGCAGGTGGACGCCGCCGCGATCGAGCACGTCGCCGCAGCGGTCCTCCGCGGTCGCGAGGGCGAGGTCTTCGACGCCGTCGTGCTCCGTCGCCGCGAGAACGGCGGGCGGGTCGCCCTGACGGTCCCGCCCCTCGAGACGACGGTCGCGGGCGTCGACGCCGAGCCCGGCGCGACGATCCGGGTGCGCCTCGTCGCCGCCGACGTCGCCTCCGGAAAGGTCGATTTCGCGCCCGCCTGAGCGCGCCGATTTGCGTCCGGCCGCTGTCGGGTGTGCAATATATTGCATGCCGGTGCCCTCGACCTCCCTTCCCCCGCGCGGACTGCTGCGCGACGAAGTCCGCACGAGACTGCGCGACGCGATCGTCGACGGGACCCTCGCCCCTGGCGAGCAGCTGCGCGACGTCGAGCTCGCCACGTGGCTCGGGGTCTCCCGCACCCCCGTCCGTGAAGCGCTCCTCGACCTGGCCCGCTCCGGCCTCGTCCTCGCCCTCCCGGGCCGGTCGACCGTCGTCGCTCCCGTCGACGACGACAAGGTCCGGGATGCCGCGGCGGTCGTCGCCGCGATGCACCGGGTCGCGGTCGTCGAGGCGACACCCCGGTTCACCGACGACGACATCGACCGCATGCGTCAGGCGAACGACGCGTTCGTCGCCGCACACGACGCGGGTGACACGTCCGCCGCCCTCGCTGCCGACCACGCGTTCCACGCCGTCGCCGTCGACCGCGCCGACAACGAGGCCGTGCGCACCGTCCTCGCCCTCTACGGACCGGTCCTCGAACGCGCCGAGCGCCTGCGCTTCGCCTCGAATGACGCGACCGCCTCCGCCGCCCGCCATGCCGAGCTCATCCGCCACTGCGCAGCGCGCGACGCGCAGGCCGCGGCAGCCGTGGCCGAAGGCCTCTGGCTCGACCTGCTCACCGACACCACCCAGGAGACCCCGTGATCCTCGACCAGTTCCCGCGCCACCCGCTGACCTTCGGTCCGAGCCCCCTGCAGCACCTGAAGCGCCTCACCCAGCACCTCGGCGGAGCCGAGATCTGGGCCAAGCGCGAAGACGTCTCGAGCGGACTCGCGTTCGGCGGCAACAAGACCCGCAAGCTCGAGTACATCGTCCCCGACGTCCTCGCCAGCGGCGCCGACACGATCGTCTCGATCGGCGGGTACCAGTCCAACCACACGCGTCAGGTGGCCGCGGTCGCCGCGCACCTGGGTCTGCAGGCTCGGCTCGTCCAGGAGAAGTGGGTCCCGTGGGACGAGCCCGTCAACGACAAGGTCGGCAACATCCTGCTCTCGCGCATGATGGGCGCGGACTCCCGCCTCGACGACGCCGGGTTCGACATCGGCATCCGTGACTCCTGGAAGCAGGCGCTGCAGGAGGTGAAGGATGCCGGTGGCACCCCCTACCCCATCCCCGCCGGAGCCTCCGAGCACCGCCTCGGCGGCCTCGGCTTCGCGAACTGGGCCTTCGAGGTGGCCGAGCAGGAGAAGCAGCTGGGCGTCTTCTTCGACACGATCATCGTCTGCACGGTGACCGGCTCGACGCACGCCGGCATGATCGCGGGCTTCGCCGCCCTCGAGGAGCTGACCGGGGTGACCCGCCGGGTCATCGGCATCGACGCCTCCGCGACGCTGCAGAAGACGCGCGACCAGGTCGCCCGGATCGCGCGCCACACCGCGGAGCTCATCGAGCTCGGCCGCGACCTGCGCGACGACGAGATCCAGGTGCTCGAGGGGTGGGCGGGCGACCTCTACGGCATCCCGGTGGAGTCCACGATGGCGGCGATGGCGCTCGGCGCGCAGCTCGAGGCGATGATCACCGACCCCGTTTACGAGGGCAAGTCGCTCGCCGGTCTCATCGACCTCGTGAAGAGCGGCGACATCCCGAAGGACTCGACCGTCCTCTACGCGCACCTGGGCGGGCAGCCGGCGATCAACGCCTACCACTCCCTCTGGAGCTGACGAGAACAGCGGATGCCGGGACCGCCCGGCATCCGCGGCGCGTCAGGAGGTGACGACCTGCGCCGTTCCGAGGGGCGCATCCGGCCCCATCTCGTCGGCGAGGCGGTTGGCCTCCTCGATGAGGGTGGCGACGATGTCCTCTTCGGGGACGGTCTTGATGACCTCGCCCTTGACGAAGATCTGCCCCTTGCCGTTGCCCGACGCGACGCCGAGGTCGGCCTCGCGGGCCTCGCCCGGACCGTTCACGACGCAGCCCATGACCGCGACGCGGAGCGGGACCGTCATGTCCTTCAGGCCCTCGGTGACGTTGTCGGCGAGGGTGTAGACGTCGACCTGCGCACGGCCGCACGACGGGCAGGACACGATCTCGAGCTTGCGCTCGCGGAGGTTCAGCGACTGGAGGATCTGGTGGCCGACCTTGACCTCTTCGGCGGGCGGCGCCGACAGCGAGACACGGATCGTGTCGCCGATGCCCTCGCCGAGCAGGATGCCGAACGCGGTCGCGCTCTTGATCGTGCCCTGGAAGGCGGGGCCCGCCTCGGTGACGCCGAGGTGGAGCGGCCAGTCGCCCCGTTCGGCGAGCTGCCGGTAGGCCTTCACCATGACGACGGGGTCGTTGTGCTTGACCGAGATCTTGAAGTCGTGGAAGTCGTGCTCCTCGAAGAGGGATGCCTCCCACACGGCGCTCTCGACGAGGGCCTCGGGCGTCGCCTTGCCGTACTTCTCGAGCAGGCGCCGGTCGAGTGACCCGGCGTTGACGCCGATGCGCAGCGACACACCCGCGGCCTGGGCCGCCTTGGCGATCGCGCCGACCTGGTCGTCGAACTTGCGGATGTTGCCGGGGTTCACGCGCACGGCCGCGCAGCCGGCGTCGATCGCCTGGAACACGTACTTCGGCTGGAAGTGGATGTCGGCGATCACCGGGATCTGGCTCTTCGCGGCGATGATGTGGAGGACGTCCGCGTCATCCTGCGACGGCACGGCCACGCGCACGATCTCGCATCCGGAGGCGGTGAGCTCGGCGATCTGCTGCAGCGTCGCGTTGATGTTGGTGGTCGGCGTCGTCGTCATCGACTGGACGCTGACGGGGGCATCGCCACCGACGAGGACCTTGCCGACCTTGATCTGACGGCTCTTGCGACGAGGCGCGAGGACCTCCGGCACGCGGGGCATCCCGATGTTCACAGCTGGCACGGCTCCAGCCTAAGCCGCGGGGGGCGCTCGGGCACGGCACCTGGCCGAGAGGATGCCGCGAGGGTCGCCTGTGGTAGGTTCGGCCCCATGTTCGCGAACCGCACGTGGTGGCGCTCCGCCTGAGGCGGACGCCACGTGCATCCCGACGACCGCCTGAGCTGACAGCCCGGCGGTCGTTTCTCGTTTACCGGCGACCGCCCCGAACGGAAGATCCCCCATGACCGGCACCGCCCCGATCATCCTCGCCGACCTCGCCGCGCGCGGCGTCCCCTTCGCCCTCCTCGCCCGCGACGGCGCGACCGTAGAGGTGCTCACCGGCGAGGTGGTCGACGTCGAGCTGCTCGCCGACATCCCCCTCACGGATGCCGCGGGCTCCCCGCGCGAGGTGCTCGCGCTCGTCCCGTTCCGTCAGGTCGTCGAGCGCGGCTTCGCGTGCCACGACGACGACGCGCCGCTGCGTTGCCTCGTCGTCGGCGAACGGCACTCCCTGCCCCTGTCGGAGGCGCTCGCCCAGCTGCCGACCGAGCCCGTCGCCCTCGAGGACGCCGGTTTCGACATCGACGACGAGGCGTACGCCGACATCGTCCGCCGGGTCATCGCCGACGAGATCGGCCGCGGCGAGGGGGCGAACTTCGTCATCCGCCGCGACTACGTCGCGCAGGTCGGCGGCGACCCGCTGACGGCGGGTCTGACGTGGTTCCGTGCGCTGCTCGAGCACGAGCGCGGCGCCTACTGGACGTTCCTGGTGTCGACTCCCGACCACCTCGCCGTCGGCGCGAGCCCCGAGGCACACGTCAGCGCCCAGGGCGGCGTCGTGACGATGAACCCCATCTCGGGGACCTTCCGCCACCCGGCGGGCGGCGCGACGGCCGAGACCCTGACCGAGTTCCTCTCCTCCACGAAGGAGACCGAGGAGCTCTTCATGGTCGTCGACGAGGAACTGAAGATGATGTCGGCGGTCTGCAGCGACGGCGGCCGCATCACGGGCCCGCACCTCAAGGAGATGTCGCGGCTGACGCACACCGAGTACATGCTGCGCGGGACGAGCACGATGGACCCGCGCGACATCCTCCGCGAGACCATGTTCGCGCCCACCGTGACCGGCTCGCCCATGCAGAACGCCTGCACCGTCATCGCCCGCCACGAACAGAGCCCGCGCGGGTACTACTCCGGCGTGGCGGCCCTCTTCACGCCGCGCGCCGACGGCGGACACGACCTCGACGCGCCGATCCTCATCCGCACCGCGTACGTCGTCGACGGCCGGCTGCGCGTCCCCGTGGGCGCGACCCTCGTGCGCCACTCCGACCCGTACGGGGAGGTGGGCGAGACCCACGGCAAGGCGGCCGGTGTGCTGGGGGCGATCGGCGCGATCCCGCGCGACGTCGTCGCCCGCACCGTCGACGAGGACGCGCCGGCCCCGGCCCCGCGGCCGCTCGCCGAGGATCCCGCCATCGCCGAGCTCCTCTCCTCGCGCAACGCCCGCCTGGCCGCCTTCTGGCTGAACCCCCAGGGCGAGCCGGGCCGCGGTCCGCTCGCCGGGCGACGCGCCCTCGTGGTGGACGCCGAGGACCGGTTCACGACGATGCTCGCCCACCAGCTGCGCCACCTCGGCTTCGACGTGACGATCGCGCACTGGTCCGAGGCCTCCCCCGCAGCGGTCGCCGCGGCGGACCTCGTCGTCTCAGGCCCGGGTCCGGGTGACCCGCGCGACGCCGACAGCGCCCGCATCGCCCGTCTCCGCGAGATCGTGGCGGAACGGGTGGATGCCGGTGCGCCGCTGCTCGCGGTGTGCCTGAGCCACCAGGTGCTCGCCGACCGGCTCGGACTCGAGCTGGCACCGCTCGCGAGCCCGCACCAGGGCCTGCAGAAGACCGTCGACGTCTTCGGCACCCCGGCATCCATCGGCTTCTACAACACGTTCACGGCCCGCGTCTCCCCGGGAACGACCCGCGTGGGGGCGACCGAGGTGTCGGCCGATGCGCGGACCGGCGACGTCTACGCGCTGCGCGGTCCCGCGTATGCGTCGGTGCAGGGCCACCTCGAGTCGATCCTCTCGCGGGACGGTCTCACCACCCTTGAGCGGCTCGTCACGCACGCGCTCAGCCCCGTCGAGGCCTGAGCCGCGCGTCAGCCCAGCAGCTGCACGGGGTTGACGATGTCGGCGAGGATCAGGGTGCCGCCCATGATGATGAGGCCGATCACGACGATGTAGGTGATCGGGACGAGCTTCGTCGCGTCGACCGGGCGCGGCGCGCGGCGCCCGGTCATCCGCGCCCAGACGCGCTTGATCCCGTCCCACAGCGCGACGACGACGTGGCCGCCGTCGAGTGGGAGCAGCGGCACGAGGTTGAACACGAACAGGGCGATGTTGAGCGAGCCCAGCAGCGCGAGCATGCCCGAGACGCGGTTGAGGATCGGCGTGTCGGTCGCGGCGACCTCGCCCGCGAGTCGCCCGGCGCCGACGACCGAGAGCGGTCCGTTCGGGTCGCGACCGGCGCCGGTGATCGTGTCCACGGCGGTCTGGTAGACCCGGGCCGGGAGCTGCCAGATGATCCCCACGACCTGGCCGGTCTGCGCGAGGGCTGCCTGCGGCCCGTCCCAGATGGGCTGCGGCACGAACGCGACGGTCGCCGACATCCCGACGAAGCCGACCTCGGCCGTCGTCGTGCCGCCGTCCGCCGTCGCGATCTCGCGGGTCGCGAGCACCGGGGTCACCTCGAGCGTCTGCCGCGTGCCGCCGCGCTCGACGACGACCGGGATCTGCCGGTCCGGGGACTTCTGGATGATCGCCGACGCCTCGGCGAAGGTGTCGACCGGGGTGCCTTTCACCGAGACGAGGACGTCACCGGGACGGATGCCGGCGGCCGCCGCCGGGGAGGCCGGATCGTCCGCCGCGCACGAGGTCTGCGTGCTGCCGGCCGGGAGGACGCACTCGTTGACCGACGCGACGGTGGTCGTGGCCGTCTGCACGCCGATACCGGAGAACATGATCGCGAAGAGGATGATCGCGAGCACGAGGTTCATCGCGGGGCCGCCGAGCATGATGATGACGCGCTTGTAGACCGGCAGCTGGTAGAAGGCACGTCCGGCGCCGTCGCCCTGCAGCGTCTCGTCGTTGGCCGTGCGGGCGTCCTGGATGAGCGTCTCGAACAGGCGGCGGCGGCGCGGCCGCGCGTCGTCGCCCTCGCCCGTGGTCGCCGCCGAGGGCGGGTACATGCCCGCCATGGAGATGTAACCGCCGAGCGGCAGGAGCTTGAAGCCGTACTCGGTCTCGCCGACCCGGCGCGAGAACACGGTCGGGCCGAAGCCGATCATGTACTGGCCCACACGGACACCGAACGCCTTGGCGGGGGCGAGGTGTCCGACCTCGTGGAGGGCGATCGACACGGCGAGCCCGACCACCAGCACGACGACGCCGATGATGAATGCGAGTACGGTCACGAGCCGCCACGCTACCCCCGGACGCTATGAAGCGGCGATGACGTCGCCGCCGTCATCGCCGCTCGTCTCGGATCTAGGCTGGGAGGGTGATCCCCCGACCCGTCGACTCGCGGCGCGTGCGCGTCGTGCGTGCGGGCGGGGCGGCTGCGGTCGCGACGCTGACCGCGGCGGCCGCCCACACCCTCGGCGGGGGCACCGCCCCCGCTCCCTGGCTCGTCGCGACCGTGATGCTGCTCGCGTGGCCGATCGCTCTCGTGATCGTGGGGTCCCGTCCCTCCGCCGTCCGGACGGGGCTCGCCGTCGTCGCCGCGCAGACGCTCCTCCACTCGGCCTTCGCGCTCGTCGGCGACGTCCAGCCGACGGCCGCCCCCGCCGGCCATCACCACGCCGCCTTCGCGCTCGGCGCGACCGCCGGGGGCACCGTCTCGGTCGACGGCGCGATGATCGCCGGCCACGCCCTCGCCGCGGTCGTCACCGCGGTGGCGGTCTGCCACGGCGAACGGATGCTGCGCGCCGTGGCACGCGGCATCCATTCCCTCCTGCGCGTCGCCGTCGTCGCCCCGCCGACGGGCGGATGGCCCGCGCCGGCCCTTCCGCTCACGACGCCGCGGGGCCTCCGCCCCCGCCTCGCCCTCGCCGATCTCTCCCGCCGCGGACCTCCCCGCTGAGTCGGCCGCCCACGGCGGCACGCTCCTCACCTTTCCGCGCGGGCCGGCCCTCGGTCGCGCCCCGCACACCCCTTCGGGAGACATCGACTCATGACCACGCGTTCCCCGCGCCGTTCGGCGCTCACCCTCACCGGCATCGCCCTCGGCGGCGCCCTCGTCCTCGCCGCCCCCCTGGCGGCATCCGCCCACGTCCACGTCCACGCCGAGGGCGCCGCCGCCGGCGCCACGTCGCGCCTGGACTTCTCGTTCAGCCACGGGTGCGACGGCTCCGCCACGACGGCCCTCGTCTTCGACGTCCCCGAGGGGGTGGCCAACGTCACCCCCGTCGTCGACGGCGTGTGGAAGATCAGCCGCGTCCTCGGCGACGACGGCACGCCGACGCAGGTGACGTACACCGCGCTCACCCCGATCGAGGACGGCTTCGCCGCCTCGGCATCCTTCGACGCGCTCTTCTCCTCGGACGTGGGCGACACCGACATCGCGTTCCCCGTGACGCAGCGGTGCGAGGTCGGCGAGACGGCCTGGACGCAGGTAGCCGAGGACGGTCAGGATCCGGAGGAGCTCGAATCCCCCGCGCCGGTCGTGGCCGTCGCTGCGGCGTCGGCCGCGGGCACCTCCGAGCACGGCGATGGCCACGGCGCGGCCGAGGCTGCTCCCGACGCGGAGGCCGCGGCGAGCGCCCCGGTCGCGACCTGGCTCGGGGGCGGCGCACTCGTGCTCGGTGCCGCGGCGCTCGTCGTCGCTCTGCTGAACCGACGTCGGGTCTGACCCGGGCCGGCCGGAGGGCGGGTGCGATGATGGAGGGACCATGCAGAACCCCTCCGCACCTCCCCCCGTCCTCCGGCCGTCGCACCCCCGTGCCGTGCCACTGCAGGACGTCGCCGCCCACCTCGGCGCGACGACGTCGGGCGACCTCGCGGGGGTGTCCGTCCACGGTGTGACCCTCGCGACCGCCGATCTGCGCGCGGGCGAGCTGTTCGTCGCCGTCCGCGGCGCGCATCGCCACGGGGCGGAGTTCGCTCCCGACGCGATCGCGATGGGCGCCGTCGCCGTGGTGACAGATGCCGACGGCGCGGCGCTCCTGGCGGACGTCCGCGTCCCGGTCCTCGTCGTCGACGACCCCCGGGCGCGCCTGGGCGGACTCGCCGCACTCGTCTACGGGACGGGAGCGGATGCCGACCTCCCGCCGCTCCTGGCCGTCACCGGGACGAACGGCAAGACGAGCGTCACCCACCTCATGGAGGGGATGCTGCACGGTCTCGGCGTCACGACGGGTCTGTCGTCGACGGCGGAGCGCCACATCGCGGGCGAGGTCATCCCGTCACGGCTGACGACCCCCGAAGCATCCGAGATGCACGCCCTGATCGGACGCATGCGCCAGAAGGACGTCCAGGCGATCCTGGTCGAGGTCAGCGCGCAGGCCCTCACCCGGCACCGCGTCGACGGTCTCGTCTTCGACGTCGCCGGGTTCACGAACCTGTCGCACGATCACCTCGACGACTACGCCGACATGACTGAGTACCTCGCCGCCAAGGCGGCCCTGTTCACCCCCGAGCGCGCGCGCCGCGCGGTGGTCTGCGTGGACCAGCCGGCGGGACAGGCGATCGCCGAGCGTGCCGGCATCCCGGTGACGACGGTGCTGACCGCCGCCATCGCGGAGGACCCGACCGCGGCCGCCGACTGGCGCGTCGACCTCGTCGCCGAGACGCCCGAGGGCACGACCTTCACTCTGTCGGGCCCGGCGGGCTCGGTGACCACGACGGTGCCGGTGATCGGTCCGCACATGGCGTCCAACGCGGGCCTCGCGATCGTCATGCTGCTCGAGGCGGGCTGGGAGTGGGACGCGCTGACCGCCCTCATCGGCGACCGCGCCATCGACGCGCGCCTGCCCGGCCGCATCCAGCGGATCTCGGGCGCCGGCGGCCCGGCGCTCTACCTCGACTTCGGCCACTCCCCCGACGCCTTCGCGAAGACCCTCGACGCGGTCCGTCGGGTCACCCCCGGGCGGGTCGTCATGGTGTGCGGGGCCAACGGCGACCGCGACACCACCAAGCGCGCCGACATGGGCGCCGTCGCGGCGCTCGGGAGCGACGTGCTCGTCGTGACCGACCAGCATCCCCGCTCAGAGGATCCCGCTCTCATCCGACGTGCGCTCGTCGACGGGGCGCGCGCGGCGCGACCGGGTGCCGTCATCCACGAGGTCACCCCGCCCGAGGAGGCCATCGCGACGGCGGTCTCGCTGGTCGGCGAGGGCGACGCCATCCTGTGGGCGGGACCGGGCCACCAGCACTACCGCGAGATCCACGGAGTCCGCACGCCGTTCGACGCCGAGGGCGCCGCGACGGACGCCCTGCGACGCGCGGGATGGCCGGTTCCCGCCTGACGTTCGGGAAGGGTCGGGACTCGAGGGAGCCTCAGCCGGCGGCGATGAGCCGGTCCGCGGTGGTCCGCGCCCAGCGCTCGGCGTCAGCGAGGCTCTCGCGCGTCAGCTCCGCGGGCGGCTCATGCGCGTCGACGACGCGCGCGATCGTGTCGACGATGCCCAGGAACGGCAGGGCGCCGTCGTGGAACGCCTCGACGGCCTGCTCGTTGGCGGCGTTGAACACGGCGGGATAGGTGGACCCGGCGACGCCGACCTGCTTCGCCAGCGAGACGCTCGGGAAGGCCGCCGTGTCGAGCGGCTCGAACGTCCACGTCGACGCCGTCGTCCAGTCGAGCGGGGCACCCACCCCCGCGACGCGGCGCGGGTGGTCGAGGGCGAGGGAGATCGGCAGCCGCATGTCGGGCGGCGACGCCTGCGCGATCGTCGACCCGTCGACGAACTCGACCATCGAGTGGACGATCGACTGCGGGTGGACCGTCACGTCGATGCGGTCGTAGGGGACGTCGAACAGAAGGTGCGCCTCGATGACCTCGAGGCCCTTGTTCACGAGGGTGGCCGAGTTCGTCGTGACGACGCGACCCATGTCCCACGTCGGGTGTGCGAGCGCCTCGCGGGGGGTCACCTCCCGCAGCTGCTCGCGGCTGCGCCCGCGGAAGGGGCCGCCGCTGGCGGTCAGGACGAGGCGGCGCACCTCGCCGGCATCGCCCGAGCGCAGGCACTGCGCGATCGCGGAGTGCTCCGAGTCGACCGGGACGATCTGGCCGGGGGCCGCCCGCCGGGTGACGAGCTCGCCGCCGACGATCAGCGACTCCTTGTTCGCGAGCGCGAGCGCCGCGCCCGTCTCGAGCACCGCGAGGGTCGGTCCGAGCCCGACCGATCCGGTGATCCCGTTGACGACGACGTCCGCCTCGACGCTTCGCACGAGCCGTTCGGCGTCGTCGGCCCCGAGCGCCGTGTCGGCGACACGGAACTCCTCCGCCTGACGACGGAGGCCCTCGGCATCCCGCCCCGCTGCGAGACCGACGACGTCGAAGCGGTCGCGGTTCGCGCGGATGACGTCGAGCGCCTGCGTCCCGATCGAGCCCGTCGAACCGAGGATCAGGATGCGTCGCATGCGCTTCACCCTACCCGCGGGGACCGGCTCGGCCGGGCCGCCGTCACTGCGCGGGAGCCGCCGCCGGTGTCTGCGCGCCGAGGATGTCGACGACGAAGACGATCGTCTCGCCCTTCAGGTCGGCCTCGTTGATCTTGCCCTCGCCGTAGCCTTCGGCGGGCGGGATCACGACGAGGACCTGCGACCCGACGGTTTGGCCCTCGAGCGCCTTCTGGAAGCCCTGGACGTAGTTCGTCGTCGGGTAGGCGATGGGCGATCCCTTATCCCACGTGGAGTCGAAGGTCTCGCCGTTCGACCACCGGACGCCGGTGTACTGGATGAGGGCGTAGTCGCCCTTCTGCACCGTGTAGCCGTCGCCCTTCTTGATGGTCGCGACCTCGGTCTGGGTTGGGGGCTCCTCGCCTTCGGGGATCGTGATCTTCGGCGCGCCGTTCTCGGCGAGCTCGACCTTCGGGAAGCCGGCGGGGGCGGCCTGCGGCTCACCCCAGGCCGCGGTGGGCACCGTGCCGAGCAGGTCGAGGACGTAGACCTCGGCCTGCGCCGTGTCACTGGCGGGGAACGCGGCGACGACCCGCTTGCCGACGTGCCCGCATCCGAAGACCTGACCGAGGACCGTGTCGGGCGAGAGCTGCGAGGGCAGGAACTGGCCGGGTTCGTAACCGATCGTGGCGAGCTCTTTCCCATCCTCGGCGCTGTACGCGGTCATCGCGTACGACACGAACTCGCCGGCCTTGACGGCGGGGCCGTCGCCCTCGTCGAGCACCGTCACCTGCAGTTCCTTCGGCTCGAGCGGCGTCGAGAAGGTCGCGGTGGAGGGCGAGCCGACGGCGCCGTCGACCTTGACGGAATCGGATGCCTCGCCCGGCTTCGCGGCAGCGTCGCAGAGATCTGCGGCCGCCGAGCCGGTGGGCGTCGGGGCGGCGGTGTCGGAGGAGCCGCATCCGGTCAGCAGAAGCGCGGTCACGGCGACGGCGGACAGGGCGGCGAAGGGACGAAGACGCACGGAGTAGACCTCACAGAGAAACGGGGAGTGCCTCCATCCTCCCCCACCTTCTTTTGTCCGGGGTGTGAGTCGGCGTTCCGAGCGCCGCGGTGCACCGGGGGCATGTCCTGGCCCGCATGGGTTTGGCAGTACCCTCTTCTGGTGACCGAAGCGCCGATTCCCCCCGAGAACTCCGCCGGGTCATCCGACGACGAACTCGCGCGTGCCGGTGGCCTCTACTACCTCGTGCGCTGGGGCTTCGGCCCGTTGGCACGACTGATCTACCGCCCCCGTATCGAGGGCGTGGGCAACATCCCGCGGTCGGGCCCCATCATCCTCGCGAGCAATCACCTGAGCTTCATCGACTCGTTCGTGCTGCCGCTGTTCGCGCCGCGGCCCGTCTACTTCCTGGCCAAGTCCAGCTACTTCGACGGGTCGGGGATCAAGGGCTGGTTCAGCAACCGCTTCTTCCGCGCCCTCGGCGCCACCCCCGTGCAGCGCGGGGCGGGCCAGGCCGCGCTCGACGCCCTCGACCAGCAGCGCCGCATCCTCGAGTCCGGCAAGGCCATCGCGCTGTACCCCGAGGGCACGCGCTCGCTCGACGGACGCCTGTACAAGGGCCGCACGGGTGTCGCCTTCCTCGCGCTGGAGACGGGCGCGAAGGTCGTGCCGGTGGGGATCGTCGGCACGAACGACGCGATGCCCGTGGGCGCGAAGTGGCCGCGCATGTCGCCGCGGGTGACGATCCGCTACGGCGCGCCGATGGATCTGTCCCACCACGGTCCGGCGTCCTCGGGCCGTGCCCGCCGCCAGGCCACCGACGACATCATGTCGGCGATCCACGCGCTCTCAGGTCAGGAGCTCGCCGGCTCGTACAACGAGGTGCCCGCGCAGAATCCGGTCGAGCGCCTCAAGCAGGTTCTGCCTCACGAACGTCGCTGACGGTCACGACGGCCTCGTGGTGCACGGGGAAGTTCACCGAGTTCGCGATGAAGCACCACTCGCGCGCCTGCCGGTGGGCGGCCTCCGCCGCGGGGACCATCGCGGCATCCGCCACCGTCACCCGCGGATGCAGGGTGACCTCGCGGAAGGAGCCGCCTCCTCTGCCGTCGAGCGTCATCGTCCCCGTCGCGTCGTCCTCGTAGGAGGTCACGACGACGCCCACCGTGACGCAGGCGTGCAGGTACGACAGCAGATGGCACTCCGAGAGGGCGGCGAGCAGCAGGTCCTCGGGGTTCCAGCGGGTCGGGTCGCCGCGGAACGGCTTGTCGGCCGAGGCGAGCAGGTCGGGCTTGCCCTCGACCTGCACGGTGACGGCGCGGTCGTAGTCGCGGTACCCGCTGGTTCCGCTCCCCCGGTCGCCCGTCCAGAGGGTCTTCACTCGATAGTGGTGTTCGTCGTGCACGCGGCCAGTCTCGCACGCGCGGCCGGGGCGGGCGCGGGAGGGCCCCGGGTAGGCTGAACGGGTGCCTGAGACCTTCGCCGTGACGGATGCCGTCGAACTCGCCGTCGTCGAACGCAGCGGTTTCATCGAGTCCCGTCACGCGGGGTCGGCGATCGTGCTCGACCCCGAGGGCGGGGTCGTCTCGGCGCTGGGTGCCGTGGAGGCGCCGATCCTGCCCCGCTCGACCCTGAAGCCGATGCAGGCGCTCGCGAGCGTCTCGGCCGGGGCGACCCTCGAGGGCCCGCACCTCGCCGTCGCGACCGCCAGCCACTCCGGCACGGACCGGCACGTGGCCCTCGTCACCGACATCCTCACCGCCGCCGGTCTCGGTGAGGATGCGCTGCAGTGCCCGCCCGCGTGGCCGGGCGACCCGGCCGCGCGCGACGAGATGACCCGCGAGCTGATCGGGCCGCAGCGCGTGCGGATGAACTGCTCGGGCAAGCACGCGGCGATGCTGCTGGCCTGTCACGCGAGCGGGTGGGACACGACGACCTACCTCGACCCGCAGCATCCGCTGCAGATCCACACCCGTGAGGTCATCGAGCGCCTGACAGGGACGAAGATCACGGCGACGGCGACGGACGGATGCGGCGCCCCGGTGCACGCGATGAGTCTCGCCGCCCTCGCCCGGGCCTTCCACCGCATCGGCGCCTCGTCCGAGAAGTCGCCGTTCGCGCTGCACCGGAGCGCGGGCACCCTGGTCCGTGCCGTCCGGGAGAACCCGTGGGTGATCCAGGGCCCCGGTCAGCCCGACTCGATCGTGACGGAGCGCCTCGGCGTGTTCGCCAAGCACGGTGCCGAGGGCGTCATGGCGATGATCGCTCCGAACGGCACGACCGCCGTGCTGAAGATGCTCGACGGCAGCACCCGGGCAGGCGCCGTGACGGCGCTCACGCTGCTCGTCCGCGCCGGCGCCCTGCAGGCGGCGGACGTGGCGCGCACCCTCGCCGACCTGCCGCTGACGGTGACCGGCGGCGGCAGGGACGTCGGCGTCATCCGTCCCACCGTCTGATCCCGGCAGCCCGCCGCTCAGTCGCGCTCCATCAGGACGCGCCGCACCGGGCGATCGGGCACGTGCCACCAGCCGCGACCCGCACCGGGGACGACGAACGGCGGCAGGTCGCGGGACCCGACGAGAGCGCGGTACTCCGCCGCGCACGCGGCGTCGATGATGAGGTCCGCGTCGGCGCGCGCGTCGGCGAGCAGCCGCCACTGGGCGAGCCAGGCGTCGGGCGGGCCGATCACGACCCCGCCGCGCGTCAGGGACGCCTGCCCGTCGACGGGTGTCACCGGGATTCCCCAGCGTTCCCACTCCGCCGTGAGCCGTCGCAGACGCGCGCCGACGGGTGCGACGACCGCCGCGGGCCGGCGTCCGGGGTGCCAGACGGGCGGCGGATCGCTGACGACGGAGAGGTCGTGGGCGCCGGCGTCGGCGACCTGGACGAGCGTCCGCCCGAGCCGTCCGCGTCCCGGCGGCAGATCCGGCAGGTGGTCGCTCGCGTCGCCGCCGGCGGCAACGTGGTCGGCACGCGTGGCCGTCCCGAGGACGAGACGCCGCGGCACGAGCTCGAGGATCCGGCCGACGCCGCCGCCGACGCGCTGCGTCGTGAGGGCGATCCGGATGCCGCGGGTGCGCGCGCCGCGCAGGGCCTGCTCGAGCGACTCGGCAGCGACGGCGCCGTACTCCCCCGGCAGGGCGGCGAGCATGGCGTCGAGGTCGTCCACGAGCACCGTGGTGCCGCCGGGCACGTGCTCGAGGGTCGTCAGTGCGTCCCACGCCCCCTCGGGATCCCCCGGCACCAGGAGCGTCTCCGTCTGCGCGGCGATCGTGCGGAGCACCCCCGTCCTCCCGCTCCGCGGGCCGCCGACCACCGCGAGCGCCGGCTCGTCCCAGACCACGGCGCGCTGGCGCTGCTGCTCGGGCTCGTCGGCGGTTCCCAGCACGACGACGCCGGCCTGCCGGACCGAGGCGAGCGGGACGCACTCGGGAAGAGCAGGCAACCAGGGGCGTCGCGCGCCCTCACCCTCGTACCTCGCCGCCGCCTCGGCGATCACCGTCGCATCGCACAGAGCCACCCGCACCGGCTGCGGCGACGTGTCGCCGGATCGTCGCACGAGCGCCGTGCCGCGGGCATCCGCTCGTCCCGAGAGCCGCGCGGCGTCGTCGACGCCCAGCACCGCACGGGAGTCGGTCGTATCACCGACCCGCAGCGCGATGCGGAGCGGGGCGTTGGCGAGCACGGCGTCGCGGAAGACGCCGTTCGCGCGCTGCGCCGCGAGGACGAGGTGGATGCCGAGGGCCCGCCCGCGTGCGGCGAGATCACCGAACACGTCATGCAGCAGGGGGTGCGCCGCCACGAGCGCCGCGTACTCGTCGACCACGATGACGAGCCGTCCGAGCCCGTCGCCCGCTTCGTCGACGTCGCGCGCCCCGAGGGACGCGAGGGTGCGCTCCCGGAAGCGGACCTCGGCGCGAAGGCTCTCGATGGCGCGCAGCGTCGTGGCCTCGTCGAGATCGGTGAGGACACCGGTCACGTGCGGCAGCGTTGCCAGATGGTCGAAGGTGCGGCCGCCTTTGAAGTCCACGAGCAGCAGTCCCAACTGAGACGGCGTGTGCGCGGCGCAGAGCGACACGACCCACGACGTGAGCAGCTCGCTCTTGCCCGCCCCGGTCATCCCGATGACCACCGCGTGCGGGCCGTCGGCCACGAGGTCGACCGGCGCCGCCGCTCCGCCCGCGCTGCCGAACGCCGCCGGCAGTGCGCCGCGCCGGGCGGGCGGAGCCTGCCGCAGCGTCTCGCGCAGGGTGAGGACGTCCCCCGCGGTCTGCCCGAGCGCGCGCTCCGCCCGATCGGCGAGGAGGCCGGCCAGGTGCGCCGCCTGCGCCGCCGAGAGCACGTCCACGGTCAGGTCACGGGACCGGCCGTCGAGATCGAGCCGCGCCTTGGTCGGCCCGGTCAGCCGCAGGACCGCCCCGCACCGCGGCGGCGGCGGCGCGCCGTCGGGCACGACGACGATCGGGATGTCGACGTCGCCGCCGACGAGCCCGCCGTCCTCGAGCACCTGCAGCAGCGGCCCGACCGCGGCGGCGCGGTGGGGGGCGGCATCCGCCCACGACGGACCGGCGTCGCTCAGACGCACGCGCCCGGGCGAGAGGCACAGGAGCACCTGCAGTGCGAGCGCGCGCGCCACCGCGGCGGCCAGCGCCGGCGGCCCCACGACGGCGACACCCGTCGTGAGCGGCACGAGGACGGGCACGTCGTCCACCCGCGCCGCGCGCCGGCGGAGCTCCGCCGACGCGTCGTCCCCGTCACCGCCCGTCGTCCGCAGGGCGCTCGCATCCTCTCCCGAGCCGACGACGAGCATGGACTCGCGCTCGGGGACGACCCGCCAGATCGATTCCGGGCGGGCGAGGAAGCGCGGAACGTCGGGATGCGTCGCCCAACGCTGGGCGCGCTCAGCGTCATGGCGGTTGGCCACATCGACTTCCGCCTGCGCCAGCCGACGGCCGAGCGCGGCGGCATCCTTCTTCGCGGTCCGTTTCGAGGTGCGCGCCGCGTCGGCGACCGAGGCGATCGCGATGAGCGGGCCCAGGGCGGCGAACAGCAGTGCGTAGGCCGACCCCGTGACCAACCACAACACGCCCGCACCGACGACCGGAACGACGACGGTCAGGAGCGGGAGGGGCGGGCGCGGTGCCGGCTCGGCACGGCGGGGAAGCGCGAGGGGGTCATCGGGTGCGTAGGTGGACACCGGTCCACTGTGCGCGGCGAGCCACGTCCGGCGACCGGTGCACGGACGTCCTGTGGACGATCCGCGTCAGGGGCGCACTGGTGAGGAGATCTCGACGGTGGCGGTGTCCTCATCGGCCGGGACGTGCCGCGCACTCACGACGATGATGGACACGTTGTCGCGGCCGCCGTTCTCCAGCGCCGCCTCGAGCATCGCGTCGACCGCGGCAGCCGGGTCCTGGTTCTGCAGGAGGAAGTGCAGGATGCCGTAGTCGGTGAGCTCTTTCGTGAGTCCGTCACTGCACACCACGAAGCGGTCGCCGTCGACGACCTCGAGTCGCACGTAGTCGGGCACCACCCCGTCGCTCGGACCGACGGCCCGGGTGATGACGTTGCCGTAGGGGTGGTTCTCGGCCTCCTCCGGGCTGAGACGGCCCGCGGCGATCAGCTCCTGGACGACGGAGTGGTCGGTCGTCACCTGCGCGAGCGCGCCGTCGCGGAGCAGGTACACCCGGGAGTCGCCGATGTTGAGGGTCACCCAGGTCGGCTCGGCGCCGGTGAGGTCGAGGTAGACACCCGTCACCGTCGTGCCGGTGCCGTCGTCGGTCGTCTCGGCGTGCGAGGCGATGTCAGCCACCGCGTGCTCGAGGGCGTCCTCGATCGCCTCCGGCGAGACCGTGCCGCGGTCGACGGCGGCCGAGAGGCGCTCCACCGTGCGCGAGCTGGCGATCTCTCCCCCGATGTGGCCGCCCATCCCGTCGGCGACGACGAAGAGCGGGAACGCCGACAGCACGGCGTCCTGGTTGTTCTCGCGGCGGCGGCCCTGGTGGGTGACCTCGGCCCAGCGCACCTCGATGGGGCCTGCGCCGGAGGGGACGACGCGGGACGAGGTGACGGCTTCGGGCACGCTCCCACCCTTCTTCCTGATCGGTGCAGCGTCCTCACACTCTAGTGGACGTCCTCCCCCGTCATCATGCGGCGCGGGGCGTTGCCCCCGACCCGTTCCCGGCACTACCTTTCGTGTGTGGCAGCGCACGCGCGCTGAACGCCGCGCGCCGCGGCGACGCCGACAGAAGGGCATACCGATGACAGACCCGAACACGCCGCCGCAGGACGGCCCCGCGTCTCCTCCTCCCGCAGGCGCGCCGACCCCTCCGCCGGGACAGAACCCGGGCGGTTACGCTCCGCCGCCGCCCCAGCAGCCCTACGGCCAGCAGCCCAACGGCCAGCAGCCCTACGGCCAGCCGGGCTACGGGCAGCCGGGTTACGGACAGCCGCAGCCGGGCGCCGCCCTCACCCCCGATCAGGACAAGCAGTGGGCGATGTTCGCGCACCTCGGCGGCATCGTCGGCTTCCTGCCCGCCCTCATCATCTGGCTCGTGTTCAAGGATCGCGGTCCCCGCACGAACGTCGAGGGCAAGGAGGCGCTGAACTGGCAGATCACCTTCACGATCGCCCTGATCGTGGCGTACATCGTCTACGCGATCTTCCTCTTCATCCCGTTCCTCGGCTTCATCGGTGGCCTGCTCCCGTTCGCCGTCTGGGTCGCCAATATCGTCTTCTCGATCCTCGGAGCCGTGCGGGTGAACGCCGGGGGCAGCTACCGCTACCCGGTGACCTTCCGGTTCATCTCGTAACGGGCGGCACGACGAGCTCCAGCTCGCCGGCTGCCGATGGGCGCAGGACGATCTCCTCGTCCTGCGCCCATCGCATGAGAGCGTCGGTTCCTGAGACGTCCGGCCGTGAGGTCGCAAGGCGGCGGACGAGCTCGCCCTTGGCGTGCTTGTTGAAGTGGTTCAGGGCGCGGACGGCGCCGTCCGGCCCCTCCGACACGACCCGCACGTAGGCCTGCGGGATCCCGGCGGGCACGGGCCCCAGGGCGACGTACGCCTCCGAGCGCAGGTCGAGGACGAACGAGGGTGAGGATGCCGCGATCGCGGCACCGACGGCATCCGCCCACACTGCCCGCATCGGCGGGAGTCCGGGGACGCGGATGCCGGCTCCCAGACGGTACGCCGGGATCGGATCCAGCGCCCCGACCACGCCGAACGGGGCGGAGTGGATCGCGACGTGGCCCGCCAGCCAGGCACGCGACGCGTCGTCGAGTGTCGCGGCGTCGAGGGCGTCGAAGAGGACCCCGGTATAGCGGTCGACGGCGGGCATCGTCGGGGAGCCGCGGAGCGCGGCGTTGACGGCGACCTCGCCGCGTTGCCGGGCGGAGAGCTTGAGCACGCGGGCCGCGCCCTCCTCGTCGTCGCTGAGCGCGACGAGCGCGTCGATCACCTGCTCGCGCTGCGACGAGAGCGTCGGGTAGGCGGGCGCGTCCGGACGCCAGCGCGGGCCGTCGCCGCCGGGGCGCTTGGTCTCGGACGGGGGCAGCAGGATGAGCACGGCGGCACCTCCGGGGAAAGCGCAGCGCCGCCCGGCGAACCGGACGGCGCTGCGTGGAAAGGGTGTCAGGACTGCAGGGCTGCGTTCCCGGCCACGATGGTGAGCTCGTCATTCTCCATCGAGAGGAAGCCGTCCTCCGCCGTCGCGACGATCTTCTCGCCGTTCGACTGCGTGATCCGGACTTCACCCTCCGCGAGGATGGCGAGGACGGGCTCGTGACCGGACATGAAGCCGATCTCGCCCTCGACCGTCTTGGCCACGACGAGGCTCGCCTCGCCGTGCCAGACCTCCGCCTCAGCGGAGACGAGGGTGACGGTCAGCGCCATGTCAGCCGTTCTCCTTCTGGATCTGCGCCCACTTCTCCTCGACGTCGGAGATGCCACCGACGTTGAAGAAGGCCTGCTCTGCCACGTGGTCGAAGTCACCCTTGACGATCGCGTCGAACGACTCGATGGTCTCCTTGATCGGGACCGTGGAGCCCTCGACACCGGTGAACTTCTTCGCCATGTAGGTGTTCTGCGAGAGGAACTGCTGGATGCGGCGTGCACGCGACACGACGATCTTGTCCTCTTCGGAGAGCTCGTCGACACCGAGGATCGCGATGATCTCCTGCAGTTCCTTGTTCTTCTGCAGGATCTGCTTCACGGCGGTGGCCACGCGGTAGTGGTCCTCACCGATGTAGCGCGGGTCGAGGATGCGGCTGGTCGAGGTCAGCGGGTCGATCGCGGGGTACAGACCCTTCGAGGCGATCTCACGCGAGAGCTCGGTGGTCGCGTCGAGGTGCGCGAAGGTGGTCGCCGGAGCCGGGTCGGTGTAGTCGTCGGCGGGGACGTAGATCGCCTGCAGCGAGGTGATCGAGTGACCGCGGGTCGACGTGATGCGCTCCTGGAGGACACCCATCTCGTCGGCGAGGTTCGGCTGGTACCCCACGGCGGAGGGCATGCGGCCCAGCAGCGTGGAGACCTCGGAACCGGCCTGCGTGAAGCGGAAGATGTTGTCGATGAACAGGAGAACGTCCTGCTTCTGCACGTCGCGGAAGTACTCCGCCATCGTCAGGGCCGACAGGGCGACGCGCAGACGCGTCCCCGGCGGCTCGTCCATCTGGCCGAAGACGAGGGCGGTCTTGTCGAAGACGCCCGCCTCCTCCATCTCACCGATGAGGTCGTTACCCTCACGGGTGCGCTCACCGACACCGGCGAACACCGACACACCACCGTGGTCCTGCGCGACGCGCTGGATCATCTCCTGGATGAGGACGGTCTTGCCGACGCCGGCACCACCAAAGAGGCCGATCTTGCCACCCTGGACGTACGGGGTGAGCAGGTCGATGCTCTTGATGCCGGTCTCGAACATCTCGGTCTTGGACTCGAGCTGGTCGAAGTTCGGCGCCTGGCGGTGGATGCCCCAGCGCTCGGTGACCTCGATGGTCTCGCCCGGAGCGGCGTTCAGGACGTCGCCCGTGACGTTGAAGACCTTGCCCTTGGTGACGTCGCCGACGGGGACCGTGATGGGGCCGCCGGTGTCGCGCACCTCCTGGCCGCGGACCATGCCGTCGGTGGGCTTCAGCGAGATCGCGCGGACGAGGTCGTCACCGAGGTGCTGGGCGACCTCGAGGGTGATCTCGGTCGACTCGCCGTCGATCGTGATGGTGGTCTTGAGGGCGTTGTAGACCTCGGGGATCGAGTCGTGCGGGAACTCGATGTCGACGACCGGGCCGGTGACGCGCGCGACGCGACCGACGACGGGGGTCTCCGTCTTCTCAGCGGTGAGGCTCATGGCTTCTCTTCTTTCGTGTGGTCTATTTGCCCGACGCCAGCGCGTCGGCGCCGCCGACGATCTCGGCGATCTGCTGCGTGATCTCCGCCTGACGCGCGTTGTTGCGCAGGCGGGTGTAGTCGGTGATGAGCTTGTCGGCGTTGTCGCTGGCGGACTTCATCGCCTTCTGCGTGGCGGCCTGCTTCGCGGCGGACGACTGGAGCAGCGCGTTGAACACGCGGCTCTGCACGTACACCGGCAGCAGCGCGTCGAGCACCGTCTCGGCATCCGGTTCGAACTCGTAGAGCGGGTAGACCTGGCTGGATGCCGTGTCCTCCGCCTCGACGACCTCGAGCGGGAGCAGCCGCACGGTCTCCGGCGTCTGCGTCATCATGCTGACGAAACGGTTGTAGACGAGGTTGATCTCGTCGACGCCGCCGTCCGCGCCGCCCTTCTCGTACGCGCCGATCAGCGCGGCCGCGATCTCCTCGGCCGTCGAGAACGCCGGCGTGTCGGTGTCACCGATCCACTCCCCCGCCGTCGCGATGCGACGGAACTGGAAGAAGCCGACGGGCTTGCGACCGATGAGGTAGTACACCGGCTCGCGACCCTCGCTGCGCAGCAGCTCGCCGAGCTGCAGCGCCTCGCGGATCACCTGGGAGTTGAACGCGCCGGCGAGACCGCGGTCCGAGCCGAAGACGACGACGGCGGAGCGTCGGATGTCCTCGCGCTCGGTGGTCAGCGGGTGCTGCACGTTCGAGTGCGTCGCCACGGCGGAGACGGCCCGCGTCACGGCCCGCGCGAAGGGGTTGGACGCGCGCACGCGTGCCATCGCCTTCTGGATGCGCGAAGCCGCGATGAGTTCCATCGCCTTCGTGATCTTCTTGGTCGTCTGAGCAGAAGAGATCTTCTGCTTGTAGACCCTGAGTTGTGCGCCCATTGGTTATGAGTCTCCCGTCGGCGTCAGCCGCGGCGGCCCTTGACGATCTTCTCCTGGTTCACGTCGTCGGCGTCCGCAGCAGCGACCTCTTCGTGACCCGGCGCGCCGAGTGCCTGACCCTTGCCGCCCTGGAACTCGAGGACGAAGGCGTCGACCGCCTTGTCGAGCTCCGCGACGGTGCTGTCGTCGAGGACGTTGGAGTCGCGCAGCGTATCGAGGATCGACGTGTTCCGCTTCAGGTGGTCCAGCAGCTCGCGCTCGAAGCGGAGGACGTCCTCCACCTCGATCGTGTCGAGCTTGCCGTTGGTGCCGGCCCAGATCGAGACGACCTGCTCCTCGACGGGGTACGGCGAGTACTGCGGCTGCTTCAGCAGCTCGGTCAGACGCGCACCGCGGGCGAGCTGACGACGCGACGCGGCGTCGAGGTCGGAGGCGAACATCGCGAACGCCTCGAGCGAGCGGTACTGGGCGAGCTCGAGCTTGAGCGTTCCCGAGACCTTCTTGATCGACTTGACCTGAGCGTCACCACCGACGCGCGAGACCGAGATACCGACGTCGACCGCGGGACGCTGGTTGGCGTTGAAGAGGTCGGACTGCAGGAAGATCTGGCCGTCGGTGATCGAGATCACGTTGGTCGGGATGTACGCCGAGACGTCGTTGGCCTTCGTCTCGATGATGGGCAGACCCGTCATCGATCCCGCACCGAGCTCGTCGGAGAGCTTGGCGCAACGCTCCAGCAGACGCGAGTGCAGGTAGAAGACGTCGCCGGGGTACGCCTCGCGGCCCGGCGGGCGGCGCAGCAGCAGCGACACGGCACGGTAGGCCTCGGCCTGCTTCGACAGGTCGTCGAAGATGATGAGGACGTGCTTGCCCTCGTACATCCAGTGCTGGCCGATGGCCGATCCGGTGTAGGGAGCGAGGTACTTGAAGCCGGCGGGGTCGGATGCCGGCGCCGCGACGATCGTCGTGTACTCCATGGCACCGGCGTCCTCGAGCGCGCCCTTCACCGAAGCGATGGTCGAGCCCTTCTGGCCGATCGCGACGTAGATGCAGCGGACCTGCTTGGTGACGTCGCCCGACTCCCAGTTGGACTTCTGGTTGATGATCGTGTCGATCGCGATCGCCGTCTTGCCGGTCTGGCGGTCGCCGATGATCAGCTGACGCTGACCGCGGCCGACGGGGATCATGGCGTCGATCGCCTTGATGCCGGTCTGCATCGGCTCGTGGACCGACTTGCGCTGCATGACGCCGGGAGCCTGGAGCTCGAGCGCGCGGCGGCCGGTGGTCGCGATCTCGCCGAGGCCGTCGATCGGGTTGCCGAGCGGGTCGACGACGCGGCCGAGGTAGCCCTCGCCGACACCGACCGAGAGGACCTCGCCGGTACGGGTGACCTTCTGACCGGCCTCGATGCCGGCGAAGTCGCCGAGGACGACGACACCGATCTCGTGCTCGTCGAGGTTCTGCGCGAGGCCCTCGACACCGTTCTCGAAGCGGACGAGCTCGTTCGCCATGACGCCGGGCAGGCCCTCGACGTGGGCGATGCCGTCCGCGGCGTCGACGACGGTGCCGACCTCGGTCGCCGCAGCCCCGGTGGGCTCGTAGGCGGCGACGAAGTCTTTCAGCGCGTCACGGATGACGTCGGGGCTGATGGACAGTTCTGCCATGGTCTTCCTTCTTAGTGAGGTCTTGTGGCGGGCACCTGGCCAGCCGGGTCCGCTCCTCGGTGGAGCGGGAAGAGTCAGCCCGCCAGACGCTGGCGGAGGTCGCCCAATCGGGACGAGACGGTGGCGTCGATCACGTCGTCGCCGATCTCGATGCGGATGCCGCCCACGACCTCAGGGTCGATGACGACATTGAGCGAGACCTCGGTGTCGTACCGCGCCGCCAGGGTCTGCCGCAGACGCGCGGTCTGCGCCTCGGTCAGCTCCGCTGCGGCGAACACCGTCGCGACAGCGCGACCGCGCTGCTCGGCGACGACGCGGAGCGCCCAGCTCAGCATCGAACGCACCCGCCGCTCGCGTGGGAGCTGCGCGAGCGAGGAGACGATGATCACCGTCGGCTCGGCGGCGCGGCCGGCGAGCAGCTTCTCGATGAGGGCGCCCTTGGCGGATGCCTCGCCGAGACGGCTGCCGAGCGCGAGTTCCAGCTCGGGGTTGGCCGCGATCGTGCGGGCCACCGAGAACAGTTCGCCCTCGATGTCGGCCTGCGGCGCCGCGATGGCGGCGGCACGGATGCCCGCCTCCTCGATGCCGGTCAGCAGATCGGCGGCCGAGGACCACCGCTCGCTGACGGCGGCGTCGAGGACGGCCACCGTGGCCGGCGCGAACGTGCCGAACACGTTCGCGACGACCTTCTGGCGGCCTTCCGCGGGAACCGACGCATCGGAGAGCGCGCCGCTCAGCTGCGACGAGCCGGCCAGGACGCGCGCCGCGGCGAAGAGCTCGCGGGCGACGTCGAGGTCGACGCCCGGCGCGGCCTGCAGGGCCGACGTCGTCGCCGCGAGGGCCTGAGTGGTCGCGCTGCCCATTACTTGGCCGCCTTCTCGGATGCTTCGAGGTCGGCGAGGAAGCGGTCGACCACGGCCTGGGCCTTGGCGTCGTCCGACAGGGTCTCACCGATCACGCCGCCGGCGAGGTCGAGGGCGAGGGTGCCCACCTCGCTGCGGAGGGAGACGAGCGCGCTCTGACGCTCAGCCTCGATCTGGGAGTGCGCGGCGGCGGTCAGACGTGCCGCCTCAGCGGTGGCATTGTCCTTGGCCTCGGTGACGATCTTCTTGCCGTCCTCGCGGGCGGCCTCACGGATCTCACCGGCCTCCTTGCGAGCCTCGGCCAGCTGGGCCGTGTACTCCTCGAGGGCGGCTTCCGCCTTGCGCTGCGCCTCGTCGGCCTTGGCGATGTTGCCCTCGATGGCGGCAGCGCGCTGGTCGAGCAGAGCCTGCATCTTCGGAAGTGCGACCTTCCAGAAGACGAAGAGGATCACGACGAAGCAGACGCCCGACCAGATGATGTCGTACCACTCGGGAATGAGCGGGTTGTGAGACTCGCCCTCTTCCGCGGCGTACGTGACAAGAGCGTTCAGCATCCTGTCTCCTTAGGAATCTGTTCGGGGATCAGACGAAGATGAAGTAGGTCGCGATGCCGATGAAGGCGAGCGCCTCGGTGAAGGCGATACCGATGAACATCAGGACCTGCAGGCGACCGGCCAGCTCGGGCTGACGAGCCACCCCCTCGATCGTCTTGCCCACGACGATGCCCACGCCGATGGCGGGACCGATGGCGGCGAGGCCGTAGCCCATCGTCGCGACGTTGCCCTCGAGGGCGGCGAGAACCGTAGTTGCGTCCACGGAGGTGTTTCCTTTCGGTTGGATGGTTCGGCGTGCGCCGGACCGCTTAGTGCTCTTCTGCCACCGCGAGCTGGATGTAGACCGCGGTGAGGATGGCGAAGACGTAGGCCTGGAGGAAGGCGACGAAGATCTCGAACAGCGTGAAGGCGAACCCGAACGCGAGCGTGCCCGCGGCCAGGGCGGAGAACCAGCCGCCCACGGTGAAGAGGAAGAAGTGCGTCGCCGCGAAGAACAGGACCAGCATGAGGTGGCCGACGATCATGTTCATCAGGAGACGGAGCGTCAGCGTGACGGGTCGGATGATGAAGGTCGAGAGGAACTCGAGGGGGATGATCAGGATGTAGAGGAACCACGGCAGCCCGGGAGGCATCAGGGAGTTCCGGAAGAAGTTCCCCGGGCTCGCCTTGATGCCCGCGTAGATGAAGGTCGCGTACGCGACGAGGGCCAGCAGCAGCGGAACGGCGACGATCGACGAGCCCGCGATGTTCAGGAACGGGATGACACCCGTGATGTTCATGAACAGCACCATGAAGAAGATCGTGGTGAGGATCGGCAGGAACCGACGGCCGTCCTTCTTGCCCAGAAGGTCCTCCGCGATGTTGACGCGGACGAAGTCCAGCCCCATCTCGACGACGCTCTGGAAGCGGCCGGGGACGACCGTCATGCGGCGGGTGCCGAGCCAGAAGATGAGGACGATGGCGATCGTCGAGAGGATCTGGATCAGGTGGATCCGGTTGATCTCGAGGGCGCCGATCTGGAAGACCGCATCGGGGAAGAACTCCGAGATGGACGGTCCATGGAACTCGCCAGGGGCATCTTCGGCGGCAGTAGCGATCAGGGTCGCAGCTTGAGTAAACAGCGCTGGCTCCAGCTTCGGGGCGTCGATCAAAGGATCGGGCGACGATGGTCGGTGAGCTGACTCCGCAGACGTTCCCGTCGGGATCAGGCGGGCTCGGAGAACAGCCTATCAGTCCTGGGACGTGGCCGAGTCCCCGGGCCGACGCTCGCCGGCCTCGATGTCCGCCGCCGTGGGCAGCGTCGTGTCGCTGACGGCGGAGGTCCGCATCCTCAGCATCACGACGACGTCGACGACGAGCGAGGCGACGATGCTGACGACGAGCGAGACGAGGAAGACGAGGGGCGTCAGCCACGGCTGGTCGCGGAGGACGAACAGGACGATGAGGAAGAGGACGAACTTGAGGATCCAGCCACCCATGACCGAGCCGAAGAAGATCGGGACGAACAGCGGATCACCGTAGAACCGGTTGGCGATGAGGATCGACACGATCGTGAAGGCGAGGAACACGGCCGCCATGAGCACGGCGACGAGCGCGCTCCACAGTCCCGACGTGCCCGCGACGAGCAGTCCGACTGCTCCCCCGGCGGCGAGGAGGACGGCGGTGACGATCGCGGACCACACGAGGGCGGTACGGAGCATGGACGTGGACGACAGGGAGCTCACGAGAGGGCCTTCTTTTCGGGCGCGACCGGTCGGGTGCGGCGCGCGGGGGGCAGTGTGACGAGGACGCAGGCGATGCAGCCGATGACGAGGAACGCGACGCCGGGCCAGTACCGGCCGGGCCAGCCCTTCGTCGTGCCGATGTACATCAGGAGGACCGACAGCGAGACGACGGCGGTCCACGCGTAGAACACGAAGACGGCGTTGCGGTCGGTGTGGCCCATGTCGAGCATCCGGTGGTGCAGGTGCTTGCGGTCGGGCGAGAACGGCGACTTCCCCTGCGCCATCCGCCGGACGACGGCGAGCCCGAAGTCGACGAGCGGCAGCAGCACGATGACGACGGGGAGGATGACGGGGATGAAGGCACCGAGCAGCTGCGAACGGCCGAAGAGGTCGTTGTCGCTCAGGAGATTCGGCGGCAAGTTGCCCGTGACGACGATCGCCGACGACGCCATCATCAGCCCGAGGAGGAGCGCACCGGCATCCCCCATGAACATCCGCGCGGGATTCCAGTTGAACGGCAGGAAGCCGGCGCACATCCCGAGCAGCACGATCGCGATGAACACCCCGGTGTTGCTCTGCTCGCTGTTGTCGAAGTCGCGCACGAGCATCGCGGAGTAGGCGAAGAACACCGCGTTCGCGATGAGGCAGACCCCGGCGACGAGGCCGTCGAGCCCGTCGATGAAGTTGACGGCGTTCATGACGATGACGATGAGAAGGATCGACAGGCTGATGCTGACCCAGCTGGACACCACGACCTGCTGGCCGAAGGGCAGGTAGAAGATCTGGATGCCGCCCGGCGAGACGACGATCCAGGCGGCGACGAACTGCGCCCCGAGCTTGATCATCCAGTCGAGGTCCCAGAGGTCATCGGCGACGCCGACCACCACCATGAGGGCGGCGGCCCCCAGCAGGGACCACACCATCGCCGGCTCCTGCCACACGATCGCGAAGGCGGGGAGCTGTGACGACAGCACGAAGAAGCCGAGCATGCCGATGAACATCGCCACTCCCCCGAGCCGGGGCGTGGGGGTCTTGTGGACGTCCCGCTCGCGGATCGCCGGGTGCAGCCCGAACTTCATCGCGACACGCCAGACCACCCACGAGAAGACGAAGGTGAGGGCGCCGGTGATGACGAACGCGAGCAGGTAGTCCCTCACGCGTCGTCGGATTCGTCGGGCGAGACCGGATCCGGCTCGAGCAGGTCGCCGAGCACTTCCCGCAGGGCGGCGCGGGAGACGGCACCGTCGCGCAGCACCGTCACGGGCCGCGGGTCGCGGCCGACGAGACCGGTCGCATCGATGATGGTGGAGGCGACCCCGGTGTCGACGAGTCCCCCGTCGAGGTATACGGAGATGCTGTCGCGGAGCATCTCGATCGCCGAGTCGATCTCGAGCGCCGCGGGCTTGCCCGTCAGGTTCGCGCTCGAGACGGCGAGTGGACCGGTCTCCTGCAGCAGTTCGAGGGCGAAGGCGTCGTCCGGCATCCGCACCGCGACGGTGCCGCGGGTCTCGCCGAGGTCCCAGCGCAGCGAGGGCTGGGCGGGCAGGACGATGGTGAGACCCCCCGGCCAGAACCGCTCCACGAGGCGATCGACGGGCTCGGGCACCTCGGCCACGAGCGCACGCATCGTGTCGGGTCCCGAGACGAGGACGGGCGGGGGCGACTGCCGTCCGCGGCCCTTGGCCGCCAGCAGGCGCGCGACGGCGGAGGCGTTGAACGCGTCGGCGGCCACGCCGTAGACGGTGTCGGTCGGCATCACGATGAGTTCGCCGCGGCCGATCGCCTGGCGCGCCTGGCGCAGAGCGGGGAGCAGCTGACCGGCGTCACGGCAGTCGAGGACGGGAGACATATCCGCAGCATTCTACGAGGACAGGGCTCGGGACCGCCTGCATGCGGGCGGTCCCGGTTCAGGGACGCAGCGCCGTCGTCGCGCGGTCGCGCGTGGTGAGGTCGCGGTGCGTGGCCGCGCCGCGCCACCCATCCGCGGTCAGCAGATCGCGGATGTCGGGGCCCTGCCACTCGCCGTGCTCGATCACCAGCGTGCCGCCGGGGTGCAGCAGCCGCAGCGCGACGTGCGACAGCACGCGCACGACGTCAAGGCCGTCGGGGCCGCCGTACAGCGCCGCCGGCGGGTCCCAGAAGCGCACCTCGGGGTCGCGCGGGATCGCGTCGTCGGGGACGTACGGCGGGTTCGACACCACGACCGAGACGGTGCCGTCCAGCTCGGGGAACGCATCGGCGAGGTCGATGAAGGCGAGCCGGGCGTGCGGCGCATGCGCGGCGAAGTTCTCCTTCGCCCAGAGGAAAGCATCGACCGAGTTCTCGGCCGCGTGCACCTGCGCGTGCGGCACCTCGGTCGCGAGCGACAGGGCGAGCGCGCCGCTCCCCGTACCGAGGTCGACGGCGACCGGCTCCGGGCCGGGCGCGGCGCGCAGCGCGTCGATCGCGAGCTGCGCGACCATCTCGGTCTCGGGACGCGGGACGAAGACCCCCGGACCGACACGGAGTTCGAGGTGCCGGAACGGGGCCGTTCCGGTCAGGTGCTGAAGGGGCTCGCGTGCGGCGCGGCGCGCGACGAGTTCAGCGAATCGGGTCGCGGCGGCCTCCGGCATCCGATCACCGCGCATCATGGCAGCGGCGAGCTCCCCCCGGCCGATGCCCAGGACGTGCGCGGCGAGGAGTTCGGCGTCGACATCGGCGGACGTCACGCCGGACGCGGCGAGGCGCTCGGCGGCGCGACGGACGAGGGGGGCGAGGTCGCTGCCCGTGGGCGCGTCGGAAGTCCGTGAAGTCGACATGGGAAGCCTCAGGATACCGCGCACGGCATCGTCACACAGGGCCGCCCGGGTCGCCGGGACCGTAGGCTGGGGGCGCATCGCGGACACCTGAGCCGCACCCTTTCATCCGACCCGCACGGAAGGCATCCCATGACCGGCATCCACTCCGACATCACGAGCGCATTCGGCAACACCCCCCTCGTCCGACTGAACCGCGTGTCCGAGGGACTGCCGGGGACCATCCTCGCCAAGCTCGAGTTCTACAACCCCGCCTCGTCGGTCAAGGACCGCCTGGGCATCGCGATCGTCGACGCCGCCGAGGCGTCCGGTGAGCTGCAGCCCGGCGGCACGATCGTCGAGGGCACGAGCGGCAACACCGGCATCGCGCTGGCGATGGTGGGCGCGGCCCGCGGCTACAAGGTCATCCTGACGATGCCGTCCTCGATGTCGATCGAGCGCCGGATGCTGCTGCGCGCCTACGGTGCCGAGCTCGTCCTGACCGACCCGTCGCTCGGCATGAAGGGCGCCGTCGGCGAGGCCGAGCGCATCGCCGCCGAGACCCCCGGCGCGGTGCTCGCGAAGCAGTTCGCCAACCAGGCCAACGTCGAGATCCACCGCAAGACCACCGCCGAGGAGATCCTCCGCGACACCGACGGCGCCGTCGACTACTTCGTCGCCGGCATCGGCACCGGCGGGACGATCACCGGCGTCGGCCAGGTGCTGAAGGAGCGCGTGCCCGCCGCGAAGGTGGTCGCGGTCGAGCCGAAGGACTCCCCGCTGCTGACCGAGGGCAAGCCCGGACCCCACAAGATCCAGGGCATCGGCCCGAACTTCATCCCGCCGATCCTCGACCAGGGCGTCATCGACGAAGTCCAGGACGTCACGTTCGACGACGCGATCGCGACCGCCAAGAAGGTCGCCACGACCGAGGGCATCCTCGTGGGCATCTCGTCCGGCGCCGCCATCTGGGCGGCGCTCCAGGTCGCCGCACGTCCCGAGGCCGAGGGCAAGAACATCGTCGTGATCATCCCCTCCTTCGGCGAGCGGTACCTCTCGACGGCGCTCTTCGAGGAGTTCCGCGACTGATCCCGGCCGTCTCCGAAAGGTCCGTCGTGCCCGGCATCGCCCGCTCCCTGCGCCGCAGCCTCGTCGCCGTCGTCCGCGCCGTCCGCGAGGACATCGCGGCGGCGAAGCTGCGCGACCCGGCCGCACGCGGCGGGCTCGAGATCGCGCTGCTGTACCCGGGGCTCCACGCAGTGTGGAGCCACCGGGTGTCGCACGCGCTGTGGCGGCGGGGCCGGCGCTTCCCCGCGCGGGCGCTCTCGCAGGTCACCCGCTGGCTCACCGGCATCGAGATCCACCCCGGCGCCCGCATCGGGCGACGCTTCTTCATCGACCACGGCATGGGTGTCGTCATCGGCGAGACCGCCGAGGTCGGCGACGACGTCATGCTCTACCACGGGGTGACGCTGGGCGGTCGCACCCGGGACGGCGGCAAGCGGCATCCGACCCTCGAAGACGGCGTCGCCGTCGGCGCGGGAGCGAAGATCCTCGGACCGATCGTCATCGGCGCGCACTCGGTCATCGGCGCGAACGCCGTGGTCACGAAGGACGCGCCGTCCGACTCCGTGCTCGTCGGGGTGCCGGCGCGGGCCCGACGGCGGGCGGTCGGCGAGGACACCCGGGCGATCCTGACGGCGCCCGAGTACCACATCTGAGCGGTCAGGCCTCTGAGCCGACGGCTGCCAGCCGCGCTTCCTCATCGGCCGCGATCGCGGACTCGATGAGAGGTCCGAGCGCGCCGTCCATCACCTGGTCGAGGTTGTACGCCTTGTACCCGGTGCGGTGGTCGGCGATCCGGTTCTCGGGGAAGTTGTACGTGCGGATGCGCTCCGAACGGTCCATCCCGCGGATCTGGGACCGGCGGGCGTCGGAGGCCGCGGCATCCCGCTCCTCCTGCTGCTTGGCGAGCAGGCGCGCGCGGAGCACACGCATGCCGGCTTCGCGGTTCTGCAGCTGGCTCTTCTCGTTCTGCATCGACACGACGATGCCCGTGGGCAGGTGGGTGATGCGGACGGCGGAGTCGGTCGTGTTGACCGACTGACCTCCCGGACCCGACGAGCGGAAGACGTCGATCTTGAGGTCGTTCGCGTCGATCTGCACCTCTTCGGGCTCGTCGACCTCGGGGAAGACCAGCACTCCGGTCGTGGAGGTGTGGATGCGGCCCTGCGACTCGGTCGCGGGCACGCGCTGCACACGGTGCACGCCGCCCTCGTACTTGAGGTGGGCCCAGACACCCTGGGCGGGATCGCTCGAGGAGCCCTTGATGGCGACCTGGACATCCTTGTAGCCGCCCAGATCGGACTCGTTGCGCTCGAGCAGTTCGGTCTTCCACCCCTGCGAGGCGGCGTACTGCAGGTACATGCGCAGCAGGTCGGCGGCGAACAGCGCCGACTCGGCGCCGCCCTCCCCCGCCTTGATCTCGAGGATCACGTCGCGGGCGTCGTCGGGGTCGCGCGGGATGAGCAGGCGACGGAGCTTCTCCTGCGCCTCCGCGAGACGCTGCTCGAGCACGGGGACCTCGTCGGCGAAGGCGGCGTCCTCCTTCGCGAGTTCCCGCGCAGCCGCGAGGTCCTCCTCCGCGGCCCGCCAGGCGTCGTGCGCCGCGACGATGCGCGAGAGCTCCGCGTACCGCCGGTTGACGCGCTTGGCGCGCGCCGCATCGGCGTGCACCGCGGGGTCGGAGAGTTCCTCCTGGACCGCGCGGTGCTCGTCGATCAGCGTCTGGACGGACTCGAACACGACGCGAGGGTCAGCGGATGCTGTTCTCGTGCCCGTGGCCGTGGCCGCCCGCGGCGGGCGTCGGGATCGACTTCTGCATCTGCACGAGGAACTCGACGTTCGACGTCGTCTCCTTGAGCTTGCCGAGGACGACTTCGAGGGCCTGCTGGGGGTCGAGACCCGCGAGGGCCCGGCGCAGCTTCCACGTGATCTTGACCTCGTCGGCCGAGAGCAGCATCTCCTCGCGACGCGTGCTCGACGCGTTCACGTCGACGGCGGGGAAGATGCGCTTGTCGGCGAGCTGACGCGACAGGCGCAGCTCGCTGTTGCCGGTGCCCTTGAACTCCTCGAAGATGACGTCGTCCATCTTCGAACCGGTCTCGACGAGGGCTGTCGCGAGGATCGTGAGCGATCCGCCGTTCTCGATGTTGCGCGCAGCGCCGAAGAAGCGCTTGGGCGGGTAGAGAGCGGATGCGTCGACACCGCCGGTGAGCACGCGACCCGAGGTCGGCGCCGAGATGTTGTAGGCGCGACCGAGGCGGGTGATCGAGTCGAGCAGGACGACGACGTCGCGGCCCAGCTCGACGAGGCGCTTGGCGCGCTCGATGGCGAGCTCGGCGACCGTCGTGTGGTCCTCGGCGGGGCGGTCGAACGTCGAGGCGATGACCTCGCCCTTGACCGTCCGCTGCATGTCGGTGACCTCTTCGGGACGCTCGTCGACGAGCACGACCATGAGGTGGACCTCGGGGTTGTTCGTCGCGATCGCGTTCGCGATCTGCTGCAGGACGATCGTCTTGCCGGCCTTCGGCGGCGCGACGATCAGGCCGCGCTGGCCCTTGCCGATCGGGGCGACGAGGTCGATGATGCGCTGCGTCAGCTTCTCGGGGGCCGTCTCGAGGCGCAGCCGCTCCTGCGGATAGAGCGGCGTGAGCTTGCCGAACTCGACACGCGTCGCGGCGTCCTCGACCGAGAGGCCGTTGACGGCGTCGACCTTGACGAGCGCGTTGTACTTCTGACGGCTCGACTGCTCGCCCTCGCGCGGCTGCTTGATGGCGCCGACGACGGCGTCGCCCTTGCGCAGGTTGTACTTCTTGACCTGACCGAGCGAGACGTAGACGTCGCTCTGGCCGGGGAGGTAGCCGGTCGTGCGGACGAACGCGTAGTTGTCGAGGACGTCGAGGATGCCGGCGATCGGGATGAGGACGTCGTCCTCGCCGATCTCGGTGTCGAACTCGTCGTTCGTGGACTGACCGCGACGCTTGTTGCGCTGGCGACCGCGACCCTGACCCTGCTCGTCGTCGGAGGCCTGCTCGACGGCGGGCTTGTCGGCGGGCGCGTTCTGGCCGTTGCCGTTCTGCGCGTTGCCGTTCTGGGCGTTCTCGCCCTTGTTGCGGTTGCGGCTGCGGCTGCGCGAACGGCTGCGGCTGCGGCCGTTGCCCTCGCCGGCGTTCTCGCTGTCATCGGCGGATGCCGTCGGTGCCGCGGCATCGGCCGTCGGCGCCTCGGCGGTCGCGGCCTGCTCGGTGGTCTCGGGGGCGGCGTCGGCCGCGGGTGCCTCGACGGCGGACGCGGCGTCGGCGGCCGGAGTCTCGGCGGCGTCGGCGGCCGGGGCCTCGGCGGTGGGGGCCTCGACGGCGGGGGCTTCCGCGGCGTCGGCGGCGACGGCGGCATCGGCGGACGGCACATCGGTGCTCTTCGCGCGACGCGGAGCGCGCTTGCGCGGCGCCTTCGCCGGCTTCTCGGCGGGCTTCTCCTCGGCCGGGGCCTCGTCGACCGGCTGCGCAGCGGCCACCTCGTCGTCGGCGACGGGGGCCTCCGCGGTGGGGGCCTCGGCGGCGGGGGCCTCGTCCGCGGGGGCCTCGTCCGCGGGGGCCTCCTCGGCGGGAGCCTCCTCGGCGGGCGTCTCTTCGGTCGCGGGCACGGCCGACTCGGCGGTGGCGTCGGCGGTGGTCTCGTCGGCGACGGTGCCGCCGGTGGCGACGTCGTCGCCGGTCTGGATCTCGGAGATGGACTCCACGAGTTCTCCCTTTCAGATGTGGAAAGTCATAACCGCAGGTGGTTCCGTCCACGACGAATCCGGTTCCTCAGCGGGGTGTTCGCGCAGGCACAGAAGTTGCGCAGGCCCGTCAGAAGGGGGTGTGCGGTGGTTCGCAGATTGCGATGGAGGGCAGATTCACGTGATTACGTGGCATCCTCCGTATGGTCCTTCACTGTACCACCCCGGACATCGACGGCCAGCAGCAGGGGTTTCCATGGCGTGTCCGTGGACCGCGCCGCGAACTCGACCGCCTCGAGGCGGCGCCCGGGGCCGTCGGCCAGGACGAGCACGCTGGGGCCGGCGCCCGAGACGACGGCGGCGAAGCCGGCGCCGCGGAGCGACTGCACGAGCGCGTCGGTCGCGGGCATCGCCTGCGCCCGGTACGACTGGTGCAGCTTGTCCTCGGTCGCCGCCATCAGCAGCTCGGGGCTCTGCGTGAGCGCCGCGATCAGCAGCGCAGACCGCGAGACGTTGAAGACGGCGTCCTCGCGGGTGACGTGGAGCGGCGCGAGTCCCCGCGCGACCGACGTCGACATCGTGAACTCGGGAACGAACACGAGGGGCGAGACACCGCGGTGGACCGCGAGCTTCTTGTGCTGCGGACCGTCCTGGTCCATCCACGCGATCGTCAGACCGCCGAAGAGCGCCGGGGCGACGTTGTCGGGGTGCCCTTCGAGTTCGGTGGCGAGGCGCAGCAGGGTCTCGGGCCCGAGGGTGACGTCCCCCTCGAGCAGTCCCTGCGCCGCGAGGAGGCCCGCGACCACGGCGGCCCCCGACGATCCCATGCCCCGGCCGTGCGGGATCACGTTGTGCGCGCGCAGTCGGATGCCGGGCATCGGCCTGCCGACGGCCTCGAACGCGTACGCCATAGATTTCACGACGAGGTGCGAGGCGTCCGTCGGCACGTCGGCGGAACCCTCGCCGGTGACCTCGATCTCGAGCCCCGGCGCGTCGAGCGCGGTCACGACGAGCTCGTCGTGGACGCTCAGGGCGAGGCCCAGCGTGTCGAAGCCCGGACCCAGGTTGGCGCTCGTGGCCGGCACGCGGACGGCGACGCTACGCCCGGCGAGCGTCATCCCGCCACGCGCGTGAGGTCGAGCGCGGACGCGACCTCGCTGGTCGCGGCATCCACGACGAGCGGCTCGACCTGCGAGCCGTCGGCGTTGCGCAGCGCCCACTGCGGGTCCTTCAGGCCGTGGCCGGTGACGGTCAGCACGACCTTGGCGCCGTTCGGGATGACGCCGGCCTCGGCACGGTCGAGCAGACCCGCGACGCTGATCGCGGAGGCCGGCTCGACGAAGACGCCGACGGTCCCGGCGAGCAGCTTCTGCGCCGCGAGGATGCGCTCGTCGTCGATCGCGCCGAACCACCCGTCGGTCGCCGCGCGGGCCTCGAGAGCGAGGTCCCACGACGCGGGGTTGCCGATGCGGATGGCCGAGGCGATCGTCTCGGGGTTCTTGACGACCTCGCCGCGCACGAGCGGCGCCGAACCCTCGGCCTGGAAGCCGAACATGCGGGGCACGCGCGTCGCGACGCCACGCTCGGCCTCCTCGCGGTACCCGCGCGAGTAGGCGGTGTAGTTGCCGGCGTTGCCGACCGGGATGAAGTGGAAGTCGGGGGCGTCGCCGAGCTGGCTGACGACCTCGTAGGCGGCGGTCTTCTGGCCCTCGATGCGGTCGGGGTTGACCGAGTTGACGAGGTGCACCTTGTAGCCGACGGCGAGCTCGCGCGCGATCTCGAGGCAGTCGTCGAAGTTGCCGCGGATCTGGATGAGCTTGCCGTTATGGGCGACGGCCTGGCTGAGCTTGCCCATCGCGATCTTGCCCTCGGGCACGAGGACGGCCGCCGTGATACCGGCGTGCGCCGCGTAGGCGGCTGCGGATGCCGAGGTGTTGCCCGTCGAGGCGCAGATGACGGCCTCGGCGCCGTGCTCGACGGCACGCGAGAGCGCGACCGTCATGCCGCGGTCCTTGAACGAGCCGGTCGGGTTCATGCCCTCGAACTTGATGTAGACGTCGGCTCCGGTGATGCGCGACAGCGACGCGGCGGGGATGAGGGGGGTGCCGCCCTCGCCGAGCGTCACGACGGTCGAGGCGTCGGTGACGCCCAGTCGATCGGCGTACTCGCGGAGGACTCCGCGCCAGACGTGTGCCATGTCAGTCTCCTTCTACGCGCAGGACCGAGATCACCCGGCGCACGGCGCTGGTGGCAGCCAGCCGCTCGACGGTGTCGGCCAGGTCCTGCTCCCGGGCCGTGTGGGTTCCGATGACGAGGTGCGCGACGGCATCCCCGCCGTCCCGGACGACGGCGTCGCCCGAGGTGGTCTGTTCGACGGTCGCGATGGACACGTCCCCGTCGCTGAGGATCCCCGCGACGGTGGCCAGGACGCCCGGTCGGTCGTCGACCTCGAGCGTGATCTGGCAGCTGGTGCGGATGCGGCCGATCGGCACGATCGGAAGTCCGGCCCGCGTCGACTCGCCGACACCCGGCCCTCCGGCGACGTGACGACGCGCGGCCGAGACGACGTCGCCGAGCACGGCCGACGCGGTCTGCACTCCCCCGGCGCCGGCGCCGTAGAACATGAGGTCGCCGGCGGCCTCGGCCTCGACGAACACGGCGTTGTTGGCGCCGTGGACGGACGCCAGCGGGTGCTCGCGCGGGACGAGCGCCGGGTAGACGCGCACCGAGATGGCCTCGCCCGTGGGCGCGGCGTCGGGCTGGTCGACGAGACGCTCGCAGACGGCGAGCAGCTTCACGACATAGCCCGCCTTGCGGGCGGCCTCGATGACACCGGCATCCACCGCCGTGATGCCCTCGCGGTGCACGGCCTCGAGCGGGACGGTCGTGTGGAAGGCGAGACTCGCGAGGATGGCGGCCTTCTGCGCCGCGTCGTAGCCCTCGACATCCGCCGTCGGGTCGGCCTCGGCGTACCCGAGCCGCTGCGCCTCGGCGAGCACCTCGTCGAAGCCGAGGCCCTCGCGGTCCATGCGGTCGAGGATGTAGTTCGTCGTCCCGTTGACGATGCCCATGATGCGACGGACGCGGTCGCCGGCGAGCGAGTCGCGCAGCGGACGGATGATCGGGATGGCGCCGGCGACGGCGGCCTCGTAGGCGACGGTCGCACCGACCTGGTCGGCGGCGTCGAAGATCTCACTGCCGTGGGTGGCCAGCAGCGCCTTGTTGGCGGTGACGACGTCGGCGCCGGAGGACAGAGCGTGGAGGATCCGGGTGCGCGCCGGCTCGAGACCGCCGGTGACCTCGATCACGATGTCGGCGCCGGCGATGAGGGTGTCGGCGTCGGTCGTGAACAGGTCGCGCGGCAGGTCGGCCTCGCGCGGCGCATCCACGTCGCGGACGGCGATCCCGACGAGGTCGAGCGGCGCACCGGCGCGGTCGGCGAGCTCGTCGGCGTGGGTCAGCAGCAGGCGGGCGACCTGGGATCCGACGGCGCCGGCTCCCAGCAGCGCGACGCGCAGGCGGCGGGGTTCGATCATGCGGACTCCTCGGTGGTGCGGGATGCGGCCGGTGCGACGCCGAGGTCGCGCGCCAGCAGGTCGTTCTCGTCCTCTCCGCGGACGATCAGCCGGGCGGCACCGCCGCCGACGGCGACCACGGGAGGGCGCGTCAGGTAGTTGTAGTTGCTCGCGAGCGAGAAGCAGTACGCGCCGGTCGCCGCGACGGCCAGCAGGTCGCCCGGGGCCACGTCGCCGGGGAGGTACTCCGCGCCGACGACGATGTCACCCGCCTCGCAGTGCCGACCGACGACGCGCGCGAGCGAGGCGTCCGCGTCGCTGCGACGGCTCGCGATGCGGGCGCTGTAGTCGGCGCCGTACAGCGCCGTCCGCGCGTTGTCGCTCATGCCCCCGTCGACGCTCACGTACAGCCGCTCGAGGTCGTCCGAGACGCGCACGGGCTTCACCGTGCCGACCGAATACAGGGTCACGCCGGCGCGGCCGACGATCGCCCGTCCCGGCTCGAACGCGAGTTCGGGAAGAGGGATGCCGCGGCTCGCGCACTCGCCGGCGACCGCCGCGACGATCCCCCCGGCGAGCTCCGCGATGGGGGTCGGGTCGTCCTTCGACGTGTAGGCGATGCCGAAGCCGCCGCCGAGGTTCAGCATCGGGACCTCGCCGCCCTCGCGCAGCCGTGCGTGGACCTCGACGACGCGCGCGGCGGACTCGGCGAACCCGGCCGTGCCGAAGATCTGCGAGCCGATGTGGCAGTGCAGCCCCGCGAAGCGCAACGAAGGCAGCTCGCGGATGCGGGCGACCGCCGCCTCGGCATCCGTCAGGGCGAAGCCGAACTTCTGATCCTCGTGGGCGGTCGCCAGGAAGTCGTGCGTCTCGGCGTGGACGCCGCTGTTGACGCGGACGAGGACGGTCTGCACGACGCCCTGGGAGGCGGCCTCGGCCGCGATCCGCTCGATCTCGACGAGCGAGTCGATGACGATCGAGCCGACCCCCGCGCGCACGGCGCGGGCGATCTCGGGCAGGAGCTTGTTGTTGCCATGGAGTCCGAGACGGCTGGGGTCCGCGCCCGCGGCGAGGGCGACCGCCAGCTCGCCGCCGCTGGCGACATCGACGCCGAGGCCCTCCGCGGTCACCCAGCGCACGACGTCGGTCGTGAGGAACGCCTTGCCCGCGTAGTAGACCCGCGCCGTGCCGCCGTGGCGGGCCGCGGCATCCCGGAACGCCGTCAGCACCTCGCGGGCGCGGGCGCGGACGAGGTCCTCGTCGACGACGTAGAGCGGCGTGCCGAAACGCTCGGCCAGCTCGGTCGCCGGCACGCCACCGAGGACGAGCGCGCCGGTGTCGTCGCGCGTCGCGCCAGCGGGCCAGACGGCCTCGACGAGCGCATTCGCATCATCCGGCTTCGAGAGCCACTCGGGCACGGCGGGACGGTCGGAGGCGGTGGACACGCAGGGGCACCAATCGGGTGGGAACGGGATCGTCGGGCGGTGTGGCCACGCCCCGACGGTGCCCACAGTCTAGGGCACCCCGGCCGCCGCCCCCGGCCCCGTGACGCTACGAGGCGTCGGAGCAGGAACCGGGCTGCTGGGCGGTCTCGTCGCGCAGAATCGCGCTGTCGATCTCGAAGGTCGCGACAACCCCGCGCTCCTCGACGACGACGCCCGTCAGGGTGAGCGCGCGCGGCAGGTACTGCGCGAGGCACACCGGCCAGCTCTGCGCGAAGGAGCCCACGAGCGGCCCGACCTGCTCGCGGAGCGCATCGGCGCTCACGTCCACGTCGCCGAGCCGGAAGGTCGTCGGCGAGAGGACGAGGTCGCCGTCCTCCGCGGCCGCGGACAGGCGCACACCCAGCGGGATGGCGGCCCCGAACAGGTTCAGTTCCGTGTCGAGGGCGACCTCGGGGGGCGCGAGGCGGAAGGCGTCGACCGGGAAGCCGTCCACCCGCGACAGGATCGTGCGGACCTGGTCCTCGTCCAGCACGACGACGGCGCGGGCGCTGCTCCAGTCGCCACCCCGGACCGGCGCATCCTGGATGTCGACCCGAACATCGCCCGAGATCCCCTCGACGTCCACGTCGTCGGCGGACACGCTCATCTGAGCGATGCTCCCGACGGCGAGCTGGGGCAGGACGAGCCCGGGGATCTCGACGTCGATCGCCTGGTCCGCAGGCAGGCCGAGGTTCTCGATCAGCTGCGAGCGGACGACCTGCGGCACGATCGCCCGCGCCGCGAACTCCGCCGCGACCACCAGGGCGGCGAGCACCGCGACGACGACGATCACGACGACCCAGCCGCGGCGACGTCGGCGGGGCGCCGTGACGGTCGTCATGTCACATCCGCTCGGGCGCGCTCACGCCGAGCAGGTCGAGACCGTTGCGCAGCACCTGACCGGTGGCGTCGTTGAGCCAGAGGCGCGTGCGGTGAAGGTCGGTGACCTCCTCGTCGCCGAGGGGCGTCACACGGCAGGAGTCGTACCAGCGGTGGTAGAGGCTCGCGAGCTCCTCGAGGTAGCGCGCGATGCGGTGCGGCTCACGCAGCTCGGCCGCGAAGGCGACCAGGCGCGGGAACTCCTGCAGGGCGCCGAGGAGAGCGGACTCGGTCTCGTGCGTGAGCAGCTCCGGGGCGAACGCGTCGCGCGAGACGCCGGAGTCCGCGGCGTTCCGAGCGACGTTGTGCGTCCGCGCGTGGGCGTACTGCACGTAGAACACCGGGTTGTCGTTCGTGCGCTTCTGCAGAATCTCGGGATCGAGCGTGAGCGGCGAGTCGGCCGGGTAGCGCGCGAGCGAGTACCGCAGCGCGTCCGTGCCGAGCCACTCGCGCAGGTCGTCGAGCTCGATGATGTTGCCCGCGCGCTTGGACAGCCGCGCGCCGTTGACCGACACGAGCTGCCCGATGAGCACCTCGATGTCCTTCTCCGGGTCGTCGCCGGCAGCCCCCGCGAGCGCCTTGAGGCGGTGCACGTACCCGTGGTGGTCGGCGCCGAGCAGGTAGATCTTGTGCGCGAAGCCGCGGTCGCCCTTGTTCAGGTAGTAGGCGGCGTCGGCGGCGAAGTAGGTGTACTCGCCGTTGGACCGACGGATGACGCGGTCCTTGTCGTCGCCGAAGTCGGTTGTGCGCACCCAGACCGCACCCTCGGCGTCGAACACGTGGCCCTGCGCGCGCAGGCGGTCGACCGCCTCGTCGACGAGGCTCGGGCCGCCGTCCGGCTTCTTCGCGTGGAGCGTGCGCTCGCTGAAGAAAACGTCGAAATGCACGTTGAACTTCTCGAGGGATGCCTGGAGCTCCGCGAGCTGCAGCTCGTAGGCCTTGTCGCGGGCCACCGCGACGCGCTCGGCCTCGGGCAGGTCGCCCAGACCCGGCTCGGCGGCGGCGACCCGGGTCGCGAGGTCGTCGATGTACGCGCCGGCATACCCGTCCTCGGGCGTCGGCTTACCCTCGATGCGGGCGAGGACCGAGCGGCCGAAGCGATCCATCTGCGCACCGGCGTCGTTGATGTAGAACTCGCGCACGAGGGTCGCGCCGCTGGCCAGCAGCAGACGCGCGATCGCGTCGCCGAGCGCCGCCCACCGCGTGTGGCCGATGTGCATGGGACCGGTCGGGTTCGCGCTGACGAACTCGAGGTTGATCGTGTTGCCCTCCTGCGTGCGCCCGTGTCCGAAGCTCGCACCGGCGTCGACGATCGTCTTCGCGAGCGCGCCGGCGGCGGCGGCATCCAGTCGGATGTTGATGAACCCGGGACCGGCGACCTCGACCGAGGCGATGCCGTCGACGGCGGCGAGCGCGTCGGCGACCTCGGCCGCGAACTCGCGCGGGTTCGCCCCGACCTGCTTCGACAGCTTCAGGGCGGCGTTGGAGGCCCAGTCGCCGTGATCGCGGTTCTTCGGCCGCTCGACCGGGAAATCGGCGACGGTGAGCGACTCACCGGCGCCGGGTCGTCGCGCCTCGACGAGCGGGAGGACGACGGCGAGGAGGGCGGCGGAGAGGGCGTCGGGAGTCATAACCCGATAAGTCTACGGTCGGGAGACCCTCACGCCGACGGCAGGACGACCCAGATGCGGGCTCCCCCGAGCGGCGAATCGTCGATCCCGAGGCGGCCGCCGTGGGACTCGACGATGCGACGGCACGTCGCGAGGCCGATCCCGAAGCCGGGGGCCTCGGCGTTCGATCCGCGCTCGAGCGGCTCGAGCACGAGCTCCCGCTCGGCGACCGGCACACCCGGGCCGTTGTCGTCGACGACGATGCGCACGCCGGACGCGACCGTTCCGACCGAGACGACGACCCGCGGGAGGCGACCGCCGGTCCCGGCGAACTTGACCGCGTTCCCGACGAGGTTCTGCACGAGGACGCTTGCCAGGGTCGGGTCGGCCTGGACGGGGACGGATGCCTCGACCGTCACCTCGGCGCCGTTGTCCTCGCCCGCGCTGCGGAGGTCCTCCATCGTCGAGGCGACGAGCGGTTCGACGTCGACCGCGGTGCGACGGATGGGCGATCCGCCGACGCGCGCGTAGTCCAGCAGCCGCGCGATCATCCCCGACATCCTGTCGGCGACCGACTCGGCGCGGGCGAGCGCGCGCGACGCCGCGGGGAGATCTGCGACCTCGGGGACGTCCGCGGCGAGCTCGATGTATCCGGTGAGCGCGGTCAGCGGGTTGCGGAGGTCGTGCGCGACCTGTGCCGCGAAGTTCTCGAGCTGCTCGTTCGACTCGCCGAGCTCCCGCGAGATGCGTCGCAGTTCGAGCACGTCGACGATCTGGCGCGCGATGAGGGCGAGCGCCGCACTCTCGTCCTCGGGGAGCTCACGGGGCACCTCGTCGAAGATGCAGATGGTGCCGATGGGCACCCCCATCGGGGTGATGAGTGGGCTCGAGGCGTAGAACTTGACGTTGGCGACCTCCCCGGTCACGAACGGATTGCCCGCGAATCGCTCGTCGAGGCTCGCGTCGGTGACGACGGTGTGACCCGGCTTGCGGAACACGACCGCGCACATCGAGTCCTCGCGGCTGCAGACCGCCGGCTCGATGCCGACCGCCGCGATCTGATGCTGGAACCGATCGTCGATGAGGTTGATGACCGCGGTGGGGACGCCGCACACGGTGGCGGCCAGCTGCACCAGGCCCTGGAGGTCCGCTTCCGGGGCCTCGCCCAGCACGCGGTAGTCCTCGATGATCGCTCGCCGAATGGCGTCATCCGCGGTCTTCACCCGCACCTCCCCGATGTCCTACGCATCACCCTAATCACCCGATCGAGACCAGCGCTGCCCGATCGTCCTGCTGCGGATCGGATGCCGCGGCGGCGACCGCGTCGTCGGCGTCGACGCACGCGTCCACGACGAGCCGTCGCAGCGCCAGGTTCGCACCGTAATAGCTGAGGAAGGCGCAGTCCGCGGCATCCCGCCCCGTGGCGATGCGCACCAGCCCGCGACGGTTCGACAGCCGGGTCGCGTCGACGACGAGCCAGCGCCCGTCGATCCACGCCTCGGCGACTGCGTGGAAGTCCATCGGGACGAGACCCGGTGCGTAGCACGCGACGTAGCGGGCGGGGACATCCATCGCCCGCAGGAGCGCGATGACGAGGTGCGCGTAATCGCGGCAGACGCCCTGCCCCGTGGCGAGCGTCGTGACGGCCGAGTCGGTGCCGAGGGACAGACCGGGCGAATAGGTGACGGTCTCGGCGACGAACGACTCGACGGCGGCGAGGAGGTCGGTGCCGCGGAGCCCCCCGAACTGGCGGCGCGCCTGCGCGAAGACGGAGTCCGACGGGGCGTAGCGGCTCGGCCGGAGGTAGACGGCGGTGTCGAGGTCGGAGGCCGGGGCCACGGCGAGCGGCCCGTCGACGCGTGCGTCGTACCGCACCTGCACGGGGCCCGCCCCGACGCGGAGGCGGTGCAGCCGCGTGCCCACGGCATCCGTCACCGTCACGGCGGGCAGATCCTCGCCGTTCCGCAGGATGCGGAGGCGCTCGTGGGCGAGCGGAGTGCCGGCGGCCACGGCGACGGAGAGGATGAGGTCGAGCTCGCCCTCGAGATCGAGGTCGAGTTCCGCCGTGACGACACGCTGCACCGAGCAATCCTCCCACGGTGAAGATCGTGCTCGGCGAGTTCGGGGATCATCGCTTACCCTCGTCGCATGACCTCTGAACGACGCGCTCGGGGGTGGGGACTGGGGATCATCGCCGTCGGAGTCGCCGCCATCGTCGCGCTCGCCGCGTGGCAGCCGTGGCGCAGCATCTCCGCCGTCGACGCCGCCTCCTCATCGGACGGCGTCTCCACCGTCGAGCCGCTCTCGCTCCCGGCCGACGCCGACGTGCTCGTCTTCGGCGACTCCTGGACCTACGGCGCGGCAGCGACCGTCCCCACGGACGGCTACGCGTACCGCCTCGAGCGGCTCACCGGGTGGGACGTGACCGTCGACGGCGTCCGCGGCTCGGGGTACATGAAGCCCGGGTGGGACGGTCCCGACTTCCGCACGCGGGCGAAGTGGCTCGATCCGGCCGCCGACTACGACCTGATCATCATCCAGGGCTCGATCAACGACCGTCAGCAGGGCGAGCGCGGCTACCGCGAGGCCGTCGACGCCACCTGGGACGTCTTCGCCCGGCTGTACCCGCACGCGCAGATCGTGATCTTCGGGCCGACCCCGCACCAGTTCCCGATCGACGAGGGCACCGCCCGCATCGACCGCGACCTCCAGAAGGCGGCCGCCGACCGGCACTGGTGGTACATCTCGCCGCTCCAGGAGCAGTGGGTCACCCCCGCCAACTACCTCGACGTGATCGACGTCGGCGCCGGCAAGCGGCATCCTTCCGACCCGGGTCACGCGTACCTCGCCGAGCGGCTTCAGCAGGCGCTCGTCGACCGCAGCGCGAGCACCGACGCCGTCGCCCCGACCGAGGACGAGTCGGCGCCCGTCCGGCCCTGACCGCTCACGGCCGGATGGCCTCGGCGATCGGCACGTCGCCGGTGTTGAACGAGACCGTGCGTCCGATCGTGGCCGGTTCCGCCAGCACCGCCGCGATCACGGCGGCGACGTCCGCACGCGGGACCGAGGTCCCTTCGTCGGCGCGGGCGTCGATCTTGCCGGTGGGCTCGTCGAGGGTCAGCGCCGACGGCGCGAGGATCGTCCAGTCGAGGTCGGCGCCTCGCAGGTGTTCGTCCGCCGCCGCCTTCGCCTCGGCGTACGCGTAGAAACCGTCCGACGGGTCGACCCCGTGATCCGGCCCGGCGCCGAAGTACGACACCATGACGTAGCGGCGCGCCTCAGCAGCGACGGCCGCGTCGATCGATCGGATCGCGGCATCCCGATCCACCGCGTAGGTGCGCTCGGGCGAGCCGCCACCGGCACCGGCGGACCAGACCACGGCATCGCTGTCGGCCAGCAGATCGGTGAGGGCGTCGAGATCGGATGCCGCGACGTCGGCGACGACCGGGCGGGCACCCGTGCGGGCGACGTCCTGCTCGTGCTCCGGGTTGCGGATGACGGACGTGACGTCGTGTCCGGCCTCGACCAGGAGCGGCGCAAGCAGCAGCGCGACCTTCCCGTGTCCCCCGATGATCGTGATGCGTGCCATGTGGGCTCCCTTCCTACCGCGTCGACGCTACGGTGGACAGTCCCGGAGGCGCTCCCCCTTGCGCTTGTACGCTCGTCGTGGAAGGGGGCCGGTGGGCTCTCTCTGCATCGACGAGGGGGACACACACGTGAGCGAAACGACGCCTGCCGGGTGGTATCCGGCTCCGCACGCCGGCAACGAACTCCGCTACTGGGACGGCGCGGCGTGGCACGCCGCTCCCCCGTTCCTGCCCGCAGACGCGGCGACCGTTCCTCCGGCGCAGGGTCCCGTGCCGGCGTACGGCCCGGTGCCGCCGCACGCGCCCTACGGAGCGCCGCCGGCACAGTACGGAGCGCCGCCGGCGGGGTACGCACCGTACGGCGGCCCCGTCCTGCCGCCGAGCGCGCCGCAGGGGTGGGCCGTCGCGGCCCTCGTGCTCGGCATCGCGGCCTTCCTGTCGGCGTGGATCCCGTTCCTCGGACTCCTCATCGCCCTGGCCGGCGCCGTCATCGGCGTGATCGCCCTCGTCCGCCGGCAGCGCAAGGCGCTCGCGGTGACCGGCACGGTCCTGTCCGGCCTCGGACTGGCGTGGGCGCTCATCGTGTCCATCTCGATCGGCTCCCTGATCTGGGCGCCGAGCCCGTCGTACAACGATCCCGATGCGGGCGCGGCACCGGCACCCGAGGCATCCCCCTCGGACCGCGGCTTCGAGCCCTACGCCCCCGAGACCGGTCCCGGGTCTTTGGAGGACCCGCTCCCCCTGCCGTACGTGGCGGGGTCGTCGTCGCGCGACGAGTACCGTGCCGACGTCCGGCTCGTCGACGAGGACGCCACCGACGAGATCCTGGGGTGGAACGCCTACAACGAGAGGGACATCACCGGCATGCGGTACGTCCTCGTCGAGATGACGGTGACGGGACTCGACCCCGAGGGCATCGAGGCGTCGTACGCGTCGTACGACCTGTCGGTCGCGACCCCGGACGGGATGAGCTACCCGAGCGCGTACGTCGTGCCGCCTGACGACACGACGCTGCTGGTCGACCAGGGCACGATCGCCGAGGGCGAGACGGTCGAGGGTCTCGTCGCCTACCTCGTCCCGGAGGATGCGACCGACCTGCTGCTGTCGGACTACGCGAACTTCTACGCGTTCTGACCCGGCAGGGGGATGACGCGGCCCGCATCCCACGGCTCCTCCCAGCCGAGCCGGGTGAACAGGCCCGCCAGGATCATGGCGGTGAACCCCCATACGAGGCGGTCGCCGCGGGGTGTCGGGATGAGGAACGCGGGCCCTCGGAACTCGCCCCGGTCGCTCCGCACGACGGTGACGCCCCGGTGGGCGGGGTCGAGCAGATCGGCGACGGGAGCGCGGAAGACGTCCGCCGACTCGGCCTCGTCCACGACGCGGACGGGTGAGGGGCGGCGCCACCACGCGACCACGGGTGTCACGAGGTGGCGGGAGAACTCGAGCGGGATCGGCTCGAGCGTGCCGAGGACGTCGACCCCGTCGATCTCGAGCCCCGTCTCCTCCCACGCCTCGCGGAGGGATGTCGCGACGGCATCCGCATCCCCCGGATCGACCCGTCCGCCGGGGAACGCGACCTGTCCCGGGTGGGCGCGGAGCGTCTCGGCCCGGGAGAGCAGCAGCACGTCGAGATCGCGGGAGACGGCGCTCTCAGCCGCCTCGCGGTCGGCCGGCACGTCGTCGAGGACGCCGAACAGGATGAGCACCGCCGCCGGCCGGGCACCCGGCACCTCGGGCATCGAGCGCAGCACCTCGAAACCCGGCTGGGCGGCGCCGCTCGCGACGGATTCGACGAGGCCGACGAGCTGCTCCCGCGCGGTCGGGGCGGGAGCGGAGGAGGTCATCGCTTCAGGCTAGGCGACGGCGTGGACGTGCGCGCGGGAGCGGCCGCACCGGTGATAGTCTCGATCGGTACGCCTCCGTAGCTCAGGGGATAGAGCGTTGGTTTCCGGTACCAGAAGTCGGGGGTTCGAATCCCTCCGGGGGCACACGGAAGCGAAGGGGACTCGGCATCGCGCCGGGTCCCCTTCGTCGTTCCGCGGGACCTCAGTCCTCGCGCGGGTCCTGGTCCTCGTCCGGGTGGACGGGCTGGCCGAAAGGCGGGACGCCGCCCGGTACCGCGCCGTCGTGGGTGGGGAGTTCCACATCCGGCCCCTCGTACGCGTTGTCGTCGGTGCTGCGGTCGTCGCCGGTCATGTCGCCCTCCGTCGGTCGGTGTCCTCTGTGGACGTGACGCTAACGCGACGCTCGCGCGGATGCCCGGGGTTGACAGGGCGGCGCGTCAATCCGAGACGAGCTTGAGCCCGACGATGCACGCGACGAGGCCGAGGATGAGCAGGATCTTCACCACGGAGACCGACTCGGCGCCCGTCACCATCGCCCAGACCACGGTGAGGGATGCCCCGATGCCGACCCACACGGCGTACCCCGTCCCGGTGGGGATCTCGCGCAGCGCGAAGGCGAGACCGCCCATGCTGGCGACGAGCGCGACACCGAAGGTGATCGTCGGCCACAGCTTCGTGAAGCCTTCGGAGCGCCCGAGCGCGGTGGCCCACACGGCTTCGAGCATCCCGGCGACGATGAGAACGATCCACGACAGCATCACTGACCTCCTGGCCAGTCTTGTCGCTCACCGGGTACTGAACCCTCGTCCGGAGGCCCGGTCGGGGCCTGCCGCCGAGTCTATCGAGGCTGCCTGTGCAGACCCGGTGCAGAGGCGATGGCGCCGCGCCGCTCCCCTGTCGCAACACGCCGTGCCGCGCCGCGTTTCGTGACAGGGAACGGATGCCGCGGCGCGCCGTCATCACTCCCCTGTCACAACACGCCGCGGCCCACCGCACTTCGCGACAGGGGAAGGGATGGGCTGCGGTGACGGGGACCTCGCCGCGACCGTTCTAGCGGCCGACATCATCCCCGAGGATGACCCGGGCCACCCTCGCGAAGGACGCGCCGACGAGCGCCGATTCGTAACGTCGGGGTATGGCTACCGCGACCCTCTCCACACGCTCGCATTCCGTCGCCCGCGCGGGCGGCGCGGCCTCGGCGGCCGTGCTGTCGGTGCTCGGCACGATCGTCGCCATCGGCATCGCGGCGATCGGTCTGCTCGTCGTCCCCGTCGCCCTCCTGGTGACCTTCGGCGCGTCCCTGCTCGCCCGGTTCTGACACCCGGCGCGGCGGGGCGCGGCATCCGCACCGGCTCGGCGATGCCCGCACACGGAACTGCCGTCGCACGAAGGCGGACATCCTCGTGCGACGGCAGGCCTTGCGCCGAGCGGACTCAGCCGCCCGACGGGTTCTCGATGGGAGTACCGTCCTCGTCCGTCGTGACGGGCGGGTTCTCGTCGGGCGATCCGCCGGACGCGGTGTCGGCGTCGGCGCCCTCGTCGGGGACACCCTGCGTGTTGTGCTCGTCCGAGCCGTTCGTGTCGCTCATCGCAGTCCTTCCGGTCGTTGTCGGTCACGTGACGGCGACGCTACGCAGCCGCCCGCGTCCCGCTCAGGGCCTTGACAGACCCGATCCGCCGGGGACGCTCAGAGGTCGACGGTCGCGTTGCGCCCCTCGTACGGCTCACCCGTGATCTTCGACTTGACGAGGCTGACCACCGAGGCGACGACCCCTCCCGGGCTGCTCCAGTACTCCCCCGACACCGCATCGATCTTCAGCAGCGTGACGTTCGGGTCCTCGGGGCCGTCGGGGAACCACGCCTCGACCGCGGGCGACCAGTACTCGCGCAGTCGTGCGAGGTCGTCGACCACCTCGGCGTTGCCCGCGATCGACACCCACGCGTCGTTCGTGCTCAGCGCGACGCCGACCTGAGGACGGGCGGCGACATGCGCGACGACGGACGAGTCACGACCGACAATGAACCACAGGTCGCCGTCGAACTCGCGATCCTGCACCGTCAACGGCCGCGCCGTGTGGGCACCCTCCTCGTTCATCGTGGTGACCATCGCGAAGCGGAACTTCGGCAGCAGGTCGATCAGTGTCGCGTGCGGATCCTTCTCATCGGCCATGAGGCCCTCCTTCGTCTTTCCGCCAGGCTCGCACCGGGGCGCGACGCGATCGCAGGGCTTGACACCCTCCATCGGATGCGCGACACGAGGTACCGCCGCCGCCCGACCCATGCCAGGCTCGGGCCATGACGCCGCGCTCGTTCCGCACCCTCCTCGCGATCCTCGGGACCGTCGCCGTCACGGCGTACGCCGCCGTGCTCGCCCTCCAGATCGCCGTCTGGAACCCGTTGGCGGCCGCACCCGGACTCACCCTCGACGAGATCCGCGAGGCGGCGGCAGCCCGCGGCGAGACCGTGTTCACCCCCGTCCCCTGGGTTTTCGCCGCGGTCGGTGTCGGCCTCGCGCTCCTCGTCCTGGTCCCGTCCCTCATCGTCCGTCAGGCCTCGACCCGCGCCGTGGCCGCCTCCTACCTCGCGATCATCGTCGGCGGCGCGCCCGCGTACTTCATGGCCTCGTTCGGACCCGGGATGTCGCTCGCCGACACCTTCATGATCGGCGGCGGCGATCACGCCCCGGGCGGTGCCGTGCTGATGGCGGCGAGCGCCGTCGCGGCGGTGGCCCTGGTCGTCTGGGGTGTCGCGCACGCGACGTCGGCGCGCGCGACGGCATCCGCTTCTCCCGCCTGACGGCCCGGGTCAGGGCGCCGGAACGAGGAAGACCGCGTCGAGCAGGCCCGGGTTGTGGGCGTGGACGAGTACGCCGAACACCACCGCATCGAACAGCAGGTGCACCGTCACGACGTAGGCGAGCGACTTCGTCCGCAGGAAGATGACGGCCTGCAGCAGCGCGAACGGGATCGTCAGCACGGGACCCCATGCGCGGTATCCCAGCTCCCACAGGAACGAGACGAACACGATCGCCTGCAGCACGTTCGCCGTCGCATCCGCGAAGTGACGGCGCAGCAGGGCGAAGCACGTGCAGATGAAGAACAGCTCGTCCCAGATGCCGACCGCGCCGACACCGACGAACAGGCGCGCGATGAGGTCGGGGGTGTCCACGACGGGCCAGTTCTCGTAGACGCCCGACGTGATGAAGTAGAACGGCAGGATCAGCCAGCCGAGCACGAGGACCGCGACCAGCCAGGCCCACTGCCACAGCGTCCACCGCCCGCCGCCGCGCCACGGGAACCGGATCGCATGGTCCCGGTACACGAACCGCGACACGAGGTAGGGCACGAGGACCGCGCCGCCGAGCGCCAGGGTGAAGCGCACCATCGCCGCGTCGTCGAGCTCGGCCTTCAACGGGATGACACTGACGATCAGCATCCCGATCGCGATGAGCGAGAGGTCGCGCGTGAGCGACGGGGTCCGGGCCACGCCCACCTGCGTGGACGACTCGAGGGTCGACCCCACCGAGACGACCTCACCACCACCACCCCCGCGATCGAGCAGCGCAGCGGTCCCGACTCCCGCGGCGAGGAGGATCCACCCGAGCCAGGGCGTCAGCAGCACGAAGAACGCCGGTGCCGCGAGGCAGACGAGCAGCGCCGGCACGAGGCGCACACCGACGAGCGGACGTGCTCCTGCGTCGGCGCGCACCATCAGGGCGTCCGCGGCCGGCGGCGGTACGTCAGGTCGCGGATGTCGCGCCCCTTGGCGATGCCCTTGCGCTCGAACGCGGTCATGATGCGACCCTCGAACCGCGCCGCCCACTCCCCGTCGAACGCCGCCTCGAACTCGTCGGCGCCGGCGAGGACCTCGCGCATCTGCACCGCGTAGTCCTCCCAGTCGGTCGCGAGCCGCAGCACCCCGCCGTCCCGCAGCGCGCGGGCGGCGAGCGCGGGGAATCCGTCGGCGATGAGCCGGCGCTTGGTGTGCTTGGTCTTGTGCCACGGGTCGGGGAAGAAGATCCACACCTCGTCGACGGATGCCTCGGGCAGCAGGTGCTCGAGGACTTCGGGCGCGTTCGCCTCGACGAGCCGGAGGTTCCGCACGCCCTCGCGGTCGGCGTCGAGCATCGTGCGGGCGAGCCCGGCGCGGAACACCTCGACGGCGATGAAGTCGGTGGCGGGGTCGGCCGCCGCGGCGTGCACGATCGCGTGCCCCTGCCCGGAGCCGATCTCGACGACGAGCCGGGCCGCGCGGCCGAACTCGGCGGCGGGGTCGATCGTGGAACCGGGGCGGATGCTGGTGGCCGCGGCATCCCGCTCGACCTCGAGCAGGTAGGTGCCCGAGAGCTCATCCCACGCGCGCTCCTGGGCGTCGCTCATGCGGCCGCTGCGCCGGACGAACGACACCGGCTTGTCACGGAAGCGCGGCGCGGCCTCGGGCGCATCGGGGTCGGGCATGCGACCAGGGTATCCCGCGGTGTCCTGCGCCCCCGCGGGCCGGCCCTTGCGTCGCCCGCTCATGCGGTCACGAAGTCGATGAGTTCCTCGACGCGGCCGAGAAGGGCGGGGTCGAGGTCGCGGTAGGTCGTGACGGACCCGAGGATGCGCTGCCAGTTGTGGGCGATGTCGGTCTGGTCCTCGGCCGGCCAGCCGAGGGCGCGGCTGACGCCCTTCTTCCACTCGATCCCGCGCGGCACCTCCGGCCAGGCGGCGATGCCGACCGCGCGCGGCAGCACGCACTGCCAGACGTCGATGTGGGGATGTCCGACGATCTTCAGGAACCGTCCGTGCGGACCCCGCAGGATCTGCTCGGCGATGCGCGTCTCCTTCGACCCCGGGACGAGGTGGTCGACGAGCACGCCGTAACGACGCTCCGCACTCGGCGGCTCGGCACGGAGCAGATCCTCCAGGAGGTCGACGCCCTGCAGGTACTCGACCACGACCCCCTCGATGCGGAGGTCGTCGCCCCAGACCTTCTCGACGAGTTCGGCGTCATGGCGACCCTCGACGAGGATGCGCGAGGCCCGGGCGACGCGCGCCCGCGCCTGCGGGTCGGCGAAGGAGCCGGACGCGGTACGGGTCCGTCCCGCGGGGGCTGCAGCGCGGGGCGGGACGAGCTGAACGGGCCGACCGTCGACGAGGAACCCGCCGCCGATCGGGAACAGCCGCACACGGCCGTGCCGGTCCTCGAGCTCGACGTGCCCCGCCGTCACGCCGGTCACGGCCCCCACGAAGTCGTCCAGCGCGACCTCGACGACGAGACCCCGCTCGGCGGGGACCGTCGCCACCGTGGGCCGCCCCTTGTCGCGCCATCCCGCGGCGAGCACGTCGCTTCCATACCGGTCGTCCATCGGCACCTCCGAACCGGGAAGCCTAGAGGAGGAACACAGAGGGAACGCACAGGCGCTCCGGTCGGATGCCGGTACCGAGGCATACGGGTCGCGGCATAGACTCGCGACAGGCGGTTCCGACCGCACTCGAGCGACTCCCGGAGGTCTGGACGATGCGATCCCGCCTGACGTCCGTCGTGGCGGTGTCGCTCGCGGTCCTCTTCGGCGCCGCCGTCGCCGCACCGGCCGCCGCGACCGAGCCGGTCACCCTCGACGAGACCCGTGTGCTCGACGCATCCGACGTCCTCACGGACGCGCAGGAAGCCCGCCTCGACAGCCGTCTCGCGCAGCTGCAGGACGACACCGGCCTCGGCCTGTGGGTCGTCTACGTCGACGACTTCACCGATCCCTCGGGCGCCGAGGACTGGGCGAACGCGACCGCCGAACGCAACAACCTCGGCCCGAACCAGTACCTCCTCGCGGTCGCGACCGAGGGGCGCGCGTACTACCTCTCCGCCGACTCGAGCGGCCCGATCTCCCCGGACGCCGTCGCACGCATCGAGCAGGAACGCGTGCTCCCCGCCCTGAGCGACGGCGACTGGGCGGGCGCCGGCACCGCCGCGGCCGACGGGCTCCAGGAGGCCCGGTCCGGCGGCGGTGGTGGACTCGTCTGGGTCGTGGTCATCGTCGTGGCTGCGCTGGCGGCCCTCGTCGTGTGGGCGCTCGTGCGGCGTCGACGCCGCGGGGCGGGCGCGGCATCCGGGCAGACCCAGGTCCCGCTGGAAGAGCTCGAGCGACAGGCCGGTGCCGCCCTGGTCCGCACCGACGACGCCATCTCGACGAGCACGCAGGAGCTCGGCTTCGCGAAGGCGGAGTTCGGGGATGCCGCGACGGGCGAATTCGAGCAGGCGATCGCCGCGGCGCGCGCCTCGCTGCAGCAGGCGTTCGCCCTGCAGCAGAAGATGGATGACGAGACGCCCGACTCCCCCGAGCAGCGCCGCGCCTGGTACGAGGAGATCCTCGAGCGCTCGCGCGCCGCCGAAGCGGCCCTGGCGGAGAAGGCGGGCGCGTTCGAAGCCCTGCGGGACCTCGCCGCGAACGCCCCCGAGGCGCTCGCCCGCGTGCAGCAGCGCCGCGCCGAGGTGGGCGCGCGGGCCGCGGAATCCGACGCCCGGCTCACGCAGCTCCGCGCCGCTTACCGTGCAGAGGCGCTGAGCGCCGTCGCCGACAACCCCGACCAGGCGCGCGACCGGCTGACCTTCGCCGACGCGCGGCTCGCCGAGGCGCAACGCGAGGTCGCGGCGGGCGACGGCGCTGCGGCGGCCGTCGGCATCCGGGCGGCCGAGCAGGCCGTCGCGCAGGCGGCCCAGCTGCAGGACGCGATCACGAAGCTCGCCGCCGACCTCGAGGCCGCGGAACGCGACGGCGCCGCCCTCGTCACCGAGCTCGAAGCGGATCTCGCGGCCGCGGCGGCGACACCCGATCCCGACGCCCGCCTCGCCCCCGTCATCGCCGCCACCCGGCAGAACCTCGACGCGGCGCGCGAGGATCTCACCGGCACGCACCGCGACCCGCTCGCGGCCCTCACCCTGCTCGAGCGCGCGAACACCGCGATCGACGGCGCGCTCGGCCAGGTCCGCGAGGCGCAGCAGCGCGCCGACCGCGCTCGCAGCGTGCTCTCGCAGACCCTGCTGCAGGCGAGGGCGCAGATCTCCGCCGCGGAGGACTTCATCACCGCCCGTCGCGGCGCCGTGGGAGCGACCGCGCGCACCCGGCTCGCCGAGGCCGGTGCGACGCTCGTCCAGGCCACGCAGGCGCAGGACGGCGACCCGGAACGGGCGCTCGCTCTGGCGCAGCGCGCCGCGAGCCTGGCGGAGGAGGCGACGCGGCGCGCGCAGAGCGACGTGGGCTCGTTCGCCGGCGGCGGAAACGCTGGCGGCGGGGGCGACTTCGGCGGCATGCTGGGCGGCATCATCATGGGATCCCTCCTCAGCGGCGGCGGGTCCCGTCGCTCCTCCGGCGGGTTCGGCGGGTTCGGCGGCGGCTCCTCCCGGCGCAGCGGCGGTCGCAGCGGCGGATCCATCGGCCGCAGCAGCGGCGGCTCCCGATCCCGCAGAGGAGGCGGTCGCTTCTGATCTTCCGACGCCGCAGGGCCACGACCTCCCCACCGACCTCGACACCACGACCTCCCGCTAGGAAAGGAAACACGATGGCAAAGCAGTCCATCTTCGGCCGCATCTCGACTCTGGTGAAGGCGAACATCAACGCCCTCCTCGACTCCGCCGAGGACCCGCAGAAGATGCTCGACCAGCTCGTCCGCGACTACACGAACAACATCGCCGACGCCGAGACGGCCATCGCCGAGACCATCGGCAACCTGCGTCTGCTCGAGCGCGACCACGACGAGGACGTGAAGGCCGCGGCCGAGTGGGGCAACAAGGCCATCGCCGCCAGCCGCAAGGCCGACGAGCTCCGCTCCGCCGGGAACACGACGGATGCCGACAAGTTCGACAACCTCGCCAAGATCGCCCTGCAGCGCCAGATCAGCGAGGAGAACGAGGCCCGCGCCATCGCCCCCTCGATCGCCGCACAGACCGAGGTCGTCGAGAAGCTCAAGGACGGCCTCAACGGCATGAAGCAGAAGCTCGACCAGCTGCGCTCGAAGCGCTCCGAGCTGCTGGCGCGCGCCAAGACCGCCGAGGCGCAGAACAAGGTGCACGACGCCGTCAAGTCGATCGACGTGCTCGACCCGACGAGCGAGCTCGGCCGCTTCGAGGACAAGGTCCGTCGCCAGGAGGCCCTCGCCGCCGGCAAGGCCGAGATCGCGGCGTCGTCGATCGACGCGCAGTTCAACCAGCTCGAGGACATCGGTGAGCTGACCGAGGTCGAGGCGCGCCTGGCCGCGCTGAAGACCGGCGGCAACGCCGGCGCGATCGAGCAGTAAACCCACTCGCACGGACGGCGCCGGGCCCTCGGGTCCGGCGCCGTCCTGCTCCCCGGAGGTGTTCATGACCCGTTTCGTCGTCGCCCCGCAGTGGCAGGGCTCGCCGTCCGCCCGCGCGATGCGCCTCATCGACGGCGCCGAGGCGATCGCCGACGACCTCCCCCGGTCCGCGCTCACGCGGATCGAGGTCCCCGCCGAGGCAGGAGAGGCGCTCGGCACCGGCATCCGTCGGTTCAGCACCCTCACCCGCGTGCGCGATGCGATCGCCGAAGCGCTCGACGGCGCCGACGAGCCCGCCGTCGTCGTGGGCGGCGACTGCGCCGTCGCGGTGCCCGGGATCGCGGCCGCGGCCGCGCGGCATCCCTCCCTCGCCGTCGTCTGGTTCGACGCGCACGGCGACCTGCACACCCCCGCGTCCTCGCCCTCGGGCGCCCTCGCCGGCATGGCCCTGCGCGCCGCGATCGCGCCGGGCCCGTTCACGGACGCGCCCCCCGCCGCCGGCGCGCGCACCGTCCTCGTCGGGGCGCGCGCGCTGGACGACGGCGAGGCCGACGTGCTCGACTCCTCGCCGGTCACGATGCTCGCCGCCGACGCCCTCGCCGACCCCGCGGCCCTCGCGGACGCCGTCGCCGCGACCGGCGCCGATGCGGTGTACGTCCACGTCGACCTCGACGTCCTCGACCCGGCCACGATCACGGGCGTGCTCGAACCGGTGCCGTTCGGCGCCCAGCCCGCCCAGGTCGTCGCCGCGATCGGACGACTGCGAGAGCGGATGCCGCTGGTCGGCGCCTCCGTCGCGGGTTTCGCCCCGGCGAGCCGGGACGCCGCGGTCGAGGACCTCGGCACGATCCTCCGCCTGCTGGGGGCCCTCGCGTGAGTCCGCTCCCTCCGCCCGGATGGGAGCAGCGCGCGGAGCGTGCCCTCGACCGCGGGCGACGGTGGGACCGGTGGATCCCCGGCATCCTGCTCGACTCCCCCCTCAGCCGCCTCGGATACCTGGCGGGCACCGCCTTCGGGTTCGTGTGGGGGTCGCTCTGGTCGACGGGGCGGGTCGAACGCCGTGGCGGACTCTGGGTGTTCCGCGGCATGCCCGACGCGACGTTCGGACGCGGTGGCGTCTGCGTCGGCGGCTGCTTCCTCACGGGCACCGGCTCCATCGACGACCGGCTGCTCGCCCACGAAGCGGTGCACCGGGAGCAGTGGCGGCGCTACGGCATGCTCATGCCACTGCTGTACCTGTTCGCCGGCCGCGACCCCCTCACCAACCGGTTCGAGATCGAGGCGGGCCTGGAGGACGGCCGGTACGTACCGCGCCGCTGAGGGGCGTCACGCGATGAGGATTCGGCGGAGCTCGGCGATCTCGTCGTCGCGCAGTCCGTACGCCCGCAGGTAGTCGACCGGGCCGCCGTAGCGCAGCTGCAGGTCCTCGAAGACGGCGCGCATCGCCTCCGCCGGCGAGCGCGTCGCGAGGTCCTCGAGGTGCCGCGCGTGCGGGTAGCGGGCGCGGAGGAAGCGCAGGACGGCGTCGTTGCGGGCCGCCGGCAGCAGGTGCTCGGTGCGCGCGTAGTCGGCGACGACGGCGTCCTCGTCGACCCCCGCGGCGGCGAGGACGAGGGCGACCGACAGCCCGGTGCGGTCCTTGCCGACCGTGCAGTGGACGAGCACCGGCTGCGCCGCCAGCACGGCGCGCACCACCTCGACCAGCCGGGACGCAGAACCGTCGATGAGCGCCCGGTACAGGTCGTCGAGCGAGAGGTCGTCGTCGAAGAACGAGGCGGCCGACCCGGCGAACATCGGCAGGCACACGGTCTCGACGCCGAGACCGTCGATGCGGGACGGTTCGTCGCGTCGCTCCTGCTCGTCGCGGAGATCGACGATGCGACGGATGCCGAACGCCGCGAGCCGCTCGCGGCCCTCCGAGGTCAGCCGCGCCAGGTGCCCCGATCGGAACAGGACGCCGTCCCTCGTGCGGCCGCCGTCCGCGGGCAGCCCGCCGACGTCGCGGACGTTGAAGACGCCGGGGACGTCGTGGACCGTCACGGTGTCGGCGGCGCCGGGCGCTCGGGCACGGGGTAGCGCCCCGCGATCGCGATGCGGTTGAAGGCGTTGATCGAGACGAGCAGCCAGCTGAGCGCGACGTACTCCTCCTCGGAGAGGATGCCGCCGACCCGGTCGTAGACCTCGTCGGGGACGCCCTCCTCGTGGATGAAGACGTAGGCCTCCGTGAGCTCGAGCGCCGCGCGCTCCCGCTCGGTGAAGACGCCCGATTCGCGCCAGACGGCGATCTGGGCGACGACGTCCATCGTGAGCCCCGCCTTGGCGGCGCGGTCGGCGTGCACGCGCACGCAGTAGGCGCATCCGTTCAGCTGCGAGGAATGGATGAGGGCGATCTCCCGCAGGCGGGCGTCGATCCCCGCCTCGGCGGCGAGGTCGCCGACCGTCTTGGCGAACGCCTCGAGGGCGTCGTAGGCCGGTCGGGCCGCGCGGGCCAGGTGCACGCGGTGGGGATCGCTCATGCCGTCCACCGTAGCCGCGTCCCCGCCCCGCGGGATCGACGACAATGAGGAACGTGAGCGACGACGCGTTCGACGAGTTCTCCCACCTCCCCGCGCAGGGCGACGCCCTCGGGGTCCCCGTCCCGCCGGTGCGCCGCCTGACGCACCGGCTGCCGGACGGACGGACGGTGAGCGCCCTGCGGTTCGGCGACCCGGGCCTCGCGCCCGAGGTCACGTTCCTCCACGGCGCCGGACTCAACGCCCACACGTGGGACACGACGGTCCTCGCCGCCGGTCTCCCGGCGCTCGTCCTGGACCTGCCGGGGCACGGCGACTCGTCGTGGCGCAGCGACGCCCAGTACACCGGTGACACCCTCGCCGCCGACATCGCACCCGCCGTCACCGCCTGGACCGGCGGCCGCCCGCAGACCGTCGTCGGGCACTCGCTCGGCGGGCTCACCGCCGCGGCCCTCGCGGCGCGGCATCCCGAGATCGTCGCGGCCCTCGTCCTCGTCGACATCTCCCCCGGCATCGACCCGAACGGCGCCGCCGCCTCGATCCGCGCCTTCTTCGCCGGTCCCACCGACTGGGCGAGCCGCGACGACCTCGTCGACCGCGCACTCTCGTTCGGTCTCGGCGGCTCGCGCGAGGCGGCCACGCGAGGGGTGTCGCTGAACTCCCGCATCCGCCCCGATGGCCGCGTCGAGTGGAAGCACCACTACGCGCACCTCGCGAACCGGCTCGCGGCGGACCCGGGGGCCGCCGCGGCGGTCGACGCCGCGCAGCGGGCGGATGCCGGTGTCCTCTCCGCCGCGGGATGGGACCACCTCGCCGCGGTCACCGCCCCCGTCACCCTCGTCACCGGCACGCGGGGCTTCCTCACCGAGGCGGACCGGCGCGAGTTCCGGGAGCGGATGCCGGACGCCCGCCACGTCGAGCTGGAATCGGGGCACAACGTGCAGGAGGAGCGCCCCGTCGAGCTCGCCGCGGCCGTCCGCGCGGCACATGACGGCCGGTGACCGAACTGCGCGCGCGGGACTCTAGGCTGTAACGCGCACCCGAGCACTCCGATGGCGCGGCCGCAGTGACGACCCCCATCGTGCCGAAAGGATCCCCCACGCACATGCTTCGCCGCACCGCCCTGGCCGCCGCCGCGCTCGTCGCTGCCGGCGCCCTGCTCCTGTCCGGCTGCACCGGCTCCCAGCCCGGTCCCTCCGCCTCGGCAGGCACCCCCGACCCCGACGCATCCGTCAACGTGCGTCTCGTGCTCGAGCCGGGCAACCTCGACATCCGCGAGACGGCCGGTTCGGCCCTCGACCAGATCCTCGTCGACAACGTCTACCAGGGCCTCGTCGCCCGCACCCCCGACCAGGAGATCGTCCCGGCGCTCGCGAGCGACTACGAGGTCTCCGACGACAAGCTGACCTACACCTTCACGGTGCGCGAAGGCGTCACCTTCCACGACGGTCAGCCGCTCACCCCCCAGGACGTCGTGTGGTCGCTGACGCAGGTGCGCGACACCCCGACCTTCCGCGACTCCGCGCGGCTCGCGAACGTCGCGGACATCGCCGCCGACGGGCAGACCGTGACCCTCACGCTGAAGGCGCCCGATTCGACGCTCCTGTGGAGCCTCACGGGTCGCGCCGGGCTCGTCCTGAAGGAGGGCGACAAGATCGACCGCAAGACCGCGGCGAACGGCACCGGCCCCTTCCGTCTCACCGAATGGCGCGAGGGCGACAGCATCGTCTTCGAGCGCTTCGCCGAGTACTGGGGCACCCCGGCCGCCGCGGCCGAGGTCGTCTTCTCCTATGTGGGCGAAAACCAGGCCGCGCTCAGCGGCGCGCTGGCCGGCGAGTTCGACGTGCTCACCGGGTTCGACGCGAATCTGAAGGACCAGATCGAGGCGAACGGCGACTTCTCTCTCGAGATCGGCGAGTCCACCGATAAGGGAACGCTCGCGTTCAACCAGACCTCCGGTCCGCTCGCCGACGACCGGGTGCGCCAGGCGATCCGCCAGGCGATCGACAACGCGTCCATCGTCGAGGCGCTCGGCGCCGGCACGACGATGTACGGCCCGATCCCGTCGCTCGACCCGGGGTACGAGGACCTCGCCGACGTCGCCCCGTTCGACCCGGAGGCCGCGCGCGCCCTGCTCGCCGAGGCGGGCGCCGAAGACCTCACCCTCACGCTCACGATCCCCTCGGCCTACGGCACCACGGTCCCGCAGATCCTCGTCTCCAACCTGCGCGACGTGGGGATCACCCTCCAAGTGAACCCCGTCGAGTTCCCGGCGTGGATCAACGACGTGTACGTCAACAAGGACTACGAGCTGAGCTTCGTGCTGCACACCGAGGCGCGCGACTTCGAGAACTGGGCGAACCCCGACTACTACTTCACCTACGCCAACCCTGAGGTGCAGGCGCTGTACGCGCAGTCGGTCGCCGCGACCGACGACGCCGAGGCCGCCGATCTGCTCGCGCAGGCCGCGCGCATCGTGTCCGAGGACGACGCCGCCGACTGGCTCTACAACGGTGCGTCCGTCGTGGCGGTCGGCTCGAACGTGAGCGGGATGCCGACCGTCAACGTCAACGAGCGACTCAACGTCGCAGAACTGGCCAAGAGCGAGGGGTGATCCGTTACGCGCTGACGCGACTGGCCCTGCTGGTGCTGGGCCTGTTCGTCGCCAGTGCGCTGATCTTCACGACCCTGCGCATCCTCCCCGGTGACGTCGCGCAGCTCATCGCGGGCGTCAACTCCACCCCCGAGCAGATCGCAGGGATCCGCGAGCGCCTGGGACTCGACCGGCCACTGCCCGTGCAGTACGGCGACTGGATCGCCGGCATCCTCACGGGGGACCTCGGACGTTCGCAGCTGACCGGTACGCCGGTGGCCTCGGAGCTGCTGCAGAAGGCGGAGGTCACGGTGCCCCTCGGCATCCTCTCCTTCGTCATCGCCCTCATCGTCGCGGTCCCGTTCGGCGTGCACGCCGCGGTCCGGCACCGCCGACCGGACGGCGTCCTCGTCTCCGTCGGCGCGCAGGCCCTCGCCGCCGTCCCGGTCGTGTGGGCGGGGATGATGCTCGTCGTCGTCTTCGCCGTGTCGCTCGGCTGGCTGCCCGCCCAGGGGTTCCCGCGGGCCGGGTGGTCCGACCCCGGCGCGGCCGTCCGCGCCCTGCTCCTGCCGGCCCTCACGATCGGCGTCGTCGAGGGCGCGGTCCTGCTCCGGTTCGTGCGCTCGGCGACCCTGCAGGCGATGGGGCAGGACTTCGTGCGGACGGCGGCCGCGAAGGGACTCACCCGCACGCAGGCGCTTTTGCGGCACGGCCTGCCGAGCGTCGGCCTGTCGGTCGTCACCGTGCTGGGCGTCCAGGTCGCCGGCATCATGGTCGGCGCCGTCGTGATCGAGCAGCTCTTCAGCCTCCCCGGCATCGGCCGCATGCTCGTGGAGGACACCGGCAACCGGGACCTCGTGAAGGTGCAAGGCGAGCTGCTCGTGCTCACCGGGCTCGTCCTCGTCATCGGTTTCGCGGTCGACCTCGTCCATCGCCTCCTCGATCCGCGTCAGCGGGAGGCCGACTGATGCGGCGGTTCACGTGGGCGCAGCGGCTCTGGGGGTCGGGCACGGGACGGTTCGGCGTCGTCGTCGTTCTCGTCATCCTCGTCGTCGCCGCCGTCTCGCTCATCTGGACGCCGTTCGATCCGCAGCGCGTCGACGTCGCGAACCGGTGGTCCGGACCGGATGCCGCGCATCTGCTCGGCACCGACGGTTCGGGCCGCGACATCCTCAGCCTGCTCATGGCGGGCGCGCGCACGACGGTCCTCGTCGCCGTCGGCGCCGGGGTCATCGCGACCGTCATCGGGCTCGTGCTCGCGGCTCTCGGGGCGCTCACCCCGCGGCCCGTCCGCGAGGCCGTCACGGTGCTCGTCGACGTCCTCATCGCCTTCCCCGTGCTGCTCATCGCGATGATGATCTCGGCGGTGTGGGGCGGCTCCCTTCTCGTGGTCGTCGTCTCGGTCGGCATCGGGTTCGGGGTCAACATCGCCCGGGTGACCCGGCCCGAGCTCCGCCGGGTGCTGCACAGCGACTTCGTGCTCGCCGGACGCGCCTCGGGCTTGACCCCCTGGCAGAACCTGTGGCGCCACCTGCTGCCCAACGTCGCGCCGGTGTTCATCGTGCAGCTGTCCTGGGGCATGGCCGTCGCCGTCCTCGCCGAGGCGGGACTGTCCTACCTCGGGTTCGGCGCCCCCGTGACGGAGCCGTCGTGGGGGCTGCTGCTGGCCGACCTGCAGCGGTTCATCAGTGTCCACCCGCTCTCGGTGGTGTGGCCGGGGCTCGCGATCACCCTGACGGTGCTCGGTTTCAACCTCCTCGGCGACGCCCTGCGCGACGCCACCGACCCCACGCTGTCGCGCCGTGTCGGCCCGGTCGGCGCGGAACCGCCCGCGGCGGTGACGGCATGACGCTCTCGGTGGCGGGACTCACGATCGACGTCGGCGGTCGCCGCGTCGTCGACGGCGTCGACCTCGAGGTGGGAGACGGCGACCGCGTCGGCCTCATCGGCGAGTCGGGGTCGGGCAAGTCCCTCACGGCGCTCGCGATCCTCGGGCTCCTGCCCGACGGCGCGGAGGTCGGCGGCAGCATCCGCTGGGACGGGCGGGAGCTCGTCGGTATGCGGGATCGCGACCTCGCGCAGCTGCGCGGGGACGAGATCGGCATGGTATTCCAGGAGCCGCAGACGGCGCTCAACCCGATCCGCACGGTGGGGCGACAGATCGCCGAGTCGATCCGCATCCACCATCGCGACGTCTCCCGCGCCGACGCGTGGGCGCGGGCGGTCGAGGAGGCGCGCCGGGTGCGCCTGCCCGATCCGGAGTCGATCGTCCGCCGCTACCCGCACCAGCTCTCGGGCGGACAGCGTCAGCGCGTCGCGATCGCCATGGCCCTCGCCTGCCGGCCGCGTCTGCTCATCGCCGACGAGCCCACGACGGCGCTCGACGTGACGATCCAAGCCGAGATCCTCGACCTGCTGCACCAGCTCGTCGACGAGGACGGGATGTCGCTCGTGTTCATCACGCACGACCTCGCGGTGCTCTCGCAGATCGCGACGGACGCCGTCGTCCTCGACACCGGACGCGTCGTCGAGCAGGGACCGCTGCGCACGCTGCTGCACTCCCCCGCCTCCCCCGTCACGCAGGCCCTGCTGCGGGACGCGACGGCGACCCTGTGGCGACCGAGGGGGGACGCGTGAGCGAACTGATCCGTGCGCGCGGACTCACGCGGCGGTACCGGATGCCGCGGGCCGGTGCCTTCGCACCGAAACGGTGGACGACGGCGCTCGACGACGTGGACGTCGACGTCCGCGCCCACAGCGCCCTCGGCATCATCGGCGAGTCCGGCTCGGGCAAGTCCACGCTGGTGCGCCTGCTGCTCGGCCTCGACACGGCGACCGCCGGCACCGTCGAGTTCGACGGGCGTCCCGTCGACGGGAGCGCACCCGCTCGCTCCCTGCACTGGCTGCGGCGGCGGACCGGCATCGTCTTCCAGGACCCGTACGGGTCGCTCGACCCGCGGATGAGCGTCGGACGCATCGTCGGCGAGCCGCTGTCGGCGCTCGAGATCCCGGGCGACCACCGCGCGCGCGTGCGGGAGGTGCTGGACGACGTCGGCCTGCCCGCCGACGCCGCGGAGCGGTTCCCCCACGAGTTCTCGGGCGGTCAGCGGCAGCGCATCGCCCTCGCCCGCGCCCTCGTGCACCGGCCCGACGTCCTCGTCGGCGACGAGCCGCTGTCGGCGCTCGACGTGACCGTCCGGGCGCAGATCCTCGACCTCATCCGGGGCCTGCGGCAGCAGAACGGCCTGACCCTGGTGATGGTCTCGCACGACATCGGCGTGGTGCAGAACCTCTGCGACGACGTCGTCGTCATGACCGAGGGCCGTGTCGTCGAGGAGGGCCCGACCGAGAAGGTCCTGCTCGATCCGCAGGTCGCCTACACCCGTCGCCTGCTCGCGTCGATCCCCGTCATCGACCCGCGCGAGCGCTGACCGACGGCCCGGGTGTCGGCGCCGGGCACTAGCGTGGCCGCATGCACGCCATCGTCCCGCCGTACCTGCTCGCCCGTCTCGCGGCCGCTCCGGCCGAACGATTCCCGCACGCCGTCGCCGCCGCACGCGCGACCCTCGCCGTCCCGCGGGCGTACGCGCCGATGCGCGCGCACCTCGACCTGTCGGTCGACGGCGACGCCCTCGTCGTCTCGGCGGCGCCCGACCCCGACCGGCTGATCTCCGACGCGCAGAACCGCGAGGAGCTGCCGGGCACCCCCGCCCGCGCCGAGGGCGCCGCCCCCACCGGCGACGCGGCGGTCGACGAGGCGTACGACGGGCTCGGCGCGACCTTCACCTTCCTCTGGGACGCCTTCGAGCGGGTCGGTCTCGACGGCCGCAGCGGCGCTCTCGCCGCCACCGTGCACTACGGCCGGGCGTACGACAACGCGTTCTGGGACGGCGAGCGCATGGTGTTCGGCGACGGCGACGGCGAGGTGTTCGCCGGGTTCACCCGTTCGCTCAGCGTCATCGCGCACGAGCTCGGGCACGGCGTCATCGACAGCGCCGGCGGCCTCGACTACTCGGGGCAGTCCGGCGCGCTCAACGAATCGATCGCCGACGTCTTCGGGGCGCTCACCGACCAGCACCACCACGGACAGACGGCGGATGCCGCGACCTGGCTCGTCGGCGCCGAGATCTTCACCGACGCCGTCACCGGATCGGCGCTGCGCTCGCTCGCCGCCCCGGGCACCGCCTACGACGACGATGTGCTCGGCAAGGACCCGCAGCCCTCGCACATGCGCGACTTCGTCGAGACCTCAGGCGACAACGGCGGCGTGCACATCAACTCCGGCATCCCGAACAAGGCCTTCCACCTCGTCGCCACGGCGCTCGGCGGCTACGCCTGGGAGCGCGCGGGACGTATCTGGTACCTCACCCTCACCGCCGGTTCCCTCAGCCCCGCCGCCACCTTCGCGCAGTTCGCGACGGCGACCGCGGACACGGCGGCGCGGGAGTACGGTGAGGACTCGGAGGAGGCCGTCGCCGTCCGCACCGCGTGGGCGAGCGTCGGAGTCGTGGAGGATGCCCGAACCCGCTGACCCGATGACGATCGACGTGGTGCGCACCGGCGGCTTCGCAGGGCTGCGCCGGGCATGGCGCGTCGAAGTCGCCCCCGAGGAGGCGGACGGGTGGATGCCGCTCATCGACGCGTGCCCGTGGGAGGAACCACCGGCATCCGCTCCCGGTGCCGACCGGTTCTCGTGGGAGGTCGCCGTGGCCGGCGGCTCGTGCCACCGCCGGGCGTCGCTCGGCGACGGCGACGCCGCCGGGCCCTGGCGCGACCTGATCGACCGGGTGCAGGCCGACGGCGCGGCGGTGCCGGCTCCCTGACTCAGCGCGCGCGGATGCGCGAGAGGATCGATTCCTTCTTCTTCGGGTTGAGGTGCTTCTGCAGGTAGATCGTGCCGAGCGATCGCCCGAACTTGTATCCGACGCGCCCCATCCGGCCCACCTCGACGAAACCGAGCCGCTCGTGCAGGGCGAGCGAACCCTCGGCCCCCTTGTCGCTGATGACGGCGACCATCTCGCGGATGCCCTTCTCCTCGCACGCGGCGATGAGGGCCTGCAGCAGCGCCTTCCCGAGCCCCTTGCCGGTGGCCGCCTGGCCCAGGTAGATCGAGTTCTCGACGGTGTAGCGGAAGCCGCTCTTGCCCGTCCAGGGCGAGACGAGGCCGTAGCCGAGGATCTGCCCGGTCGGCGAGACGGCGACGAGGAACGGCAGCCCGAGCTTCGTCAGGTGGTCGAACTTCTCCACCCACTGCGCGTGCGTCCAGCGCTTCTCGTCGAAGGTGACGACGGAGTTGGTGACGTAGTAGTTGTAGATCTCCCGGACGTCCGGCATGTCGGTGCGCACGGCGGGACGCAGCTCGAAGGAGAACTCGCGCTCGGGCTCGGGCCGGCGGCGGAGGTGACGGGGCAGGCGACGACGATCGCGCTCGTACTCGTCCTCCAGCATGCCGCCAGCATACGGCTCACCGGCGGCCCGTCCCGTCAGTCGGGCAGCCGCCAGTCGACGGGGGCCGCCCCCTGCGCCTCGAGCAGCGCGTTCACCCGAGAGAACGGCCGCGACCCGAAGAAGCCGCGCCGCGCCGAGAGGGGGGACGGATGCGCCGACTCGACGCGCGGGGTGTCGCCGAGCATGGGGATGAGGCCCGCGGCATCCCTCCCCCACAGCACCGCGACGAGCGGACCGGGCCGCGCGACGAGGGTGCGGATCGCGTGCTCGGTGACGCGTTCCCACCCCCAGCCGCGGTGGGAGCCCGCCTCGCCGGGCGCGACGGTGAGGACGCGGTTGAGGAGCAGGACGCCCTGCTCGGTCCACGCCGACAGGTCGCCGTGGGGCGCCGGGGGGATGCCGAGATCGGCCGAGAGCTCGGCGTAGATGTTGGCGAGGCTGCGCGGCAGCGGACGCACGTGGCGCTCGACGGCGAACGAGAGGCCGATCGGATGCCCCGGGGTGGGGTACGGGTCCTGGCCGACGATGAGCACCCGCACGCGCGACAGCGGCTGCGCGAAGGCGCGCAGGACGTGGCGTCCCTCGGGCAAGTAGCCGCGCTCGTCGGCGCGCAGGCGGTCGCCGAGGGCCGCGATGTCGGATGCCACGGGCCCGAGCGCGTGGGCCCATTCCGGGTCGAGCAGACCGTCGGCGGCCAGGTCGTCGAGCGAGCGGGCGGTCATGCGCCGGCGGGGAGCCCCTGGTCCTCCTGGACCACGGTTCCGCGGAACGACCAGGGGAAGTCGATCCAGAGGTCGGTCTCGCGCCACGAGTAGTCGGGCATCGCGATCGATCCCGGCTTCGTGTAGATGCACACCGAGCGGACGTCGGCGCCGGCCTCCCGCAGCATCTTCACGGCGAGCGCGAGGGTGCGGCCGCTGTCGGCGACGTCGTCGACGAGGAGCACGCGCTTGCCCGGCAGGGCGCCGAGGTCGAGGTCGGGCGGCAGGAGCGCGGGGGCGTCGAGCACCGTGCCGATGCCGGTGTAGAACTCGACGTTCAACGCACCGCAGCTCTTCACCCCCAAGCCGTACGCGATCGCTCCGGCGGGCAGCAGTCCCCCGCGGGCGATGGCGACGACGATGTCGGGAGCGAACCCGTCGGCGATGATCGATCGCGCGAGGTCGCGGGTCGCCCCGCCGAAATCGTCCCAGGTCAACGTCTCGCGTTCGGCGGCCACCGGCATCCCTTCGTCCATGAGGTCCCAGACTACGACCTGCGGGGCGGGCGCCTTCGCGGTCGCGGGCCCCTCCGGCGCTAGGTGTACTGACCCGGATCGTTGTTGCCGTAGGAGAGACGTCCGGGGTCGAGTTGGAGCTGTCTAGGTTCTCTCGAGTCCTCGGAGGTCTCTCTTGTCTCACGGGAACGCCCGGCTGACGCCGGCCGGCAGGTTGGTCATGGTTCAGCGCATCGGATCGGGGCGTGCGGTCGCGCACGTCGCGGCGGAGATGGGTGTGTCACGCACGACGGCGTGGCGGTGGCGGAGGTTCCGTAAGTCTGGGCCAGCGGCGCTGGTCGACCGTTCCAGCGTCGCCCGCTCGCATCCTCGCCGGACAACGACGACCGGGCCGCTGCCTTGACTGCCTGAGTCGATCACTACGACCTAGACAGGCGCCACCTCGGCATCGGAAGCAAGACCGCCATCGACCGCATCAACAACGGTCGGAGTCAGTACAGCTGGGTTCCGGTGCGCTTCGGCGAATCGCGCAGCCTTCCACGGATACGAGCGATCGCCTGGAGCGGCCCGCTCACGTTCTCGCCGATGTTCTCGGCCACCCACTGAAAGTACCGTTCGGCTTCGTCTAGGACCCCGGGAAAGAAGGTCGCCGGATCGACGACCGATGTTTCCGTGTTGATCGTGAGCAGTGTGGTCTGACGAACCCGCCGGAGCAGGATGGGCGCGGGTTGACCGGGAAAGCTCGTCTCTGCTGCCCCGTGGTCGAGGAAGCTTCCGATCGCGTCGACCAGGTTCGACCAGATGCCTCCCACGTGATCCCACAGGTCCCCGGCGATCAGATTGCGGCCGTAGTGCTCCAGGGCGACATAGCCTTCATCGCCGTACGAGTTCCGCCGGAGACGCTCCCGCCACAACGCCGCCGCTCGTTCGGGCTCCTCGTACACACTCACGAGATACGTGGGGTGGTTCTCAGTGAAGTCTTCGAGGTCCGTCACGGTGTGAGGGACGAGGATGAACGAGTTGCTCGCGACTGCCGGAGCCGACAGGTCGGTATCAAGAGGGCTCATTGATCCATCCTTAACGCGGGTAGAACTGGACGACGCTGCCATTTTGAATCGTCATCGTGTACTTCACTCCTTCGGCACTTCCGCTCAAGGTGAACATTGAACCAGTCCCCTTGGACTTGAGAGTGTTCGGCCACTGCTTCATAGCCACATGAACGAGCGCCTTGACGTCCGGAACGCTCATGTTCGGATGGAAGAACGTTTGCGTTGCTTTGGTGGACCCGTCCCAATACTTGGGGTGGTGGCGCGTCAGAATGTGCCGGATTCCAGCTTTGTCCAGCTTGAATGTGTGCGCACCTGCTCGGAGCTGGAGCGTTGTGCGCCCTAACCGCAAGCGGGGACTCGGATATGACTACGTCCACACCGTCATCGACGACCACTCTCGCGTCGCCTACGCGGAGATCCACGACGACGACGAGAAAGGCGCGACAGCTGCCGGCGTGCTGGAACGGGACATCGCGTTCTACGCGGTCCTCGGGGTCCGGGTCGAACGCGTCATCAGCCACAACGTGTTCGCCCATCGGCACTCAGCAGCGTTCCGCGCCGTGATCGACGCGCACGGCATCACGCAGAAGTTCATCCGCCCGCACTGCCCCTGGACGAACGTGAAAGTCGAGCGCCTGAACCGGACCCTCGCCGCCGAGTGGGCATACGCCCACCCCTGGACATTCAACGACGACCGGGCCGCTGCCTTGACGGCCTGGATCGATCACTACAACCTAGACAGGCGCCACCTCGGCATCGGAGGCAAGACCGCCATCGACCGCATCGACAACGGTCGGAGTCAGTACAGCTAGGCTCGCGCTCGTGACCGGCTCCGCGCGCTCCTCGACCCTGCGCTCCTCAGCGCTGCGTTCCTCGGCCGCGGGGATCACCGCCGGGCTCATCGGGTGGTTCATCCTCGTCGAGATCGTCAGCGGCATCCTGCAGGGGTTCTACGTGCCCCTGTTCAGCGACATCGTGATCCAGCTCGGGATCCGCGACGCCGACGTCAACTGGTTCGAGGCGGGGCAGCTGCTGCTCAGCGCCCTCGTCGTGCCGATCCTCGCGAAGCTCGGCGACATGTTCGGCCACAAGCGCATCCTGCTCGTCGCGGCGATCCTCACCGCGCTCGCCTCGTGGGGTCTCGTCTTCGCCGACTCGTTCTGGACGTTCCTGCTGTTCTGGTCGCTGCAGGGCTTCTACGTCGTGTGGCTCCCGCTCGAGATCGCGCTGATCTTCGAACGGGGGCGGCAGCAGAACCGCGGCGTCTCGATGACCCGGCGCGCCGCGGGTCTGCTGGTCGTCGGGCTCGAGGCCGGCGCCATCATGGGCGCGCTCGCGGCGGGTCGCATCTATGCGGCGACAGGCGACCTGGGCCTCACCCTCATGGTGCCCGCCGTCGCGGTCTCGCTCATCGCGCTCGTCATCTGGCTCTTCGTCCCCGAGTCGACGCCGAGCGGCGAGCGCCGCCTCGACACGTGGGGCGTCGTCCTGCTCGCGTGGGGTCTGCTGCTGGTCACCGGTGCACTGGCGTGGATGCGGCTCATCGGCGAGCTCGCACTCGGCCCGGTGGCGTGGGCGGGGGTCGTGGGGCTGTTCGTCGTCGGCGTCGGCGTGCTGGTCTGGTTCGTCCGTCACGAGCGGGGCCACGCCTCGCCGGTGATCGACGTGCGGGTCCTCGCCCGACCCGACATGTGGCCGGTGCAGGCGACCGCCTTCCTCATCGGCATCAGTCTTCTCGGTGCGCAGGGGCCTCTGTCCACCTACGCCGGGACCGACTCCTCGCTCGGCTACGGACTCGGATTGGATGCGACCGAGCGCTCGTACGTGATCGGGCTGTACCTCGTCTCGCTGATCGTCGGCGCGGTGCTGTTCGCCGTCACCTCGCGACGGGTCAGCCCGCGCCTCGCGCTCATCGCCGCCGCCGGCCTGGTGGGCGTCGGCTACGCCCTCTTCCTGCCGTTCCACCTCGAGGTGTGGCAGGTGCTGCTGAACCTGTCGATCGCGGGCATCGGCTGCGGCGCGCTCGTCGGCGCCCTGCCCGCCGCCGCGGCGGCGGCCGCCCCGCTCGGCAAGACCGGTGAGGCCTCCGGCCTGACCAACACGACGAAGACGATCGGCGGGGCGTTCTCGTCCGCCGTGTTCGGCGTAGTCCTCGCCGCCGGCGCCGGCACCGTCGTGGGTCAGACAGCGAGCTCGCTCGGCGGCTACCTCACGGTGTGGGCGATCTGCGCAGCCGGCGGATTCCTCGCCGCCGTGCTGCTGGTGTTCGTGCCGAAGGTCGCGTTCGCCGACGCCCCGCCCGCGGGCTGAGCGCGGTCAGTCCTTGTCGCTGCGGGGGCGGAGGCGCCCCCGCGCCAGCAGGTGCTGCGCCGACTGGGCAACCGGTCGCATCGTGACGAGGTCGAGGTTCACGTGTCCCGGCGCCTCGAGCGCGTACCCGATGACGTCGGCGACGTCGGCCGCCGTCAGCGGCTCGTCGACGCCGTCGTAGACCTTCTCGGCCGCGGCCCGGTCGCCGCCGAGGCGGTTGAGCGAGAACTCCTCGGTCTGCACCATCCCGGGGGCGATCTCGACGACGCGGATCGGCTCGCCGTTCAGCTCGAGCCGCAGCGCATGCACCAGCATCGACTCCCCCGCCTTCGCCGCGTTGTACCCCGCACCGCCCGGGTAGGCGGTCTGGGCCGCGGTCGAGGTGACGTAGACCGTGTCGGCGTGACCGTCGGCCTCGGCGGCGCGCCGCAGGAGCGGCAGGAGGGCTGCCGTCAGCAGCTGCGCCGACAGGACGTTGGCCTCGAACATCCAGCGCCAGTCGGCGGCGTCGCCGTCCTCGACGCGCTGCGTCCCGCGGGCGCCGCCCGCGACGTGGACGAGCGCGTGCACCGGACCGGTGTCGGCGAGGTGCGCGGCGAGCGCCGCGACGTCCGCCTCGCTCGTGAGGTCGGCGGCGTACGAGCGCGACCCGATCTCGGCGTCGAGGGCCTCCAGGCGCGCGGCGCGCCGGGCCACTCCGACGACGTCCCAGCCCCTCGCGCGGAGGTCGCGCACGATCGCCTCACCGATCCCCGAGCTCGCGCCGGTCACCACTGCACGTCGATTCGCCATGGGGTCCACGCTAGCCACTCGCGACCCGCCCCCGGCACGCCGTCACGTTACGCCGCGTGTCCGTTCCGTTGTCCTCACCGGATGCGGCTCGTAACGTCGGTGTCGGGCCCGCGGCATCCATCCGCAGGCCGTCACCCCACCGTCCACTCACGCAGGGAGCCCGTCATGTCCGCACCCGAGAACTGGCGCTTCGAGACCAAGCAGATCCACACCGGCGCCGCTCCGGACCCGGTCACCAAGGCCCGCGCCACGCCGATCTACCAGACGACGTCGTACGTCTTCGACAACGCCGACCACGCCGCGAACCTGTTCGCCCTGGCGGAGTTCGGCAACATTTACACCCGCATCCAGAACCCGACGCAGGACGTCCTCGAGCAGCGTCTCGCGGGCCTCGAGGGCGGCACCGGTGCACTCCTCGTCGCCTCGGGCCAGGCGGCCGAGACCTTCGCCGTCCTCAACATCGCGCAGGCCGGCGACCACATCGTCTCGTCGAGCTCGATCTACGGCGGCACGTACAACCTCTTCAAGTACACGCTCGCCAAGCTCGGCATCGAGACGACGTTCGTCGAGAACCAGGACGACGTCGAGGAGTGGCGTCGCGCGGTCCGCCCGAACACGAAGCTGTTCTTCGCCGAGACGATCGGCAACCCGCAGATCAACGTGCTCGACATCCGCACCGTCGCCGACGTCGCCCACGAGGCGGGCGTCCCGCTCATCGTCGACAACACGATCGCGACGCCCTACCTCATCCGTCCGTTCGAGCACGGCGCCGACATCGTCGTGCACTCGGTCACGAAGTTCCTCGGCGGCCACGGCACCACGATCGGCGGCGCCATCATCGACGGCGGCTCGTTCCCGTGGTCCCAGCACTCCGACCGCTTCCCCGGTCTCACGACCCCCGACGAGTCCTACCACGGCGCCGTCTACACCGACGCGGTGGGCGACGGCCTGGCCTACATCATCAAGGCGCGCGTGCAGCTGCTGCGCGACCTCGGCTCGGCCATCTCGCCGCAGAGCGCGTGGAACCTCATCCAGGGTGTCGAGACGCTGTCGCTGCGCATCGAGCGCCACGTGCAGAACGCGCAGGAGATCGCGGAGTGGCTCGAGAACCACCCCGACGTCGCTTCGGTGAACTACTCGGGTCTGCCCACCTCGCCCTGGTACGCCGCGGCGAACCGCTACGCCCCCAAGGGCGTCGGTGCGGTGCTGTCGTTCGAGCTCAAGGGCGGCGTCGCCGCCGGTCGTGAGTTCGTCAACGCGCTCACCCTGTTCAGCCACCTCGCGAACATCGGCGACGTGCGCTCGCTCGTCATCCACCCGGCATCCACGACGCACTCGCAGCTGACCCCGGAGCAGCAGCTCACCTCGGGCGTCACGCCGGGCCTCGTCCGCCTGTCGGTCGGCCTCGAGAACATCGACGACTTGAAGGCCGACCTCTACCAGGCCCTCGCCGCCGCGCGCCGCCTCTCCGAGGCCGCCCGCGCCTGACCTCCCCTCCTCAGGAGACCGACACCCCGCCCGGGTCCGCCCGCGGCGGGGTGTCGTGCGTGCGGCGCCGTCATCCTCGGGGATGACCCCGGTCACCCCTTCAGACGGATGAGCGCCCCCGGGACCGCCACCTAGATTGGCGGGATGCAGATGAGCGACAAGAAACGCGCGGTGAACCTCGGATTCGGTATCGGTATCGCCCTCGTCGTCCTGGGGCTCCTGGTGGTCTGGTTCGCGCCGGCGGTCTGGAGCGGCTGGGCAACGTTCGCGGTCGTCGTGGGCGTCATCGCCGCCCTCATCGGGTTCGTGTTCGCCCTCATCCCCGCCCGCGACCACCCCTGAGGGGGCGCCGGGCCGAGCGGCCCGCGTAACACTCTGCGTGGTCTCCGTCCGGCCCGGGACAATGGAGGCATGGACTGGCAGACCTCGGAGGACACGGTGCCCTCGGCGCCCGTGACCGAGGCCGACGCGCGTCTGCTGCTCGGGCGCCCGCCGGCGACGGGGGCGTGGCGCGACGGCGATCCCGCGGGCGAGCGCCGCTTCGCGCAGTTCGGTGCGTTCGCGACCGAGGGCGGCGCGAGCCTGCCCGGCATCCGACTCGCCTACGAGACCTGGGGCGAGCTGTCCCCCGCCCGCGACAACGCCGTGCTGATCCTGCACGCCCTCACGGGCGACAGCCACGTGCGCGGCGAGGCGGGTCCCGGCCACGCGACGGACGGTTGGTGGGGTGAGGTCGTCGGCCCGGGCGCCCCGATCGACACCGACCGGTGGTTCGTCGTCGCACCGAACATCCTGGGGGGATGCCAGGGGTCGACCGGCCCCGCGAGCATCGCCCCCGACGGCTACGAGTGGGCGTCGCGGTTCCCGTTCCTCACGATCCGCGACCAGGTCGCCGCGCAGGTCATGCTCGCCGACGCCCTCGGTGTCGACGTCTGGGCGGGAGTGGTCGGCGGCTCGATGGGCGGCATGCACGCGCTCGAGTGGGCGGTCACGCATCCCGAGCGCGTCGAGCGACTCGGTGTGCTGTGCTCGCCGCCGACGACGACGGCCGACCAGGTCGCGCTCAACTCCGTGCAGCTCGCGGCGATCCAGATGGACCCCCGGTTCGCCGGCGGCCACTACTACGACGCGCCCGACGGCGACGGTCCGCACCGCGGCTTGTCGCTCGCGCGCCGCATGGCCCTGCTGAACTACCGCACGCCCACCGAATTGAACCAGCGGTTCCAGCGGTCGTGGCAGTCCGACAAGAGTCCGTTCGGCGAGGGCGGCCGGTACGCCGTGGAGAGCTACCTCGACTTCCACGGTAACCGCTTCACGCGCCGCTTCGACGCGAACTCGTACCTGACCCTCGTCGAGGCGATGAACTCGCACGACGTCGGGCGCGACCGCGGCGGCGTCGAGGACGCCCTCGCCCGCGTCACGGCGCGGACGCTCGTGCTGGGGATCGACAGCGACCGGCTGTTCCCCGTCGAAGGCCAGCACCGCATCAGCCGCGGCATCCGCACGACCATCGACGACGACACCGTCGTGCTGCACAGCGACTTCGGGCACGACGGGTTCCTCATCGAGACCGAGCCCGTCGGCCGGCACCTGCGCCGCCTGCTCGAGAGCTGACGTTCAGCGGGGCGAAAGATCCGGGGCGATGCGCGTCCCGAAGGTGTGCCGCAGCGCCGACCGCGCCGCGTGCCAGCCGGCGAGCCCGTGCACCCCGGGTCCCGGGCTCGTCGACGCGGAGCACAGGTAGACGCCCTCGAGGGGCGTCCGCCACGGCTCGGGCGAGACGATGGGTCGCTTCAGCAGCTGCCAGAGCGCCGGGGCGCCCGCGGCGATGTCGCCACCGGGGTAGTTGGGGTTCTCCGCCTCGACCTCGACGGCGTTCCGCGAACTGACGGCCAGGATCAGGTCGCGGAAGCCCGGCGCGAAGCGCTCGATCTGCCGGATGACGGCCTCGGCCCGGTCGGCCGTGCTCCCCGCGGGGACGTGCGTGTACGTCCACAGGGTGTGGCCGCCCGCCGGCGCGCGCGACGCGTCGAACGACGAGGGCTGCGCGACGAGTACGTAGGGCGCGTCCGGAAGGCCGCCATGCGCGATGAGGGTCTCGGATGCCGCGACCTCGGCGCGCGTGCCCCCGACGTGCACCGTGCCGGCCGCCGCGACTTCGGGGTTCGCCCACGGCACCGGGCCCGACAGGGCGAAGTCGACCTTCGCGACCGCCCCCCCGTACCGGAACCGTTCGAGCGCACCGCGGTACCCCGCTGGCACGGCGTCGCCGGCCATCCGCAGGAACGCGCGCGGGATGACGTCGAGCAGCACGGCGCGCGCCCGCGGCAGCTCGGCGAGCGAGGTGACCTCGTGGTCGGTCACGATCTCGCCGCCGTGGGCGCGCAGGTCGTCGGCCATCGCGTCGACGATCGCCTGGCTGCCACCGACCGGGATCGGCCACCCGCGTGCGTGGGCGTAGGTCGTGAGGGCGAGGCCCGCCCCCGCACCGGCGAGGCTCGGCAGCGGTAGGATCGTGTGCGCGGCGACACCCGTGAGCAGCGCCGGCGCGGCATCCTCTCGGAACCGGGCGTTCCACAGCGGACTCCCCTGCTCCAGCGTGCGGGCGCCGAACCAGCCCGCCGCGAGCGGATGCCGCGGCACCCGCAGCAGCGGATGCCCCGTGAAGTCGGCGACCTCCGACGCACGCTCGACGAGCGGGCGCAGGAGCCGCGCGTATGCGTCGCCGTCGCGGCCCAGGCCGTCGGCGGTGCGGTCGAGGTCGCGGTAGGCGACACCCGCGCGACCGCCGTCGAGCGGATGCGCGAACGACGCCTCCGGGACGACGAACGCGACGCGCCGGCCGAGGCCGAACTCGCGGAAGAAGCGGCTCTCGAAGGCGAGCGGGTGCACGGCGGAGCAGACGTCGTGGTGGTACCCGGGGAGGGTCATCTCAACGGTGCGGGCTCCGCCCCCGATCGTCGCCCCCTTCTCGTAGACGCGGACGGCCAAGCCCGCACGAGCGAGGGTGACGGCCGCGGCGAGTCCGTTGGGGCCCGCCCCCACGACGACGGCGTCGAGGTCGCTCATTCGGCGACGCCCTCGTCCTCGGCGGTCGTCTCGTCGGTCGGCCGAGCGGCGCGCCCCTCGGCGAGGTAGGCGAGCCGGTGCAGCGTCTCGTGGTTGCGCAGCTGCAGGACGACGTCGAGGAGCGGCTGCGGCACGAGGCTCCCCGGCCCCGCGACGGCCTCCTCCTGGATGCGGACGATGCACCCGTCCCGGTGCGGCTTTACCTGGATGTCGACCTGGGCCTCACCCATCGGCCACCCCTTCGCCCGGAGCAGCACGTGGCGGGGCGGATCGTAGACGAGCACCTCGGTCGCGTCGTCGATGAGCACCGGCCAGACGCCGAACGAGTGGTGCAGCCGGGAGCCCACCTGCGGCCACGTGTCGGCGACTTCGCGCATGCGGGACGCACCGACCACCCACGACGGGAACAGCCAGCCGTCCGCCAGGACGGCGAACACGTCGTCGGGTGTGCAGGCGAACCGGCGCGAGTTTCGGGACATGGCTCGACGCTAGCGAGTCACGGGCTCGGTCGCGGACGGGGTTGCGTCGCCCGCTGCGGCGTGTCAGACCCGGGCGGGCGTGCGGGCCTGACGCCGCTCGAGTGTGATGCTGAGCGCGGCGATGCCGAGCCCGGCGAGCGCGAGGAGGAAACCGACCCACACGGGCGCCGCGAAGCCGAAGCCCGCGGCGATGACGGCACCACCCAGGGCCGCGCCCATGGCGTTGCCGGTGTTGAGGGCGGAGTGGTTGAGGGCGGCGGCAATCGACTGGTTGTCGCCGGCGACGTCCATGAGTCGGGTCTGGATGGTGGGACTGACCGCCGACGCGGCGAAGGCGACCGCGAAGACGAAGATCACGACCATCACGATCCACCCCGAGGTCAGGGCGAGCAGCAGCAGCGTCAGCGCCAGCAGGCCGAGCAGCCCGAACATCGCGCGGATCAGGTCGACGTCGGCGAGGTGCCCGCCGACGAGGTTGCCCACCGTCATCCCGATCCCGAGGATCACGAGCGTGATCGGGACGACCCACGCGGGCGACCCTGCGGCCTCGGTCACGAGCGGCGACACGTACGTGTAGACGGCGAAGAAGCCGCCGAAGCCGATGGCGCCGATCCCGAGCGCGAACCAGACCTGTCCGATGCGGAACACCCCGAGCTCGGCGCGGAGGGTGCGCGAGGGCTCCCCCGCCCGGCGCGGCACCGTGACGGCGATCGCGGCGGTCGCAGCGGCGAAGATGGCGACGACGAGCACGAACGCCCACCGCCAGCCCAGGTTCTGCCCGAGGAAGGTGCCGAGCGGCACGCCGACGACGTTCGCGACCGTCAGACCGGTCAGTACGAAGGCGACCCCCTTGGCCCGGTTCCCCGGACCCATGACGTCGGCGGCCACGAGCGCGCCGATGCCGAAGTACGCGCCGTGGGGCAGCCCCGCCAGGAGGCGCGATGCCGCGACGAGCTCGAACGTCGGCAGCACGAGGGTCAGCGCGTTGAACAGCGTCAGCGCCGCCGCGAGCAGGATCATGACGCGGTGACGCGGGTATTTGGCGACCGATGCCGCGATCGTCGGCGCTCCGATGACCACCCCGAGCGCGTAGAGCGTGATGAGCCACCCCGCCTGCGCGATCGCGTCCTCCTGCGAGCTCGCCCACGCGGCGGGCAGCAGCTCGCGCGCGATCTCGGGGAGCAGCCCCATCACGACGAACTCGGTCATGCCGATGCCGAAGCTGCCGACGGCGAGCGCGAGGAGGGCGCGGCGGGGACGCGTGGGGGCGGAGATCACTCCGAGATCGTAGTCCCGCTCCCCTGCTCGCCACGAATCGATTCGATCGCGGTCTCCAACCGAGCGATCTTGCCGTCGATCTCGCCGGTGTACCCCGGGCGGATGTCGGCCTTCAGGACGAGCGAGACACGGGAACCGAAGGGCTGCACGGCGTCGACGGCGCCCTTGACGACGGCCATCACCTCGTCCCACTCCCCCTCGATCTCGGTGAACATGCTCGTGGTGCGGTGGGGCAACCCCGACGCGCGGACGACCGTGACGGCCGCGGCGACCGCGTCGTGGACGGAACCGTCCGGGTTGCCGTCACCGGAGGGGGCGACGGAGAAGGCGACGAGCACGGGAGGACCTCCGGGGATCAGGGGGCGACACGGACGGGAGCGGACACGGATACGGGCAGGCGGACGAGGCGCGCGACCATCCACACGAGAAGCCCCACCAGCACGAGGTTGCGGAGCGTGAGGACCGCGACGGGCAGGACCGCCGGCGTGATGATGCCGCCGTAGAGGACGGGATACACGAGCTGGGTAAGCGCGGCCGCCGTGAGCACGAGGGCGGCGGGGGCCACCCATCGGCGCCGGTCGATCACGAGGCCGAGGACGGTGGGCGCGAACAGCCAGGTGTGGAACTGCGGCGACCCGACCTTGTTCGCGACGATGAGCACGAGCACGAGGGCGAGCGCGAGGACGGGGAACAGGCGCACGAACGGCACTCCGCGACGCACCTGCCGGACCCCGAGCAGGAGGACGCCGGCGGCCGCGAGGGCGAGCAGCGGCGTCATCGCGGCGATGACGAGGTCGACCTGCGGGCCGGTGACCTGGAAGGTGAGCAGGCCCTGGTCGTAGTACACCGCCGACCCGTCGGCGCCCAGCAGCGCACCCCAGACGTACGGCGCGCTCACGGGCGCCTCGACCTGCAGTCCGCGCCCGGTCTGCCCGGTGACGAATCCCAGCGCGTGGTCCGCTCCGCCGGCAGCTACGACGACTCCGAGCACCGCGACGCTCACGAGCGCTGCGGCGGCGATCACCCTCGCGCGGCGGCGCACCGCGACGACGGCCGCCGCGAGGAGGGCGGCGGGCCACACCTTGATCCAGGTCGCGGCCGCGAGGAGCGCGGCGGCGAGCGCGGGCCGGCGCAGCAGCCACAGGCATCCGAGGATCGCCAGCGGTACCGAGACCGCATCGATCCGATACAGGCCGACGGGGCCGAGGCAGACGATCGCCGCGAGCCAGAAGACGGCGGCGACGACGCGCCCGCGGGAGTGCCCGCGGCCGACGAGCACCGCGAAGGCGACCGCGTCGGCCAGCGTCACGAGCACGGCCCAGCCGACCGTGTAGTCGCCCACGAGGCCGGCGGGCAGATGGGCGAGCAGCATGGGCAGCAGCGCGAGCTGGGGGTAGACCCAGTCCTGCGTCACGCCCACGACGCCGCCCCCCGAGAACACCGCGCGCGACCACGGCTCGTACACGCGGTACACGTCGCCCATGGGCTCGTTCGGCAGGACGAACCCGAGCAGGCCGACACCCGCGTGGACGAGGACGAACACGGTCCACAGCAGCACGCGGTTCGTCACGCGCCCAGCCTACGGGCGCCGCCGACCGACGCGTGTCAGCCGGCCAGCACCTCGGCGACGGCGTACGGCAGGTGCTCCGCGACGTCGAGCGCCGCGATCGGTCCGCCGCGGTGGGCGGCGACGGCGAGCGCCGCCGCGTGGCCGTGCAGCCAGACTGCGGATGCCGCGGCCCGCTGCAGCGCGCCCAGGTCGCCCGGCGTCCCGCCTCGCCCGACGACGCCCGCGATCACGGCGCCGACCGTCCCGGCGAGGACGTCGCCGGTCCCGGCCGTCGCGAGCCACGAGGTGGGAGCCGTGATCTCGATCGCCTCTTCGCCGGGCGCGGCGACCACCGTCGTCGCGGCCTTCCGCACCACCACACCGCCGAGGACGGCCGCCGTCTCGGACGCATCGTCCACGTCCGGGTCGAGCCCCAGCATCCGCCGCAGCCGCTCGTGCTCGCGGCCGTGCGGTGTCGCCACGACCGGCGCGGCCGCCGCCGGGGCGAGATCGAGGGCGCCCGCGTCGACCACGACGGGGACCTCCCCCGAGAGGATGCCGCCGAGCGCGGCGCGCTCGCGCGCGGAGCGGTGCGCGGCATCCGTCCCCGACCCGACCACCCACGCCTGCACGCGACCGTCCGCGGTCACCGTCTCGGGGCGCCGGGCGAGCACGAGGTCCGCCGCGCGCTGCGGTCCGAGGTAGCGCACCATGCCGACGCCCGTTCGCCAGGCGGCTTCGACGCCGAGCATCGCCGCACCGGGGAAGTCCGTCGATCCGGTCCGCAGGCCGACCACACCGCGGGAATACTTGTCGTCGTCCGCCGTTGGCCCGAAGACGACCTCGGCCGTGTCCGCCCTCGTCCATCCCCGCGCCACCATGGCGCCCACCCTACTGCGACGGAGTCCGCCCATGACCCTGCTGTTCCGCCCCCTCGAGCTGGCCGGCGCCACCGCGCGCAACCGCCTGTGGGTCTCGCCGATGTGCCAGTACTCGGCGGTGGACGGCGTGCCGAACGACTGGCACCACGTGCACCTCGCCCAGTTCGCGAGCGGCGGTGCGGGCGTGGTGATCGCCGAGGCGTCCGCCGTCACCCCGGAGGGGCGGATCACCCCGCACGACGCGGGGCTCTGGAACGACGCGCAGCGGGATGCCTGGGCTCCCATCGTCGCCGCGATCCACGCCCGCGGCGCCCTCGCCGGGGTGCAGCTCGCGCACGCGGGCCGCAAGGCCTCGACCCACCGGCCGTGGGACGACGCCCGCGGCTCCGTCGCCCCCGCGGAGGGCGGCTGGACGACGGTGGCCCCCTCGGCGATCGCGTTCGACGGCTACGCGCAGCCGGTCGCGATGACCGACGGCGACATCGACGCCCTCGTCGACGCCTTCACGCAGGCCGCCCGCCGCGCCGACGAGGCCGGGTTCGATCTCCTCGAGGTCCACGCCGCCCACGGCTACCTACTGCACCAGTTCCTCTCGCCGCTGTCGAACGAGCGCACCGACGCGTACGGCGGATCGCTCGAGAACCGCGCGCGCCTGCTGCTGCGCGTCGTCACCGCCGTCCGCGAGGCCGCACCGAGCCGGGTGATCGCGGTGCGGTTCTCGGCCACCGACTGGGCCGACGGCGGCTGGGGCGTCGACGAGACCGCGACCGTCGCCGCCTGGGCCGGCGAGCGCGGCGCGAGCGTCATCGACATCTCCACCGGCGGGCTCGTCGCCCACCAGCGCATCACGACCGGACCGGGCTACCAGGTGCCTTTCGCCGCCACGGTGCGCGAGCGCACCGGACTCCTCGTCACGGCGGTGGGCGAGATCCTCGACGGCGCGCAGGCCGAGACGATCCTGCAGGACGGGCTCGCCGACGCCGTCATGGTCGGGCGCGGCTGGCTCCGCGACCCCCACTTCGCCCTGCGCGCCGCCGACGAGCTCGGCGACGCGGAGGCCGCGGCGCTGTGGCCGCCGCAGTACCTCCGCGCCCGCCGGCGCTGAGGTCGCCCGCGACGCGTCGCCGGCGACCTCAGAGACGCCGCGTCGCGTCGTGGACCTCGCCGACGAGCTCCTCGATGATGTCTTCGAGGAACAGCACCGCCGTCGTCTCCCCCGCCGAATCGCGCACCTGCGCGAGGTGTCGGCTCGAACGCCGCATGAGCGCGAGCGCGTCCTCGAGGTCGGTGGCCTCGCCGATGGGGATCATGTGGTGGATGCGCTTCGGCTTGATCGGCGCGTCGACCGTCGCCTCGGCATCCGGTCCCTCCGCCGCGCGCAGCACGTCCTTGAGGTGGACGTAACCGAGCGGCATCCCCTCGTCGTCGACGATCACGTAGCGCGAGAACCCGTGACGGGCCACGGCCCGCTCGATCTCGTCGGGCGTCGTGTGCTCCGGCAGGGTGACGAGCTCCGAGAGCGGGACCGCGACATCCTTCGCCTTCTTGTCGGTGAACTCGACCGCCATGGCGACGGCGCCCGATGCGTCGTCGAGCACACCCTCCATGCGCGATTGGTTCACGATCGTGGCGACCTCGTCGAGGGTGAAGGTCGAGGCGGCCTCGTCCTTCGGCTCGACGCGGAACAGCCGGACGACGTGGTTCGCGATCCAGTTGAGCGCGACGATGATCGGGTGGAAGACCCGCGAGACGAACACGAGCGGCGGGGCGAGCAGCAGGACGGCGCGGTCCGGCAATGAGAACGCGAGGTTCTTCGGCACCATCTCGCCGAACACGACGTGCAGGTACGACACGAGCAGCAGCGCGATGACGAACCCGGTGACGTCGACGACCGCGTACGGCAGCCCGATCGCCTCCAGCGGCACGGCCAGCAGGTGGTGGATCGCCGGCTCCGACACGTTCAGGATCAGCAGCGAGCAGATCGTGATGCCGAGCTGGCACGTGGCGAGCATGAGCGTGGCGTGCTCCATCGCCCACAGCGCGGTCTTCGCCGAGCGGGACCCCTTCTCGGCGAGGGGCTCGATCTGCGAGCGTCGCGCCGAGATGACGGCGAACTCCGCGCCGACGAAGAAGGCGTTGGCCACGAGGAGGACGACCAGCCAGGCGATTCCGGCCCAGTCGCTCATCGGCGCTCACCCCCTTCGGTCTCGGCGCCGACCGGCACGGGAGCGGGCACGAACTTGACGCGGTCGACGCGGCGACCGTCCATCCGCTGCACGGTGATGGTCCCGTCCTCGAGGGTGATCTGATCGCCGACCGCCGGGATGCGCTCGAGCGTGGCCATGATGAAACCGCCGACGGTGTCGTACACGTCGCCCTCCGGCACGCGGATGCCGGTGCGGTCGAGCACCTCGTCGGGACGCAGGTCGCCGGGGAAGATGATCGACCCCTTCGCCCGCACGACGCCCGCGCGGCTGCGGTCGTGCTCGTCGAGCACCTCCCCCACGATCTCCTCGACGAGATCCTCGAGCGTCACGACACCCGCCGTGCCGCCGTACTCGTCGACGACGATCGCCATCTGGTACCCGCGGGAGCGCAGCTCGGACATGAGGCCGTCGAGATGGACGGCCTCGGGGACGCGCAGGGGCTCCTGCGCGATCGCGGCGGCGGGGACGTCGGCACGACGTTCGCGCGGCACCGACACGGCCTGCTTGAGGTGGACGATGCCGGTGATGTCGTCCATCGACTCGCCGTAGACCGGGAACCGGCTGTGGCCGGTGCGGCGCGCGAGCTGCACGATCTCCTCGACGCTGTCGTCGGCGGCGACCGCGTGGACGCTCGGCCGGGGCGTCATGACGTCGGCGGTCGTGAGCCGCGAGAAGGTGAGGGTGCGATCGAGCAGCGACGCGGTGTCCTCCTCGAGCACGCCGGCGCTCGCGGAGCGCCGCACGAGGCTCGACAGCTCCTCGGCCGTGCGGGCACCCGACAGCTCCTCCTTGGGCTCGACGCCCATGGCACGCAACACCGCGTTGGCGCTGCCGTTGAGGAGGAGGATCGCGGGGCGGAAGACCGTCGTGAAGACGGTCTGGAACCCGATCACGAGCTTCGCGGTCTGCCGCGGAACGGCGAGGGCGAAGTTCTTCGGGACGAGCTCGCCGATGATCATCGAGAAGACGGTCGCGACCGTGATCGCCACGACGGTCGCGATGGGACGGGATGCCGCCTCCGGCACGCCCCAGAGGGCGAACACCGGGTTCAGCAGGTTCGACAGCGCCGGTTCCATCGTGTAACCGGTCAGGAGCGTCGTCAGAGTGATGCCGAGCTGCGCGCTCGACAGGTGCGTCGAGGTGATCCGCAGCGCGTTGATCGTCAGCGACAGACGGGTCTCGCCGGCGGCGCGGCGGGCCTCGAGGTCGGCGCGGTCGAGGTTCACGAGGGCGAACTCGCTCGCGACGAATAGACCGGTTCCCACGGTCAGGAGCAGCCCCACGCCCAACATGACGTAGTCCATCACACGTCACCCCCGATCATCGGGGAGCAGGGTCGGTGGGGCGAGGGTCTACTGGGAGGGTCGTCCATTGTGCGGACGATTCTACGGCACGCCCGCCCCCACCCGGGGGCGGCGGCTCACCAGCTGACGGGCAGGGCCTTGCCCTCCTCGTACCCGGCCGCCGACTGGAAACCGACCGTCGCCCGCTCGTGGAAGTCGGCGACGGTCGCGGCTCCGGCGTAGGTGAACGAGGAACGCACACCCGAGGTGATCATGTCGAGCAGGTCCTCGACGCTCGGGCGCAGCGGGTCGAGATAGATGCGCGACGACGAGATGCCTTCGGCGAACAGCTCCTTGCGGGCACGCTCGAACGGGTCGAGGCGGCCGAAGCGCCCTTGCACCGCTTTCGTCGACGCCATGCCCCACGACTCCTTGAAGACCCGCCCGTCGGCGTCGACCCGCAGCTCGCCCGGCGACTCGATCGTGCCGGCGAACCACGAGCCGATCATGACGGATGCCGCGCCCGCCGCGAGGGCCAGGGCGACGTCCCGGGGGTAGCGGACACCCCCGTCCGCCCAGACGTGGGCACCGGCGGCGGCCGCCGCCTCGGCAGTCTCGAGCACGGCGGAGAACTGCGGACGGCCGACGGCCGTCATCATGCGGGTCGTGCACATGGCGCCCGGGCCGACCCCGACCTTGAGGATCGTGGCGCCCGCCTCGACGAGGTCGCGGACCCCCTCGGCGGTGACCACGTTGCCGGCGACGATGGGCAGGTCGAGCCCCTCGGCGTGGACGGCGCGGAGCGCCCGGATCATGCTTTCCTGGTGACCGTGCGCGGTGTCGACGACGAGCGCGTCGACACCCGCGGCCGCGAGGGCGCGCGCCTTCGCCGCGACGTCGCCGTTGATCCCGACGGCTGCGGCGACGATGAGGCGTCCGTCGGCGTCGACCGCCGGACGGTACAGCGAGGAGCGCAGGGCCGTCCGCTGCGACAGCGTACCCACGAGGTGGCCGTGCTGCAGGACCGTGACGATGTCGGCATCCGCCGCGACCAGGAGGTCGAAGGCCGCCCGCGCGGTGTCCACGTCGTCGGCGTCGATGGATGCCGCCCGCCCCCGCACGAGGTCGCCGAGCCGCGCGTCCGGCAGGGCCGTCCCCAGCCGCTCCGCGGGGACGATGCCGAGGATGTCGTCGACGTGCACGCGCGGTGCTCCGGCACCCTGCGCCACAGAGGTCGCGACGACGATGCCGTGCCCGGCGGCCGGAGGCAGCAGTGCGGCCGCCTCCGACACGAGCGCCTCCGGCGGCAGGACGAGCGGGGTGTCCCAGCGCACCGGCTGGTCCTTGACCCACCGGATCGCCGCGTCGACCTCTTGCAGCGGCATGTCCTGGGGCAGCACCGCGAGCCCGCCGCGACGGGCCAGGGTCGTCGCCAGGCGCGGTCCCGTGACGGAGTTCATGTTGGAGGCGACGAGCGGGATCGTCGCACTCGTCCCGTCGCCGGGTGAGAGGTCGACGTCCAGGCGACTCGTCACGTCCGACCGTCGCGGGACGAGGAACACGTCGGAGTAGGTCAGGTCGCCTGCGGGCCGCTCACCGGAGAAGTGCATACTCCAACGCTAGGCGACCGTCGAGCCCCTGCGCGGGACGGCCTGAGCGGGTCGGGCGGACGCGAACCTGGGATACCCTTGATCTCTGTGCGCGAGGCCGCGCGGGCACCGCACATTTCGAACGTCGACGACGAAAGCAGGCGGAACCGTGTCCAGTCAGGCGACCGGCGTGGGAACTACGAGCGACGGGGAGTTCGGAGCCAACGAATGGCTCGTCGCGGAGCTGTACGAGCAGTACAGCCGCGACAAGAACTCGGTGGACAAGGAGTGGTGGCCGATCCTCGAGGCCTACACCCCCGACGGAGCCTCCGGCGCACCCGCGACGGAACCCGCACCTGCGGCATCCGCACCGGCCGGATCCGCCGCACCGGCATCCGCTCCGGCGGCTCCGGCAGCCGAGAACCGCCCCGCCGCGGCCGGCGCCCAGCCCGTCGCCCGGACAACCGCGCGTCCGGCCGCACCGCAGCCGATCCCGGCCGAGGCCCCTAAGGCCGCACCCGCCGCCGACAAGGCCGTCCTCGAGGACACCGTCACGCCGCTGCGCGGACTCCCGAAGACCCTCGCGGCCAACATGGACGAGTCCCTCACCGTCCCGACCGCGACGAGCGTGCGGACGATCCCGGCGAAGCTGATGATCGACAACCGCATCGTCATCAACAACCACATGTCCCGCACGCGCGGCGGCAAGGTGAGCTTCACCCACATCATCGGGTGGGCGCTCATCCAGGCCCTGAAGGCCTTCCCGACCCAGAACGTGTACTACGCCGAGGTCGACGGCAAGCCGTCCGTCGTCGCGCCCGCCCACATCAACCTCGGCATCGCGATCGACCTGCCGAAGCCCGACGGCACGCGTGCCCTCATGGTGCCGAGCATCAAGCAGGCCGAGACGCTGACGTTCGGCGAGTACCTCACCGCGTACGAGGACCTCGTCCAGCGCGCCCGCAAGAACAAGCTCACCGCGGCGGACTTCCAGGGGACGACGGTCTCGCTGACCAACCCCGGCGGCATCGGCACGGTCCACTCCGTCCCGCGCTTGATGAAGGGCCAGGGCTGCATCATCGGCGCCGGCGCCCTCGACTACCCGGCCGAGTTCCAGGGCGCGAGCGAGAAGACGCTCGGCGAGCTCGGCATCGGCAAGACCATCACGCTCACGAGCACCTACGACCACCGCGTCATCCAGGGTGCCGGCTCGGGCGAGTTCCTGAAGATCGTGCACCAGCTGCTGATCGGCCAGGAGGGGTTCTACGACGACATCTTCGCGGCGCTCCGCATCCCGTACTCCCCCATCCGCTGGTCGAGCGACATCAAGGTCGACGTCGCCGAGCGCGTCGACAAGACGGCTCGCGTGCAGGAGCTCATCAACTCCTACCGCGTCCGCGGCCACATGATGGCCGACATCGACCCGCTCGAGTACGTGCAGCGCACGCACCCCGACCTCGAGATCGAGAACCACGGCCTGACATTCTGGGACCTCGACCGCGAGTTCGTCACGAACGGCTTCGGCGGCAAGCGCACGATGAAGCTGCGCGACATCCTGGGCATCCTGCGCGACTCGTACTGCCGCACCATCGGCGTCGAGTACATGCACATCCAGGACCCGACGCAGCGCAAGTGGTTCCAGGACAACCTCGAGGTCAAGTACCAGAAGCCCGGCCACGACGAGCAGTTGCGCGTGCTCGGCAAGCTCAACGAGGCCGAGGCGTTCGAGACCTTCCTGCAGACGAAGTTCGTCGGCCAGAAGAGGTTCAGCCTCGAGGGCGGCGAATCGCTCGTGCCCCTGCTCGACCAGATCCTGCAGGGCGCGGCGGCCGAGGGCCTCGACGGCGCCGCCATCGCCATGGCCCACCGCGGTCGCCTCAACGTCCTCACGAACGTCGCCGGCAAGACCTACAGCCAGATCTTCCGCGAGTTCGAGGGCTCCGTCGCCGTCGGCTCGAAGAGCGGCTCGGGCGACGTCAAGTACCACCTCGGCACCGAGGGCACCTTCGTCGCCGACGGCGGCGAGGAGCTCCCCGTCTACCTCGCGGCGAACCCCTCGCACCTCGAGACGGTCGACGGCGTCCTCGAGGGCATCGTCCGCGCCAAGCAGGACCGCCTCCCCATCGGCTCGTTCTCGTGGCTGCCGATCCTCGTCCACGGCGACGCGGCCTTCGCCGGCCAGGGCGTCGTGATGGAGACCCTGCAGATGTCGCGTCTGCGCGGCTACCGCACGGGCGGCACGGTGCACGTCGTCGTCAACAACCAGGTCGGTTTCACCACGCTCCCCCTCGACGCCCGCACGTCGATCTACGCGACCGACGTCGCCAAGACGATCCAGGCGCCGATCTTCCACGTGAACGGCGACGACCCCGAGGCCGTCGTCCACGTCGCCGAGCTCGCCTTCCGCTACCGGCAGGAGTTCAACCGGGATGTCGTGATCGACCTCGTCTGCTACCGGCGCCGCGGTCACAACGAGGGCGACGACCCCTCGATGACGCAGCCGCTCATGACGAACCTGATCGAGGCCAAGCGCTCGGTGCGCAAGCTCTACACCGAGGCGCTCGTCGGTCGCGGCGACATCACCGAGGAGGAGTACGAGAAGGCCAAGCAGGACTTCCAGAACCGCCTCGAGATCGCCTTCGCCGAGACGCACGCCGCCCAGACCGGTACCTCGCCGGTCGTCGCGGCGGACGAACCGGCCGACACGGCCGTCGGCGAGCCCGAGACCACCGGGGTCGCCCGCGACGTCATCGAGCGCATCGGGGACGCCTTCGTCAACAAGCCCGAGGGCTTCACGGTCCACACCAAGCTGCAGCAGCTGCTCGAGAAGCGGCACGACATGAGCCGCAACGGCAAGATCGACTGGGGCTTCGGCGAGCTGCTCGCGTTCGGTTCGCTGCTGGTCGAGGGCTCGAACGTCCGCCTCGCCGGTCAGGACGTCCGACGCGGCACGTTCGTGACGCGTCACGCCGTCATGCACGACCGTGCGAACGGTCAGGAGTGGCTGCCGCTGGCGAACCTGAGCGACAACCAGGGGCGTTTCTACGTGTACGACTCTCTCCTGAGCGAGTACGCCGCGATGGCGTTCGAGTACGGCTACTCGGTCGAGCGGGCCGACACCCTCACGCTGTGGGAGGCCCAGTTCGGCGACTTCGCCAACGGCGCCCAGTCGGTGATCGACGAGTTCATCTCCTCGGCCGAGCAGAAGTGGGGCCAGCAGTCCGGCGTCGTGCTCCTGCTCCCCCACGGCTACGAGGGCCAGGGACCCGACCACTCGTCGGCGCGCATCGAGCGCTACCTGCAGATGTGCGCGCAGGACAACATGACCGTCGCACGTCCGTCGACGCCGGCGTCGTACTTCCACCTGCTGCGCCGTCAGGCGTACGCCCGCCCGCGCCGGCCGCTCGTCGTCTTCACGCCGAAGGCGATGCTGCGCCTGCGCAACGCCACGAGCCCCGTCGAGGACTTCCTCGACGGCCGGTTCGAGCCGGTGATCGACGACAGCCGCTCCCTCGACCGCGAGGCGGTGACCCGGGTGCTGCTGCACGCCGGCAAGATCCACTGGGACCTCGCCGCCGAGCTCGAGAAGAACCCGAACGAGAAGGTCGCGCTCGTCCGCCTGGAGCAGTACTACCCGGCCCCCATCGACCAGCTCAACGCGGTGCTCGACAGCTACCCGAACGCCGAGCTGTTCTGGGTCCAGGAAGAGCCCGAGAACCAGGGCGCCTGGCCGTTCATCGCGCTCGAGGTCGTCAAGCACCTCCACGGCCGCACGATCAAGCGGATCTCGCGTTCCTCGGCCGCCTCCACGGCGACCGGCTCACCGAAGGTCCACGCCCGCGAGCACGCCGCGATCATGGAGAAGGCGCTCACCTTCTGAGCGCCTTCACAAAAGAAGGGGCCCCGCTTCGGCGGGGCCTCTTCTTTTGTGGAACGAGGGGTGGCGTCCGGTCAGTGGTGCGTCGCCTGCTCCGCGCGCAGCCGCGCGAGCACCTGATCGCGTAGGTCCTCCGGCGCAGCCTCTTTGCACGCGCGCGCGACCACCGCGGTCAGGGTGGTGGCGACCAGGGCTTCGTCGCGGCACGCGGCGCAGTTCTCCAGGTGCTCGGTGATGTCCGAGTGGCGCGTGTGGCAGATCTCGTTGCGCAGGTACTCCTCGAGGTCCTGCCGGGCTTTGTCGCAACCGCAGTCGGTCATTTCGCACTCCTCGTGGCGGGCACATCGATGCCGCGCTCTTTCGCATATTCGGACAGCAGGTCGCGGAGCTGACGTCTGCCACGGTGCAGACGGCTCATGACCGTGCCGATGGGGGTTTTCATGATGTCCGCGATCTCCTGATACGCGAATCCTTCGACGTCCGCGAGGTACACGGCCAGTCGGAAGTCCTCCGGAAGCGCCTGCAACGCGTCCTTCACGACGGATGCCGGCATGTGGTCGATCGCCTCGGCCTCGGCCGATCGCGCCGACGACGCCGTGGTCGACTCGGCCCCGCCGAGCTGCCAGTCCTCGAGGTCGTCGATCGTGCCCTGGTAGGGCTCGCGCTGCTTCTTCCGGTACGTGTTGATGTACGTGTTCGTGAGGATGCGGTACAGCCACGCCTTGAGGTTGGTGCCCTGCGTGAACGACGCCCACGCGGCGAACGCCTTCACGAAGGTCTCCTGGACGAGATCCGACGCGTCGGCCGGGTTGCGGGTCATCCGCATGGCCGCAGCGTAGAGCTGGTCCATGAAGGGGAGCGCCTGCTCCTCGAACTGGGTACGCGGGTCGTCGACCGCCTGATCGTTCATCGCAGGCCAGTCTACGTCGGCCCCTTCGGCGAGCACGGGCGCATCGGCTGTCGCGATCATCGCGCTCCTCTCCCCTGGCATGCACGGTGTCGACAGAGGGGTCAACGGACGAAGGGCGGGGCCTATTCCCAGGTTCGCGGATGTCGCGGCCGTGTCGCGACGATGTCGCAGATCCGAGACACCGACTCGTCGGCGTCGACGCGCCGTTCAGTAGGCTGGGAGCGATGAGCGACGCCCCTTCCTCCCCCGCCACTGCCGACGAGATCCCCGGCGGGTCGTGGCCGGCGCCCACGCCGGGCGAGCCGGTCCACGCGCACGTGACGGTGCCGGGGTCGAAGTCGCTCACCAACCGCGAACTCGTCCTCTCCGCCATCGCCGACGGACCGAGCCTGCTGACCGGCGCGCTCCACTCGGACGACTCCGCACGCATGATCGACGCCCTCCGTCGCCTCGGCGTGAGGATCGAGCCGGTCGCCGGCGACTCCCCCTTCGGTCCGGACCTCGAGGTCACCCCGCCGTCCCGCTTCACCGGCGGCACCACGATCGACTGCGGTCAGGCCGGCACCGTCATGCGATTCGTCTCCCCGATCGCCGGCCTCGCCGTGGGCGATGTGCACGTGACCGCGCACCCCACCGCTCTGCACCGCCCGATGGGGGCGATGATCCACGCGCTGCGTGACATCGGGGCGGACATCGACGACGCCGGCAGCTGGTCGCTCCCCTTCGACGTGCGCGGCCACGGGCACCTCCGCGGCGGCGAGGTCACGATCGACGCGAGCCAGTCCAGTCAGTTCGTCTCCGGACTGCTCCTGGCCGCGGCGCGCTTCGACGTCGGCCTGCGTCTCATCCACGACGGCGAGCGCCTGCCGAGCCTCCCCCACATCGAGATGACGGTCGAGGCACTCGCCCGCCGCGGGGTGCATGTCGAGCACCCCACCCCGAACGAGTGGCTCGTGCCCGCGGGACCGGTGCGCGGCAAGGAGATCGCGATCGAACCCGACCTCTCCAACGCCGCTCCGTTCCTCGCCGCCGCCGTCCTCACCGGCGGGTCGGTGACGGTCCCCGGCTGGCCCGCGCACTCGACCCAGCCGGGCGCGCTGCTGGCCGACATCCTGCCCGTCATGGGAGCGCACGTCTCCCGCCGAGCCGGAGCGCTCACCGTCACCGCGGGCGACCGCATCGCCGGCCTCGACCTCGACCTGTCGGCGGCGAGCGAGCTCACCCCGACGCTGTTCGCGCTCGCCGCGTTCGCCGACGCCCCCACGACCTTCCACGGCATCGGTCACATCCGGGGCCACGAGACGGATCGGATCGCGGCCCTCGTGGAGAACCTCCGCGCGCTCGGCGGCGAGGCGGAGGAGCGGAAGGACGGCATCCACATCGTTCCGAGGCCCCTGCACGGCGGGGGGTGGCGCGCCCACCACGACCACCGCATGGCGACGGCGGGCGCGGTCATCGGCCTGCGGGTGCCCGGGGTGGTCGTCGACGACATCGGGACGACGGCCAAGACGATGCCCGAGTTCCCCCAGCTGTGGGCGGGCATGCTCGCGTGAGCTGGCTCGACGACGATGGCGACGACGACGACCTCGACTACGACGAGGCCGACATCCGCGTCCGGCCGAATCCCAAGGCCAACCGCCCCCGCACCAAGCGCCGCCCCGCGCACGCGGATGCGCAGACCGCCCGCGTGCTCGGCGTGGACCGTGGCCGCTACACCGTCCTGATCGACGAGGACGGCCCGGACGAGCGCCAGATCCTCGCAACGCGCGCCCGCGAACTCCGCAAGCAGCCGATCGTCAACGGCGACCGCGCCCGGGTCGTCGGCGACACCTCCGGCGACGACGGCACCCTCGCGCGCATCGTCGGCATCGAGGAGCGCACCTCGCTGCTGCGCCGCAGCGCGGACGACACCGACCAGGTCGAGCGCATCATCGTCGCCAACGCCGATCAGCTGCTCATCGTCGTGGCCGCCGCCGACCCCGAACCCCGCCCGCGCCTCGTCGACCGCTACCTCATCGCGGCGCTGGATGCCGGCATGCACCCGCTGCTCGTCGTCACCAAGACCGATCTCGCCGATCCGGCATCCTTCCTCGCGCACTTCGAGGGCCTCGACGACCTGGAGGTGTTCACCAGCGGGACGGGCGCGATGCCGGTCGCCGAGATCGGCGAACGCCTCGCCGGGCACGCCACCGTGTTCGTCGGCCATTCCGGTGTCGGCAAGTCGACCCTCGTCAACGCCCTCGTCCCCGACGCCGCGCGCGCGACCGGACACGTCAACGAGGTGACCGGCCGCGGCCGCCACACGTCGAGCTCGGCCGTCTCGCTCCGCTACGTCGGCGACCGGGGTCGCGGCTGGGTGATCGACACCCCCGGCGTCCGGTCGTTCGGTCTGGGCCACGTGGACCCCGCCAACATCCTCCGCGCCTACACCGATCTCGCCGCCGTCGCCGAGGAGTGCCCGCGCGGGTGCACGCACCTGCCCGACGCTCCCGACTGCGCGATCATCGAGGCCGTGGCGGAGGGTCGGCTGGGCGAGCGCGGTCCTGCGCGACTGGACTCGTTGCAGCGACTCCTCGCCACCTTCGCGACCTGAGCGGCCGACTAAAATGAGGGGATGCCGCGCCTGAACCCCGGATCCCCCGCCCCCGACTTCACCCTCGTCGACCAGGACGGGCGGACCGTCTCGCTGAGCGACTTCCGCGGCGGGCGCCTCATCGCCTTCTTCTACCCCGCCGCCATGACGCCGGGCTGCACGACCGAGGCCTGCGACTTCCGCGACAGCGTCGCGCCGCTGCAGGCGGCCGGGTACACCGTGGTGGGGATCTCCCGCGACGAGCCGGCGAAGCTGCGCGAGTTCCGTGAGCGCGACGCCCTTCCCTATGCCCTCCTGAGCGACCCCGACCACAGCGTCCACGAGGCCTACGGCGCGTGGGGCGAGAAGATGAACTACGGCAAGGTCGTCGAGGGCGTCATCCGCTCGACCTTCGTGATCGACGAGGACGGCACGGTCGCGCACGCGCTCTACAACGTGAAGGCCACCGGCCACGTGGCGCGGATCCGGAGCCTGCTCGAGGTCTGATCAGACTTCGTCGGCCTCGCTCCGCGATCGCGCGCCGGCCGCCCGAGCGGCCGCGATCAGGAGGACGAGCCCCACGACGGCGGGGACCGCGATCGTCGCGGCGAGGCGTGCGTCGGCTCCCTCTCCCGTGAGGGTTCCGAGCGCGACGGACAGGACGAGCAACTGCACGACGACGCCGCCGGAGCGTCCCCACGACCTGCCGCGCCACACGGCGACGGCGAAGCCTGCGACGGCGACCGCGCCGATCACCGTCAGGGCGAGGAGTGCCAGCGAATTCGGCACGCTCTCGCTGTCGCCGCGGACGAGCGCGATCAGCTCCCACGCGGCGAGGGCCAGGACGCCGATCGCCTCGAGGGCGAGCCATCCGGCCGCGATCCGCTCGACGCGGGTGGTACGCACGTTCACTGCTCCTCCTGGGCGCCGGGGCACGGCGAGGCGCCGAAATACTCCGTTAACCCGCGATTCACATAACCCTTGATTCCCATGCCCGGGCATGGGAATATTGATGGGCAAGTGTGCTCCCACAGCGGCGTGGGGCGAGCAACAGCTCGCACACCACTCAGGTTAGTCGACGTCGCCCGGCGTCGCATCCCGACTTCCGATCCCCCACAAGGAGCACCGCTATGGATTGGCGCGACAAAGCCGCCTGCCTGACCGTCGACCCCGAACTGTTCTTCCCCGTGGGGAACACCGGGCCCGCCGTCGACCAGATCGAGAAGGCGAAGTCCGTCTGCGCCCGGTGCACCGTCACCGAACTCTGCCTCCAGTACGCCCTCGAGACCGGCCAGGACTCGGGTGTCTGGGGCGGTCTCTCCGAAGACGAGCGCCGCGCCCTCAAGCGCCGCGCCGCCCGCGCCCGCCGCGCGTCCTGACACCGCCGCGCGCGGGCCTCAGGCCCGCGCGCGCTCGATGTACCGCATCGGGATCTCGATCGTCACCTCGGTCCCGCTGCCCATCAGGGTGTGCCAGTCAATCGTCCCGCTCAGCTCACCCTGGATGAGCGTCCTCACGATCTGCGTGCCGAGACCCCGACCGACCTGACCCTCGGGCAGGCCGACACCGGTGTCGCGGACGCGGACCGCGAGCCGGTCCTCGTCGCGCTCGGCGATGATCTCGACCTCGCCCTCCTTGTCGGCCAGACCGTGTTCGACGGCGTTCGTCACGAGCTCGGTGAGCGCGAGGGCGAGCGGCGTCGCGTACTCGCTCGGCAGCGTCCCGAACGTGCCGGTCTTGACCGTGCGGGCACGCGTGTTGGGCGCCGCCGCGACCTCGGCGACGAGCTTGAGCACGCGCTCGAACACGTCGTCGAAGTCCACGCTCTGCGTGAGCCCCTCCGACAAGGTGTCGTGGACGACGGCGATCGCGCTCACCCGGCGCATGGCCTGCGTCAGGGCGTCCCGACCCTCGTCGGAATGGGTCCGCCGCGCCTGGATGCGCAGGAGCGACGCGACGGTCTGCAGGTTGTTCTTGACGCGATGGTGGATCTCGCGGATCGTCGCATCCTTCGTGATGAGCTCCTGCTCCTGGTGGCGGATCTCGCTCACGTCGCGGCACAGGACGATGGCACCGATGCGGGTGCCGTTCTCGCGCAGGGGGATGGTCCGGAGCGACACGGTGACGCCGCGCGCCTCGACGTCCGCGCGCCACGGCGCACGACCTGCCATCACGATCGGCAGCGACTCGTCGAACTGGCGCGACGCCGGCATGATCTTCGTCGCCACCTCCATGAGCGATTCGCCTTCGAGCTCGTCGTCGAAGCCGAGCCGGTTGAAGGCCGACAGGGCGTTCGGGCTCGCGAACGTCGTGATGCCGTCGACGTCGAGACGGATGAGGCCGTCCGAGGCCCGGGGGGCGCCCCGGCGCGGCGAGGTCGGCGCCGTGAGGTCGGGGAAGTCCGCCGATGCGATCATCCCGAACAGGTCGTCCGCGCAGTCGTTGAAGGTGATCTGCTGACGCGACGGGGTGCGGGCCTCGCCGAGGTTGGTGTGCCGGGTCAGCACGCCGATCACCCGGCTCTCGCGTCCCTCCGCTGCGCGCTCGCGCACGATCGGCACGGCCCGCACGCGGGTCGGGGTCTCCTCGAACCAGTCCGGCGAGGACGAGTCCACGACGCGCACCTGCGTGAACGCATCCGTGACCTGCGTGCGCCATTGCGGCCGCACGGCGTCGCCGACGATGTCGCGGTAGAACAGGGTCGCCGCTCCGCTCGGCCGGGTGTGGGCGACGGCGATGAACGAGTCGTCCGATGTCGGCACCCAGATGACGATGTCCGCGAAGGCCAGGTCGGCGAGGAGCTGACCGTCACCGGCGAGGCGGTGGAGCCACTCCACATCCTCCGCGGTGGATCGGCCTTGGGCGTAGACGAGGTCGCTGAGGGTGGACACGCCTCCACCCTAGATCCTCCTCCCGGGCGCTTCCCGCGGGCTACGCGCTCCGGGCCAGACGGCGCAGCGAGTGTCGGGTCGCGGCCTGCGCGGCACGCCGCGGGGCGAGGGATTCGGCGACGAGGCGTCGCACCGCGGTCGGCACCGCCGAGCGCGGTGCGACGTGGGCGATCGGGCGCGCGGCGAGGAGCGCGGCATCCGTCCCCCGGGCATCCCACGGGACGAAGGACACGTCCGTCACGCCCGTGTAGCGCTCGAGGGTACGCCGCACCTGTCCGCGGGCGTCGACACCCAGGGCGCCGGCGCGGATCTTGTTGACCACCACCCGCACGGGTGTCGTGCCCGCCGCCGCGCGGAGCTCGGGCCAGTTCCGCACGAAACGCGACACCCCGACGGGATCGGCGGCGACGACGGCGAGGACGACGTCGGCCGCTTCGACGGCCGCGAGCGTCGCGGCGTTCCGGCGGGGCCCGTCGACGAGGTCGCTCACGATCTCCTCGTCGCGTTCGAGGGATGCCGCGGTGTCGACGACGGTGTCATCCACCCATCCGCGACACGCCTCGAGGGCGGCCAGCACGCGGGCATGGGAGAACTCGGGCCACCGTCCCGGCCGATTGAGGCCGGTGAGCACGTCCACGTCGGCAAGCGTCGACGCGATGCGGCTGAGCTCGGCCACCGTGAGCGTGCCGCGTTCGGCCTGCCGGCATGCGGCGGCGAACCCGGGGCCCTCGTCGGCGAGGCCGGTCGCGAGGGCGAGCGAGGGCGCGTGGGAATCCGCGTCGACGAGCGCGACGCGGTGGTCGGCACTCGAAAGTGCACAGGCGATCTCGATGGCGAGGGTCGTCCGCCCGGGCGCTCCCTGTGCGCCCCACACGGTGATCACACGGCCGCGGGTGGGCTCGACGGTGAGGGACGACGGAGGGCTCGCGAGGAGCTCGGCCGCCGGTGCGTCCGGATCGTGGGCCGCGAGCCCGAGCGATGCGGCGAGGCGCCGATCCGAGGTTCGAGCGCACAGCGGCACGATGCGCACCGACAGACGATCGCAGGCGGCGACGAGCTCGGCGGTCAGGGTCGCCGCCCGCCCCTCGACGATCAGGAGGTCCGCCCGGGCCAGCTCGGCGAGGAGCTCCGCCGCCTCGGGCGCGGCCATGGCATCGAGCGCGGCGGCAGCGGGGGCGGATGCCGCCACCACCGCGCGCACGTCGGCGTCCTCGTGGCGCAGTCGCGCGGCGAGGGTGTCCGCGCGGGGACCGTCCGCCGCGACGACGACCCTCACCGGGACTCCCTCGCCACGGGCACGACCGATAGGAGGGAGTCGTCGGACACCGCGGCGAGCGTCGCGGCGACATCGGCGCGGGGGATGACGATCTCGAGCGACACGTCCTCGCCCGAGACGACGGCGTCGTCCTTCGTCACCGTGACCACCGTCGCCGAGGGCACGAGGATCCGCGGCTCGCCGACCTCGCCGCCCTCCTCGGCCGGTGCCGCCCAGACCTCCACGACCGAGCCCGCGGCGACGGCGTCGGACACGTCTCCGGCCGTCCGGATCACCACGCTCGTCGTGGTCGCGGCATCCGCCTCGTCCACGGCCGCGTGCGGGACGAGCTCGCCCGCCAGGATCGTGCGGGTCGCGATGACGCCGGGCTCGAGCGAGGCGGGCGAGACGTACGTGTCGCCCGCGGACCCCAGGGCGACGTCGACCACCCGCAGGTCGTCCGCCGTCACGGTCTGACCGGGGACGATCGTGCGGGCGGCGGCGAACACCGGCGCGGTCTGACGGGCCGAGGCGACGACGAGCCAGACGCCCGCGACGGACGCGATGATCAGCGCGATACCGAGGAGGAATCGCGCGTCGGCCCAGAGTGCACGCGGCGCGGGCCGGACGGTGTCGGGAGTGGTCATGACGCCATGGTGACCGAGCCCGCGGCTGTGCCACCGCGATTATCCACAAGCCGGCGATGCAACCGATGCGACCGGTACGCGGGCCCATAATGGCCTCATGCCCGATGCGTCCCCCCTGCGTATGCTCACGCCCGCCCAGGTGGCGGAGATGCTGCAACTGGAGGTCGACGAGGTCGTGGCTCTCATCCTCGACGGACGTCTGCGGGGGGCTCGGCTCGGCTCCCCGCTCGCGTGGCGCATCGAGGCGGACAGCGTCGAGGACTACCTGGACGAACAGGCGGAGGACGCGCGACTCCACGCGCTCTGGCGCGAGTCCAACGCCGCGAGCTTCCCCGAGCTCTGGGGGCGCGGCCGCCGCGGCGGCGAATGATCACGGCCTGATCGCGCCGCGCTCAGGCGAGCGAGGCCGGCGCTTCCAGCCGCACGGCCGTGACCGCCGACAACGGCACGATGCGGTATCCGCTCACGACGTCGGCGCGACGGGGTGAACCGCGGTCGTGCAGGGCGAGATCGAGATGATCGGATGCCGCACGGTCGATCGTGCCGCAGTACTCCCGCCCGTCGACGGCGTACAGCGTCACGGGGACACGCCGCCGCGCGAGGTCGCGTAGGAGGAACCCGAGCGTCATCCGCTCGCGGAGCCGCCCGGGCTCACTCCCCCGGGCGCTGCGAAGCAGGTCGGCGTGCGTCGGCCCCATCGCGACGAGGGCGGCCAGGGGAACGATCAGGGCACCCCGCGCGCCGCCGTCGTCCACCACGAGCCAATCCGGTCCGACCGCGACGGGTACGCCGGTCACGGCGGCGCCGCCCACGAGATCCAGGGTGATGGCGTCCTCGACGGCACCCACCAGGGCATGCAACCGCTGGAACAGCGACAGCCGGGCCAGTCGCAGTCGCTCGGCCTCGGTGTCGAGCGCCGCGCGCTCGGCCTCCCATTCGGAGTCCAATTGGTCTTCGAGATCCTCGAAGAATCGATCCCAGCGCACGATCGCGAATGTAGAGGACCACCCGCGGGCAGCGCCGGGTTTGTCCACAGGTTGGAGTATTCTCATCCACCCTCTCGTCCCCCTGTGCTGTACTCGTGGCGTTCATCGACCCGCAGACACCTGTCGCCCGAGAGGAACCGACATGGCCCTCACCGCCACCGAAGACAGCCGGATACCGCGTTCGGGGAGCGCCCTCGAGGTCGCCGAGTACTTCGCACCGCAGCGCACCTCGACGGCTGATCTCCCCGACCCGCTCCCCCTCGTGAAGAACCTCACGATCGGCGTCCTCGAGGTGCTGGCCGGCGTGCGCGACGTCGATCAGCTGGCGCGGTGGCTCGGCGAGGACGCGTACCGGGCGCTCGTCACCCGGGCGAACCTGTCGGCTCGTGCGCGGAGCGCACGCGGCGTCGCCGCCGTCCGACCGGCGCACCGCATCCTGAGCGATCGCACCTGCGAACCCGCCGACGGCGTGCTCGAGGCGGTCGTGGTCGTCGGCGGTCCGATCCGCACACGTGCCGTCGCGATGCGCCTCGAGGGCTGGGACGGGCGCTGGCGCGCGACCTCCCTCGCCCTGCTCTGACCTCGCGGCGCCTTACTGCTTGTACGACGCGAGGAAGTTGCCCAGGCGCTCGATCGCCTCGGTGAGCACCCGCGCCTCGGGCAGCGTGACGATGCGGAAGTGATCCGGCGTCGGCCAGTTGAACCCGGTCCCCTGCACGAGCAGCACGTGCTCGGCGACGAGGAAATCGTAGACGAACTTGGCGTCGTCGTGGATGTCGTGGACCTCGGGGTCGAGCCGGGGGAAGGCGTACAGGGCGCCCTCGGGCTTGACGCAGGTGACGCCGGGGATGGCGGTGAGGCCGGCCCAGGCGGCATCCCGCTGCTCATGGAGCCGACCCGTCGGTGCGATGAGCGCGTCGATGGACTGGACACCCGACAACGCCGCCTGGACGGCGAACTGCGCGGGGACGTTGGGGCACAGACGTGTCGAGGCGAGCAGCTGGATGCCCTCGAGGAAGCCGGCGGCGTGCTTCTTTGGTCCCGTGATGACCATCCACCCCGAGCGGTACCCGGCGACGCGGTAGGTCTTCGACAGTCCGTTGTAGGTCAGGCAGAGCAGGTCCGGTGCGAGGGTCGCGAGCGGGATGTGCCGAGCGCCGTCGAAGAGGATGCGGTCGTAGATCTCGTCGGAGAGCAGGAGGAGCTGGTGCTCGCGGGCGATCTCCACGATCCCCTGCAGCACCTCGCGGGTGTAGACGGCGCCGGTCGGGTTGTTCGGGTTGATCACGACGATCGCCTTGGTGCGCGGCGTCACCTTGGCCCGGATGTCCTCGAGGTCGGGCTGCCAGCCGTTCTCGCTGTCGGCCAGGTAGTGCACCGGGGTGCCGCCCGCGAGGCTCGTCATGGCGGTCCACAGCGGATAGTCCGGCGCGGGGATGAGGACCTCGTCGCCCTCGTCGAGCAGCGCCTGCATCGTCATCGTGATGAGCTCGGACACACCATTGCCGAGGTAGACGTCATCGGGGTCGAACTTCGGGAAGCCCGGCTCCTCCTCGTATCGCGAGACGATCGCCCGCCGCGCGGACATGATGCCGCGGGAGTCGGAGTAGCCGTGCGCCTGCGGGACCGCCTCGATCATGTCCCGGACGATCTGGAACGGCGCCTCGAATCCGAAGATCGCGGGGTTGCCGGTGTTGAGCTTGAGGATCGTGTGACCCTCGTCCTGCAGCCGGTCGGCCTCGACCAGTGCGGCTCCGCGGATCTCGTACAGGACGTCCTTGAGTTTGGATGACTGGTCGAAGGTGCGCGGGCTCATCGGTTCAGGATATCGGGGACCCGACGGGGCCAATGGCGGTCCAGTGGCCCGCCCGACCCCGTCGGACCGAGATCACTTCTTCTTGCCGGACGCCCGTCGCTGCGCGCGGTTGCCCGCCTCGGCCGGCGCCTGCACCTGCTGCCCGAACGAGCCGCGCGGGGCGTCGGCGGGGGCCTCCTGCTCGGCCTCGCGCTGGCGCGCCTTGCTGGTCGCCGCCTGCTGGACCTGGCCGCGCTCGTTGCGGACCTCGACCTCGCCCGCGTCGTTCGGGGCGGTGTACTGCAGCTTCTGCGCGTCGATCTCGGGCGCGGCGAGGCCCTTCGCCTCGATGTCGCCGCCCTCGGTCTGGCGGACCTCGACCTCGAGGTTGAAGAGGAAGCCGACCGACTCCTCCTTGATCTGGGCCATCATCGACTGGAACATCTGGTACCCCTCGCGCTGGTACTCGATGAGGGGGTCGCGCTGCGCCATGGCACGCAGGCCGATGCCGTCCTTGAGGTAGTCCATCTCGTAGAGGTGGTCGCGCCAGCGACGGTCGAGGACCTGCAGCACGACGCGACGCTCGAGCTCGCGCATGGCGGGCGCTCCGAGCTTCTCCTCGCGGTTGCGGTAGGCGATCTTGGCGTCCGAGAGCAGCTCGCGCTTGAGCAGTTCGGGGGTCACCTTGCCCTTGCTGCCGCTCTCGGCGACGACCTCGTCGATCGTGACGCCGACCGGGTAGAGGGTGCCGAGCTCGGCCCACATCGCATCGAAGTCCCAGCTCTCGTTGTGGCCGGAACCGGTGTGCTCGTCGATGATCGCGGCGATGGTGTCCTCGAGGAAATGCTCGATGCGCTCCGAGAGGTCGTCGCCCTCGAGCATGTGCCGGCGGTCGGCGTAGATCGCCTCGCGCTGCCGGTTGAGGACGTCGTCGTACTTGAGGACGTTCTTGCGGATCTCGGCGTTGCGCGCCTCCACCTGCGCCTGAGCGCTCTTGATCGCGCGCGAGACCATCGAGGACTCGATGGCCACGTCGTCGGGGAAGTTGGTGCGGGCCAGGATCGCCTCGGCCGCACCCGACTGGAACAGTCGCATGAGGTCATCCGTGAGCGACAGGTAGAACCGGCTCTCACCGGGGTCGCCCTGACGGCCCGAGCGACCGCGGAGCTGGTTGTCGATACGGCGCGACTCGTGGCGTTCGGTGCCGAGGACATAGAGTCCCCCCGCCTCGACGACGCGGTCGGCCTCCTCCTGCACCTTCTCCTTGACGGCGGCGTAGACCTCTTCCCACGCGGCCTCGTACTCGTCCGGCGTCTCGACGGGGTCGAGGCCCTTGGCCTTCATCTCCGAGACGGCGAGGAACTCGGCGTTGCCGCCGAGCATGATGTCGGTGCCTCGACCGGCCATGTTCGTGGCGACCGTCACGGCGCCGTAGCGACCGGCGCGGGCGACGATCTCGGCCTCGCGCGCGTGGTTCTTCGCGTTGAGGACCTCGTGCTTGATGCCCTTCTTCGCCAGCAGGCGGGAGAGGTACTCGCTCTTTTCGACGCTCACGGTTCCGACGAGGACCGGCTGACCGGAGGCGTGACGCTCGGCGATGTCCTCCACGACCTGCGCGAACTTCGCCTGCTCGTTCTTGTAGACGAGGTCGGACTGGTCCTTGCGGATCATCGGCTTGTTCGTCGGGATCGGGACGACACCGAGCTTGTAGGTCGACATGAACTCCGCCGCCTCGGTCTCGGCGGTACCGGTCATGCCGGAGAGCTTCTCGTAGAGGCGGAAGTAGTTCTGCAGGGTCACGGTGGCGAGGGTCTGGTTCTCGGCCTTCACCGCGACACCCTCCTTCGCCTCGATCGCCTGGTGAATGCCCTCGTTGTAGCGACGCCCCACGAGGATGCGGCCGGTGTGCTCGTCGACGATCATCACCTCGCCGTTCATCACGACGTAGTCGGTGTCGCGCTTGAACAGGGCGAGCGCCTTGATCGAGTTGTTGAGGAAGGAGATGAGCGGGGTGTTCGCCGACTCGTAGAGGTTGTCGATGCCGAGGTAGTCCTCGACCTTCTCGATACCGGGCTCGAGCACACCGATCGTGCGCTTCTTCTCGTCGACCTCGAAGTCGACACCGGCCTCGAGGGTGCGGGCGATCTTCGCGAACTCGGTGAACCAGCGGTTCGCCTCACCGGAGGACGGGCCCGAGATGATGAGCGGCGTCCGCGCCTCGTCGATGAGGATCGAGTCCACCTCGTCGACGATGCAGTAGAAGTGACCCCGCTGCACGAGGTCCTCACGGCGCCACGCCATGTTGTCGCGCAGGTAGTCGAAGCCGAACTCGTTGTTGGTGCCGTACGTGATGTCGGCTTCGTACTGCTGCCGGCGCACCTCGGGGTTCTGGCCCGAGACGACGGTGCCGGTGGTCATCCCGAGCGCGCGGTAGACGCGACCCATGAGCTCGGACTGGTACGAGGCGAGGAAGTCGTTGACCGTGATGACGTGGACGCCCTTGCCCGCGATCGCGTTGAGGTACGCGGGGAGGGCAGCGGTCAGGGTCTTGCCCTCACCGGTCTTCATCTCGGCGATGTTGCCGAGATGGAGGGCCGCCCCACCCATCACCTGTACGTCGTAGGGGCGCTGGCCGAGGGTGCGGCTCGCGGCTTCGCGGACGGCGGCGAAGGCCTCGGGCATGAGCTTGTCGAGGCTCTCGCCCGCCTCGTAGCGGGCGCGGAGTTCGGCGGTCTCGCCGCGCAGCTCCTCGTCGGTGAGGTGCGCATAGTCCTCTTCGAGGGCCGACACGGCCTTCACGACCTGCTGCAGCCTGCGCAGGACGCGGCCTTCACCGGCACGAAGCAGTTTCTCGAGGGGGTTCGCCACGGAGGATCTCCATCTGTCGATTCGCCACCCCGACGTGCGATGTCGGGATGCCGGTGCGCGGGACGCGCAGACATACACCGCCATGTTATCCGCCTGTGACCTACGAGGTTGCTGGGGGCATCCGGCCTCTCCCCCGCGCGTCGACCGGCGGCATCCGTCGGCCCGTAAGATCGGCCCATGGCCGGTTTCTGGGGAAGACGCAAGCGCGAGGACGCGGAGATCGAGGCGCAGGACGCCGAGCTCAGCCGCAAGGCGGGGGCGGCGCTCGTGTCGGCCGACGAGCGCATCCGCGTGACGGACGACGAGCTGTCCTACGCCGAGATCGAGCTCGGGCGCGACGCGACCGCTCCGCTGCGCGAGGCGCTCGCGGCGGTGCGCCAGCACCTGGGCGAGGCGTTCCAGCTGCACCAGCTGAACCACGACGAGATCCCCGACACCCCCGAGGAGCTCCGCACGCGCAACGCGCGCATCGTCCAGCTGTGCGAATGGGCCGAGGACCTGCTCGACGACCGCACCGAGTCCCTCGCCGAGGCGATCGCCCGTGCCCGGCGCGCGCCCGAGATCATCGCCGGCATCCGCGCGGACGTGACGCGCCTGCGGGAGCGCCTACCCGCACTGAACGCGAGCCTCGAGCGACTGTCCACGCGGTACTCGGATGCCGCGATGCGCACCGTGCTGGGCAATGCGGCCGAAGCGGCCCAGCTGCTGGATTTCGCCGAGCACAGCGCCGAGGTCTCGGAGCGCCGCCGCGACAGCGGTCAGCGCGAGCAGGCGAACCTCGCCCTCGAGACCGCGATCGAGGCCTCACGGCGGGCGGGCACGCTCGTCGAGGCCGTCGACACGTTCGAGATCGAGGCCCTGCGGGCGGAGTCGACCCTGGCGGCCATCGTCGACGATTCGCGCGACGACCTGATCGTCGCGCAGCCGATGCTGGGCACCCCGGCCGTCGCGGCCGCCGCCGCCGAGCTCGAGGCGGCGCTCGCCTCGCTCACCCCCGCGGGCAGCAAACCCGACCCCTTCGCCGAACTGACCCGTCTGCGCGCCGCCAACGCCGCGCTCGACGCCGCCGTCGCCAAGGCGCGGGAACGCGCCGAGCGGCCGGTGCCGTCCGAGGAGCACGTGCGCCACGCGATCGACGACGCCGACCGCCAGATCGGGGTCGCGCGCAGTGTGATCTCGGGCCACCGCGGGTGGATCGGCGCCGACGCCCGCACCCGGCTCGCCGAGGCCGAGCGCATCCGCGGCGACCTGCTGCGCTTCTCGGGCCCGATCGGCGAGGACGACCGCGAGCAGGCGATGGGTCTCGCCCGTCGCGCCGCGCACCTGGCGGGCGAGGCGCTCCAGCTGGCGCAGCGCGACATCGACTCGTCCCGGCCCAACGACTGGGGGAACGGCGGATACGGCGGTCGAGGGATGGGCGGCGGGATGGGCGGCGGCAGCCTGGCCGGCGGCCTGCTCGGCGGTCTCGTCATCGGCGGTCTGCTGGACGGCATGTTCGACTGATGGCCGCCCTCGACGACGCGCTCGCCCTCTCGCAGACCTGGGGCGTCCCCCACGCCTCCGCCGTCGTCGTGACGGCGGACGGGACGGCGGCGGCGTCCGCCGGGGACCAGAACCGCGTCTACCGACTCGCCTCGGTCACCAAGCTCCTCAGCGCCTATGCCACCCTCGTCGCGGTCGAGGAGGGCGCCCTCGCCCTCGACCAGCCCGCGGGCCCGCCCGGGGCGACGGTCGCCCATCTGCTCGCCCACACGGCCGGGTACGACTTCTCGACGTCGACGCTCCGCGCGGAGCCCGGGGAGCGGCGCCTCTACTCGAACACCGGATTCGAGGTGCTCGCGGACCTGCTCGAATCGGAGACCGGCATCGGCTTCGATGCGTACGCGCACGAGGCGGTCTTCGCCCCGCTCGGGATGACGTCCACCACGATCGGCGGTTCCGCCGCCGCGGGCGGGGCGTCCTCGTGCACCGATCTGGCCCGGTTCGCGGCGGAGCTGCAGCGGCCGAGGTTGCTGGCCCCCGCGACGCTCGCCGCAGCGACCGGTGTGGCCTTCCCGGGCCTGCGGGGCGTCCTCCCCGGCTTCGGTCTGCAGCGCGAGAACGACTGGGGCCTGGGTCCGGAGATCCGCGGCACGAAGAGCCCGCACTGGACCGGCGCGCGCAACTCCCCCGAGACCTTCGGCCACTTCGGCCAGTCCGGCACCTTCCTCTGGGTCGACCCGCGGGCGGGCGCAGCGCTCGTCGCCCTCACCGACCGGCCGTTCGGTGAGTGGGCGGCAGAGGCCTGGCCACCCTTCAGCGACGCGGTCCTCGGAGCCCTCGCGGAACGCTGAGTCCCACGCCGGACACGGAAGAGGGCGGATGCCGTGCGGCATCCGCCCTCTTCGTCGCTGCTCGTCGGTCAGGAGACGAGCTCCGCGGGTGCGGCGGTGGTCGTGAGCGAGATCACGCCGTAGTCCCAGCCCTTGCGGCGGTAGACGACGCTCGGCTGGTCGGTGCGGGCGTCGATGAAGAGGAAGAAGTCGTGACCGACGAGTTCCATCCGGTCCACGGCGTCCTCGACGGTCATCCACTCGGGGTCGAACCGCTTGGTGCGGATGACCACGGGGGTGTAGTCCTCCTCGTCCTCGGCGCCGGTCATGATGGGCACCTCGCCGGTCGCGACGGCGCGGATGACGTCGACGGACGCGGGCTGCACGTCGATGCCCTGCAGCGTGCCGGTGCCCTTCTCGAGCTTGGCGCCGCGCGGGTGGTTGCGTGCGTCGACGCGCTTCTCCTTCGCGCGGCGGATCTGTTCGGCGAGCTTGGTGATCGCGAGATCGAGGGCGGCGAACTTGTCGCCGTCCACAGCCTCGGCGCGGACGACGGGTCCCTTGCCGGTGAGGGTGACCTCGACGGTCTCGTCCTCGCGGCCCCCGTTGTGGTAGGTGCGATGCGTCACCTTGATGTCGAGCCGCTGGGCTCGAGGGGCAAGGTGCTCGATGCGGGCGGACTTCTCCTCGACGACTGTGCGGAAACGATCGCTGACGCTCACGCCCACACCGACGATGTTGATCTCCATCCCTGACCTCCTTGTTCCGGTCCACCCGGTCAAGGGCGGACCTCGGTTCGCCTTGTGTCCCCCCACCGTAGTGCCGGTCCCCGCTCGTGTCACGACCCGATCACGATGAATCCCCTGAGCCCGCCCGCCGGGGCGTGGCCGCGACCGTGACGGCGCCGACCACCGGGATCCCGGCCGCACGGAGGGCACGCGCCGCCTCCTCGAGGGTCGCTCCCGTGGTCACGACGTCGTCGACGAGGACGACGCGCATATCCCCCAGGAGACGATGCGCCCGAGGACGGACGGCGAGCGCGCCGGCGAGGTTCGCGGCGCGCTGCTCCTTCGCGAGAGAACGCTGATCGGCGGTGCGCCGCGCGACACGCAGGAGCCGGTGCGGCCGCCATCCCGCGCGCCGACAGAGCAGCTCGACGGGCGCGTACCCGCGGCGGCGGAGCGATGCCGGGCTCGCCGGCACCGGGACGGGGACGGCGTCGACATCGAGGGGCCACGCCGCCGCCAGCGCAGCGGCCAGCGGCCGGGCCAGCGAGGTGCGCCCGCCCTCCTTGAACGAACGGATGACGCGGGCCGGCACCCCCTCGAAGACGAGACCGCTCCGGACCTCGAGACCGCTCGGCAGGCGGCGGACGATCGGCGTCGGGCTCAACAGGCGCCGGCACGCGCCGCAGAGGTCGCGATCCGGATCGTCGCATCCGGCGCAGGCGACCGGGAAGACGACGGCGAGCGCGTCGGCGACGGCGCGGCGCACGGCGACGACGGGAGCGGCGGGAGGCGGCATCCGCTCAGCCTGCCGCTCCGGCACGCCCGCCCACCCGCGGGCGGCGCAGAACGAGGAGGTCCTCCCCACCGCGGCGGGTGGGGAGGAGGACTCACCCGGGGAGACCCTGCTGGACGGCGAGGGCCGACACGTCGGAGGCGATCACCTGCCAGGAGCCGCGCTGCACGTAGAGGCTGCCGTCGGAGGTCAGCAGCCGAGCGCTGCCGCTCTGGTTGCCGGCGGCGATCGCGAGGACGTCATCGGGCGCGCGCACTTCCGTGCCCTGCCCGCCGATCGTCTGCTCGCGGACGACGCGCTGATCGCCGTCGACGAAGACGAGGGCGATCGTCGCGCCGTCGACCCACGCGAGGTCGACACCGCGACCGGCGAGGTTCGCCACGAGCAGCGGCTGGCCGAGCGACACCGGCGCCCCGTTCTCATCCCGGACGATGCCGGCCACCCAGACGGCCGACCGGCCTCCGCTGCGCACGAGCGCGGCGATCCGGGCACCGTCGCGGGAGACCCGCATCGCGCTCACCTCGCTTGCGCCCACCCAGCCGGACGGGATGGTCTGCGCGGTGCCGTCGGGACCGTACGCGACGACCTCCTCGGGCTGGTCCCGGGGCACCGTCCAGATGTAGCCCTCGGTGTCGATCGACGGCTTCGTCATGCCCGGGCGGGTGTCGAGCTCGGTGTACTCGCCGTTCGCGGGCACGCGGAGGATCGCGCCGGAGCCCGTCCGGACCGCCGCCGTCCGGCGTGCGGCATCCGTCTCGACGGCCCGGGCGTCGAGACTCTGCAACGCCTCCCCGAAGCCGGCGACCTCGTCGAGGTCGTTGCCCGAGAGGAACCCGAACCTGCCGTCCTGGAGGACGAGCGGGCGCGCGTCGACCGCGGTCGAGCGGGTCGGGACGGCGGTCACGTCCAACGGTTCGTCCCCGACGAGCAGCTGCACGTCGAGGATGCCGGCGCCCGCCAGGCTCGCGCCGAGCTGGGTCTTCATGCGCGCGATCGTCTCGCGGCCGAGGTCGCGGATCGCCGGGTCGAACGAGATGCGCGCAACCCCCGCCTCGACGGGCACCGACGGCTGCGCGAGACCCACCTCGCCCGTGAACGCAGTGCGCACGGACTCGGCCAGCCACGGGCTCGGCGTGCCCGATACGAGCGCGGCGGTGATCCGCGTGGCGGGGTTGGTCGACGGGAACCAACGGACGTCGGGGATCACCGTGTCCCACCCCCGGTCGAAGTAGGCGAGATCGTAGCTCTGGAAGACCGAGGCGAAGCGGTTGGCGTCGAGGACGATGCCGTCGGGTGCCTGGGAGATGCGCCACTGCCCGTCCTCCTGGGCGAGGGAGAAGGCGAACGGGATGCGGCCCTGCTCGGCCGGCTCGTACGATCCGGTGGCGTCGACGTTGGCGACCGGGTCGACCGTGAAGACGATCTCGTTCTCGGCGGGCGAGGAGATCGAGCTCTCCCCCGGACGATAGACGGTGACGTTCGCCTGCGGCTGCCACTGCTGACGGAACTGGGTCGTGAGGAACTCCTGCGCGACCTCCCAGTTGCCGCGGGGGCCGGAACCGGCCGCGATGAACCCCTCGACGATCTGCTGCGGCGTGGCATCCTTCACCGGACCGTCCGGCACGAACGCGAAGTCGGGCGGACCCTCGACCTCGTCGATCGCCTTGCCGACGTGGACGGGACCCCCGAGGGGCAGCCCGGCGCAGGCCGAGAGGACGAGGGCGACGACCACCAGGACGGCGGCACCGAGCGGACGACGGACGGTCACGGGTTCTCCTCCCGGGGCGGCAGGGAGATGGGCTGGGTGAGGCCGAGGTCGCCGAGGGCGGCGTCGTCCCGGGGATCGAGTTCGATGGGCGACGGGCCCGAGAGGTGCTCTCCCGCCTGCCGCGGCAGGGTGAGGACGAAATGGCTGCCGCCGCCCAGCTCGGACCAGACCTCGAGCGTGCCGCCGTGCAGTCGCGCGTCGCCGAGGGCGATCGAGAGTCCGAGACCCGTCCCGCCGATCGTGCGTCGACGCGACGGGTCGGCGCGCCAGAACCGGTCGAAGACCCGCTCGGCGTCGGCCTCGCTCATCCCGAGACCGAAGTCGCGGACGCCGAGGGCCACGGCGCGCTGGTCGCTGTCGACGGTCACGATGATCGGCCGGCCCTCGCCGTGCTCGATCGCGTTGCCGAGGAGGTTCCGGACGATACGGCGGATGCGGCGCGGGTCCATGTCGACGGGCGAGTAGCCTCCGGGGGCGACCAGTCGCACGTCGCTGCCGTGCTGCTCGGCGAGCTGCGCCATCGACTCGATGACGTCCTCCGCCAGGTGTGCGAGGCTCGTCGGTTCGAGTTCGAGCTGCACCGAGCCGGCGTCGTAGCGGCTGATCTCCAGGAGGTCGGCGAGGAGCACCTCGAACCGCTGCACCTGCGCGTGCAGGAGCTCTGCGGCACGCGCGGTCGACGCGTCGAACTCGTCGCGCTGATCGTTGATCATGTCGGCCGCGAGTCGGATGGTCGTCAGGGGCGTCCGCAGTTCGTGCGAGACGTCCGACACGAACCGCTGCTGGACGAGCGAGAGCTCGGCGAGCTCCTTGATCTGCCCCTCGATGCTGTCGGCCATCGCGTTGAACGACCGACCCAGGGTCGCGAACTCGTCCTCGCCGCGCACCGGCAGTCGGACGCCCAGGTCCCCCGCCGCGAGCTTCGCGCTCGTCTCGGCGGCCTGGGCGATCGGGACGGTCACCGAACGCAGCACGAAGAGCGAGATCCCGCCGATGAGGACGAGCAGGGCGACACCGACGACCCACAGCGTCACCTGGACGAACTGCAGGGTCTGCGCCTCGGACCCGAGGTCGTAGGCGAAGTACACCTCGTAGGCGCCCGCTTCGGGCAGCACCAGCTGCTGACCGACGATGATCCCGGGCGTCTCGCCCCCGTCGGCCTCGGGCAGCCCGATCGACTGCCACCACTGGCGGTCGCCGGTGAGGCGGACGCTCTCGCGCAGCTCCGGGGAGATCATCGACTCCTCGAGACCGCCGGCCTCGAAGTTCTGCGGTGCGATCGCCGACGGCTCGTCGTCGATGCGGAAGACCGCGAGCATCGTCGTCCCGGCCTGGCGCGACAGGATCTCGCGCCGGACCTCGTCCATCAGCACCTGCAGGGCGACCTCGTCGCTGTCGACGACCGCCGCGTCGAACGTGCTCTGCGCCGCCTGCGTCGCGCGCTGCGCGGCATCCTGCACCTGTTCGGCGCGCGACTCGTAGAGGTCGGTGAGGATCGCGAGCGACATCCAGACGAGCGCGACGAGGATCGTCAGCGCCGTGAGGGTGAGGGTCACCGACAGGGTGCGGAAGCGCAGCGAGCGGCGCCAGGCGTACTGCACGCGGCGCTGCCAGGACCGCCAGTCGCGCCACGGCGGGACCACGGTGTGCGTGCCGGTGCGGGCGGTCACCGACACGGCGGGGTGCTCCCGGTGGTCACACCGCGGCGCCGGCGCGGTAGCCCACGCCGCGCACGGTGGTCACGATCTGCGGGTTGTCGGGGTCGCGCTCGACCTTCGCCCGCAGGCGCTGGACGTGCACGTTCACGAGGCGCGTGTCGGCCTTGTAGTGATAACCCCAGACCTGCTCGAGCAGCATCTCGCGGGTGAAGACCTGCTGCGGCTTTGACGCGAGCGCGACGAGGAGCTCGAACTCGAGCGGCGTGAGGGCGATGGGCGATTCCCCGCGGCGCACCTCGTGGGCCGCGACGTCGACGGTGAGGTCCCCGATGCGCAGACTCTCGGAGCGCGCCTCGGCCGTGGGGCGCAGCCGCGTCTTGATCCGCGCGACGAGCTCCTTCGGGTTGAAGGGCTTGACGATGTAGTCGTCGGCGCCGGATTCGAGCCCACGGACGACGTCGGCGGTGTCGGTGCGGGCCGTCAGCATGATGATCGGGACGCCGGACTCGGCGCGCACCCGCGTGCACACCTCGATCCCGTCCATCCCCGGCAGCATGAGGTCGAGGAGGATCAGATCCGGACGCTCGTCCCGCCACGCGTCGACCGCGGCGCCGCCGTCGGCGCAGAAGGCGACGTCGAAGCCTTCGGTGCGCAGCACGATGCCGATCATCTCTGCGAGAGCGGTGTCGTCGTCGACAACCAGGATGCGCGATGTCATAGGGCCGATGTCGTCCTTCGGGGTCAGCGGATGCCGGTGCTCCGCCCACGGGTGAGTCCACAGTAACCGAACCGTGACCTGCCCGGCGGGACGACGCACGGCCCGCCCCCGGAGGGACGGGCCGTGCGGGTGACTGGCGGAGGTCAGGCGTGGAGGTCGAACCGGTCGAGCTCGGTGACCTTCGTCCACGCGGCGACGAAATCGCGGACGAACTTCTCCGCGGCGTCGTCCGAGGCGTAGACCTCGGCGAGCGCGCGCAGTTCGGAGTTCGCGCTGAAGACGAGGTCGACGCGGGTGCCGACACCGATCTCGGAACCGTCCGCGGCCGTGCCGCGGAACGCGTGCGATCCGGGGTCGAGCGGCTTCCACGTGGCGCCGAGGTCGAGCAGGTTCACGAACACGTCGTTCGTGAGGACGCCGGGCCGGTCGGTGAATACGCCGTGCGACGAGCCGTCCCAGTTCGCCCCCAGGGCGCGGAGGCCGCCGACGAGGACGGTCGTCTCGGGCGCGCTCAGGGTCAGCAGGTTCGCCTTGTCGATGAGGTGGTGCTCGGCGGGCAGGAACGCGTTCGGTCCGTAGTAGTTGCGGAACCCGTCGGCCGCCGGCTCGAGGTAGCCGAACGACAGTTCGTCGGTCTGCTCCTGCGACGCGTCGGTGCGACCGGGGTGGAACGGCACGGTGACCTCGACCCCGGCATCCTTCGCGGCCCTCTCGACGCCGGCGTTGCCCGCCAGCACGATGAGGTCGGCGAGCGAGACCTTCGTGCCGTCCGTCCGCTCGGCGTCGAAGGCGGCCTTGACGCCCTCGAGGGCGGCGAGGACCGTCTGCAGCTGGGCGGGGTTGTTGACCTCCCAGTCCTTCTGCGGAGCGAGACGGATGCGGGCACCGTTCACGCCGCCGCGCTTGTCGCTGCCGCGGAAGGTGGATGCCGCGGCCCACGTCGTCGAGACGAGCTGCGACACCGTCAGGCCGGTCGCGAGGATGCGCTGCTTGAGGTCGGCCGCGGCGGCCTCGTCGACCAGCGGGTGGTCCACCGAGGGCACGGGGTCCTGCCAGATGAGCTCCTCCTGCGGCACCTCGGGTCCGAGGTAGCGGGCCACGGGGCCCATGTCGCGGTGGGTCAGCTTGAACCAGGCGCGGGCGAACGCGTCGCCGAACGCGACCGGGTCGTCCTTGAAGCGGCGCGAGATCGCGTCGTACACCGGATCGGTACGCAGCGCCAGGTCGCTCGTGAGCATGCGGGGCTCGCGGCGGCCGTCGGAGTGCGCGAGCGGGACCATGTCGGCGCCGGCACCGTTCTTCGGGCGCCACTGGTGACCGCCGCCGGGGCTGCGCATGAGCTCCCACTCGTAGGCGTAGAGGATATGGAAGAACTCGTTGTCCCACCGGGTCGGGTGGTAGGTCCACGTGACCTCGAGGCCCGACGTGATGGTGTCGTCGCCCTTCCCGGTGCCGTGGTTGTTCTTCCAGCCGAGGCCCTGCTGCTCGATGCCGGCGGCCTCGGGGTTCGCCTCGACGTTCGTGTCGGGCGCGGCGCCGTGGGTCTTGCCGAAGGTGTGACCACCGGCGATGAGCGCGACGGTCTCCTCGTCGTCCATCCCCATCCGCCCGAAGGTCTCACGGATGTCGCGGGCCGACTTCAGCGGGTCGGGCTCGCCGTTCGGGCCCTCGGGGTTGACGTAGATGAGACCCATCTGGACCGCCGCGAGCGGCTTCTCGAGGTTGCGGTCGCCGCTGTAGCGCTCGTCGGCGAGCCACGTCGTCTCGGGTCCCCAGTACACGTCGTCGTCCGGCTCCCACACGTCGGGGCGGCCGCCGCCGAAGCCGAACGTCTCGAAGCCCATGGTCTCGAGCGCGACGTTGCCGGCGAGGATCATGAGGTCGCCCCACGACAGCGACTGGCCGTACTTCTTCTTGACGGGCCAGAGGAGTCGGCGGGCCTTGTCGAGGTTCACGTTGTCGGGCCAGCTGTTCAGCGGCGCGAAACGCTGCTGGCCGGTGCCGCCGCCGCCGCGACCGTCGGTCGCGCGGTAGGTGCCGGCGGAGTGCCACGCCATGCGGATCATGAGCGGTCCGTAGTTGCCGAAGTCGGCGGGCCACCAGTCCTGCGAGGTGGTGAGCACCTCGGCGATGTCCGCCTTCACGGCGGCCAGGTCGAGGCTCTCGAACGCGGCCTTGTAGTCGAAGTCCTCGCCGACGGGGTTGCCGACGGCGGGGTTCTTCTTGAGGATGCGGAGGTTCAGCTGGTTCGGCCACCAGACCTGGTTCGCAGAACCCACGGTCGGGTGCGGCTGCGCGCCGTGGTTCTCGCGGTCGGCACCGGGCGCGCCGTGGAAGACGGGGCATCCGTCGGCCTCGTTGGAACGCGGACGGTCCTCGCCGTCGGCGCGCTCGTCGACGGGCGTGTCGATGGGGGTGACGGCCTGGTCGACGTCGGTGGCCTCGGCGCCGAGGGGTTCGGCCTGGGGGTCACGGTCGCTCATGGTGATCCTTCCGTTCGGGGTGTGGGAGAGGGGATGGTCAGGCGGCGGTCTCGGCGGCGCAGTCGGCGCAGAGACCCCAGTAGGTGACTTCGGCGGACGCGATGCGGAACCCGCGGTCGTCGGAGGGGTGCAGGCACGGAGCTGCGCCGACGGCGCAGTCCACGTCCTCCACGCGCCCGCATGACGTGCAGACGAGGTGGTGGTGGTTGTCGTCGACCCGGAGCTCGAAGAGCATCGGCTGCCCGGCCGGCTCGATGCGGCGGACGAGGGCCGCATCCGCGAAGTCGTGCAACGCGTTGTAGACCGACTGCCGGCTCGCCTTGGGGAGCTCGTCCGCCACGGCGGCGTAGAGCGCCTCCGCGCTGGCGTGCGGGTGGGCGGCGAGCGCGGCGAAGACGGCACGACGCGACTCCGTCACCCGCAGACCGGCGTCGCGGAGCGCGATGTCGGGGTTCGGGGCGGAATCGGTCATGCCCTCAGCTTAGTTCTTTTTTGATCAGATCAAAAGAGAACGGGGTCGGGCGTGTCGCGTGGTCAGTACCGGTAGTGATCGAGCTTGTAGGGTCCGTCGACGGGCACCCCGATATAGGCGGCCTGCTCGTCGGTGAGCTGCGTCAGCTGCACGCCCAGGGCCGGCAGGTGCAGCCGCGCCACCTTCTCGTCGAGCGCCTTCGGCAGGACGTAGACCCCCGTCGGGTACTCGTCGAGCTTCGTGTACAGCTCGATCTGGGCGAGCACCTGGTTGGTGAACGACGCGCTCATGACGAAAGACGGGTGCCCGGTCGCGTTGCCGAGGTTCAGCAGACGCCCCTCGGACAGGACCAGGATGCTGCGCCCGGTCGGCAGCCGGTACTCGTGCACCTGCGGCTTGATCTCGATCTTCTCGACACCGGGCAGCGACTCGAGCGCGGCCATGTCGATCTCGTCGTCGAAGTGACCGACGTTGCCGACGATGGCGAGGTGCTTGAGGGAAAGCAGGTGGTCGACGGTCACCACGCGGGTGTTGCCCGTCCCCGTGATGACGATGTCGACCTGGTCGGCGACGTCCTCGAGCCGGGCGACCTGGTAGCCGTCCATCGCGGCCTGCAGGGCGCAGATCGGGTCGACCTCGCTCACGATGACGCGCGCGCCCTGGCCGCGCAGCGCCTCGGCGGCCCCCTTGCCGACGTCGCCGTACCCGACGACGAACGCGACCTTGCCGCCAATCAGGACGTCGGTGGCCCGGTTGATGCCGTCGGGGAGCGAGTGACGGATGCCGTACTTGTTGTCGAACTTCGACTTCGTGACGGAGTCGTTGACGTTGATGCCGGGGAACAGGAGCTTGCCGGCGGCGTGGAGCTCGTAGAGGCGGTGCACGCCGGTCGTCGTCTCCTCCGTCACGCCGAGGAGACCGGCCGCGATGCGCGTGAAGCGCTGCGGGTCGCGTGCGAGCGAGCGCCGGAGCGTCTCGAGCACGATGCGGTACTCGGCGGAGTCGGTGGGGCCCGCCTCGGGCACGGCGCCCGCGGCTTCGAACTCGGCGCCCTTGTGGACGAGGAGCGTCGCGTCACCCCCGTCGTCGAGGATGAGGTTGGGGCCATCGAAGCCTTCCTCCGACCAGTCGAAGATGCGGTCGGCGAGCTCCCAGTACTGCTCGAGCGTTTCGCCCTTGAAGGCGAACACCGGCACCCCCGCGGGCTCGGCGACGGTGCCGGAGGGTCCCACGACGACGGCGGCGGCGGCCTCGTCCTGCGTCGAGAAGATGTTGCAGCTGGCCCAGCGGACCTGGGCGCCGAGGGCGACGAGGGTCTCGATGAGCACCGCGGTCTGGACGGTCATGTGCAGCGAACCGGCGATGCGCGCGCCGGCGAGGGGCTGCGAAGGACCGTACTCCTCACGCAGCGCCATGAGACCCGGCATCTCGTTCTCGGCGAGGCGGATCTGGTGACGGCCGGCATCGGCGAGCGAGAGGTCGGCGACGACGTGTTCGATGGTCTTCACGGGAGTGGGCACGCGCCCATTCTCCCACGCGGGCTCAGACGCGGAGGGTCTCGTGACGCACGACGACCCAGCCCTTAGGCACCGACATCCGAGTGGTGTGGATGGCGCACAGGTCGTGCGCATGCGGGTCGTTCCCGGCGCCGAGCGGACCGAGGACGGCCATCTGGTCGCCGTAGTCGTAGGTCAGGGTCGTCACGGCCTCGCGGGCGCAGCCCACCTTGGAGCAGAGTCTGTCGAGCATCGCGTCCACGCTATCCGGCGCCTCCCCCGCCACCGGGATGCCGCGCCGGGTTCAGCGGACGCCGCGCGCCGTCAGGGCGTCGCCCAGGTCGTCCGCGTGGCGCAGCGCCAGGACGAGGAACGGGACGACGAACACCCGGATGCCGCGGGCGCCGCGCGCGTGCTGCGCGCTGCGCACCTCGCGCGCGAGACGGGCCAGGGTGGGGACCGTCCCGAGCGCGACGACGAGCAGGAGGGCCGTGCGGGCGGCATCCACCCCCACGCGGTGCAGCGGTCGCAGCGCCCGCTCGACGACGTCGAGGAGGACCGCGACCGGCGTCGTCAGCGACAGCAGGCCCGCGAGGGCGACCGCGGCGACGATGCGGACCGTGCCGACGGCGGCGGCCTCGACACCCAGGAAGAAGCACGGGATGCCGAAAGCCACGAGGACGAGCCAGCGGAGCGCCCAGACCTGCCGCGCGAGCTCCCGCACCCCGACGCCCGGCACGGCGTAACACGCGACGCACAGCACGGGCGCCGCCACCGCGGCCGGCCAGACGGGAGGCAGCAGCGAGACGGCGAGGACGAGGATGAGCAGGAGCACGGTCTTGCGTCCGGCGGGCATCCGGTGCCACGGACCGTCGCCGGGGCGGTACAGCGTCAGCACCGCCACCTCGCGGTGTGCGCGGCGATCACGTCCGGCGCCTCCCCCACCTGGGCGATCCGTCCGTCGTCGACCCGCACCGCGACGTCGCATCGCGCGGCGAGCTCGAGGTCGTGCGTCACGACGACGAGACGGTGGCCGGTGTCGGCGAGCAGGTGACCCGCGACGAGGTGGGCGTTGCGACCGTCGAGGAACGCGGTCGGCTCGTCCGCCACGACGAGATCCGGCGTCCGCACGAACGCGCCGCACAGGGCGAGGAGCTGCTTCTGCCCGCCCGACAGCTCGAACGCGGGCCGGTCCGCGAGCGGGGTGAGCCCGAAACGCTCCAGCGCGGCGGCGACGCGGGCGTCGCGCTCCGCCCGCGGCAGGCGGTCCGCACGCAACGAGAAGGCGACGTCCTCGGCCACCGTCGGCATGATGATCTGGGCGTCGGGATTGCTGAAGACGACCGCCACGCGACGTCGGAGGGCCGCGGCATCCCTCACCGCGTCGAGCCCCAGCACCTCGACGCGGCCCCTCGTCGGACGGACGAGCCCGCCGATCAGCCGCGCGAGGGTCGACTTGCCGGACCCGTTGTCGCCGACGATCGCGACGGTCCGCGCATCCACGGCGAGGTCGATCCCCCGCAGAACGTCGGTGTCGGCCAGCCGCACCGACACGTCGGCGAGGCGGAGCGCGCTCGTCACCGGACCGGCGCCGCCTCACGCGGGGCGGCCGCGCGCGACGCCCACGTCCGTCGGAACGCGCGCGGATAGCCGCGCACGAGCGCGCCGACGACGACCGTCGCGATGACGGCCTTCGCGAGGTCGCCCGGGACGAACGCGAGGTTCGCGAGGAGGGCCTGGTCCACTCCGATGCGCATGACGAGGCTCTGGATCGGGATGCCGCACGCGTAGACCACGACCACGCCGCCGATCACGACGCCTGCGAGGGTCCGCCACCACACCGGCCGCCGGCCGCCCAGGTGCACGATGAGGCCGATCACGACGGCCCCGACGAGCCAGCCGATCAAGTACCCCGCGGTGGGGCCGACGAACACGCCCGCTCCGCCGCGGCCGCCCGCGAGCAGCGGCAGGCCGACGGCGACGAGCACGAGCAGCGTGCCGACCGAGACGGCGCCCACGACCGGTCCCAGGACGGCGCCGGCGAGCATGACGCCGAGGGTCTGCGCCGTGATCGGCACGCCGCCGAAGACGGAGAACGACCCGGGCAGCCCCAGGATCGCGATGACACCGGCGAAGACGGCGGCGCGGGCCAGGTCGGTCGTGTCGAGCCGCGGGGTGCGGGCGGGGTGGTCGTGGGTCATCTCATCCTCCTGAACAGCGTTCACGTGAACACCGTTCAGGTAGAGTAACGGCATGTCTCCGCGCGATCCAAACCCCCGCGGCGCCCGGCGGTCGAAGGACGACGTCGTCGACGCGGCCCTCGTCCTGCTCGACCGCGTCGGCCTGCCCGACCTGTCGATGCGCCGCCTCGGCGAGGAGCTCGGGGTGCAGCCCAGCGCGCTCTACTGGCACGTCGCGAGCAAGCAGGAACTGCTGGCGGCGGTGAGCGCCCGCATCCTCGCCCCGGTCGCGCTCCGGGACGGCGACCCCGACGATCTTGAGCGGGCCGCGGTCACGCTCGGGCGCCGCCTGCACGACCGCCTGCTCGCGCACCGCGACGGCGCGGAGGTCGTCTCGAGCTCGCTCGCCCTGGGACTGGTCGCCTCCCCGGTGCACGACGCCCTCCGCGCGATCGACCACTCCCCCGCGGCGGACGTCGTCGCCGACGCGGTCACCCACTACGTCGTGGGCGTCACCTTCCACGAGCAGCAGCGGCGAGCGGCGGATGCCTGGGGCACCGCGGCATCCACCGTCGCCCTCTCACCGGAGTCGGCCGCCGCACCGGCACCGGACGCCTTCGAGGCCGCGCTCGCGCTGATCGCCCGCGGCATCGCCCCCTGGCGCACGGACATCGGGCGAGCGCCCGACGCGGCGGCACCGGGCGCCTAGGATGGCGTCATGCGCTGCAAGGGGGACTCGTGAGGCGTCGCGCCCGTACGACCGCACGCCCCGACCGCCACGGCCGGCACGGACGCCTCGACCGCAGCCCGGTCGTCCGGCCGCCGCTGCCGGCCATCGAGACGCGCGCCGAGAAGTTCGACCTGACCGTCACGACGGCCGTCGAGTTCCTGCGCAGCGCCTGGCCCGAACTGCGTGAGGTCCGCTTCGACATCGGATGGATGCCGGACGCCGCCGACGACGACGGCATCCCGCGCTGGGCGGTGCAGTCCGAGCAGAAGCGGATCGTGCTGTTCCGTCTGCCCATCGAGCGCCTCGCGCGGCTGCACCGCAACGACGAGCTGCACCGGCGCATGATGATCGAGAGCTGCGTGTTCCGCGCGGCCGCGGAGTACCTCGACCGCGATCCCTGGGACCTCGGCCCCGACCGCTTCCGGTTCTGACCCGCGGTCCCCTCAGCGGGGCCTGACCTCGACGGGTGCGGCCGCCGCGTCGGCCGGCACGACCGCATAGCCCGCGATCGCGTCGGAGGCGGTGTAGGTCACGCTCGCCCGCAGCGTCCCGCCGGCAGGATCCAGGCGGTAGAGCTCCCCGGCGGCGAGGTCGACGGACACCGACCCGCCGGCGGGTACGCGGACCTCGCGCGGCTCGCCCGCCCCGGCGCCGTCCGCGAGCACCGCGGCGACCTCCTGCGGGCCCGGGTTCACGAGCGCGAGCTGCGGACGGGGGCCGTCCGCGACCGCGACCAGTGTGGGGACGCGGACGTCGTCGGCGGTGCCGTACCACGCGAAGTCCGACCCGGCATCCGCTCCCGTGGAGGTGTGCGCGGCGGCGACGACGGGAGCACCCGCCTGCACCTCGACGCGGTACCGCCCCTCGGGAAGCGTCTCGAGGTCGACCTCGATCGGTACCCCCGCGGTGAGGGCGAGGTCGGGGAACGATGCCGCCGTCATCGACCCGCCCACGGGAATGACGGTGATGGATGCCGTCGTGTCGTCGGACGGCGCCAGCAGACGGATCGTCGTGTCGGTGGGTTCGTCGCCGCCGCCCACCGCCGAGAACGCCGGGATCGTCTGCTGCATGCGCGGCAGTCCGGTGGTGCCGCCCTGGTCGACGCCGACGGGGACGAGCGTCCGGGTGAGCGTCGACTGGAGGGCGGCCTGCACCGGCGCCTGGCTCGCGGAGACGAGGACGACGGGGCTCGCCTCGTTCAGGGCGAGCGCCGCGAGGGGGACGATCCGCTGCTCCCCCGCGGGAACGAGGATGTTCGTGCCGGCCTCCGGGGCGGTGCGCCCCTCGGCGCCGAACACCGTGAGGTCGACCCGCGACGCGACGTCGCCGGGGTTGGCGATCACCACCAGGTCGGCGGCGCCGGTGAGACCGCTGCCGGCGGCGAGCCAGGTCTCCATGGCGGGCGGGGCGCACGTCGACGCGGCGAAGCCGGCGAGGTCGTCGGCGGCGACCCGGGCGGACTGCGCGGCGGCCAGGTCCGCGCGGACGCGGTCGACGGGCTCGGCGGAGAACGACGGGATCGGGTCGGCGCCCTCGATCGCCGAGGCGATCTCGCCGGGGACCGGTTCGGGCGACCCGGCGGCCGTGCCCGACACGATCCTCGCGCCCGCGGCGACCTTCAGGGCACCCGGGTCCTCGACGTCTCGCCCGACCGCGACGAGCGGACCGTCGCAGGAGAGGACGGAGGTCGCGGGCTCGGGTCGTGTCGTGATCGACAGCGTCGAGCGCTCGACGCCCTGCCACGGCGTCGTGATGACGAGGAACGCGCCGGCCACGACGGCGAGGCTCACGATCGCCCCGACCCCGCGGCGGACGGTCCGCGCCGCGATCACAGCCGGACCCCTTCGCCGATGATGCGCGGATGCCGGCGCCCGGCGCGCAGGCTGGCGCGGGTCGGGACGGCGAGCAGGAGCGCGACCACGATGACACCGAGCTGCAGGAGGGCGACGCGGATCGAATGCGGGCCCGAGGCGTCGTCCACGGTGCGCTCGGCGATCGTCCCGTCGACGCTCCACAGCGCCCCGCGCGCCGTCTCGCCGACGCTGACGAGGTCGGCTCGCTGATTGAGCAGGTTCTGCGCGCCGAGGCGGGCCGCGCGGGCGACGTCGCTCTCGCCCGGCGCCTCCTCGAGCAGCACGTACGCGATGCCGTGCCGGGCGAGGTCCACCACGACGTCACCCGTCGCGGTCGAGACCAGGTCGGCGGTCACGTGGGCGAGCTCGCGGTCACCGGCGGTGAGCGCGGGACGCGTGGACTGGACGGTCGTCTGACCGCCAAGGGTCTCGCTCGCCCCCCAGACGACGGCGGCCGAGTAGGCGGCATCCGCCTGCACCGTGAGGACCAGGGTCGCGGTCTGCTCGCCGTCGCGCTCCCCTTCGCTGCCCGCCGTCTGCACATACGCGGGGAGCGTGCTGGCGGGCCCGTCCGTGAGGGCCGCGTCGCCGCGGATCACCGCGGTCAGGGCCGGGACGGCGCCGATGGCGAGGAACGCGATGACGAGGGATGCCGCCACCGGCACGAGCGCGTCGACGCGGCGGAACCCGTCGAGCCCGGCGACGGCGGCGAGGAGCAGTCCCGCCCACGCGAGCGAGAGCGCGCTCCCTGGCCAGATCGCGACCGGTCCGGAGCTGCCGGCCGTCAGCGCGATGCCGGACGCCAGGACCGCGGTCGCGACGCCGAGGCCCGCCGCCACGAGCGCGAGCGAGGCGGGAAGAAGCCGGCCGAGGGCCGGGCCGAGCAGCGCCAGCACGAGCACGGGTGCGGTGAAGGCCGCGACCCACCATGCCCGGCCGTCCTCGCCGAGGAACTGCAGCCAGCCGGCGCCGTCGGTCGACGGGTAGCCGAAGGCGAAGAGGATCTTCGGCAGCAATCCGTCGGGGTTGCCGGCGACGGCAAGCGGGCGCCCGGGGTCGGCGAACACGGCCAACGGGTCGCCGATCGTCAGGTGGTACCAGACGAGGGGGAGGAAGACGGCGATAGAGGGGATCACGAGCCAGATGATGCGGCCTGCCCCGCGGCCCCGCCGCACGACGATCGCGAGGATGAGGGCGACGAGCCACAGCACACCGAGCGCGGGGGCGAGGGACGGCGCGCACGCGACGACGATGACGAGGAGGATCGAGGCGAGACCCGCGATGCTCCAGGAACGACGCGCCGCGGTCGCCGTGTAGACGAGCCACGGCAGCGCGAGATGGAGGATGACGGCCGCCGGCCGCCCCTCGATGAGCGCGACGAGGAAGGTCGGGGCGACCGCCCACGCGAACGCGGCCGTGCAGCGCAGCACCGAGCGCTCGGTCACGCGCGTGGCCGCAAACCAGCCGCCGAGGGCGGCCAGAGGCAGCGCGAGCACCCACAGGATCACGAGAGCGCGTGACGGCGCGAGCGGGGAGAGGGAGCCGATGAGCGCGACGACCGCGGCGAACGGATCAGCGGGCCCGACGGTGTCCCACCCGAGCGCCCGCGGCCCGTAGGCGGCGTCGGTCCAGAGCGCGACGACGCCGCTCCGCAGCGGCGCGAGCCCGCCGCCCCCGAGGACCGGCCAGGCCAGCAGAGCACTGAAGGAGAGGAGCGACGTGGCCAGGGCGCCCAGGACGACCCACGCCCCACCGCCGCTGAAGAACCGGAGCTCCTCGCGCGGCGCGGTGGCGGCATCCGCTTCGTCTTCGAGGCGTTCGCGCAGGTCCCGTCGACCGATGCGCAGCTGCGCGAGGGACAGCCACGACGTCGTGCGGGTCCGGCGGATCGTGCGGCGCGCCCGGATGACGGACGCGAGTCCGACCAGGACCGAGACGGATGCCGCCCACTCCGGACCGATCCTGCCCGGGTTCTTCGCGACGAGATGACCGAGGGTGCGCCACAGGGCCAGGGGCAGGAGCGACAGCCAGTGCAGGGGGACGACCGGGGCGGGGGCGTAGACGAGCCGGCGGTGCAGCTGCGCTTTGCGCACCGCGTAGAGCCGCCGGCCGCGCGCGCCCGCGGAGCGCCCCGTAGGCGTACCGGCCACACCGTCTCCCGCGACGGCGACGATCGCGGTCGGTGCGAGAGCGACGCGCCCGCCGGCCAATCGGGCGCGGATGCCGAGGTCGAGACCTTCGTCCGCGCCGGCAAGCCCCGGGTCGACGCCACCGAGCGCCTGCCACACCTGGGCCCGGACGAGGACGCCCCGGATGTCGGAGCCGAGGACGTCCTCGCCGGCGTCGTGCTGACCCTGGTCGAGTTCGCCGTCGGCGAGTCCGACGGTGCGGCCCGTCCGCGTCAGGGTGACGCCGAGCGAGACGATGCGGGTCGGATCGTCCCAGGAGACGAGCTTGGGTGCCGCGAGGGCGACGGACGGAGCGGTCTCGAGGGCACCGGCCAGCCGGGCGAGGGCATCGGGGGCGGGGGCGGTGTCCTGCGCGAGCAGCCACACCGCGTCGCCCGAGATGCGACGGCCGGCCAGTCGCAGCGCCTCCGCGAAGCCGGTGTTCCGGCCCGCGACGATCACCGCCTCCGCACCGGACTCGGAGGCGAGGCGGGTGAGGGTCTCGTCGGGTCCGCAGAGGACCACGGTGAGCACGTCGGCTCGCCGCGTCTGGGCGGCGAGCGCGCGCAGCGTGCGGCTCAGATGGAGATCCGTGGGGCCTCGTCCGTGGGGGCGGACGACGAGGATCGCGTGTACTCGGGCGGGCATGACCAGGTCAGCCTAGGTCGCGACCCGCCCGACTCGGGGAGCACGGACGGGGTGGCGCGGATCGTGTCAGGACGCGCGACGCTTGAGCTTGCGGCGCTCACGCTCGCTCAGTCCGCCCCAGATGCCGAAGCGCTCGTCGTTCTGGAGCGCGTACTCGAGGCATTCGCCGCGGACGTCGCACGACGTGCAGATTCGCTTGGCATCACGCGTCGAGCCACCCTTCTCGGGGAAGAACGCCTCGGGGTCGGTCTGTGCGCAGAGCGCATCGGCCTGCCACGCGAGCGCGGTGTCCTCGTCGGTCTCGACACGCCGGCGGACACCGGGCACCCCGAGGTTCACCGGGTCGACGAACCAATTCTCGGGAACGCCGGAACGGTAACCCGTCATCTTGCTCTCCCACCTGTAGACACTCGCCGCAGTGCGGCCGATGCCTAATTACACCCGTGTGATTCGCTCCGGTCAAGTCGCAAATCGTAAACCCTCAACCGGTGATTGAATCTTCTTGACGCTCCCGGCGTGTCGCCGCGTCAGGCGGGTCGGCCGGGCTGAGCCAGGTAGGCGACCCCGTCGCCGGACAGGGCGATCGACGTCTCGTCCTGGGCGTAGGCCGCCGTCCCCGGCGTGAGCGTCACCTCGCGCTCCGCGGTCCCGACGGTGACCTCCCCCGACACGACCAGGACGATCGCGGGACCACTGAGCGGCGCCTGCACCGGCGCGCCGGCGAGGACGTGACGCGTGAGCAGGAAGTCGGGGACGCCGGCGTCGAACACCTCGCCCTCACCCTCCGACACGGGTGTCAGCAGCGGCGCGGGTCCCGGTTCGGTGTCGACGATCCGCAGGAGCTCCGGGACGTCGATGTGCTTCGGGGTGAGACCGCCCCGCAGGACGTTGTCACTCGCGGCCATCAACTCGACGCCGAGACCGTCCTGGTAGGCGTGCAGCACACCCGCCGGAGCGAAGACGGCCTCCCCCGGGCGCAGGACGACGAGATTCATGAGGAGCGCGACGACGATGCCCGCGTCCCCGGGGAAGTCGCGAACGATCGCGCGGAGGACGTCGAGCTCCTGCGCGAAGCCGGGCACGGCCGCATCCGCCACGGCATCCGACACGTCGCGGACGACGTCCTCGGCGCGTCCGGTCAGCACCTCCTCGATCACCCCGCGCAGCGCGGCGGACGCGTCGGGCGCCGTCAGGGCGGAGCGGAGACGGTCGACCCCGGCGGCATCGCCCAGTCCGTCGAGGAGTCGGAGGGTGTCCGCGACGGGACGGAGACCGACGAGCGCGCGGAACGGATCGCTCAGCGCCACGATGACCTCGGGCTTGTGGTTGTCGTCGCGGTAGATGCGGTCGCCGGCGTCGCGCGGCACCCCGGCGGCCTCCTCGGCGGCGAAGCCCGCCTTCGCCTGTGCGAGGTCGGGGTGGGCCTGGATCGACAGCGACGACGAGGCGGCGAGGATCTTCAGGAGGAAAGGCAGCGGCGGCTCTCCGGCCGCCGCGCGCGCCTCGGGCAGGGACCGCCCGTCACCGAGGCGGGCGGGGCTGCCGGGGTGGTCACCGAACCACACCTCGGCCTCGGGGCCGCCGGTCGGCACCCGCCCCTGCAGGTCGGCGATCGCGGACGGGGATCCCCAGGCGTAGTCGCGGGGCTCGTTCGAGAGGGTCTCCAGCACGCGATCAGCCTAGGGCGTGCGGAGGAACGACCAGGCCCGCGCGATACCCTTCTGTCACCATGGCCGTCCATTCCTCGCACCCGGTCTCGGCGCCGCCGGCCGCCCCGCCGCGCGAACGGACGAGCCACATCCTCCTGCGGGGCTGGTGCATCCTCCTGCTCGTCATCACTTTGTCGGGGACGGCCCTCCCCCTCACCTTCGGCATCGAGGTCGCCGCGAGCATCGGCATCGTGAGCTTCCTCGTCTCTGTCGTGCTGTGGGTGACGATCCGCCCGCGCGTGCAGTGGCCCCGGCTGCCCTGGTACGCTCTCGCCTACCTCGCCTTCGCCGTCCTCTCCCTCCTCTGGTCGCACTGGCCGGACGCGACCCTCGCCACCGTCGCCCTCCTCATCGTGACGACGGTCGGCGCCCTGTTCGTGGGCGCCGTGCTCACCTGGCGCGAGATCGTGCGAGCCCTGGCATCCGCTCTGAAATGGATGCTGGCACTGTCGATCCTCTTCGAGCTCTGGGTCAGCCTCGTCTGGAACGGGCCGATCCTGCCGCACTTCGTCCGCCCCGACGGGCCCGTCGACGATCCGATCGTGCTGTGGTCGCGCGACAACCTGCTCGACGGCGGGCGGATCCAGGGTGTCTTCGGAAACGCCAACGCGCTCGCCTACGTCGCACTCCTCGCGATCGTCGTCTTCGCCATCCGGATCGCCTCGCGTGCGCCTCGGCGCCCGGTCCTGGGACTGTGGATCCTCCTCGCCCTGTACCTCTTCGTCCGGGCGGGGTCCGCGACCGCGACCGTGTCGGCCGTCGCCGTCGTCGTGGTGCTCATCACCGTGCTGGTGATGCGCACGACGACCCGGGCCGGCGAGCGCACCCGCTACTACCTCGTCTACGCGATCGTCGCCGTGGGCGGGCTGCTCGCGGTCTGGGCGCTGCGAGACCGCGTCTTCTCGGCGCTCGGGCGTTCGAGCGACCTCACCGGCCGCGAGTCGATCTGGGAGAAGGTCCTCGAGCGGGCGGTCGAGCACCCCGTGATCGGCTGGGGCTTCTCCACGCCCTGGATCCCGACCGAGCCGGCCTTCGACCGCTGGATCGTGGACCACGGTCAGACCGTCATGCAGGCGCACAACATGTGGGTGGACGTCTTCCTGCAGCTCGGCGCCGTCGGCGTCGTCCTCATCGCCGCCGCGTACGTCGCGTTCGTCTGGCGGTCGTGGTTCTTCGCCGTCGACCGCCCCCGGTGGGACCTCGTGGCGGACCGGCCGTACACCGCGGTGACGCTGCTCCCGACCCTCACGGGCGCGATCCTCCTCGTGCAGGGCCTCGCCGAGTCGACGCCGCTGCTGAACTGGGGATGGTTCCTGCTCATCCTCTTCGCGTTCAAGATCAAGCAGGCGCCGCTGGTCGGCCGCGGACCGTCCGAGGAGCGCCTCATCGGCGAACAGGGCGACAGGCCGACCGAGCGATGAGGACCGGCCTCGTCCGCGTCCTCGACGTCCTCCGCTCGAGCGAGTTCGCAGCCGCCTATACCAGCGCGACGATCGGCGCCCTGTTCGCCACGCACGCGCTCCGTCAGCTCATGGGTGACGCCGGGTTGGGGGCCGTCACGACGACCCTGTGCGTCATCGGCGCGGGAATGCTCGTCGCCCGCCGACGCGAGCTTCGTGTCGTCGAGATCATGCCGACGACGCTGGGCCTTCTCCTGATCTGGTTGCTCGCCTCGTTCTTCTGGGGACCGTCCGCATCGCAGACGTTCGCCGGCTGGCTGCAACTCGCCGTCCCGACCTTCCTCGCCGTCGTCGTCGCTCAACTGCGCGACACGCTGCAGACCGTCCGATCGACCGGGGACGTGCTCCGCTTCCTGCTCGCCGTATCGCTCGGGCTCGAGATCCTCAGCGGCATCCTCCTCGACGGACCGATCCGCTTTCTGGGCATCGGCGGCAACCTCGCCCTCGGCGGACCCATCCAAGGTATCTTCGGCACACGCACCGTGTTGGGCGTCGTCACGATGATCGCGCTCATCACCTTCCTCGTCGAGTGGCGGACCCGGTCGGTCGCACCGAGGATCTCCCTCTTCTCCGTGGTCCTCGCCGCCGTCCTCGCCGTCTTCACGGACTCCCCCATCGTCCTGGTGATGGCCGTCGTCACCGTGCTCTCGACGCTCATCCTCGCGCTCCTGCGGCGGGCGCCCGCGCGGGCACGGCCCGCCCTTCAGCGGGTGATCGGCGGAGCTGTCGTCCTCGGGCTCGTCCTCACCTACGTCTTCCGTCGCCCGCTCGTCTACTGGCTCAACGCGGAGCCGGACTTCCTCGTGCGATCGCGATTGTGGAACGCGGCAATCGACCTCTCCGAGAGCCGGCCGGTGCAGGGATGGGGATGGGTCGGCACGTGGCCCGACTATCTCTCGCCGTACTCCTACATCCGGCTGATCACAGGGCGCGACCATGGGTCCGCCCTCAACGCCTGGGTGGACATGCTCCTGCAGGCGGGCGGCGTCGGCGTCGCCCTCCTCGCCCTGCTGGCCGGCTTCGCACTCGCCCGCTCGTGGATGAGCGCGACCGAGCGACGCTCCACGGTCTACACCTGGACGCCGCTCGTGCTCATCATCCTCCTGGCCGACTCGGTCGTCACGAGCGCGTTGCTCGGCGGCTTCGGCTGGTTTCTTCTCGTCGTGTGCAGCGTCAGCGCGTCGAAGGTGCGCGGGTGGCGTCGGGACCTGTCCGAGCGCGTCGGGGGCTGAGGCGGGTTTCGGCGGCCCATCCGCGACATGCAAAGATAGTTGCCTATGGACAGGCCGATCTCATCCTTCGTGCCCGTACGCATCAAGCGCGTCGCGGTAAGGGCGAGGCAATCGCAGCAGGCCGCAGCCGCGGCATCCGTCCGTCGCGTCGTATGCCCCGATGGTCGCGCTCTGCAGATCATCGTTGACGTCCGACGTCCGCGAGTCCGTCCCGTCGTGCATGTCGCCCACCCCAGCATCGGCGATGTCACGCCGGTCGACTCCCACGGCACCACGCACCGCTTCCACATCCCGTTGCAGGAGGTCCTCGAGGATGCGACCTGGTCGCAGCTCGAGATAGGGGTCCGCCTCAATCGCAAGGATGTACGTGTTCCGCGGCCTGCGTCCTCCGCCGTCGGAGACGGCCCTGCGCGGAGCGACGGGCGGGACTGGGCCGCTGTCGAGGTCTCCGGGGGACGGGCCCGCCTCGTGCGCAGGAAACCCGCACCCGGGCCCATCGCCTTCGACGCTACCAGCACGGTCAGGGGCGTCTCCTTCTCGGTACCGGCGGACGTCATCGAGGTCATCCTCCGGGCCGCTGAGGGCGGGCACGAGGTCGCCGTCCCCGTCATTGATGGGGTAGCCGAACCGACGCTGGACGTGCTTCATCGTCGCGGCGAGGAGACAACGGTGGTCTGGCGCGTCCTCGCGCGCACAGGAGACGACGACCTCCCCGTTCGCGCGCCCGATGAGGACGTCTCGTCGCTCCAGAAGGCCTACAACTTCCCTATGCTCATCGCCCGCGATCCAGCCGACGGTCTCCTGTACTTCGCGAAACCCTACTTCGACAATCCCACCAAGGAATTCCGGGTTCGCACCGGCATCCGTGAGGAGACGCAACCCGCATGAGGATCGTGTACCTCCTCACGACGGCTGACGCGAGCGCCGGAACAGAGAACGCCGTCCTGACTCAGGCCAACGCCCTCGCCCCGTTCGCGGACGTCGAAGTCCTGTCAGTACATCGGACGGCTCGCCGTCCCCACTTCGCAGTCAGCCCACGGGTGCGTCTGCGTTACATCGCAGATCGTCCCGAGACCGCCACCCCCTCGAGGGTCATCCCCAAGTCATGGGACGATCAGTTCGACGCCGCCACGGATGACGCCGTCGCCGCCGCGCTGCAGCGCATCCGCGCAGACATCGTCGTGACGACGACGCCGGCTCTCGCGTACCTCGCGGCGCGCTATGTCCGGTCCGATGTCAAACTGGTCCACCAGGAGCACCGCGTCAGCTGGGCGCGCGGTGCCGGCTGGGAGCCCCTGCGCCTCGCGGCGCCACGACTAGACGCGATCGTCGCACTGACAGAGGTGAACGCGGCGTGGCTCAATGAGAAGCTCGCCGGGATCGCGACGCACGTCGCCGTCATCCCCAACGGCATGGATGTCGCCGGATCGCCCGTCAGCTCCCTCGATCAGCGCCTCATCGTCAGCGCGGGACGCATGGTGCCGGCCAAGCAGTTCGAACACGTCATCGAGGCATTCCATCGGGCGTCTGAGAACGTGCCGGATTGGCAGCTACGGATCTACGGCGACGGGCCGAGTCGAGTCAGGCTGCAGACGGTGATCCGCCGACTCGGGCTCGAAGCGCGCGTGTCCCTCCCGGGCGTCGTCCCCGACCTACCGACGCAGCTCGCCAAGGCGTCGGTGTTCGCTTTGGCGTCTCGCTCCGAGGCGCTCCCATTGGTCTTGCTGGAGGCGCAGGCTGCGGGCGTGCCGCTGGTCAGCTATGACACGCAGACCGGTCCCCGAGAGATCATCGAGGCAACGGGCGGCGGCATCCTCGTCCCACGCGGGAGCCGGAACGGCCTCGCTGCGGCCATGCAGACCCTGATGGCCGACGACGAGCTGCGCCGCCGCTACGGCGCGACGGCCCGCCAGGGCGTCCGTCAGTTCGATCTCGAGGAGGTCACCAAGAGATGGCGCAGCTTCTACGCCTCACTGTCCTCTCGGTCCCTCGAACCGACGACTCTCTCCGCGACTGACGACACAGAGCAGGACGGGGAGACCATGCCGGTCGCCCTTCCGCATCGCATCGAGGACAACCTGCTCCCTGAACTCACACGGCGCAACATCGCGTGGCGTCGCGTCCCGACCCGAGGCGCGGCGTGGAAAGTCGTGACGTCCCACTCGTCGGTCGACGACCTGCTCGCCGCTGTACGCGCGCAAGGGGAAGACCGAGCCTGGATCGTGGCGCGCATCGGAGGGCAGGCGGTGACCGACCCCTGGCCCGAGGCGGCGGAGGCGCCTCTCTTGGCGCGTCACGCCGACGAGCTCGTTCTGCAGCGGGAGGACGGCGCTCCGCTGGGTGTCGTGCAGATGTGGCACCGCAACGACGAGGGTCTCTATGAACGGCCGGCGCCCGACCGCGGGCCGGCCTGGGTTGACGAGGAGAGCTGGGAGGCGTGGACGCGTTCTGGAGCCGCTACGGTCTCGGGCGCACCCTACTGGGATGAGGTCACGTTCCCCATCGACCTTGTCTACACGTGGGTGGACGGTGATGATCCGGCCTGGCGGGCCAGACGTGCCCCTTTCATCGAGGACCGCTCAGATCAGTCCTCCGACGCGGTGCGCGACGCCCGGTTCCGCAACCGGAACGAGCTCTACTACTCCATCTCCTCCGTGAAGCGATACATGCCCTGGGTCAATCGCATTTACGTCGTGACGGACCGCCAGGTACCCGCCCGTGTGATGGCAGATTTCACCGACGTCATCATCGTGGACCACAGCGAGATCTTCCCCGACCCCTCCGTCCTGCCCGTCTTCAATTCGCATGCGATCGAAGCCACTCTGCACCGGATCCCGGGCCTTTCGGAGCATTACATCTACTTCAACGACGACATCCTCGTCGCACGCCCGCTCACGCCGGACCAGTTCTTCCTGAGCAACGGCGTCGCCAAATTCTTCCCGCACGGGGTGGAGATCAACTACGGCGGACACGACGACAAGCCCCACCTCCAGGCGGGGGCGAACAACCGCGCATTGTTGCTTCGGGATTTCGGGGTGGAGATCGTCCGAGGGATGATGCATACGCCGCACCCCCAGCGACGAAGCGTCGCCGAGGATCTCGAGCGCTCCTACCCGGAGGAATTCGCGCGCACACGCGCGAGCCGTTTCCGCAGCCCTACCGACATCTCCGTCGCGTCCTCCTTGGTGCCGTACTACGGCTACCTGACTGGTCGGCACATCCCGGGCTCGATCGGCTACCGCTATGCATCCCTGCGCGCGGACGCGCTCTCGAGCCGCTTGCAGCACATCCTCAACGACCCCCGGGTCGCCGTGGTGGCCCTGGCGGAGCCGATGAACGAAGACCGTCGCCATCGGGACGAGGATGCGATCCTGCTGAGCTTTTTGGAAGAACTCGTCCACCGCGGCAATCCGGCGCCGGCGGTGTCCCTGGCGACGACCACGCTCGAGGAGATCCCCGCGACCGCGGCGGTGGCTTCGCCGGCCGTGCCGGAGGTCGACATCCTGGAGGCACGAGAAGCCTCTACGAACGACGCGGTGTGAGGGGATGCCGCAGCGGAGCCGCCCGAGGTATCGGGTCAGCCGCGGCTGAGTGCGCGCACGATGCGCTCGCAGGCGCCGTCGTCCCAGAAGGCGTAGGTCCTCTGCGCACGAGCCCGATAGAGCTCGGTAGCCTCGCGGTCGGAGAACGCGGACACAAGCGCGTCCACGGCGGAATCGAGGGTCGTCGCGACGGCCCCGAATCCATCGCGCTCGAAGTCGAAATATCCCTCGTGCAAGGTGTGATTCGAACCGAAGATCGAGCCGGCATCGAACTGGAAGTAGACCACGGCGGTGTCGGCGTAGGCGGCGTCGAAGGCGACCGATGAATAGTCTGTGACGAAGACGCGACTCGATGTCAGCAACTGCTGCACGTTCTCGCGCGCGTAACTTGTCATGCGCACGTGTGGGGGTATCAGCTCCGCCGGGAAATGCGCCCCGATGTTCGGGTGCGGCAGGAAGACGATCTCCCCGCCCATGCTCTCCGCAGCTTCGCGCAGTCTTTCATCGCCGAGAAGAGCGGCGATCGCGGTGACATACTCCGACGTCGCGAAGTCGGGATGCGGCATGCGTGGCTCGCCGGGCCTGGCTGCGGGGAGGAAGAGCGAGTTGCGCCATGTAGGTGCGATGAGGATGCCGGACCGCTCGTCCCACGGCCGCTCGACGCTGAGCCGTCGCAGCTCGTCGTGTCGCGGCATCCCCGTCAGCACCACTTCCCGGGATGTGAAGGCGTAGGGGGTATCGTCTCCGGCGATCGCCGCATACTCGTCGTTCGTCGAAGTGACGAACAGGTCGAGCCTCTGGTTGTTGAGCCATATCGACAGATCGTTGTGAATGACCCCGTGCTGCAGAAAAGTGAAACGCCATCGCGGGTCGCGTGCGATGAGTCGGTCACCGCGGGGCCGGAACACGTCGACGCCTGCGTGCGATGACAGGTACTCGACGGCCGCGTGCAGCAGCAGCTGGTGTTCGACCGTGCCGTACGCGACCAGGCGGAAACCCTCCGCAGCCAGCCGGCGCCAGTCCGGCGAATCCTGGCGCAGGACGAACCAGGCGTTGATCTCGGGGCGATGGCGGCGCACCCAGCGGTAGAGGTGTTCGGCGTTGTCGCCGGCCAGATTGGCACGGTCCATGAACACCCACGCCTGTTGGTAGCGTCGCGTCGCCAGGGGCACGCGCGAGATCACGCGGACCGCCGAGGCCCGGCTGAGCCACGAGCGGCGGGCGGCGCGGAGACGTGCTCGGACACCGGGCGCCGACGTGATCGGGCCGCGGGGCCGAGGCGGCGCGGGCGGCCGGGTGTGTTCCTGACCCTGGAGGATGGCGACGGAGGGTTCGGACTCCACCCAGACGAGCCGCTCGCGAACCAGCGTCTGGGCGAAGAAGTCGACGGTCCTCGTCTTGGCTGCGACGATCGGGAGCGCGCGGCCCCGGCGGTCGCGGAAGTGTTCGCCTGGCGTCTCGCCCTCGAAGAAGTACCGGACGAGCGCGTGCCCCGTCCGCGCGTCGACGCGTGTCCACCGCGGCTCTTGCGGTCCGCTGACGCCCGCCCACCCTGCGAGCACCGCGCGCAGCTCGTCGCTGACGAATGACGCCGCATACTCCGCGGCGACCCCTGGACCCACGGCGCGCATGACGGCAACGGCATCCGCGACGACCTGAGCCTTCTGGTCGTCATCGAGCGCCGTGGCCTTGCGTGGTGTCGCACGCTCGTGTCGAAGGATGCCGGTGAGCTCGTGCACGGCCGCCCATCCGAGCCACTCCGCAACCGCGTCGGTGTCGACCAGCGCACGCACCGCCGCGACCCTGTGCAGATAACTGCGCGCCTCCGCGCGAAACCGGACGAACTCCTCGTCGGCGAGGGGTCGGACGCGTTCGATGAACTGCGCCTCCGCGAGAAGACCGACCAGGGGCGCATCGCTCGCCGAAGACGTTCTGGCGAGGAGGAGCGCATCATCCGATGCGGACACGGGCACCGGCATCCAGTCGACCTGGTCCACGACAGCTGACCTGCGGAGGAAGGCCGATGGAAGGTGCGTCTGCAGCGCGCTCGGCTCGTCCCGCAGGTCGACCGTGCGAGTACCGCCGGTGAAGCGGTACCGAGAGGGATGCGTATCGCGGAGCTCGCCGTACTCGTTCGCGCGGACGACGTTCAATCCGATGACCGGGAGTTCCTCCGACGCCGCGGCGATGAAGCTCGAGACCGCTGCCAGCGCGTCGGAACCGTAGCGGTCATCGACGCGCGGAAACGCGACCCACTCCGCGGTGGTCGCGGCGAGACCGGCCCTGCGGAGTTCACTCGTCGCCGCGTCTGCCGCCTCGACGACACAGCTGCGGGGATGCGCTGCGCACCAGGCATGCGCCGGACCGAGGTCGACGCCGGGCGCGGCAACGAAGACCACCTCGACCTCTAGGGAAGCCTCCGGGCGAGGCAGGGACGAGAGGAGCATTGAAGGCGACTCGCCCTCGCGAAGGACGACGATCAGCCCCAACCGCGGAACGCTGGCCTCAACCGAATCCCCTGAAGACGCCATGGTTCGATTCTAGTCAGGGCATGCGCCCGCCCTTCGGACCGGTCACGCCGGACTCGGAGGCCGAATCTCGTAGAATCTCGAGGATTCCCTTGTGAAAGCGGTGACTGCGCGTGCGCGAACGTCTTCGGGCCAGTCGGCTCCTCCGATGGCTCCGTGCCCTCCCCGTGGCTGTCCCCTACCGGATCCTCCGCCGAGTACTCAGACTCCGCCGTGACCGGTTCCTTTTCCTGTCCGACTCCCACCTCGGTTTCGAGGGGAACATGCGATTCGTCCGAGACGAGCTGCTGCTCCGGATGCCGGGGGCCGAGGTGGTCGGCGTCTTCAAACCCAGCCTCAACGCGCCCCGTCCCCTTCGGGATGTACTGAGACTCCCCTGGCTGCTCGCGACGAGCGGCACGATCGTCGTCGACGATTTCTATCCGATCATCTACCCCCTCCCGATCCGACGGGGTGCTCGTCTCGTGCAGATCTGGCACGCGGCCGGAGCGTTCAAGCAGGTCGGGCACAGCCGCGCAGGTCTGCCCGGAGGCCCGGTCCCCGGCAGCGACATCCACCGCAACTACACGCACGTACCGGTGAGCTCGGAATCGGTGCGAAAGGACTACGCCGAGGCTTTCGGCATCGATGTCGCACGTGTGCAGGCGCTCGGTGTTCCGCGGACGGATGTCTTCTTCGACACCGATTACGTCGAACGCACACGTCGTCGGGTGCGTTCCGAGCTCGGTGTCAGCGAGGACGAGCGTCTCGTCCTGTACGCCCCCACCTTCCGCGGGAACGGCCAGCTCAGCGCCCGCTCCGAAGGGAGCGCCGATTGGGGGGCGATCGCCGACAGCCTGGGAGCTGGATTCCGGGTCGCGGTCCGCCAGCACCCCTTCGCGGCCGCATCCGCGCCGCCTCTCCCCCCGCACGTCTTGGACGGCTCGACGGCCGACATGAATGATCTGCTCATGGCGACCGACGTGCTCGTCACCGACTACTCATCCTCTATCTTCGAGTTCGCCCTTCTCCGCCGGCCGATCGTCCTGTTCGTTCCCGATCTGACCGAATACGCCGGGTCGCGTTCGTTCTACCGTCCCTTCTCGGCCTACGCCACCGGACCCGTGGTCGAGGACCCGTCGGAACTCGTGGACGCTCTGCGCGATGCCACCGTCGACCCGGCCGCGCTGACCGCATTCTTGGAGGAGTTCTGCGGCGCGCTCGACGGCCGGTCGACGCAGAGGATCGTCGACCGGATGCTGCTGAGCGACTCCACGCGCGTTGACGTCGACGAGGAGACGGTAGCGCCGGGGTCCGTGGAGCCGACTCGAGTCGACGGGCTGATGGGCCTCCGTGTCCTGGCGGCGCATCTGACGAGAATCGCCCTGTCGGCTGTGTACGCGCCCCTGAAGCTCCTGCCCGTGCAGCGCAAGGTCGTCATGATCAGCCGCGAGCACCCGACCGTACCGGACGATTTCACCGACCTGGCCGCATCCCTCATCCGTCAGGACCCGGATGTGCGCGTGGTGATGCTCGTGCGGATGGTGCCCCCGGGGGTGATTCGCAAGATCCGCTACGCGGCACACCTGCTGCACCAGCTGTATCACGTGGCCACCGCACGCGTGGTCGTCGTCGACACCTACGCGATCGTGGCGAGCGTCCTCCGACACCGGGACGAGCTCACCGTCATACAGATGTGGCATGCCCTGGGAGCTTTCAAGAAGTTCGGCCTCAGCATTCTGGGGCGTGAGGAGGGTCGCGATCAGCGGCTCGCGCGGGCGATGCGCATGCATGCGGGGTATGACATCGTGCTCACCAGCGGAGAGGACTGCCGACCGGCGTTCGCCGAGGCCTTCGGTGCGCCTCTCGAACGCGTGCGTGTGGCACCCCTGCCGCGCGTCGACCGTCTTCGCGACCCGGAGGCCCGAGCCCGAACCCGCGAGCGGATCCTCGAGGCTCTCCCGCACCTGGCCGGTCGGCGGATCGCAGTCTTCGCGCCCACCTTCCGCCTCGACGGGACCGTGGCGGTCGACGTGCGAGCCCTGTCCGATGCGCTCGAAGCCGTCGGCATCCACACGGTCGTCAAGCTTCACCCCCTCATGCACGCGGACTTCGGTCCGGAGGTGGACACGGGCGGGGGTTTCTCGACGCAGGAGATGCTCGCGATCGCCGACCTCTTCATCACCGACTATTCCTCAGCGCTCTACGAAGCAGCCGTCCTCGACATCCCCACCTACTTCCTCGCGCCCGACCTCGAGACCTACCTCGAATCGCGCGATTTCTACCTCGACTACCGGCGAGACCTTCCCGGCCCGATCGTCCGCACGGTGGACGAACTGACAACTGCCGTCGCGGCAGACGCGGCCTCGACGGAGGATGCACGTCGCTTCGCCGACCGGTGGGTGCAGGCGCCCGTTCATTCAGCCGCAGGAGCCACTCCCTGCGCCGACGCCATCGCGACGATGGTCCTCGAGACGATGCGCTAACGACCTCGGCGACGCCGGTTGATCGTGCGAGCGAGCTGGCGTCGGGCCACTCGGAGCAGGCGGCGCAGACGGTGGACCGGACCAGCGTCTGGGCCGGTGATCGGCTTCCACACACGCACCTCACCCTCACGCGCAGGGATGGCCCACGACCCCGCACGGCGGCGACGGTCCCGGTCCGTGACCTCCGCAAGCTGCTCCCCTCGGCGCGCGCGTACGATGCGGCGGGCCCGCCCGTCGACCGTCACACTCCGAAGCGGGCTCGACGTCGTGATCCGGGCGACGGCGAGGACCGTCTGTCCGAAGTAGTCCGGGACGACGGTGTCGACAGCGGATGCGGGCAGGCGAGACCCTTCGCTGCAGGTGACCGCCACCGCCGAGCCGAGGCGCATCGGCGTCGAGGTGAGGATTTCCCCGCCCTCACTGACGGCGTAGGCGCCGACCCAGCGCGGCAGGTCGCGGCCCGCGAGCAGCTGCAGGAGGAGCCGACTCTCGAGCGGAAGAGCCGTCGCGTCGTAGCCGAAGAGACGGGACTCGCTGACGTGCACAGCGCATGCGCCCAGCGCGCGGAGGACGCGAGCACGGCCCTCCTCGTCGAGGACATCGGCGCGGCCATCGGGGGTCAATTGAACGGGAAGCAACCACTGGCACTCGTAGAGGAACATCGACTGCAGCCACTCCGGCACGCCGCTCTCGCCACACGAGCGCATGAGTGGCTCGTAACCCGCCTCGAATCGTTCGAAGTACGCTCGCTGATCGGTGCGGAAGGCGTCGACGGCGGAGTCGCGCGATGCGCGCCGGCGATAGATGTACGACGCGCCGGCGACGAGACCGAGCCGCGGGGAAGGCAGACCGAGCAGGTACTCGGCGACGAAAAGCGCATCCTCGGACGCGTGGAGCCCGGTTCGGAACCGGACCCCCGCACGCCGCAGGTCGCCGAGCCGGAAGAACGCCGACGCCACGTTGAGCTGGAAGAAATCAGGATGCGCGGAGAGAGGGACGACACGATCGCCGCCCGCGAAGCGGAAACTCAGTGCGTGGACGTCCTCGGGGGTGGGATTCGGTTCGCGGAGGCGGAGCAGACGGGCCGACGCGACATCGAGGCGGTGGGCATCGCGAACGAGGAACCGGGCGACGCTGGCGAAGTAATCGTCCGCCAGCACGTCATCCGAGTCGGGGAACGTGATCCACTCCCCCGCGGCCTCGTCCAACCCGCGGTTTCGCGCCGCACTGACCCCAGCGTTCTCCTGCCGGATGAGTCGAGCCGGGAACGGGGATGTCGGCAGCCAACGTTCCACCACGTCCCCCGAGGCGTCCGGCGAACCGTCGTCGATGAAGACGAGGTCGAGCTCGTAAGGGCCGAGTTGCTGCGCTCGGAGGGAGCCGAGCAGATCGGGCAGGTACGGCTCGACGCGATAGAGGGGGATGACGGCGGTGATCCTGACCGAGACCGACGACTCTCCCCCGCGCACTCGATCATTGTAGAACGGCCGTCCGCGCCGCTCCCGGCCGCGGGGACCAAGGGGCCGCCGGATAGGATGGACCGTCCCCACCGGAGGAGTCACATGACCGCTCAGAGCCGAACCGTCGCCGTCGTCCTGGCGGGCGGGATCGGGGTCCGCGTGGGCCTCGGCATCCCGAAGCAGCTCCTCAAGATCGCGGGCAAGGCGATCGTCGAGCACACTCTCGAAGCCCTCGAGGCCAGCGCGGACGTCGACGAGATCCTCGTCATGATGAACGCGGAGTCCATAGGTGAGCTGGATCACCTGATCTCCAGCGGCCGTTTCTCCAAGCTGAGCCGCATCCTTCCGGGCGGGGCGACCAGGAACGACACGACCAAGTTGGCGATCAGCGTCCTCGAGGGTGAGGACACCAAGGTTCTCTTCCACGACGCCGTCCGACCCTTCATCGACGCGCGCATCATCGGTGACTGCGTGAACGCCCTCGACACATACGACGCCGTCGACACCGCGATCCCCTCAGCCGACACCATCATCGAAGTCGATCGGTCCAGCTTGATCACCGGCATCCCGGATCGTTCGCGGCTGCGCCGCGGTCAGACCCCGCAAGCCTTCCGGCTCGGGACCATCCGACGCGCGTACCAGATCGCCGAGGGCGACCCCGAGTTCCGAGCCACCGACGACTGCGGAGTGGTGTTCACCTATCTCCCCGACGTCCCCATCTTCGTCGTCGACGGCACCCCCGAGAACATGAAGGTCACGGAGCCGATCGACGTGCACATCGCGGACAAGCTGTTCCAGTTGCAGTCCGCGAGCCTCTCCATGGAGCGTCTGGTGAAAGAGCTCCCCGACCTGTCCGGCGCGGGCATCGTGGTCTTCGGCGGGAGCTACGGCATCGGCGCGAGCATCGTCGACCTGGCCCGTGCACGTGGCGCGAACGTCATGGAGTTCAGCCGCACCTCAACGGGCACCGATGTGCGTTCCGCGTTCCAGGTCGGGGACGCGCTCACAGAGGCGGCTCAGACCCTCGGGCGTATCGACGCCGTCATCGTGACGGCCGGTGTCCTCCGGATCGGACCTCTCGTCGAGACGTCGCAGGAGGACCTCGAGCACACCATCGAAACCAACCTGCTCGCCCCGGCGGTGATCGCCCGAGAGGCCTATCCCCACCTCGCGCGCCACGGCGGGCAGGTCATCTTGTTCACGTCGAGCTCGTACACGCGCGGCCGATCGGGTTACGCGGCCTACTCGGCCACGAAGGCAGGCGTCGTCAACCTCACCCAGGCGCTTTCCGAGGAATGGGCCGACAACGGCGTCCGGATCAATTGCATCAACCCCCAGCGCACGGCGACGCCCATGCGCACCGCCGCGTTCGGTGACGAACCCGAAGGCTCCCTTCTCGATGCCGACGACGTGGCGAAGGTGACCCTCGGCATCCTCGGCTCAGACCTGACCGGTCAGATCGTGACCGTGCAGGTGTCTGAGATGAAGAACCTGCGCTGACCGGCGCCGCCGGCGTGCATCACGTCAGGTTCTGCCATCGATCGATCGGCGCTGCCATCGATCGCTCTGTGAGGGGTCTCCGCGTCCGAGACTCGACCATCGCGTCGAAGACCCGGCGTGAGTTCTGACCGTCGCGGACGGGGAAGGCCCGCCTCATCCGTTCGAGGAAGACCGCATCCACGGCGCCGGACAGAGCCTCCTCGACCGCCCGCGCGGCGTCATCGGCGGTCTCCACGATCGGACCGAAACCGTGGGTCTCGTACGTGAAGTAGGCCGGACGCTCGGTGTGCCCTGCGTAATACTCGTCCCGGTCGAACTGGAAGTAGACGACGGGGCGCTGGACGTACGCCATGTTGAAGGCGACTGAGGAGTAGTCGGTGACGAGTACGCGGGCGCGCGCGATCATCTCGCGGACGTCGACGTCGTCGTAGGAAACGATCTCCACGAAGTCGGGGACCTCGAAACGATCGAGGTAGACCCGCATGTTCGGGTGCGGCATGAAGACGACGCGCATGCCGCGCGTCGTCACGGCAGATCGCAGCGAGTCGCTCGTCAGAAGACCCTGCACCGCTCGTGCGTAGGTGGTGTCACCGAATTCCTGCACCCCTTCCCGATCCCGCGAGGACGACATCATCTTCCCGACCAGATAGTCACGCCACGTCGGCATGACGAGGACGATGTCGCGTTCGTCCTCGGAGACCGCGGCATCCTGCGCCAGTAGCGCATCGAAACGTGGCAGCCCTGTGAGCCGCACCTCTTTGGGACCGAACCGGAAGGGGGACGGGCCGGCGATGAAGTCGTACTCGTCCTCCGTGGAGGTGACGAACGTCGCGATGCGCTTGGTGTTCAGCCACCCCGAGATGTCGCCCTTGATGACGCCGTGCTGCAGGAAGGTGAAGTTCCACGGCCGACGCCCGAAACGCCGTGGGAGCGGGTCGGTGATGAAGCGGTCGGCGTGGCTCGACGCGACGTGCTCGGCAGCCATCATGAGCGCCGTGAACCGCGCCGAGCCGTATTCGACGAGTCGGAAGCCTTCTTTCTCGAGCCGACCCCAGTCCACGGATCCCCGCCGGAGGACGAACCACGAGTTGATCTCCGGGCGGTTCTGCTTGACCCACCGGTAGAGGATCTCCGCACTGTCATTCGCGTCGACGTCCCGGTCGATGAACACCCAGGCGCCTTCGAATTCTCGTCCCAGCCGTGGCGACATCGCTCCCCACGCGACGCCGACCCGGCGCAACGCAACGGAGATGGTGGGGCGTTCGCGCGCCAGCGCCTTCACCTCCCGAAGCATGAGCCCGCCGCGGCGACGCAACCGACGGAGCCCGCGCAGGGTCGCTTGGGGCTCCGCTCGCGACTCCGCCGACGCCGTCCTCGCCGCCAGGACGTCCCCGTCGATCCCGGCGGACCGCCCCGCGTTGGCTCGCAGATGGATGCTGGCCGGCTCACCGCCGAGTTCGACCGTGAGTGCGGACTCCACGGGGAGCCACAGGTAGCGCTGCCAGACGATGCGCCTGCCGAGGTATTCGAGACCGACCTCGGCTGTGTATCGGGGCTCGATGACTCGGTCGCCCGCATGGACGACCTCCGAGGGGCGATCACCCCGGTAGCGGTACACGAGCGAGACGAGCCCACGCTTGGGATCGATGCTCCCGAAATGCATATCGCTGTGTCCGGTGCCGCGCTTCACGAGGACCAACGCTTCCGTCATCCAGCTGGGAACGGGCATGATGGTCCACTCCATGAGGGTGTCCTCATCGATGTGCGCCAGCCATAAGGGCAGTAACTCCTCCACCTCGTCATGCATCGCCGCAGGGAATTGCGTGCGACGGACAGTCGGTGTCTGAGAGCTGCGGAAGAGCCAGAGCAGGTCGTACACCATGAGGTTCTGCGCCCAGCGCGGAAGCCTCCCCTGGGCGGCGTCGACGACGTCGAGGTATCCGTAGCGAATGGTGTCGGTGTACTTGCGCGGATCCGCGACGTTCGCCTGGACGGTCGACGACGCATCGGCACGCTGGCGGTAGTGGTACTCGCTCGACCTCACGAGTCCGACCAGCGGGGCATCGAACTGCAGCAGGTAGCGCGAGACGAGGTTGCCGTCCTCGAAACGCAGGCGCAGACGCTCGCGGAATCGGATCCCATGAGCGAGCAGCACCTCGCGACGGAGGAAGCCGGTCGTCACGTGAGCCTGGATGACGGTCGGCTCCTGCGAGAGGTCGACCAGTCGAGTGCCCTCCGCGAACCGCCAGGTGAGGGCGTGCGTGTCTCGAAGCGCGTCCGCCTCCCGCGCTTCGAACCAAAGGATCATGCGCGCGCTGAACATGGCAGCATCCGCCGCGCCGGGCTCCGACATCTGCGCCAGCACGTCGGCGAAGTAGTTGGGTGTCAGAACGTCGTCCGGGTCGGGGAAGGTCACCCATACCCCGGTCGCGTGCTCGAGACCGACATTGCGCGCAGAAGCCTGCCCGCCGTTCTCCTTGTAGACGTAGGAGACGTTGGGATGCTGCGCCGCAAACGCCTGCGCCAACTCTCCCGTCTCGTCGGTGGAGCCGTCGTCCACCAGGATGACCTCGAGGCTCTCGAAGCCGCACGTCTGGCGCAAGAGGGACTCGAAGTAGTCGTCGAGGTACCGTGCCACGTTGTACATGGGCGAGACGACTGAGATGGTACGCCCGGTGCGGGAAACGTCGCGATGTGAGGTCATAGCAATTCTTTCGCGGTCGCCCAGATGTCGGGAGCGAGAGTTCGGGAGAATGTCGCGCTCAGGTGGCCGCGATCGAAGTAGACGATGACGCCGCCGACGACGGACTGGCAGACGTCGGCCGAGCAGATGCGGTCGGTGAGGTCGAGGAGACGGACGTTCGGGTCGTCCGACCGCAGCGCCGCAGCGTCGGCCAGGGGGTCGACCACCTCGCGCCGACGAGTCCCGTCGCACGCGGCGAGATCATCGCCGGCCTCCTCCACGCACTGCGGCACGTTCGCGAGGTCTGTGGCGTACGGCGTGTCGCGTAGGACGAGGGTGGGTACCCCGGCATCCGACCATCGATCCAGGACACGACCGTAGGCCTCCTGAGCCACGGTGGCGTTGTCGGCACGGTCGTAGCCTTCGATCGGCTGATACGTGCGATCCGAGATCACGACGAGGTCGTATCCGCCGTTGGCGATATCGGCGATGGAGCGCCGGTTCCACGCCAGGCAATTACTGGATGCCGGCTCGGAGCCGAGGTCGATCTTCACATCCACGGTGTAGCACACGCTGATGAGATACGTCGTGATGCGCCACCCGCGTTCCGCGGCGATCTCCTGCAGAGCGGGGAGCCAGTGCCCCGCGTGCGAGTTGCCTATCAGTGCTACCCGCGTCGCATCGGGAGCATCGGATCCGTACTCGCACGTTCGCGTTTCCGAATAGTCGGCGAGGGTCCAGCAGTCGTCCTCATAGGGGTCGGGGCGATCAGCGGCGGCGAAACCCGGCGATGTCAGCAACTCGGCCCCGTGTGGATCACACGACTCGGTATCGATGAGTGCCCTCGCCCCGAAGCACGGCGCCGAGCCGTCGACCAATGCATCGATCCGCGCCTGCTCGTCCGCCACCGCCCGCGCTTGAGCGTGGACCGTCGCGCCCGCCGCGAGCACGAAGACCAGCATCCCGACTCCCGCGAAGACGAACGATCGCCGGAGGGGCCGTCCCAAAGGCCGAGTCCCGCGGAACCGGTCCTCCACCCAGCGCTTGGTCGCCCACGAGAGAGCGACGACACCGGCGAGGACCACGATCTTCTGCCATCCCCGAACCTCCCGATCGAGGACGACAGGGAGCAGAATAAGCGCAGGCCAGTGCCACAGGTAGATGCTGTAGGACAGGTCACCGACCAGCTGCACCGGTCGCCACTCCATGAGGACGGACGGAGACAGGCGGTCCCGCTCCACGGCGGCAACGAGCACCAGGGCGGTCGACAGCACCGGCAGCAAGGCGACGCTCCCGGGGAACGGCAGCGATTCCGAAAAGATGAAAGCCGCACCCGCTATCCCGGCGATACCCAGGTAGGCCAGAACGGTGCGGAGCCCGCGACGTCCCGCCAGGACGTGCTGGAGCGCCGGGAAAAGGCACGCAGCGAGAGCGCCGACGCCCAGCTCCCAGATCCGCGTCCAGGTGACGAAGTACGCCGAGCCCGGGTCGGTTGCGGTGAGGACCACGGACGCCGAGAACGAGATCACCGACACCAGCACGACAGCGACCCCGATACCGCCCCGCAGGGAACGGAGACGACGTCGAGCGACCGCGAGCGAGACGATCATCACCAGGACGGGCCAGAAGAGGTAGAACTGCTCCTCGACCGACAGCGACCAGAAGTGCTGGACCGGGGATGCCGCATTGTCCGCTGCGAGGTAATCAACAGCCTCGCCCGCGAGGAACCAGTTCTGCACGTAGAGCGCAGATGCGGCGATCTCTTCGGCGGTCTGCGTCCGAACAGTCTCCGGCGCGAGCAGGAGGACGAGCACGAAAGTGGTTCCGAGCACCAGGAAGGATGCGGGTAGCAGCCGACGGATCCGGCGTCCCCAGAACGCGGCCAGGTCACGGCCCGACCGGGGCGGCCTGTCGATGAGATGAGCTGTGATCAGGAAGCCGGAGATGACGAAGAAGACGTCGACCCCCACGAAGCCTCCAGGGAGCAGATCGGGGAAGAAGTGATAGACGACCACGACGCCGACGGCGATCGCTCGTAACGCCTGGATGTCCGCGCGCGGAGCGCGAACCTCATGATCGGCGGGTCGCCGATGGGCGGGCAACGAGAGGGGGCCGCTCATCTTCGAGCTGACGTCTCGGTGGATTCTCCGAACCGCCGGAGGCATGTCGAACTGCACGTCAGGATTCGAGGACCTCGAGTGCTTCCGCGATGGGCCCGTCGAACACGACATCGCCCTTGCTCAGCACGATTCCTCGGGTGCAGAGCTCCTTGACCTGGCCCTTGCTGTGGCTGACGACCATCATCGTCACGCCACGGGCCGCGAGTTCCTTCAGCTTCGCGTTGCACTTGGCGCGGAAAGGGGCATCGCCGACGGAGAGCACTTCGTCCACGAGAAGCACATCGAGCTCCACGTGGATGGCGACACTGAACGCCAGCCGCATGAACATGCCGGACGAGTAATGTTTGACCTCTTGATCGATGAAGTCGCCGATCTCGCTGAATGCGACGATCTCATCGAACCGTTCCTTGGTCTCCTTCTCACTCATCCCGAGAATGGCGGCGTTGAGGAAGACGTTCTCCCGCCCGGTGAGATCGGGGTGGAACCCGGCTCCGACCTCGATGAGACCCGCGACCTTCCCGCGGGTGAGGACACGCCCCGAGTCCGGCTCGAGAACTCCCGAGACGAGCTTGAGCGTCGTGGACTTCCCCGACCCGTTGAGGCCCATCACAGCGACGGACTCCCCTTCGCCGATCGAGAACGACACGTCTTTCAATGCATGGAACTGTCGAGCCCTCACCGGCTGTCGTCGCGCCGCAGCGATGAAGGCATCCTTCATCGATCGCGTGCTGCGCTTGCTGAACCATTTCGACACGTGGTCGACGATGATGCGGGGCTGGGTCTCTGCGGAAATCGACATCACAGGTCCTGTGCGAAGCTGCGCTCGAAGCGCCGGAAGACGAACTGGCCGATGACCAGGGAGAGGACGATGACCCCGATGGCAGCGACGAAGTGCCACTCGAACTGAGGCGGCCAATCGAGGTTGACGGGGCGAGGCCGCGCGTCATTGACAACGGGGAGCGAACCCCAGAAGGCGTGGTGGTACAACTCGACGCCCACCGCGAGCGGGTTGGCCATATAGAGGTCGAACAGCCACGGCACCGCGTGGTCGGTCGTCACTTTCCGAACCATCTCCCACGTGTAGAGGATGGGAACGGACCACGTCGCGATCGTCCGGATGATGTCGACGATGTTGCTTGCATCGCGGAAACGAACGTTCACGGCGGAGAAGAACAACCCGATGCCCACGACAAATGTGACGACGAGAAGGATGCCGAGGAGTGCCAGGCCGATCGATGCGAACGACGGCAGCCACCCGAAGAGGAGGCTCACGACGACCAGGACGGCCAGCTGTGGAAGGAAGTGGGTGAAGGTCCCGATGATGGCGGCGAGGGGAAACAGCTCCCTCGGCAGATAGATCTTTCGAACGAGCGCCTTGTTGCTGACGATGGAGCTCGTCGCGGCAGAGATCGTGTCGTTGAAGAGGTTGACCAGCACGAGACCGCTGAAAAGGTAGAGCGGGAAGGCGGGGACCTGGTTGTGCAGGCCGAGGATCTGCCCCACGACGAGGTAGTAGACGAGGAACTGCACAGTCGGCCGGACGTAAGACCAGAACCACCCGAGAACGGAGTTGCGGTAACGCAGGGACGTGCTCTTGCCGATGAGCAGGCGCAGCAGATAGTGGTAGCGGAAGACATCCAGAAGACCGCGGCCGCGGCCGGGCGTCTCGAAGGCGCTGTAATCGATCTGTGTCACAAGGTTCCTAGCGGGTCGGGATCCAGACCGGGTGATCAGCACCGGGCAGGCCGGATCGAGTCTAATGGACCCCTACCTCTGGAAATCCTCGGCGCGCGGTCAACGGAGGTAGGCTCCGTGCACCCAACCGGTGCGTGAACCCGCCTTGACCTGCCGCCACTCCCCCTTCGTCGAGACGATCGTCACCGTCGTCCCCTTCGCCAGGGTCGTGATGATGCCCCCCGTTGTCGACGGTGCGGACCGGAGGTTCAGCGCAGCCGTGGTGACCTTCGTGGCGGGCTTCGGGGCCGGTGCGACCAACGCCGACGACAACACCCACCCCGTCGAGCTCCCCGACCTGACCGCACGCCACGACCCATCGGAGTCCACCACCGTGACCTCCGACCCCGCAGCCAACGTCATCACCGCAGCACTGTTACCCGTCAACGCCGCCCGAGCAACAACCTTCGACTTCACCTGCATCTTCGACGTCACCGGCAACGACGGCTTCGACGACGACAACCGCGACGAATCCACCCACCCCGACACCGACCCCGCCGTGACCTTCGTCCACGCACCCTGCGTAGCCACCGCCGACACCGACGCCCCCGTCACCAACGTCGACACCAACTGCGACCCACCCGCAGACGACCGCACATGCACCGCCCGCGTCACGAACATCGCCTTCGGGGAAACCATTTCGAGGTAGTCGCTGTGGGCCCAGTATGTGGAACCGCTGACGGTGAGCCGCCACCATGCGCCGTACGTGCCCGTTCGCGCGAAGGTCTGCCCATCGGTGATCGATCGCTTGCCGGTCTCGCAGCTGGTCGTCGGAGCCTTGCGCGCGTTCAACGACTCGGTCACGACCACCGCCTCGCCCGACGCCTTCGTGATGCTCGACTCCGCAGGAAGCTTGCAGGCGTCCGAGCCGGCGGCGGGCGAGCCGACCGGCATCCGCAGCGCGGACTTCGCGACCCACAAGGTGCCCGACCCGTTCGCGATCTGCACCCATGAGCCGTAGGTGCCCTTGACCGTCACGGCGGTCGACGTCGCCAGCGCCTTGGTCCCCGACGTGCAGGATGCGACGGGCGCCTTCCGCGCCGTCGTCGCCGTCGTGACGGTCGCCGTTCCCGAAGCCGACACGACGTCGGCCGTCGCAGGGACGGTGCAGGCGGCGACCGTCGCCGGCGCGCCGGTGGCGTTCGGGACCGCGCTGGGAGCGAACCACTGCACGTAGTAGTTGTAGAAGTTCCGGTTGCCGTAGCTGGAGCACCCGTCGCCCTGTGCGTAGCCCGCCGCGAGCGCCGCGATGTTCGGACGGTACGGCGTGTAGATGTAGAGATTCGCGGTCGCCTGGTTCTTGATGAAGACCTTCGACGTCCCGCACGCGCTGTCCGGGTGCCACTTGACCGTGTTGACCTGATTCGCGCGGTAGCCGTACTTCGTGGGGTTCTTCTTGTAGACCTGCTGCTGGCGCGCGCCGAGGTAGACCTGGTTGACGAACCCCGCGGACGCCGCGCTGCACGGCGCCGTGTCGGGGCAGTTCATGCCCATCGAGGCGCGGTAGCTCCAGTCGCTCGGCTTGGTCGAGGTCACGAGTCCCTGTTCCTTCTGGAGCATGACCAGGATCACCTTCGGACTGATCCCGCACGCCTTGCCGACCGTGACGATGATCTCGGACGCGCGCACCTTCTTCTTACCGGTGATGGCGTTGCAATAGGAGTCCTTCGCCTTCGCGGGGAGGTCAGCGGTGAAGTTCCGCAGGCACGTCGGCCCGGTCGTCGCCTTGCACGAGGGCACGCGGGCCTCGAGGAACGTCTGCGCCTGCGCCGCCGTCATCGAGTTTCCGTTGAAGAATTCGGCGTCGCTGATGATGTAGCCGCCGTCCGTGATGGACGACGGGAGCTCAGCGGCGCGGGCAGCGGATGTCGGCGCGACGGCCATCAGGACCGAGATCGAGAGCAGCGCCGCGAGCACCATCGCCATGCTCCGCAGGGACCGTCGGGGCACGGAAGATGTGAGGCGCATGTGAACAGTGTTACTGAAGTCACGTTCCGTTACCAGTCGTGGCTGGATATCACTTGTGCGACACGCCGATTTCCCGGCGTTCGGACGACCTCAGAGTTCGGCGTGGAGCTGCCAGACGCGCTCCGCCGCTCCCGCCCAACTGAACGCTCGCCCGCGATCGGCGGCAAGGACGGCGAGGCGCTCCACCGCGGAGGTCGATGAGAGTGTCGCGGCGAGCTCGTCCCCCAGCGACCCGGCGTCGCCCGGCGCGAAGGTCGCTCCGTCCAGCAGGAGTTCGCGGTGCGTCGCGCTGTCGGCTGCCACGATGGGGACCCCCAGTCGGAGCGCATCCAGCGTCCGCCAAGGGAAGGCCGTGCTGTCCGACGGCACGAGGAAAGCGACGGCGCCGGCTAGGACCGCGGCGCGATCGGGCGCCTCGAGATGGCCGCGCACGTGCACCCGTCGCTCGGGCAGGCCCGCCGCGGCGGCGAGCTCGGCGATCGCGGGTTCCTGGCCGTCGGGCGCGTCGATCACGACGACGGCCGTGTCCCGTCCGGAGGTCACGACGGCCTCGAAACCGGTGCGCAGACGGCCGGATGCCGCCAACGACCCCGAGAGCAGGACGTACCCCTCGGGCAGGCCGAGGTCGCGCCGACGTCCGATCTCGTCACTGGGGACGCGGAGGGCGCTCTCGGGGGCTCCTGCGATCACCCGGATCCGGTCCCCGAGGGGCGCCAGCTCGGCGACCCGGTGGGCGAGCTCATGCGTCGGCACCACGACGGCGTCGGCGTGCCGGACGGCCCGGCGCAGCATGGCGCGGGCCCAGGCGGCATCCGTCCGCGACACCTCGTCGGGGTGGTCCCACGGACGGACGTCCCACAGGGTCACGACGGTCTGGTCGTGGTCGTGGACGCGGTCGTGGCGCACGAGCGGCGCCGCGAGCGTCGCCGAGTGGATGAGGCCGTCGCCGGCGCCCGCGCGGAGTCCGCGTCGCCACAGGGCCGCGGCGGCGGCGGAGCCGACCGGGAGGCGATCGGCGGCCGCCACGCCCTGCGCTGCCAGGGTGTCGTCCCGCGCGTCGCCGGGGATGATCGCGCGCACCTCGCACCCGCTGGGCGCCGTCGCCACGAGCGCGGCGGCCAGCTCCCGAGAGGCGGTGGCGAGGTCGGGCCCGGTCCCGGGAGCGGACGGGTCGAACACGAACCGCAGCGTGGTCGTCATCGGAACTCCCCCTGTGCGCTCACGGCGCGGTCGTCGGTGTCGGCGTCGGCGGGTGCAGGAGCGCCTGGACCTCGCCGCGGATCTTCGCCCAGTCCTCGGCGGTGGGGTCCTCCGGATCGATGCCGACCCCCTTCGGCGTCAGCTCGAGGTCCTGGACCTTCTGGTCCTTCGCCTTCACGCCGAGATCGACGAGGAAGGGGAGCAGGGAGTCCGGGATGTCGGTCTGCACGAGGTTCTTGCCCGCCGCCACGACCTCACTGAAGCGGGTCGCGACCGTCGACGGGGTCGCCTGGGCGAGGATCGCGGTCTGGAGCTCCCGCTGGCGCCGCATCCGGTCCCAGTCGCTGGTCGTGTACCGCGACCGCGCGTACCACTGGGCGGTGTCGCCGTCCATGACCTGGGTGCCCTTCTCGATCCATCCGGTCGCCCATTCCTCCGCGGGCTGACCCTCGAAGCGCGGGCCGGGGCCTTCGGGGAGGCGTTCCTTGACCGTGATCTTGACGCCACCGAGGGCGTCGACGAGGTCGGCGAACCCGTGCATGTCGATGAAGACGTGGTACGGGATCTCGATGCCGAGGATCCCCTCCGCGGCGTCCTTCGTCGCTTCGACGGCCGGTGTCGAATTCTGCGCGGCGGCATCGGGGTAGAGGCTCGCCCCGCGATCCTCGCGGCACACCTCGACGGCGTTCATGAGCTGGTTGATGCCCGACGACCACCCGCACGTCGACGAGGTGTGGCCCTCGAACCCGTCGGGGTACAGGTCGCGCATCGGCCCGTCCGAGAAGGGGACGTGACGGAGGTCGCGCGGGATGCCGAAGATCGTCACCGCGCCGGAGTCCGCGTTCACCGACACCACCGAGATGCTGTCGAAGCGCATGGAGTCGCGTCCCTGCCCGCTGTCGGCACCGAGCAGGAGGAAGTTGTAGTAGCCGTCCGACGGGGGCACGCTCGGGCCGGAGGCGAAGATCGACAGCCCGGAGCGCAGCGGCGCGACGACCGACTGGGCCGTGTACGCGGCCGCCGAGGCGGGGGCGAGCGCGAGGACCAGCGCGACGATCGACACGGCGGCGCGGGTTCGTCCGGGCACACGCCGCAGGCGGGCGAGCCGGAGCGTGTCGATCGTCAGCACGACCCACAGCGCGGCGTACGCCCAGAGCAGCACCTGCGCGAGGGTCAGCGTCCACCACGATGCGACGAGGGTCGTCAGCATCGAGCGCCACATCAGCGCCAGGAGCACCGTCGTGAAGAGAAACACCCACATGACGATCGTCGAGATGAGACCGACGCGGCCCAGGCGTCGACCACCCGCGAGGATCTGCGCGGACCCGGGAAGGAGGAAGTTGGATGCCACGAGCCACCACGCACGCCGCGACATCACACCGGGGGCCGAGGCGTCGGGGTTGCGGAGCGGGCGCTCCTCGACGAGAGCACGGCCGGACGACGAGGTCGCCCGCGGCGGGCTCAGGACGCTCACGGGAGCTCCCCCACCGGGCGGCGGCTCACAGGGAGTCCTTCAGGCGGCGGTTCTTCTCCTCGACCTGCACTTCGAGGTCGGCGGCGTAGTCGGCGACGCGGTCGGCGACCTCGGGATCGGCCGAGCCGAGCAGGCGCACGGCGAGCAGGCCCGCGTTCTTCGCCCCGTTGATCGACACCGTCGCGACGGGGATGCCGGCGGGCATCTGCACGATGCTGAGGAGGGAGTCGAGGCCGTCGAGGGTGGACAGCTGCACCGGGACGCCAATGACCGGGAGCGTCGTGACCGAGGCGAGCATGCCCGGCAGGTGCGCCGCGCCGCCGGCACCGGCGATGATCGCGCGCAGGCCGCGCCCACGCGCCTCGCGGCCGTAGCGCAGCAGCTTGTCGGGCGTGCGGTGGGCGGACACCACCTCGACCTCGTGAGGGATGCCGAAGTCGGTCAGCGCCTGCGACGCGTCGGACATCACACGCCAGTCCGAATCGGATCCCATCACGACGCCGATGAGCGGAGCGGTCGATGAGTGCAGGGGGCTGTTCACCCGATCAAGGCTAGGCGCGCGAGCCTGGAGAACTCCGGAACGGCACGGGTCAATCGAGGAAGAACGCCGCCGCCGCGCGGGCTTCGTAGACGACCGTGTCGAGGTCGTCCCCGGCCACGTTGACGTGCCCGACCTTGCGCCCGGGGCGCGGGTCCTTCCCGTACGTGTGGACCTTCGCCGAGGGGTGCGCGGCGAGCGCGTCGGGGAGCCGCTCACCGAGGGTTCCCTCGGCCGGGCCGCCGAGGATGTTGACCATCACGGCGTGCGGTGCGCGCATCGCGGTGTCGCCCAGCGGCAGGTCGAGGACGGCTCGCAGGTGCTGCTCGAACTGGCTCGTGATCGAGCCGTCCTGGGTCCAGTGCCCGCTGTTGTGCGGACGCATGGCGAGCTCGTTCACGAGGAGCCGCTCGTCGCCGGTCTGGAACAGTTCGACGGCGAGCATGCCCGTCACCCCCAGGCCCGTGGCGATCGCCTCGCCGATCTCGGCGGCGACGTCCGCGAGGCGGCCGGCGGAGTGCGGTGCCGGCGCGATCGCCTCGGCGCACACGCCGCCCTGCTGCACCGTCTCGACGACCGGGTAGACCAGGAGTTCGCCCGAGGGACGGCGGGCGACCTGCTGGGCGAGCTCGCGGGTGAAGGGGACGAGTTCCTCGGCGAGCAGTGCCGCTCCGTCCGCCAGGCCGTCGAGCCAGTCGGCGGCCTCGGCGGCGGAGGAGACGACGCGCACACCCTTGCCGTCGTATCCGCCGCGCGGCGTCTTCACGACGGCGCGGCCGCCGTGGTCGGCGATGAAGGCGTCGAGGGCCGCGGCATCCGTCACGGCAGCCCAGTCGGGCTGCGGCAGCCCGAGCTCGGCGAGCTTCGTGCGCATGTCGATCTTGTCCTGCGCGTAGGCGAGCGCGTCGGGACCGGGGTGCACGGCGACACCGGCGTCCACGAGGCCGCGCAGCACGTCCTGCGGGACGTGCTCGTGGTCGAAGGTGAGGACGTCGACGCCCTTCGCGAATGCGAGGACGGTGTCGAGGTCGCGGTAGTCGCCGACCGCGGTCGCCGCGAGACCGGCGGACATCCCGGGCTCCTCCGCGAGGACCCGGACGCCGAGTCCCAGTTCCACAGCGGGCGCGATCATCATCCGCGCGAGCTGACCGCCTCCGACGATTCCGACCTGCAGTGCCATGCGTCTCCTCCCGACCCCGACATTCTCGCCCATCCGGGCGGGCGCCCGCAGACGCTCAGTCGTCCGTCGCGATGACCGGGACGCTGTGCGAGTCGCGGTGGGCGAGGATCTGGCTGACTTCGACCTGGTCCGACAGCGTCTCGTGCACGAGACGGACCGAGGGGACATCGACGAGCCGCACCGGTTCGTCGACCCCGTTGGCGAGGATCAGGGTGCCGCTCCCCCACAGCCGCTGCACCGGACCCCGCCGTTCGGAGATGGTGTAGCCGCGGGCGTGCGGGATGTCGACGCGGCGACGCTGGACGAGACCCGTCCGCTCGATGACGCGCCGCGTGGTCACGGTGTAGGTGTGCGACAACCACCGCAGATAGGGCACGGCTGCGAGCAGCAGCACCACGAGCCCGGCGGCGGCCCACAGCATCCAGTCCTCCCACGGCGACGGGAGGTTGCCGCTGACGTAGCCCGTCGCCCCCGCCACGGCGATGAGCACGATCGCAGGCCACAGCAGTCGGCGTCCGTGCCGGCGGAAGCGCGCGATCACGAGCTCGGGTGCGGCGGCACCCGGAGCGGGCGTCCGCGGACGACCCGGATACGCGGTCGGCTGGCTCACGGGACCATCATGGCGCGACGACGGATGCCGGGTGCGCCGACGCGCCCACCGTCACCGGACGTGCACGACGTCACCGGCGGACACGACGTGCGCGACGCCCGCGGCGTCGACCACCAGCCGCCCCTCATCGTCGATGCCGGTCGCCCTGCCGATGAGGGAGGAACCGTCGGGCAAAGAGACGGAGACGTCGCTGCCGACAGTCGTGCACGCGTCGCGGACCGCCTTCGCCGCAAGGCCCGCGGCGGTGCCGCCCACGGCCAGATCGGCGATCCCGTCGCGGAGTCTCGTGAGGTAGTCCGCGAGCAGCTGATCCTCGTCGGCGGTGCGGCCGAGCGCCGCGAACGAGGTGGCGGTCGGCACCGGCAGTTGCGCGGCGGTCATCCGGGTGTTGACGCCCGCTCCCACCACGACGGCGTGCGGATCGCCGGGCATGACCTCGGCGAGGATGCCGCAGATCTTGAGGCCCCCGTCGAGGACATCGTTCGGCCACTTCAGTCCGACCTCGCGGTCCTCCAGCTGCGCCCGGACGGCCGCGGTCATCGCCGCGCCCGCGATGAGGGGGATCCACCCCCGCTGCGCGACAGGGACCGCCTCGACCCGCAGCAGGACCGACACCGCGAGCGCGGAATCCGGCGGCGTGACCCACGTGCGGTCGAGGCGACCGCGGCCGGCCGTCTGGTCGCGGGTCACGACAGCGGAGAGGTGCGGATGGCCCTCGGGGTCGTCGAAGGCGTCCTTCAGGAGCTTCTTGTTGGTCGAGTCGACGCTCGGGGCGACGTGGAGGCGGGGGCTGACCGCGGCGGCGCGGGGATAACCGTTCTCGGGGATCGACATGCCGCCACCCTAGACGCGGCCGCGTAGGGCGCCGGGCGGCTTGACAGCCGACATCCTGAGGGATGCCACAGCGGATCCGCTCGGCGATTGTCGCCGGTATCCAACGCCGCCCGGACCGCGCTCGCTAGGGTGGAACGCGTGACCGATCAGCCCGACCTCTTCACGACCGCCGGCAAGATCGCCGACCTCCGTGCCCGCTACGAAGAAGCCGTCGTCTCCGCCGAGGAGACCGCCCGCGCCAAGCAGGGCGCGAAGGGGAAGCTCACCGCCCGCCAGCGGATCGAACTGCTCGTCGACCCGGGCTCCTTCGTCGAACTCGACGAGTACGTCCGGCACCGGACGACCGCCTTCGGCATGGACCGCTCCCGCCCGTACGGCGATTCGGTCGTCACGGGGACCGGCACGATCCACGGCCGCACGGTCGCGGTGTACTCGCAGGACTTCACGACCTTCGGCGGATCGCTCGGCGAGGTGGCCGGCGAGAAGATCATCAAGGTCATGGAGTTGGCGCTGCGCAGCGGCATCCCGATCATCGGCATCCTCGACTCCGGCGGCGCGCGCATCCAGGAGGGTGTGGTCGCGCTCGGCAAGTACGGCGAGATCTTCCGCCTGAACACGGCGGCCTCGGGCGTCATCCCGCAGATCTCGCTCATCATGGGACCCGCCGCCGGCGGCGCGGTCTACTCCCCCGCCCTCACCGACTTCGTGATCATGGTCGACAAGACGAGCCAGATGTTCGTCACCGGCCCCGATGTCATCAAGACCGTCACCGGCGAAGACGTCGGCATGGAGGAGCTCGGCGGCGCGCACACCCACAACACCCGCTCGGGTGTCGCGCACTACCTCGCCGAGGACGAGGACGACGCGATCGACTACGCGCGCACCCTCATCAGCTTCCTGCCCGACAACAACATGTCGGATGCCCCGGGCTACGAGTCCGGCTTCGAGTTCGAGACGACCGACTCCGATCGCGTCCTCAACACGGTCATCCCGGACTCCCCCAACCAGCCCTACGACATCCACGAGGTCATCTCGCACATCGTCGACGCGGGCGACTTCCTCGAGGTGCAGCCGCTGTTCGCGCCGAACATCGTCATCGGCTTCGGTCGCATCGAGGGGCGGACGGTCGGCATCATCGCGAACCAGCCGTCGCAGATGGCGGGGACGCTCAACATCGACGCGGGCGAGAAGGCAAGCCGGTTCGTGCGGTTCTGCGACGCGTTCTCGATCCCGATCCTCACCCTCGTCGACGTCCCCGGCTACCTCCCCGGCACCGACCAGGAGTGGACCGGCGTCATCCGTCGCGGCGCGAAGCTGCTCTACGCCTACGCCGAGGCGACCGTCCCGCTCGTCACCGTCATCCTCCGCAAGGCTTACGGCGGCGCGTACATCGTGATGGGCTCCAAGCAGCTCGGCGCCGACATCAACCTCGCGTGGCCGACCGCCGAGATCGCCGTCATGGGCGGTCAGGGTGCGGTCAACATCCTGTACCGCGGCGAGATCAAACGCGCCGAGGAGGCCGGCGAGGACGTCGCCGCCGTGCGGACCCGCCTCGCCAACGAGTACACGTACAACGTCGCCTCCCCCTTCCTCGCCGCCGAGCGCGGTGAGCTCGACGGGATCATCGAGCCGGCGCAGACCCGCGTCGCCGTCGCGAAGGCGCTGCGCGCCCTCCGCGGCAAGCGGGCGAGCCAGCCGGCCAAGAAGCACGGGAACATCCCGCTGTGAGCGAGTCGGACGACGCCCGCCCGGATGCGGCGCACCTCCACGTGCGGCGCGGTTCGGCGACTCCCGAGGAGATCGCCGCGGTGATCGCCGTCGTCAGCGAGTCGCTCGCGCAGGAGGCGAGCACCGCGGTCGCGGACGAGCCGACCGTGTCGGCGTGGCGGATCTCGGCCCGCGGCGTCGGGAACGATCTGCGTCGCGACGTGCCGTGGGGCCGGTGGGCGGGCTGACGCCCGATTTGTCCCCCAAAGTACCTACAGACACGCTTTTCGCGATCAGAGAGACTAATAGCGCTGGAACGCTTCTGCGTTCTGTCGATCCGTATCCCTCAGAGCGCGGATCGGCATGTGCGGGTCGGTTTTCGGGTAACCACTCGCATGGCGAGGGGCGGGCGGCTTCGCCGCCCCTCGCCTCTTCTTTTCGGCGCGTCCTCCCGGCGCGGTGCCGTCAGGACGTCGGGCGATCAACCACCGGGCGCGGATGCGCGATCTCGTGCCAGAGGTCGACGACCTCGTCGCCGTCCGGGTCGTCGCGTCGGCGGGACCGGCCCACGACCGTGACCGCGACGCGAGGGTGCGGCGACGTGCGGATGTAGATCCGCTCCGACGAGGCGCCGCGGAGGGCGTCGGCGAGCTCGGCTCGGATGCGGTCGAGCGCGGCCGGGCCGGCGGCATCCAATCCCCCCTCATCGAGGACGGTGACGGTGCTGCCGCGCAGCCGCGCCTCCTGCAGCCGCGCACGCACGGCCTCGTCGAGCAGGCGCGGCCCGCGCAGCTCGTCACGCAGGGATCCCTCCGCCAGCCGCGCCCGCTCGCGCTCGTCAGGCTCGAGGTCGCCGTCGGACTCGATCGTGCGGATGAGGATGGGGCCGGCGACGGCGAGTGCCTGCTGCACGCGGACGCGACGCTCTCGGCGACGGCCCTCCTGGCTCGCGAGCCACTCGAAGGAGCGGCGCTGGATGCCGGTGAGTTCCGCCGTGTCGACGGCCGCCCGGTCGACCAGACGCGTCAGGAGCTGCGCGGCGACGACCCAGACGGCGGCGCCGACGAGTCCGAGGGCGAGGGAATCGAAGATGCCGATCCAGAACGACGACGACACCCCGAGCAGGACCACACCGATCCACGCCACGAGCGGTCGGCGCCGGACGACGACGATCGTCAGGAGCGCCCCGATGCCGCCGAGGCTCCACGTGGCGAAGGTCGCGCGACGGAGGTCCTCGCCGACCGCCGCCCAGGTCGCGAACGGCACGGCGACCGCTGTGCCGAGGACCAGCAGGCACAGCCACAGCGGCAGCGAGGCACCGCGCGGAAGGCCGTCCGCGTCCGCCGCGACCGGAGCCGTCGCCGTCGGAGCCGACCGCGGCGTGAAGCCCCAGAACACGCAGAGCCAGGTGGTGACGAGGTACAGCGACAGGGCGGCGATGAACAGCGCCGGCTGCGCCACAGGCGCGGTCCACACGAGTCCGCCGACGGCAAGGTAGGCGGTGAAGACGACCGCGACGATCGAGAGTCCCGTCTGGACGCGCACGTTCATCGCGGGTACTCCCAGCGCAGTTCGGCCACGGTGCCCCGGCGCGAGCTGCGCACGAGCGCCTGCCCGCCCACCGCCGCGGTGCGGGCGACGATCGAGCCGCTGATGCCCAGGCGGTCCTCGGGGACGGCTTGGACGTCGAAGCCCATGCCCGCGTCGACGACCCGGACGATGACCCGACGGTCGTCGGCGCTCACGTCGACGTGCAGTCCGACCGCGTCGGCGTGTTCGACGGCGTTGACGATCGCCTGATCGGCAGCGAGGACGAGGGCGCGTGCGACCCGTCCCGGAAGCCGCGCAGCCCGCGGATCGACGGTGACGCGCAGGTCGAGGTCGAGATCGTGTTCCGCGGCCGCCCGGCGCAACCCGTCGACGATGAACGCCGGGTCGACCGGCTCGTCCGGGCCCTCCTCGGCTTCCCGGTCGGCGTTGGCGAGGCGGGTGAGCGCGTCACGTGCCATGCCCACGGCGAGATCGCGCTCGCGCGGCGTCGAGGCGCGCTCGGCAGCGATGAGCGCGGCGAGCACGCTGTCGTGCATGAGGGCGGCGACCGAGATCCGCTCCTGCTCCACCGCGTCGGCGGCGGCCGCCGCCGCGTACGAACGGACCGCCTCCTCGCGGGTGCGATCGAGGCGCTCGGCGAGCAGGCGCAGCATCCACCCGATCATGATCATGACGACGGCGAGGATGATCGCGTAGACCACCTGACGCGAGACGAGGATGACGCTCGCGCCGTCGACCCCGATCTGGATCAGTCGGACGACCCCGTAGAGGACCGGGACGAGGCCGCACCACACGTACTGCAACCACAGCGGGAAGACGAGGGCGGTCGCCACCGTCGCGACGTTGAGGAGGTACCAGATCCAGGGCCCCTCCGCCGCGCCGCCCTCCCGACCCGCGGTCGCGAGCGGCCAGACGACGAGGACGAGCGGGAACACGATCGCGAAGACGGCGGCGGGTGCCCGGTAGAAGCGTCCGGCGACGCCAGCGGCGATCATGAGCGCCAGCGGGCCGAAGGTGACGACGCTGAGCACGAGGTTCCACGTCGGCGTCTCCTGCGTGGAACCGATCGCGTGGAACACGGACTGGAAGCCCAGGATGGCGCATCCCACCGAGACGACGAGCGCGAGGATCCGCTCCACCCTCTCGCGGGAGAAGAAGGTCGAGTCGGGCGGGATCGTCAGCGTTCCCGCCGGTGCGACCTCAGCTGGCACCGGGTTCCTCCGCGACCAGGCCGTCCTCCATCGCGCGCCGCAGCAGATCCACCTTGGTGGGGGCGGGCCGACCGACCTCCACGTACTTCACGCGGACGCGGGTGATGTTCTCCTTCGCCGTCGAGTAGGCCACCCCGAGTCGCTCGGCGACCGTCTTGAGGGGCAGACCGGCGGCGTACAGACGCAGCACGTCGCGCTCGCGCGAGGAGAGCTGCGCGTCGGCGAAGGCCCGGTCGCCGTCGACGGCGGACGCCCACTCCACGTTGTCGAGCGCATGACCGCGGGCGACCGTGTCGATCGCCGCGATGACGTCGTCGATGCGCGACGCCTTGCTCACCACGCCCGCAGCCCCCGCGACCAGGGCCTCACGGACGGCGGCCGGGCGATCGGCCACGCTGTGGATGATGACCGGCGAGCCGTCGTGGACGAGGCGGGTCACGTTCTCGGTCACGGTGGCCCCGTCCCCGAGCATGAGGTCGAGGACGACGACGTCCGCGGGGTTCTCCTGCGTGAGCGTCCGCCAATCGAGGTAGGCGGCCACGCTCTCCCCCGAGAAGACGACGCGCAGGTGGTCCGTGCGGCTGCACGCGGCCTCGAGGCCGAGACGCACGGATTCGTGGTCGTCGATCAAGGCGACGCGGATCATGCGCTCACCCTAGCCGTCACCGCGTCAACACGGCGATCGCCTCGACGTGGTGCGAGTGCGGGAAGAGGTCGAAGGCCCGCACCGCGGGCGTCGTGTATCCGTGCGCGGCGAAGGTGCCGAGGTCGCGGGCGAGGGCGACGGGGTCGCACGCGACGTAGACGATGCGCGCCGGTGAGAGGTCGACGAGCTGCTCGACGACGTCGCGTCCGGCGCCGGCGCGGGGCGGGTCGAGGACCACGGTGCCGAGCGCGAGCCGGGCGCGCTGCGCGGGGGTGGCCGTCTGGACGAGGTTTCCGAGCCACCGGTCGACCCGGCCGGTCTCCGCACGGGCTCCGATCCACGCGGCGAGGTTCTCCCCCGCGTGCTCGGTCGCGCGGGCGTCGGACTCCACCGAGGTGATCCGGGTGGCGGGACCGCCGACACCGGCGACGGATGCGGCGAGCAGCCCGACCCCGCCGTAGAGATCGAGGTGCCATCCGTCGGGGTCGACGGCATCCGCGACGGCGTCGGCGACCGCGTCGTGCAGGGTGCCGGCGGCGAGGCGGTGGACCTGCCAGAAGCCGCCCGCATCGACGCGGAACTCCCGGTCGCCGACGGTCTCGACCACGACCTCCCGGGCCGCGGGGTCGACCGGCGCCGGGCGCCGGGAACGGCCGGGCTCGGCACGCGGGATGACGCGCACGCGTCCGTCGGCGGGCTGCACGAGGTCGAGGCGGCCGGCGGAGCCGCCGCGCCGACGGCTCGCCGCGCGGGCGATGCCCGCGGTCGCGAGGGGCAGGTCGTCGACGGGGATGACGCGGTGGCTGCGGGCCGCGAACGGGCCGATGCGTCCCTCGTCGTCGACGTGCAGGCTGACCCGGGTGCGCCATCCTGTGCCGTCGGCGGATTCCTCGACGAGACGGTCGCCGCGCATCTGCGGGAGGGGCGGCTCGATCGTGACGGGAGCGGTGGACCCGGCGAAGCGGGACAGCGCGTCGCGGAGGACGTCGGCCTTCAGTTCGCGCTGATGGGCGAGGGCGATATGACCGAAGTCCGCGCCGCCGGGCCGGGCGTCGGGAGGTGTGCTCACGTCGGCGGGCGCCCACACGTGCGGACGGCGGTGGGGCGAGGCATCCAACACCTCCACGGTGTCGCCCCGCCAGAATGACGCCTTGCGCGTGTCGGTGAGGGCGACGCGCACCCGCTCGCCGGGGATCGCATCCGAGACGAACACGACCCGGTTCTCGTGCCGGGCGACGAACACACCGCCGTGCGCGACGGCGGTGATCTCGAGGTCGAGGACGTCTCCCGGTTGCATGGTTCGATGCTGTCACACTGGGTCGCCGCGGACCGTCATCGACTCCCGCTCGCGCGGCTAGCGTGGTCGGTATGCGCGTGTGCCTCGCCTCCACCTCCCCCGCCCGTCTGATGCTGCTGCGCCAGGTCGGCATCGAGCCGACCACCCGCTCACCGCAGGTCGACGAGGAGGCCGTGATCGCGGCGGTCGAGGCGGCGCAGGCCCGCACCCTGCCGCCGGAGGAACACGTGCTCCTCCTCGCCCGACGCAAGGCGGCCGACGTCGCGGCGACCGTCGCCATGGAAGGTTTCGAGGGCCTCGTCGTCGGCGGTGACTCGATGTTCGAGCTCGACGGCGAGATCCTCGGCAAGCCCTACACGCCCGAGGCGGCGCGCGCCCGGTGGCAGTCCATGCGGGGCCGCACCGGCGTGCTCCACTCGGGGCACAGCGTGTTCCTCGTCCGCCCGGGCGCTGACCCCGTTGAGGCCCATGCGGTGGCCGCCGCGTCCGTGACCTTCGCGGCGGATGTGACGGATGCCGAGATCGACGCGTACGTGGCGACCGGTGAACCTCTGCTCGTGGCCGGCGCCTTCACCGTCGACAGCCTCGGCGGCGCGTTCATCGAGCGGGTCGAGGGCGACCCGTCGACGGTGGTCGGGATGTCGTTGTCGACCCTGCGCCGACTCGTCCGTGAGCTCGGGGTCGAGTGGACGACGCTGTGGAACTCCGCAGGCGGCGGTGACGCGGCATCCGCTTAGTGGGATCCGCGACACGAAACCCCGATGATCTTGTGCGAGTGATCCAAAGGAGCGGCCTCACTCGTGGGTAGGCTCGAAGCCATGCCTGAGAGCGTGACCACCGGAATCTCGAAAGTGCTGATCGCCAACCGAGGCGAGATCGCGGTGCGCATCATCCGCGCCGCACGCGACTCGGGGAAGTCGTCGGTGGCGGTCTACGCCGACCAGGACCGCGATGCGATGCACGCGCGGCTGGCTGATGAGGCGTACGGCCTCGGCGGCTCTACGAGCGCCGACACCTACCTCTCCATCGAGAAGATCCTCTCGGTCGCGCGCCGCTCGGGCGCCGACGCCGTCCACCCGGGCTACGGCTTCCTCGCCGAGAACGCCGACTTCGCCCGCGCGGTGATCGGCGCGGGGCTCGTCTGGATCGGCCCCTCCCCCGAGGCCATCGAGGCGCTCGGAGACAAGGTCACCGCCCGCCACGTCGCCGAGAAGGTCGGCGCACCGCTCGCCCCGGGCACGCCGGGGCCGGTCGAGGGCGCCGACGAGGTCGTCGCCTTCGCGCGCGAGTTCGGCCTGCCCATCGCGATCAAGGCCGCGTACGGCGGCGGCGGACGCGGCCTCAAGGTCGCGCGCGAGTTCGACGAGGTCGCGGAGCTCTTCGAATCGGCGACCCGCGAGGCGATCGCGGCGTTCGGCCGCGGCGAGTGCTTCGTCGAGAAGTACCTCGACAAGCCGCGCCACGTCGAAACGCAGTGCCTCGCGGATGCCGCGGGCAACGTCGTCGTGGTCTCGACCCGCGACTGCTCGCTGCAGCGCCGGCACCAGAAGCTCGTTGAAGAGGCTCCCGCGCCGTTCCTCACCGCCGAGCAGAACGAGACCTTGTACTCCGCGTCGAAGGCCATCCTCAAGGAGGTCGGCTACATCGGGGCCGGCACGTGCGAGTTCCTCATCGGCGCCGACGGGACGATCTCGTTCCTCGAGGTGAACACCCGTCTGCAGGTCGAGCACCCGGTCTCGGAGGAGGTCACCGGCATCGACCTCGTCCGCGAGCAGTTCCGCATCGCCGAGGGCGGCACGCTCGACTACGCCGACCCCGAGCCGGTCGGCCACTCGTTCGAGTTCCGCATCAACGGCGAGGACCCGGGCCGCGGCTTCCTGCCCGCCCCCGGCGACATCCACGTGTTCAAGACCTTCGGCGGACCGGGCGTGCGCCTGGACTCCGGTGTCACCGCCGGCGACAGCGTCTCGGGCGCCTTCGACTCGCTCCTGGGCAAGCTCATCGTCACGGGACGCACGCGCGAAGAGGCCCTCGAGCGGTCGCGCCGCGCCCTCGACGAGTTCGAGGTGGCCGGGATGCCGACGGTGCTGCCCTTCCACCGGAAGGTCGTCCGCGACCCCGCCTTCACGGCCGAGGACGGCGTGTTCGGCGTCTTCACCCGCTGGATCGAGACCGAGTTCCACAACGACATCCCCGCGTGGGACGGCGAGGCGGGTCCCGCCGCCGAACCCGAGGGCCGCCACACCGTCGTCGTGGAGGTGTCGGGCAAGCGCCTCGAGGTGAGCCTGCCGGACCGCCTGACCCACGCACCCGCCGCCGTCGGACGCCCCGTCGCCGTGCCCCCGTCGCGTCGTTCGCACGCCGCGGGCACCGTCTCGGGCGCGAGCGGCGACGCCGTCGCGTCGCCCATGCAGGCCACGGTCGTCAAGATCGCCGTCGAGGAGGGGCAGCAGGTCGTCAAGGGCGACCTCGTCGTCGTCCTCGAGGCGATGAAGATGGAGCAGCCCATCCAGGCGCACAAGGACGGCGTGGTCGGCGCGATCAACGCGCAGCCCGGCACGACCGTGTCGGCGGGGCATCAGCTGCTCACGATCTCCTGACTCCACGGGGTGTCGCCGCGCCACCTATGGTGTGGGGATGGAGACGACACGTCCGATCGCCGCCGCGGTAGCTATTCCCCTGCTTCTGCTGGGGGGCTGCGCCCAAGACCCGGGTGTCGACCTTTCTGCAGCGAGGCAGTGGGCCGACGAGGTGAGCGCTGCCGCGTCGGATGGTCCCGGGTTCGCGGGAGCCGCCGCGAGTGAAGTCGGCACGGAGGAGTCGGAGTCCGGGGTGATGCTGCTGGAACTCCAACCAGGGACCGTGCTCACCCGCGTCGATGCCCGCTGCTATGGAGGAGACGTCGAAACGATCTCCACGGTGGTGACGATCACCCTGGATACCGAAGACGGCGTCGATGACACCATCGAGCGAGAGATTCCCTGTGACGAGGAGGCGCACGCTGTCGACCTGCGGCCGACAGCCGCCGACAGCCTCATGATCGAGGGGGTCGCCAGCGCTCCGACCTACCTGCACGCAACGGCGATCATCGAGCTGCGCGTGGAGCAATGACCTCAGGCCGTCCGGCTAGAGACCGATAGCCCTCGGATTCGAGCCGACACGCCACCCGCCTGCCGACGCGTCCCAGCCGAACGACCCTGTCCAGTGCGTCGCCGCTCCGAATCGCGAGCCGGTACTCAGTGCGACATGCACGCCGTCACGGGCGAATCCGACGATGTCGGCACGCCCGTCGCCGTTCGCGTCGACGGCGACTCTCGGCATCCACCCCTGCGTCCACTCGCGGGAGCCGAAATCATCGGTCCAGGCCGTGGACGGGCCGAAGGAGGATCCGCGGTTCAACGCGACGAATGTTCTCGACGTCCCGAAAGCGACGACGTCCGGACGCCCGTCGCCGTCGACGTCGGCGAAGGTCCGGGAATGCACTCTCCCACGCCACGAGCCCGCCGACGCAGAGCTGCCGTACGAACCGGACCACCGCGTGGTCGCCGCGAAGCCGGATCCGGTCCCCCGAGCGACCTGGACGCCGTTGGCGCCGAACCCCACGATGTCCGCCCGCCCGTCGCCGTCGATGTCGAAGACGTATCTCGGATGGTTCACGACGGTCCAGCCCTGCGACACCGCGAAATCCGAGACCCACGGTTGCATCGGTGCGAAGCCGCTGCCGGTGTTGCGGGCGACGTAGACGCCGCGAGCGCCGAAGCCGACGAGGTCGCCACGACCATCGCCCGTGACGTCCGCGACGAAGCGCGGGTGCGCGGACGCCCGCCATCCGCCCGACCCACCGTCCGAGCCCATTTGTCGCGACCACAGCTGCGCCGACGCGAAGGCTGAGCCGGTATTCCGAGCGACGTACACCCCCGCACCACCGAAGCCGATGACGTCCGGACGGCCGTCGCCGGTCACGTCGGCGACGACCCGCTGATGCACACCGACGCGCCATCCCTTGTCCGACCCGAAGTCCGAGCTCCACTTGCGGGCCGTGGCGAACGAGCTGCCTCCACTGCCCGCCGAAACCGAGACTCCGGAGGCACCGAAGCCCAGGACATCAGGGCGACCGTCACCGGTGACGTCGAGCACCATGCGCGGATGCGAACTGCGTTGCCAGCCCTTCGAGGTGCCGAAGTTCGAAAGGGCGAGACGATTGGAGCCGAACGTGCGGCCGTTGTTGAAAGCGGTGTAGACGCCGGCGCCGCCGAATCCGACGATGTCGGGCAGGCCGTTGCTGTTGAGGTCGGTATCCCACGTCGTGGCTTCGCTGTAGTCGTCGATCCCGTCGCCGTCGGTGTCGGGCAGGGCCGACCCGCCGGTCGGGCCGACCCGGCTGGACGCCGTCAAGCAGCAGGTCACCCGGCGCGCCGTCAGCACGACGTCACCCTGGAGGTTCCGCCAGACGCCGTTGTAGGCACCGCTCGAGTCACGCAGCGTGTAGTTGTCGAATTGGATGCCGCTGACCGAGACGTACTTGCGCTTGCCGCTCGGCACGTCCAGCGCGGCATTGAGGATGGACAGGTGCACGTGCGCACTGTCGCCCGGTGTGCCGCCGCACGGCAGCGTCTGACCGGCGGTGCCGATCGTCGTCCCGGCCTCCACCCACTGGCCGACGAGCGAGGACTTGGCATTGGTCAGGTGGTAGTACTCCGACATCCAGCCGCCGCCGTGGTCGACGCCCAGGAACCACCCGGTGCTGCATCGGACCCGGTAGACCGTTCCAGCCGCGACGGTGCGCACCGCACGGTCCTTGGACGACAGCGGCGAGAAGTCGATCGCGCCGCGGTTGATGCCGTCGCTGTCGGAGTGGGATCCGCTCGCGCCCCACCGGATCCCGGGGGCGAAGGGCAGGCGGAACACGGGCTGCGGTCCGTACTGCGGAACCGTGAGACGCAGGGGTGCGACGGGGATCGACGAGTCCGGCGGCAGTTCACGCGTGAGCGGCAAAGTGGGGCCGTCGTTCTCGTGGTCCTCTTCCGGGGTCGCCTCGGGTGACGGTGATGGTGATGTCCCGGGGGTCGATTCCGGGCTCGCCGACGCGGTGGGGTCTGGCGTGGGATCGGCGGACAGATCCGGTGTCGGTGTCGGCGGATCCGGTGTCGGTGTCGGCGGATCGGGTGTCGGTGTCGGTGTCGGCGGATCCGGTGTCGGCGCCGGGGACTCGTCCGGTGCGGGGGGCTGGCTCGGGTCGGCGCCGGATACGCCAACCTGCGACGAGGTCGTCGCCGACGGCTCGAACAGCGTGCCCGCCGACATCGGCACAGAAGCCAGAACGACCGATCCTGCGACGGCGATGGTCAAGATGGTTCTGGCTGGTGCGCGCATAGATCTCTCCGGGTTTCCCCAGATCAGCTAGCCCTCCCCAGGACCCTCCCACTCTACGCGCCCGTCGGCTCTCGCCAGGGGGCTTGACGCCGGCGCGGCGTCCCGGATACCCGGGTCAGCTGTAGGTGTCTTCGTCCCGGGCGACCTGGTGCATCGCGCGGGTCGCGTCGGTGATGCTGCCCGCGAGCGACGGGAACACCGCGAACACGCGGGAGAGCTGGTCGACCGTGAGGCGCCGCTCGACGGCGATGGCGATCGGGTAGATCAGCTCGGAGGCGCGCGGGGCGACGATGACGCCGCCGATGACGGTGCCCGATCCCTCGCGGGCGATGATCTTCACGAACCCGTCCTTGACGCCCATCATCTTCGCGCGCGCGTTGGCGGCCAGCGGGAGCTTGTGGACCGTGCCGTTGACCGCGCCGGACTCGATGTCGCGCTCCTGGCGTCCGACGGTGGCGATCTCGGGCGCCGTGAAGATGTTCGCCGTGACGCGGTGCTTCTCGAGCGGGATGACGGTGTCGCCGAGCGCGTGGAAGACGGCCATGCGTCCCTGCATGGCGGCAACCGAGGCGAGCGGGAGGAACGTCGTGCAGTCGCCCGCGGCGTAGATGTTCGGCACCGACGTGCGCGCGACGCGGTTGACCTGGATGTGACCCGAGCCGGTGAGCTGGACCCCCGCATCCTCCAGTCCGATGCCGGCGGTATTCGGGATGGATCCGACGGCCATGAGGCAGTGGCTGCCCTCGACGGTGCGACCGTCGGACAGCGTCGCGACCACGCCGTCCTTCGTGCGCTCCACCTTCTCGGCGCGGGACTTCGACAGCACCTCCATGCCGCCGCGGGTGAAGACCTTCTCGATGACGGCCGCCGCGTCGGAGTCCTCACCGGGGAGGACCTGGTCGCGGCTCGAGATCAGCGTCACCTTCGACCCGAGGTTCATGTAGGCGCCGGCGAACTCCGCGCCCGTGACGCCGGACCCCACGACGATCAGGTGCTCGGGCAGCGACGACATGTTGTAGAGCTGCGTCCAGGTCAGGATGCGCTCCCCGTCGGGCTTCGCGCTGTCGAGCTCGCGCGGCGAGGCGCCCACCGAGACCACGAGCGTGTCGGCCTCGATCCGGTCGAAGTCGGTGCCGCCGGGGCCGGTCGAGACGACGACGGCGTGCGTCCCGTCGAGGCGGCCGTGGCCGGAGATGATGCGGACCCCGGCATCCACCAGCTGCGCGCGCTGGTCGTCGGACTGCTGACGCGCCAGGGACAGGAGCCGCTTGTTGACCGCCCCGAGGTTGATGGCGATCTCGGGCTTGAGCGGCTTGCCGCTGTCGCCCCGGGCGAACAGCTGCACCCCGAGATCGGAGGCGCCGCGGATGGCGACGGCGGCGTCGGCGGTGGCGATGAGGGTCTTGGAGGGGACGACGTCCGTGATGACCGCGGATCCCCCGATGCCTGCGCGCTCGACGAGCGTCACCTCGGCGCCCAGCTGGGCCGCTGCGAGAGCCGCCTCGTATCCGCCGGGGCCGCCGCCGATGATCGCGACGCTCTGGGTGGTCTCGAAGCTCACAGACATGCGCACCATTCTTCCAGCCCGCGGGGTCCCCGTGCGCCGCGACGAGATGCGCGCCGTGTGGCCGAGCCGTCCCCGGGTTCCTAGAGTGGGAGCATGCACGAGGACACCCACCCGCTCGACGACCCCACGGCCGACCCGTTCGAGGTCGCACGGACCGCCGCCGACGACATCGCCCGCCTCACCGGCGTCGACCACCACGACGTCGCCCTGACGCTCGGGAGCGGCTGGGGCAAGGCCGCCGAGCTGATCGGCGAGACCACAGCGACCCTGGCCGCGACCGAGGTCACCGGGTTCAGCAAGCCCGCCCTCGAAGGGCACGTCGGATCGATCCGCAGCATCCTCACCCCGGACGGCAAGCGCGTTCTCGTGATCGGCGCGCGCACGCACTACTACGAGGGGCACGGCGTGCGTCGCGTCGTGCACAGTGTGCGCACGGCCGCCGCGACCGGCGCGAAGACGATGGTCCTCACCAACGGCGCGGGCGGCATCAAGACGTCGTGGACGCCGGGGCAGCCCGTGCTCATCAGCGACCACATCAACCTGACGGCCGACTCCCCCCTCGAGGGCGCGACCTTCATCGACCTCACCGACCTCTACTCGCGGCGCTTGCGCGACCTCGCCCGCACCGTCGACCCGTCGCTCGACGAAGGCGTGTACTGCCAGTTCCGCGGACCGCACTACGAGACGCCCGCCGAGGTGCAGATGGCGAAGACGATCGGCGGGCACATCGTCGGCATGTCGACGGCCCTCGAGGCGATCGCCGCACGCCAGGCGGGCATGGAGATCCTGGGCTTCTCGCTCATCACGAACCTCGCCGCCGGCATCCAGACCACCCCGCTGAGCCACCAGGAGGTCATCGAGGCGGGCCGCGAGGCCGAGCCGGTCATCTCCGACCTGCTCGCCCGCGTGATCGGCGTCCTGTGAGCGAGGGCATCCTCGACGTCGCCCGCGGGTGGCTCGCGCAGGACCCCGACCCGCAGACGAGCGACGAGCTGCGGGCGCTGATCGAGCGAGCCGAGGCCGCTGACGCGGCGGCGCTCGACGACCTGCACGACCGGTTCGACACGCGGCTGGCCTTCGGGACTGCGGGGCTGCGCGGGGCCCTGGGCGCCGGGTCGAACCGCATGAACCGCGTCCTGGTCGGACAGGCGGCCGCCGGGTTCGCCGCGTACCTGCACGAGCGCGCGGGCGACGAGACCCCGTCGGTCGTGATCGGCTACGACGGGCGCCGGAACTCGGACGTCTTCGCCCGGGACAGCGCCGAGATCTTCGCGGGCGCGGGGCTGCGCGCGATCCTCCTCCCCCGCCTCCTGCCGACCCCCGTGCTCGCCTTCGCCGTCCGCCACCTCGGTGTGTCCGCGGGAGTGATGGTCACGGCGTCGCACAACCCGCCCGACGACAACGGGTACAAGGTGTACCTCGGTGGCGAGGACGACGGCGCTCAGATCGTCTCGCCGGCGGATGCCGAGATCGCGGCGCACATCGACGAGGTCGCCGCCCGGGCGGACCTCGGCGCGATCCCCCGCTCCGCGGACTACGAGACCGCCGGCGAGGACGTCGTGGACGCCTACGTGCGCGCGACCGCGCTCGTCGCCCCCGCCCCTGCCGGTGCGGCCGGTCTGAACTGGGTCTACACCGCGATGCACGGCGTGGGCCACGAGACCCTCTCGCGCATCCTCGCGATCGCGGGGTACCCCGCGCCGACGGTGGTCGCCGATCAGATCGAGCCCGACGGGCGGTTCCCGACGGTCGCCTTCCCCAACCCGGAAGAGCCCGGCGCGATGGACCTCTCGTTCGAGGCGGCCCGCGCCGCCGGCGCGGAGCTGATCCTCGCCAACGATCCCGACGCCGACCGGCTCGCCGTCGCGATCCCGGATGCCGCAGCCCCCGGCGGCTGGCGTCGGCTCACCGGCAACGAGGTCGGGCTGCTCCTCGGCTGGCGCGCCGCGCGCACCGCGACCGCGGGCACCCTCGCGTGCTCGATCGTCTCGTCGCCCGGCCTGCAGGCGATCGCCGAGCACTACGGCCTCGACTTCGCCGCCACGCTGACCGGCTTCAAATGGATCTCGCGTGCCCCCGGGCTCGTCTACGGGTTCGAAGAGGCGCTCGGCTACCTCGTGAACCCCGACACCGTGCGCGACAAGGACGGCATCTCGGCCGCCGTCGCCGTGCTGGGCCTCGTCGCCGAGGCACGCGAGGAGGGCCGGACGCTCGGCGACCTGCTCGACGAGTCGGCCGCGACCTTCGGGCACTTCGCGAGCGGGCAGGTGTCCCTCCGCGTCGACGACGTGTCGGTGATCGGCCGCATCATGTGCGCGCTGCGCGCGGCGCCCCCGGCATCCGTCGGTACGGTCGCCGTCGAGCGCATCGAGGACCTGCTCACCGCTCCCGAGGGCTCGCCGCGCGGCGACGTGCTGCGGGTGTGGCTGACCGACGGATCGCGCGTCATCGTGCGCCCGAGCGGGACCGAACCGAAGCTCAAGGCCTACCTCGACGTCCGCGGCGACTCGGCGGAGGATGCGGCGGCCCGGCTGGCGGCGGTGGACGCCGGCGTCCGGGAGATCCTCGCCGCGGCGCAGGCGTGACGGCGATTCCGCTCACGGAGCCGGTCGTCCTGAGCCGGGGTCGTGTGCAGCTGGTCCCGCTCGACGCCGCGCACGCCGACGACCTCGCGGCGGCCCGCGAGGGCCTCGAGTACGCGTGGTACACCGCCATCCCGGCATCCGTCCCCGACGAGATCAGCTGGCGGCGTGCCGAGCACGCAGCCGGGCGGATGAACCCGTTCGCGGTCCTCGTCGACGGCACCCCGAGCGGGATGACGACCTTCTGCGGCATCGACCAGGTCAACCGCCGGGTCGAGATCGGCTACACGTGGCTGTCGCCGAGCGTGCAGCGGACCGAGGTCAACACGACCGCGAAGCTGCTGCTGCTGGGGCACGCGTTCGAGGCGTGCGAGGCGATCGCGGTGGAGTTCCGCACGTCGTGGCACAACCGGCAGTCGCAGGCCGCGATCGAACGGCTCGGCGCGCGCCGAGACGGCGTCCTGCGCAACCACCGCATCGGCCCCGGCGGCACGCTGCGCGACACCGTCGTGTACTCGATCCTCCCCCACGAGTGGCCCGGGGTGAAGATGGGGCTCGAGGCGCGCCTGGCCCGCTGATCAGCCGTCGACGACGGCGACGAGCTCGTCGAGGAACGCGGCGAACGTCGTACCGCGGCGCAGGATCCGCTGCACGCTGTCGCGTTCGCTGAACACCTCGACGAGCTGCTCGAACACCGTCTGGAAGGCTTCGCGGTCGGACTCGGAGAACGCGACCATCGTCACGACCTGCACCCGTCCGTCGCCCCAACGGATCGACGGGTCGGCCAGGCCCACGGCGATCGCGGTGCGGGTCGCGGTCATCCCGATGGCGTGCGGGACGGCGAGCGCATCGGTGAAAGCCGTCGAGGAGATGCGCTCCCGCTCGAGCGTGCGGGTGACGTAGTCCTCGGTGATGACGCCCTGGGCCGCCAGTAGTCCGCCGAGCCCGCGGATCACGGTCTCCTCGTCCGCATCGGCGGGCAGGCGGGGCACGAAGGCCTCGGCGGAGAAGTACCGCTCGAGCTCCGCGCGCAGGCCCGCCAGGCGTCGCGCGCGGCGGGCGCGGGCCGCCGCGCCCTGGACTCGCTCGACGTCGGGTTCGGTGAGGAAGGGCTGCACCCGGACGATGCGGTCGGACGGCGCGGGCGGATCGATCGTCGTGAGGACGAGATCCGTGTCGAGCCCCGCCCAGTCGGGGTCGACGCGCGTCTCGACGGCGACGACCTCGATCTCGCGACCGAGCGCGCGGTCGATGCTCGCCCGCAGGAGTTCGTGCATCTCGTAGTACCCCGGGCACACGAGCGTGGCCGTCAGCAGGCGACCCGACTGGCGGGACCGCTCGAGCCGGCCGCCGACGTGCATCGCGATGTAGGCGATCTCGTCCTCGTACAGAGGCGCGCCGACGACGTCGCGCAGCTGCTCGGCGATGAAGACGGCGACCTCGAAGATCATCGGGTAGCTGGACTTGAGCGAACGGGTGAGGGCGTTCCGCGACCAGGCCTGGTCCTGCGCGCGCTGACGCAGATTCTGGACGTGGAGGGCGAGGCGCAGGATGAAGTCGTCGTGATCGATGTCGACGAGGAACTCGGATGCCGCCTGCGCGACGATCCCGCGCACGGCGGTCTCGACGTCCGCATCGAGCCGGCCCCGGATGACGGTGTCGGGTTCGGCCGCGCCCGGCGCCACGACGCGGGTCTGCACGAGCGCGGCGAGGTGGTCGCGGTCACCGTCGCCCAGGCGGACGCCGAGGTGCGCGACGGCGAGGCGATCGAGCAGGTCGGCGATCCGCGCACGCGCGGGCGCGTCGTCGACCGGAGGGCCGTCGAGTCCGCGTCCGCGCCCCACCCGGTCGGCGGCGATCGCGATGTGCATCATGACGTCGCCGATGCCGAACTCGTTGACGAGGTATCCCAGGTCGCCGAGGCCCGCGACCAGGTCGTCCTTGAACGCCCCGAGCGCGGATGTCTCGGCGGTGCTCTCGCCGAGGGCGCGCCGCAGGGCGCGCAGGTCGAAGGCGCCCTGCTCCATCTCGTCGTGCGCCAGTTGGCTGAGCAGGCGCCGCTGGGCCATCTCCGTCCCCACCAACCGCACGCGCTCAGCGGAGCGCTCGAGGGTCAGCTGCGTGCCGCTCAGCAGCGCGCGCACGCGTCCGAGATCGGCTTCGAGGGTGGCGTCGCTCACGTGGAAGCGCTGCGCCGCGGCGTACACGTCGATGCCGTCCGGCGCATCGAGGATGTCGCGAACGAGCCGGTGCAACCGGTCGCGAGGAGTCTCCTCGGATGCCGGCTGCAGCGCCCCCGCCGCTCCGGCACCCGCGCGGTAGCCGGACGGACCTGACTCGACGGCGTCGCCGCCGGGCACCCGCGCGTTGAGGGCGGCCACGTACGAACGGATGCTGCGGGGCGTCACCCCGACGAGGTCGGCGAGCTCGCCGGCGGTACGCCACCCGGCATCCCTCGCCAGGAGCGCCATGACGCGATCCTGCCTCGTCCGACTCACGGGTCCAGTCAACCATCCGCCGGACCACCGGGGTTTCCTCCCCCGCGGAAGAAGGCCTGGTTGTCGCTTCCTGGGAGTCGGATGAGAATTGCGGGGAGACAAGGAGGCGGATCGATGAAGATCCTCGTCGTCTGCGGCGCCGGCGCGTCGAGCACGTTCGTCGCCCAGCGTCTGCGGCAGGCCGCACAGCGCGAAGGCAGGGAACTGCTCGTCCACGCGGGTGTCCCCGGCATGGTCGCCACCGGGACGGATGCCGGCGACGTGGTGCTCGTGGGTCCGCATCTTGCCTCCGCCCTCCCCGACATCGAGCGGGATGCCGCCACCCGACAGGCGCGTGTCGTTCTGCTCCCGGAGGACGTCTTCGACGATCGTGACGGAACCCGCACGCTCGCCCTCGTCACCACCGCGACCGCCGCCGACCGCATCGAAAGGACCCCGCGATGAGCGCACCGGCCAGCCGGACGGTGAGGATCGGTTCCTCCCACGGCCTGCACGCCCGCCCCGCGAAGCTCTTCGCGCAGGCGGCGAAGGATGCCGGCATCCCGGTCACCATCTCGAAGGGGGCCGGCGGCGCGGTCAACGCGGCGAGCATCCTGAGCGTCATCTCGCTCGGCGCGGAGAGCGGCGACTACGTCACGCTCACCGCGGACGGGCCGGGCGCGGAGGACGTCCTCGACACCCTGACCGAACTTCTGACCACCGACCACGACGCCTGAGGGACACATGACTGAGCTTCGAGGAGTAGGAATCGGCCTGGGCGTGAGCCACGGCCCCGTCGCACGGATGGCCGAGCCGCTGCCCGCGCCGAAGGATGAGAAGAGCACGCTCAGCGCCGAGGATGAGAAGGCCCGCGTCGCCGCGGCGATCGAGGCGGTCGCCCGCGAGCTCGAGCTGCGCGGCGCCAGCGCCGGCGGAGCCGCGCAGGAGGTGCTCGAGGCGCAGGCCATGATGGCCGAGGACCCCGCCCTCGAGGACGAGGTCGCCACCCGTCTCGCCGCCGGCGCGACCGGCGAGTTCGCCGTCTTCGACGCGTTCGCCTCGTTCCGTGACTCCCTCGCCGCCATGGGCGGCTACCTCGGCGAGCGCGCCGCGGACCTCGACGACGTCGCGCAGCGGGTCATCGCCCACCTGCGCGGGGTGCCGGCACCGGGCGTGCCCGACCCCGGGCATCCGTTCATCCTGGTCGCCAAAGACCTGGCGCCCGCCGACACCGCACTCCTCGACCTCGAGAAGGTCCTCGCGCTCGTGACGACCGAAGGCGGCCCGACCTCGCACACGGCGATCCTCGCGCGCGAGAAGTCGATCGTCGCCGTCGTCGGCGTGCACAGCGCCTCGGGTCTGACCGAGGGCGAGACCGTCATCGTGGACGCCGCCGCCGGCATCGTCACCACCCAGCCGACGGACGACGAGATCGCGCAGGCCGAGCGCCGCGAGGCCGACCGTGCAGCCGCCGCGGACGCACCGATCACGCCCGGCGCGCTGGCGGACGGCACGGCCGTGCCGCTGCTCGCGAACCTCGGCAAGCCCGCCGACGCCGCCAAGGCCGTCGAGCTGGGCGCAGAGGGTGTCGGGCTCTTCCGCACCGAGTTCCTCTTCCTCAGCTCGTCGCAGGCTCCCACCGTCGAGGAGCAGACGAAGGCGTACACCGAGCTGCTGCAGGCGTTCCCCGGCAAGAAGGTCGTCGTCCGCGCCCTCGATGCCGGCGCCGACAAGCCGCTCGCTTTCCTGAACGACGCGCACGAGGAGAACCCGGCCCTCGGCCTCCGCGGTCTCCGCGCGCTGCGCGCGAGCGAGGACATCCTGCGCGAGCAGCTGACCGCTCTCGCGAACGCGGATGCCGCCACCGACGCCGATCTGTGGGTCATGGCTCCCATGGTCTCGACCGTCGAGGAGACGGAGTACTTCGTCACCCTCGCGAAGGAGTACGGCATCAAGACGGCCGGCGTCATGGTCGAGGTCCCCTCGTCGGCCCTCCTCGCCGACCGGGTGCTCGCCCACGCCGACTTCGCCTCGATCGGCACCAACGACCTCACCCAGTACACGCTCGCGGCCGACCGCCTGCTCGGTTCGGTCGCCTCGTTCCAGGACCCGTGGCATCCCGCCGTCCTGCAGCTGGTGAAGCTCACCGGCGACGGCGGCCGTGCCCACGGCAAGCCGGTCGGCATCTGCGGCGAGGCCGCAGCCGACCCGCTGCTCGCAGTCGTCCTCGTCGGCCTTGGCGCCACCACCCTGTCCATGGCCCCGACGGCGCTCGCGGACGTGCGCGCCACCCTTCTGCACCACAGCCTCGACGACGCGAAGCGCATCGCCGAAGCAGCCCTCGCCGCATCCGATGCGGCATCCGCCCGAGCCGCGGCCCAGGAAGCCGCAGCACAGCACACCGCCGCATGACCCGCGGCACACCAAAGGAGAACCAGCAATGACAACGACGTCTCCGGCACAGCCCCGGGGAGGAGCTCGCGTCGCCGTCCAGCGATTCGGGACCTTCCTCTCCGGCATGATCATGCCGAACATCCCCGCACTCATCGCGTGGGGCATCATCACCGCCTTCTTCATCCCCGTCGGATGGACTCCGAACGCCGACCTGGCGACCATCGTCGACCCGTTCATCCACTACCTGTTGCCGCTGATCATCGCCTACACCGGCGGATACATGATCTACAAGCAGCGTGGTGGTGTGGTGGGCGCCATCGCGACCATGGGTGCGATCGCCGGCTCCGACCTCATCGTCAAGAACTTCAACGATGCGCTCCTCGCAGCCAACCCGGATGCCTCCACCCTCGGCCAGGTCCACATGTTCATCGGCGCGATGATCCTCGGACCGCTGGCCGCATGGACCATGAAGAAGCTCGACGCCCTCTGGGAGGGCAAGGTCCGTGCGGGCTTCGAGATGCTCGTGAACATGTTCTCCGCCGGTATCTGGGGCTTTGTGATGGCGGTCGTCGGGTTCTACCCGATCGCCTGGCTCGTGAACGGCATCATGACCGTGCTCTCGAGCGCGGTCAACTTCCTCGTCGACTCGAACCTGCTGCCGTTGACGAGCATCCTCATCGAGCCTGCGAAGGTGTTCTTCCTCAACAACGCCATCAACCACGGCGTCCTCACGCCGCTGGGCATCGCACAGGCCGACGAGTCGGGGAAGTCGATCCTCTTCCTGCTCGAGGCGAACCCCGGCCCCGGACTCGGACTTCTGCTGGCGTTCACCTTCTTCGGGATCGGTGCGGCGCGCGCGTCCGCCCCGGGCGCCGCCGTCATCCAGTTCTTCGGCGGTATTCACGAGGTCTACTTCCCCTACGCGCTCATGAAGCCGACCCTCATCCTCGCGCTCATCGCGGGTGGCATGACCGGTGTCACCACCAACATGCTGTTCGGAGCCGGCCTGCGTGCACCGGCGGCACCGGGAAGCATCATCGCCGTGCTGCTCCAGACGGCGAACGACAGCTACGTAGGCGTGATTCTCTCGGTGATCCTGTCTGCGACGGTCACCTTCGTCGTCGCTGCGATCATTCTGCGGGCCTCCCGCAAGCGTGATCTCGCCGCCGCCGAACTCGGCACGGACTCCTTCTCCGCGGCGGTTTCTCGGACCGAGGCGAACAAGGGCAAGTCGTCCGAGGCCCTGTCGGGGCTGCGCGGTTCGGCGAACGCACCGGCAGCGACGAACGACGCCGCGGTCGCGGCATCCGCTGCCACCGGCACGGCCGTCGCCGACCGCGAGATCTCGAACATCGTGTTCGCGTGCGACGCCGGCATGGGGTCGTCCGCGATGGGTGCGAGCGTCCTGCGCAACAAGTTCAAGAAGGCGGGCGTCGAGGGCGTCACGGTCACCAACAAGGCGATCGCCAACCTCGACCCGTCCGCCGACCTGGTCATCACCCAGGCGCAGTTGACCGATCGTGCCCGCGGGGTCACCCCCGGCTCCGTGCACGTCTCGGTCGACAACTTCATGAACTCGCCGAAGTACGACGAGGTTGTGGAAATGGTGCGCCGCCAGCGCGGCGACGCCTGATGCGGTCCGCTGCGGGGTCGGAGACAATGGTCCCGGCCCCGCAGCGCTTTTTTCCCACACACAGTCCCCAGAAGGAGAAAGTCATGGCTCGCGACGTCCTCACCCTCGGTCAGATCCGCATCCACTCCGGCTCCGTCAGCCAAGAGCAGGCGATGAAGGAGGCGGCCGACATCCTCGAGGCCGCCGGCGCCGTCACCGGCGCCTACTTCGACGCCATGCAGCAGCGCGAGGTCGCAGTGTCGACCTACATGGGCAACGAACTCGCCATCCCCCACGGAACGAACGAGACCAAGGAGGCGATCCTCGACTCCGCACTGTCCTTCGTCCGCTACGACGGAGGCGTCGACTGGGGCGGCGAACACGTGTCGTTCGTCGTCGGCATCGCCGGCAAGGGCGACGAGCACCTCGAGATCTTGTCGCAGATCGCCCTCCTGTTCTCCGAGGACGAGGAGGTCGCGAAGCTCAAGGCCGCGCAGACGCCCGAGGAGCTGTACCAGCTGCTCGCGACGGTGAACAACGCATGAAAGCCGTCCACTTCGGCGCCGGCAACATCGGCCGCGGCTTCGTCGGACTGCTCCTGCACGAGGGCGGGTACGACCTCGTCTTCTCCGACGTCGCCCCCACCCTCGTCGAGACCATCAACGCGGCATCCGCCTACACCGTCCACGAGGTCGGACCGGGCGGCGGCGACAAGACGGTCACCGGTTTCCGCGCCCTCGACAGCCGGGCCGACCCCGACGCGGTCGCCGACGAGATCGCGACGGCGGACGTCGTGACGACGGCGGTCGGGCCCAACATCCTGCCCTTCGTCGCGCCGCACATCCTCGAAGGGCTCGCCCGTCGAGCGGCGGACGCGAAGCCCCTACAGGTCATGGCGTGCGAGAACGCGATCGGCGCGACCGACACCCTCCGCGCCGAGATCGAGAAGCTCGCCGGCGATGCCTGGGGCGACCTCCAGGCCCGCGCGGTCTTCGCGAACACCGCGGTCGACCGCATCGTCCCGGGCCAGCCCGAGGGCGCCGGCGTCGATGTCACCGTCGAGCCGTTCTTCGAGTGGGCGATCGAGCGCGGTCCCTTCGGCGACGACCTGCCGAACATCCCCGGCGCGCACTTCGTCGACGACCTCGCGCCCTACATCGAGCGGAAGCTCTTCACGGTCAACACCGGCCACGCTGCGACCGCCTACTTCGGGTACGTCGCCGGGATCACACGCATCTCGGACGCCCTCGCCGACCCCGGCATCCGCACCAAGGTCGAGCGGGCCCTCGAGGAGACGTCCGCCTTCCTGTCGGCCGCCCACGGCCTCGATGCCGGCGAACTGGCCGACTACCGCGCGACCATTCTCGACCGGTTCTCGAACGAGGCGCTCCCCGACACCGTCCAGCGCGTCGGCCGGCAGCCGCTGCGCAAGCTCTCGCGCCACGAACGTTTCATCGGACCGGCAGCTGCTGCCGCCGAGCGCGGACTCCCGGTGGACGGTCTCGTCGCCGCGATCGCCGCCGCTCTGCGCTTCGAGGACGCCGCGGATCCGCAAGCGGTCGAGTTGCAGGAGCGCATCCGGACCGAGGATGCCGCGGCCTTCACCACCTCCGTCACGGGCCTCGACGCGGAGCATCCGCTCTTCGCGCGCGTGCACGAGCAGGTCGCGCAGCGGCAGACCGAGCTCGGCGTCTACCGCGCGTGAGCGCGGCGAAGCGGCCCCGGTCGCGCGCACGGCGCGTCATCACGATCGTCGCGCTGTCGCTGGCGGGGCTGCTCGTCGCCGGCGTCGTGGGCATCGTGGTCTGGAGCCAGGTCGGGGTGATGGATGCCGAGGCGGCCCCGCTCGCATCGGTGCGCGAGGACGACCGGATCGTCGTCTCCGACACCGGCGGGAACGTCGTGATGTCGCCCGCGTCCGGTGGGAGCACGGTCGGCCTCGTCTTCATCCCGGGAGCGAAGGTCCAGGCCGAGGCCTACGAGGCGAAGCTGTCGGGGCTCGTCGCCGAGGAGGGGATGACGGTCGTCATCACCCGCCCCTGGCTGAACCTCGCGTTCTTCGACCCGCGGCCGTTGTCGGACTTCACGTCCGCCGCACCGGGTGTCGAGGCCTGGCTCGTGGGCGGCCACTCCCTGGGCGGCGTGCGCGCGTGCCAGCTCGCACCGGATGCCGACGGGCTCGTCCTCTTCGGCTCGTACTGCGCGAACGACCTGTCGGATACCGGCCTGCCGGTGCTGAGCATCTCCGGCGCGGAGGACGGCCTGTCGACGCCCGAGAAGATCCAGGACGCCCACGGGATGCTGCCCGCCGACGCCGCGTTCGTGGAGATCGCGGGAGCCGCGCACGCCTCCTTCGGGGACTACGGCCCCCAGGCCGGTGACGGCACCCCCGCGATCGACGACGCCGACATGACGGCCGAGATCACGGCATCCGTCGCGGAGATCCTCCCCCGCCTCTGAGCGCCGCCGAGGTCCCACTCCGGCCGGGTAGCCGCACGCCATTCCCGGCCGGAGTGGGACCTCGCTCGTCATGGCGCCCAGCCGGTCTCTCGCAGCGCGGCGGCGACCATACGGATGGCGGGCTGTCCGTCACCCCGCAGATGGTGACGGAGGATGCGGACGAGGTGCCACCCCTGCGCGCGGATGTCGTGCCAGCGGTCGGCGTCGCGCTCGAACTGCGCCCGGTCCTCGGCGTGCTGACGTCCGTCGTACTCGACCGCGACCCTCCAGCTCTCGTAGGCCATGTCCAGCCGGGCGACGAACCGGCCGTCCGATGCGCGGAGGACGAGGTTGAGGCTCGGCTCGGGAAGCCCGGCGGCGCAGAGGACGAGCCGCAGCCGCGTCTCGGTCGGCGACTCGGCCCCCACCCGTACGTCGGCGAGCGCCGCCGTCAGAACGTTCTGCCCGCGCCCCGGCCTCCGCGCGACCTCTGCTGCGAGGTCATCGAGCGTGAGCAGCCCCGACCGTCCTACGAGGAAGTCGCCCGCGACGACAAGATCCTCGTGGGTCCACCACGACGCGACGTGCCGCCAGGCGCTCGCCGGCGATTCGACCCGCAAGCCGCCGACGGTGCGCACGTCCGACGCGCCCGGCCCGAGCCGGTGCCCCACGACGCCCGACACGCGCGGCTCCCGATCCGGGCGGTGTGCGGCGACGTGGAGGCGCTGCGATGCCCGGTCGGACGGAAGCGGGACGCCGTGCAGAGCGAGCGCCGTGCTGTGGCTGAAGAACTGCCACGGCCGCATCCGTTCCGCGAACTGGCGAGCTCGGGACTCGATCGAGTCGAGATCGCGGCCCACGGGCACGCGGACACCCGGATACGGGATCGCGAGGTCCCCTGCATCCAGCCGCCCCGCGGACTCGCCGGCATCCCGGGCGTCGCGGACGCTGAACGCGCGGTCGCTGAGGTGATCGGGAAGGGGTCGGGGTCTGCGCATCCCCGCAGGGTGCCGCCTCGCCGAACCCCGTCAGCACCGCTCTCCGCAGCCCGCGGACAAGTGCCGCTCGGCTCCCCCTGGGGAGGAAGGACGAGGTCCCGATCAGGCCGGGTATGAGGGCGCCATACCCGGCCCGATCGGGACCTCGAGAGCCGTCAGGCCGAGAAGCCCTCACCGATGAGCTCGATGAGTTCCTCGCGCTCCTCGATCGTGAGGAAGGCGGCCGCGGCCGCGTTCAGCTGGAACGCCTCGAGGTCCTCGAGCGTGTACTCGAACGCGTCGGCGAGCAGCGAGAGTTCGCGCGTGAGCGACGTGCGGCTCATCGTGCGGTTGTCGACGTTCACCGTGACGGCGAACCCGAGCTGGTAGAGCAGGTCGAAGGGGTGGTCTTCGAGCTGCGTCCCCCACGCGGCGATCGCGCCGGTCTGCAGGTTCGACGACGGCGAGAGCTCCAGCGGGATCTCGCGGTCGCGCACCCAGCGGGCGAGGTCGCCGAAGCGCACCTGCACCTCCTCGCCCTTCTGCTCGACGACGTCGAGGTCCTCGGCGATGCGCACGCCGTGTCCGAGGCGCAGGGCGCGGCCGTCGATGAGGGCCGAGCGGATCGAGTCCAGACCTGCTGCCTCACCCGCGTGGACCGTGGCCGGGAAGAAGGCGGATGCCAGGTAGTCGAACGCCGGGCGCAGGTTCGACGGCGGGAACCCGGCCTCGGGACCGGCGATGTCGAACCCGACCGCGCCACGCCCGCGGTGGCGGACGGCGAGCTCGGCGATCTCGAGCGACCGGTCGGTGTGGCGCATCGCGCTGATGAGCTGGCCGACCCGGATGTCGCGGCCCGACGCCTCGACGGCGTCCTCACCCTCTTCGATGCCCTCCTGCACGGCCTCCACGACCTCGTCGAGGCTCAGACCGCCCTGCAGGTGCTGCTCGGGAGCCCAGCGGACCTCGCCGTAGATCACGCCGTCGGCGGCGAGATCCTCGACGAACTCCTTCGCGACACGGCGCAGGCCGTCGCGGGTCTGCATCACGGCGATCGTGAGATCGAAGGTCTTCAGGTACTCGACGAGCGAGCCGCTGTCGGACTGGTCCTCGAACCAATCGGCGAGGTCGTCGGCGGCCGCCTCGGGAACCTCGACGCCGACCTCGTCGGCGATCTCGATGATCGTCTGCGGGCGCAGCGCGCCGTCGAGGTGGTCGTGCAGCGAGACCTTGGGGAGCGAGCGGATCGAGACGCCCTCGAGCTTCGCGTCGCCGTGCTGGTCGATGGCCATGGGTGCAGTCCTGTCGTGAGGGGGTCAGGCGGTGATGCGCTCGAGGACGAGCGGAGTGGATGCCGGTGCCTCGGCACCGATCTCCCAGGCGCCCTCGAGCGCCTCGGTGGCCCGCGCGAAGCGGTTCTCATCGTCGGCCAGCAGGGTGAACAGCGGCTGTCCGGCCGTCACGGCGTCGCCCGGCTTCACGTGCAGGTCGATGCCAGCGGCGTGGATGACGGGGTCCTGCGCACGTGCCCGGCCCGCCCCGAGGCGCCACGCGGCGATCCCGAACGGCAGGGCCTCGAGCCGCGTGATCACGCCGGACTCGGTCGCGGTGACGGTGTGCGTCTCGCGCGCGGACGGGAGCGCGGCATCCGGGTCGCCGTCCTGCGCTCGGATCATGCGGCGCCAGGAATCCATGGCGCGTCCGTCCTTCAGAGCAGCCTCGACGTCGGCATCGGGCTGACCGGCGAGGGCGAGCATCTCGCGGGCGAGGGCCACGGTGAGTTCGACGATGTCGGCGGGGCCGCCGCCGGCGAGCACCTCGACCGATTCGCGGACCTCGTTCGCGTTGCCGATGGCGAGGCCGAGCGGCGTGTTCATGTCGGTCAGGAGGGCCGTCGTGGCGACACCCGAGTCGGTGCCGAGCGCGACCATCGTGCGGGCGAGCTCGCGCGCCTTGTCGACGTCCTGCATGAACGCGCCGGAGCCGAACTTCACGTCCAGGACGAGCGAGTCGGTGCCCTCGGCGATCTTCTTGGACATGATGCTCGAGGCGATGAGCGGGATCGCCTCGACCGTCCCCGTGACGTCGCGCAGCGCGTACAGGCGCTTGTCGGCGGGGGCGAGCCCCGATCCGGCCGCGCAGATGACGGCGCCGACGCCCTGCATCTGCGCGATCATCTCGTCGTTGCTGAGGGCTGCTCGCCAGCCGGGGATGGCCTCGAGCTTGTCGAGCGTACCGCCGGTGTGGCCGAGGCCGCGGCCCGAGAGCTGCGGCACCGCGACACCGAACGAGGCGACGAGGGGGGCCAGCGGCAGGGTGATCTTGTCGCCGACACCGCCGGTGGAGTGCTTGTCGACGGTCGGCTTGCCGAGACCGGCGAAGCTCATCCGCTCACCGGAGGCGATCATCGCGTCGGTCATCACGCGGATCTCGTCGCGGCTCATGCCGTTCAGCAGCACCGACATGGCGAAGGCAGCCATCTGCGAGTCCGCGACGTATTCGCGCGTGTACGCGTCGATCATCCAGCGCAGGGCGTCCTCGGGGACCGCTCCCCCGTCGCGCTTGATGCGGATGACGTCGACGGCGTCGAACGCCTCGACCCCGCTCATCGGGCGGCCTCCAGATCGCGCGGACCGAAGGCGTCGGGCAGGACCTCGTCGATCGTGCGGATTCCCGACACGGTCTCGAGCAGCATCCCGGGGATCGCGAACTCGTTGAGCAGCTGTCGGCACCGTCCGCACGGCATGATCGTCTCGCCGTCGTTGTTGACGCAGACGAACGCCACGAGCTCGCCGCCGCCGGTCATGTGCAGGTTCCCGACCAGGCCGCACTCGGCGCACAGGCCGACGCCGTACGACGCGTTCTCGACGTTGCAGCCGGTCACGATCCGTCCGTCGCTCACGAGCGCCGCAGCGCCCACGCGGTAACGGGAGTACGGCGCGTACGCCTTCTCCATGGCCTCGACGGCTGCCGAACGCAGCTCGTCCCAATCGATGTCGGTCACGACTCTTCCTTCGTAGTTCTGGCGGATGCCGCGGCTCGCGGCATCCCGGTCAGCCCTTGATGTAGGGCTTGCCCGACGCGGCAGGTGCCCGCGACTTGCCGACGACACCGGCCACAACGAAGATCGTCACGACGTAGGGCACCATCAGCATGAATTCGCTGGGCACGGGCGCGCCGATCACGCTGAGCGTGTTCTGCAGGTTCGACGCGAAGCCGAACAGCAGCGCGGCGAGGGTGGCGCGGATGGGGTTCCACTGGCCGAAGATGACGGCGGCGAGCGCGATGAAGCCGGCGCCGGCGGTCATCTCCTTGTTGAAGGCGATGCCGTTGCCGATCGTGAAGACCGTGCCGCCGAGGCCCGCGATCGCGCCGGCGAGCAGCACGTTCCAGAACCGGGTCGCGTTGACCTTGATGCCGACCGTGTCGGCGGCCTGCGGGTGCTCGCCGACGGCACGCAGTCGCAGTCCCCACCGGGTGCGGAACATGCCGAAGAACACCGCGGCGACGACGATGTACATGACGTACACGATGATCGTCTGGCGGAACAGCACCGGTCCGAGGACGGGGATGTCGCTCAGCAGCGGGATCGGGATGCGGTCGAATCGCGGCGGCTGGTTGAGCGTCGCCGCATTGGGCTGGAGCACCTGCGAGAACAGGAAGCTCGTCAGGCCCGTGACGAGGACGTTGAGCACGACACCGACGATCACCTGGTCGACGAGGTAGCGGATCGCGAACACGGCGAGGATCGCCGCCACGAGCACACCGGCGACCATCGCCGCCACGAGACCCAACAGGGGCTGGCCGGTGACGGTGCTGACGACGGCTGCCGTGAAGGCGCCCGCGAGCAGCTGACCCTCGATCGCGATGTTGACGACGCCCACCCGCTCGCCGATGACGCCGCCGAGCGCGCCGTAGATGAGCGGCACTGCGAGGGTGAGGGAGCCCGCCAGCAGACCCACGACGGGGATCGCGGCGCCGGCTGCGGCCCAGGTCAGGAACCCCACGACCACGAGGAGGACGTACGCGACTGTGACCCACAGCGGCGAGCGTCCCGAACTGCGGACGAGGTACGCCGACCCGGCGGTGAGCAGGACCAGCAGCACCAGGATGCCGATGGTCGTCGCGCCGACCGGGACCACCAGATCGGCCAGCTTGATCACGTCGGTCTGGGTCGACAGGCGGAAGGTGCTCTCACCGCCGCGGGCGGCGACGAGCACGAGCAGCGCGTAGAGGACCGTGAACACCGCGAGGGCGATCGGAGCCTTCCAGCTGCGGATGATGGTGGTCTCGGGCAGCACGTCGGCCGTCGAGGTCTGAACCACGGGGGCGCTCACGCGGCCACCTCCTGCGACTTGTCGGACTGCGCCTTGAGCTCCTTGCGGCGCGCCTTCTCGGCGCGGCGCCGGTCGCGCTCGGGCGAGGGCAGGCCGAAGATCGTGCGGACGAGCGGCGGCGCCGCGATGAAGAGGACGATGAGCGCCTGGACGACGGTCACGATCTCGATCGGCACCTGCTCGGCGGCCTGCATCGAGAATCCGCCCGCCTTGAAGGCGCCGAAGAGGATGCCGGCGGCGAACGTGCCCCACGGGGTCGACCGTCCGAGCAGGGCGACGGTGATGGCGTCGAAGCCGATGCCCGCGTCGATGTCGGACGAGAAGCCCGTCGTCACGGTGCCGAGCACCTGATTCACGCCGGCGAGGCCCACGAGACCACCGGCGAGGAGCATGCCGTAGACGTACATGCGCGGCACGCTGATGCCCGCGACGCGCGCGGCGGCGGGGTTCTCCCCCACGGCCCGGAACTGGAAGCCGAGGCTCGAGCGGTTGAGGATCCACCAGACGACGACCGTGGCGATGATGACGAGGATGAACCCGAGGTGCAGATTGAACTGCGGCCCGAGGAGGTCCGGCAGGATCGCCGTCTCCTTCATCGCGGGCGTCTTCGGGTTGCTGGAGCCCGGTGCCTGCAGCAGGCCCGGCGTGCGCAGCATCCACGACACGAGGTAGAACGCGACGTAGTTGAGCATGATCGTGACGATCACCTCGTGGGCACCGGTGCGGGCCTTGAGGAACCCGGCGATGCCCGCCCAGAGCGAGCCCGCCATGATGCCGGCCAGCAGCGCCACCAGCATGTGGATGACGGGCGGCAGATCCAGGCCGAACGCGACCCACCCGGCGGCGGCCGACGCCATCAGCATCTGACCGCGACCGCCGATGTTGAACATGCCGATCCGGAACGCGAGCGCGACGCCGAGGCCGGCCGCGATGAGCGGCGTGGCGAAGGTGAGCGTCTCGGTGAGCGGACGGATCGCGCGGGCGAAGGTCGGCGCACCGAAGTTGAAGATCGAGCCCTGGAAGAGGGCGCCGTACGCTCCCGACACCGCCTGCCAGATGGCGACGAACGTGTCACCCGGGCGGGCGAAGAAGTAGCCGGATGCCGCCTGGACGCCGTCGTCGGTCGCCGCGATCATGATGCCGCCGGCGATGAGGGCGAGGACGACGGCCAGGACCGAGATGATCGCGCTGCCCTGCGTGATCTGCAGGAGCATCGTGTGCCACTTGGACGGCTGAGGCGCGTCGGTGCGCGCGGGTTCGGTGGCGACGCTCACGCCGCGACCCCCTCTCCGGGGGCGCTCTCGCCCGCCATCATGAGGCCGAGGACCTCACGTTCCGTGTCTCCCGGGACGATCCCGACGATGCGTCCGCGGTACATGACCATGATGCGGTCGGCGAGGGCGGTGACCTCATCGAGCTCGGTCGAGACGACGATGACCGGCACCCCGGCATCCCGCGTGTCGACGATCCGCTTGTGGATGAATTCGATCGACCCGACGTCGACACCGCGGGTGGGCTGGGCGGCGACGAAGAGCGACAGGTCGCGGCTGAGCTCGCGGGCGAGGACGACCTTCTGCTGGTTGCCGCCCGAGAGACGGCCGACCGGGGTGTGGATGCCGGGCGCCCGCACGTCGAACTCGGCGAACTTCTCCTGCGCGAACGCCTCGAGCACTCCGCGCTGGACGGCGCCGCCGCGGACGAACGGCTCGCCGTCGGCCCGGTCGAGCATGAGGTTCTCGGCGATCGTGAACGCACCCACGAGGCCGTCCTCAGTGCGGTCCTCGGGGACAAAACCGACGCCCTCGTCGAGGATGCGGCGGACGCTGCGTCCGACGAGCTCCGTGCCGTTGAGGGAGATCGAGCCGCGCGTCTGCGGCTGGAGGCCGAGGAGCGCCTCGGTGAGCTCGGTCTGACCGTTGCCCTGCACGCCGGCGATGGCGAGGACCTCACCACCGCGGACGGTGAAGCTGACGTCGCTGACGACGACGTGGCCGAACGGATCGACGACCGTGAGGTTCTCGACGACGAGAGCGGCGTCGTTGAGCTTCGGCGCCTCCTTCTGCACGGTCAGCTCGACGGCGCGGCCGACCATCAACGAGGCGAGCTCGGCGTTGGACGCGGTCGGGGAGGCCTCGCCGACGACCTTGCCCAGGCGGATGACCGTGATGCGGTCCGCGACCTCGCGGACCTCGCGGAGCTTGTGGGTGATGAAGACGATCGAGGTGCCGGCATCCTTCAGCTGACGCATGATCGCGATGAGCTCATCGGTCTCCTGCGGCGTGAGGACGGCGGTCGGCTCGTCGAAGACGAGGACGCGCGCGTCGCGGGACAGCGCCTTGATGATCTCGACGCGCTGCTGCACGCCGACGGGCAGGTCTTCGACGAGAGCGTCGGGATCGACGTCGAACCCGAATCGTGCGGAGATCTCGCGGACCTTCTCGCGCGCAGCGGCCAGGTCGAGGAACCCACCTGCCTTGGTGGACTCGTGGCCGAGCATGACGTTCTCGGCGACGGTGAAGACGGGGATGAGCATGAAGTGCTGGTGCACCATGCCGATGCCGGCGTGCATCGCATCGCCGGGGCCGGTGAAGTTCTGCACCTGGTCGTCGAGGAGGATCGCCCCCTCGTCGGCCTGGTACAGGCCGTAGAGGACGTTCATCAGCGTCGACTTGCCGGCGCCGTTCTCACCGAGGAGACAGTGGATCTCACCGGGCTGGACGACGAGGTCGATGTGGTCGTTGGCGACGAGTGATCCGAACCGCTTGGTGATACCGCGGAGCTCGAGCTTCATAGAGCCGATCCTAAGAGAGGGGCGCGCAGAGCGCACCGGACGCAAAGAACGTGGGGGGCCGGAATTCCGGCCCCCCACGTCCGAAGGGGATTACTGGGCGAGGTAGGAGTCGACCGTGATCGACCCGTCCACGATGCCCGCCTTGATCGTGTCGAGCTCACCCTGCAGGTCGGACGAGACCTTCGACTCGAAGTCGTGGAACGGCGCGAGGCCGACACCGTCGTTCTCGAGCGTTCCGATGAACGGGGCGGCGTCGAACTCGCCCTTGCCCGCGGCGGTGACGGCGTCCTCGACACCGACGTCGATCAGCTTGCGGATCGAGGTCAGCAGCAGCTCGGCGACGCTCGGGTCGGTCTCGTAGACGTCCGCGTCGACACCGATGAGGGCGATGTCGCGGCCGGAGTCACGGACGACGGATGCCGCGGACTGGTAGATCGGGCCGCCGACGGGCAGCAGCACGTCCACGCCCTGGTCGACGAGACCCTGGGCGGCGTTGATGGCGTCCTGGTTGGCGGTGAAGCCACCGGTGAAGACACCGTCCTTGCCGTCCCAGCCGAGAACCTCGACGTTCTCGCCCTTCTGCTCGTTCCAGTACTCGACGCCCTGACGGAAGCCGTCCATGAAGACCGTGACGGTCGGGTAGGGCTGGCCGCCGAAGGTGCCGACCTTGTCGGCCTCCGAGTACGACGCGGCGGCGTAGCCGGCGAGGAAGGCAGCCTGCGAGGTGTCGAACAGCAGCGGCTTGATGTTCGGGGCGTCGGTCTTGCCGTCGAAGTCGTTGTCCACCGGGTCGTCGATCGAGACGTACTCGATGTCGGGGTTGGCCTTCGCGGACTCGCCCGCGGCGGATGCCAGGGCGAAGCCGACCGTGATGATCATGGTGCAGTTCTGGTCGACCAGGTTCTGCAGGTTGGGGGCGAAGTCGGTCTCGCTGTCGGACTGGACCGTGATCGGCTTGACGCCGAGCGCCTCGGAGGCCTTCTGCAGGCCCTCGAAACCGAGCTGGTTGAACGACTTGTCGTCGAAGCCGCCGAAGTCGGACACCATGCAGGGCAGGAAGCCGTCGACGGCTCCGCCGGGCTCAGCGCCGGCGCTGCCGGAGGGGGTGGCTTCGGGTGCGGTCCCACATCCGGCGAGGGCGACGAGAAGGCCCGCTGCGGCGGAGATGCCGACGAGCTTCTTGGGGGTCGAGAGAGTCAATGCAGCCTCCACATTGAAGGCGCCGCGGACTTCGCGGCGGCTCAACTGAAGTTACCTACTGTGACGCCGAGGACGCAGCGTGATCAGGCCGTACGCCGGAATGGTTACAAAGCCGCAATCATCCCGTCACGGGAGCGGCATCCTGCACAATTGCGAACCCCGGATGACGCCGATCAGAGGACGTCACCGCGACCGGTGACCTTCAGGGCGTCGACGACGCTCTTGACGCGCTGGGCGTGCTCGGCGGTGGTGACGAGCAACGCGTCGTCGGTGTCGACGACGACGATGTCCTTCACGCCGATGATGCTGATGACCCGGCTCGTCTGCGACACCACGATGCCGCTGGCCCGGTCCGACAGCACGCGTGCGTTCTGGCCGAGGATGGCCAGGTCGGTGCGGCCGCCGGAGTTGAGCTTCGCGAGACTCGCGAAGTCGCCGACGTCGTCCCAGTCGAAGTGGCCCGGCACGACGGCGAGCCGGCCCTTCTCGGCGGCGGGCTCGGCGACGACGTAGTCGATGGCGATCTTCTCGAGCGTGGGCCAGATCCGGTCGACGGCGGGCCCGCGTCGGTCGCGGTCGTCCCAGGCCTCCGCCAGCTCGATGAGCCCGGCGTGCAGGGCGGGGTTGTTGGCCTCGATCTCGGCGAGCAGCACGTCGGCGCGGGAGATGAACATGCCCGCGTTCCAGAGGTAGGAGCGGTCGGCGACGTAGGTCTTGGCGGTCTCGAGGTCGGGCTTCTCGACGAACCGCTCGACCAGCGAGGCATCCCGGGCGCCGTCGACGATCAACTCGCCGCCCCTCTTGATGTAGCCGAAGCCCACGGCGGGCTCGGAGGGCTGGATGCCGATCGTGCAGATGTACCCCTCGCGGGCGACTTCGACGGCGTCGCGCACCGCGAACTCGAAGACGCGGGATCCGCGGATGACGTGGTCGGCCGCGAAGGAGCCGATGACGACGTCGGGATGCCGGCGGTGCAGGATCGCCGCTGCGAGACCGATCGCCGCGGCCGAGTCCCGCGGCTCGGACTCGAGGATGACGTTCTTGTCGGGGATGCCCGGCAGTTGCGCCTCGACCGCGGCACGGTGGGCGCGCCCGGTGACGACGGCGATGCGGTCGGGACCGGCGAGGGGCTCGAGCCGATTCCAGGTGTCGCGCAGCAACGAATGCCCCGAGCCGGTGAGGTCGTGGAGGAACTTCGGCGCATCCGCCCGTGAGAGCGGCCACAGCCGCGAACCGACGCCTCCGGCGGGGATCACGGCGTAGAAGTCCTCGATGTGTTCGGCCATGCTCCGAACCCTACCGGCCGCTCGTGACGCGCCCGTTCCGGACGCATGACGACGACGGTCGGCCGAGGCCGCGCCCGTGACCAATATGTTCTAAGGCTCCCCTTCCTCGCCCGGCACCTTCAGGGCCGCTTAGGATGGACGCTGCGCCCGCTTGCGACGATGGGCGACATTCCCTCGGGATGCCGTGACCTCGCCGCGCAGCGCGACCCATCTCACCCAAGGGAGGACGACCGTGTCTGCACCAGCACGCGTCACGCCGTCGGTAGCTGAGACCACGTCCAAGACCCCGCGCGGCACGCTGTACCGCGGCAACGAGGGCATGTGGTCGTGGGTGCTGCACCGCATCACCGGCATCGCCATCTTCTTCTTCCTGCTCGTGCATGTGCTCGACACGGCCCTCATCCGGGTCTCCCCCGACGCATACAACGCAGTCATCGGCACGTACAAGAACCCGATCATGGGTCTCGGCGAGGTCGCGCTGGTCGCCGCCATCGTGTACCACGCGTTCAACGGGCTCCGCATCATCGCGGTCGACCTGTGGCCGTGGGCCACGCGCCACCAGCGTCAGCTGTGGTGGGGCGTCCTCGCCGTCTGGGCCGTCACGCTCGTCGGGTTCTCCGCCCGCCACCTTCCGAACGTCTTCTCGCACATGGGAGGCGAGCACTGATGACCGCCGACACCCTCGTCGCGCCCCGCACCCCGCAGGGCAAGGCCGCCGTCCGCAAGAAGGGACCGAACCTCGAGAAGTGGGGCTGGGTCTTCATGCGCGTCTCGGGCGTGCTGCTGATCGTGCTCATCTTCGGCCACCTCTTCGTCAACCTGATGGTCGGCGACGGCATCTCGGCGCTCGACTTCGCCTTCGTGGCGGGCAAGTTCGCGAACCCGTTCTGGCAGGTCTGGGACGTGCTGATGCTGTGGCTCGCGTTCATCCACGGCACCAACGGCATGCGAACGATCGTCAACGACTACGTCACCAACGCGAAGGTGCGGAAGGTGCTCGTCACCAGCCTGTGGGTCGTCGCCGGATTCATGATCCTGCTCGGCACCCTCGTCGTCTTCACCTTCGACCCCTGCATCCCGAACCTCGACGGCAGCATCGTCGCCGAGGTCTGCAAGGCACAGGGCTGAGCCGGTACGACCGGCCCGCATACGGATAGAACAGAGGCAATCGTCACGTGAGCACTCAGACCGCGGACTCCGTCGTCAAGGACGGCGTCCACTACCACCAGTTCGATGTCGTCATCGTCGGCGCCGGCGGCGCGGGCATGCGCGCCGCGATCGAGGCGGGTCCCGGGGCCAAGACCGCCGTCATCACGAAGCTCTACCCAACGCGCAGCCACACCGGCGCGGCGCAGGGCGGCATGGCTGCGGCGCTGGCGAACGTCGAAGAGGACTCGTGGGAGTGGCACACCTTCGACACCGTCAAGGGCGGCGACTACCTCGTCGACCAGGACGCGGCCGAGATCCTCGCGAAGGAAGCCATCGACGCGGTCATCGATCTCGAGAACATGGGCCTGCCCTTCAACCGCACGCCCGACGGCAAGATCGACCAGCGCCGGTTCGGCGGCCACACCGCCGAGCACGGCAAGAACCCGGTCCGCCGCGCCTGCTACGCCGCCGACCGCACCGGCCACATGATCCTGCAGACGCTGTTCCAGAACTGCGTCAAGCTGGGCATCAACTTCTTCAACGAGTTCTACGCGCTCGACCTGATCACGGTGAAGGATGCCGTGGGTCGCACCGGCATCGCGGGTGTCGTCGCCTACGAGCTCGCCACCGGCGACCTGCACGTCTTCCACGCGAAGGCCGTCATCTTCGCCACCGGCGGCTTCGGCAAGATCTTCAAGACCACCTCGAACGCGCACACCCTGACCGGTGACGGCGTCGGCATCGTGTGGCGCAAGGGCCTGCCGCTCGAGGACATCGAGTTCTTCCAGTTCCACCCGACAGGTCTGGCGGGCCTCGGCATCCTCCTCACCGAGGGTGCCCGCGGCGAGGGCGCGATCCTCCGCAACGCCTCGGGTGAGCGCTTCATGGAGCGCTACGCCCCCACCATCAAGGACCTCGCCCCCCGCGACATCGTCGCGCGGTGCATGGTCAAGGAGGTCCTCGAGGGCCGTGGCGCCGGCCCGAACAAGGACTACGTCTACCTGGACTGCACCCACCTCGGCGCAGAGGTCCTCGAGACCAAGCTCCCCGACATCACCGAGTTCGCCCGCACCTACCTGGGTGTCGACCCGGTCGTCGAGCCTGTGCCGGTCATGCCGACCGCGCACTACGCGATGGGCGGCATCCCGACCAACACCAAGGGCGAGGTCCTCGCCGACAACGACACCGTCGTCCCCGGCCTCTACGCCGCCGGCGAGTGCGCGTGCGTGTCGGTGCACGGCGCGAACCGCCTCGGCACGAACTCGCTGCTCGACATCAACGTGTTCGGCAAGCGCTCCGGTCAGAACGCGGTCGAGTACGTGAAGACGGCCGAGTTCATGCCCCTCCCCGAGGACCCCGCGAAGGAGGTCCGCGAGATGATCGAGGGCCTGCGGAACAACACCGGCACCGAGCGCATCTCCACCCTCCGCAAGAAGCTGCAGGAGGAGATGGACGCCAACGCCCAGGTGTTCCGCACCGAGGAGACGCTCACCAACGTCATGGGCACGATCAACGACCTGCGCGAGCGGTACAAGAACGTCCACGTCGACGACAAGGGCAAGCGGTACAACACCGACCTGCTCGAGGCCGTCGAGCTGGGCTTCCTGCTCGACATCGCCGAGATCGTCGCCTACGCCGCCCGCAACCGGCGTGAGAGCCGCGGCGGTCACATGCGCGAGGACTACCCCGACCGCGACGACGAGAAGTACATGCAGCACACGATGGCCTACCTCACGGGCGACCCGCACTCCGCGAACCCCGAGGACCACATCCGCCTGGACTGGAAGCCGGTCGTGTTCACCAAGAACGAGCAGGGCGAGTACAACTACCCGCCGATGGAGAGGAAGTACTGATGACCATCGTCGATTCCGACGCTCCGACCGGCACGCAGGAGTCCACCGACTCCGGCATCCAGTCGTACCTGGTCACCTTCATCATCCGGCGCTTCGACCCCGAAGTGGATGCGGAGCCCCGCTGGGTGGACTACGACGTCGAGATGTATCCGACCGACCGTGTGCTCGACGCGCTGCACCGCATCAAGTGGGACGTCGACGGCACGCTCAGCTTCCGCCGCTCGTGCGCCCACGGCATCTGCGGCTCGGACGCCATGCGCATCAACGGCCGCAACCGCCTCGCCTGCAAGACGCTGATCAAGGACCTCGACATCTCGAAGCCGATCTACGTCGAGGCGATCAAGGGACTGCCGCTCGAGAAGGACCTCATCGTCGACATGGACCCGTTCTTCGAGTCCTTCCGCGACGTGCAGCCCTTCCTGCAGGCGAACACCGCGCCCGAGCCGGGCAAGGAGCGCATCCAGTCCATCAAGGACCGCGCCGTCTACGACGACACCACCAAGTGCATCCTCTGCGCCGCGTGCACCTCGTCGTGCCCCGTGTTCTGGACCGACGGTCAGTACTTCGGCCCCGCCGCGATCGTCAACGCGCACCGCTTCATCTTCGACTCGCGCGACGACGCGGGCGACGTGCGCCTCGACATCCTCAACGACAAGGAGGGCGTGTGGCGCTGCCGCACGACCTTCAACTGCACCGAGGCGTGCCCCCGCGGCATCGAGATCACGAAGGCCATCGCCGAGGTCAAGCAGGCGGTCCTGCGCGGCTGACCGCCCGATACCCTCGAGGCGTGACCTCGGACGACACGACGCCTCCCCTGCGCGAGCGGTGGGAGGCGTCTCGTCTGCGCGAACGCCTCGACCAGCCGATCGAGCGCGCGACCCAGCTCACACGGGCGACCGTCGCGTCGTTCCCGGTGCGGGTGTGGCGTCACTTCCTGCGTCGGAACGGGTTCCTGCTGGCGGCATCCATCAGCTACCAGTCCCTGTTCGCACTGTTCGCGACCCTGTACTCGGCGTTCGCCGTGGTCGGCCTGTGGCTCGGCGGGTCGCAGGCGGCCATCGACGGCCTCATCCGGGTCGTCAACTCCTACATCCCGGGCTTCATCGGTGAGAACGGACCGGTCGACCCCGACGACGTCGCCGCCATCGCCCGCGACAGCGGCAGCCTGCTCGCCGTCACCGGAACGATCGCCCTCGGCGTCGCCGTCTGGACCGCCATCGGCTTCGTCACCTTCACCCGCCGCGCGGTCCGCGACATCTTCGGGTTGCCGTTCGACGCCCGCAGCTTCGTGCTGCTGAAACTCGGCGACCTCGTCGCGGCGATCCTGTTCGGCGCCGCCCTCGTCCTCGGCGCCGGCCTGGGGCTGGTCGCCGGCGGTGTCCTGACACAGGCGTTGCGGTGGCTCGAGGTCGACGTGCCCTCATCGGCCGCCGAACTCGCCAGCCGGATCGGGTCGGTCGTCGTCAGCGTCGCGCTGAACTCCGCCGCCCTCACGCTGCTGATCCGCTTCCTCACCGGGACCTCGCTGCCGTGGCGCTCCATCATCCCCGGCGCGACCGCGGGCGGCGCGGCGCTCGCGCTCCTGCAGCTGGGCTTCGGCTTCCTCGCCGCCTACTCCCCCACCAATCCCCTGCTCGCCACCTTCTCTGTCGTCGTCGGTCTGCTGCTGTGGCTGCGTCTGGCGGGGATCGTGATGCTCGTCGCGGCATCCTGGATCGGCGTCGCGGCTCGGGATGCCGACATCCCCCTCGCGCCCCTGACCGCCGAGCAGCAGCGCGCCGCCGAGCGCGAGGCGCTGCGGGTCGTCGCGGAGGCGGGCGTGCGCGAGGCGCGGTCGGCGCTCGCCCGCGCACGGTGGTGGGAGCGCCCCGGCGCGCGCCGGGACCTCCGCCGCGCCGAGGACCTGCTCGCGCAGACCCGCGGCACGTCCGGTGTCGGCGGCCCCGCTTAGGCTGAAAGGCGTGCCTCGAACCGTCCGCATCGCCTCCGTCAACGTCAACGGCATCCGCGCCGCCGCCCGGAAGGGCATGCACGGCTGGCTCGAAACGGCGGGGGTCGACATCCTCACGCTGCAGGAGGTGCGGGCCGAGGCATCCGATCTCGCCGCCGCCCTGCCCGGCTGGCACGTCGTGAACGACGAAGCCCTCGCGAAGGGGCGTGCCGGCGTCGCCATCGCCGCCCGCGAGCCGCTGGACGTCTGGCGCATCGAGCTGGGCGACGACACGCTCGACTCGAAGGGACGCTGGGTCGAGGCGGACGTCGAGGTCGAGGGCGAGACCCTCACGGTCGTCAGCGCCTACGTCTTCACCGGCGAGGCCGGCACCGAGAAGCAGGACGCCAAGTACGCGTTCCTCGACGCGATGGAAGAGCGGATGCCGCACCTCGGCGACCTCGCGCTCATCACCGGCGACCTCAACGTCGGCCACCGTGAGCTCGACATCCGCAACTGGAAGGGCAACGTCAAGAAGGCCGGGTTCCTGCCCCGCGAGCGGGCGTACTTCGACCGGTTCACCGCACCCGCGGGCGAGACCGTCACCACCGTGGACGGCGAGAGCGGTCGCGGCCTCGGCTGGGTCGACGTCGGGCGCTCGTTCGCCGGAGAGATCGACGGGCCGTACACGTGGTGGTCGAACCGCGGCAAGGCGTTCGACAACGACACCGGCTGGCGCATCGACTACCACCTCGCGACCGCCGAACTCGCGACCCGCGCGACCGATTACCACGTCGTCCGGGCGCCCTCCTGGGACACGCGCTGGAGCGACCACGCGCCCGTCGTGGCCGACTACACGCTCGGCGGCTGAAGCCGGCGGCGAGGGGCGCGGCATCCGTTCGCGCCTAGGATCGTAGGGTGAGCAAACCCCGCCTGTACTCCGGAATGCAGCCCTCCGCCGACTCCCTCCAGATCGGCAACTACATCGGGGCGCTCATGCAGTGGCGGGACCTGCAGGAGTCCTACGACGCGTTCTTCTCCGTGGTCGACCTGCACGCCCTCACCCAACCGAACGACCCCGCCGAGCTGCGGGAGAAGACCCGGCGCACCGCGGCGCAGTACATCGCCGCGGGCATCGAGCCGTCGAAGTCGACGCTGTACGTGCAGTCGCACGTGCGTGCGCACGCCGAGCTCGCCTGGGTGCTGTCGACCGTGACCGGCTTCGGCGAGGCGAACCGGATGACCCAGTTCAAGGACAAGTCGGCCCGCTACGGCACCGACGCCACGAACGTCGGCCTGTTCACCTATCCGATCCTCATGGCGGCCGACATCCTGCTGTACCAGACCGACATCGTGCCCGTCGGCGACGACCAGAAGCAGCACGTCGAGCTGACCCGCACGTTGGCGGAGCGCTTCAACGGCCGCTACGGCGAGGCGTTCCGCGTGCCGATGCCGGTGATCCAGAAGGACACCGCCCGCATCTACGACCTGCAGAACCCGACGTCCAAGATGTCGAAGTCCGCCGAATCGGATGCCGGTGTGCTCTGGCTGCTGGACGACCCGTCGAAGTCGGCGAAGAAGGTCATGCGCGCCGTCACGGACTCGGAGGGTGTCGTCCGGTACGACCGCGAGGCCAAGCCCGGGGTGTCGAACCTGCTCGTGATCTACGCCGCCCTGACGGGGCGGCAGATCCCCTCGATCGAGGACGAGTACGCCGGCCGCGGCTACGGCGACTTCAAGAAGGGGCTCGCCGAGGTCGTCGTGTCGGAGTTCGGTCCCGTGCGCGAGCGGGCGCTCGAACTGCTCGACGACCCGGCCGAGCTCGACCGGGTGCTCGCCGCCAACGCGGCGCGCGCCGACGAGGTCGCCGACCGCACCCTGAACGACGTGTACGACAAGCTCGGGCTGCTGCGACGTGTCTGAGGAACCGAGGCTCAGCCCCGCGCCGGAGCTCGTCGCCGCGATCGACGCGGCGGCCGGCCCGTCCATGGCCGCGCCCGACGACCGCGCCGCGCAGGAACGCCTGTGGCGGGCGGTGTTCGCGCTCGAGAAGTGGATCTTCATCGCCCGCGGCACCGACGAGGAGCCCACGCCGTTCGCCGCCTCGACCGAGCAGGGTCCGGCGATCTTCGCCTTCTCGACGCCGGAGCGTGCACAGGCCGCTGCGGCGGGCTTCGGCATCCCGCCCGAGGAGACCGGCAGGCTGCTGGCCGTGCCGTTGCCGGATGCCGCCGGATGGGTCGCCTCCTACGCCGAGGCCGGCGTCGCCTCGATGGTGTTCGACGCCCCCGCGATCGGCGCCATGGCCCCGCTGGCGAACCTGGCCGCGATGGCGGTCTGGATCCAGCAGCACCCCGAGGGCTGACGAGGGCGCTCTGCCTCGACGAGCGTTCCGTATTCAGTCTCGTCGGCGCGCACTGCTGTGTCCTTCCGCCGATCGGCGGCGGCGGGTGGCCCCACCCAGCCGCCGGGACTGAATTCGGAACGCCGGGCGTCCCCCGCCTGCGAGGCTGTCAGGAGGTCGGCCGACGGCTCGATCCCAGCACGCCTCGCAGTGCGGCGATCACGAGGTCGGGACGGTAGAGGATCTCGTCCGCGGTGAGCCGCAGCACGCTGTATCCGAGCGCAGCAAGCTGTCGGTCGCGCCGCAGGTCCGTGCGTCGCTGCTCCCACGAGGCATGGAACTCACGGCTGTCGCATTCGACGATCAACCAACCGTCGACGAGCAGGTCCACTCGACCGACTCCTGCGATCGTCACCTGGGGCTCGACGGAGTGGCCGAGGCTTCGCACCATGAGACGAACGAGCGTCTCTGTGCCCGATTCGGCCCGACCGTCGAGCAGCGGTCGCAGATAAAGGAACCTCTGGGGCAACGCGGCGAAGACATCACCGACGTCGGCAGCGCAGATGAGGCGGAGATGAAGCGCACTGTCGAGTGTTGCTACGGCGTGACGAGGGCTCTGGCATCGGACGGCGCTGAGCAGCGCGTCCCGCACATGCACGGCGCCGGATGCCGGTGGCTCGACGAATCGCCGCCAATGCAGGACCACGCTGCGCCGTTCAGGCGATTCGAGCCGCCGACTGCTGACCCCCCGCATCCGGCTGTCGCCCCGTTCCATGTGCACGTGGACCTGAGAGCTGTCGAAGACGAACACCCCGAGGGCTGCCAGCAAGGACGTGCATCCCAGCCGTCCACCGACGCGCGCGGCAACACGCAGAGCCACGGGCGCTTCGCCGGCGACGTAATGACCCCTCCGAGTCCGGATGAGCCGGCCGCTCGCGAGCGCGACGCGGATGTCCCGGGCGGACAGCCCCGCGGCTCGCAGATCGGCAGTCGTCCACACGTCGAACACCCCGCCACTGTCCGGCATCCTTCTCCGGAGCGGGACGAGACGGTGGCGCGGTGTGGACGGCGAGCGGACTCGACGGGCCGGGGAGGAAAGGTTGGCGGCGGCGCGTTCCGTACTCAGTCCCAGCGGCGACCGAAGACGCGAGTTGTGCCGCATCGTCGGCGTCCGGTGAAGAGTCGCGCTGCCTGCGGACTGAATACGGAACCGGGTCAGTCCGTGCGCGGGACGCTGGACGCAGGAATCCGGAGATCGGCACGTGCGTGGATAGGGTCAAAGGATGGAACCGATGACCCTGCGGACCGCACGGCTCGAGCTGTCGGTGCCGACCGACGCCGACGTCGACGCGATCACCGCCGCGGCGCAGGACCCGGAGGTGCCGCGGTGGACGACGCTCCCTGCGCCGTACGAGCGTCGCCACGCCGAGGAGTTCATCGCCAAGGCGGCCGCCTGGTGGGACGCGGAGAGCGAGCTCACCTGGGGCATCCGCCTCGAGGGCCGCTGGATCGGCATGATCGGGCTGCACCGGTTCGAGAAGCAGGGGTCCGCCGAGATCGGGTTCTGGATGGATGCCGCGGCCCGCGGCCACGGCTATCTCACCGAAGCGGCGACCGCCGTCATCGACGCGGGCTTCGCCGAACCGCTCCGACTCGCGCGCATCCAGTGGCGCGCGATCGTCGGCAACGTCCCGTCGGCGCGGGTCGCGCAGAAGCTCGGCTTCCGGTACGAGGGCCTCCTCCGGCAGGCGCTGAACGACCCCCGCGGACGCCACGACGCCTGGATCGCGGGGCTCCTGCCGACCGACGACCGCACCCCCGTGCCCTGGCCCGTCATCTGACAACCCCCTCTCCGCCGTCAGACCCGGGTGGCAGGATGACCGCATGCCTGAGATGCCCGAGGTGCAGGGACTGGTCGACTTCCTCCGCGAGCGCGCGACGGGACTGACCGTCACGAAGGTGTCGGTCGCGAACATCGCCGCCCTGAAGACGTACGACCCCCCGATCGACGCGATGACGGGCGCGACGGTGACGGGTGCGCAGCGGCACGGCAAGTTCGTGGACCTCGAGACGGATGCCGGTGCCCACCTCGTCTTCCATCTCGCCAAGGCGGGCTGGTTGCGGTGGTACGACCAGCTGCCGGCCACGGTCATCCGGCCGGGTAAGACCCCGATCGCGCTGCGGGTGGGTTTCGACGACGGCTCCGGGTTCGACCTGACGGAGGCCGGCACCAAGAAGTCGCTCGCGTACTACGCCGCGCGTTCCCCCGCCGACGTCCCGGGGATCGCACGCCTCGGTCCCGATCCGCTCGACGACGGGTTCACCCGCGACACGCTCGCGGAGCTCCTCGCCGGACGCCGGACGCAGATCAAGGGCGTCCTGCGCGACCAGTCGATCATCGCCGGCATCGGCAACGCGTACTCCGACGAGATCCTGCACGCGGCGAAGATGTCACCCTACGCCCTGGCCGCAACGCTGACGGATGCCGAGATCGATCGGCTCTACGCGGCGATGCAGCAGACGCTCGCCGAGGCGGTGGCCGCGGCATCCGGCAAACCGCCCGCCGACCTCAAGGACGCCAAGCGGCGCGGGATGGCCGTCCACGGCCGTCGCGGCGAGGCGTGCCCGGTATGCGGCGACGAGGTGCGGTCGGTCTTCTTCGCCGACAACAGCCTCGAGTACTGCCCGACGTGCCAGACGGGCGGCAAGATCCTCGCCGACCGCCGGCTGTCGCGGCTGCTGAAGTAGCTCAGACCGTCCCGGCGAGCACGCGCGCGTCGTCGTCGACCCATCCCATGGACTTCTCGACGGCCTTCGCCCACAGGCGGCAGCGGCGGTCCCGCTCGTCGGGATCCATCTGCGGCTCGAACCGGCGGTCCTCCTGCCAGTAGCCGCGCAGGGCGTCCTTTCCCGACCAGACGCCGACGGCGAGACCCGCGGCGTACGCGGCGCCGAGGGCCGTCGTCTCGACGACCTTCGGGCGGACGACGGGGATGCCCAGGATGTCGGCCTGGAACTGCATGAGCAGGTCGTTGCGCGTCATCCCGCCGTCGACGCGCAGCTCCTCGAGATCGCGACCGGTGTCGGAGACGACGGCGGCGATGACGTCGCGCGTCTGGAACGCGGTGGCCTCGAGAGCGGCCCGCGCGATGTGCGCCTTCGTGACGTAGCGGGTGAGACCGACGAGCGCGCCACGGGCGTCGGGGCGCCAGTACGGCGCGAACAGGCCCGAGAAGGCGGGCACGAAGTAGGCGCCGCCGTTGTCCTCGACGGTGCGGGCGAGCCGCTCGACCTCGGTCGACTCGGAGATGATCCCGAGGTTGTCGCGCAGCCATTGCACGAGCGAACCTGTGACGGCGATCGAGCCCTCGAGCGCGTAGTGCGGCGGCTCGTCCCCGAGGCGGTAGGCGACCGTGGTGATGAGGCCGGCATCCGAGCGCACCAGCTCGGTACCGGTGCCCACGAGCAGGAAGTTGCCGGTGCCGTAGGTGTTCTTGGACTGCCCGGCGTCGAAGGCGGCCTGACCGAAGGTCGCCGCCTGCTGGTCGCCGAGGATGCCGGCGATGCGGATGCCGCGGGCGACGCGCGGTTGCACGACCTCGCCGTAGACCTCGGACGACGAGCGGATCTCGGGCAGCATCTCGCGAGGGATGTCCCACACCTGCAGCATCTCGTCCGACCAGTCGAGCGTGGTCAGGTCCATGAGCAGGGTGCGGCTCGCATTGGTGACGTCGGTGATGTGGATGCCGCCGTCGCTGCCGCCCGTGAGGTTCCAGACGACCCAGGTGTCGGGCGTCCCGAAGAGCAGGTCGCCGCGGAGTGCCGCGTCGCGCGCCCCGTCGACGTGGTCGAGGATCCACGCGATCTTCGACGCCGAGAAGTACGACGCGAGCGGGAGTCCGGTCACCTCGGCGAAGGCGTCGACCCCGCGCGCCTCGATGAGGCGGTCGATCGCGGGCTGCGTGCGGGTGTCCTGCCACACGAGGGCGTTGTGGATCGGCCGGCCGGTGCGACGGTCCCAGACGATCGCCGTCTCGCGCTGGTTGGTGACGCCGATCGCGGCGACGTCGGCGGCCGACAGGCCCACCTGCCCGAGCGCGTTGGCGAGCACCCATTCGGTGTTCGTCCAGATCTCGACCGGGTCGTGCTCGACCCTGCCGGCACGGGGGAAGATCTGCTCGTGCTCCCGCTGCGCGGTCGCGACGAGGGTGCCCTCCCCGTCGAACACGATCGCTCGTGTCGAGGTCGTTCCCTGGTCGATGGCGATCACGTGATCGGTCACGTCTCGTCTCCTCTTCGAGTGCTCATCGCCGGTGCGGCGACGGGGATGCCGGCGTCAGACGGCGACGGGATCGGCGGCGTGCACCGCGGCGAGCGCCCGATCGATCTCGGCGCCGCGCGTCGCGGCATCCCAGCCCATCACATCCGCGACGGCGTCGGCCACCTCTTCGACGACCTCGGGGGTCGCCTCGCCGCGGAAGGCGATGTTGGTGCGGCGCAGCAGGATGTCCTCGAGGTGCACGATCGATTCGGTGCGCGCGATGTGGCGGAACTCGCCCGAGCTGAAGCGTGGCAGCGAGCTCAGGGGTGCGTCCTGCGCGTCCTGCCGGAGCGAGGCGGCCACGGCGAGGGCGTGCGTGCCGTAGCGGTGCAGGAGACGGGTGCCGCGCTCGGCACCGAAGTCCGACAGGTGGTGGTGCACCCAGGCGTCGCGCTCGGCGTCGGTGCGAGGGAAGCCGACGGCGCCGCCGATGGGCAGCCCCTTCGTCGAGCGGACCCGCGTGCGTCCGATCCGGGACATCAGTTCGTCGGCCAGGCGTGCGGCGACGGCGCGGAAGGTCGTCCACTTGCCGCCGACGAGGCTGAGCACCGGCACGCCGTCGGAACCCGGCAGCGTCGCCTCCTCGATGCGGTAGTCGCGCGACACGAAACCTGCGGCCATGTCGCCGTGACCGGGGAGCGGGCGGACGCCCGAGTAGCGGAACACGATCTGAGACCGGTCGACCGGGATCGACGGGAAGACGTGACCGATGAGGTCGAGGAAGTAGTCGACCTCCTCCTCCGTGCAGACGGCGGGCTCGGACATGTCGTGCTCGAGGTCGGTCGTGCCGACGAGGACCCGACCGTTGAGCGGGTAGATGAGCACGATGCGACCGTCGGAGTGCTCGAAGAAGATCTCCCGACCGCCGGTGGCCTGCATCAGCTCGGGGTGGTCGAGGACGATGTGCGAGCCCTTGGTGCCGCCCATGTACCGGGTCGCGCCACCGAGCGCCTCGTTGGCGAGGTCGGTCCACGGGCCGGCCGCGTTGAGGACGACGGATGCCGCGAACGGGAACTCCTCGCCGGTGACCTCGTCGCGGAGGACGACCTTGCCGCCGCCCACGCCGACCGCGGAGGTGTAGTTGGCGGCGCGGGCGCGGCTGCCGCCGAGCGCGACGCCGTCACGGACGAGGTCGAGTCCGAGGCGCTCGGGCTCGCGGAGGGAGGCATCCCAGTAAGTCGCCGTGTACTTCACGTCGGCGTTCAGGTCGGGGAGCTCCCGCAGCGAGCGGCGCCGACCGCGGAAGGTGTGCCGCGGCACGCGGCCTCCGCCGCGCGAGAACGAGTCGTAGATGATGAGGCCGACCTTGATCAGGAGGGCGCCGCGCTCGGTGGAGGCGGTCTTGCGGTGGAGCACCATGCGCAGCGGCGCGGAGAGCAGACCCGAGAACGTCGAGAAGATCGGCACGGTGGTCCGCAGCGGACGCACGTAGTGGGCCGCCGTCGTCAGCAGGTCGTTGCGCTCGGTGACCGCTTCGTGGACGAGGCGGAGCTCGCCGTTCTCGAGGTAGCGGATGCCGCCGTGGATCATGTGGCTCGAGGCCGCCGACGCACCGGAGAGGAAATCGCTGCGCTCGACGAGAGCCACGTCGACGCCCTGCAGCGCCAGGTCGCGGAAGGTCGCGACGCCGTTGATGCCGCCGCCGATGATGAGCACGTCCGCCTGCGGCCGCTCGCGCAGCGCCGTCGTCGCCTGTCGGGTCTCGGTGTCCACGTCACACTCCCACTTCTGCCGGGCTCTCGCCCCGCTCGCCTCAGACCGCTTCCGAAGAAGCCGATGGGACCATGATGACAGCGGTGGACGGGATTGCAGTCCGGTTGCACATACGTGCACACTGTCATCCGTGGACGAGACCCTGGACCCCGACGACATCCGACGCGCGCTCACCGCCGCGCACCTCTACTACGTCCAGGACCGCACGATGGAGGCCATCGCCCGGGAACTCGGCACCTCGCGCTCCACCGTCTCGCGCCTGCTGTCACGCGCCCGCGCAACGGGAATCGTCGACATCCGCATCCGCTCCCCCTTCGCCGCCCCGCAGCTGCTGGAACAGGAGCTCGCCGACCGCTACGGCATCACCGCCCACGTCGTCCCGGTCCCCGACGACGCGAGCGAGGTGGAGCGGCTGGAGCGGGTCGCGACCGCCGCGGCGCACCTGCTCGGCGACCTCATCGAAGCGGATGCGACGGTCGGCGTCGCGTGGGGATCCACCACCGCCGCGGTCAGCCGCCGCCTCGTCCCCAAGGCCATGCACGGCACGACCTTCGTGCAGCTGAACGGTTCCGGGAACACCCGCACCACGGGCCTGCTGTACGCGAGCGACATCCTGAGCCGCTTCGCCGTCGCCTACGGCGGAAGTGCGCAGCAGTTCCCGGTGCCCGCGTTCTTCGACGATCCGCGCACGAAGCAGGCCATGTGGCGCGAGCGCAGCACCACCCGCATCCTGGCCATGCAGGCGGCGATGGACCTCGTCGTCTTCAGCGTCGGAGCGGCGGATTCGCGCGTCCCCAGCCACGTGTACTCCGGCGGCTACCTCGAACCCGAGGAGCTCGCGGCGCTCGACCGCGAGGGCGTGGTGGGCGACGTCGCCACCGTCTTCTACCGCCTCGACGGGTCGACCCGCGGGATCGAGTTGAACGACCGGGCGACCGGGCCCCGCTTCGAGGTGCTGCGTCGCGTGCCGAGCCGGGTGTGCATCGTGTCGGGCGTCGACAAACGCGACAGCCTCCGGGGTGCGCTCGCGGCACGGCTGGTCACCGAGCTCGTCGTCGACGAGGCCACCGCCCGCGCGTTGACCGGATGATCGTCCGCGTCAAGAGATGACGGGGAATGAATCCGCGTCATTCCGGTTGACTACACTTCGAGAGCAAGAAACGTGCTCCGGGGTCGGTGGGAATCCGAACCGGCGGTGATAGTCCGCGAGCGGGACCCGAGGTCCTGCTGATCCGGTGGAAATCCGGAACCGACGGTGATGCGACGCGAGTCGCTAGTCCGGATGGGAGGCAGCACGGGCGCCCGCAGTGACCCTGCGGGGCCGCCTGACGCGCCCGCGCCCCGGAACACCCCATCGTGAGGATCCGGATGAGTGCCACCGACGCAGAGCGCGCCGCGCTCCGCCACGCTTTCGCGCTCGCTCAGCGTGGACCGCGGGGGGTCAACCCGCAGGTCGGCGCGGTCATCCTCTCCCCCGCGGGTGAGGTGCTCGCCGAGGGCTGGCATCACGGCGCGGGGACGCCGCACGCCGAGATCGACGCCCTCTCGAAGCTCGGACCGGATGCCGCGCGCGGCGCGACGGCCGTCGTGACCCTCGAGCCGTGCAACCACACCGGGCGCACCGGCCCCTGCGCGGTCGCGCTCCTCGAGGCAGGCGTCGCCCGTGTCGTGTACGCCGTCGACGACCCGGGCGAGGTGTCCTCCGGGGGCTCCGCGCGCCTCCGGGACGCCGGCGTCGAGGTCGAGGGCGGCGTGCTGCGCGACGAGGGCGAGGAGCTCATCGCGTCGTGGCTGACCGTGCAGCGTCTGAAGCGGCCTCACGTGACCCTGAAGTGGGCGCAGTCGCTCGACGGGCGGGCCGCGGCATCCGACGGCACCAGCCAGTGGATCACGGGACCCGAGGCCCGCGCCGACGTGCACCGCCGACGCTCGCTGGCGGACGCGATCGTGGTGGGGACGGGAACCGTCCTCGCGGACGATCCCGCGCTGACCGCGCGGCGCGAGGACGGCGGACTCTACGAAGACCAGCCCCGACCCGTCGTGGTCGGCGTCCGCGCCGTGCCGCAGGAGGCGCGGGTGCGCAAGCACCCGCGCCCGTTCATGCAGGACGAGGGCGAGGACCTGCGGGACCTGCTGGACCGCCTCCGCGAGCTCGGCGCCCAACGTGTGTTCATCGAGGGCGGCCCGACCCTGGCGGCATCCTTCCTGCGCCAGGGGCTCATCGACGAGCTCCTCGTCTACATCGCACCGACGCTGATCGGCGGCGACCGCCTCGCGGTCGGCGACATCGGCGTCGCGACCATCTCCCAGCAGCGACGCCTCGACATCACAGGCGTCGACCGACTCGGCGACGACATCCTCGTCACCCTCACCCCCCAGGAGGCCTGATGTTCACCGGCATCATCGAAGAACAGGGCGTCATCACGGCGATCGAGCCCTCCGGCGACGGCGTGCGACTCACCGTGCGCGCGCCCCTCGCCGTCTCGGACGCGCAGCGCGGCGACTCGATCTCGATCAGCGGCGTCTGCCTGACGGTCACCGACCAGACCTCCGAGGGGTTCACGGCCGACGTCATGAAGCAGACGCTCGACATGTCGACGCTCGGCACCCTCGGGGTCGACTCCCGAGTGAACGTCGAGCGTGCCCTCGCCGCGCACACGCGCCTCGGCGGGCACATCGTGCAGGGACACGTCGACGGCACGGGCGAGGTCCTCGAGGTCCGTCCCGGCGAGCAGTGGCGCGTCATCCGCGTCTCGCTGCCGGCCGACCTCGCCCCGCTCGTCGTCGACAAGGGGTCCATCACGGTCCAGGGCGTCTCGCTCACCGTCTCGGACGTGTCCGAGCCCGACGCCGCGTCGCACTGGTTCGAGATCTCCCTCATCCCCGAGACGCTCGAGGTGACCACCCTCGGCACGCTCGCCCCCGGCGACCGCGTCAACCTCGAAACCGACATCCTGGCGCGGCACGTGCAGCGCCTGCTCCGATTCGCCTCACCCGACGGCATCCCGTCCGCAGAAGAAGGAGGCTCCCGATGAGCCTTTCGTCCATCCCCGACGCCCTGGAAGCCCTCAAGGAAGGCCGACCGATCCTGGTCGCCGACGATGAGAGCCGCGAGAACGAGGGCGACATCATCCTGTCCGCCGAGCTCGCCTCGCCGGAGTGGCTTGCGTGGACCATCCGGTGGTCCAGCGGGTTCCTGTGCGCCCCGATGCCGGCCGACTGGGCCGATCGCCTCGACCTGCCCCCCATGGTCGAGCAGAACCAGGATGCCCGGAGCACGGCGTACACCGTGAGCGTCGACGCCGCGGAGGGCGTCACGACCGGCATTAGCGCCTCGGACCGCGCCCGCACCGTCAACGTGCTGGCCGACCCGGACTCGGTGCCGTCCTCGCTCATCCGCCCGGGGCACGTGCTGCCGCTCCGCGCCGTCGACGGCGGCGTGCGCGAGCGCGCCGGCCACACCGAGGCCGCCGTCGAGCTCATGCAGCTCGCGGGCCTGCAGCCGGTCGCCGTGATCGGCGAGGTCGTCGCCGACGACGGCAGCATGATGCGGATGCCGGGGCTCCTCGAGATGGGCGAGCGCGAAGGCATCCCCGTCATCACGATCGAGCAGCTCATCGCGCACGTCAGCGCGGCCGACGGCGACGGCACCGCCGCCCACACCGACCACACCGCCAAGCGGCGCGTGAGCCTGCGCGCCGAGGCGACGGTCCCCACCTCGCACGGCCAGTTCCGGTTCCTCGCCTACAAGGACCGGATCACCGGCACCGACCACATCGCCGTCGTCTCGGGGGACCTCACCGAGGAGGCACCGCTCGTGCGCGTGCACTCCGAGTGCCTCACGGGTGAGGCGTTCGGCTCGCTCAAGTGCGAGTGCGGACCGCAGCTCGAGGCGGCGCTCGACGCGATCGAGCAGGACGGCGGCGTCGTCATCTACATGCGCGGCCACGAGGGCCGCGGCATCGGCCTCATCAACAAGCTGCGCGCGTACAGCCTGCAGGAGCGGGGGCTCGACACCGTCGACGCGAACCTCGCGCTCGGCCTGCCGGCCGACGCCCGCGACTACGCGGCGGCCGCCGGCATCCTGTCCGACCTCGGCGTGAAGCAGATCCGTCTGCTGACCAACAACACCGACAAGGTCGCGCAGCTGCGTGCCCTCGGTCTCACCATCGTCGACCAGGTGCCCCTGCTGGTCGGGGTCGGCGCGAACAACCACCAGTACCTGGCGACGAAGGCCGACCGCATGGGCCACATCATCGACGCCGACGAACTGCGCGAGGCCCTCGCGCACAGTGAGGAGCACACCGCATGAGCGGACACGGAGCACCCCGGGCCGAAGCGGTCGACGCGAGCGGCCTGTCCGTCGTCGTGATCGCCGGGCAGTGGCACGACACCATCACCGACGGCCTGATCGCGGGCGCGAAGCGCATCCTCGACGCCTCGGGCGCCACGTGGCGCCTCGTGCGCGTACCGGGCTCGTTCGAGCTGCCCGTCGCCGCCAAGGCCGCGCTCGACGCCGGCGCCGACGCGGCCGTCGCGCTGGGCGTCATCATCCGTGGCGGCACCCCGCACTTCGACTTCGTCTCGTCGGCCGCGACGGACGGACTCACCCGCGTCGCGCTCGACACCGGCAAGCCCGTCGGCTTCGGCGTGCTGACGCTGGACGACGAGCAGCAGGGCCTCGACCGCGCCGGCCTCGAAGGCTCGAAGGAGGACAAGGGCGCAGAAGCAGCGGATGCCGCCATCCGCACCGCGCTCGTCCTGCGGGACCTCCGCGGCTGACGCGCGACGCGTCACGCCTTCTCGATGCTGCGCGGGATCTCAACCTTCAGGTAGCCTGAGGGCATGGAGATCCTGCGCAGCATCGTCGTCCTCGTCCACCTCGTCGGTTTCGCGACTCTCTTCGGGGCCTGGGTGGTCGAACTCGTCGGACAGCGCCGCGTGACGCGCATCATGCATTGGGGTCTCGGCATCGCACTCGTCGCGGGCCTCGCGCTCTCGGCGCCGTGGGGTCTCGACCACGACCTGAACTACGCCAAGATCGGCATCAAGCTCGTCGTCCTCGTCCTCATCGGCGGCCTCCTCGGCGCCGGCGCGGGACGCCTGCGGAAGTCGGGGTCGGTGCCCACCGGGATCTTCTGGCCCATCGGCATCCTCACCCTCCTCAACGCCGGGCTCGCGGTCATCTGGCGCTGACCGGCCGATCCCGCTGGATGACGCGGGAGTAGGGTGGAGGTTTGGCGCCGGCGACTCCGTCGGCGCCTCGGTGATCCCAGAGCTGTGACGCCCTCGCATCACCCCTGCGAGGACGTCCGCCGCCGACGCGTCCCATGAGGACCCACCGCTTCGTTCCGAAGGTCCCCCGCATGTCATCCGCAGCACCCGCGGCATCCACCGCACCCGCCAATCCCCGCTCCCGCGTCATCACGGCGAGCCTCATCGGCACCACGATCGAGTTCTACGACTTCTACGTCTACGCGACCGCCGCCGTCCTCGTCTTCCCCATCCTGTTCTTCCCCGCCGGCAACGACACCACGAACCTGCTGCTCTCGTTCAGCATCTTCGGCGCCGCCATGGTCGCCCGCCCCGTCGGCGCCGTCATCTTCGGCCACTTCGGCGACAAGTTCGGACGCAAGGCGACCCTCGTCGGGTCGCTGCTCACGATGGGTGTCGCCACCTTCCTCATCGGCCTCCTGCCGACGTTCGACCAGGTCGGCGTGCTCGCGCCGATCCTGCTGCTCGTCCTCCGCCTCGCGCAGGGCTTCGCCCTCGGCGGCGAATGGTCGGGTGCGGCGCTCGTCGCGACCGAGAACGCCCCGAAGGGCAAGCGCGCCTGGTACGGCACGTTCCCGCAGCTCGGCGCGCCGATCGGCTTCATCATCGCCAACACGGTGTTCCTGGTGATCTACTTCCTGCTGCCGCACCCCGACGGCCCCGCGCAGCGCAGCGAGGAGTTCCTCGCCTGGGGCTGGCGCGTGCCGTTCCTGTTCTCGGCGGTCATGGTGATCGTCGGCCTCTACGTGCGTCTCAAACTCGTCGAGTCCGAGACGTTCGCCAAGGCCGAGAAGACGGGCGCGATCCGCAAGTTCCCCCTCGGCGAGGTCGTCCGTCGCCACTGGAAGCAGCTGATCCTCGGCACGTTCATCATGCTCGCCACGTACGTGCTCTTCTACCTGATGACGAGCTTCACCCTCGCCTACGGCACGAAGGCCACGACCGAGGGAGCGGCCGCCGCGGCAGAGGCTGCGGGCACGGCGTTCGACGCGGCCACTTACGTGCCGGGCCTCGGGTTCGGGTACACCGACTTCGTCATCATGCAGATCGTCGGTGTCGTCTTCTTCGGCGTCTTCACGCTGCTCTCAGGCCCCGTCGCCGACACGATCGGCCGTCGCCGCCTGCTGCTGTGGATCACGGGGGCGATCGCCCTCTTCGGTCTGCTCTTCAACGTCTTCCTCCTGCCCCAGCTCGACCCCAAGTTCAGCGGCGCCCTCGTGCAGGCCTTCCTGATCTTCGGGTTCATGCTCATGGGTGCGACGTTCGGTCCGATGGGTGCCCTGCTCCCCGAGCTGTTCCCGACGAACGTCCGGTACACCGGGTCGGCGATCTCGTACAACGTGTCGTCGATCCTCGGCGCCGCGCTCGCCCCGATCGTCGCGACCGCCCTCTGGGCCGCCGCCGGCGGATCGCCGTGGCTCGTCGGCGTCTACCTGTCGGGCTCGGCCGTCCTCACCTTCATCGCCCTGTGGCTGTCGAAGGAGACGAAGGACGTCGAGTACGAGACGAACATCGGACACGTCGACCTCGGCGCACGCTGACCCGACCCTGACGAGCGGATGCCGCGCCCCACCCCACCGGGAGGGTCGCGGCATCCGTCTGTCAAGAGCTCCCCTCCGGCCGGACGCAGGGCTATCGTCGGCCCCACAGGCACGTGAGGAGTGGACGATGGCCATCAAGAAGGTCACACAGGCATCGGTCGTCGAGTACGACGACACCGGCGGACCCGAGGTGCTCCACCTCGTCACCCGCCCGCTTCCGGAGCCCGGCCCGGGCGAGGTGACCGTCGAGGTCATGACGATGGGCCTCAACCACATCGACGGCTTCGTCCGCTCGGGCGCGGAGAAGGAATGGGACGACCCGTTCCCCCGCCGATCGGGCAGCTGCTTCGCCGGCACGGTCATCGCCGTCGGCCCCGACACGGCGGGCTTCCCTGTCGGCAGCGACGTCGTCGGTCACGTCCGCTCGGGAGCGCAGGCCACCCACCTCACGGTGTCGACCGACCGGCTCGTGCGCAAGCCCAAGAACGTCACGTTCGAGACCGCCGGCGGTCTGTACCTGGCCGGCACGACGGCCCTCGACATCCTCGACGAGCTGAAGGTGGGTGCCGGCGACACGGTGGTCGTCTCAGCCGCGGCGGGCGGTGTCGGCAGCGTCGAGGCGCAGATCGCGATGCACCGCGGTGCCCGCGTGATCGGGACGTGCGGCGACCGCAACTTCGACTACCTGCGTCAGCTCGGTGTGAAGCCCGTGCGCTACGGCGAGGGGATCGTCGACCGGATCCGCGCCCTCGCCCCCGACGGGGTCAGCGCGTACATCGACAACTTCGGGCAGGACGGACACGAGATCGCCGAAGCCCTCGGCGTCCCCGCGAGCAAGTTCCGCTCGAGCGCCGACCGTCGCGAGCGCGAGGTCGCCCTGCTGTCGGACGACCCCGAGGCCGTCGCACATGGCACCGACCAGCTGCGCAAGGTCGTCGAGCTCGCCGAGAAGCGGGCGGTCAACGTCCTCGTGTCGGGCTTCTACCCGCTCGCCGACGTCGCCGAAGCATACGACGACCTGCAGAAGCTGCACTCGCGCGGCAAGGTCGTGCTCGCGACGCATCCGGTCAACCCCCGCCGCATCCGCAAGGCGCGCGAGGTCATGGAATCGGGACGCTGACCCTCAGTCGAGGAACAGCGCGCGCAGGCGCTTCGTCGTGAAGACGAGTCCGACCGCGATCATCACGACGTAGTACAGGACGTGCCACAGCATGCCCGCCGACAGGATGCCGGTGGTCAGCCCGCGTATCAATTCGACGCCGTGCCAGAGCGGCAGCGCCATGACGATCGACTGCACCCACTCGGGGTAAACGGTGATCGGGTAGAACGTCGCCGAGAACAGGAACATGGGCAGCAGGACGAAGTTGATCCAGTCCATGTGCTGGAACGTCTTCATGTAGCTCGTGACGGCCATGCCGAGACTGGCGAAGCCGAACGCGATGAGGAGCACTGCCGGGATCGCGAGGATCGCCGTCCACGCCAGGTTCAGCCCGAGGATCTGCATGACGATCATGAACCCGGTCGCGTAGAGCAGACCGCGCAGGAGCGCGTAGAGGATCTCGCCGAGGGCCACGTCGAGCGGACCGAGCGAGGTCGCCAGCATGCCCTCGTAGAGCTTGCCGTAGTTGAGCTTGAAGAAGACGTTCCAGGTGGAGTCGTAGATCGCCCCGTTCATCGCCGAGACGGCGAGGAGGGCGGGAGCGATGAACGCGGCGTAGCTGACCGGGATGCCCTGCGATGTCTCGACGTCGCCGATGAGCGCCCCGAGCCCCAGCCCCATCGACGCGAGGTAGAACACCGGCTCGAAGAAGCCGGAGAGCACGACCGCCCAACTCGACGACCGGGCGGCGAGGAAGCCGCGCTGCACGACCGCGCCGGGGTTGCCCGCCCACAGCGCCCGCACTCCGCCGCGACGCACGGTGACCTCGACCGTCGCGGCGCTCACTTCGCGAGCCTCTCGACGAAGACCTTGCGGCCCCACAGGTAGCCGACGCCCGCGAGCACGACGAGGTACGCGAGGTGGACGGCGACCATCACCGGCGGCACGGCGGCACCGTACGTCGCCAGTCGGCCGAGCTCGGCGCCGTGCCAGAGCGGCGAGACCCATCCGATCCACTGCAGCCAGGCCGGCAGGGCCTCGAGCGGGTAGAAGGTGCCCGAGAACAGGAACATCGGCATGAAGATGAACCGCTGCACGAGCGCGAACTGCCCCTTGTCGTCTTCGATCGACCCCGCGTACGCCATGAGCGGGATGCCGAAGGCGAGCCCCGCGAGCAGCCCCGCCGGGATCGCGAGCCAGCCGGTTTCGGGATGGGGCACGGTCGTCCACCCGATGCCGAGGGCGCCCAGAAGCCAGATGAAGAGGTAGTACGCCGCGACCGCGAACGCCATGCGGGCGGCGGCGCCGATGACCACGCCGTTCGCGATCTGCGGGCTCGACAGGGCGGACGCATTGAACCCGAAGAAGTAGCGCCGCCACTTGAACCCGGCCATGACGGGGTAGGTCATCTCCTCGGAGGCGACCGAGATCGCCGCAGTGACGAGGAGAGCAGGGGCGACGAACACGAGGTAGTCCACCTGCACGCCGCGGTCGTCGATGGGCGCCTGGATGAGGGCGGCGAGACCCGCCGCGAGACCCAGCAGATACAGCACCGGCTGCCCGAGGGCGCCGACGACGATCGTCCACCCGTACGCGCGCATCGCGCGGACCATGTGCTCGGTCACGTACCAGCTGCCGTGCCGGCGCGGCTTGCGGCCCCACTCCAGGGCCTCGGCGCGCAACTCGTCGAGCGTCGGCTGCACCGACGCGGTCGTCCCGCTCATTCGATCAGCGACCGTCCGGTGAGACGGAGGAAGACGTCCTCGAGACTCGAGCGCCGCACGAGGCTCGTGAGGGGCTGCAGGCCCGCCGCGGTGACGCGCTCGAGCGCCGCCTCGCCGTCGTGCGCGTACACGAGGATGCGGTCGGGCAGCACCTCGATGCGATCGCCGACCCCCTGCAGCTGCGCCGCGACCTGCTCATTGCGGTCGGACCCGAAGCGCACCTCGAGCACTTCGCGGCTGGAGTGCTCGCGGATGAGGGAGGCCGGGCTCCCCTCGGCCATGATGCGCCCCTTGTCGACGACGATGAGCCGGTCGCAGAGCTGTTCGGCTTCGTCCATGTAGTGCGTCGTGAGGACGAGGGTCGTCCCGCGTTCCTTGAGGCGGAACAAGCGGTCCCAAAGGACGTGCCGCGCCTGCGGGTCGAGACCGGTCGTCGGTTCGTCGAGGAGCAGGATGCGGGGGTCGTTGATGAGTCCGCGGGCGATCGTGAGGCGGCGCTTCATGCCGCCGGAGAGCTGGTCGACCTTGTTCTTCGCCTTGTCCTCGAGCTGCGCGAAGGCGAGCAGCTCGTCGGCCTTCTCAGCGCACACCCTGCCGGGGAGCCCGAAGTACCGGCCGTAGATGTAGAGGTTCTCGCGGGCGTTGAGCTCACCGTCGAGGTTGTCCTGCTGCGGGACCACGCCGAGACGGGACCGGATCTCGGGTCCGTACCGGTCGGGATCGAGCCCGAGGATCGAGAGATCGCCGCTCGTGCGGGTCGAGACGGCGCCGATCATCTTCATCGTCGTCGACTTGCCCGCGCCGTTGGGGCCGAGGAGTCCGAACGACTCGCCCGGCGCGACCTCGAACGACAGGCCGTCGACGGCGACGAAGTCGGGCTTGCCCTTGGTCTTGTAGGCCTTCACGAGGTTCTCGGCGCGGATCACGGCTTCTGGCACCGCACCACCCTACCGACGGCACCGGACATCCCCTCAGCCGCGAGGGGGAAGATAGAGGGATGTCCACGCCCCGCCGCGGTCTGCGTCGCCCCTCGAAGGACGACGGCCCCCGCGCCAGCCTCCGCCAGCTCCTCCCGTTCCTGCTCGAGCACAAGGGCGTCCTCGTCGTCGTCGGCGTCCTGAGCGTGCTCGAGGCGGTCGCCACCCTCGTGCAGCCGCTCCTCGTCGGCGACGTCATCGGGCGCGTGCAGGCCGGCCAGGCCCTCGGCATCCTCGTCTGGGTCCTCGTGGGCCTCGTGGTCGTCTCGTCCCTCATCGGGGGGTTCCAGCACTACCTCCTGCAGCGCACGGGCACCGCGGTCGTCTACTCGAGCCGGCGACGCCTGATCGCGAAGCTCCTGCATCTGCCGGTCCAGGAGTACGACGCGCGGCGTACCGGCGACCTCGTCTCGCGCGTCGGCACCGACACGACCCTGCTCTACGCCGTCCTCACGCAAGGCTTCGCGGACTCGATCGGCAACGCGCTCATCTTCGTCGGCGCGATCGTCGCGATGCTCGTGATCGACCCGGTGCTGCTGCTGCTCATCGTGGTCGTGATCGGCGCCTCGGCCGCCGTCGTCGGCGTCCTGAGCGGCCGCATCCGGCGGGCGACGTCCGTTCAGCAGGAGAAGGTCGGCGCCCTCGCCTCGGGTGTGGAACGCGCGATCGGCTCGATCCGCACGATCCGGGCATCCGGCGCCGAATCCCGCGAGCAGGCGGCCATCTCGGCCACCGCGAGCGAGGCGTACGACGCCGGCGTGTCGGTCGCGAAGGCGTCGGCGGTCGTCGTCCCCGTGGCGGGCATCGCGCTGCAGGTGTCGCTCCTCGTGGTCCTCGGCGTGGGTGGCTTCCGCGTCGCGTCGGGCGCGATCGAGATCGCCCAGCTGGTCGTGTTCGTCATGTTCCTCTTCTTCCTCGTCCAGCCGCTCGCCTCGTTCTTCGGGGCCATCACGTCGGTGAACCAGGCCCTCGGCGCGCTCGGCCGCATCCAGGAGGTCCTCGACCTGCCGGACGAATCGGCAGAGGATGCCGCGATCGCCGCATCCGCCGTCGCCCCCTCCCCCGACGAGACGGCCGCGATCGAGTTCCGCGACGTGCACTTCTCCTACCCCGAGGCGGTCGTCCGCGCCCGCCGGAGCGCGCAGGACGAGGCGCTGAAGACCCTCGCGGACGCGCGCGCACCCCTGCCCGAGGACGCCGAGCCGGAGCCAGAGGCCACGGTGCTGCGGGGCGTCTCGTTCCGGGTGCCGCGCGGGTCCCGCGTCGCCCTCGTCGGCCCGTCCGGCGCCGGGAAGTCGACGACCCTCGCCCTCATCGAGCGGTTCTACGACCCGACGGCCGGCGCCGTGCTCATCGACGGGGTCGACGCCCGCGCGCTCGACCGGCTCTCGCTGCGCGCCCGCCTCGGCTACGTCGAGCAGGACGCCCCGACCCTCGCCGGCACGATCGTCGACAACCTGCGCCTCGCCTCCCCCGACGCCTCCGACGCGGACTGCGAACGGGTCCTGGCCGCCGTCAACCTCACCGACGTGCTCGAGCGGTCGCCGCTACGCCTGCAGGCACCCGTCGGCGAGGCGGGCGTCATGCTCTCGGGCGGCGAGCGCCAGCGCCTCGCGATCGCGCGGGCGCTGCTGGCCGCTCCCCCGATCCTGCTGCTCGACGAGTCCACGTCGTCGCTCGACGGACTCAACGAGCAGCGGATGCGGGAGGCGATCGACGCCGTCGCGGCCGGCCGCACGCTCGTCGTGATCGCCCACCGCCTCTCGACCGTCGTCGACAGCGACCTCATCGTGGTCCTCGACCACGGCCGCGTCGTCGGCCAGGGCACGCACGACGAGCTCATCCGCGACGTGCCGCTCTACCGCGACCTGGCCGCCCGCCAGCTGCTCGTCTGACCCGAACGCACCGCGAGCCGACGCCCGAAACGTCGCAGATGGTCGCCTCCCGAGCGGGAGAGCGACCATCTGCGACGTCTCGGCGAGCGCGTCAGGCGGACTGCTGGGTGCGCTGCAGGCGGTAGCGGAGGGCGGCGAGCTCGGCGTACAGGGCCGCGGGGACCTTGCCGCCGAAGGTGCGGTAGAACTCCTCGGTGAGGTCGGCTTCGGCGAGCCAGGATGCCGGGTCAACCGCGAACAGCTCGTCGAGATCCGCCTGCGGCACCTCGATGCCCGCGAGGTTGAGATCCTCGGTGCGCGGCAGACGTCCGACGGGGCTGTCGACGGCGCCGACGGACCCGTCGATCCGGCGGATGATCCAGTCGATGACGCGGGCGTTGTGGCCGAAGCCGGGCCACAGGAAGCGTCCGTCGGATCCCTTGCGGAACCAATTGACCTGGAAGATGCGCGGGGCGCGGTCGAAGCGCAGCTGCTGCCCGACCTTCAGCCAGTGGGCGAAGTAGTCGGCCATGTTGTAGCCGCAGAACGGCAGCATGGCGAACGGGTCGCGGCGCAGCTCGCCGACGAGTCCCTCGGCGGCCGCGGTGCGCTCGGACGAGATGTTCGAGCCCATGAACACGCCGTGGGTCCAGTCGGTCGCCTCGACCACGAGCGGCACGTTGGTCGCGCGGCGCCCGCCGAAGAGGATCGCGTCGAGCGGCACACCCTCGGGGGCGTCCCAGTCCTCGGCGATCTGGGGGCACTGGCCGGCGCTGACGGTGAAGCGCGAGTTCGGGTGGGCGGCGGGACGACCGGATGCCGGGGTCCAGGGCTTGCCCTCCCAGTCGGTGAGCTCGGCGGGCGCCTCGTCGGTGAGACCCTCCCACCAGACGTCGCCGTCGGGGCGCAGCGCGACGTTCGTGAAGATCGTGTTGCCCCAGAGCGTGTCGACCGCCGTCACGTTGGTGGACTCGCCGGTGCCGGGCGCGACGCCGAAGAAGCCCGCCTCGGGGTTGATCGCCCAGAGGCGCCCGTCCTCGCCCGGGCGCAGCCACGCGATGTCGTCGCCGAGGGTCTCGACGCGCCAGCCCGGGATTGTCGGGCGGAGCATGGCGAGGTTCGTCTTGCCGCAGGCCGAGGGGAACGCGGCCGCGACGTGGTAGGCCTTGCCGGCCGGGTCGATGACGCGGATGAGCAGCATGTGCTCGGCGAGCCACCCCTCGTCCCGCCCGATGACCGACGCGATGCGCAGGGCGAAGCACTTCTTCGCGAGGATCGCGTTGCCGCCGTAGCCCGACCCGAAGGACCACACCTCGAGCGTCTCGGGGAAGTGCACGATGTACTTCTCGTCGTTGCAGGGCCAGGCGGCGTCCTGCTCACCGGGCGCGAGCGGAGCGCCGACGGAGTGCACCGTCTTCACCCAGGGCTTGCCGTCGGCGATCTGCTGCAGCACGTCGGCGCCGACGCGCGTCATGATGCCGATGGAGGTGACGGCGTAGGCGCTGTCGGTCACCTGGACGCCGATGTGCGAGAGCGGGCCGCCGACGGCGCCCATCGAGAACGGCACGACGTACATCGTGCGACCGCGCATGCTGCCTTCGAACAGCGGGGTGATGGTCGCGCGGATCTCGTCGGGCGCGATCCAGTTGTTGGTGGGCCCGGCATCCTCTTCACGCTCCGACGCGATGAAGGTGCGCGCCTCGGTGCGAGCGACGTCGCTCGGGTGCGAGCGAGCGAGGTACGAACCGGGCCGCCACTCGGGGTTGAGCTTGATGAGCTTGCCCTCGTCGACCTGCTGGCGCAGGAGCGCCTCGTTCTCGGCGGCGGAGCCGTCGACCCAGTGGATGCGGGCGGGCTGCGTGAGGGCGGCGATCTCGTCGACCCAGGCGTGCAGGGCCGCCATGCCCTCACCCGTGACGGTGGGGCGGATGCCGGTGGGCGCCGCCGCGGCTGCGTGCGCAGCGGGCGTGGACGCGGTGCGGGTGGGGCGGGTGAACAGGTCTGCGATGGCCATTCGGCGCTCCTCGGTCGGGGTGGTCGTGGTTCCACTGTGCCGGGTCGATCGCGGCGCTTTCCGGGATTCTCGACGTAAAGAATCCGTAATCTTTCGCTAAGCTCAAGATCATGGCGACGCCCCTCCAGCTCTCGACCCTCGGCCACCGCATCCGTCATCAGCGCCAAGCCCACGGGCACACGCTCGACGAGCTCGGGGCGATCGTCGGCATCGCCGGCAGCCAGCTGAGCCTGATCGAGAACGGCAAGCGCGAACCGAAACTGTCGGTCCTGCAGGCGATCGCGACGGCGACCGGGACCGATGTCACCGACCTACTCTCGAACGAGCCGCCCAACCGGCGCGCGGCGCTCGAGCTCGAACTCGAGCGCGCGCAGCAGAGCCCGGTCTTCCGCCGCCTGGGCGTGGCGCCCGTCAAGGTCACCAAGACGATGACGGACGAGACGATCGAGGGGATCCTCGCACTCCACCGCGAACTCGATCGCCGGGAACGCGAGTCGATCGCGACCCCGGAGGAGGCGCGTCGCGCCAACACGGAACTGCGGCTGCGGATGCGGGAGCAGAACAACTACCTGCCCGACATCGAGAAGCTCGCCGAGAAGAAGCTGAAGGCGGCCGGCCACACGACCGGTGCGCTCACCCACCGCACCGTCAGCATCATGGCGGAGCAGCTGGGCTTCGAGCTGATCTACGCGAACGATCTCCCCCACTCCGCTCGCTCGGTCACCGACCTGGAGAACGGCCGGATCTATCTGCCCCCGGCATCCATCCCCGGCGGACACGGCCTGCGCTCGATGGCCCTGCAGGCGATGGCGCACCGCCTGCTCGGGCACGCCCCGCCGACGGACTACGCCGACTTCCTGCAGCAGCGCCTCGAGATCAACTACTACGCCGCGTGCTGCCTCATGCCCGAGACGGCATCCGTCGCGTTCCTGTCGCAGGCGAAGAAGGACCGGAACCTGGCCGTCGAGGATTTCCGCGACGCATTCGGCGTCACGCACGAGGCGGCCGGGATGCGACTGACGAACCTCCTGACGCAGCACCTCGACATCCCGCTGCACTTCCTGCGCGTCGACGGGGCGGGTGCCATCAACCGCGTCTACGAGAACGACGGACTCCCGCTGCCCATGGACGTCACCGGCTCGGTCGAGGGTCAGGTCGTCTGCCGGAAGTTCGCGGCGCGCTCGGCGTTCGCCGAGCAGAACCGCACGACCGAGCACTACCAGTACACCGACACCCCCGGCGGCACCTTCTGGTGCTCGAGTCAGACGGGAACGACCGCCGAGGGCGAGTTCTCGATCACCGTCGGCGTTCCCTTCGACGACGCCCGCTGGTTCCGGGGGCGCGAGACGCAGAAGCGCGCCACGTCGACGTGCCCCGACGAGGCCTGCTGCCGACGGCCGGACGCCGACCTCACCGAACGCTGGCAGGGCAAGGCGTGGCCGAGCGCCCGCGTGCATATGCAGATGTTCTCGCCGCTGCCGCGCGGGATGTTCCCGGGAGTCGACGATGGCGAGGTCTACGCGTTCCTCGACCGACACGCGTGAGCGTCGTGTTGATCGCCGCCGCGGGACGGGTGTACGCTCGCGCGAGTGAGGTTCGCCTAACCTAAGTCGCGATCGATCCGCGGCGGGTCCGCGGACGGGCTGCGACGGGGCAGCGGGCACCGGCCTCACTTCCGCACACCCGAAGAGATCCCCGTGCTCGCCACCTTCCTCATGGGCCTCCGCGAAGGCCTCGAAGCCGCGCTCGTCGTCGGCATCCTCGTCGCCTACCTCGCCCGCATCGGGCGGCGCGATGTGCTCCCCCGCCTCTGGGCGGGTGTCGGGCTGGCAATCGTGCTCGCCCTGGGGATCGGCGCCGTCCTGACGTTCGGCGCCTACGCGCTCACCTTCGAGGCGCAGGAACTCATCGGGGGCGTCCTCTCGCTGCTGGCCGTCGCGATGGTCACCTGGATGATCTTCTGGATGCAGCGCACCGCGCGCACCCTGAAGTCGCACCTCGAGGGCGGCCTCGACCGCGCCCTCGCGATGAGCGGGTTCTGGGGCATCGTCGCGATCGGCTTCGTCTCCGTCGCCCGGGAGGGGATCGAGACGACGCTCCTGCTGTGGTCGATGGTGCAGTCCTTCGGCGACGCGCCGTCCGCTCTCCTCGGCGCGCTCCTGGGCCTGGCCGTCGCCGTAATCCTCGGCTGGCTGCTCGCCCGCGGCATGGTGCGGTTGGACCTCCGCCGCTTCTTCGCGTGGACGGGAGGGTTCCTCGTGATCGTCGCGGGCGGCGTCCTCGCCTACGCCGTCCACGACCTGCAGGAGGCAGGCGCCCTCCCGGGCCCCTTCTCCGCCGCCGCCACGATCGACCCCGTGACGGGTGCCGTCGGCGTCGGGTGGGCCGGCTTCCCGTTCGGCTGGGCGTTCGACGCGACCGGCCAGATCCCGCCCGACAGCACCCTCGCGGCGATCCTGCAGGCCACGGTCGGCTTCATGCCCCAGATGTCGTGGCTCCAGGTCGTCGCCTGGACCGTCTACCTCGGTGTCGTCGGCACGTTCTTCGTCCGCGGCCTCCGCCGTCGCCCGCACGCCCGCCCCGCGGCATCCACCCCGGCCGTCGCGCCCCGACCCGCATCCCAAGGAGCATCATGATCCGCCCCCGTCGCGCCCCGGCGTCCCTCGCCGTCGCCCTCGCCGCCGTCGCCGCCGTCGCCCTGTCGGGGTGCGTCGCGAAGACGGAGGTCGCAAGCGGTGACGCGCTCACGGTCACCTCGACCGACAGCTCGTGCGAGGTGTCCGCGACCGCCGCGAAGAGCGGGGCGCTGACCTTCGCCGTCTCGAACACGAGCTCGCAGGTGAGCGAGTTCTACCTGCTCGCCGAGGACGGCCTGCGCATCGTCGGCGAGGTCGAGAACATCGCCCCCGGCGCCGAGCGCACCCTCACCGTCGTCGCCCAGCCGGGCCGGTACAAGACCCTCTGCAAGCCCGGGATGGTCGGCGAGGGCGTCGGGCGGGCGGACTTCACCGTCACGGGCGACGCGGTCGCCGTCACCGGCGTCGACGCCGAGCAGAAGCAGAAGGCCGTCGACCTGTACGCGGCCTTCGTCAAGGACCAGGTCGAGCAGCTCGTCCCCGCGGTCGACACGTTCGCGACGGCGTACGAGTCCGGTCAGGACGACCAGGCGCGGGAGCAGTTCCCGACCGTCCGCGCGTTCTACGAGCGCATCGAGCCGGTCGCCGAGTCGCTCGGCGACCTCGACCCGCGCATCGACTATCGCGAGGTCGACGCCGTCGCGGAGGGACTCGACTGGACCGGTTTCCACCGCATCGAGAAGGACCTCTGGGTGCCGAAGAAGGACGCCCTGAACGCCGACGGCGAGACCCCCGCCTGGCAGGACTGGTCCCCCTCGACGCCCGCGCAGCGCGCCGCCTTCGGCGACCGGCTGATCGCCGACGTGGGCGAACTGAACGACTACGTGCACTCCGACGACTTCCAGGAAGCCCTCGACGCGCAGGGGGTGGCAGGCATCTCGAACGGCGCCATCGCCCTCCTCGACGAGGTCGCGACCGGCAAGATCACCGGCGAGGAGGACTGGTGGTCGGGTACCGACCTCTCGGACTTCGCCGCCAACGTCGAGGGCTCCGAGATGGCGTTCTCCCTCGTCGCGGACTTCGCATCCGCGACAGGCTCCGAGGGCGCCGAGCTCACGAAGGAGATCACGCGCCGGTACGACGACCTCGAGGCCGCGCTCGCCCAGCACGGTTCCCTGACGGACGGATTCGTCGCCTACCGCACGCTGACCGACGACGACAAGCGGACCCTCACCGACCTCATCAACGCGCTCGCCGAACCGCTGTCGCGGCTGACCGCCACCGTCCTCCAGTGACCGCGGAGCAGGAACCGACGTCCGACGAGACCCCGCGTCCGGGCCTCAGCCGACGGGGGCTGTTCGGCCTCGCCGCCGGGGTCGGAGCCGCAGGTCTCGCCCTGGGAGCGGGCGGCGGCGCGGTCGCGGCCACCGCGATCGCACGCTCCGGCGTGGGCGGGTCGCCCGTGCACCCGTTCTTCGGCGAGCACCAAGCGGGCGTCACCACCCCGATGCAGGACCACCTGCATTTCGCTGCGTTCGACATGATGGCGGGCACGGACCGCGCCGACCTGCAGTCGCTGCTGCAGGATTGGAGCTACGCGGCGGCCCGGATGACGCAGGGCCTCGAGGTCAGCGCGACGGGCGCCGTCGGCGGCTCGCCCGAGGCACCGCCGGACGACACCGGCGAGGCGTTGGGACTGCCGGCATCCAGCCTCACCATCACCCTCGGATTCGGTCCCACCCTGTTCCGCGCCGAGGACGGGACCGACCGGTTCGGACTCGCGAACCTCCGCCCCCGGGCGCTCGAGAAGCTGCCCGCCTTCCTCGGCGACGACCTCGATCCGGCGGTCTCGAATGGCGACCTCTGCATCCAGGCGTGCGCCGACGACCCGCAGGTCGCCGTGCACGCCGTGCGCAACCTCAGCCGCATCGCGTTCGGCCGCGCCCGTCTGCGCTGGTCGCAACTGGGCTTCGGCAAGACGTCGAAGACGACCGCCGCCCAGGCGACGCCGCGGAACCTCTTCGGGTTCAAGGACGGCACCGCCAACATCCTCGCGGACGACGCCACCGCCCTCGCCGACCACGTCTGGGTCGCGGAGGACGACGAGCCCGCGTGGCTGGCGGGCGGCTCCTACCTCGTGGCCCGCAAGGTCGCCATGCTCATCGAGACGTGGGACCGCGTCCGCCTCTCGGAGCAGCAGCGCATCATCGGACGCGACAAGTCCGAGGGCGCTCCCCTGTCGGGCGGCCGCGAGACGACGGCGCCCGATTTCGCGAAGAAGGATGCCGCCGGCACCCCCGCCATCGATGCGGCCTCGCACGTGCGCCTGGCGCATCCCGACCTCAACGGCGGGATCCGCATCCTGCGGCGCGGCTACAACTACGTGGACGGCAACACCGCGCTCGGCCGACTGGACGCGGGGCTGTTCTTCCTGTCGTACCAGCGCTCCCCCGAGCAGTTCGTCACGCTGCAGCGCGCCCTGTCCGGCGACCTGATGAACGAGTACGTCCGTCACATCGCCTCGGGCCTGTGGGCCGTCCCGCGCGGCGCGCGGGACGGCTCCTTCGTGGGTGCGGAGCTGTTCGCCTGATCAGGGAGCACAGCTCCGCACACACGAGGGGCGGGGAGCACGCCCCCACGTGCTCCCCGCATCCTCGCGCTGCCCGAATTGCGCGAGGTGGTGAAGGTCAGTCCTTCTTGAAGGCGTCCTTCACGTTCTCTCCGGCCTTCTTCGCGTCGACCTTGGTCTGGTCGGCCTTGCCCTCAGCGACGAGCTTGTCGTTGTCGGTGGCCTTGCCGATCGCTTCCTTCGCCTTGCCGGCGATGTCCTGAGCGGCGTTCTTGATCTTGTCGTCGAGTCCCATGAGGGTCTCCTTTCTGTGTGGGGTGGGTGAACCGGTGCCTGGTTCGAGGTGTGGAATGGGTCAGCTGACCCGGGGAGCGTCCGGGGCGAGCCTGCTGCGCAGTCCGCCGTGGACGGAGACGAAAGCGGGGGTCTCGGTGCCGGTCACGGCCGCGAGTCCGTCGACGAGACGGTCGACGTGGTCGACGATGCGGCGTGGATCGGCCCCCTGACGGGCGGTGACGCTCACGTGGAGGACCGGCTCGTCCTGCACGGTGTGCGCCGTGACCGACGCCGCCACGACGTCGTCCTGCCGGCTCAGCGAGTTCTTCACCGCGTCGGCGGCGAACGACTCGGTGACCGTCACCCGGCCGAGCGGGTTCTGCGCCCCGCTCGAGCGGAGCACGGTCTTGGAGCGCCGGCTGATGAGGGTCGTCAGGGCCGCGATGAGGATCACCGCGATCACGACGGCGACCGCCGTCGCCCCGATGACCGCCCAGCTGAGGGTCGTCCCGCCGATCGTGGTCGCATCACCCGCGGCGCGGAGCGCGTCGATCGCGGCGGAGCCGGACGACGCCCAGACCTCGCCCACGGCGGCGATCGCGGCGGCGGTGGCCGCCCCTCCCCCGACGACGAGCAGGACGAGACCGACGAGGAAGAGCACGGTGCGGTTCAGCGCACGGTTGGTGTCGTTCATGCCGACTTCTCCTCTTCATCGGTGCGTTCGATGCGAACGCGGGTGCGGACGGGGCGGGCGAGCTTCAGCGCGGCGACCTCCGCCGCGGTGACGGTCTCGACCTGGCCCCTGTCGATCGGGATGCCGGCTCCCGGCCGGACGGTGACGTCGATGCTCCGGTGCGCCACCCCGACCGTCACGCGGTCGCGGGCGAGACCCGTCTCATCGCTCACCCGCTGGGCGAGGGACGAGGCGAGCACACCGTTGTCGATGACGGCGGCGCGGCCACCGGCATCCACTTCGTGCTTGGACAGGCGTCCCGGCGCGAGGGCGAGGACGAGGAGCCACACACCCAGCGCGGCGACGCCCAGCCCGCCTGCCACAGCGGCGGCGACGGGGACGTCGGTCGGCAGGGCGGCGACCCATGCGAGCGCCGCCATCGGCCGCACGAGCAGGGGCGGCAGCGCGGCGAGCGCGAGGATGAGTTCGACCGCGACGTACAGGCACGCCAGGACGGCCAGGAGGACGACGAGCGCGAAGGCGACGCTGCGCGGCGAGTGTGTCTCGCGGCGCACGACGCGACGCAGCACAGGAGTGGTCATCGCACACGCCTCCTTTCCGGTGTCAGGGCACCTGTCACGGTGATGTCGACCCGGGCGATGTCACGCCCGAGGAGGTGGGTCAGTCGGTCGCGCAGCTGCTCCTGCATCCGCGCGGCGCGCTCGAGGACGGGGACGGTGCTCTGCACCGCCTCGAGGTCATCGAGGTCGGGGACCGGCAGGGGGCTCGAGACCCTCAGAGCCATGCCATCCCGTCGATCGGCGACACCCACGGAAACCTTGCCCCGCGGGACGCCGATGACATCGGCGGACACCGCCCGCGCGATGGCGACGAGCACGCGCTCGGCGACATCGGTACGGCCGGCGACGCCGGGCTCCACGGCGGCGGGTCGCGAGGACCCGCCGACCGCGGTTCCGTCGGTGTCGATACGCATCAGGACGTACGCCGTCCCGTGAAGGCATCTGTCACGGCCCGCAGATCGAGCTGGCCGGACACGACGCGTCCGATCACGGCACCGACCGCCATGAACAGGCCCACGAGCAGGAAGCCCCAGAACCCGAACACGAGAGCGGCGACGGCGAGTACGGCGCCCAGGACGGCGCCCTTCATCGTGGCACTCATGAGACGCGCGACTCCTCGTGCTCCTCGTCCTCGTCACCCGGGACGTGGACGTCGTCGACGGTCACGTTGACCTCGACGACCTCGAGCCCGACGAGGCGGGTGATGGCACCGGCGACGGCGTCACGCACCTGCGAGGCGACCTGGTGGACGGGCGTCGGGTACTCCACGACGATCGTGAGGTCCACGGCGGCCTGGGTCTCGCCGACCTCGACCTTCACGCCCTGACCGAGGTCGGTGGCGTTGATGGCGTTGCGGATCGCGCCGAGGGCGCGTGCTCCGCCGCCGCCCAGCGCGTGGACACCCGGGATCTCACGGGCGGCGATACCGGCGACCTTGGCCACGACACCGTCGGCGATGACCGTGGTGCCGTTCGTGGCGGACGAGGTCTCGTCGATCTTGGGCGTGGTGCGGTCCACGCGACCGGCGCCCGGCGTGACGGGAGCGGTGGTCTTGGGGGTCTCAGTGGCCATGGTTCTCCTCTTTCTCGAACGATCTGGCGACGCCCTTGCGGTGCGTCGTGGGCCGCTGTCTGTCGGCCTCGTACATAAGAGGGCCGGGCGTCCCGATTCGTCACAAAAAAGTTCGGAGAATCTTCGGCGGAGTTCTGAGGTCAGTGGATCCGGGCGATCTGGATGCTGATCCGCGCGTCGTGGGGCGTGTTGGCCAGCAGCGCGTCGGCGACGCGGCGGGCGGCGTCCGGGGTGCTGTCCTGCGACGCGGTCGCGATCCGCGCGGCGACCAAGGGCACTCCGTCGCGCACGGTGACGGCGACCTCCGCCATCCGGTCATCGGCCTTGCCGGCCGCAGCGGCGATGAGTCCCGGGATGCGGGTGACCGCCGATCGCGGCGAGTAGACGTCGGTCACCCCGTCGACGGCCCGCACGCGGGCGACGAGGTCGGGCTGGTCGTCGGAGATGGGCTCGGACATGCTCACTCCTCCCCTTCTGTGCCGTGGAGTTCCTCGACGGCGACGTTGACGGCGGTGACGTTCAGTTCGGTGTGCTCGGCGAGGACCCGGTAGACGAGGTCGCGCAGCGCGGAGGTGAGATCGGGGATCGACCTGCCCCAGGCCACCGATGCGGTGAGATCGATGCGGACGGGGGCGCCGGGCGTCTCCGCGTCCCCGACGATCTCGGTCCGCCCCAGGTAGATCCCGTCGAGGGCGTCGGCGCTCGAGCGCACCAGCGATCGCACGGCCCCCTCGGTGACGGTGATGGTCACGCGGGGATCGGGGTGGTGGATCGGGAAGCTGCGCCCGGCGCGGAGCTCGGAGTGGATCACCGAGAGGATGCCCTCGAACCAGCTCTCCGGGGGCCGCGGCATCCGTTCGGCGTCGTCGGCGACCAGGTCGCGCGAGAGCTGGCCGACACGCTCCAGCGCCTCGACGGCGTTGAGGCAGTCGGGGCAGGACTCGATGTGCGGATCGCGCGGCGTGCGCCCCGCCTCGACGTAGCTGCTGAGCTCGTCGATCGTGCGGCCGCAGTCGAGGGTCGAGGAGTCATCGTCAGCGCTCATCGCCATCCCTCCATCTCGATCGCGATGCTCGCCCGCGCACGTGCGAGCAGTCCTCGGACGGTGCTGTCGGTCATGTTCATCTCTTCTGCGATCTCGGCGTAGCTGAGTTCAGCCACTTCTCGGAGCAACCAGCATCGCCGTTGATCCTCTTTGAGTCGATCCAGCGCCCGCGAGAGAGCGGCAAGACGCTCGTTCTGGATCGCGGATCTCTCGGGCTGAGCAGCGGACGACGGGGGCAGGGTCGCGTCGTCGAGAGCATCCTCTCGCGACCTGCGGGTGGCCAGGGCCAGCGCCTCCCGCCCCGCGATCCGCATCAGCCAGGACTTGACGGCCGAAGGATCGCGGAGGGTGGGGAGCTGCTTCCAGGCCGTCACGAACGCATCCTGAACGACGTCGTCGGTGTCGGCGACGGACTTCACGATGCGGTACACGTAGGCGCGCACGAGGGAGGAGTGCCTGCGCAGGATCTCGCCGAAGGCGGCGGTGTCGCCGTCGACCGCCCGCTGGACGAGGATGCGGTCGGGTACCTCGTGCAGCGGAGAGACCATGACGCGCTCCCTCCCGTGCGGCCTCCTCGGGCGGGCCGGCTGGTGCCGACGCTAACCGTGGCGTCGGATCGCAGAAACTTCTTGCGTACCCGCACGCGAACGGCTAGGCGAAACCGAAGAAGCGTCGCGCGCGTTCGAGCGCGGCGCCGACCCCGGCATCCGTCTCGCCGTCGAACAGCGTGGCCTCTGCGGCCCCCGTCGCCCCCTTCGCGAGCGAGAGCCGCCACGTGCCGACGGCCACGCCGCGGCACAGGATGACCGGCCGCATCATCCCGTTCGCCGTGGGGCCGACCGTCACCCGATCGCCCGCGCCGAGCCCGATCGTCCGGTCGGCGTACGACAGCGTGTACTCGTCGAAGGCCGGTAACGCGAGGGTCGCGGCATCCGCTGCGGGGCGCGGCACCGGGGACGCGCCGGGGAGGGCGAAGAGCCCGTCACCGACGGAGGCGATCCGGTCCTTCGCGCGTTCCCGCGCGGCGCGCGCCAGGCCCGCGGGGATCCCCGCCCACCACGCGAAGTCCGCCGTCGATGCCGGCGCGTGTCCGCGGAGGTAGGCGACGAGGAGGTCCACCGCGGCGTCGTCGCCGACGGCGCCCCCGTCAGGCAGCGCTACGAGGAACTGCTCGCGGGTGACACCGTCATCGCGCGGGACGACGGGACCGAGGCCCAGTGCGCCCCGGAAGGAGAGAGCGAGCAGAATGCCGCCGGCCTGGCGCGCGGAGGTGACGACACCGTCCCGTTCGAGCGCCGTCGCGAGGTCGGCGCGCGTCAGACGACCCTCGACGGCCACCGCGGCCCGGAAGACGCGCTCGGCCCGGTCGAGCACGTCGGGATCGACGCCGATCGCGCGCAGCTGCCGCGCGCCCGTGACCGCGAGGATCGCGGCGACGGACGACGGCGTGACCGTGTGGAGCGTGCCGCGCTGCGTCCACGCCCGGACGAGGTGTCCGTCGTCGAACGCCCGGTCGACGTCCGCGACGGAGATCTCCCCCGCGGTCCGGATGCCGAGGGCCCACCGCCCGGCGCCGAAGTCCTGCGCCTGCAGGGCGCCCAGATGCTCGGCGACCTCCACGACGCTCGCCGCGGGCGAGGCGAGCAGGTGCGAGCGGAGCCGGTGCGCGCGGACCGTCGCGGCATCCGTCATCTCGGCATCCGCACGCTCAGGCCGACGTCGCGTACGGCTCGAGCGCGTCGATCACGCTCGAGGCGAAGTCGGCGCTCGCGCCCCAGTCGAAGCGGAACAGCGCCCCCTCGCCCCCGCCGGATCCGCGGAAGACGGCCTTCGTCGGGCCGGCGAGGTTCTCGATCACGACCGTGAGGGACGCGCGACTGCTCGTGCGCATGTAGTACTTCTCGAAGATCAGCAGCGCCATCTGGTGACCGGACTCCGTCGCCGTGGCGTGCTGCCCCACGCACTCGACCGTCATGCCCGACGACTGCACGTGGTCGAGGACGATGCGTGCCGCGTCGAACGGGGTGAGGCTGATCTCCATCGTCTGAAGCATGACCGCAGTGTGGCACGCGGGCGTGATTCCCGCACGCGTCGTGGCTACACTGAATGCCGTCCAGGGCCGCGACCGACCCTGGTGCTCGGAAAAGGGGCACGCAGCCACCCGCGACGCCGCGGGGAGCGAGACACATACGGCATCCGTCGTCATCGTGTCCAGGAGCATCCATGCCCACCGTCGCCGCCCACGTCGCCTCCGCCCTCGCCGCCCACATCGACCACGTCTTCGGCGTGATGGGCAACGGCAACGCCCTCGTCCTCGACGCCCTCGAGCGTCGCGACGACGTCACCTTCACCGCCGTCCGCCACGAGGCGGGCGGGGTCGTCGCCGCCGACGCGCACCATCGGGCCGGGGGCGGGCTCGCCGCCGCGACCGCCACCTACGGCGCCGGGTTCACGAACACGCTCACCGCGCTCGCCGAGGCGGCACAGGCCCGGGTGCCGCTCGTGCTCGTGGTCGGCGACGAACCGACCTCGGGTCCGCGGCCGTGGGACGTCGACCAGCTCTCGCTCGCCTCGGCCGTCGGCGTCCGCACCTACACGGTCGGACGGACGGATGCCGCGGCCACGACGGTCATCGCCATCGAGCACGCCCTGTCGTTCCGCATCCCCGTCGTCCTCGCGATCCCCTACGACGTCGGCGGCCGCGAGGCGGGCGAGATCCCCGCGACACCCGATCCGGTGCTGCCCACCCCGCTCGTACCCACCGGTGCGCACGCCGAGGCGACCGTCGCGACGATCGGGCGTCTGCTCGCCGCGGCGGAGCGACCCCTGCTGCTCGCCGGCCGCGGCGCGTGGACCGCGGGGGCCGGCGGCGAGCTCGGACGTCTCGCCGACGCAACCGGTGCGCTGACGGCATCCACCGCCCTCGGCCGGGGAATCTTCCCGCGCGCGGAGTTCGACCTGGGGGTCACGGGCGGCTTCGGGGCCGAGCGGGCCATGGCGACGGTCCGCGAGGCCGACGTCGTCGTCGTCTTCGGCGCCTCGCTCAACCAGTTCACGATGCGCTTCGGCGAACTGTTCGCCCCCGACGCGACGATCGTTCAGGTCGACGTCGCACCCGCGGCGACGCATCCGCAGGTCGGCCGGTACCTGCGGGCGGATGCCGCCCTCGCCGCGCGGACGATCGCCGACGAGCTCGAGCGTCTCGGCGGCGGCGCGTCGCGCTGGCGGGAAGGCGTCGACGTCGCCGCACTGCGCGCGCGGGAGCACGGTGATGGGATCGCCCCCGACGGCCGGCTCGATCCCCGCAGCGCGGCGGCGGCCATCGCGGAGCTGCTGCCCGAGGACCGCGTCGTCGTCTCGGACGGGGGCCACTTCATCGGCTGGGCCAACATGTTCTGGCCGGTCGCCTCACCCGACCGCATGATGATGGTCGGCACCGCCTACCAGTCGATCGGGCTCGGCTTCCCGTCGGTCCCCGGTGCGGCGACGGCGCGGCCCGAGTCGACGATCGTCCTCACGACCGGCGACGGCGGCGGGCTCATGGCGATCGCCGACCTCGAATCCGCCGTGCGGGTCGCGCGCGGCCGGGGCCTCGCGGTCGTCTGGAACGACGGCGCGTACGGCGCCGAGGTGCACTTGTACGGGGTGATGGGACTCGCGCGCGGGCCGATGGAGATCCCGGAGGTCGACTTCGCCGGCCTCGCCCGCGCCGTCGGCGCCGAGGGCGTCGTCGTGCGTACGCTCGACGACCTCGACGCGCTCGCACGCTGGCGGGAGCTGCCCGCGGACGAGCGCCCGTTCCTGCTGCTGGACCTGCGCGTGTCCGGCGCCGTCCGCGCGCCGTACCAGGAGGAGATCCTGCAGGTGAACCTGCGGCGCTGAGGCGCGGACCGTCAGGCGCGGGAGTCGGGACGGCCCTCGAGACCGGCCCGCCGGCCGACCGCGAGCCAGGCCACGGGGCCGAGGACCGGGACGAGCAGCACCACGAGCGTCCAGGCGAGCGCCTGCACCGACGTGAAGCCTCGCCCTGCGCGCGCGAGCGACACGAGCGCGACGACGGCGAGCGCGACCACGATCACCGTGACGAGCGACCAGACCACGTCGTAGACGGACGGGAGCAGCGGGTTGACGATCACGTCCTCGAAACTACGCGATGCGGTCACCGCGCGGCATCCCACCACTGCAGCGCGCGGAGCGCGAGGAAGGTGAGCCAGCGCGAGGGCTGCCCCTCGGGAGCGTCGACATCGAACCAGCGGCGCCCTTCGAGGACGCGACCCTGGTGCCACGTCCCGTCGGGCTGCTGCGCTGCCCGCACCAGGTCGACGGCGTCGGACAGTCGCTCGTCGGGGGCGACGCCGTCGTGCAGGGATGCCTCGCGGAAGTGGTCGAGGGCGGCGAGTGCGCTGTAACGGTGCCGGTTCGGGTAGACGAACTGCGTCACGAAGGGTCCGACCAAGTCGCCGGTCGACAGCCGGTACAGCAAGCGGCGCTCGAGCAGATACTCCTGACCGCGTCGGCGACTGTCGCGCAGGGCGGTGTCGCCCGTGAACTCCTCGTAAGCGAGCATGCCCCGCAGGGCGTTGAGGGTCGAGTGGAACGAGCTGCGGACGGAATCACCCTCCTCGGCCTCGCAGTTCCACCCGCCGTCGGCGAGCTGATGCTCGGGGAACCACTGCGCGAGCCGAGAGACGTCGGCGCCGAGCCAGGCCCCGGTCCCGAGCGTGAAGGCGTTGATGCAGACGTCGACCTCGCCGCCCCAGTAGGGCAGGTCGTCGTACTCCCACCGGCTGTGGCGGTCGAGCTTGTCGGCGGTGTCCCCGAGGGCGGATGCCGGGACTCCCCACTCGCGCAGATCCTTCAGCGTCCAGGTCGTCGCCGTCCACGGCTGCCCCGGCATCTCCGATTCGGGGCTGCCGAAGAACCCGGCCGGGAAGTACGCGCCGCCCTCCCACTGTCCGTCCTCACCCTGCTGCGCGAGCAGGGCCGCGCCGTACCCCTCCGTCGCGACGCGGGCGCGCGTCGCCTGCCACACCTCGGCGGGCTCCCCCGCGAGGTCGCGCTCGACCTGCCATCGCAGCGACGGGTCGGAGTCGCGCAGCCAGTCCAGGATCCGGGGATCGACGCTCATGCGCTCATCCTCCCGCGCGCCACCGACACCGGCCAGAGGTCAACGCTCGCGCGCACCCGCATCGGCGAGCATCTCGCCGTAGCCGTCCTCGAACGTCGGGTAGACCAGCGGGCCGACGACCGAGCGCAGCAGCGCGCCGTCGAGCACGGTTCCGCGCCGATCACCCGGTGCGCCGCGCGGCGGCACCGGCACCCCCAGGCGCCCGGCGAGGAAGGTCACGACCTCGCCGAGCGTGGCGGGGCGCTCATCCGCGCCGTGCAGCACGCGCGGCGGGGCGTCCGCCGCGAGCAGGGCAAGGATCGTCCGCACGACGTCGGTCTCGTGGATGCGGTTGGTCCGGCGCTCGTGGTCGACCGGCGCACCGGCCTGGACCTGGCGGATGAGGCGGTCGCGTCCGGGCCCGTAGATCCCCGCCGGCCGCAGGATAACCCCGTCCAGCAGGTCGACAGCACGCACCTCACCGTCGACGAGTTGCTGCGCGCGCGGACCCGCCGGGCGCGGATCGTCGGCCTCGGTCAGCGGCCGGTCGTCGCCGTACCCCTCGAAAACGCGCGTCGACGACACCCACACCGTCCGCCTCGGCGCCGCCGGGAGCGCGGCCGCGAGATGGCTCGCCGCCATAGCGAGGAAGTCGTCGTCCCCGGGCGGCAGCGTCACGACGACGGCGTCCACGGCCGGCAGCGGGCGTTCCAGCGGACGCGAGAGGTCGGCCGCGATGTGGTGATCGTCGGGCTCGGATGCCGCCGACCGCCGCAGTGTCCAGACCTCGCCGCCCGCGTCGCGCAGCGCGGCCGCGACACGCGAGCCGATCCGACCAGAACCGACCACGAGCGTGCGAGAGGGAGTCACCCCGTCATCCTCTCAAGCGAGCGGCGATGACGGGCGTGTAACAAAGCGACGCTCCGGGGCCCGCGGCATCCCTCCCCGCGCGAGAATGAGGGTCGGCACCCGCCCGATCGCGCGGCGTCGCCACCCGAACCCCCTCGACCGAGCCTGCTCGGCGCCTCCGGAGGCCCTCATGTCCCGTCGTCCCGCCCTGCGCACCGCACTCGCGGCATCCGCTGCCGCCCTCGCCCTGCTCCTCGGAGGCTGCGCGTCGAGCGCCGCGCCCAGCGCATCGTCTTCGTCGGATGCCGGCCCCTCCCCCGACGACTACGTCACCCCCGGCAAGCTGACGATCGCGACCGGCGAGACCGCGTACGAGCCGTACGTCATCGACGACGACCCGGAGTCCGGCGAAGGCTTCGAAGCCGCCGTCGCCTACGCCGTCGCCGACAAGCTCGGCTTCGCGAAGGACGACGTCGAGTGGGTGCGGACGAGCTTCGACGCGGCGATCGCTCCGGGGCCGAAGAGCTTCGACTTCAACGTCCAGCAGTACACGATCACCGACGAGCGCAAGCAGGGCGTGGACTTCTCGTCGCCCTACTACTCCGCCAGCCAGTCGCTGATCGCCCTCAAGGGCGGGAAGGCCGACGGCGTCACCGACCTCGCGGGGCTCAAGGACATCACGATCGGCGCGATGGCGAACTCCACGAGCGCCCTCACCCTCGACGCGCTCGACCTCGGGCTGAAGCCGAAGCTCTACAACTCGAACGAGGACGCCACCGCCGCCCTGAGCGCCGGCCAGGTCGACGCCGTCGTCCTCGACACCCCGACCGCGTACGTCGCGGTGAACTTCTACATCGAGAACTCGTTCTTCGTCGGCGAGCTGCCGAAGTCGGGCATCGAGGACCAGTGGGGCCTCCTCCTCGCGAAGGACTCGCCGCTGACCCCCGCCGTCAGCGCCGCCGTCGACGAGCTCCACGAGGACGGCACCCTCGCCGACCTCGAGGAGAAATGGCTCTCGGGTCTGACCGAGGGCGTCACCGAGCTCCAGTGAGGGCGCGCTAGCGTCGATCCGTGACCACCCGCATCCCGAGCGAGCTCGAGCTCGACCGTCGCGCCTACCGGCGCGGCCGCGAACGGCGATCCGTGCTGATCGCCATCGCGTCGACCCTCGTCTTCGCCGTCGTCGTCTGGGCGACGGTGATCAACACCGAGGGCTGGTCGAAGGTCCAGCAGAGCTTCTTCGACCCCGCCGTCGCGCTGCAGGCGCTGCCCAAGGTGTGGGACGGGTTCCTCGTCAACCTCACCGTCCTCGGCATCTCGATCTTCACGGTCGGCGGCGTCGCACTGGTGATCGCGTTGCTGCGGACGCTTCGCGGTCCGGTGTTCTTCCCGGTCAGGATGCTGGCGGCCGGCTACACCGACCTGTTCCGCGGCCTGCCGTTCATCATCGTCCTCTACCTGGTCGGGTTCGGTCTGCCGACGATCGTCGGCGAGCGGATCGACGAGCTGTTCCTCGGTGTGCTCGCGGTGACCCTCACCTACTCGTCGTACGTCGCCGAGGTGATCCGCGCGGGAATCGAGTCGGTGCACCCGTCGCAGCGCCTCGCCGCCCGCGCCCTCGGTCTCAGCCACGTGCAGACCCTCCGCCGGGTCGTCCTGCCGCAGGCCCTGCGCAAGATGACGCCGGCGCTCATGAACGACTTCATCTCGATGCAGAAGGACGTGGGACTCATCTCGATCATCGCGGGGATCGACGCGATCGCCGGGGCGCGATCGGTGACCGCGACGACGTACAACTTCACGCCGTACGTCGTCGCCGGCATCCTTTTCATCCTGCTCGCGATCCCCACGATCCGACTCGCGGACTGGTACACGGCGCGGCTGCGCGAGCGCGAGCAGACGGGATCGGTGCTGTGAGCGCGGTCCTGCGAGCCACCGGCATCCACAAGTCCTTCGGCGACCGCGAGGTGCTGAAGGGCGTCGACGTGTCACTCGCCGCGCACGAGGTCGTCGCCCTCATCGGCGCGAGCGGCTCGGGCAAGTCGACGCTGCTGCGCTGCCTCGGACTGCTCGAACCCATCGACGACGGGCAGATCTTCCTCGGCGACGAGGACATCTCCGACCCTCGTGTCGACGGCAACCGCGTGCGGGCACGGCTCGGCGCAGTGTTCCAGAGCTTCAACCTCTTCCCGCACCTGTCCGTGCTCGACAACGTGACGCTCGCCTCGCGCGTCGTGCACCGTGTGCCGCGGCGCGAGGCCGAGACCCGCGCTCGCGAGCTGCTCGCCCGCGTCGGCCTCGCTGACAAGGCGAAGGACCACCCCGACCGACTGTCGGGGGGTCAGCAGCAGCGTGTCGCCATCGCCCGCGCGATCGCCACCGACCCCGAGGTACTGCTGCTCGACGAGATCACGTCCGCGCTGGACCCCGAGCTCGTCGGAGAGGTCCTGGAGCTCGTCCGCGATCTGGCGTCCGAGGGCGCGACGATCCTCATGGCGACGCACGAGATGGCGTTCGCCCGCGACGTCGCCGACCACGTCGTCTTCCTCGACGCCGGCACGATCGTGGAGCAGGGCCCGCCGTCGGAGGTACTCAGGCATCCCCGCGAGGAGCGCACCCGCGCCTTCCTCGCCCGCTTCACCGCCTGAGGCCCCGCGCGGGTCACTCCCCCGTCACGACACGCCGCGCACCCCCGCAGATTGCGACGGGCGAGCGGCGTCGGGCACCACCCCCACGGCTCCCCTGTCACGACACGCCGCGCGTCTCCGCAGATTGCGACGGGCGAGCGGCGTCGGGCACCACCCCAGCGGCTCCCCTGTCACAACACGCCGCGCGCCCCCGCAGATTGCGACAGGCGAGCGGCGTCGGGCACCACCCCAGCGGCTCCCCTGTCAGGACACGCCGCGCGCCTCCGCAGATTGCGACAGGCGAGCGGCTTCCGAAGACGAGAACGAGGGATGCCGGGCGACACCCGGCATCCCTCGTTCACGACATGTGCGTCAGGCGCGCAGGCCCGCCGCGCGCTCGGCGACCTCGACGACGTTCGTCATGAGGAGCGCGACGGTCATGGGGCCGACGCCGCCGGGGTTCGGCGAGAGCCAGCCGGCGACGCCGGCGACGTCCGGATGCACGTCGCCGTAGACGCGGCTCTTGCCGGTCTCGGGGTCTTCCTCGCGGGTGACGCCGACGTCGAGCACCGCCGCGCCGGGCTTCACGTGCTCGGCGGTCACGATGTGCTTGACACCCGCCGCGGCGACGATGACGTCGGCCTCGCGCAGGTGCGCGCCGAGGTCGGTCGTGCCGGTGTGGGTGAGCGTGACGGTCGCGTTGTACTCGCGGCGCGTGAGCAGCAGGCCGATCGAGCGGCCGATGGTGACGCCGCGGCCGACGACGACGACGTGCTTGCCCGCCAGGTCGTACCCGTTGCGCACCAGCAGCTCGATGACCCCGCGCGGCGTGCAGGGCAGCGGCGAGGTGATCGGGGTGTTGACGTTCAGCACCAGGCGACCGAGGTTCGTCGGGTGGAGGCCGTCGGCATCCTTCTCGGGATCGATCCGTTCGAGGATGCGGTCGGTGTCGAGGTGCTTCGGCAGCGGCAGCTGCACGATGTACCCGTGGCACGTCGGGTCGGCGTTGAGCTCGTCGATCAGCGCTTCGACCTGCTCCTGCGTCGCGTCGGCGGGAAGCTCCCGCTGGATCGAGTTCATCCCGATCGCTTCGGACTGCCGGTGCTTCATCCCCACGTAGAGCTGGGATGCCGGGTCCGCACCCACGAGCACGGTGGCGATCCCGGGCGTCACACCGTGCTCCTTGAGCACGGCCACTCGCTCCGCCAGCTCGGTCTTGATCGCGGCCGAGACCGCCTTGCCGTCGAGGACCGCCGCGGTCATCGTGTCTCCTGTCGTCGCCCCTCGACCGCGAGACTGCACCGGCAGCTCGAGACCGCGGTCCGCGACCGCTGTCTCGTGGCGCGCGTGCAGTCTCGCGGGCGGAGGAGGGGGCGGATGGCGGGGGTCACTGCTGGAGGCCGGGGTACAGCGGGAAGGCGTCGGCGAGCGTCGCGACGCGCGCGCGCAGCGCCTCGAGGTCGGCACCCGGCTGCAGCGCGAGCGCGATGACGTCCGCGACCTCGGTGAACTCGGCGTCGCCGAAGCCGCGGGTCGCGAGCGCCGGGGTGCCGATGCGGAGCCCCGACGTGACCATCGGCGGGCGGGGGTCGTTCGGGACCGCGTTGCGGTTGACGGTGATCCGGATCTCGTGCAGCAGGTCCTCGGCCTGCTTGCCGTCGATCGCCGCGTCGCGCAGGTCCACGAGGACGAGGTGCACGTCGGTGCCGCCGGAGCGGACCGAGATGCCGGCATCCTTCACGTCCTGCTGCGAGAGCCGGTCGGCGAGGATCGCCGCGCCCGAGACGGTGCGCTGCTGGCGCTCCTTGAAGGCGTCGGATGCCGCGAGCTTGAACGCGGTCGCCTTCGCGGCGATCACGTGCATGAGCGGGCCGCCCTGCTGACCCGGGAACACCGCCGAGTTGATCTTCTTCGCGATGTCGGCGTCGTTCGTGAGGATGAAGCCCGACCGGGGACCGCCGATCGTCTTGTGCACCGTCGAGCTGACGACGTGCGCGTGCGGCACGGGAGAGGGGTGCAGACCCGCCGCGACCAGACCGGCGAAGTGCGCCATGTCGACCCAGAGGAGCGCGCCGACCTCGTCGGCGATCGCGCGGAAGGCGGCGAAGTCGAGCTGGCGCGGGTAGGCCGACCAGCCGGCGATGATGACCTTCGGCTTGTGCTCGAGGGCAAGTCGCCGCACCTCGTCCATGTCGACGAGCGAGGTCTCGGCGTCGACGCCGTAGGCGACGATGTCGTACAGGCGGCCCGAGAAGTTGATCTTCATGCCGTGCGTCAGGTGACCGCCGTGGTCGAGTGACAGGCCGAGCAGCGTGTCGCCGGGACGGGCGATGGCGTGCAGGACGGCGGCGTTGGCGGATGCGCCGGAGTGGGGCTGAACGTTGGCGAACTCCGCGCCGAACAGCGACTTGGCGCGCTCGATGGCGAGCTCTTCGGCGACGTCGACAACCTCGCAGCCGCCGTAGTACCGGCGGCCGGGGTAGCCCTCGGCGTACTTGTTGGTGAGGACGGAGCCCTGCGACTGCAGCACCGAGACGGGAACGAAGTTCTCGGAGGCGATCATCTCGAGGAACCCGCGCTGACGGTCGAGCTCGCGCTCGAGCACATCGGCGATCTCGGGGTCGACCTCGGACAGCGGGGCGTTGAACAGCGAATCGGTCATGCGATCTCCTGACGACGGCTTTCGGGATGGGTGATCTCGCATCGGCCCAGGCGCGCGGTCGAATGCCGTGTCAATCGCTCCCCGGTGGTAGCCCACCTCAACGCCAGTCGCGACACTGCGAGCATAACGGATGCCGCCGCTGCTAGGCTGGCCCGATCGGTTTTGTTAGGACACCTTACAGAACGGCGGTGGCGGTGCTCCCCCTCCCCCTCGTGCCCCTTCCCGCAGACGTCGCCCTCGCGGACGGCGCGCCGTACGCGCTGACCGGGGCGACGGTGACGGGCGATCCGGATGCCGCCGCGCACCTGTGCGCGCTCCTCCGGACGCGCACGGGACTCGACCTCGGCACGGGTGACGGCATCGCGCTGGCGGTCGACGGGTCGGGCCCGGCGGAGTCGTACCGGCTCGAGGCGGCGGCCACCGGCATCCGGATCACCGGAGCGGATGCCGCGGGCCTCTTCTACGGCGTGCAGACCCTCGTCCAGCTGGTCGCACGCGACGGCGGCGCGTGGGTCGTCCCCGCCGTGCGGATCATCGACAGCCCGCGGTTCGCGTACCGCGGTGTCATGCTCGACGTCGCACGGCACTTCCACGACCTCGACACCGTGCGGGCATACATCGACCGTGCGGCATCCCTCAAGCTCAACGTCCTGCACCTGCACCTGTCGGACGATCAGGGCTGGCGGCTCGAGCTGCGCTCGCGCCCTGAGCTCACCGCGGAGGCGTCGGCCACCGCCGTCGGCGGCGCCCCCGGCGGGTACTACACGCAGGACGACTACCGCGCGATCGTCGCGTACGCAGCATCCCGGCACATGACGGTCGTGCCCGAGTTCGACATGCCCGGCCACACGCACGCCGTCGGCCTCGCGTACCCCGAACTCGCAGAGGCCCCCGCCGTCGAGGTCATCACCGAGGGGTCGACGCCGGTCGCCGGCGAGCCCTACACCGGGATCGGCGTCGGGTTCTCGTCGCTGCGCATCGGCGACGAAGCGACGGATGCCTTCGTGCGCGACGTGTTCGCCGAGCTCGCCGAGCTCACCCCCGGCCCGTGGCTGCACTTCGGCGGCGACGAGTCGCTCGGCACGACGCCCGAGGACTTCGCGCGTTTCGTCGCGCACGCGAGCGCCGCGATCACGGCGCTCGGCAAGACCCCGGTCGCCTGGCACGAGGCCGGCGCCGCGGCGGGTCTCGCGCCCGGCACGGTCGGTCAGTTCTGGGGCTTCGTCTCGCCGACGGATGCCGAGGCCCGCCACGCGCGCGCGTTCGCCGAGCGGGGCGGCCGGCTCATCCTGTCGCCCGCCGACGCGGTCTACCTCGACATGAAGCCCACCGCAGACTCCCCGCTGGGGCTCACCTGGGCGAACGGCCCGACGAGCCTCGCCCGCGCGTACGACTGGGAGCCTACCCGTGTCGTGGACGGTGTCGACGAGGCGGCGATCCTGGGCGTCGAGGCGCCCCTGTGGACCGAGACCGTCGCGACCCTCGAGGACATCGACGCCCTCGCGTTCCCCCGCATCGCGGCAGCGGCGGAGATCGCCTGGTCGAACGCGTCGGGCGCGGAGCGCACGTGGGAATCCTTCCGCAGCCGGGTCGGCGGTCTCGGACCGCTGTGGACGACCCTCGGCATCCGCTTCCCCGCCCTCGAGGAGGTCCCGTGGACGACCTGAGCCGCATCGTCCACTCGGCCCGACTCGTCGACGGCGGCACCGAGACCCCGGACGCGTGGATCCACGTCGTGGCCGGCCGCGTCGCGGCATCCGGCACAGGTGACGCCTGGCGCGGGCTCGACGCGGACGAGCTCGTCGACGCGCGGGAGGTCGCCGGCGACGCGGCTCTGCTCACGCCCGGCTTCGTCGACCTGCACGGCCACGGCGGCGGCGGCCGGGCGCACGAGGAGGGGCGCGATGCGATCCTCGCGGCCCGCGCGCTGCACCTCGCCCACGGCACGACCCGCGCGGTCATCTCGCTCGTCGCCGGCTCGCCGGCGGATCTGCAGACCCGCCTCGGTGTCATCGCGGATCTGGCGGGGACGGATGCCTCGGTCCTCGGCGCGCACCTGGAGGGACCGTTCCTCGACCCGGGTCACCACGGCGCGCACGACCCCGCACTTCTCGTTCACCCGACACCCGACGCGATCGAGGCGCTGATCGCCGCCGCGCGCGGCTCGCTCGTGCAGGTGACCCTCGCCCCCGAGCTGCCCGGCGGACGCGACGCGATCGCACGCCTCACCCGCGCCGGGGTCGTCGTCGCGGTGGGACACACCTCCGCCGACGCCGACCTCGCCCGCGACGCGTTCGAAGCGGGCGCCACGCTGCTCACGCACGCGTTCAACGCGATGCCCGGCCTGCACCACCGCGCCCCGGGCCCGGTGGCCGCGGCGACCGGCGACCCGCGTGTGACGATCGAGGTCATCGCCGACGGCGTGCACGTGCACCCCGACGTCATCCGCATCCTCTTCGCCGCCGCCCCCGGCCGCATCGCGCTCGTGACCGACGCGATGGCCGCCGCCGGGGCGACCGACGGGACCTACCGCCTGGGATCGCTGTCCGTCACCGTGCAGGCGGGCGTCGCGCGCCTCGCGGACGGCACGATCGCGGGGTCGACCCTCACGCAGGACGCCGCCCTCCGCACCGCCGTCGCGGCGGGCGTGCCGCTGCCAGCCGCCGTCACCGCAATGACGACCACACCCGCGCGCACGATCGGCCGGCCGGAGCTCGGCTCGCTCACCGTTGGCGCCGTCGCCGACGCGGTGCTGCTCGACGCCGATCTGCAGGTGCGGCGGGTGTTCACCGGCACGGTCTGACGCGGCATCCGCTCGGGTGGTGCGCGCCGCGGCGCGATCCGTACTCAGTCCGCGGGGTCCGCGCCGGCGCCCCGGATCAGGCACCCGTGGGCCGTTCCGCCCGTGAGCGAGTCTCCGAGACTGAGTTCGGTACGGCGGCCGGTCTCAGACCCCGGTCACCGCGGTCGCGCCCGCCAGGAGCGCCGCGCCCCGCGCACCGACCGGCGCGTTCCGGGGCGTCGACACCACGCGATCGGCCAGCTCCAGCGAACCCAGGAAGGCGGATCCGGATGCCGCAGTGGCCAGGGCCGTGCGCACCGGATCACGCAACCGCTCGCCGAGGTGCGACACCCCGCCGCCCAGCACCACGACATCCACGTCGGCGGTCAGGACGAGCAGCTGCACGGCCGAGGCGACCCCGCGCACGACGTCCGCGCGCAGGCCCGCGGCGAGATGGTCGCCCGCCTCCGCCGCGTCGAACACGTCGGCCACCGGAAAGGTCGCGGGCCTCGCCCAGCGGGCGGCCACAGCCGCACCACCGGCGAGGGCCTCGATGCAGCCGCGCTGCCCGCACGAGCAGGCGGGCCCGGCGGGGTCGACGCTGACGTGGCCGATCTCGCCCGCGGCGCCGCGCGCGCCGCGCCACGGCATCCCGTCCCCGACGATGCCCGCGGCGATGCCGGTTCCGAGATTCAGGTAGGCGATCGACCCGGCACCGGGGAGGAGGGACGCCGCGCCGACGGCGGCCGCGCGGACGTCGTTCTCGACGACGGGGCGGAGCCCGGTCCGGGCGCCCACCACCTCGGCGAGGTCGAGCACGTCGATGCCGAGGTTGAGCGCGTGGCGCACGACACCGTCCGGCGACACCTGACCCGGCACCCCGATCCCCAGCGCGTCCGGGCGCGCGCCCCCGGTCACGACCGTGACGACGGCGACGATTCCGTCGACCACGGCCTCCGGGCCCCAGCCGGTCGCCCGCCGCTCCTCGGCGATGACGCGTCCGGCGTCGTCGAGCGCGACGGCGAGGGTCTTCGTGCCTCCGACATCCACTCCGATGCGCACGTCAGCCCTTCACGGCGCCGGACACGAGTCCACCCGACATCCGTCCCTGCACGATGAGGAAGAAGACGACGACGGGGATCGAGATGAGGGTGGATGCCGCCATCACCGCCCCCCAGTTGGTGGCCTCGGTCGCGGACTGGAACGACAGCAGCCACGGCGGCAGGGTCAGGTTCTGACCGCGCAGCAGCAGGAGCGCCATCGTGAACTCATTCCACGACTGGATGAAGGCGAACACCCCCGTCGCGACGAGGCCGGGGGCGAGCAGCGGGAAGGTCACCTTCCAGAACGCCTGCGAGCGGGTGCAGCCGTCGATCATCGCGGCCTCCTCGAGGTCGACCGGGACGCCCGCGACGAACCCGCGAAGGGTCCAGATCGTGAAGGGGACGACGGCGGCGACGTAGACGATGCCTAGCCCGACGAGCGTGTTCATGAGACGCCAGTCGTCGATCATCCCGTAGATCGTGAACATCATCGCCTCGCCCGGGATCATCTGGACGATCAGCACCGCGACGATGAAGGACCGGCGCCCGCGGAAGCGGATGCGGGCGACCGCGATCGAGGCGAGGAAAGCGACCAGCAACGTGACGACGAGCACACCGACGGTCACGAGCCCCGAGCTGAGGAGTCCGTGCACGAAATCGGTCTGCCCGGGCGCCGCGGGCCGCGTCCACGCGGTCTCGTAGTTGCGGAGCGTGAAGTCCAGCGGCAGGAAGCTCGGGGTGCGGCTGATGATCGACTCGCCGCTCGTGAACGACATGTTCAGCATCCAGTACACGGGGAAGACCGAGCAGGCGAACACGACGAGGGCGGCGACGTTGAGCAGGATGCGGCCGAGCGGCGAGCGCCGCGGCCGCCGCGCCGCGAGCGACCCGGTGACGGGCGACTTCGCGTGGCCGACGGGTCCGGCGACCTCGTCGACGCCGACGGTCGAGAGCTGGGCGGCGGGGGTGATCTGGGTGCTCACAGCTCCTCCTCCTTGAGAGTCGTGCGGACGTAGCCCCACGAGAGGGCGAGCAGGAGGATGACGGTGAGCACGCCGATCGCGCTCGTCACCCCGAACTCCCCCACGCCCTGCCGGAAGATGTAGGTGCCGAGCACGTTCGTCTCCGAGACGAGACCGCCGCGCTGCTGGAGTGTGTAGACCTGCGTGAAGATGCGGAGGTTCCAGATGACCTGGAGCACCACGACGACGGTGACGACGTTGCGGAGGTAGGGGTAGACGACCAGGCGGAAGCGCTGCAGCCCGGTCGCGCCGTCGAGCGACGCCGCTTCGAGCACCTCGCCCGGCACCTGACCGAGCGCCGCGTAGAGCGTGAAGGCCGCGAACGGGACGCCCTGCCAGACGACGATGATCGTCAGCACGACGAAGAACGACCACGGGTCGAGCAGCCAGGAGTGGTTCGTGAAGTCGCTGGTCCCGGTGACGGTGTTGAACAACCAGTTCACGAGCCCGTACTCGGCGTCGAAGATCCACCCCCACACCGTCGTGGCCGCCAGCGGCGGCATCGCCCACGCCAGGAGCAGCCCAATCGACACGAGCAGCCGCCAGCCGCGCGTGAGGCGCGTCATGAGCACCGCGACGAGGGCGCCGAGCCCGACGATGAACACGGTCATGACGAGCATGAGTCCGAGGCTGCGCACGAGCACCGCCGGGAAGTCCGACGCGGTGAACACCTCGAGGTAGTTGGCGAACCCGACGACGTCGGGCAGGGTCCCCTGCACCTTGTTGCGGATCGAGTAGTCCGTGAACGACTGGACCACCATGAGGACGGCCGGGTAGCCCACCATCACCGCGAGGATCACGAGGGACGGACCGAGCAGGGTCAGTGCCGCCGCCCCGTCCTTGCGACGACGCGCACGTTCGCGCGCGGCGCCGGCGAAGCGGTCGCGGGGTGCCCGCGCGGGAGCGGGCCGGGTCAGGGTGACGGTCATCGGCATCCTCCGGGAGAGGGGTGCAGGGGGCGTCGCCGCCCCCTGCACCGGGGTCACGAGTTGAGGATCGACTCGATCTGGCCGTCGAGCTCGGTCGCGATCTGCGTGACGTCGCCGCCCTGGGCGATCTTCACGAGCGCGTCCTTGATGACGCCCGCGGACTCGACCTCGGCCCACTTCGGGCTGGCCGGGACGGCCTTGGAGGATGCCGCTGCCTTCGCGGCCTCGGCGGTGATGGCGTCGTCGGGCAGGTACTGCGCGAACGAGGTGCGCGCGGGGATGAGGCCGTTCTCGGCGAGGATCTTCTGGTAGCCCTCGGAGAGGATGATCTCGAGCGCCGCCTGGGCCTTCTCCTGCGCGTCGGACTTCGCCGCGATGGCGACGTTCGAGCCGCCGGCGAAGACGGGGGCGACCTCGCCCGCGCTCAAGCCGGGCAGGGCGAAGGCGGCGAGATCCTTGCCGGCGCCGTCGGGGCAGCCCGGCGCTTCGGCGTCCGCCGGCGCGAGGATCGACCACTTCACCCATGCGGGCGCCGACAGGAACCCGATCTCGTCGGCGCAGAAGGGCACCTGCGGGTCGGCCTCGTCGGCGTCGGCGGGAGCGATGGTCGCGTTCTCGTAGACGTCCTGCAGCATCGTCAGGCCGGCGACGCCGCCCTCGCTCGAGAACCCGCCGACCCAGGTGTCGCCCTCGAGAGTGGCGATCTCGCCGCCGTTCGCCCAGACGTAGGGCAGGGCGTTGTACCAGTCCTTGCCCGGCGCGTAGATGCCCGACTTCGTGGCGGTGGTGGCTGCGATGCCGCCCTTCACGTAGTCCTCGAGGGTGGTGGGGATCTCGCCCGAGAAGGTCGACGGCGAGTAGAACACGACGCGCGACCCGGCGTAGTAGGGCGCCGCGTAGAGCGTGCCGTCCTCCGATCCGAGGTCGACGAAGCTCTGCAGCATGTCGTCGCCGCCGAGGTCGTCCTGGATGCCGGAGAGGTCGGCGAACAGGCCCTGCGAGATGAATCCGGGGGCCTGGGTGTTGCCGACCTCGACGATGTCGGGCGCATCGTTGGACGACAGCGCGGCGACGTACCCTTCGGCGGTGTCGGCCCAGGTCTTCTCCTCGATCGTGAGGGTCCACCCGTCGTTCTGCTCCTCGAAGGTCTTCTCGAGGTAGTCGCGCGCGTCTTGGGGGGTGTCGGTGCCGACGAGCCAGACGGTCAGGTCGCCGGTCTCGGCGCTTCCTCCCGCGGGGGTCGAGGCGCCGGCGCAGCCGGACAGGACGAGGGCCGACGCGCCGAGGAGCGACAGTGCTCCGAGGGTCTTCTTCATAGCGGTTCCTTCACTGTGTGGGATGCGGCGACCCGGGCGGATCGTCGCGGGAGATGCGGGTGGAGCGGGTGATGCCGGGGTCAGGACACGCCGAGACGGCCGGACAGGACCATGACGGCCGCACCGCGCAGGACGATGTCCTCGCTGTGGGTCGACATGCGCACCTGGAGCCCGTCGTGGAACGTGGCGAGGGTCCGGGTGCGTACCGTCTCGGCGGCAGCCTCGGCGAGGGTGCCGCCGAGCAGGTCGGCGGGGCCGGAGAGGGCGATCTCCGACAGATCGAGGGCGCCGACGATCGGCGCGAGGGCGATGCCGAGGCGCTCGCCGGCGTCGCGGAGCACGCCCTGCGGGTCGTCCGCGGCGGCGAGCCGCTCGGTGAGGGCGGGGACCGCGAGCCAGGCCTCGAGGCATCCGATCTTGCCGCAGGCGCACGCCGGGCCGCCGTCGGTGCCGACCGTCACGTGTCCGATCTCGCCCGCGGCGAAGCGGGCGCCGGCGAGCGGCTCGCCGCCGGTGAGGAGCCCCGCACCGACACCGCGGCCGACCCGGACGAGGATGACGTCGTCGCCCGCTCCCCCGAACGTGTGCTCGGCGAGGACGGCCGCGTTCGCGTCGTTGGCGACGAGGACGGGGAGACCGAGCTCGGCCTCCAGCTGCCCGGCGAGATCGACGTCCGTCCACCCGAATCCGGGCGCCGCGAGCACGACGCCGCGGTCGTCGACGACACCGGGCGTGCCGACGCCGAGGCCGAGCACCGGCGCGTGCGCGTCGGCGATGACGTCGCGCGCGAGGCGGACGATCGCGGCGAAGACGTCGCTGCGATCGGCGGGTACGTCGACGGCGTGCCGGGCGACGATCTCGCCGTCGAGGGTGAGCACGGCGCCGGCGAACTGCTCACTGCCCGACAGGTCGAGTCCGGCGATGCGGTGGCCGTCGCGGTCGATGTCGACGAGGATCGCCGGTTTTCCGGGACCGGATGCCTCGCGCACCCCCTGCTCGATCACGTAGCCGTCGTCGATGAGGCCGGCGACGAGGTCCGAGATCGTGACGCGGGTGAGGCCGGTCTCGCGGGCGAGGTCGGCGCGGCTCATGGCGCCCTGCGTGAAGAGCGCCTGGAGCACGAGCGCGCGGTTGTGGGCGCGGGCGTGCTCGGGCAGGATCTTGCCGGCGGTGCGGCGGCTGCGGGTCGCGGGGGCGGGTCGCGTCGGGGTCGACATGTTTGTTAGTAGACCTTACGAATAGGGTCGCCACAAGATGCCCGACCCTGTTTGCGAGCAGTCTTAACAAACTCGTTACACTTCCCCGCCCGCGTAGGATCGAACCATGTCCGAGCTCCCCCACGTCCGGCCCGAACGACCCGCGGAGCCCGCACCCGCCGCGACCGCCCCGGCGCGTCTGTCGGGACTCGACCTCCTCAGCTTCCTGTGCGCGATGTTCGCCGTCGTGTCGCTCGCCATCTGGGGTTTCACGGCGTGGGATGCTCCGTGGAACGTCGTCCTCGGCATCGCGACCCCGCTCGCCACCCTCATCGTCTGGGGCCTGTTCGCCTCACCGCGCGCCGTGGTCCGGGTCCACCCGTTCGTGCGCGGCCTCGTGGAACTGCTCATCTACCTGTCGGCGACGATCGCATGGTGGAGCGCCGGTCAGGCCTGGATCGGCCTGGGCTTCGCGCTCGTCGCCGTCGTCGTCGGCGTCCTGGCGGGTCGTCGACGGCTGTCGTGACCGACGTCGTCGACCGCCTCCGCGACGCGCTCGGCGAGCGCGTCGACACGAGCGAGGCCGCCCTCGAAGACGCCCGCGCCGACAAGTCGGGACACCGCGCGTCGGGACGACCGCTCGCGCTTGTGCGGGCGGCATCCGTCGCGGACGTGCAGACCACGATGCGGATCGCATCCGCCACGGGCACGCCGGTCGTCACCCGCGGCGCCGGCACGGGCCTCGCCGGCGGCGCGAACACCGGCTCGGGCGAGATCGCCCTGTCGCTGCGCGGCATGGACCGCATCCTCGAGGTGCGGCCCGACGACCTTCTCGCCGTCGTCGAACCCGGCATCCTCAATGCGGATCTCGGCCGCGCCCTCGCTCCCCACGGCCTGTGGTGGGCGCCCGACCCCGCCAGTCGCGAGATCTCCACCGTCGGCGGGAACATCGCCACGGGGGCGGGCGGACTGCTCTGCGCGAAATACGGCGTCGTCCGCGACGCGGTGCTCGCGCTCGACGTGGTCCTCGCCGACGGGCGCCTCATTTCGACCGGCCACCGCAGCGTGAAGGGTGTGACCGGCTACGACCTGACCGCGCTGATGATCGGCTCGGAGGGCACGCTCGGGGTCGTCGTGGGTGCGACGCTCAAGCTCCGACGGCTCGTGCCGGGGCAGTCCCGCACTCTGACCGCGCAGTTCGCCGATGTGCGCGCCGCCGCCGCGGGTGCTGCCGCCGTGACCGCCGCCGGGGTGCAGCCCGCGATCATGGAGCTGATGGATGCCGTGAGCCTGGCAGCCGCGCACGCACTGCTCGGGCTGCCGAGCCCCGCTCCGGGAGCGACGCAGCTCACGGTCCAGACCGACGGCGTCGCCGCCGCCGCGGAACAGGCGGAGATCGCCGAGATCCTCACCGCCGCGGGCGGCGCGGTGCGCCTGGCCACCGACGACGCCGAAGCCGCGCAGCTGTGGGCGGTGCGCCGGGCGATGCACCCCGCGATGGAGAGCCTCGGGACGGCGCTCATCGAAGACGTGTCGGTGCCGCGCAGCGCCCTTCCGGCGATGTTCGACGAGATCGCGCGCATCGAGGCGGAGTTCGGCCTCACGATCCCGACCGTCTGCCACGCCGGCGACGGCAACCTACACCCCAACTTCATCTTCGACGGCGACGAGGTCCCCGAGCGCGTCTGGCAGGCCGCCGACGCGCTCTTCCGCGCCGCGCTCGCCCTCGGGGGCACCCTCACCGGGGAGCACGGGATCGGCGTCCTCAAGAGCCGGTGGCTCGCCGACGAGATCGGCGACGATCAGTGGGCGTTGCAGCGCGGCATCAAGGCCGTGTTCGATCCGGCCGGCATCCTCAATCCGGGCAAGGTGTTCGCCGCTCAGCCGTGACGCGCGGTCGCGCCGGCCGCCGCGGTCGTCTCGCGCGGCGCGGCGGGACTCGTCGTCACCGCCAGCACCATGGAAACGATGCCGACGACGCCCGGGATGGTCGCGGGCAGCACGCCGACGGGTCCGCCCGCCCCCGGAGCGACGACCGGGACGGCGGCGAACACGATCGCCAGGAGGAGACCGAGCACGAGTGCGGCCAGCGGGATGCGGCTCCACGGCTGCGGGATGACCCCGAGGCGGAGGATCGCGATCGCCCCGCCGATCGCGAGCACGAACGCGACGACGTCGCCGAGTGCAGCCGTCGACTCGGCGCCGGCTCCGGCGGCGTAGCCGGTCGGCCCCGCCCACCACACGGCGTGCGCGACGACGAACGCCGCCAGCAGGAACAGCACCCCCATCCCCGCGGGGTGCCGTGCCACGACGCTCTCGTGCGCCCGGACCCCGAAGGCGTACACGACGCAGGCCGCGGCGACCAGGAGGGCACCGCCGAGCTCGAGGGGCACCGAGACGGGATCATCCGCTTGCACCGCGAGCGAGGCGAGGACGGCGAGGGCGCTCTGGAGGAGCAGGAGGAGCCCTCCGATGAGCCACGACCACACCGTTGTGCGCTGCATGGCCACACCCTACGACCCGCGCCGCCCCAGTGTCATCCGACGTACCGCCCCCGGTCCACCGTTCCCTCAGGGCGATCGTGGCAGTCTCGAACGGTCCCGTCCTCGAGGAGGTCCGCCGTGCCCGCATCCCGCTCCGTCCGCACGACCGGTGCGCTGGTCGTGGCCGGCCTTGTCGCGCTGGGCGGCGCCGCGTGCACGTCGTCGTCGCATCCCGAGGCGGACGGCCAGAGCGTCGCCGCCGCGTGCGCGACCCTCGCCGACTCGGTCGAGCAGGCGATGACGGCGTTCACCGAGGCGGATGCCGCCGACCCGACCGCCGCGGCGCAGGCGACCGCCGAGGTGCGCGACGGTCTCGCCGCCGCGGTGACGTCGATCGGCAACGCACGCGTCGAGGCCGTCGCGGCCGATCTGCGGGCGGGGTTCGACGTCCTCGCCGAGGCCACCGCCGCGGCCTCGAAGGGGGACATCGCCGGCGCGACGGGACTCGCCGACGCCACCGATCGCATCCGCACCGGCCTCGCCGAGTATCACGATCTGTGCAGCGGATGATCGGTGATCCGCCCTCGTCACGTACCATTTCCTGAAGCGACATTCGCCTGACGACGAGACCCCGGATCCCCGTGGCGTCCGGAACGCCGGGCCGCAGCTCGGGGGAGACCGATGTCGGAGATCATCACACGCCGGGACACCGGCGACACGCCCGCCTCGGGCGAGCACCTCGACGTGCGCTGGGCTCCCGCCGAGCCCGCGCCGCGCCCCCGTCGCCTCTGGCTGAAGATCGGTCTGCCCGCCGCCGCGGTCGTGGCGGCCACGGCGGTCTGCTCCCTCGTGCTGATCGCTCCCGGCACGACCGCCGCCGGCGTCCCCGTCGGCGGACAGACGGTGGGCATGGCCGCCGACTCCATCTCTTCCCGGCTCTCCTCGATTCAGGTCTCCCTGGGCGACGGCGGCCCGACGGTGTCCGCCGCCGACCTCGGCGCGACCGTCGACGCTTCCACTCTCGCCGACGAGGCCTTCGCGGGCAGCCCCCTCTGGAACGTCTCGGCGTGGTTCGCCGAGTACGGCACGCCGACGGTCACCCTGAACGCCGAGCGCGCCGCGACGACGCTGCGCGCCGCGCTCCCCGACGCGTACGTGGATCCCACTCCCGCCGCGGTGTCCTTCCAGGACGGCGCCTACGTCAGCACGCCCGCCGTCGACGGCACGGGCATCTCGCTCGCCGCCGTCAGCGACGCCCTCGGGTCCGCTCTCGCCTCGGGCGCCTCCACGGCGACGGTCGACGCGACTCCCGAAGCCGTCCCCGCCACCGTGACGACGGCCGCTGCCGAATCCGCCGTCGAGCGCCTCAACGGCATGATCGCCGAGGCGGGTTTCTACGCGGGCGACGACCGTGCGGTCCCCGTCTCCGCCGCGGAGCTCGCCTCGTGGCTGACCGTCGAGAGCGACGCCTCCGGCGCCTTCACGATCACCGCCGACGCCGCCGCGATCCAGCTCGCCGTCGACAAGCTCCCCGAAGTCGTCAACCAGGACCCGGTCACGGCCCAGGTGCTCGCGAACGAGGCCGGTGAGGTCCTGACCGCGATCGTCGAAGGCCAGGACGGGCGCGTGCTGGGCGACACGTCCGGCGTCGCGCGCGACTTCGCCGACCAGCTCGCGACGGGCGACGCGTCGTACGCGCTGCCGGTCGACGTCACGCCGCGGGAGACCGTGAGCACGGTGCGCCTGGCCGAGGTCGACCTGGGCGAGCAGCGTCTGTACCTGAAGGAGAACGGCAAGGTCGTCGACACCTGGCTCATCTCGAGCGGTCGCGACGGCGCGGTGACCTTCACGGGCCACTACTCCATCGGCTGGCGCACGCCCCTGCAGGACATGACCGGCACTTCCCGCGACACCGGGACGAAGTACACGCAGCCCGACGTGCCGTGGGTGATGTACTTCAACGGCAACCAGGCCTTCCACGGCGCCTACTGGCACAACAACTTCGGCAACCAGATGAGCGCCGGCTGCGTGAACATGCCGCCCGCCCTCGCGAAGAAGCTCTACGACTGGATGCCCGACGGCGGCGACGTCTGGATCCACTCCTGAGCGTCATCTGACGACCCGCATTCGTCGGCCCCGTGCGATGGGCTGCGATCACGGTTAGCCTGTGCTCATGGCTGACCTCCGCGTGGAAGAACTGTCGGCGTCGACGATCGTCGCCGTGAACACCCTCTCGCTCAAGCCGGGCCAGGAACGCTTCATCGCGCCCGAGAGCTACGCGATCGCCGCAACGGTGGTCGACCCCGCCACCTCGTGGCAGCGTGTGATCCTCGACGGTGACGAGGTGGTCGGCTTCGTGAGCGCCGGCTTCGACGCCGACGCCCCGCACGAGCACTTCCGCTCGGTGCTGTGGCGGATCAACGTGGATGCCGACGACCAGGGTCGCGGCGTCGGCCGCTACGCCGTCGAGCAGCTCACGAACGAGGCCCGCGCGCGCGGGTTCGATCACGTGAACGTCATCTACGAGGCCGGTGAGGGCGGTCCCGACGCGTTCTTCCGCCGCGTCGGCTTCACCCCCGTCGACGAGACCGAGTACGGCGAGGTCGTCGCGCAGATCCGGCTCTGACGCTCCCCCGAACGCACGGATGCCCCGGCCCGCTCTCGCGGCCGGGGCATCCGTCTGTGCGGATCAGAGTCCGTCGATGATGCCGTTCAGCGTCGCGGAGGGCCGCATGACCTTCTCGACCAGCGCCGGGTCGGGACGGTAGTAGCCGCCGATCTCGGCGGGCGAGCCCTGCACGGCGACCAGCTCGGCGACGATGGTCTCCTCGCCGGCGGTCAGCGCCTCGGCAACCGGGGCGAACGCCGCCGCGAGCTCGGCGTCGACGGTCTGGCGCGCCAGCTCCTGCGCCCAGTAGGTCGCGAGGTAGTAGTGGCTGCCGCGGTTGTCGATCGTGCCGAGGGCACGGCCCGGCGACTTGTCCTCTTCGAGGAAGGTCCCGGTCGCGGCGTCGAGCGTGTCGGCGAGGACCTTCGCGTGCGGGTTGCCGGTGTAGTCGGCGAGGTGCTCGAAGGATGCCGCCAGCGCGAAGAACTCGCCGAGCGAGTCCCACCGCAGGTAGTTCTCCGCGACCAGCTGCTGCACGTGCTTGGGGGCCGAGCCGCCCGCGCCGGTCTCGAACAGTCCGCCGCCGGCCAGCAGCGGAACGATCGAGAGCATCTTGGCGCTCGTGCCGACCTCGAGGATCGGGAAGAGGTCGGTGAGGTAGTCGCGCAGGACGTTGCCGGTGACCGAGATGGTGTCCTCGCCGCGGCGGATGCGCTCGAGCGAGTAGCGGGTCGCGTCGGCCGGAGCGAGGATCTCGATCGTGAGACCGTCGGTGTCGTGCTCGGCGAGGTAGGTCTTCACCTTCGCGATGAGGTTCGCGTCGTGGGCGCGGTTCTCGTCGAGCCAGAAGACGGCGGGCGCACCCGTCGCACGCGCACGGGTGACGGCGAGCTTCACCCAGTCGCGGATGGCGACGTCCTTGGTCTGCGTCGCACGCCAGATGTCACCCGGCTGCACGGCGTGCGAGAGGAGGACCTCGCCCGCCGCGTTCACGACCTCGACGGTGCCGGCCGCGGCGATCTCGAACGTCTTGTCGTGCGAGCCGTACTCCTCGGCAGCCTGCGCCATGAGGCCGACGTTCGGCACGGAGCCGATCGTGGCCGGGTCGAGCGGACCGTTGGCGATGACGTCGTCGATCGTCGCCTGGTAGACGCCGGCGTACGAGGAGTCGGGGATGACGGCGATGGTGTCGCCCTCACCGCCGTCGGCACCCCACAGCTTGCCGCCGTTGCGGATGAGCGCCGGCATCGAGGCATCCACGATCACGTCGGAGGGGACGTGCAGGTTCGTGATGCCCTTGTCGGAGTTGACGTACGACAGGCGCGGGCCGTCAGCGATGGCCGCCTCGAACGCCGCGCGGATCTCGTCGCCGCCCTCGACGCCACCGAGACCGGCGAGGATCGCGCCGAGGCCGTCGTTCGGGGTCAGACCCGCGGCGGCGAGCGTGTCGCCGAAGCGCGAGAAGACATCGGCGAAGAACGCGCGGACGACGTGGCCGAAGATGATCGGGTCGCTGACCTTCATCATCGTGGCCTTGAGGTGCACGGAGTACAGCACGTCGTCGGCCGCGGCCTGGGCGATCGTGTCCGCGAGGAAGGCGTCGAGGGCCTTCGCCGAGAGGAACGTCGCGTCGACGACCTCACCGGGCAGGACCTTCAGGCCCGACTTCAGCTCGGTGACGGAGCCGTCCTCGCCCGTGAAACGGATCGTGAGGACGTCGTCGCTCTCGATGACCGTCGAGGTCTCGTTGGACTTGAAGTCGTCGTGACCGAGCGTCGCGACGCGCGTCTTCGAGCCCTCCGCGAACGGCTTGTTGCGGTGCGGGTGCTTGCGCGCGTAGTTCTTGACCGACAGCGGCGCGCGGCGGTCGCTGTTGCCCTCGCGCAGGACCGGGTTCACCGCGGAGCCCTTGATGCGGTCGTAGCGGGCGCGGACGTCCTTCTCGGCGACGTCCTTGGGCTCGTCCGGGTAGTCCGGGATGTCGTAGCCCTGGGACTGGAGTTCGGCGATGGCCGCCTTCAGCTGCGGGATGGATGCCGAGATGTTCGGCAGCTTGATGATGTTGGCCTCGGGGAGCGTCGCGAGACCGCCGAGCTCGGCAAGCGCGTCGCCGACCTGCTGCTCGGGGGTGAGGTTCTGGGGGAAGGCGGCGAGGATACGCCCCGCGAGCGAGATGTCGCGCGTCTCGATGCCGACGCCCGCCTTTCCGGCGAACGCTTCGACGATCGGCAGGAAGGACGCCGTCGCCAGCGCGGGAGCCTCGTCGGTGTAGGTGTAGATGATGGTGGAATCGGGCACGTGTCGTCTCCAAGAAAAGGGCGTCGCGGATCGGTCTCAGCGTATCGCACCACCCCCGTTTCTCTCGATGTCGAGATATCTCGGCGGGCGCGGACGACACCTGCGTGCGCGGCCGGATGACCGCTAGGGTGAGCGCGTGCCGCGCTTCGATCTGCCTCTGTCCGACCTCCGCGACTACCGCCCCGAGGTCCGCGTCCCCGCCGACTTCGACGACTTCTGGTCGACCACGATCGCGGGTGCTCGCGAGGCGGGCGGGGCGCCGGTCGTCACGCCCGTGACGACGCCGCTGCGCGGCATCGAGGCGTTCGACGTCACGTTCCCCGGGTTCGCCGGCGACCCGGTCAAAGGCTGGCTGCTCCTGCCCGCGCACCGCGATGGGGCGCTGCCCGCCGTCGTCGAGTTCAACGGCTACGGCGGCGGACGCGGGCTCCCCGTCGAGCGGCTCGGGTGGGCGGCATCCGGGTACGCGCACTTCTTCATGGACACGCGCGGCCAGGGCAGCGCGTGGGGCGCGGGCGGGGCGACCCCCGATCCGCACGGCTCCGGCCCCGCCTTCCCCGGCTTCATGACGCGCGGCATCGACGACCCCGAGACCTACTACTACCGGCGCGTGTTCACCGACGCCGTGCGGGCGATCGACGCGGTCCGCACCCTTCCTGAGGTGGATGCCGCCCGCGTCGCCGTGACCGGGGGCAGCCAGGGCGGCGGCATCGCGATCGCCGCGGCCGCGCTGAGCGACGGGCTCGTCGCCGCCATGCCCGACGTGCCGTTCCTCTGCCACTTCGAGCGCGCCGTGGGCATGACCGGGCGCGACCCGTACGAGGAGGTCGCGCGGTACCTCGCCGTCCACCGCGGCGCCGAGGAGCGGGTCTTCGAGACGCTGGCGTACTTCGACGGGGTGAGCTTCGCCGCCCGGGCGGATGCGGCATCCCTCTTCTCCGTCGCGCTCCTCGACCCGATCTGCCCGCCGTCGACGGTGTTCGCCGCGTTCAACGCATGGGCGGGGGCGGACAAGGAGATCGAGGTGTTCCCCTTCAACGAGCACGAGGGCGGTCAGGCGCACCAGTGGCTGCGGCAGGCTGAGTTCCTCGCCGCGCGGGTCTGAGCGGATGAGTCTCTCGCGCCGTCACCTGCACACCGGATGGACTGTCCGCGCCGCGGCCGGCCCGATCCCCCACGCCCTCGCGGGTCTCACGGTGCCCGCCACCGTGCCGGGCGGCATCCACGCCGACCTCCTCACGGCGGACCTGATCCCCGACCCCTTCCACGGCGACAACGAGTCGCTGCTCGCATGGATCGGTCTCGTGGACTGGACCTACCGGACCACCTTCGCGTGGACGCCCGACGGCAACGACCGGCACGACCTCGTCTTCGACGGGCTCGACACGGTGGCGACGATCCGCCTGAACGGCGCGGTCATCGGGGAGGTCGCCAACCAGCACCGCTCCTACCGGTACGACGTGACCGCCCTCCTGCGGGACGGAACGAACGAGCTGGAGGTCGCCTTCCGGGCACCGGTCCCCTACGCGAACCAGGCGAGCCTCGACCTCGGAGCGCGACCCCGCCCCTATCCGCTGCCGTACGAGGCGATCCGCAAGTCCGCCTGCAGCTTCGGGTGGGACTGGGGCATCGCGACGTACACGAGCGGGATCTGGAAAGCCGTTCACCTCGAATCCTGGTCGACAGCGCGCCTCGCGCAGGCTCGCGTCGTGGCGTCACCCGAGGGCGATGGAGGCCGGGTAGCCGTCGACGTCGTGCTGGAACGGACGGATGCCGGTGGACACCCGGCCGCGGTGCGCCTGACCGTGCGGGGGCCGGGCGCCGAAGGCAGTGCGGTGGCGACGCTCGGGGGCAGGGAGGGCCGCGTCGAGGTCGAGCTCCCCCACGTCGAGCGCTGGTGGCCGGTCGGCTACGGGGATCAGCCGCTCTACACGGTCGAGGTCAGCCTGGAAAACGACGGCGTCGTCATCGACGCCACCTCACGCCGTGTCGGGTTCCGAACGGTGAAATGGAACACCGAACCGGATGCGGCCGGCACCCCCTACGAGCTCCACGTGAACGACTGTCCCGTCTTCGTGAAGGGCGTGAACTGGATCCCGGACGATGCGCTTCCCGTCCGCGTCGACCGCGACCGTTACGCACGCCGCCTGCGGCAGGCCGTCGAAGCGAACGTCAACCTGGTCCGCGTCTGGGGCGGCGGACTCTACGAGTCCGATGACTTCTACGAGCTCGCGGACGAGATGGGTCTGCTCGTCTGGCAGGACTTCCTCTTCGCCTGCGCGGCGTACCCCGAGGAGGAGCCGCTGCGCTCCGAGATCGAGGCCGAAGCGCGCGAGAACATCGTGCGCCTGGCGTCGCATGCTTCGCTCGTACAGCTCGTCGGCAACAACGAGAACCTGTGGGGCTTCGAGGAATGGGGCTGGAAGTCGAGCCTCGACGGGAAGACCTGGGGGGCGACGTACTACTACGAGCTCTTCCCGGCGATCATCGCAGAACTCGCTCCTCACGTACCGTATGCGCCCGGTAGCCCCTTCAGCCCGGAGACGGGATGGGATGCCGCATCGGGTCGGCAGACCGGGCCGCACCCGAACGACGAGACGCGCGGCAGCGTTCACCTCTGGGCGCAGTGGAACTTCCGCGACTGGGCGACCTATCGCGAGCACACGCCGCGATTCGTGGCGGAGTTCGGGTGGCAGGCGCCGCCGGCCTGGACGACGCTGACAGGCTCCGTCGACGACGACCCGCTGACGCCGGAGTCACCGGGCATGATCGTCCACCAGAAGGCGATCGACGGCAACAAGAAGCTGACGAACGGGCTGCTCCCCCATTTCCGCGTCCCGGCGGACATGGAGACCTGGCACTGGGCGATGCAGCTCAACCAGGCCCTCGCCGTCGGAGCCGCACTGGATCATTTCCGGTCGTGGGCGCCGCACACGATGGGCGCGATCGTCTGGCAGCTCAACGACTGCTGGCCGGTGACGTCGTGGGCCGCGATCGACGGGGCCGAGCGGGTGAAACCGCTTTACCACGCGATGAAGCGTGCCTTCACGCCGCGCGTCGTGACCGTGCAGCCGCGCAACGCGGACCTCGTAGCGGTCCTCGGTAACGACACCGATGAGCCGTGGTGCGCCGTGGTGCGTCTGCGGCGGATGACGTTCGGCGGCGATGTGCTCGCCGAGACGGTCACCGACGTGACGGTCGAGCCGCGCGGCACGCTCGCCGTCCCGATCGACACTGCACTCGCGACCGCGAGGGATGCCACGGGTGAGGTGCTCGTCGTCGACGCGGAAGGCGAGCGCGGGTTCTGGTACTTCGCCGAGCCGCGCGACTCGACCCTCGGGGACTCAGGCCTGTCCGTCTCGACGCGGGCCGTCCTCGGCGGGACGGAGGTGAGCATCACCGCGGCCGGGTTCGCCCGCGACGTGAGCCTGCTCGCCGACAAGGTGCATCCGTCGGCTCAGCCCGAAGACGGGCTGCTGACGCTGCTCCCGGGCGAGACGGGACGGATCTTCGTGCGCCACGGCGACGACATCCTGCTCGACGCGGATGCCGTGGCCGACCCGCGCGTGCTCCGGTCGGCGAACCAGCTGGTGGTCGGCACGGGGACGGGAGACGCACGATGACCGGGCGCACCGTCCTGGCGATCGATGCCGGCCAGAGCGGCATGAAGGTACGGATCGAGGCGGATGGGCGTCGCGAGGAGTGGGGATCCGGCGGCATCCACACCAGCACCGACCTTCTCCCGCAGCTCGCGCAGGTCGTCCGCGACGCGGCCGCCCGTTCCAGAGTCATCCCCGACCTCGTGACGGCAGGCGTCTCGGGTCTCACCGACCGGGAGTCCGATGCCGGCGCCCTCCTGGCGCTCGTCGCGGCCGAAGGTGTGCGGGGTGTCGTTCTCGCCCACGACTCCACGACCTCATTCCTGGGCGCCCTCGGCGACCGCCCGGGCGTCGTGGTCGCCTCGGGGACCGGCGTCGTCACTCTCGGCGTGGGCGCGACGACGACCGCGCGCGTCGACGGCTGGGGCTGGATCATGGGCGACGCCGGGAGCGGGTACTGGATAGGCCGCGAGGCCCTCGACGCCGTCATGCGCGCGTTCGACGGTCGGGGGCCTGCGACGACGCTGACGGATGTCGCCCGCGACCTCTGGCCCGACCTCACCCAGGCGTACATCGAGCTCCAGTCGAACCACGATCGCGTTCGCGTCGTGGCGTCGCTGGCGCGCGATGTCGCCGCCGCGGCCGACGCAGGAGACGCGGTCGCGCTCGACATCTCTGCTCGCGCGGCCGTGGAATTGGCGCACAGCGTGCGGACGGCGGCATCGAGGGTGCGCAGCGATCATACGACGCTCCCCGTCTGCGCGATCGGCGGCGTCTTCTCCTCGGCCCCGCTCCGGGACGCGTTCGCACGAGAGCTCGACGCAGAGTCCCACCTCACGCTGGTGGATCCCGCCGGCGTCGGCATCGACGGCGCCGTCGCCCTCGCGCGCCTCGACCCACGGCATCCGCTCGGCACCGTCGTCCACCGCGCCGGCGCGATCTGACCCGCGGCCGGCGTCCGGCGTGCCGAGTGCAGGTTCAGAAGACTCCGACCGCAGGCTGCGCGCGGTGACGGGCGCCTGAACCTGAATCCGGCACGGACGGCACACCCCGAACGACGGATGCCGGGGCCCCGACTTCGGGCCCCGGCATCCGTCAGCGGCTCAGCGCCGGCTCAGACGAGCGATTCGCGCCAGGCGCGGTGCAGCTGCGCGAACTTGCCCGTGCCGGCGATGAGGGCGTCGGGGGTGTCGTCCTCGATGATCCGGCCGTGCTCCATGACGAGCACGCGGTCGGCGATCGCGACCGTCGACAGACGGTGCGCGATGATGATCGCCGTGCGGTCGGCGAGCAGGGTGCCGAGGGCCTCCTGGATCTGCCGTTCGCTCGGGATGTCGAGCGACGCCGTCGCCTCGTCGAGGATCAGCACCGCGGGGTCGGCGAGGAACGCGCGCGCGAACGAGATCAGCTGACGCTGACCGGCAGAGACGCGACCGCCGCGCTTGTTCACGTCGGTGTCGTACCCGTCGGGCAGCTTCTCGATGAAGGCGTCCGCACCGACCGCGCGGGCCGCCGCACGGATCTCGTCCATCGTCGCGTCGGGCTTGCCGAGGGCGATGTTGTCCGCGACGGTCCCGCTGAACAGGTACGCCTCCTGCGTGACCATGACGATCGCGCGGCGCAGGTCCTTCGGATGCAGCTCCCGCAGGTCGACGCCGTCGAGGGTCACGGCCCCCTTCGTCGGGTCGTAGAACCGCGCGACGAGCTTGGCGAGCGTCGACTTGCCGGCGCCCGTCGTGCCGACGAGGGCGATCGTCTGCCCGGCCGGGATGTCGAGCCGGAAGTGCGGCAGGATCGTCTTCGTCTCGGAGTACCCGAACGTCACGTCGTCGAAGCGCAGGTGGCCGGTCGCCTGGCGCAGGTCCACGGGTTTCGTCGGGTCGGGGACGGTCGGGTCCTCCTCGAGCACACCCGACACCTTCTCGAGCGCGGCCGTGGCGGACTGGTACGAGTTCAGGAAGAACGCGACCTCCTGCATGGGGGCGAAGAAGTTGCGCACGTAGAGCACCGCCGACAGCAGGAAACCGAGCTCGAGCGCACCGCTGACCACGCGCAGCCCGCCCCACAGCACGACGGCGGCGAGGGCGAACGAGGCGAGCGCCATCATGGCGGGCTCGAACGTGCCGAACAGGCGGATCGAGCGCATGTTGATGTCGCGGTAGTCGCTCGCGAGCCCGCCGAACTCGCCGTCGTTGGCCGGCTCCTTGCGGAAGGCCTTGACGGCGCGGACGCCGGTCATCGTCTCGACGAACTTGACGATCACCTTCGCGCTCACGACGCGCGATTCGCGGTAGACGACCTGCGAGCGCAGATAGAACCAGCGCATGAGGAAGAACAGCGGGATGCCCATGAAGGCGAGCACGAGGCCGGACTGCCAGTCGAGCAGGATCAGCGCGACGAGCGTGAACCCGCCGTAGAGCAGGCCCGAGACGAGCTCGTTGAGTCCGCCGTCGAGCAGCTCGCGGATCGTGTCGAGGTCGCTCGTCTGACGCGAGATGATGCGGCCGGACGTGTACGACTCGTGGAACTCGAGGCTGAGCTTCTGCGTGTGCAGGAAGATCCGCTTGCGGAGGTCCAGCATGACCGCCTGAGTCAGCCGCGCCACGACGACCGCGTACCACCCGATGAGGGCCGCACCGCCGATCGCAGTGACCAGGAACACCGCGACGACGGCGATCGTCGGCGTCCAGTCGGCTTCCTTCTGGACGGCCGGCAGCGCGTTCGCGATGCCCCAGCCGACGAGGGCGGGGCCGGCGACGCGGAGGACGGTCGAGATGACCAGCACGATGCCCGCGAGGACGAGCTGCATCTTCAGCGGCGTGACGAGCGACCCGAGCAGTCGCAGCGAGCGGCGCCGGATCTGCCGGCTCTCCTCGCGGGTGTAATCGGAGCGGTCTTCGCCGCTGGTGCCCGTGACGGTGCTCACAGGGACACCTCCCTCTTCTGCTGACGTTCCTGCTCGTCCTCGAGACTCGAGATGACGTGCCGGTAGTGCTCACTGGTGCGCAGGAGCTCGGAGTGCGTGCCGACGGCGGTGACACGGCCCTCTTCGAGGAGTGCGACGCGGTCGGCGAGCGTGACGGTGGACGGCCGGTGGGCGACCACGAGGGCCGTCGTCTCGGCGAGCACCACGCGGAGGGCGTCCTCGACGAGCGCCTCGGTGTCGACGTCGAGAGCCGACAGCGGGTCGTCGAGTACGAGGACGGCCGGGCGGGCGGCGACGGCGCGGGCCAGTGCGAGACGCTGACGCTGACCGCCCGAGAGGCTCAGCCCCTCTTCGCCGATGACGGTGTCGACGCCGTCGGGCAGGTCGTCGACGAACGCCGCCTGCGCGACCTGCAGGGCTTCGCGCAGGACGCGCTCACCCTCGGGGCTGTGCGGATCGAGGTCCTCACGACCGAGGAGCACGTTCTCGCGCACGGTCTGCGAGAAGAGCGTGGCGTCCTCGAAGGCCATGCCGACGTGACGGCGCAGTTCCGTGAGCGACAGGTCGCGCACGTCAACGCCGTCGATCAGGACGCGTCCCCCGGTGACGTCGTACAGGCGTCCGGGCAGCGTCGTGAGCGTCGTCTTGCCCGAGCCGGTGAGACCGACGAGCGCCATGGTCTCACCGGGCCGCAGTGACAGGTCGATGCCGTCGAGCAGGTCTCGCTCGGTGGCCGCGGCATCCTGATAGCGGAACCGCGCCCCCTCGAAGACCAGCTCGCCGCGGGGTTCAGCGATCGAGACGGGGTTCTCGGGGTCGACGATCGTGTTCTGCTCGTCGAAGACCTCGAAGATGCGGTCCGTCGCGGTCCGCGCGTCGACGAGGAACGAGAACAGGAACCCGATGGACTCGACGGGCCACCGCAGAATGGTCGCCATCGCGAAGAACGCGATGAGCGCCGCGGTGTCGATCTGCTCCACCGACACGAGGTAGATGCCCGCGCCCAGGCACAGCGCGAACGCGATGTCGGGGAGCAGCACCAGCCAGAACCAGATCCAGCCGACGGCCTTGGCCTTGCTGATCTCGGTCTCGCGGAGCGTCTCCGCCTGACGCGTGAACTTGCGCAGGGCGTGGCTGCCGCGGCCGAAGGCCTTCAGGACACGGATGCCGTGGACCGACTCCTCGACGGCGGTCGCCAGGTCACCGGCCTGGTCCTGGCTCTGCCGCGAGAGCATGCCGTATCGGTTCTCGAAGACGTAGCCGGCGATCCACAGCGGTGCGGAGACGACGACGAAGATCGTGCCGAGCAGCCAGTGCCAGCTGAACAGGATGACGGAGCCGACGACGATCGTGATCATGTTCACGACCAGCAGCACGACACCGAAGGCCATCCATCGACGGATGAGGCCGATGTCCTGCATCATGCGGCTGAGCAGCTGGCCGGACTGCCAGCGGTCGTGGAAAGCGACCGGCAGCCGCTGCAGGCGCGCGTAGAAGTCGGTGCGCAGCTCGTACTCGACGGCGGTGGCCGGGGCGAGCACGAACCAGCGGCGCGCCCACACCATGAGCGCCTCGAGGAGGCCGAGCAGCAGCACGGCGCCGGCGCCGAGGGCGATCAGCCACGGGTCACCCGAGGCGATGGGGCCGTTGGTGCCGACGATCTGTTCGAGCACGAGGGGGATGGTGAGACCCAGCAGACTCGCGATGAGCGCGCTGAGGGCGCCGAGCCCCAGGCGCGGGAGCACGGGCTTCGCGAAGGGGATGAGGCGGGCGAGGGAACGGGCGGTGGACAGACGGAGATGCGTCGAGGAGGTCATGATCCTGCACAGGTGAGGAGCGGATGCCGAAGCGGCGAGGAGCGCACGGGGGCGCGGACGATCGGGGTCTCGGGGACCCGTCGAGGGAGAACGATGAGGGGCGCGGGAAGCTTCCGCGCGAGGTCAGACCTCGGTCGTCATCCCCGACGGACGGGGCGTCCGGCGACGAGGAAGGCGGCGGACTTCGTGTAGACGATCTCCGGGGACATGGCTTCCTCCTTGATGGGGCCGGACAGGGCCCCCGCGGCGTGCGGGAGCCCTCCAGGATATCCCTGAGGATTCGCTGTAAGCAAGCGCTTACTCAGATGGATTGATCATTTCCCCGCTTCGCGCTGCAGCAGGCTCTGCTTCACATGCAGCCCCCACGCGAACCCGCCGAGCGCTCCCCCGGTGCGCAGGACCCGGTGGCACGGGACGAACAGCGCCGGCGCGTTCCGCGCGCAGATGGATGCCGCGGCCCGGACCGCGTTCGGCGATCCGAGGTGGGCCGCGAACTCGCGGTACGTGAGCGGCCCCCCGGCCGGGATGCGACGCAGGGCCGCCCACCCGGCGGCCTGCAGGGCGGTGCCGTACTGCATCACGGGCACGTCGTCGATCGCGGTGAGGTCGCCGTCGTAGTACGCGAGCGCCCGCGCCGCCGCCTGCGTCCGCCCCAGCGCGACGTGCGGCGGCAGGCGGTCCGCGCGGAGGCGCCCGAGGATGCGCTCGGGGTCGTCCGTCCACCCGGACGACAGCACCCGACCGTCGTCCTCGAGGATCGTGAAGGGGCCGTCGGGGGTGTCGATGGTCTGCAGGATCGCGGTCATGAGGCGGCCTTCCGGGAAGAGGGATCGAGGTCCACGGCACGCCAGGCCTGCGTGACGGGCGCGGCGTACCAGAGGTGCGCCATGAGGTAGCTGCGCCAGGGCGCGACCCGCGCCGACCAGGCGGTCAGGCCTTTCGCGTCCGACGGGATGCCGGCGGCCGCCGCTCCCGCCCGGGCCGCGACGTCTCCGGGCAGCAGGACGTCGGGGTCGCCGAGCACCCGCATGCGCACGTAGTCGGCGGTCCACGGCCCGATACCCGGGAGGGCGAGCAGGGCGGCGCGCTGTTCGTGGGTGTCGTCGCCGGGTCCGAGCCGGAGCGAGCCGTCGGCGAGGGCCGTCGCCGCGTGGACGATGGCGCGGATGCGCGCGCCCGGTCCCCGCAGCACCCCGGCACCGTGCTCGGCGACGGCCTGCGGCGTCGGGAACAGGACGGCGGGTCCGTGCGGCGTCTCGACGGGCTCGCCGAGGGCGGCGGCGAGGCGGCCCATCACCGTCCGCGCCGACGCGACGCTGATCTGCTGGCCGATCATCGCGCGGATGAGCATCTCGTCCGCGTCGATCGCTGCGGGCAGACGCACGCCGGGCACCCGCGCGACGAGGGGCCGCAGCTCGGGGTGCGCGGCGAGCGCCGCGTCGACGGCGGCGGGGTCGGCGTCGAGGTCGAACAGGCGACGGACGCGGGACAGGAGCGGGGCGAGGTCGCGCAACGAGGCAAGGTCGGCGCGCAGCCGCATCCGTCCCGCGGCATCCTGCCGCACCTCGAACCACGCCGGTCCGCCGTCCAGCCGGATCGTGCGCGCGAACGAGGCCGTCTCACCCACCTCGACACCCGGGATCGCATGGGCGCGCATCCACCCGAACAGGCCGACGGAGTCGAAGGGCTCGCGCACGGGCAGGACGAGGTCGATGCGGCCGGCGGCCGTGGTCCCGCCCCGCCGCCTCGCGCGCAGCTCGGTCGGCGACAGCGCGAAGACCTCGGTCATGGTGTCGTTGAACTGACGGATGCTGCCGAAGCCCGCCGCGAACGCGACGTCGGCCATCGGCAGCTCGGTGTCGACGAGCAGGGTCCGGGCCGTGTGCGCCCGGTGGGCCCGCGCGAGGGCGAGCGGGCCCGCCCCGAGCTCGGCGGCGAGCAGACGCGTGAGGTGGCGTTCTGAGTAGCCGAGACGCCGTGCGAGCCCGGGCACTCCTTCCCGGTCGATGACGCCGTCGGCGATCAGGCGCATCGCGCGACCGGCGACGTCGCCGCGGAGGTTCCACTGCGGCGAGCCCGGGGTCGCCTCGGGGAGGCAGCGTTTGCACGCGCGGAAACCGGCCTCGTGCGCGGCGGCGCTCGTCGGGTAGAAGGTGACGTTCGCGGCTTTCGGCGTGCGGGCCGGGCAGCTCGGTCGGCAGTAGATGCCGGTCGAGTGGACGGCGGTGACGAACTGTCCGTCGAACCGCGCGTCCCGCGCGTCGATCGCGCGGTACCGCTCGTCGAAGGTCATCGGCACGATCGTCATGGCTCCAGCCTGACACGCGCCACCGACGCCGACTCGCGGAAATCGGACACGACAGCGGATGCCGCGGTTCAGCCGGCGGGCGTCCACCCTGCGACGTCGGAGAGCAGCGGAGCGTCGTCACCGTCGCGCACCGTGACCCCGGTGACGTCGGGGGCGACGATCGTCACGCGCGGGACGGCGGCGAGCGGCCGTGCGACGGCGGCCTGCACGATCGTCGACTCGATCCGGGCGAGCAGATCCCGCGCGGCGTAGACGTCGACGGTCTGCTGGAGCGTCGAGATCAGCTCGTCGCGTGCGGGGTCGGCCTGGCCGACGAGGCTCGACGATCCGTCGGTGCCCCACTGCTGGGCGATGGCCCGAGGAGTCTGCGGCACGCGGACGCGCCGAATGACGGCATCCCACCCGGGCGCCTTCACGGCGGCGTCGAGGTCGTCCGTGGCGCAGTCGACGACGTCCCATCCCGCCTCGGCGGCCGCCGTCTTCAGAGCGCCGAACGCCCCCTTGGCGAAGCCGTTGCGGGAGTCGTAGAGGACGCACACGCGCGCGTCGTCGCGGACACCCGCCGCCGTCCGGTCCAGGGCGGCGTCGTCGGCCGGCGTGCCGAGTGCCTCGGCGAACCCGGAATCCTCCGTGACGACATCGAAGGCGCGGGACCCCGGCGCCGTGACCATCGACGTGGTCTTCGGGTACGCCTGCGCCCACTCGCCCGCACCGGCGGCGACCATCTCGTCGGCGGGGACGACGCGCAGGAATGCCGCGCGCGCGGCGCGCTCCGTGAAGACCCCGTCGGGGCTGAGGAGCAGCGTCCAGATGGTGCCGTCGTGCGTCGTCTGCACGACGAAGTCCCGTCGCTCGCGTTGACGGACGGCTTCCCGGTCGTCGGGGGTCGGGCTCAGGGAGACGATGTCGAGCGACTCCCCCACCGCCGCGACGGGATCGTCGCCGCGCGAGACGAGCTCGATGTCGGCGATCTTCGGCGCGGCCGCACCGGTGTAGGCCGGGTTGGGCGCCAGCGTGACGCTCGCGCCCTCGTCCTCGATGTCGGCGACGACGTAGGGGCCGCTCGAGAGCGCGAGGTCGGCGTCGACGGTATCGCCCGAGACGGCGAAGGCGGTGTTCCAGACCTCCGCGATCGCGGCGAGGGCACCGGCATCCCGATCGAGGACGGCGCGGATGACCGCCTGCTTCGCCTCCATGGGGTCGTCGAGGTCGAAGGCGCGCATGCCGACGGTGTGCGCCGGAGCGTCCGCCGACACGGCGGTCTGCCACGCGATGGTCGGTGCTGCGAACGTGACGTCGATCGACCGCGCGAACTCGTCGATCCTCGGACGGGGCGCCTCCAGCGCGGCATCCGACGGGCCGTCCTCGGACAGCAGACCCACGGATGCCGCCCACCCGAGGACGAGGTCGGCGGCGTCGAGCGGGATGCCGTCAGACCACGACGGCTCCGCCACGTCGTAACGGACGGTGAACGGGTCTTCTCGAAGGATGCGGACTGTGCCGAACGACTCGTCCGGGACGACCTCACCGTCCACGACGCGACCGAAGGACGATCGGGTCACCGCCGCGATGTCGCGGTTGGCCGGCGTCGGATCGACCCGGGCGTTCAGGGATGTCACCGGACCAGCCCAGCCGACGGTGACCGTGCTGTCGGGGACGACGGACGGCGGGAGCGCCGGCGCGCACGCGCTCAACGCCAGGACGGCGACCGCGACAGCAGCGACCGCGGTGCGGCGGGAAGCTCGCATCCGCTGATCAGATGCGGTCGGTGTCGTCGCCGAGCTCCTCGGCCATCTGCCGGTACGGCTCGCTCTCTTCGCTTTCGAGCCAGCTCTTCGCGTACTCGAGCAGCACGGCGGGCGAGTCCTCCGCCTCGGCTGCGCTGGCGAACGGGCCCAGGCAGTCCTCCGACGGGCGCTCGTCGTCGCGTACCACGGACTGGGTCGAGAGGTTATACCAGTAGGTCTGCGAGGTGGTCATCGTCGCGACACTCCGTTCGTCATCCTGATCCTAATCATCATGAACACAGGCAACGGGCCGCGATGCGGATCCTGAGATCGCATCGCGGCCCGTGAGCGAGCCGGGGATCAGCTTGCGGCCATCTCCGCGTCCGTGTCGCGGATGCGATCCGCCATCTGGTCGAGCGCCTGCGCCATGTCGTTGACGGCCTCGGCGGCGTCGTCGAGCGACGTCGTGAGCTCCGAGTACGCGGTCGAGTAGGCCTCGGACGCGTTCTCGGTCTTGAAGCCGTCCTGCACCAGGTCGTCGATGATGCCCTGGAGCTCCTTCAGCGTGTCGGTGACGGTCTGGCGACCGTCGCGAAGCCGCGCCGCCGCGCTCTCCATCTCGCTGTATGTTGCACCAAAATCGTGAGCCATGAACCCGCCTCCCAGCGTGTCGTCGTGGTGCGGAGAACCGTTTTCCTCCCCCGCGTGAACGATGCTAGCGAAGAGGTCTCCCCCGCCCCATGGGGAGAAGTCCCCTCTTGACAATCCTCCGTCGGGCCGGTCGCTCGCCGAGGCGAAGGGCTGGTCGACGGCGGAATTCCGCGCGCACGAGAGCCGTCCCGGATCGCAGCGCGCACCGGGATGCCGGCAGGCGCCGGGCATCGCTCAGTGAGGGCGTGACCCTCGAGAATGACCGAGTGGCGCTTCAGTGGCCGACAGGGCCCTGCAGATCAACCATGACCTGGATCGCCGAGAGGGTGGGGCGCTTCTGAAGCGTGTCGACCGTGCCCGGACCGCCCAGCGACGGCAGCGGGACGAAGATGAAGGACTCGTCGAACCCCACGCCCCCGTGACGGGCGACTGCCTCCGGGTAGGGGTCCCACGCGAACTCTTCCTCCAGATGCTCCGCCCCGTCGAGGCGGGTCAGGCCGAGGAACGTCTTGGGCGACCCCAGACCCACCGTCTCGAATTTGCGGAAGAGGATCGCGATGAGTGAATCGACGCTCGGCTCCCACGTGATGAGATCACCCATGGCTGTCACCATGACCGGGATGGCGATCCCGTCGCCCTGGGTCTTCCCGATCCGATCGCCCAGCTCAGCCTCGAACACCCCAGGGTTGATCACGCGGATGAAGCCCTCGCCGAACGTGCCATACCCGTATTGCTCCCAGATCTCGACGATCGCCGAGGGGACTCGGTCGCCATACGCGGCGATGATCTCCGGCGAGACCGGCGAGTGCGCGACGAAATCTTCGATCTGGACCATGGTTTTCAACCTAGAACCCGCAGTGGCCGATCAGTGACCGATAGGCCCTTGGAGATCGACCATGACCTGGACGGCGGAGATCGTCGGCCGCTTCTGCAACGTATCGACCGTGCCCGACCCACCCAACGACGGCAGCGGAACGAAGATGAACGACTCATCGAAGTCCGGCGCGCCCTGGGCCGCGACCGCTTGTGGGAATACACCCCAGTCCAGAACACGCGCAAGGTGACGTGCGCCGCCTGCACGCGTCAAGGTCAGGAAGCTGGACACCTTGCCCAAACCCGCGCCTCGCTTGCTACGGAACATCAGCGCGATCAGGCCGCCGAGGCTCGGTTCCCAGGTGATCACGTCGCCAAGGCCGGTGACCATGACGGGGATCGCGATTCCGTCACCCTGTGTCTTACCGATGCGGTCGCCGAGCTCCGCCTCGTACACGCCGGGGTTGATGACGCGGATGAAGCCTTCAGCGAAAGTGCCGTAACCGTACTCCTCCCAGATCTCGACGATCTCCGCGGGAACCCGGTCACGGTACGCAGCGACCACCTCCGGCTCCACCGGAGCATGCGGGACGAAATCTGCGATCTGAACCATGGTCTCCAACCTAGGGACCAACCCAGGTGCGGCCGATCAGTGACCGATGGGACCCTGCAGGTCGACCATGACCTGAATAGCCGACAGCGTCTGACGCTTCTGCAGGGTGTCGACCGTGCCAGGTCCGCCCAACGACGGCAGCGGAACGAAGATGAACGACTCATCGAAGTCGGGCGCGCCCTGCGCCGCAACCGCTTCGGGGAAGACGCCCCAGTTGAACTCCGAGGCCAAATGGTCCGCGCCCAACGCCTCGGTGAGAAGAAGGAATGAATCGACATCCCCCAGGCCGACGCCTCTGTTCTCGCGGAAGATGAGACCCACAAGTCCACCCAGACTGGGCTCCCAGGTGATGAGATCTCCCAGCCCGGTGACCATGACGGGGATCGCCACACCGTCACCCTGGGTCTTGCCGATTCGGTCGCCGAGTTCAGCCTCGTAGACCGCGGGATTGATCACTCGAAGAAAACCGTGAGCGAATGTGCCGTACCCGTACGTGTCCCAGATCTCGACGATCTCTGCGGGCACCCGCTCCCGGTAGGCCGCGATGACCTCGGGTTCGACCGGCGCGTGCGGAACAAAATCAGCAATCTCGACCATGCGCTTCAACCTAACGGAAGACAACGTTCATGTAGACGCTCGACAGGTCGGCGCCCGGATTCGCTTGTATGTAGCGCACGACAGCGGCATCGATGTCGCCCACCCGCGTGCGCCACTGTGAGCCGAGCGACGAGTTGATCCTCGAATCGCCAACCCCGGAGATGTCGGTGACGTCCCCGCCCGCAATTCCGTCCAGGCGATGGGTCGCTGCCTGCGTGCGCATCCACTCCGCGGCGTTCGTGCGTGCTGCGTCGGGGCTTTGCCCGGACCGGATCAGCTCAGCGAACTTCCTCTTCTCCGCGATCTCCCGCGCATACTCCTGCGCCCGGAGCGAGTCGGGTGTCCGGCCGTTCTGCACGTACTCCGTACGGTTGCGGAGCCAGTCGGACAGCGGCATCTGCTGCAGGGCATCCATCTGCTCGTTGTACTGGCGGTCGTACTCGACCGGGTCGTGCTTCTTGTTCCGCTTGAACGGACGCAAGGTGACATCGAACGTGTCGATGTCTTCGACGCCGTCGCGGTTGCGTCGCTGCTTGCCGCGCAAGCCTCGCACCATCTCGCCGAGCTGCCGACCGTGGACCGGGATGTCGTCCAGCGCCCGCAGCATCGGCTTGATGAGTTCGTCTCCGACTCGAGCCATGTGTCAGTCCCCCGTGATGTTCAGTCCGGCGAGGTCGGCCATGAGCCGGTCCATCAACGATTCGATGTCGGCAGCGCGCAGATCGAGCTCCTCCTCGGACTGCTCGAGCGCCTGCAGGTCGGCGTAGAACTCGTCCGGGTTGCCGGCCACGGCCTCGACGACGGGAGCGTTCAGCGCCGCCATGACAACAGCGGGCAATTCATCGGCGAGCGGCTCGATGACCGTCGGCAGGATCTGGTTCAGCGCCTGCTCGATCGCGACGTCGACGGCGGCGTTCAGAAGCTTCTTCTTGATGATGAGCATAGGGCCGGCGCCGACCGCGGTGACGGGGTTCGTGAGCATGCCGACCAGCGCGATCATCGTCGTCGTGACATCGGCGATGACCTTGATCTTGAGCCCCAGCACGACGCCGGCAGCGATGTCCATCCCGGGCGGGACGGGCCCCAGCAGGTCGACGAGCTTCTGCAGATTCTGCGACCGGTTGGTGTTCCACGCCGAGACGAACGCGGGTCCCGCCTGGCCTCGCATCGCCGCGGCCAGGTCGCCGTTCACCTTCCGGTCGATGGCCTGCAGGGAGTCCTCGAGGTCGTCCCGGAAGTGCGAAACGATCTGCGCACCGCGTCGCAGTTCGTCCTCGTCGACGTCGGGCCATTCGAATCCGAGCTTCTCCATCACCCAGATCAGTTCGTTCGGCAGCATCATGCCCACAGCGCATCACCTCCCCAGCGAGAGTAGGCAAGATCGGCGGCGCCGTACATGGGGAGAAGTCCCCGGCACGTCGGGGGTCAGGCGCCGAGCGTCGTACCCGCGGCATCCGCCGTCACCGCTTCGCGGGCGGCCGCCCGTGTCGTCGGGGGCGCGACCGTCGGCTGCGGCGGGGGTGCCACATCGGCGACGAGCGGCATCTGCACGGTGACCGAGCGACCCGCCTGCACGAAGATGCCTCGACCGACGGGGAAGTCCGATCGCTTGACCCGGCCGAACGGCGTCTTGAAGATCGCCTCGCCGTCGTACGTGTCGGGCTTGAGGACGATGCCCTGACGGCCCGCCTTCCACTCCCCCAGCACACCGATGCTGCCGCTCGCCCGCGAGATCTCGGCGTCGCCGATCAGCATGTGCTCACTGTCGTTCATCGCCTGCAGCAGGGTGCGCATCGGACGGTCGGCGGGGCCGTCCGACAGGTGCGGCATGTCCTCGATCACGATGAGGATGCGGCCGTCCGACACATCCCGCGTGATGAGCTCGGCCAGCTCCGTGGCCAACTCCTTCTCGTCGTCGGGACGGGTGGCGCTCTTCACCCACGGACGGAAGTCCTTGAGCTCGGCGCGCCGGCTGCCGAAGTGGTAGAGCTGGACGCCCGGGTCGAAGCGTTCCATCGCGATGACGAGCGACTTGAGAGCGTTGGTGCGACCCGATGCCGGCGGCCCCGAGATCACGAACGAACCGATCGGCTCGAAACCGTGCGCCGAGAGGGTGTCGTCGGCGACGCCGAACACCGGCATCCCGTCGACCCGGGCCGGCATGTCCGTGGCCGGCACCGCCGTCGGAAGGGCGCCGATCTCGGGGAGATCGCGCACGCCCTCCGCGCGGAGCTTGTCGCCGAGGACCCCGAGCGCCTTCGTCTGCTCGACGGCGTTGGAGGTTCCGCCGAGGACGGCGATCTGCGCCTCGTGACCGTCGATGACGGCGCGCCCGGGGACGGACTGCTCGTCGAGCACGTCGCGCGGAGTGCCCAGCAGCATGTACTGCGACGGGTCGCCCATCCGCAGGACGACCTTGCGCGAGATGTTCGAGGCGACGGCGCTCGGGACCGCGTTGCCGCGGTCGGCCGTGAGGACCGTGTGCACCCCGAGCGTGCGCCCCTCGCCGAGGATCCGCATGAAGGTGCGGTAGAACGGGCCGCGACCGGGCGCCACCTCCCAGTCCTTCTTGAACTCGGGGAAGTTGTCGATCAGCAGGATGATGCGCGAGAGGTTGGGGTCCGCGATCTCGCGGTACTCCTGCAGCGTCGCGGCGCTGGCCGCCGAGAACGCCGACGCGCGGCGGTCCATCTCGCCGTCGAGGGTGCGCAGCAGGCGCTGGATGCGCTCGACGTCAGAGCCGTCGACGACCGACCCGACGTGCGGGAGGGCCGACAGCGCGCCGAGCGCGCCGGTCGCGAAGTCGAGGCAGTAGACGTTGACCCGGCCGCGGTCCGGTCGCATGCCCGCCGCCGTACCGATCGTCTTGAGGACGGTCGACTTGCCCGACCCGGACGTGCCGTACACGACGAGGGATCCGTCGCGGTCGGGGACGAAGAACGCCGGCTCCTGCTGCTGCTTCTCGGGCACGTCCATGAGGGCGATGGGGATGCGGGTGTCGCCCTCGTTCGCAAGGTTCGCGAGGTCGACGAGAGCGGACAGGTCGTCGAGCCAGGGACGGCGGGGGCGCGGCAGACCCGCGACCTCGCACGCGGTCACGAGGTTCGACACGATACGCCTCTGATCGTTCGGTCCGAGGTCCTCCTCGTGCGAGTCCGACTCGGCGGGGCGGTCGGGCTCCCACTCGGCGGCCGCACCGAAACGCAGCTCGGCGACGCGCACCTCGGCGACCGCGGTGTCCTCCAGACTCGTCCAGCCGCCGGTGTAGGCGGACTGGAACGGCACGAGGCGGCCGGGGCCGGTCTTGGCGATCGCGCGCCCCGGGACCGACGCGGGGAAGCTCGCCGCGACATCGTCGTCTACCACGTCGCGCGAGTCCGCCTCATCCGCCATACGGAGGGCGATGCGCAGGTTCGTGTTCGCGCGGAGGTTGTCCTTGATGACACCGGCGGGGCGCTGGGTCGCCATGATGAGGTGGATGCCGAGGGAGCGGCCGCGCTGGGCGATGTCGACGACGCCGTCCACGAACTCGGGCATCTCCGAGGCCAGGGCGGCGAACTCGTCGATGACGAGCACGAGCGACGGCGGGCACTCCGGGTCCTGGCGCTTCTCGAGTTCGAGGAGGTCCTTGGCCTTCTTACGGTTCAGCAGGTGCTCGCGGTGCTGCAGCTCCGCGCGCAAGCTCGTCAGCGCCCGGCGGACGAGGTGCGGGTTGAGGTCGGTGACGAGGCCGACGCAGTGCGGCAGGTCGACGCAGTCGGCGAAGGCCGAGCCGCCCTTGTAGTCGACGAAGAGGAAGGTCACGCGGTCGGGGCTGTGCGCGGCGGCCATGCCGAGCACCCACGCCTGCAGGAACTCGGACTTGCCCGAACCGGTCGTGCCACCCACGAGCGCGTGCGGTCCCTGCGTCCGCAGGTCGAGCGCCATCGCGTCGCTCGGCCCCTGCCCGATGATCGCGCGGAGCGTGCCGGCCTTCTTCAGACGGGGCCGCGGCGTCGGCGTGCGGTCCACGATCGTGTTGTTCTGCTGCCAGCGCTCGATCGCCGCGTGCGGGTTCTCGGCGATCGCGGGGTCGATGAGCTGCAGGAAGTTGACCGAGTTGGGGATGTCGGACGCGTCGTGCACGACCGTGCTGGCATCCACCACCGGCGACAGGCGTCGCGCGAACATCTCCATGTAGGCGTTCGAGACCCCCTCGACGGCGACGTGCTCGAAGGCCTCGCCGTTGCGGACGAGACCGACCCGCGCATCGGCGAGGTCGTTCCGCAGCTCGATGAAGCTGCGGCAGACAGCGGGCAGCGACTCGACCGTCTCGGAGATGAACACGGCGTGGACACCGTGGTCGGCGCCGCGCTCGAGGACGTCGGTGAGGCGCCCGCGGTCGACCGGCGCATCGCCGGTGACGAAGACGACCACCGAGATCGGGGGCGTGCGGACGCGGTCCTCGGCGGCACGAGCGACATCCGTCCCGTAGAGGAGGGGATTCCAGTCGTCCTTGAACGGGCCACGGGGCTCGCCCTCGCGGCCACCGCCCGAGGCACGACGGACGTACTCCTCGAGCGAGTTGAGCAGGCCCGCGGCACTCGGCGCGGAATCGGCCAGCGGCGCCGAGCGGAACGGGCTGCGCTCGGCGGTCGTGTGCGGAAGCCACTTGAGCCACTCGAGCTCCGGCGTCCAGGACGAGTCCGAGAAGGCGACGGTCACGACGTCGTTGGGCGCGTGCAGGCCGAACACCTGCACAGCCACGCCGCGCATCGCATCGGCAACGAGCGCGCGCGGACCGGCGATGCCGATCGAACCGGAGGTGGGGAACGTCTCGAAGACGGGGACGTCGTCGACCATCTCGTAGCGCAGCCGCAACCGATCGACGCGGTCGATGTACTCGGGCAGGCCGTCGGGCGTCTCGGCGTCGTCGATCCCATTGCGCGCGGGGAGCGAGCAGGTCCCGAGTCGCAGGGCGAGGAAGTTCCAGTGCTCGGGACGTCGGGTCCACAGCAATGGACCGAGCCGCATCGCCTCCTCGAAGACGTCGGCGACCGCCGGCGCCTCGGCGTTGCGAGCCGCCTCCTCCTCGGGCTTGCCGCGGAAGAAGTCCTCCTCCAGCTGCTCGAACTGCCGCTCGAAGAGCAGGCGCTCGTGGTCCTCGCTCTTGCGGCTCTGAACCGACTGGTTGATGAGGTTGCCGAACGCCATGAGCGGCGTCATGACGATCAGCAGGAGCGAGCGGGGGTTGCCGTTGAGCGCGAACAGCGCGGCACCCATGAGGATCGGTGCGACCATAATCGGCCAGGGGAAGATCTTGCCGATCTTCTCGGTGGGCAGGCGCGGCGGCTTGAAGCGCGTGCCCGGGTAGCGGACCTCGACGCGCGGACTGCGGTTGAACAGCAGCCCGCCGCCACGCTCGATGATCGGGTCGTCGGCGGCGGCACCGTCCCACGCGTTCGTGAGGTAGACGACGAGCGTCGTCGCGCCGATGACGAAGGGCCGGCCGTCCTCGACGCGCACACGCTGCACTTCGACACCGTCGACGAGGACGCCGTTGGCGGAGTTCAGGTCGACGACCTCGGCGTGCGCACCGACCTCGAGTCGCGCGTGGCGCTTCGAGACCATGGGGTCGGTGAGCACGACGTCGTTGCTCGGGTCGCGCCCGATGGACACGTGACCTGCCGACAGGGCGAACTCCTGTCCGGCGAGCGGACCGGCGGTGGCTCGCAGGATGCCCACGGTCTCGCCGCGTCCGGCGCGGATGTATCCGGCGCCGTAGTTGACGATGGATGCCGCGAAGCCCGACCCGAGGGGCGCTTCGCCGATCGGCAGGTCGTGGGGCAGTTCGACGGCGCGGGACGCGGTCGGCGGCGCGACCGACAGGGTGAGGACGTCGTCCTCGGCGAAAGTGGTCGACCGGGCGGGATCGGATGCTGCGATGTACCGCGCGACGTCGCCGACGGTCGCCGTGGAGTCGGCTGTCACGACGATGTCGACGGGGTCGTTGTCGTGCCGGTGCAGGGTGAGCTTCAGCCGCATTGCTCTTCTCCGATGGGGTGGGGACGCGTCGGGCGGACGGGTGCGGGCGGGACGATCACAGTGCGACGACCTCGGCGAGGCGGTCTCCGAGGCGGATGGTGTCGCCGACGGCCGCGGCGAGTGCCACCCCGGCGACGGCCGCTGTCTCGACGCCCGCACGGACGACCGCGCTGCCGTTGGTGGACCCGCGATCGACGACCTCGAGCCCGTGGGCGGTGGGCGTCAGAATCGCGTGGGTCTTCGAGAGGGAACGGCTCTCGTCGAGCAGGCGGTGCGGCTCGGCACCCGGTGCGCTCGCCGGGTCGGGATCGCGACCGATCAGGAGCGGCCCGGTGACGGCGACCGTCTCCCCCGTGTCGAAGCGCAGGCCCCACCGGGGCGACGGCGCGGGCACGACCTCGGGCGCGGGCTCGGGTGCGGGCTCGGGTGTGGGCGCGGGCGCGGCTTCGCGGCCCGGTACCGGCGTCGGCGCGGGCGCGACGCGGGGGGTCGCGAGGCCGGGGGCGGCGTCGATGACCCCGGGAGCGGCCGACGCCGCGGCATCCTCCGTCGCCGCAGGGCGGCCGTCGGGTCCGCGGTTCACGCCGAGGACCCCCGCGCTGATGCGGTTGCCGGGACGGTAGTCCGGACGCGCGCCGGGCCGGGTGGGAGTGGCGAGCGACGGGCGCTCCGGACGTTCGGGGACAGGCTCCGCCTTGACGGTCTTCCGGGCGATCCGCATCCGCTTCTCGTCATACGGGTTCAGGCCGCGGCGGATGTCGACCAACCACATCCGCGCGGCACGGTCGTGCAGCCCGCGGCCCCGCTCCTGCGGGTCGAAGGTGGGTGAAGCGAGGATGACCGCGGTGCCGATGACCGGGATGACGCCGGCGAGGCCGACGATGAGCGCACGGAGCAGGACGGCTCCGGCGCCGGGCTTCTCGAGCGTGCGGACGTTGATGCTCCGGAGCCCCGTGAACCCCTTGCCGATCGTCAGTCCGCGCCGCGCCTGCAGGACCCACTGCACGATGAGGAAGGCGAGCGAGAGCGCCACGGTGATACTCGCCATCACGACGGCCAGCACGAAGCCGGGGTGGTTGACGAGTCCATAGGGCGAGATCGCCCCGGTCGCGAGCTTCAGGAGCAGCGGGACGGTCCCGAGCCACAGCGGCAGCTGCAGGAGGGCCCAGATGAGGATGTCGAGGAGGAAGGCGAGGGATCGACGACCGAACGGTGCACGGACGAGGCCCAGGGCGGCCGCGTACGCGGGGTCGGGCCGACCCATCGCGTCGACGCCGTCCGGCCGGTCCTCCGGCTGATCGATCTCCCAGATCATGCCGTCGGTGCTGCGGGCTGATCGCCGGGCACGAAGTAGCGCGCGGGTGAGAGCCCGGTGCGCACGACCGCGTCACCGGCGGCGTCGAGGAACTGGGTCAGCGTCGCGACGCTGAGGGTCCCCGACGGGTCGGCGATGATGACGTTGTCGACCACCGGCAGGAGCGTCGCGGTGCCCTGCGGCCACGTCGCGAATGTCGTCGTCACTCCCGACTCCAGCACCCGGATCTTCGCGGGCGCGATGTGCACGTCGGGGCGCTGGAGTGCGACGGTCTGCACGTCGTACGCGCGCACCGAGAACAACCGCAGCACGCGCTCGAACCGCATCGCCAGCTCCGGCACTCGCTCCCGCCACGGGAACGGCGCCCACCCCTCGTCGGTCGGCACCATCGGGTGCGCGCTCACCAGGGGCCGGTCCGCGTCGAACAGCTCCTCCGCGACGTCCAGCGTCCGCGCGATGGCGGCCTGATCCTCCGCACCCACGATGACCACTCGATCACGGGCGTACGGGAACACCACCGGGTCGCCGGAGAGCTCGAGCCCCGCCACCCGCGACGGGTCGAGCAGCACCGCAGCGGCGAGCGCCTCGTCCTCGATGACCACCGTCCCCTCCACCGCGGAGGGGAGCTCACCGACGAGCGGGACCGCAGCGCGCAGGGCGTCCCGGAACCCGGCATCCGCCCCCTCCGTCTCCCCCTGAGTGACGGCGGAGCCCCGATCACGGTGATCGAGCCCGACGAAGACCTCACCGCCGACGTACTCGACCCGCGGGTGCGCGGGCCCCGGAGCCGTCTGCGCGAGCACTCCCAGCTCGCTCGCACCATAGATACGCACGGTCACATCCGTCGCGATCGCACTCATCGGTTCCGCCCTCTCATCAGCGTTCTCACAGACTAAGTCCTCGGTCATCGGCGCTGAGCGCGTCGACGTCTCCCCACGACCACCGAAGGTCGGGGACGTCCTGGCTCGGGCCGGGCGACCGGTGGAACACCCACCCGTCGGGAACGAGGTGCAGGGCGAGGGATAGCGTCGCCTCCGGGGACCCGTCCTCGGCTCGCACGAGCGTCACGCCGACCCCGTCCGGATAGATCCAGTACCGGACCCGAGTGGCACCGACAGCCCGCAGGGCCGCCGTGTAATCGCCGATCGCGTCGTCGCGCTCGGCGTCGAGGTCCAGCAGCGACCAGTTGCCCGCGCGATACAGGCACGCTGCGCTCAACGAGTGCCAGAGTTCCTCGGCGTCCGCAGGTGTTCCCGCGGAATGCCACTCCGCCAGCGGCACGATCCGCGCGTCCCCACGGACCAACACGGGCACAGCCCCCTCGATCAGACCGTCATCCGTCGCCTCGACCGCTGCGGCCGGCGCCGCGTACGCGCTCACCAGCGCGCGCCTCGCCTCCTCGGGGAGGATCGTCAATTGCCGGGTCGCGGCTGTCATCCGTCGCCCCCACGGCCGTCCGTCGCCGGCGACCACGTCAGGTCCACGGGCGGGATCCTGCGCGTCGGCCGGGTCGTCGACAGCCATCCGAGAGGAACGATGTGGACGGCACTGGCCGACGCGGGCGCCGGGAGCGGTTCGCCGTGCACGACGAGGACGATCGCCCGGTCGTCGGAGCCCCACCAGTCGGCGCGGCGGACCCCGTGTCGCTGCAACGCCCGCACATAGGCGTTGGGTGGCGCACCGTCGCCCGGCTCCACGGCCAGGGCGACGCCGTGACGGTACTCGCAGGCGCTGCGGATGCCCCGCCACAGTTCGCTGGCGCGCTCGCGCACGGCCGCGCGAATCTCGTCGCTCGTCGGGGGCTCCCACGAGAGGGGCACGATCGACACCTCGCCGCGGCGGAGGAGCGGCGTCCCCGGGATCAGCTCGCCGTCAGGCTCGTCGCCGCGGGCATCGACGAGCCGCGCTTCGATCTCGTCCACGATGCGGCCGGCTCTGACGAGGGCGCCCTCGCCGTCCTCCGAGCGGACGTCGGCCGCGTCGATCACATGGCCCGTGAGCCAGGGCTCTCCCGAGACGGTGACGTCGGGCTGCGTCATGAGTTCAGGTCCAACCTCTGCGCCGTGCCCGGCCACAAGCCCGGGTTGTAGTCGCCGTCGAGGTCGCGCCCCACGCCCGTCGCCGAGGAGGGGATGTCGATGACCGCTTCAGGGATGCCGGTGGGCAGATACCCGCCGGGGATCCAGTGCTCGTTCGCGCCCGCCTCGTTGCCGGACGGCATCCGGAGGTTCGTCAATTCAGAGGGGTCGAAATGGCGGACTTCGAGGGGCAGCGGATTGCCGTTGTCGTCGAAGAACCAGCTGCGCTCCATGCCGAGCTGATCGGCGATGATGTTCACGTCGCCGTCGGCGTTGCGGATGATCTCGTCGAGCTCGGACGTCGGGAAGACGAAGGTCGAGCCGTCCCATTGCCCGGGGCCGTACGTGTGCAGCGTGTCGGAGAAGTAGATCCTGCTGGCGCCGTCGTCGAAACGCGCCAGGTGCTGGGAGATGTAGTCGGCGTCGAGGTAGTCGCCGGGGTCGGGCGCGTCGCCCTTCCAGCTCACGACGGCGTCCGGCGTCCAGTGCGTGTCGGTGCGCCACGCACCGCTCACACTGTCGAGCGCGTCGACCTGCGAGCGGTTCAGGTCCTGACGCTGACTGTGCTTACGGAACATGTCCGCGAGTTGACGCACGTGGACGGGAACGCCGTCCAGCGAGTTCTTCAACGGTCTGATGACCTCACCGATGCCCATGATCCCCCTCCCCGGTCAGGGTAGCCACGACGATCACCGGCCACCCAGGTCTTGCATTCACGCCGTCCATGGTTCAATGTCCCCCCTCGACCACTGCAGGTCGGCGGGCGCACGTCCGGACGTCGTCGCACTGCGCCCCGACACCCAGCGCGCCGGCACGAGGTGCACCGCGAGCGCCAGATCGCCCGCCGCCGGATCACCGGAGCGAACGAGGACGACGCCGGTCTCGTTCAGGACCCACCATCGCGCGTCCCGAACGCCGACTGCGCGCAGCGCCGCCGCGTAGGCGGCCACCGGTCCGTCGCCGCGTCCGTCGAGCGGCAGATCGATCGGTCGCCCGGCGGCGTACTCGAAGGCGCCGGCGAGCCCCGCTGCACGATCGTCGACGCGTCGACGCTCCTCCGCGGCATCCCGCCCGGATGCGCGCGGCGCGGTGCCCTGCAGCATCACCGGCACGATCCTGGCCGCGTCCCGCTCGATCACCGGCACCGCCGAGGGCACCGGCTCGAAACGGGTGAGCGCTGTGACCGCGTCGAGGACGGTGGCATCGGATGCCGGCAGGATCCAGCCGTTCGGCTCGGAGGCAGGATCACCGGTGGCGATCTCCGCACGCGCGTACGCCTCGGCCGCGGCGATCGCATCCAGGTCGAACCGGGTCAACTCCGGAGGAGCGGATGCCGAGATGAGCGGCCCCCAGTCGCCGAAGGCCGGCACGTCGAGCCACCGCAGCTCCTGCGGCGCGCTGATCTCGGCGACGAGATCCTCATCGATCGGAGAGGAGCGCTCGATGTGGACGACGCCGTCCGCGTACCAGCGGTGCTCGACTCGCAGCAGCCGGGAGTACGGTACGCGTCGCCCCGGATCGCCCTCGGGATAGAACAGATCGACCGCATTCCGACGCAGCAGGCGCCCGCCGGTCTCCTCCCACCCGATCCGGCGGATCGGCGTCTTCGTCGGTGCGTAGAACGTGACCGAGAACCGGTGGCGGCGTACAGACACATCGAGGAACCACGTCGGCGGGGTCGACGCCGCGACCACGCTCAGTCCCTTGCCGTCGTCGTACCGGCGGCGGGCATCGTCGTCGGTCAGATAGGGGTTCTCATCGAGCGCCTCGAGCCGGTGGATCTCGAAGCGCTCCGGGTATCGCGCCGGTCGAGATCCCGACATCATCGCCAGTTGTACGTGAACGCCCAGTAGAGAGCCTCGAGCGCCGCCGGCGACAGATCGGGATGCCGGTCCGCCATCGTCGCCTGCGCGTGCCGCCCGCCCTCCTGGAGGGACATCGACGACCAGTCGACGGGGACGCCCATGCACTCCTCGACGATCGCGCGGACCTCCGCGATGAGCGCCTCGCGGGTGCCCGGCGCGGCATCCGGAGCGACAGCGTCCTCGTCGGCACGGGGGAAAGGCGATCGCCCCTTCGCGAGGTAGGCGATCACTGCGTCGCTCAGCGGCTCGTTCATGGTGTTCTTTCCCATCGGATCAGTCGGGCCAGATGACGGTTTCTTCCAGAGTGTCCGGATGCACTCGGATGATGCGGGTGATGGCGTCGTTCTGCTGCAGCCGCTCCAGTTCGCTGTACCACACGGCGCCGGGACGGAGATTGTCGCCGAGCACGGCCCGCACCTCGCCCGAGGCGCCCGACGCGTACGCCTCCGACACGCGGGTCCAGGTGTCGACGGATGCGGGGTTGTCCGCATCCCACTCGGGCATCTGGATACCCCTCGACTCGATCAGCATCTCGAGCGTCGTTCCGCCTCGCGGCCCGGCGATGGCTCCCGCCACCTCGTCACCGCGACGCGGGTACATTCCCGACCAGTAGTACGCCGTGTTCGGGGCGGTCACGAAGTCGGCCGGATTCACACTGCCGTCTGCGTTGAAGCCGGGATGGGGTGAGCCGCTGGACGGGGTGGCGGTCTCGATCCTGTCGAGGTCGGTCACGCGCCCCGTCGTCTGGTTCTGGCGGTCGCCGTGTCTACGGAACATGTGGGCGAGCTGCCGCACATGGATCGGAACACCGTCCAGCGCATCCTTCAGCGGCCGGATGACCGCGGAGCCGATTCCCATCCGTCAGTCGCCCCCGATGTTCAGGCCGGCGAGGTCGGACATGAGGCGCTCGGTGAGCGTTTCGACGTCGGCGGCGTGCTGTTCCATCTCGCCCTGCGCCTGTTCGAGCGCCTGCAGGTCGGCGTAGAACTCGTCGGGGTCGCCTGCGACCGCCTCGACGATGGGCGAGTCGAGGGCGGCCATGATGACACCGGGCAGCTCGTTCGCGAGCGGTTCGATGACCATGGGGAGGACCTGGTTCAGCACCTGCTCGACGGCCATGTCGACGGCAGCGTTGAGCAGCTTCTTCTTGATGATGAGCATCGGGCCGGCCCCGGCGGCGGTGATCGGGTTCGTCAGCATCGCGACGAGCGTGATCATCGTCGAGGTGACGTCGGCGATCACCTTGATCTTGAGCGCGGTGACGGCACCGGCGGCGATGTCCACCCCGGTCGGCACGGGCCCGAGGATGTCGAGCAGCTTCTGCAGGTTCTGGGCGCGGTTCGCGTTCCAGGCACCGACGTACGCCGGACCCGCCTGGCCGCGCAGCGCCACGGCGAGCTCGGTGTTGACCTTGCGGTCCATCGCCTGCAGCTTGCCCTCGAGCTCCGTGCGGAACACCTCGATGATGTGACCGCCGCGGCGGAGTTCGTCCTCGTCGATGTCAGGCCAGTCGAAGCCGAGCTTCTCCATCACCCAGATGAGCTCGTTCGGCAGCATCATTCCCATGGCGGAACCTCCCGCGACGACATTAGGCGAACGACGGGAGCGATTTCGATGGGGAGAACTCCCCCGGCATCGACCCGCTAGTATTCGCCGCCGTCGGTTCAGTGGAAGAAGTGACGCTCCCCGGTGAAGTACATCGTGACGCCGGCGGCCTGTGCGGCGTCGATGACCTCCTGGTCGCGCACCGACCCGCCCGGCTGGATGATCGTCGTGATCCCGGCATCCAGCAGCACCTGGGGTCCGTCGGCGAACGGGAAGAACGCATCGGATGCCGCGACCGAGCCCGCAGCACGGTCACCCGCCCGCTCGACGGCGAGGCGGCACGAGTCGACGCGGTTGACCTGCCCCATGCCGATGCCGACCGTCGCGGAGTTCTTCGCCAGCACGATCGCGTTGGACTTCACGGCGCGGCAGCTCTTCCACGCGAACGACAGGTTCTCGAGCTGGTCGTCGGCGGGGCGTTCGCCCGACACGAGCTGCCATGAGTCGACGAGCGACTCGATCTCGTTCGGGAACCGGTCGGCGTCCTGCAGGAGGAGGCCACCCGAGACCAGACGCACGTCCATGGGCTCCTGACGCCAGTCGGCGGGCAGCTGCAGGACGCGCAGGTTCTTCTTCAGCTTGAAGACCTCGAGCGCCTCGGGCTCGAAGTCGGGGGCGACGATGACCTCGGTGAAGATGTCGCGCAGGTTCTCCGCCATCTTGAGCGTCACGGTGCGGTTGGCGGCGATGACGCCGCCGAACGCCGACACGGGGTCGCACTCGTGCGCACGCAGGTGCGCCGACGCGATCGGGTCGAGCGCCTGCGGGGCGCCGATCGCGATGCCGCACGGGTTCGCGTGCTTGATGATGGCGACGGCCGGCTTGATCAGGTCGAACGCGGCGCGGAGCGCGGCATCGGCGTCGACGTAGTTGTTGTAGGACATCTCCTTGCCCTGCAGCTGCGTCGCCTGCGCGATGCCGTGCCCGCCGACGCGGGTGTAGATCGCCGCGCGCTGGTGCGAGTTCTCGCCGTAACGCAGCGTCGCGAGACGCTCGGCCTTGATCGTGAGGTGCTGCGGCAGGTCGCCTTCGCCTTCGAGGGTCTCCTCCGCGAACCAGGTCGCGACGGCGCGGTCGTAGGCGGCGGTGTGCGCGAAGGCGCGGGCGGCGAGCTCCCGCCGCTGCGCGAGGGTCGTCCCGCCCTGCCCGAGCGCGTCGATGATCGCCGGGTAGGACTCCGGCGAGACCGCGATCGCGACGTTGGCGAAGTTCTTGGCCGAGGCGCGCACCATGGCCGGTCCGCCGATGTCGATCTGCTCGACGACCGCGTCGCCCTCCGCCCCGGAGGCGACGGTCTCGACGAACGGGTACAGGTTCACGACGACGAGCTCGAAGGGAAGGATGCCGAGTTCGCCCAGCTGGGTCTCGTGGTCCTCCAGCCGCAGGTCGGCGAGGAGGCCTGCGTGCACGCTCGGGTGCAGCGTCTTCACGCGTCCGCCGAGCGACTCGGGGAAGCCGGTGATCTCGGACACGTCCTTCACGGCGATGCCGTTCTCGCGCAGCAGCGCGGCGGATCCGCCGGTCGAGACGATCTCGACGTCCGCGGCGGCGAGCGCCTGCGCGAGCTCGAGGAGCCCTGTTTTGTCGCTCACCGACACGAGCGCCCGGCGCACCGGCACGACGTCGCGGTCGCGGTAGAGGGAGGGATCGATCTGCGGTCCGGCCATGCGGGAACTCCTCGGGTCGGGGGCGTTCGGGTGCGGTTCAGGAAGTGAGGTCGAGCTCGCCCGTCGCGATGCGACGCACGACGTCGATGAGCAGCCGGCGCTCGACCGGCTTGATGCGCTCGTGAAGGGTGTGCTCGGTGTCGTCGGGGAGCACCGGCACGCGCTCCTGCGCCAGGATCGGCCCGGTGTCGACGCCGTCGTCGACGACGATGACGCTCGCGCCGGTCTCGGTGACACCCGCGGCGAGCGCGTCCCGCACACCGTGAGCGCCGGGGAACTCTGGCAGATAGGCCGGGTGCGTGTTGATCAGGCGCGGCGCCCACGCCGCCACGACGGCGGCGGGCAGCAGGCGCATCAGCCCGCTCAGGACGACGAGGTCGGGCTCCCAGACGTCCAGGTGCGCCAGGAGCTCCTCGCCCCAGGCCTCACGACTGTCGAACTCCTGGAACGGGACCATGAAGGTCGGGATGCCGTACGCCTCCGCATGGGCGAAGCCGTCGGCCTGCCGGTCGGCCCCCACCACGATGATGCGCGCGGGGAAGTCGGGCTCGCTCGCGGCGTCGAGAAGGGCACGCAGATTGGATCCCGTGCCCGAGATGAGGACGGCGACCGTGAGCACCGGCTCAGTCTAGCGGGGTGGTGGGGAACTCATCGGGCGAGACCGCGGCGGCCGGTGCCGGACGGGACTCGGCGGTCGGGGTCGTCGCCGGCGTCTCGCGCACAAGGGGCTGCTCGGCGTCCTCACCGCGCGGTGAGAGGAGGACGACGGCGGCACCGACGGCCACCTCGGCGGCCGCCACGAGGGCGACGAGCCAGGGCTCGGGCCCGACGTGGATGAGGCGGCCCGGGCCGAGCGACCCCTGCGCCGCCCACGCGAGGACGGCGACCACGGCCCCGGTGCCGAGGACGAGGATGGCGAGGGCGACCAGGCGCGGGCGGAGCGGCTCGGCATCCGTCCCCGGTCCCACCAGCAGGGCGCTGCGCGTCGCGGCGCCGGCCAGCGCGCCGAAGCCGACCACCACGAGTCCGAGCAGCAGCAGCCACCCCGACGTCGAGTCGGGGATGACGCCGAAAACGGGGATGCCGGGCACGACACCCAGGCTCGTCCCCGCCGGGGACACGGCCGTCCCGGTGCCGACGGCGAAGCCGGGCCCGACCGCGAAGCCGGCGAACCACATCACGAGGGTGGGCAGGTAGAGGATGCTGCCGAGGGCGAGGACGACGACGCCGAGGAGATCGGCCTGCGCGGCCTGCGTCAACGCGATGACCTCGCCGCCGCGGGCGAAGAAGAGGATGGCGAGGACGACGGCGCCGACCGCCACGATCCCGGCGACGCAGATCGCGACGCCGCGGGCACCGGCATCCACTGCTTCCTGCACGTCGTCGGGGAGCCGCTCGGAGAGCGCATCGATGATGCCGTCGTCGCCGTCGTTCCAGGCGCGGACGACCGCGCTGACGAGGGCGGGAACGGCGAACACGAGCGTCGGGCCGGCGACGGCGGGCAGCAGGTCGACTGCAGCGATCGAGGCGCGACCGGACACGGCGATGAGGGTGGACACGACGGCGACCGCGACGGTGCCGCCGACCACGCCCGTCACCCACGCGCCCGCCCGCGCCGCGCGCGCGCCGGAGCGCCACGCCGAGATCGCGGTGAACGCCGCGAGGGCGGTGGGGGCGAGCGAGAGGGTGAACTGCGCACCGCCCGAGGGCAGACCGCCCGAGACGACGAGCTCGGCGGGCAGGGAGACGGCGACCGGCGCGAAGTGGCCGAGCTGCCAGATCGTCGCGGCGGCGGGCCACAACGCCGCCCAGTCCGCGTCGCCGCCGATCCCGAAGATCCAGACGAGGGTCACGGGCGCGAGCACGACGCCGACACCGACCGCGACGGCCAGGAGGGCGTCGACGGCGGCGAGGAGGGAGACGAGCAGGCGATTCACAACAGACCGACCCTACCCGCGCGCAGGCCTCCCGCCGGGCTCCCGCTCCGGCGCGGACCGACGCATCAGACGCGCAGGACCTTGTCGAGCGCCTTGCCCCGGGCGAGTTCGTCGACGAGCTTGTCGAGGTAGCGGATGCGGCGCATCAACGGGTCCTCGATCTCCTCGACGCGCACCCCGCAGACGACCCCGGTGATCCGCGTCACGGCGGGATTCAGCTCGGCGGCGGCGAAGAACTGCTCGAACGTGGCCTCACTCTCGATCTGCCGGGCGAGGGCGGCGTCGTCGAAGCCGGTGAGCCACTCCACGACCGCATCGAGCTCGGCCTTGGTACGCCCCTTGCGCTCCACCTTCGCGAGGTAGAGCGGGTAGACCGCGGCGAACGGCGTGCCGAAGATGCGGTGCATGCGGTGAGGATACGCCCGCCCCGCGAGGCCCGCCAGGACGCACTACCCTCGGAGGGTGAACAGCACCACATCCCGCTCGTCCCGCGGGGCCGCAGCCCCGGCATCCGCGTCGTTCCTCGACCGCTACTTTGAGATCAGCCACCGCGGCTCCACCGTCGGCACCGAGATCCGCGGCGGCGTCGTCACGTTCGTGACGATGGCCTACATCGTCATCCTGAACCCGGCCATCCTGTCGACGCCCGACGTCGACGGCCTCACCCTCGCGCCGGCGGCCGTCGCCACGGCGACCGCCCTCACAGCCGGCGTCATGACGATCCTGTTCGGCCTCGTCACGCGCCTGCCGTTCGCCTTCGCGGCGGGTCTCGGCATCAACGCCTTCGTCGCGTTCTCGGTCGTCGGACAGGTCTCGTGGGGCGAGGCGATGGCGCTCGTCGTCATCAACGGTCTCATCATCGTGCTGCTCGCCGCGACCGGCCTGCGCAAGCTGATCTTCGACGCCGTGCCCGTGCAGCTGAAGCTCGCCATCACGGTCGGCATCGGCCTGTTCATCGCCTTCATCGGGTTCGTCAACGCCGGGTTCGTGAACCCCGCAGAGGGCACCCCGCTGGAGCTCGGCGTCGGCGGCTCGATCACCTCGCCCGCCACGCTCCTGTTCATCGCGACGCTGCTCATCGGCGGCATCCTCATGGCCCTGCGGGTGAAGGGCGCGATCCTCATCGCCCTCGTCGCGGGGACGATCCTCGCCGCGATCGTGAACATCTTCACGCCGATCGCCGACTTCGGGCTCTCGAACGGCATCTTCGCGGCCCCGAACCTCAGCCTCGTGGGCGCCGTCGACTTCGGGTTCGACCTCGGACGGGTGGGTGTGCTCGCGCTCGTCATGTTCGTGTTCACCCTCGTCTTCACGAACTTCTTCGACGCCATGGGCACGATGACCGGCCTCGCGCGCGAGGCCGGACTCGCCGACGAGCGCGGCAACTTCCCGCGCATCAAGTCGGCGCTCATCGTCGAGGGTGTCGGCGCCGTCGTCGGCGGTGGCACCTCGTCGTCCTCCGCGACCGTCTTCGTCGAGTCCGGCTCGGGCATCGGCGAGGGAGCCCGCACCGGTCTCGCCAACGTCATCACCGGCGTGCTGTTCCTGCTCGCGATGTTCATCACGCCCGTGACGGGCCTCGTGCCCGGCTTCGTCGCCGCGGCCGCGCTCGTTCTCGTCGGCGCGCTCATGCTCACGCAGATCAAGAACATCGACCTGTCGGACTTCAACGTCCTGCTGCCCGTGTTCCTGACCGCCACGGTCATGCCGCTCACCTACTCGATCGCCAACGGCATCGGCGCCGGCTTCATCAGTTGGGTCGTGCTCAACACGTTCTCGGGCAAGGCGAAGCAGGTCCACTGGCTGCTCTGGATCGTCGCGGCCGGCTTCGTCCTGTACTTCGCCCGCGGCCCCATCGAAGCCGCCTTCGGGGTCTGACCGCCCCCACGTCGAGGTCCCGATCGGGCCGGGTATGCGCGTGCCATACCCGGCCCGATCGGGACCTCGGTCGTTCACGGGCGCACCGGGAACGACGAAGGGGCGGATGCCGCCGCATCCGCCCCTTCGTTCGTGTGGCTTAGAGCGCCTCGATGATGGCGCGCATCAGGTCGGCGGTCTCGGACGGGGTCTTCCCAACCTTGACGCCGGCGGCCTCGAGGGCCTCCTTCTTGGCCTGCGCGGTGCCCGCCGAGCCCGAGACGATGGCGCCGGCGTGGCCCATGGTCTTGCCCTCGGGAGCGGTGAAGCCGGCGACGTAGCCGACGACGGGCTTCGTCACGTGCGCCTTGATGTAGTCGGCCGCGCGCTCCTCGGCGTCGCCGCCGATCTCGCCGATCATGACGATGGCCTTGGTCTCGGGGTCGGCCTCGAACGCCTCGAGCGCGTCGATGTGCGTCGTGCCGATGACCGGGTCGCCACCGATACCGATGGCCGTCGAGAAGCCGAGGTCACGGAGCTCGAACATCATCTGGTACGTCAGGGTCCCCGACTTTGACACGAGGCCGATGGGGCCCTTGCCGGTGATGTTCGCGGGCGTGATGCCGACGAGCGCCTCGCCGGGCGTGATGATGCCGGGGCAGTTCGGACCGATGATGCGGGTCTTGTTGCCCTTGCTCTTCGCGTAGGCCCACGCCTCGGCGGTGTCGCCGACGGGCACACCCTCGGTGATGACGACGAGCAGCGGGATCTCGGCGTCGATCGCCTCGATCATGGCGTCCTTCGTGAAGGCGGGCGGCACGAACGCGATGGAGACGTCCGCGCCGGTCTTCTCGATGGCCTCGGCGACCGAGCCGAAGACGGGGAGGTCGACCTCGCCCTCGTGCGGCTTCTCGTGGGTGACGGTCGTGCCGGCCTTGCGGGCGTTGACGCCGCCGACGACGTTCGTCCCGGCCTTCAGCATGAGGGCGGTGTGCTTGGTGCCCTCACCGCCGGTGATGCCCTGGACGATGACCTTGGAGTCCTTGTTGAGGTAGATAGACATGTCTGTTGTCCCTGTGTCTCGGTAGTCTCGGCGCGTCTCAGGCGTTCGCCAGCTCGGCGGCCTTGTCGGCGCCCTCGTCCATACCCGAGGCGAGCGTGACGAGCGGGTGGTTGGCCTCTGCGAGGATCGCGCGACCCTCCTCGACCTGGTTGCCGTCGAGGCGGACGACGAGCGGCTTGGTGGCCGCGTCGCCCAGGATCTCGAGGGCCTTCACGATGCCCTCGGCGACGGCGACGCATGACGTGATGCCGCCGAAGACGTTGACGAAGACGCTCTTGACCTGCTCGTCGCCGAGGATGACGTCGAGACCCGAGGCCATGACCTGCGCGTTCGCGCCGCCGCCGATGTCGAGGAAGTTGGCGGGCTTGACGCCGCCGTGGTTCTCGCCGGCGTAGGCGACGACGTCGAGGGTCGACATGACCAGGCCCGCGCCGTTGCCGATGATGCCGACCTGACCGTCGAGCTTGACGTAGTTGAGGCCGGATGCCTTCGCCTTCGCCTCGAGCGGGTCGGCGGCGCCCTTGTCCTCGAGCTCTTCGTGCTCGGGGTGGCGCACCTCGCTGGCGTTGTCGTCGAGCGACACCTTGCCGTCGAGGGCGACGATGTCGCCGGCGCCGGTGCGGACGAGCGGGTTGACCTCGACGAGCGTCGCGCCCTCGCCCTTGTAGACGTCGTAGAGCTTCACGAACACGTCGGAGACCTTCTCGACGAGGTCCTCGGGGAAGTTCGCGGCCTTCGCGATCTCGACGGCCTTGGCCTTGTCGATGCCCTGCAGCGGGTCGACCTCGATGCGCGCGAGCGCCTCGGGGCGCTCGACGGCGAGCTCCTCGATCTCCATGCCGCCCTCGACCGAGCAGAGGCTCAGGTAGGAGCGGTTCGAGCGGTCGAGCAGCACCGAGAAGTAGAACTCCTCGGCGATGTCGGCGCCCTGGGCGACCATCACGCGCTGGACGACGTGGCCCTTGATGTCGAGGCCGAGGATGGCCTCGGCTGCCGCGTAGGCCTCGTCGGGGGTCTTGGCGACCTTGACGCCGCCGGCCTTGCCGCGACCTCCGGTCTTGACCTGAGCCTTGACGACGACGACACCGCCGATCTTCTCGGCAGCCGCCTTCGCCTCCTCAGGGGTGTCGGCGATGATGCCGGCGAGCACCGGCACCTCGTACTTCTCGAACAGGTCTCGTGCCTGGTACTCGTAAAGGTCCACTGCAATCCTTCGCTGGGCGACGGTGGGGGTGACGGGCGCGGAATTATCTCGATGTCGAGAGATCGCCCGGTCGAAAAGCCTACTACCCGCGCCTGAGTGCCCCGCGCGGGAGCACCCTCGTTCGGCGGGGGTGCGTTCAGCGCTCGAGTGCGGCGCGCCAGACCCGCCGGTGCTGCTCGACGTAGGCCGTCACGTTCCGCCAGTGCGCACCGTGCCCGTCCACGAACATCGACGACCACGGCTCGGCGCCGGCCTCGTGCGATGTCCGGAGGAGGTCGTGCATCGCGGCGGTCCGCTGCGCCATCGCCTCGGGCAGTTCGCGGCGGAGCCGAGCCTCAGCGCCGTAACCGTCGACGAAGGCGGCGAGTCCGCGCGCCGCCTCGGCGGCGACGACCGAGGTGTCGTTGAGCGTGAACGCCTGCGCGGCATAGGCGAGGTCCCACAGCCGTGTACTGGGGGCGGCCGCATCCCAGTCGATGAAGACCCACCGGTCTTCGCCGACGACGAGGTTCCACGGGGCGAGGTCGTTGTGGCACACGAGCTCGGCGCCGGGCGCCGGGATCGCGGTCTCCCAGACGGCGTCGGCGGGTACCGCGTACGCGGCGCTCGCGTCGTGGATGGCCCGCACCATCGCACCCACGCGCCGCAGCTCGCCCGCCGACATCGGCCCGCGCCCGATCGCGAGCTCACCGGGGACGTACTCCAGGATTTGCCGCCCGGCATCGTCCCGCCCGCGCTGTTCCGGCGCGTCGACACCCGCCGCTCGCAGCGCCTGCACGTAGGCGATGACGCTCGGCGTCGACGCCGTCCACGGCTTGCGCACCGTGTCGCCGATGCGGACGACGGCCCCGCTCGCGTTGCCGCCCGCGAGGGGCTCTTCGTGCGGCATCCGTCAGATCCAGCCGCGTTCGCGCGCCGTGATCGCCGCCTGCTGGCGGGTCGCGAGGCCGAGCTTGCCGAGGATCGACGACACGTGGTTGCGGACGGTGCCGGCGGAGAGGTGGAGGGATGCCGCGATGTCGGCGATCGTCTCGCCGCGGGCGCCGGCGCGCAGCACGTCGAGCTCGCGGTCGGTCAGCGGCGAGCGCTCGTCGCTGAGCGCGTCGGCGGCGATCTCGGGGTCGACGTACCGGCGGCCGGCGGCGACCTCGCGGATGACGGCGGCGACGTCGCCCGCGGGCCGGGACTTCGGCACGAAGCCGTCGACCCCCGCGCCCAGCGCACGGCGCAGCACCCCCGGACGCGCGTGGCGGGTGACGACGACGCACCGAGCCGGGATGCGCTGACGGATGCGGGCGGCCGCCTCGACGCCGTCGATGCCGGGCATCTCCAGATCGAGCAGGCAGACGTCGGGGCGCAGCTCGAGCGCGCGGGCGACGGCGCTCTCGCCGTCGGCGCACTCCGCGACGACCTCGAGGTCGTCCTCGAGACTGAGCAGGGCGGCGAGCGCCGTGCGGATCATGTCCTCGTCGTCGGCGATGAGCACGCGGATCATGCGGGGCCTCCGTCGGCGGGGACGGTCACGATGAGCTCGAATCGGTCGTCCTCACGGCGGGTGACGGCGTCGCCCCCGACGACGCCGACCCGGTGGGCGATGCCCTCGAGCCCCGCGCCCGCGCCGATGGTCGAGCCGGGCCCGGGATCGTTCGCGGCGGTCAGCCGCCAGTACTGTCCCGCGCGCTCGAGACCGAGCCGCGCCCACCGGCCGCCGCCGTGCTTGAGCACGTTGGTCGTGCACTCGCGGACGACCGGCCCCAGCGGGTCGGCGGGAGCGGATGCCGCATCCGCGGCGACGTCGAGGGTGACCTCCAGACCGGCCGCACGCAGCAGGTCCGCCGCGTTGGCGAGTTCGTCGGGCAGCGGCACCCCGCGGAAGCGACCGGCGAGCGACCGGGTGCCCTCGCGCGCCTCGTCGACGGACGCGCGCGCGAGCGCGATCCGGTGCGCGGCGGCATCCGGGTCGCGTCCGATCATGCGCTCGGCGAGTTCGAGCTGCAGCGCGATCACCTGCAGGTGGTGCCCCTGCAGGTCGTGCAGTTCGCCCGCCAGACGCAGGCGTTCCTGCACCGCGGCCAGCCGCGCCTCGGTCCGCCGCGCGCGGTCGAGTTCGAGGACGACGTCCCACGACCAGAGCGAGAGCGCCTGCATCGCGGGCAGGCTGAGCGCGAAGAACGCGGGCAGGAAGGCGTCGCTGCCCCCCGACGCCCGACTGAGTTCGACGATCCACAGGACGGCGAGGGCGACCTCGAGCAGCACGACACCGCGCCAGCGGATGCCGGGGGCCCACCGGACGAGGCAGAGGACCGTGCCGACGAGCGCCGCCCCCAGCAGCGCCGAGGCCGACACGAGGCCGACGCCGACCGACGCGAGCACGCCGGCGACGACGGGCAGTGACAGGAAGCGCCGACCGCCGGACGGACGGTCGGTGTCATCGAGGTCGCCGTCGCGGCGGTAGCGGGCGAGCAGCACGATCGTCGTCACGACGACGACGGTCGACAAGCCGAGGAACCCCACGAGCGTGACGGGGTCGCGCCAGCCGCCGCGCGCGACGAGGACGATGACACCCCACACCAGCAGCGCACCGATGAGGAAGAACACCATCGAGGACGCGATGTACCACCCGGTCGCGGTGACCCCGCGGGCGAGCGAGACGGCGGCGCGCGTCGGGGTCGGGTCGGGGCTGGTCACACGGCCACAGTACGACCATGACGAATGTCACCCCTCGGGTCATCGGATCTCCCGGCGAGAGGTGACGCCGCGGCACTGCCGCCGCCACCGCATCGTCGGTGGGATGGGAACACGGCGATACGAGATCCGGTCGCCGCATCCGAGAGGACATCATGTCGAACCCCGTCTCCGACCTCGTCGCCGGTTTCCAGGACCTCGTCGCGCAGGTGCCCGACCTCGTGCAGCCGCTGATCGTGGCCCTGGCGGGCGCCGTCCCCTTCATCGAGGGCGAGGGTGCCGCCGCTATCGGCATCATCGGCGGCATCCACCCCGTCGTCGCCGCGCTCGCCGGCGCCGCGGGCAACTTCCTCTGCGTCGCCATCGTCGTGCTCGCCACCGCCCGCGTGCGCACCGCCGTCACCACCCGTGCCGGAGCGTCCGAGAAGCCCGTGTCGGCGCGCTCCGAGAAGTTCCAGAAGGCGTACCACCGCTACGGCACACCCGGGGTGAGCCTGCTCGGCCCGCTCATCCTGCCCACCCAGTTCACCGCGGCCGCCCTCAAGGGCACCGGTGTGCCGACGCGCACCGTGCTCTTCTGGCAGGGCCTCGCGATCGTGCTGTGGACCACCCTCGTCACCCTCATCATCACCGGGGTGATCGCCGCGGCCGGCTGAGTCAGTCCACGCGTCGGAGGCCTCGCGATGCGGGGCCTTCGATGCGTTCCCCGGATGCCGTGAACCGCGACGCGTGCAGCGGACAGTCCCACGTGCACTCGAGGTCGTTCCACTCGAGGACTCCGCCGAGGTGCGGGCACACGGCGCTCACCGCGCGGGTCTCACCCCCCGTCGTCGAGATTCCGACGGGACGGCCGCCGCGCTGCGCGACCACGCCCTCCCCCTCGGCCGGCTGCGGCACCGGGACGGACTCGGCCTCGGCTGCGGCCCATCCCTTCGCCGCCGCGAGCCCGACCTTCGCGTTCTCGACCGCGCCCTGTGCGATGTCGGCGGGCATCGTCAGACGCGTGCCGATCTGCGTCATCCACCGCGGCCGGTCACGCCAGCTCTCGCCACGCAGCTCGCTGACGATACGCAGCGCCGCCGCGGGCGCGTTCGTCAGCCCCCACTTGGCATAGCCGGTCGCGAAGCGGACGCGGCCGAGCGAGCGCGGCATCGCGCCGATGAACGGGATGCGGTTATGCGAGACGTAGTCCTGCGCCGACCACCGGTGGGTCTCCTGTCCGACCGGCAGCGTCTGCTGCGCCCACTGCGACAGCTCATCGAGCATCGCGCGCTCCGACGCGGCGCGTCCGACGGGGTGCCCGGCTCCGCCGACCACGATCTGCGCAACGTCGGAGGGTCCGTCGCCCGGGAGGATCGTGCGCACCGAACGGGTCGGCTCGTCGGCGGAGAGGTACATGCCGTCGGGCAGCGGAGCGGTGAGGGTGAAGGAGACGCAGGCCGACCGCATCCCGCTCACCTTCGCCCAGTAGAGCCCGCGGTCGAGGAGCGGGACGCCCGTGGCCACCACGACCTGCGAGGCGAAGAGCGGCCCCAGGTCGGTCTCCACCCGCGGCTCGGGGAAGACCTTCACCCCGCGCACGTGGACGCCGAGATGGAGGGTCCCGCCCGCGGCGACGAACGCGTCGGCGAGCGCCGCGAGCAGCTGCATCGGCTCGACGGCGCGCTGGTCGTCGAGCGCGACCGCGGCCACCATCGGCACGGCCGCCTCGCGGAGCTCGGCGTCGTCGACGAGGCGCACCGCGAGGCCCGCCTCGCGCGCGGCGTCGTACTCCTTCACGACCGACCGCCGTCCCTCGTCGCCCTGGGCGTAGGTGTAGGCGGTGCGTGAGGTGAGCGGCACGCCGAGACGGTCGGCGGTGTCCGTCATCCACGCGAAGCCGTCGCGGTTCGCTTCGACGTAGGCCCGGACGAGGGATGCCGGGTGCCCCGATCGCAGCGACGAGAGCGTCGTCCCCTGCAGCAGCGACACCTTGCCGGTGTTCGATCCCGACGCGAGTTCGCCGACGCCGCCGCGCTCGACGAGGGCGACGTCGACGCCGGACCGCGCGAGCTCGTACGCGGTCGCGAGTCCCGTGAGTCCCGCACCGACGACGACCACCTCGTGGCGACTGCCGGGGGTGAAGGGGATGCCGGGAGACTCGGAGGGGTGCTGCTTCCACAGGGAGGACATGGGCCGAGTCAACGGTGTCGCGTCGCCGACGGCACAGGCCTTGACAGACGGCCGCCGGACTAGGCTTCCCTCCATGGCCGACGACCTCCGTCCCACGGGCAGCACAGTGGTGGCCGCCGCGCTCGCGCTGTTCGCCGAGCACGGCTACGAGCAGACCTCGGTCGAGCAGATCGCGCAGTCGGCGGGCGTCTCGCGATCGACCTTCTTCCGGCAGTTCGGCGGCAAGGACGACGTCGTCTTCGCCGACCACGAGGTCCTGCTCGAGATGCTCCGCACGTATCTCGCCGAAGCCCACGAGAACCCGTGGGCGGCGGTGTGCGAGGCATCGGTGCAGGTGTACCGCCACTTCGCCGCCGACCCCGAGGTCGCCCGGCGCCGCTACGCCGTCGTCCGTCAGGTGCCCTCGCTCCGCGACCGCGAGATCGTGACCGTCTTCCGTTACGAGCGCCTGTTCGACGACTACCTGCGACGCTCGGTCCCCGGGCTGGACCCCGTCGACGCCGTGGCCTTCGCCGCGGCGGTGACCGCCGTGCACAACCATGTACTGCGTCGACTGCTGCGCGGATCGAAGCGGGTCCCCGCCGCCGTCCTCGAGTCCGCCTACGACGAGCTGCTCCGCCGCTTCGGTGTGCACCCCGACCCCGAGCCGCCCGCGGCGGACGACATCGTCGTCGCGACGTTCCCCCGACGGATGCCGCCCGCCGAGGTCGCACGTCGGCTCGGCTCGCTCCGGTGACACCCAGAGCCTGATACGCCGTTCCACTCTCTGTGGAACTGGATGCCAACCCGGCGTATCCTGGCGCGATGACCACTCCCCTGCCCGGCGGCGCCTCGGGCCGTTACGACGTGCTCGGCCCCCTCGACACCGACTACTACGCCGTCTTCGCCGACATCCCGGCCGCCGACCGCGATGTATGGCAGCGGACGCGGGCCTTCGTCGACGAGGTCGGCGACCGGATGCGCGACGCGTGGGACACCGCCGAGTATCCGCTCGACATCGCCCGGCGCTTCGGCGAGCTCGACCTGCTGAACGACGGGATCGACCACCCGCGGCTCACCCGGTTCTCGCCCCTCGCCGCGGGGCTCGTCAACATGGAGATCTCGCGCGGCGACGGATCCCTCGGCACCGTCCTCGCCGTCCAGGGCGGGCTCGCGCTGCGCACCCTCGCCCTCTTCGGCAGCGACGAGCAGCAGGAGCGGTGGCTGACTCCCATCGCCCGCTTCGAGGTGCCCGCCGCCTTCGCCCTGACCGAACCCGACCACGGCTCCGACTCGGTGTCGCTCGAGACCGTCGCCCGCCGCGACGGCGACGACTGGGTCATCCGCGGCGCGAAGAAGTGGATCGGCAACGGCGCCTCGGGCGGCATCACCTTCGTGTGGGCGCGGGTCGACGCCGAGGGCGACGAGCACCACGGCAACGTGCGCTGCTTCCTCGTCGAGCAGGACCGGCCGGGCTACACCGGCACCGTCATCGCGGGCAAGGCGTCGCTGCGCGGCATCCATCAGGCCCACATCGCGTTCGACCACGTGCGCGTGCCCGCGGACGCCGTCCTCCCCGGCACCAAGACGTTCAAGGATGCCTCGACCGTGCTGTACGCGACGCGGTCCGGCGTGGCGTGGTCGGCGCTCGGCCACGCGACCGCCTGCTACGAGACGGCGCTGCAGTACGCGCAGCAGCGTGTGCAGTTCGGCAAGCCCCTCGCCCGGTTCCAGATGGTGCAGGAGCGTCTCGCGCACATGCTCGAGGACCTCACCGCGATGCAGCTCTACTGCCGGCGCCTCGCCGACCTCGAAACCGCCGGCGGGCTGCGCCCCACGCAGGCATCGCTCGCGAAGTTCCACAACACGCGTGCCGCACGGCGGGTCGCCGCGACGGCCCGCGACCTGCTGGGCGGCAACGGCATCCTGCTCGAGAACGGGGTCATGCAGCACATGGCCGACATCGAGGCGATCCACACGTACGAGGGCACCGAGTCCGTGCAGGCGCTGCTGCTCGGTCGCGACATCACCGGCGTGAGCGCGTTCGCCTGACCCGTCGCCGCAACCCCGTTCCGGCGGCCCGGCGGGCGGGGCAGGATGGGCCGCATGTACGAGATCCCCGCGCCGATGCTCGCGAAGTCCGTCCCCGGCATCCCCGATCCGGGCAAGACGGCCGGCGGCCTGCTCTACGAACCGAAATGGGACGGCTTCCGCGCCCTCATCGGTTGGGACGGGTCCGAGGTCGAGATCGGGTCGCGCGGCTCGAAGCCGCTCACCCGCTACTTCCCCGAGCTCGTCGACGCAATCTCCCGTCTCGTGCCCGATCCGTGCCTGCTCGACGGCGAGATCGTCGTCGCCGACGGCGAGCCGGGCGCGCAGCGGCTGCAGTGGGAGCAGCTGTCGCAGCGCATCCACCCCGCCGCCTCGCGGGTCGCGATGCTGAGCGAGACCACCCCGGCCATGTTCGTCGCGTTCGATCTGCTCGCCCGCGGCGACCGTGACCTGCGCGACGAGCCGTTCGCCGAGCGGCGGGCGCAGCTCGAGGACCTGCTGGGCGAGGTGCCGCATCCGATCCACCTCACCCGCACGACGGACGACCCGACCGTCGCCGGGCGGTGGCTCGCGGAGTTCGAAGGCGCCGGACTCGACGGCGTCGTCGCAAAACCGCTCGCCCTCCCCTACGCGCCGGGCAAACGCACCATGTTCAAGATCAAGCACGCCCGCACGGCCGACGTCGTCGCGGTGGGCTACCGCATCCATAAGAGCGGCTCCGGCGTCGGATCGCTCCTCGTCGGCCTCTACGACGACGACGGGCACCTGCACCAGGTGGGCGGCGTCGCGGCCTGGAGCAACGCGCGCCGACTCGAGCTCATCGATGAACTCGCGCCGCTCGTCGTGCGCGACGAGGATGGCGACGCGGTCACCGGGCAGTCCGACCGGTCGCGCTTCGCGGCATCCAAGGACACCTCCTTCGTGCGGCTGCGCCCCGAACGGGTGCTCGAAGTGGCCTACGACCAGCTCGAGGGCGACCGCTTCCGACACACCGTGCAGTTCCAGCGCTGGCGACCCGATCGCGACGCCCGGTCGTGCACGTTCGACCAGCTCGAGACCGTGACCGCGTACGACCTGGCCGACGTCCTCAGCTGAGTCAAGGGCCCTCACCGGAGACAGCGGGTCGATAGGGTCGCTGCATGGGCCTGTTCTTCTCCTCCTCCCGCACGGTGCGACCCGACGAGAACAGGCCGCTGCTGGTGACGTCCGCCGGCAAGCCGGGCAGCATGTGGTCCGACGGTTTCGGCACGCTCGCGACCCGCTCGCTGCAGGTGATCATCGTCGGCGTGATCGCGACCGCGCTCATCCTGGGGATGCTGCAGCTCACCGTCGTCGTCATCCCGGTGCTCCTCGCCCTCATCGTCGCCTCGGCGGCGGCGCCTCTCATGGCCTGGCTGCGTCGCCGCGGCATCCCGTCGGTCTTCGCGACGATCCTCACGCTGCTCGCGTTCGTCGTCGTGCTCGGTGGGATCGGCTGGCTCGTCGTCAATGCCGTCCGCGATCAGTTCGACGACCTGTCGAAGAAGGCCCAGGACGGATTCCAGAGCGTGCTCGCCTGGGCCGAGTCGCTGCCGTTCGACATCGACCAGAAACAGATCGACGAGTGGGTCGGCAACGCCACCGACTTCCTGACGAGCGCCCAGTTCGGATCGGGCGCGCTCGCCGGCGTGAGCGCGGTCGCCAACTTCCTCACCGGGCTCGTCCTCATGATCGTGACACTGTTCTTCTTCTTGAAGGACGGGCCGAAGCTCTGGGAGTTCCTCATCCGCCCCTTCCGCGGCAGCGACTACGAGCGCGCGGTCCGTGTGGGGCACAAGGCGGTGCAGACGTTCGGCGCCTACCTGCGCGGCACCGCAGCCGTCGCCGCCGTCGACGCGATCGGCATCACGATCGGTCTGCTCTTCCTGCAGATCCCGCTCGCCCTCCCGCTCGGCGCGCTCGTGTTCGTGCTGGCGTTCATCCCCATCGTGGGAGCGACGGTCGCCGGCATCCTCGCCGCCCTCGTCGCCCTCGTCACGAACGGCCTCCCCGCCGCGATCTGGGTGGTCGTGATCGTCGTGGCGGTGAACCAGCTGGAGGGCAACTTCCTGCAGCCCTTCCTCATGGGACGCTCGATGAAGCTGCACGCCTTCGCGGTGCTCATCGCCCTGACGATCGGCACCGTGCTCGGCGGTATCGTCGGCGCGATCCTCGCCGTGCCGCTCACGGCGGCGGTGTGGGGCATCATCCAGGTGTGGGACGGGCCGAACACGCCCGCCCGGTGGGCACGACGCAAACAACCCCTCGAGGAGAAGGCCGACACGGTCACGGCGGGCACGCCGCGCACCGCCGACTGAGCGTCAGTCCTTCTTCGCGCGCGACGGCTGCACCCGCGGCGGCTCGCCCGGCATCTTGGGGAACTCCGGCGGGAACGGCAGCTCGCCCAGGCCCGCCTCGAGATCGCGTTGCCACCACTCGAGCAGCGTGTCGATGCGTCCGGGCGAGTCCTGCAACCCCTCCCAGGGGTCCCCGCTGTCCGCCAGTCTCTCGGGCACGGTCCGCACGGTGAACGCGGCCGGGTCGACACCGTCGGCGAGCTCGTCCCACGTGATCGGGGTCGCGACCGTCGCGCCCGGCAGCGCGCGCGGACTGTAGGCGCCGGCCATCGTGCGGTCGCGGTTCGCCTGGTTGAAGTCGACGAAGATGCGCTCACCGCGCTCCTCCTTCCACCAGTTCGTCGTGACCCGGTCCGGCATCCGCCGTTCCAGCTCGCGACCCGCGGCGATCACGGCGTGGCGGACGTCGAGGAACTCGTGCGTCGGCTCGATGGGACAGAAGACGTGGATGCCGCGATTGCCGCTCGTCTTCAGCCAGGGCTCGAGCCCGGCCTCGCGCAGCACCTCGCGCAGCACGGGTGCGACGGCGGCGGCATCCGCGAAGTCCGTCCCGGGTTGCGGGTCGAGGTCGATGCGCAGTTCGACCGGGTTGTCGGTGTCGGACGCGAGGGAGGCCCACGGGTGGAAGACGACGGTGTTCATCTGCACGGCCCAGACCGCCGCGGCGATTTCGCCGAGCACCACCTGCGGGTGCCGGCGTCCGCTGTTGTAGGTGCACATCACCTGGTCGACGTAGTCCGGGGTCCCCTTCGGCGGGTTCTTCGAGAAGAAGCTGTCGCCGTCGACCGTGTCGGGGAACCGTTCGAGCGACACCGGGCGATGCCCGTTCGCGCGCAGGAACGGGACCTCGACGGCGAGGAGGTACTCAGCGAGTTCGTGCTTCGTGATCCCCGCCTCGGGGAAGACGACCCGGTTGGGGCTCGAGAGCGAGAGCTCCCTGCCTCCGGGCAACTGCAGGGTGATCCGCTCCGACGCCATGCGCCCCACCCTAGGGGCCGACTCCGGGTCGGGACAGGGGCTTGCTCAGGCCTTGTCGTCGTCGGTGTCGGCAGCGGCGTCGACGGCTTCCGCCGCGTCGGCGATCGTGATGAGCGCATCCAGCTCGGCGCGCTCGATCCGGATCCACGGGCCGGCGGGATCGATGAGGAATCCGTCGAGCCCCGATTCGCTCTTGAGCGCGGCGCCCAACTGGGCGGCCGTGAGCGGCATGGGCTGGTCCTCGCGACGCAGGGTCAGCACCTCGAGCGGGTGCGAGAAGACCTGCAGGTAGCGGCCGCCCTCGGCCGAGCGAGCCTCGGCGACGCCCATCCCCTGACCGTCGGCTCGCGGGCCTGCCGCGATCCAGGCGCCGCGCGCGACGAGCGCGTCGACGACGGCGCGGGCGGTCTCGTCGGTACGCGGGCCGGCGAGGAGATTCTTGATCGTGAACTCGGGGTCGGCCTGGTCGAGGCTGCGCTGGATGAGGCCCGTCGGCAGGACGATGCGGCGGCCGGGGCCGGCGTGGTCGAAGACGATGCCGTCGTAACCGGCGTCGATGACGTTGCGGAGCACACGCTGAGAAGGCTGAGCCAGGATCGACGTGCTCTGGGCCTGGTCGCCGAGCCCCGCCTGCAGTGCGGCCGCCCCCGTGTAGGCGAGCAGGAACTTCTTGTCGTTCACGATCGAGATCGCGAGGCGCAGCGGCTCACCGGCAGCGGCCTGGGCGCGAGCGTCGCCGAGGATGCGCAGGTACAGGGTGCCCTGCAGCGCCTGGCGCATGACGGCGAGGATCGCGGCGTTGTCGACCTCTTCGGGGACTTCCTGCAGCACCGTGCTGAGCAGGGTGTTGTCGGGCATCCCGGGACGGCTCTCGCTCGGGGCGGGCGCGGTCTCGGGGGTCTTCGGCAGACGCTCCGGCTGGGGGGCCGGGCGCGGGACGGGCTTGCCGTAGGTCGAGACCGAGATCGGCACGTGGGGCACCGGCTCGGCATCCGTGACATCGGCCTGTTCGGCGGCGACGGCGGCGTTGACGTCCTGCTGCACCTCGTCGACGTCGGCCTGCGCGTCGACGGGGACCTCGCCCTTCGGGTCGGAGTCCTTCTTCGGGCGGCGGGAGAACAGTGCCATTGCTTCAGGGTACGCGGGATGCGGGTGGCCGGACGTTCCTCACAGCTTGGTGATGGGCGCGACCTTGATCAGCAGCTTCTTCGGACCCGCGGTGTCGAAGCGCACGTGCGCGACGCGCTTCGCGCCTTCGCCGGTGACCATGTCAACCTTGCCCTCGCCGAAATCGTCGTGACGGATGCGGTCGCCCGCCGCCAGCTCCATGTCGCCGTTGTCGCGAATCTTCGCCGGGATGCGATTGGCGAACTTCGCGAGCGCGTCGGACTTCTCACGGGGCGGCAGCGGCACGAGGTCGTCCCCGTAGCGGTTCGAGCCGCCGAATCGCGAGCCGGACCGACCGTTGAGCGCCCGTGACTGCGTCCCGCCGCGCGAGTTCACGTCACCCGGCGACTGCCGCCAGTCGATGAGCTCGTGCGGGATCTCCTGCAGGAAGCGGCTCGGCATCGCGGCCGACACCTCGCCGAACTGCGCGCGGGTCATCGCCAGCGACAGGTGGAGACGCTTGCGGGCGCGGGTGAGGGCGACGTAGAACAAACGCCGCTCCTCCTGCGGTCCGCCGGGCTCCCCCGCCGAGATGCGGTGCGGGATGAGGTCCTCCTCGACACCGGTGACGAACACGGCGTCGAACTCGAGGCCCTTCGCGGTGTGCATCGTCATGAGCGAGACCGAACCACTGGCGTCGTCGAGGTCATCGGCATCCGACACCAGCGTCACCTCGGTGAGGAAGTCGAGCAGCGTGCCGTCGGGGTTGTTGCGGGCGAACTCGCGCGTGACCGCGACGAGCTCGTCGAGGTTCTCGACGCGGGCCTCGTCCTGCGGGTCCTTCGACATGCGCAGGGCGTCGTAGTAGCCGGACTTGTTCAGCAGGACGTGGAGCCCCTCGGTCACCGACGTCGACGGCGCGATCTCGCCCGAGCTCGGCAGCATGATCTCGGATGCCTCGGCGAGGACCGCGTCGAGGTCGGCGATCGCCTTCTGCACCTTCGCGCCGACGCCGAGTGCGGAGGAGTTCGCGAGCGCGTCGCGGAACGTGATCCCCTCGGATGCCGCATAGCGGGCGATCGCGGTCTCGGTGACGTCGCCGATGCCGCGGCGGGGTTTGTTGAGGATGCGGCGCACCGCCATCTCGTCGGCGGGGTTCGCGACCGAGACGAGGTAGGCCAGCGCGTCCTTGATCTCGGCGCGCTCGTAGAACTTCGTGCCGCCCATGATCTTGTACGGGACGGCCGAGCGGATGAAGATCTCCTCGAGCGCACGGGACTGCGAGTTGGTGCGGTAAAACACCGCCATCTGCGCGTAATCGACGCCCTTGCGGTGCAGCGCTTCGATCTCGTCGGCCACGAACTGCGCCTCGTCGTGCTGCGAGTAGCCGGTGAAGCCGATGATCGGGTCGCCGTCGCCGACGTCGGTCCACAGCTTCTTGTCCTTGCGGTCGAAGTTGTGGCCGATGACGGCGTTGGCGGCCGACAGGATGTTCTGCGTCGAGCGATAGTTCTGCTCGAGGAGCACGACCTTCGCGCCCGGGAAGTCGCGCTCGAACTCGCTGATGTTGCGGATGTCCGCCCCACGGAAGGCGTAGATCGACTGGTCGGAGTCGCCGACGACGGTGAGCGACGCTCCCTCGACCTCAGGCGCCTCATCGGGCTCGAAGATCATCATGCCGCCGCTGGAGAAGGCGTCACCGGCCTTGCCGACGACGGGCCGGGTCAGCTCGTGGATGAGCGCGTACTGGGCGTGGTTGGTGTCCTGGTACTCGTCGACGAGGATGTGCCGGAACCTCTTGCGGTAGACGTCGGCGACGTGCGGGAACGCGCGGAACAGGTAGACGGTCTGCGCGATCAGGTCGTCGAAGTCGAACGCGTTCGCCTTCTGCAGCGACCGCTGGTAGTCGGCGAAGATGTCGACGAAGACGCGCTCGGCGGGGTCGCTCATGTTCGCCTGACGCGCGTAGGACTCGGCATCCGCCAACTCGTTCTTGAGCTTGGAGATGCGCCCCTGGACGGCCGCGGGGGTGAAGCCGAACGAGTCACCCTCGTGCTCTTTCACGAGGCGCTTGATGAGGGCGCGGGAGTCGCCCGAGTCGTAGATCGTGAAGCTCTTCGTGAAGCCGAACTGGTCGGCCTCGCGGCGCAGGATGCGCACGCAGGCGGAGTGGAACGTCGAGATCCACATGCCCTGGGCGCTCTCGCCGACGAGCTGCCGCACGCGCTCGCGCATCTCGCCCGCAGCCTTGTTCGTGAAGGTGATGGCGAGGATCTGGCTGGGGTACGCCTCGCGCGTGCGCAGCAGCGACGCGATGCGCCGAGTCAAAACGCTCGTCTTGCCCGAGCCGGCGCCGGCGATGATCAGCAGCGCCGGACCGCGGTGGATGACGGCCTCGCGCTGCGGCGGGTTGAGCCCTGCCAGCAGGTCCTCGTCGGGGCGGGAATCGCCGGCGGGGCGGGACGCTCCGGCGCCGACGATCACGGGCTTGATGGAGTCGCTCATGTCCCCACGAGTCTACGTTCGCCCACCGACATCGATCCGCGGCTCACGCCGACGGGCGTCGCTTCCTGCGCAGGATCCAGACGTTGCCGTCGTCGGTCTCGTGACGCAGTTCGTCGAGGGCGGCGAGCGCGAGCGCCAGGCCCCGTCCCGATTCGGCGTCCGCGCCGGGCATGGTCACCTCGTCGAGCCGGATCAGGGCGGGATCGGCGTCGTCGGACATGACGGCGACCAGCTCGGTGTCGTCGGCCGACAGCCGGATCGACACGGTCGGACGTCCGTCACCCGCGGCATGTTCGACGACGTTCGTCGCGACCTCGCTCACGGCGAGGGCGAACAGCATCCGATCCTCGTCCGTGACACCGGGGACGTCCCGCCAGATCTGGTCCAGGGCGTCGTGGACCGCATCGACCAGCGCCAGCTCGGCCGGGCCGGTGACCTCTCGGACGACCGGATCACTGCCCATCGAACGCGGCTTCCGCGTTCGGGTACGCCCGGAGGACCCGGTCGAGGTTCGTCAGCGTCAGGACGCGGGCCACGGCCTCGGGGACGTCCGCGATCCGGAGGTCGCCGTCGGCGAGCCGAGCCGCCTTCAGGCCACCGATCAGGGCCCCGATGCCGGAGGAGTCGATGAACTCCGTGCGGGAGAGGTCGACGACGACCCGCGCCGAGCGTGCCGCGATCGCGTCGTCGACGGCGGCTCGGAAGCGGGCCACACCGGGCGCGGTGAGTCGTCCCTCGACCGCGACGACGGCGTACCCGTCGGCGGGTGTCACGGTGATGTCCACGGAGGCTCCTTCTGTTCGATGGATGCGGTGGGTTCCGCCGCGGCGACGGGCGGCTGGAACCCCTGATACCGAGCGGCTTGGATGAGCACGCTGAGGACGACGAGGTCGTACCCGACCCAGACGGTGTTGACGAGGGTGCCGGTACCGTCGGCGGTGCCCGCGAGGACGCGGCCGATCCCCACGATGGTCGCGATGGCGAGCAGGACCATCGCCGTCAGCTGCGGCCAGATCTCGCGCCAGGGCGGTCCGCCGGCCGCGCGACCGTCCTTGCGCGTCACGACGAAGTCGAGGGACTTTCCGAGCACCACATTCGCGAACGCCGTGACGCACGCGGCGATCCACACCGGGAACAACGCGAGCGAGTACTGCTGACCGCGCCACGTCTTGATCCCCTTGGCGACGACCACGAAGAGGATCTGGTTGACGATGAAGTACGGCAGGAACCGGGCGAAGAAGTCGACGGACCACGCGGTCACCGGCAGGACGCCGAGGAGCAGGTAGATGATCGGGGCGGCGAGGTAGATGACCGCGGCGAACCCGCTGAGGTAGCTCCACATCGTGCCGAAGTACATGAGCCGCTGCCCGACCGAGAGACCCTTCTTGCGCAGCGGGTTGTCGCGCAGCAAGACCTGCATGGTGCCCTGCGCCCACCGCAGCCGCTGCTTCAGCATCGTGCGCAGGTCTTCAGGGGCGAGACCGTGGGCGAGGATCTCGTGGTGGTAGACGCTCTTCCAGCCGAGCGCGTGCAGCTGCATCGCCGTGGCCATGTCCTCGGTCACCGAGATGGTCGCGAGGGGTTGGATGGGCTGCGCCTCGCCGGGGCGGTCGACGCGCACGGCTTCGACGAGGGCGTCGACGGCCGCGATCGTGGCAAGGGGCGACATCTCCCGCACCGACAGCGACTCGAGGGCGCTCTCGTCCACGACGAACGCGTCGAGCTCGGCATCGCGCTGCACCGCGAGCGCCGCGAGTTCGGCGACGTCCGCGCGGATGGCCGCCATGTCGGCGTCGACGAGGCGCCGCGACGCTGCCTGCACCTCCGCGTGGACGGCTGCGGTCACCTCCGCGATCGGACCGCCGAGGGCCAGCTCCGCCCGGGCCCGCTGCACCGCCTCGCCGAGTCGCCGGACCTCAGCGGTGATCTCCGGCGTCAGGGAGCGATCGGATGCCGTGCGTCGCAGCATCCGCTGGGACGCCTTCAGCGCAGTGACGACCGAGTCCTCGAGGTCGCGCACGTACCCGACGATGCCGAGCTGCATGAGCGCGTCGCGACGGAGGATCGCGTTGGACCCGCAGAAGAAGGCTGCGTTCCAGCCGTCCTTGCCCTGCTGGATCGGACCGTAGAACAGCGGCGCCTGACTCCCGAGGGGGTCCGCCTCGGCGACGTTGACGAACCACTGCGGCGTCTGCACGAGCGCGACCTGCGGGTCGTCGGCGAAGTAGCCGAGGGTGTTCTCGAGGATGAGTGGGTCGGGCACCTGGTCGGCATCCAGGATCAACAGGAACTCGCCGTCGGTCTGCAGGAGGGCGTTGTTCAGATTGCCGGCTTTGGCGTGGCGCGGTTTGTCCGCCCAGTCGGCCGACCGGGTGAGATAGCCGATGCCGGCCTCGCGGGCTGCCTGCGCCAGATCGTCTCGTGCGCCGTCGTCGAGGATCCAGGTGTGGTGCGGGTAGGTGATGCGCTTCGCTGCGAGGGCCGTCGCCATCACCATCTCGATCGGCTCGTTATAGGTCGTGATGAAGACGTCGACCGTCCCCTGCGGGGGCGACGTGGGACGCGGACGCTCCTTCGCCCGCCACATCGTCGCCGCGAACAGGATCGTGTCGACGAGGCTGTACGTTTCCGCTACCACCAGCGGCACGGCGATCCACCAGGCGTCCCAATTGACCGACGCGAGCCATCGCCAGAGCACGTAGTTGAGCCCCAGGAGCACCGACAGCAGCGCCAGCACGCGGATGGCGAGGAAACGCCCGCTCATGCGTCCCGCCGGACGACCATGAGGGTGACGTCGTCGGGGGCCTTCCGCTCGCGTGCGAGCGCGATGCCCTCGGCGACCGCACCCGCCGGACCCCACCGGCGGAGTGCGCGCAGCACCTGACCGAAGGGATCGTCGACGTCGAGGATGTCGAGGACGCCGTCGCTGCAGCACAGCAGGGCGTCGCCCGGCTCCAACCGCAGGCGCGCGGACGTGCGGGCATCCTCGATCCCCATCCCGAGCGGCAGACCGGTCGAACGCACGGGATGCCACGTGTCATCTGCCCGGACCACGAACGAGAGGGAGTGCCCGGCGTCGACGAGCTCGACGTCGCCCGTCGCGCCATCGACGTCGGCGACGACGGCGGTGACGAACATGTGCAGATCGGCGAGGTCGTCCGAGACCTGGCGATCGAGGTCTTCGACGGCGGCAATCAACGGACGATCACGGGCGGTGCGCAGCGAGGCGCGCACACCTGCGGCGATGAGTCCGGCGCCGATCCCCTTGCCCATCACATCGGCGAGGGTCAGCCGCAGCCGTCCCTCGTGCAGGTACCAGTCGTAGAGATCGCCCATGACGGAGCCGGAGGCGATCGCGTCGGCGGCGAGAGTGAAACCGGCCACCTCGGGCGCGCGCTTCGGCAGGAGCGCGCGCTGCACTTCGCCGGCACGGTCGAACTCGTGCTCCCGCGCGATCTCCGACTGCACCCAGAGCGCCATCTCGCGCAGGAGCTCGCGCTGGGGTTCCGTGAGCGTCCGGGGTTTCGTGTCCAGGATGCAGAGGGTGCCGATGTGTTCGCCGCCCGGCGCCTCTAGGGGCTGGCCCGCATAGAAGCGCAGGTGCGGATCGCCGACGACGAAGGGATTGCTCCGGAACTGCCCGTCGGATGCCGCGTCCTCGACGACGAGCATCGATCCCCGCTCGACCGTCGCGCCGCAGAAGGAACCCTCGCGCGGTGCCTCGCGTTCCCCGTCGAACCCCTGCTCGGAGAGTCGCCACTGCCGGTCGTCGTCCAGCAGCGTGACGCTCACCATCGGCACGTCGAAGATCTCGCGGGCGAGCCGTGTGACGCGGTCGACACGCTCGTCCGTCGGGTGATCGAGGATGTCGAGCTGCTCGAGCGCGCGCTGCCTCGCCGCTTCGCGCGCCGCCGCATCCACGTCCACCGTCGTCATCCCCCCACTCTCATATGAGTCTCCTGTGCGTCGCAACCGGGGTCAGGGCAGGGCGTCCGAGACCCGTCTCGAGATGTCAGTCATCCGTCCCAGCGTCGCCGCCAGCCAGAGCCCCGGTTGGTCGTGCGTGTCGGTGGCCTCGTCGGGGGCGGGCAGCGACGCGCCGTAGGCGTCGATGTCGCGCCACGCGGCATCCGTCCGCGCCCCCGTCTCGGCGTCTCCCGGCGGCGTCGCGAGCAGGTCCGCGACGGACCTCATCGCCGTGGCGAGCGCCTGCGGATCGCCGTGCCGCTCGTCGAGCCGTTCGTGCTGCGCCAGGACGTCGAGCAGGTCGCGGGCGAGATACGTCGCGCGCTCGAGACCCCACCACCGCTGCGCGTTCTCGTCGTGCACACCGCCGACACCGCGGGCGCGGATGTTGGCGCGCTCGGACCGGGACGCCTCGTCGACGTCGGCGGACACCGCGATCGACAGTTCGGCGAGCGCCTCGCCGTCCTCGCGCAGCACCCCGGCGTCGGGCCGGCCCTGGGCCACGGAGTCCGCCGCACGGTCGAGCGCGGTGGCGACGGCGGCGCGCAGCTCGGACAACCGGTCGCGCGCCGACTGCAGGTACAGCGGCGGCACGAGCACGTAGTTCGCGACGACCCCCACGAGCACCCCGAAGGCCATCGTGGCGAGGTACGAGGACGAGAAGCCGTCGGGATCGTTCTTGCTGAGCAGGAGGACGAAGAGCCCGGCCAGAGCCACCCAGTCCCGGCCGACACCGAGGGCACGGATGCCGCCGACCGCCACGCCGACCAGCACCACCGCACCGACGGCGACGATCCCCGGAGCGCCCGAAGCGACGATCGCGAGGCCTCCGAACCCGACCGCGATGCCGCAGGCCAGACCGACGAGCGACTGGACGCCCGCGCGGGCGGAGTCCGCCACGGTCGGGTACATGCTGACGAGCACACCGAGGGGGGCGTAGTAGGAGTAGTCCGCGTCGGCGAACGGGACGAGGGGCGCGAAGAACCACGCCACCGCAGCCGCAACCGCGGTCTTGAGCGCGAGGATCAGTCGTCGCGGCGTGAACACGTCGCCTCCGGCCCGACGCACGCCGAGCGCGACCTGCGCCGCGGTGCGTCGAGGAAGCGAGGGTGCCATGCCGGAACGGTAGCCGCGCACACGCCGCCCCCGCGGCCCCCTTGCGTCCAGGGCGGCGGCGTCGTAGCCGTCCGCGATCAGCGCGTGAGTGCGCGCGGCAGTCCGGGCGAGACAGCGGCGACGCCCGTCGACCCCCGTCGCGCGCTCAAGGTCCGCCGACGCCGAGTCGGCGGGGCGTGGACGTCCGAAGGGGTGGGGTGGCGAAGCATCCCCCAGGCGAACAGCGCGGCGAGGGTGGCCGGCACGACGGGGCCCGCCGCCGCGGCAACCGATCCCGACACGAGGACGGCGGTCACGACCAGGAGGGGTACGAGCACGATCTCGTCGCGGAGGAGCGCGACCGCCGTGATCGCCCCCGGTCGGGAACGTCGCTTCGGGGTCACCCAGAAGGTCGCGCGTCGACCGAGGGCCGTCCGGATCACGGCGGCGAGGACCACGAACGTCGTGGACGCGTACAGCAGGCCGGCGATCAGCGCGAAGGCGACACCGGCGGCCGGGCGCTGGGACCGCGCCCGGCGGACGGCTTCGGGGAGGAGCGGAGCCGCTGCCGCGACGGCGGAGACGATCATGCCCCAGACCGGCGGCGGCGCGCCGAGGCCCGCCAGCGCCGCCCCGGTGATGAGCGTCGCAGCGCCCGCGAGCGCCGTCACGGGGACGAGCGCCGTCTCGAGCGCCAGATCGAGGCCCTCACGCAGCCGCATTCCACGCATCCGCCCGGGATGCCGCAGGAACTCCACCGCTCCCTCGGCGGTCTTGCGCAACTGCACCCGGAACGCCGCGTAGTCGATCGGGTAGTCCTCGGAGAAGCCGACGTCGGCGTCGACGATCCGCCAGCCCCGGCGACGCAGCCGGACGGTCATGGCGAGGTCCTCCGCGACGGCCTCGGGGAAGCCGCCGACGTCCTCAACGGCGGCAGCCCGGACGAGCGCGCCGCGCCCGAGGAACGCCGTCACTCCGTGGGCACCCCGGCCACGTCGGGTGACGCCGAGGTGGGTCGCGAGGAGGGGACCGAAGTAGCGCGCGAAGCGACTGCGGCCGGGGGATGCCGCCGGTGCAGCCTGGGCCACCGCGACCCCCGGGTCGGCCAGGACCGCGCTGCACACCCGCGCCACGCCGCTGCCCAGGACGACGTCGCTGTCGCAGATCAGATACGCGTCATACCGTCCACGCAGCCGGGCGATCCCGGCGTTGAGGTTGCCGGCCTTGAAACCGGTCCGCTCCGGGCGCCGGATGGCGGTCCATCCGTGCGCGGCCGCGAGGGCATCGACCCGCGCCATGACTTCCGGCTCGCGCGAGTCATCGAGGAGCACGACGTCGACCGGCAGGTCCTGTCGCGAGCTGCGGACCACCGCCGCCGCATCCAGATCGTCGCAGACGCAGACGAGCAGGGCGATGCGATCGGGCCGCGCGCCGGCGGTGGGATGCGGGACACGCTGCGGAGACGACGCCCGCAGCCACAGCGCGACGGCCCGCCCGCCGGAGATCCACGTGAGCGCGCTCGCCGCGGCGAACGCGATCGCGAGAGGCGAGTTCTGCGCGGCCGCCCACATCACCAGCGGCACGGCGAGGGCGACCCACACGGCACCGACGACCAGGGTCGAAGCGCGCGCCGTCCAGCCGCTCACAGGAGGCGCCGTTCGGATGCCCACACGGTCAACTCGTGTCGCGACGACAGTTGCAGCTTCCGCAGCACCGACGAGACGTGGGTCTCCACAGTCTTGACCGAGATGTAGAGCTCCTGCGCGACCTCCTTGTAGGAGTAGCCGCGCGCGATCAGCCGCATCACCTCCTGCTCGCGCCCCGAGAGCCGATCCAGTTCGTCGTCGACGGCGGCCGTTTCGCCCGCCGCCGCACCGAAGGCGTCGAGCACGAAACCCGCGAGGCGCGGGGAGAACACCGCATCCCCGTCGGCGACCGCGCGCACCGCCCGGCTGACGTCGGCACCGGACGACCCCTTGGTGATGTACCCGCGGGCGCCGGCTCGGATCACGCGGACGACATCGGCCGCGGCATCCGACACGCTCAGCGCGAGGAAGCGCGCCGGAGTGCCGGCCGATCCGAGGATGACGGCCTCGCCGCCCAAGGAGGCCGCGGCGCCGCCCCCTCCCGGCAGGTGCACGTCCAGCAGGACGACGTCGGGGCGCTCCGCGGCGATGACCGCCACAGCGCTCTCGACGTCGGCGGCCTCGCCGACGACGTGCACCGACGCGTCGAGATCGGCCCGGAGACCGGATCGGAAGATGGAGTGGTCATCGACGATGACCACTCGCAGCGGTGCGAGGCCCGACTCAGTCACGCCGTGCCCCTGACGTCGGCATGCTGAGTCTGACCTCGGTGCCGGTCACCTCGGGGACCGATCGGATGACGGCGGAGCCGCCGACCCGCCGCATCCGTCCGATGATCGACTCGCGGACCCCCCAGCGGTCCGCCGGCACAGCTGCCGGGTCGAACCCGTCACCGCGGTCCCGGATGAACACGTCGACGGCGGATGCCGCGCCCTCGATGTACACCGAGACGTCACCGCCCGCATGACGCGCCGCGTTGAGCATGGCCTCGCGCGCCGCGGCCGCGAGTTCGCCACTGGCTCGCTCGGCGGAGCTGCCCGTCGAGACGACGTCGATGCGCACGGGGAAGTCGAGCTCGAGCGCCCCGGCGTAGTCGCGCAGGTCGGTGGGCAGATCGCTGTCGGCCGGCGAGTCGCCGTCGTACAGCCAGGCGCGCAGCTCCCGCTCCTGTGCGCGGGCGATGCGGGACACCTCGCTCGAGGCCTCGGATCGATTCTGGATGAGCGCCAGAGTCTGCAGGACCGAGTCGTGCAGGTGGGCCGCCATCGCCGCACGCTGCTCGTCGCGCACCCGCCCGATCCTGTCGTCGACGAGGCGCCGCCAGGCCTGGAGCAGAGCGGATGCAGCGATAGCCACCGCACCCGCGACGGGAACGACGAGGTCACCGAGCACCGCACGCCCGCCCCGCTGCTCCGCCGTCGGGACGACGATCATCACGACGACGGCGAGCGCGAGGGCAGAGAGAGTGCGGACGATCGCCGCGTGACGGGGGCCGCGGGCGGGGTCGTCCCGATCAACGGCGCCCGCCCAGACACCGGCGGAGGTCGCGAGGACCGTGACCGTCCAGACCCAGGGCAGCGTCGACCAGAACCTAAAGCTGTACCCCGTCAGCTCCCCCGTCCGAAACCAGACCCAGAGCGACCGCCCGTCCGCCGCGGAGAGCAGGAGGCCCGCGAGCGCAGCGCCCGCCCCCGTCAGCAACACCCAGGCGACGGGAACGCGGCGTGTGGGCGTCGTGTCGCCGGCGCGCATCGGCATCAGCGCCCAGCACCAGGCGTAGAAGAGCAACCCGACGCCGCACAGGCCGGCCAGGACGAACAGGACCCGCACCCGCAGTGCGGAGACCCCGAGATGGTCCGCGAGTCCCGCCGCGACCCCGGACACCGCCATCACCCGCGGGCGGGCGAGCGGGATGCGGTGGGGCCGCCGCGCGGGGCGGGCCGGGCGCACCGGACGCACCGCGGCATCCGACACGGTCGAGAGGGAGGACATGTCCACATCACACCATCTCCCACCCGGGACGACCATCGCCCGGAAGGATGATCAGGGACGGATCAGGGTGACCCCCGATTCCGACGGATGCCGCACCCCGGCACGATCGGAGCATGGAATCCCAGCCCACGCTCGCTCCGCCTGCCGACGCGCCGCCCCCTCGACCGAGCCGCGGCGATCGCTTCTTCGGCTGGACCTCGTCTCTGGGGGTCGTGCGCGCCGACGGCTGGTTCGGCGGCGTCGCTGCCGGAGTGGCCGCACGCTGGGGCGTCGACCCGCTCATCGTGCGGGGCATCCTCGTCGTCCTTGGTGTGATCGGGATTCCCATCGCCCTCCTCTACGGTGCAGCGTGGGCCGTCCTCCCCGACGCGGACGGCCGGATCCCGGCGCAGGAGGCCCGTGACGGCCGGTTCCACGCTGGGCAGGTCGGTGCCGCGATCTTCGTCGCCGCATCCTTCGTGCCGTCGCCGATCGGGCTTCTCCTGGGGCTCCCGGCATCCTCGGTCTTCGCCGGGGTGGCTTCGGATGGCTTAGCCGCCGTCACGGTCATCGTCGCATCCGCCGCGATCCTGTTCGCCGTGATCGTGGCGCTCCTCCCCCGCCGACGCGTCGGTGCGACGCCGCCCCCGCCGCAGCCTGACGCGAGCGACCCCGTGGACGAGCCCGACCGTCCGGAGGAGCCTGCGGCACCCGGCCGGGAAGCGGACGACGACGAACTCGCCCGGTGGCGCGAGCAGCACGCCGAATGGAAGGCGCAGGACCAGGCATGGCGACGGGAGCAGCAGGATGCCGCTCGCGCCGCCCGCGATCAGTTGCGGCGCGAACGTCAGGAGCGCACCGCGGCCTTCGCCGCGGAAGCCGCCGCACGCCGGCGGGAGCGTCAGACGGTCGCGCCTCGTGCGCCGCACGCTTTCGTGGCACTCGCGATCGGTGCGGCCCTGATCACCGGCACGATCGTCGCCCTGACCGCGCAGGCGGCGGATCCGATCGCGTCGGGCCTGTTCGTCGCGGCCCTCGTCCTCGCGGGGGCGATGACGGTCGCCGGGATCCTGCGCCGTCGGAGCGGATTCCTCGCCTTCGTCACGACCCTGACCCTCGTGGGCGGCCTGGCGGCGACGGGCTTCACCGTCGCGCGCGTACTCCACCTGGGGAGTTGGGGGATCTCGAACGTCGAAGGACCCTTCTCGTCCGAGGCCGACCCCTTCGTGCAGCCCTGGGGTGACCTCTCGATCTCGCTCCAGGACACCGGTGAGGAAGGGATCATGCGGGTGGAGAAGCGATCCGGAGCAACCAGCGTCTACATCAACAACCGCGTGAGGGTCGACGTGACGATCGTCACGGAGACCGCCGCCGTGGGGGTGTCGACGCCCTCTGAGGGATGGGTCGATGTCGGCGTATTCGAGGACGTGGTCCGGACGACGACACCGGACGGCCGGACCCGGTACTCGTTCACCCTGGGCAGCGAGTCCGCGCGCACCACCGAAACAGTCGTGATCGAGCAGGACTCCGGGTACATCGACCTCAACCCGGAAGCAGACATCGCCCCGGAAGGACCGTCCTCATGACCGACGCGCACAGCGACATCGACGCCGGCCCCGACACCGCGGCATCCCCTGTTCCCGGTCCTCGCATCCGCTGGGCGGCCGTCGTGTGGGGCATCGCCTTCGCGGCGATCGCCGCCGCCGGGTACGCCGTCGCCGGGTCCGCCGCCGCGACGGACACGCTCACCGACACCCTCGCGAGCGCCGAGCCGGGCGGCGCGATAGCGGTGCTGCTTCTCGTCGTCGGCGCCCTGGTCACGGTCGGGGCGATCGCCGGACTGCTGCGCGGCGCGCAACGTTCGCTCGGACGCCGCGCCATGCACCAAACGAGCCCAGAGTCAAGCCGCCAGACCTGAATCCGTAGAGGTCATACCGTCGGACTGTCGCGCCGCAGGCGACGTACCGACGGGCCCGCCGCAGCCCGGAACACCCGCAGGAGTGGCCGTGACCGAACCGCCCGCCGAACCGATCACCTCGGGGATGCTCGATGGGCGCTACGTCCTCGGGCGCTGCGTCGGTCAGGGCGGCATGGCGCGGGTGTACCGCGCTGAAGACGTCGTCCTGGGTCGCACCGTCGCGATCAAGATCATGCGCACCGAGGCGGAGCATCCCGCGATCCCGCCGCGTGCGCGCACCGAGATGTCCCTGCTCGCGTCCCTGAACCACCCGTCACTCGTCACGCTCTTCGACGCGAAGGTCGTCCCTGGCCAGCCCGAGTACCTCGTGATGGAGTTCGTCGAGGGCACGTCGCTGGCCGTCGCACTGCAGGACGGCCCCCTGGATGCCGCCGAGACCGCCGGCATCGCCGCGGAACTCGCGTCGGGTCTCGACACGGTCCACCGTGCGGGCATCGTCCACCGCGACGTCAAGCCGTCGAACGTGCTGCTCGCCGCCTCGACGACGCCGGGGCGCAGGTTCTGGCCGAAGCTCGCCGACTTCGGTGTCGCCTACCTCGCCGACAGCACACGGCATACGAGCCCTGGCACGGTCATCGGAACGGCCGCGTACCTCGCCCCCGAGCAGGTCCGCGGCGAACCCGCCGGTCCCCCCGCCGACGTCTACGCTCTCGGTCTGCTGCTGCTCGAGACGATCACGGGCGACCGGGCCTTCCCCGAGGCGTCCGGGATCGGTCGTGTCATGGCCCGCCTCGTCGAGACCCCCGAGATCCCCGTGTGGCTCGGCCCCGAATGGTCGGAGCTGATCGCGTCGATGATCGCGCGCGAGCCCGCCGACAGACCCACCGCGGCGCAGGTGGCCTGCCGCGCCCGCTCACTCCCCCGTGACGTCGTCCGCCCGGCGCGGCCCGCCACCGCCACCCTCGACGAGGACACGCAGGCGTTCGACGCGATGGCCGCGGCACCCGCGGTCGTCGGCGCGGCGTCCGCGCCGACCGCCCTGCAGGATCACGTCCCCCGCACCCGCCGCGCCTCGCGATCGGCACGTCGCACGCGGCGGATGCGCGTCTGGCTTCTCGCCGGCGCGGCGACCGCCGTCGTCGCCGTCCACATCCTCGTCGGCGCTCTCTGGGCCGGCGGCACGCCGGGTGAGGCGCCCGCGCCCGAGCAGACGCTGACCGAGCCGACGACACCGGCCCCCGCCGAGCTCGTCGCGGACGACGACAGCGACTCCGCCGTCGTCACGGTCGATCAGCCCGACGACCAGACGTCGACGACGGATACCCCGACCCAGTCGGTCGCGCCCGCGCAGCCCGCATCGGGCGTCGCTCCCGCGAACACTCAAGACGCCGGTGACGAACCGAGCCAGCGGGCGCAGGACAGGGCGAACGAGAAGGCGAAGGAGCGCGCCGCGGACGAGGCCGCCGTCCACGGTAAGACCCCGAACGTCGGCAAGGGTCAGGAGAACGCGATGGATAAGGACAAGAACGGCAAGAACGACAACGGCAAAGGCAAGGGCGCGAAGGGATGAACCGCGTCACACGGGGACACCGGACGTCATCCCGGGTCATGACCCGACCGCCGGTCGGAGCCTTGGGTTAGCGTGAGGTCATCGCGACGGTCCGGGTGGTCCCGGGCACCGGGTCATACCGGATGTGAAGCGGGTTCGACTCCCGCCGTCGCGTCGGAGGTCTGATCGATCGAAGCGCGAGGTCGACCGACCTGGGCCTGGACCGGACAGCCTCTGTCAGTTCCCCTTCGTCAGATCCGGAGCGAGTCCTTCGGCGTCGAGTTCGACCCACAATTCATCGGGAATGTCCGTCGTGCGCCGGTCGATGCTGCTCTCGACGTGCGCCGCAGTACGCATCCCGATCACCGCGGAGACGACCGCCGGATGCCGCAGGGAATACTGCACGGCGGCAGACGGGAGGTCGACGCCGTGCGAGCGGCAGATCGCGGCGAGCCGGCGAGCGCGGGCGAGCATTTCGCACGACGCCGGCGCGTAGTCGAAGTGGGCGTCCGGGCTGATCTCCGTCGAGCTGAGCAGCCCCGAGTTGTAGACCCCGGCGGCCACGACGGCCACCCCTCGTCGGGCCGCAAGCGGCATCAGATCCTTCAATCCCGTCTGGTCCAGGAGCGTAAGCCGCCCCGCGAGCATCACGACGTCGAGGTCGTGCGCCTCGATGAACCGAGCCGGCATCGCCGACTGATTCATCCCGGCGCCGACGGCACGGATCACACCCTGTGCGCGCAGATCGAGGAGGGCAGGCAGCGCCTCGCGTGTCGCCTGCTCCTCGTGGTCGTCGGGATCGTGGAGGTAGACGATGTCGATCCGGTCCGTGCCCAGACGGGTCAGGCTGTCCTCGATGGACCGCTTCACACCGTCCGCCGAGAAATCCCACTCCCGGCGGACGGATGCCGGCACGACGAATCCCTCATCGTCCTGACGGTCGGCGGTGTCGGGGCTGTCGACGAGCAGGCGACCGACCTTGGTGGAGATGACGATCTCATCGCGCGCGGTGTCCGCCAGCGCTCGCCCCAAGCGGCGTTCGGACAGACCCAGGCCGTAGTGCGGGGCCGTGTCGAAGTAGGTGATGCCGGCGGCACGCGCGGCGTGGACCGCCGACGTCGATTCGTCGTCCGTCGTCGCGCGATTGAGGTTGCCCAGCTGCGCGGCCCCGAATCCGACGTCGCTGACGGGCACGTTGCCCCGGATCGAGCGGGAGGGGAGCGCAGGGACGGCCATCGATCACCGATTCTTCTGGGGCTGGGGGCGGGGAGCGACGGCTGGGCAGAACGCCGTCGACGACCCAATCTATCGGCGTCACGAAACAGCCGGCGCCCAAAGATGCTCAGGATGCGGCGTACCGCTCGCCGACCGGGACCTCCCGGGCCAGCACATTGCCCGGCTGCGCGAGCGGGCACGCCCATGCCGGGTCGTACGCGCACGACGGGTTGTAGGCGAAGTTCAGATCCAGCACGATCGTGCCGGCCGCGGCATCCGTCCCGAGGTCCGCGCCCTTGATCGTGTCGATCAGATAGCGCCCGCCGCCGTACGTCCCCCCGGCGACGCCGGCGAGGCCGTCGCGGAGCGGGATGAAGACCCCGCCGCCGTAGGTCGTCAACCGCCAGACGTCGAGGCTGCCGACCTCCGGCAGGTCGACGACCGCGATGCGCTCGAACGGGACGACGCCGTCGGTGCCGGTCGGGAACTCGAATCCGCCGGGTTCCGCCTCGCGCAGCGGGACCTCGAACCGCCAGGCCGGGTCGTACGGCGCGACGGGCAGCCCCGCGAAGCCGTCGCGGTCCTCGGGGAGGAGGGGGCTGGCGGGATGCCGCGCGAACAGGTCGTCGCGCTCCGCCCGCCACCGGTCGTGCGCACGTCGCGGATCGCCGGCCGCCCGCACCTCCGCGTACAGGGCGAAGACGCGACGACGCCAGTCGGCGACCTCGAGGGCGGTGCGTGCCGGAGCGCTGGTCATGGCTTCAGGCTATGCGGCCGGCACTGTCTCCGGGCCGGATCCCGGCGTAACCTCGCCGGGAGGAGAATCATGCCCGCACCACGCGCCGTCCTCGCCGCAGCGATCCTGCTGTCGGCGCTCACCCTGGCCGCCTGCGCGACGGAAGGAACCTCGATGCCCTCCCCCGGCGACACGAGCGACACCAGCCCCTCCGCACGACCGCCGTTCCGCACGGCGAGCCCCGCCCCGCTCGGCCCGACCGGATCGCCGGCCGACCTCCCGCCGGCCAAGTGGGAGGCGATCGTCGCCGATCTCGTCACGCGCGGAGTGGCCGGCGAGCCCGTCCTCGTGTCGGCGGAACGGGTCGAGTTCTCGGACGGCTCGCTCGGGTGCCCCTCCCCCGGCATGTCCTACACGCAGGCGATCGTCGACGGTTATCGCGTCGTCGTGCGGGCGGACGGCCGCACGTTCGACTACCGCTTCGGGTCGGGTGACGAGCCCCGCCTTTGCGAGCGCTGACGACGGATGCCGAAAGGGGCGGCGCGTCCGCTGACGCACCGCCCCTCTCGTGGATCCGGCCTTACTTGACCGGGACGAGCAGCGCCTCGTCGGCGCCCGACTCGTTGTCGACGACGACCACCATCGCGCCGAGCGGCTTCTGCGCCGCGTAGGCGGAGGCGTCCGTGCGGACGGTCACCGAGGCCCGGCCGCCCTTCGGCACGACCTCGTACTGCCCGTTGGTGATCGCGGGATCGCCCGGGTTGTACGTCGCCGTGCCCGCGAACGCGTCGCTGCCGTCGGTCGTGAGGCTGAACGACTGCACGGTGTAGTCGAACGGTCCGGTGATCTTCAGATCGGCGAGGTTCACCGGCAGCAGGATCGTGCTGCTGTCGGTCGGCGCCTGCGCGAGGAACCCGCTCGGGGTGAGCGCGCCCGTCTTCACGTTCTGCACGAACACCTCGGCGACACCGTCGACCGAACCGCTGCGCACGGCCCCGGAGTCGTACGAGAACACGACCCAGTCGGGCGTGCCGTCGCGGTTCGAGTCGATGACGACGTCGAACTCGTTGCTCGCGGCGTTCGACCACCGCGAGTGCGTGTTCACGGCGAAGACGGCCAGCTGGTCACCGCTCGCGGTCGCGAACGACTGCACACCCGCGGCGCGCAGGTCGTAACCCGTGTCGGCGATCGCCTTCGGGGCATCCTTCTTGTCCGTCAGACCCCAGGTGTACACGTCCGCTGCCGCATCCAGCGCACCCTTGCGGTTGCGCAGGTCGAGGACGTGGTCGGCGTCGGCCACGCGGCCGCGCGAGCTGAGCGAGCCCTTCACCGTCACCTCGCTGTTCGAGCGCGGGACGAGCAGGTAGGGCACGCGCAGGGTCGAGCCCGGCGAAGTGAAGACGACGTCACCCGAGATCTCGGCGAACGAGAACTGGTCGTCTGCGCTCAGCGAGCCCGGCACCGAGGACGCCGGAGCGGACACCGTCACCCGGACGCTCTCCGTGCGACCCGGCTTCACGGTCACCTTCTTGGTGCTCGTCGTGACCTTCGCCTTCACCGACTGGGGCGAGGCCTGGGTCGAGACCGTGAAGGTCACGCTCTTCTTGCCGTCGTTGCGGACGGTGACCTTCTTCGTCCCGCCGAGCGTCGAGCTCGACTCGTCGAAGCCGAAGCTCAGCGCCGCCTCGCGCACACGACCGCTGTCGGTGCGGAAGCTGTCGCCCGTGGCGGTCACCGTCGTCCGCACCGCCTGCGCGGTGTCGACGAGGCCGACGCCTCCGCGGGTCGGGTTGATCCGCGCGACGCCGTCGGGGTCGGCGGTCGAGACGATCGCCGCCGAGATCCGCTCGGTGTCCCACGTCGGGTGCGCCTGCACCGTCAGCGCGGCGACGCCGGCGACGTGCGGGGCGGCCATCGAGGTGCCCGAGAGCACCGACGCGTCGCCGCCCGTGCCGACGGCGACCGACGAGATCGAGACGCCCGGCGCCGCGACGTCGGGGCTGATCGAGCTGTCGCCGCTGCGCGGACCGGACGAGCTGAACGAGGCGTAGTCACGGAACGCGGGGTTCGCGATCTGCGCCGCCTGGACGGTCACTGCCGCGCCCGAGGTGAAGGCCGCACCGTCGGACGAGCGGACGCCGAGGAACGGGATCGTGACCTCGAACGGCGTGCCGTCGTCGGGGTTCTCCGTGATGACGCCCTCGTACGGGGGCAGGTCGTTCGTGGAGTTCACCATGACGACCGCCTCGGCTCCGGCCTGCTGCCCGAAGATCGGCTTGGCGGCGCGGGCGCACGTGCCGCGTTCGACGACGGCGATCTGTCCGCCGCCCTGCGTGATCCCGGCACGGGTGTAGTCGGATACCGCGCACCCGAGCGCCTCGTTGGCGGTGGTCGCGGGGTCGTCGGTCAGTCGCTCGACCGTCAGCTGCCCGACGTCGTCGAGCGCGGCTCCATTGGCGTTGATCGCCTGGACCTTCTTGCCGCCGACCGTGAGGGTGGCGCCGGGGAAGGATGCCGTGCTGTCGACGGCCGACACCGCGATGACGCCGTCACCGCTGCCCGGCGAACCGGTGAGGTACGGGCTCGGTCCGGAGTTGCCGGCCGACGCCACGACGACCACGCCCGCGCCGACCGCGTTGGCGGCGGCGACGGCGCTCGGGTCGTCGCCGCGGCCGAAGGACGAGCCGAGCGACATGTTGATGACGTCCATGCCGTTGTCGACGGCCCAGTCGATGGCCTGGATGGTGACGTCGGTCGAGCCGTCGCAGCCGAACACGCGGACGGCGTACAGGTCGGCCTCGGGCGCGACACCCGGTCCGACCCGGAAGTCGACGGACGGCGTCGTCTCGTCGTACGGACCGGTGTAGGTCTTGCCGTCGGCGGTGACGCCCGATCCGCCGGTCGTGCCGGCGACGTGGGAGCCGTGACCCTCGCAGTCGAGGGGGTTGTTGTCGGGCTTGGGGATCAGGGCGTCGCCCGTGCCGCCGGCGTCGTAGTCGTCACCGACGAGATCGATGCCGCCCTTGACGCGCGGGGCGCTCGGCCCGAAGAGCTTCGGGTCGGCGGGCGCATCCGAGGCGGCCGCCGCCTTCTCGTAGGCCTCGACCGTGCCCGGGCCGCCGAAGCCGGCGTGGGTGTAGTCGATGCCGGTGTCGATGATCGCGACCTTGACGTCCTCACCGGTGTACCCGGTGCTCTGCCAGACCGAGGGGACACCGAGGAACGGCACGGAGACGGCGTTGTCGAGTTCGTGCGTCACGACGGGGTGGACCGCGACGACACCGGGGAGCGCGGCGACGTCGTCGAGCTCGGCGGCGGGCACGGTGGCCTGGATGCCGTTGTAGGCGGACTGCATCTGCGCGCGGATCTTGCCGCCGCGCTGGGTGATGTCGCCGCGGATGGCGTCCTGCGCGGCCTTCAGGTCCTTCTTCACGTCGGTCCGCTCGGTCTTGCTGAGCGAGCGGCCTTCCTCGGCCTCGACGACGGCGACGGGCTCGCCCTCCATCTCGATGACGACCGACACCTGCCGATCGGGGTCGATCGCGGCCGCCGAGATGTCGCTGTCGAGGGCGCCGGTCGACGTGCTGCGGTCGAACCGCGCGGTGGGATCGTCGTCCGGTGTCGCGGCGAGGGCCGCGGTGGTGGGCAGTGAGAGCGCGAGGACGCCCGCAACCGCCAGGATGCGTCGGTGCAAGGGGGGACCGCCTTTCCTTCTGGGAAGAGCGCTCGGCTGGCTTGGGCGGGATCCGATCGGATGCCGCGGCCGAGGCTGATAGGAGGCTATGCACCCCCTGACCGTTCCCCAAGAGGAAGATGCGCAGATGAGAGGATCCTCACCCGGCGGGCGTCACGCGATGCGGGTCCCCGGCGGCAGACGACGCGCCGGCGTGCGGGTGCGCACACCCGCCCACCACAGGAGGAGGCCCGCCGCGATCACCTGCACGCCGAGGCCGACGAACCAACTCGGCACCGTCGACGCGATGATCTCCTCCGGTGTCGGGCCGCTGTCCTGCACGACGCAGTCGCTGTACGAGCTGACCGGCTCGGGGGCGATCTGCGACTGCCGGACGGAGTACTTCGTCCACCCGAACAGGTCGTCGGGGTTGCCGTAGCGATCGAAGGTCGACGGCGTTGCGTCAGCGAGGATCACGAAGGGGTTCGCCGCCAGGATCCACCAGAAGTAGTCGAACCGCGGCACCTCGTAGGCGGTGCTCTCCCAGTCGCCGCAGACCCACTGCTCCGGATCGTTCGGGCAGCTCGAGGAGCCGTCCGCGCACACGGGCGCGCCGGTCTCGTCGTACTGCGCCGACTGGTACCGGTCCACGCGCTCGGTGCGCACGCTCGACCCGAGCAGGCCGAAGGCGATGACCGTCCCGACGGTGAGGGCCGCCACGACCAGGTAGGTCGTCGCGACGGAGAACAGCGGACGGGCGAGGATGCCGCTGAACGCCGTCCCGAGCGCCGCGACGACACCCGCTTCGACGACCAGCACGACGGCCGAGACGACGACGGCGAGCGGGTTGATGCCTCCGCCGAAGGTGGCGATGACGAGGAACGGCACGGCGACCACGGCGAACGCGAGCCCGGTCAGCCAGGCGGCGAGGAACTTGCCGAGCACGATCTCGCGGGTCGTCGCCTGGGTGACCTGCAGCGGGGCGAGGGTCGCGGCATCCCGGTCGCCGTTGATGGAGTTGCCGCTGAGGGTCGGCGAGACGAGCACGACCAGCAGCAGCGTGACGAAGACGACGACCGAGTAGACGCCGGGCCCGGAGTCCTCCTGGCCCGAGAAGGAGAGGAAGGCGAGCGCGGTCGTCCCGACGAGGACGAGCGCGAAGACGCCGAGCAGCACGTACCAGGACACCGTGCGGATGCGCTGGGTCAGGTCGAGGCGGGCGATGGTCCACAGTCGCGAGAGGTTCATCGCGCACCTCCTTCGAGGTCGAGGAAGGTGTGTTCCAGGATGCCGCTGGCCGCGGAGAACTCCGCGACCGGCAGACCGGCCGCGACGAGCGCGGCGAGTCCCTGCGCCGCGGCCGCGTCGCCGGCGAAGCTCACGAGCAGGTCGCGTCGATCGACGGGGAGGGTCGCGACGTCGAGCCCGAGGGCCTGGGCCACCGGGAGGGCGGCGGTCGCGGCATCCCGATCTGCGAGGCGGATCCGCCACGTCCGTGCCCGTCCGGCCGCCTCGGCGACGCGCTCGGAGCTCACGGTCTCGCCCTGCGTCATGAAGACGGCGTCGTCGACGACCTCCTCGAGCTCGGAGAGGATGTGGCTGGAGACCAGCACCGTGCGTCCCTCCGCCGCGAGCGAGCGCAGCAGCAGGCGCAGGTCGATGCGCGCCTGGGGGTCGAGACCCGAGGCGGGCTCGTCGAGCAGGAGCACCCGCGGGTCGTGGACGAGGGCGCGCGCGAGGCCGAGGCGCTGCTTCTGGCCGCGGGAGAGCACCCGGGCCGGAGCGTCCCCGAGGGACTCGAGGCCGACGGTGGTGAGGAGTGCCGCGGCGCGTGCCGCGGCGGCCGTCCGGTCGAGGCCGGAGAGCCGGCCGGTGACGGCGATCGTCTCGCGGGCCGAGAGCGAGGGCCACGCGCCCAGGCTGTCCGGCATCCACCCGAGCTTCGCGCGCGCCGCGGCGGGGTCGGCCACGGGGTCGATGCCGGCGATCCGGATGGTGCCGGCGTCGGGGGCCAGGAGCGAGGCGAGCATCAGCAGCAGCGTCGTCTTGCCCGCGCCGTTCGGGCCCACGAGGCCCGTGACCGCGCCCTCGGGCGCCTGGAAGGTGACGTCGCGGACGGCGTGGACGTTCCCGAAGGATCGTCGCACCCCCTGGGCGACGATGCCGGCATCAGTCATACCGCTCACCCTAGGGGGCGGAGGTGTCCTCCTGGGGAACGCGCGGACGCACATGCAGATTGAGCAGGCCGAAGGTCAGCAGCAGCGCGACCGCGACGACGGGTGCCCACAGGGCCACCGCAGCCCCGGCGGACTCGGCCAGCGCGCCGACCACCATGCTCGCGAAGGCCTGTCCGACGACGACCGCCGAACCGAGCACGGCCATGACCGTCGCCTCGCGTCCGCGCGGCGAACGAGCGGCGGCGAGCGCGTAGATCGTCGCGAGCGTCGGGCCGATGCCGCAGCCGGCGAGCGCGAGAGCCCACCCCATCGAGATCGCCCCCGTTGCCCCGGCGGCGAGCACCGCACCGATCAGCAGGACGGCGGTGAAGCCGAGCCAGCGCCACGGCAGCGCGAAGCGTCGCGGCAACAGGCCCACCCCGAGCGCGAGGATCGCCGAGCCGATGCCCATGATCCCGTAGAGGATGCCGGTCTGCTCGGGGAATCCGCCCTCGTCCGCGAAGGCGGTGAGGGAGGTCAGCATGGCCCCGAAGAACAGGCCGGTCGCGAAGGTGCCGGCGGCGGCGATGAGGATGCCGGGGCGCAGCACGGCCCGCGCCGGCTCACGCGCCGCACCCTGGTCCGCGTGGCCCGCGGTGCGAGCGGTCGGGTGCAGCGCGAACGCGGTGACGAAGACGACGGTGAGGGCGGCGGCGGCGAGAACCGGGGCGGCGGGGCTCGCCGCGATCGCGACGACGCCGACGAGGACCGGCCCGAAGACGAAGACGATCTCATCGACGGCCGACTCGTACCCCATCGTCGATTCCTGCAGCCGCCCGCGGGTGCTGCGGTCGAGGCCCATCCGGCCGATCGCGCCGACCAGCCGGGCGCGCGACATCGGCGAGACCTGCGGAGCGGTCGCCCCGGCGAGCACCGAGACGGCCAGGAGCACACCGTCCGGGGTGTCGCCGTAAGCGACGGCGACGAGGGTCACCAGGACGGCGCTCTGGACGAGCGTCGCGAGCAGCAGCACCGGTCGCTGACCCCAGCGGTCGGCAGCCGCGCCGATGAGGGGGCCGGTCGCGATGGTGCCGAGCCCGACCATCGCCGAGGTGAGCCCGCCGACGGCGAGCGATCCCCGGGCGTCGACCACCATCGTGAGGACGCCGACGACGATCATCGCGTACGGCAGTCGCGCGATCAGGGCGATGGCGAAGTATCCGATACCCACGGATGCGGCGAGCGTCCGGAGGGGGCTGTCGCGTTCGGGGGCGCGCACCGGTGTCGAGTCGGTGAGGGGCATGTGTCATGACCTCCGTGCAGCTGAGGCGTCGTGCCGCCTTGACTCTCCACGGATCAGGTAGTTACACGGGGTGCTGGCGCACCGGCATCCATTCTACCGCGCGTCAGCTGAGCGTCCCGGGTGGGCGAAGAAGGCGACGCCGAGGTCGGGGTGGTCGACGAAGACGCCGTCGACGCCGGTCTCCGCGATCCGGCGCCACTCCCCCTCCCAGTCGCCGAACGCCGCGTCGCCGCCGGGTCCGCGGAAGCGCGGGTCGAGGAACGCGTTCTCGGGTCGGCACGTCCACACGAAGACCTCGAGCCCGCGACGGTGCGCGTCCGCCACGACGGACGGATGCTCGAGCACGATCCGTTTGTCGAGACTGATCCCATCCACCTCCCCCGCGAGCAGGTCGAGCCCCTCCGGGGTGAGCTGGTCGGCGTAGGTGGGCGCGTCGTCGCCCTCCGCGGCTCGAAGGTCCCACGCGGACCCCTCCGCCTCGAGCAGGTAGACGTAGCGGGCGCGGATGCTGCGACCCCGCAGCTCGTGCAGGATCCACTCCTCGAACGATTCGATCACCAGCGGCCGCGCCCCGGCATCCCATCCCGCGCTGCGCAGTTCGTCGGCGAGCAGCCCCGCGACGTCGTACCCGATCGATCCGAAGTACGTCGCGTGCTTCACCTCCAGCACGACGCCGGCTCCCGCCGGGGCGGCAGCCACGAGGTCGAGGAGCTCGCGCAGCCGCAGGATCGGCTGACCGCGGTCGCTCGCCGCGCTCCCCGGCCGCAGGTGCGGCAGCCGTTCCCGGCACCGCAGCGTGGCCAGCTCGTCCCACGTGAAGTCCTCGGTGAACCATCCGGTCAGGGGCGCGCCGTCGACGACCTTCGTCGCCCGACGGGACGCGAACTCGGGATGGTCGGCCACGTCGGTCGTCGACCCGATCTCGTTCTCGTGCCGGACCACGGCGATGCGGTCCGCGGTGAAGACGACGTCCGGTTCGACGGCGTCCACCCCGGCGGCGAGAGCGAGGTCATAGGAGGCGCGCGAATGCTCGGGCAGGTACCCCGGCGCGCCGCGGTGACCGATGACGAGCGGGCGGTTCACGGACATGCGGTCAGGGTACCCAGCTCGGGTGACGCGACGCGCCGCAGGAGTGCGGCCAGAGGGGCCTCATAGTCCTCTCACAGCGGGGGCCCGCACCCGCGGAAACACGGTCCGATACGCTGGATCGACAGCACAGCGCTGTGAGTCGACTTTTGGAGTGAGACACACAATGGCAGCGTCCGGCAATTTCGCCTTCAACAATCCGGTGTTCCAGGAGGATCAGCGCCGTCCCGGCCTGACTCCTCCTGCCGCCCCGACGAACTACTCGGCCGCCTCGCACCAGGCCGCCGACCTCGCCGCGAGCGCTCAGCTCGAGGGCATGTACGCGGCCCCCACCGCATCCTCCGCCAACACCGGCCGGATGACGGTCGAGGACACCGTCGTCAAGACGGCGGGCCTGTTCGGCATCCTGCTCGTGACGGCACTCGTGGGCTGGTTCTGGACCCTCGGCGGGTCGCTCATGCCTACGCAGGTGGAGCCGGCCGACCTGACGATCATGCCCTGGATCATCGGCGCGCTCGTGGGCTTCGTCCTCGCGCTCGTCATCAGCTTCACGTCCCGCAAGAAGGTCCGCCCGGCTCTGGTCTGGGCGTACGCGGCGGCTGAGGGTCTGTTCGTCGGTGGAATCTCGGCGTACTTCGAGTTCATCTGGCCGGGCGTCGTCCTGCAGGCGACCATCGCGACCCTCGTGGTGGTCGGCGTGACCCTCGCCCTCTTCGCGAGCGGCAAGGTCCGTGTCAGCAAGAAGGCCAACAAGATCTTCATGATCGCGATGGTCAGCTACCTGGTGTTCGGCCTCGTCAACCTGGTCCTCATGTGGACGGGCGTCACCCAGGGCACCTTCGGCCTCTACAGCCAGGAGGTCTTCGGCATCCCCCTCGGCCTCATCATCGGCCTGCTGGTCGTCCTCATGGCGTCGTACTCGCTCGTCCAGGACTTCGACCTCGTGCAGCAGGGTGCCCGCAACGGCGCTCCCCGCGAGTTCGGCTGGATCGGCGCCTTCGGCATCATGGTCACGGTCGTCTGGCTCTACGTCGAGATCCTCCGCATCATCGCCATCCTGCGGGGCAACGACTGACCGCCGCCTCACACGACGAAGGCCGTCCGGCAAACCGGGCGGCCTTCGTCGTTGCGGGCAGTCCGCGTGCTCAGGACGGGAGCCGCAGGACGGCGACCGTGCCGCGCGGGGCGTGCGATTCGAGCGCCACGGTCGCCCCGTAGGCCTCGGCGAGCGACGCGGCGTTGGAGAGCCCGATGCCGGTCCCGGGGATGGCGGCATCGTGTGCGTACGGAGCCCGGTAGAACCGGTCGAAGGCGTGCGTGCGCTCCTGCTCGGTCATCCCGACACCCTGGTCCGCGACGGTGACGACGATCTCGCGTCCCTCCTCGTAGGCCGAGACCACGACGTCGCCGCCCCCCGCGGGGGTGAACTCGACGGCGTTGCGGAGGAGCTCCTCCAGGATCGACGCGAGGTCGCGGACGGCGATGCGGGCGGCCCGGTCGGGCATCGCGCCCATCTGGATGTGGATGCCGCGATCCCGCGCGCGGGCCGCGACCTCCGAGATCGCATGTTTGACGACGGGGCCGATGTGGGAGGCTCCCGAGCGCGCCTCGACGTCGCGTGTCGACTGTCCGGCCGCGATGAGGCGCTCGACGAGCCGCAGCAGGCGCTCCGCTGACCGCTCGACGGCTTCCCACCGTTCGGTCTCGGCCGACTCGTTCATGAGGGCGATGTCGGTGTGACCGAGGATCACCGTGAGGGGCGTGCGGAATTCGTGACCGACGGTGCTGAGGAACCGATCGCGGACTTCGACGGCACCCACGAGCTCGGTGACGTCCTGACCGACGATCACGATCCCGACCTCCTCGCCGCCGGCGACGACGGGACGCACGATGACCTGCAGCACGCGCCGCGGGTCGCCGCCGAACTCCACCGTCCGCGGCGCGGCGAAGTCCCCCGAGCGCACGCGCTCGACGAAGTCGGCCGAGGTGGCCTCGGCGGGCATCGAGGTGTCGGCGCGCCAGATGACCGAGAGGAATCCGTCCCGGTCGATCTCGTCTATCCCGGATCGTCCGCTGATCTCGGCGGCGACGGCGTTGAGCAGGATCGGGCGTCCATCCGGTCCGAAGACGGCGACGGCGTTGTCGGTCGCGTCGAGCGTGGCGCGCAGCATGGCGGTGTCGCGGCCCGACAGCCGCAGCGCGTGATCGAGTTCGTCCGACACGGCCTCGGTGTGCGCCCGCATCCGCCCGAGGTCCCGGGCGATGAGGGCGATGGTCCCCGCGATGAGCCCCGCGATGATGGGCAGGGCGACGACCGAGACGACGTCGGCGGCGTCGCGGAATCCGCCGGTCCGGATGATCTGGATGAGCGGTCCGAGAGCGGTCAGCAGCACCCCGGCCACGACGGTGGCGGGCGGGAAGGCGAAGGCGAGCCAGCCGAGCGGGAAGATCATCAGCAGGCCCGCCGCGGGCAGGACCTCCACACCGGCGTCCCGCAGGGGGACGCACGCGAGGATCTGCACGAGCGGGATGGCCGCCAGCCACTCCGTGTGCTTGGTCGGCTGGACGAGCCAGACGGCGGTCATGGCAGCGGTGCTCAGCACGATGACGCCGAAGCCGGCGAGCAGCAGCGGGGTGATGCGAGCGCTGTCGATCGTCCCGAGAATCAGCACGACGATGAGGGTCGAGATGGCCAGGACGAACTGCGCGTACGGCTGTGTACGCGGACGCTCGATCAACGCCTCACCCCCTCCTCAGACGGCGGTGCAGAACGGGGCAAGAGCCCGCGCTCACTCTGGCCGGGCCGGACACGCCGTGTCAAGGGCTGGCGGCGCGGCTCGTCACGGGGGCTCCCCCCGCGACTCACTCCCATTCGATGGTCCCCGGGGGCTTCGACGTGACGTCGAGCACCACCCGGTTGACCTCGCGCACCTCGTTCGTGATGCGGTTGCTGATCTTCGAGAGCACGTCGTACGGCAGGCGGGTCCAGTCCGCCGTCATGGCGTCCTCGCTCGAGACGGGGCGCAGGACGATCGGATGCCCGTAGGTCCGCCCGTCCCCCTGCACACCCACCGAACGGACGTCGGCCAGCAGCACGACGGGGCACTGCCAGATCTCGCCGTCCAGTCCCGCCTTCGTCAGCTCGGCGCGAGCGATGGCGTCGGCGTCACGCAGGATCTCGAGGCGGTCAGCGGTGACCTCGCCCACGATCCGGATGCCGAGGCCGGGCCCCGGAAAGGGCTGGCGTCCGACGATGGCCTCCGGCAGACCCAGCTCGCGACCGATCGCGCGGACCTCGTCCTTGAACAGGGTGCGCAACGGCTCGACGAGCTCGAACTGCAGATCCTCGGGAAGCCCGCCGACGTTGTGGTGGCTCTTGATGTTGGCCGTGCCGGCACCGCCGCCGGACTCGACCACGTCGGGGTACAGGGTGCCCTGCACGAGGAACCGGATCGGGTCGCCCTCCGCGGCGGCCTCGGCGATGAGGTCCGACTGGACCTTCTCGAAGGCGCGGATGAACTCCCGGCCGATGATCTTGCGCTTCTGTTCGGGATCGCTCACGCCGGCGAGGGCGTCGAGGAAGGTCTCTCGCGCGTCGACGGTGATGAGGCGCACCCCGGTCGAGGCGACGTAGTCGTTCTCGACCTGCTCGCGCTCGCCCTTGCGGAGCAGACCGTGGTCGATGAAGACGGCGGTGAGCTGGTCGCCGACCGCCTTGTGCACGAGGGCGGTGGACACCGCCGAGTCGACGCCTCCCGACAGCGCCGAGATGACCCGGCCCGTCCCGACCTGCGCGCGGATCTTCTCGACCTGCTCGGCGATGACGTTGTCGCTGTTCCAGTCGGCGGGCAGTCCCGCCGCCTTGTGCAGGAAGTTCTCCAGCACACGCTGGCCGTGGTCGGAGTGCTTGACCTCGGGATGCCACTGCACGCCGTAGAGCTTGCGGGCGTCGTTCGCGAACGCGGCGACGGGGGTGACCGCGGTCCGCGCGAGGACCTCGAAGCCGTCGGGAGCGGCGCTGACCTGGTCGCCGTGGCTCATCCACACGTTCTGGTCCACGGGCTGTCCGTCGAGCAGCACGTTGTCGGTGACGATCGTGGCATCCGTCGCCCCGTACTCGCGGAGGCCGGTGTTCGCGACCTCGCCGCCGAGGGTCTTGGCCATCACCTGGAAGCCGTAGCAGATGCCGAGCGTCGGGACACCGAGGTCGAAGACACCGGCATCCAGCTGCGGCGCTCCCTCCTCGTAGACCGACGAGGGACCGCCCGAGAGGATGATCCCGACAGGGTTCTTCTCGGCGATCTCCGCAGCCGTCGCGGTGTGCGGCACCAGTTCGCTGTACACGCCGGCCTCGCGGACGCGGCGGGCGATCAGCTGCGCGTACTGGGCGCCGAAGTCGACGACCAGGACGGGGCGCTGGGAGGTTTCGGTCTGCTCTGTCACCGGGTCTCCGTGGGGGTTTCGAGGGGGACGGATGCGGCGGCCTCCCGTTCGGCCAGGTATTCCCTGACCTCGCGGGCGACCTTCGCCTCCATGAAGAAGGACAGGAGGGGCACGATGCCGCCGAGTGCGAGCACGATGAAACGCGGGAAGCGCCACCGCATGAGGCTCCACACCCGGAAGCACGCGAAGAGATAAACGACGTAGAACCACCCGTGCACGACGAGGATCGCGAGCGAGATGTTGACGCCGTCCCCGGTGGAGACGATGTCGCACGTGTTCGTCATCGGCGCGAACAGCGAGTACCACTGGCAGTCAGGGCCGGGGATGGCCGTCGCGAACCACAGCAGCCCACCGGAGCCGCCGGCGAAGAGCTCGACGTGGATCGGGGTGTACTTCAGGATCATCTCGGCGACCAGCAGAAGCAGGCCGACACCGGTGATGATCGATGCGATCTGGTAGAACCGCAGGGCGCCGCGGATCGCCGGGAACGTGGCGAGTTTGGGCTGGACGGGCATGGCTTCCAGTCTACGGGCGCGGCAGGGGCTGCTCGGCGCCGTCGGCGTCGGCGGAGAGTGCTTCGACTTCCTTCTCCCACGCGTCGCGCGCCAGTCGGTACCACATGTAGAAGGCGAAGCCCGCGAACACCGCCCATTCGATGGCGTAGAAGATGTTGAGCCAGTTCACCGACGTCAGCTCGGTCGGGGCGGGCGCATGGATCTGCTGCAGCCCGCCGAAGGCCTCCACGGAGACCAGGTAGGGACGGTAGACGTCGAGCCCTTCGATGTCGCTCCACTGCGACAGCAGCGCGGCCGGTGACATCGCAGTGATCTCGAGAGGGTCGGCGTCCCGCGGCGGTTCCTTCGCGCCCTCGTCGGAGATGAGCCGTCCCGTCAGAGTGACGTCCTGCGGCGGCGCGTCGCTCAGAGCGGATGCCGCGGCATCCGCGGTCTCCCGGTCCGGCGTGAATCCGACCGCCACCGCGAGCGAGGTCGGACCGTCCACCCCGGCGGTCGTCGGGTCGACGCGGAACTGTCCCGCAACCCAGTATCCGGGCGTGCCGTCGTCGTAGCGGGAGGTGACGACGCGGAAGTCGCCGGCCACGAAGGAACCCGTCACCTCGACCCGCTGACCCACGAGCGGCTCCGGCAGGTAAGCGCCGGGAGCCACGACCTCGCCCAGCGGACGCACCTGCTCGGTCATGCCCGCGGGCGGCGGATCGGTGTCGATGGCGTTCCCCAGCTGCCACTGCCCGAGCCACGCGAAGATCCCGGCCACGAGCAGGGCGAGGCCCAGCATCCCGATCCAGAACGGACGGGTCATGACCTCCCGCAGCGTCGGCGGGAAGACGTCGGGAAGATCGTCGACGGCGGGGGTTCCGGTCATCAGTGGGACGAAGCGTACGGCGCGACGACGACCTCGACGCGCTGGAACTCCTTGAGATCCGAGTAGCCGGTCGTCGCCATCGACTTCCGCAGCGCGCCTATGAGGTTCGCCGTGCCGTCTGCGACGGGGGCCGGGCCGTAGAGGATCTCTTCCAACGGCGAGACCTGACCGACCTCGACGCGGGTGCCGCGCGGCAGCTTGGCGTGGTGCGCCTCGGGTCCCCAGTGGAAGCCGCGGCCGGGGGCGTCGGTCGCACGCGCGAGCGCGACGCCGAGCATGACGGCGTCGGCGCCCATGGCGAGGGCCTTCACGATGTCGCCCGACGTGCCGACACCGCCGTCGGCGATGACGTGCACGTAGCGCCCGCCCGACTCGTCGAGGTAGTCGCGGCGCGCGCCGGCGACGTCGGCGACCGCGGTGGCCATCGGCGCGTGCAGGCCGAGGGTGGCGCGAGTGGTGGATGCCGCTCCCCCGCCGAACCCCACGAGGACGCCGGCGGCGCCGGTCCGCATGAGGTGGAGCGCAGCAGTGTAGGTCGCCGCGCCGCCCACGATGACGGGGACGTCGAGGTCGTAGATGAACTTCTTGAGGTTGAGCGGCTCGTCGACGCTGGACACGTGCTCGGCCGAGACCGTGGTGCCGCGGATGACGAACAGGTCGACGCCGGCGGCGACGACGGTCTCGTACAGATCCTGCGTGCGCTGAGGGGTGAGCGCGCCGGCCACCGTCACGCCGGCGGCGCGGATCTCGGCGAGGCGGTCGCGGACCAGCTCGGGCTTGATCGGCGCGGAGTAGAGCTCCTGCATCCGACGGGTCGCGCCATCCGCGGGGAGCGCGGCGATCTCGGCGAGCAGCGGCTCCGGGTCGTCGTACCGGGTCCACAGTCCCTCGAGGTCGAGCACACCGAGACCGCCGAGCTGGCCCAGCATGATCGCCGTGCGCGGGCTCATCACCGAGTCCATCGGCGCGCCGAGGACCGGGATGCCGAAGCTGTAGGCATCGATCGACCAGGTGGTCGAGACGTCCTCGGGGTTGCGCGTGCGCCGCGAGGGCACGACGGCGATGTCGTCGAAGGCGTACGCGCGACGCGCGCGCTTGGCGCGGCCGAGCTCGATTTCCATGGTCACCGTCCCAGCCTACCGTCGGGGCCCGACGCCCGCCCCGCCTGCTCAGCGGGCACGCGCCACCCGCCGTTCGTCCCACACGGGCTCGTCGGACTCGTAGACCGTGCCGTCGGCCCCGAAGACGAGGAACCGGTCGAACGACCGTGCGAACCAGCGGTCGTGGGTGACCGCGAGCACGGTTCCCGAGAACGCGGTCAAGGCGTTCTCCAGCGCCTCGGCCGACACGAGGTCGAGGTTGTCGGTCGGCTCGTCGAGCAGCAGCAGGGTCGCACCCGAGAGCTCGAGCAGCAGGATCTGGAACCGCGCCTGCTGGCCGCCGGAGAGACTCGCGAAGTCCTGCTCGGCCTGGGCGACGAGCCCGTAACGGTCGAGCGCCGAGCTGGCGGCGTCGCGCGGCATCCCGCTCCTCCGGTCGTCGCCCCGGTGCAGGATGTCGAGGAGGGACCGCCCGGTGAACTCCGGATGCCGGTGGGTCTGCGCGAACCACCCGGGCACCACCCGCGCGCCCAATGCGGCGACACCGGTGTGCGCCACCGGCTCCAGCGCCGCCCCGGTGGCCGTGACGTGCCCCAGGAGGGCGTCGGGATCCGAGCCGCCCGCGGCGAGCAGCCGCAGGAAGTGGGACTTCCCCGAACCGTTCGATCCGAGCACCGCCACGCGGTCGCCGAACCACACCTCGAGGTCGAAGGGTCGCATGAGCCCGGTCAGCTCGAGCGACTCGGCGACCACGGCCCGCTTGCCGGTGCGCGCACCTCGCAGCCGCAGGTCGAGCTTCTGGTCCGCAGGTCGTTCCTCGGGCGGACCCGCCTCCTCGAATCGACGGAGCCGGGTCTGCGCCGCGCGGTAGCGTGACGCGAACTCGTCGCTCGCCGCCGCCTTCACCTTCATGTCGGCGACGAACTTCTTCAGCTTCGCGTGCTCCTCGTCCCACCGACGGCGCAGCTCATCGAGGCGCGACATGCGGTCCTCACGCGCTCGGTGGTACGTCGCGAACCCGCCGCCGTGGACCCACGCGGTACTGCCGGCCGCGCCCGCCTCGAGCGTGACGATGCGGTTCGCCGCGCGGGCGAGCAACTCGCGGTCGTGCGAGATCAGCAGGACGGTCTTCGTCGTCTCGCGCAACCGTTCCTCGAGCCACCGTTTGCCCGGGACGTCGAGGTAGTTGTCGGGCTCGTCGAGCAGGAGCACATCGTCCGTTCCGCGCAGGAGTGCTTCGAGCGCGAGCCTCTTCTGCTCGCCTCCCGACAGGGTGACGAGTTCCCGGAACCGCGCACGTTCGAACGGGATGCCGAGAGCCGCCGTCGTGCAGGTGTCCCACACGGTCTCGTACTCGTACCCGCCGGCATCCGCGTAATCGGCGATCGCTGCTGCGTAGCGCATCTGCCCATCGAGATCGTCGGTCTCGATGAGCGCATTCTCGGCGTCCTCGAGTTCTCGCGCCGCGGCGCTGATCCGAGCCGGAGCCACGGTGATGAGAAGGTCGTGGACGGTCTGGCCGGGAGCCCCATGCCCGATGAACTGATCCATCACACCCAGTGAACCGTCGATCGTGACGGCGCCGCCGTGCGCGCGGAGCTCGCCGCGGATGATGCGCATGAGCGTGGTCTTGCCGGCACCGTTCTGCCCGACGAGGGCAGTCGTCGATCCCGCCGGAACCCGGAACACGACGTCCTCGAGAAGCGGGGTCCCGTCGGGGAGGGTGAATGAGACGTTCTGCACGTCGATGTGGGCCACGATGTTCGGTCCTTCCGCCCCGAGAGCGGAGCCGACCAGCTTATCGGAGAACGCAGCTACTCACGAATATGCCCGGAAACCACGAAAGCCCCGACCAGCATTGGTCGGGGCTTTCGATCGAAAGAAGTCCGGCGGTGTCCTACTCTCCCACAGGGTCCCCCC